>NZ_LELK01000012.1 GCF_001039475.1 Guptibacillus hwajinpoensis | reverse complement strand
TAGCTTTTAAAACAATGTTTTGTTTCCGTAGAAACAACTACTTACATGGCGTTTCGTTCAGTTTTCAAAGATCAATTCGTTTTTTTAATGTCGTTTTCAGCGACTTTACTAATATAACATATCAAGTAAGTTTGCGTCAACAACTTTTTAAAATTATTTAAATCGTTGATGCCGTGTTTTTAACGGCGAGTATTAATATACCATGTAAAATTAAACCACGCAATACTTTTTCTAAAAAAAGAATTAAAAAATGAAGCCCTCGTTAGGGCTTCATTCTTAACCTATTATCTTTCGGTGTTTCTCATTTGAGGGAAAAGCAGCACATCTCTAATAGAAGGTGCATTAGTTAATAGCATAACAAGACGATCTATCCCGATTCCAAGCCCTCCGGTTGGAGGTAGTCCGTATTCGAGAGCCTCAATAAAATCATGATCCATCATGTGTGCTTCATCATTACCCTGTTCACGTTCAACAAGCTGTGCTTCAAAACGCTCTCTTTGATCGATTGGATCGTTGAGCTCAGTAAATGCATTTGCATGTTCACGTGCAACAATGAATAATTCGAATCGATCTGTAAATCGACCATCTTCAGGATTTTTCTTTGCTAGTGGTGAAATAGAAACAGGATGACCATAAACGAATGTAGGTTGGATTAAAGTATCTTCTACTTTTTGTTCGAAGAATTCATTTACAACATGTCCAAAATCCATTGTTTCTTTAACATCTACACCGTGCTCTTTTGCTAGGTCACGAGCTTCTTCATCAGTCATTTGCTGCCAGAAGTCTACGCCTGTTACTTCTTTCACTGCGTCTACCATATGAAGTCTCTTCCATTCAGGTTCTAGATTTATTTCATCTTCACCATATTGGACTGTTGTAGAGCCTGTTACTTCTTTCGCAATATGAGCAACCATTTGCTCGGTTAAAGACATTACATCTTTATAATCAGCGTAGGCTTCATAAAGTTCTAACATTGTGAACTCAGGATTGTGTCGAGTTGATACGCCCTCATTACGGAAGACGCGACCTATTTCATATACGCGTTCCATACCGCCAACGATCAATCTCTTCAAATGTAGTTCTATCGCAATACGCATATACAATTCCATATCAAGTGCATTATGATGCGTGACAAACGGACGTGCAGATGCTCCGCCTGGAATAGAATGCATCATAGGAGTTTCCACTTCAAGAAACCCTTGATCATCTAGATAGCGTCTCATTGATTGGATAATGCGACTTCTTGCAATAAACGTTTGTTTCGATTCAGGACTCATGATGAGATCTAAATAACGCTGACGATAGCGCTGCTCTACATCTTTTAAGCCATGAAATTTATCTGGAAGTGGACGAAGTGATTTAGAAAGCAGCTGCAAGTCGCTTACCTTTACAGATAGTTCGCCTACTTTTGTTTTAAACGCTTCACCACTAACACCGATAATATCTCCAATATCCATTGAATCGAATAGTTCGTATTGCTCATCACCTACTGCATCTTTACGAACATAGAACTGAATTTGACCAGTTAGATCTTGTACGTGCGCGAATCCGGCTTTCCCTTTTCCTCGCTTCGTCATAATTCTACCAGCTAATGAAACAGTCTTTTCTTGTTCAGCAAGTTCTTCCTTTGTGAAGGAATCGAACTCTTCTAGCATTTTGCTTGCAGTATGAGATCGGTCGAATCGATGTCCGAACGGATCAATGTTATTATTCTTAAGAACGTCAAGTTTTTCTCTTCTTACTTTTAGAAGATCATTTAGTTCAAGCTCCTGACTCATCTCTATCACTCCTGTCAATCTATGTTTATCCCGCTATTACTTTATCGGAAAGCAGGATGAATAGCAAGCATTGCCGTGCATATTATCAATGACAAACGCCCCGGGTGTATCGAGGCATATATGAAGAAAACTGCCAGTATTCTTACTGGCAGTTTGTCATTTCCTAGCTGTAGTATAGAAAATGCTAGTTCGAAAGTCAAACGGCTAGTTTCAATTCAATCTCTTGAATTATCCGTATAGGAGTTCAGCAAGACCATCTCTAGTATTTATCTTCTTCATACAACAGCCATTAGCGCTAACACCCAAAATAAGTGTTAACGGACTAGCTTCTAATATGCCTTCATCTCATTCCTTGGTTCTCTTCAGTAGGAAAGAGCTCGCGTAGCGGCACTCTAAGCTGCTCAGCTACTAATTGCATAAAATCTTTGGTCGGCTTTCGATTTCCGCGCTCAATCTCCCCTAATATCGAAACCGAGATACCCAGTTGTTTAGCAAGCTGCTCCTGAGTATAACCTTTTAACTTTCGAAAAGCGCGAATACGTCTCCCGCAGACTTCTTCTTCCATAGACGTACACCTTCTTTATCTTCTATGTGGTCAAGATAAGAATCAATTCTTTTGTTTGTAGTTGGAATAGTGGCATCCGGACTAAGTTCGTGAAGAGGAATAATCACAAAACCTCGCTCTAAAAGTCTAGGATGTGGAATCACGAGACCCTCTGCTACAATATTTTCGTGATTATAGAGTAATATGTCAAGATCTATTGTTCGAGGTCCCCAGCGAATATCTCGTTCTCTACCGAGAGACTGTTCGATTCCTTGAAGAATTTCTAATAGCTGAAAGGCATTCATTTCGGTTTCTAGAAACGCGACCATATTCAAAAAAGCAGCCTGCTCCGTTACACCTACCGGGGCCGTTTCATACAGGGAGGACACATCAGCGATATCTACCCCAGGATACTCTTGAATTCTTTTAAGGGATGTTTTAATGTAACTCTCTCGATCCCCAATATTGGAACCAATCCCAATATACACACTATTCATTCCGTTCCCTCTTCATCTCAATTGCCACTGAGTCATAATGACCATCAATTGGTGGATCTGGTTTAATTACTTTAACTGTACAAGCTTCGACAATTTCAAATGTCTTAAACATCTTAGTTGTAATTTCTTCAGCAATAGTTTCAACTAATTTTCTTGGTTCTCCCTCTACAATTGCTTTAATCGTATTATAAGCATCGGCATAATTAACCGTATAATTAAGATCATCTGATTCACTTGCCTTCGAAAGATCAGCTTCAAGTGTCAAATCTACACAGAAACGCTGACCAAGCTTGTTTTCCTCGGGAAAGACTCCGTGATAGCCATAAAACTTCATTCCGTTTAAATAGATCTTATCCATTCGCTTCATCCTCCTGATTAGTAATTCATTTGTGGCTTGAGCATAGCATCCATCATTCTTGCCATTCGTACAATAGGCTTTACATCGTGTACTCGGATAATGTGACAACCTCGCTCTATTCCAAGACAGACAGTAGCACCTGTTCCCTCAACCCTGTCGTCCGGTGGTGTATTTAACGTTTTTGCTACAATTGATTTCCTTGACGTTCCTAGTAAGACTGGATAGCCAATCGCTGCAAACTCGTCTAACCTTCTCATCACTTCAAGATTTTGTTCATGCGTTTTGGCAAAACCGATACCTGGATCTAGAATGATGTTACGATCAGATACACCCGCTTCAAGTGCAATCGCAATACTTTCTTCCACATCCGCTTTTATATCTTCCATTATGTCACCATAGTCTGCATCATAACGATTATGCATTAAGATAATTGGAACTGCATGGGATGCAGCTACTTTCGCCATTTCACTATCAGCTTTAGCTCCCCATACATCGTTAATGATATCGGCACCTGCTAATATTGCCTGATCAGCCACTTCTGCTTTGTAAGTGTCAATTGAAATGGGAACATCGACCACTTTTCTTACGGCTTTTATAACTGGAATGACACGATTAAGCTCTTCTTCTAATGATACCGGTGTAGCACCGGGACGAGTAGATTCCCCTCCAATATCAATAAGATCGGCGCCTTCCTCTACAAGTTGTAAAGCATGAGCTACTGCGTGATCGACCGTGTTATACTCTCCACCGTCTGAAAAAGAATCAGGCGTTGCGTTTAAAATCCCCATGATCCATGTTTTCTGATTCCAATCGATTAAGCTATCCCGCCACTCCATCACCATAGGATGATTCGTTTGTTTATTCATTACCGTCGTCAAACGGCTCACTCCTTTATGTCCATATGTTCTTGGTTAGCATTCAGTTCGACTAAATAGCGAAATGCGGTGTTGTTCATAGTGGTGGATGAGCCTGTTCGTGACAGAACCATCAAGTCCAGGTAACAGCACATGTTCGATCTGATATAGCGGAACAATTTCTTGAATAGAGTTCGTAATAAACGCTTCATCAGCTGCAAACAGTTCTTCTTTTTCAAAGCTACCCTCTATGGCCTTTATTCCAAGTTTCTGTGCAGCGTATAAAATGTATTGGCGCGTAATGCCATTTAATATACCAGTGCTTATAGCAGGTGTATATAAGACGCCTTCCTTAATCCAGAATAAGTTGGATACAATTCCCTCAGCGAGCACACCTTCCTGTGAGAGGAAAATGCCTTCTATAGAAGGATCATTTCCAACTTCGCGTTTCGCCAAAATATTATTTAAGTAATGGTGAGACTTGAGCCGTACAGCTCCTTCAGGCGAGTTTCTTCTCAGTGACAGAATGACGCCACGCTTCTCTTTACGAACTGGTTCACCAATAGGCTTTACATAGATGATGATTTGAGGTGAGTGATAAGGTTCTGTTTGAAGTCCTATTTCTCCTGATCCTGCGGATATGTTTAAGCGAACATAAGCATCCACCATATCGTTCGCCTGAATCGTCCGCTTCACCTCATCCAAGAGCTTCAGTTTTGTATAGGGTAGCGTAATCTGTAATTCTTCGAGCGATGCTTTCAATCGATCAAAATGATCATCAAACAAAAAAGGATGACCATTATATGTGCGAAACGTCTCAAAAACACCGATACCGTACAAATAACCATGATCGTAAACTGAAATGACCGCTTCTCTCTCATCTATAATATTACCGTTAATGTTTATAAACATGGCTCTTTCCGATGTGTATCAATAAAGTTTTTGAGAAGCGTCTTTCCAGTTCCCGTCATAATGGATTCAGGATGGAACTGCACTCCTTCAACAGCGAGCTCCTTATGTCGGATAGCCATAATTTCGCCTTCCTCAGTCCAAGCACTAATTTCAAAGCATTCTGGTAAGGTTTCTTTTTTAACAATTAAAGAATGATACCTTGTTGCGGTGAAAGGATTCTGAATCCCTTGGAAAATGGTTCTTCCATCATGGCTCATTTCGGAAGTTTTACCGTGCATTAATCGATCAGCTTTAACAACATCTCCACCGAACACTTGTGCAATCGACTGATGTCCAAGACAAACCCCAAAAATAGGAATGCGGCCAGCAAAGTGCTTGATGACTTCCATACTTATGCCTGCCTCATTCGGGCTGCACGGTCCAGGTGAAACCATAATAAACGCTGGATCAATCTCTTCAATTTCCTTAATCGTTATTTCGTCATTTCGCTTTACGACGAGCTCCTCACCCATCTCCCCCAAATACTGTACAAGGTTATACGTAAATGAATCGTAATTATCAATCATTAAAATCATAATTATTCCTCCTCTAAGCTAATCTCCGCTAGTCTCTTCACTTATTTCTTTCGCTTTCCAAAGTGCTCTTGCTTTTTTTAACGACTCTTTATATTCTGCTTCTGGATTAGAGTCAATGACAATGCCAGCACCTGCTTGAACGTGCGCGACTTGGTCTTTAATTAACATCGTACGAATTGCGATGTTCAATTCCATATCATCGTTGAAACCTATCCACCCAATAGAACCAGTGTAAACGCCACGACGAACAGGCTCAAGTTCTTCGATTATTTCCATCGTTCTAATTTTGGGGGCACCGGTAATTGTGCCACCTGGAAACGTTGCTTTGATTGCATCAAATGCCGTACTGCTAGGAGACGCAATGCCTCGAACGTTGGAAACAATGTGCTGAACGTGTGAATACTTTTCAATTACCATGAATTCATCAACTTCTACAGTTCCATACGTGCAGACTCGCCCAAGATCATTTCGCTCAAGATCAACTAGCATCACATGCTCAGCCCGCTCTTTTTCATTTTCAATCAGCGTCCTCGCTAGTCGTACATCTTCTGAATCATCTTTTCCACGTGACCTTGTGCCCGCTATTGGTCTTGTGCTTAATTCACGTCCCTTTTTCTTTATAAGGAGCTCTGGAGAAGCACTAACAATATCGAATGAATCTGTGTGGATGAGAGACATGTAAGGTGAGGGATTGATCTCTCTCAACATCTCATAAACCGATAAGGGATCACTATGCAATGTTCTCGATTCCCTCAGTGAAAGGTTCACTTGAAAAACATCTCCATTAGAGATATACTCCTGCACTTTTTGAACTGCATTAGCAAAAGTTTCTTCACTCATTGAAAAGAATTGCTTCGTTTTTTCTGTGTGAACAAAAGGTTTACTTGAAATAATATCAATCGGTTTCGTCCACTCTTGTTTATATGTTGTTAGTCGAGCTCGTCCTTCATGCTCCCGTCCTTTCTCAACTTGAGAAATGAACCACAATCTTTGTTCTTCATGATCATATACACCAACGTCTTCGTAGACAACAAAAGACAGTTCCGGAAGATCAAGGTCGTCATCAGAGAGGTTTGGTAAATTCTCTATTTGGCGTACGATATCATAACTGAAAAATCCCATCGCCCCTCCCTGGAAGTCAGGTAAACGGTGATCTGTACTACTCACATTCTGCTGCATCCATAACTGCATAAGATCCAATAAATTACCTTCTTGCGTCTTAGGTTCTTCACCGGATTCCGTAACCGTTAGGAAAGATCCTCTTCCATAAAGGTGAGCGATAGCCTTCATGCCAAACATACTATACCTACCACCACGAGTACTATCCAACAAAATATGCTCCGATTGATCTTTACTAAACTGTTTATACCGTTGGAACCACTCCTCAGACCCCATTTCAAGAGTCTCAAAAATCGGATTGCGTGCTGTTTTTTCTAGCTGGTCTAGCAATATTCTTCACACCCTATCAAAAGCTAAGCGTATGCTTCCGCTCTATTTATGCCTTTATTCTACATGAAGTGACGTATTGCTTCATCCTTTTTATACTCCCCTAACTCTTTACAGCAGGCCATTAGAAAAACTTTCCTTTAAATTTAGATCCACTCTGCATCAACTATCACTTTTTCGTATAAAAAAAAGCAGTCCTCTAAAGGACTGCTTCATTGTCACTCATCGTCAAATTGAAAAAGTGGTGTACTAAGATAGCGTTCACCATTACTTGGAATGACAGCTAACACTTTCTTACCCTTACCAAGCTTTTTCGCTACTTCCAGTGCTGCATAGATTGCAGCACCAGATGAAATACCACCTAGTACTCCTTCTTCACGAGCAGCTTTTCTAGCCCATTCAAACGCCTGATCATTCTGCACTTGAATAACTTCATCGTACACTTCAGTGTTTAGAATAGATGGTACAAAACCCGCTCCAATTCCTTGGATCTTATGAGGTCCAGGCTTACCACCAGATAAAATTGGCGAGTCAGTTGGTTCTACTGCATAGAGCTTAATGGAAGGGAAGTGCTTCTTGAGTTCTTCTCCAGCACCTGTAATGGTACCACCAGTACCGATTCCTGCTACAAATCCATCAAGGCTATCCATCTGGTCAATAATTTCTTTACCAGTTGTACGTCGGTGTACTTCAGGATTGGCTTCGTTTTGGAATTGTTGCGGCATAAAGTAACCATGTTCCTTTGCTAGTTCTTCCGCTTTGCGAATTGCTCCGCCCATACCCTCAGAACCAGGAGTTAAGACAAGCTTAGCTCCATACGCTTTTAATAGATTACGGCGCTCCACACTCATCGTATCAGGCATAACGAGCACAGCCTGATAGCCTTTTGCAGCAGCGACCATCGCAAGACCAATACCAGTATTACCGCTGGTCGGCTCAACGAACGTATCTCCAGCTTTGAGCTCACCCTTCTCTTCAGCAGCTTCAATCATTGCCAAAGCAATACGATCTTTCACACTGCTTCCTGGGTTCATAAATTCTAGCTTTAAATACACCTCTGCGTGGTTATCATCTGTGATGCGATTCAGTTTAACAATTGGTGTTTGACCGATTAGGTCTGTAATTGAATTTGCTACTCTCATCATCACGCCTCCTCAAACCCGAGTGTTTTAATAGGGATTATCTAAGTTAAAGAATAGCACCCCTGTGATTAACTGTCAATTTCAAAATTCTATAGTTTACTTTCCTTATACAGCTCTTGTAACTCTTCTTTCGAGAAATGATAATGCGCGTTACAGAAATGACAAGACGTTTCAGCTTCTCCGTCTTCTTCAATCATATTATTAATTTCTTCTTTCCCAAGTCCCATAATACCGTTTGAGAAACGCTCTTTGGAACAACTGCACTCAAATTTAACCGGCATTTTATCAAGGATTTTGATGTTTTCTTCCCCAAGAAGTTCATTTAGAATTTCTTCTGGCGTCTTACCATCTTGAATGAGCTTAGAAATTGGCGGTATAGCTTCAATACGTTTCTCGATAAAGCGAATCGTTTCTTCTTCTGCTCCCGGAAGCAATTGAATCATAAAGCCACCTGCAGAAAGAATAGTATTATCTGGATTAACTAGAACACCAACACCAACTGCAGAAGGAACCTGCTCTGATGTTACGAGATAGTAAGTAAAATCATCTCCAAGTTCACCAGAGACAATCGGAACCTGACCGGTAAACTTCTCTCTCATACCGATGTCTTTTACAACAGATAGAAATCCGTCGCGTCCAACTGCACGAGCAACATCTAGCTTACCCTGCTCATTAAGATCAAAATGAACGTGCGGGTTGCTAACATATCCTCGCGTTTCACCTTGAGCATTAGCATCAACGATAATTGCCCCAATCGGGCCGCCGCCTTCGATTTTGACAGTTATCTTTTCCTTACCTTTAAGGCCAGAAGCCATCATTGTAGAAGCAGTCATTGCGCGTCCTAGAGCAGCAGAGGCTGTTGGCCACGTTGTGTGACGACGCTGTGCTTCCGCTACCATTTCAGTACTTGATATCGCATAAGCTCTAACATTGCCATCGAATGCTAGTGCTTTAATTAAATAATCATTCATTATCTATTTCTCCTTTCACTAAGGGCATTCACCCAATTACACGATACATGATTTGAATAAGAAGTTCCATTCAGACAAACCGAAGTGACGTTTACTATCTACAGAAAAGTTATTGTATCTTACTACTTTACCCTTTGCCTAAACTAAACTTTCTAAAATCCACAAACATATTAAGAAAAAAGGAAAAACGCATCCCTCTATCGGTATGCGTTTAGTTCTTCTTTGTTTTTATTATAAATTAAATGGAGACCCTTTAGCGTTAGAAATGGATCAACAACGTCAATCAAACTACACTCTTCAGCAATTAACGAGGCAAGTCCACCAGTTGCAATCACAGTCGGTTCTTTAGTAGCATGTTTCTTCATTCTAGATACAATACCTTCTACTTGTCCTACATAGCCGTATAATGTACCGCTTTGCATGGCACTCACTGTATTCTTGCCTACAATATGATTTGGCTTCGCAATTTCAATTCGCGGAAGTTTCGCTGCATGCATGTACAGAGCTTCCGTTGAAATGTTAATCCCAGGTGCAATTGCACCTCCAACGTATTGCTTCTGTTCATCTATATAGCAATAGGTTGTCGCTGTTCCAAAATCAACAATGATGAGCGGCGCTCCGTATAAGTGAATACCTGCAACAGCATTTACAATTCGGTCAGCTCCCACTTCTTTAGGATTATCATACTTTATATTGAGTCCTGTCTTAATTCCAGGACCAATTACTAATGGTTTATGATGAAAATACTTCTGGCACATACGCTCAAGAGCAAACATAATTGGTGGAACAACAGATGAAATAATAATGCCTTCAACATCTTCAAAGGAAAGACCTTCATGAGAGAAGAGACCTTTAATGACCATTGCATATTCATCTTCTGTCTGCTTTCTGCTTGTTCCCATACGCCAGTGATGCGTTAATTCTTCACCTTCATATACTCCTAGAACAATGTTCGTGTTCCCTACGTCAAGCACTAGTATCATATTATCACCTTATTCAAAAAATTAACTTCTATCATGCTCTCTATAGTTATACCATACATTGTATTCAAAAACGAAGTTCTTTTTTGAAAACGTTTACCATCAACAAAAAGCATATGATAACAACCAAACCATATAAAAAAGCAGGGTGTCGTTAAACACCCTGCTTTACTTACTTATTCTTGTTCTTCGTTATCTTCAGGTTTCTCTTCCTTCTTAGAGATGTTTACTTTCACATCTTCTGAAGTACCATTTGCATGGTGTCCTTCTGGAAGTTTACCATCTTCAACAAGAGAACGGATTTGTTCAGCATCAAGCGTTTCAAGCTCTTTAAGCGTTTCAGCTACAAGATTTAACTTGTCCTGATTATCAAGTAAGATCTTGCGACAACGTTCATATGATGATTTGATGATCTTCTGAACCTCAAGATCAATCTCATTAGCAAATGAATCACTATAGTTCTGTTCATTCTGGATATCACGTCCTAGGAAGACGTTTCCTCCTGAACCAGAACCGAACTGCATAGGACCAAGCTTTTCGCTCATACCATATTCTGTAACCATGCTACGAGCGATCGCTGTTGCGCGTTGGAAGTCATTACTTGCACCAGTACTTGCTTCACCAAACGTAATTTCTTCTGCTACACGACCACCAAGTAGACCGATAATTTTATCTTCTAACTCAGGCTTCGTCATCAAGTAACGGTCTTCCTTAGGAAGGGTTACAGCATAGCCGCCTGCCTGTCCACGCGGGACGATGGTAACTTTATGAACAATATCAGCATTATCAAGCTCGGTACCAATAATGGTATGACCCGCTTCATGGTATGCAACAATGTTCTTTTCTTTCTGAGAAATAACACGACTTTTCTTAGCAGGTCCTGCAATAACACGGTCCGTTGCTTCGTCAATGTCATTCATGTCTACTTTCTTCTTGTCATGACGTGCAGCAACAAGTGCAGCTTCGTTTAACAAGTTCTCAAGATCCGCACCAGAAAATCCTGGTGTACGCATCGCAATGGTTTTTAAATCAACTTCATCACTGAGAGGCTTGTTACGTGCATGGACTCTTAGGACTGCTTCACGACCATTAACATCAGGACGGTTTACCGGAATTTGACGGTCAAAGCGTCCAGGACGAAGAAGTGCCGGGTCAAGAATATCAGGACGGTTAGTAGCTGCAACGATAATGATTCCTTCGTTTGCACTAAATCCATCCATTTCAACTAGAAGTTGGTTAAGCGTTTGTTCACGCTCGTCATGACCGCCGCCAAGACCCGCGCCACGCTGACGTCCAACTGCGTCAATTTCATCAATAAAGATAATACAAGGTGCGTTTTTCTTGGCGTTTTCGAATAGATCACGTACACGTGAAGCACCAACACCAACAAACATTTCTACGAAATCAGAACCAGAAATCGAGAAGAACGGTACTCCAGCTTCACCAGCTACAGCTCGTGCTAGCAATGTCTTACCAGTTCCCGGAGGTCCTACTAGAAGAACACCTTTTGGAATACGTGCGCCCACTGCTGCGAACTTACGAGGATCTTTCAAGAATTCAACAACCTCGACAAGTTCTTGCTTTTCTTCATCAGCTCCAGCTACATCTTTAAATGTTACTTTCTTTTTCTCTTCACTGTATAGCTTCGCTTTACTCTTACCAAAGTTCATAACACGGCCACCGCCGCCTTGAGCCTGGTTAAGCAAGAAGAAGAATAAAATGAAAATAATAATGAAAGGAATAATCGATGTTAGAAAAGTAACCCAGCCGCTTTGCTCAGGTGCCTTTTCAACTGTTACCGTTGTGTTCTCTGAGTTGATAATATTTTCTATAGCGTTCTGTGAGTCAGGTACGTTGGTAACGAAAGTGTTATCCTCTCCATCACCTGTTAACTGACCAGTAACAGTGTATACACCACGCTCAGGTTGTAGCGTTAATTCTTGAATCTCACCATTATTCAGTTTTGATTGAAATTCGCCGTAATCTAATACATTAGTGTCATTGTTTGTTCCGTTAAAGAAGCTAACAACACCTACTACGACGAGGAATATTAACAAATAAAATATTGTATTACGGAAGATACGATTCATTCCTTACCTCCTCCCACGAACAGGAAACCATAGATTATCTTACCATATTGGCACAACTGACTACAACAAATTAACCTTGATAAATCTCGGGCTTAAGAATACCGATAAACGGTAGGTTACGGTATCTTTCAGCAAAATCCAGACCATAACCAACAACAAACTCATCTGGAACGATGAAACCAGCAACATCAGGCTTAAGATCAACCTTTCTGCCAGTTGGCTTGTCAAGAAGCGTCACAATCTTAATCGATTTTGCTTTACGGTATTTCAACAGATCGATTAGATAGCTTAGCGTTAGACCACTATCAATAATATCTTCAAGAATAAGGACGTCTCGCCCTTCTACAGATGTGTCAAGATCCTTGATAATCTTAACTTCACCAGAAGATACGGTTGAATTGCCATAGCTTGATACGTCCATAAAGTCCATTTCAAGATGGCAAGTCATACGCTTTGTTAAATCACCCATGAAAGGCATTGCACCTTTTAGTACGCCAATCACAAGTGGGAAGCGGTCATCGTACTCATCAGAAAGTCTCTTACCCAATTCACGGCATTTCTCTTGAATTTGTTCTTCACTAATTAATGTTTCTTGAATTTCATTTAACATCAGTGGTATTGCCCTCCCAACCTATGTAATTTTTTTGCATAATGTAAATGCACGAGCTTATTCTTTTTTGCAGACAGTGTTGCTTTTTCAGAACGAGTAACTCCAGCGACCCAAATGATGTGACCCATTCGATCCTCAACAATCGGCCAAACATCACGCTCTGAACGGTCTATTTTACGGTCGATAAAAATATCTTTTACCTTTTTCGTTCCTATCATGCCTTTTGGCTGAATTCGATCACCAGAATGTCTTGAGCGCACTACCAATGGAAAAGCCACTTCTTCCATTATGAGATCATTAGGAGAAAGTTGTGGTGGAATCGAATCGATTGGAACGGCCGTAATCGTTCCGAGCGGTGTTTCCACAGAGCCTCTCAAAGATAGATGATACTCATACGGTTCTGGATGCAAAAAGGTTTCAAAAGAAAAATAACAGGTGGTATAAGATTTTACCGCCCTCAGTTCTAGGGGCAGATTAAGGGAAGCAGAAGGGTGCTCAGAATCGAACATTAACCGCAAATCCTCAATATGTATAGAAGAAAAAGGAGCATTGCCTGTATAAAGATAATTTAATATTAGATGAATCACTCTTCTTTGTAAAGGAATAGGCAGGCTTTGAAGCGACTTGATATCCAACTTCACAAATTTGTCATTTTGTTCAACGATTACATCTTCCAAATGAGCGCTTGCTTGCTGCATTAAATACTGCTCGTCACTTTGTAGACGTTCACTATATAACTGGTACCTCAGATGGACACTTGGATTCTCTTCTTTTAAAAAGGGCAATACATGATGTCTGAAACGATTTCTCACATATCGGTCGCTTGAATTAGATGGATCGATTCGATATGAAAGCGAGTGAGTATCACAGTAATCCAAAACCTGCTCTTTTGTTATACCTAAAAATGGACGAATGATCATCCCGGTTGAAAACGGTCGTTTTACAGGCATACCAGCTAAACCAGCACCAGTGCTACCATGGACTTGCCTCATCAACATTGTTTCAATCTGATCATCACCATGATGAGCAAGTGCGAGAGCATTTGCGTGATACCTTTCCATAACCTGCTCAAAAAAATGATAGCGACATTCCCTTGCAGCTACTTGCGTTGATAGTTGGTGAACTTCTTTGTAACGACCAACATCTTCGGAAGAAGCCTCAAAAGTAATTCCTTCTTGCTTACAATACCGTTCCACGAAGGCAAGATCCTCTAGTGATTCCTCGCCCCGGAGTTCATGATTCATATGCGCAGCAATAACCGATAATTGATAGTCGGAAAGCGCATTCGTTAGATAGTGGAGTAATGCGATAGAATCTGGTCCTCCCGAAACACCAACGACAACGGTATCTCTTTTGCCCAACAAATCATGTTTCTCGATAAAACGGTCAACATCCTGTAACAACCTCTGTCTTCCTCTCGCTTCCTGTTTATCAAAACAGTTTTTCATTTAGTACTAATAGCCTAACGGTGTCTTCTTCAAACCTTTTTATCATTAAAAGACATGGCCAACTAAGTATAAAGTATAAAAGAACAGAATAAAAGCGAACAAAAGAACAGTTTCAATCCACCCAGAACGCTTTTGCTTCTTTGGTTTCTGACGTTTTTGTCTCGATTTCACTCTCGATTTAGATGATGTAGGGGAACGATTACTTGCTACCGACTTTACACCCTGCAGAAGTGAGAAGAGTTCTTGGCGCATTTCTGAAGCATTTTGATAACTTCCCTTAAGCGCCTTTTTAAGAATCGGCTTGTAAGCATTAAGAAGTGGACTTTTCTCTATTTTGTTCAGTAGAAAAAGTTCTGAGTCCTTCTTAGGTCTTTCAAAACGCTGCGGATAGGCTGCATTAATCATAACCATTGCAGCAGAGAACAAATCATATGAAGGTTCTGCAACTCTCGTTCCGAGCCCCCAATATCCACGATCGAAGAATTCGGTAAACTCTTTAACAGACCTCCCCATTCCTGTTGTACCCCCAACATCAAGCCAGCGTATAGTTGGTGGTGATCCTTCAACGAGTAAATTATCCGGCTTTAGATCTCCAAACACCCATCCTTCACGGTGAAGTGCTCCTAAATCACGTAGAAGCTGAAGCATCAAGATGCCAAGCCATTCTTTCCCCCTTCTCTCAATAAAGGAAAAAAGCGGCTCTCCATTGATATACTCCATTACATAGAAAGGATAACACCTTCCGTTCATCTCCCAATCATCGACCTCATAGAAAAACGGCCCAAGAACCGTTCCCTGGACCATCGAAAGCTGTTTGAGAACATTGACTTCAGAAGTAATTGACATACTATCAATCCCTACTTTGATAGCTACGTTTCCTCTGTTAGAGTCTGCTAAATAAACGGTGCCGAGCGCGCCGTTACCAAGCTTTTTAATAACTTGATAGCTTTGTTTGTTCCATTTCCCTCTTATTCTTGTTCCACGAGGAACATTAGCTGCCTGATTCTTCGAAGTAGCCGCCATCTTCTAGCAGTCCTCTCTTTGAACGTTTTTTCTGATAGGCTTCAATTGCTTCTTTAAGTGCAGGACCTGTTGGTGTGATACCACCAGAGCTCAGCTTAGGAAAAATCGTATGAATATCTTTCATTTGAGGTGTCCAATCCATCAGTTGTTCGACTTGCTTCCGTTTCCCGGGAAATGCATATAAAGCATATTCATTCTGACCAATTCTTGAGTGGAGACTAATGGAAAGGTCTAGAAGGGCATCCTCTACCGTTGGAAGTTTATGCTGCATGCTCGCACTCGTATCAATCATAATCAACACTTCAAGATCCATCGTTTCCCCCAGTTCATCTACCACTTCTACCACCTGCCCCCGCTTATCAGGCGGTAAATCTTCTATCTCTTTTTCGGCACCTAGAATAGATTGTAATTCTTTATGAATAAATCCCTGGATCGTCTGAGTCATCGCTTTCCGCGTAACCATCTGCACCGTATGCGACAATTGTCTAGCATAAACTAGCTGGTGGATGCCCCCTCCAGATAAAGCAATATTCTCAATCTCCTTAAGTCCGCTGTCAGTCCGCTCATTTTCATCAAGTACACCAATAACATTTACCGTCATCCCGTGCTCTCTTGCAAGAGCCGCCATTGCAACCGGATCTTCCCCCTGATTAGAACATCCGTCTGTTATTAATAGAATCTGTCTAAGCGTTCCTTTTTTCATCTCGACTCCTCCTTTTTTGCTGTTACAAGCATCGCCTTCAGGAGGAGAGTTTATACATGCTGTAGATTGATCCTATTGTGCTTTTTTCTTTCTGAATGAAGGTGCCGAATAGATTGGAATCGTAGACCATTTCGGAATGTTCCTCTTCACCCTTGCTACGACGATTGTCATATCATCATCAATTCTTCCATACTCTGTTCGAATCACTTCTTCCATTATCAGATCAGCTATTTCTTGAGGTTTATCTGTTGCTAGTTCCCTTATTTTACGCTTCATCCAGAACTCCGGATTCTCAATGTTTTTCACACCTTCATAAATCCCATCGCTCATCATAATTAACAAATCCCCAGCTTTCAGCTGTTCACTAACCACTTCCACATCGAATTCAGGAATAATTCCCATTGGTAGATTAGCTGATTCGATCATCATGACTCGATCTCCGCGTTTGATAAAGCTAGGGATCGACCCAATTTTGAGGAATTTAGCTGATGCATCCTGCAAATCAATCATAGCAAGATCAAGTGTTGAGAAAATTTCGTCCGTGTTACGAAGCGAAAGAACGGAATTCACCGATTTAATCGCAACGGTTTCATCTATGCCTGAGTGAAGAATTTTCTGAAGCAGTTGAATCGTTTCTGTACTTTCTTGGTGCGCTCGCTCTCCGTTCCCCATTCCATCACTAATCGCAATAGCATATTTACCTGCACCTAATTCAATCGTCGAATGACTATCCCCTGATATCCAAGCTCCTCCTTTCGCAGCATTCGCAACACCCGTTTCTACAATAAAATCTCTTGCTGATCCAAAATAAAGATGACAAGTTTCATGCTCGTGTTCTGCACAAACCTCTTTTTTCACGACTATATTTTCTTTTAAAATGTCTGATAACATTGGAGCAATAACTTTTTCTCCTTCTCCCCGACCTCCACATGCCGGTATCTTCATTTCAACGTCGACATTTCCCTCGTCAAGGCTATAGATTTCAACTTGTCCAACCTCAAGCCCCATACTTTGAATCGCATCCATAATTTGTTCTTCCTGCTGATGAAGATTATCACGCTCTTTTTGTATCTCTTTAGCAAAGTCTCCCATTACGTGTGATACGCCTCGCAACTGATCTGCTACGATTTTTCTGCTTTCACGGACCTGCTTCTTTAACATACGGTTAGCGTGGTAATGACTCATCTCCTTTCCGATAATATCTATGACTTTATTTGCCTTAATACAATGTTGATCAAAATCTCTTTTCAAACTATAATTCTTTAATTCTGTTGTTTGCTCAAGTTCATGCATAATTCCGGTCATATAATCATATGTTTTATCAAAATTCTTTGCCCAACACGTTTCTTTCTTAAAGCAGTTCTGACAGGTTTTCTCAGTAACATGACTGAGAAAGTAGTCAACTTCCCTTTCGCTCTGATCATCTTGTTGAACGTCGACATCTGTAAAGCTACTCGAAAGGGCTTGAAATAAATTCGAGAATTGCTCGACTCGATTTGCTGTAACATCACGAACCTTTCTTAAGTACTGTTGCTGTTCGTTGGCGTGTTCAACTGTGCCAGGTATATATTTTGAAAGCTGTGATGTAATTCCGGAAGGTGTACAGAAAAACAATAGTACCGCGATAGCAGACTCCATCAGATTAGGATACAGAAATTCAGGTCCGCTTCCATAGAGGGCAATTAACAAGGTGCCGATTAATAACCCCATACCGACACCTATTTTTCTCCCATCCTTTAGCAACCCTCCTAATAACCCTGAAAAAGCAAGCATACTCATCTGATAGAGACTGGCAACGTTTGCAAGAGCGAGAATCAAACCAGTTACAACCCCTACGGTCGAACCAATAGCCGCACCACCCACATACGCAAAAATAAGAACAAGGTACCGCGATAATATATTTTCAATTGAAAAGCCATAGACGACCCATCCAATCGTCCCTGTTAACATTGTCGCTAAGAGAATAATAAAACTTATGATTTCTTCATTTTTAAGTGCCGCCGTTCTTTTTTTCATAGAAAGAACGGGTATACTTTGGATGAAAATAATTGTTAATATCATTCCTAGCGCACCTTCTACAGCCGCTAGTATCCAGTTAGTATTCATCAGTGATCGTTCTGTAATTAGACTTAAAGCTAACCTTCCTAACAAACTTGTAGCAAAAACAAGTATAGGTAGTGTCCTAACAAGTGACAGAGAAGATAACTTAATGAATCGATTGATGATTAAGAAAACAATAATACCGAGCATAATAAACGCTGTATTATAGAAATTTGATGTGGAAGCTGCACCAGCCAAAAGAGCAATCATAATCATCGGTGCACGTTCACGCTTCAAGAAGAACACTGCCCCAAAGAAAGGAATCGCAAAAGGCGTCACTTGCGTAAGAATAACAGCTCGTCCTAACAGGAACCCAATAACAAAAAGCAAAAGTCCTCGTTGAAAAAGGACAATTTCCAACTTAGCTTTCAATCCATGTACCCATTTTCCCATCCTCGATTTTGACCTTTCCATTACTAACTCGCTTTGCATTCCCCCACCTGCTTTCTTTCATCCTATTTTTCATCGCCGATCTGCTTAAAGCAGTTTGTGATATATATTAAAGCACAGGCAATATTCGCTTTTTGTCAAAAAAAAGTACGAGTAATGGATAAACTTCTCGACTTCTTTCCCTGAAGCTTGTCAATCAGTTGTAGAGACTAGAGAAATCTGTAAACAACTGGAAGTAGGAGGGAAGTGTGTTAGCAAGCACAAATCTAGTAATAGTCGGGTTTGCTTTCTTTTTATAGGTGTCATGTCAACTGGAAATAAAAAGGTCGAAATGTTAAAGATAAAAAAGAAAATAACTACCACATTCTTCAGAGATAAGTTATTTCACCTTGGATCAACGTTTTACTTTTCAACTTACAATCCATGTATACACAAAAAAAGCCCTGCATTTTATGAAATGCAGGGCTTTTTTATCAAACTATGTATTTACGAAGTTATCATTTAAATTAAATAATAGTGGTGACCCGTACGGGATTCGAACCCGTGATACCGCCGTGAAAGGGCGGTGTCTTAACCACTTGACCAACGGGCCAAACGAAAATATGGTAGCGGCGGAGGGGATCGAACCCCCGACCTCACGGGTATGAACCGTACGCTCTAGCCAGCTGAGCTACACCGCCATATGACTGTTGCTTTCTTAAGCACAAGATATATAATACATTGCACGTAAGTTTGTGTCAACTTATTTTTCATACTTTTTAATGATTGCTTTTCATAATACCATTGTACATCTTTCAGTAATAACAAAACAGGCATGCAGATGCATGCCTGTTTTGTTTAGAAAATATGAATTAGTAGACAACAAGCCCTAGCCGCGACGAGCGCCGCGACCACCTCGTTTTGACTCAGTTTGTTTCTTTAAGGTTGAAAGGCGGTCTTCACTATCTTTAAGGAACTTGCTCATTTTATCCTCAAATGATTCTACTTGCGGACGGCCACCACCACCGCGTGGCTTACCTTTGAAACCACCACCGCCAGGTCTTCCGCCGCCTCCTTGAGGTCGGCCTCCACCTTGTGGACGACCTTGAGGGCGTCCCTGAGGACGTTCAGAAGCTGGTCGATCTTTTGCTTTTTTGATTGATAAACCAATCTTACCGTCGTTTTCAACCTGGATGACCTTTACTTCAACCTGATCGCCAACTGTTAGAAAATCATTAATGTCCTTCACATAATTGTCTGCAACTTCACTAATGTGAACGAGACCTGTTTTGCCATCTGGCAGTTCAACAAACGCGCCAAAATTTGTAATGCCTGTTACCTTTCCCTGTAACTTGCTGCCTACTTCGATTGCCATGTAAAAAAAGCTCCTCCTTAGAATCTTTAAAAGATCAGTCGTACGTTAATTATACCCCTTGAAAAAACAGCGTGTCAATTTGAGGAAGAAGGAAGCTTAAAGATTGTCTCACCGGGTTTTGACATAAAGTAGTCTCTTCTAGCCAGTTCACCGATATAATCGAGATTATTAAGTTTCTCAATTTCTTCCGTTAAATAAGTTTCCTGCTCTTTAAGACGTACCAATTCTTCTTCAGCCTGCTTTTGCTGTAGATTCTTTTCTTCGATCGTTGAAGCCTGTGAAGTGAATACGGAGATAAATAGAATAGCTGTGGCTAAAGCAGCTGCCGCGAATGCAGTGAGACGTCGGACAAGGCCTCTCCGTCTACGTTCTCTAACTTTGTCCTGAAGCTGTTTCTCCTGATGATAATCCGAATGAACTTCTGTCACTTTAGGCTTGTGTTTATTCGCAGTAACCAAGCTTTCCCTCCTCACTTTCTTAGTTTAGACATCCAATGGTATATGTAGTTCTTTATTTTATCGGCAAGTCCTGCTGTTTTTATTAGTAATGAGCGAACAGATCGAGGAATTAGTTTCCACAACAATAAAAGGATCCACTTAAACGGTACCCAAAAAAGTTTAATGATAAACCAAAAAATGGTTACCCCGACACTCACTATCATCATACATAAGCTTAATAGAACTTTCAATATAAACCGAATTGGTTTATAGATGAGGTGTATAAATAGTGAACGAACAAAATGAAAGAGTCCAATTACTACTATAATAATTCGTTCTAAACTATTGCGGTATAACTGTTGAAAAAGAGCTCGATATGCTGCGTACCCACATAATAACGCAAGAAAGACATAGAATCGCAGCGCACCTTCGTTTACTTCGAACAAAACATAGAAAATAAGAAGACCTTGCATTAACCAAAACACAATATCATTTCCGTAAAGCCATATACTTTTATTCTTCCTTGGATGAAGAAAACGGCTATAGGTATCCATGGCTACACCAAGCCACACCCCCATAGCCACCATGGCGATCATTGTATAAAATTGAACAGTTAGCGTCATTTGAACAACTTACTAAAGAAACCTTTAGCTTTTTCCCCTTCGTGATGATCAAGATAACTGAGATCAAATATCTTACCTTCAATTGATACTCTCCCTTGCTCGACATTTAAATTTTTCATTTTTAAATGTTGTCCTCTAATAGCAAGAAAACCCATCGCTGTTTCAAGAAGAAATTCTTCGTTATCGAAGCTATCGACATGCTTGACTCCTGTAATTTCAAGTGATTTACGAGATTTCATCACAAGATCATGTTCAGGTGTGTTAGCTGACTTCTCATACGAACCATACTCATAGTAATTATCCATCGCTCTCCTCCTCTTCTCGATACAATTCTATGAACTGAATGAGGCATTTAGAACAAGCTGTGTATGGCATCTATATTCTAATAAGAGAGAGATTAATACCTAAAAGAATCATTTGTGAGCAACAAAAAAAGACCCGCTTGGGTCTTTTCCTATTCGCCTGCTGCTTCTTCTTTCACAATGGTAAACATGCTAGCCGCTTCATCTTTTTTCGTTGTCTCTTTTAGTTCATCAACACGCGCCGTTACTTTCTTATGACCGAAGGAAATCACTAGTTCATCACCAGGCTTAACGGTTGTACCTGCTTTTGCTTTATTACCATTCACTTCAATGCGTCCTTTGTCACATATTTCTTTAGCAATGGAGCGACGCTTGATCATTCGTGAAACTTTAAGAAATTTATCTAATCTCATGGTTTTCTCTCTCCTTACTTGATTCCTTTTTGCTTTGCTTCTTCCCAAAAGTGATCTAATTCTTCAAGAGATAACTTCTCTAATTGCAATCCCTTTTCCTTTACCCGTTTCTCAATATGCTGAAAACGAGCAATGAATTTTTGGTTCGTTCGATGAACCGCCACTTCTGGATCGATTTTATAAAAACGCGCTAAATTGACGAGTGCAAAGATCAAATCCCCAAGTTCATCTTCCTGGTCCTCAAAGGTTTTCTCCTGTACGGCTTCTTTAAATTCAGACAGCTCTTCCTGGATTTTCTGCCAAATAGGCTCAACTTCATCCCAATCAAATCCTACTTTTGCAGCAGTCTTCTGAAGTTCATTTGCGCGCATTAATCCTGGAAGTCCTTTCGTAACATCATCAAACTGAGAAGGGGAAATCTCCTTCTCTCCCTCTTTCACCCGATTCCATAGTCCGGCAACTTCTTCGGCTGTTTCTACCTTCTCATCTCCAAACACATGAGGATGACGTCGAATTAATTTATCACTGAGGTTCTGGATAACATCATCTACTGTAAACATGCCCTCTTCTTCACCGATTTGTGCATGCAGTAACACTTGAAGCAACACATCTCCAAGCTCTTCTGCAAGATGATCCTCATCATCCTCGTCAATTGCTTCGAGTACTTCATATGATTCTTCAATAAGGTATTTCTTAAGAGATTGATGCGTCTGCTTCATATCCCACGGGCACCCACCAGGCGCACGTAAAGTGGCTACTACTTGTCTTAACCATCCAAAATCGTGATAGAGTAGCTTTTCATCACGAACGGGTGGAACGTACACGGCAGTTAAGTTATTAACTTCCATTGCACGATCAAGTTCATACAACGGCACCTTAATAACTTTCTCCTCACGGCTGCCTACAGCCTGGAGTACTGTTACTTCATAGTCATCTGGCAGAAGCTCCATTAGCGTAAGCTTGACGTTAGAAGCGGTAAATTGATCATAGACTTGTACAAAAATGAGGTGGTTTCGCACCTGAACTTCAGGTTTAGCGAAACGGGTCGCATCAAGAATTTGACACCCTTCAATTGGATCAATTCGTACAGCAGTAAAGAGCGCATCTAGAAAGCTTTGTCCTCCAGCTACTATCACTTCAATACCATGCATTTCTTGTTCCTCTAATAACAGTTGAACTGTAGATTCAGCCATCATAGGATGACCTGGTACTGCATAGACTAAGGATCCCTTTTTCGCTTCTTCAAATAGCCGATCTACAATAGCGCGATACGTGCTTTCGAAGGAGTTATGATCTTCATAAATTGCATCAAACCCTGTCATCAAAATTCCATCTTCAATCAATTCCCTTAAGACAGGGTGATCAAGCGTTCTTGCAAAAATTCTTTCTGCAGACTGAAGCGTTCGGTAACTTCCTAGAGAAAGCTGACTTAAATCGCCAGCTCCTGTACCAACAATTGTTATTTGTGTCATGCCTTAGACTCCTTTTCTTAAGTTATTCTGTAATAACCTTATTTTATGGCCTTTGGGTAACTGCACTAATTCGTTATCCGTAAAGACGCCGATCATCATGAGTGTTAATCCCAAAACTGAAGCCCCTACTACTGCTCCACCTAATGCAGATACACTAGCTAGGGTTCTTGAACCTACTGAAGGAAATAGGATTTGAAGCATAATAACTGCACTACACATGATGAGCACCGCTGTAATGGTACGACCAATATGAAACGGATATTGAATAAGCCCGACTTTAGAATGAACAGCATAGATCGTAAGCAACGCAACAGTTGCAAGTCCAATAACTGTTGCTATTGCAGCGCCGTCAATTCCTATAATTGGAACGAGAACGATGTTCAAAAAGCCCTTCAAGAGAATACCCAATCCAGCATATCGCGCAGCCGTTCTTGCAAGCCCAATCCCCTGCAGAATACTTGCCGCAGTCATAGCGAGCGAACTAAATAATATTGAAACTGCAAGAAAGCTAAGCGTACGTGAAAGTGAATCATCTGTAAAAAGCATGGTATTGGTTTCACTCATAATGCAAACAAGTCCTGCTGCTGCAGACAGCCCAATAACAAAGCTTATTTTAAGAGAAAGTCCTGCTTTTTCTTGAATGAGCAAGTTATTCTTTTCTGCTCTTGCTTTGGAAATAACGGGAACAATCGATAGCGACAATGATGTAGCAAGAACTGTTCCTACTTGGATGAGAGGTTGACCACGATCAAATATGCCTTTGGTTTCCCGAGCTTCTATCGATGATAAGCCATACTCAGATAAACCCGATACAATTGTTAATGCATCCATTAACTGAAAGAGCACCATCACCAATGCACTCACACAAATCAGTGTGCCTTCTGTTAAAAGCCTGCGTGCAATCCCCCAAAAACGCAATGCATTAATGCGGCGAGGGATCACTTGTACTTTACGCACTCTTATTCGAACAACAACTAGAAGCACGAGTGCAGCAACTCCGCCCAATAGAGATCCTAGTGCTGCACCTGTTCCAGTCGAATAAGCTCCATATCCATTCATAACGAGACTAATGGATATGGCAAGAATAGCGATTACACGAACAGTCTGTTCAGTAACTTGAGACCATGCAGTAGGAATAACATTTTCGTGCCCCTGAAAATATCCCCTAATAGAAGCAATACCAGGCATAATGAGAAACGACAATGCTGTAGCGCGCAGTGGCATGATTAATCCTGTATCGTCCATTAAATCAGCTAATGCTGGTGCCCCTATATAAAGAGCCGCAAATCCAATTAGTCCAAGTAAAGTAAGAACATAATAACTATAGCGCGAAATTTCCTCTGCCTTCTCGCTATTGTTTCTTGCCATTTGTTCAGCAACAAGTCTCGAGATGACAACCGGAAACCCATATGTAGCAAGAATAATGGCAATAGAGTAAAAGGGATAAATTTGTTGATAGACATAAAACCCGATGTCACCTGTTATATTTTGATAAGGAATTCTATAACCGACGCTCAAAACCTTCATAAAAAGAGCTACTGCGGTGAGCAGAAGTGCGCCATGCCAGAATCCTTTTTGATTTTCATTTGACGTCATACACACCTACCAAACGTAAATTCAACCATATTATTATGTACGAATTATATCATAAGATGAAAAGTGGAAAACTTTTCAAACATTGAAACACACAAAAAATGGAGGCATAAGCCTCCACTTTTTATTGCTCTATTGTTCCATTTGTCTCGCAAGAAAACCAGCAGCTGTTTCAGCAAGCTTCTGCTCTAATTCAGATACCTTGTCTGCCTCTTTCGCAAGCAATATGACTGTTCCGATTGGATCGCCATTCGCAATGATAGGAGCAATCACATGTCCAGTATCAACGGGAACACCTTCAATGAGCTCACATTTATCTTCGTTTAATAGACATCTACGCTCAGTCATCGCTTTTTCGACTACATCACCAATGCTTTTGTTGAGATAATCCTTTTTGGAACCTCCAGCAGTCGTAATGTAAACATCACGATCAGAAATTAGCGCGATATGACCGGAATGTTCTGCAAGTGATTCTGCATATTCTTTCGCGAAGTCCCCTAACTCGCTAATCGGAGAGTATTTCTTAAGGATAACCTCTCCTTCCCGATCAACGAATATTTCTAGAGGATCTCCTTCTCTGATTCTGAGTGTTCTGCGAATCTCTTTTGGGATGACAACACGACCTAAATCATCAATACGACGAACGATACCTGTTGCTTTCATCTAAGTTGCCTCGCTTTCTGGAAATGGTATGAGATTGCTCCAATCACTGTGAAGATGGTGTAATCTACATGATCTTTCCATTAGTATCTTTTCGACGTATGAGTTCTATTCACAATTCTGTCAAAAATGTGCTGTACATCCAAAAAAGAGTCTTCATCCCTCCCTTGAGAGACAGAAAAAACCTCTGGTTCAATTAACCATCAGTGGGGTAAAAAACCCCTCTGATGGTTAGTTTCACCTTATTTCGCATTGATTGGTTGCTTGATCGCCTTCTTCATTTTCTTTAAAACGTTCTCCACAAGTTGCAAATGATCTTTTGTTTCAAGGCCTCTTCCTTTAATCGTTACCTTTACTTTGTCACCATCGGCGCCCAATGCTAACTTATTACCAAATTCGTTAGCGACATCAAAAATGGTTTCGCCACCGATTGCTTCGCGAGCGGATTCATGGAAAAGAAGCTGTATGTCCTTCTTGCTACGACCAATTTTCTCAACCTTTAATTCTTTCGCAATTTCTTTCATTCGTGAAACTTGGAAAAGGTAGTCAACTTCTTCAGGGAAATCCCCAAAACGATCCATCATCTCATCCTGTAAGTCCATAATATCCTTCAGAGAATCAATTGAACGGAAACGTTTATACATGTCGATTTTTTGCTTCTCATCATCAATGTATGTTCCTGGAATGTACGCATCCACTTGAAGATCAATTTCGATTGTAAATGCTTCTTCCTTTGGCTTGTCACCTTTTCGTACTTCAATTGCATCTTTTAGCATTTGAGAGTAAAGATCAAACCCGACTGAATCAATAAAGCCATGTTGCTCAGCACCAAGCAAGTTACCTGCTCCCCGAATAGACAGATCTCGCATCGCAATCTTAAACCCTGAGCCGAGCTCCGTAAATTCTTTAATTGCTTGCAATCGCTTCTCCGCTACCTCTGTTAGTACTTTATCTCTTTGATACGTAATATAAGCATAGGCAACTCGATTGGAACGTCCAACACGCCCACGTAGCTGATAAAGTTGGGAAAGTCCCATTTTATCGCCATCATAGACTAGAAGCGTATTTACGTTCGGAATGTCCACTCCCGTTTCAATAATGGTCGTGCTTACGAGCACATCAAAGCTCCCGTCAAGAAAATCAATCATGACTGACTCAAGTTCTGTTTCACTCATCTGTCCATGAGCATAGGTGACCCTTGCCTCGGGGACGAGTGTTCTAATTTGATCGGTCATATACTCTATTGATTCCACCCGATTATATAGGAAGTACACCTGTCCTCCCCTGGCAAGCTCTCGTTCAATCGCTTCTCTTACAAGAGTTCCACTGTATTCGACAACATACGTTTGAACAGGGAAGCGGTTCTCTGGTGGCGTTTCGATAACTGAAAGATCACGCACCCCAAGCATTGACATATGAAGCGTCCGTGGAATTGGTGTTGCAGTGAGTGTTAGCACGTCTACGTTTGCTTTTAGCTTCTTAATTTTCTCTTTATGCGTTACACCAAAGCGCTGTTCTTCATCGACAATAAGAAGTCCTAGCTGATTGTACGTGACATCTTTTGAGAGTAGCCTATGAGTTCCAATCACAATGTCGACTGTTCCATTTTTCAACCCTTTTAGCGTTTCATTCTGTTCTTTGCGTGAACGAAATCGGCTTAATAATCCAATATTAATTGGATGATCGGCAAAACGCTCCTGTATCGTTGCAAAATGCTGTTGAGCTAGGATTGTTGTCGGGACAAGGAAAGCAACTTGCTTTCCATCCATAATAGCTTTAAAGGCCGCACGAATGCTCACTTCTGTCTTTCCGTATCCTACGTCACCGCATAATAGGCGATCCATAGGTCGTGATTTCTCCATGTCCTCTTTGATTTCTTGAATGGCGCGAAGCTGATCGTCTGTTTCTTGATAAGGAAAGGCTGCTTCAAACTCTCTCTGCTCTTCCGTATCCTTCTCAAAACTATGACCAACACTCGCCTCACGTTCGGCATATAACTTGATTAAATCATCTGCAATGTCCTCAACAGAAGATTGTACTTTCCGCTTTACTTTCTTCCATTCTGTTCCACCTAACTTATATAATTTAGGCTCTTTCCCTTCTGAACCAACATATTTCATAACCTGATCGATCTGTTCAACAGGAACATATAAATTGTCGTTTCCAGCATAGCTCACATAAAGATAATCTTTATGAATGCCACTAACTTCTAGTGTACGAATACCAAGATATTTTCCTATTCCGTGGTTTACGTGAACAATGTAATCGCCAACTTTTAGTTCAGAATAACTTTTAATACGTTCTGCATTGGACATCTTCTGAGAACGTCTTGGCTTTTTCGACTGTTTCGTAAAGACTTCAGCTTCAGTTAGAACAGCAAGCTTTTGCATAGGAAGCTCAAAGCCACCATTAAGGCTACCAATTAAAATCTGTGGCTCCTTATGAGAAATAGGCGTATCCTGTTCAACCATCATGGCGTTAATATCATAATCTTCAAGTACTCGTTCAAGTCTTTTACGACGCTCTTCAGAAGCAGCAAGAAATACGATAGCCATTCCGCTCTTCTTCCACCGTTCAATTTCAGTACTTAGCACCTTCATTTGCCCGTGGAAATTCTGCATAGCCTTACTCGATACATTAAGAATGTTCTCTGGATTCGTATAAGGAACATGCCTTAGAAAAATAGACAGGTACAATGTAGAGTGAGTAGGTTTTGAGAACAACGTATCATAAGATCTCGATAGGGAAACGGATGACACAATTTCCCCTTGGTTAAGAAGGGCTGTTTGCCACTCTGCTTCTTCCTTATCCAGATCCGCTGACATTTCCTGAATTCTACTCACTTCGTCAAATACAACAAGACCATCCTTAGGTAAATAATCTAGTAAACTGGCAGGTTGGTCATAATAAAAGTCCATGTATTTAATAACACCCTGGAAACTTTGTTTGTTCTTTAACTGATCGATTTCATAAGTGATGTTTGAGTGCATAGCTTCTTTCGCTTTTTGATCCTTAACCTTCTTCATTGAAAGCTGAAGCTCCTGTTGAAGTCGATCAGCTCCCTTTTCATAATGCTCAGGAAACAAAACAACTTCATCCGCAGGCCCAATCGTAATTCGATCGGTCTTATTAGCTGATCGTTGTGATTCAATATCAAAGAATCGAATCGAGTCGACCTCTGTATCAAACAATTCAATTCGAATTGGATTGTTTTCCGTTAGTGGATAAATATCGATAATACCGCCACGAACGCTAAATTCACCAGGGGACGAAACCATTGGTACACGCTCATACCCCATAGCAACAAACGTTTCTAGTGTTTGATCAAGCGGAATGTCGTCACCTACTGAGAAGGAGACTTGACTCTTCTCCCATACATCTTTTGGAGGAAGATACCGTCTCACCCCAGAAATAGGAGCAATCACAATCCCATTGTTATTCTTCATCCAATAGTTTAGGGCTTCCATTCGCTGTCCCCTCAACTCGGGGCTTGCAATAGCAATTTCTGAAGAAATGAGCTCATTTACTGGATATAAATACACTTCATCAGAAGGGACCAGCTCGCTCATATCTTCGTATAGTTTTTGAGCCTGATACAGATTATGTGTAATGATCAGCTGTGGGCGCTTTGTTTCATGGTAAAGGGAGGCCATAAGAAGCATACGTGCAGATCCAGATAATCCTGCAACAAGCTGTTCTTTAAGACCCTCTTCTACCCCGGAAAAGACCGACTGAAATTCATCGCCTTTACTGAAATATTCTCTTAAACCTAACATCGTTTGCATATTCTCCCCTCTCACTCTATAACCCGTCCTATTACTCTCATTTAAGAACGCAAAAATGCTTTGGTTCTCTTCCCAAAGCTACTTACTGAATAAATGTATCAAGCTCATGAAAAGATGGTGAACGTCCCATCGCCTCATGACAGTCTTCGCATATGGCCTTCACTTCAATAGTGCCATCTTGATGATAGTAAATCATGGATTGTCTCTCTTCTTCTGTAAGCTGTTGAAAACCTAGTTCGTCTGTAGAGACGTTTTGAGGATTTAACTTCCCTAATCCAGTCCCACAGTGACGACATACATAATGAATATCCATAACAGATCCTCCCTGTCCTTATCTTGTATTAGTATGGACGGGAGAATGGAAGGATATTCAAGCGTTAAACTTATTCATAACTTCTGGAAAAGAATTTGTTGTCCAAGCTTCACAGGCTTTTACAGTACGTTCAATGGCATCCTGAATCGGTTCAGTCTCTTCTTTAGAAAACGGCTTTAATACGTAGTCTATGACAGAATGACGTGAAGAACGATCAATTCCGATTCTTACTCTCTTAAAATCTTGCGTGTGAACATGCGTAATGATGGATTTCATACCATTATGTCCACCTGCACTTCCTTTTTGACGAAGCCTCACTTTGCCAGTAGGAAGATCAAGATCGTCATAAATCACTAATAAATCTTCAACCTCAATATTAAAGTATTCCATTAGAGGGCGTACTGATTCACCAGACAGGTTCATATACGTTTGTGGTTTTAATAAATAGACGGCTTCTCCATTTACGATACCTTTACCATAAACACCTTGAAATTTCTTTTGATCTAACGAGATGCCAAGCTCTTTTGATAGCTCATCAATTGCCATAAATCCTACATTATGCCTTGTTTGCTCAAATTTCTTCCCGGGATTTCCGAGGCCTACAATTAATTTCAACGGATGACGTCCTACCTTTCATTACTTTTCTTCTATCGTATCAAAAAACAGGGGGATTATTCACCTATTGGCCCTATATCTTGAAAAAAAGGCGTAACCTGCTCGGTTACGCCCTTGTTGTTTATTCTGTTTTCGTTGTTTCATCGTCAGTTTCTTCTTTATCAGCTGGCGGCTCTTCAGCCACTTCATCTGCTTCTTCTTCATCCTCAACAGGCTCTTCTGTTGGAGGTACGATTGAAGCAATTGGCTCCTCATCGTCTAAAACGATCTCATACTTATCGCCCTTTGGAAGATCTCCAGCTTGTACTGCGTCCCCGATGTTAAGTTCAGAAATATCTACATCAATGCTATCAGGGAAATCGTTCGGCTTCGCCTTCACTAGAATTTCGTGAAGCATTTGCTGAACAACGCCGCCTTCTTTACTGCCCGCAGCTTCACCTTTTAAGTGAACTGGTACTTCCGCTTCTACTTCTTTGTTAAGATCAACAGAATAGAAATCAACGTGTAGCACATGATTTTTAATTGAATCAACCTGCATGTCATAAACCATAACAGGATATTTACCTTGACCTTCAAAATCCAGTTCAATTACACCGTTCTTTCCGACTTCACGGTAAACTTTAATGAATTCTAAAGCATCAACTTGTACTGGAGCGCTTTTACGATCTTTACCGTAGATTACGGCTGGAAGACCTTCTTCTTTTTCACGCAATGTTCTAAGTTCGCTTCTTTTTGTAGTATTACGATCTAATGCTTTTAATGTTGCTGCCATTTGAAATCACCTTCCTGATTAGGTTTTACTCTTCTATATGGATACCCATAATCAGTAGGCAATAAACATATTTTATTTAATCAAATAGTTTACTTACAGAAAGTTGCTCATGAACACGGATAATCGCTTCACCTAAAAGTGGCGCAACAGACAGTTGTGAAATCTTATCAATTCGCTTTTCGTCTGGTAGCGGAATTGTGTTTGTAATAGCAAGCTCTTTAATCTTAGAATTGTCGATACGCTCAATAGCAGGACCAGAAAGAACTGGGTGAGTACAGCAAGCAAATACTTCTTTTGCTCCATTCTCAATAAGAGCATTAGCTGCAAGTGTGATTGTGCCAGCTGTATCAATGATGTCGTCAATAATAATAGCCGTTTTGCCTTCAATATTACCTACGATATTCATTACCTCTGCAACGTTAGGACGAGGACGGCGCTTATCAATAATTGCAATCGGTGCTTTAAGTCGTTCTGCAAGCTTACGAGCACGTGTCACTCCACCATGGTCAGGAGAAACAACAACAATATCGTCCAGGTTTTTCTCTTCGAAATGTTTAGCAAGTGTCGGTACACCCATTAGCTGATCAACCGGAATGTCGAAGAATCCTTGAATTTGCGATGCATGAAGATCCAATGTAATGAGACGCGTCACGCCAGCTACCTCTAGAAGATTTGCAACTAACTTAGCTGTAATCGGCTCACGTGATCTCGCTTTTCGATCCTGACGTGCATAACCGTAGTATGGAAGGACAATGTTAATGGTTTTTGCTGAAGCACGTTTTAAGGCATCAACCATAATAAGAAGTTCCATAATATTCTCATTTACAGGCGCACATGTTGATTGAATCACATACACATCACATCCACGGATACTTTCTTCGATGTTAATTTGAATTTCTCCGTCGCTAAATCGAACAACAGAACATTTTCCCATTGGAACACCAATATGTTCTACAATTTCTTCGGCAAGGTCAGGATTCGAGTTTAAACTAAACACTTTCAGGTTTGGATCTAAATAATTAGCCATTGGCTGGTACCCCTCCATTAATTAATAAGAAAAGCGCAACTGCCTCATCCTTCTAAAGCATGCTTAATGAAACATTAGAAGTAATGCTAGACACCTTTTTACACTTTCTTACCTTCTAGAAAAATTACTTGTCCTTCATTTTCGAAGCATAGTCTTCTTTATTCGTCTGACGAGAGCGAGCAATCGACAGTGCTTGTTCAGGAACATTGTCTGTTATCGTAGATCCTGCAGCAACTGTAGCACCTTTACCTACAGTAACAGGAGCAATTAAGTTCACGTTGCATCCAATAAACGCACCGTCTTCTACTTTTGTAAGGTATTTATTTTTGCCATCATAATTCACAGTAATCGATCCACAGCCAAGATTCACATTTTTACCGATTTCCGCATCGCCTACGTAGCTCAAATGTGAAGCTTTACTGCCTTGACCCATAACGGCTTTTTTCACTTCAACGAAGTTCCCAATTTTCACATCATCACCAATTTGTGATGAAGGACGAACATGAGCATACGGACCTATATTTACAGCATTTCCTACTTCACTGTCGTGAATCACAGATTGTTTCACAACACTCATATCCCCAACGATACTATCTTTAATTTCAGAGTTCGGACCAATATGAGCTTCATTACCAATAATCGTTTTTCCAGAGATTGTAGAGCCTGGATAGATGATGGTATCCTGACCAATCACTGCTTCAGGAGAGATATAGGTTTGATTAGGATCAATTAACGTAACGCCATTACGCATATGCTTCTCATTAATTCGTTTTTTCATCGCAATTTCAGCTTTTGAAAGAGCTACACGATCATTTACACCCATTGTTTCATCAAAATCTGCGGTTTGATAAGCACCGACGACTTCTCCTTGCTTTTGAAGGATTTCAACAACGTCTGGAAGGTAGTATTCGCCTTGTGCATTCTCATTCTTAACGAGTTGGAGCGTCTCAAATAGTGTTTTGTTATCAAAACAATATGTACCAGTGTTTATTTCAGTCACTTGCTGTTCTGATTCATTAGCATCTTTCTGTTCAACGATTCGCTGTACACTACCGTTCTCATCACGAATAATACGTCCATACCCAAATGGATTATCCGCTTTGGCAGTAAGGATTGTTGCTTTCGCTCCCTGCTCTTCATGGTAAGACAATAAAGAATCCATCGTTTCACTTGTAATTAAAGGAGTGTCTCCACAGACAACAAGCGTAACGCCATCTTTATCTGATAATGCATCCTGTGTCTGCATGACAGCATGCGCTGTTCCAAGTTGTTCTTCTTGAAGAACATATTCAACCTGAGCACCAAGCTGATCACGAACCTTTTCGGCACCATGCCCAACTACCGTAACAATGTTCTCGAGCTTAAGCTTCTCAAGCTGATCGACAACATGCTCAACCATAGGCTTCCCACAAACGGGATGAAGAACTTTATATAACTTTGATTTCATCCGTGTTCCCTGACCCGCTGCTAACACAACTGCAAATCTATTCATGTATATGGTTCCTCCATTATATCCTATTTTTCCACTATGACTATATCTCAAAAACCCCTTATTTTCAAGGTCGTTCATTAAAACATCATCATAATGAAGCTGGAAAAGAACGGTATATGACCATTCCTAGATCTAACGCTTTTTGTGACAACACAAAAAAGCTCGGTCATTTGACCGAGCTTTTCTGATTAGGAGGCGCCAGCTTCCTCATAAGCAGTTTCCATTTCACCAACGCGATGATATTCAGCTAATACTGCCGTTTGAATCTTTTCCCTTGTATTCGAGGAGATAGGATGAGCGATATCGCGAAACTCACCATCAGGAGTTCTTTTGCTTGGCATCGCTACAAACATGCCGTTATTTCCATCAATGACACGGATATCATGAACAACGAATTCATGATCCATTGTGATGGAAGCGATCGCGCGCATGCGTCCTTCCGTATTCACACGTCGTAGGCGAACATCTGTAATTTCCAACTCGGTTGCACCACCTTTTTCCATTAATTAGAGCATATATGCACTATTCAACTTATTTACAATAATTCCTTCTTCTAAATATAAAAAATCTTATAATAATTTGACTTTTTGCATATCAAAAAAAACACACCCCTTAGTGGAGTGTGCTTCTTGTATTAACCTACAAGTGCAATTACTTCTATTTCAATAAGTGCGTCCTTTGGTAGTCGCGCTACTTCTACACAGGATCTTGCTGGTTTATGAGTATGAAAGTATTCACCATAGATTTCATTAATGGCACTGAATTGGTTCATGTCTTTAATAAATACGGTCGTTTTGACTACATTCGTAAGAGAAGAACCAGCTGCTTCTAATACTGCCTTAACATTAGCAAAAACTTGATGCGTTTGTTCTTCAATCGGGCCGTCAACCAACGTTCCATCTGCTTTAAGAGGAATCTGTCCTGAGCTATAGAACATGTTGTTTACAATCATTCCCTGTGAATATGGCCCAATTGCTGCTGGTGCTGACTTAGTATAGACTGTATTCATTCGCTTTCCATCCCTTCAGTTAATCGAGTAAGAAACTTCTTATAATTTCCAGGAGCAACTTGTATCGTACGTTGCTTCATATCGACCCCACCAAGATTCATCATGGATACGTATTCTTCTACTAGACGTTCTTCCCCTTCACCTTCAGCTTCTACAAGGACTCCGATTCCTGCTACATCAGCTTGAAATTCTTCGAGAAGGTTGACCATTCCTTGAATGGTACCGCCAGCTTTCATAAAATCATCTACTATTAATACATTTGCACCTGGTTTTAAACTTCTTCGCGCAAGCGCCATTGTTTGAATTCGTTTTGAAGAACCTGAAACATAATTAATGCTTACTGTAGAACCTTCTGTAACCTTGCTATCACGACGTACAATAACGACAGGAACATTCAAGTGGCTTGCAGCTGCGTATGCGAGAGGGATGCCTTTTGTCGCAACCGTCATGACGACATCAATTTTGCGATCTGCAAATACAGATGCGAATAAGCGTCCAACCTGGTTCATAATTTCTGGATTGCCTAGTATATCGGTTAAATATAAATACCCACCAGGAAGAAGGCGATCTGGGCTTTCAAGAAATTCACAAAGCTCTCCAACAACACGGTCTGCTTCCTCTTCACTGATAAGAGGCATGTATTTAACTCCACCAGCCGCACCAGGAACCGTTAACAAGGATCCGACACCCTGCTGTTCAAAATTTTCTTTAATAATGACCAAATCCTCACTAATTGACGATTTAGCCGCTCCATACCGTTCTGAGAAATAAGTTAGCGATACTAACCTATGTGGGTGCTCTAACAAGAACCTGGTCATGTCTACCAGTCGAGAACTCCGTTTCATCTTCATAGAAGAACCTCCAAAAAATCCGAATAATTAATCATAATATATCACTAATGTACGGATTTATTCAAGGGTTCTTCTCACCGAGTAAGCGAACAGCATAAACCTGTCCACAGAATCCTCTTAAACCATTGTAAATACGCTGCATTCTTGATTCATGACGAGTTAGACCAAAAACAGTAGGTCCACTTCCACTCATTAGAACGCCATCTGCCCCAAGGCTCTCCATCTTTTCTTTAATCTGTCTCACTTCTGGATGAAGCTTTAATGTGACATCTTCAAGTACATTGCCTAGGTTGTGACAGATGCCTTCGTAATTCTTTTCTTCAATTGCACGCATCATGCCTTTCACGTCTGGATGCTTCATCTCCATTGTACGAAGACGTCTATACACATCAGCGGTGGAAACGCCTATTGAAGGTTTTGCAAGAATGACCCAGCATGGGGGTGGGGCATCCAATGGTTGAATCACCTCTCCACGGCCCTTTGCAAGAGCAGTACCACCATGGACACAAAATGCAACATCAGAGCCAATTTCCGAGCCAAGCTCAGCAAGTTCATCATAGCTAAGGCCAATTTGCCAGAGCTCATTTAATCCACGTAGCGCTGCGGCGGCATCACTACTTCCCCCGGCTAGCCCTGCTGCAACAGGAATTTGCTTATCTATTTTGATCGATATCCCCTGTTTGATTCGATATTTCTTCTTCAAAAGCGCAGCAGCTTGATATGCCAAATTTCTTTGATCATCAGGTACAAAGCCGCTTGTTGATTCAAGAATAATTTCATCGCGTCGGAGCTCAGTTAACTCAAGACGATCTGCTAAATCAACATTAGTCATGATCATTTCAACCTCATGATATCCATCAGGTCGTTTATGAAGCACATCAAGTGCCAAATTGATTTTTGCCGGTGCTTTCACACTCAGTTTTTGTCTCATCTCGTTCACCTACATTTTAGTTCTACCGTTCGACATTTTTTCTTACTGTGAATTATTGTAACACAACAAGCCGAAAAGAAAGAAACACTTTCAATTTCTTCATTCCGCTGTAGGAACGACCTAACGAAGACATAGAAAAAAGAACTCAGGCATGATGCCAGAGTTCCTTCGTCACAGGGTTCAGTGTTTTTGTTGGTTAACAAGCTGTTCTTCAGCTAGCTGGATTGCACGCTTCACGATGTTACCAGCATCGCGAGCTTTTATTCCTCCCCAACCTTCTTTCTGAACCGTATCATAAAAACCAAGCTCTTTCGCAATTTCTTCTTTCAGTCGATCAGACATTATACCTCTATGTCTCGCCATGCGAATCAAGCTCCTTTCCATCCTGTGACACTCTTATTGTTAGGATTCAAAGGGCTAGCTATACCACGAATATGTATCCAATAGAGGAAGATCGTAACGTAACCTCTAGAAAAAGCAAAAAAGCAGTTAGACCATGTGCCTTAACCGCTTACTGCCGCTGTTTCTTCATTAAATGTAATTTGTACTGTATCTGTAAGAATATCTGTGTAGCTGTACGAAACACGCTCAAATGCGTTCGTGTCCTGATCCAGCTTAACAATGAAAACTGCCGGGTAGGTTTCTTCAAGGATGCCTGAACGTTGAATTGTCTTTCTGCGACCACCGTTTGCCTTTAAGGTCAACCGTTTGCCAACCTGAGACTGTAACGTCTGTTTGATTTCAATAATCGTTTTTGCCATCGGAACCTCCACCTCACTTAGACAAATTATAACATCTTTTGCACACTCTTGTCAAATAAAACTTAAATTATAACAACGAAGCAAAAACAATGTCAATTGTTATTTCTTAAAGATGTGCACTTTTATTGTTTCTCAGTTTGTCGAAAAATATGTAAATCTTTTAAGAATACCGCCAAAAACAAGAAAACGGCGGTGTTAAACTCACCAACCGTTTTCTTATTCAGAGTACTCTTCATTTTCCTTCATCGGCATACCTGTACGTAAGATTCCTTTTGTTTCCACGCCGCCTAAACCATCTTCACCTGTTAATGTATTTCTCAGTGCATCCCAAACATTTACATGATCTGTAAATGAAGTTAACGCAATTTTAGAGACAATAAAGACGGGGTCTAACATATGAATATTAATGCGTGCCGGCGAACTAGCGAAGTTTGCTCCAGCCCGAATAAGTGACTCAAAATGTGACTGACAAGCTCCAGCAAAGATAACCATATGATCTAAATTCGGAAAGACACTTCTTACTTCTTTCACAGCACGTACGAAATAACGTGAATTTCGATAACATTGGAGATCTTTTTTCTCTCCTTTATGTTTTATATAAGCATCGTGACCTGTAATCACAAGAATATCAGGTCTCACATTGTTCACAAGCTTAATAATATTCTCCGGGATCTCACTTTCCTTCATATACAAGCCATATACCGGAACCCCAAGACGTTTATACATCTCTAAACACTTACTTAAGTAGAGCGGATCGCCATCAATATGAAGAATTTTACCTGGCAACTCAAAGAAACTCGTTTCTTTCTTAAAATGACTTGTTGCAGTATACTCACGCTTCATTCGTAACAACTGATAATCCTGACGAAACAGACGAAAAGAATAGTCCTCCTTTTCTTTCGATTGCTCTCGTCTCATTTTATGCTCACTGGAATCAATTAACACCAAATCATCAAATGGTGCATCTGCAATGAGCCTCATATCTTCACCAACTAATTCTGCCGTTTGACTTGAATCGTTTAGCCTAGTTACCCGAAAGATTAGATCACAGCCATAAGAACGCCTGGCAACGATATCTCCTTCTTTCATCGTCATCGACTTCCCTCCACGCCGCTTGACCTCTTTATACGTGTTCTCCTTTTTCTACTATATGAGAGCTTTATAAAAAAATGAGTCTTGTAGGAAAGCTCAATCACATAACAAGAGATTATATGAGTGGGTATTCACTAAATTAACCTTTGGATAAATAAAAAAAACACCTTTTAGGGTGTTTTAGTTCATATCTTTCCGTTTATAAAATGCATTACTCAATGCAGCAAACTCTTCCATAGATAGTGTTTCGCCACGACGTTTACCGTCTATACCAGTTTCACTTAAAACTTCTTCAATCATCGGTTTATTCTCTTTCCCAAGTAAGTTGTTTTGTAAGTTATTTAGAAGTGTTTTCCTTCGCTGACCAAAGCTTGCTCGAATAACTTCAAAGAAATATGACTCACTCATAAGATCGACAGGAGGCTTCTCACGCAACTCTAAATGTAGTACAGCAGAGTCCACATTCGGTTTAGGTACAAATACCGTCTTTGGCACCGTAAGGGCCGTTCTAGCTATAGCGTGGTACTGAACTGCTAGCGATAATGAACCATATTCTTTTGATCCTGGCTTCGCTGCAATGCGTTCTGCAACTTCCTTTTGTATCATAACAACGATCCCGCGTACAGGTAACTTTTCTTCTAACAATTTCATTAAGATCGGTGTTGTCACATAGTATGGAAGGTTAGCAACAACCATAAGATCCTGTCCTTCGTCGAACTCCTCAGAAATAACTTGATGAACATCTGCAGCAAGAACATCGCTATGGCGAATCGTTACATGTGGATATGGAGAAAGCATATCTTCTAAAATTGGAATAAGACGCTGATCAATTTCAAATGCAACGACTTTTTTCGATCGTTTTGCTAGCTTCTCTGTTAATGCGCCTATACCAGGTCCAATTTCAATTGCTCCTGACTCAGGTGTTAACTCTGCCTGATCAACAATTTTCGTTAGTACATTCGAATCGATTAAAAAGTTCTGGCCAAGGCTTTTCTTAAATGTAAATCCATACTTTGCTAAAATTTCCTTCGTTCTAAAAGGTGTTGATATTTCTTTGTTCATTCCTCTTCCTCCTGTAGCACATCTACTAATGCACGGTTAAACTCATCTCTTGAGATTTGGAACATTTGCAAACGTTTATAGAGCTGTTTTCCATTCATATATCCCATTTGAAGTCGATCGCCAAGCGCCTTCCTTCTTGCTTTTGCACGTTCACCAACAACAAGACCAGCAGTAATGAGATCCTGCCACTCAATTATGACCTTTGGTGCTTCAATCTCTTCTCTAACGGATAGAATCGCTTCCTGTATGTCAGTTATTGATGCATGCTCAATACCAACCTTCTTGCCATTTGATGAAATTGCATGTTTTTTATTTAAAAAAGCATGCTTGCAAGAAGGTAGTCGCTCACTAATGATTTGTCTAATTCGTGTACCTGGGTAATCAGGGTCAGTAAAGACAATAACGCCTCTTCTCTTCCATGCAAGTTCAATTCTTTGAAGTGTTTCTTCACTAATTTCTGATCCGTTTGTTTCAAGTGTATCTGCATCAACAGCTCGTTTTACTGCTAACGTATCATTCTTACCTTCTACTATTATTATTTCTTTGATTTTCACTCAGTTTCCTCCGTACTACAAAACCATTTCTCTTTTTATTCTGTACTACATGAATTTGTATAGTTTTCCTCATTAGTTGCTTCTTAATCATACAAAAAACACAGAGGGAGTCCACTCTGTGTTATTAGCATATCATATCTTTCTCTCTAGTTGAGAATTGTAATTTTGACGGTCTTGTTTCCCCATGCATATGCTGCTGATTTAGAAGAGAAAAACACATCAATTTTATTACCTTTGATTGCTCCACCAGTATCAGCTGCAATTGCCGTACCATAACCTTCCACGTGGACTTTCGATCCGAGTGGAATAACACTAGGGTCAACAGCAATAACCTTGGCATTTGGGTTTGTCTTTAGATTATACCCTGTAGAGGTAATGCCTGAGCACCCCGTACAGTTAGCTGTATAGGCTGTCGTAGATACGTTTAGCACTTTACCACCACTCGTGCTTGCATTAGACTTACTTTTAGGTGCGGAACTAGATTTAGAAGCAGTCGATTTTTCCGTTTTTGCAGGAGCATTACTGCTCTTTTTCTCAGCCAATTGTGTAATGACTTGTGTACCTACTGAAACAATGCGATCGCTTTTTTGCTTTACAACTTTTGTTTTCTTTAGCTCTCTTGATACTTCTTTACCGTTCTCAAGTACAACTTCATAATGCTTTTCCTGCTTACCTTCACTACCTGCCTCAAGAATTTTCTCTTTCCCTTTTTGCATTGAACGATCTTCTTTTGTTACCGTCGCATAATCGATCGATTCTTCCACTACATCGGTGACTTTTTCTACTCTAATCACTTTGATTTCCGAATTCTCTTTAACGTTACTATCCTTTTCGGGTTCTACGCGATCAAGTTCTCCAAGTTGTATATTCTGCTGTTCTAAAAAGCCAGCGACCGTAGTCGAAGTTGTCCAGACATTCGTTTGTTTCCCACCATCATTTACCGTCATTTGAAATGCCTCATCTACGGTAATGTTCATGTCTTCCTTAAGCTTATCATCTCTTGATGCAGATAATTGATCATGCTCACTCACTTTAACGTTCTCATCTTCTAGTAGTTCATCTACCGTATCTCTAGTTGTCCATACTTTTTTATTCTCACCGTTAATAGTCAATGTAACTTGAACAGCTGGTTTCCACTCAATTACTTCACCTGAAGTAAGCTCTGCTGTTAAATCGTGGCTAACATAATCATGAGTGGTTGGTTTAATCTGTTCTTCCTGTAATAATTCCTCGATTGTATCCGCATGTGTTTCTACAGGCTTCTTTTCCCCATCAAGAACAAGTGTGACAGAAGCTTTCGTAGTTTCAAACACGATAAAGCCGGAGACCAAACCCAATACAATTACACTTAGCAAAATCATGAAGACGTTCTTTGCGTTTTTTAAGCGAGCAAAGTTGTTCATGCTTGATTTCATTGTTATAGATTCCTCCCTGAACCGTTTGTTTAAAGAAAAGCTTCTGACTTACACCCCTGTTACTAGATTGATAGAATTAATATCCTGGCTTTCAATAGGGGGGAATTTAGCAAAAAGCATTTATTTCCTTTTAACTACAACAGTCATTTTAATTAACGACTAATACCAAATAAATTCATGGCGTTCTCAGTCGTTCTTTCTGCTAATTCTTCGTAATCCATTTCTTTCAAATCAGCAATTTGTTCAGCCACAAGCTTCACGTACGAAGGTTCATTTCGTTTACCGCGGTTAGGATGTGGTGCTAGAAATGGACAATCCGTTTCAATTAGCAATCGATCGATTGGTATTTCTTTCGCTACTTCTTTCGGCAATTTTGCATTTTTGAACGTCACTGGCCCACCAAGTGAGATGTAGAAATTCATATCAAGACACTCATTTGCTTCCTCTACGGTTCCAGCGAAACAGTGCATAATACCGCCAACTTCTGCAGCGTTCTCTTCTTTCAATACATCAATAACATCTCGCGTCGCTTCACGATTATGTATGATAATTGGTAAATCCACTTTCTTTGCAAGCTGTATTTGCCTACGAAAAACATCTTTTTGTATGTCATGAGGTGATTTGTCCCAATGATAGTCAAGTCCCATTTCGCCTATCGCCACTACCTTAGGATGTTCAGCAAGTTGCTCAATCCACTCTAGATCTTCATCTTTCATGTCAATAGCGTCAACAGGATGCCAGCCTACAGCTGCATATAGAAAATCGTATTCTTCTACTAATGCCATAGCTTGAATAATGGTTTCGCGATCGAAGCCAACTACAACCATCTTACTTACTCCAGCTGCCTGGGCACGCTCAATTACTTCTTTTTGATCTTCGGAAAATTGTTCAACATTCAAATGCGTGTGTGTGTCGAATAACATGCCAAAACCCCTTCTCCGGTCTAGTACGATGCTAGTGTACCAAATGTCCTAGTTTTTTACTAAGTCTAAATAGTTTCATTTCAATTACATTTTCTTTACAACGCCTACAAAAGAAGTTAGAATATTCAGTATAATAAGTGGTTTTTACTACTACTGCTAATTATTTTGTCCCATAAGACAGGAATGCTAGTCATAAAAGAAGAAATGATGCGTAGGAATATATTGTGAATTAAGAAGTAAAAAAGACCCGGTCTTTTAAAGACCGAGTCCAGCTGGAAGTTATTTAATTTGCGTTCCGTTTGGCAGGGTTTCAGCAATAGTCGACAACTTCAGTTCACCGTCGTGCTCACCTGCTAGAATCATTCCTTCTGATAGTTCTCCTCTTAGCTTCACCGGCTTAAGATTTGATACACAGACAACCTTTTTGCCGATAAGTTCTTCTGGTTTATAGTGTTTTGCTATACCAGACACAACCTGCCTTGTTTCATAACCAAGGTCTAGTTTTAACTTAAGAAGCTTATTGGCTTTTTTAACTGGTTCAACTTCAAGTACTTGAGCAACTCGCAAGTCAACTTTAGTGAAATCATCTATTGTAATTTCTTCAAGATCCGGCTTCTCAATAGGTGGCGCTTCTTGAACGACGTTACCACCCATCTGTTCAACAATGTACGCAACTTCTTCATCACGTTCAAGTCGTGGGAATAAAGGAGAAGCTTTCTGAACTTTTGTTCCTCCAAATCCTTTTTGGAAACCTAGGGAATCCCAACTTGTACGCTCTCCTTCTTCAACTCCAAGTTGTGACCAAATTTTCTTAGGAGTCTGAGTTAAGAATGGCTGTAGCAGAATCCCAACTTGTCTCAATGATTCAGCAAGGTGAACCATTACGGCGCCAAGCTGATCTTTATTGGCATCATCCTTGGCAAGAATCCACGGAGTCGTCTCATCAATGTACTTGTTCGTACGGCTAATAAGTTGCCAGATAGAAGCTAGAGCTACCGAGAACTCCATATTTTCAAGTGATTCTTCTACTTTACTAATAGTTGAATTCACCATCTCTACAAGGGTGTCATCATACTCTGTTACCGAGCCATTGTATACTGGAACCTCTCCATCGAAATATTTATCGATCATTGCTACCGTACGATTCAACAGATTGCCGAGATCATTTGCAAGGTCATGGTTAATCCGTTCTACAAAGCTTTCAGGGGTAAACACACCATCTGAACCGAATGGTACTTCACGAAGCAAATAATAACGGAGCGCATCTAAGCCATAACGATCAATCAAGGTCACGGGATCGACCACATTCCCTTTGGACTTAGACATTTTACCGTCCTTCATTAGCAACCATCCGTGTGCAAATACTTTCTTTGGTAAAGGTAAGTCCAACGACATTAACATAATCGGCCAATAGATCGTGTGGAACCTTACAATCTCTTTACCAACAAGATGAACGTCAGCTGGCCAGAACTTATTGTACAACTCATCGTTTTCAGTTCCATATCCGAGGGAGGTGATGTAATTAGACAGTGCATCAATCCACACGTAAATAACGTGCTTTGGATCTCCTGGAACTTTTACACCCCAATCAAACGATGTTCTAGACACAGCAAGATCTTCAAGGCCTGGCTTAATGAAGTTATTGACCATTTCGTTTTTGCGAGATTCGGGTTGGATAAACTCAGGATTATCTTCATAGAACTTTAGAAGTCGATCAGAGTATTTACCCATCTTAAAGAAGTAAGATTCTTCTTTAACTTTCTCGACTTCTCTTCCGCAATCAGGACATTTACCATCTACAAGCTGACGTTCCGTAAAGAAAGCTTCACATTGGGTACAGTACCAACCCTCATATTGATCCAGGTAGATATCACCTTTTTCATACATCTTCTGGAAGATTGTTTCGACGATATCTTCGTGGCGTTTCTCTGTCGTACGAATGAAATCATCGTAGCTAATATCCAGTTTATCCCACAAATCTTTAATGCCAGCTACAATGTCGTCTACGTACTTTTGAGGTGTAACACCTTGTTCTTGTGCTTTCTTTTGAATCTTTTGACCATGTTCATCAGTTCCAGTTAAATATTGAACCTCAAAACCTCTAAGTCGCTTGTATCTTGCCATTGCGTCGCCGGCAACTGTTGTGTAAGCATGACCGATATGTAACTTACCACTCGGATAATAAATTGGTGTTGTAATATAAAATGTCTTGTCACCCATGATACTTCCTCCTTGATTAATACAGTTATAAAGTGGATCTTCGAACCTGATGCGGCTTGTTCTGTTCCATCTGCTAGATCATTTAATCAGTCCTGCATTTGTGAGAATAAAAAACTCCCGCCCTTTAGGACGAGAGTGCTAGCAACTCTCAGCTACAACCCACGATAAGGCTAATAATTATCGTTATGTACACTATTTCTATTCGTCCTATTACTAAATCTTCTTCATCAAAATATACCTAATTTAAGGAAGAATTGCAAGGACATCAAATTTGGATAAACTTACCTACACAATTTTACAATTAATGTCGAAGGATTTACAAGAAAATTGTCGAATTATCATTTAAATCGATAACTTTGACTGTCTATATAATGCGATAAAACGTGTGCTAATGACTGTTATGAAGGAAATATTTACCCTATTAAAAACATTGACGCTAATGGGAAACACTGGTATTATATAGAACATAAATAGAGAATTTTGTCGAAATTTGACGTATTATAAAATTGGGAATAGGGGAGATTTAAAAATGAAATCTACTGGTATCGTACGGAAAGTTGATGAGCTAGGTCGCGTTGTAATTCCGATTGAACTTCGTCGTACGCTCGGAATTGCAGAAAAGGATGCTCTTGAAATCTATGTTGATGATGAGCGCATTATTTTAAAGAAGTACAAGCCTAACATGACTTGCCAGGTAACTGGGGAAGTATCTGACGACAACCTTGCAATTGGTGATGGGAAGCTTATCCTTAGCCGTGAAGGTGCAGAACAAGTATTAGAAGAGATTCAAAAAGCTCTAGCAAAATAATTTTCTTATTAAAAAAGCTCCTGCCAATTTTGGTAGGAGCTTTTCTTCTATCCTATATGTTTACCATCACTTACGATTCGACATGGTAGGCTTGATAGACATCTCTTTTCGGTATCTCTCGTTCTGTAGATACCTGCTTTATAGCTTCTTTACTCTTCATTCCTTCATTAATATAGTGATCAACATGCGCATGCAACGATAGCGTTTCCCACCATTGCTTTTCCTGAACGGGTTCCTCTGTGCTGCCATTCACAATAACACAAAATTCACCACGTATCTCATTCTGATCACACCATAGCAGTACTTCTTCAGCACTACCTCTAATAAATTCTTCATACTTCTTAGTTAACTCTCTTGCTATAATAATTTCTCTATTCCCGAGATTCTCAAGGATTGCTTTCAGCATTTCTTTAAGACGATGTGGTGCTTCATAAAAGAGAACGGGTGATGGAATGCTTTTCAATCCATTCAATTCATTCTTCCGCTCTTTTTTCTGTCTTGAAAGGAAGCCATAGTAATAGAAATGTTGAGTAGGTAACCCTGATGCAATGAGTGCTGTAATAGCTGCATTTGCACCTGGCAAAGGAATGACTGGAATATTCTCATCAACACATGCTGATACAAGTTCATAACCTGGGTCTGAGATAGCGGGCATTCCTGCATCGCTGATAAGAGCAATATTCTGTCCTTCGCGCAAACGTTCAAGTAATTTCAGACCGCTTGCTTCTTTATTATGTTCATGATAACTCGTTAACCTTGTTTCAATTTCAAAGTGATTGGTTAGTTTCTTCGATTGTCTAGTATCTTCTGCTGCAATCAGGTCGACATCTTTCAAAGTTTGAATGGCGCGAAATGTCATGTCATTTAGATTGCCAATTGGCGTTGGCACAAGGTAGAGTTTACCGGTCTCGCTTTCTTTGTAACTCTGCTGACTCCTCATTGGTTTGCACCTCTTCTGTAATGATCTTTTCTTTCTGAGCGCGAGTTAGTTGTTTAATGCGATATTCCTCTTGCATTGCTTCACGTTTTGTCTCAAATAGTGCATGATAAACAAGTGATAACGGTGCTCTTCCCCTTGTATACTTTGCCCCTTTGCCACATGCATGTTGCTCCAATCGATGTGGTAAATCGGTTGTATAGCCGGTGTAATAAGTACCGTCTCGACACTCCAAAATATAAACAATATGCTTAGAGCTCTTCATAAACTGCTCTCATTTCATCTGTATACGTATTATCTCCATTATAAACAGTAAATGGAGGGAGCACTTTAAGATCTGGCTTTCCATCTTTGATGCCTTCAATTAATAGTGTGTTCGCTTCCTTACCTGCCTTTGGATAAACTAGCTGCATTCGCTTTGGTTCAATTCGATACTTCCGCATTAACGTCATAATATCAAGCAATCTTTCAGGACGATGAACAAGAGACACTTTTCCACCCTGTTTCGCAAGACTGCTACATGATTGAATAACGTCCTCAAGCGTGCACATAACCTCATGGCGAGCAATCGTTAAATGTTCGTTGAGATTCCGTTGTTCATTACGCTTACTTTTGAAATATGGCGGGTTGCACGTAACGGCATCATATGACTCACGCTTTAACTCTATAGGCAAATCACGAAGATCTGCACGATGAAGCGTAATTTGATTCTCGAGTTGATTTAATACTACGCTTCGAGTTCCCATATCATATAGTCTTTCCTGTATCTCTACACCTTCAATAGAAATTTCACTTTGCCTTGATAAAAGTAACGGAATAATGCCATTACCTGTACAAAGGTCAATAATCTTACCACGCTTAATTGGTACCCAAGCAAAACTGGCAAGTAGTAGGGCATCAAGAGAAAATGAAAAAACAGTCGGACTCTGAATGATTTGTAACTCATCTTGAATGACGTAATCGATACGTTCATCATCGTTTAATTGCATGATGGCGATCTCCTATCTCTAAACTAATTCTATTTTAATATGGCTCTTTTCTAATAGATTGTTTTTTGAATCAATGAATGAATAAAAACCACACTTCGCTAATTGGAGCGGAAATTAACCACTTATCTAAAAGCATCAATGTATACCAAAAGAGCCTTGATAATTAGGCCAATAAGTGTAAAAAAGGTCTTTCCAGATTTGGAAAGACCAGATCACTACTTTTTATTTAAGAACGACAGGCAGAATAGACAATCTCCTTCTGTTCGTATACTTCCATAGTGTAGATTGCAGATGTGGAAGCCTTCTTGATACAGACGGGCAAGATTATCGTAGCCCTCTCCAACTTCTGGCTTTCCTCGCTTCTTTCTGCCAGATGGCTTTGGCTCAGAAGTTTGTTCCAACCTCTCTCGCAAGTGGTGATTCTCAATTTCGAGATGGTGATTTTCTTCCAGAAGTCCTGCAAGATGTTCTTTAAGTTCGCCTAATTGTTTGTATAAGTCACCAATCTGTTCTTCCATTGAGCTTACACGTGAAAAAACTTCTTTTTTCTCCACTTCCGTCCCACCTCAATCAATCTGTGGCTTGCGTAGATACTGCGCCGTCTTGAATCAATTCATCAAGCGTATATTCTGTCACACGGTTAAGTTCGAATAACTCTACCTGTACAAGACGTTCTAGAATATTCAACCCGACAACTTTTCCTTTGCCCTGACCTGTATTAATCGTCTTCCCAACATCGGGAAGTTCCTTCTTACCTGATTCATACGCATCATTTTCGTACTTCAAACAGCACATTAATCTGCCGCACAGTCCAGAAATTTTGGCAGGATTTAAGGAAAGGTTTTGATCTTTCGCCATTTTGATCGAAACAGGCTCAAAATCTCCAAGCCATGTTGAGCAGCAAAGCATTCTGCCGCACGGACCAATCCCACCGAGCATCTTCGCTTCATCTCTTACGCCAATTTGGCGTAATTCAATTCTTGTTCTGAAGATCGATGCGAGTCCTTTAACAAGCTCGCGAAAATCGACTCTTCCATCTGCCGTAAAATAAAAAATGATTTTATTGCGGTCAAATGTATATTCTACATCAACAAGCTTCATATCCAGCTTGTACTCTTCAATTTTAGCAACACACACATCAAATGCTTCTTGAGCTGCATGTTTATTATCTTCAACCGCTAACCGATCTTTTTCATCAGCTATACGGATTACCTTTTTGAGAGGGAGTACTACATCCTCTTCATCAACCTGCTTGTTGGCTAAAACGACTTTACCGAATTCAACCCCTCTTGCAGTCTCCACTATGACATATTCTTTGTCTGATACCTGGAGGCTACTCGGATCAAAGTAATAGATCTTACCCGCTTTCTTGAAGCGAACACCGACTACTTCATACACAAACTTATCCCTCCCGTAACCTGAGCACTAACTGTTCCATCACAAACTGCGGGTTTGTATTGGCACTCAGACGTCTTTTGGCATCAAGTATTGCCATCATATGCTGGCTTATCTTCTTTCTTCCGAATTGAAGGGCATAACGTTCGAGCTTATCCTTCTGATCTGCATAGACAATGCGGTTATCTTGCAGTTGTATTTTCATTAAATCCTTATACCAGAAAAGCATAAGATTAAGTCCCATATCTTGCTGCGATTTATCCTTGAAATGTGGTAGCCATTTGTCATGGATCGTTAGGAAAACCTGATGAGGTCTTTCCTTCAACTCTTCAGTCAATTGTATCACTATCGCTCTCGCCTGTGCAAACCACTCATCAAGCGCTAACTCCTTTGCAGTACGTTGATCATTCGTTAATTGTGATGCTGTTTTTGCAAGTTGTGGAGGTACACCTTCACTCACAAGAGCTTCTTCAACGCCATTTGTTGAGAGCGGACGAAATGTGATAACCTGACATCTCGAATAAATAGTTGATAAAATATGCTGTTTTTGTTCAGTTAATAGAATAGCCATTGTCATCTGTCCGGGCTCTTCAAGAAACTTAAGTAAACTATTGGCAGCTTGTGTTGTCATTCGATCTGAATGATTCAATATATAAACTTTCTTACGAGATTCTACTCCTAGATAAGAAAACTCTTTTTGCAACTTACGAATTTGATCAATTTTGATCGATTGTCCATCTGGCTCAATTAAGTGGAGATCAGGATGATTCCCTGAATCGATTCGCTTGCAATCCTTACAATCTTGACAAGGTTCAATATTAGTACGTTTCTGACAAAAATAGGTTTTTGCCATGTGTACAGCTATATCCTTTTTCCCCGTACCTGCCCCTCCATCAAATAAATACGCATGAGAAAGGCGATCTTTATGAAAGCTGTTCATTATCATACGGACAACGGTCGGCTGCCGTTTTTTTAATTCATTCCAATCTATCATAACTATCACTCATCCTACCGCACAATTTAGAAATGGTGGAACGCTTCTACTGGAAGCACAAATACTGTTGCTCCTCCAACTGAAACTTCAACCGGATATGGAACATAAGAATCCGCATTACCACCCATAGGTGATACAGGAGCGACCATCTGTTCTCTACTTTGACAATTGTCTTTAATAATATCGAGAAGCTTCTGTACTCGATGATCCTCAGTACCAACCAAGAAAGTTGTATTACCTGCGCGTAAAAACCCACCGGTGGTAGCAAGCTTGGTCGCCTGAAAATTATGATCCACCAGGGCGTTGGATAATCGGTTGCTATCCTTATCCTGAACAACAGCCATAACTAGTTTCATATTTATCCCTCCCCGGGCAGCAAGCATTCACCCGTTAATTAGTTGTTCTTACAATAGTTATCCCAAAGAGATATAAAATCCTTTTTTATAGTACGAAAAATCTCTTCGACATTATTCTCACCGTTTATAAGTGTGATGCGTTCTTGTTGTTCTTCGTACAATTCTAGGAAAGCTCCACGTACAGTCTCATGATACGCTGTTCCTTTTTGTTCGATACGATCCAATTGATTTCTAGCAGCCATTCTTTCTCTTCCAACTGAAACAGGAAGATCAATCATATAGCTACGATCTGGCGTTAGACCACCTGTTGCAAATTCATTAATCAGTTTAATCTTTTCTACATCCAGTCCAAGCCCGACACCCTGATAAGCAATGGATGCATCAACAAAGCGATCACAAAGAACAATATAGCCTTGCTCAAGTGCAGGAACAATCTTCTCTTTCACATGCTGAGACCTTGAAGCTGCATATAATAGCACTTCAGTCTCATCAACCATTTCCTTATGCACAGGATTAAGAATTAACGAACGAATTTGATCGCTAATAGCTGTGCCACCTGGCTCTCTTGTATGGATAAAAGGAATTCCTTCCTCAGTTAAGTAATTCGATAATTTCTGAACCTGCGTCGATTTACCTGCGCCATCAGGTCCTTCAAATGTAATAAATAAACCTCTCAATGCCCTACTCCTCTTCTATAGCAATCTCAATCCTATTTTCCTTCATCCCTTGTACGTGCCCTCCACCTTGTATAACAGTTTCAAGCATCCGTATACTCCTCATGCTTATTCTTTCTCCTGGCATTACGATCGGAATTCCGGGGGGATATGGAATAATTGCTCTAGCAGCAATTGAACCAGCTGCTTTTTTAAAATTAACTTCTTCTTTATTCATCGTCTCCAACTCTATAAAGGAATAAGCAGGAAATGTAATATCTTCTTCCAACCAATGAACGCCATGACGTACTATCTCAGTATTAGTATTGCCAACCCCACTCACAATTTGATCAAAAGCCATTCTAGCTTTTTCAAAATGATCAGGTAGAGAAGCAAGTGGACAAACAAGAAGAACATTTAACGGATCAGCTAACTCAACGAAAATCCCTTCCTTTTCTAGTTGGGCTGCTAACTCATAACCTGACAGACCTCTTACCTGTACCGTAATTTTCAAAGGATCTAGTTGATCATAGGCTTTACCATTCTTTTCAATAACGGTAATACCAGACAGAGTTTTTAACTGTTCTCTAAACGTATTGATCTCGCTTACTATCTGTACTAACTTATCATCAGATAGAGAAGAGAGATAGTGTCTCGACAGATCTAATGATCCCATAATTGGATAGGATGGACTGCTTGACTGAAATAGTTCTAGATATTCATTAACCGCTTTTCGAAATACTGCATTACCAACATGCAAATAAGATCCCATCGTCATGGCAGGAAGTGTTTTGTGGGCAGATTGTACAACCAAATCTGCACCAAGCTGCACAGCACTTCTAGGAAAGTACGGCTCTCTTGCATAATGAGCCCCATGCGCTTCATCAACCAGAACGGCCACTCCGTTCTCATGAGCATATGAGATAATGGGTTTAAGATCTATTGTCATACCGTAATAATTAGGATTTGTGAGTACGATGGCTTTCACACTTGGATACGTAGCGAGCGCCTTTCGTAATGTATCGATTGTTATTCCAGTTGCCACCTGACTTTCAGAATCTACCACTGGAGAAAGAAAAACTGGGCATGCTTTTGATAGGCGAAGTCCATTCAAAACAGATTTATGACAGTTTTTTTGGACAAAAACTTGATCTCCTTCAGAACAAACTCCCATTAGCATCGCAAGGTTACCTGCAGTTGATCCTCCTACTAGAAAGCGGCTATCTATACTACCATAAAATTCAGCCGTAAGTTGCTCAGCCTCACGAATAGGACCATCTGCTGCATGTAAATCATCAAGCCCAGAGAGCTCTGTTGCATCGATCGATAACAAACCACGATACAATTGATCTGCATTCCAATCTTTCGAAAAAACTGCTCCGTTTTTATGTCCAGGTACATGAAAGGAAACTGGCTCTTTCTCTTTCCATTTTGTTAATGCTTCAAAAAGTGGCGCCTTTTTAATATGGTGCTTCATTCACGCTCTATCTCCTAAACATCATCTTTGTCCTTATACTAGTATTCTATCACTATCTGCAAGTTGATAGAAGTACGGTGAAGTCCTTTTGAGGATGTTTCCATGTGAATGCTTTCGGCCAACTAAACAAAAAAATGCAGATAGCTCAGGCTTACAGCTATCTGCTTATGCTAATCGACTTAAACTTAATTTCCGTAGTTTCTTTAAGTAGTATTGATAATCTTCATGACTCGTATCTGTTTCAACAACCTTACGTTCACATTCGTTACAAATAAACCGCCCGCATATATGAATTCCTACTAAGCTGGTTTCTTCACAAACAAGGCAACATTCACCTGCAGTATGCCTGATCGCATTCTCCATTGTCCCCACCTCCATGATAAAAGCTTTGCCCAATTATGGTGGATCTATACTAGTTTTCTGACTTGTAAGATGAATTCTTACTTCTTTTTAAGCGTATGTTACTCTAACTTATCCCGTGTCAGTCATTTACAAAAGAAAGTAAAATTTCATTGGTATACTGATCAAGCTGGGAAGGACGTGAGTTTGGATTTGAAATGTATTTCCGCGATATTTACGATATATCCGCGTTTTTCTGGGTATATCCGCGATTCCCATCATTTTATCTGCGAATTTGAGATTATATCCGCGATTTCTTTTGAAAGCTGCGTTTGCTAGCTTAAAACTACATGCCAGATCCTCATGGATCTCCCGAATATCCACTCCGGTCTGACATCACTTGCTTCCTCGAATTTCTTGCTTCTCCCACCCCTGCGTAGCTTTCGAAGATGCTTTTCTTGTTTATTCATGAAGTAAGATTAGCTAAAACCATACAAAAAAAGNAGATCATTTGATCTCTGACTTTTCATCATTGCCCAGCGACGTCCTACTCTTGCAGGGGGAGATCCCCCAACTACCATCGGCGCTGAAGAGCTTAACTTCCGTGTTCGGCATGGGAACGGGTGTGACCTCTTCGCCATCATCACTAGACTAACAGGGTATTCCCTGAAAACTAGATAGCACTTCCAACGATTCCAATAAGAATGTCTAGCTACGTGAGCCAAATCCTCGATTGTTTCACCTTTTTCGCCTGACGCATAAAGCGCGTCTGACTCAAAAGCTTCCAACGCTTGTCGGATTTAAACGGCTCA
>NZ_LELK01000006.1 GCF_001039475.1 Guptibacillus hwajinpoensis | reverse complement strand
GAACACGGAAGTTAAGCTCTTCAGCGCCGATGGTAGTTGGGGGATCTCCCCCTGCAAGAGTAGGACGTTGCCAGGCTGACCAATATTCCACAGTAGCTCAGTGGTAGAGCAATCGGCTGTTAACCGATCGGTCGTAGGTTCGAATCCTACCTGTGGAGCCATAATGCTTCCATAGCTCAGCAGGTAGAGCACTTCCATGGTAAGGAAGGGGTCATCGGTTCGAATCCGTTTGGAAGCTCCAGGACATGGCCCGTTGGTCAAGTGGTTAAGACACCGCCCTTTCACGGCGGTATCACGGGTTCGAATCCCGTACGGGTCACCAATTATTTCATTTAGTTTTACTCTGTGGAGGATTAGCTCAGCTGGGAGAGCATCTGCCTTACAAGCAGAGGGTCGGCGGTTCGAGCCCGTCATCCTCCACCATTTTTCTTAAAATAGTTAACTTACCTTCAGGAGTACTCGGTAGAGTGCACTGTTTTTTATTTGTAAGTTAGACGTTTTTGCCGGCCTAGCTCAATTGGTAGAGCAACTGACTTGTAATCAGTAGGTTGGGGGTTCAAGTCCTCTGGCCGGCACCATTCTTTCTTGTGGAGGGGTAGCGAAGTGGCTAAACGCGGCGGACTGTAAATCCGCTCCCTCAGGGTTCGGCGGTTCGAATCCGTCCCCCTCCACCATTAAGAGCCATTAGCTCAGTTGGTAGAGCATCTGACTTTTAATCAGAGGGTCGAAGGTTCGAGTCCTTCATGGCTCACCATATGCGGAAGTAGTTCAGTGGTAGAACATCACCTTGCCAAGGTGGGGGTCGCGGGTTCGAATCCCGTCTTCCGCTCCAATTAATTTAATAATGCGGGTGTAGTTTAGTGGTAAAACCTCAGCCTTCCAAGCTGATGTCGTGGGTTCGATCCCCATCACCCGCTCCAAAATGGGGCCTTAGCTCAGCTGGGAGAGCGCCTGCCTTGCACGCAGGAGGTCAGCGGTTCGATCCCGCTAGGCTCCACCATTTTCCTTAAACCATGTTTAAGGTTTTTTTATGTTCAAAAACATAGGGTTTCTATAAACCATCAGCACTTATGATACATGTAGTATTCGTTGGTTTTTGATAATTGTATTGTTGTCTACTCTCTTCCTCTCTTTATATTTATCCGTAAACCCATCCAGTTTGCGTAATTGTATGAATATTTATTCGGATTTTATGTCAGGTTGAGTCATTTGTTAGGATATGGGTAAAATAGAGCTAGACTAAGATACGAGGAGGACTACATAATGAATAATCAATTATCAATTATAGGAGTACCAATGGATCTTGGCCAGATGAGGCGTGGAGTAGATATGGGACCGAGCGCGATCCGTTATGCAGGAATTGTTGAACGATTAACAAATTTAAGCTATGATATCGAAGATCTTGGTGATATTGAGATAGGGAGACCTGAGAAGAGCCCTGAAGAACAGGATCATCAGTTAAAGAATCTAAAAGAAGTAGCAGATGCGAGTGAGAAGCTATCTGATGTAGTAAATGAGGTAGTTAATCGTAAGCGTTTTCCACTTGTTTTTGGAGGAGACCACAGTATCGCAATTGGTACACTTGCTGGTGTAGCTCGTAATTATGATAATCTGGGTGTGATTTGGTACGATGCCCATGGTGATTTGAATAACTCTGCAACATCACCTTCTGGAAATATTCATGGCATGCCACTTGCTGTAAGCCTTGGCATTGGGGATGAGTCCTTAACTGGAATTTCAGGTTATACACCTAAGATTAAACCAGAAAACATTGTTATAATTGGTGCCCGTTCTCTTGATGAAGGGGAGCGAGAATTGATTAAGGAAAAAGGAATTAAAGTATATACAATGCATGAGATTGACCGCATGGGTATGACGAAGGTAATGGAAGAAGCGATTGAGTATGTATCGAAAGGAACAGATGGTGTGCACTTAAGCCTCGATCTTGATGGACTTGATCCACATGATGCACCTGGCGTTGGTACTCCCGTCCTTGGGGGAATTAGCTACCGTGAAAGCCATCTTGCAATGGAGATGCTCGCTGAATCAGATATTCTTACATCTGCTGAATTTGTAGAAGTTAATCCGATTTTAGACGAGAAAAACAAAACAGCTACCGTTGCTGTAGCGTTAATGGGATCATTATTTGGAGAAAAGTTAAAATAAAATAAAAAAACTGCGGCCTTCTTTATTAGAGAGCCGCAGCTTTTTTGTTTCGACATTGATCATATACATTTAATAGGAAGTCTAGATATGTGCTGATTTCTACAATCTCAGAAGAGCTAAGTGGTTGGTTTCTCGCTAATAAATTCATTTTTTGGCGTGACGATTCAATTTCCGCGAGTAAATGATCTTTATCTTGCTCTATGTGAAAGCTTATTTGTCGATCCAACGTTTCCATAAGCCCAACCACCCTTTCAATAATTTACATCCTTAATACCCACTATAAGAAATGCTTAAACTATTTTTTGTTAGAAATATATGTATTTCCATTAATACCAGTGAAACAAACATGCTAGAATAGGGAAAGATGAACTGAATTTTTTTTATAAAAAAAGTGAAACTTTGTGTTTCCTGGTACGTAACTATAGTAGCCGCAGGAATCAGCGGGGGTTGAGAGAAGAAATGGATGCCATAGTAAAAAGAATTATATTGCAAGTGAGAAAAGGAGATCATAATGCATTTGGGGAGTTAGTGGAACTCTATAAAGATAGAGTTTTCGCATTATCTTATCGAATGCTCGGTAACAGGCAGGAAGCAGAGGATGTAGCACAAGAGGCGTTTATTCGAGCTTATACAAATATTGATCGCTATCAAATTGATCGCAAATTCTCTACATGGTTGTATCGCATTGCTACCAACTTGTCTATTGACCGAATGCGTAAGAAAAAGCCTGATTATTACCTTGATGCCGAAGTTGCAGGTACAGATGGATTAACAATGTACTCTCAAGTTTCAGCAGACGAACAATTACCAGAAGATGAAGTAGTTTCTCTAGAAGCACAAGATGGTATACATCGAGCTATTTTAAGTCTTCCAGCTAAGTATAGAAGCGCAATTACGCTGAAATATATTCAAGAGCTATCCCTCAAGGAGATTAGTGAAATATTAGATCTCCCAATCGGTACAGTCAAAACCCGAATACACCGAGGGAGAGAAGCACTTAGAAAGAAGCTTCAAGAGCAATGAAAGGGGGAGAAGCTATGAAATGCCCTGCAGAAATGATAGGAATTATGCATGACGTACTTGATGAAGACGCAACGAAGGAACAGAAGCGTCTATTGTTTGAACATATACAAACATGTAGTGACTGTAAACAACATTATGAAGAATTAAAAAAGACGGAATCGTTTCTCCTCAGCTCGCCTTCTATGGAGGCACCCGATGGTTTTACATCAAAGGTAATGAAGCAGCTTCCGCAGGAGAAGCGAACGGTTTGGATAAAGCGTTGGATGAAGTCACACCCACTGGTTACAGCAGCAATCCTATTCCTTGCTTTGATGACAGGTTCAGTTTACTCATCTTGGACGAGTGAAGATCAACTATCTGCTTTGTCCGGTAACTTGAGATTTGATCAAGAAACCAACACAGTCATTGTTCCTGAAGGAGAGGTAATTGAAGGAGATTTAACTGTTAAGAATCGTAACCTTGAAATAGAAGGCGAAGTTAAAGGTGATGTCCTCGTTATTAATGGGGAACAATATATGGCTTCTGCTGGACAAGTGACAGGCGAGATTGAAGAAGTTGATCATATCCTTGATTGGACCTGGTATGAATTAAAGAAACTTGTTTACAATTTAGGTGATTTCTTCACAAACGAAGAAAGCAAATAAACCGTCCATTTGGACGGTTTATTTACGTAGTAATGAAGAACAAATTGAATAATTGTTCCCTTACCGGCACGAGCTTTTTTTTGAACATAGAATAATTATGATATAATTAAAAAGTTACAGATGTATTTTAGCGATGCAAATAGATGAACCTCAGGCTAAATACAATATGTTTGGAGGAAGTGCCGTGCTGCCTGTTGGAAATGTAAATGTTTTTGACTACATAACAGAGATAATAGATATTCTACTTGTGACCTATGTTATTTATAAAATCATTATGCTTATTCGCGGAACAAAAGCAGTTCAGCTTTTGAAAGGGATAACCGTAATAATCGCAGCATGGTTTTTAAGTAGTTTCTTTGAATTAAATACCCTGCACTGGATATTAGAGCGGGTAGTTCTCTATGGACTTCTTGCGATAATTATTATTTTCCAGCCAGAATTACGTAGGGCCCTTGAACAACTTGGACGTGGTAGATTATTTGCCCGCACAGCTGTTGAAGAAGAAGAGACAAACAAAATGGTTGAAGCAATTATTAAATCGTCTTCCTATATGGGGAAACGTCGAATTGGTGCTTTGATCTCGATTGAGCGCGAAACAGGTTTAAATGACTACGTAGAGACGGGTATTCCAATGAATGCTAAGCTAACTTCAGAGCTGCTTATTAATATATTTATCCCTAATACGCCGCTTCATGATGGGGCTGTTATTCTGAAGAAAGACGAAATTCTTGCAGCTGCCTGTTATTTACCACTTTCCGAGAGTCCTTTTATCTCTAAAGAGCTTGGGACGAGACACCGGGCTGCTCTCGGGATAAGTGAAGTAACAGATAGTTTGACGCTAATCGTTTCTGAAGAAACAGGAAGCATATCGCTGACAAAAAATGGAGAGCTTCATCGAAACTTATCTGAGGAAGTCCTTCGTGATTTGCTAAATGCTGAATTGAACCCTGCTGTCTCAAAGACTGAAACTTCCAACCGTTTTAGTAATTGGAGGGGGAAAAAGTAATGGACAAATTGCTAACAAGTAATTGGTTTGTCAAGATCATCTCTTTTCTTCTCGCTCTTATGCTCTATACTATTGTGGCGATGCCAGACGCTTCTACATCAGGTACACAGGGGTTGTTTGAACCTGAGACTGAAAGTGAATCAATAACAGATATGGAGCTTCAAGTGCTTTCTGATGAAGACAATGTGGTGGTATCTGATTTACCCGAAACCGTCGATGTCGTTGTTAATGGCCGAACCGATAGTGTCATGCTATCAAAGCTTAAAAATAAAGAGATATATGTGGATTTACGGAATTTAACTCCTGGACAGCATCTTGTTACGGTCAAACACCGAGATTTTCCCGAAAATGTTGATGTAACAATCGATCCTGCTAGGGTTTCTGTCACAATTGAAGAAAAGAATTCAAACAACTACCAAGCTGGTATAAACCTTTTAAAGGTGGAAGAACTCCCTGAAGGCTACACAACAGAAGAGCCGATTGTGACACCTAAAACGGTTAGTGTAACAGGAGCGAAATCAAAACTTGATCAAGTTGCCTTTGTACGAGGGTATGTAGATGTAAGCGGTGCGAAGGAAGAAGTCAATCAGCGTATTACACTTAATGTATACGATGGGAATATGGACGAAATACAAGGATTAACAATTGATCCCGCTGTAGTTGATGTTAAAGTGCCAATTAAAGAACCATTTAAAAAGGTACCCATTAAACTCGATCAAAAAGGTGAACTTCCTGAAGGTATAAGTATCTCTTCTATTGCTCTTGAACCTACAGATGTATCAGTATTCGGACCAGAGGAAGAACTTGAAGAACTGAAGTTTCTTGATGGCATTCCTCTTGATCTTTCAGAAATAACAAAGGATACAACAATTGAGCTTGAAATACCTGTTCCTGAAGGTATGAATAAGGTAGACCCAGGGACGGTGAAGGCAACTATTTCCGTCGGTAAAGAAGACGAGAGAGCATTTGATGATGTTCCGATTAAAGTGACTGGGGTATCAGATGGTTTGGAAGCTAGCGTATCGAGTCCTGAGACAGGGGTAACAGATATGAAGCTGTATGGTGCAGCAAGTGTGCTTGATAATATACAAAACGGTGATTTCCAGGCATATATTGACGCAAGTGGACTGTCTGAAGGTGAACATGAGCTAGGTCTACAGTGGAACGGACCTTCCTATGTCCGATGGTCAGGGTCAACGAAAAAAGTCACTCTTACAATAGAAAACAGAACATCATAGTAGCAGCAATTGCTTGATAATAAAGGAGAGTATAACAATGGGTAAATATTTTGGTACCGATGGTGTAAGAGGTATAGCAAATACTGAACTAACCCCTGAACTTGCATTCAAACTAGGTCGCCTAGGTGGCTATGTTTTAACAAAGAATACTGAAAAACCAAAGATTTTAATTGGACGCGATACACGCATTTCAGGATATATGCTAGAAGGAGCTTTAGTAGCAGGTCTGTTATCAATTGGAGCAGAAGTTATGCGTCTTGGTGTTATTTCTACGCCTGGAGTTGCTTATTTAACGAAAGCCCTTAGTGCACAGGCTGGCGTAATGATTTCAGCTTCACACAATCCTGTTGGAGATAACGGTATTAAATTCTTTGGTCCAGACGGATTTAAATTGCTCGATGCTCAAGAAGAAGAAATTGAAGCGTTAATTGATAGTAATGAAGATCAGGTTCCTCGTCCTACAGGCTCTGACTTAGGCATCGTAAGTGATTACTTTGAAGGCTGTCAGAAATACCTACAATATTTGAAACAGACAGTAGATGAAGACTTTTCTGGACTTCATATTGCTCTTGACTGCGCACACGGTGCAACATCGTCACTTGCGGCTCACTTGTTTGCAGATCTTGAAGCAGACATTTCTACAATTGGTACGAATCCCACTGGAACAAACATTAATGACGGAGTAGGCTCGACACATCCAGAGACGCTCGCTGAGTTTGTTAAAGAGAAGAATGCCCATGTAGGATTCGCTTTCGATGGTGATGGCGATCGTCTGATAGCTGTTGATGAAAATGGTGATGTTGTTGATGGCGACGAAATCATGTTCATCTGTGCAAAGTTTATGAAAGACCAGAAACGCTTACGCCATGACACAGTTGTTTCAACGGTTATGAGTAATCTTGGTTTCCATAAAGGCATGGAGGAAGCTGGTGTAACGTCACTTCAAACAAAAGTTGGAGATCGTTATGTAATGGAAGAAATGCGCAAAGAAGGTTATAACCTTGGCGGAGAACAGTCTGGACATATTATTTTCCTTGACCATATTACAACTGGTGATGGTATGCTATCTGCACTTCAACTTGCGAACATTATGAAAGTAACAAATAAATCGTTATCAGAGCTTGCTGGTGAAATGAAGAAGTATCCTCAATCACTTGTAAATGTAAAAGTAACGGATAAAACAAAAGTGGATTCGAATGATAAGATTCAGGAAACCATTCAGAAAGTGGAAAGTGATATGAATGGAGAAGGACGAATTCTAGTCCGTCCATCAGGAACTGAACCGCTCGTTCGTGTAATGGCTGAAGCCCCTACGAAAGAGCTTTGTGATGAGTATGTTGATCGTGTTGTAAAAATGGTTGAACAAGAACTTGGAGCATAATCCACAGAAACCTATATATGAAACGAATGGTATGCATGTGCGACACAAAAAGTGTCGCATGTGCATACGTTTTAATATCAGAGAAAGAATAACTGTGCCCCCCTTTTTTACAATAAGCCAGCAAAGGCCTTACTTAATAAGATAAAAAAAAGAATTGACCAGCTTTTTACAAATGATGTAATATAGTATGAGTATGTTTATTCTTATTCTAGAAGGGAAAGAGAGGGAAGTTAGGTTAGTTTTACTAAAGCGCCTGGACTGTTTTCGAACGGAAGAAAACAGTTGACGAGGAAGAGGTTCATCGAACATCGGCGGATACCTCTCGATTGCTACACCACAATCGAACGGTTTTGTGAAAAACAGAGAGGTGACTTTCTGAACAAAAGCAAAACCATGGTGATAACGTTTATAATCGGAAAAGAAGGGGCAGGTCTGCCCCCGTTGTATACCTGCTCCTTCAATTGAAGGAGGACTTTTACATGTGTGGTATTGTTGGATATATTGGAAATCAAGATGCTAAAGAAATTCTATTACGAGGTCTGGAGAAGCTTGAATATCGAGGGTATGACTCTGCAGGTATTGCGCTTCTAAACGACGACGAACTACACCTTTTTAAAGAGAAGGGCAGAATTGCTGATCTTAGAAAAGAAGTAGACACAAGCGTGGAAGCTACGGCTGGTATCGGCCATACTCGCTGGGCAACACACGGTGAACCAAGCCAGATTAACGCTCACCCACATCAGAGTTCTACTGAGCGGTTCACGCTTGTTCATAACGGCGTAATTGAGAATTATCAACAAATCAAACGTGACTTCTTATCCGAAGTTGATTTTGTAAGTGCAACAGATACAGAGGTTGTTGTTCAATTAATTTCAAATCTTGTAGAAGTACAAAATTTGACGGTGGAAGACGCTTTCCATCAAACGTTGAAAGAACTACATGGTTCTTACGCGCTTGCACTTATAGATAATACAAACCCTGAAACACTATATGTTGCTAAGAACAAAAGTCCACTTCTTGTCGGAATTGGAGATGATTTCAACGTAGTGGCAAGTGATTCTATGGCAATGCTTCAAGTTACAAACAAATTCATCGAATTGATGGATGAGGAAGTCGTTATCGTTAAGCGTGATTCTGTTACGATTAAGGACATGGACGGCAACGTGATGGAGCGGGAGCCATTTACCGCTGAGATCGATGCAAGTGATATTGAGAAGGGTACGTACCCTCATTACATGCTTAAAGAAATTGATGAACAGCCGCTTGCGATTCGTAACATCATTACGAAATACAAAGACGAGAATGACAACATTAAGCTTGATGAGGATATTCGTGAAGCGATGAAAGACACAGATCGCATCTACATCATTGCTTGTGGAACAAGCTACAATGCAGGACTTGTTGGTAAGCAATTGATTGAAAATATTGCAGAGGTTCCTGTGGAAGTGCACATTGCAAGTGAATTTCTTTATAACATGCCGCTTGTTTCAAAGAACCCACTCTTTATCTTCATTTCACAAAGTGGTGAAACAGCAGATAGCCGTGGCGTACTTGTTAACGTTAAGAAAAAAGGATTCAAGTCACTTACGATTACAAACGTTCCGGGATCTACTCTTTCTCGTGAAGCTGACTACACGCTGCACACACATGCAGGACCTGAAATTGCAGTAGCTTCAACAAAAGCATATACAGCACAAATGGCTGTATTAACATTGCTTGCGGTAGATACAGCACAAGCTAAAGGCATGAAGCTTGATTTCAATCCAATTCAAGAACTTGGAATCGTTGCGACTGCAATGGAATCAATGATTGATCAAAAAGAAATGATCGAGGGAGTTGCACGTAACTTCCTTTCAGTTACACGTAATGCATTCTTTATCGGACGTGGCGTAGATTATTATGTTTGCCTTGAAGGAGCTCTTAAGCTTAAAGAAATTTCTTATATTCAGGCTGAAGGCTTCGCTGGTGGTGAGCTAAAGCATGGTACAATTGCGCTTATTGAGAAAGGAACACCTGTCATTGCACTTGCTACTCAAAAGCACGTAAACGGAAGCATCCGTTCAAACGTACAAGAAGTTGTTGCTCGTGGCGCTTCGCCGTGCATTATTTCTCTTGCTGGACTTGAAGAAGAAGGCGACACCATCGTCCTTGATGAGGTTCATGAGCACCTCACTCCACTTGCGTCTGTTGTACCTCTTCAACTGCTTGCATACTATGCAGCACTGCACAGAGAATGTGACGTGGATAAGCCAAGAAACCTTGCTAAATCAGTAACTGTGGAATAAATCTAATTAATAATAGGGTTCTTTTTGTATTATTAAAACAAAGTTGGGAACTGAAAAACAAAGTCGGGAACTGGGAAACAAAGTCGGGAACTGAAAAACAAAGTCAGGAACTTAATAAAGAAATCAAACAACAAAGAAGCGGCAGGTCTCTGCTGCTTCTTTGTTTTACAATTATTATATTTAAACGAATCGAAGGTGCTCACTCTATGTACATTTATATGAAACGATTAAGAGATGCCGTTAAAGCTTTAAGTGAGGAAGATCTTGAAGAGTTTATATCGATTACAAGAATAACACTAAGAAAACAATTTAATAAAGATTTAAAACCATCATATATTAAAGCACGTCTGTACGATTTCTTAGATGGTAAAGACACTTCTTTAGTATTCTTAGAATGCTATTTACAGTCTCTTGATGCAATACATTATAAAGGTGCATTAACAGCACTCAAAAGAGGGGAAGCGAAAACTTCAAAAACATGGAGAGAATTAATGATTACTATCACTAATGATGTTGCTCTCCCTATTCATATACAAAAACACTTAGAAGATGACCAAACAAGCTATGAATTAAAGATTTTGTTTAAAACCATTATCAATTATTGCGAACATATAGAACTTGATAATTTCCAAGATAATCTAAGGATCACTCATCGATTTTTATCAATTGGAAAAGTCAATGGTCGTTAATATGCCCTCTATATTATTTAAAACACGGATAAACATAGGTCTAGCAGATTCTTTATTAGTGTAGAAAACGTAAAATCACTCATGAAATAGAGCGCCAATTTTTTGGCGTTCTTTTTTGTTGATTTAGCAAGTGTAACTTAGCTTAAACTTAATGTAAAAATCGTAAGTTAAAGGAAATCTATTTACTTTACCATTCCCAGGTCGTTCTGGGTTGGAACAAGCATGGTAAAGACATTACTGTGTTTTTTTAGTTTACTTTTTTGAAACAGGATAAGGAACGGGCTCGAATAATTAAAAAATTAGGGAAAAAGTGCGGAATTTGAATATAGATATTATGAGTCTTATTTGGAAAAAGTAAGAGGTTTCTCTTCGATATTTTATTTAGTGGTATAATTAGCCATATGTTTTTGGAGGTGATATATATGTCTTTACAGAAAAAATGGACTGAGCAAACATTTGATTTGGAATTAGAGAAACATCTTCCAGGATGGAAAAGAACAGGTGAAGTTAGGAATGCTGCAAAAACGGTTGAAGTTCTTTGTCCAGAAGGTCACCTAAGAAAACTAGCACCAGGAAAAATAAAGACCCAAGATAATAAATGCATTGGGTGTATCCGGTCTGCAAATCGTAAAGAAGCTTGTGAAACTTTCCTTGAAAAATTAAAAAAAGAACAATATAAACCAAAATTTATGCTAGAGAACTACGAAAACGCAAATTTTTCATTACCTGTTATTTGTCCAAATGGATCGCAGTGGAAGGTAAGCAGAACTGGATTCTTAGGAAAACAACAACTCAGGTGCAGGTGTGAGTTATGTTTGAAAACAATTAACCCTAAAAAAAATCCAGTTGTACGAAAACCTAACGAAGCTGCCATTGAACTATTAGAATTAGGATTTGAAATCAACCCTAATAATTGGAAGGGGATTAAGTATGCTATTGAAGGCAAATGGATTGAGTGCGGACATACTGAAATAAAATCCCCTGATAGGATAATTTTCAGACATGAAAGATGCGGTAGGTGTAAAAGTCATTTACTTCGATTGAAAATAGAAGAATATCAAAAAGAATTAGGATTTATCATAAAAGATAATCAACAATTGGAGAACATAAAAAAGAAGCAAACAATTGATGTCATCTGTGTAAAAGGACATGAAGATAAAGTGTGGATCCAACAGTTGTTTAAATATAAAATACAAGATTTTAAAGATAGCAATGCATTTCTTTGTAATATATGTAAAGCGGAGTATTATCGAGGGGAAAATAATCCACTATATATTCACGGAAAAAGTATACAGAATTCCGAAGGAAGAACGGAAGCTTTATATAAACGTTGGTTTAGAAAAATAAAAAGGGCTTATCCTACGTGTCAAGTTTGTAGAAATAACCTGGGAGAAATTGCTCACCATTTATATGGATTTAATGAATATGAAAATTTAAGATATACAGAAGAGAATGGCGTTTCCTTATGTAGGAACTGTCATGACTTATTTCACGATAAATTTCATTATGGTGGCAATACACTTGAACAATTCATAAAATTTTTAGAAGAGCTAGATGAATATGATACAAACGATCTTCATGAGATGGTACTTCAAAGGAGACCTTTCTTATTAAATGAAATTGAAAAGAAAAAAAATAAAAGAATTAAAGTATATTCGATTACAAAGTTAGCTTTATTAGTAAACACATTCCCAGAAATTATTAGAATATTGGTTACTAATGGAGAAATTAAAGGAGCATTTAAGGATCAAGACAATATGTGGGTGATTACTCAAGAAAACGCAAAGGAGTTTGTGAAGAAAACTGATATAGAAAGACAAAACATGCTTTCTAATTGTCTAGTTGGGAAAAAGTTCGGAAATTTAACAGTCACCAAACTAATAGGTAGGAAAAGTGAAGGGAAACAAGCTCGAATGTTTGTTGAAGTGCAATGTAAATGTGGGAATATAGTTGAAAAACCTTATTATCGATTAGTGAGAGAAAAAGGAAATTGTTCTTGGCAGTGTGGAATTACTAAAGAAATGGTGAAAGGAAGAACTCGTCTTGATGAAGAATTTATAGATAAAGTTAAAGCCATGTACTTAAATGGGTATTCTAGCAAAGATATAACAGAAAAATACAATATTAGCTATACTACTGTTTATCAGTATTTAAAACTTAGTGGTATATCAACGAGACAACGTAAAAGGGTCGATCAGGAGTTGAAAGATACAGTTGCAAATATGTATTTAAGTGGTTCAAGTGTTCATAAAATAAGTGAAGAGTTGAATGTTCATCCACGAAGCTGCTATGAATATCTTAAGGAAAAAGGGATAAAATCCGGAAGGAAGAAACCACATCCCAATCAGGAACTAGTGGAACAGGTTGCAATGTTATATGAGAAGGGTAAGAAAATTAAAGAGATAAGCGAAGAATTAAAAGTTAATATTAGTGTTTGTTATGATTATCTAGTTTTGAAGGGGTTGTGGAAAAGAAATAAACGCTAATTACTCGGTTTGATAACGATATTGTAGCGTCGGCAGTTTAATCTTTTAATACGCTAAATAAAAAGGTCAGAGGCATGAGCCTCTGACCTTTTTATGATGGTTTGATGATATAAAGCTGATATTAAATCAATTCTTTCAAGATAGGTTCAAATTCATTAAGTATATAAGATTTAATGATTAAACCAAGATTATTGGGAATTCTTGAAATTGCAATTGGCTTTTGGGCTGTTGGAACATTTATAATCTTAACTTCACCTGAAGCAGTATGTTGTGGACCAGCATATAAAATTCCTAAGAGCTTTATTCTTGAACCTATAATAGTATTTCCATTTTTATCATTATAACTTGATGGGTTATATAAAAAAACTGGAGAACCACTGGAGCCGGGGAAGCATGCAGCATCAATCATAAACTCTTGTTTCCCGTTATAATTTAATCCGGGGTGAGTAGCAGTAATTCCTTTTCTTATGATTGGCATATTGTTTACTGCATCCCATATTCCATTTGGATATCCGACCATTACAATATCTTCAATTGAATTTAGTTCTTTTAATTGATCATTATTCATAATAAGTGATTGGTCGACTTGAATATAAAAGGGTTTTATTCCTGAACGTTCTAGTTTATTTAATATTGGACCTATAGTAAGAATACATAAATCAACTTCTGGATTAGGATGTTTTATCCAACTCGATTCGAAACTACTGATTTCAACTTTATGATATTCTCCTTCAATAGGATCTCCATTATTATCTGCTAAATTAAAATGAATAAGACCATCTTTAGAGTCCTCGATTACATGTTTATTAGTAACTATAACTGGAATATACTTTTCTTCAACGTTCATTGTATAAAAGAATCCAGTCCCCGTAGATTTTCCTTCATTTGAAGTACATTCAATTCTAACTGTACTGTATGTTAATTGCTCTGATATGGATAATTTCATTAGTATCACTCCTCTTTTCTTTGATAACTATATTTTATATTTCAAATCCTTCCTCGTGTGATTTTAACATAAATATCCAAATGATGGTGCTTCAATATAGAAATGTGTCTTTAACTTTGAACTATTTTTTCCAAAAAAGAGAGGAAAGGTTTAATTAGTTATTCGTAACTGCTTCTGTAAATTCCTAAAATGGTAAATGTGATTAACCATAAAACATATTAATAAATGATTTTCACTGTTTTTTCCAGTGCTAATTTAAACATTTAATATGTTTTTTTTGTTGTCATAGAGGCTTTGGCTAGTAAAACTTGTTTGATGAAGTTTGTTCTAACAAAGGGTAGTATGAAGCGAAAAGGAAATGAATAATATTTCTTTTGTGGTAAATATTAACACCCGAGGTGAGGATATGGCTAAGTATAATTCTAATTGGAATGAAAAGAAAATTGCCAAATACCTAAAAGAAGGTCGTGGACAAAACAGAGGGAAAGATTATATTCCTTGGATCCAGGTTCAGGACTTTCCTTCAAGAGGGAGAGTCTCCAGAGTAAAAGGTTGGAAGACAGAAAGAGTTCACCATTTCCTTTCGGATTTAGAATTAAGCTATTTCTATCTCCTTGAGTGGTCCGACTTTGTTATTGATGTACGTGAACAGTTCCCGTTAAAAAGGGAAGAAACGTATGCAATATCAAAAGATAAGGAAATAAAGCATTCAACTAATGATGAGAACGATACCCCTATGGTAATGACGACAGACTTTCTTATAAATCGTTTGGAAAACGGTAAAGATGTAACCTATGCAAGGACAGTCAAGCCTTCAAAGGAATTGGAGGATAATAGAACCATTGAAAAGTTGGAGATAGAAAGACAGTATTGGGAAGATTATGGGATTGAGTGGGGGATCATTACGGAAAAAGAAATTCCGATTGAAATAGTAAAGAATATTAAGTGGATTCATTCAAGCTACTATATCGATGAAAGTATTAACCCTGAAGGATTAAGAAGATTAATGGAAGAGTTGAAACTGCTACTTAGGATTAAGGAAAGAACAGTTATTGAAGTGCTGGATTTTTTTGGTCAAGAGTACAATCTCGAACGAGGTACTTCCCTATCCTATTTGCACCACTTAATAGCCCGTAAAGAAGTGATAATCGATATGAACATGCCATTCCGTGTCACTTCCTCCATTAAAGATTCAATATTAACAATCAAACAATACGAGGAGAGGGATAAGATTGCTCTTTACTGAAAATGAAATCATTCAGTATACATCTGCTGAAGGAGATGAAATACTGGAGCGAATCCTTTGGTCTGATGGTGTAATATTATTTACGATTAATTTAAACGATGATGCACCACTACCTGAAAAAAGACTAGTGAGTTTTCTCACAGAACTGCTAAAAGACAAACAGTTGAACTTTATAACTGAAGAACCTTTAACTGCTTTTTTCCAAGAGAGAGCTAAAGAAAGTCATACTTTGTTGCGGGAAGAACGATGGAGTGCTATCTCTAACATAGTTGAAAAAGAACCGGAAATCTATGTTCGTGAATTAAGGGGAGCACTGATTAAGGAGCAACAGTCGAGAACAAAAAAATCAAAACGTTTGATATATAAATATCTCAGACAATACTGGCAGGGAGGAAAAACTAAAGACAGTCTGTTACCACTTTACAAAAATTCGGGAGGAAAAGGGAAAATGAGACAGTTGGGACGTAATAAGGTTGGTCGTCCTAAAAAATTTTCCCACTCTGTTGGTAACGGCATGAATGTGACAGAAGAAGATAAAAGGATTATACAAGTAAGTATTACAAAGTGGTATCATACCTCTAAAAAAAATCCGCTTTCATTTACTTATAAACAAATGAAAAAAGAATTTTATGGAGATGGATATCGCTTTGAGAATGGTGTTAAGAAGCCTATATTGAAAGATGCAAATGAAGTACCCAGTATAGGGCAATTTAGATACTGGTTTAGCCAATTCAACAATATAGAAGCAACTTCTAAGAAACGAAATGGTTCAAGAAATTTCAATTTAAAGGAACGGGCATTATTAGGTAATTCTCGAAGTGAAGCAGTGGGACCAGGTTCAAAATTTCAAATTGATGCTACTATTGCAGATGTTTACCTTAAATCGAGTTATAACAAGGAATGGATTATTGGAAGACCGGTAATATACGTTGTTATTGACGTCTTTAGTAGGTTGATTGTGGGGCTATATGTCGGGTTGGAAGGTCCCTCTTGGATAGGGATGATAATGGCTTTATGCAATACAGCAGCAGACAAAGTTGAGTTCTGTAAAAGGTATGGTATTGATATTGAACCCCAAGATTGGAGTAGTAAGTATTTTCCTAGTGCGATACTCGGAGATAGAGGAGAACTTGTAGGGAAAAGAGCCGATGTTCTTGCGGATGCTTTTAACATTCGTATTGAGAACACCCCCCCTTACCGAGCAGATTGGAAAGGAATAGTAGAAAGGTATTTTAGAACTTTTCATGGTGAAGTAAAGCCTTTTCTGCCTGGGTATATTGATAAGGACTTTCAGAAAAGGGGGGCTAGGGACTATCGATTGGATGCAAAATTTGACCTTGAGGAATTTACTCAATTAATGATTAAATGTGTTTTACACCATAACAACGAGCACTACCTCCGCACTTACCACAAAGATGAAGAAATGATAGCCCAAAACGTAGAACTTAGACCAAGGGACATTTGGGAGTGGGGAATCCAAAACAGAACAGGTAAATTAAAATATTACTCCGAGGAACTTGTTAAACTTACCCTTCTTCCGAGAGCTGAGGCGACTGTAACTTCCCAAGGTATTAAATTTAATAAAATGCATTATTCTTGCGAAACAGCTCTCAAAGAGAAATGGTTTGAAAGAGCCAGGATGAATAAATCTTGGAAGGTTAAAATTTCCCACGATCCAAGGAATACTTCTTTTATATATATGAGAGATGAGGATACAGGGGATTATGAACGGTGTTATCTGTTGGAACATCAGGAAAGGTACAAAAACAGAACTTACCAAGATGTAGTATTTCTCCATAACTATGAAGAAATGACATACCAGGCGAATCAGAACAGGATTGATCAGGCAGATTCCGATCATATTAGTGATGTAGAAGCTTTGGTAAGTAAAGCAGAAAAAAGCAATAATGAAGCGGAAATATCGAATGTTAGTAACCACGTAAAAGTTAAAGGTATACAAGAAAATCGAAGAGCGGAGAAAGAGAGAAATAGAAATTTTGAGTCTTTCGACATCAAAAGACAGGAGTATGATGAAAAAGAAATTAAATTCATTCAATCTTCCGATCAAAATACAGACGAAGAAAGTTTGTCATTCCCAAACTCTGTTGATAAATTAAGAAAGGTACAAAAGGAGCGATTGCAAAATGTTAGACGAGGGTAAGTATGTCCGTATTACGGGTGGAAATTTTGGAATAAGAGCTGAATATACAGAACAGAAGTTAAAAGAATATATGTGCAATCCCTTAATCGAATCTCTTCCACCAATACTCTCAGAAGACGAAGTAATTGACCAGCTCTCCTTTTTTCCAGAATTCAATTTCAAAGAGAGAGAGCTCTCTGCCAGCTACCGTTATCATGTAATTTCTCGTTTATTCAGTTATTTTCAGCCTTTTAATAAACATATTGATTTGGAGCAACGTATTTCAAGAGTTATACGGCAAGGGTATATTGCGAGAAATCCCTTTTGGCGTCACCAGGCTGAATGGCAGCATCATAGTTATCAAGCATTAAAGAAAGGACAACTTGTCAAGAGTGCGCCCTCAGACTTTAGAAGAACGGCGATAGGGTTCACAATGTTAGGGATATCCGGTATAGGTAAAACAACAGCGATTGATCAGGTATTGTCTTTGTATCCTCAGGTTATTATTCACTCTAAATACATGCAAAATCATTTTAATTTGTTTCAATTGTCTTGGTTGAAAATAGACTGCCCGTTTGATGGTTCAATAAAAGGGATGTGTGTAGCATTTTTTGCGAAAATCGATGAGTTATTAGGTACAAATTATTTTAAGAAATTCGGTAGCCGTTCTAACTCAACCGATACAATGCTCCAACATATGAATCATTTAGCAAGGCTTCATGCGATCGGGGTATTAATTATCGATGAGATACAACATTTAAGTCTTGCAAGAAGCGGTGGTTCCGATAAAATGCTGAATTTCTTTGTAACTTTGGTAAACACGATTGGGGTCCCAGTTATTCTTATTGGTACCAATAAAGCTGTATCGATTCTTCAAAGTGAATTCAGACAAGCTCGAAGAGGCAGTGGGCAGGGTGATATGATATGGAATCAAATGCCCAAAGATGAGATGTGGGATTTGTTTATTGAAGGAATGTGGGAGTTTCAATGGACAAAAAACACTACTATCTTGACCAAAGAAATAAATGACCTTCTTTATGAAGAAAGTCAGGGTATCTTGGATATAGCTAAAAAGCTTTATATGATTTCACAACTTAGGGCAATCAACACAGGAAAAGAAAAAATCACCTCCAGACTTATAAAACAGGTAGCAAGTGATAGTTTCAAGCTTGTACAGCCCATGATGAAAGCGTTGAAATCAGGAAATCCACTTAAAATTGCCGAGTATGAAGACATTCGACCTATTGACTACGATGAATTTGTGGAACAATACAGAGAGACGATAGATCTAAAAGAACAGATTCGCCAACAAAAGATAATAGAATCGAAAAAAAGAAAGAAACAAACTTCTTCCCTCAAAGAGAAGGTTGTTGTCATGCTACTTAATTTGGACGTTGAAGCAGAAAAGGCACAAGAACTTACAGAAAGGGCGATTAAAACATTAGGCATAGAAACCAAGCCTGCGTTGATTGTTAATGAAGTATTAAACAATCTTAATCAGGTCGACAACAACCAAAAACAGAGAAAACAAAAAAATACCAACAAGAAAGATAAAAGAGACCTCCGCTTTCTTTTAGAAAAGGGTAGAAAAGAAAAGCTTTCTGCGTATGAAATTTTTCTTGACTTTGGAATTATTAAAAACGATTATGAAGATGCTGGATGAGGTGAAAATTCTTGTTAGTCCACTTTCCTACTCCATACCCTGATGAATTGCTTTATAGTTTATTTGCCCGTTATCACAAAAACGCAGGAACCTTGAGTCCGAAACAAACAATTAAGGAGCTGTTTGGTACAATCACTAATCGAGCTGTAGTTGATCTTCAAGGGAATATTGGAACACTTACCCAAAGACTGAAAACTTCAAAGATAAGCTCACAGGAAGTCATCGAAAATCATACGCTTTATCCGATTTATAGACCATTCATCCCTCCTGACCGATCAAACGATATTATTAAAAGTATGATTCAAAACAATGGAGGTTCTATTCATACAAGAACAGGGATATCTGCAAGTAACATAAAACCATTTAATTATTTAAGATATTGTCCTTCCTGTTGTGAAGATGACTTCGATAAATATGGAGAGACTTACTGGCATCGTATACACCAGGTTCCGGGAGTTTTGGTTTGTCCAATACACAGTGTCCCTATCCGGAACAGTTCGGCTTTAATTAAACACGCTAATCAACATGAGTTCATTATTGCTAATAAAATTACCTGTTCAAATAATGCTGAGAGAATTCTCCCCCTTGAGCTAATAAAACCACTTTTTGAATTAGCTAAGATTTTGCAATGGATTCTTAATAACAATCTTCGACCTCGATCCTTAAACTTCTATCGAACACATTACATCGAAAGACTAAAGGAGAGGGGGCTTGCAACTTATTCAAACAGGATAAGAAAAAAAGAATGGTATAGCTCCTTTCAAGGGAGGTTTAATGCTGAATTTTTAGAGATGATTCAGTCCGAAGTAAACATAAAAGAAGACTGCGACTGGTTAACTATGATTATGCAAAAACATCGAAGATCTTTTCATCCAGTTCGCCACGCTCTTATTATGCTCTATTTTTCTGAGCCAGCTGAATGTTTCTTCGATAGACCAATTAAACATCTTCCTTTTGGTGAAGGTCCATGGCGTTGCTTAAACAAAATTTGTACAGAGTATAACCAAAATGTGATCAAGAATGAATCCATTACTTATTGCAATGAAACAAAGCGTCCAGTGGGTACGTTTTGTTGTAATTATTGCGGTTTTATTTATTCAAGGAGAGGTCCTGACAGACAATCTTCTGACTCTTTTAAGATTGGTCGAGTAAAAGAATTTGGTTTTCTGTTTGATCAGAAATTAAGGGAACTTACTGGTGAAGGTAATTCATTGCGTTACATCGCAAGTAAGCTGGCTGTTGATCCAATGACTGTAAAAAGGAGAGCACTAATGTTAGACTTGAATTTTTCATGGGAGGGCGAAAAGAAAGAAGAAGCGTTAAAAAAAGAGTGTTATTCTTTTTCATCAGTTGAAGAACAAGATAATCTTTCTAGTTATAAAAATAAACATCGTACCGTATGGACAGAATTGCAATTGGAATTTGCCGATTATAGTAAAACTCAATTGCGTTCTCTTCGTCCCGATACGTTTATATGGCTTTACCGTAATGATGAAAATTGGCTTAAAGACAATTCTCCTAAAAAGGTAAGGAAAGCTCCTTCGAATAAGCGCGTTGACTGGGAGCTGCGAGATAAAGAAATCCTTCATCAGGCTCAATATTTAATAAAGAACTGGGATAAGAGCAATCAAAAACCGACAAGAAGAACAATAACTTCAATTGCTCGATTATTAAATAAAACAACAATGTTATCAACTTATGAAGATAAACTTCCATTAACAATGTCATATCTTCATAAGGAGGTTGAAACCCTTGAGGATTTTCAAATAAAAAGAGTGCAGTGGGTTATAAAAGAATTAAAGAAAAATAACGAAGAAGTTCGTGAATGGAAAGTTTATAGAAAGGCAGGACTTAGAAAAAGCGTTGCGAAACGTGTGCAAAATGCCATTTCGGAAGCTGTCTATATCTACGAACTTGATGAAAAGGAGCATCTTTAGATGCTCCTTTAATTATAATCATCTGAATTCTTTGTAAAAAACCTCCAAATGGTCTAAGTCTTCCTGTATTTCTTCTATACTTGGCGTAATTCTCCCTATTGCCGACGACTCATCATGAACCATCATCGAGGATTTAGTCATTCCTGCATTTACTTTTTCAATAAGCTCTTCTGAAATTTTTGCTTCACGAAGTCGTTGTGTTTTAACACTGGCATCAAATCTTTCTACAACACCGCCAATCATTAATTCTTCGACCGCTCGCTCCCATCCTTCGCGTAAAAGCATGTAGAAGGTCTTTACTTCTTTATAGTAAATATCTGGATCCAAATCCTGTTCCATTTTCTTCAATTTTGGTAATTCATTCTTCAAGTATTTAATTCTGCTTTTAATTGGTTGGGCTACCCAAGGGAATTCAGTTTTTGCTATGCCTGCTCGATTTCCAATCCGTCTAACTGTACAACAGGAATTATCTATTCCATAAAGCTTTGCATATTTTTGAAGAGTGTGCAAGAAGACGATATCGTGGGTGAAAATGATTACTTGTCGTTTATTAGACTCTTTAATTAGTCTATGTGCTACATATTCCCTCCTTCCTTGGTCTAAAGAAGATACTGGGTCGTCTAAAATGATACCTCCATTAGTTGGCAGTGCCGATATCTCTGCAAGGAAAAAAGCTAAAGATAATGCCTTTCGTTCACCTTCACTAAGAACATCACTTAAGTTGACCTTAGTGTCAGTATCAAGGGTTAATCTTATTGATGTTTTCCCTTTCGTTCCTCTGCTTTTAATATTGAATAAAACATTGTCACAACGAAGAGCTCTAAGCTCTTCATCAATGGTTTCCTTGAATTGATCTGTGAGGAATTCATTCGCTAACTCGTTATATTTCCTGGTTAGCTTTGTCGTGTCTAAAGTCTTTATAGCTTCTTCAATTAAGTAGAGGTTTTTTTTGATAGGTAAAATTTCTTTAATTAAATTAATGTTTTCATGAGCTGTTTTTTTATCATATAAATGGTTTTTTTCTGCCATGAGGTCTTCTTTGTTGTTTTTTTTAGTTAATTCTTGCTTTCTGTTTAGCTCAGACTTCTTTGTGATTACCCATTGATCTAGTTGTTCAAGTGTAGGAGCTATTTCTTCTAATGTAGGTAGCTGCTCCATTCGGTCAGTTTCAGGTTCAAGAAAAGTTGAACATATACTATTGGCAGCACGTATATATTTTTCGATTTGAATTTCAATGTTGGGATTTTCATCATATAGATAACTTCTTATCGTTGAATTCTCAACTTTATCAATAGGTAAAGATCTAATAGCAGTTAAGAATCCATCCTGCTTTCTTTTTAATACTTTTGCTCTTTTACTTAAGTTATTAGATATGAATTCATGGAATGTCGCAAATCTTGCTTTAGCATCCTTATCGAGTTCTTGTTGGCATAGTAAACACCTTGCTTCATCATCAACGTTAGGAAAGTCACTTTCCGGATACGCAATTTTGTTAAACTCAAGTGCTGCATTCCATAAATTCTTCCAAGGAGAAGAACCAACACCAGATAATGGTTGTTGAACAAAAGCTTCTTGTGAGAGGATGGCTAAACTTTCTTGTACATCCAGGTATTCTTGATAAATGGATTGATTGCTTTGAAGTGTTTCTTCTGATAAAACCTCTCTAATTGAATGAATATCTTTCTTTAATAATTCAACCTCTCTAATTTTTCTTTCTAATTCTCTAATTGCTTTCTGGGGATCATTACTTAAAACTAATTGCAAGTCTTCATTAACTTGGTCAAGGCGCACCGAGTCTTCTCTGGTAAAGGTGCAATAATCCTCAATTTCTTTTTCTTTGGTTTTATATGAAATTGATTCAAAAAACTTCTTGAGATTGTGATCTTTTACTAAGTGAGTAAGGTCCGGTAGCTTCTTTAAGAATGGTTCTTTTCTTCCTTCTAAGGAGTCTTTGAGTTTACTTTGATGGTTAGCAAGACTGTCGAAAATATTTAGTTCTGTAGGAATAAATACAACTTTGTTTTCTGATTCAGCATAAACTTTAGCACAGTCTGTATCAAAGGTGCTTATAGTAGAAAGAACAGGTTCAGGGGGGGTATTTGGAACACGGTTGATTACTTGGTAGGCTTTATCTGGGTTCTGAATATGAATTTGTGCTCTTCCAGGGTATTCCTCCTCTGTGTAGATATTAGGGTGAATTTTGACGTTGTTATCAACTGCTCTGCAAGCTTGTTTTAACACTTTTGCATAACTTGATTTTCCAGCAGAGTTGTCTCCGTAAATTACAGTCAGTCCATCGAGAGAAAACTTTAATTCATTATCCGAATCAATTGCTGCTATATTTTCGAAGTTATTGAGTTTATCTATTTTTACCGCTTCGGAATTTTGTTTATCTGGTATATGTTTTTTCTCTAGCTTACTTCGTTCGGTATTATTAGTAATTACTCCAAATTCAAAAAGAATATTATCTGCAACCAATTCTAATTCCTCTGAGCTCAATGTTTTCTTCTCATAAAGCCTTCTAACTAAGTCATTTTGCCATTCCGGCAGAGTAGAACTCCAAGACCAAATTTCATTATGTAGATTCAAAATATTCCCTCCTTTAAGTCAACTTTAGCCCAAAAAAGCCTGAGCAACAAGAGGATTTTGGGAGGTATTACCTTTTTGGAATGACCATTATAATATGTGAATCAGTGGATAGCTGGATGAGGAAAGGGGTATAGACCTTTAGGTGAAAGGAGAAGATGCTAATATTAGAAAGTTGTTCTGTTATCAAAGTTACAGTAATAAAAATTAATAATAAATCTATAAGGAGGCTATCTTGGCATGGACAAGTGGTCTTTAGCACTTTATAATAAAAGTAATAAAAAGGAAATAGGAGTGATTCGAATGGCGGCAGCTCCTTTTACGGAAGTACAACCTAATAATGCAAGTGGCAATCACAAACTAAAAGAGAAACCTAAAAGCATTATGGAATTAAGAAAAAGACTCGCAGTGGATACCTTACCTAACCATTCTCTTATCGATCTATATAAGAAGGGGAAATGATGAAGAATTTCGTCGACTTTTTTAGTGATATTAAAAACGATAATTTTCATCAGAAGTCTATCTATGTTGATGCTTGCATTCTTTTAGCTTTTTTAGATGGAAGAGACGTCAATGGTGATAAAGTTGCTGAGGCTCTAGAAAAGTGGGGCGAAGATGGTATTGGCACTTTAGGAATTAGTAACCATGTCATAAGCGAAGTAGTACATAAACTCTTTGTGAACGATATTTACAAAGTTATTAATCTTACCTATCGTAAATTAAGGAAGAATGAAGTATTAAAAAAAGAGGAAGATGATTTTATAGGTGATTTACAAACTGCCCGTAATTTGATGAGTTTAGTTGAGCATCAGGAGTTAGAGCGTTTATATAATGGAAGAAGAACTAATATTAATATTGGCGAAGTTATAAAAAACTATAAGCGATCCTTTATCGACCGCCAAAAGTTGAGCCATTATTATAGTTCAGCCCAAAACACTTTCGAAATATTCCTTAATTCATTGCATAATGATTTTGGGATTGATGTATCTCATTTGTCCTCAGATAAAGAGTCTTATTTCTTTGCCCATCAATATATGAAAGATTTCCAACTAGAAATTACTGATGCACTACACTTAGCAATAACTAAGCAGAATAGTTTTGACTTTTTCGCAACCTTAGATGGAGACTTTATTCATGATTTATATGAAGGACTTGATATGACTCGTATCTTAAGAATTGCTTGATATTTATTTTTACGCCTGTAGTACCCGACTTTATTTAACTGTAAAAGAACTTCTGGTTCCCAACTTTAATTATTGAAAAAGTTATATTGAAACGCAAAATAGCGGGTTGCTGTATTTTACAGTACCCGACTTTTTTTTTACTTTACACTTTTCTTAAAGAGTGTTGCTATTAAATTAGTGGTCAATTTCCGCTCCAGGTGCTCGGGGCGGGCGGTGAGCCTCCTCGGCGCACAAAAACATTGCGCCTGTGGGGTCTCACCTGTCCGGCTAGTCCCGCAGGAGTCGAGCACCTTCCGCTTCAATTAGCTATGTATGGATCTTTAAAATTCTTCCAAAAACATGGCTACGAAAATAGCCAATAATAATAACGGTCAGTTCACTAACGAACTGGCCGTTTTTGATGTGCTTTCAATACATTCTAGGGTAAATGACTGGAGATGCTACAAACTGAATGCATTTTTAACTAAGGAGGATTCAAGATGCAGCAACCCAATCAAGTAAATGAAATGCAGCAAAATAATCAGATGTCAAATGGACTTCAAGGTCATAACCATGGTGGACACGAACTATTTGATGCTCATGAGGTTATTGCAGGTATCATTAGTATGCTTGACCATTATCAGCTATATGAGCAGCATGTGAAGGATGATGAACTAAAAGAAATGCTACAAAGGCAATCTTCATTTGTTACGACCATGTATAATACGATTGTACAAAGTTTTCAAACTGGTCAGGATCCTATGATACCAACTCAAAAATATGAAATGACCCAAAGCAATGAGGTTGTGTATGGGATAAAACCCGGTATGCCTAAGAAACCGAATCAATCTGTGAGTGAGCTTTCTGATAAAGGGTTATCGGCCTATATGTTGAGTCAAACCAAATCATTGGCCTCTCTTTTAACGATGACAGCTCTTGAGATGACCAATCCAGTTCTACGTCGAGTTGTAGCAGATAGTGTACCAAATTTCATCGAACAAAGTTATGAAATCTTTCTTTACCAGAACAAACATGGCTATTATCAAGTCCCTCAACTAAGTGCACAGGATATGAACGCGATGCTTCAAAGCTATATCCCTGTTCAACAACAGGGAACACTTCAATAAACGAATCAAGCTGAACGTTTCTAACGTTCAGCTTTTTATAATTGACGGTAACGATATTAATACTTCGATGCATGTCCGAATACAATGTTACGAATGAACCAGAAAGGTGGACGGATATGAGCATCTTTTTTAGTTACATATTATTGGGTTTGTCTTTGTCAGCACCGATGGGACCGATTAACGCTGCGCAGCTAGACCGAGGAATTCGATTTGGATTTATGAATGCCTGGTTGGTCGGATTTGGAGCTATGGTAGCTGATGGCATATTTATGTTGATGATTTACTTTGGAATTTCACACGTTATCGATACAGCATTTATGAGGAGTTTTTTATGGTTGTTTGGGTGTTTTGTTCTTACGTATACCGGTATTGAAAGTATTAAAAATGCTGCATCATTGGTAGAAGTACGGAAGGGGGAACGGAAAGAAACAAATCGTAAATCATTTCGGACCGGCTTTTTAATGGCTATTTCAAACCCACTCAATATTCTTTTTTGGCTTGGGATTTATGGTTCGATTCTAGCTAAAACGTCGACTTCTTATGGGACCTCTCAGCTATTTGTATATAGTTTAGGCATCTTTATTGGAATTACTGTTTGGGATCTTACGATGGCTGGAGTAGCAACAGGTGCTAGAAAGTGGATGAGCCCTAAAGTTCTCAGTAGGATTTCGATTCTTTCTGGTGTGATCTTAATTGGGTTTGGGGTGTACTTTGGTCGTGAAGCAATTCGTTTGTTAATTGGATAGACAGACACCTATTGTTGTCCCTCCTAATAGGATAACGCGTGTAGCTTTAAGGAGGGACCATGTATGGATTTATTTACAAAAAGCTGGTTTGAACAACATGGAGATTGTCTTGAGGATTGGCAAAGATCTACGTATAAGGATTTTGTAAACATGATGGGTGATGAGGAGAATCCATATCCTTGTATACCAGGGATGCAGGGGTTTATAAGTGACACTTTACGCTTTGGATACGCGGGTAGTCCAACTGATCAAGGTTCACATAAACAATTAGCGAAGCTGCTTAAACAATATGGGAAAGTATCACGTGATACAGGGAAGTATGCTTCGCTGGTTGTTTTTTTCGATTCCAGGGAGATGGTTAAAGAAGAAGCGACGATCGATGAGTACCAGAATCAGTTCTGGACGATTTTAAATCAAGTTCACAAATTGGATGAACAAGAGTGGCCTGAGCATATACCGAAAGAACCACATCACCATGAGTGGGAGTTCTGCTTTGATGGGGAACCTTATTTTGCTTTTTGTGCGACTCCTGCTCATGTTATTCGTAAAAGCAGACAGTTTCCAACATTCCTTATCGCTTTTCAACCGAGATGGGTTTTCGATGAGATTAATGCGTCAACAACATTTGGCCAAAAGTTGAAGCGTGCCATCAGAAAACGTCTCGTCGCATACGACGGTGTTGACCCACACCCGGCACTTAAGTGGTACGGTCAACAAGACAATTATGAATGGGAGCAGTACTTTTTGCATGATAATGACTCCTCACTTTCCAAATGTCCTTTTACAGCTATGATGAATAAGTTTAAAAAGCTCCAACCTTAAGCTGACTTTCTTTTAAGCTTGATATACGTTGCACAAGCAATTAAAGTAATAAGCCCAATACTGACAAAAAAACCAGGCCGACTAACTTTATCAAATAGGGTTCCGCTGATAGCGAATAAAATGAGGATGAATGCTGTTATAATTTTCATGTGATCTAGTGAAGAACTTGCCATTAATTTACGATATGACAAAAGGATGAAAATCCAATTGTATAACAGCATGAGTCCAGCTGCTGTTGTAGTATACTCAAATATCTTCTCAGGAAGCAATAGTGCAATCCCGATAGAGAGTACAACAACAGAAGAAGTCATGATAAAAGCAGGTAGGGGAACCTTTCTGCTTTTTTGTGCGAAAACGTGTGGCGCATCTCCTTCATCTGCTAGTGTTACTAACATCGTTGTAACGGCATAAAGAGAGGCAACCATTGTGGAAAACCCAGCGATTATTAAGATGGAATTGAATACATGGGGAATCCATGGAATATCGTATTGAGTTAAAGCCGTTAAAAAAGGACTTTCGTTTGGATCAATTTTTGTAGCTTTTACAAGCTTTAGAACGAGAAAGAACGATAAAAGATAAAGCACAGTTAGGATTACTAGCATGATTTTCCCAGACTTCGGTGCGTCCTTTGGATCTTTTAATTCCTGTGCCATCAGCCCCATTACTTCCACGCCACCAAAAGCATAGAACGCATAAAGAAGCGCAACCCAAAGCCCGATCCCGCCATTAGGAAAGAACGTTAGAGACGATGATGTGGAGGATGGGGCCTTGGTTGGATCAATCCAACCAAATAACGCAGCTCCCGCTATGAGTATGAACATAATAATAGCTGCTACTTTCATCATTCCAAACAAGTTTTCCATTCGCTCAACGAGTTTTACGCCGATTAGAATAATTAATAGCCCAAGTGCAGCAAAAAAGGCTGCTGAAATCCATATCGGGAGCTTTGGAAACCAGAACTGTACAAATATAGCTAGTGCTGTTAACTGACTACCCATGATTAGCATCTCAGAGGACCAGTAGATCCAACCATTGCTAAAACCTGCCCAATTTCCGAAAGCTTGTTTAGCGTATGTTCGGAAAGATCCTTTTTCGGGGTGATGAGCGGTTAAGTTAGCTAGAGCTTCATATACAAACCATGTGCCAGTTGCTGCAGCTAAATAGGCAATCAGTACAGCGAAACCAGCTTTTTGAATAGCGATACTCGAACCAAGAAAGTACCCAGTTCCAATAATGCATCCAACACCAATGAATGACATTTGCCACCAGGATAATTTATTGTCTTTTGGAGGTTTACAAGTCATAGCGATCTCTCCCTTTTGTTTAGTTTGAGAAGTTCATACATTGTTTATGTGCTTTAATAGCGAAGAATCATTTTAGGCTACAAAGGAAACAGTAAGGAGAGATCACATTGTAAAGGAGTTATGAGTGATGAATATCCATCCGAGCTGTTGGAACGAATCTGATGAATTAAAAACGGTTGTGGTTTGTTCCCCGTCTTTGCTTGACGTTCCTGACCAACAAACGGCGACAGACTTGCAGTGGGAAAAAGCGGTAAAACAAAAGAAGGCTCGTCGTAATCATGAAGATATGGTTAGAGCAATGGAGGAAGCGGGAGTTACAGTCATTGATTACTCTGTCCATTTGTCTCAAGAGGATTTGAAATTTAATGAGCAATTAATTAATCGGATTTTCGTTCGTGACCTCGCCTGTGTGTTTGGTGAGACGATGCTACCAGGTGCGGCTGGTACATCCATGAGACGACCAGAATATTTTCAATCTCATCGATTATTTCAACAGTGGTTTAATGAAGAAACCTTCCATATTCGTGCTAATAATAAGTTAAAAGCGTTAGAGTATGGTGATGTGATGGTATTGAATAAAAACGCGATATTCATCAATGCAGGTATTCGGACAAGCATCGAAAGTATTGAAGCGTTACAGGGTGACCTATTTAAAGCGGGTTTCTCTGAAATTGGCATTATCGATTTGCCTCGTCGTCCAGATACGATGCACCTTGATATGAATTGTAATGTGGTAGGAAAGGACTTGTTTCTTGGGAAAAGCTATATAAGTTATCTTCCTGTACAAGTGCGAACAGAAAAAACATTTCATTATCAAATGGCCGGTGACTTCTTAAAGCGACACGGTTTCGATGTGGAGTGGACATCTCACATTACGCACACCGTTGCCGATATTAATTTCTTGAATATTGATCCAGAAACACTGCTCATTAGTACGAAAGCAAATAAAAGTATTTTTAAAGAACATCCGAAGTTAAAGCATAAAAAGTTGGTGGAAGTAGATGTGGATGAATTAGAAAACGGGGGTGGTGGAATTCGGTGTATGACACTACCACTGGAGCGAATACAGTAGGAGAATATAACCTTAATGTTCACTAGAAACAGTCCGGTCAATCCTTATGGGATATTCGGACTGTTTTTGTTTTGTCGGAGTCCTTTTGTTGACTCATATACCTTATGGGGGTATATTAAAGGTGACTCAATGAGAAGGAGATGATTGGTATGAAAGATGAATTGAACATGTCATTACAACCAGAAAAACGTCCCTCTGAGCCGAGAACAGAAGAAGAGAAACAGCAACTTCAAAACCGTTTAAAACGAATTGAAGGTCAAATACGAGGGATTCAAAAGATGGTCAGCGATGATCGTTATTGTGTTGATATTCTTATTCAACTTTCTGCTATTCAAGCGGCCTTAAAAAAGGTGGGTTATACACTCCTAGAAAGACATACGAAGACATGTGTTTCAAGTTCAATTAAAGATGGTGATGGAGACCATCATATAGAGGAACTTATGAAGGTCATCCAACAATTCTCTAAATAAGAAGGTGAGATCTTTGGAGGCAAAGAAGCAATTATCTCTTGATGTGACAGGTATGACATGTGCATCGTGTTCATCAAGAATTGAGAAAGTGTTAAACAAAATGGATGGAGTAGAGGCTAACGTCAACCTTACAATGGAAAAGGCGAGCATTACGTTCGATGAAGAGAAGGTTAAGGCAGAAGACATTGTAGGCAAAATTGAAAAGCTGGGGTATGGTGTTCCTAAAGAGAAAGTAGAACTTGATATTTACGGAATGACTTGTGCCGCTTGTTCAACGAGAATTGAGAAAGTCTTAAACCGGACGAAAGGTGTCGACACAGCTTTTATTAATCTAACAACTGAGTCAGGTGTAGTGGAATACATGTCTGGTGCCATTACGCTAGATGAGATTTTGCAAAAAGTTAAGAAGTTAGGATATGAAGCTGAAGTTAAAAAGGATCGAGAGGAGCAAAAGTCGCATAAGGAAGAAGAAATTAAAAAGAAGAAGCTGCGCTTACTTATGTCAGCCATTCTTTCATTGCCATTGCTCTACACGATGCTTGCGCATCTTCCTTTTGAAACAGCTCTTCCTGTGCCAGGATTACTCATGACACCATGGTTCCAATTTCTCTTAGCTACACCAGTTCAATTTTATATTGGAGCTTCATTTTACTCGGGCGCGTATCGAGCACTGGCGAATAAAAGTGCGAATATGGATGTTCTAGTCGCACTCGGTACATCAGCAGCTTATTTCTATAGTGTGGTAGAAGGAATTAGAGGATATCTTTCTCCTACTTATAATCCATCTCTATATTTCGAAACAAGTGCGATTCTCATCACGCTTATTCTAGTAGGAAAGTTGTTTGAAGACCTTGCGAAAGGCAGAACGACACAGGCGATCACTAAGCTTCTAAGTTTACAGGCAAAAGAAGCGAGTGTTATTAGAGGTGGTAAAGAGGTAAAAGTTCCGATTGATCAGGTTCAAGTTGGCGATGTAATTGTTGTGCGACCAGGCGAGAGGATTCCTGTCGATGGCATTGTTGAAAGAGGAGCTTCATCAGTCGATGAGTCAATGATTACAGGGGAATCCATTCCGATCGAAAAAAGCGTAGGCGCAGTAGTTATAGGTTCTACGCTGAATGAGAACGGAACTTTAACAATGAAAGCAGAGAAAGTTGGAAAAGACACAGCGCTTGCTGGAATCATTAAAATCGTTGAGGAGGCGCAAGGATCAAAAGCGCCTATTCAAAGGATGGCAGATGTTATTTCAGGTATTTTTGTACCGATTGTAGTTGGTATAGCGGGCGTAACGTTTCTAGTCTGGTATTTCGTCGTTGATCCTTATTACCTTCCTCAGGCGCTAGAGGCAGCTATCGCCGTCTTAGTTATTGCTTGCCCATGTGCACTTGGTCTTGCAACACCTACGTCGATCATGGTTGGTACAGGGAAAGGTGCTGAACATGGTATTCTTTTTAAAGGTGGGGAGTTCTTAGAAAGTACTCATCAAATTGATGCCATTCTCCTAGACAAAACGGGAACGATTACAAAGGGTAAGCCTGAGGTTACGGATTTTCATGCGTTTCAGCTTGACGAAAAAGATGTATTAGAGAACTTGATAGCAGCAGAAAAAGCTTCTGAACATCCTCTTGCTCGTTCCATCGTTCAATACGGAGTCGAACGAGAAGTAGAGGTGAAAGAAGCTGAACAATTTGAAGCAATACCAGGACATGGTATTGTAGCTAATGTTAACGGAAAGCAGATCTTTGTTGGTACAAGAAAGCTAATGGAGCGGGAACAGCTTGGCTTTTCAATGCATGAGGATCAAATGGTTCAATACGAAACAAATGGTAAGACAGCAATGTTTATTGCCTTCGATGGTGAAGTGCAAGGGATCATTGCTGTAGCAGATACGGTTAAAGAGACGTCTAAAAACGCTATTAACGAATTAAAGTCGCTTGGGATAGATGTATATATGATTACAGGCGATAACAAAAGAACGGCTGAAGCCATTGCAAGCGAGGTTGAGCTTAGTGGTGTGTTTGCTGAAGTTCTTCCAGAGGAAAAAGCAAATAAAGTGAAAGAATTACAGAAACAAGGAAAGCGGGTCGCCATGGTCGGAGATGGTATTAATGACGCACCGGCACTGGCTACAGCGGATATTGGAATGGCGATCGGTACTGGTACAGATGTAGCGATTGAGACAGCAGACGTTACGCTTGTAGGAGGAGATCTTGAACACATTCCAAAAGCAATCCAGTTAAGCCGCAAAACGATGCGGAATATTCGTCAGAATTTATTCTGGGCATTGTTCTATAATTCAATTGGGATTCCAATCGCAGCAATCGGTCTACTAGCTCCGTGGGTAGCTGGTGCGGCTATGGCGTTTAGCTCTGTTTCTGTTGTGACAAATTCACTTAGGCTAAAAAGGATAAAACTTTACTAACTTTTGAAAGGGGATTACTATGGAACAAACAACTTTGAAAATTGATGGTATGACTTGTGGCCACTGTAAATCTGCAGTGACAACAGCATTGAAAGAGCTTGAAGGTGTTTCAGGCGTTGAAGTGAATCTAGAAGAAGGAACTGCAACTGTTTCCTACGACGATTCAAGTGTATCCGTATCGGCTATGAATGAAGCTGTAGAAGAACAAGGTTACGATATTAAATAAAGGCTATGTTAGCTCAAATTGTTGATTTCTCGATTTTTGGCTCATTCGAGTGAAACCTCAGTTTCACTCGCCTTTCAGCTCTGCTGAAAGGTCACCACAGGGCGTAAATGAGCCAAAAATCAACACTGTTCATTAGCATAGCCTAAATAAAAGATAAGCGAGAGGCAGGAGGTTCCCTGTCTCTCGCTTTTTTAGATTCATAATATCCCACTTTTCTTAATATAATGCGCTGATGGGACGAGGGGGGTACCACATGTTACTTTCTATCTTAATCAAGATTTTTATTATTGGTTTTGGTGGGTTATTGCTAGGAGCCGTGTTAGGAAAGTGGGCTTATACCTATTATCAACATCATTTAGAAGCACTCTACTTGTTTTGTGGAGGCATGCTAATCGGTGTTATTGGGTTTGAGCTAGTACCGGAAAGTATTCAATTATTTAATTTCTGGTCACTTCTCGCTGGCTTTTCCCTTTCTTTCATTCTATTTAACTATATGGAAAGTGCTTTTCATTCAATGTTTAAGCATAAAAGTTACCTCTCTCTCATCGCATTCGTTTTCGCTATTCTTGCTCATAACGTTCCCGTTGGTATTGCACTTGGAATGAGCGGAAGCAATGAAGCGTTTGGGATGGCGCTATTACTGGCTCTTTTTATTCATCATTTACCAGAGGGAATCGCGTTATATATTCTCACTCGAATAAGCACATTAAACGAGATGGTTGTTGTGCTAGCAGCTTGTATTGTTTCACTAGTCCTATCATTCTCAGCTGGAATAGGCATGTATACTGCTCCAACAAAGGATTGGAATGGTATTTTCATGGGTATTGCAATTGGCTCCCTATGTTATGTGGCTTTTCATGAAATGATTGGTAAAGTGCTGGGAAGAATAGTAAAGAGAGAGCTGTTTTTCTTTGTTACTCTGGGAATACTTGTACTGTATCTTTATCTTCAGCTATCTCATGAATTTCTTTGACATTACAAAAAGGATTCAGTAGAATTGAACTTAAGTCAATATGAACACATGCTCATATATTGAATATAATAATTGAAACCTTTCAGGAAGGGAGGCTTACATCTATGGAAGAATATCGCCTAAAGGGCCTGTCGTGTCCAAATTGTGCTGCTGGAATGGAACAACAAATTCAGAAATTAGAATATGGGGAATCTGCTCGCATCCAATATAACTTAGGAAAACTGAAATTAGATGAGAGAGTGAACCTTGATCAGGTTGAAAAAATTCTTGCATCCGATCATGCCTCTCTTATAAAAGAAGAAGACGAGCCTGGTCATTCTCATGAGCATAACCATGGACATTCCAAAATGAAAATATACCTTGGCATTTCTACAGGTGTTTTCATCCTAGCACTACTATTAGACGGGATGGGTTCAATTCCAGCTGTCCCATTCTACTTAGCTGCTATTATCTTGAGCGGGTATCAAACGTTCATTAAAGGACTCAGAAATCTAACGAAACTTACGTTCAATATTGAAACATTAATGACCATCGCATTAATCGGTGCTGTATCAATTGGTGAGTGGAAGGAAGGAACACTCGTCGCGATTCTATTCGGCCTGAATGAATACCTTGAAGGGCTTGGAATGGAGAAAGCTAGAAAGTCGATGGAGTCTCTTCTTAAAATAGCGCCTAAAGAAGCCCTATTACTGCAGGATGGAATAGAAAAAACGGTATCCATTCATGAATTAAAGGTAGATGATCTTGTTCTTGTGAAATCGGGTGCCAAAATTCCATCCGATGGTGAAGTAGAAGCAGGCTATAGTTCAGTGAATGAATCAGCTATCACAGGTGAAGCGATGCCTGTAGAAAAAAGAACAGGTGAAGCTGTTTTTGGTGGCAGTATTAATAACGAAGGCATTCTTCGCGTCAGAATTACAAAAGCATATGAGGATTCTTCCCTTTCGAAAATACTGCATCTCGTAGAAGAAGCGCAAGAAACCAAAACGCCAACTGAATTATTTATTAACCGATTCTCACGTTACTATACGCCTATCATCATGCTGATTTCAGCACTTGTCATGCTTGTTCCGCCATTATTTTTTAATGGTGCCTGGGGAGAATCGTTTTATCAAGGGCTTGCTGTTTTAATCGTAGGATGCCCTTGCGCGTTAATTCTTTCTTCACCTATTGCAAATATTTCAGGCATCACCCGGAATGCAAGAAACGGTATTCTAGTGAAAGGATCCGTCTATCTTGAACAGCTTGGCAAAATTGATACGCTTGCTTTTGATAAGACAGGAACGCTAACAAAAGGTACTCCATACGTTGAGAGATATGAAATGTTTGATCGAGAAAGATTTCTACCTATATCAGCGGCTGTTGAAAAACATTCTTCGCACCCACTTGCAAAAGCAATCATGGATAAAGTAAACGACTTTTCATTTACTGAAAAAGAAGCGAGTCATGTAGAAACTGTTTCGGGTGAGGGAGTCATAGCTGAAATTGATGGTGAAAAGTATTGGGTTGGTAATGAGAAGAGTGTTGATCATGTTACGATGACTTCTACCATCCAATCCACAATCGAAGCGATGAAACAGGACGGCTTAACGCTTGTTATTGTAGCAGATGTTACAAGTATACTTGGTGTTTTCGGAATCTCAGATGAAGTGAGAGAAGAGAGTACCTCTGTCATTAGGAATCTTCATGCGTTAGGAATTAAAAATACAGTGATGCTAACAGGTGATCATGAACAAACAGCTGAGAAAGTAGCCAGTCGTGTTGGTGTACGTTCTTACTATGCTGGTCTTTTGCCAGAAGAAAAGGTCGAGAGAGTGAAGCAACTTACACGAGAAGGTAAAGTTGCAATGATTGGTGACGGTATTAACGATGCTCCAGCACTTGCTTCTGCTGACCTTGGCATTGCAATGGGAAAGGGTACGGATAGTGCAATAGAAACCGCAGACATAGTACTCATGCAGGATCATCTTGGAAAGCTACCGGAAGCCATAACGATCGCAAAGCGTGTGAATCGAACAATTCGTTTAAATATTGCACTTGCTCTCGGATTAAAACTCATTGCCCTTCTGCTTACAATTCCAGGATTGTTAACACTATGGATCGCTATCCTTTCAGACATGGGAGCGACGATACTCGTTACGCTAATCAGTCTCACGATTCTATGGGATAAAAAGAAAGACCCAAAGCCAAGCGTTCAATCACAAACTGAACCACAGCATTCGTAAAAACCTCTGGGAGAGCCTAGAGGTTTTTCTTTTGGTATGAAACTCTTCATTTAGCGCTGTTCTTTAATCATGTCAACAAGTTAACTGCCGAATTCGCATTTGGATTAGATTGTAATAACCTCCTACTGCCCTTAAGATTGTAATTAATAAGAGAAACAAACACGTATCAAGTTTTAGTGAAGCACTTGCAATATAAGAAATGTCAACAAGTCGCCGGACAAAATGAAAACGCTTTTTACGATACGTAAGAAAGGGAGGATTTATAATGAGTGAACAGAATTCAAATGAGAAATCTGGATTGAAAGTCAAAGTTCAGCGTTTTGGTAGTTACTTAAGCAGTATGATTATGCCAAACATTGGGGCGTTTATTGCTTGGGGTATCATTACTGCACTGTTTATACCGACAGGATGGACACCGAATGAAAACCTAGCTGAGTTAGTAGGTCCAATGATTACTTATTTACTTCCACTATTGATTGGTTACACCGGGGGTAAGATTATACATGGTGGCCGAGGCGGAGTAGTTGGTGCTACAGCCACAATGGGTGTCATTGTTGGAGCAGATATTCCAATGTTTCTAGGGGCAATGGTCATGGGTCCTCTTGGTGGTTATGCTATCAAGAAGTTTGACCAGGCTATCCACGGTAAAGTCAAATCTGGCTTTGAAATGCTTGTTAATAACTTTTCTGCAGGAATTATTGGTGGTTTATTAACGATACTAGCATCAATCGCAATTGGGCCTGTGGTGCTTGGTCTAAATAAAGCACTTGCAGCAGGAGTTCAGGTTATCGTTGATGCGGGTCTTCTACCACTCGCAAGTATTCTAATTGAACCAGCTAAAGTTCTATTTCTAAATAACGCGATTAACCACGGTATTTTAAGCCCGCTTGGGATTGAGCAGGCAGCTAATACTGGGAAATCTATTCTTTTCTTACTTGAGTCAAATCCTGGGCCGGGTCTTGGTATTCTTCTTGCTTACTGGTTTGTTGGAAGAGGAACAGCGAAACAAACGGCACCTGGTGCAGCAATCATTCATTTCTTTGGTGGGATCCATGAGATTTACTTCCCATACATCTTGATGAAACCAGCTCTTCTACTTGCTGCTATTCTTGGTGGAATGAGTGGTGTGTTTACATTAACTATTTTCGGTGCTGGTCTTATTGCGCCACCTTCACCTGGTAGTATCTTTGCTCTCATGATTATGACACCACGCGGCGGTTATCTTGGAGTTCTAGCAGGTGTTCTTGTAGCCACAGCTGTTTCTTTCCTTGTCGCATCCTTTATCCTGAAACGATCTAAAGAAAGTGGAGAGGATATTACCGAAGCTACTGAGAAAATGGAAGCAATGAAAGGCAAGAAAAGCAGCGTTTCTTCAAACCTAACGTCAAATAATGAAGAAGTTAAAGAAGAAAAAACTTCATATGGTAAGGTTCTCAAGGTAGTCTTTGCTTGTGATGCTGGAATGGGATCAAGTGCAATGGGAGCTTCTGTCCTTCGTAATAAGTTTAAGAAAGCAGGCTTAACGGAAATTGAAGTAATTAATACGTCAATTAGCAATCTCCCAGATGATGCAGATCTTATTATCACACACCAGGATCTTACAGATCGAGCGAAAGCGAAACAACCTAAAGCAAATCATATTTCGGTTAAAAACTTCATGAACAGTCCGAAGTACGATGAACTTGTTGCTGAATTATCTTCTGCAGGTGAAGCGACAGTGAAGGAAGAAGTAGAACAAGAACCAGCAGAGAAGAAAGAAATTAATAAAGTAGTGTTTGCATGTGATGCTGGAATGGGATCAAGTGCAATGGGAGCATCTGTTCTTCGCAATAAGTTCAAGAAAGCTGGACTTCAAGACATTGATGTGACAAATACGGCTATTAGTAACTTACCGGATGATGCTGACTTAATCGTAACGCACCAGGACTTAACAGATCGAGCAAAAGCAAAACGTCCTGATGCTGAGCACATCTCTGTTGCGAACTTCATGAATAGTCCGAAATACGAAGAGCTTGTTGAAAGGCTTAAAAAGTAGGTATAGCCAGAATTTGAGGTGAACCATGTGTTTATTTCAGCAAGGGAGAGAAGAATTCTACAGTTGCTTCTGGATAGTAGTGAATTCTTTACCGTAAAAGGAATCGCTGAAGAACTAGAAGTGAGTGAGCGTACCGTACATCGTGATTTAGCCGGTGTAGAGGATATTTTGGCTGAATACGAACTTAAGTTAATTAAAAAAGCTGGAGTTGGTGTACAGATCGATGGTGAAGAGTCAAAGCGTAGTGAACTAATCACAACCATTTTTGACCTTCAGATTACTGAGTACACACAACAGGAGCGGGAGACGCTGATTCTATGTAAACTTCTAGAATCAGCAGACCCTATTAAGTTAGTAGGCCTAGCTAATGATTTAAGAGTTACGGTTGCTACGGTTAGTAATGATTTAAACAAAGTTGAAGAGTGGCTTCACAATTTGCAGCTTTCGTTAATACGAAGGCGAGGGTATGGTGTGCAAGTTGAGGGAACAGAAGCCTTGAAAAGGCACGCCATGAGTACTTTACTTGCTACTGAGTTTAATGATTCAGATTTCTTCACGTTGATAAAGCAATCCATTCAGAAGAAATCTCAAGGCACTCTTTTGGAATCTGCGTCTGAACGATTACTTGGTCTTGTAGACAGAGATAAGCTACTAAAGGTAGAGAAAATAGTCGATGAGGTAAACGGTGAACTACCCTATATGATTGCAGATAGTGCGTATATAGGTTTAATCGTTCACTTAACTCTTGCCGTTGAGCGAATTCAAAAGGGTGAGAAAATAGAAATTGATGATGACCATTTAAGTACGTTAAAGAGTACGAAGGAATTTCATTTTGGAAGATTGATTGCTACAAAACTTGAATCAAGCTTCAGAATAATCATTCCTGAAGCGGAAATCGGCTATATCACCATGCATATACGTGGGGCTAAGCTAAGAAACACGAGCGATTATTTTCTTGAAGAAACAAATTATCCAATTGTTGTTAAGGCGAGAGAGTTAATTCGTTACGTAGATGATCGAATGCATGCTGGACTAGAATCAAATGAGTCTCTTCTAGAAGGACTTGTTACGCATCTAGGTCCAGCAACTCATCGGATAAGACAAAACATGAATATTCATAATCCATTACTCTATAAAATCAAAGAGGACTATGCAGATCTCTTTGATTTGTTAGATGACGCAATTAAAGAGATTTTCCCAAATGTCCCAATACCAGAGGAAGAGGTTGGTTTTCTTGTTCTGCACTTCGGATCTGCTCTTGAGGGACGTTATGAGAAAAGAGATGTCTCGATACTAGCGGTCTGTTCTAGTGGAATTGGAACGTCGAAAATGCTTGCGTCACGCCTTCAACAAGAGCTTCCAGAGATAAATTTGATCAAGAGTGCGTCCTTGTTTGATTTAGAAGATGAAGATAAAGAAAACTATGACTTGATTGTTTCTACTATTCCTTTGCCAGACTATGAAGGACAGTATATAAGAGTCGATCCTTTCTTAACGAAAGAAGAAGCTTTGCGAATTCGTGGAGCCATTCAGACAAATTCTTTAACCAAAAAAAGAAAAGTTCTAGTTGAAAAACAAGAAGTAACATCTTCCTATTCTACAAAGAATCAAGCTATGAGTTGGTTCACAAAAGCAGAATTATACAGCAAGGCAGCTTCCTCAATCTTGAAGGGTTTTCGCGTTGTTGAAACATCTAACTCAAATGTTGAAACACTACTTGAACAAGAGTGTAAACGATTGGAGACAGATGGTATTCTGTCTCATTCATCCCATATAGTAACGGCACTCCTAGAGCGAGAAGAAAGAAGTGCTATTGGGATACCGGGTACTTCCCTTGCTCTTTTCCATACAAGAGCAAGTGGAATAACCACTCCTGTGTTTACAATTGTTCGATTGATAGAACCCATTAAGAGGAAGGCGATGGATGATTCTTTCATAGAAATGGATACAATCCTTCTTCAACTTGCTGCCGAAGAGTCATCAAGTGAAGACATTGAGGTAATGAGCTTCATCAGTTCATTAATTATTGAATCTAAACAAAGTATAGCGCTTTTTTCTGAGAGCGATCAGGAGACAATTGAAGTTTATCTCGCAAATAAGATTAAGAATTATGTAGAAAAACAATTACAAATCAAAGGAGACGATTAAGATGAATAAAGAAATTCTAGCAACTGAAAATGTGGTATTAAACGAAAAGGCTAGTTCAAAAGAAGAAGCGATTCGAATGGCGGGGCAAATCCTTGTAGACAATGGGTACGTAGAAGCAAGTTACGTTGATCAAATGCTTGAACGTGAGAAATTAACAACAACCTATATGGGGAATTCAGTAGCTATTCCACATGGCACAGAAGATGCGAAGAAAGCAGTAAAGAGTTCAGGGCTTTCGATCGTCCAGCTTCGTGAAGGAGTAGACTTTGGGGATGGAAATATCGCGAAAATCATCGTGGGAATCGCAGGAAAAGATAACGAGCATTTAGAAATCCTTTCTCAAATTGCTATTGTTTGTTCAGAAGAAGAGAATGTTGAGCAATTGATTCAGGCTGATTCGAAAGAAACGTTAATTTCTATGTTTGATGAGGTGAATTAATGATGCTAGCTGTTCATTTTGGAGCTGGAAATATAGGAAGGGGCTTTATTGGAAAGCTTCTTTCTCAAGCAGGATATGAAGTATGCTTCGTAGATATCAATGAAACAGTCATTGATGAACTGAATAAGCGTAATCGTTATACTGTCGAGATTCTTGGTGAGGAAAGTGAACAAATCACAGTGGATGGTGTAAGAGGGATCAATAGTCAGAAGAATCCTGAAGCTGTTGTAGATGCTATTGCTGAAGCTGATTTAATTACAACTGCAGTTGGTCCAACCGTTCTTAAGCTTATCTCCTCAGTTATTAAAGAGGGTATTGCGAAACGAATGGTAGCAGGAAAAGATCCAGTTAACTTTATTGCATGTGAAAATATGATTGGTGGAAGCTCGTTACTTAAGGATGCAGTTGCAGAGAAGATGAATGAAGCTGAGCGAGAATCTCTTAATGAGTATGCCGGCTTCCCAGATGCAGCGGTAGATCGAATAGTACCGAATCAATCACATGAAGACCCATTAAAGGTAGCGGTCGAACCTTTCTACGAATGGGTAGTTGACCAAACGATGATGATAGGTCACGTTCCTGATATTGCTGGACTGACGTATGTGAATGATCTTGCTCCTTATATTGAGAGAAAGCTTTTTACTGTCAATACAGGGCATGCCATAACAGCTTACCTTGGTTATCAAGCGGGAACTAACACGATAAAGGAAGCACTTGAGGATAAAGGTATTTACTCTGATGTGAAAAAAGCCTTAGAAGAAACTGGAGAGTTATTACAACAAAAGCACGGTTTTGAGTCTAGTAAGCACGATGCTTATATTACAAAGATCCTTAGCCGCTTTCTGAATCCACATCTTGTAGATGAAGTTACTCGTGTAGGGCGTGCTCCAATTCGTAAACTCGGGCCTAACGATCGACTAGTAGGGCCAGCTAGACAGCTTGTTGAGTTAAACAAAGAACCAACATATCTCGCAAAAGGAATTGCAGCAGCATTGCTATTTGATCCACAAAATGATGAAGAAGCTGCAACAATCCAAAATAAGATTAAAGAAGATGGAATTACAAATGCCATTACTTCGTTTACAGAAATTCAAGAGGGAGATCAGCTATTCCAAATCATTATGAAACATTTTGAGGAAATGAAGTAGTTGATCTGCTGAAAGAGAAGCTCATGCTGGAGCTTCTTTTTTTATTTGGCTCTTTTCTAAAAGATCGTTGCTTTTGAAATAATTATTGAATAAAAAAACACACTTCGCTGATTGGAGCGGAAGGAGGCTCACCGCCCGCCACGCGGAAAGCGAGCATCCCGCAGCGGAAATCAAATGCTATACAGTAATAGCAACAATGTCTAAGAAAAGAGCCTTTTATTTTCACTATATTAGTCATTATAGGTTCACATTAGCATAAATTTTTTGAGACTATTTCATATTAGGACTTGTGTCCGTTCTACTTCCTATCTACTATTAAGGTATGGCAATTGTCATAACCATAAAGAATTGGAAGGGGAACATTAATGTACAATATTCTACTACAATCTCATGCGGGGTCATGGGCGATCCTTGTTCTACTATTAGTTGTCAGTTACTTCGCCCCTAAACAAAAAATCACGCCGATGATTCAGCGTTTATTCTACCTAATTATGATTATTTCTGGGGTTGGTATGCTAGTAATGCTCGGATTCCCACTTTTATATGTTTTCAAAGGTATCCTTGCTATTATGCTAATCGGATTTATGGAAGTAATTGTAGGGCGTAGAAAACGCTCTGAATCCACGAAGAAATTCTGGATTGGGGCCATTGTTTTACTTCTTGTTATTCTTGCAATTGGTTATAATCTCATTTCATTTAATTAATAACACGAACAAAAGCGACGGCCGTCTTCGGCCGTCGCTTTTGTTCCATCCAGCTGCAGTGCCCCAGTCCCTCGATCGCTTCACCTTATGAAATGAACACAAAGAACGTGTTCTTTTTAAAAGGCTTCAACGCTTGTCGAGGCTAAACGGGCACTTTCGCTTTTGTATCTTCTAGCTGCAGTGCCCCAGTCCCTCGATCGCTTCACCTTATGAAATGAACACAAAGACCGTGTTCTTTTCATAAGGCTCCAGCGCTTTTCGGGCCTACCGGGGCACTTCCGCTTTTGTATCATCCAGCTGCAGTGCCCCAGTCCCTCGATCGCTTCACCTTATGAAATGAACACAAAGAACGTGTTCTTTACATAAGGCTCCAGCGCTTTTCGGGCCTACCGGGGCACTTCTGCTTTTGTATCATCCAGCTGCAGTGCCCAGCCTCTCGATCGTTTCACCTTTTAAAATGAACACAAAGACCGTGTTCTTTTTAAAAGGTTCCAACGCTTGTCGAGGCTAAACGGGCACTTCCGCTTTTGTTATTCCCAGGGTTTTTGGGTAGTTAGGAGGCCGGCTAGTTCTTTACTTGCTTGACGGTGTTCACGGCGTTTTTCTGCACGGGCTGGTGCTGTTTGGTGGAGGTTTTTTTCTTCTTCGGTTTCTGGTATTACTTTTGGAACACTCAGCGGTTTTTTGTTTTCATCAAGGGAAACGAATGTAAGGAAAGCTGTTGCTCCAATTTTTCGTTCGCCAGATAAGAGGTGCTCGGCGATTACTTTTACGAACACTTCCATTGAAGATTTACCGGTAAAGGTAACATATGCTTCAAGACAAACAGAGTCGTCAGGTGTAATTGGATAAAGGAAATCTACTGAGTCCGTTGACGCTGTTACGACTTCACTTCGACAATGACGCATGGCTGCAATTGATGCGATGTCATCAATGTCGCGCATCAGCTGACCGCCGAATAGAGTTTTGTGGTTATTAGTTGCTTCAGGGAATACGTGGCTTGTTTTGACGACACGTGATTCACGAATGTATTTGTTCTCCATGGTTGTCTCTCCTTTAAATCAATATGCTTTTCTTGTAGTCTATCTTTACTATGCCCTTGATTACTTCCTGAAAAACCTCTCTCTAGAAGAGGAAGTAAAAGAAATTAGTTAAAACACATCGTTTGTAGGGGATTTCTTCCATATCAATAGAAAATTCATTAAGCTACTATAGGTAGGGGAAGGTAAGGAGTGAAAGGAGCGTAAATAGATGAAAATGTTCTTTTGTATTCTATTGCTCATTACATTCCTGCCAAATGAAGTGTCCGCTGAACGTATGAAAGAAGATAGGGAACTTGCGATCGTGATTGATGATTTTGGGAATAACATGGGGGGAACGGAAGAAATGCTAAAGCTTCCTGTTACATTAACGGTTGCGATTATGCCATTTCTCGAAACAACCGAGCGTGATGCTAAACTTGCTCACAGCTTTGGGCATGAAGTGATTGTTCATGTTCCAATGGAACCACTTAGAGGCAAGAAAAGCTGGCTTGGGCCAGGTGCTATTACAACAAACTTATCGAATGGTGAGATTAGGAAGCGAATTAATGATGCTGTGGATGCGGTGCCACATGCGGTTGGGATGAACCATCATATGGGTTCCAAAGCAACTGCCGACGAGAGGGTAATGAGAATTGTTCTTGAGGTCTGCAGAGAAAGAGGTCTTTACTACCTTGATAGTAAAACAACGGACAAGAGTGTCATTCCAACGTTAGCAGAACAAATTGGCGTTCCGTATCTTGAAAATGAACTGTTTTTTGATGACGTCTATACGCTTCGACATATGAGTCGAAAAGCGCAAGAGCTAGCTGAACGACTGAAAGATCATGAAGCACATATAGCCATTGGACACGTAGGGATTGCAGGGGAGAAGATGGTAGCGGTGCTAAACGAATACATCCCTATCTTTAAGGATGAGGCAGTGATTGTTAGATTATCTGAGATGATTCCAGGATTTGAGATGATTGATGAAAGTATGCCATAAGAACCTTTCTCTTCCTTTGTTTTAATGTTAACTTATTAAATGAAGTAGTTAACATTTTTGGGGGGGAGAGAAATGAGGCAAGCAAATAAGCTTCGAATGACGATCGTATGTGGAATTTTTGCAGCAGTAACTGCAATTCTCGCTCAAGTAGAAATTCCACTACCACTTGTTCCGATAAGCGGTCAGACATTAGCAGTAGGTTTAACGGCTACTATTCTCGGTAGCCGCTATGGTGCAATAAGTATGATTTGTTATGCGGCACTTGGAGCAATTGGTTTACCAGTATTTGCTCAAGCAAAAGGGGGACTAGGCGTTCTTTTTGGACCTACAGGAGGATATATTTTTGCTTTTATTGCGGCAGCTTATGTAACAGGATTAATTCTTGAGAAGACATCTTTTTCATTTGTAAACGCTATTATTGCAAATCTCTTTGCTATGATGTTGATCTTATGTATTGGAACGATTCAGTTAAAATTTGTTGCAGAGTTAACTTGGAATGACGCATTTGCTTTTGGGTTTTATCCTTTTGTGGTCGTCGGTATCATTAAGGCACTTCTTGCGAGTTGGTTAGGAGTAACGGTGCGTAGACGACTCGTTCAAGCAAGGTTATTACATAGTAGTCAACAACCAGTTAAAGCATAAAGTGATCCATATAAGCTTCCCAAACGTTAGCTAAGAAACAACAAAATGGGGTGTTCGTAGTGGGATCAAAAATTGAATGGGGATTACTAGGAGGAAGATTGACTCTTGGTATCATTATGTTGGCTCATGGCATACAGAAGCTTGGCGGAATCGAGAGCACGGTTGCAATGTTCGAAAAAATTGGTCAGCCAGCTTGGCTTGCTTACGCTACAGCCATTATTGAAGCTGCCGGAGGAGCCTTTCTTATTCTAGGGATTTTCGTCGTGCCATCTGCCATTTTACTTGGATTAACGATGATCGGAGCTATTGTACTTGTAAAGTTTCAAATGGGGTTAATTGGTGGGTACGAATTCCCACTTTCTCTACTTGGCTTATCTTTCATTCTGGCGTTTACAGGCAGTAAGAAGTTTGCCATCTCTGAGGTGCTACTAAATAAGAATAAAGAAATAGATCAGCACAGTTAATGTGCTGATTTTTTTTAGGGGAAAACGAAAGTTAAACAAACGTTTGATTAATGGAGTAGGTCTTAGCATATCAATAGAAATAAAGCATCTTCTCTAGAGAAGATGCTTTTGAATACAGGTGGTTAGTTTATGGAATGTCATATCCCATTGAGCTTGTAAGAATTTCAAACCACTGGTCGCGTGTTAACGAGTAATTTAATGCATCAATTGCGCTGTCTATTCGTTCAGGTTTTCCTGAGCCTACAATTGGCATTATGTTTGCTGGATGATTTAATAGCCATGCGTAAAGAACTTGATCCATGCCTTCTGCACCAATTTCAGATGCTACTTTCTCAACTGTCTGACGAAGACGAACGGCTTTCTCATCATTAGCAGTGAAAACTTGTCCACCTGCAAGAGGAGACCATGCCATTGGTTTCATTCGCTTTTCCTGACATAGGTTAAGGGTACCATCTTCAAAGTTTTCCAGGTTATAAGCAGATAGCTCAATTTGATTCGTAACTAAAGGCTGGTCAACATAAGATTGCAACATATTAAATTGGTGATCCTTAAAGTTAGAAACCCCGAAATGACGAACTTTACCTTCTTGTTTGAGAGAGGAAAAAGCTTCAGCAACTTGTTCAGGGTCCATAAATGGATCCGGACGATGAATCAAAAGAACATCAATATGATCAATGCCTAGAGATTTCAGTGATTGTTCAGTAGATGCGATAATATGCTCTTTGCTCGTGTTGTAATGGTGAGATTGATGTGCTGGACGATTTGGAGATTCAATTACGATACCGCATTTCGTCACAATTTCCATTTCATCGCGAAGAGAAGGCTTAAGCGCAAGCGCTTTGCCAAAAAGCTCTTCACATTCGTAACTTCCATATAAGTCAGCATGATCAAACGTGGTTATACCGCGTTCAAGGTTATGTTCAATTAGAGAGTGTGTTTCTTCGCTTGATTGCTTCCAATCAGCAAGACGCCAGAGACCATGAATGATGCGGGAAAACGATAAATCATTCGTTATATCAACACGTTGCATTAAATTACCTCCTAAAAGTATGTATGTACATCTAACATATTAGTGTAATAAAAACGCTTGCACAACCAAAACGTTCTTGGATACTAAGAAGTTTCTCTTAATGATAATGCTTCTCATTATCATTAAGGCGTGCTATACTAATGAAAACTATTGGAATTAGAGGTGTGAAATGATTGATATCATACAAATCTCAATGTTCTTGTTGATCTTGGTTCTTTCATTCGGTGCATTTGCGGTCGTCCTTAGAGCTGAAGCGATAAAAAGTGGATATATGCAAAAGAAAAGAGTAAGTCGCCCAGAAAAAGCATCTCAATTCATTTATAGAAAATCGTATTGACTTTATAATTGATAAAGATTATCATTATCAGTACAGAAAGATAAACATGAATGGTGTTCCCCGACACGTTCAAATTGCATAACTCAAACGAAGCGAAGTTCCCTCTTCTCAGTTGTTTGAATAAAGTGGCTGCCTATTGTAGGCAGCCCTTTTTGTAGTTTAAGAAGGCTCTTTTCGTTGACATTGTTGCTATAGGTGATCAATTTACGCTCCTACCCGCTTTCCGCGCTCCTCGTCGCTAACGCTCCTGCGGGGTCTCACCTGTCCCGCTAGTCCCGCAGGAGTCGAGCATTCTTCCGCTCCAATTAGCGAAGTCAGGTTCTTTTAAGAAAATCCTTTCAAAACAACAATCTTTTAGAAAAGAGCCTTTATGAAAGATTGTTGTTTTTGAAACAATTATTGAATAAATCTCAACACTTAGCTGATTTCCGCTCCAATCAGCTAAGTGAGGTATCTATACAAAAATTCTTGCAGTAGCAACTCCACTAAATATAAGCGGGGTTTTTGTTAGCGTTGGGTTTGAGTTATTTATGATAAGCTAGTGATGAAATTAAACTACTTATCAGGTAGTTAGTTGCTAAAGTAATCGAAAAAGGATGTGCTATTATGAACGAACGTTTAACCAAATTTACTGAGTGGCTTACTGAGCAGAATCAGGATTTTGCTTTTATTCATTCACCATCAAATGTTTTCTATTTAACAAACTTTCATTGTGAGCCACATGAAAGGCTGCTTGGTCTTTTTGTCATTCCGAATCATGAGCCTTTTCTAGTCTGCCCGGGTATGGAAGAATCGCAAGCACGTGATGCAGGTTGGAGATACGATATTATCGGATATAGTGATTCAGAAGAACCGTTTGACTTTATACATCAAGCATTGAAAGCAAGAGGTATACAAAGTCCTTCATCAGTTTCAATTGAAAAATCTACACTAGCTTATGAGCGTGTTGAAAAGCTTCAGAATCTATTCTCAGGGCTTAAGTTCCATTCAGCAGAATTCGGGCTTAATGAACTACGCCTTATTAAAGACGAGAAAGAAATAGAGATCCTAAGAGAAGCAGCATCGCTCGCTGATTTTGGTGTCCAAACTGGAGTAGCGGCTCTTCGTGAAGGCGTTACTGAAATGGAAGTTCTTGCGACGATTGAATTTGAATTGAAGAAAAAAGGAATTCGAGAAATGTCTTTTTCTACGATGGTTCTATTTGGAGAGAAATCTGGCCAGCCTCATGGAAATCCAGGGCAGCGTAAACTGAAAACAGGCGACTTAGTGTTATTCGATCTTGGTGTCGTTTTGAATGGTTATTGTTCAGACATCACTAGAACGGTTGCTTTCGGAACTATTAATGAGAAACAAAAAGAAATTTATGAAACAGTGTTACAAGCACAAAACGAATCACTAGCTATCTCTAAGCCTGGCACGCGTCTTGGTGATATTGATCTAGCTGCTCGAAATGTTATTAGTGATGCTGGTTATGGAGACTACTTCCCTCATCGAATTGGACATGGCATTGGAATCGAAGTACATGAGTATCCTTCGATGAGTGAGAAAAATGATAGCCTTCTTCAAAAAGGAATGACGTATACAATTGAACCGGGTATCTATCTTCCTGAAGTTGGCGGAGTTCGTATTGAAGATGATGTACTTGTCACAGAAAATGGATACGAGACGCTCACAAAGTTTCCGAAAGAGTTACAAATTATTAAGTAATAACAAGCCGGCTCTTCACAAGAGCCGGCTTTAAAAAGTAGTGGAATTGTCACGTTTGGTCTATATATCACGATCTGTGATGTGTATAATGGGGTTATTATTTCAGTGTGAAAGAAGTGAAGTTCACGAATGGATAAAGAGAAAAAAATAGAGTATCTGCTTTTTAGTGCATGGGCGGTTTCCGTTTCTGCTCTTGCAGGAAGCTTATATTTCTCAGAAGTACTTAAATATGAACCGTGTGAATTATGCTGGTACCAGCGAATCCTCATGTACCCTCTTGTTCTCATACTAGGTATTGCGATGGTGAAAAAAGACGCCAAACAGTGCGTGTATGTTTTGCCACTTGCAGTTATTGGAGGTAGTATTTCAGTTTATCACTACCTCATACAAAAAGCGGCGTTTTTTGCTGATTCAGCACCGGCTTGTGGAAGAGTACCGTGTACAGGAGAATACATTAATTTACTTGGGTTTATTACAATCCCTTTTCTTGCTTTACTAGCTTTTGCGAGTATTGCCATTCTAATGATCATCCTTTATAAACTAACCAAAAAGGAGAAAACCAAATGAAGAAAGTTATTATTTTTCTTGGAATTGTCATCGTCATATTTGGGGCATTAGCTGTTGTCACAAATATTAGTAATAGTGAAAAAGCTGAAGGTAATCCTTACGGAAAAGACTCACTCGATCCTGCGACAGTGGATCAACTGGAAGATCCACTTTATCAGAATCAAATTTTACCTGATGAACTAGAAGAAATGCTATCCAACGAAGAAGATGCATTTGTTTATTTTTATAGTCCTACTTGTATTCACTGTAAAAATACGACACCAGTCCTCGTACCAGTTGCGGAAGAAATGGGAATTGATCTAAAGAAATTTAACCTTCTTGAATTTGAGAATGGTTGGAATGATTATGCTATTGAATCGACCCCAACACTTGTTCGTTTCAAAGATGGAAAAGAAGTGGATCGTATTGTTGGCACTCAATCAGAAGATACGTTCAAACAATGGATTGAAACAAATAAGTAAAGCTAAAGCACCCCTCTAGGGTGCTTTTTTGGATGTAAAGAGAATACAGGAATGTTTAGTTATTACACTCCCGGGAACTAGTGTGGTGAAGATAAAACGAAAGGTGGATATTCATGAGTCATATTAATGGTAAGGTCGTTATTATTACTGGAGCAAGTAGTGGAATTGGCGAGTCTACAGCTAAAAAGTTGGCAGGTGATGGAGCGAAAGTAGTACTTGCAGCACGTCGTGAAGATCGCCTAGAAGAGCTTAAAAAAGAAATTACAAACAACGGTGGCGAAGCAATTATTCAAAAAACAGATGTCACTTCAAGAGAGCAAATGCAAGCTCTAGCTGATAAAACAATTGAAGAGTATGGTCAAATTGATGTTATTATCAATAACGCCGGCCTAATGCCCCTCTCGTTCTTAAATAAACTTAAAATTGATGAGTGGGACAAGATGGTAGATGTTAATATTAAAGGTGTTCTTTACGGTATCGCAGGCGTTCTGCCACATATGGAAGAAAGAAAATCAGGACATATTATTAATGTATCGTCTGTTGCAGGGCATGAAATAATGCCAGCAGGAGCAGTCTATTGCGGTACGAAGTTTGCAGTACGTGCCATTACAGAAGGACTTCGTAAAGAGATGTCACCTTCTACGAATATTCGAGCAACGATTATTTCTCCAGGAGCTGTTGCAACCGAATTAACAAATACGATCACTGATGAAGATGTGCAAGAGAAATTAAACAATCGCGGTCCTAAGGGCCTTGACCCACTTGATCCAGAGGCAATTGCAGATGCTATTTATTATGCAGTTGGTCAACCAGATAGTGTTTCGATTAATGAAGTACTAGTGCGCCCAACATCTCAAGGTTAATACACATAAAAACCGTGCTCCAGTTAGGAGCACGGTTTTTATATTGGCTAGAGCATAGTTGCTACCATTTTAGCGAGTTGAGCACAGAGCACAGCTGCGTAACTACCCACAACGTTACCTACAATTCCCATCAAAAGTCCCACTGGAGCTAAAGAAGGTTGGAATACAGACGCAACGATAGGAGCAGAGCTTGTTCCACCGATATTACCTTGAGAGCCTACGGCAACGAAGAATAAAGGTGCTCGTAGTAATCTTGCTGCGATAAAGATCACGAGAATGTGAATGCTGAGCCAGACAATTCCCATTAGAACATATTGTGGGGAATCAATGACGTACGTAAGGTCGGCTCTTGCACCAATGGTTGCGAGTAAAAGGTAAATGGCAGTGTAACCTACTTTACTAGCACCATAGCCTTCTAGTTTCTTCACTGGTGTGAATGAGAAAAGAATTCCGATGGCAGAAATAATCATAACTGTCCAAGTTGTCGTTGAGAGAACAGCTGACTGAGGAAGTTTCTCTGCAATTTTAAGAACAATATAAGATACACCAAAAGCTAATCCAAGCAGACCAAGTAGTTGTGGTACCTGAATAGGTCGCTCGTTTTTGCGTTGAATGTCGTTCATTTCTTTATTTACACTTTGAATAATCGAATCATCCGCTTTGTTCCATTTGTTGAATTTATCCTGAAACCCAGCTAGGAAAATCATGATTCCCATCCAACTGTAACCCACGACAGTATCTACTACGATAATTGGAGACAGAATCTCTTTAGGTGTTCCTACAGCTTCAATCATAGCGGCCATGTTCGCTGAACCGCCAATCCAACTCCCTGCTAATGCTGCTACGCCTTTCCATGCGTCCTCAGGTAACCATGGCTGGAAAATAGCAAGAGCAATGGGGCCACCAATAATGACCCCGAGTGTACCAGCGAGGAACATTAATAAAGCTTTAGGTCCAAGTCGTAACGTTGCAGGAACGTTAGCTGATAACAAGAGTAGCAGCAGTCCGACTGGAAGAATGTATGTGGCAACAAATCCATATAGGGACGACTCTTGCGGAATGATTGCAAAGGTCGTAGAAAGCATAGGGATAAAGTATGTCCAGATTAACGGCGGTGCATAGTGGAATAGTTTCTTAAGAACAGGGTTCTTTGATTCCCCCAACATAAAGATAAGTCCAACTACTACCGTTAGGTAAACAAATACAGCCATAGGATCTTCTATTAATGGAGAAGCCTTTGACCAGGAAAGTGCAAATATCATGTTGTTCACTCCTTGATGTTAGCTCTAGTCGTAAACATAAATTATATCACCTCTTATCTATTTTTTGCTTTCAATACGAATTGTAGGAAAATTGAAATGATTATAAATCATAGCTTGTATAATTGCTGCATACATATTGTGGAGAGTAAGCATAAAGGAGTGAGTTCCCATCGGTATTTTAAATGAATTTCGTCACTTTGCAATAAGAGGGAACGCAGCTGATATGGGAATTGGTATTGTGTTAGGCGCGGCGTTTAGTAATTTCATAAATTCACTCGTATCTGATATTATCCTTCCACCAGTAGGATTGGTATTAGCAAGAATTAACTTTTCGGATATGTTCATTAGCTTGAATGGGCATTACTATCCATCCCTCTCAGATGCTCAAGAGGCTGGAGCAGCTACGATTAATTACGGAGTATTTCTGACAACCTCCATTCGTTTTATCATTGTATTTTTTGCTGTGTTTCTAGTCGTTCGTCAACTTAATCGGTGGAGGAAGCCCGGCCAAGATCCCATTAATGCAATGACGCGTAAAGAATGTCCTTACTGTTGTACGCCGATCCCGTCTCGTGCTGTTATTTGTCCTAATTGCGCAACCTCCTTACAAAAGGAAGAAGAAAAGTCGAAGCTAGCCCTTTATTTTAATAAACCTTCTTCATCTAGAGACTCAATTAGAAGATAAAAGAACTTCTTCTGTTAAAGCAGTTCGTCCTTACTTTCCTGATGATTAACATCTTTCGTAGAGTGGTATTATATAAATTAAAACCACTGAACGAAAGGCGAGGAGAAATATGGTTGGATGTATGCTTATTCATGGTTTTACTGGTGCGCCTTATGAAGTTGAACCATTAGCAGAGTATTTTAGAAGCCATACCAATTGGGTCATTTCTGTACCAACGCTTCCTGGACATGGAGAAGAAGAAACTTTGCGAGGCGTTTCTTTCAATCAATGGATTGATACTGCTGAAGCAAACTTAAAAGAGTTAATGCAGAAATGTGATACAGTCTATGTTATAGGATTTTCAATGGGTGGCGTGCTTGCAGGTTATTTAGCTACAAAATATCAAGTGGATAAGCTGGTGCTTTTGAGTGCTGCCATTCACTATATTCATCCTATCCAAATGATGAAAGACATTGGTGGCATGATAACAGACTTAAGGAGAGGGACCCTTCTTCAAAACGAATTGTTTAGTCGCTATAGTAAAAAGCTGAAAACCACGCCTGTACTTGCATCTATTGAGTTTCGTAAACTTGTTCAGAAACTCAAACCGTCTTTTAAAAGAGTATCTGTCCCGACAATCATTCTTCAGGGAAAGCTAGATGGAATGGTCCCATATAAAACCGCTCACACAATCTATCATCTCATTAATTCAAATGAGAAGCAGATTTGTATAATGGAGAAATCAAAGCATCTCATCTGTCACGGTGAAGATCAGAACGATGTAATAGATAAAGTCTTTCATTTCCTCACCAATTAACGTTTCACATATCAATTTATTTGGTTTCTATTATGCGGGCCGGAAACACATTTGCTTGCTCCTTCTTAGGGTCTCGTCACAAAGGAGAAAAAACCTATGTTAAATCCACTCATGACTCCATTAATGATTGAAAAATATGCAAAACGCCTTGTCGATCGATTAAAGTCTTCTACTTTACGCGGGATTGTTTTGACAGGAAGCTTCGCTAGAGGAGAAGGCGGTCCATTTTCTGATTTAGATGTCTGGTGTTTCTACCATGATAAGAAAATAAAAACGTCATCTCTACCTGAATTAGCGGGAATCACTCTGGATTTGAGGGAAGTATGTCTTAAAGATTTCAAGAATGATGCTGATGGAACAAGAGAATACGTAGCTCCATGCTTTGAGCAGCTTATCGTTTTTGGAGAGACACCATTTGTCTTGCCTTCTCGAAAGAAAATAAAAGAAGGTGTCTTACATCTACTCGTATCTATTGAACAGAGGTTAACTCGAACTATGCCTCCTGTAAATCATTACGAGATCCTCAATGATGTCATGTACCTCCTCCGGATTGAACGCTATCTCAGTACATTTCAGTATCCATTAACATTATCAGAATTATATGCGAATCAATTGGAGGAAAAAGATCGTTTGCTTGTTGAATATTATTCCTCTTACTTATATAGAGATAGAACGGTTAGTGAAGATGAAATTCGAAACGGGATGGACGGATTTCTAAATAAACGTTTGCAGTAGAAGGAATCTACATATAGTAAGCGAATGAGTAATAAGAAATAGGTATCGAATTAAAGGTAAGGTGAAGAGTATGGCTACATTTGAAGACTTTCTGAAGTTGGACATTCGAGTCGGCGAAATTATAGAAGTTAACGATTTTAGAAAAGCTCGGAAACCGGCCTATCAATTAAAGGTTGATCTTGGGGAAGAGATGGGCGTCAAAAAGTCCAGTGCTCAGATAAAAGACTTATACAATGAGGAAGAGCTTATAGGAAAACAGGTGATGGTTGTAGTTAATTTTCCTGCTCGGCAAATTGCAGATTTTATGTCAGAGGTTTTGGTCCTAGGTGTATACGGTGAGAACGGAGTGGTTCTAATCAAACCGGATCAAAGAGTAAGAAATGGAGATAAGCTTGGGTAAAGGGATGCTGTTGTGCATCCTTTTTTTGGTTGTAGGAAATGTAAAAAATGGGATATGATGAGGTGATATCAATTCTGTGGGAGAGGTGTTAGATGGTGAAGCAAGAGCGAGCGGTTGACGCTATTTCAGCTAGTTTAATGAGTGATCCATGCGTCAAAGCAGTTTTTCTAAAAGGATCTATGGGGCGAAATGAGCATGATGAAAACTCAGATGTCGATCTATATTGTCTAGTAGAAGAGGAGGACAAGGAAGCCTTTCTGAAAGATAGAAAATCACATGTGGAATCTTATGGTACTCTTTTATTCTATGATGAGATTTTTATCATTGCACCGCAGATTATAGCAGTGTACGATGATATGCTTCACCTCGATCTATTTACTGTGACGGACGAGACAATTATCGAAAAGGACTATTTTTCAGTTTTATATGACCCAGACAATCGAATGGCCAACTATGATCAGCATTTAACTTTATCTCATCAGGAGTTTATCAATGATGTTGATGATACAGCCTTCTTTTTGTTTCAGTATGAAAAAGCGAAAAGAAGAGGAAATAAAATATGGTCCGTTCAAATGCTAAACAACGTCATGGTTCACTTTGCAAGAGTACTTTTACATCGCTACCATCCAAATAGAGCACAACTCGGTCTGAAAACGCTCGACTCAACGTTAGATGGTGAACAAATCGATAAAGTAGAAATGATTTTCCGACATCTAACCGTTGATTATTATGAAACAGCAGCTGAACTGATTAGAAGCTGGTTAAATGAAGAAAAAAAGTGGATCTTGGAACAAATGGAAGAAACGACATATACGCAAGGGTTTTTGAAGGAAATGATCGAATGTAATTAACATTCATCTAAAGGAAGAAGAGGTGCTAGAGCACCTCTTCTTGTATCTATTATAAGTGGTTAACGGGTATTGTCTCTGGCTCAAAGGCGATTTTTGCACCTTCATAAATGGCTCTCTTAGCATCAAGTTCACCCGCAAGGCGGGCACCACCAATAATCGCGATTTGGATGCCTTTTTGTTCAAGAGCTTGGTATTCTCGAGGGATGTTAGATTCTTGCCCTGCTGCAAGAATAACCGTATCTGCTTCAAGTGTTTCCTGCTTTCCTGTCTTCGTATCCTTAATTCGAATTCCATTCTCCGTAATTTCTTCATACGCAAGGTTAGTGCGGAAGCGTACGCCATTTTGTTTTAATTCTTGTAGCATAGCCCATTTCGTTGTTTTGCCAAGTCCCTCACCCATTTTTCCGTTTCGTCTAAGTAAGAGGATGTCGTTTATTCCTTTTTCTATAAGGAAATGTGAAACGTCACAACCAATTCCACCTGCGCCAATGATTACAACTTTTTTACCAATTGATGCTGTGCCAGAAAGAACGTCAGGGTACTGAACCGTATGTTCAATACCGGGAATGACTGGTTGTCTAGGGGTAACGCCAGTTGCTAGAACGACAAGGTGAGGTGAGTGGGAAAGAATGTCTTCACTACTCGGTTTATGGTTTAGAGCAACATGAACACCTAATCGTTGTAATTCTGTTGTATAGAAGCGAATCGTTTCATCAAATTCTTTCTTAATCGGTATTTTGCGTGCCAGATTGAACTGTCCACCAATCGAAGGCCTCGCTTCATAAAGAACAACTTTATGACCTAATTCAGCATGAGCACGTGCTGCCTCCATTCCAGCAACACCACCACCGATCACTACTATATTTTTCGCGTTTTTTGTTTGTTTGATATGCCATTTATGTTCTCGTCCAGCTCGTGGATTCACGAGACATGAAACAGCTTTCCCTTCGAATGCATGGTCAAGACATGCTTGATTACATGCAATACACGTGTTGATTTGATTAAGTGTCTCTTCTTTCGCTTTTTTAAGTAAGTGAGGATCAGCAAGAAAAGGTCGTGCCATCGAAACCATATCCAGTTTGTGTAGCAGCTCCTCTGCGAGTTCAGGGTCATTAATACGATTACTGCCAACGACAGGAATGTTTACAGCCTGCTTAATTTGTAAGGAAGGCTCGATGAACCCAGCTCTAGGTACCATCATAGATATGGTCGGTACAGTTGATTCATGCCAGCCTATGCCGATGTTTAGAAGATCTGCTTCGTTTGCTTCTAAACGTTTTGCAAGTTCAATGGTTTCCTTAGGTGTTGAAGAATTTGGTACAAGATCAAGCCCTGACATTCGAAAAATGATAGGATAATCATCACCAACAGCTTGTCGGACCGACTTTAGTACTTCAATAGCGAATCTTGTTCTTTTCTCAAAATCTCCGCCCCATTTATCAGTCCGCTTATTCGTTGAGGGCGAGAGAAACTGGTTAATCAGATACCCCTCAGAACCCATGATTTCTACTGCATCAAATCCTACTTCCTTTGCTTTTCTACCAGCCTCAGCATAAGATTCAAGCAAATTGAGAATATCAAGCTCAGATAGTTCTACTGGTGTTTCTCTGTGGATGGGAGACTTTATTGGAGAAGGTGCTACTGATGGCACGCCATTCATTTCTGAATAGGCATAGCGCCCAGCATGAAAGAGCTGAGCAGCAATACGGCCATTCGCTATGTGAACACGCTCAGTTAACCGTCTCATTACATCTAAATCTTCGTCACGGTAGAACCCAAGAAAGTGATGTCCACCATCTCCTTCAGGTGAAACTGATATACCACCAGTTACAATAATTCCAGGACCATAAGCTCCTGACCGTTCAGTATAAAAAGAAATCAGCGCTTCTTCTTGTTCTTTGCTTCCTTCCATACCAAGGTGCATAGAACCCATCATAATTCTGTTTGGCAATGTTAACCTTCGTAATTGAATTGGTTCAAATAACTTTTTCCATTCCATTTCTATTCACCACACTTCTTCGTTTTGAACACAATTCGATGAATGGTCATTCATTTCCTGTTTTTTTCTTATTTGTCCATAAAAAAACGTGCTTGCGCACGTTTTTCAACTTTATTTATTTCTTTTTAAATGCGACTAGGAGAGCGCCTTCACCTGCATATGTTCCAATGAGTGGCCCCATTGTAGATAGAATAACACCTTTGAATTTGTACCGCTCTTGAATTTGTGCGACTAGCGCTTTGGCTTTATCTTCGCAGTTGCTGTGTGCTACAGCAATTACTTTGTCCTCAAGATTATGACCATATTCTCCAATTTTCTTGATAAATTCACGCACGGCACGTTTGTTTCCTCGTACTTTATCAAGTACTTCGAGGGATCCATCTTCATTGCTTGCTCTCATTAATAGCTTGATATTAAGTGCTGAGGCAATTGTTCCTCGTACACGATCAAGTCTTCCGCCCTTAATAACGTTTTCAAGCGTATCAAGTAGAAACATGGTAAGCGTATCTTCTGTATACTCATGGGCTTGTTCAACAATAGACTCAAAACTTTCCCCGTCACGAGCCATTTCAGCAGCATGACAAACAATTACGCCAAGTCCTGATGAAGCTGTTTTGGCATTAATTACTTCTACGGTCCGATCAGGATGTTCCTCATGAAACATTTTCTTTGCTAGAACAGCGTTATCATAAGTGCTACTTAGCGCTTCAGAGAGGGCAATAACAAGAATTTTGTCTTCCGGGCTAGTTTCTTCATATTTTGTAAGAAAGTCCTGTGGTGATGGGGCAGAGGACTTAGGGAGTTCTTTTGATTCCTGTAATTTTTTATAAAACGTTGGTGAATCAAGATCGACCCCAGCTTTATATTCTTTGTCACCAAAGAGAAGATTTAGTGGAACCACCTTAACGTTTAATTCATTTAGCAGTTCTTCAGGGAAGTCAATACTGCTGTCCGTAATAATTTGAGTTGCCATACAATTACCCCTTTATTCAAATTACCCGCATCCAGGTATTATTTCTATTGTACCATGCTTCAACACGAAATAGATGTTAGATATAACTCATTGAATCTACCTATATTGGACACTCTAATAGAAGAATTTCTGTGAGGTGAAACGTGAATGACAATTATTCGACTTGGGTATGTTGCAATGAGCATGGAGCTTGTAAACAGTTCACCTTCTCAAACGATGACATTTGCCCAATTTCAAAAGCTAGAAAATAGAGAAGCTGCTATTCGTAAGCTCGAGAGAATTGCTAAATCAAATTTGCAAAATTGTCTACGGCTTCTCAAGCATAATAAAGGCAACGACATTCATTTCTTTCGTCTCAGTTCCAGGTTAATCCCACTTGCAAATCACGAGGCGTTAAGTGATTGGAATTACCTGCAGCCGCTAAAAAGCGAGTTACAAGAGTTAGGTGACTTCGCGAAACAAGAAGAGATGCGTGTTGACTTTCATCCCGATCATTTTGTCCTATTAAATTCTCCAAAGAAAGAAATTCTACAAACTTCCACAGCAACCCTTGCGTTACATGTGAGACTTCTTGAAGCGATGGGACTGGACATCACACATCGTTGTGTATTACATGTGGGTGGAGGTTATAACGATAAAGAGAAGTCGCTTGAGCGTTTTATTCATAATTGGATGTATACCCCTCAAAAAATACAGCAAACCATTATTCTTGAAAACGATGATACCACTTTTACACTACTTGATACGCTCTATTTGTGTGAGAAGCTGAACGTGCCGATGGTCTTCGATTATCATCACCACCTTGCCTGTCATGAAACGGAGGAGTGGGAAACTCAGTGGGCAAGAGTAGTAGATACGTGGAGTGGATCTCCATTACCTGTGAAGATGCATATCTCATCACCCAAAAACGACAAGGAATTTCGTAGTCATGCGGATTACATAGATGTTGATCTATTTTTTCAATTTCTAAACAAAGTGAGAGACAGCACCCCTCAAATCGACTGCATGATTGAAGCAAAGCAAAAAGATGCTGCGCTATTTCGATTAATGGAAGAGGTTAAGAAAAGGGATGACGTTGAAATCATCGATGGCTCTTCATTCAGATTAATTTAAAGGCTCTTTTCATAGACAATGTTGCTTTTACTGGCGTGCGGTGAGCATCCTTTCGCTCCAATCAGCGAAGTGTTGAGTTTTATTCAATAATTGTTTCAAAAACATGACTTAGGATTGGAGCGAAAATTAACCCACTCATATACCAACAATGTATACGAAAAGAGCCAATTTAAAAAACCGGGCACGGTGGCCCGGTTTTATTCTGTAATTCTTTTGCTTCTTTGTTTGGTTGTAGGGTTTGTTTGGTTGGCTTGCTCCACGGCTTGAGCAAGTTCTTTCTTCATACCCCGTTTCTTCTCTTTCGCCAAAAAGATCCCTCCTTACATGATGTTAGCGTGCCCGAATACCTTCTCTTTATTCGAAGCGAAAGGCAGGTTTGGCAATTTGGATAATACGTATAATTAGCTTGTTAAGTAAGTTTGGATAGCTTTTAAACAGCTTTCTTTATACGTCCTATGTTTCTGATGATCCCCTGTCATCAACCATTGAATCATATAGCCATCAATTAGTGATCTCATCGCTTTTCCATCATCATCGTAGTTCATACTATGGAGTAGACCTTCGCTTTCACCACGCATTATAATTAATTGGCTAATGGAAAAACAGTTTTGGTAGAAGCGAGCATTAATTTTACGATATCGTTCGTTCCTTGTAGCTTGAGCAAGGAAATCGAGATACACTTTGTAGAATTTCTCATTGTCCTCAGGATTAACAAAAACAGCATTTATATAAGCTTGAAGCATTTCTTGAAATGATGTTTCGTTCTCAACGGCTGCTTTTTCTTTTTGATAAATTCGCTCCGTTATTTCTTCAAGAAGGTGTGCTAGGACATCTTCTTTGTTTTGAAAATAATAATTCGGGACCCCTTTACTAACATCAGCGTAATTAGCAATATCCTGTAGGGTGACTGTTTCGTATCCTTTATCTGAAACTGCTTGATAGGCTGCTTTAATAATTTGTTTTCGTCGTAACTCTGTCTTTCGACTCATCGATCACAACTCCTTACAGATTTATTATACACATCCTATAAACAGGAGGAAAGAATTCAGATTAATTGACCGGTCAGAATAATTTTTGTTATGGTAGTAGCGAACTTACGTTAAAGGAGGATTTTGAAATGGAACCATTTAAAGCATTAGTAGTGGATAAAGTTGAAGAAGATACAAAAACCTCAATAAAAGGATTAACAAAAGAGGAGCTCCCTGCAGGTGATGTTCTCATTAAAGTTCATTATTCTAGCGTCAATTATAAAGATGGATTAGCCACACATCCTAAAGGTAATATTGTAAAGGAATACCCACACGTTCCGGGGATTGACTTAGCTGGCGTTGTGGAAGAATCAGATCACCCTGATTGGAAAGAGGGAGATCAGGTTATAGTCACAAGCTATGAACTAGGCGTTTCTCATTTTGGCGGGTTTAGCGAATACGCAAGAGTGAAATCAGAGTGGATCGTTCCGCTTCCGAAAGGTCTATCTTTAAAAGAAGCCATGATCTATGGAACAGCAGGATTTACAGCTGCCCTTTCGATCCATCAACTTGAACAAGCGGGTCTTTCACCCGATAAAGGTCCGGTCCTTGTGACAGGTGCTACAGGTGGAGTAGGAAGTATGGCGATTGCGATGCTTGCCAAGAAAGGATATGAAGTTGCAGCAAGTACAGGCAAAGAATCTGAACATGGGTATTTGAAGGAGCTAGGTGCAACGAGTATTCTCAGTCGAGATGAGGTTGCTCCTGAAGGATTTAAACCAATTGGAAAGCAAAAATGGGCAGGTGCTGTAGATCCTGTTGGTGGCACAACTCTTGCTGCTATATTAAGTAACACGATGTACGGAGGAGCTGTCGCTGTAAGCGGGTTGACCGGTGGTCCTAAAGTTCCGACTACTGTATTTCCATTTATTCTAAGAGGCGTGAATCTTCTCGGGATTGACTCTGTTTATTGCCCAATGGAAAAAAGGAAGGAAATCTGGAAAAAAGCTGCGAAAGACTACAAGCCTACAGAACATCTTGAGGCCATTCACAATGAAGTAACGATTGAAGAACTTCCTGAAGTATTAAGCTCGATATTAAGTGGAAACATTCGTGGTAGAACGATCGTGAAATACTAGAAGTAAGGGAGAAGAGAGAGAGATTCTCTCTCTTTTTTTGTTTTCTTATTACATTCAATCGTAGGCTCTTATTTAAGGTTTTACTCTTCCGACCGTTAGACCATCACAAAGTGGAAGCATAATTGATTCAATTCGATCATCGTTTGCCATCATATTGTTAAACGTTCGGATTGCTTCTACATTATCCTCTTTAACGTTTTCATCGAAAACGCGATCGCCTTGGAGGGTATTATCGGCTACGATCACAGCACCTGGTACGGCAAGCTTTAAAGCCATCTCTAGATAATTCGGGTAGTTGACTTTATCTGCATCAATAAAGAAAAAATCATATTGCTGACCTGCACTAAGTAGAGATTCCATGTTTTGTAGCGCTGGTCCAATAACGTACTTCACCTTATCTCCAAGACCTGCTTTGGTTAAGTTATCTTTGGCTACAGCAGCGTAGGAATCTTCTAATTCGAGCGATGTTAAAGATCCTTCATTCTCCAGTGCACCAGCAAGCATAATTCCACTATAGCCACCTAAAGCCCCTATTTCCATAACATTTCTTGGTTTTTTAATACTTACAAGAATGGAAAGGAAGCGTCCAACTTCTGGCTGAACTGAAATGGAAGGCATTCCTTTTTTTTGAATGCTTTCTTTAACGGTTTGTAATGCTGTGTCTTCATTACCAAAAAGATTGTGAATATACACATCGTGATTAAGAGCCAAGCAGATCTCACCCTTCCTTTTAAATGTCGATTCGTTTTCATTGTTATCCAGCGAATATGTACTGTCAAGACTTAAGCAGTGTTAAAATAAGGTAGGATAAGTAAATAAGGCGATCACTTAATTACCAACACTAACACAAAAATGTAAATTAACCCTAAGTGATAGCGCCGCTTCGTGACTATAGTCCTTGTTCAGTTAGATAGACTTGGGAAAGTAGGAAACAAAAAACGTCATTAATCCTACGAAAGATATTGTTATTTCCCAATACCCGCTTTGTCAATTGTTTGTTAAACTAGTAGTAACAGCCAGGATCGGTTATTAAAGTCCATCCTTTTTCCTACTTGCTTGAACGGAAGAAGGCAGCTGAATATGAAAGGGGAGTTCAAAATGCCGCTTGAGCAAGGGAACAAAGCACTAAAGTCTGATGAACATGATTCGTCTATCACAGCATATACTACGAAGCAGGACAATGTGCCCAAACTACCCATTGCTAGTGATGAAGGTTTTTCTAACGTAATTAGAGATTCCAATCAGAATTATTGGTTTACTAAACAGCTGTCATCGAATCATGTTGAAGTTTATGTTTTTGTTCATAGTCTTGCTCAACTGAGAACCTTTCAGGTAAACGGAAAACCAAGCTTCTATGAGTTTCCTAATTCAGTCTGCATTGCATGTGAAGGTGAAGAGTGGAATGGATGGATTTATGAGTTCGCAAAGGACGATCCGCGCATGATACATCAGTGGCATGTAAAAGGGATTTTCTGTGACCTTAAGCGAAAGGGAAACCAGCTGATTGTTTCGTCCTACCATGTTGAAGGGGATGAGGCTCTCTTAACCACATTTGGAGATACTGGTAAAAAGGTGACTCCACTTGAAGAAGGTTATTCACCGGTTAACATGATGATTGCTGATGAAGGTTTGTATGTAGCTGCTCTATCAATCTCTTCCGCTCGACAAGATCAGGTCCTTCTTCTTGATGAGCATTTTCAAGTGAAGAATTCGTTTAAGCTTGATTTCTCTCCTCGTACGATATACTCATGGAGTGGGTTATTAATTGTCCATGGCATAAACGGTAGAACTGGGAAAAGTGATCAGCTTGTCTATATCTGTCCCAAAACCGGTCAGCAGGAAAAGTTTCCTATCCCAAGTAGCGAGCTTTTAACGTGCACGGATCAACACTTAACTTTCTATAATGCAGAATCAAAAATCTTAGCAATTTGGGATCATGAAGAAAAAGAAATCATCAGTATGAGAGAAGCAGAACGGCCTTATGCTTCGAATCATTTTTAATAAAGGCTTTTTTCTAAAGGCTCTTTTCTCAAAGGTTGTTGCTTTTGAAAGAATTTTGTATAAAGAACCAAACTTGGCTGATTGGAGCGGAAGGTGCTCGACTCCTGCGGGACTAGCGGGACAGGTGAGACCCCACAGGCGCAATGTTTTTGTGCGCCGAGGAGGCTCACCGCCCGCCCCGCGGAAAGCGAGCATCCTGAAGCGGAAATCCCCCTCACTCTTATAGCAACAATGTTTACGAAAAGAGCCTTAATAAAAGAGAACAATGAACTTGAGCAGAATATGCTCAGGTTTTTTTGTTGTGAGTAGTTCTGAAAGATTGTGGAGTAGAGACGTTTAAGTATACGGTTTTTTAATAAAGTGTGAAGATAGAAGGTGAACTGCAACAATGCTATAATATGTGAAAGACCATGAGTGATGAAGCTATAAATGTGAAAGTGAGGAAAAGAATGCGACCAGAACCTTCGAAAAAAATTGATCCAAAAGGGTTAAAAGTATGGCAAATAACAGGCGCGATTGTATCGTTTGTAAGCATCGTTATTCTTGTGGGTTTATTTATGATCCACTTTCTCGTCTACACCATACCTTATTGGGTTTTAGTAGTAAGCATCCTTCTCGTCATTCTATTTACTATTCTACAAGTTTGGGTCCTCCCTAAGCTTAAGTGGAGAAAATGGCGATATGAAGTTAGCGAGCATGAAGTAGAGTTAAAGCACGGTGTTATTACGGTGACACGGACATTGATTCCAATGGTTCGAGTTCAGCATGTTGACACGAGACAAGGACCATTGCTACGAGCGAATCAGCTATCATCTGTTACTATTTCAACCGCAGCAACAACACATGAAATACCAGCTCTTTCTAATGAAATCGCAGATGAACTAAGGGATCGAATTTCAGTTCTTGCGAGGATGGCAGAAGATGATGTTTGATCGCAAGCGTCTTCATCCTGTAGCAATGCTTCTATCGTTTATTAGTTCTATTAGAGAGGCGGCACTTCCCCTCATCTTTTTCGTTTTTGTTGGACGAGGTGGCTATTCATGGTGGCATTTCGTAGCAATTGGAGGACTACTTGTTTTCACGCTGGTAAATGGCGTTATGGGCTGGCTCTTCTATACATATCAAATACAAAACAATGAATTGCGCATTCATCAGGGCTTTATTTTTCGCAAAAAACGTTTTATTCCAAGAGAGAGAATTCAATCTATTGATTTCTCACAAGGTGTTATTCAACGTCTTTTTGGACTAGTAAAAGTGCAAATTGAGACGGCTGGTGGAGGCGGTGAACCAGAGGTCGTTATGCCAGCATTAAGGCGTCTTGATGCGGAGCGTTTAAAAGAAGAATTGTATGACAAGAAAAGTACAATAGAAGAAGTGGATGAAGAAGTCGCACCTGTTTTAGAGTATAAATTAACGTGGCGTCAGCTTCTCATAGCTGCATCAACTTCAGGTGGAATAGGCGTTGTTCTCTCTTTTGTGGCGGCGATTGGTTCCCAATTGGATGATCTTATTCCTGGTGAATTCTATACGAGAGCAACAGAAACGATTTTGGATGCAACAATTCCACTTATTCTGATTACAGTCGCTTTTATTCTGATTTTGTCATGGATTTTCTCGGTTGCAGGAACGGTTTTAAAATACGGAGGGTTTGTTTTGTCTCGTCAGGAAAATGATCTACTTATCCATCGAGGTGTTCTTGAAAAGAGACAATTAACAATACCTGTACACAGAATTCAAGCAATCAGGGTGGTAGAAGGTCTTTTACGCCAGCCTTTTGGTTATGCTGCAATTTACGTAGAAAGCGGCGGAGGCGGAGGGAAAGATGAACAATTCTCAACGGTTTTGTACCCTCTAATGAAGCGTAAACATATTAAGTCTTTTCTTAAAGAGGCATTACCGGAAATTCCCATTCATAACGATGTCGAGTCTTTGCCTACTCGTGCAAGACGACGTTATATGATTCGATTTACTCTTCCAACCCTTATACCAATTGGTGTTCTTAGTTATTTCATTCCATATGGGTATATATCCATTCTATTGATTCCACTCGCCTGCCTAATTGGTTATTTGCATTATCGTGATGCAGGTTGGAGTGTAAAGAAAGGGATTGCCCTCTTACAGTTCAGGCAGATTGGGAGAACGCGTGTCTACGTAGCGCGAAGAAGAATTCAAGCTATGGAGATGCAAACGACTTATTTTCAGAAACGAAGATTATTAACAACATTCCAGCTGTCGATTCTCTCGAGCTTTGCAGGTAAACAATTTCGAGTGAGAGATATTGATCAGTTTGAGGGACAGTCACTTCTGGATTGGTATTCATATGAAGCAAGTGAGCGTTCTATTGAATTAAAACATGGTGAATAAATTGGTTGGAATAAGAATATTACGATAGAGGTCTTAGAAGAAGGAGAGGTGAAAGTATGACAATTGATATACAACAACTAACAAACGACTTTCTTGAAGGCGATCAGGATCGAGCGTGGGATAGAATTGCAGAGCATAAGATTTTGATGGAAGATAGCCATTTAACGTATGAAGCATTAACGAAAGCCATGCAACGAGTAGGAAAGCTATGGGAAGAAAATGAAATTTCTGTAGCAGATGAGCATCTTGCTACAACCACTTGCGATTATGTGCTTTCTCGGTATGCCTATACTAGAAAATTAACGAGTAAGAATACGAACGGTCCACGTGCACTATTTCTATGTATTGAACAAGAGCAACATTATTTAGGGTTAAAAATGATTTCGCTGCTTTTTCAAGAGTACGGTTGGCAAACTAAATTATTTGGAGCGAATTTACCACTAGAGCACGTTATTGATACGGTAGAGGAGTGGGATGCGTCCGTTGTAGGAATTTCGGTCTCCATTATGTCTCACGTTGAGCGACTTAATCACTATGTGACAGAGCTTGAAGGGTTAGAAAAGACTCCTGAAGTGATAGTTGGCGGTAGACTAGCTGCACAGTATGACTTATCAAAGTATTGCTCTAAGGAAACGATAGTAGTTCCAAATCTCGATCAGGTTCGTTTATGGTTAGAAAATCGAAAGGGTGGAGATGGTCATGTTTAATATTAAGAATCATCCACTCCCTGCGTTTATCGTTAACGAAAAGCTAGAAATTATTGATGAGTCACAACTAGCCAGTGAGTCCTTTACTTCCCCCTCTTCTTTTCTAGATCTTGTGGACAAGTATAGCAGGACAAAGGCGAAAAAGTATCTCACGCCTCATGAGGAGCAAGTAGAGATCGAGTTGGTACTGAACACGGAACATGAATCTTATTCGCTTTATAACGTGTATTCAAATTGGACAAAAGAGGGAACAGCTCAACTTGTATGTGTTAAGCAGGACCAAAGAATTGCAAAGCTTGGAGAGTCAATCCAAAAACAAAGAGAGAGATTATCTGAAACCAACTTTGATTTGCTAGATAAAAAGGAAGAGCTAGAAACGGCTTTAAAAAGAATTAAAAAGTTATCTAGCCCTTTCCTGCCAATCTCTTCAACTATTGGAGTTATCCCTTTATTCGGAACGCTCGAACAGGAGTTGTTTGAAGTGAATGAGAATGAACTGCTTTACTCACTTCGCAATGAAGACTATGAGCGCGTTATTATTGATTTTAGTGGTGTTGGAGAAATAGAAGAGAGCGGTGCTCATGCCTTACACTCCTTTTGCAAAATGGTGAATGTGATCGGAGTGATACCCGTGTTATGTGGATTAAAGCCTTCGCATGTCTTTCACCTATTAAATCTTGATTTCGAATTAGATCAGAACTTTGAACTAACTGGCAAATTAAAGGACGCTATTCAGTACTATATGGAATCTCCATTGAAATAAAGAAACCGGTGATTGTCTATCTAATCACCGGTTTCTTTCTATTTGGCTATTTTCTTAGTGATTGTTGCTACAAGAGTATAAGTGGGGTTTTTATTCAATAATTGTTTCAAAAGCAACAATCTTTAGAAAGAGCCTTCTATTTATATACTCATTCATTAGAAATACCGTACGATGAAGCCAAGTGCTACGAGAACAATGAAGATTCCCCAGATGATCTTGCTTCCTGCTCCAGAACCAGAACGAATTCTACGCTTTTGCCATCTGTTAGGTTTAAAGCGAATATCCCCACTAGTATCAGCTGCCCGCCTAACACGAATCATACCTCGGTTAATATAGGGTTTGGCACCAATAAGAAGTATAGGTGCTAATGCTGCACCAGCGAGAAAGCCGAATAAATGACCGAGAACGTTAATGTTGGGACTAATGAACGTCATAACTAGACCAATTCCAAGAATCATCAAAATCAGCTGGGAGTTTGCCTGATCAATGAGCTCTTTTCGATAGAAGGCCATATAGAAATAGATTCCGAATAGGCCGAAGATCGCACCGGACGCACCTACATGACTAAATGTACTGTCCTGTAAATAAAAAGTAGCGATGTTTGCAATGATACCAGCACCAAAGTAACCAATTAAGAATTTCACTTTACCTAACATCTGCTCTAAAGCAGGGCCAAAAAGGTAAAGCGAGAAAGAGTTGAACAACACGTGAGCAAAGCCGGCGTGTAGAAAGATTGGTGTGATAAGTCTCCAGTACTGCCCGGCCTCAATCGCTCGATTTGAGCCTACTCCTAAATTGAAAATGGAGTACGTCCCGAAAAGGTTTACCATAATAAAGAGGAGGATATGTATACCAATAAGTATGGAGATGATAGGATAATAGCGGATAAATGAGCGAAAATCTTCATTTCGCAAAAACATATATTAACCACCTTTTCTACAGATTAAATTTTTTGTTTGGCTCTTTTCGTATACATTGTTGCTGTAAGAGTGGTTGAATTTCCGCTCCAATCAGCGATGTTTTTTATTCAATAATTGTTTTAACAGCAACAATCATTTAGGAAAGAGACTTTTATAAAGTAAGCGACATTTAAATACAATGAACTATCTTTTTATTTCTTACTAGTTTAGCATAGCTTTCAACTTGAGCACTATTTATAACTTTATGCTTTATTTTAAGAAGATAGTACTATGGAGGTTTTTCATGATTATCGGAATTGGCGTCGACTTAATTGAACTTGAGCGTATTCAGAAAGCTGTTGAAAGGAACCCATCTTTTTCAGAACGCATTCTGACGAGTGGTGAGCATGAGATGTATAGCAAACTCAGTGGACATAGAAGTGTGGAATTTCTTGCTGGTCGGTTTGCAGCTAAAGAAGCTTATGCGAAAGCGAGAGGAACAGGAATTGGTAAACTAAGCTTTCAGGATATTTCAATCAAAAAATCCTCTGAAGGCGCACCTTATATTGAGGCAAGAGGTGAGGATGAACGCATACATATTACCATTTCACACACGAGGCAACATGCGGTGGCGCAAATCATTATTGAGAGCTCGTCAAGCTAGTCTGCATAACTTTGCGACTTGCCTCATATATTTTACCACGGTCAGGAGGGACCTGTTGTGAGAATCGTATCCGGAGAAGAAATGTATGAAGCGGACCGGTTTACCATGGAGGAGATTGGTTTAAGTGGCGTAGTGCTTATGGAAAACGCAGGTAAAGCACTTTTTGAAGCAATGAAGGGCAGAATTCACAAAAATGAACGGATTGCTGTGTTAATTGGATCAGGGAATAACGGAGGAGACGGCTTCGTTCTTGCAAGGTATTTAAAAGATAATGGTTACAATGTTGATGTATGGGTCATTCCTCCCCAATCAAAATTAAAGGGGGATGCTGCTACTCATTTTGGCATTTATACCAGCTTGTCTTATGAGTGGAATGCCTATAAGGGTGGAGAAGCATTTCAACAAAAACTTGCAAGGTATGACGTCATAATCGACTGTCTGTTAGGGCTTGGCATATCAGGGGTGATTCGTTCGCCATATGATGAAGTTGTACAGAAAGTAAACGAGTCGTCTGCTTTCATTATATCTGTCGACTTGCCGAGTGGCTTACAAGCTAATGGTGGGTTCGAAGGAGATGTTCAGCCTATTCATGCTGACAGAACTTATACACTTCAATGCCCGAAGTTAGGAGCCTTCCTTTACCCTGATGCTGATTATTATGGAGAATTAGAAGTAATTAATATTGGGCTGCCACAACATGCTTTTAGAGAAGCTTTACACAGAAAGCTCTGGCATAATTCGGATGTTCAGCGTACACTGACCGATCGAACGTCATCCTCTCATAAAGGAAGCCATGGAAAAGGTCTGGTGATTGGCGGATCAAGGGGAATGGCTGGAGCACCTGTAATGACAACGAAAGCTGCCTATCGAAGTGGCGCAGGATTACTACAGGTCGCTGTCCCAGATGATATCCTTTCATTAGTAACAAGTACTATGTTAGAGGCGTTGTTTCAAGGGTGGTCTTCACATAATGGTACTTTCTCTGGAGCAGTGTCTGGTGATCTTTCTGAATTCGATGGTATTGCAATTGGTCCTGGTCTTGGAAGGGAAGTCGGATGCAGCATGATCGTTCAGGTAGTGCTTGCAACTGAAGTGCCTCTCGTTCTGGATGCCGATGCGCTATATCATTTGAAGGAACTGAAGGATGAAGTGAAAGCACGAAAGTCACCGACGATCTTGACTCCACATCCAGGAGAAATGGCGAGGCTTACTGGATGTTCTATTCAAGACATTCAAAGTAGACGATTCGAAATCTCTCGGTCGTTTGCACGTGAGTATGGTGTATACCTTGTGTTAAAAGGACCTTATACAATTGTGACCACACCTGAAGGAGATCAATTCGTCAACACGACAGGAAACCCATCTTTAGCAAAAGGTGGATCCGGTGATGTGTTGACTGGGATGGTACTCGCTTTTGTCATGCATAGTCAGTCCATTCAAGAAGGGATAAGCAATGCTGTTTTTGTTCACGGTAAATCCGCTGATACTCTGGTTCAAACAGCTCATTCAACCCTGGACGTATTGGCAACCGACGTTATCGCAACTATACCAGCTGTTCTGCATTCATTTCTTGAGCAAAACCACGGATAGGTTTTTCACCGCACAGGAACCTCCTTTGTCGTTTTAAATGAGGCAAAGGAGTTGGATATAGTGAAAAGGTTCGGTTCTGTTTTACTTATCGGGATACTGATGCTTGTTGCCCTTGCTGGATGCGGACAAAAAAGTCAGCAGGATGTAGTAGACGCTTTAGATAAAAAGTTAAATGAAATGGACAGCTATAAAGTAAATGCTAAGATGACACTTGAAACAGGAGAAGAACCGCAACGGTATGATGTAGAAATCTGGTATCAGAAGCCATCTTATTATCGAGTAGAACTAAAGAACGCAACGAAAGAGCAAAGCCAAATTATTTTAAGAAATGATGAGGGTGTGTTCGTCCTTACCCCAGCGCTTAATAAAAGTTTCAGATTTCAAAGTAATTGGCCTGAAAACGGAAGTCAGGCATATCTATACAACACGCTGGTGTCTGATATTCTAAATGACTCGAGTGCTGGCTTTGAAGCAAAAGATAATGACTATGTCTTCACGACCAAAACAAACTATCAGAACAAAAACTTATCTAAGCAATCAATTAAGCTAAACAAGAAAGATCTTGCTCCTGAGAAAGTGACAATAATGAACCAAGATTTGAAGCCGTTAGTGAACATTGAATTCTCCAATATGAAATTCAATGCTTCATTCGACAAAGGTGCTTTTGATATGGAGCGAAATATGACAGCAGCTCAGCTTGAAGTGCCGGTCATTGCAGCTACCAATGAACCTTTTGAAGTCGTCTACCCGATGTATGAGCCTCAAGGTACGGGGCTTACAGACGAGAAAGAAGTGGCAACGGATAAGGTGATATTAACCTTTACTGGTGAAAAATCATTCACATTGATTGAGGAAAAGAGTAAGGCTGCACTTGAGACAAGTGCACCTGTATCAGTTGGTGAAGGAGAGCCGGTAGATCTTGGTTTCACAATGGGCGTTATGACAGAGTCAACAGTTAGTTGGAACCATAATGGGGTTGACTTCTTCCTTGCTTCAGACGATTTATCAATAGACGAGATGGTCTCTGTTGCAAGATCTGTGTATGGAACAACAGAAATTAAATAATACTCCAAGAAGGTTCAGCTGACACAGCTGAACCTTCTTTAGAAATTATGTACCTGATTAAGAGGAAGCAAGTTCACTCATTTCAGATAGTCCTGCTTGCGATTTTCTTAAAAACTCCTAAAATAGAAAGCAGAGTGATTTGTTTCAGGAGGAAATGAAGTATGCAGAATCAACCTTTCTATCGAGAGACGTGGGCAGAGATTAATCTCGATGCCATTAAACAGAATATCAACGCATATAAAAACCATGTTCCATCTGGTGTTTCGATAATGGCAGTCGTGAAAGCGAACGGATATGGACATGGTGCAGTAGCAACAGCTGAGACGGCTATTCAGGCAGGGGCATCTTACCTAGCGGTAGCGATTCTCGATGAGGCGCTTGCACTTCGTGAAGAAGGAATTACTGCACCAATTCTAGTACTAGGGTGGGTTCCGCCAATTCATGCCAAATTGGCAGCGGAACAGGACATCACTTTGACAGTCTTTCAATTGGAATGGTTGGAGCAAGCTGAAGCTATATTAAGCGGTCTATCTCTTGCGATTCATTTGAAATTAGACACTGGAATGGGACGACTAGGTATAAAGGAAGAAAAGGAAGCTAAACTGATAGTAGAGTGGTTAAGAAATAAGCCTCTAGTTAATGTCGAGGGTCTCTATACACACTTTGCTACAGCGGATGAACCCGATAATTCATTTATTGAAGTGCAACGTAACAGATTTGAGGAAATGGCCTCTTATTTAGAATCGGAAGGCATTGAGCCTACATGGATTCATCTCGGAAACAGCGCCGGCGCTATCAGAATACCTGAACGCATTGGGAATATGATACGTGTTGGGATCTCGATGTATGGTCTTAGTCCTTCACAAGAAATGAAATCAGTTCAACCTTTTAATCTTTATCCCGCTTTCAGTCTTCATAGTCAACTTGTTCACGTGAAGCAAATGAAAGAAGGGGAACCGATTAGTTATGGATCGACTTATCATACAACGGAAGGGGAATGGATTGGGACAGTTCCTATTGGCTATGCGGATGGTTGGATCCGAAAGTTACGAGATGGGTATGTACTAGTGAATGGTGAACAAGCACCAATTGTAGGTCGTATTTGTATGGATCAGTTTATGGTTCGACTACCTCACCCAACTACTATTGGGACGCATGTCACGCTAATAGGTCAACAGGGTTCAGAAGAAATTACAATAGATGACATTGCTGAGCGACTTGAGACGATAAACTATGAAATTCCTTGTATGATTGGACCACGTGTTCCGAGAATTTTTCGGGATGACGGAGAAAAAAAGGGCGTAATGAATACAATTTTAAAAAAATAGTAAAATAAAAGAAGGATTTTGCAAGAATATGATGAAATAGTCTTGTGGAAAGTTGTTTTGCAATGCGTCGTCAGCAATGGTAAGATTAATGGTGGAATACAATATGAGTAGCAGTGCTTCGGAGGTGTATGTTTGTGTCAGAGGCAAACAAAAAATCGATTGTTGTAACTCTCCCACAACATATTTTAAATGAGGTGGATGGTATCATTCAACAGGAACAGCTCGATCGTAACGAGTTCATATCACAGGCCACGACAATGTATATTCGCGAACGCAAGAAGCGACAAATTCGTGATGCCATGCGCCAGGGGTACATGGAGATGGCTAAGATTAACTTGAACCTTGCAGCAGAAGCCTTTCTTGTTGAGGAGGAAGCAGAGCACACCGTGGACCGCTTAGTAAGCGGGGTGTAATGGCTTGATTGTCAAACGAGGTGATGTGTATTTTGCTGACCTTTCTCCTGTTGTAGGTTCTGAACAGGGTGGCGTAAGGCCTGTCTTGATTATCCAGAACGACATTGGGAATCGTTTTAGTCCTACTGTCATTGTTGCAGCAATTACTGCCCAAATTCAAAAAGCGAAGCTTCCCACCCATGTGGAAATTGATGCCAAGCGTTATGGATTTGAACGGGATTCTGTTATATTGCTCGAACAAATACGTACCATTGATAAACAGCGTCTAACTGATAAGATCACTCACCTTGATGAGGGTATGATGCAACGGGTACAAGAAGCCCTGCAGATCAGCCTTGGACTTATTGATTTTTGAAAACGCATAGAATAATACCCAAGCGAAGCTGCTCTTATGAGCAGTTTTTTTGTATCTTAAAGGAATTATTTGATGCTTTTCGTGTGGGGTATGGCAGGTAATATTCTAGTTCTGTCGAAAAGTGTGTTAAGATTAAAATGATGTGATGCGCTAGAATTAGGAAAGCATAATGATTGCGGGGAGTTCCTCGCAATGAGAAGATAAATGAACGCAGTAAGATCGTAGGGAGGAGCAAGATGGACAAGTTAGTAATACAATTATTGAATGAAAGCCGTGAACGTATTTATACTAGATGGATGGACGAGATGGAAAGAGTACGTGATGAACATCGGCTACAATCAATAACAGATAGAGCTTACGAGGAAACAAATCAAGAATTGTTTGAGATTATCTACACGCATATTGAACAAAATGTTCATAAGCCAACAGATCGTATGACAGAGTTTGCCGAGCACTTAATGAAAATAGGGTGGAGACTTAGCTATATTACGCAAGGTTTGCAGAATTTCCGCCGTATTATCTTAGCAATCATTCTGGATGCAAATCAGTCTAATGAAAAAGTATTCGCTATGTACGATGAAATTGATCGTTGGATTGATCCTATTGTTAATCAGCTAATTAATGAGAGTGCTAAGAATTGGGAGAATACTGTATCCATCCAGAAAGTTGCTCTTCAAGAATTATCTGCACCTCTTATTCCAGTTTTTGAGAATATCAGTGTAATGCCACTCATCGGAACCATTGATACAGAACGCGCTAAACTTATCATGGAGAACTTGTTGACGGGTGTTATTAAACATAGATCTCAAGTAGTTCTTATTGATATTACTGGTGTTCCTGTTGTGGATACAATGGTTGCTCACCATATTATTCAGGCAGCTGAAGCAGTCCGCCTTGTTGGAGCACAATGTATTCTAGTTGGTATTAGACCTGAGATTGCGCAAACAATTGTTAACCTTGGAATTGATTTGGGACAATTCCCGACTAAGAGTACACTATTTAAAGGTATGAAATCAGCGTTAGAATTGACTAAACGACAAATGATTGAGCTTGAGTAAGGGGGGAAGACCATGCGAATTCCTATATTGAAACTAAATCAATATCTGTTAATTACAATTCAGGTAGACCTTGATGACAAAACGGCACTTCAATTTCAGGAGGATTTGCTCGAAAAGATTCACGAAACCGGAGCAAAGGGCGTTGTAATTGATCTGACATCTGTCGATATGATTGATTCATTTATCGCCAAAGTACTAGGTGATGTTGTACGCATGTCGAATTTAATGGGGGCAAAAGTGGTGCTAACAGGAATTCAACCTGCTGTTGCTATCACGTTGATCGATCTCGGCATCATGATGAAAAATGTCCCAACTGCATTAGATTTAGAACAGGGGTTAGAGAAATTACAACAGGAATTGGGGGGATAAGCTATGAATATCCAATCCTGTGTGGAAGTTCGAAATGAATGGGATATTGTTAAGGCGAGACAGTCGGGTAGAAACATTGCTAAAGAACTTGGGTTTGGCACAGTTGATCAGGCTCGAATTACAACGGCAATCTCTGAACTCGCTCGTAACATATACCTTTATGCTGGAAGTGGCGAAGTTGCCATTGAACGTGTGGAAAACGGTGGTAAATTAGGTCTTAAAATTGAAGCGTCTGACTCGGGTCCTGGAATTAAGGATATACGAAAAGTAATGGAAGATGGTTTTACCACCTCTGGTGGTCTTGGAGCAGGTCTTCCGGGAGTTAAACGCTTAATGGATGAGTTTACGATTGATTCGAAAGAAAATGAAGGAACAATTATTACTTCTATTAAATGGCTCCGTTAAGGAGGATAGGCCACTATGGATGACCGAGATCTTCAATATCAAAAATACAAATCTATATTAGAGAATTATTTACAAGAGCAGTCGGAGCAAACACTATACAAAGGACAGCAGTTTAGCAGGAAAATGATTGAGCAAAAAATTTCCCCTGAAGAAGCTGTTAGCCTTCATGTAAGTGTACTTGAAGAACTATTTCCTGATATTCCACAACGTCTTAAAAACTCTTATGATTTCTTGTTAGAGATGATGATTGGTTATGGGTTTGCCTACAGGGAGCACCAAAGTCTTAGAAGCCGTCAACAACAGCTAGAGTCAGAAATTGAAATTGCTGCTAATATGCAGCAAACGTTGTTGGCGGGTGATAAGCCTGATGTGAAAGGTCTCGATATTGGTGCTATTAGTAAACCTGCTCAAAAGATGAGTGGAGATTACTATCATTTTGTTCAGGATGAGAATAATTGCATGAGTGTAGCAATTGCCGATGTAATCGGAAAAGGCATCCCTGCTGCGTTATGTATGAGTATGATTAAGTACACAATGGATAGTGCGCCTGAACAGCGAATGCAACCAGGAGCCGTGCTTGAGAATTTGAACCGAGTGGTTGAACAGAATGTAGATCCTAATATGTTTATTACAATGTTTTACGGATTATATGACCCAAGGGTCCATTCATTTTATTATGCTGGCGCCGGTCATGAGCCGGGCTTTTTTTACGATGCAGAGAAAGATGAGTTTGAGGAGCTCTATACAAAAGGGCTTGTTCTAGGTGTTTCTAAGAAAACATCATATCAGGAATATCAGCGTGTCTTATATGGGAATGATATGGTTATTATGCTATCTGATGGTGTAACGGAGTGTCGTTCGAGTAGTGGATTTATTGAGCGAGATGAAATTGTGGCAATGATACGTAAGTATATTCACCTTTCTGCTCAGGAAATCGTTGACGAAGTATATAGAGAACTTGAGCGGTTGCAAGAATTTGAACTTCGTGATGATTTTACATTGGTAATTTTAAGAAGAGAGGTTTAACTTCTCTTAAGTCGTGGAATAAGGAAATAATGATATTATTTATTATTTGATGCAACCTACAGGGGGTAATGTTATGAATTTACAGATCAAACAAGAAGATCATGAGAATACACATCATTTACATATAGCTGGTGAAATAGATGCTTATACAGCACCTCAGCTTCGTGAAGCTTTGCTTCCGCTAACCGGAAAAGAAGGTCATGAAACATTAGTTCACCTTGGTGATGTTAACTATATGGACAGCACAGGCTTAGGTGTGTTTGTTGGGGCACTTAAATCGTCTAAAGAGCACGGTAGCTCGATTAAATTGACTGGTATGACTTCACGCGTTCAGCGTCTTTTTGAAATCACTGGCCTCGATGAAGTGATCGATATTGAAGACGTAAAGGGGGGATCCAAGTGATAAACATTTCAGATTTCGTTGAAATGAAAATCCCTGCTCAGGCAGAGTTTGTTGGTGTTACAAGATTAACGGTTTCTGGTATCGCAAATCGTATGGGTTACTCTTATGATGAAATTGAAGACATCAAAATTGCTTTATCAGAAGCATGTACTAATGCAGTGAACCATGCATATAAGGAAGATGAAAAAGGTCAAATTACAATTGGATTTGGCATATATGAAGACCGCCTTGAAATGATGGTGCTTGACCGTGGTCAAAGCTTCGATTACACCAAGGTATCTGAGAAGCTAGGCCCAGTTGATAGTGATAAATCTGTGGAACAACTCAGTGAGGGAGGACTAGGTCTCTTTCTTATTGAATCGCTGATGGACAAAGTGGAAATCAGTGGAGAGGACGGAGTAGTAGTTATGATGACGAAGTTCCTCCATAGAGATGGGGTGGAAGTAGATGCCGACACAATCTCCTCATCCCCGCAATAATAACAACAACGAAGTGTATGAGTGGATTGAACAATATCAAAATGATCCTACTGATGAAGTCGTTCAACTAAAATTGGTTGAAAGGTATCAGGATTTAGTTCAATCTCTTGCTCGTAAGTTTTCTAAAGGCAAAAGCATACATGATGATCTAGCACAAGTTGGGATGATCGGATTGCTAGCCGCGCTACGTCGGTATGACCCTGAGTTCGGCAGAAGTTTTGAATCGTTTGCTGTTCCAACGATTGTAGGAGAAATCAAACGTTTCATTCGTGATAAAACGTGGAGTGTTCATGTTCCTAGAAGAATTAAAGAACTAGGTCCACGTATTAAGAAGGCTGTTGAAGAACTAACAAATGAATTACAACGTTCTCCTAAGGTTGATGAACTTGCTGAATACTTGAATGTTTCTGAAGAAGAAGTTCTTGAGACGATGGAAATGGGCAAGAGCTACCAGGCACTTTCGGTAGATAGTTCGATTGAAGCAGATCAAGAAGGTAGTACGGTGACCCTTTTGGATCTTGTAGGCGATCAAGAACAAGGATTCGACTTAGTTGATCAGCAAATGCTTCTTAAAAAAGCTTTCGCAGTATTAACAGAGCGAGAACAAGAAATTCTTAATTGCACTTATTTCGAGAACATGAGTCAGAAAGAAACGGGAGAGAAACTAGGCATATCTCAGATGCACGTATCACGTCTACAGCGTAGAGCGCTTGAAAAATTAAGGCAAGCCATTCGAATTGAACCGACGGAGGCCTTTTAATTATGATTCACCATCATGATTTCAAAAAGCTCACTGTAGCAGCCTATCAGAAACCGAAAGCTGGCAATCAGATGTGTGGTGACAGCTATTATGTAGCCGAAACACCAGAATATTTTATTTGTGCAGTAGCTGATGGTCTTGGAAGTGGAGATATGGCTAAAGATTCCTCTCTTGCCGCTATTAATGTAGTGAAAGAGTATCAAGATGAAGATGTTGAATCCTTGATGAAGCGTGCGAATGAAGAGATGAGAGGGAAACGAGGCTGTGTTCTTTCTATATTTAAGCTTGATTTGAAGACAAGGCAGATGGAATTTAGCGGCATAGGCAATATAAACTTAATTATCTATCAACCCGATGGAAGCATTAATCGTCCAATCTCATTCTCTGGGTATTTATCTGGAAAGGCTCAGAAAGTAAAAGTACAAACAATTGATTATCCATCAGGATCTTCATTTGTCACATATTCAGATGGAGTTCAAATTAGCTCCAAAAATTATGCAATGATTGCTCGTTTTGATTCAGTACAAGAATCTTTTCAGCATTTAACGAATTCTCTTCCGTCAACAAATGATGACATTACCCTGCTTGTAGGGAAAACTGTTTAAAAAGCTCTTCCGCATCTAGAAGGAAGAGCTTTTTTATTTTGTCCATGGTATCAGTATGTTTGGGTGAGCTAGGAATGGAAGATGTTTCTATTTCGTGGCTCTTTTCTCAACGGGAGACTTTTAACGAGACCTTTTATTCGGTAAACTTATACTATTATTCAAATGGTCCTAAGGAGGAATGGTTTTGGGAATTACGGCAGATAAACAACAGGCAGAACATTTTCATAAAGTGGCGCAAAACTTAAATATTGCTGAGCGCAGTGTACGAGAAGTGATTACCCTTCTAGACGGTGGGAATACGGTTCCCTTTATAGCGAGGTATCGTAAGGAACTTACTGGTGGTCTAGATGAGGTGCAGCTTAGAGATATTCAGGAAGCATGGACTTATTTACAAAACCTTGAGAACCGTAAAGAAGAAGTGATACGCCTTATACAAGAGCAAGACAAACTAACAGATGAATTGAAGTCTCAGCTTCTTAAAGCAACAAAGCTTCAGGAGGTAGAAGATCTTTATCGTCCTTATAAGCAAAAGAAGCGGACAAAAGCGACTATTGCGAAGGAAAAGGGGTTAGAGCCTCTTGCCAAATGGATTACGACTGTAGGAGACCGTGAACCTTCTGAAGAAGCTGTGAACTTTCTTTCCGGGGAGAATGACGTTACTTCTGTTGAAGATGCCATTCAGGGAGCGAAAGATATAATTGCAGAATGGATTTCAGATGATGCTGAAGCAAGAAAATGGATTCGTTTAAAGACGTTTAAACATGGGCTTCTTCAAACGGCGGTGAAATCCGCGGAAGATGATCCAAAGCAGATCTTTGAAATGTATTATGAGTATGAAGAAGGGATTTCCAAAATTGTTCCTCACCGTATTCTAGCAATCAATAGGGGTGAAAAAGAAGGAGTTTTACGCGTATCTATTACGCCACCTATCGATTCAATTCATGATTATTTAAAAAGAAAAACAATTAACATTCATCAGAATGCATGCGTTACTCTTTTAGAAGAAGCAATGGTAGACAGTTATAAGCGTCTAATTCAGCCATCTGTTGAAAGAGAGATACGTAAAGAGTTAACAGAAAAAGCTGAAGATCAAGCTATTCATATTTTTTCAGAGAATCTTAAGCATCTTTTACTTCAACCTCCTCTAAAAGGGAAGCGGGTACTTGGTGTTGACCCTGCCTATCGAACTGGATGTAAGTTAGCGATTGTAGATGATACTGGTAAAATGTTGAACGTTTCAGTCATCTATCCTACTCCTCCTAGATCAGAGGTCGACAAAGGAAAGGCAATTGTAAAGAAGATGATTGAGGACTATGATATAGAGATGATTGCAATTGGAAATGGAACGGCTTCTCGTGAAACAGAGCAATTTATTGCTAACGTTATTAAAGAAGTGGACGCGGAATTAGCCTATTTAATCGTAAATGAAGCTGGAGCAAGCGTCTATTCTGCATCTGACCTTGCACGAGAAGAATTTCCATCTCTACAGGTTGAAGAGCGTTCTGCCGTTTCTATTGCAAGAAGAATTCAGGATCCGCTTGCTGAACTTGTGAAAATTGATCCAAAATCAGTCGGAGTTGGGCAATATCAACATGATGTATCTCAGAAGAAGTTAAATGACCAGCTTACATTTGTAGTGGAGACATCAGTTAACCAAGTGGGGGTTAATGTAAACACAGCATCTATATCACTTCTTCAATATGTAGCAGGTCTTTCTCGAGCAGTTGCAACGAATATCGTTAAGAAACGCGATGAGGAAGGAAAGTTTACAAGTCGTGTTCAGTTGAAGAAGGTTCCGAGACTTGGCGCTAAAACATATGAGCAATGTATAGGGTTCCTTAGAATTTTGGGAGGTAAGCAACCTCTTGATCAAACAGAAATCCATCCTGAAAGTTATGAAGTAACAAAGGCTCTTCTGACACAACTGAACTGTAGCCCTAAAGATATTGGTTCGGAAAAGCTAGTTCAGGCACTTGCCTCCATCTCCATTAAAGACACTGCTGAACAGCTTGAAATTGGGGAATTGACGCTTGAAGATATTGTTGCCTCTCTTCGCAAACCAGGAAGAGATCCACGGAATGAACTGTCGCAACCTATCTTGAAAACGGATGTTCTTAAAATGGAAGACCTTGAGCAAGGAATGGAGTTAGAAGGTACAGTACGTAATGTAGTGGACTTTGGCGCATTTGTAGATATAGGTGTAAAACAAGATGGGCTTGTTCACATATCAAAGTTAACGAATAAATTTGTGAAAAACCCAATGGAAGTCGTCCATGTAGGACAAGTTGTAACAGTTTGGGTAGATAGTGTTGATTTAAAGAGGGAGCGAATCGCTCTTACAATGCTTAATCCTTCATAAGCACTGCCCCTCAGGGGCGGTGTTTTCTTTTATAAAAAAACCAGCATTGGTTTAGTAGTTTGATTTGACGTCGGTCTTTATCAAGGTAAGCTTGCTTAAGCTGTCTTTTAAACCAGACAGGCATCAGAATCTCCTCCTTTATAAGATGACACTTTCGCGATGGTGATGTAAATTAGTTTATGAGGTGCTGCTTGTATGTGTTCAATAAGTAATGAGGTGAGAATATGAAGGATGAGGAATTGCAGAAACTAGTTGAATCTATTTCAGAAGAGTGGTTCGAGTTGTCTTTTAATCACGCTGCAACTTTTAATTCAAGGTTAAGAACAACGGGTGGGCGTTACTTACTGCGTTCTCATAATCTTGAGTTTAATAAAAAACACTTTGATCAATTTGGGATGGAAGAACTTATTGGGATCATAAAGCATGAGCTTTGCCATTATCATCTGCATCTTAAGCGTAAAGGGTATAAGCATCAAGATCAGGATTTTAAGAAACTCCTGAATCAAGTTGGTGGGTCGCGTTACTGTCAGGTAGTCCCTGGTCAAAGGCGAATAGAGGAATACAAACATCTATATGAATGCAGAGACTGTATGACGAAGTTTAAAAGAAAGAGAAAAATGGATACAGCGAAATACGTATGTGGCAGGTGTAGAGGTAGGTTACGCAAAATTTCTTGAAACTTGTCATTGACGCTCCTTTAGGTATGTGGTAAATTAATAAAGTCTCTTCGGAGAGCACGTCCAAATCGCTTTTAAAACAGTTTAAGAAAATATTAAAAAGCTGTTGACTTTAATTGCTGGATGCGATATTATATTAAATGTCGCCGATAACGGAGACAACAAATCACATATTATTCCACAGTAGCTCAGTGGTAGAGCTATCGGCTGTTAACCGATCGGTCGTAGGTTCGAATCCTACCTGTGGAGCCAAACGGAGAAGTACCCAAGTGGCTGAAGGGGCGCCCCTGCTAAGGGTGTAGGTCGCGCAAGCGGCGCGAGGGTTCAAATCCCTCCTTCTCCGCCATTTTTNCGTTTAAATCCGACAAGCGTTGGAAGCTTTTGAGTCAGACGCGCTTTATGCGTCAGGCGAAAAAGGTGAAACGATCGAAGATTTGGCTCACGTAGCTAGACATTCTTATTGGAATCGTTGGAAGTGCTATCTAGTTTTCAGGGAGCAAACCCTGNGGTGTAGGTCGCGCAAGCGGCGCGAGGGTTCAAATCCCTCCTTCTCCGCCATTTTTATGGCCCGTTGGTCAAGTGGTTAAGACACCGCCCTTTCACGGCGGTATCACGGGTTCGAATCCCGTACGGGTCACCAACTTATTTTTAAATACTTGTTTCATTAACATGATATGTAATCAGTATAGAGGTCTCGTGGTGTAGCGGTTAACATGCCTGCCTNTGGAGGATTAGCTCAGCTGGGAGAGCATCTGCCTTACAAGCAGAGGGTCGGCGGTTCGAGCCCGTCATCCTCCACCATATTTTTCTTATAACCCGTAAGGGTACATATANAATCCCGTACGGGTCACCAACTTATTTTTAAATACTTGTTTCATTAACATGATATGTAATCAGTATAGAGGTCTCGTGGTGTAGCGGTTAACATGCCTGCCTGTCACGCAGGAGATCGCGGGTTCGATTCCCGTCGAGACCGCCATTAATTTTAACGTTAATCTGATTATATAAATTGTTGGGCTATAGCCAAGCGGTAAGGCAACGGATTTTGATTCCGTCACGCGCTGGTTCGAATCCAGCTAGCCCAGCCATGTTNTTGCCGGCCTAGCTCAATTGGTAGAGCAACTGACTTGTAATCAGTAGGTTGGGGGTTCAAGTCCTCTGGCCGGCACCAGCTTTTCTTATTGAAAAGAGCCATTAGCTCAGTTGGTAGAGCATCTGACTTTTAATCAGAGGGTCGAAGGTTCGAGTCCTTCATGGCTCACCATTTATTTGCGGGTGTGGCGGAATTGGCAGACGCGCTAGACTTAGGATCTAGTGTCTTACGACGTGGGGGTTCAAGTCCCTTCACCCGCACCAATTCTTTTATAATAGTTTACATCAAGTAACGATGTGCGGTTGTGGCGGAATGGCAGACGCGCTAGCTTGAGGGGCTAGTGGGGGAAACCCCGTGGAGGTTCGAGTCCTCTCAACCGCACCAAATATAATATGCGCCCGTAGCTCAATTGGATAGAGCGTCTGACTACGGATCAGAAGGTTAGGGATTCGACTTCTCTCGGGCGCACCAATTTTTATTTTCATCTTTCTTTTAAANGCGCCCGTAGCTCAATTGGATAGAGCGTCTGACTACGGATCAGAAGGTTAGGGATTCGACTTCTCTCGGGCGCACCATTTCTTACTTAAATAAATGTCGGGAAGTAGCTCAGCTTGGTAGAGCACTTGGTTTGGGACCAAGGGGTCGCAGGTTCAAATCCTGTCTTCCCGACCATTTTTACCAACNATCCTGTCTTCCCGACCATTGATTTTGCGGGTGTAGTTTAGTGGTAAAACCTCAGCCTTCCAAGCTGATGTCGTGGGTTCGATCCCCATCACCCGCTCCAATTAAGATGGGCCTGTAGCTCAGCTGGTNAACGGGGCCTTAGCTCAGCTGGGAGAGCGCCTGCCTTGCACGCAGGAGGTCAGCGGTTCGATCCCGCTAGGCTCCACCATATTCTTTTTAATAAAAGGTGTTGACAAGCACAAACCACACATGATATGATGGTTTGGTCGCTGAAAACAGCAACGAAAGAANGGGCCTGTAGCTCAGCTGGTTAGAGCGCACGCCTGATAAGCGTGAGGTCGGTGGTTCGAGTCCACTCAGGCCCACCATCTTTTCTAAAAAAAGGTGTTGACAAGCACAAACCACACATGATATGATGGTTTGGTCGCTGAAAACGACATTGAAAGAAACAAATCGATCTTTGAAAACTGAACGAAACGCCATGTAAGTAGTTGTTTCTACGGAAACAAAACATTGTT
>NZ_LELK01000015.1 GCF_001039475.1 Guptibacillus hwajinpoensis | reverse complement strand
AACAATGTTTTGTTTCCGTAGAAACAACTACTTACATGGCGTTTCGTTCAGTTTTCAAAGATCGATTTGTTTCTTTCGGTGTCGTTTTCAGCGACTTTATTAATTTAACACATAAACTCAGTCGAAGTCAACAACTTTTTTTAATTCATTTTGTTACCGCGTTATTCCTTCGCGGCGACAAGTAATAATATACCACGGAGAAAAAATATGGTCAACCCTTTTCTTAAGATTTTTTCTCCGCTCCAATCATTCCTTATATTGCTTTGTACTTGCGTATGAAAATCCCAGTACCCTTTGTTTCACTTTGGTGAACTTCAATTAATCCTTTATCAATCATATATTCAATAAGTGCACCAAGATCGATGCCATAATCTTTTAATTGTTCTTCTTCCATCAATTCTTGGTATGTCCACGCACTCTCACGTTCTTTCATAACATTTCGAATGTGAACTGTTGCATTGGTTGATTTAGAAGATAGCGAGAAATCATTAGCAAGAAGAAGCAACTCAAGTCGCTTATCTAGAGGATCCTCTCCCGATAGAAGCTCGGTATACAATTTAAAGATTTCCGGTTCAATATGTTTAACCTGATTCCAAACGGTAATCTCAGGATGAAAACCATGTTCAATGACTGAAAGACGAGCTAGATGGTGCAAAGCATGAAGGATAAAATTATAAGCGTCCATATATTGCTTAGATGCAAATAAATCTTTACCTTCTGTATATCTTCTAATAAGTCGAGCAAACTCCACACCTATTTTACTAATACGTTCTTCATAAGGAAAATCACGAATTCGCTCTTTTAATCCCGCTATGTATTCATTACGGTCAAAGATAATTTTACCATTCACAAGCCATGCAACAAGGCGGCGGTGACTACCCGATCCTAACCACTTATTAACCTGTTGTTCGGATACTACATGCATTGCAGCTTTCTTATCTTCAAATTCATAATGTTTTACAAACCATGACTTCTCATCATTATTTACAATAATTAATAAGACAACATCGAAATTGTCGGTCAGCGGATGAAACGGCTTCGTTTTTTCAATTACCAGTACGCCGAGTGTTTCGGGATGACTGGCTCTCTCTTGATAAATCGGCCTTAAAAGGTTCTCCATCATTCTATCCCCCAGATGTATTTATACTTATCATACCATTCGTTGCAATCCATTTTACCTTTTACCGTATAAACTTAAGTATTCAACAATCCACATTATAAATCCTGTAATGAATTTAGCAATCCTAATTTTGAAATTTGTATGTCCTCTAATAAGGAAAGTGCTTACACCCTACGCGTATGCTATACTTGTGTGCAGGAGGGACATGCAATGCAACTAAAGTATACCAATAAGATTAATAAAATTCGTACGTTCGCACTGAGTCTTGTCTTTATCGGAATTGCGATTATGTATATAGGAATATTCTTCAAGACTTCTATTTTTCTTATGACCGCCTTTATGCTCATCGGATTTCTAGCAACGATCGCTAGTGCTGTTGTGTACTTTTGGATTGGAATGCTCTCTACAAGAGCTATTCAAGTAGTTTGTCCAAATTGTGAGAAACCGACCAAAGTTCTAGGACGTGTAGATGCATGCATGCACTGCAAACAACCACTAACGATGGATCCAGAACTTGATGGAAAAGAATTCGATGAGAAATACAACATTAAGAAAATCCAGAAAAAACAATCCTAACAAGAACAAAGGCTTCCCCCATCATATGGAGGAAGCCTTTGTTCTTAAATTATTTTAGTGTTTGCTCTTCTGACAATCAGGACACTTACCGTAAATCTCCATTCTGTGATCACCAACTCGGAACCCTGTTACTTGTTCCGCAAGTGTTTCTACTTCATCCAATCCAGGATAATGAAAATCCACTATCTTGCCACAGTCATCACAAATAATATGATAGTGATCCGTTGTAACACAATCAAATCGACTAGAAGAATCTCCGTAAGTTAATTCTTTCACCAGTCCAATTTCCTTAAATACTCTTAAGTTATTATAGACTGTTGCTACGCTCATATTAGGGAACTTACCTTCTAGAGACTTATATATTTCATCAGCTGTAGGATGGGACATAGACTGGATTAAATGCTCCAGAATGGCATGACGCTGCGGAGTAATACGAACTCCTGAATTTTTCATTGCATCAATTGCTTCGTGCAGTTTTTCTTCAGCCATTCGTCATGCACCTCACTTTCAACAAGCATTCTTACTTTGTAATGTTTATAAATAGTGTACATCCTAAAGATGGGATTTGTCAATAATCCTACATGTAGCAGGGATTACGCTATTTTTGGTCCTGATGAAGAATATTTTCTTTTTCGCCCATATGATAGTTAATGTATCGAGCTGCTACAAATAGAAAATCTGACAGACGATTCAAGAAGGATAAGACAAGCGGATTCGCATCTCCAATTAAAGTAGTATTCCTTTCAGCTCGTCGCACGATTGTACGAGCTACATGAAGGCTTGCCCCCGATGCGTGTCCACCAGGTAGAATAAAGTTTCGTAATGGTTCTAATTCCTTTTCCCATTTGTCAATTTGGTTTTCCATCTCATTAATATGCTCTTCCTCAATAGTCCATCCTACTTTTTTACCTTTAGGAGTTGCAAGTTCAGCACCTACATGGAATAACCAGGTTTGTATTTTGTGAAAGCTTGATTCCCATTCTTCTTTACCGTCAAAATGCGTGTTCTGAACATAACTCAAAGCGAGACCAATTTGAGAATTCGCCTCATCGCATGTCCCATATGCTTCTACTCGTGCATCACTTTTCGGTACACGTTGTCCGTACACGAGAGATGTCTCACCTTTATCGCCTGTTTTCGTATAAATTTTCATTTTAATACCCCCTATTAGGATCGATGACATTTTTCATATCGTCACATTCATTTAAGTACTTTTTCAAATTATATTCGAATATCTCAATGGCTCTTGGCTGATAGTTCTCTGAAATAGCCGAATGGTGAGGCGTCACTGTAACATTATCCATTATCCAAAATGGATGAGACGGGTCAAGTGGCTCGTTTTCGAATACATCTAGCACAGCATGTTTCAATTCTCCAGCATTAAGACTGTCGAGAAGCTCTTGCTCATTTACAGTATCTCCTCTACCAATATTGATAAATACTGCTGATTGTTTCATCTCTTCAAAATGCTTTTTTCTGAAGTAATGCTTAGTGTTCGTTGTGCTAGGCAAAACGCCAATGACGTAATCACACCTTGGAAGCATAGAAGTAATATCTTCATTCTTATAAATTTCATCAAAATGGTCAGCATCATGCCCTGTTCGATTAACGCCAAGCGTTTTCATTCGAAATGCATGAGCAATCCGACCAATTTCACAACCGATTGCTCCCGTTCCTACTACACCAATCGTGCTGCCTGTGATTTCTTCCATCGGAACTTTCTTCTTCCAAATACCCTGTGATTCATTAGCTATGACCTGTTTCACTTCTCTAGCAACCTGAAGCATTACTGAGATCGTGTACTCTGCCATCGGGATGCTATGAATGCCTCTTGCATTTGTAATGAGTATGCCTCTTTCCTTAATTGTTTCTAACGGCATACGCTCAAGTCCTGCAGAAAGAACCATAATCCATTTAAGATGACGGGCTTTCTCAATATGTTCTACAGTAAGATCTTCACCATATGTAAGAAGAATCTCTGCTTCAGATAGAAAAAGCTCCGCTTCCTTCATTGAACGTTCGAATCGAAACGTCACTTCCGGATATGCTTCTATAAGTTGATCTTTAATGTCAGACCTTAATTTTGCTGTTGATAGAATCTGCACCTCTTCATCCCTCTCTATCTTATATTGATACTTCTCTTCTTTTTAAGTATAGATGATTTCTCGTTATGTTCTAAGCGATACAACTCTATTCAAATAAAATTCCCAACTAAAAAGCACATTGATGCAATTAAACTTCTGTATATAAAAAAAGAGCGCATAACGCGCTCCCAATAGAAGATATGATCTACTATACTCTATGTAAAGAAACAAAAAGAGTATAGTCGGATGCCCTCTGAGACAATCATCTTAAGAAAGGTTTTCTTTAATATAATTCAACGCAGATTCCACATGCTCTTTAACGCGAACTTTACGCCATTCTTTTACAAGTGTTCCCTCTTTATCAATAACAAAGGTAGAGCGAACGATTCCCATGTATTCTTTACCGAAATTTTTCTTTAACTGCCATACATCATATGCTTCTGCAACGGTATGATCTTCATCAGCGAGAAGAAGAAAAGGCAAATCGTATTTATCAATAAATTTCTTGTGCTTTTCAACGGGATCAGGACTAACACCTAGAATAACCGTATCGAGTTCTTCGAATCCTTCAATATGATCTCTAAAATCGCACGCCTCAGTCGTGCAGCCTGGAGTCATGTCTTTAGGATAGAAATATAGCACCACGTTCTTACCTTTATAATCTTCTAAAGAAACCAATTCTCCAGTACTCGCTTGAAGCTTGAAGTCAGGAGCTTTTTGACCAATTTCTACACTCATCATTACGCCTCCTTATATCATCTTAAGGTAAGCGTAACGAATTTTGATCCAACTTACAACTTCGAGCTTTCTCGGTAATCAACAATCGTCGTTACAAAAAAAGCGGCTGGCATCAAGTAACCAATTAGGGCCTCGATAATTGCAATCCATCGCCCTATTCCAATTGGTGTGAGGTCACCATACCCAACAGATAGGAGCGTGACGGCACTGAAATAAAGCACAGATTGAACTTTTGAAAGCGGGCTTAATGTCATGTGCGCAAGATCGACCTGCCCTTCTTGAAGCACAGGTATATCGAGTATTATCAGAGATAAATACATACTGCCAAAAGCCACAATCATCGTTACGTATACGATAAATAAAAGAAACATCTTATAAACAGAAAGAAGACTTCCAGGTATTCTTGTTCTTTTCATAAGAGAAACCATACTTCTTCCAACACTAGTAAATGCAAGAGCAATGGCAAAGATCATTAATAAGAGCATTAGAATACACCTCACAAAAGTTTATGAGGTGTTTCTGTACTTTAGGACGAACTATTTTGTTACAAGAGTGGTGTAGACGACCATCCGCTCTTCATGCGTTCCTGCATCACGGTTAAATGTTCCTGAACATGTGATTAAGTTAAGACTTGATTGTGACGTAATTCCAAATACCTTTTCAAGTGGAGCTTCTTTTCTTGGGTATGATTCGATCTTCTGTACTTCGAAATCATAAGATGTTCCATTTTCATCCGATATAGTGACGATATCACCTTGTTCTAAATCACCAAGATGAAAAAACACCGATGGTCCTGTTTTGTTATCAACGTGTCCTGCAAGAACAGAATTCCCCATTTCACCAGGCTTTGCTCCAGGCTCATACCATCCAACATTCCGATCGTCTTTCGGTACGTCCATTTGCCCATCTGGTAATTGGCCTACATGTTCTATTTCAGCATCTACATTTATAGCTGGAATGGACAATCTCTCAGGAACAATACCCTCTACTTTAGGATCTTGAGGATTTTCGTCATTTGATTTAGCAGATGCGGTTAATTCTGGAGCAGAATTAAGTTCAACTTCTTCAATAGAAGGAACGGGTTTGTCTACGCTCTTTTGGTTAGAAAAAGAAGAGCAGCTTGCCGCTGCTCCTACTAATAGAAGAAGAGTTAGAAGTTTCATTAACGGCATCACTGCACCTCCTTCTTTTTTAAAACTCTTTTTATATACATTGTTGTATATGAGTGGGTTAATTTCCGCTTCAGGTGCTCGCTTTCCGCGGGAGTCGAGCACCTTCCGCTTCAATTAGCCAAGTGTGGTTTATATATTTTTTTCAAAAGCAACCATCTCTTTTGAAAAGACCTATATTAATTAAGTAGTTTGTTTCTTACGAAGGTAAATTCCAGTTCCTGCTGCTAGAATTGCTCCTCCAAGAAGTGCCCAAGCTACTGTATTAGACTGTTGAGCTGTACCACCCATACCTGTTTTCGGCATATCTGAAGGCATGTTTGTTGCATCCACCATTGGCCATGCTTCAAGCGTTTGTTCACCTTCTACAAGACCTATAGCGTACACTGAGTATACATATCCTTCTTTTAATTCAACACCAGGGATTTCAAGGACAACATCTTCAGAACCTGCTGGTCGCACTTCAAGATCTACAGTCATTGGATCAACTTCAGCATAATCAGACGTTGATTTAAAAGCAACATCTGAGAATAGAACGTCACCGTCTTTAACAGCTACATCTACATTAGGTGCATCTGGAGAAGCATGTACAACTCGCACTTTCGCTTTTCCTTCAGACGCTTCCATATCATCTCCTAGTGCCCAAATAGAGATACCATCAAGCTTCCCAACAGCTGCTGCAGAATATTTCATGCCTTCTTCAAGTGTTACAGATTGACTAATAACTGGTTCGCCTTCGCCATTCTCTCCTGCTGGGAATACTTCAATCTCGTGATCTCCCGCTGGAAGAGCCATATAATCTGTTGCCTGCTTATATTCCGCACCCTCTACAACTGCTTCACCGTCTACATATACATCAACGGCAGGTGCATCTGGTGATGCGTGTATAACTCGAACCATTGCCTCGTGATGATCTGCAAATGCCTGTGTACCGATAATTCCGAACATCATGACCATCGCAACGGCAGATGCCATAACTTTCTTTAACATGTAACCCACTCCTCTAATTTAGTTTTTGTGACACTTTTGTACAACGTTTGTTCATTAGGTGATACGACAAAACCTTTGCAGTTGGATCACTTTTTTTACAGTTAGATTGTTTTTGTTTCGAATTCAAGGGAATACAGTTACTAGAATAGCTCGGAGGAGGAACTTACTAATGAATAAAGGCAATTATGCGATTGCTTATTGGGACAATGGAAATGAAGAGCATTTCAAAATCTTTTGTGTCGAAAACCATCAGACTCTTTTACGAATCGCCCGTCGTATTGTTAATGACCAGCAAATTGCCGAGGAGATTGTTCAAGATGTATATTTAGAAGTTTGGAACAAGAGATCTTATTTCCAGCCTGATAAAGGTAAGCTTTCTTCATGGGTAAACCAAATCACACGAAACCGAGCCATTGATCGGATTAAGAAAGAACAGCGTCATTTTAATGAAACGGTTGTTGAAGACCGCCACTTGGTCGATAGAGAGCACTATATTCAAGAGGATTTCAGCAATAAAGAAATGATTTTTGGAGCCTTGCAAGCTTTGAAAGCTGAACAACAAGAAGTTCTTAAACTTATCTATATAGATGGATACAGTCAAGCGGAAGTAGCCGCCAAAAAGAAAATCCCTCTTGGAACAGTGAAAAGCCGTGTAAGACTTGGCATGAAAAAATTAAAAGAAGTCATTGATTTATCACAACTAGAACTTGTCTAAACAAACACTGAAAACCCAGAGGGGACATCCCCTCTGGGTTTTCAGTTACCGGCACCTCTATATTTAGTGACGCCAATGTTCCACATGAAAATAGCAAATCCAAAAAACGCCACACCCATAACTGGTGTAAGAAAAGCATACACATACCACTCTTCTCTACCAAGGAAATAAGCTGATGGATAGACGCCAACGAATGCGAATGGGAGGATCCATGTTAATACAAAACGGATAACTTTATTATAAATATCAACTGGATATCTACCATAGTTACCGATGTTATACATCATCGGCATGATGCTAGTTCGACTATCAGACCAAAAGCTAATACTTGCGAGCAGTATGAAAATACCAGCGTATACAAATGCTCCACCGAGAACCATGAATACAAAAACAATTGGATCATACCAGGAAACATTTAGATCAAGACGATTGCCTGCGTAAACCATGACAGCTATCCCAGTTATGACTCCAAACAGTGATTCGAGTTCCATCCGTTCTAGAATAATTTGGAACAAGCTATGAACTGGCCTAGTTAGAATCCGATCCATTTCTCCCTTAACAATATATCGTTCGTTAAAATCCCAAATGTTAAAGAATGCTCCAAAAATCGCAAAAGGTACAAGGAAGAAGCCATAGATGAAGATAATCTCATCTTTTGACCAACCGCTTAGCATATCCGTGTGGCCAAATACAACTAGGATGAAGATAAGGTTAACTGCCTGAAACAACAAATCAGACATGATCTCCATCAGCATATCGATTCGATACGTTAATCTTGTTTTCATATATTGCGATACATATAGTAAGAAAATAGTAGCATGCTTCATTCGTTAACCCCCCTGCACAATCAGCCGCTTTTTGGCAATCACCCATAACGCCTGAATTGGTAGTATAAGAATAACAGCCCAGACAAGCTGGAATAGAATTGCTTCCCAAACAGCAGATCCTGTAAAACCTTCAGTAAAGATCATACTAGGAATATAGCTAATCGCCTGAAACGGAAGAAAGTCCATCACCTGCTGAGCCCATCCAGGATAGAAGCTGATTGGAAGCAATAATCCTGAAAACAAATCGATAACAACGCGCTTAGCACGAATCAGTCCATCATTGTTAAAGAAGAAGAATGTCATTACACCAGTCAGCAAGTTAATTTGTGTATTTACAATAAAACTTAGAATAATAGCAATCGTAAAGAACAGCCATGTTGATAAAGCTGCTGAGAATTCGATCGGAAAGATAAGACTTACGATAAACATTCCTGGAATGGAGAAAAAGCTTAAGCGGAAAATCCCTTCTCCAAGTCCCTGCATCGTTTTCATCAATAAGTAATGGTAAGGCCGAATAAACTCAACGGCAACCTTTCCCTCTTTAATTTCCTGAGCGATTTCTCGATCAATGTTATTAAAATAAAAAGCTCTTGCCATCCATGCAACTGCAACATATGTTGTCATTTGGATAACGGATAATCCTTCAATTTCTCCTTTTCCACCATAGATTGCATTCCAGAGAAAATAATAGGCACCAATGTTAATACTGTATATTAGAATTCCACTATAGTAGTTAGTTCGATAGGCAAGCATCATTAAGAAACGAACCCGAATCATTTCAATGTACTTACCCATTAATTACGCCCTCTTCATAAATGTTTCTAATGATCTCTTCAGTCGAAATTTCATGAATTTTAATATCTGTAATTCGGTTCGCGGCTACGACTCGACCAATCACTTCTGATATCACATGCTCTTCATTTACAACGTTAGCAATCCAAACATTGTCACGATCACCCTTCGTCCATTCCGCTTGTAGTTCAGTTAATAGCGGTTGGAGGTTCTCAAGGCTAACCTGTTCACCAAACTGAAATTCAATTTGCTTCCCTTCTCCCCAATTCGAACGGAGCTTTGCAAGCTTGCCATCATAAATGATCTGCCCTTCATCAAGCATAACGACACGTTCGCATAGTGCTTCAATATCGGTTAGATCATGCGTTGTTAACAAGATGGTTGTTTTGTATTTCTCGTTAATCTCTTTTAAGAAATTACGAATTTTTAGCTTAACGAGTACATCAAGACCAATCGTTGGCTCATCAAGGAACAAAAGCTTAGGGTTGTGAAGAAGAGCAGCTGCTAGCTCACATCTCATTCTCTGACCGAGAGATAGCTTTCGAACAGGCTTATCAAGTAATGGTCCGATATCCAATGACTCTATGACATGATTCATGTGATCATTGTATACGTCATCCGGTACATTATAGACTTTCTTTAATAAGCGAAATGACTCTTGTACTGCAATATCCCACCATAGTTGCGAACGTTGACCAAACACAACACCAATTGAGCTTACGAATTTCTCACGCTCTTTATGTGGGTCCATTCCATTAACTCGAACAGTCCCAGATGTAGGTGTTAAAATACCAGTTAGCATTTTAATACTTGTCGATTTACCAGCACCGTTCTCACCGATATAGCCGACCATTTCACCTTCATTAACTGTAAATGAAATATCATTAACGGCAGAAATCACTTTATAATTCCTTGTAAATAAATCTCGAAACGCTCCTTTAAGACCAGAACGACTCGAGTGAGATTTAAAATCTTTGCGCAAAGATTGCACATCAATAACCTTATCCATCCGTCTTCCTCCTTTAAACACACACCAATTTAGTTTACAAGAGCTTCCCCTAATAAACAATGGATGAGCTTATGTCTTTAGCTGTATAAGGGTTTCGTTTCTCAACACGCATGCTACAATATAAGATGATAAATGAGCAATACAAGGAGGTAACTATGAATTTCACTAAATCAGAACAACATCATAAAGAATCACTCGATATTATGCTAGGTGGTGTAAATAGCCCATCCCGTTCTTATAAGGGAGTCGGTGGCGGTACGCCAGTATTTATGGAAAAAGCTAAAGGTCCTTATTTCTGGGATGTTGATGGCAATAAGTACATAGACTATCTTGCTGCATATGGTCCGATTATAACTGGCCATGCTCACCCTCATATTACACAAGCGATCACAAAGGCGGCAGAAAACGGGGTATTATATGGTACACCTACGGTTTTAGAAAACCGTTTCGGCTCTATGCTCCAAGAAGCCATCCCTTCTCTTGAAAGAGTTCGTTTTGTGAATTCTGGTACTGAAGCGGTTATGACAACCATTCGCGTCGCAAGAGCCTACACTGGACGAGATAAAATCATTAAATTTGCTGGATGCTACCATGGACATTCTGACCTTGTCCTAGTGGCTGCAGGTTCAGGACCAGCAACGCTTGGCAATCCAGACTCTGCCGGTGTTCCCGAAAGTATTGCGAAAGAAGTTATCACTGTTCCATTTAACGATATTAAAGCCTATAAAGAAGCCATGAATAAATGGGGCGATCAAGTTGCAGGCGTTCTTGTAGAGCCAATCGTCGGTAACTTCGGAATTGTGGAACCAGAAGAAGGTTTCCTTCAGCAGGTGAATGAAATTACACATCAATATGGGGCACTTGTCATCTATGATGAAGTTATTACTGCATTCCGTTTTATGTACGGCGGAGCTCAAAATCTATTAGGCGTGGAGCCAGATATGACAGCTCTTGGTAAAATTATCGGTGGTGGATTACCGATTGGTGCCTACGGTGGCAAACGAGAAATCATGGAGCATGTAGCTCCACTCGGCCCAGCTTACCAAGCTGGTACAATGGCAGGAAACCCAGCTTCAATTTCAGCAGGAATTGCCTGCCTTGAAGTTCTTCAAGAAGAGGGTGTATATGATCACCTTGTTCATCTAGGAGAACGCCTTGAGAGTGGCATTCATAAACATGCAGAGGAAGCAGGCGTTCCAATTACAATCAATCGGTTAAAAGGTGCATTAACGGTATACTTTAACAATGAAAAAGTTATAAATTACGAACAAGCGGAGAACTCCGATGGTGAAAAATTCTCGAGGTTCTTTAAGCTCATGTTAAATGAAGGAATCAATCTTGCTCCGTCAAAATATGAAGCATGGTTCCTAACAACTGAGCATACGGATAAAGATATTGATGATACGCTTCAAGCAGTTAAACGCACGTTCCATCGAATGGCCGAGTAAGGTGACTTATAACAAAAGACAGAATGAATCTACTTCATTCTGTCTTTTCTACTATTCTTTTCATTATTATAAAAAAGGCTTGCTATAAATTGCATTCCGATGTATAACTAGAACGTTCTCTTATGTTTAAATGAGTCGATAGAGGATACTCTCTATACTATAAGTACTCAACGAAAGGACTAATATTAGAATGAAGTTTGGTGCCCGTATTTTTAAAACAGGGCTTGCGATTACACTCGCACTTTACATTGCAACGTGGCTTGGTTTAGACCCTCCGTCTTTTGCTGGAATAGCTGCATTATTCGCTATTCAACCATCAATCTATAGATCTTACCAAACCATTATTGATCAGTTTCAATCCAATATAATCGGAGCCTTGCTTGCCGTCGCTCTTGTGATCGTCTTTGGTAATCAGCCTATTGTCATTGGTCTTGGGGCAATTATAATCATCGCAATTAATATTAAATTAAAAATCGAGAGTACGATTCCACTAGCGGTCGTAACCGTCATCCTTATTATGAATGCACCACAAGAAGAGTTTATCTCATTTGCTACAAACCGATTTCTTGTCATTATGGTCGGGGTCATCAGTTCATCTTTCGTGAACTTGATCTTTCTACCTCCAAAATACGAAACGAAGCTATTCCATAAAATTGTAAGCAATACAGAATACATTTCGCAGTGGATTAGACTAGCTACACGAAACGACGCTGAACACAAAGTATTAAAAGAAAATTTAATTCAGTTAAAAGAAAACACAGTTAAAAGCGATCAGTACTTTCTGCTTTACAAAGAAGAGAGAACCTATTTTAAAAGGAAGAATCTTGTTAAAGCTCGTAAGCTAGTGCTATTTAGGCAGATGATTGCTACAACCGAAAAATCTTTAGCGATATTAAAAATTCTTGATCAGCTTGACGTCAAAATATTAATCATGCCTGATGAGGTGAGAAAGCTCATTCAAACACACCTCGATCAGCTCACCAACTACCATGAGCGCATCCATCTGAAATACATTGGAAAAGTAAGACATCAATCACCAGAGGAAATGCTTAATAATGTTGGCACTGGTGAATCGACATTAACTGAGCGATATGTAGAGCTATATGAGAGTGGTGAATGCAATCGCGAACTCTGGATGACTATTTTCCCTCTAATTGGGATGATTATTGATTATCATGACCATCTCGAACATCTGGATTTACTAGTCGATAGTTTTCACTCCTATCATCAAGAAGAGAATGAAGTTGATATCCAAGAACTTCACGCTAAATAGAAAAATCAGCCGATTTCGGCTGATTTTTTTCTATTTCTTCATTTTTGGATCAAGAGCATCTCTGAGGCCATCGCCTAGCAGGTTAAACCCTAGAACGGTTAGCATAATGGCGAGGCCCGGAAAGAATACTGTCCAAGGGGCCTGGATTATATATGATCGCGAATCTGCAAGCATTTTCCCCCACTCTGGCTGAGGTGCTTGTGCGCCTAGTCCTAGAAAACTTAGTGCTGCCGCCTCTAGGATAGCCGTTGCAATTGCAAGAGTACCCTGTACAATAATCGGTGCTAATGAATTAGGAAGCACGTGATGAAAGATAATTCGAGAATCCTTCATACCAACGGCTCTCGCTGCCATCACATACTCTTCCTGTTTCACACTTAATACACGCGATCGAACAAGTCGACCAAAATTAGGTATATTAATAATAGCAATCGCAATTAAGGCATTTCTTAGTGATGGTCCAAGTACAGCTACAACAGCGATTGCTAGAAGGATACTAGGGAACGCTAGCATAATATCAAAGATTCGAGAAATAATTGTATCAACAAGTCGTCCGTAATACCCCGCTACTAACCCAAGTAAACTACCTACAGCTGCTGAGCCAAGCACAGCAAAGAACCCAACCCACAATGAAATGCGTGCTCCATAAATAATTCGTGATAAAACATCTCGTCCAAAATCATCAGTCCCAAACCAGTGGCTTGCAGAAGGGGATTGGAGACGTTCGGACAATTTCTGCTCATTTATTCCTTCTGGTGCAATGACACCAGCGAAAATAGCAAGAAGAATGAAAAAGAGAACAATACCCATGCCGACCATTGCCAGCTTATTTCTCCTGAATCCCTTCCAGGCTTCACGCCATGGTGATATTACTTCTTCGTCTGGTTGTTTAGACACATTTACTTGTTTTTGTGGAGCAATTTCAGCCATTTCGAAGCCCCCTTAGTTGTATTTGATTCGAGGATCAATTGCTGCATATAGTAGATCGACAATTAAATTAATGAATACAAAGATAACCGCTACAATCAGAATACCTGATTGAATAACAGGGTAATCTCTAAAATTAATTGCATCATAGATATAACGACCAATACCTGGCCATCCGAATATCGTCTCAGTAAGAATAGCACCACCAAGCAATAGACCCATTTGAAGACCGATAACTGTCAAAACAGGGATGAAAGCATTTTTGAGAGAATGCTTATAAACAACCCATAACATTTTCGTACCTTTCGCACGAGCCGTACGAACAAAGTCAGATCGCATTACTTCCAGCATACTAGAACGTGTCATTCTAGCAATGATAGCCATAGGAATTGTACCTAATGCAATACCCGGTAGAATCAAATGCTTGATTACTTCAACAAATTGATCCATGCGACCTTGAATGAGTGTGTCAATTAGATACAGATGTGTAATGGCCTCAACTGGATTTCTTACATTTTCACGACCTGTCGATGGCAACCAACCTAGCTCAAGAGAAAAAGCCCACTGTTCCATCAAACCAAGCCAGAAAACAGGCATAGATACCCCAATTAATGCTAGAACCATAGCTGTATAGTCAAACCATGAATTTTGAAACCAAGCACTTATGATACCTGCATTCACACCGATAAAAATTGCGATGATCATTGCTACAAGTGAAAGCTCGAGAGTGGCAGCAAGATACGGCCATATTTCTCCACTAATATCAGAACTTGTCCTTAGCGATGTACCTAGGTCACCGGTAAACAAATTCTTAATATAGTCAACGTATTGAAGGTACCACGGCTGGTCGAGTCCGAGCTGTTTCGTTAAACTCTTAATCGCTTCCTCCGTTGCTTGCTGTCCAAGAATAACCTGAGCGGGATCTCCAGGAATCGCTCGAATCATGAAAAAAACGATCAGCGTCATTCCAAATAAAACTGGGATAAGCATTAACAGCCGTCTAACTGTATAAGCAAGCATGTAACTCACCTCTTCTTCCTTATGTACATTCATGATTGATATAACACTTATTATGTATTTCTTTAATAATCTACTTTAAATAAAGGGGAGTATAGCACTCCCCTTCCATTTTTACTGCATTGTCACTTTTGTTAACTTATCAGAACCAGTTGGATGTGGAGTAAATCCTTCAATTGAAGCTTTACCGCCCAATGCTGGTTTTGAGTGTACAAGTGGAATCCACGGTGCATCTTCATGGATAATTTCTTGCGCCTCAGCATAAAGCTTATTACGCTCTTCTTCATCTGGTGTTGATTGTGCTTTGATTAAAAGATCGTGTAACTCTTGATTCTCGTAGTACGTGTAGTTATTGCTTCCGATATTGTCCTGATCTAGAAGAACATATAAGAAGTTATCTGCATCACCGTTATCTCCAGTCCAGCCAAGTAGGAAGCTATCCGCTTCACCATTACGAGCTTTTTCAAGATATGTTGCCCACTCATAAGACTTAATTTCTGCTGTTACGCCAATTTCAGCAAAGCTCTTCTGAAGAACTTCAGCTACTTTTTGACCGTCTGGCATATATGGACGTGGTACTGGCATTGCCCAAAGTTCCATTTCAAAACCATCTTCGTAACCTGCTTCTTTTAGAAGTTCTTTAGCTTTGTCAAGATCATATTCATAAGGTTCGATTTCGTCATTATAACCGCCAATTACAGGAGGCATTGGATTCTTTGCCGGTTCAGCTTGTCCCGCATAGAACGAATCAATAAGCGCCTGCTTATCAACAGCATGATTTAATGCCTGACGAACAAGTTTGTTGTTTAACGGTTCGCGATTCGACGTCAAACCAAGGTATCCTACGTTCATAGAAGGACGGAAGAATGTTTGAAGATTTGAATCATCTTCAACTTGTTCTACATCAGAAGGGTTAAGTCCATCCATCAAATCAATCTCACCAGCCATAAGCGCATTTAAACGAGCAGAGTTATCAGGAATGGCTCTGAAAATAACGCTGTCTAGTTTTGGATAACCTTCCATCCAGTAGTCATCATTTTTGTTTAGTACAATTTTGTCGTTTCGGTTCCACTGATCAAATACGAAAGGACCTGTACCTACAGGGTTCTCACCAAACTTGTCTCCCTGCTTTTCAAGTGCATCAGGACTCGCAATCGCAAATGGTGACATTGCAATGTTCTTAAGGAATGGCGCCTGTGGTCGCTTAAGTTTGAATTCAACAGTGTAATCATCTACAGCTGTTACACTTTCAATAACATGACCTTCATCGCCTTTAAATCCGCCAAACATTGATTTGTAGTAATAGAATGCTTCTTCAGTTCCATTCATCCAGCGTTCGAAGTTAAATACAACAGCATCGGCATTAAAGTCTGTGCCATCGTGGAACTTCACACCTTCACGAAGCATAAAAGTATACGTTTCACCATCTTCAGAAACTTCCCAGTCTTCTGCAAGTGCTGCTTCTACATCTGTATTGTCATCGCCGTAGTCAAGCAGTGTATCAAAAATGTTCTTTGTCACTTTAAATGATTCCCCATCTGTTACAGATGCCGGGTCCAAAGATACTGAATCTCCACCACGGCCGAAAATTAATGTGCCACCGGTAGCTTCACCGGAGTCATCCCCGCCATTGCCGTCCGTTTCGTTTGAACCGCCGCAACCAGCTAGTCCAATTGAAAGAAGCAATACAAATACTAACGAAAAAATAGTCTTCTTCATCTTCTTCCCCCTCAAGATATGTTTTTATTTATACATGGTCTTCTTCATACAGATGACACGCTGTATAGTGTCCCGGTTCTACTTCCCTGAATTCAGGAACAACTGAGCTGCACACGTCCATCGCCTTCGGGCACCTTGTATGAAACGGGCATCCTGATGGCGGATTCGATGGGCTAGGCACATCTCCTGTAAGTATAATTCTGTCTTTCCCATATTCAGGGTCTGGAACTGGCACTGCAGAAAGAAGAGCCTGTGTATACGGATGTTTTGAATCTAGGTAAAGCTTTTCACTATCTGCCATTTCAACAATGCGACCAAGATACATAACACCAACTCGATCACTAATGTGTCGAACAACACCAAGATCATGTGCAATGAACAAATATGTTAATCCAAGCTCTTTTTGTAGATCCTCAAGAAGGTTTAATACTTGAGCTTGAATTGAAACGTCAAGTGCGGAAACAGGTTCATCTGCGATAATCAGCTTCGGATTAACAGCAAGTGCTCGTGCAATTCCAATTCTTTGCCGCTGTCCACCACTGAACTGATGCGGATATCTTTTTGCATGATATGAACTAAGACCTACTATTTCTAGGAGTTCTTTAACTCGCTTTTTACGCTCTGCTTTGTTGCCTAGATTATGAACGATGAGAGGTTCTTCAATGATTTTTTCTACAGTGTGTCTTGGATTAAGCGAAGCGAAAGGATCTTGAAACACCATCTGAATATCTTTCCTCAGATGTCGCATCTCGTTCTTACTAAGCGATGTCATCTCTCTTCCATTAAACAGAACTTCGCCCTCACTTGGTTCAAGAAGCCGCATTAACATACGACCTGTTGTAGACTTTCCGCATCCACTTTCTCCAACAAGCCCGAAAGTTTCTCCTTTATGTAACGTGAAGGTAACCCCATCCACCGCTTTTACTGTCCCTACCTGCTGTTTAAGCACCCCTCCCTCGATTGGGAAATGCTTTTTAAGCTGTTTAACTTCGAGCAATGCTTCTTGCAAAATAGGTGCCCCCTTTAGCTATTTACTCTCTCTAGTACAGCTGCTTTCTTCTCATCTTCGTGAAGCCAGCACCTAGCTTGTTGATTTGATCCAGTCTCAAGTAAAACAGGATCTTCTTCAAAACATTTGTCAAAGGCAAAGCTACAACGCGGAGCAAAGTGACATCCTTTTTGAATTGAACCTGGTTTTGGCACATTCCCCGGTATCGAATACAGTCTGTCTTTTCGAACACGGACATCAGGGACAGATTCAATTAACCCAATCGTATATGGGTGTTTCGGTTGCTGGAAGATATCGCTTGTCTTTCCTTGCTCTACAATTTTTCCTGAATACATAACTACGATTCGATCACAGATTTCTGCTACGACACCAAGGTCATGTGTAATGAGAATAATCGATGTATTGGTTTCTCGATTTAACTTCTTCATTAGCTCAAGAATCTGAGCTTGAATCGTTACATCAAGTGCTGTTGTAGGTTCGTCTGCAATAAGCACCTCTGGATCACATGCCATGGCCATCGCAATCATGACACGCTGACGCATCCCCCCTGACAACTGATGGGGATACTCATTCATTAACTCTTCTGCTCGCGGAAGACCCACTAGTTTTAAAATCGAAATAGCGTGCTCCCAAGATTTCTTTTTACTCCATTTTTTATGTATACGAATGCCTTCAATTAGCTGATTACCAATTCGAAAAACAGGATTAAGGGATGTCATCGGCTCCTGAAAAATCATGCCAATTTCATTTCCTCTGATCTTCCTCATTTCTTTCTCCGATTTAGTAAGGAGATTCTCTCCTTTGTATGTAATTTCTCCTCCAACAACTTTCCCTGGAGCCTGAATCAGTTGCATGATGGATAGTGATGTTACGCTCTTCCCAGAACCGGATTCACCTACAATTCCTAGTACCTCTCCTTTGTTGATATGAAAATCTACAGAGTCGACTGCCGGAATTTCACCATCATCGGTAAAAAAGTGAGTTTCTAACTTACTGACGTTCAAGACTGGCTGTTCCACTCTCTCACCCCTTTCGCCAATTTCAGAATTTTTCAATTTAACTAAAATCTGTTTATCATTATTACATTAAATCGGTCTCTTGGCAATGTCTATTGAGGAAATTTTCTGTCTTTATTTGACGATTTTACGCATTAATGTGCATAAAAACACAAAAAAGCACCCTGCCTGGATGCTTTTTTGATGGTAATTTATAAATTTTGTACTTGAAACAAACTATGGTATGACCCTTTTCTTTCCATTAGTTCTTTATGGTTACCACTTTCTGATATCTCACCATTCTCGACTACTACGATGCGATCGGCATGAGTAACCGTTGCAAGACGGTGAGCAACAATAAATGTCGTTCTGTCTTTTGCAAGCTCCTCAAGCGCCTCTTGTATTAAGTGCTCACTTTCTAGATCTAATGCAGATGTTGCCTCATCTAGAATAAGAATAGGTGGATTTTTGAGGAATACTCTTGCAATAGCAATACGCTGTTTCTGTCCGCCAGAAAGCTTAACACCGCGCTCGCCTACTGGAGTATCGTATCCTTCTGGGAGACTTGAGATAAATTCATGTGCATTAGCTGCTTTAGCAGCTTTAATAACAGCTTCTTCTGAAGCATTAGGATTCCCCATCATAATGTTCATCCGAACGGATTCACTAAATAGGATATTATCTTGAAGAACCATTCCGATATTATCACGTAGGCTACGCGCCTGGTAATCACGAATATCGGTTCCATCAATTAAAATACTTCCGCCTGTAACATCATAGAAGCGAGGAATTAGACTTACCAGTGATGATTTTCCTCCTCCACTCATTCCAACAAGTGCAATCGTTTCGCCAGCACGAATGTCAAGATCAATCCTCTTAAGCACTGGAAGATCATTCTCGTTGTACTTGAATGAAACATCCTGAAAACTAATATGACCTCTTACATCCTTTAAGATCTTTGCATCATCTCGATCGACAATATCGTATTTCTCATCTACAAATTCAAATACTCGATCCATAGATGCAATTGATTGAGTAAGCGTAGTGGAAGAGTTCACTAGACGTCTTAATGGACTATATAGTCGATCCATGTATGTGACAAACGCCACCATCTCACCAATTTGTAAGCTACCTGAGATAACAAGGTAAGAAGAGAACGCAATAACAATTAACGGTGCTACATCCGTAATGGTATTGACGACTGCGAATGTTTTCGCATTCCAACGTGTATGATCAAGTGCTCGGTCCAAGAAGTTCGTGTTACGTTTATTGAATTGCTCTTGCTCATAATCTTCAAGTGCAAAGCTTCGAATAACAGACATCCCTTGAACACGTTCATGTAGATGACCCTGTACTTCGGCAAGAGCTTGAGATCGATCTTTCGTTAAATCGCGTAGACGTTTATAGAAAAACTTAACGGATAGTCCGTATAATGGAAGGAGAATAATTGCCGCTATCGTTAACCAGATATTCATAAACGATAGAATAACAATAATAATGATAATCGTAATGAGATCAAGCCAAACATTCATCATTCCTGTAATAACAAATGTTTTCGTTTGTTCTACATCATTGATGACTCTTGAAATGATTTCTCCTGCTTTATTATTCGAGTAAAATTTTAAACTAAGCTGTTGAATATGTGAGAATAACTTATCACGAATATCGTAAAGGATCTTACTACCAATCCACTGTGCGTAATATTGCCTGAAATATTCCACTGGCGGTCTAACCACAACGAACAGGAAGAACGCACCACCCATTAACCAAAGTAGCTGTTCGTATTTGTCACCAACCGGCATTTCTGCATTAATAACATCATCAATGACATACTTTAAAATCAGTGGTAATAGTAGAGGTATTCCAAATTTCAGAATGCCAATACCAATTGTTATGATGATTTGCTTACGATACGGCGTTACAAAGGCCATATACCTTTTTATGTTTCCCAGATGACATCATCCTTTAACTAAACCATTCCCGTCTCGAAAACAGATTATTTTTAATATATTTTGAACATGTCACTTTTACCTAAAGTCTCTTTTTTAAATAATTGTTCCTTTTTAAAGATTTTAATATTAACCACCGCGCTTCGCTAATTGAAGCGGAAGGATGCTCACCGCCCGCCCCGCGGAAAACGAGCATCCTGGAGCGGAAATTAACCAACTCAAGCAATAATGTTTACGAATAGAGCCATTCTAAAAGATCGTTGTTTAAAAAAATTTTCGAAACACCACACTTCGCTAATTGAAGCGGAAGGATGCTCGACTCCTGCGGGACTAGCGGGACAGGTGAGACCCCGCAGGAGCGTCAGCGACGAGGGGGCTCACCTCCCGCCCCGCGGAAAGCGAGCATCCTGGAGCGGAAATTAACCAACTCAAGCAATAATGCTTACGAAAAGAGCCTTCTTTTCATGTAAAAACCTGTTGAAAAACATTCAACAGGTTTTGTTACCTATATTGAAGAAATTGTTCATACCATTGGTCTACGAAACCTGGAGCAAATGGTCCTTTTCTTTGGTGGATCCAGTTCATTAGTTCTTTAACATTTTGTTGTATAATGCGATCAATCGCTTCGGGATAATTCATTTCTTCACGATGCGCTTCGTACTCATCTTCATCCAAAAGCTTAAATGTCATATCCGGATATATTTTGATATCTAGATCGTAATCGATGTACTTTAATGCTTCTTCATCGTACGTGAATGGTGTACCAAGATTACAATAATAGTATAACCCATCCGTTCGGATCATACCTATCACATTGAACCAATGGTTGGCACTAAAATAACAAATAGCTGGTTCGCGCGTTCTCCATTGTCTTCCGTCCGCTTCTGTAACAAGAATACGATCGTTTCCCCCGATAATTTCTTTAGAGGTACCTTTAAGCACGATGCTTTCTTCCCATGTTCGATGAAGTGTACCGCGATGTTTATAGCTTTGAATTTGAATTCTCGTCCCGGTCGTTGGGAAACTCATCTTCTTCTCCTTTCCTAAGAAATTCCGGAAAACGATGAATGCCTTTGCATATAGGCAGACTCACAGTATCCTTTCTTTCTTACCGTTCAATACATGACTATTATTTTACATCTCATCTATATTCTTCTCTATTATAACGCTTATCAAAATAAAATAAAAATAAAAGCGCCCTCCGAAGAGTGGCACTTTGGTAGCTTACCTATATAGGTGTCTTCTCAAAGCTCAAAATAACTTCAGATATAAGACGTTCAAATTCATTTTCTAACTTTGTTAGATCTTCTTTACGTTCAGCAATTGTAGAACTCTCCTGTTCTGTATAGTTCTTCTCTCGTTCCAAGGCTTGAATCTCTTCTCTTTGTCGAATCATTTGATCTGCAAGTTTCAGTTGCTGCTGGATGAGTACATCGAAGCGTTGCATCCTACCTCTCCCTTCACTCAGCTTCATTACAGTCTCTACAAAGAACATAGAGATAGAATGAAACTTAACTAGAAATAATCGATACACTGAATTTCCAAGTTGTACTTCTGAGAAGAAATTCAATAATTGACCTCGATATCCTTTAGCTACTTCTGTAGAGAAGTAGGGAGTTTTGTCATATTTCTTCAATTGGAACACTACACTCAGGTTCATCATTTGTGGGAGAGTTGACGAGTGTAGAAACTTCATATGCATTCATTTCTTCCGATGGGAATGGTTGCATAACGTTTTCAAGGATGGTCACGTCATCTACGTCAGAATCTAGCCACAGATCTTCCATTTCCTTTTTCAAGATAACGGGCATGCGAGTATGTATATTTTCCATTAATTCATTTGCGCCAGTTGTTAGGATTGTGCACGTATAGACTGTTTCATCACCTGACTTCCATTTCTCCCAAAGCCCAGCCATCGCAAAAGGCTCCCCTCTCTTCACTTGAATGTACATAGGAACTTTCCGATTATCCTCACGTTTCCATTCATAGAATCCATCTGATAATAATAAACACCGCCTTCTTTTTAATGCATGTTTAAAGCTTGCTTTCTCATGAGCCGTTTCACTTCTTGCATTAATGAGTTTATTGGAGATCGAAGCATCCTTTGCCCAGAAAGGAATTAATCCCCACCTTAATGTGCCTAATCGATTTCCACCATCTGCTTTTATAACAGCGGGAATTTGTTGAGAAGGAGCAATATTATACCGTGGTACATAGTCATCTATACTCATCTGTTCAATTTGAAATCGTTCTATTAATTGATCAAGTTCCGTTGTTAATGAGAAACGTCCGCACATCAAGACCCCTCCTTCTTTACATAACTTGTTCGCTACAATTCAATAAATACCTATTTCTTTCCTAAGATTTCTTCATTGTAATTAATTGAAAACAGGGCTGACTATGTCAGCCCTGTCTGGGAAGTTCATTATTGTTGCTGCTTGTTTTGTGCAGACTTCGCGTTGCGAGCTTTTACTTGCTGTGCATCTGTTTCACTTGCAAATTCAGCACCGTATTGTTGCTGTTGCTGAGCTGCTTGACCAGCAGAAGCTTGCTGCTTGTTTTGTGCAGACTTCGCATTGCGAGCTTTCACTTGTTGAGCATCCGTTTCACTTGCAAATTCAGCACCGTATTGCTGCTGACCTGCTTGACCAGCAGAAGCTTGTTGATTCTGCTGTTTCACGTGTTGAATACTTGTACCAGATTGTGTTTGTCCTGGTTTCTTTGCCATGGCTTATCACCTCCCACAAACAATAGAATATCCAGTTCTTGATTTGTTATGTACAATTTCAGAAAAAGAATTAGAAAACATTCCCCATGCTTCCACTCCTCTTCTTTCATACAGTTAGCACTCCTGCTACACACTAAGATAATGAAGGAGGGGATCATTATGGAAGATCATCGTGACATGACTGAGCTGTCGATGACGTCTAAAGAAAATTGGGCTGATGAAGAACTTTCATTTTTTCACCATAGCATGCAGCAGATCGCTCCATACCTAAACAGTGAAGGCGTTGCTATACATCGCGAAATAATAAAAGAAATTGAGCAGCGTGGTGGACTTTCTGCATTCATGCCAGATTAGCCTAGAGAAATCGTATAGGATGTAAAAAAACACCCTGAGTTTCATCTCAGGGTGCTTTTTGTGTTCTAAAAATTTGATTTTGACTGTCCGCCATCAACATTTATTGTTGCTCCAGCAATCCAAGATGCTTTTTCAGAAGCAAGAAAGACAACAGTATTGGCTACTTCCTCTGGTGTACCGAACCTTCCACCAGGAATTTCATTCTCGACAAATTGCTTGATTTTCTCCGGGTTTTCATCCAACCGTTTCTGCCAATTCCCTGACGGATGCAGTATAGCACCAGGCGCAACTCCATTTACTCTAACACCAGATCCAATCAGTTCATCAGCCATTGCTTTTGTGAAACTAATCATAGCAGCCTTTGCACTATTGTAAGTAGGCTTACCACCAGACTCTCTTCCGAAAATGGAAGAGATATTTACTATAGCCCCGCTGTTTTGCTTTTTCATCTCAGCAGCTGCAATTTGGCTAAGATGTACCGCAGAGTAGAAGTTAAGATCCATGGCTTTGTGGAATTGAGAGACATCTGTTTCCATTATCGTTGTCCCATTACTGCCACCTGCATTATTAACAAGGATGTCAATTGATCCGAACGCCATTATAAACGATTCAAAGAGTTCAGCACGTTTCCGCTCATCTGTAATATCTGCTTCAAAAATGGCTATATCTTCTCCTATTTCTTGCTTTGCTTGTTCAAGGTCTTCTCGGTTCCTTGCACAAATACCGACCTGAGCTCCTTCTTCGTAGAAAGCTTGTGCAATTGCTTTACCTATTCCCTTAGAACCACCTGTTACTAGTACTTTGCGATTTTCTAGATTCAAATTCATTTCTATTCATTCACCTCAATAGTTGCAACAATTTTTTGATGAGCTACTGGAAAAGCAAATTCCTCTAGTTCGTCTTTATTTACTAACCGAACATTTTCTTCACTCTTAACTGTTCCTTGTATGGTTCCTATATAAACCGTTAATTGCCATTTAAGGTGGCTAAAAACATGGTCAAAAGCTGCAATTTCATTCTCAATGGCAACATCACAGTCATATTCCTCTTTAATATGTTTTCTGAGCTGGTCTTCTTTTAAGCCACCTTCTGTTAATTCAACATTCGGAAATTCCCACAAACTTGCTAAAAGTCCCTTATCTGGTCGCTTTCGAATAAGATACTTTCCCCTCAAATCTTTCAGGACGACTACCGCAATCGGTACAGGTCTTGGAGCTTTTTTCTTAGACTTAATAGGCAGCTCTTCTTGCGAACCTTCCTTAAATGCGCGGCAATGGTTTTGAACTGGACATAAAAGACATGAAGGAGATTTTGGGGTGCAAATGATTGCACCAAGCTCCATCATACCCTGATTGAATGAGGATGGGTCTTCTTCCGAAATGATATGCCTTGTAACTTCTTCAAACGTTTTTCTGCTTGAAGGCTTGGCAATGTCTTCCCATATCCCAAGAATTCTTGAAAGAACTCTCATCACGTTCCCATCGACTGCTGGCTCAGGAATATTATACGCAATACTCAAAATAGCTCCGGCTGTATAAGGACCGACACCTTTTAATTTCGCGATTTCTTTTGGATTATTTGGTACGACACTATTGTAGGTATCGGCTACCTCTCTAACCGCGCTTTGCAGATTTCTTGCCCTTGAATAATACCCTAATCCTTCCCACGCCTTTAGTACATCTGATTCTTCAGCATTAGCTAATGCTTCGATCGTGGGAAATTTCGAGATAAATCGTTCAAAGTATGGAATAACAGTATCAACCCTTGTTTGTTGAAGCATTATTTCCGATACCCATATCCGATAAGGATCCTGATTCTCACGCCAAGGAAGGTTCCTTTGTTCGTTTTTGTACCACGAAATTAAATCGTATTGAAACTGCTTCTCATCGAATAAATGTAGAAGCTCTGTCACTTTCTCATTCATTAATCAACTCTCCGATATGATATAGTAAGGTTTGTAAACAATAAATTAAATCTTCTAATAACCTTCCTCAACTTTCATCTAACACATATAATAACGTATCAATCTCATACAATCACCTTTTAACTTTTCACATCGCGATTATTTGGGTATAACTAAATAGAGTAGCTATTATAAGAGCGGGTTAATGTCCGCTCCATTTAGCTAAGCGTAGTTATTTATACAAAACAAACTTCTAGAAAAGAGCTTTTCGTAGACATTGTTGCTTTTACTTTATATCGTTTGATTTCCGCTTCAGCGAAGTGTTTAGATTTTTCAATAATTGTTTCAAAAGCAACAATCTTTTAAAAAAGAGTCTTAGAAAAGAGCTCTACAAATTGATTTATACGTTTCATAAGGAGGATTCTTACCCTATGGATACTGGGACTCATGTGGTCATGGGACTGGGGATTGGAGCTCTAGCAACGTTGGATCCAGCTATCGCTCAGGACCCAATTACCGCTCAAAGCGTTCTAATTGGTGCGCTGATTGGATCGCAGGCCCCGGACTTTGATACTGTTCTTAAACTTAAAAACAACGCTGTTTATATTCGTCATCATAGAGGGATTACACATTCTATTCCCGCGGTCCTTTTATGGCCGATCATCATTAGCAGTGGCATTATGCTTTTCTATCCAGAAACAAATTGGCTTCATTTATGGTTGTGGACATTTCTCGCTGTATTTATTCATGTGTTTGTCGATATTTTCAATGCTTATGGTACGCAAGCCATTAGACCTTTCTCAAATAGGTGGGTGGCGCTAGGAGTAATTAATATTTTTGACCCATTTATCTTTCTTCTTCATATTGGTGGTCTCATTCTTTGGTACACCGGTACAAATCCTGGATATACCTTCCTCACCATATATGGGGTAATCATCCTCTATTATTTCTGGAGGATTTACGAACAGAGAAAAGTCATAAAAGCCGTAAAAAACCGAATTCCGGCTGCGGTAGAAATTATCGTATCGCCAACTATTAATTGGAGCAGATGGCATATTGCTGTTAAATCAGAATCAAACTTCTATGTAGCTCGTGCTGACGGAACAACGATTACCGTTCAAGATGAGTTTGAACGCGTTCCCGTTCCGAAAACACCTGTTCTTGAATCAGCTAAAGAAGATCCAAACTTAAGTGCTTTCCTTTCATTTTCTCCAGTATATCGTTGGGAAATTGAAGAGAAGGAAGTTGGATATGAAGTTCGCTTTATCGACCTTCGCTATCGTAACAAAGGTCACTATCCATTCGTTGCTGTCGTTCAAATGGAGGACCAACTTGAGATCACTAGTTCTTATACTGGTTGGGTTTATAGTGAAGACACACTTAGAAAGAAACTCGATATAGCTCTCGACTAAAAAGAAACCGGCTGGACAAATTGTCCAGCCGGTTTCTTGATTAATGTTTGATACTACGGTCATCGCCAAAATAGCCCTTGTATTTTGGATTATTCATCATAAAGTCATGTAAGACTGGACCATAGTAATCAATCCATTGCTTTACAATTTTCTCTGTTACATCGCTACCTTTGTATTCTCTTCCAGCTTTTGCTCTGGACGATTCAAAATCTTCCCATAATAGTTCAACCATTGTTCTAGCTTGACCATATGAGAGGTGATTATTTCTTTCAAGAAGGTTATGAGTAAGCCTTTGAAATAAATCTTCCATCAGGCATTCTCCTTTCATGTTGTTCTTCCATTGCTTTCCGTAGAGAAAAGACACGCCTCTATCACATAACTTCCTTAACGCTACGCATACTAAATCTGTGCCTGTTAAGGTGAAGATTATCGAAAGGGGCGCATCATGATGAGAAATAAAAAAACCGGATTTCCAGACGCTAAATTCTCAGGTGAACCACGTGCTAAAGAAGAATTTGCATCAAAACGTGCAGACGGAACAACGAACACTCATCCACAAGAACGAATGAATGCTTCAAACCGTACCGGTAATCGACAGGGATAACTCTCAAATAGGAGGCGCTATCTATGGGTAAAAGAAATCGAAATCGAAATCGGATTCATTCGAATTATGAGGATCCATTTCAATCTCCTCGTGCAAATCCAAAACACGCTCATCATCAAGTGAACGGGGAAACCCAACAGGCATATAACGATATCGTTCTTCAAGTACAAACCAGAAAACGGTCGTAACCAATGAACTAATTAGAGAGCAGCTTACTGCTGCTCTTTCTTAATAAGCATTGCAATAGGGAATGCCTCAATTTCACTATTCCCCGTGCGATAACCCCAAGCAAATGTACCATTCATATAATCAATTGTGAACGTTGAACCGGGATCACCATCAATTTCATATTGTTCACCAGAAGTAAAATCTTCAGGATCTAATAAATAAGACTTAGCAAGCGCAATTCTACGCTCATGAACGGAGAATTCATTCACCATTCCCATTTGTTCAGCTCTGCGTGCCTTTTCACTCAGTAACGCAATTTCACTTCGTAACTCTTGTTCACTCATTTCACTAAACCGTTTCTCCATTTCTTGCCTCCAATACTCATGATGCACTATTCCCACAAGTATAGTTCATTTTCTAGCACATGACAAAAATATGCTACGCTTACATAGGAGGAGGAATTCATTATGAAAACAATACTAATCACTGGTGCTGGTTCAGGACTTGGTGCTGAATTAGCAAAACAGTGGGCAAATGAAGGTAATCATATCGTGTTAGTTGGTAGAACAAAGCAAAAGCTAGAAGGGGTTCAACGTTCTATTAAGAACGGTTCGAGCTCCATATATACGTGTGATATTTCTGATTCAAAGCAAGTTGCTGAACTTATGGAAGCATTGGAAAAGAATGAAACAGTTGTTGATTTACTTGTAAATAACGCTGGTGTAGGTGCGTTTGGGGCTTTAGAAGAAATTCCGATTGAAGATATTCATCAAGTTCTTGATACAAATGTTAAGGGAACGATTTTTCTAACTCAAGCTCTACTTAAAACCCTGAAAAAAGGTGGAGGAAGAGTAATGAATATCATCTCCACAGCAGGATTGAAGGGGAAAAATCATGAATCGGTTTATGTTGCTTCTAAATACGCGGTACGTGGCTTTACAGAAAGCCTTTGGAAAGAGTTAGAAGACACGAATGCAAGTGCAACAGCTGTTTATATGGGAGGAATGGATACCCCCTTCTGGTCAGATACAGATCATGTGAAAGATTCGTCCAGATTAAAATCACCTTCAGAGAAAGCGAAACAAATTATTCATCTTGATGAAGGACAGAAAGAAATTTTTATTGATCGTTAAATTCTTCTAAGTAACGATTAATCAGTGGGAAGGGGAAGCCTTTACGGTAGAGAAATTGCTTCATTTTATGATCAAACTCTCTACGATCTAAATTACTATAACGGCGCTCAGCTTTTTGCGCTTGAAGCACAAGTGCCTCCCATTCTTCATCGTCACCCTTTTCTAGTTCGATATTATCCATAACTTCTTGAATAATATCGCGATCAAATCCTTTTGCTCTTAACTCTTGATTAACCTTTTGCTTGAGCTCAGTAGAAGAAGCTTTTTTAAGCTTATTGGCCTTTTTTTCTGCTACACTTTGAGCAAGCTCTACTTGTTTTTCATATGAGTATTCTTCAAGTGCTTTTTCTGTCATAGCTTTGTTTACTCCCTTTTGCTTGAGCTCCTGTCCAATTACAAATGGACCCTTGCCGCCAGCATTTATTTTAGTTCGAACGAAAGCTTTAGCAAATTCAAGGTCATCTACATAGCCATAGCGCTCTAGCTTCTCGAAAATAGAGGGAAACGCTCCTTCGGGTATTTCTTTTTTTAGAAGATAGTCCCTTACTTCTTTTTGAGAGCGCATGCGGTAAGATAAGTAATTAAGAGCGTAGTTCATACCTTTTTTCACCTGGTCTTCAAAGTGGATATTCTCAAGCATGTCGTCATCTAGCTCCACGCCTTTTCGAAGACCAAAGCTAATAAGTACGTCTAAATCAACACCGAATCCAAATTCTTCACCAGAACCTTTATCAATAAAAATAGAAAAACGCTCATTATTGTTCTTTTGTGTCGTTATACGCGTAATCTTGACCAATGCACTCACCTCAAGTCATATTGTAGCATTTTGAGATTGAAGACACGAAAATTTAACCTACTGATTAAAGGATTCCTTTTATGGGTAAAGAAGTAGTAATAAAAGGACATCGCGTAAGCTTAGGAGGAAGATCAAATGAACATTGCGATTACGGGAGGAACTGGCTTTGTCGGTAGTGCTCTTACAGAATCTTTTGTAAACGACGGACACTCCGTTTATATTCTGACACGTAACCCAGACAATAAGCCTGTTAAAAAAGGGGTTACTTATGTAAAATGGCTAAAAGACGATGCGGAGCCTGCTAAAGAGCTACCTAATATTCATGCCATTGTTAACCTAGCTGGCGAATCAATAAACAGTGGTCGTTGGACAGAAGAAAGAAAACAGCGAATTCTTGATAGTCGAATTTCTTCAACAAGAGAAATAATTTCGATCATTCAACAGCGAGATAAAAAGCCACGTGTTCTGGTTAATGCTTCTGCCATTGGCTATTATGGCTCATCATTGGATCAATCCTTCACCGAGAACAACACAGAAGCTGGAAACGATTTTCTAGCTGATGTTTCAAAGAAATGGGAAGATGAAGCAATGAATGCACAAAACCACGGAGTCCGAACGGTCTTAACACGGTTTGGAATCGTGCTCGGTGAAGAAGGCGCGTTGCCGTTAATGGTGTTACCTTATAAGTTATTTATCGGTGGCAAACTGGGCGATGGACGTCAGTGGTATTCTTGGGTTCACATTCAAGATGTTATTGGTATGATTCGATTTGCAGTTGATCATGAATCTGTACAAGGACCGTTAAATGTCACAGCACCTGAACCTAAGCGGATGAATGATTTTGGAAAAACCGTTGCTGAAGTGCTTAATCGACCACATTGGATACCAGTTCCGGAAGCCCCTATGCAGGCTGCACTTGGTGAGAAGAGCGGCATTGTTCTAAAAGGACAGTGTGTCCTTCCACAAAAAGCAAAAGAACTTGGCTATCCTTTCCGCTATATTAAATTAAAAGATGCACTAGAGAACCTGCTGGTTTAACAGCAGGTTTTCTTTATCCAATGGATGTTAGCTCATATTGTTGATTTCTCGACTTTGGCTCATTCGAGTGAAATTTCAGTTTCACTCGCCTATCCAATAATACTTCAAAGTTTCTACCGTCAGCGAGCTAGCATCTATGATAATAAATGGCTATAATAAATTAACAAAATGGTGACAGGATCCCTAACCAAAACTAACAGATGATAGGTGAGTAATGTGACAATATTAATTAAACAAGCAAGAGTTTACCCAATATCTTCAACCATCCTTCCTTCCGCTGATGTTCTAGTTAAAGATGGACTTATTCACGAAGTTGCCCCTTCCATTCCAGAGCAGCCTGAGATGACTGTTATAGACGGGACAGGATGTCATCTTCTCCCTGGCTTAATTGATGCACACACTCATGTCGGTCTTTATGATGAAGGTACAGGATGGGCTGGAAATGATGCAAACGAAACTGTAGAAGCTCTTACCCCTCACGTACGTGCACTAGATGGTGTTAACCCACTCGACGTTGGGTTTAAGGATGCTATTGCGTTTGGTGTTACGTCTGTTCAGGTTATGCCTGGAAGCGCAAACATTATTGGTGGAACTACGACTGTTTTGAAAACACACGGCAAAAATGTAGAGAAAATGATCGTTAGAGAAACAGCTGGACTTAAAATAGCCTTAGGAGAGAATCCCAAGCGAGTGCATAGCCATTCAAACAATGACTCCATTACACGTATGGGAATTATGGGACTGCTACGGGAAGCATTCTATCACGCAAGTCGATCTGATCGTAAAGAACATCCGCGCATTGCTCCAATTATCGCTGCGCTTAATCGTGAAATTCCAGTAAGGATACACGCCCACCGGGCTGATGACATCTTAACTGCTGTACGCTTTGCAAGAGAATTTGATCTTGATCTTAGAATTGAGCACTGTACCGAAGGACATTTAATCGCTGATGACCTTAGTGGACAGAACCTTAAAGTATCCGTAGGACCTACTATGACAAGGCGTTCTAAAATTGAACTTAAGAACAAAACGTGGGCAACCTATGGCATTCTTAATAACCACGGCATTGAAGTTTCCATCACAACCGATCATCCGTACGTTCCTATTCAATATCTAAACGTATGTGCAGCCCTTGCTGTCAGAGAAGGCTTAAGTGAAGAGAAAGCACTTGAAGGCATTACTCTTAATCCTGCCAGAAGTCTTGGTGTTGACCACCGAATTGGTAGCATTGAAGTTGGAAAAGACGCTGATTTAGTACTATGGTCTCATCACCCTTTTCATTTCGAAGCTAGACCATTATTAACGATGATAGATGGTAAAATTATTCATAAAAAATAAGCAAAAAACCAGTATCTTTTTTAATTAAATTTGAGTATGATATTTTTGTAATTAAAATAAAATGAACTAACAACTTTATAAATGAATATGGGAAGGCAATTGGTGCGCCACCAGCAATGACTGGTCCTAGTGGGTTCGATTCCCACCCCGAATAATAATTCAACATACTATTATTCGAGGGTGGGGTTAAGTCTGCCCTCGACAGGAGGGAAACTCATGATTAAACATCGTGACCTGTCGGAATGTCATGTGCTATTTGACTTGATGGTTGACCCAGCTGTCTTCCCATTTGTACGTCATAAAGCAAACTCATACGAAGAATATTTGTTTCTAACGAAGCAAATCATTGAAGCTGAACAACAAGGTGAGTTAATATCTCGCACTATTCTAGATGAATGGGGTAACCCTATTGGAACGATTAACCTATATGACCTTGATCAACAAACAGGATTTCTCGGTACGTGGATTGGAACTCCTTACCACGGAAAAGGCTATAATCAGCTTGCAAAAGATGCATTTTTCAATGAAATGTTTTTCGAAAAACAAATTCAAACGATTTTCATGCGCATTAATCAAGGTAACATTCGTTCCCAAAAAGCTGCTGAGAAAATTCCTTTTGTAGAAAAGGCCAATGAAAAATGGCCTGAAATCTTCCAGAAGATTAATACAGGAGAAAAATCTTATCATTTATATGAAATCGAACGTGATAATTATCTTCTTCACACTATGCGTGAACGTCCAGAAACAATTGAAGTTCAGCTAGAAGCTTAAGTCCCTTTGCAGGGACTTTTTTCTTTTGATTGTTAAAGAATGTTCTTTCTTAAAAATGGGGTTATGTAAAACGCCACATTTCATGGTTCTTGGAGCGGAAGGTGCTCGACTCCTGCGGGACTAGCGGGACAGGGGAGACCCCACATGCGCAATGTTTTTGTGCGCCGAGGAGGCTCACCGCCCGCCCCGCGGAAAGCGAGCACCTGGAGCGCAAATCAACTCCTAGAACTAAGGCATTGGTTTCAACATTCCTGCATAGATCTCTTCTTGATGGCAATGCTAGTACCATCTTAAAGAAGAGAGGGATTATCGTGAATAAACGCAAAGGAAGAGATAACAAGGAATCAAAGATGACGTTAACCAAAACACAGGATGTTCTATTCGGACGTGAATTTAAACGAGCTGATCGAGCTGGCCAAAAATAATCACCCTTCACGAATATTAGGATCAACATTAGCCATTCTAATTAGTGGAGAGATGCTCTCCAAACTCACTTACAGGAGCTGATTCAGATGGCAAAACGTCCAAACAATTCAGAAGGAAAACAAAAGCGACAAGCACAGAATCCGATCCCTGCAGCGCAAAATGAAGATGTAGAATTTGCAAGTGAATTTGATGCCGCTGATGCAAAAGCAGCAGAAAGAGCAAAAGCCGCTAACGAAAGAGCAAAAAAGCAAAGATAACTAATAAAAGGGACCTCTTGAGGTCCCTTTTTCTTATGCTTATCAATTTGTCTTAGTTAGTCCATTGTGGAAATTTATTATTCTCACATTGTTAACAATGTGGATAACTTATAACTAACCCTTTAATAACGCTATTTGCAACAACTAACGAATATTGTGGATAAAAAAGCGCTCAATCTGTGGATACTGTTGATAATTCTGTGTATAAGGCACGATATATGCTTTTGTACTGTGTATAACTATGTGGAAAGTGTTAATGACTCTACAGAGTAAACAGTCAAAACGTTAGGATTAATGTTACTTTTCTGCAAATTTAGTTCTACTATCCATTCTTTCTTTTTTTGAATACTGCAACGACTTCAATATGAGCTGTTTGTGGAAACATATCAACAGGCTGTAATTCTTTTATTTCAAATCCTTTTTTCATTAGGAATGCCGCATCTTTTGCAAGTGTGGATGGATTACATGATACATAAACAATACGATCTGGTTTTGCTTTGACCATTGTGGATAACAATTTATCATCACATCCTGTTCGAGGAGGATCAACGACGATAACATCTGGTTTAAAGCCTTCTTTAACCCAGCTAGGAACCAAATCTTCTGCTTTACCCACTTCATATTTCATTGAAGAATGGTAACCATGCTTTTTTGCATTTTTTCTAGCATCAGCAATTGATTCTTTTATAACATCCATACCCCTGACTTCTTTAGCCTGATTAGCAAGCCATAGTCCAATTGTTCCTACTCCACAGTAAGCGTCGATGATGTTTTCCTTACCAGTAAGCTCAGCAGCCTTTTTAACTTCATCATACAATTTAACTGTTTGAATAGGGTTCAATTGGAAAAAGGCACGAGCCGATAATTCAAAATGCAAATCGCCTAGTGACTCTTGAATCACTTCTTCCCCATTCATGACTAGTGTTTTCTCACCGAAAATGATTGACGTACGTTTACCATTCACATTTTGAATCACTGATTTCACTTCCGGAAGGCGCTTTTTAATTTCCTTAATAAGCAATTCTTTACGTGGGATATTTTGTTCTGAGGTAACAAGAACAAGTTGAATTTGACCTGTTTCAAAACCAACTCTCGTTACAATTGTCCGAATAAGTCCCTTATGTTTCTTTTCGTTATAAATTGAAATATTCAAGTCTTCTAATATGTTTACAACCTGGCGAGTTACGCGATTTGTTTCTGGATGTTGAACAAGGCAATTGGTTAGTTCAACTAATTCATGTGAACCTGTGCCGTACAAACCAGCAATTACTTTTCCTTTTTGTTTCCTAACCTGAAGTTGACTTTTGTTTCGATAATTCCATGGGTCTTCCATTCCAATGACAGGCTTTATTGCTATATCTTTCTCACCCAACTTGGCATGTCGCTCAAATGACTGAACCACAATGTCCCGTTTTTCTCTTAGCTGGCCATTATAACTTAGATGCTGCAACTGACAGCCCCCACACTCTTCATAGACAGGGCATGGTGGTGTAATTCGATCAGTAGATTTTTTTCGCAATCGTTTGACTTTCGCTTCAGCTCGATTTGGAAAGACCGTTGTAACTTCTGCAGTAACTTCTTCACCTGGTAGAGCACCAGGAACAAAGACAACCGTACGCTTAAAGAAACCAACACCTTCACCATTTATTCCTAGTCTTTTTATTGTAAGAGGGATCGTTTGGCCCATAACTAACCCCGATCCTTTCACTTCTTTTTTATTCAATATTATCTCTCCTTCTAACTACTCGCTTAAACTCTCCCACAAATACATGGAGACATAGCTTGAATACGGTGACCACTTCTCATGATAAGCGTAAAGTTCTTCTTTAGTCGGCTTGGAGGTAAGGTTAAACCATTTTTTAATGGCATTCTGAATTCCCACATCCCCTGCGGGTAGTATATCTTTTCTTCCTAGTCCAAACAGAAGAACGCACTCAACAGTCCAGGGACCGACTCCTCTAATTGGAAGGAGCTTCTTATACGCATCTTCATTTGAAAGCTCAGTCAGCTCGTCCATATTCAATTCACCATTAACCATTCTTCGAGCAACGCCAATAACGTACTCTGCTTTTCGATTACTAAATTGCAGTTCCCTTAATTCTTCCACAGTTAGATTACTAACTACTTCAGCATCTGGATAGAACCAAACACCGTCCTTCTCTCTTCCATAACGAGTCACAAATCGATACGTGAGTGTATAAGCGAATTTCATATTTAACTGCTGATGGACAATATTCTTTAATAACGTACAATAAGTGCTTGGTTCACAGATTATTGGCATCCCAGCATATTGTTCAACAAGCTCCCCGATAGTAGTGGAATCTAACGTTCCTAAAATGTCTCTTGGCTTCATATCGAAATCATACATAGCACGTATTCGACTAATAACCTCATCTTTTGTGCTAATTTCCTCTCCTCTAACCTCGAAAGCCGGACGTTCCTTCGTTCCTTGCGATTGAACGGACACAACAGCTTCACCTTGATTTAACACCAAAGGCACTTTCAATAACCTATTCTCAAATTCTATATATTGAAGCGGATCCATACTTACCCGTCCGAATAACCTCTCAACATCATAAGGCGCCTCTGGATATATCATTTCAGACCACACAATACCGCCCCCATCATTTAGTCCTTATTATCGCAAATAATCAAGAAAAGCGGAAGTGGCCGCTTAGACCCGACAGGCACTGGAAGCAACCAAATTGAACACGTTCTTTGTGTTCGAGTTATAGGGTGAAGTGACCGAGTGTCTGGAGGCTGCAGCTAGACAGAAAAGCGGAAGTGGCCGTTTAGGTCCGAAAAGCGCTGGAGCCTTTCAAATCGAACACGTTCTTTGTGTTCGGGTTGAAAGGTGAAGCGACTCGAGGACCTGGCCACTGCAGCTGGATCACGAAAAGCGGAGACGAGCGTTCAGAAACGGAGATATTGGAACTCTTGAACTGGAACACGATCTTTGTGTTCAAGTGAAAGAGTGAAATATCGCAGTTTCTGCGAGTCGTAGCTGGATCACGAAAAGCGGAAGTGGACGTTTAGACCCGCCAGGCACTGGAAGTAACCAGAATAATTCAATACACAAGAAAAGGACTGCCAGATCTGGCAGTCCTTTTCTTATGGAGCTAGAGGTTCAGGGAGAGTCCGTTTCAGGACTAGATCATCAAGACTTTTGAAAGTATATCCTTCCTTCTTTAAGTCCTGTATAACTCGTTCAAGTGCTTCAGCATTGTCTTTAGAAACAGTATGGAGAAGCATAATCGCACCTGGATGTACCTGTTTCATAATTGAATCATACGCATATTGACTTCCCCTTTGCTTGTCTCTCTCCCAATCCTTATAGGCAAGTGACCAGAAAATATTTCGATAGCCTTCTTCATGCGAGATCGCAAGGGATCTTTCGCTAAAAACACCTCTTGGTGGCCTTAAATACTGCATCGTTTTATCTCCAGTTATGCGAGTATACTCCTCTTTCACCTTACTTAATTCTTCTCTGATCCTGTCATCAGAAATAGTGGTCATGTCTGGATGATGCCAGGAATGATTCCCTACAATATGGCCTTCCTTCACCATTCTTTTCACAAGATCTGCTTGGTCTGTTAAATAATAACCTGTAACAAAAAATGCTGCCGGTACCTTCTCTTTTTTTAGAACGTCTAAAATTCCTGCAGTATATCCGTTCTCATAGCCATTATCAAAAGTAACATACAGTTCTTTTTGGTCTGTGTTTCCAATAAAGTAACCGTTATAAGGTTTAAGTAATTGTTCAAACTCTGGTTCGGTAGTAGCTGGGGCATGGTTTTTACTTCGTTTGAAGTACCAATCATGGGCTTCATTGCTTACAGCCGCCGCTGTAATTGGAGTGAAACCCACTACTAGTGCTAAAACAACTGCAATCACTCTCATTTTCAGACCTCCTTCATTTAGTATTCTTTAGTGTGCGATTGTTCCTGCAGGTACTATTTCTTAAGAATTAAAAATTTATCAATACTTAGTTGTTCTATCTCACTTATAAAAAAACCAGCATTTCTGCTGGTTATTGGCGCGTATTAAACTCAAAGCTTAAGTAATCTTGAACTGGAATCCAAGCGCCAATCCCCTGTTGAGTTACGTTACGCACTTCAATTTTTTTCTTACTACCTTTCAAGACAAGGTATACTTCTCCATATGTTACCTTTCCTTTTTCGTTAACAGCTGGTACATAACTTGTTAACACTCCGTAATTTTTAGCTCCTACATTATAAACGTTACCTTTCTTTGTATCTTTCCCAATCATTGTCTGGAAAGAAAGCGAAAGTTTTGTTTTCTCAGAAGCCTTCATCATCATCATTTTCTTAACATCTTCACTATCGGGGATGGATGCAGTCAATCCACCCGTTACTTTCTTTTCTGCTTCCTGACGATATGTCATCTGAACAGGAGCAGTTCCTCCTCTATTGTCCACTTTATTAACGTTTGCTTGCTTATATTGCCAATTCACATTTGTTTCTTGGGACTCATAATTTAAAGCCCATTTTCCTAAATAAATACTAGCACGGTAGCCAATTGCAACTTTAGACGGGGATATAGAAGAGTCATTTAAAATCTGAATTAGCTCTGGATTATCGATTTGAATTTTTGCAGATCCTGTTAGTTCTCTTGTTAATTCACTTGGTTGTAATGTAGGCTGATCCTGTGCTGGATTTGGGTATGTGTTCTCTTTAGAAATATTTACAGTTGAATTTGGGACTTGCAGAGACTGTTGTTTACCTTCCTTCTTTCCTCCTTCCGCCATCGTTTGGACTGGCAAGAGAAGCGTGAGAAGGATAATCATAAAAGCGATTTTCTTCATTTAAATTCTCCTTTCAATGCATCTGTTCAACAGCATACATCTGACTCTTACCAGTATTTTTTTCTAGAATCCTTTCTTTTATCCAAGAAATTATTTAACGTTAAATCGCAGGTAGGAAAAAGCAATCCTTTATTTTTGTCCAAAAAAAATAAACGCCTAAGCGTTCATTTTTTCAAAAGTTGGATAGAAAAATTGCACTAATGGACCGATTCCGAATGTAATAATAATCGTCCCTACTCCAATAGGACCACTAAATAGCACTGCTGCCAGAAGGGCAAGGAGTTCACCAACCGTCTTAGAGGTACGAATGCTCAATCCCGTTTTACTATGAATAGCAAGCATTAAGCCATCAATTGGAATAACTGCAAATTTGGCTTGAAGATAGATGGAAATTCCTAGAGCAATTAAAATCACTCCAGCTACAAAAACGGCATAAGCCACAAATACATCTTGAATTTGCCAATTCTCAAAAACAGTGATGAGCCAGAAGTCGATGAACGCCCCTGTCACAACAATAGTAATAAGAGCAAGGAAGTCTGGCCATGCCTTCATAAGGAAAGCATTTATAATTATCAAGATGATCCCGACAATTATTACCCAGCTTCCTACCGTCAATCCAAATGTATTAGACAAACCAACATTGAGAGCATCCCATGCTCCTGCACCAATGTCTGATTTTATCGTTAATGTTACGCCTGCTGTTAATATAAAAAGTCCTATCACATAGAATAAAAATCGTTTCATATTTACTTAACGCATCCTCTCGATAGCTAGCTAATATCCATTACTTATTGTAACTTAGCGATGCGCTATGAGACGAGGTTTTTTTATGCTTTTTTTCCTTCAAGAACTCCCTCTTCAACCTCTTCATCTATTTCATCAAAGATTTCAATGTCACGCCATTTCCCGAAGCGATAATAAGCAATGGCAAAAATACTTGAGATGATAAAGCTAACTCCTATACCGTAAGCAATCCCTTCAGCTCCAAGCCACCTAGAGAAGAAATAAGTGAGTGGGACACGAAGAACCCAGAAAGAAATAATATTAAGTATAAGCACCTGAACCATAGCACCAGCTGCCTTTACTACCCCATTCAAAACAAAGTTAATGCCAAGAAACGGATAGAAGAAAGCTACGGTTTTTAAGTAGCTTTCTCCAAAAGCTATTGTTTCCGGATCGTCTATAAATAATCGAATCATGGATTCAGCACTTAGAAAAATAATGGCACTTATTGTAAAGGATACTGTCAAAATAAGAATAATTCCGTTTTTTGATATATCGGACACTCGTCCCCATTTTCTTGATCCAATATTTTGCCCAGCCATACTGTTAACTGCAGCCCCTAATGTGAATGCAGGTAACATAATAATACGATCAAGTCGCTGAGCAGCTCCAAATCCCGCAACAACTTGAGTCCCAAAACTTGCGACGATACCCATTATCGCTGTAACACCAGCAGATACAGTCATCATCTGTAACCCAGCTGGGATTCCAAGCTTAGAAATCCGCTTAAGCTCTTTCATATCTGGTTTATGAGGAATAGTAAACGGAACCTTCGACTTCCATACAGAATAAATAACACCATACAAAAAGGCTGCTCCTTGAGAAAGAAGCGTTGCATATGCCGCACCTTCAATACCCCAATCGAAATAACTAATGAAAAGCGGATCAATTACTGTATTCAATAAGACCGCAAAAAGAACAAACCGAATTGGCGTTTTGCTATCTCCAAGTGCACGTAGCACAGTCCCAATGAAGTTGTATCCAAATAAAAAAAGTATTCCTAAGAAATTAATGCGAAGATAGGCCTTCGTACTGTCAAAAATTTCTTCAGGAGTTCCGAGAAATCGAAGGATCGGATCTGTGAAAATATAGCCGATGATTCCAAAAGCAATTGATAAAATAGTTAAAGCAACAACAAATGCATTTAACGATTCAATCAATCCTCGATCATCTCCAGCTCCCTTTCTTTGAGACAAAACCGTTAGTGTTGCACTATTGACGCCAATAATGAATGAGAGAACTGTAAAAATAACTGGCGCAGCGATCGAAATAGCACCTAGAGCATTAGCTCCGAGCAAATTCCCTACCCAGATACTATCTATAAATTGGTAAGACGTTTGAAGTAAATTCGTTAAAAAAATAGGTAATGAAAAATAAATCATTTGTTTTGCAATGTTTCCTTGAGTAAAATCATAGCTTTTATCCATCTGAAAACCTTCTTTAATCCGAATTAGAGTCACTATTATGTATACCCAATGCTTTGAATCAAAAAACAGACGAATGTGCTTTAATCGCTCATAGTAAATAATGGCATATTATCTGGTTTTAGAATTCGAAAATAAAGGAAGATTAAGATTAGAGTTAAATTCGAAAGGAGCAATTATCAATGGCAATGTCCCAAACTGAAATCAAAAATAAAGTACTAAATATCTTCGATTCACATTATGTTGGAACGTTAAGCACGATTAAAGACAATAAACCGCACTCAAGATTTATGACGTTCTTTCACGATGAGCTAACGTTAATGACTCCTACAAGTAGGAAGACACATAAAGTAGAAGATATTGAGCAAAATCACAATGTACATGTTCTTCTTGGTTATGATGGTGAAGGATGGCATGACCGCTATGTTGAAGTTCAAGGTCATGTGACAATCGATGACTCCAAAGAAACGAAAGAGAAATTATGGGGAGACCAAATGAAGCGATGGTTCGATTCTCCAGATGATCCAAACTTCATTGTACTCAGGATTACTCCTGATACAATTCGCTTGATGAATGAAGGAGAGAATACACCAGAAACGCTTGAGCTATAGAAATAGAACAGGGACACCACGTGGTGTCCCTGTTCTATTTCACTATTTAGCTACAATATCAAACGTTTCTTTAAGCTCAATACTTCCTATGACAGATTGTGCCATCGAACAATGTTTTTTCGTTAATTCTAGTGCTCTTTCAACCTTTTGTTCGTCCAAATCGCCAATTAACGTGAAATGAAGATGGATTTTCTCAACACGATTTGCTTCTTCTTCATTGCGAGTTACATCAGCATTTATTTTAATATCTTCGTACTTCATTCGCTTTTTATCAAGAATCTGGCGAAGCACACCTCCACTGCAGACAGCTATTGATGAGACAAGAAGCTGGTATGGACGATAACCATACTGATCATCACCAGATATATGCAACGTTCCATAACCAAAATCAGCTGTAAATCCTACTTCTTCTTTTTTCATGTTAAATTCCAATAGATTCACTCCTTTTAATAGCGCTGTATTTATTTTAGAACAGGATTAAAAAAAATGCGAACGGTGGCTCTTTTTGTGCCCTTCCATTATAATTGGCACTGATTGCAACTTCTTTTTTTGGATGTGAACAAATGTCTGGATCAAATCGTTATCGTTTCTTCATTCTAATTTCAATTGTTTTCATTTCTGGCTATTCGCAAGGTATGCTCTTACCTTTACTCTCCATTCTACTTGAAGAGGCTGGTGTATCATCAAGCATGAACGGATTAAACGCATCCGCCTTGTATATCGGAATTCTATTTGCTTCTCCGTTTATTGAAAAGCCAGTTCGTAAATTTGGATACAAACCCGCCATTAGCGTTGGACTCCTTCTTGTCGCTATATCCGTTATCCTTATTCCAATATGGCAAGCGTTTTGGTTCTGGTTTATTCTAAGGGTTATTGTGGGAATTGGAGATAACCTACTTCATTTTGCGACACAACTTTGGATAACAACCACTACTTCTAAAGAAAAGCGCGGACGTAACATCGCGATATACGGATCAGCATTTGGTCTAGGATTTGCCGCTGGCCCACTTTCAACGATCCTAGTTCAAATTTCGTTATACCTGCCTTTTGTCATTGCATCAGGTATTGCCTTAATCACCTGGTTCATGCTTATTAAGATTTCGAATGAATTTCCTGATCCACTTACATCAGGTTCTGATCGCGTACTCTCAAAATACTCGCACGTATTGAAAATCGGTTGGGTAGCCCTTCTCCCTTCCTTTGGTTATGGCTTCCTTGAGGCTTCCCTTCATGGCAATTTTCCAGTATACGCTCTTAGAGCTGGACTTGATGTAAAAGCCGTCTCCATACTTTTACCCGCATTTGTAGTCGGAAGTCTCCTTTTCCAAATGCCTCTCGGAATATGGAGCGATAAATTTGGCCGTAAAAATGTTCTGCTTATTAGTATGTTAATTGGATGGGTGTGTTTTTCTGGAGCGATTTTTACGACTTCCGTAACAACACTATTTATCCTATTCTTTTTGGCAGGCATGATGGTTGGTTCTTTATTTTCGTTGAGTATTACCTATTTAGCTGATCTTCTCCCGAACAGTTTATTACCAACAGGAAACATTCTCGCTGGCATTTTCTTTGGAATTGGTAGTATACTCGGACCGTATCTAGGTGGTTTGTTCATTGATTGGTTTACTGAGGGCAGCATTTTCTTTGCGATTAGTGGCATGTTGCTGTTATTGTTTGTCGCAACTGCTATTCACCGTAGTCCTGAAGAATCTCCAAACTATTCCACTTCATCATGAGTAAGAAACATTTTATTAGCCATTTTAATACTATAATTAGAAAACCCTTTTCATTGACTTATGAATGAAATGTACTATAATAATAATTGTGATTAATTGATAATGATTATAAATAGCCCACAATAAAGGAGTCGATACAGGATGAAACTACGTGAAGAAATGCCTGAATTCGAAGGCGCAAAAGCCTGGTTTAACGGAGAAGTATCAAAAAGCGATTTAGTTGGAAATAAACCACTTACACTCGTTCACTTTTGGTCTATTAGCTGTGGTCTATGTAAAGAAGCTATGCCAATGATAAATGAATTTCGTGATGAGTATAGCGAAGACATGAACGTTATAGCCGTTCATATGCCACGTTCTGAAAAAGATCTTGATTTAGATGAAATTAAAGAAGTAGCCGATCAACACGATATCAGCCAACCAATCTTCGTAGACAGCGATCACAAGCTTACTGACGCATTCGACAATCAATATGTACCAGCATACTATGTATTTGATTCAGAAGGTAAGCTTCGCCACTTCCAAGCAGGTGGAGAAGGACGTAAGATGCTTACAAAACGCATTACAAAGCTTCTTGATAAAGCAAAAAAGGAAGACTAATCAAAAGAGGCAGCATTTGGCTGCCTCTTTATTTGGCCTTTTTTATTTTTCTGTATAGACTACGAAACAGTCTGAATACCACATACCCTACTACAGCCCCTATAGCATTCAACAGAATGTCATCAATATCAAAGATCCTTTGAGCAACGAAGTATTGTAGCAACTCAATCACAGTACTTGTTGCAAAACCGATTATAGCAATAAGTAATCCAGAATTTCCTTTCTTACTAACGAGCGGTATAAGAAAACCAAGAGGCATAAACAATAGAATGTTACCGATAATGTTCTTTAATATTAACCAGTAACTACCGCTCTCCCACATCAGTTTAATACTATCAAACAGGACAAGGTTCACGGATTTACCATACGGATAGTAATTATAAATAAACAAAGTAGCATAAAAAAGAGCCAGTAAGTAGATACATAAAACTAATGTACCACCCTTTTTTATCAACTTCTGTGTTGGACCACTTTCATTTTGAGTCTGCATAGTACATGTCTCTCTCCCTATCATTCGGATGCTTTATGGCCTGTCTATATGCTATAGTATTCTATACAAAATATGTTCATGTAATAAATTTGAGGTGGAAAAATGCCAGATCAGCAAAACGTCTTATTAAAAGTAACAACATCCCTTAACAACTATAACATTCCTTATTTCTTCATAAATGAAACAGCTCTCTGGCTTCAAGGTGTGAGCCCTACTCCCGATACGATATCGATTTCTATTCAATGGGATGGGTTTGAGTATGTTATTGATGAATTCAACAAGATGTTTGGTCAAGCAATACCTGAGCATTCAGTCGACAAATCTGTTGCTTCCTATGAAATAAATAAGCAGCAGGTAATAGTAGAATGCACCTACAATACAGTTATTCGTACGAATCCTTATTTAGTTGAAGTTCCATTTCAAGATCATACTGTTCCTTGTCTTTCCCTTTACTATTATCAGAAGCTCCCGGAGTGGGTATCCCTCGTAACTAGTCACCTTAGTAAGATGCAGAATAAAGTGACAGAACAAAACGAGAAATCGTGGAATCAACATACATATGAAGCGCTCCTTAACCGATTTGGTACCCCTAAAGAGGCAGCAACTAAATTAAAAACGAATCCTTTGGCACGCCTTAAATCACTCATGCCTTTTCTTCCTCAATTAGAAGGGATAAAGGTAGCTAATTTAATGGGGTCACACGGCATGAAAGCAACTGCTATGAGTTTGCTTGGAGCTAAAGCTACTGTAATTGATTTCTCATTTGAGAATGAACGTTATGCTAAAGAAATAGCCGAACAATGCAACGTCGATTTGTCTTACTATGTATCTGATATTCTTAAACTCGATGAAAAACACGATGAATCCTACGACATTGTTGTGATGGAACTTGGAATTCTGCACTATTTTTTAGATCTTCAACCACTTTTTGAAGTTGTTCAACGTCTATTAACACCAGGTGGTGCGTTTATTGTACAAGACTTCCATCCGATATCAACGAAGCTTATTACTTCTAAAGGAAAGAAACATAAAGTGGATGGGAACTACTTTGATCCTTCTATTCTTCAAAGAGGAGTTGCTTATGAGAAGCATCTTGAGAATCATACAGAAGAGAATAATGTTCTTCAAAGAAAATGGACGCTTGGTGAGGTTATAACAGGCATAGCGAATGAAAATTTGATGATTAAACAAGTAGTGGAGGAACCAAATAGTAAACTCCATGATCGAGGCATTCCTAAAATATTTACAATTCAAGCCGTTAAGCAATAGGACATTCATAAGAAAAGCACCCAATTGGGTGCTTTTTCATTAGGATACAAGTGATGTAATAACTTCATCATCACGTTTATCAGCATAGTTCTTGCCGACAACGATTCCTTCTTTATTCATTAGTTCATTCAATTCACTAGCTTCTTCTTTTTCACCAGCTACGTAAATTTTTTCCCACTGACGAGTCTTAGCTTTCTTATCGAGTTTAGCAGCCATGGACTTATACCATCTTTCTCGATTTGCTTTAATGCGATCTTCGTAAAGTTCACGCTGAGCAGTACTACCGTTACCGGAAATGTTTTCGTTTCCAGTCGTTCCTTCGTATTTCCTCCAGTTATCTTCGTCAGGATCCCATGCATATTCTTCACTTTTTGTAAGGAAACCTAGCTCCGTTTCAAGAATACGTACATAATCATAATGAACAAGGATAATCCCTGTATTAGGATACTTTTCTTCTAGTTCATTTAGTTGATCAAGTTGAGCCTCTTCTTCCCAGTATAGATTGGTTTCCACCGGCACCTGTGTCCGTTCTACAAACCAAATTTGATCGTCTGAAGAAGCAATAATGACTAAACCACGATTTAAATCATTTTCGATTCGATCTAATTCATCCTGTACCTTCTCTTTTACTTTCTCGAAATTTGCAAGTTCTTGCTTGTTCCCACTCTGTTTTATATAGTCTTCAAAATTACGGAATCCGTTCTTCAACTGAATTTTCCACTCACCATTTTGTCGATCAGCATCACGACGGTCAGTATTTAAGTATAGGGTAAAAACTTTATCTGGTTTTTGAACATGTACATGTTTGAACTGCTCTAGCTTTTCTTTTAATAGCATTGTTGCCCTCCTCATAATTACTTTGTTATTAATTTCATTCCCGCATTTTTCCTATTATTAAACATCAAATCTACACACACATTTGTTTTCTTTTGTATAGTCACTGTGAATATTATGTGATAGAATGAAATCATTAAAATATAATAATTATTCTAATTTAGTGAAAAGCGTTCTCATCTACTCGTATTTAATCACTTTATGTAGGACTTTCTATGCTGTGATTCTATTTTGAATCACAGCTATATAACTTTCAAAAGGATAATTGAGGATGACTCTCTTTCTCAATTAGAAAAGGAGGAATGATAATGGAACAAGTAAATATTCAATCCACCACATACACCACCCATACTTCCTTTTGGTGGAATACACTAAAACGACATGGAGAACTGATAGCTGCATTAATAAGTGGAATATTAATTGCTTTTACATGGTTTATGGAAGGATCATTCACGTCTTCTACCGCATCGACTCTTTATATTATTGCGTTTATTGTTGGGGGCTTTGCTAAAGCAAAAGAAGGCATAGTGGATTCAATTGCTGATAAGGATGTGAATGTTGAGCTCCTCATGATTATTGCCGCTGTTGGAGCTGGTAGCATTGGATACTGGACTGAGGGTGCCATTCTGATTTTCATCTTCGCGTTAAGTGGTGCACTCGAAACCTATACATTGAATAAAAGCGAACGTGAGCTAGAGTCTCTAATGGAGATTCAACCTGAAACGGCAACTATACTCGAAAACGGTAGTGAACGTACCGTTTCAGCCAGTACACTTTCAATTGGGGATCTCCTTCTAATTCGTCCAGGGGAGCGTGTTCCGGCGGATGGAATTATTATAAAAGGCCAAACTTCTGTTGATCAATCAGCTATTACAGGAGAATCGCTACCTGTTACGAAGCAAATTGATGAAGAAGTTTATGCTGGGACTCTTAATATATCAGGGCATCTAACAGTAAAAATGACAAAACGTAGTGAAGATACTGTCTTCCAAAAAATCATCGCACTTGTACAAGAAGCCCAGGATCAGAAAGCTCCCTCTCAATTATTTATTGAGAAACTAGAAGGATGGTATGTCAAAAGCGTACTATTAATCGCAGCACTTCTTATGGTACTTCCTCATTATGCGCTAGGTTGGACATGGGATGAAACAATATATCGCGCAATGGTCTTTCTCGTTGTGGCTTCTCCTTGTGCTTTAGTTGCCTCTATTATGCCTGCGACACTTTCTGCTATATCTGCAGGTGCAAGAACGGGTATTCTTTTCAAAGGGGGCGTTCACCTTGAGCAACTTGGCACAATGAAAGCGATCGCTTTGGATAAAACCGGTACGCTTACTGAAGGTTCCCCCGTCGTAACAGACGTTTTTACACGGGATGATATTAAGAAAGATTTTTTCATTAAATCCATAGCTTCAATAGAACGTCAATCAACACATCCTCTCGGTAAAGCGATTGTCAATTACGCTGGTAATCTTGACTGGTATGAGCCTGATCAAATGATGGATTATTCAGGATGGGGTGTTGAAGCCAAACTAGCGGAAACGACATGGAGAGTAGGTAAATTAGAATTCTTCAGAGACGTGAATGGATTCAATACATTCAAAGAGCAATATGAATTGTTGCAAAGAAGCGGAAAAACGATTGTCCTTGCATCTGATAATAACGGAATTGCTGGAATGATTGCACTTAAAGATAAAGTGAGAGTTGAATCTAATGCTATGGTTAAAGCCCTTCAAAAGCGGGGAATTGAGCCTGTTATGTTAACTGGCGATAGTGAACAAACGGCTAAAGCAATTGCAGAGGAAGTCGGGATCAAAACCTATTACGCTAATTGTCTTCCCGAAGACAAAGTGAAGAGAATAAAAGAACTTAAAATGCAATACGGTACAGTTGGAATGATTGGAGATGGCATAAACGATGCCCCTGCCCTAGCAGTCTCAGATGTTGGGATTGCGATGGGGCAAGGTACCGATGTAGCACTTGAATCTGCAGATGTTGTACTAATGAAAAACGATCTTGGGAAACTCACCAGAGCGGTAAGTATATCGAACCGATTGAATCTTATTGTTAAACAAAATGTTGTTTTCTCGATTTCAATTATTCTCATCCTTATTGCTTCGAATTTCTTTCAATTTCTAACTCTTCCTCTTGGTGTAATCGGACATGAGGGGAGTACGATTCTAGTTATATTAAATGGCCTACGTCTATTGAAATGATGCAACAAAAAAAGCAGCCTATGGCTGCTTTTTCTATTGGCTTTTTCTACGAAAATAGTTTGAAGTGGCATTCACTTCCCCACCTACAATAATCACCAGTCCAGTTAAATAGAACCAGAGCATAAGCGCAATCACTCCACCTAAACTTCCATATGTTGCAGAGTAATCACCGAAATGATTAATGTAGTATGAGAAAACAAGTGAAACAAGTTGCCACAATACCGAAGCAAATACCGACCCCAGTAGTACATCTTTGTAATTTAATCGCTTATTCGGAGCGTAATAATATATAAACATAAACACTACGATCATAATAGATAGACTCAAAAACCATCGAATTATCCCAAACATGAAGCTAAACGACTCTGGAATACCGAAGAAAGTGACGAAGAAACGCCAAAGCGTCTCGCCAAATACGGGTAAAATAAGCGCTACCACAATGACAAAAATCATAGCAAATGACAAGAGGATTGACAGCCCCCTTGCGACCAGGAAATGGCGGCTTTCCTGTACGTTGTAAGCTCTATTCAATGACTTAATAATGGCATTAATGGCATTTGATGCTGACCAAATGGTCGCAATAATCCCAAATGAGAGAAGGCTTTTACGTGTGCCATCTTCTAGAATTAAATTTTCCTGTATTGTTACCAATGATTCCGAAGGAGCGTATTGTGAAATTAAATCTAGAATTTGATCCTGAGAAAAATCAAATTGAGTCAAGAGGGTAATAGCGAATATTAAAAAAGGAAAGAGCGATAGCAAGAAATAATACGCAAGCTGTGCCGATAAATCCGTTACATAGTGCTCTTTCATTCTTGAGAAAAGCTGTTTTGAAAATTGACCAAACGTTGCATCCACTATTTACCCTCCTGATGTTTGTTTAATGCGTCATTGTATCTTCATCTTTTCCAGATAACTCGTCTCCTGCTTCAACAACTTTTGATCCAATTTCTTTCAGATCATGTTGCGTTTCTTTCACCAGATTAAACGCTTCAACTGAACTTTCCTTAAGGCCGTTAAACTTCTCAGACAAGGTGGAGATGTCATCTTGTACTTCTTTCATAAGTACGCTCGTTTCATCTACTGTTTGTTTCCATTTATCCGTATAGTACGATGGGTTGTTCTTCACATCACGTAACACACTACCTGCACGTTTAGAACTCGTTTTGATCGACTCTCTTGTACCTCGATCAAGTAGTGAGATAAGAGCACCTGCAAGTCCACCAATCAGAACTGCTTTAAACAGTTTATTTTGGTTACCACCTTGATATGACTGACTCATTTAATTTCCTCCTCGACTTATAAAGATGAGACTATTTTCCCCTTATCATAGGCAATGAAACGCATTTATATCATTTTAAGTCGTATATCTTTTAAGAATACGATCCACTGCACTTCCATAGCTTTCCCCAAATAGGACAAGATGAACAAGAAGATAATAAAGCTGATAGATCGGCATTCGCTCTTTCCATCCATTTCGAAGCGGATAATCAGCTTTATACTGTGCGTAGAAATCCGTTGAATACCCTCCGAACAAGTATGTAAATGCGATATCAACTTCTCTGTCACCATAATAAACTGCCGGATCAATTAGATAAGGCTTACCATTCTCACTCTCAAGCCAATTTCCACCCCACAAATCACCATGTAGAAGCGATATATCCGGATTATGTCCAAGCAACGAGCTGAGATTATCTTTCAATTTATCTAATTGATTGTTTCGTTCTTGAGAGAGAATACCTTTCTCAACCGCTATCTTTTGAATAGCACCAAGTCGGTGATCTCGAAAGAAAGATACCCAATCTCTTTCTTCGTGATTGGATTGATGTAGTTCTCCAATGTAATTAGATTCAGCTAATCCAACTGAGCTTGCTTTCTTCTGATGCATTTCTGCTACGAGGCTACCAAGCGCTCGATCAACCTTTCCGCTCGATGGCACGGATGGTATCCACTCCATAAGAAATACCATCTCAGTTTGTTCACGACGTGGAAGAATGATTAAGGGTTTTGGAACGCGAATACCATTTTGCTCAAGAAGACGAAGACCTTTCTCTTCTGCATCAAAAAAATCCTCTGGAGCGGAACGATTTAACTTTGCAAAATATTCCTGACTACCTGTTTTGATATAGAAAGTATCGTTAATCGAGCCCCCTGAAACAGCCTCACATTTATCAATTGGTGTTACATCCCCTGTTGCTTTTACTGCTTCTTCTATTGCGCTTTTCATATGCCTTTATCTTCTCTAATATGCTCGAGCAACTTCTCGCATCCAACTGTTACCATTTCATAAACTTGTTCAAAATTCCCTTCGAAATAAGGATCAGGAACATCATCAAACTCACTGTCTGTTACATAATCCATTAATCGTGAAACGGAAGCCAATGGTTGCATGCCTGCCATTTCATGAAGTTCTCCTAAATTGGCCGCATCCATTGCTACAACATATTCAAATTGATCAAGGTCCAATTTCTTAACCTGTCTTGCTTTCATTCCACTCGTAGAAATATTTTCCTTACTAAGTATCTCTGTTGTGCCTTCATGCGGTGGCTCACCAACATGCCAGTCTCCTGTTCCGGCAGAATCTACTTCTACCTTGTCAGAAAGTCCAGCAAGCTCTACTTTAGAACGAAAGATAGCTTCTGCCATTGGAGAACGACAAATGTTACCAAGACAAACGAATAGTACTCGAATCATCGTTATCCCTCCATCGTTTTAATATAAACCGTACGGTTACGAGGTCCATCAAATTCACAAAAGTAGATCCCCTGCCATGTTCCTAGAATAAGTTCTTCATTTTCGACTATGATGGTTTGAGAAGCTCCTACAGTACTCGTTTTCAAATGAGAAGCGGAATTTCCTTCAGCATGCCGATAGTTCGAGTGTTCCCACGGATAAACTTCATCAAGTCTCATAAGCATATCGTGCTTAACATCAGGATCAGCATTCTCGTTTATTGTAATTCCCGCTGTTGTATGGGCAGAATACACAATCACAATACCACTCTTAAATCGCTCTTCCCCAATTGCACGTCTTACTTCAGAAGTAATATCCAACATTTGATCACGTTGATCTGTTTTCACAGATATTTTTTTAAGCATCTTATCCCTCCTCGTTCTATAGTTGTACTACCCTTCTTTTCTTCCTTTCATACTAGGGAACGTTAGGTTTTCCACCTCACAAATTGATAAGAAGTCATAATGCCACTAGTCTCGAGAAGATATTTACTTTAATGGCTCTATTTTAAAGGCTCTTTTCGTAAACATTGTTGCTTTTGAAACGATTTTTGTAAAAGAACCTGACTTCGCTAATTGGAGCGGAAGGATGCTCGACTCCTGCGGGACTAGCGGGACAGGTGAGACCCCGCAGGCGCAATGTTTTTTTGCGCCGAGGAGGGTCACGGCCTTCCCCTCGGAAAGCGAGCATCCTGGAGCGGAAATTAACCAATCCAAACAACAATGTCTACGAAAAGAGCGTTTTTAAAAGGTTGTGCTATTGAAACAAATTAAAAACACACTTTTCTAATTGGAGCGGAAGTTAACCCAATTTTTAATAATCATCACGTTCATAAAGGTAGAGATATGGGATATCAAGAAACAAGTAATGGGAGTCATTAATTGGATAGGAGTAAGTACGAATAAGTTCATTCGTTTCAATATCACTATACAAATCAGAAAGAATACCTACTTGTTCATGCCTCATTCGCACGATATTTTCGAGAAAATATGGACGCCAACTCCAGTTATCCCCTTCATACTCAGGCTGAAATTCCCAAACACCTTCCCCGTTACGATAATAGTTAGAAGATACTTGATTCCCATCTTCATCACATATATAGCCTCTGAAGCAAGCGTCTCCTAAAGACCGTGTTGCCACAGATACTATTTCATTCCAATTGTTCTGCCTAGTCCGCTTAATTTGCTGTTGTAGATGAGAATTAAAATCTTGCGACAGCTCATATAAAGAAAGCAAACGCTCTCTTTCATGAACGATAAAATGATGGAATTCTTTTGTAAGAAGTAGCTTGAATTCATTTTTCGAAAGAAATTCTGGTCCAGGTTTACCAAAGTAATAACCCTGGTAATAACGTCCACCGTTCTCCCAGGCATATTTCAATTGTCCTACCCCTTCGATCCCTTCAAACAACAATGTAGCGCCAATTTTACGTCCTAACATAGAGAGCGCATACAGGACTTCTCTATACTCAGGTGGCATTCCTTTATCTTTCAAGTTCGTTAAACCAACCTTTATAATATTCGGATTCAGAATAGCAATTTTTTCAATATTGCTCATCCTATTTCCTGCATGACTTATCGCAATCTGGACGCCTAAGCTTTTATAGTAGGTGAGAATATGCTGGAGTTTCTGAAGTTGATCATCATCAATGTCATAGTCTGATACTTCAATCACAAATTTATCGTATGAAATGCCATTTGCTCCATATTCCTCAAGTGAATTCGTAATCGTTTCACCATGATCGAATAGAAGATGTCTTGCACTACAATTAAAGAATAAGCATTGATCGCTTTCTTGCTTTTGAAAGTAAAGAATTGCAAGCTTTCGTAAATGAGTATCTATTTCCATTACGTATTCCTCTGGAATTGAGTGGTCCTGGAAGAAGAAGCCTAGACTCTTTATCCCTTCATCTGTATGAATTCGTCCTAGAACTTCGTATCCAATAATCTCTTGCTTGTCAGCACTAACAATCGGCTGGAAGTATGGAAAGATATCTTCTTTTTTTCCCATTACATCAAGTGCGTCCATCAATAACCCCTCCCCCGAATAAAAGTAAATAACATTATTATACCATGAACCTCATAAACACCCGTTCCTCATCACCCTCTTATTTAACACACTGGAATGAGAGAGATTATTTAAAATGGACTAAATAAATGGGTTTTCGTTGGAATTTACATCTAACCGTTTTATACTAGTAGTAATATCGAATGTAAAAGGTGATGATAGTATGAGAACGATTAAGTCATGGAGATGTCACTATGAAGGTAAATAAGGATCAACTCAAACGTATGAAAAAAAATGAATTTGTAAGAACAGCTATAGAATTTGTCGAAACGGGTGTAGTTATTACAGACCCAGAACTTCCAGACAATCCTATCGTTTATACAAATCGTGGTTTTGAAGATCTAAGTGGATATTCTTCTGAAGAAATCCTAGGTTATAATTGTCGTTTTCTACAGGGGGATGACACAGATCCTCAAGAATTAAAAAAGCTACGTATAGCCATCAAGAACAAAGAAAAAGTTAAAGTGGAAATCAAAAACTACCGTAAAAACGGTCAAGCATTTTGGAACGAACTGCAAGTTTATCCAATTTATATCGAAAGCGAACATCAAACCTACTTTGTAGGGGTGCAACAGGATGTTACGAAAAGGAAGGAAGCAGAGGAACGATCCGACCTTTATCTCGATCAGGTTAAGAGTTTATCGACCCCAATCGTCCCAATCGATCGCAACGTATCCATTGTTCCACTCGTCGGTGATATTGATGATGAGCGCGTTGAATTACTCCTGAATAATGTTAGTACACATATCCAGAAAAGTGGCGATGAACATTTGATTCTTGATTTGTCTGGCGTTAGTCATTTCACAAGACAACTCCATCAAGGTATTGATCAGTTAAATCAACTCATCAAGTTAATGGGTGCTAGGCTTATGATTACGGGAGTCCGACCAGAATTTGTTCTAGAAGGAATGAAAGATGATTTAACACTCTCATCAGTGAAAAGTTTTCCTTCCGTTAAACATGCACTGAAGGACATAAACTAAATTACTCTATTCTTCTAAGAAGCTTTCGATTGTTGTTCGAAAGCTTCTTTAAATCTTCCACTTTTAACTTTTAGTCATTTAAAATACTACTACTTTGCTCTGAATAGAGGTCGTGCCAATGATGTATATCTTCTCTTCGTCCACCAGTCATGCTTTCAAACTATTCTCCACACCACATCTTTTTACTCTCTGTATACTAATGCTCGTGTTGATTACAATGGGCATCTTTAAAAATCGATTAAGGCACCCTGTGACTAGCTTTGTTGTGCGAATATGTATTGCACTAGTGTTGGTACTAACTGAATATAGCTTTCATCTTTGGTTTATTTATCACCAGAAATGGGATGTTACAACAACACTACCACTTCAACTTAGCAGCATTTCCCTTTTTCTCGCGGTATTCCTGCTACTAACAAGACGGTTCTTTCTTTTTGAAATAACGTACTTCGTTGGATCTGCAAGTGCACTCCTTGCTATGATCACACCTGATTTAGGTGTGTACGGTTATCCTCATTTTCGATTCTTTCACTTCTTTATAGCTCATGGAGGCATTATAGTAGCAGCATTTTATATGATTATGGTCGAAAAATATAAGCCTACCTATCTATCAATTTGGAAAACCTTTCTTAGTTTAAACCTTTTCGTCATTCTCATTTTCATGTTAAATCTGTTCCTTGATGCAAATTACATGTATTTAATGGCTAAGCCGCTTAGCAACACATTGTTAACCTACCTTGGTCCATGGCCCATCTATTTACTCTCTCTTGAAGGGATCGCCATTCTTGCATTTCATCTACTCTATTTACCATTCATATTTACGAAATGGACTAATACTTCTAACGATCACTCTGGTACAACACAGTTTAACAGCTAAACAATTAGGATATGACATAACTATCACTGACTGAAAGGATGGGTATAATGAAACGCTATCAGTTAATTGTAAAAGGTAAAGTTCAAGGGGTAGGATTTAGAGCATTTACCCAGCAGAAAGCAGCTCAATTTGAACTGAGTGGTTATGTTATGAATCATATGGATGGATCTGTTGAAATTGAAGCTCAAGGAGAAGAGTCTACATTGAAAAGGTTTATTTCTAAGATACAGGAAGGAAGTCCTTATTCATCAGTTGAAGAAATCAATACACAAGCAAAAGAAGTCCAAGATAATGAGCGTTCTTTTTCTATACGTTATTAATAGAATTTGCCGAGTATATAGTCTATAATACAAGGATATGGATATAAAGCTCGGAGGTAGTAATTTGACAGAAACAACATTCTTCTCGCATGCTGAGACGACTAGAGTTCTGAATAGTCTTGGCGATAATATTTTTGTGTGTGACCTAAGCTATAATATCGTATGGTTCAATGAACCAGCTGAAGCTTTACTTCAATCAATGATGACTTACCTCGATATGGGAGAGCCGTCTGAACTTATCGGAAGAAGCATAGACAATTTCCATACGGATCCTTCTCATCAAAGAAATCTTTTACAACACAGGTTACCTCATGAAAGCACCATTACTTTATTTGATCGATTTGTAGCAAACATCGTTATTTCGGAGTACTACGGTGAAAGTGGAAATAAAATAGGCTACTTGCTTGTCTGGCGCGATGTAACTGAAGAGCAGAAAGAATTCGAAGAAAATAAGAAGCTTGTCAACGAATTATCAACTGCGATTATTCCGACTGTAATTGATAATGCTATTCTTATTCCCCTTATTGGTACAATGAACGATGATCGCTCTGAAAAGCTTATCGAAAGTGTCTTAAATTACTGTGCTGCAAATAGCACTGATTACGTACTAATGGATTTCTCTGGATTAACGGAAATGGGGCAAAGTTCCGCACATAAACTGTGTGAAACAATGACTAAATCACTACGTTTAATGGGTGTAACTGTTGTCTACGTAGGCATTACAAAGCGAATTGTTCAGTGGTTTATTCATATTAACCTTGACCCAACTATTCCAACCTTTGCTACATTTCGTCAGGGCATAAATCACGTGGTAAATCTCGAGGGATACTCTCTTGTTAAAGTAGATGAATAGAAAAAGAGCTGACACATTTGTGTCAGCTCTTTTTCTGTCTTATTGGAACAACGAACACTACATTCCTTTACTAGAAAACTGTTGAAAGACTGTATTTGTATTAATGGAGAATAACTCTTTCCCCGCCACTCGGTTTAACACACGTTTGTTTCTCTCAACTGACAGCGCAAGGTTTGTTGCACCTGTACCGTGTGAGTGGTCAAGATTAGTAAGGGTAAACACATGATTATCGCGTCCATCTTTGAAGACAAGCTGTTGATCCATTTCTACTTTAAAATGCTTCTCATCTTCCCATTCAATCTCATCGCCGATTCGGTTGAACCATTCCGGAAAATGTGGCTTATAACCGGTCGCAAGCACAACCTTATCTGTGTCTACTGTAAACGCATGATCCTCTTGCCATTGTCTACAATCCAATACATAGCTCTTTCCCTTTTTTTCAATCCCATTCACTTCTGTCAAAGGTTGAATTGTGACATCAGGCTGTTCTTCAGTAGAACGATGGTAAAGCAAATGATAGATATTTTTCAGAGTTGAAGGATCTACTCCTTTTCGAAGCGTACCCAGAGTTTCTAGTGCATTCATTCTCTCTTCATAAGGAAGGTTATTAAAATAGCTGACATAATCAGGTGAGAAAACTTCTTGCCCCAGCTTAGCTTGTTCAAGCTGGAAGAAACCTGTAGATCGCGTTAGCCATTGCAAGCTATAACCGTAACGATCTTGATCGTTTAGAAAGTCATAAAATACCTCAGCAGCACTCTGACCTGATCCAACCACTGTTACAGAAGCAGCTTTCTTTAGCTCTTTCTCACGATAGAGATAATGATTCGTATGAAGAACGTCTTCATTAGGATAACCTTCGAACCCTTCCGGAATGTTTGGTACGCTTCCCGTTCCGAGCACTACATGCTTCGATTTAATCACTTGTGTTTCAGATGATTGCATATCTTCTATGGATACCTCGTAATAACTTCCTTCATCTTGATAGATCACATCGATTACCTTCTTACCGAAGTGACAATTAGAAAGTTTAGAAGCGACCCATCGTGTGTAAGCATTGTATTCTTTTCTAGGTATATCTAATTTATTGAAAAAATAAAACTGATACAGTCGATTATGTTCATGCAAATAATTAAGAAAAGTATATGGACTTTTAGGGTCTGCAATTGTTACAAGGTCTGCTAAGAATGGCACCTGCAGATCTGCTCCATCAATTAACATGCCTGGGTGCCAACTAAACTCTTCCTTTTGATCGAAATAGATGGCATCAACCTCTGTTTGGTCTGCAAGTGCTGCCATCCCCAAATTAAATGGTCCTATACCAATTCCAACAAGATCATATAGTTTATCATATTTCAAAGTGTTCACGTCCTTCGTTCTCCATTCCATGCTCTATTAAATAGCGTCATTAAATTCAACTAGCACTACTGCATATCTTGGTTTACCCTAAAGCTGGTACTTTTAAAGCCATATCGCACATTTAAGATACTTAATCAGAGCTTACTGCTTTCTGAGCACTTTCAGCTGAGAAAGTAATTGTTATAGCGCATAACAAGGCAATGACTAGAAACCCTCTTACAAGTGGCCATGCATCCCATCCATCAATAAAAACAGAACGCATTGCCTCAAATAAATAGGTTGTTGGATTAATTGTTGCCGCTATTTTAAGCCACCCTGCTTCAATCAATTCGTACGGAACAAATGTGGTACTTAAAAAGATAAGCGGGAAGAAAACAAATGTGCCCGCCTGTGCAGACTGTGCATTTTTTGTCCGCAGTGCTACCCCAACCGAATACCCCGCAAATGCAAGTCCCCATCCTAACGTTAATAAGAGTACGACAATCACTCCACCGAATCCAGCAGCTACCTCAAGACCAAGAAAATAGGCAATGACTAGAATTAATATCGTTTGAATAAGAAGTTGAAGCATTCCAGCAATAATTGGACCTAGAACGATCGCAAGCCTTGAGGACGGGGTTAACAAAAGCCTTGAGAAATACCCATTTTCTAGATCCTTTACGAGCGCTTGTCCAGCCCCACCAGCTCCTCCAATTGCAGCTGAAACAATCGATACAGGAAGGATAAAAGCAAGATAATTAGCGCCTTCAAATGCTGGTAGTTGCGATATTCCGCTTAATCCGCCCTCATAGACGAATAAAAAGAAAAGACTAATGATTAAATTGGGAATAAAGATGAGCGGGTTTCGAATAATGGTAACGATGCTTCTCTTTGTATAAACCATAGTATCAACAAAGAATGATCCTTTTTTCTGTTCATTCATACGCTCACGCCCTCTCCTTTTCCTTTTGTTCATTCGTAACATTAATAAATACGTCATCAAGCGAAGGGGGCATTACGTTTAACGTTTTCGGTATAAGATGATGTTCATCGAGCATCCGAACAAGTTCAGAAAGAATCTGAGTTCCATTTTCAGTATAGACTGTCACTTCTTCTCTCGATCGTTCCATGTTCTCGCCTATATCACGCAATACCTCACTTGCTCGTTCTGCCTCTTCTGGCTCATGAAAGACAAGCTGGATTGCATCAAACCCGAGCGTCCTTTTCAGTTCTTCTGCACTTCCAGAAGCAACAATTTTGCCCTCGTTAATAATGCTTATTCGATCCGCCAGTTGATCGGCTTCTTCAAGGTATTGCGTCGTGAGAAAAATAGTCGTTCCTTCTTCTTTATTTAACCGCTTAATTTCTTTCCAAATTGCTTTTCGATTAGAAGGATCTAGTCCAGTAGTAGGTTCATCGAGAAAAAGAATTTTCGGCTTATGAACTAATGTTAAAGCGAGATCAAGACGACGCCTCATCCCACCAGAATATTTACCACACGGTCGATCGGCTGCATCGTTTAAATCCACTAATGTTAGTAACTCAGCAGCTCTCTCTTTTGCCTCTTTCTTGGTGAAACCAAATAGCCTTGCCTGCATTTCAATTAATTCTCTTCCTTTTAAAACAGGATCGATGCCGGTCTCTTGCAATGCAACTCCAATATTCCATCTAACATTTTCAGGTTGCTCACTTACATTTACTCCGCCGATTTGAATTGTTCCGGACGTTGGCTTTACTAGAGTCGTTAGAATTTGTACTGTTGTCGATTTACCAGCACCATTTGGACCAAGAAAAGCGAAGAACTCCCCTTCACCCACCTCAAAACTCACTCCCTGTACAGCTTTTACATCGCCTTTATATGTTTTCACAAGGTCATGAACTAAAATCGATCCATCCATTTTCTAACCTCCATTGGAAGTATTGCGTGACGATGGTACATTACACCCACACGTTACTTACATTCTCTTTCATTTCAGTTTATCCTTTAACAGGGTGTGCCAGTTGTATAAAAAGAAACCCCTTATCAACTGATAAAGGGTTTAAGTTTCGAATCTTTTATTTTGCTCTCTATTTTATCCCGATATTCTGGTACGAAATTCAATTTTCTTTCTTATAGGCTATGTTAGCTCATATTGTTGATTTCTTGATTTTGGCTCATATTTTACAAACGAAAATTCTTACTATTGAATTTCCCTTTTCCCCTTTTCACAACTATGGGATAGATGTTAACATGGTTCACGGTTAAGGTTATAGAATACTCCTTATAGAATTTTCATTAGAGAAAGGATGGTTCGATGCATTACGCAAGCAAAGGCTGGTACGTTGAACAGCTTAAGAAACACGATGTACGTTATATTGAAGGACGCAAGACTGAGAAGTTTAAGAAACACGTACTTGCAGCTCTTCTTGAAAAGCAATAAAAGAATTCCAGGGGGAGCGATCCCCCTTATACATAGTTACTATCCGAAAATACAAAGCGTTTGATACATAGGGACAAAACGGTTTTCTTTCCACTGGATAGGTGTTGAAAGAAAGCCCAGCCCATCCGCATTGTATCTCCCGATCACCCTCTGATAAATCAGTAATTCATTAACTCCATCTCTTTGCAAATCAATTGGATACACCCCTCCTGGTGGTAACACATCACCCTGAACTGGTACTTTTAATGTGCCATCTTCATTGTAAACTTCCGAAAGATACTCCTCACCTTTATATAGAAGACTCACAATATAAGTTTTCTGTAAGGTTTTATTTTCTACTTTAGCTTGATAATCATTTAGATACTTAACACCGTACGAAAAGGCATTATAGAAACTTTCCTGATCAAATAATAATGTAAGCGATTGATTAAAGTAAGAGTATAAGAAGTCATACGTAATTCCACCACTACCACCAGAGTCAGAACGCACAAGGATTTCGTTCACTTTATTCCCAGTAAAATCCCCTAGATATAGTGTGGGATTGTATCCACTACTTCCTGGCAAAGCAAAAGATGATTCTACTCCAGTAGCACCATTTTTTATCATTAACACGACCTGATCCACGAACGGTGTATCACTCCCATATGGCTTTGTACCGGTCAGAACAACGATATCAGGAACACCATTACCCGTCACATCGCCTACTTTTTGATCCAATATGATTCGATCGTTTCGATTCATCTGCATCCTCCTCACTATCTCATTACTAGTCTATGTCTTAAACCTCAGCCCATTATCGTTGTAATGAAATGGAAAGGAAGCTAAACTAATAAAAGTGAAACTTACTGAAACGAGGGATTGCCTATGAAGGCGGGAATTGATCAAGATCACACAATCGGGATTGTAGCAGGAGCGGGTGCTTACTTTCTGTGGGGAATTCTCCCTCTTTATTGGAAACTAGTTGCCACTGTACCATCTGAAGAAGTGCTCGCTCATCGAATTATCTGGTCTTTCGTTTTTATGATTGTTATTCTTCTCGTGCTAGGAAAACTATCATCTTTTCAAAAAGAACTCATTTTAATACTACGAAAACCAAAGAAGCTCACAGCAATTATATTCGCATCACTGTTTATTACAATCAATTGGTACGCTTTTATATGGGCAGTCAATCATGATCATGTTATACAAACGAGCCTCGGTTATTATATTAACCCGCTAATTAGCGTTCTACTTGGAATTCTATTCTTGAAAGAACGTCTGTCCTTCTGGCAAATGATCTCATTCGGACTTGCGGCAGTAGGTGTGCTAAATCTGGTCTTTCGCTTCGGTGAAATACCATGGGTATCATTAGTTCTCGCCCTAAGCTTTGGTATTTATGGTTTGTTGAAAAAGAAGGCCAAACTTGGTGCACTAACTGGGCTTACCATTGAAACATTGTTCATTACTCCTTTTGCATTAATTTACCTTATGAGCGTCCGTCATAACATAGGTGATGCACTCTACGTTGAAAACACTATGATTCTTGCCCTTCTACTTGGTGCTGGTATTGTAACAGCCGTACCGTTATTGCTTTTTGCGACTGGGGCTAACCGAATCTCTCTTTCTATGATTGGTTTTCTACAATACATTGCCCCAACACTTATGTTGATTCAGGGAGTGTTTTTGTATGAGGAGACATTTACCTCAGCTCACTTTATTAGCTTTGTGTTAATCTGGGCAGCTCTACTAATCTTCACCCTTTCTCGCACAAGATTATTCCGCCGCATGGAGCCTCGAGTTTTTCAAGAAAAGCATTCGTTATCTTAATGAAGAAAAACCCACATTCTGATGTGGGTTTTTCTATTTAGTCACTTTTTCAAAGGGCCACAAATAAGTAGTAACAGATTCTGAAAAGTGAGTGATGACCTGATCCTCTTTATAGCCATAATGATCCGATAACGTATCAAGAAGAACATCAGTTTTGGCATGTTGAAGGGGCCATTTATCATGGTGAATTTTACCTTGAAGTACGCTTCCGTTTCGAACGATAAACAATCGATCTCGTTCAGTTAACCAGAAATCAAGATCTCCCTTCTTCGCTTCATATGGTTCAGAAGTAGGTTGATACTTAATATGGTACGTTGCTTCCCTAACACCCTTATGAGTTCGAGACGAGCTAAAGTCCACCTGTTGGCTTTTCTTTCTTTTAACCATATCTGCTTTAAAATATGGAAGGTGGAAAGCCTTCCTTGCGATAAACACTCCTGGCATATAACTTGCATCAAGACTAAAAAAGTATACACCCTGCTTATCACCATATCTGACGTACGTACGAACATTAAGTTCTAACAAACGAGAAGCAAATGGCACAGCCGGAAACCCTCTAAATCTAATTCGGTTCATCTCAAATGGAACAATACCAATCCAGGCAAGCCCATCAAACGTATCTACTTCAAGCTCAGAAGGAAGAAGTGATTGTAGCCACGCAGCATCAACAGGCCAATGAAGGAACAAAAGATCATCCCACGTTTGCTTCATTATCCAGCCCTTCCCTTTACTGCTTTCCATATTGGATCCCTCCATTTCTATCGTTAGCATATCCAAACACATACATTCTGTTCAATGGTAAAGACTTAACAAATGTGTGATGACTACCTTCTCTTACCTTTATCTATCACCTAATCTAAATCAAAAATCAAAAAGGCTAAAACTTTGATCACCTTTATTAAATTATGGTACCGTTTAATAGAGAAATCATCTTAGATATGAAGTGAATGAACATTCAATCATAATTGGAGGGATAAGGAATGACTAAGCAAAGACAGATTCATCTAGCAAAACGACCAGAAGGTATGCCATCAATGGAGAACTTTAACTTCGTTGAAGCGGATATGCCAACCCCCAAAGACGGTGAGGTGCTTCTCAAGACGTTATACCTTACTGTTGATCCGTACATGAGAGGACGTATGAGAGATGCCAAGTCATATGTAGCACCTTTTCAAATTAACGAGCCACTTAACGGTGGAGTTGTAGCAGAAGTAACTGAATCAAAATCGTCACAATTTAACCAGGGTGATATTGTAATCGGTCATCTTAGCTGGGAAGAGTATACTGTAGCTAATGAGAAACACCTTCGTAAGATCGATCCAAACGTAGCACCTATTACTACACATCTTGGTATTCTTGGAATGCCTGGACAGACTGCATACTTCGGACTACTCGATATTGGTCAGCCGAAAGAAGGAGAAACAGTAGTTGTTTCAGGTGCTGCTGGTGCTGTCGGTTCGGTAGTCGGTCAGATTGCTAAGATCAAAGGTTGCCGTGTAGTAGGAATAGCTGGTTCAGATGACAAAATCGACTATATTAAAAATGAGCTTGGGTTTGACGAAGGAATTAATTACAAAACACAGGATGTCTACAAAGCTCTAAAAGATGCTTGCCCAAATGGTATTGACGTGTATTATGAAAACGTTGGTGGAGAAATTGGTGATGCAGCCATTAGCTTACTAAATAAATTTGCACGTATTCCTGTTTGTGGTGCTATATCTTCATATAATAACAAAGAAGCTGACCTTGGCCCTCGCGTTCAAACGAAACTGATTCAATCTAGCGCACTTATGAAAGGCTTCGTTGTAAATGATTACTCCGATCGTTTCAATGAAGGCGCTGAGCAACTAGGTAAATGGCTGCAAGAAGGTAAATTGAAATACGAAGAAACGATTGTAGAAGGATTCGAAAATGTTCCTGATGCATTCCTTGGCCTTTTCGAGGGGACTAATGTTGGGAAACAGCTTGTTAAAGTAGCAGATCCAGAATACGCAACGCTTCCAAATCGTTAATAGTAAATACCCGCTCCATTATGGAGTGGGTATTTTTTATGACTATGTGTTAACGCATATAAATAAGAGGTTATGCCACTCTTAAAGAAGGAATAGTATGTACTGTAGCAAATTTCTAAAAGCTCTTTTCATAGACATTCTTACTTTTCCTGTATAGCGTTTGATTTCCGCTTCAGGATGCTGAAGCTTTATAGTACCATCTACAAAGAATCATTTTTTGAAGAGGAGGATTCGAATGGGCAAATTTCTTATTAATCTTGCAGCATATCTACTTGTTGTAACAGTAAACGGTCTTGCCAACAGCTTACCTTTAAACGGCCAAACGACCGGTGAGATTTCAAATAAGCTTAACGTTCTCTTCACACCTGCCGGTTACGTTTTTAGTATTTGGGGACTTATTTATATCCTTCTTGGAATATGGGTCATTCGCCAATTCCCAGCCAGTCGTCGAAAATTACCGATCTACCAAGAAACGAGTGGACTATTTGTATTAAGCTCACTATTAAATACGCTCTGGATTTTCATGTGGCATTATGAATTCTTTGGCCTATCAGTCATTGTAATGCTTTTATTACTCATTACACTGATCCGTCTTTATGTTAGCGTAAAAACAGCAGGTGCATCATTTCTTGATCTTCTTCCCTTCTCTGTTTACCTCGGCTGGATTAGTGTAGCTACTATCGCAAATATTAGCTACTACCTTACCTATGTAAATTGGGATGGGTTCGGCATTTCAGATTCAATCTGGACAGTTCTTCTGTTACTTGTCGCAACAATCCTAGCACTTGTCTTTCTAAAGAATGAGAATGATTGGGTGTATCCACTAGTATTTGTGTGGGCTTTCGTTGGTATAGGAATCAAAAACCAAAATGCAGATGTGCCACTCGTCGTTTACTCCTCTTTCACACTTGCAGCCTTTATTTTCATCATTACGATTGTCTACACTTTTAAGTCAAGAAAGTCATAAGAAAAGCCCCTTTACGAATTGTAAAGGGGCTTATTTCTAGTTATGCGAGTGACTTAAAATCCTGTCCAAGAATTTCTTTCATACTGTGAACAGTAATAAAGGCTTTTTGGTCAACCGCACCAACATGCTTTTTCAATTTGAGAAGATCTTTTCTACCAAGGATTGTTGTAATCACTTCTTTTTCATCTGAAGTAAAGGCACCACGTGCGGTATGAATCGTTGCACCTTTGCCAATTTCCTCTACGATAAATGCACGAATCATTTCGCTTTCTTTACTAATAATGACGATTTCTTTCTTCGCCTCGAAAGTCTGAAGAGTATAATCAATCACTAACCCATTAAGAATAACGCCGAAGATCGCATACATACCGATTTCTGGTCCGAATAGAGCAACAGAGAATAACGCAATTGAAATATCCGAAATAAGAACAGCTTTCCCAACTTCCATTGAGAAGTATTTATTTAAAATCATCGCAATAATATCAGTACCTCCTGTTGAAGCTTTCTGATGAAAGACAAGCCCCATACCAGCAGCAGCAATACACTGTCCGATAATCAGTTGAATTAGAATATCCTGACTAAATGGTTCAGTTACAGGGATAAATCGTTCAAACGCCCAAACAGCAAGTGATAGAGCAAAACTTGCATATATGGTTTTAACACCGAATTTAGGACCGAGAAACAGAATTCCAACTAACAAAAGCACTGCGTTCAAAATAATCATAAACATACCGACGGAAAAATCTGGGACTAGATGGTTCATCAAGATCGACAAACCACTGACTCCCCCCGTCGCAAGGCTATTAGGAGATAAGAAAAAATGAACATGGGTAGCAACACCGAGCGCCCCCAAAGTAATTAGCAGATAAGTTTTGATGTGATGAAGCATCTATTATCCCTCCCGTTGTTTTGTTTTCGTTTCATTAGCACAATCGGGATTATAATAGGGATTTGAAGCTTTGTAAACAGTCTAAACATAAGATTTTATTATGAAGCGGTTACAAGTCGGAAATAGTATATAATACCTATACTTTCGTCCTATTTCGACAAGGATATACAAGAATTTTCGGAATTTTCGCTTACTATACCCATATCTTAAGAAAAAACTGACATAAGAAATTAGGGCAAAAAAAAAAGCAATAACAGCTACTGTTTTGCTTCTTTTCTATCCTGTTTATTTTATGAGATTATTTTTAAACGCATAGATAACTGCCTGGGTGCGATCGTGGACTTCAAGCTTCCCAAGAATATTACTTACATGAACTTTCACTGTTTTAAGAGCAATAAACAACTCATCAGCAATAGTCTGGTTCGTTTTACCCTGAGCCATCAGCATGAGGATCTCGGTTTCTCGATCAGTTAGTTCTTCATGTGGTAATGTCTTTGAGCGATGGCGCATGCGTGTCATCATTTTGCCAGTTACTTCTGGCTCAAGAACGGACTCACCATGAAACGTTTTGCGAATCGCATTCGCGATTTCAACTGCTTTTGATGTTTTTAGCATATAACTTGTCGCGCCCGCTTCAAGTGCCGGATACACTTTCTCATCATCAAGAAAACTAGTTACAATAATTATTTTTGCTTCTGGCCATTGTTCAATAATCACCTTCGTCGCTTCGACTCCATCCATCTCTCCCATCACGAGGTCCATTAAGATGATATCCGGACGAAGGGATAGGGCAAGTTCTGCACCTTCACTACCATTATCCGCTTCTGCTACAACGTTAATATCAGGCTGAGCCGATAAATACGAGGAAACTCCGATCCTTACCATTTCATGATCATCGACAAACAATACTTCAATCATGCCGTTCACCCCCAACAAGTGGTACACTCACTTCTAATCTTGTTCCTTTTTGCGGAAGACTTATTAGTTTAAGGGTACCTCCAATTTCAATTGCTCGTTCATTCATATTCTGTAGCCCATAAGATGCTACTTTATGGTCTGCCATTTTAAAACCAACACCATTATCAACAATACGGAGAATGATTCGTCCCTCTCTATAAATAAGTAGAACATCAAGTTTAGTTGCTTTCGCATGCCTTAATGTATTTGAAACTGATTCCTGGAGAATGCGAAATAAGTGGTCTTCAACACCTTTATCCAGCGCAATGGATTCTATCTTCCATTGCACTTCAATCGGCACCTTCTGAGATAATTCGTTTAGAAGGTCTTTCATCCCTTCTTCTAAAGGCTTACCTTTTAGCGCGGCTGGTCTAAGGTGTAGAAGAAGCGCACGCATTTCTAGCTGAGATTGGTGAATTGTCTCTTCGACCATTCTGAGATGTTTTGTTTCATTTTTATCTGCCTCATCAAGTGTTTCCGTTATAGTACTCATTAACATAGAAGCCGCAAACAGCTGCTGACTAACTGAATCGTGTAACTCCCGCGCCAATCGATTACGCTCTTCAGAAACTACTTTCTGCACACGTTTTTCATGATCTTCGGCTTTCTCATTCGCCAGTTTTTGCGCTAATCTTGTCTGTTCGTTCATTCGATTCTGTAGTTTCCTAATTTGATCGAAAACACCAACTACGCTTTTACTCTCACTCATATGTATCGTTCTGCCTTTATCTAATTCTTCAAGCGTATCTGCAATTTGCTGAAGCTCTTTACTAGAATAAACCCCTGAGAATCCCCCTGCAGCTACTCCAATCATCAACGATAGAATTGGCAGAATTAATGCAAAAGGCAAATCCATTAACTTTTTTTCCATTAACAACGATAAGGAAGCAGGCGGAAAAACGGATAAATAGGCAACTGTAAAAAAAAGAAGGAGAAAAAGTGAGAGGGATGCACCAAATACAATATGACGTTGTATTAAACTCATACGCGCTTCACCTCTAAATCACCTGCAAAAATTGACGTTACAAGCTTTACTTTCTCTGACGCTTCATCATATCCATTCGTTTTGTAAGATAGGACCTGGTTTAGAGCACTTTCCTCATCATGGTCAAATAAAGAAGCTGAACCGATCATTACAGAATGTTGGATACTCACCTCAAGCTCATAAGGAATGAGAACCTGCACCTTACCTACGAAGCTTCTAATCATGATTAACGACTCTCCTTTTGGGAGAACCGTATAACTTAAATCGATAATTGTTTCGCCAAAACCCGCCTGGATGTTCACATCATTCCATTCGTAAACATGATCATGGGTTTTTTGACGTCCTATCCACTTGTTTTGTAGAATTGGTTGTTGCTTGAAGAGATTTTCATTCGCGTGCTGAGGCTTTTCAATAACAGGTCTAATTTTCTTCGGCTTTTGTTTAGATTGATAGAATTGAAAGCCCAGGTACACGAGAAGCACGAGTAGAAAAAACTTTACAACAACCATATTCATAATTGTTGTTATAGAAAAGAACAATCCTATCCCAATAAATACTTTTCCTGTTGTTCTTGGTAGACGTTTACGCCCAAAATAAACAAAGGCGGCTGACATAATTAATAAGAACAGAAGGCCTCCATTTAAGGATACTTCTAGTAATACAAGAATGACTCCGATTAAGAGAAGTCCATTCACGGTGTCAATATTTCTCCCTTTCCACATAGAAGTCCCTCCGTCCTTGTGTTTATAATCTTGAATGCTTAGCTTTATCATTTAATGGATATAAAAGGAATCGCACTCTCTTTTAGAATACCATTAAATCGTTAAGAATTTGAGTCGCTTTCATGTCGTTTTGCATTTTTTTCAAGTGATAATAACTTAGCATCATTAGTCGACATATGAAACTGACGATTCATTTTATTCTCGAGTTTCTCAATATAATTTTGTGTCTCGTCAAAACGATTAAACGACTCATCTAGTTGACTTTGATTAAGGACAACATCCATTTTATGATGCGCCCTGAGACTATTTTCCTTGCCCATTAGTTCCATTCGCTTGATGGTAAGGTCTTTCAGCTTATGTTTCATTTTCTCATATTTTTGCTCAAGTCTTGTAAGCTCTTTACTTGCCTCATCCATGGATTGAGATAACCAATCAGCTCTCTCCTCATACTGTAATTGATCTTGCTTAGCATATTCATACAATTCCTCTTCACCTGCTACTTTCGCTAGATCCGCTTGTCTCGCCCGCTTCTCTACATTCATTCTTGCTTTATGAAGCTCACGCTCAAACTCTCTTTTAAGCATTGACTGTCGCTCAATAAGTTTGCCTGCTTTCTCTACTTCTTGTTCACATTGCCGCACATAATGATTTAGATGCGCGATCGGATTTTTCTCTTCTTTTTGGTCAAGAATACTGTGGAAATCTGCTTCAATTGACGTTTTAATCCGATTGATTAAACTAGTCATCATACACACTCCTTTAGAATTGATTAGCTCTTTTTTAATTCATCCCATTGTTTCTCAAAATGTGGGAAAGGATCATTGTCATCCTTTTTTTCACCTAATTCATTCCACTTTCTATACACGACATACAAAATATAGATGGCGAGAATACCAAGAATCGCTGGCATGTTGGCTACTGCGGTACTTAAACCAATAAAACCAATCAATCCCCAAATCACTTTCCCTGTTGTTGCATCTGCTTTAATAAATTTCTTAATTGCTAGGTATAGCACACCCACGCTTAGGATCATGCCTAATAATGAACCTAAATTCGAGAGTAGAATGACGGCAGCAATTATTCCGATCATCACCAATCCAATCTTTTTCAACGTGATCGCCTCCTTTCTTACCTTCATTCTAGCTACTTCTGGAGCAATGCATAATGAACTAGAGCTATATTTTTGTATACGACTAGAGGCTTATAAAAGACAGGTATCAATTTATTTAGAAGTGTTAAACTAGCATGACTAAAGCATCGGCTATCTTAACGTTCTCAATCATGGTAAAGTGAAGTTAGACATCACGGAGAGGGGCCCCGGGAATGGTTATTACAATTATGGTCATTGTCGTAGTCATTATGACGATTGTCATTGCCGCTGCTTTTGGACTTGCTGTATCAAAAGGATATAGTGTAAAACACACTGTCGATCCGTTGCCAGGACAGGATCAAAACGAATGGGCAGAGGAAGAGGGAACGAATGAACGGACAGAATCGAAGTAATATTACGCCAGGTAAGACCGTTGAAATTGTCTTGAAACAAGATCAGCGTACAGGAAAAACAACTAAAGGGATTGTCAAAGACGTATTAACAAAATCTCCCACACATCCCCATGGCATTAAAGTACGCCTAGAAGATGGACAGGTTGGTCGTGTTAAAACGATTTTATAATGCCTTATCTTACACATAAATCCCGCATGGCTCTAGAGCCATGCGGGATTTTAATTAGTTAAGGTTTTAATTCCATCCAACTATCAACGTAATGAATACCGTAACCACTCATTGCTGGTGAAGTTCCATATGCTGCACTTACTTTAAGAAGCTCTTGATCCATAATAGCCGAGCCTTCTTCGTAAAAGGACAGATAAGTCGCTTCTGAAGTTTGACCTGTTTCCACAGCTATCGATACTTTTTTGCCGTTTTGCTCAGCAAACATTATTTCGTTTTCTACTAGCTTAATAATGCCATTTTCACCATCTGCATGATCACGATAAGCCATGAGAGTTGTGTGGTCCGCTTTTTGAATAACCCATTCAGAAAGCTTTCCTATTCCGTACTTGTTATTATATGATTGTTCATCAAACCAGAAAGGGGTATCAACGCCAAACGTGAGTCCTAGAAGATTAGTTCGCTCTTTTCCGTCAGAAAGTCGATCCTGGTAAAAAGCTATTGTCCGCTGGTAATTGTTCGTCCAACCTGAGTGAAGGTATGGCTCTATATCGAGGTGAACTCCTCTAAACTGTTGAGCCACTTTAGCATCCATTTGATACTCTTCAAGCCAAGTAAATAATCGATCTTGATAGATTTCACCTTTACTTGTTGCCCAGTTTGGCGCACCGTCTAACGCATGTACATTGATCCCTTTCGACCAAGCATTCTCAATGAATGTATGATAGGACGAATTAGCGATTGAACGATTAATTTGCAAGTAAACATCCGTCGCCTGTTTTTCCTCTAGGAATTGAATAATTTCATTAGGCTTTGTCTCAATCTGTTTTGTATCCCAAAGCCACGTGGCGAGACTTCTATTTGCTTCCATTGCCTCAGCCTTCCCTTCAGACAAATCAATCGCCCCCATAAAGAACGTCAGTACAAAAAAGAGAATCCCAACAGCAACAGTTAACTTCTTCACATGTAGCTCTCCTTTTTTCTGAACCCAGCGCTCAAAAGGTAGCCTGGCAGTCTGGCAGCCATTCGCATTCGTGCGGACAGGCCCATAACTTTGCGTCCCTGCTTTTCAACAGGTTTGCCTTTTCAGTTTTATTGTAATACCTATATTATCGGCTTTAGTAGATTGGATGTTGAGTGGAAAGGACGGGGTCAAACTGGGGTCAGACCCCCTTAAATAGTCCTATCACCTTTTTACTTCAAAAATATTTAAACAAACGTTTATTTAATTTGGTAGTAACTGTGAAGGCTCTCCTACATAAAAGATTTTCAACTCATGCAGTGCTCTAGTACAACCAACATATAACAACTTAGCATCCTCTGCATCCTTGCGGTAATTCTCCTTGCAAGCATCTGCAATGATAACACCATCGAATTCCAATCCTTTTGTTAGATAGATTGGAACAATCGATAACCCTCCTGCGTAAGAACGATCCTGAGCTGTAATGAGATTTGCTTCTTTATCTTGCTTGCTCACTTCTTCGAATAATGCATGACACTCCTCTTCACTCCGGCCAACAATTGCAATGGTATTCATGCCACGTTTACTCATTTCATTTGCGGTTGATAACAATTTAGTTACCTGACCGTCTTTCTTTACATTCTGCTGTATAACACGCTCACCACTTCTGAAAACGGGTACTGCAGGTTGTACAGGAATATTAGCATGAGAAATCACTTCGTTAGCGTATTCAATAATCTCTAGCGTCGAACGATAGCTTTGTTCAAGCTCAATGTAGAGATCCTTTCCATTGAAGAGCTGTCGAAACTCTTCCCAGCTGTGAATCCCTTTGTAGGAGTGAATCCCCTGAGCAAGGTCCCCTAAAATGGTGAATGAACGACTTCGATTCACTTCTATTAATAATGCAATCTGAAACGGTGAAAAGTCTTGCGCTTCATCAATTACGATATGCTGAAACACATCGTCTTTATTAATACCATTCAATTTAAACTGGATATAAAGAAGCGGGGCTAGGTCATCAGGCGTTAGCTGTTTTTTCTTGAGTCGACCTGCTGTTTCCTTTATTAGCCATCCATTCAAAACTTGATCTCTTTCTGTAGCAGAAATATAAGAAGGTGTATTGGTTTGAAATAATGATTTGTAGAAAGAAAGAGCTGTTTGTTTTGGCCACGTTTTAAAATATTCTTTTAGCTTCTCATTCGCTAACTTTCGATATTCCTTCTGAACATGACTTCCATAGACAGTCTTCATATACTTAATCTCTTCCTTTATCCACACTCTAAATCGGTTCACCATCATTTCACGCTTTAGCCCCACCGGATAAGCGGCCAGATCTGATAACCACTGCTGAACCTTCTCTTCAGACAACGTACGATCTTCAAATGGTGTGAACGAGCCTTTGGGACCAACAGCTGCATTGTACGCCTCAAGCGAGCTGTCTATCCACTTTTTAAAAGCTAATGACCCTTTTATTCTGCCTTCAGCTTTTTCGATTTCTGGTCGCTTCTTACCAAACCATTTTTGTAAATCATCACCGGAAGCATTAAGCTCTACTTTCTCTTCAATCATACTTAACGTCCAGTCTGTAAAAGTAGATTGTTGAATCCCACCTACACCAAGTTCAGGTAAGACGCCTGAAATATAATCCAGGAACATGCGATTTGGTGCAAAAATAACCATTCGACCAGCTTGGATTGTATCCCGATATTCATATAGAAGATACGCAAGTCTGTGAAGGGCAACTGTTGTTTTACCACTTCCTGCAGCTCCCTGTATAATGAGGGGCTTGGTACGTTCTGCTCGGATAATATCATTTTGCTTCGCTTGTATCGTTGAAACGATATCACGGAGTCGATTATCTTTGTTTTCACTTAGACGATATAGAAGGAACTCATCTGATCCGCTTAAGTCTTCGCTACCTTCAACATACGTGTCTACTACTCGCTGAAGCTCCTGATTTCGAATAACAATATTCCGTTTCAATTCGATATTTCCATCAATTAATCCGTCAGGTGAAATATAATATACATCCTCTTCCCCTCCGGTAAACGCATAGAACATGCTTGCAACAGGCGCGCGCCAATCCACTACCAATGAATCCTGTGAATCCTCATGCGCAACCCCTACCTTACCTATGTAATAGGAGCGTGATTCTTTATCAACTTCTTGAAAGTCCATTCTTGCGAAATAAGGTTCTTTCGCTGCAATTGCGAGCGACGTTCGGTTTTCTTCCCGAATGCTTTCCAAGACTTGTTCAGTTACATTGTTGCCTGAATAACGTGGATAGTTTGCTAGATTCTTTTGCTGTTTGGTAATCTCTGCAGCGATTTTCTCGAGTTGCTGCTTCTCTTTCCGATAGGCACTTTGAGTCTTATGGTCCAAGATCAGTTACCTCCTTATGAGATTCGCCTCTAATAGTGAGACGGACTATTAATCCTACCATAGAATGCAGTTAATCTCCAAAAAGTTTTTAGAAACTTCAAACAATAATTTCGTAAATATTTTTTGCTTTAATAAGACTTTTGTATAAAACCACATTTAGCACCTGGAGCGGAAATTGACCACTACTCTAATAATAACAACCCCTAAGAAAATAGCCTTTCAAAAAAAGTTCCTACTAAAAATGATCCAACTCTACGTCCCGATCGTTAGCTGATTGTACTCAAAAATGACGGTTACTAAAATAAGGAGCGTGAACAGGAACATGAAATTAAAAAAAGTATTTAAAAAATTAATGGTTCCAGCATTAGGTCTTACTCTTTTATTCCCATCCGTAGCAGGAGCTGCAGATGCAGAACCAACAGTAAATACACCAGCTGCAGATTTACGAGCCACACTTGATCAGCTTTTATCAGAGCACTTTGTCCTAGCAGTTACCTCTATGACAAAATCATACGATGGAGCTGAAGATGCAGAAGAAGTAACGGAAGCACTTGATCAAAATGCCGCTGACATGACGCCAGCTATCGCTTCAGTTTACGGAGAAGAAGCAGCACAGCAATTCGAGGATATTTTCAGAGGTCATAATGACTACTCTTCAGATTTCGTACAGGCTGCAAAAGAAGATAACGATGAGCTTCGTAAAGAAGCTGAAATGGAAGTAGAAGAATTCGTCGATGAATTCTCCACGTTCCTTGATACTGCAACTGAAGGTAACCTTCCTAAAGAAGCAGCGGAAGAAGCTTTAGAATTACATGAAGATCAGGTTCTAACAACATTTGATGAATATACAGAAGGCAATTACGAGCAAGCATACACAACATTCCGTGCAGGTCATAAGCATATGTTTGCAATCAGTAAAGCACTTTCTAATGCGATCGTTATGCAAATGCCTGATAAATTCGAGAACACTAAAGTAGACACACCAGCTGCTGAACTGCGCTCAACACTAAATAGTCTTGCATCAGAACACTTTGCACTTTCTTCATTAGGTCTCGAAAAAGGATATGATCAATCTGAAGACTATGACTTTGTGAACTGGGCTGAAGACAGAAACACTGCAGACTTCAAAGCTGCTATTGGCTCTATTTATGGCGATGAAGCAGCTAGTCAATTTGAAAAAATCTGGCAGGAAGATCATATTGCTGCACAAGCTGACCTAGTTGTTGCATCACTTTCTAAAGACGAAGAGTCTATGAACATGGCAAAAGAACAGCTTTTGGAAACTTTCCCTAAGAACTTCGGAGCGTTCCTTGGAACAGCAACAGAGGAGAATCTTCCAACTGATGCTGCAACAGAAGCACTTATGACTCATGAGAAACAAGTCGTCGGATCATTTGAATCATACATGTCTGGAGATTATAAAGCATCAACAGACCAATTCCGTGAAGGCTATGCATTCATGTTTGGTGTAGGAGAATCTCTTGGTGGAGCGATTGTGAAACAAATGCCTGATAAATTTTCAGGCGAGTCCATGCCAGGTGGTATGCCTAAAACAGGAATGGGTGGTGCAAGTGAGCAATCATCTGATCTAACAGCTCTTTGGATTACAATTGGTTCTCTTGCAGTAGCAGGTTCAGCCTTTGCCATCCGTAGAAAAGTAGTTAATCAATAAGGTTACCACCTTTACAGACTGTTTTCGAAAACATAGTAGCATTTAGGGTAGTGATTGATTTGCGCTACAGGTGCTCGCTTTCCGCGGGGCGGGCGGTGAGCCTCCTCGGCGCAGAAAACATTGCGCCTGTGGGGTCTCACCTGTCCCGCTAGTCCCGCAGGAGTCGAGCACCTTCCGCTCCAATCAACCTTGAATTTTGGCTTTTTAAACAAAGCTCTTATAAAACAAAAATCTTTAAGAAGGAGAGGCTTCCCCAGCTTCTCCTCCTTTTTACTATATTTTAGCTCATATTGTTGATTTCTCGATTTTTGGCTCATTCGAGTGAAACCTCAGTTTCACTCGAATGAGCCAAAAATCACACACTGTTCATTAACATAGCCTACTATTAAAAAAAAAGCGCCTCTGACATAGAATCAGAAGCGCTTTTGTTATGCCTTGTTCTTTTTTAGAACATCTAACACCGTATCGATTTTCGCATGATCCTCGGGAGACTGATCGATATGATTCCAAATCATTACTCCACGCTCGTCATAGATCCACGTTCCACCTTGAATGTATACATCCTGAGTTTTCATGGATTTCAGGACAAAGTCCTTTTTCTTCTGCTCTTTTGGAATAAAGCCATCCAATTTTCTCGTTACAAATCCAATTGCAGCCTGTCCAAGCAATTTCCACTTTGGCATCGTATGGTGTCCCATCCCACGATAAGCTTCTCTTTTAGGGTCTCCAGCGATCAGAAATGGAAACTCTCCAAATGCTTCTTTGAATTGACTTATATAGGATGCATTAGAGGGGGCAATAGCAATAATCTGAAACCCTTCTTGTTCAAGTTCATTCACGCGCTTACGCAACTGCGTAAGGTAAGCTCTACAAACTGGTCAACCAAGATGTCGAATAAACACAACCATTGATTTTTTCTGCTTAATTAATTGCTCAAGTGTAACATTTTCGCTTTGCGGTACTTCAAGTTGATAGTTTAAGTTATCCATTCCAGTAACCTCTCCTAACTACAAAAAGCTCAATTGACTCAACTCAACCTGTTCTAACTATTAATTTAACACTTTTTTCATTACTAGTGATAACAATTGTATTCTATGAGTTTAGCAATAATTTTGTAATGGATTATCATTTCGTCGATTCTTGAAATATTTCCACGGAAATTAATAGTTAAACTCGAAATAACGTTGTGTCCAGTGTGAATACAATAAACAAGAAATCCCTCATCGCTTCTATTCCGATGAGGGATTTCTGTATTAACCTACAGGGACAACCTTTTTTTCTTGTTCATATTCCATGACCGCTTCCTCAAAAATACGGAGGCCTTCATCAATCTGCTCCTTCTCTATAATAAGAGGTGGGATCATGCGAATTACTTCTTGATGTTTCCCGCATAAGTAGAATAGAACACCTTTTTCAAGAGCGAGATCCAAAATACGCATCATGCCATTTCCATCAGGTGCGCCTGTTTGTGGGTCAACAATTTCAATTCCGATCATAAGCCCTACCCCACGAACATCACCAATTACGTGGTGCTTTTCCTTAATTAAGGCTAGTTTTTCTAATGCATAAGCTCCCATTTCACGAGAATTGGCTAGAAGCTTTTCCTCTTCAATTACATCGAGAGTAGCAAGCGCAGCTGAACAGGCAATTGGATTGCCACCAAATGTTGTACCATGAGTTCCCATTGGCCATTGGCTCATCAATTCTTTTGAAGCAACAGTCGCGCTTAACGGCATTCCTGAAGCAATTCCTTTTGCAATCGCCATAATATCAGGAGTTACATCAAATGTCTGTGCCGCGAACCAGTCACCCGTGCGTCCGAAGCCCGTTTGTACTTCATCAAAGATCAGTAGCATTCCGTGACGATCACAAATTTCTCTTACTTTTTGTAGCCATTCCTTCGGTGGAATGAGATATCCTCCTTCACCTAGAACAGGCTCTAAGATGACACAAGCTACTTCTTCTGGTGTCACTTGATGATCGAAAAGTCGTTCAAAATCTTTCTCAAGCTCGTTCACGCAATAATCTGCTACGCTCTCACCTTCAGGACAACCAGCGACATCTGCATAAGGGATTTGATAAGTTAGTCCGTTTGGTTGAAGAAACTTTCGATACTTACTTTTCGATGTACTAACCCCTAGAGCTCCAAGAGAACGTCCATGGAAGCAGCCAGTGAATGAAATAACATAAGGTCGCTTCGTGACATACTTCGCAAGCTTCATAGCCCCTTCAATTGCCTCAGTTCCGCTATTTGCAAAGAAAAAGCAATCAAGGTTCTCAGGCATTATTCCCTGTAAGCGTTCAGCAAGTTTAAGAATAGAATCATACATAATGACACCGGACGGTCCATGCATTAAGGAATCAGCACCATCCTTTATAGCTTGTACAACCTTAGGATGGCGATGTCCCGTATTCGCTACCGCAATACCAGATGTGAAATCGAGATAGGTTTTTCCATCAGCGCCATAATAGTAGCAACCTTCTTCCTTTACGACCGGCAAATTAGGATGATCCTTCGCCATACTTGGTGCTAGATAGTCTGACATACGGTTGTATCTTTGTTCAAATGATGTTGACAATGTGATATCCTCCTTTGAAATTGTGCTTTTAGATAAAGAAATGTGCCATTACGACAATGATTGGTAACGTGATAATCGTACGTTGTAAGAAAATAATAGCGAGTTCAAGCACAGAAATTGGAATTTTGGATTTTACGAGTAGAATCCCGATTTCGGACATATAAATGAGCTGTGTTAAAGAGACAGCTGCAATAACAAAACGGGTAAGCTCACTTTCAATTCCGCTTCCAATAACAGCCGGTAAGAACATATCTGCAAAACCTACTAACATAGCTGGTGCAGCTGCTGTTGCCTCAGGAATTTGCATTAATTCCAGAATAGGAACGATTGGCATAGATAGATAAGTAAAGAAAGGCGTAAATTCTGCAATAATGAGCGCAATCGTGCCAAGTGCCATGACAAGCGGAATAAGGGCAAAGTAAATATCTAGAACTGTATTTACTCCCTGAGTAGCAACTTGCTTAACACTTTTTACTTCAGAGGATTTCTCAAGTGCCTTCTGCATACCCCATTTGAAGCTTGAAACACCTTCTGGAACGTCCTCTGAAATTTGCTTCCCTGTACCTTCATAATACGTATCGGCTTTTCTAGATAGCGGTGGAATTCTTGGACAAATGATAGCGGCTGTTAGACCAGCGACTACCACGGTGAAATAGAACGGAACGAACATATCTTCAAGACCAATGAAACTGATCACAACTAAGCTGAATGCAATCGAATTAATTGAAAAATTCGTGGCAATAACAGCTGCTTCTCTTTTCGTGTAATAACCTTCTTCATATTGCTTAGTCGTAATTAGAACTCCTACTGTTCCAGCACCCATCCATGATGCAAGCGCATCGATAGATGAACGACCTGGCAGTTTAAATAATGGACGCATCACCTTACGTAATGCAGTACCAAAGAAATCCATCAAACCGAATTCAAGTAGAAGCGGCATCAATAGACCAGCGAAAAGGAACCATGCTGCGAGGACAGGAACGAGAGCATAAAGCATAGTCCCCCCTGAAACATCAGATATAACGAATTCTGGACCGAATTTATACAAGGTCATTACGGCAAAGAGTGCCCCTATGAATCTCGTAGCAATCCAGAACCAATTCACATAGAATAGTTGTTTAAGAAATGGGCGAAGCATAATACTTTTTGGCTCGAAAATTTTAGCGATAATTGGAATGATAGCAGATGCGATAAGAATGACAGTCATGAAACCTGGCAATACAGGATTTAAAGCGCTTTGAATGGATTCTGCCATAATCCCTACGCCAATAGTAATTTTGCCGTTAAATGGGATAGGCATTAGAAATAAGAGTATGCCGATCAATGACGGAATGATAAACCACGCATAAGCACTCGAGGAATAAGAAGCTTTCCCCTTTTGTTTCGTACTGTTAACGGAATACGACTTCTCTTGTTTTACTTCCATTTTTCACTCTCCTTCGACATTTTATAATAATTCATATTCTTGCATATAAATTAGAAAAGAAGCAAGAACAATTTTTATTCTTTGCTTCTTTTTATATGCAAGATTCATGCCATATTTATTTAATTCTATATTTTTTGAGTTTTCTAACTACCGTTGGTTGACTTAATCCCAACGCTGCCGCTATTTTCGTTGTAGTCCGAAATTGCCTCTTTGCAATTTGGAGACGTTCTTTCTCAACTTTTTCAATGGATTCTTGTAACGTTTCACTAAAATTATTCATATTTGAATAACCTTGATCTTGAATCCTATAGTTAATCGGCAAATCGGATGTCTGTATGGTTAATGCATCAGAAGTAACAACCAAACGCTCTATTAAGTTCATAAGCTCTCGCACATTACCTCTCCATTCATTTTGACTCAATTCGTGAAGAACGAATTTATCAAGAATACGCCTTCTCTTATACTGTTCACTAAAACGGTCAAGAAAAGACTGAATCAATGGTAGAATGTCTTCTCTTCTATCTTTAAGAGGTGGAATGATTAAGGGCACTACATTGAGTCTGAAAAACAAATCCTCCCGAAATGTTTTCTCACGAACTGATTGATCCAAGTCTCGATTCGTCGCACTGAGTAACCGAAAGTCTGACTGGATCTCTTTTCTCCCTCCAAGTCGGTAGAAGCGTTTCTCTTGAATGAGCTTCAGTACTTTCACTTGATTTTGTAAAGACAGCTCACCAACTTCATCTAAAAACAACGTTCCTGAAGACGCCATCTCTGCAAGCCCCATACGACCGCCTTTTCTTGCCCCTGTGAATGATCCTTCTTCATATCCAAACAATTCAGCTTCAAAAAGCGCCTCAGGAATCGCTCCACAATTAACTTCAATAAATGGTCCATTTCTACGATCACTTTTGTGATGGATGTACCTTGCCATTTCTGTCTTTCCTACTCCAGATTCACCAAGAAGCAAAACGTTAACATCCACACCTGCGACTTGCTTAGCTGTTGCCATCAGCTTTCTCATCGCTTCGCTTCTCGCAATAATGCCCGTGTCATCTTGTTGAAGTTTAAGGCGCTCAAGCTCACTTCTTACACGTTCCATTTCAAGAGACATTTCTTCCATCCCAGATTTAATTTCCATTAATTCTGTAATATCATGTGAATAGCTTACAATCCTAACTAGCTGACCACCTTCATCATATACAGGCAATCCTGTCACAAGCAGCTTTTTTCCTTCTGGTCCTGTTTGAACAAAAGTAACCCGCTTATTCGTTTTCATGACCATCGGGGTTGCCAAAGGAGTAAACAAGCCCTCTTTCTCTAAATCATAAACAGATCTTCCTATTAAATCATCCGCCTTCACGCCATAGACCATCCCAGTTCCTTCACTCACTTTCACAATTGTTCCTTCAGGATCTGTGACGAGAATATCTTCCTGTAGCGAATGAAAAATAGCTTTATACTCATTCCACTCTGACATTTAAACACCTCGTTTATTCATTATTGAATAATTCTCAACCAGAATAAGAGAAAACATAGTATGTACGCGCAATACCTTATTCATTTTTGAATAATCAGACTGTTTTAGTTTATCATACCTTTTATCACTATTAAGCAAATTACTTTTCTGATTCATCATTTCCCGATAGAATGTACAGTAGAATAAACGTTATTAAAGGAGGAAAAACATGGTCGCTCTTAAAGGTAAAACTGCTCTCATCACAGGTGCTGCTAGAGGAATTGGTCGAGCTGCAGCAATTGCGCTTGCAAAAGAAGGCGTAAATATTGGCATGATTGCACGTACCGAAGAAACACTTCAAAATGTTGCGAAGGAAATCGAAGCAGAAGGTGTTAAAGCTTCTTATGCTGTTGCAGATGTTTCTTCTAATGAAGAAGTAACAACTGCGGTAGCTAAAATTAAAGAAGAGTTAGGTGAAACTGACATCTTAATAAATAATGCCGGTATTGCGAAACTTGGCGGATTTATGGATCTTGATATTTCCGAGTGGGAGAAGATCATCCAGGTGAACTTGCTTGGTGCTTACTATGTAACGAGAGCAGTCCTTCCAGACATGATTGAACGAAAATCTGGAGACATTATCAACATTTCTTCCACTGCTGGTCAAAAGGGAGCTCCAGTTACAAGTGCCTACAGTGCTTCCAAGTTCGGATTACTTGGCTTAACAGAATCACTTGCTCAAGAAGTAAGAAAGCACGATATTCGTGTTAGTGCTTTAACCCCAAGCACTGTGTCAACTGATTTAGCTGTCGAGAATAATCTAACTGATGGTAATCAAGACAATATGCTTCAGCCAGAAGATATGGCGGAATTCATTGTAGCACAGCTTAAGTTAAATAAACGTGTGTTTATTAAATCAGCAGGACTTTGGACAACAAACCCATAAGAGTTAATAGCCAGCCTTATATAAGGCTGGCTATTTTTTCGTTATCGCAACAGCACATTCACTTCTTTCTTATAGGCTCTTTTCTTGAAAATTGGTTTTTAAAGAGAGGTTTAGTGCGGAAAGCGAGCATTCTGGAGCGCAAATCAATCTCTACTCTTTAGAAACAATGTTTACGATATAGTTTTCCTATTAAATATCTTTGCCACATTATTCTTATGGACTATGACAACCTCTCTTAGGCGTATTTTGATAAAGTGAAGGATTTAGTATGGAAAGGAGTGCGATTGAGGTGAAAGAACACCAGCCTCAGCTGATTAGTTCAGTTGATCCTTATGTTTATAAAACACTTAAATCCATTGAAGGGACAATGATTACAGTCGAAACAACGAAGGGCTCGCTTCGCGGAACGTTGCAAACCGTCATGCCAGATCATATTGTTGTACAGATTAACGAAACACCTTTCTTCGTTCGAATCCAACAGATCGTCTGGGTATTTCCTAATTAGTTCAGACGGGAGGTCTAATGATGTTTAAGCGAATTAATAAACAGTTGATCGAGCTCCCTATTCCTGAATATGGAGATGCAAATGCAGCAGCAGCCGTTCAGGACCTGCTCGGTGGGCGCTTCGGAGAAATGTCCACCTTAAACAACTATATGTTTCAATCCTTTAGCTTTCGGGAGAAAAAGAAGCTAAAACCGTTTTATGATTTAGTGACAAGCATTACAGCAGAAGAATTTGGTCATGTTGAACTTGTAACAACTTCAATTAATCTACTAACGAAAGGGAGTTCGTTTCCAGCCCCTCCAGACTTAACTCCTCTTCAAAATGGAAAGGATATGAGAAATACAGCTCAATTTGTTGCGACAGCTCAAACTGCTCTGGGCGCTGATTCTATGGGAAATCCATGGCGGGGAGATTATGTTTTCAGCAGTGGTAATCTTGTGTTAGATCTCCTCCATAACTTCTTTCTTGAAGTTGGAGCAAGAACACACAAAATGAGAGTCTACGAGATGACCGACCATCCTACCGCACGTGAAATGATCGGCTATTTGCTTGTGCGAGGTGGAACACACGTCCTTGCTTATGCAAAAGCAATTGAAATTGCTACAGGTACCGACTTAACTAAAATGTTGCCAATTCCAAGTCTTGATAATTCAAGCTTTGATTATGCCCGTAAATTCGAAGAGCGCGGGTTAAACAATGTCCTGTATACGTGGAGCAATGAGGATTATCAAGGAATTAAACAAATATGGAAAGGAACTAATCCAGAAAATGGTGAAAGGCTTCGTGTGATCGATGGGGTACCCAAGGGCGCTGCTATTCCTGATCTTGATGATTTACCGGAAGAGTTCGCTCCTGGTATTACAAAGGATCATTATGAGCAAATCGCAAAACGGTTAATGAGAGATTTATAGAGAAAGCACCTGTCCCGAGTGGGAACAGGTGCTTTTGATTACCAGATCGCTTCTACCCACTCAGGGTGATCGATAAATGGATTGCGATTGTACTGATACTGATCGTAAATGACATTGTTACGGTTTTCTTCAAATGAATCAACAGGATCCATTTCATTCCAAGCTTTTAGTACCGATACTTTGCCCATATAAGGTGCTGAACCATTGTTCACAAAATCATTTACTTCTAGATCTAATTCTCCACTGTCGCCTTCATATCGAACTGCCATATAGAAAATCATTCGTGCAACATCACCTTTTACACTATCCCGCGGCTCCCATGAATCACTATCATAATAGTTACCAGGTGCTTCTGGTTGTGGAGATCCACCGTTGTCAAAATCCAAGTTTCCACGAGTTCCATTCACTGATACATCAGTTGGTCTTAAATGATGGACATCTGTTCCTGGACCCATAGCTGTACCAAAATCACCATGTGACTTCGCCCAAACGTGCTCGCGATTCCAGTCGTCTACATTCCCACCATTTTGATATTTACTTTGAGATCTTCCACTATAGAGGAGAATAACATTATTTGGATTAGATGGGTCTTCATCTGTTACGCGAAGAGCATCCCAAACATTACTATAAGAAAGTTCCTTGTGATCATCAATAATCATGTGCAACTCTGCTTTAAGAGCGTTCCCGGTTTTGCCCATCGCAGATTGATAATAGGTACTATCATATGGAGAAGTGCCACCGCTTCCTGAACCACCGTTATCGCCACTTCCACTATCACTCAAATTCATAGAAGACACGCTTTTCAATCCTGGATGTGCAAAATAGTCTGTAAGAGAACCACTGATAGTAATCATTTCACCAAGTAATTCTGGATTGCTCTTTAATCCATAAGTTGCTCTGAAAGAAGAGGGTACTTGAACAAATAGCATATTATTCACATTCGTCTCATTTGCTTGATCTGCAATCGCTAGTGCATAATCATCTGAGAAATTACTTGTTTGAATAGAAGTTGAAGATTCTGGTTTACCGACAATAAAGCCTTCCACTGCAACTCCAGAGCTTCCTTGATTCGCAATAGCTTGTTGAACAGAGTATGGAGATTCAGCTGTACCAGATCCATCAGCAAATGATGGTGTAATAGAAAAATACATAACAACAAGTGACATAACGAGCATTAGACAAACTGTTCCATAAATGCGGTTTCTTGAAGTGTTAATTGGAATTTCCCTCCCCTTGTTTATAGCCTCTTTAGTTTAAGGCTCCTTCTAGCTTAAACCTACACTATTAAGGGATTGAGTACACGATGTAAATATTCCTCTATTTTCCTTAGGACTATTGTCTAGGAGGTTCGTTATTCGTGTCTTTTTTACTACAAAAGTGAAATTCTCAACCTTTTCCACTCTTCGTGACTTTCATCAAGCTCTTTTGTCAGATATAATCAATGAGGATTGCTAAACAACAAACAAAGGGTGTTTTCCTATGAGTATATTAACCGTGAAAAACCTTACGCACGGATTCGGTGACCGTGCCATTTTTGATGATGTGTCATTTCGCCTTCTAAAAGGCGAGCATATTGGACTAGTTGGAGCCAACGGTGAAGGAAAATCTACCTTCATGAATATCATTACAGGGAAGCTTGATCCTGATGAAGGTTCTGTTGAATGGTCTAAGAATGTAAGGGTAGGTTATCTCGATCAGCACACGGTGCTTGAACGTGGTATGACGATACGCGATGCATTAAAAGGAGCTTTTAAGTACCTGTTTGATTACGAAGCAGAAATGAATGAACTATTTGCTAAAATGGGCGATGTTTCACCAGAAGAGCTTGAAAAACTTCTAGAAGAAACTGGAACAATGCAAGATATGCTAGCAAACAACGACTTCTATGTAATTGATGCCAAGGTCGAGGAAATTGCACGAGGACTTGGTCTAGATGAGATTGGACTTGAAAAAGATGTACAGGATTTAAGTGGTGGCCAAAGAACAAAAGTACTTCTTGCTAAGCTACTTCTTGAAAAACCTGATATTCTTCTTCTTGATGAGCCTACAAACTATCTTGATGAACAACATATTGTTTGGCTGAGACGTTACCTACAGGAATATGAAAATGCCTTTATCTTAATTTCACATGATATTCCATTCTTAAATAGCGTTATTAACTTGATTTATCATATGGAGAATCAAGAATTAACAAGGTATGTTGGTGACTATGATAACTTCCTTTCTGTTTATGAAGTGAAGAAACAGCAAGTCGAAGCTGCATTCAAGAAGCAACAACAAGAAATATCTCAATTAAAAGATTTTGTTGCAAGAAATAAAGCGCGTGTAGCAACACGTAACATGGCTATGTCGAGACAGAAGAAACTCGATAAGATGGATGTTATTGAAATCGCTAAAGAAAAGCCTAAGCCAGAGTTTCACTTCAAGCAAGCTCGAGCTTCAGGTAAACTCATTTTTGAAACAAAAGATCTTGTCATAGGCTATGACGAACCGCTCTCACGTCCACTAAACCTTTCAATGGAACGAGGGCAAAAAGTTGCTTTAATGGGTGCGAACGGTATTGGTAAAACGACGCTTCTTCGTAGTATCCTTGGAGAAATCCAACCAATTAACGGATCTGTGGAACTTGGTGACTATTTATACACTGGTTACTTCGAACAGGAACTCAAAACGAGAACGTCAAATACGTGTATTGAAGAACTGTGGAGAGAATTCCCTCACTATAGCCAGGCACAAATACGAGCTGCTCTATCCAAATGCGGTTTAACCACGAAACACATTGAGAGTAAAGTTGATGTATTAAGTGGAGGAGAAAAAGCAAAGCTCAGACTTTGTAAACTTATGAACACTGAATCAAATCTTCTCGTTTTTGATGAACCAACAAATCACCTTGATGTCGAGGCTAAAGCGGAACTCAAGCGTGCTCTGAATGAATATAAAGGAAGCGTCATCCTCATTTCTCACGAACCTGAATTCTATCAAGATATTGCTACAGATGTATGGAACTGTGAAGATTGGACGACGAAATTAGTATAATGATGAAACCCCCTATGGACACTCCATAGGGGGTTTTTGTATGACGAACAGTTCCACTTGATTGAACCTATGAACCTTCTTCTGTATCCTCAATGGAATAATCAGGAACTAAGATCTTGCCATTGTTCGTCTTATTCACAAGCGATTTAATAAGAGACTTCGTTAATTTCTTAGGAGGATATGGCTTAATAAGATAGTCACTTGCCCCTAAGTCAAATCCCCGTTGTTTTTCCTCGCTTACTGTCGATACAAAAATAGGTATATCTTTTGTATGTTCTTTTTCTTTCGCCGCTTTCAAGACATCCCAGCCGTTCATTCTTCCATCTAACATGATATCAAGCACAATGCCTTGAGGATTCATCGTCTCAAGTAGTTTAATGGCTGTTTCGCCACTTCTACAATGATGAACAGACCATCCGTTTTCAGTAATTTCCTCCATTAATAAAAGAGCTAGACTATCATCATCTTCAACGATTAAAACAGCAGCATCCATCTCATCATCTGACTTCTCAGGCTGCATTTCTTTTTTTGTAGTTAATGGGAAAGAAAGCGTAAACGTACTGCCTTTTCCTAATGCAGATGTTACTGTCACTCCGCCTCCATGAGCAGTTACAATTTCTTTTGATATGGCGAGACCAAGGCCGGTTCCTCCAATCTGACGTCTATCGGAATTATCAACGCGATAGAATTTTGTAAATAATTTAGAGAGAGCATCCTCAGGAATTCCAAGCCCTTCATCTTCAATATCAACAAATAGATTCCCTTGCTTTTCGTAGAATCGAATAACGATCGATCCGCCATCAGGAGAATATTTAACCGCATTGCTAATGAAATTGTTAAAGACCTGCTTGATTTTATCAGCGTCTCCTATTAGCTCATAACAATCCGTTAAATCCTCAATAAAGAAAGAATGTTTAGTAGCATTAATACGATAACTATCTAGTACCTCTTCCACTATTTCTTGCAAATTAACTGGCTTTTTCTCGTAATTTTGTTTACCGGCTTCCATCCGCTGAATGTCTAGAAAATCGTTGATCAGAGATGTTAACCGTTTCGCTTCTTTGTAAATGGTGTTCAAATATTTCTTCTGTTTCTCTGGCTTTAATTCTTTGGATAGCATTAGCTCTGTAAATCCGAGCACGCTTGAAAGTGGTGTGCGAAGCTCGTGACTAACTGTGCTTACAAACTCGTTTTTCATTTCATCTACCTGGTGTTCACGAGTAATATCTCTATGAACAAATATGGAACCAATAAACTTATCAGCATTATAGATGTGCTCATAGTACATTTGGATAAACAAGGACGCTTCACCATTAGCCTGATAGATAAGTTCACTTTGTTTTGGTTTTACTCCAGCAATAACATTACAAATGTATTCTTGAACAGCGTCACGATCCTTGGAATCGACCTGCTGAAGAAACTTCTTACTCCACTCACCATACGACTTTTCCTGATCTCCTTCAGGGAAACAAGTATCAAGCATTGTACACATTTGATTATTTATTGCCCGCGTAGTGCCTTCTCTGTCTACAAGCTGAATACCTTCTCGTATTGTATTCAGAATTTCCATATTTACCATACGCTCGTTCTCGGTTGTTTCATATAATCTTAATTTATCTAGTGCAAGCGATATTTGACCAGAGAGGCCTGATATTTGTTGTAGTTCCTGGTTGTTGAAATCCTTTCCTATACGTGTAATGCATAGAATAGCAACAACGGAATCATCTGATAGTATGGGAAGGTATAAATCACTAGAGTGCCCTACTCCATCATGATAGCCTCCTTCGCCTGCAGTCATTGTTCGTCTTACAATATGGTGCTTTTTCTGATCTATCACTTTAACTACAGGACCATCCATCATGCTATCAATCCATTCATGAACTTTGTCCTGACGAATACCTAGCGAAGCGTAGTCCCTACCTTGATTCATCATCACGACTAAACCTTTGTCCGAATTTAGAATATAAATCATATTGGTTATGATACTTTGAAGTAGTTCATTTTTATTCAAAGTAGATGCCAATGATCGATTCAACTCATTGCGATGTTCAAGAACGAGCTTTTGGACATTCATTTCTTGTACATTTTGTTCAAGTTCACTCTTACTACCCTTTAGTTCTTCACTTTGCTTCACTAGCGCTTCGTTTGTCGTAATTAATGCGCGCTCATTCTGTTGAATATTGCTTACCATTAAATTAAAAGCTCTAGCTAGCTCACCTAATTCATCTTCTCTTCGAACGTGTGGCATCTCGACACTTTCACCTGAAGATACCTGGCTTGAAGCAACCGCTAATTCCTGTAGAGGCTTACCAATTCTACGGGCCATAATTCCAGCTATAATAGTCGCAATTAACAAAAGGAAGATGACAAAGACAACAAAGAGAAACTGTATATTTGATAATCGCTCAATGAGCTCTTCTTCAGTTGAGTAGATTTCATCTTCAATTGACCTAACGAGTTCTCTCATACGATCTCGCATCGTGTAAACTAGGTCGCTTCCACCGCCACCTTGAGAGAGACTTCTAAGTCCACTCGTACTATCATTCTCAACAAATGTCATTGCTTGATTTAACAACGAATCATATCTAATTAAGTATTTTCTTAAATCTTCAATGAAAGCACTCTGATCACTGTCAGTAATTCGCTCGTCAAGATCATCGATTTTTTGATCAATCGTTTCCTGTTCCTTACGATATTCATTCAAAAAAGGAGACTCTAAACGAAATGCTAAATACCCTCTGGCTTCAAAAAACATGTGATTTAGACTGTCCTCAAGCTGAACTGCATACTGCTGCTCAGTCCTGAGTTGATTAACTTTTGTTCGATATTTCTGTTCAACGGACTGGCTATATACTCCTAACGCTATCGCTGAAAGTAGGATGAGGACAAGGAAGCCACTCATGAACCAGATGAACTGTTTTGATAAGCTCGTTTTCCATCGCTTATTCACTTAGGATACCCTCGACTACTTCAGCAAGTTCTACTGGACTGAAAGGTTTAGAAATAAAGTAATTAGCACCCGCTTGTCGCGCAATTTCTTCATCTTTCTTTTGTGCCTTAGCCGTTAACATCATTATTTTAACTTCTTCTTTACCTTCATCTCGCACCTTTTTAATCACTTCAAGACCTGTCATCTCAGGCATCATATAATCAAGTAATACAAGATCATAATCGTTTGACTGAATAAGGTTGTACGCTTCTCCACCATCAGACGCCTCGTCAATTTCATAACCATCATCTTCTAGTGTATCTACGATTAACATTCGTAGAATTTCTTCATCATCTGCAACTAATAGTTTAGGAGCCATTCTGTTCACCCATTCCTTTTACTAGTAGGCTGTTTTAAGAAAGAGCCTACTCATAATATTCGTAGAAAGAAATCCTCACCTACTTCTTATATCGGCCAAACTCATCTTGCATAATATAGTACGATTGTTTTAATCTCTCGTGGTAATTTGGCTCACTCCATTTTTCCCAATCAAACTTGTAGAATTGGTTCACAGGTAAAAAGTTATCTTTCATTTCAGGAGCCGTATCCTTAAGCGATGTAATCGATATGTCTGACTCCTCGACATCACCTTCATACATAACGACCCCTACTTTAAACTCTTCTACTTTTTTAGAAGCCTCTATTCCACTCTTCCACATATCGCCCATCATTTCTTTTGTACTAGGATCTTTCACATTGAAAAGTGCCCATGGAAGACGAATTTCAATTATGTTGTCCTTAACGATAAAATCAGAAAGAGAATTGTAGTCTTTGCTCTCTGGATTCGCGTTACCGTAAGTGAGAAGACCTGTTTCATATGAATCAAAAGGAAGCGTCTTATTCTGACTCGGAATCGTTAACTCTTTATTTAGTGCCAAACGAATTGGATGGAAAATATCATTATCCTTTTCTTTCGCATAATCCTGTTTCTTGATTAATTCAAGATCTTCCCCATACTGATAATAAAACGAGTCATAATGGCTTTGGACGGTAAGTCTGGATTGGTTAACTCCTGCAAGGTTCAGAATAAAATCAATACCAGCTGATGTTTTTAATTCAGGTTCTACAGACAACTGTGTACTCCCTTGCCCACTAACCGTATCAAAAACCAACATTGTCTTTTCTTGTTCTAACTGTTCTTTTGACATATTCTTGTAGTCGAGACGGAAGTAAATATATTTCTCGTCACTTGTCATTGATAGACTCTTAAAGTTCTCTCCAACATTCTGGTAGAGTGGTTCAATCTCAGCCTCTTCCCAATCTTCTATGTCTCCATCCACTTTAATTGTAAGATCGTTACCCGGATCAAAACTTAGCAAACCAAACTGCTGTTCATTCGTTTGATCGTTTGACCAAAATGGACGGCGGTCGGAATTATCGTGATCCATCGTGTTCCAAGTTCGTTTAAACCATTCATCTTGCCAGGAGAAGATAAGACCACCTGCATAATTCTCGGAAACAATGTTTCCGAATAACTTTGCATCTGTGCGTCCCTGCTCTTCTTCAGAATTGAACCCCTGATTCATCCCGTACACATTTCTATGCGTCATGCCTCTTGAAGCCGGAACTCCAAACTCAGCAACAAGAATTGGCATTGAATGAACGTTTCTAAGCGCATTGAGATATCCAGCGTAATTGTTCTTTTCGCCATCCTTATCAACATAATTCACATACTCTTCTTCATAGTTTAAGAAATCAGGATAGTAAGGATAAATATGATAGGAAGCAAATTGACCAGCATAATACTTGTCATTCAACTCAATAACATTTGGATCAACGGAAACAAGGTCTTCCTCTTCAGAAGGCTCTGCCGGATGTTCAAGTAAGTCCGTTGTAACCCAGTTCGTAAAGCTAACGGGCCTTTGCCAGTTATACTGATCCATTTCGTAACTAACTGTGTCGTCCATCATTTCTGCCACCCAAATTTCAAATGGACTAGCACCTTTCGTATTCAAGTAATTACCTTGATATTCAGTCATTCCTTCATGTTTCTCGTTTGTTGATACAACTACTTTAGGATCCCACTCAATCCCAAGTACCCATCCAATCACGTAGGGAGAAACATCTGCTGTATATCGTCCACTAGCGTGACCTCGTTTTTCCTTTATCGTTGCATTACCGTGAATAAGATCGACTGTGTCTTTAATGGCCTTATCTAGTCGTTTTGTATTTTCCTCATCAAAAGCATCTTCTGATGCAATCAGTGGCTCTTCTTCAACCCATACACCATGAAAAAGATATAAAGGTTGGTCTGAAGTACTGTTGTAGTCTAGTAAAGCTTCATAAAAAGACGGTGGATGAATCGTGTAGATTCGAATGGCGTTCGCATTCATATCGCCAATTTGTTTAAACCATCTTAAGTATTCCGATTTTGTAATCGCAGCCTCACCGGGGAAATAACCAGGTTTGGCTATTCCCATATTTACTCCTTTAATTAAGAGGTCTTCCCATTCTCCCTCTTTAAATACCTGGAGTTTATTCTCACCCACTTGGCCCGCTACTTGAACTCCATCTACTGATTGAACTTCTATCGAAGGTTTAACTTGTTGCTTATCTGGAGCTTTGACATCATTTAGAATTGAATCCATCAATGGCAGATACATTTTCCAATAAAACGCCTCAAGCGTTTCGTTATCACCTGTCAATAAGAGGCGATTAATAGTAGGAAGTCCCTTATACTGATAAAAATCAAATTCTGATTCACGATCAGCGTAGTCTCCTGCAAAGTAATACGTTTTACTATGATGAATGACAGCTGGAAAAGTAAGAGGAATCCCCTCTTTTTCTAACCTTTTTTGTGCATCTTCATTTACATCAAGATTATAATTAGCGAGTACTTCTTTACTATCCAATGGTTCAACAATATCGAACCAATAGTGATAAGACATTGACTTTTTTACTTGTTTATTCTGAAGAAATGTACTTCCTTCTTCACTGAAAGTAAATTGCACCGCATCTTCTCCAATGTCTTTTTCTTCAACGACAACAATTGAATCATCTTCATGTACGAAAATGAGACCCGATTTAGTGAAGTCCCACTCTTTCTCATTTTGCTTTTCATAGCTACTTATCGCCCAGTTAGGAACTTCTCCATCTGGAGATAAATCTTCAAAATAGCGACCAATCCAACCAGACCATTCAAGATTCAAGAGAGAGGAAAGATCCTGCCTTGCTTTCTTTTCTGTTGGACTACCAAAAGCATTAAATTCGGCAATAAAAGTCGAACCCTTTTGAACAGCCTCTGAAAGAATACTAACCTCTTCTTCTTTCATTCCACCATAAATGAGATCGGAACGGTCTCCTTCAAAGTTAGCACCATAGAAATCTTCCTCATATACTCCATATGAATCTGCTAGGTAGATTAAATCATTCCCTACTAACGAATCTGGGAATTTAGTAACGTCATAGTCTTTTCCTGTCCCAGGATGGAACCCGGCGTAGTCACTTTTTGGTGCATAAGCAGATTCATCTTCTTTAACCCATTTCTTATGATTAAGAATCCACGTCAAACCTCTGTGTTCACGGTACGTATCATCTGGAACCGTTTTATTAATGATAAAAACATTCTTTTTGTTTTCTTCTTGGAAGCTCCATACGACTATTGGTATACATAGTATCAATATAAGAACAATTAATCCTGCTGCTAAGCCAATACTAGTTGAACGATTTATCCATCTACGCACTTATTTAGAAACCCCTTTTCTACTCATTTCACCCCAGCTGTTGTTTCCTTTAATAAGCTGAACAATCCCTTCAACCCGCCAAAGCACTGTTAATGGTCTAAACCAAAACGCTTCAGAAAGCGAATAAACATACAGCCTAACAAGATCTTTTACTTTCGGATAACGCCTTAAGCTCCATTCTTCTAGAAGCACTGCGCTCATCGAGAGAAGTGAACCATAGATAATCGCTAACATAAACAATAGAAGTGCAAATGAGGTATAGACCCCTCCAATAAATGGAGATAAAATCATAATGATATATCCAAGTAATTCGATAACAGGACCTAGAAATTCTACAATAAAGAAATATGGCATCGATATCATACCAACAAGACCATACTTCGGATTAAACAACATTTTCTTATTGTGCCAAAGACTCTCAAACAATCCTCTATGCCAGCGACTTCGTTGTCTTCTTAGAATTTTGGGAGATTCAGGGGCTTCCGTCCAACAAACCGGGTCTGGTACATAGACAATTCTCTTTCCTGACTTCTCTTCTTTAATTAATTTATGTAGCCTTACGACCAGATCCATATCCTCTCCAACTGTATTTGTTCGGTAACCGTTAACCTTAACAACGCTCTCCCGATGAAATACTCCGAAGGCACCAGAAATAATTAATAGAAGATTGTGTCGCGATAGACCAATTCTCCCCATTAGAAATGCTCTGAAGTATTCAATAACCTGCATAATAACGAGAGGACTTCTAGCAAGTTGAACATTCATTACCTCTCCTCGTTCAATGATGCAACCATTAGCAATCCTGACACTACCACCAACTGCTACAATATCTTCTTTAGAGTCAATGATTGGCTTCATCACTTTAATAAATGCATCACGTTCAATTATTGAATCTCCATCCAAAGAACAAAAGTAAGGATACTGGGCGACATTAAGTCCTGCATTAAGTGCATCTGCCTTCCCACCATTTAACTTGTCGATCATAAATAAATTCTCATAGATCGTCGATTGGTAAACCTGTACGATTTCATTTGAACTTACTTGCTTTCGAATCGCCTTCTCTACCTTAACCATTTCAAAATGTGTTATCGTTTCTTTCAATGTATTATCTTTTGACCCGTCATTAATCACAATCACTTCAAATTCCGGGTAATTAATGCTTAGTAGTGAACGAACGCTTGGAACAATACCAGCTTCTTCGTTATAAGCGGGGACAAGAATCGATACAGGCCTTGTTAGAGAAGACTGCGCAAGTTCTTCATAGGGTTCATATTGGTCCAATTTGTACTCTTTTCGGAGTTGGAAAGCCGATATGATAAACAAAATGAAATAAAATACGATGATACCAATCATATAAATAGCCACGAAAAACGTAAAAACAATAAGTAGTGTAGAAAAAATACTAGCGAAAGACACTCTTTTTCCCCTTCCTAAGGAGCCATTCATTGGCTATATCCCTGGCAAAACGATCAACGTGTGTATGAACTACATCTTCTAGAATTTCCACACCATTCTGCTGAGCAATAATAGACTCTGCTGCGGTCGTTCTGACCCACCAGTTATCATCTGAAAGGAGGATCAACAAATCATCGATAAAGCGTTTATCTCTCAAAGGTTTAATTAGCTTTGCAGCCATCATTCTTTCTTGCCATGACTCCGCATTAAGAGAAGGCCTTATTTTCTCAGCGTCTGTTAAATAGCCAACCTTATTTAGTGATTTAAGTGCTCTAATCCTAAATTCTGCATTCTTAGAACGTAAATAGAATTCAATCTTTGGAATGTAAGAATAATCACCTCGTTCTCCCATTGCCTCAATTAAGGAAAATTGGATTGTTAAGGGGAAATCCTTCACAGCATCCGTGAACTGATTAAACAAACGTTCATTTAATCTCACAAATAGATCCAAGTAATAAAAGCTAGGAAATTCTCTTTCTTCGTTTACTAGAATGGTATAAATCCGTTCATCTTGAAGATTCGCAAGGATTCTTAATATCTGTAGAGATTCTAATTCACTAGTGCGTTCCTTATCATAAATAGCGACACAATCTTCTATTAACGAGACCATTCGAAACTTCTCAATTCGATGAAGTGTATTCATCCGAATACTCCATCTTCCATGTTTCAGCTTTTTTTTATAATCATTATGAAGAACTTGCTCAGCTAGTTCCTCAATCCTACTTGCAATGTCAGTATTTCCTTTCATTAAGGAATAGTACCTTGCAAGTACTTCTTCGAATGCCTCAATCATTGATAATTTATCAGGAAACAGAAGCTCCTCTTTCCCACGAATCACTAAATCAATATGTTTAAGATACTCTTGCTTCCAATGTTGCTTCTGTATTTGAAATTTATTGGCGTAAACCTTTCTGATAACAAGAAAAATAAAAAGCACATTCAAAACAATAAAAAGCAATAGTGATACTTGGAAAATAATAAATATGCCATTCATATAGCCGATTCACTCTTTCTCTTACATCATTTTCTGTATAAGCCTTCGAATTCTCGCTTCAAGTTCCACTATACTAAAAGGTTTCGTAATATAATCATCGGCACCTAGCTCCAAAGCTTTAACTATATCTTTCTCTGATTTTCTTCCTGTAAGCATCATGACTGTGTAGCGACTATTGCTTTCATTACGCAGTTTACGCAGCACTTCAATTCCGTCCATACGTGGCATGATCCCATCTAGCAGTACAAGGCACGATGAATTCCCTTGATGCCAGCTATCCTCAAAGAAACTTTCGCCTTCTCGATAACTTCTAACCTCAATTTCATAATTTCCGTCAGGTTGAAACTGCTGAAGTTGAGATGTTAATAGCGTCCTCATAATCTCGTCATCATCTACCACAGCAATACGAATCGTTTTCATTGGCATAGAATCAACAAGATTACTTTCATAAATAACAACTTGATTTCGACCATTTGCCTTAGCACGGTACAATGCTTCATCTGCTTGATTTAGTAATTCTTTATTTGAAGATACGGAATCAATATCCACTACTCCTCCAGAGAATGTAACTGAAAAGGTTTCCTCCTTAACCCGAAAAGTTTTGGAACGAAATCCTTTAAGAAGACGACTAAGAAACTTCTCGGCCTGACTAGAAGTTGTATCCGGTAGAATAAGGACAAATTCTTCACCACCGTAGCGAATAAGTGTATCAGTCCTTCTCTTCTCATCCATAATGTAACGAGAGAGCTTCTTAAGAACCTGGTCTCCAATTAAATGACCAAAACCATCATTGATTGATTTAAAATGGTCTATATCGAACATGACAAGAGATGCATGATCACCATTTCGAACAAAATCATAGCGCATATAGTTCAATTGTGTTTCTAGGAACTTGCGATTGAAAGCACCCGTCAATTCATCTGTTAACACAGAATGAACGACTGTTTTGCGTTTCTTGATTTTATGATTCACACGTAATAGGTACTCTTCTATTGACACATCCTGACCCAGAAAATCATCTGCGCCAAAATCGTACCCTTTTATTCGATTTGATACCGAGGTCACCGTATCAGTAAGAATCAATGGAATGAATTGTAACTCTGCCTTCTCTCTCATTTCTTTTGCAATTCCAAATTCATCTGTTTCTATTAAATGAAAGTCTACTATAATACAATCTGGATACATGTCGTATAGTGCTGTGTGAGCTTTTGAGAGATCCATTGCGGCAAACACAAGATATCCTTCTTTTTCTAGATTCGCTTTCATCTCAATTAAATTCATTGGGTTTGGATGAATTAACATAATCATTCTTTTAACATCAGTTTCTTTCGTTTCTTCATTATGTATGGCTGCTTGCTCGATAATTTCATCCATAACATCTTCTAGAAGCTTAATCGTTTCTTCATTACTGAAAGAACGCTCACTTTCTAAATCAAAGTGTGTAATAAGAGCTTCTGCCTTTTCAGCAGCTTGTTCATACCCAACCGTTCCAGCCGTTCCTTTAAATGTATGCAAAAATTGATATAGTTCCTTCTCTGGTACACTCTCGTTTCCAGACTTTATTTCCTCATACTTCTCCATCATATTTAAAACAAATTTCTTCCTATACTTTTCCAATTAAAATGCCTCCCTCTTTTATGCAAAGAGTGAATTTTGTCGAATTACTAAGTATTTTCATCATAATTTAGAATAATGCTCTACACAAGATTTATTGTGTAAGTTTTTCCAGTAACTTAGTAAACAGGTATATGGATGTGGCACTAACTTCATAGAACTCTTTTCACGGTGAAAAAAGTAGCGAGTTTGTGAAAAAATGACATAAAACCTTCTCCTTTACTTTCGTTTCAATGAATTGTAGACTTTTCTTTATTAGTTACCTAGGTAAATTTTAATTGGAGGAAAACATGATACCGACAAATGATATCTTTCACACACTTCACCAACAAGTTCGCTACATTACGAAAGAAATGAACGAGAAGCTGAAAGATTATAATCTCTATAGCTCACAGTGGTCTATCCTCTACTGCCTCGATCAATTTGGTCCAATGAATCAAACTGACATCTGGCAGTATTTAAATGTTGAAGCACCTACTACGACTCGAACACTTGTCCGAATGGAAAAAAATAATTGGATTGTCCGCTTAGAAGGAAAGGATAAGCGTGAGAGAATCGTGCAATTAACTGACAATGCAAAACTATTAATACCAGATATTAAAGCGGATATTCAGGAAATCGAGCAAGCGCTGCTTAAAAACTTAAGCCCTAATGAAGTACAGCTATTCCATACTCTGTTAAAAAAAATTGGTTATCAAGGGGGTGGCGTTAATGTCTATTAATCGACCAATATGGACGAAATGCTTCATCAACATTTTCGTTAGTAACTTGTTTGTATTCATTGTTTTCTATGCACTCTTAACGTTACTTCCAATTTACGTAACAGATGCGCTTGGAGGAAGTGAATCACAAGCAGGATTAATTATTACGATCTTCTTGCTTTCTGCTATTATTGTTCGCCCTTTTTCAGGAAAATTAATTGATCGTTTTGGTAAAAAGAAAATGCTCGTAGCGAGTGCAGTTTTTTTCGCTATCACATCATTTCTTTATCCACTAGTAGACCACTATATCGCTTTGTTACTTCTTCGCTTTTTCCACGGCGTATGGTTTAGTATCGTAACAACAGCTGCAGGAGCTATTGCAGCTGATTCTATTCCTAGAGAACGTCGTGGTGAAGGCTTAGGTTATTTTGCAATGTCTATGAACCTGGCAGTTGTGGCAGGACCATTCATCGCTCTTACTCTTCTTCAATTCGTATCTTATGTTACAATTTTTCTTATTTTAAGCGCCATTATGGTTGTAGGCGTGCTATGTACACTTGGAATCAAAGCGATTGAGAATACATCACCTGTAAATAGGTCTAAATTAACGTTTGAAGATTTGTTTGAGAAAAAGTCATTTCCCATCGCAGTCGTTGGACTTTTTGTCGCTTTCTCATATGCAAGCGTCATTTCCTTTATTTCACTTTATGCTAAATCACTCAATCTACTTGATGCGGCAGGCTTCTTTTTCGCAGTATTCGCAGTAGCTATGCTTGTATCAAGACCATTTACAGGACGACTATTTGATACAAGAGGTCCTAATACAGTTATCCTGCCCGCATTTGTATTATTTGCAATTGGACTACTAACGCTAAGCTTAACAAACGTTGCATGGATGCTTCTTCTAGCTGGAGCTTTGATTGGATTAGGATATGGTTCAATCGTCCCGAGCTTCCAAACATTAGCTATTCAAGCAGCGCCTGAAACACGAAGCGCTCACGCGACAGCTACTTTCTTCACTTTCTTTGATACCGGGATTGCTACAGGATCTTATGTGCTTGGAATCATGGTAACAACAATGGGCTACGCCAATTTGTATATGAGTCTCTCAATCTTCGTAATTGGTATACTGTTCTTCTATCAATGGATGCAAAAGCAAAAGTCCACAAGGAAACAACTCCAATCCCAAACAGATTACTAAGGAAATGGTTACCATAGCGATTTAATGGGTTGAAGTAAGGTGCACTAATAAGCTATCATTGGAGAATCTTATTTTTTGCGAGAGCGAGTTGACAACAGTGCAAGTAATTGAAGCCATTAATGCTATTCTATGGGGACCGATCATGATCTCTCTTCTATTAGGAACTGGACTCTTTTTCACAATACGACTTGGATTCATCCAGTTAACAGGATTAAAAGAAGGTTTTCGCCAAACGTTCGGTCCTCTTTTCTCTAAAAAAAAGCAAGACGGAATATCATCTTTTCAAGCTCTTTCAACAGCCATAGCTGCTCAAGTAGGTACAGGGAATTTAGCAGGTGTTGCTACTGCCATCGCTGCTGGTGGTCCAGGAGCGATCTTCTGGATGTGGATCTCTTCATTCCTTGGGATGGCTACGATCTTTGCAGAAGCTGTCCTTGCTCAGAAATACCGAGTGAAAGAAAATGGTACAGTAAAAGGTGGTCCCGCTTATTACATCCGTGACGGTCTGGGAAGTAAAAAAATGGCCGCCTTTTTTGCAGTTGCTATTATTGCTGCTCTTGGATTTGTAGGCAACATGGTTCAATCCAATTCAATTGCAGAAGCGTTCAATACTGCTTTTCAAATTCCACCGTTGGTCATTGGTATTGTGGTAGCGTTTCTGATCAGTTTAATTTTGTTTGGTGGTATTAATCGAATTGCCAAATTTGCAGGTAACGTTGTACCAGTAATGGCACTTCTTTATATTGTCGGAGCTTTTATCATCCTAATTCTTCAATACGATCAAGTTCTACCTGCACTCTCTCTCATTGTTGAATCAGCTTTCACTCCTGAATCAGCTGGAGGCGGAGTACTTGGTGCATCAATTAAAGAAGCCATTCGATACGGTGTTGCAAGAGGACTATTCTCAAACGAAGCAGGCATGGGTTCTACTCCACATGCCCATGCTGTTGCCGAGGTGAAACATCCAGCACAGCAGGGGTTTGTTGCTATGGTTGGGGTACTGATTGACACGGTTATTATTTGTACAGCCACGGCCCTTGTTATTCTCGTTACAGATGGTGCGAATTCAAATCTAACAGGCATTGAGCTTACTCAAGCTAGTTTCTCTAGTGGACTAGGAAGCTTTGGGGTATACTTCATTGCATTCAGTCTGTTGTTCTTTAGCTTTACAACGATACTTGGTTGGGCATATTTCGGGGAAACAAACGTAAATTACCTTTTTGGTGAGAAAGGTGTTCCTTATTATCGAGCAGCTGTTCTTCTTTTCATTATTGGCGGTACAGTCCTAAACGTTCCGTTCGTTTGGCAGTTAGCTGATACATTCAACGCATTTATGGTTCTACCTAACGTCATCGCATTGATTGCGTTAAGTAGTGTTGTAAAAAAGACATATAATGAATTCACAAACTAAAAAACGCCGATGCACCTTGAGTGCATCGGCGTTTTTTCCACTTAGAATAGGTGTACGTTGATATTTAAACTCCTAATCAAAACCGAGTCGGCAGTAACGTCAAGGACATTAATACCGGTATTATCTTGAAAAATTTTGCGATAGTTAGAGAAAGGCATTCCAAGAATACCTGCAAGAAGAAAGCGAATTGTATTGTTATGAGCAACAACTAAGACTGTATCGTCTGGATGCTTTTCTCCTATTTCTTTTAGGAAGGACGACGCACGCTCATACATTTCACGTGCCGTTTCACCAGTTCTCCCCGCTCTCGTTTCCCAAGGATTGGCCATCCAGTTCTCCCATGATTCAGGATCTTCCACAATAAATTCCTTCTTTGATCTTCCTTCCCACTCTCCAAAATCACCTTCATAAATTCTTTCATCAGTTAGAATAGGTGGTCCTGTATCTCCTAAAATAAGTTGAGCTGTATCACGTGCTCGAATTAACGGAGAAGCATATGCGAAATCGAATCGAACATCGTCCAAGAACATTCCCGCATCTTCTGCTTGCTTTCGACCTATTGTTGATAGCCCGACATCCGTTCTCCCACAGTAAAGGTCTCCTGCAGCATTCCATTCACTTTCACCGTGTCTTATAAGGTACACTCTTGTCATAAAGTCTCCCCCAAGATGGTGATCTTTCTATTTATCACAAAACATCTCTCCTACATAAATTGTTTCCTTCATTATGTCTGTCAAAAGGATTGTATGCAAGCACAGCACTACAAAAAATCCGCCAGCACACTTGCTAGCGGATTAGATATTATTGGATGGCTTGTAGACCTGCCTGATTAAGAAAGTTCCATGGCTTATTAAAGTGTGGTTGGAAGAAGAAATCAATAAACCCTAATTCATCTACAGTCATGTTGTTTTGGATACAAACTGACAGTGTATTAATTGATTGTGTTACATCTGCTTTTGAGATGACCTGTGCACCTAGAATTCTACGACTTTCTACTTCATACACTACCTTGAGTGTAATCACTTCATAATCTGGCATAAATTCAGGACGATTGCTTTCTTCAATTGTGATTGTTTTCACATTCATTCCCGCAGAATATGCTGCTTTTTCTGTTAAGCCCGTAGATGCCATACTGAGATCAAATAAGTGTAATCCAGATGTTCCCTGTGTACCCATATATTTCGTTGTTGGTGTCATAATATTTCGTCCTACAAGCGTACCCATGCGGACGGCATTTGTAGCAAGCGGAATATAAGCATGTTCACCAGTTGGATTGTAGCGAATCGCACAACTATCACCTGCGGCATATATATCCTTCTTGCTTGTTCTCATATACTCATCCACAATGATTGCTCCATTTGGCAACATGTCTACCTGTCCCTTTACAAGCTCGGTATTAGGACGAAAACCTACACAGAGAATAACAAGATCTGATTCGTATTCTCCTTTGGAAGTGACAACTTTTGATACATTTGTATCTCCTTCAAAACGAGTTACCGTTTCATTCAGCGCAAGATGAATACCTCGATTTCTAAAGTCCTCTTCAATAACGTCTGTGAATTCAGGATCTAGATACTTACTTAGAATGCGATCCTCACCATCTATTAACGTTACTTCCTTGCCATATTTCTGAAAAGCTTCAACTAATTCTACCCCAATGTATCCCGCTCCAATAACGGTGACACGGTTTGCGTCTTTTGCTCTCTCGATAATGGTATTAGCTTGATTATAATTTTTGGATAGAAGGATATTGTTAAGCTTGATGCCTTCAATTGGAGGGACAATCGGCCATGATCCAGTAGCCATTACAAGCTTATCGTAAGTGTCATTAAGTTCCTCATTTGTGTCTAAATTTCTCACCCGGATACGACGGTTGTTTGTATCAATATCAAGCACTTCATGCTTCATTTTCATCGTAACGCCCATCTCTTCTAATTTCTCAGGTGAAGAATAGAACAAACCTTGTGGATCCTTCACAACCCCACCAACGTAAAGCGCAATGCCGCAGGATAGAAAAGAAACATTATCATTTCGTTCGTATACAGTAATATCTGCTTCTGGGTGAAGATTGGCTATATTTGAAACTGCTGCTGTTCCAGCATGAGTACATCCTACAACTGCTACTTTCATTTGTCATTCCTCCTAATGTAATTGTGAGTTATTTCACATAATAAAAAATGAGTATGTGATATGTTTCACAATTTCTATATTCTTAGTATATGACATAAACAATTACTTCGCAACAACCTTGCTCACTATTTCACATATTGTTCATAGATAGTAAAAAGCAAAATACTATCTCCTTCTATAAGATCGCGTTAGGATAGAAATTAGAAGCTTATACTAACGAGTAGAGAATTGAAAAAGGAGTTGCTACGAGCTTGATAACATTAAGTATTCTGGATCAAGTACCAATACCAAAAGGAAGTAATTCCTATGCAACACTGGAAAAAACACGTGAGCTTGCCCTTTTAGCTGAAAAACTTGGCTATCAACGATATTGGTTTGCTGAGCATCATAGCACGAAGGGGCTTGCAAGCACAGCACCAGAAATCATGATGGCGCACATAGCTGCATCAACCTCTCGTATCAAAGTAGGTTCAGGTGGCATATTGCTGCCACAATATAGCCCTTTTAAAGTTGCAGAAAATTTCAGGCAGCTTGAAGCACTTCACCCTAACCGGATCGACCTTGGAGTAGGTCGATCGCCAGGCGGGACAGCGAAAACAAGACTTGCACTGACAGATGGAATCAACAAGAGTCTAAATGAGTTCCCTCGTCAATTAACAGAGCTATCTCATTATCTTACAGATTCCATTCCAAGTAGTCATGAATTTACTGGAATAAAAGCAGCACCCCAAACTGAAACTCCTCCAGCACTTTGGCTCTTAGGTATGGGTGAAAACAGTGCTCAGCAAGCTGCTGACCTTGGAATTGGATATGTATTCGGGCATTTTATTAAGCCCCTTCGAGGTGAGAAAACATTAAAAACCTATTATGAAAAGTTCCATCCCACTTATTATCATCCTAAACCTCAAGCAATTATTGCAATTTTTGTAGTATGTGGTAAAACAGACGAGCATGCTGAGGAGCTTGCGCAAAGCCAGGATCTATGGTTACTTAAGGTTGAGAAAGGGCTCGACAGTCGTGTTCCTTCTGTGGAAGAAGCCAAAAATCACTCTTATACTAAAACAGATTTGGAACGGATACGGCATAATAGGAGACGAATGGTCATCGGCTCACCCAAAACCGTCAAACAGCAATTGGACGAACTTTCAATTCGTTATCAAACTGAGGAATTCATGGTGCTTACAAATGTACACAGTTTTGATGAACGTAGAAATTCGTACGAACGCCTTGCCTCAATCTATCTTTAGAATAAATAAATCCCCTGGTTAGAAACCAGGGGATTTATTTATTCGTATTCTACTTGAGAATGACTGAGCTTATAAAATTTATAGAAATTCTGTAAAGTTACTTTAACGACTGAGTACAATGGAATTGCAATCAACATCCCTATGAATCCATAAAGTGCCGCTGCTACAATAAGTAGCAAAATGATTGTTAATGGATGAATATTAAGTCGACTTCCTAATACAACAGGCGCTACAAGATTGCCTTCAAGTTGTTGCACGACAACCATAATAATAAGCACATAGAAAGCCATCACTGGATCCTGTGTTAGCGCAACAACAATCGCAGGAATAACACCAATAATAGGGCCAAAGAATGGTACTACAGCTGTTACGGTTACGAACAATCCAAGGATCAAAGCATACGGGAGTCCGATTATTAAATAGCCAATATACATAAGCGCTCCATCAACAATAGCAACAATAATCTGACCTATAATGTAGGCAGAAAGTGTCTGATTGATATTGTGAAGAACCTTCTTTCCTTCTTCCTTATGGTTTGCAGGAATAAATTTTAATAAGAACGGTGTGAGTTTGTGATCGTCTTTCAGAAAATAGAATAATACAAATGGCACAATGACTAGAACTGTTGTTGCACTTGTTAATGCACCAACGATTTGTGTAATATTCTCACCAAAGCTCTGTGTTAAATCACCAAGATAGCTCTTAACTTTTTGTCTGATGTTCTCCATAGACAACATGCCCATATCATTCTTTTCAATCGCCTTTTCAGCTTCATCGGCCGATGTTTTCAATTTCTCGGGAAGTTGATTTGAGATTTCTGAAACTTGCTTTTGAATTGGGTTTGCAAGGAATGTGAATCCACCATATAGTAACCCAGCAATACTAATAAAAACGAGTATAATTGCTACAAGATTTGTTACATAAGGTAGTTTTTTCACAAGCTTTACAATAGGCTTAATCGCATAATACAAAAATCCAGCTATTAAAACTGGATAAAATAAAGTCCCAATTATGGTTTTAACAGGCTTCAATAAATTAAGTTCTGTCAAAAAGAAAAAACAAATAAGAATTAAAATAATACCAGTGATATATTTAAAGAAATCGTTTCTAATCCACATCGCTTGTCTCCTCATCTAAGAATAGTAACTCCTCCCTTCATATACCACACATCCGTCTATTCTTAACTTCAATATAGAAAATTAGATAATTAAGTTTAGTTTTGATAAAAATCATTCAGTTAAACAAACGTTTGATTAATGAGGCTAGCATTAAACAAACGTTTATTTACATACAAAAAAGACACCTAACTAGGTGTCTTCCTTCATTCATTTGTAGATTCTTCAACCATTTTCTTGAATTCAGCCATAGTACTGCCTTTAAAACGCTTGCCATCAACGTATAATGATGGAGCAGAATTCACACCGACTTTATCCGCATAAGCAAGGTCTAGTTCAACAGCTTTTTCTCCTAGCCCGGTTTCGTAAGCTTTCACTACTTGTGTGGTTTCCTCTTCACTCACTAGACCACCAAGTGTTTCTTCCAAAAAGGCTATTGTAAAAACATCTTTTTGTTCAGCTTTATTAGGCTGTTGGTCATACAGCACATGATGAAATTGCCAAAAAACATCATTACCAAGCTCTTCATACACGACTTCAGCAAATTCAGCAGTGCGTTTTGAATCTTCATTAATATATGGATAGTGAATAAAATAGAATTTCACTTTACCTGTAGCTATTAGCTCTTCTTGGATTAGAGGGAAGAAAGATTGATTCAAAGATTTACAAGATGAACACTTATAATCGCCAAACTCAATAACCTCTACAGGTGCTATTTCTTCACCTAAATAGGGCTGATTTTTTGTTATTGATTCATTCTTGACAGATGATTGATTCAGTAGAAAGAGAAGGGCTAGAGGAGTAACGATGCCAATAATGACTAACAACCACTTAACACTTTTCTTTAATTTCTTCTTAGCCATTCATTCACTTCCTCATTTATCTTTCATTACGGTGTTTTGTTGGAAGTTCAAAGTCCATCCTTTTTTAACCATGTAGTGACGAAGACTATAAGGCCCTCCCCCACTTAAAAAGAGTGACAACGACATTGCAAGAAGTGCGATATCGAGTTCATATCCTCCGAGCATCCCCGTAGAACGCTTAACTAAAATAAGCGCTCCAATTAATATTAAAGAGAACAAAACGCTCACAATTCGTGTCCCTAATCCCAGAATCATGAGTACTCCACCTATTAACTCAATTAATCCAACTACATATGCCAAAAATCCTGACAAACCGATCGCTTCAAAAAATGCAGCCGTGTTTGCAATACCTTCTGAGAATTTGAAAAAACCATGTGCGAAAAAAAGCATACCTACTATTAGTCGAATCGTTAACAACCCAAGATAGGGATAGGTTTTCATCGTTGTTCCTCCCCAGACACTAACATTTTATGACACCGTTCGACACAGTGACCCAATTAAAAGTTATCATAGAAACAGGGACCTTTGCAAAAGGACATGGACCTACATTCTCACTGTTTCTGTTGTCTAGTTAAAGTGGAATGACGAATAATTTGATTAATCACTTCAGAGAACACTAGGCCAACTGCAATAGACCCTGAAATCATGAATGCTCTAGCAGCAAGGTTGATAGCGCTATTGTAATCATTTTGCACAAAATTCCTCATTGCATCATAAGCAAGCCCTCCTGGGACTAAAGGAATGATACCAGCTACACTAAATATAATGACTGGTGTACGGTACATTTTAGCGAATCCTTGACTAATAACTGCAATAAAGAATGACGCAGTAACAGTTGATACAACCGGATCAATTCCTGATGCTTCCATACAATAGTAAATCATCCACCCGCTCATACCCACAAATCCACCCTTAATAAGAGACGATTTGGGTGCATTAAACATTAATCCAAATGCTGCGCTAGCAATGAAACTTGTAATAACTTGAGCAATAATGGCCATTTCTTATCTTCCTTTCTACAAGGCTATGTTAGCTCAAATTGTTGATTATCACGATTTTTGGCTCATTCGAGTGAAACCTCAGTTTCACTCGCCTTTCAGCTCCGCTGAAAGGTCGCCCTGTGGTGACCAATCGCCTGAGCAAACGAATTTGCTCGAAGCGATTGGTCACCACGGGCGTAAATGAGCCAAAAATCAACACTGTTGATTCACATAGCCTTCTACAAAAATGATACAACAAGTGCAATTCCAGCTCCTATTGCAAACGCAGTTAGAAATGCCTCTGCCCCTTTAGAAAGACCTGATATTAAATGACCAGCCATTAGATCTCGAACAGCATTTGTAATTAACAAGCCTGGTACAAGTGGCATTACAGAGCCGATAATAATCTTATCAAGTTGTTCACCTAAGCCAGTAGAAACGAAGAGAACAGCAAGGAGTCCTATAACAAACGAGGCAAGGAATTCAGAGAAAAACTTAACCGGTACGAGTCGATTAAAGAAATTCACACTGAAAAAGCCTCCACCCCCAGCTATCACTGCTGGCAAAAAGTCATTCCATGACCCTTGGAACATGATGAGGAAGCATCCGCTAGCAATTGCAGCAGCAATTAGCTGCTTCGGAAAAGTATAGCGTTCTGTCATTTTATCAAGACGATCGAGCTCAATATGTGCATCCTGAATGGAAAGGTCTCCACTACTAATCCTTCTTGAAATACTATTAACTTTTGTTACTTTATCTAGATCAGTTGTCCGTTCTGATATTCGAATGAGCTGAGTTGACAGTTCTGGACCTTCTAACGAGAAGAAAATACCTGTGGGAGTTACATAACTATTCGAATTGATAGCTCCACAAGCGTCCGCAATCCTCGTCATTGTATCCTCCACCCGATATGTCTCCCCGCCATTCTGCAGCATTACTTTACCAGCTAACAGACATACTTGGATAATGTCATAAGTATAACTCGATTGTTTTTCCATTTACTCGCTCCTGACAAGCCTTACCTATTATTGCTTACTGTTTCTTAGTTTATATGAAGGGTGTCTCTAATATCAAATAGAAAGATAAGTGAGTCTTCCATCAAAGGAGGGCTTTGAGCCCTCTCTGAAGGGGAAGGGAGCTTTTATACCATAAGAAAAGCGCAGGTCACAGCCTGCGCTCTCTCCTAATGAGATACCCTTTGCATTTTAGAATAGATTGACATATAAGTATTCGATTCTTCAAGCTTACCCATTTCGCGGTAAACCTTTGTTAACCATTGAACTGGAGTAGGGTCTGTAGGGTGCAGCTCCATTTCCCAATCAAAGCAAGTAATCGCATCATCATATTGTTTCAATTTGTGATAAAGTTTACCGAGTTGAAATTGCTTGTCAGGGTTATCCTGAATATCTACCATTGTTTGGATGGTTGATAAAATGCTAAGATTCTGATTCCCTTCATATAAAGGCTTAAGCCATGTATAAACATATGTTAATCCATATTCGTTTAGTATTCTTGGGATTAATGGTTGAAGTAAACCGTCTAGTAGCATGCGATTCTCTTTAATCTTCAGAGATTCTTGAAGGGAACTTAAATTAATTTGAGTGATATCTGTTTCTTCATCATTAAATGCTTTCACTAATAATTCACCTTCACTAGCTGTCAATGCAGTTTTCCGGGCGGTAAGTAAGTTTATAGCTTCGCTTGTTTTATTTAAGTGCATGAGCGCTTGAAATGCTTTTTCTTGGAGGATTTTATGTTGGGGTGCTTCAACATACATGATCCAAAGCAGATTGGCGTATTCCGATTCAGTAAATGATCCTTCCAGGAGCGTGAGCGGATCACGTTCATCTTGCTTGGATGAATGAAGGTAGAGGTGAAGTCGCAGTGCGGTAAGATCTGTTTTTCGCTTATCCTTATGATAAACAGATTCAAGATACGTTTGGTTTTTTTCAAGTTCTTTATAAGCAACAATTTCAAAGAAGAGCGGATCAACGTCTCGGAGATCGGTATCTTCTGCCTCATAAATGCTTCTCATTTTCTGATATTCTAATTTACGAGTCAGTTCCAGTGCCCATTTGTTATTCGAATCAAAATGAAGGAGTATAACTAGAATCTGGAACGCTTTACGCAGTTGACCATTTCTTCGATATTCGTAAAAGTGTTTCCTTATGAGTTTAATAAGAGTTTCAGTGGAGAGAAAAGAATCAAAGTAAGAGAAAATAAAAGCAGTTTCTTGAGGGGTGTAATGCTTTTGAACAGATTGAAAAACCTGTTTTGTGGATTTTAGAAGAAAAGTTTTATCAGTTAAAAAACGCTCAATTAGTGGGTGTGAAGCTTGCAGGACAATGCCGTTCTGAAAAGCTTTTTCTATAAGGGAACCATTCTTAACGTCTACTGTCTTTCCAGTTATAAAATCATCTTTATAAAAGAAAAGATAAAATTTACTGCCATTTGATTTAACGGCCTCAAGAATTTTCATTCTATGATGAATGGCAAGCCGCTCGACGCGTAATTGGACAGGTCTTTGATTCGAGATAACTGTAACGTTTTGCTGTTGCTCGATCATTGATATCCCTCCCGGGCAGAGCTGATTTTGATGCTTCCACCTTTATTTTACCACTCTGAACCTAATGAAGAAAGAAAACAATATATGATATACTTTTCGCAATAGCTATAATCGATTTCTATTCTTCTATTAGCTTCTTCAGCTTCTAATCAAAAGGCTCTTTTCTAAAAGATTGTTGCTTTTGAAATAATTATTGAAATACACACTTCTTATTGGAGCGGAAATTCACCCACTCATATAGCAACAATGTATACGGAAAGAGCCAATCAAAATTATAAAGTGAAGGGAGAATTGTCTATTTTTTCATTGTTAGATTTTCTAACGAACACTCTCTATCTTTGCAACAAAACAATGTATAATTGGTTCTTGTGGTGAAATGTGCATCTTCACTAGTTGACAACGGAATGATTTTTCCATTTTTTTATAATTCATAGTCGTTTTCGAGTTAGATTACGTGCACTTGAGGGAACATACCAAATAACTTGTTTATTTATACCAAACCATTATAGAAAGGACTTACATATGGATATTTTAGAAAAAATCGTATCGTTCGGTAATGATTTAATCTGGTCTAATGTGCTTATTTTTATCCTGATTGGTGTTGGACTTTATTTTACAATCCGATCTCGATTCGTTCAATTTCGTCTTTTTGGTGAAATGGTCCACGTTCTTACAGAAAAGGACACAGTAAAAGGAAGAAAGAAATCTGTATCTAGTTTACAGGCTTTCTTCATTAGTACCGCATCCCGCGTTGGTACAGGGAACCTAGCTGGTGTTGCTTCAGCTGTCAGCATCGGTGGTCCTGGTGCTGTGTTCTGGATGTGGGTTATAGCCCTTCTTGGGGCAGCAAGTGGATTTGTTGAAAGTACACTTGCTCAGATATACAAAGTACGGGATGGAGATGACTTCCGAGGTGGACCTGCTTATTACATGCAGCGTGCTTTAAATGCTAGATGGCTCGGTATTATATTTGCTGTGTTGATCACATTCAGTTTTGGACTAGTGTTTAACTCGGTACAATCAAATACAATCGCCCTTGCATTTGAAAACTCTTTCGATGTGAATCGATGGGTACTTGGGGCAATTCTAACAGTCGCAACTGCTATTATCATTTTCGGTGGTGTTCGTCGAATTGCCGTTGTGTCTCAAATCATCGTTCCAATTATGGCTGGTATCTATTTACTAGTTGCAGCTTACGTACTTATCGTTAATTTCACTGAAATCCCAGCAATGTTTGCTCTTATTTTCCAGCATGCTTTCGGGTTAAAAGAAGTAACCGGTGGTGGTGTCGGAGCAGCGATGCTACTTGGAATTAAACGTGGTCTTTTCTCTAACGAAGCTGGTATGGGTAGTGCGCCAAACGCTGCTGCCACAGCAGATGTTTCTCACCCTGTTAAGCAGGGACTTATCCAGGCTCTAGGCGTTTTCGTAGATACGCTCTTAATTGCTACTGCAACTGCTTTTATGGTTATGATGTCAAACGGTTATGTTGATTCCAAACTTGACGGTGTTCAGTTAACACAGGAAGCGATGAATCAACACTTAGGTAGTGGAGCTGGTATTTTCGTAGCTGTCGCTGTTCTCCTGTTCGCTTTCAGCTCAATTATTGGTAACTACTATTATGGTGAAACGAACATTGAATTTATAAAGTCTAGTAAAACAGCGCTTCTCATTTATCGTCTTGCTGTACTAGGTATGGTTATGTTCGGTGCTAAAGCAGGGTTCGGAATTGTTTGGGGCATGGCTGACCTATCCATGGGACTCATGGCACTTCTTAACTTAATCGTTATTGCCATTATTGGTAAGGTAGCATTTGTAGCTCTCAAAGATTACCGAGATCAGCGAAAAGCTGGTAAGGATCCTCAGTTCTATGCAGATACAATCAAAGGATTGAAATCAGACATATGGACTGATCGACCTGTTAAAGATAAATCAAACTAATTTACCATTTATCGCCCCTTAAGGAAGATTGCCGTTTGGCATCTTGCTTCAAGGGGTATTTTTTTATTAGATACAGGAAAGGAGCGTTTACCAAATGAGTAACAATAAAGGATTAAGTGATAAAGTCAAAGGCGCCGTTTCCAAGGCAAAGGGAGAAGTGAAAGACCAAGTTGGCAATGCTAAGAATGATAGCCGCCTTCAAGAGGAAGCAAAGCGCGATAAATCAAAGGGTGAATATCAAGAGCGCAAGGGAAAGCTTAACGAAGAAAAGTAAGCATAGAAAAAGGATAGCCGTTTCTCGCTATCCTTTTTTCTATGCTTTATTATTTTACGATTGATTCCCAATCTTTTTCATATTATCTTGAAGCTCTAAGATACGTTTAGTACCTTCATCGCGAAGACGTTTGTTCTCATCCTCAATTGCTCTGGTCTCTTCCATTCCCTTCACAATTGTATTCCATGATTCTTCAATCGTTTCGATTTTTACACTCGGTCTACCAGATAACTTCGCAATTTCCACACTTTGATTGGAAATGTTCTGGGCATTGTTTTTCAGCATATCATTCGTACGACGATCAAGTTCATCCATTGAGTCTGCCACAAGCTTCTGTCGTTTTGCTGTAACAGCCTGAATAACACCGTTTTTAAAAACAGGGATCGTAATAATAAAGGCTGAATTGATTTTACCGATTAACTTCGTATTTCCTCGTTGCAACAGTCTAATTTGTGGCGCTGTTTGAATAGAAACCATTCTCGCCATCTCAAGATCATAGATTCTTTCTTCAAGAGTTTGAATGGCATTGTTGAGCGTATCCAACTCCATTTGTGCCATTTGATCTCCAGCGCTAACTTTTTGTTGAATGGCTGGCACCTTTTCTTGTAGCTCTTCAAGTTTGATTTGTCCTGCAACGACGTACTTTTCAAGTTCTACGTAGTAATTCAAGTTATGCTGGTACATTTCATCCAGCGTAACGGTCGATCGCGACATCTCATCTTTATATTTAGATATTTCGACATGTACTTTTTCAATCTCGCCGCCGAGAGTTTGGTACTTACCAAAAATCTTTTCAACTACATCATTGCCCTTTTTAAAAAATTTCGACAGAAAACCGGTTTTCGGTTCTTCAAAGTCCTTTTTATCAAAACGATCCATGATTTTACCAAGTTGCTTAAGCATGTTACCTGAGTCGGTTACACTCGTTGTGCGCATCATCGATAGAATCTTATCTGAGAACTGAGAGATTTCTACAGCTGGTTCTTTACCAAATTCTAGAAGTGCCATTTGGTCCCTTACATCAATTTCTCCAGCAAGCTTTTGAACCTCTTGCTCACCGCGAAGCTTAAGACGTATATCATCTGCCTTGGCTTCCGTTATCTCTTCGTTTTTATCTAGTGTTGTTAATTCTGTCTCATTCGTCATGGCCGATCACTCCCCTGATTATAGTTTAATAGATTTAAATAACTTCCTAAACACCGAAGGCTCTTTAAAGTCCTGTCGAAACGCCATTTCTTCAAGCCAGTGAATATCAAAATAAGAAGAATCAATGTACCGTTCAATACACTGATGTCCCGGTGGATTATAGAGAATAATATCGAGACCAAACTCATTTAATAAGTTCAAAACGACAGCATCTGACCGTGATAGAGTGCCATTCATTTCTGTATTGTAGAGAACCACCTTCGGAACTTCCTGTGAATAATCAAACGTTTGCATCAAGTTCACAAATTCCTCAGGTAAAGTAGTTGTCTGTGAGAATAGATACAGCTTCGTATCCTCTTCTCTCTCTGAACCTTCAGAGAACAACTTCGGTGCAGCGCACATTCTGGAGATAGCATGTCCAATTGCTTTTTGCGTTTCAATTGGCAAATGCTTATATTGCCACCAGTTCCCTTGCATCATTCGTTCAGGATCAAGTACCCCATCCTGATTCAGTGAATGTTGGTAATGGAATTTTTGATTAGCCCTTGTTTCAGTTGTAAATGGAAATTGTCTAATCATTACAGTGGATTTTGAATCACTTAAATCCTGGAGACGATTCCAGTATTCTTTTCTATTCTCAGAAACGCCCATGATTTTTGCAAACAAAGAAGGAATATGAACGGTTCCTTTTTCTGTCTTAAAGTTAGGACGGATGAAAGCCTTCTCTTTTGCAATCAAAAATAACTCATCGTATGTTGTCTTAAGCGTTATTGATTTAGGTGAGTAGTTTCGTAATTGCCACGGTTTAAATAGCTGTGATCCTTCGTGGTGAAGTACGGTATCCATTTCTTTCGTAGCACGATAGGCTACTGTAGAACGTCTTTCTGGCTTTTCCATAGGAAAAGGTTCGAGCCCAACCGTTGATGGCAGGGTTTTCGATTTGATAAATTGCTCTTCTGGATCAATTTCAGCAAGTGAGTCAATTCCTTCCGGATGAAAATACAGCACATCACAACCAAGTACGATTGAATAAAGAAGAAAGTACTGCTGACTTTTAGATGCTTCTCCATACCAGATAATCCCCGGCATTTCTGTTTGGATATCTGCTTCCTTAAACCAAGGATCAAGATGATTCCACGTCCATTTCATTAAATCAACTAGCACCCTACGAAAATCAGGATGATTAAACCCACCTGCATGCTTTTGTTCAAATAACTCAAGAATCGTAATTAAGGACTTTCTTATATGGCGGTGCATTGCTTGATCTGGGTGAGATGGAATAAGTGTAGCACCTTCTAGAAACGCTACAAATCGATTAGCAGACAGTCCATTTTCCTTCTGATTTATCGAATGAATCGATTGGATTGCCTGAAGTCGTTCCGGTGTTATGACTTTATTTAATTCTTCACTTAACACATGAAATTTCTCTGATTTATATAAATCATGCAAATGAAGGAAGTACTCATTCTCGTCATAAAAGCTGCCTAGAAATTTCCCTGCTACTTGAGTAATGATTAACTCTTTGCCGTTCTCATAAGGATTCCGTTCTGGAAACGGCTTGAATAGTAATTCATTTAAATTCTCATCATCTAATGAAGTATTCTTGATAAGAATTCGTTCATAGTGATTCATGATGTTCTCCCCGCTTTCTCATTCCTTCCCGGCGACCAGAGTGACATTATTGCCCCCAATACCGTTATTGAATAATACAAATATAACATCTTCTACAACTCAGAATAACATACTAATTCTTCCATGATTACTATATTGACTCTATTGATTAGGCTCTTTTCGTATATATTGTTGCTGAAAGAGTATGTCAATTTCCGCTACAGAATGCTCGCTTTCCGCGGGGCGGGCGGTGAGTATTCTTCCGCTCTAATTAGCGAAGTCAGGTTCTTTTAAAAAATCCTTTCAAAAGCAACAATCTTTTAGAAAAGAGCCATTTATTAAGTCGAATGCGAAGCTAATTGACTTAGGATAGACTCAATAATTTCTTCTGAAGCTTTCATGCCACTTTGTTTCGTTCGACGCAAATTGGGATAAGTCTCTAAAACCTCACCATGAACGGGTGCATAGCCATCATCACCATTTTGAATCAAATCATAATCAAGTAAAGAATCTCCTGCTGTGTGAATATAGGTTAATCCTAATTCTTTCTTGAGATAGGCTACCGCTTTCCATTTGTTCACAGGAGCAGGGATGAAATACATCTTCCTCCCTTGTAAACTAGGCTGCCACCCCTGTTCTCTTGCCCAATTGAATAGACGATTAACTTCTTCTTCAAGCACCTGGTCTCGCTTAATGATTAAATAAACAAAAAGATGATCGGCATCTTTTATTCGCTCAATCCAGTTACCCTGCACAAGCGTTTGGAGCTCACGAACAAAATGTTCTAGAGGCAAACATTCCTTTAAAGAACGTTTAATGTGATCAGACCAATCTTGCAGTACTATTCCATTTCTCAGAATATGGCCTCCATTACTCGTTACCGCGTATTGGGGTACAATTTCATTTTGAAAGAGTGTTATACGACGATATTGTTCAATTGTCCTCGTCGTAACAGGAATGAAGTGCATTTCCTTATTTACTGTTTGAAGTAAATTTTTTGTCTTGTTCGATATATAGGATATTTCTTTTCCTTCGAGCGTTTCAATTAATTGAAACTCCTCTGCACCGAACTGATTCATCATTTTGCTAGAGTAAATTAATGTGCGATCTAAGTCACTTGCGAATGCTCTCATGTCTTCTTCTCCAATGGTTGAATCAAACCACAACATGAATACGACATGTCCGTATATTCCTCAATTGGAACACCACGTTCCCTTGCAAGAACTAGAATATGCTCAAGATTCATTTCGGCATCTGGATGCACAAGTATTTTCCACGGAACGCGTCGCAATAAGACACGAGTTGTTTCCCCTACACCAGGCTTAATAAAATTTGTATTGTCCATATTGTAGTCACGCTGAATGTTTTCTATTGATGTAAGACCTTTCCACTGAGGCTTTTGAGATTCTTTCATCACATCTGACAATCCTTCATCAACGGCACTCTCAATGAGTGGAAACTGAGTACAAATCGTATCGACATATAGATTAGAAACATCTTCTGAGAGAAGCTCAGAATAGTATTTACCTCCATGAAAATCGCCTTCGTTAATCCACTTCGAATTAAGAATCGTTCGACTCACAAGGCCTGAAACAGTCGAATTCAAACAAGCACTTGGAATGAGAAAATCTTCTCTTGTTCCATACAACTCTGAACAGTCTCCAGGATCTGCAAGTACAGCAAGTTTACTAGATAAAGTCGTTCCATTCGTTTCATTGTATCGAGAGACAGATTTTGTTAGTTCTTTCGTAATTGCTCCCTTCCCAGTCCATCCATCGATAAACGTAATTTCGTGCTCAGGATGGGTAGTCCGAATGTAATCGAGCGCTTGGTCATCGATTCCTCTATCGCGAATAATAGAGATACTATAGTGAGGAAGTTCTCTATTATACTTGTAGGATATATAACGTTTAATCAATACACCGATTGGTGTTCCTGCACGAGCAAGTGATACTAGAGCTACGTTGAAACCTCTCTCTGCAATAATTTGCTTAGCAACAATACCTACCGCCACAGCTACTTTATGTTTCGTATCTTCTAGAGAGCGATAAAATAACGACATGTATTCATCAGTCGGTTTGTATTCAATTGGTAGCATTTCAGAGTAATGTGTTCCCTGCTGAATTGCCTGTTCCCGTTCCGTTGTGCTCTTTTCCATACTGATATCTGACAAATCTTTAAGAAGAAACGTAACGTCCTCGTCAGCATAACTTCCCATTTTCGTTATTTGTGTATTCAATACTTCCACCTCTTTCTTCACGAACATGATATAAGATGAACTTTATGAATCTCTTGTTCAGCCATAATAGAGATCAGTTCTTCAGTCTCTTCTTCTGATACTTCTTTTTCAAACATGATAATGGCGCTATCGTATTTTCCAACTGGAATGTTGTATACATAATGCTGTACTTCCTGATCCTCAGGATTAGGAAAAGAAAATCCACTACGAATCGCATACCCTTCTGAATCTAAAGGCTGCACCGGACTTCTTGTTGTTGAATGATAATAGACGTCTCCTTGCAGATAGGAAGCGATCTTCATTGGTATATACATAAACTCTCCAGTTCCAAGACATAACGTCTTTCCGTCCAGAACTTCTTTGTTTAATTGATTCGATGCATTCTGACAAGATTCCTCTATCTTCTCTCTAACCGATTCATCAATACCAAAGCGACCGCTATTTGATAGATAGCTAGAACCTGGTAATCGTTCGAAGTAGGTGGAGAAATCGTGCTTCTTTATAACTACCTCACTACGATCGGATGTACTAGAATGAAATTCAGTAAGAGGCTCTTCAAGTGGCTTGCCATTGAATTCAATGGTCCCTTTTAGTAGAGAATGAACGGTAATCGTAATGCCTAGCTCTTTTTCCAAGGCGGTGTACTGATTCATATGCTCTTCTAAACGCCAGTCTAATAGGGAGAGTACGGAATAATGTTTGCGAGGATATTTGGCGTGGAGCTCTTTAATAATATTCAAACAGGTTCTTCCTGTGGTTATTTCATCATCTACCAAAAGAATTGGATGGTTCCGTCGCAATATCGACTCATCTGCATAACAACGCTGATCCACAGCGTGTGAGTGTTCTTCTTTGAAATTAAATTCCGGAGTTAGCTGGTCAACAGCTTCTCTAGTCGTATGAATATAGTAGGCCTGATCAAAACAATCAAAAACAGCGTGTCCAAGCGCTGTTGCTGTCTCAGCAAATCCAATCACTATAGGTGCCTCTTGAAGCTTCAGAGGTTTACTCTTCAATAAGTCATATGCACGACTAAGTTCTTTTCGATCATCAGATAGAAAGCCATTCGTCACACTCTTTATATGGTCTAGTGATGTGTCTGTTAAACTCTCATAATAGGATAAGGCAAGCAGGCCAGACGCTAAAAGAGGCTTATAAGGATCGACTGGAATGTGCTTTCCTAGCATTTTGCTAACGAACAAGAAACCTCTCTTCTTATTAATCCTTGCTGCCATGCTAAAAAATTCGTCAACTGGGATGGTTAACTTGTTTTGAGAAATGTTCAGGTTTACGCTCATTTCCGACAGAATGGGAAAATGGTATTGTGTCGGTAAGCATCTTGAGGAAATTGTACTGTTCATGATACACCCCGTATATGTCAGATTTGGTTAGAATTTTCATCGCCCATTTATAGTGCGGTTTAATTTCATTCATTTTATTGTAAGAAGCGCTCTTTAATACGCCAACTTCTCCACTTGCGTTCTCAATAATGCTCATTGCATCAAGGTATTCTTCTTTCGTAACGACATTAACGCTTTGAACCACTTTAATTTGTGAAGGATGAATAACCGTTTTACCTGTAAGTCCATTTGAAAGATCAAGTAGCGTTTCATTTAGAAGCCCTGCATTGTATTCATTCACTTCTGAAAAATCATGCTGTAAACTTTCTTTTTTACTATTGAAGTACTCCCACACTGGACCAGAAACGACAAAGTTCCTTCCGAAGTAATTGACAACATCAGAGATGAAATCTCTCATAATAGAAATGTCATAGATAGGTGTTTGAGCATTTCGACGAATACCGTACAGTCCACAAAGGTCTGTTGCTCCAATTCGCACATTAAGAATAGAAGATTCATATTTCTGAAAGAGCGTAGATAAATATTGCATTTCACTAGTTCTCGTTTCTTTATACATAAGCTCTGGTGATTCTAGAATAGGCATACAAAACAGTCGTGTACTAGCGTTAATAGAAGCTTTCTCTAAAGCAGAGAAATATAAATCAACATTAGATGACGAAATTTTCGGGAATACAAAACCTGTTAAATGCTCGATAGAAGTTCCGAGTTTTTCTGCTACTTCAAGTAACTGGTTAGCTGAGCGAACGCGAATAAAGATAAGGGGTAAGTCACTTAACGTTGTCTCCCCTTTTATTAACCCACGTTCGATTTCCGCAAAATGTACAATTGTTTGATCGACCGCTTCAGCCAGGTAGTTATCCCCCACCGCATCTTCAAGATCAAGAACAATGGTACTAACCTCTTTGTACTTCTGATTCACAATTAAACGACCGATGTCTTCTCTTATTGCAGGCATATAAAGAGCGGCACCAACCGCATACGCTAGCTTCTCTTTAACGTCATATTTCGTTATCGGAAAAGGTTCTTTAAAGAAAACCTTTCTTCTATCAGAATCAGAAAGATATTGAAAATATTGCACTTTCGTCACCTCCTACCCATTATTTCGGTACATTTTTGAATTTTTATCGTAAAAAAAGAAGGAGAACACTTATGTCTCCTCCTCATCTTGCTATTCGTTCTCTTTAGCTGACGCAGTTTCTTCAGTAAGTGGACGATTTCTGTTGTTAAAGTAATGAACAACGAAAGTTCCAAGGAAAGCAATTACGATGATTCCAAAGAACGCCACGTGTGGGATTTCGATATGGAATATGCTCAAGAACATTTTTAGAGAGATAATCGCGATTAATACGAAAGCTGTATTCTCCATCTCAGGCACTCTTTCAATTAGCTTAAGGAAGACGCCCGCTACTGTTCTCATAAGGAGAATACCAATCATACCTCCAAGTATTAGAACCCAAACCTGTTCCGAAATCGCAAGTGCAGCTAGTATACTGTCAGCTGAAAATGCAATATCCATTAGTTCTACTGAAATAACAGTTGCCCAGAACATACCGAACGTACGAACAAGCCAGCTATCTTTCTTCATGCCACTTGTGCTTTCGTCTCCACCTTTGCTTCTAAAGTGTTGAATAACAATAAATGCAAGGTAAGCTGCACCAAAGACCTTAATCCACCAGAATTTAATCAAATACATTCCAATTCCGATAAATAAGAAACGGAAGAAATAAGCTCCAAATAATCCATAAGTTAGTGCTTTTCTTCTTTTTTCTGGTGGCAGGTGTTTAACCATAACGGCAAGAACCAGTGCGTTATCGGCTGAAAGTAGGCCCTCTAAAAGTATCAGCGTACCAATCAGTCCCCACGCAACAGGGTCAGTTAAAACTTCTCCCCACATCTCCCAATCAAAGAACGAGGCATATGTGTTAAGAATTTCTTGTAAGATTTCCACTTGATGTTTCCTCCTAATGTCAACTTGCTAAGCTTTACGTTAGACGTCTAGCCCATAATTTCTACAAAGGGAAGCAAGTCCGCCAGAGAACCCACTGCCGATTGCATTGAATTTCCATTCGCTTCCGTGGCGATACAGTTCACAGACGACTACTGACGTTTCAATAGAAAAGTCTTCACCAAGATCAAATCGCAAAAGCTCTTCTCCAGTTGCTTCATCTGCAAGACGAACAAATGCGTTGGATACTTGTCCAAAGTTTTGGTGACGCGTCTCACCATCATGAATCGTTACTGTGATACCAATTTTATCGACGTGAGCAGGAATTTGGGAGAAGTCTACGATAAGTTGTTCGTCATCTCCATCACCTTCACCCGTGCGGTTATCGCCGGTATGAATGACCGATTTGCTCGGATGCTCCAAATTGTTGTAGAAAACAAAATCCAGGTCATTCTGACAACGATTATTTGCATCAACTAGAAATGCAGATGCATCAAGATCAAAATCAGATCCACCTTGATATTTATTCGTATCCCAACCAAGTCCTATGAGCCCTTTTACGAGTCCAGGATTTGTTTTCGTTAAGTCAATCCGCTGTCCTTTAGATAATTGAATAGCCAATGTCATCCCCCAATTCGCGTTTATATTGGAATGGCAAGAGGGTTCAGCCCTCTTGCCATAAAGAAGATATTATCCGACTTGCAAACCGAAATCAGAAGCGATTCTAGCAAGACCACCTTCATAACCTGATCCTACTGCAGAGAATTTCCATTCGCCGTTATGGCGATATAGCTCTCCAACAATAATAGCTGTTTCGATTGAGAAATCTTCTCCTAGGTCATAACGAATGAGTTCTTCATTAGAATCTTCACTAACGATTCTTACAAATGCGTTGGATACTTGTCCAAAATTTTGGTTACGAGCTTCCGCATCGTGAATCGTAATAACAAATGAAACCTTTTCTACTGCAGAAGGAACATCCTTAAGATTAACCTTTACCTGTTCATCATCGCCAGCGCCTTCACCTGTACGATTATCGCCTGTATGAACGACAGAGCCGCCGCCACCTTCAGTCTGGTTATAGAAAACAAAATCTTTATCAGAAGCACATTTACCATTGCTATCTAATAGGAAGACACTTGCATCAAGGTCAAAGTCATTTCCACCATCGTATTTGTTCGTGTCCCATCCAAGTCCTACAATAACCTTTGATAGACCTGGGTTTGTTTTTGTTAAATCTACTTTTTGTCCTTTTGATAATGATACAGCCATGCTATTCAGCCCCTTATTTTAAGTAGTTTAGTATTTCTTTGCAATGTCGCTTAAACCAGCGTCATTCGTTCCATTACCAATCGCCGCAAACTTCCATTCAGATCCGTGTCGATAAATTTCTGCTACAAATAGGCTCGTTTTACCAGAGTAGTTGTCTGTGAGATTGAACTTAATTAGCTCTTCTTGATTCGATTGATTCACTACACGGATAAATGCATTCTCAATCATGCCGAAGTCCTGTTTACGCTTCACTGCATCGTATATGTTAACAACAAAGACTAACTTCGTAATACGCTGTGGGATTTTGCCTAGATCGACCATGATTTGCTCATCATCGCCGTCTCCAGCACCTGTTAAATTGTCACCTGTGTGATTGATACTTCCACATGCACTTTTCAGGTTACCAAAATAAATCAAATCTTTTTTAGAAGTTAGCTTTTCATCTTCAAGCATTAGGATAGAAGCATCACAGTCAACGTCAGCACCGCCACCGCCGCCTCCGAAAAGACCGCCAAGAAGGCCTCCGCCTTTCTTCTGCTGAACTGGATCCCAGCCAAGGCCAACCATAATTTTCGATAAGCCTGCATTTCCTTTTGTTAAGTCAATTCGTTGACCTTTCTGCAAAGAAATTGTCAAATTGTTTCACTCCTATTAGTAGATTTAAAAACAAGTATGATTGTAACGACTAGTATTTTTGAATTTTGTAGAGCCTACCTTGTTATACGTGCCTAGATTTTAAAAGTTTCACGTTTCAACAAAAAAGATGTTTTTGCGCGATAAATCTTTTCTTTCTATTTAAAATTAACATATTTTCAGATAAAATGAATCCTTTAGCCTCTAAACAATTGATAAACGCACTTAAGATATTGTCTAATTCGTCAAATAATTACCACGTTTTTCTTCTTTACTATTAGAAACAACCTCAAGGTTACATAAGAACTATTTCCTTCTCAATATGACTCGCACGAATTCCCATAGTTGGTGTAAACTTATCAACCTTACTATTACCATGCAATAATAGTTTAATTGCCTCATAAGGTATATTCACGCCTGATAAACAACTAATATTAAGTCCACCTGCCATCCTAGGATTAATTTCAAGAAGCTTTGGTACACCTTTACTGAACTTCACTTGTATGTTTGATATGTAATCAATGTTGTACTCTCGATGAAGAGCCCGTGCGATCGCGAGAAGTTCTTGATTATCTTCCAGTTCTCTAATTCGTCCTCCAGTCTTCTTACGAGGAATAGCAAGGTGTAGCTCACCATCATAAGCAAGACAATCGATGCTATACTCATACCCTTCTAAATACTCAAGAACCATTAAGTCAGGAAATGTTTCCTTTTGGCTTAGAATGGAACACGCATGCTCCATTGATATTCTTCGTGTAACTCCTTCTGTCAGAAGTTCTTCAATCGTTTCCTGCCCCTCTTTAATAACGCGAAAACCATTTGCTCCTTCACCGATTACAGGTTTGAAACAAACCGTATGGCCTTTTTTCGTGAGATGAGTATAAGCTTCCCTGAATTCATCTACATTGTTAACGACCACATAATCTGGAAGTGGTACAAGTGGTTGACCTTTTTCTTTTTCTCGTTCAGTAATCGATTCGTACATCGCAGCTTTATTGTCCATTAGTGCCATTAATTCTGCATTACAAACGAGTACTTTGACACCAATCTCATGGAATTTTGAGAGATTTTGAGAGATCAGAACATTTTCTTTACGTGGTATGAATAGATCAACCTCCTTCTCAATACAAACGCTTAGACAATAGTCAATATAAGCATCACCACTAATGTCAGGTTCAACAAAAGCGTAATCACAATACTGTAAATACAAAGCATCTTCATTTGGATGAGAGCCGTATATCTCAAAGACTGCTCCATCTTCATTATTTCGAATCAAGTCAATATAATGTGCGACGGTTGTAAACCATCGATTAAACCAAATTTTCATCAGTTCTACTCCTATTTTGCTGCGACAACATTCTTCAGCATTCTTTTAAGTTATTAGCATTCGACAAATTTTTTTATAGTCCTTTATTCGACTTTATCACATAATTTGATAAATGATTTGGTTTCTCCTAACTAACTTTGACTACTTTTCTCTAATCGCACCTTTGAGATATTATATTTTGAATTAGTAGATTTGAAATTACCCAATGAATGTCCAAACATTCTCTAAATTGTATCGTATTATATAGTATCTCAATTTTTAAGGAGTGAAATGACCGTGAGTTTGCACCATGAAGATTTTCACAAGAGAACGAAATGCGATAAATGTATTTGCACCAAACTTCGCAACCTCCATTGTGATACTCCAGTACCAGTCTTTGTTAGAACTAAAGCAGGTGGAATTAAGTCTTCTATTAAAGGGACTTTTATTGAATATGACCCCAAAACTTGTTGCGCTAAATTCAAAGAGACTATTATGAATGAGGATATGATTACATTCATTGATTGCAAAGATATTGTGTCTCTATCATTTACAACCCAACAGTTCCTCGATAACATGCAAGATGCAATGTCAGATATTATGGAAGCTATTAAGCAACTTGGAGATACGAATTAATAAAATAGCATATAAGAAAATTAAAGAAGCTCGATGAAAGGTGTTTCCACCATTCATCGAGCTTCTTTTTATCGACAAAATGTGAGCTATATCGGGTGGTGACAGGCACCTATAACCTATATGAGAATCGTAGAGATCGAATGAGCAGGCATCATAGCAGCTACATTCTGTCCTTCAATCTCCAGGTTAACAGCATGTTCTTCATCTTTTTCATTCATAAGGATAACGACAATTTCACCAGACTGATTTCGAAAAGCAGTTAATTGAATATCACTGTTAGAAGCAGTACACGATATCCGAACGGCACCGGGTTTCACGTACTTGCTAAAGTGACCAATATAATAAAAAGAACTGTTGTAATGAACTTCACCAGTTTTCGTATCAACAATGACTGGCGCATCGCAATAATTACCCACATGATTAGGACCACCATCTTCATTCAAAACGATGTTCCAATCAATCCACGCTTCTAAGTAGTTGTTCAAATCACCCATAATATTCCGCGCATAACGCTCACCAGTATGCCATGCACCGAGTTGTACGCCACCCTCAATACAACCTTCCGTAAAAATAAGGTGCTTATCAGGGAACGCATCGTGAACTTTTGATAGATTCTCAAATTCTTCTGAGACATACCAGTGAAGTCCAGTTCCCCACACATACTGTGCCGCTTCAGGATCGGACAACACTTTACTAGCCCGCTCGTAAACCACATCCCGATTGTGGTCCCAGATAATCACTTTAAGTTCTTCTCTACCACTTTTACGGATTGCTGGCCCAAGGTAGTTTTTAATAAAATCGCGTTCTTCCTCTGCAGTATAAAGACAAGAGTCCCATACTTGCTTCGCTTCAGGTTCGTTCTGAATCGTTAGTCCCCAAATTGGGATGCCTTCCGTTTCCATTGCGTCAACATACTTCATGTAATAGTCCGCCCATAGTGAATTGTACTCTGGAAGGAGTTTTCCACCATGGTTCATTTCATTACTATCTTTCATCCATGGTGGAGGACTCCATGGCGAAGAAACAATCGACAACTTGTCCCCCGCTACCTTAGTGGCATCCTTAATCAATGGAATGACAAGCTCTTTCTCCCGCTCAATTGAAAATGTTGATAAAGAAGTATCATAATCTTCAACATACGTATAGTTACCTAGAGAAAAATCACAACTGTTTATATGCGTACGACCGAAGCGATACCCTAAACCTTCCTCAGGATGAAAATAGCGATGGATAATTTCATTCCTTTTCTCTTCGCTAATAAGAGAAAGGGTATAAGCAGATGCCTCTGTGAAGGCACCGCCAAACCCTAGTATTGTTTGATATGTTTGTTTTGGATCAATTGAAATCTGAGTAGCATTTTCATTAGAATGAGATGAGACCTGAAGTGGTTCTTTAACTTTAAGAAGGTCTCCGTTATCTCTCGCTGATTGAATATGAGTAATTGTTTTTGTTTTCACCGAATTCCCCTCCTTCTATGCATTAAGTGGTAGGACAGACCCTCTATTCTTCACAATGTCCGCATACCATAAGGCACTGTCTTTCCAAATTCGTTCCTGCGTTTCATAATTCACGTAGATTATGCCAAACCGCTTATCATAACCGAAACTCCACTCGAAGTTATCAAGTAACGACCAGAGATAGTAACCTTGAATATTCATGCCTTCTTCATTTAAATCAGAAACGGCTTGAAGGTGCTTTTCCACATAATCAATTCTTAACTGATCGTGTACACGCCCGTCTTCCACCTTATCATCGTAAGCTGCACCGTTTTCCGTAATATAGATAGGAAGATCAGTGTATTCGTTTCGTAATCTTCTAATTAGGTCTTTAAATTCATTTGGTGCGATATCCCAGCCCATTCCTGTTTTCTCATAATCGGAATGTGCGCCTTGAGTTAGAAAATCATTCGCTGCATTAAATTCAACTAACCCACGGCTGTAGAAATTAATTCCAAAGAAGTCACACGGCGTTGATATTGTTTGTAAATCGCCTTCTTGAATGAAGTCATAGTTATGAACATATTTGGAGAACAAGTTCATCATGTCGACTGGATAGCTTCCTCTAAAAACAGGGTCTAGGAACCATCGGTTTGAATAACCGTCCGAATTATTTGCTGCAAGTCGATCATTGACGGAATCTGTTTTCGGATATACAGGAGATAGATTTAACGTAATACCAATTGATGTTGTGGAACCAAATTCATTTTTCAACATGTTTACTGCTTCTCCATGGGATAGGAGCATATGGTGGACAGCACGTACTGCTTCATCTAAGTTTGTGTGTCCAGGAGCATGGACGCCCATATGGTAACCAAGAAAACCTGCACACCATGGTTCATTGTGCGTAATCCATGAATCTACTAATCCATCAAGCTCACGGAAGCAAACTCTTGCATAATCCATGAACCACTCGACAGAATCACGGTTTACCCATCCACCTTCTTCATGTGCCCACATCGGTAGATCCCAGTGGTAAAGTGTAACGGCAGGTTTAATTCCTTCTTCACGTAAACGTTTTGCTAGTGTTTGGTAGAAAACCATTCCTTCTTCGTTAAACTGCCCTTTTGCAGGGAAAATACGAGGCCAGGCAATGGAGAAGCGATAAGTGTCTACTCCAAGATCTTTAATAATCTGGATATCTTCTTCATACCGATGATAGTGATTACAAGCAACATTACCGTTGTGTTGCTCGTGCACTTTACCTGGGATATCACAAAACATATCCCAGATTGAAGGAGTTCGTCCCCCCTCATTATGAGCTCCTTCAATTTGATACGAAGATGTTGCTGTTCCGAACGTAAAATCCTTATTAAATTTCATAGAATCCCTCTCCCCTACTCTTTAACAGCTCCAGCTGAGATACTATTAACGATGTACTTAGACAAAAATAGAAATGCGATCATGATTGGAACAACAGATATAGCGATACCTAAATACATTGATCCTAAATTCTGTGCTACCTGTGAACCTTTTAAGAAGCCCATTAAGACAGGTAATGTGTATTTTTCTGGCGAGAATAGAACGACTAACGGCACAATGTAGTTGTTCCATGAACCGATAAAAGTGAAGATCGACATCGTTGCAACAGCCGGCATCATAATTGGAATGGCTACAGTATGGAAAATACGCAGCTCACTCGCACCGTCAATTCTAGCTGCTTCAATTAAGCTTGGATGAAGCGTAGTTTGAATGTATTGACGTAAGAAAAATACAACAAACGGACTAGCAATAGCTGGAATAATTAAAGGAATGAACGTATCCAAAATGCCAAGATTCTTACAAAGTTCATAGAATCCAATTAGTCCAAGTTGACCAGGCACCATCATCATGACAAGCATGAAAACAAATAGGAAGTTCTTACCTTTAAAGGTATAGAAGGCAAACCCATAAGCTGTCAAAGCCGAGAAGTAACCAGTTAAAAGTGTCACAAGAACTGAAATAATTAAGCTGTTTTTAAAACCATTCCAGATGTTTACGTATTCCATCATTGTACGGTAATTCTCCATTAGTGCTGTACCTGGAATTAGTGTAAATCCTGTTAGGATGGCATCATTTGAACGAGTCGCATTCACAAGCATCATAAGGAACGGGATAAAACAGATAACCGCTGTAAGGATCAGTAATGCATAGATAATCCCCTTTATTAGGGATCGACGCTTTTTCGTTTTTGATTCTTGAGGTACTAGAGTCCTTTTGCTCAGTTTCTCAGGCGTTACATTGTTTTCAATTTCAGTTCTATCCATCATGATTTACACCCGCCTCGCTTGTTTACGCTCGTTACCATACATTGATTTGAATACGATTGCTGAGAAAATAACCGTAATAATGAACAAACCATATGCAACAGCAGCAGCATAACCATAGTTGTTGTACTTAAATGCCTGATTGTACAAGTAAAGCACCATTGTATTTAGTGAACCATCCGGTGAGCCAATACCATCTGTTAGAAGCATTGGTAGGTCGAATAGCTGAAGGCCACCAATTAAAGAAGTAATCATAATGTAGAGGAGAATCGGCTTTAACAACGGCAGCGTAATCTTCGTAAAAGTTTGCCAGCGGTTCGCACCGTCAATCAATGCTGCTTCATAGAAGTCAGTTGAAATTCCAGAAACACCTGCCATTACAACGATGAATGAATGGCCGAACCACATCCATGTCAGAATCAGTGAAACAGATAACTGAGCAGAAGCAGGTTCATTCAGCCAGTTAATCGGCTGTGAGATGATACCAATATTCATCAAGACCATATTTAAAGATCCGTGTTGCCAATCAAGTAGGATACCAAACAACAGTGCAACAGAGCTTACTGTAATCAAGTTAGGAAGATAAAAGATCGATCGGAAGAAGGAAAGACCTTTCATTTTTACGCGCATATCAGAGAAAATGGCTGCAAGTATAAGTGCAATAACAATTTGTAGCCCAAAGTTAACGCCCCAGATTTTCCAGGTGTTAAAAAACGCTTCAACAAAATAAGAGTCTGCAATCAAACGCTGATAATTCGCGAATCCAACGACTTCAGCTGTTCCGCTTCCACTGTAGTTGGTAAAGCTATAATAAAAAGTTAGTCCAACCGGATAAATATTAAATATGAGAAAGATGATCCAAAACGGAGCTATAAAGGCATAGCCGTAGTTGTTAAGGTTCTTCATCTCATCGCTCCTCTCAAAATAAGATAAGCGGTATAAGAATACTTACACCGCTCACATTGGTTACTTCTTTGGTACTTTCAATTCAGGGTAAGCATTCTGTGCTTTTTTATAGAATTCAGCAATTGCTTCGTCTTTGGATTTCTTACCATCAACATACTCTTGAACCGCATTTCCGTAGAACGTATCAAGCTGCTGGTCGTACTTTGTTACGATACCTGGCTCAATGCTCTTCGCTTGATCGAGGAAGAATTGATAGTTATTTTGGCCACCTAGGAATTCATCACTGAAATCGTCTTTAATTTCGTTTGTAACTGGCAGGTAAGAAAGCACATCGCCTGTTTCTTTCGCCCAGTCTGTTAGGAACTCATCATCTTGCGTCATCATTTTCACGAAGTCATAAGCGAGCTCTTTATTCTCAGACTTGTTGTATACACCTAACCATGTTCCACCCCAGAAATACGGGCTCGGTCCACTTGTTACAGCCCAATCGCCAACAGAATCTTCTACATTCGTTTTCAAGACACTATGAAGTCCCCATGTAGGAAGAACATATGAGAATACTTCCGTTTCTGTTTCCTTACCGTTCTCTTTAACTTTAATTGGCTTATCCATTGCCTCGAACCAAGATGGAGACCATTCTGGTGCTAGTGCTGTGTAGCTGTTTTCACGAAGTTCCTTTGCATAATCAAGGAATTCAATTTTCTGATCCGTTAACTTCAGCTCATCGTTTTCGTTAACCCATGGTTTTGGATCATCGCCTTGAGAGAACCAGCGAATGGAACCTTCATCCGGGAACATGCGATAGCCTTTTTCTTTCATTTTCTCTGATACTTCAAATACTTTATCCATAGAAGTAAGCATTTCACCGATTTCTTTTGGATCATCCGTACCTAGAACTTCTTTCGCAATGCTACGCTTATAGAAAAGACCACCAGGCGTTGTTTGCCAAGATAGTGCTCTAACATCACCTTGCTCGTCTTTACCTAAATCAAATACGTAAGGAACATAATTATCAGCAACTTCATTTACGTTGTATGGTTCTTGGGAAAGATTCTCCCAGTACCCTGCATTTACCCACTGTTTCAAGAAAGCAATTTCACCAGTAAATACATCTGGTGCACCTACGCCACTTTCAAGTACTGGTTTAAGCTTTGTTGGGTAGTCAGCGATTGGTACAATTGTTAGTTCAACTTTTACACCGTTCTTTTCTTCAAATGTCGTAATTGGCTTCTTTAACTCATCTGTGAATGACCAAACCTTTAAATCCACATCTTTTTTGTTATCACTTTTTGCATCTCCTGAAGTCTCTGTGTTGGAACAACCTGCAAGAACACCAAACAATAGAACGAGTGACATGATAAGACCTACAACTTTCTTCATGGGTGAGCCCCTTTCCAAATTAGAAAAAATAGTATTATTGTAACGAAACCGGTTTCGAATCAGTGGTAAAAATATAACCGAAAGCGGTTTCGATTAAGCCGAAAAAAATATAGAACGAGATATACGAAAGCGGTTTCTTAAATGCTTAAAATTTTTTATTTTATTAAGCGAGTACAAGATTCTCTTTCCATTAACGTAACTGGAATGATCTCCTCGGTAACAATCTTCTTCTTTTGTATAATTTGCTTCATTAGAAGCTGCGTTGCTCGAACACCGATTTGATCAGTGTCCTGCTTGATCGTCGTTAGTTTCGGTGTCACATAACTAGCCATTTCAATATCATCATAGCCGATGATTGATAGATCTTCAGGTATTCTATACCCTCTTGCTTTAGCTGTTTCCATAGCTCCTATTGCCATATGGTCTCCAGCAACAAAGACTGCGGTTGGAGGATCAGCTAAGTCTAACAGCTTCTCCATTGCTAACGCACCATCTTGGATAGAGAATAGTCCGCCATTCACGAGATAGCCATCACGTACTGGCAATTCTCTTTTTTTCATAGCATCCATGTAGCCTTTAATTCGAATCTTTCCTGCATAAATAGTATGATCTCCTGCGATATGAGCAATTTTGGTATGCCCTAGAGAATAAAGGTAGTTAATCGCAAGTTCACCACCAGAAAGGTTATCCGAAAAGACAACGCTACATTCCTGATTGCTCATATCAATAACAACGATAGGAATGCTACTATTGATCATTTCCTGAACCTGTGGATCTTTTGGGTCTGAACAAATGACCATGATCCCATCAACTCCACGATACAAGAAGTGTTCAAGGTAGCTTGTACCTCTGTTCCGAAGATTTCGGGATGCTAGTATTAAATCATACCCTTCCTTCTCAGCGTGCTTGCGAAAGCTTTCAATAACACCACTAAAGAATGGATGCTTCATCCCTACTCCATTTGATTCCGAAAACATAACGCCTATTGTCCAAGACTTCTTAGTTGAAAGAGATTGTGCATGAGCATTTGGCAAGTAACCCATTTCGGCAGCTGTATCAATAATTGCCTGCTTTGTTTTCTTACTAACATCGGGATAATTATTAAGAGCTTTTGAAACAGTAGTACTCGAAAATCCAGTTTTTTTGGCTAAATCATAGATTGTAATCATCGTGGTCTCCTCTGGATCGAAAGCGCTTTCGTTGAAGTTATTATAGCCCACAATTTTTGTATAATCAATACCCTTTTTGATAATTTTCAAAATATTTTATTGGAATGAAATTAGGCAAGTACACGCATGCACTTGCCTCTCTTTTTTAACCCATTAATTATTTATGAAGAGACTTCACAAACTCATCAACAACGCTGTTAAATCGATCCGGTTCTTCTAGAAATGGACAATGACAGCTTTCCTCAAACACTTCTAATTTTGCATTAGGAATTTCATTACGCAAGTGCTCGCCTGCAGCTACTGGGATGAGCTTCTCCTCTTTTCCAAAACACAATAACGTTGGAATGGTAATGCTATTCAAATAAGGGCGACAATCTACAATAGACTGATCGAATAGGATTGCACTTGCTATGGAAGAAGGAAGTTTTGTCGTCTCGTCAAGCATCCATTCGAGATCAGCTTCAGGTAACTCTTCTTTAAACATTAGTGGAATGAATCCCTTAAGAAGTCCGGTTTGATCGGTTTGGATATCACGCATCATCCCCGTTAGTGCAGGAAGATCGAATGCGCCTATTTCAAAATCTGGCCATTTGAAATCAGTTGCCAGCTCGTCAACAATGACGGTTCCTTTAACATTATCTTCACCGAATTGGTTCAAGTATTCCCATATGACAAATGCACCCATTGACCACCCCACTAAAGTAACATCCTTGAGCTGGAGCTTCTTCATAAAATCGTTTAAGTCACGAGCGTAATTCGCAACGGTATGTCCTGACTGGACATGGGAAGATTGACCGTGTCCTCTTAAATCTAAAGAAATAGCTCGATACTTCTGCCTGAAGTAAGGCATTTGCTTTTTAAAAAAGCGACTACTCATCCATACACCATGAATAAAGATAACTGGCGAACCCATTCCTACATCCTCATAATAGAGCTCTACGTTGTGATCCAGGTTCACAATTGGCATGTGCTTCCCTCCTAAATGTGAGAGTAATACGCTCTCTAGAATGATGCGATTAATTGCATTTATTCTATCATTGGCATCATTGAAAACGTATGCTTAATCTTTCAATACATTCTAGAAATCGGTCGACACAAGTCGAGCTAAACCGGGTGGTGACAGGCACCACGTATGATAGAATAATAGATAGTAAGCAGTTCACATGTAGAGGAGGAATTATGATGGGCATTCTAAGCGGTTTTATGGGAAATGCTTCTACCATGAATAAGGAAGATGTTAAAAAAGAACTTTCCAATATTCTAGCTGATACGGAAGAAGTAAATGCAGCATTTAAACTTGTACGAGATTTAATTGTATTTACTGACAAGCGTCTGCTCTTTGTAGACAAGCAAGGTATGACAGGTAAAAAGATCGAGTATCATTCCGTTCTATACAAAAGCATCTCGCACTTTAGCATCGAAACAGCCGGTCACTTTGATCTTGATGCTGAACTTAAAATCTGGGTTTCTAGTTCCCAGACTCCTACTTTTTCTAAGCAATTTAAAAAAGATGATAGTATCTATTCAGTTCAAAAGATTCTTGCTGAACTTTGTGGATAGAAGATACCCGACAGAAGAAGCAGACCTTGTCTGCTTCTTTCTTTTATGTTCAATCTTGATCACTTCTCTTTTCTTTAAGTGACGAGAGACTTTACACTGCAAAACAAGCTCATTTAGTCCCTCTTTGAATGAACTCAATTTGAAAGAAAGAAGAGACAGGCTTCTTCCACCATTTTATCCCCCATCGAAAACCGTTATAATAAGAAGAAACCGCTTCATTGTTCGACAAATATTGACGCATATCGGGTGGTGACAGGCACCACAACAAACCATAACGAAAGGAGCTTACTTATGTTCGAACTCTTGCTTACGATGCTTGAGCGACTCGGCATTATTGTAACGATTGCGTTCGTGCTAACCCGCTTTCGCTTCTTCCGAGATATGATACACAGCGATCAACTTGCTCGTAAGCAACAGTACGTTGCGATTGGGTTCTTTGGTTTTTTTGGCATCATTGGTACGTATACCGGTTTAACATTCAGTACGGAGTCACTCCAGTTTAACTCCTGGCCGCTTGAAGTGTCCTCTGATGAAGCCATCGCTAATTCCAGGGTCATCGGCGTTGTACTTGCCGGTCTGCTGGGTGGAAAGAGAGTTGGCTTTGGTGCCGGGTTAATCGCGGGGTTTCATCGCTACATGCTTGGAGGTTTTACAGCGCTCGCATGTGGACTTGCTTCTATTATAGCCGGACTGATCGCTGGATCTTTACATAAACGAAATCGTCATGTGAAGCTCCGCTCAGCCTTTGTGATCGGTGCTGGAGCAGAAACCGTTCAAATGCTCATTATTTTACTTTTATCGAAGCCATTCGAAAACGCCATCGCTCTTGTCGAAGTAATCGGCATTCCTATGATTCTCGCTAACGGAATCGGCTGTGCTCTCTTCCTTCTCATTATCAAAAACGTGGTAAACGAGGAAGAAAAAGCAGGTGCTCTGCAGGCTCAAAAAACTCTGCGTATCGCAGACCAAACGCTCGGGTATCTCAGAGAGGGGCTTTCGGCAGCCTCAGCTAAAGCAGTTTGTCAGATTCTTCACCGCGAGATTGACGGTAGCGCAGTCGCGATGACGAACCGCACACATATTTTAAGTCACGTCGGACTTGCGAATGATCATCACCAAGCAGGCCATGAAATTCAAACAACGATTACAAAAAACGTAATCAATGATGGTGAAATTGTCATCGCGAATGACCAAACGATCCACTGTTCTGAGAAAGATTGTCCGCTTGGTGCTGCAATCATTGCTCCTCTTAAACAGCGCGGCAAAACGATCGGCACTCTAAAGTTTTATTTTCGCTCTGAAAAAGAAATCACACATATCATTACCGAGCTTGTTCTCGGACTTAGCAATCTGCTTAGTAATCAGCTTGAAATCGCTGAAGCAGATAAAGCTTATCAACTTGCAAAAGAAACAGAGATTAAAGCGTTACAAGCACAAATTAGTCCACACTTTCTTTTTAATTCCCTTAATACGATTATTTCGTTAATACGCATTGAACCTGATAAAGCACGCAAATTACTCGTTTCTCTTTCACACTTTTTAAGACAAAATTTGTCTGGAACGACTGCAAATATGACGTCGCTCAACCAGGAGTTGAAGCACGTGAAAGCTTATCTTGAAATAGAAGAGGCGCGTTTTGTGGATCGCCTGAAAGTAATTTATGACATAGATGAAAGTGCACTAACGATGAATCTACCTCCTCTCACTCTTCAGCCAATTGTTGAGAATGCAATTAAACATGGTATTAAAAACAAGAACACAGACTGCTTAGTTGAGATTCGGATTGCGCGTCAATCAAACGGTACACTCGTCTGTGTAACGGATAACGGAGAAGGAATTCCTCCCGAGCGGCTTAGTCAGCTTGGACAAATGCACGTCTCATCTGAACTTGGCACAGGCCTCGGGCTCTATAACGTCAATCGGCGCCTATCTATGCTATACAGTAACAAAGCTACCCTTCATATTCGGAGCACTTTACACGAAGGAACGACCATATGCTTTATAATTCCAACCACGGAGGACCATTAAATGAGCATAATGAATATCTTGATCGTTGATGATGAGCGCTACAGCCGTCAGGAACTAGTTCACCTTCTCAATGAATTCCAATCAGTAACTGTTTGCGGCGAAGCTGATTCAGGAGAAGAAGCCGTGTTAAAAGCTTTACAGCTACACCCTGACGTTGTTTTTCTCGATGTTGAAATGCCTGGCATGAATGGGATGGAAGCTGCGAGAACGTTACTTGAATTAAAAAAACCACCCCATATCGTTTTTGCGACAGCTTATCCCGAATTTGCTGCAGAAGCCTTTCGCTATGAAGCGGTTGACTATCTTTTGAAACCTTATGATGAAGAACAACTCAAACAAACCGTGAAGCGTCTAGAGAAACGTATACATGGTGCTATGAAGGAAGAACCTTCGACTAGAAAAGGCAAACTATCAGTCGACATCGAAGGAGAAATCCATTATCTTGATCCAAACGATATCCTATTTATCTATAGAGATGATAAAGTCTCTCGGATCATTGTAAAAAATGGCGAGTATGAAGTGAAAATGGCGCTAAAGGAACTTGAAAACCGTCTCTCCTCTTTCTCGTTTTTTAGAATTCATAAAGGCTACCTTGTTAATCTTCAGTATGTAATGCGCCTAACACCATGGTTTAACGGGGCTTATCAGCTTGAGTTAGAAGGTGTTACGGAAAAACTGTCTGTTAGTCGAAATTATGTCAAAGCACTTCGAGCTGAGCTCGAATTGTAAACACCCAATGCATCTTAGTGTCTCATTCAGACATTTCAAACCTATTTTTAGACATGTTGCTATGAATTGGGTCCTTTCATCCCTTTCTTCTTTTATACTCTATGTAAACGCATACATCGAACGGGAAGGGATGATTTAATGTATACATTTCTAGCAGGAATTGCACTATTGATTATTGGTTATTTCACTTATGGAAAGTTTGTAGAAAAGATTTTTGGTGTAAAGGAAGCACGTCAAACGCCTGCCTACACGCATCAGGATGGGGTAGATTATCTTCCAATGAACACGAAGAAAAACTCCTTAATTCAATTATTAAATATCGCTGGAGTTGGTCCTATTTTTGGACCGATACTAGGAGCCCTTTACGGCCCGGTAGCTTTCCTATGGATTGTATTCGGCTGTATTTTTGCAGGAGCTGTGCATGATTATTTAACTGGAATGATTTCCATTCGTAACAGAGGTGCTCACCTACCTGAACTTGCAGGGAAATTTCTAGGAAAAGTGATGAAGCACGTGGTTAATGCATTTGCTGTGCTACTACTTCTTCTCACAGGAACAGTGTTTGTTACTGCTCCAGCTGGACTATTAAACAACTTAATGAATGGCTGGGCAACAATGGGCCTTATTCTTGGAGCAATCTTTCTTTACTACATTTTTGCGACATTGCTACCAATTGATAAAATCATCGGTCGCTTCTATCCGATTTTTGGCGCACTCCTTCTTATTAGTGCACTAGGCGTAGGTGCCGGTCTTGTGTTTACTGGCGCACCGATTCCTGAAGTCACGCTAAGTAACTTTCACCCTGACAACGCACCGGTCTTTCCATTACTATTCTTAACCATTTCTTGCGGTGCCCTTTCTGGATTTCACGCAACACAAACACCAATCATTTCGCGTACCACGCAAAATGAAAAGCAGGGTCGCAATATCTTCTACGGAATGATGATTGCAGAAGGTGTTATTGCAATGATTTGGGCCGCTGCTGCTATGAGTTTATTCAATGGGCCAGTTGGCTTAAATGAACTACTTGCAAACGGCGGACCGGCTGCAATTGTCAGTGAAGCTTCTACTCTCATGCTCGGTGCAATTGGCGGAACGCTTGCCATTCTTGGTGTTATCGTCCTTCCAATCACGTCTGGCGATACAGCCTTCAGAAGTGCTCGTATGATTATTGCAGACTACTTTAATTACTCACAGCGTAAAGTAACAAATCGTCTCTGGATTGCACTACCACTTTTCGTAGTAGCATTCGGGCTTACGAAAATTGATTTCACACTTCTATGGAGATACTTCTCATGGGCTAACCAGTCTACAGCGATGATTGCCTTATGGGTTGGTGCGATGTATTTATTCATTGCAAAAAAGAATTACTGGATTGCTATGATTCCAGCCATTTTCATCACCATGGCGACTACGACTTATATTCTTAATGCACCTATCGGCTTTCGATTACCGATAAATATCGCATATATTGGTGCAACGATTATTACGGTCGCTGTTATCGTTGCATTCTTCTACTCGGCACGTAAGCAACGCGCTGCAAACATTCCACTCGAAATCGATATTTCTGGTTGGGATAAGGACAGCGTCGCTTAAACACAAACGTTGACTATACCTCCCCTTTAACGGAATCCAACCAAAAAGGTGTGATGAGATGGGCTGCTGCCATTCAAACGATAATACGACCGTCGATGAAGAGGAAGAACGAATCAATGAGAAGGGTGAAGAACACCTCCCTCTCTTCGGTAAACTCATTCTGAGCGGTTTCTTCTTAGGCGGAGTTGCATTAATTACCTATTTATAAACGAAAATGAACGGCGATCAAGAAAATGATCGCCGTTCGTTTTCGTTTAGTTAGTTATAAGCATATGGGGGTCTCGATTTGGGTTGTATTGATCGAGCCAGTGGTCTGATTCCTGAATCATCCATTCGCCAAATCCATTCAAAAAACGAATGACTTCATCAGCATAGTTTGAAGGAACGATCGCATAAATTAAGGCCTGTTTCATTTCTCGTTCTTTGTTTGAATAAAAACCGCTAAATAACGTATACGCCGGATAAAGATCTCTTGTATACGTTGGTTTTTGTTCCATTACAAGGGCTAGGCCGCTACGAACAATGATTTTCATAATCCATGTACAGCAATCCGCAATATCTTCCTTATCTTCATTGCCGTTAAGTTCTTGTTTTGCCTGATTAATATGAGTTCGAAGCTGAATGAGATGGTTATTGGCAAGAGCTCGGTCTGCCTTAAATCTCGGAACACCTTTTGCCACATCGTTTCCGTATACACAGAGACTGGACGTTTTAAGCATAAATGGCATGATTGAAAAGTGCGTTACTTTTTCTAGTTTAGCAGGTGATAAGAAACTTACCTCACAACCACTCACCCAAGGAAATTCATTTACTAGTTTTTGGTCAAGGATCTCAGCTACTCCCTCTTGATCTTGGTCCGTTAAAACAATAAGATCAAGATCCGATATACCTTCTATCCCATTTCCCTTGGGCACTGATCCTCTTAAATAGATGCTGCTTAATGGGATTGCTAGAGTTAGAAGCTCAATTGCAAAATTGATTGCATTTCGATAGTTTTGATCTATTTTCTCCCACGACGTATCGTTTACCAGATACCCTTCATCATCCACTCTATAAAACGACCCCAATGGTTTAATCTCTTCCATCCCACACCTCCTGCGATCTACCTCTATCATAGCTACTTTATTTTCTTTATTAAAGCGTTGTTATTTTGCTTCAACTCCATTCCTGTCCAAACCTTCAACACGTTTAATTCATAGAGTAATAATGTAAGCAAGTCCGGAGAGTTTTATGACTCTTACACTATTCAAGAAATGAGGAATAACATGTCATACCACGACGATTTTAACAACAACGTTGGTAGGTGCGTAGCCATCCGCTGCCATGATGGCACAACCCACTATGGATATATCGATCACTGTGACCGCGACAATGTCTACCTGCGTCCAATGGAAGGCAGCGGAAACGACGGTCCCGGTTTTGGAAGCTACTTCTTTTTCGGAGCGGCTCTTATTGCAGTCGGTCTTGCCTCTATCGCCGCTTTTAGTTTTTCTCCATTCTTTTTCTGGTAATACGGAAAACGCTCAAAATCTGAGCGTTTTTTTACATAGATTTCTCTAATAATAGATTTGATACTAGTTTCTATAATTAATTCCATATGTAAACCTTTTCATGTGATTTTTGTCACATATCGGTTATTTAATCCAAGTTATAGTGAGTATGTGAAAGACATCACAATAACAGATGGGTGGAATTGATATGAAAAACGAACGGTATACAACAAGAGTAGCAGTGATTGGTACAGGATTTGTAGGAACAAGCTATGCTTTCTCATTACTAAATCAAGAAGTTGTAAATGAACTGGTTCTTATTGATTTAAATAAAGAAAAAGCCGAAGGAGAAGCAAGAGATTTAAACCACGGAATGCCGTTTGGATCAGCTATGAAAATATGGGCTGGTGATTATGAAGATTGTCGAGAGGCTGATCTTGTTGTCATTACAGCAGGTGCAAATCAAAAACCCGGCGAAACGAGACTTGATCTAGTTGAAAAAAATGTGAATATCTTCAAAGGAATCGTGACGGCAGTTATGGAGAATGGGTTCGACGGTCTGTTCATCGTTGCAACGAATCCAGTAGATATCCTCTCTTACGCTACTTGGAAATTCTCTGGACTACCAATGGAACGCGTGATTGGTTCTGGTACGATTCTCGATACTGCAAGACTTCGTTACTTAATTGGCGATCACTTTCAGGTTGATTCTCGCAACGTTCATGCCTATATTCTTGGTGAACATGGGGACACCGAACTTCCAGTATGGAGCCACGCGACAGTGAGTAGCCAACCGGTAACCAAAATGATAGCAGAAGACGGAATGCCTGTTCTTGATGAGATCTTTACAAACGTTCGGGACGCCGCTTATCACATCATTAATCGTAAGGGTGCTACGTATTACGGAATTGCGATGGGACTCGTTCGTCTAACCAAAGCTATCCTAAGAAACGAACAATCTATTTTAACGGTTTCAACCTTAATGCAAGGTCAATACGGACTTCATGATATCTATATTGGAGCCCCTGCGATTATCGACAGAAACGGTATTCGTGAAATTGTTGAACTTAATCTCACAGAAGTAGAAATGAAGCAAATGCACCATTCTGCAAGAACGTTACGAAAAGCAATGGAACCTTGTTTCGAGAAAGTGAAATAAAATTCTAACATTACACTTATGAGGTGATCACCTTGGAAACATGGACACAACTATATGATCCATTCAACAATATCTGGCTATCCGCTTTTATTGCTCTTATTCCAATTATTTTCTTCTTTCTCTCTCTGACTGCTTTTCGGATGAAAGGACATATCGCTGCTACCATTACCGTGATGCTAGCAATTGTAATTGCAATTCTCTTCTATGATATGCCCTTCTCTATGGTCACAACGACAACTGGGTACGGATTTGCATTTGGACTATGGCCAATCTCTTACATTGTTATTGGTGCTGTCTATCTCTATAAACTCTCTGTCAAAAGTGGCCAATTTGATATCATCAGGAGCTCCATTGTTTCTATATCAGATGATAAACGGATTCAAATGCTACTTGTTGCCTTTTCATTCAATGCTTTTCTAGAAGGCGCAGCTGGTTTTGGAGCACCAATTGCTATAACAGCCGCTCTCCTTGTAGGTCTTGGTTTCGAACCACTGAAAGCTGCTGGTCTCTGCTTAATTGCAAATACTGCTAGTGGGGCATTTGGCGCAATGGGAATCCCAGTCATTGTAGCTGGACAAGTAAGTGGACTTGCACCGATGGAAATTGGTCAATTTCTTGGCACGTCTCTTCCCTTTATCTCTTTCACAATTCCATTCCTACTCGTCGTGATCATGGATGGTATAAAAGGCTTGAACGAGGTATGGCCAGCAGCTCTGGTTGCGGGTAGCACATATGCTGTTACTCAATGGGCAACGGTAACGTTTATTGGACCAGAACTTCCAAACATCACGTCTTCAATTGTTAGTTTAGTAGCTGTAGCAGTATTCGTGAAGATTTGGCAGCCAAAAACACACCACACTCATACGATTGACCCTGAAGTTGAAGCACAACTTGCTGTTTCTATTGATCCTGAAGCTCAGCTAACAGCTGGTAGAGTTCTAAAAGCATGGTCTCCGTTCATTGCACTAACAGGGATGGTAACGATTTGGAGTTTAAAACCTTTCAAGAATTTATTCGTAGAAGGCGGATTATTTGAAGCAACGATTCTTCAAATTCCTGTACCTGGACTTCATAACCTTGTTATCAAAACGGCACCAATTGTAAGTGAACCAACACCTTATGGGGCGATGTTAAAGCTTGATCTTCTCTCTGCAACGGGAACGGCTATCTTTATCGCAGCAATTCTATCTATTATCATTCTTAGATTGAGTCCTAAAACAGCGCTAGAAGCTTTTGTAGAATCAGTAAAAGAGCTTCAAAAACCTGTCCTCACAATCATGATGGTGTTAGGATTTGCATTCATTGCAAATTACAGTGGCATGAGCTCTACATTAGGACTAGCTCTTGCTGCAACTGGGGGAATCTTCCCATTCCTTTCCCCACTTCTTGGGTGGATTGGCGTATTCTTAACCGGTTCCGTTACGTCTAATAATGCATTATTTGGGAACTTACAACAAATTACCGCTCAACAAATCGCCGTTATGCCAATGATTCTTGTCGCAGCCAATACGGCTGGTGGCGTGATGGCAAAAATGCTTTCTCCACAGTCTATAGCTGTTGCAACAGGCGCGGTCGGTCTTGTCGGACGGGAAGGCGATCTGTTCCGTTTCACACTTAAATATAGCTTCTTCTTTCTTCTTATCACAGGATTAATCACGTTCTCTCAAGCTATTTTCATAAGTTAACCATTCATTTAGGAGCCAAGAAAAATGGCTCCTTTTTTCTTTGGTACGCAATTTGGACATCCTTTTTGTAAACATGTCCAAACCAAGTACTCAGTTTGTCCATACACTGTTATTAGTCAGTAGCTATTGAGGAGTGAAATCAAATGGGATGTATCATTCGAGGACCAGTGGTTATTACAAACAATAGTGGGACAGTCGTACAGTGTGCTAACGTCATTTCTCCCATTTCTGTTAGTAAGACTGTAAGCGGGTCCGGCGGTGGCAATACAGGATCATTCATGATTATCAATAATTTTTATAGCATTGCAAAAGGTGTTAAGTTAGGTAAATAGGTATCATTATTCTTTATACGCAGTTAAACCAATCGTTTATCGATTGGTTTTTTCAATTTCTTCCCGTCTGACGGAACGATTCCTTTATGCCATAATGAAGGAGAATTGATTCGGATCAGAAAGGCGGTAAAGAGTATGGAGAAATTGTTTTATGGTGAAAATGAAAACCAATTCGGTGAGCTACGTCTTCCAGAAGGTGAAGGACCTTTCCCCGTTGCTGTTGTGATACATGGGGGCTTTTGGAGAAAACCGTTCACTCTCGAAATTATGCGTGAAGTAGCGGAGGATTTAACGAAAAGTGGATTTGCTACCTGGAATATTGAATATCGTCGAACCGGACAAGAAGGTGGCGGCTACCCCGGAACACTGACAGACGCTGCACAAGCAACTGACTACATAAGAGAGCTCGCTAAATCTTTCCCGCTTAATCTTGAGAAGGTTGTCACGATTGGGCATTCCGCTGGCGGTCATCTTGCCACATGGCTTGCTGCACGCAACCGAATTGACAAGAATAACGAATTATTTATCAAGAACCCGCTTCCTCTTCACGGAGTGGTTAGCCTAGCAGGTGTGAACGATCTCGAGATGATGTATGGTGTCCACAATTATAGAGATCAAGCTCTTTCTCTTGATCCCAACAATCCAACGGCTGAGCTGATAGGTGGTTCACCAGAAAATTATCCAGAGCGGTACAAAAATGCATCACCCATTGAACTTCTCCCACTCAGTGTGCAACAAATTCTTGTTCACGGTGCATTAGATATAAACGTTCCCATCGGTATTAGCGACTACTATCAGCGGGAAGCTGAAGGTGAAGGTGATTTCGTAAAACTAATTGAGCTTCCTTCCGCAGAACATTTCATGTTAATCGATACAACATCTTTCGCATGGGAAACGATCAAAGAAGAAATAAAGCTATTGGTTGAACACTAAAATACAAACCCCCTGCACGCTTCTAGAGCGCGCAGGGATAAGCATTCATGCAGACTACTCACTATTTAGCTGAAATTATAGATGAGCTAAATCGTTCAGTAGATCTCATTGCTGACGAAGAAGCTGAACAGCTAGCGAACGAAATTCTCGAAGCAAACAAGGTTTTCGTTGCTGGCGGTGGCCGATCTGGCTTCATGGCAAAATCATTTGCTATGCGTATGATGCATATGGGAATTGATGCTTACGTTGTTGGCGAAACGGTCACACCAACCTTTGATGAGGGTGATCTAATCATTATCGGATCAGGTTCTGGTGAAACGAAACAGCTCGTTTCCATTGCCAATAAAGCTTCTAACATTGGTGGAAAGATCGCCGCTGTTACAATTAATCCCGATTCTACAATCGGTGAATTAGCAGACATTATCGTATCATTACCAGGATCACCAAAAGACCAATCTGGTGATTATGAAACGATTCAGCCAATGGGATCTTTATTTGAACAAACTCTTTTACTTTTCTATGATGCAATTATTTTACGATTCATGGAGAAAAAGGGGTTAGATACGAATAAGATGTACGGGAAACATGCAAATCTAGAATAGTTTTTCAGCCTCGAAATCCTTAACAGAGATTTCGAGGTTTTTTTTGTTTAGTCTACCTTTTGGAAAAAATTATCCGTATAATGAAAAAGGTATTTTTTAGAAGAAAGGTGAAGGCAATGAACAGAAACAGAAAACAAACCATTTTACTTACTACTCTACTCATCGCAAGTTTGGCCATTATCATTTTTATTACTAGAGGCATCTTACAAAACGGTTCATTCCAATTAGACGCAGCACTTTCAAAGTATTTCACACGCACCATAACGACTGATTGGCTACACATTCTGGAAACATTAGCACTTTCCGCATCTAAACCTGCAATGATTACGATTTCTCTACTTGTCATCGGAATTCTCTGGATTAAAAAAAGGGATTACGCTGGCATGATTACGGTGTTTGTATTTGTAATGGGTGGAAACATCGTTAATAAGCTCATTAAAAGCTGGACTCAACGCGAACGCCCAACCGGAAACATGTTGGAAGATGGTTTCAGTTTCCCTAGCGGGCATGTGATGGTTGGTTTCATCATGTATGGGCTTATTGTGTATTTCATTTACCATTACACATCTAATGCAATCATTAAAAACACAAGTTTCCTAATCGTATCCTTATTACTTATTTGCATTGGAGTAAGTCGTGTTGCTGCTGGGGAACATTATGCGACTGACGTGATTGCAGGTTACGCCTTTGGTGGGTTTTTTCTGGTTATCGCAATTAAAGTGTATCAGTTAATGACACAAGAACGGAATGCTATCCAACAAGTTCATAGAGATGTTTAATGATGCTTTTTCCAATCATCCCCCAGCAAACCCATGACATTTATCATGGGTTTGTCCTGACGTTTATGTCTTACACTATGACACCACTTCCTCTATCATTAGGCTTAACGTTATATTAACTATGCCTAAAAAAAGGGGTAACCATATGAATGAACAAAAACAAAAACAAAAAGAATTGAAAAAAAGTGTATCAACTTTCGCTAAACCCGACAAGGTCGTAGGGGTACGACAGCTCTTGAACACCCTTCTTCCATTCTTATTGCTATGGTTTCTGGCTTATCAGAGCTTAAGCGTTTCTGCCTGGTTAGCCGTTCCACTTGCGATGATCGCAGGAGGATTTGTTGTTCGAATGTTTATTATTTTTCACGATTGCACACACGGTTCTTTCTTCAAAAGCCAAAAAGCCAACAAAATTGTTGGAACAATTACTGGGATCATCACACTCTTTCCATTTGAAAAGTGGAAACGCGAGCATAATATTCACCACGCTACGAGTGGAAACCTAGATAAGCGAGGAACAGGCGATATATGGGTGATGACGGTTGAAGAGTATGCGGCAGCGACCTTCTGGGGAAGACTCGCTTATCGTCTGTACCGAAATCCCATCGTGATGTTTGGACTTGGTCCAATCTACTTGTTCCTAATTGCTAATCGGTTTAACCGGAAAGACGCGAAACGAAAAGAGCGTATGAACACTTATATTACAAACGCATCAATCGTTGCAATCTATTCCCTATTGATTCTAGCGATTGGATGGGAAGCGTTCCTTATCATTCAACTTCCAATCCTTTACGTTGCAGGCTCACTTGGAATCTGGTTGTTCTACGTACAGCACCAATTCGAGGACTCGTATTATGAAGACGAATCAGAATGGGACTTTGTAAAAGCTGCAGTTGATGGAAGTTCTTACTACAAGCTTCCTAAAATTCTTCAGTGGGTATCAGGAAGCATTGGTTATCACCATGTGCACCACCTGAGCCCAAGAGTACCTAACTATCATCTTGAGAAGGCGCATGAATCAACACCGCCCCTTCATAAGGCAACGACAATTACATTACGATCAAGCCTTGAGTCGATCCGATTCCGCCTTTATGATACAAAGAACAAAACATTTGTTACCTTTAAAGAGGTTAAACCTTATCTTAAAAATCCCAGCAAGTTTGGGATGATAAATACAAAACGTCCAAGTCTCCAAGAAAAATAGCATCACCTGAAAAACCCATTCAGCTTTGAATGGGTTTTTCAAGTGCCATGGCAACCTTTATACTAGAATTGAAACCATTATTTGATATATCCTGTAATCAAAGTCTACTATCAGAAAGGAGATGCGTATGCAGAATTGGTATCATATTATTCCTAAGAATACTGGAATTAGCTCTTATGTTTGGATTATCTTTTGTCTACTCCCCTTCTTCTTTATATTCAGATCATCGTCTGTTATTGAAATTACCGTTGGCATCTTCGTCATTTTATTATTTTTCTTATCTTACCGTCTATCATTTATTTCAAATAGCAAGCTCGTGTATTTATGGGTCAGTATTGAAATGTCTATCAGTATTGTGATGACGATCTTGTTTGGCTACGTATATTTTTCTCTCTTCTTAGCCTTTTTTATAGGAAACATAGCGAATAAAGCAGGGTTCTTGTCGCTATACATTGTTCATCTCACAACTACGATCGCAGCAACGGTAATTATTTTCTTTACGAACAACGAGTCCCTATTTCCACAACTTCCATTTATTTTCGTGTGTGTCCTGGGCGTAGCGCTATTACCTTTCACCATTCGCTATCGTAATAAACAGCATCGTTTAGAAGAACAGCTTGAAAATGCGAATGAGAAAATATCGCAGCTAATGGTAATTGAAGAACGGGAACGAATTGCACGTGACTTACATGACACACTTGGACAAAAGCTGTCGATGATTGGTCTTAAAAGCGATCTTGCTAGAAAGTTAATCCCAGTTAAGCCTGAGGCAGCAATTAATGAAATTCATGACATTCGACAAACCGCTCGAACAGCTTTAAAAGAAGTACGTGAAATGGTTTCTAATATGAGAGGAGCAAAGGTTGAGGACGAATTACTCCGCGTTCAGCAACTATTAAGTGCTGCAGAGATGGAATTTCGTTTCGAAGGAAAGCAAGCTCTTGATCATACACCTTTACTAGTAGAAAACGTTCTTAGTATGTGCCTCAAAGAAGCTGTAACTAATATTGTAAAACATAGCAATGCCACTTGGTGTCGGGTCATTATTAAACAATCTCTTAACGAAGTCTTTATTCAGGTCGAAGATAACGGAGAAGGCATGCCAAAAGGAGCTAGCTCCTTCAAAGGAAATGGACTTCAAGGTATGAGGGAACGTCTAGAATTTGTTAATGGGTCTCTAGAAATACAATCAAACAATGGAACAATATTAAACATTCGTGTACCAAATGTCGTCCAACAAAATGAACAGGAGGGATCGGTGTGATACGCATCGTATTAGCAGAAGATCAACGCATGCTGCTTGGGGCGCTAGGCTCCTTACTTGATCTTGAAGAAGGAATGGAGGTTGTCGGGCAGGCAACAAACGGAGAAGAAGCTTGTTCCCTAGTGAAAAAACTAAAGCCTGATGTTTGCATCATGGACATTGAGATGCCTACAAAAAGCGGACTTGATGCTGCTGAAGAATTAAGTAACGAATCATGTAAAATTATTATCCTAACCACTTTTGCTCGAGCTGGGTACTTCGAAAGAGCACGTAAAGCAGGCGTAAGCGGTTATCTCCTTAAAGACAGTCCAAGTGATGAGCTCGCAAGCTCTATTCGTAAGATCATGGAGGGCCAGCGGATTTTCTCACCTGAACTAGTTGACCTTGCTTTTGGTAATGAAAATCCTCTAACAGAACGTGAGAAGCAAGTTATTCAGCTAATGGCAGACGGCAAGAATACGAAAGATATTTCGAGTGAGCTATATATTACTCCTGGAACTGTTCGAAATTATATCTCCGTTATACTCGATAAGTTAGAGGTCACAAACCGGATTGAAGCCATTTCTAGGTTTAAAGAAAAAGGTTGGTTTAAATAATTTATTGATCATTTAATTGATAGAAGGACTGCTATTCATATAGTAGTCCTTTTATTTGTGAATAATATTAAAATTAACCTATCTTAAATAGAACTAGTCCATCACCTATTCACCAGAGCATTCTCCTTCATACAATAAAGTAGATTCAATGAGAGGAGATGATTATATGAGTTACGGTTATGGATGTGGATATGGAAACCAAGTTGGACCAGCTAACTGCGGCCCGGTTGGTGGCGCAAGATATGGTAACGGGTTTGCATTAATCGTTGTATTGTTTATCCTTCTTATCATTATTGGCGCTTCTTTTATTAAAGGAGAAGATTGCTAATTTTTCATTGCAACCACTGAAGAAGAATCTCCAGTGGTTGTTTTTACATTAGTTTAAGAAATATTTGGAAAAATGACCTACAATAGTCATAGTTTCTGATAAAATACAATTGCTAGTAACTACCATATCAAAGGAGTTCTTATATGAAACATCGTTCCACCTTCTTATCAGTTGGTATTCTTTGCATTACTCTTCTCACCTCATGTGCGAGCAGCGACTACCAAAATGCAATGGGTAAAGGAATTGATAGTATTGGTCAGCAAGATTATCATCAAGCAGCCATTTATTTTGAAGTTGCTTTATCAGAACAAGCAAACAATAAAAAAGCCCTTACTTATTTCGAACAAGCAAGTCAAATGGAAGAAGGTATTGATCTCTATCATCAAGAAAAATACGTTTCTTCTCTAGATGCCTTTAAAGCGATTGCAAATCAAGATGATGGATTAATAACTGTTCAAAAAGAGGCAAGGAAATGGCAAATGACGATTCTAGATGAACAAGAAGAACTTGTTGCTACAGAAGAGACAATAGATACAATTAACCAACTCATTTCAATAGAAGAATATAATCGCGCCCTCGAAGAAATTCAATCCCTTAATATGAAACTTCAGTCTGAAGATGCACTTTCTTATTACAAGGATGAATTAGCGAAGCTTACTAAAAGAGTTCATAAGTCTTTAGATGAGTTGGAAGACGTAAATGTTTCCGCCTCTACAGACCAAACAGAAGGTAAAGCCGCTACTACAAAAAAAGATACTGAGAAAGTTGATGAAGGAATAACTTACACTTCCTACACTAATGAAAGATTCAGATTTAAAATTGAGTACCCATCGTATTTAACAGCGGGATCTCCACCAACAAATGGAGATGGATTAACATTCTATAATGAAGAGTTGGAAATCACAGTTTTTGGTTCTCATAATGTTAGGGATGAAACAATCGAGGATATCTATCAGCAATCGATAGACACTATTTCAGTTCCAATCGCTTATGATCGATTGGCAGATAATTGGTTCGTGCTATCTTATGTAGAAAATGGAATGATTATTTATGATAAGTTTTTCTATGGTAATGACGTATTCAACCGGTTTATTATTACATATCCTGAAAACAAACAGGACGTTTATGGTCCAGTGACGACTCATATTTCAGATACATTTGTTCCATCTGCAAACTAATAAACCCTCTATCGTTTAGGTAATTTACTAAAAAGAATAAATACCCTTCTTGTGGAAACGCTAGTATGGAATACATACTGGGAGCGTGATGTTTTGACTAATCAAGATGGTAGACATATTACCCTTACTTCCTCTGAGCTCGGTGAGCTATGGAAAAATTATATAGGTGAGTCGTTGTTAAACTGTGTATATACGCATTACCTTTCTAATGTAGACGATGAACGCATCAAAGCCATCCTTGAAAAAGCCAGTAATATGACAAAGCAGCATATGATGAAGTTAGAAGATCTATTCAATAAAGAAAGTTTTGCGATTCCAGCAGGCTTCGGAAAAAACGATGTTAATGATCAAGCCCCGGCTGTTTTTACCGATAAATTCTACCTCTTTTACTTAAAGGAAACGTCTAGAATTAACTTACTTCAGTTCTCTAATGCTCTAACCGTATCGTTCAGAGCCGATGTTAGAGAATACTTTTCTCAATGTGTTAAAGATATGAATGATTTATATCAAGAAACGATGGATGCAATGTTAGCAAAAGGGTTAATTATAAGGTCTCCATTTATCCCAGTTCCTACTGAAGTGAAATTCGTTGAATCAAAAGATTTTCTACACAAATTAATTGGTAAACAAAGACCGATGACCTCTACAGAAATAACGAGCATGTATGTGAATTTAGATTCAAATCAATTAGGAAAGTCCCTAATGATGGCATTTAGTCAGGTAGTTCAATCGGAAGATATCAAGAAGTATATATTGCGAGGAAGAGATATATCACATAAAAACATCGTTATTCTTCAAGATTTTCTTACAAAAGATCACTTACCTGCTCCTCAGCTATGGGATCCTGAAGTGTTAGAATCAAAAGTTGCTCCTTTCTCAGAAAAGCTAATGCTTTATCACGTTGCATTAGCTAATGCGGGAAGCTTATTCAATTATGGGATTGGTTTAACATCGACATTCAGATATGATATTTCAGTAGATGTTGCAAGATTAGTTACAGAAATCGCCAAATTCTCAAATGACGGTGTTAAAATGCTGATCGAAAGAAATTGGTTAGAACAACCACCGATGGCTGCTGATCGAGATGAATTAGCAAAGTAAAATCTAATTAAGCATCTGCCCTGCAAATGCTTGTTTTTTCAAATCTGTAAAATAAAATCAATTAAATACAAATTATCAAGACAAAGCAATGGCCCCTTGTATGAATTATACAAGGGGCCATTATTACTCTATTAGAGTGAATCGATCTCGTCCTTAATCGAATTCGTTCCTGTTACTACTTGAAATTCTTTGCCAATCGTCGCATCATTTTCTAAAGTAGCCACAATCACACTCGCCACATCTTCGCGAGGAATTTCATTTCTTTCTACTCTAGATGCGGCATTCACTTTTCCTATACCATCGTCATTTGATAGTGCACCTGGGTGAATGATCGTGTAATCCAAATCAGTCGATTTCAACCATTCATCTGCATAATGCTTTGCTGCTACGTAAGGTGCAAAAGATGACGGTGCTGATTGGATGGCTTCACGCGTCGTATCGAAAGAACTAATCATGACAAAGCGCTTCACGCCAGCCTCTTCTGCTGCCTTCATTGTTTTAACAGCACCATCTAAATCAACTAGAATGGTTTTGTCTGCCCCAGTGTTTGGTCCAGAACCTGCTGTAAAGACAATCGCATCTACTCCCTCAGCCGCTTTCGCTATCGCTTGAACATCTTCCTCCAAATCAACAACCGCGGTTTCTGCACCTAACTCTTTAAAAGAAGCTGCTTGCTCCTCCTTACGTATCATTACTTTCGCTTCTAAATCGTTATGATCTTGAATAAATGAAACAAGGTGCTTTCCTATCTGACCGTTTGCTCCAACAATTAGAACCTTCATTCTCTACATCCTTTCTATACATAATAAGAATCAAACTGAACTACGGCACTCTCGTGTTATACGAATTTTTACGTTTACTGCTACACATTTGTACTATACCCGCTAGTACTTTGATTAAAGCATGATCTACTAACCTATAGATTTCCTATTTGTTTGAACGCTTAAGAATACTCTTGAAGTGCGAGAATGTATCGAAGCTCGCTTTACCATGATAAGCTCCCATTCCACTATTCCCAACACCACCAAATGGTAGATAGTGTGTTGTCATGTGATTAATTGCATCATTAATCGCACCACCACCAAATGAAATCTTCGTCAATACGTCATCTTGTACTTTTTCATTATCAGTGAACAGATAGAGAGCTAATGGCTTAGGGCGCTCCACGATTGCATCAATTGCTTTAGGCAATTCATCGTACACAAGAACAGGTAAAATTGGGCCGAAAATTTCATCTTGCATAATAGAATCTTCCCAAGAAATATGATCTAAGATAGTAGGTTCAATGAATAGGCGAGATCTATCTGAATTACCTCCCACTACGGTCTCCCCATCATTTAAGAATTGGTGTAAACGATCAAAGTGTCGTTCACTTACAACATGTGGGAACTCAAGATTTTCCGAAACGTTTTCTCCGTACGTTGCTGTAATCACTTCCTGCATTTTAGCAATCAACTGATCTTTTACGCTACGGTGTACGAGAAGGTAATCTGGAGCAACACAAGTTTGACCAGCATTCGCAAATTTACTTCGCGCAATTCGGGTTGCGGTCTCATCTAGGTCAGCATCCTCATGGACAATAGCAGGGCTCTTACCGCCTAACTCTAATGTCGTAGGTGTTAAATGTTTTGCTGCCGCTTCCGCAACGATTTTCCCTACGCCTGTACTACCTGTGAAGAAGATGTAGTCAAATTTCTCTTTTAATAGAGCAGTACTCGTTTCCACTTCTCCTTCAACAACACGCAAATATTCTTCAGAGAAATTCTCATTAATCATTTTAGCTAAAAGACTAGATGTGTGAGGTGTTAACTCAGATGGTTTCAATACAGCGCAGTTTCCTGCTGCAATAGCTCCGGCTAATGGAGCGAGGGCAAGTTGAATCGGATAGTTCCATGGTGCAATAACAAGGGCTGATCCATAAGGTTCAGAAATTATAAAACTCGTAGCACCTTCATGAGTAGAAGGAGTTTCTACTTCTTGAGTAGTTGCCCAAGAAGACAAGTTCTCAATCATAAAGTTAATTTCACCGATTACAAGACCAATTTCTGCACGCTTTGTTTCGACTTCTGGTTTATTAAGATCGGCTTTCAAAGCGTCTAGAATTTCTTGCTCATGTGACGTCATTATTTCTTTCAATTTAGTTAATGCATTAAGACGATATTGCACATCTTTGGTTTTCCCGCTCTGGAAAAATGTTTTTTGCTTTGCTGTAAGTTCTTGATAGTTCTCCATTGTGAACTCTCCTTTAATTCGTTAATGTACTTAATATATAGAAATATAATGTTGGAACAATACCTATGCTCCAAATGGTTATAGGTGTATATGATAACTGTAACTAAAAAAAGCACAGTTAAGTGATAAGTCCAAAGATACTTCCCTTGATAAAGATGGTCAATAATTATGCTTCCTAAAGGTCATTCCTTTGAATTACACGACGCTGTCGTTCAGACCTTCCTTCTTTTACTAGGGTGAATCCAACACTTTACCAATATACCTTCTATTCCCGTAAAACCTATTCTTCCAAACATTCGTCCCCTATTTCTACTGAAATCTAGTAGAATGTATAAAGAATATCGAAAAAGAGAGGGTTATTTAACTTGGCTTACAAAATGATTGTATTAGATTTAGACGATACATTGCTGAATAGTGATCAAACGATTTCTGTTCGTACTAAAGAAGCTCTTATGAAGGCTCAACAAGAAGGAAAGAAAGTAGTTCTTGCATCCGGTCGGCCGACATTTGGAATGAATTCATTTGCTGAAGAACTGCTTCTTGCTGACTATGAAAGCTATATCCTTTCATTTAATGGCGGTAAAATTATTAACTGCGAATCCAAAGAGGAATTTTTCAGTTCGACTTTAAGTCTAGAAGCTGTTCAAAGACTGTATGAAATTAGCGTTCAAGAAGACGTTTATATTCACACTTATGTTGGGGATACAATTATTACCACAGAAGAGAATCCATACACAACAATTGAGTCTAATCTTACAGGTCTACCAATCACACTCGTGGATTCATTTGTCGAAGGTGTAACCGAACCAGTTGTGAAAGTGTTAATGGTTGGCGAACCAGAGCATCTTAAAAAGGTAGAAAAGAAACTGCAAGAGAAGTTAGGAGAAGAATTCAGCGTGATGCGCTCCAAGCCCTATTTCCTAGAATTTACTGATAAAGGCATTACAAAAGGGACGAGTATCGAAAAGCTCATTAACGAATGCGGCATCAAACGAGAAGAAGTCATAGCGGTTGGAGACAGCTACAATGATCAAGAAATGATTGAATTTGCTGGACTTGGCGTTGCGATGGGTAATGCTCCAGATGACATCAAAAAGATTTCTGACTACATTGCAGATACAAACAAGAATGATGGAGTTGCAAAAGTAGTTGAAAAGTTTCTATTACAAGATCAGCTCATAACAAAATAATTTTAAGAAAAGAGAGACGGCTTAAACACCGTCTCTCTTTTTCTGTTAATGGATGTGCTCTTAACTGTTTTTTGAAAGAGGTAAACTCGTAATAAAATCGAAAGTATTAATAGTAGGTTGAATGAACCTGAAGCAATTGCGCTTCTTCCCTTTCGAGCCTACCCATATTCATTACTAGTCTGTTATTTAGGCTCTTTTCTAAAAGATTGTTGCTTTTTCATCAGTTTTTCAAAACCACACTTAGCAAATTGGAGCGGAAATTAACTACTATCTAATATCAAAAATGCCTACGAAAAGAGCTATTGCTTAAAAGAGTTACATTTTATTAGTTGTAACCCCCCTATCCAACGAGGTTTTGAAATTATTTTGCAAAAATTAGTGCATAACTCTTCCAAAATGATTATTAATTTATTATAATTATAATCTAATAGAGGTTATAATTTATTTTCTTAATTTCGAAAGGAGATTTTAAATATGGATAAAAACGAAATGCACGATAGCCAAGCTGGAAAGTGCCCTGTCTCTCATGGAAAAACGAAAGAAGAGAGTGCTATCACCACTACTAAAGTTGGCACAACAAATAAAGACTGGTGGCCAAACCAGTTAAATTTGAATCTTCTTCAACAACACGATAGAAAAAGCAATCCAATGGGTGAAGACTTTAACTACGCAGAAGAATTTAAAAAACTAGATTATTACGAATTGAAGCAGGATCTTCGTACATTAATGACAGATAGCCAGGACTGGTGGCCTGCTGATTACGGACACTATGGTCCACTTTTCATTCGTATGTCATGGCACGCGGCTGGTACATATCGTACTGGTGATGGACGCGGCGGCGGTGCAACTGGATCGCAACGCTTTGCTCCACTTAACAGCTGGCCAGATAACGCAAGTCTTGATAAAGCACGCCGTCTCCTATGGCCAATTAAGCAAAAGCACGGAAATAAGATTTCTTGGGCAGACTTACTGGTTATCACTGGTAATGTCGCACTGGAATCAATGGGCTTAAAGACATTTGGTTTTGGCGGAGGACGCGAAGATGTTTGGCATCCAGAAGAAGATATCTACTGGGGTACTGAGAAAGAATGGCTAGGCGATAACCGTTACTCAGGCGACCGCGAGCTTGAAAGTCCGCTTGCTGCTGTTCAAATGGGACTTATCTATGTTAATCCAGAAGGACCAAATGGAGAACCAGATCCTCTAGGCAGTGCACGCGATATTCGTGAAACATTTGCTCGCATGGGAATGAACGATGAAGAAACGGTTGCCCTTATTGCCGGCGGTCATACGTTTGGGAAAGCACACGGCGCTGGAGATGCTGAAGCACATGTTGGAGCAGCTCCCGAAGCGGCTGATATTGAAGAGCAAGGATTAGGTTGGAAAAATACGCACGGAAGCGGTAAAGGCCGTGATACGATTACAAGTGGCATAGAAGGCGCTTGGACTGCGAACCCAACGAAGTGGGACAACGGTTACTATGATTTACTATTCGGTTATGAATGGGAACTAACAAAGAGTCCTGCAGGTGCTCACCAATGGAAGCCTGTGAATCCTACAGAAGACCATCTTGCTCCAGATGCTGAAGATGCATCAATAAAAGTCGAAACTATGATGACAACAGCGGATATGGCTCTTCGTGAAGATGAGATCTATGAAAAAATTTCACGTCGCTTCCACGAGGATATCGAATACTTCGCTGACCAATTTGCACGTGCATGGTTTAAATTACTTCACCGTGACATGGGTCCTAAAGAAAGATACCTTGGTCCTGAAGTGCCACAAGAAGATTTGATCTGGCAAGATCCTATCCCGAACGTGGACTATGAACTAACTGCTGCTGAAGTAGAAAACATTAAGGCAAAAATTCTTAACTCTGGGTTAAGCATTAGCGAGCTTGTTACAACTGCATGGGCTTCTGCAAGTACATTCCGCAGCTCTGATAATCGTGGTGGTGCTAATGGCGCTCGCATTCGCTTAGAGCCACAAAAGAATTGGGATGTAAACGAACCTGAGCAGCTTTCACGAGTACTATCCGTTTACGAAAAGATCCAAAACGAGCTTGATAAAACAGTTAGCCTAGCTGATTTGATTGTTCTTGGCGGTAGTGCAGCTGTTGAAAAAGCAGCAAAAGATGCTGGTGTTGAGATCACAGTCCCATTTGCTCCTGGACGTGGTGATGCAACGGAAGAGCAAACAGATGTAGAAAGCTTTGACGTTTTAGAGCCAATGGCTGACGGATTCCGTAACTATCAGAAGAAGGAATACACGCTTAGCCCCGAGGAATTACTGGTAGACAAATCACAGCTTCTTGGTCTTACTGCACCTGAAATGACCGTTCTAATTGGCGGCATGCGCGTGCTTGGGACAAACCATAACGGCACGAAGCATGGTGTGTTTACTGACCGCGTTGGTACACTTACGAACGATTTCTTTGTGAACCTACTCGACATGGGTGTTGAATGGAAACCAGCTGACTTCAATGAATACGAAGGACGCGACCGCAAAACTGGAGAACTAGTACGTACCGCATCACGTGTTGACCTTGTATTCGGTTCAAACTCCATCCTCCGTTCTTATGCAGAAGTATATGCACAAGAGGACAACAAAGAGAAATTTGTACGCGACTTCGTATCCGCATGGGTTAAGATTATGAACGCTGACCGTTTTGATCTTAAAACAAGTAAGGATAAGATGACGACGAACGCGTAATAATGAAAAAAAGCACCTTACCATTCGCTTCAAGGGCGTCTGGTGAGGTGCTTTTTTTATATTATTAAATTATCTACTTCTTTTTTAAGCAGGTTACACACTCCACGCGTGCTGAGTAGACAGCTTGAACAAATCAAATAAAAAGGAATAGCACTTGCGTCTTTTTTGTCAAAAAACGAAACTTTTATGGTAATATAATCCTTAAGAATTACTAGTGAGGGGGATTACATGTCTATTTTGGAAATGTTACCTGTTATTCCATCTAATCGAAATTATTGGTTAGTAAGAACTAATAGTGGAAAATTTTACGAGAATTTCATTAAGGGTAGCTATATAGGAATTGGTTGGAACAAAATTAAAGCTGAAGATATCTTCATTAATTTTAAGAAAGACAAAAAATCATTAAAGCCCATTGAAAGTATTGCTGAAAAAGTACATGAATTATATCCAGATACACAACAAAACAAGCATTTAGCCAATCAACTAGCTAAATTTTCTACTGAAATTAAACAGGGAGATATTGTATTAATACCTAGTAAAAACTCAGATATCATCACTTTCGGGGAAGTTGAAAGCGATACTATTTATACAGAAGAAGTCTCCGAAAAGGAAATTGTTTGTGAAAAAAGAAAGGAAGTAAAGTGGTTAAAAAGAGTAAGCAAAGCATCTCTTGACCCATACCTCTATAAATTAATTTATTCTCATCATACAATAACTAATGCAAATGAATATGCCACATTTATTGACAGAACTATTAACGACTTTTTCGTTAAAAATGGCGAGGCTCATTTGATATTAGAAGTTACTACAGACAAAAAAATCAATGCAAATGATTTATTCGGCTTAGGTAATAACCTTCTCAATTCAATTGAGGATTTTAATAAAGTGATGAATGCCAACCTAGACTCGGGCAATATTGAAGTAAAATTAAATCTTAACTCACCTGGTAAAATAGAGCTTATCGGGAAAGTGAAAACAATTGGTGTAGTTGCACTTTTAATCGTTCTTATTAATGGTGGGGGATTTACGGTAGGGTATCAAGATTTTAATGTAGATCTGCACACCGACGGTATCATAAAGAATGTAATCGAGTATCAGAATAATCATCAAGAGAGAGAACTAAAAGAAGCATTAACTAAAAAGTTAGATAACATGAAAGTCCTTTCACCTGACGAATTAGTAAAGCTTATGGATGCATCTACAAGAAGTACAACTGGTAATGCAGAAGAACCTAACGATCCAGATTCTAAAAAGTAAAGAAGTTAATTATTATCAAAACGGATGTTACACTGTATATTATTTCTTCAACGTGGAACAATTTAATTTTCCTTTTATTAAATAGAGATAATTTTCCGATGGTTATTTTTTGTAAAAGAAATAATAAGCAAAATGCCAATATTATGGATGAAGAATATGAAATTAATGCGGAAAAATCGCTTATCATTTTGCTCTCCTCCAACAATAATTTATTAATGTCTATTTTAATATATGCGTAAGAAAAAGGAAAGTGATTCTTATTGTCAGTAAATCACTTTCCTTTTTATATTTTTATATGTAGAAGTGCCAATATTATACCACAAGACTATTTATGTGCCTTGATTAAAAAATACTGTTCGTATAAAACGTCTTTATGGTTTTGCACACAAATGGGTAATGAAGTTCAGTACATACTGTTTACTGAACTAAAGAACCTAGAAAAAGAACTTGAAAAGCCGAATAATCAAATCAACACTTTACTACTCTTACACTCTTAAGGTGCAATTACATCTGAACAGTTTAAACTTCAGAATGAACGTCTCACAGATAGCTTACAGATATTAACCACTAAAAAAGGTGAGCTTCAAGCTAATTTGGAGATAAAAAATAATACTGCAAAGCAATTGAAAGAATTAAAGCGTGATATTGACCGCCTTGCAGCATTAGATATCGATGATGACAAAGTGTCAAAACAAGTTATTCATCGACTTGTAAAATCAATAGAAGAAGAGATTAAAATCCACTATAACCTCTCTCCATCAAGAATTTTAATTAATACATTTGCTTAAACTATGTCCTTTTTTTAAGTAACACTGTACACTCAACGTGCGTCGTATGTGGGAACATATCAACCGGTTGAACTTCCTTCGTTTTAAATCCACCATCTTCTAAGATCCGTAAATCCCGTGCAAGTGTCGCAGGGTTACATGATACATAGACAACTTTCTCTGGCTTCATATCAATAATCGTTTGTAGAAGGGATTCTTCACAGCCTTTACGTGGCGGATCAACGACGATGACGTCTGGCTTGATACCTTGCTCTTTCCACGCTGGAATAACATTCTCTGCTTCACCAACAGCAAACTCCGCGTTTGTGATGCCGTTTAACTCGGCATTACGCTTCGCATCTTCAATCGCTTCTGGTACAATTTCTACGCCGTACACTTGCTTCGCTTTTTGGGCAAGGAAAAGGGAGATCGTTCCGATACCGCAATACGCGTCGATAACCGTTTCATTACCTGTGAGTCCAGCATATTCGAGTGCCTGGTCATAAAGCACCTTTGTTTGATCTGGGTTTACTTGATAGAACGAGCGCGCTGAAATCGCGAATTTAATGTCGCCAATTGTGTCGTAAATGTATGGAGATCCCCATAGGACACGTGTTTCGTCACCGAAGATCACGTTAGTGCGTTTGGGATTTACATTCTGGACGATTGATTTCACTTTCGGAAGTTTCTCTGTGATGTCATTTATGATATGTTTTCGATTCGGTAAGTCTTTGTTCTTTGTGACAATAACGACCATGATGTCGTCTGTTTGCTTACCGTATTTCGCAACAACGTGTCTTAGCGTTCCACGATGAGAGCGTTCGTCGTATGCGCGGATGCCGTATTTTTCAGCGATCTCTTTTACGACGCGAAGAACTTCGTCGTTCTCCTGCTCCTGAATGAGACACTGGTCCATGTCGATAATCTGGTGACTGCGCTGCTGGTAGAAGCCGGCAACAATCTTGCCATTCTCTTCTCCAACAGGAACCTGTGCTTTGTTACGGTAGCGCCATGGGTCTTCCATACCTAGGACAGGGTGAACAGGTACATCTATCTTCGCGATGCGCTCCATCACGTCTTGAACCTGCTTGTGCTTGAACCTCAGTTGGCTATCGTACGTAATGTGCTGTGTTTGGCAGCCTCCACACTGATAGAAGATCGGACACGGAGGCGTATTGCGATCTTCACTCTCAACTTTGACATCAACGAGTTTGCCGAAACCAAATCCTTTTTTCGTTTTAATTACTTTTACATCAGCTGTTTCGCCTGGTATACCATAGGGCACGAACAAGGTGTAGCCGTCTACTTTAGCGACACCAGCGCCGTCATGTGAGATATCAACAAACTCCACTTCCACAACATCGTTCTTTTTTACAGGTATATCTTGAATACTCATTTGATTTCCGTCCTTTTCCGTTCGATTTCATGTACAAAAATTGTACCACAGTGTGATTCGATCGCGAAATATAACAACATCACTTCAAAATCGGGAGACTTTTAACGCCTTGGTGAGGTGAAAGTCATTTTATTGTCCAAATTTCTACTATATTGGCTAAATTCTCGATATATTGTCCAAATCAAAGATTTATTAGCTAAATTTTCATTATATTAGCCAAAAGCGATCAGCAATAGAAAAAGCCAGAGATCAAAAAATCTCCGGCTTCTCTCAACGTTACTACTCACCAGAAGCAGCACGCTGCGCTGCTTCTTCTTCGTTTGTATGTTTCTCGCTCGTTTCTTTTGGAACGATCATCGTAATATGGCGATATAAGTTCGTAAACTCCGCAGGAAGTGGACCACCGTACTCACCGTCAAGGTTAAGTTGCATTTTATCAACTGATTCTACTCGAATGTGACTTGCTTTCTTGTAAATAACGTTCGGATCCTTAATATGATCACCGCGTAGAGCACTGCTTGCAATGCGAATGAATTCAGCGATATTGGTTTTTTTCAATATCATAAGATCGAATAGTCCATCATTCAATGAAGCATGTGGTGCTAGCTTCTCAAATCCACCGATTGAGTTCGAGTTTGAGACGAGGAAAAGCATGATCTCATCTTCAAAAAGTTTTCCATCATATTCAATTCGTGTCTTAGTAGGCCGAATGGATGGCAGCATCTCGATTCCTTTCATATAGTAAGCAAGTTGGCCAAGCATTGTTTTAAGCTTGCTTGGTACTTCATACGTTAATTCAGTCAACCGTCCGCCACCTGCAATATTGATAAAGTAATGTTCATTTACCCGACCAATATCAATTGGCATTTCAAGGCCATTGCACAGGACATCCATTGCACCTTCAACAGTGCGTGGAACACCAATCGCACGCGCGAAATCATTCGTTGTTCCAACTGGAATAATTCCCATTTTGGGGCGATACGGCTGCTCAGCAATTCCGTTAATCACTTCATAAATGGTTCCGTCTCCCCCAGCAGCAATAACGAGATCAAACTTTCGCTCAACGGCAATACGAGCCGCCTCTGTTGCATCCCCTTCACACGTAGTCGCATGAGCTGACGTTTCGTATCCATTTACCTCAAGACGTTCAAGAATATAAGGCAGTGACCTCTTTACCTGTTCTCTTCCGGACGTTGGATTATAGATCAGTCTTGCACGTTTCATCCTTCATCATCCTATCTTCTCTATCCGATTCTATGCTTCTTATCATCTGTTATTAATTGGTTGTAAAGACATCATCATTAGTAAATTATATGATAGTCACAAACAAAAAACGCCCACATTCTCGTGACCGTTTTCCACCGCGTGACCTTCTGTTATGATTATAGGCTTTTCCCTAAAAAAAAGCAAAATGAAAAAGAAAACGTTACATGATATTTATGGAATTGTGAACAAAGCTCCACTACCAACATACAGAAAAACCCCTCCATCTAGGAGGGGTCACTTCTTATCGCTTATCCATTTCTTCTACAATTAGCTTGTTAACCATTGGTGGATTCGCTTTACCTTTAGTTGCTTTCATTACCTGACCTACTAGGAAGCCGAGAGCTCGGTCTTTCCCGTTCTTGTAGTCTTCGATGGACTGTTCGTTCTCGTCCAGAATTCCTGAAACGATTGAACGAAGCTCACCTTCGTCAGAAATTTGAACAAGACCTTTGTCTTTCACGATCTGTTCAGGATCGCCGCCTTTTTCGATAAGATCTTTGAATACTTTCTTCGCGATTTTAGAAGAAATTGTTCCCTTTTCAATAAGAGAGATGAGTTTCCCTAGTCCTTCTGGTGTTAGGGCCACTTCATCAATTTCTTTGTAGTTCGCATTCAAGTAGGCCGATACTTCACCCATTAACCAGTTCGATGCCTGCTTCGGATCAGCACCTTGACCAAGCGCTACTTCGAAGAAATCAGACATTTTCTTGGATTGAGTAAGAACCATCGCATCATATTCAGGAAGATCGTATTCCTTCACATAACGCTCACGACGAGCATCTGGAAGTTCAGGAATATCAGCGCGGACGCGATCCATCCACTCACTATTGATTGCAAGACGAACGAGATCCGGTTCAGGGAAGTAACGGTAGTCGTCAGATCCTTCTTTCACACGCATCAGAATCGTTTTCTTACCAGCTTCGTCGTAACGACGTGTTTCCTGACCAATTACGTTTCCAGCAAGAAGCTCTTTTTCCTGACGTACTTCTTCGAATTGAAGACCTTTTTGGACATTTGCAAATGAGTTCAAGTTCTTCAGCTCTGTTTTGGTACCAAACTCTTCTTGACCATATGGACGAAGAGAAAGGTTCGCATCACAGCGAAGTGATCCTTCTTCCATTTTGCAATCAGAAACTTCGGTATATTGAAGAATCGCTTTTAGCTTCTCAAGGTAAGCATATGCCTCTTCAGGTGTACGGATATCCGGCTCAGATACGATCTCAACAAGAGGTGTTCCCTGACGGTTGAAGTCGACAAGAGAGTGGTTCTCTCCATCAACGTGCGTGAGCTTACCAGCATCTTCTTCAAGGTGAAGACGCGTAATACCAATACGCTTTGTTTTGCCGTCTACTTCAATATCAATCCAGCCATTCTCACCGATCGGCTTATCATACTGAGAAATCTGATAAGCTTTCGGGTTATCCGGATAGAAATAGTTCTTACGGTCAAATTTCGTATCTTCAGCAATTTCACAGTTCAACGCCATTGCAGCGCGCATCGCATAATCAACAGCTTGTTCGTTCATCACTGGTAGCACCCCAGGGTGACCGAGACAAATCGGGCACACGTTCGTGTTAGGTGGTGCACCGAAATTCGTTGAACAATTACAGAAAATCTTCGTGTTTGTCTTTAGTTCTGAGTGAACTTCCAGACCGATAATAGTTTCAAAATTCATTTTCAGTAGTCACCCCTTACAGCTCTGGCTTAGCCTTATGATGATCCGTAGCTTGCTCAAACGCATGAGCAACACGGTAAACAGTTCTCTCATCAAAGTGCTTTCCGATTATTTGTAGTCCGACAGGTAGGCCATTCGATAATCCACATGGAACCGAAATGGCAGGCACGCCTGCAAGGTTAACAGGAATTGTTAGGATATCGTTCGCATACATCGTAAGCGGGTTGTCAATCTTCTCGCCTACTTTAAATGCTGGTGTTGGTGTTGTTGGTCCAATAATAACATCGTAGTCTTCGAACACTTTCTCAAAATCATTCTTAATAAGCGTACGAACTTTTTGTGCTTTCTTATAATAAGCATCGTAGTAACCTGAGCTAAGCGCAAATGTTCCTAGCATGATACGTCGCTTTACTTCGTCACCAAAGCCTTCGCTTCTTGTTTTCTTATAAAGATCAAGAAGGTTCTCTGCTTCCGCACGTACGCCGTAACGCACGCCATCAAAGCGAGCAAGGTTAGCAGATGCTTCAGAAGAAGAAAGAAGATAGTACGTAGCTACAGCATATTTCGAGTGAGGAAGAGATACTTCTTCCCAAGATGCGCCAAGCTCTTCAAGCTTCTTAAGTGCCTGAAGGACGTTGTTCTTCACATCCTCGTCAACACCTTCAGCAAGATACTCTTTCGGTACAGCAATACGTAGACCTTTCACATCACCAGTCAAGCTTGAAAGGTAATCTGGTAGATCAACATTCGCAGACGTTGAATCCATCTTGTCATAACCAGCAATTGACTGAAGAAGATAAGCGTTATCTTCTACTGTGTTCGTAATTGGGCCAATCTGATCAAGGGATGATGCGAAAGCAATTAGCCCAAAACGAGAAACAAGTCCGTACGTTGGCTTTAATCCAACAACGCCACAAAATGCTGCCGGTTGACGGATTGAACCACCTGTATCAGAGCCTAATGAGAAGAATACTTCTCCAGCAGCAACAGATGCTGCAGATCCACCGCTCGAACCACCGGGAACATAATCAGTATTCCATGGATTGCGTGTGCTGTAGAAACCTGAGTTTTCATTTGAAGAACCCATTGCGAACTCATCCATATTTAATTTACCAACTGTGATTGTTTCCGCTGCATTTAAGCGCTCGACCACTGTTGCATTATGTAATGGTTCAAAATTCCCTAGAAGCTGACTTGAAGCGGTTGTGCGAAGACCTTTCGTTACGATGTTATCCTTCACACCGACAGGAAGACCAAAGAGAAGGCCTCTCGCTTCTTCTGTTCCGAGCTTTCCATCAAGTGCTTTTGCAGCTTGCATAGCTCCTTCTTCATTTAACGTCATGAACGCTTTTACCTTGTCATCAACTGTATTGATGCGATCGAATGACGACTGAACAAGTTCACTGACGGATAATTCTTTTTTATGAAGCAAGCTGTGAAGCTCACTAATACTTTTATCAAACAAGGACGTTGCCTCCTTTACTCAAAAATTGATGGAACTTTAACCTGACCGTTTGCATGATCTGGTGCATTCTTCAACGCTTCTTCACGAGAAAGCCATGGTTGTGCTTTATCTTTACGAAGAACATTCTTCAAATCAAGAACGTGGGTTGTTGGTTCAACGTTCTCTGTATCTAATTCATTCAACTGTTCTGCCATTGAAATAATGTCATCAAGCTGAGTAGTGAATTTCTCCACTTCTGCCTCATCCATTTCTAGTCTTGCCAGGTTCGCTACGTGCTTTACCTGTTCTTTGGTAATTCTGGACATCTCTTTCACCTCCACAAAATTCGAACAACCTGCAATATATAGATGATACCAAAAAGAGACTTCATTAAGCAACAGAACGCCGTCTGTTCCATTTTTAAACAAACGTTTATTTAAGCATGATTAATCAAACGTTTGTTTAACTTCTTTCCGATATTTCTGTACCCGTCGACATTGTTACGATAAGTGTTGCTTTTTTATGTAAGCCTCTTTTCGTAGACATTGTTGCTATAAGAGTGGGTTAAATTCCGCTTCAGGTGCTCGCTTTCCGCGGGGCGGGCACCTGAAGCTCCAATTAGCTAAGTGAGGCTTTAATATATTAAATTATTTCAAAAGTAACAATCTTTTAGAAAAGAGCCTTATATAAACCCTTTAATAAGATCTATCAGAAAAAAGGCTCACCCATTGATGGGTGAGCCTTTAACTTATCAACTTAGAATTTAGAAACTTTTGCTTCTTCAAATTCTGCTTCAATCTCTTCACCTGGCGCATTACCCACAAAGCTGAATGCCATTACAGCAATCCAAGCTAGGATAAAGCCTGGGATGAGTTCATAAAGATCAAATAGTCCACCGGACATTTGAGCCCAGAAAATAACGACTGCTGCACCTGTGATAATACCACCAATTGCGCCATTACGAGTCATTCGTTTCCAGAATAGACTCAGTATAATAACTGGTCCAAACGCGGCACCAAATCCTGCCCAGGCATAACTTACCAGGTTAAGAACACTGCTATCAGGGTTATAAGCAAGTAGGATCGCAAGTAATGCAATTCCTAGTACTGCGATACGGCCAACCCATACAAGTTCAGTCTGGCTAGCATTCTTGCGAAGGATCGCTTTATAGAAATCTTCCGCTACAGCACTTGATGATACAAGTAGCTGAGAATCAATTGTACTCATAATTGCAGATAGGATCGCAGCAAGCAAGAAGCCGGATACCCATGGGTTAAAGAGTACTTGTGTAAATTCGATAAAGACTGTTTCTGAGTTCTCAAGTCCTGCATTGAAGTAAGCAATACCGATAAAGCCAGTAAAGATAGCACCAAACAGGGAAAGAACCATCCAAGACATACCAACAAGACGAGCTTTAGGAATCTCTTTTGAAGACTTAACAGCCATAAATCGTGTGATGATATGAGGCTGTCCAAAGTAACCTAGTCCCCAACCAAGTAGGGAAAGAATACCCATAAAGCTCATACCTGTAAAGATATCAAGATAAGTAGTATCTGTTGCACCAACTTGGTTAACTGTTTCGTTCCAGCCACCCATTTCATTTAAAGCAACAAGTGGTACGACAACAAGAGCAAGGAACATTAGTATTCCTTGGAAGAAATCTGTCCAGCTTACTGCTAAGAAACCACCTAGGAACGTGTAAGAAATAATTACAATTGCACCGATCCATAATGCCGTTTCATAGCTCATTCCGAACGAGCTTTCAAAAAGGATTGCGCCCCCAACAAGACCTGAAGACGTATAGAACGTGAAGAATACAAGAATGACAATCGCTGAGATAACACGAAGTGCTTTCGAGCTATCACGGAAACGGTTTTCGAGGTAATCCGGTACCGTAATTGAGTCATTCGCCACTTCTGTATAACGGCGAAGACGCGAAGCGACAAACTGCCAGTTCAAGTAAGCTCCGATTGCGAGCCCAATCCCAATCCAAATTTGACTCATACCGCCAGCATACATTGCACCAGGCAGTCCTAGTAAGAGCCAACTACTCATATCTGATGCACCAGCACTTAATGCCGCAACAGATCCACCTAATCTTCTTCCTCCAAGAACGTAATCGGACAAGTTACTTGTCATTTTGTATGCAACTAATCCGATTGCAAGCATACCAACAAGATAAACAATAAACGTGACTAGCGTAGGCGTCTCAATACTCATTTAGCACTATTCTCTCCTTTCTGTAAAAAAAGTTATTATTGATAATACGACTAATAAAGGCATTGGTATAAGAAGCCAGAACCATGTTGCTGTAGTTAAGGTATATTCCACGCTTTCACCCCCTCCAAAGTCATTATTCACAGGTATGCATTTTAACCTGCGGATCCAAAATATAGATATAGACCATAAGTCCTTTACAAACCAATAATTACTATATCACAAAATAATATTCGGAACAATCTAAATATTATAAGACGAACTTTTATATGCATAAATATTCATAGATGTTAACCATTTCCTTTAATTAGCAACGTTATCATCATAAGTATTCAACAAAACTTATTTAAATAAATTGACGATTATGTGAAACAGCGACACACTCTAGTAACATTTACCCACCAATCTGTAATGTTAATCGTCAAATTGAAATATTTTTTTATAGAATGCGTCTTTCTCTCCCAATTCATACTCACTTTGGAATAAATTTTCCTGTACTAAAAGTCTGTTTCTAACCTTACAATAGAACCAGAGTGATCATAAATCGTAGTGATTACTGTTTGCAAGATGTAATGGCTACGATATAATAAATAACATTAAGCATATGCGAAGGGAAAATCACAATGATAAAAAAATCTTTTAAAGTAATGGCGCTTTTATCCATCACTTCTTTATTACTTATGGCGTGTTCGCCTAAAGACTCCAATTCAGAAAATGGAGACACAATTGACATCTATACAACCCTTTACCCTCTTGAATATTTTGCAGAACGCATTGGTGGAAATGATGTTAATGCCGAATCGATCATCCCACCAGGAAGCGATGCACATAGCTTTGAACCTACAACAAAAACAATGACTAAGCTTGCTGAGTCAGACATTTTCATCTATAACGGTGCTGGCATGGAAGGTTTTGCGGAAGCCGTCAAAGAAACACTTCAGAAAGAAGATGTGACTGTATTAGAAACTGCAGAAGGCATTCATTTTGATGAAACTGAAGAAGAACACGAAGTTCATGCTGATGAAGAAAGCCATGATGGACACGAACATGGGGATATTAATCCACACCTATGGATTGATCCTATTCTTTCTATTCAGCTTGCTGAAAACATTAAGAATACACTAGTTGATACTGCTCCTGAAAAAAAAGAAACGTTTGAAGAGAATTTCACAGCGTTAAAGGATGATCTTCTTGCTCTTGATGAGTCTTTCAAAGATATGGCATCTAATGCACCAAAGAAAGAATTCCTTATTTCTCATGATGCATATAGTTATTGGGAAAGTCGCTATGGGCTTAACCAACTAAGTGTTTCTGGACTATCACCTTCACAAGAACCAACACAAAAGCAATTGGAGGACATTATCGAAAAGGCTGAGAGTTACAACATCTCTTATATGCTATTCGAACAGAACGCTACTCCAAAGCCTGCGAAAGCCGTACAACAAGAACTAGGTCTAGAAACGCTTAGTATTCATAACTTATCTGTCCTAAGTGAAAAAGATATTGAGAACAATGAAACGTATCTAACGCTTATGGAGAAGAATATTGAGACAATGAAAAAAGCATTAGCTGAGTAAGATTAGCCGATCACATAAAAAAAGGCCCACTCTGAAGTAATAGCAGAGTGGGCCTTTCTTATGCTTTATTGATAAATATGAACAAATGGTTCTTCCTCATTAGGATCTTTCACGATCATACTTTCCGGTTCATCATTATTCGTTATATAAATGGAGACCGGCAAATCCTGAGGAAATGTATCATTTCTTTTTTTGACTAGCCCATTAACAAACTGTGTAAATGAAATAACTTCTGCTTTACTGTAGAACTGGATTGGAATTTCAACCTTCATTTGACTTAGTTCATCCTGCTTGTAGAAGCCTGTACCAATCACGCCTACGAAATTTGGAAAGAAGTCCTGAATTTCGCGTGTGAAATCAGCAAATTTTTCTGACTCTGCTGGATATTCTGTCTCCGCAGCTGATGATGGAAATGCTACGTATTTCTCGTTCAAATCTTTCCATGAACCTGGTTTAGATTCTCCTTCATCCACAAAAGCACTAGCAACAAAGTTACCTGGAACGACCGATTGTCTTGGTTGTTCCATGAATAGCGAGAACATTATTGGAACATCGTGCTCAGCCCTTATCTTCTTAATAATCGGGATAATCGACTCTTTAGCCTTTGCTATAACTTCTTTCTTGTCCAACTTGACGGACCCTGTGTATTTCAAACCATTCTCATCTAGTACGGAATATGGATATTCAGAATAAAGCGAAAGGGCAATTGAAATACCGCCAAGCTGTAGTTCTTCATCTTTATTTTGAACATAATAATCCTGCTCATGGATATACGATAGAAATTTGGGGTTTTTCTTCTCAGCTGCAATAATCTGTTCATATTGAGAAGGGTCTTCTTCTACACCAAGAGCCGGATTAAGACCTTCATTTACTTCTTTATCTTTATCCTTTTCAGCTTCTTCTTTCGTTATACCGTTGTCTCGGTAGAGCCAATTATGAATTTGCTCGGATTCAAAGAGTTGGCCTTCTTTAAAGAAATACTGATCCGGATCATAATGCTCCTGCGAAAGGCGAATTAAACCCATCTCAAGTGAATCAACGTCGAGACGATTATCAACACCTGCTGTTACTAATCCTCGTACCTTAGACGTATCAAGAGAATTCTTTTCCCCATCTTTCTCAAGAACGGAACGATAATATCTTTCTGATGTTTTAATATCGTCACTTACTATCATTTCTTCACTTTCACCTTCGGAATTCGGTGCCTTCACTGTTTCATCCTGATTGTTCTTCATAAAACTAGGAACACAACCAGATAAGACGAGCGAAATGGCCATCAGGCTAACGATGAACGTTTGTTTCTTTCGCATTACTTCTCTCTCCTCATTCGTTTAACTCTTCAAGAAACCTATTCTCGCTCCATACTTCTACACCTAGTGATTCTGCTTTCTCAAGCTTCGAACCTGCTTCTTCCCCAGCAATTACAAGATCAGTGCTCTTGCTTACACTTCCGGTCACCTTTGCACCTTGCTGTTCAAGTATCTTTTTCGCATCTCCGCGACTCATTTGTTCGAGCTTACCAGTTAACACGACTGTTTTTCCTGCAAATACGGAATCAATGTCTTCTACCGCAACTGGCTTTGGCCCTTTATAGATCGTATTAACTCCGGCTCCCTTTAACTCTTCTATGAGTTCATGCACTTCTTCATTTTGAAAATAGCGCACAACAGAATCAGCCATTTTTTGTCCTACTTCATTAATTGCTTCAAGATCTTCTATACTAGCTTCCATTATACTATCCATGGATCCGAATTGTTGAGCGAGCGTACGTGCGGCTTTAGCACCTACGTGTCGAATGCCAAGTCCAAACAGTAGCTTCTCAAGCGAGTTCTCTTTTGACGTTTGGATCGCTTCAAGAAGATTAGTAACTGACTTTTCGCCCATTCGTTCAAGCTCAATAAGCTGTTCATGTGTAAGCTTGTATATATCAGCTACATCATGAATCAATTTTTCACGAAACAACTGTGTTATGACCCGTTCACCTAGTCCATCAATGTTCATGGCGTTACGTGAAACAAAATGGATAAGACCTTCTCTGAGCTGTGCTGGGCATTTAGGATTAATACATCTGAGAGCAACTTCTTCTTCAAGTCTAACAAGATCACTCTCACACTCAGGACATTTCTCTGGCATCGAGAAGGATTCTTCATTACCTGTTCGGCGATCTTCGATGACAGAAACCACTTCTGGAATAATATCTCCAGCTTTCTTAACAACAACATAGTCGCCAATTTTGATGTCTTTCTCTCGAATCAAATCTTCATTATGAAGCGAAGCACGCTGAACGGTTGTTCCTGCGACAAGAACGGGCTCCAGAACAGCAGTAGGCGTTACCACTCCCGTTCTACCTACATTGAGTTCAATCGAGAGAAGCTTGGTTACCACTTCTTCAGCTGGGAATTTATAAGCTATTGCCCATCTAGGGCTCTTAGCTGTGAAACCTAACTCTTCTTGATGCTCTAGTTCATCTACTTTAACGACGATTCCGTCGATCTCATACGAAAGATCTGGTCGCTTTTCGATCCATCCACCAATAAACTTGATAACATCTTCAATGGTTTCGCAACGCTTCCATTCTGGATTTGTTTTAAAACCGAGTTCATTTAAGAAATCAAGTCCATCAGAGTGCGAATCAATTTCTCTACCTTCAACAGTACCTACACCATATACAAAAACAGATAGATTACGGCTTGCTGCAATTTTAGGATCTAGTTGACGAAGTGAACCAGCTGCAGCGTTCCTTGGGTTAGCAAATACATCCTGCTCATTTTTCTCACGAGCTTCGTTTAACTTAAGGAACGATGGTTTTGGCATGTACGCTTCACCGCGTACCTCCATACTCACATTCTCACTTAACCGAAGTGGAATAGCCGGTATGGTTTTTAAATTCTGTGTAATATCTTCTCCAACTGTACCATCTCCACGGGTCGCCCCGCGAACTAGCACACCATCTTCATAAATAAGTGAAACAGCGAGACCGTCTATTTTCAATTCGCATACATAAGAAAAGTTTTCGCCAATTCGCTCCCGTACACGTCGGTCGAAATCTTTCAATTCGTCTTCTCCGAATGCATTTCCTAGACTTAACATCGGGACGCGATGTTCAACTTTCTGGAATCCAGAAAGAGGTGGTCCCCCTACACGCTGAGTAGGGGAATCCTGTGTTTTAAGCTCTGGATTTTCTTCTTCAAGAGTAAGAAGCTCATTCATCATCCGATCGTATTCTGCATCAGGAACGGTTGGTTGATCAAGTACGTGGTACTCATAATTATAGTGGTTTAAGAGCTGACGAAGCTCTTCGACGCGTTTAGCTTCTTCTTTCATCGTCAAACCTCACCTTCTAATATGGCTATTGCTTCTCTATTGGGGCAAACTTTGCCAGAAGACGCTTAATACCTACCGGATTTGGAAACGCAATATCTAGCTCCGTAGAGTCTCCTTCTCCTTTTACGCTAACTACCGTTCCAACACCCCATTTACGGTGGCTTGCTTTATCCCCAACCTTCCAGTCAAGGGAGTCGCCTCCTGTAGATGTTAGTTGTGGACGACGCGGCGTCTTAGGCGTAGCTGGCCTTGAAGAACGAGGATTTGATCCTCCTGAGAATGGTGAAGCCGGTTTCTCCTGTCCTTCTTTTTCAAGTAACTCCTCAGGAATTTCGCCAATAAAGCGAGAAACCGGGTTAGAGTTCGTTTTACCATATAGCGTACGAAGACGAGCATTTGTTAAGAAAAGTTCTTCTTCAGCTCTGGTTATTCCAACATAAGCTAGACGACGTTCTTCTTCCATTTCTTCTTCCTCAAATAGCGAACGACTATGTGGGAAGACGCCTTCCTCCATGCCTATCAAAAAGACCACAGGAAACTCAAGACCCTTTGCAGAGTGTAGCGTCATTAGAGTAACTGCTTCTTTATCTTCATTCTCATCTTCATCAAGTTTATCGATATCAGCTACAAGCGCAAGATCTGTAAGGAATGCGATTAAGCTTTTATCTTCACTTGCTTTCTCAAACTCTTGTGTAACAGACAGGAATTCATCAATATTCTCTAACCTTGTTTGTGCTTCAATCGTATTCTCGTTTCTCAACGAATCACGGTATCCTGATTTATCGATCACTTCTTCAACAAGCTCAGACACAGCTAAATATTCTTGCATCTGCGTCCAATTTGCCATTTGATTCCCAAATGTTTTAAGTGATTTCGTAAATCGAGCGCTAAGACCAATCTGTTCTACTTCTTGAAGAGCCGTGAAGATCGAAATATCTTGGTTCGCAGCATATTGCGCCACCTTGTCCATTGTGGATGCGCCTACGCCTCGTTTCGGTACGTTTACAATCCGAAGTAAGCTAATGTCATCGTCTGGATTAGCAATTAACCTAAGGTATGCTAGAACGTCTTTAATCTCTTTACGATCGTAGAACTTTGTACCGCCAACAATGTTATACGTAATGTTAGACTTATTTAGAATTTCCTCAATAACTCGAGACTGAGCATTTGTTCGGTAGAGAATCGCAATTTGTGAATTTGTACGTTTTCCGCTATTCACCATATCTAGGATCTTTCCGGTCACAAAGCGACTTTCATCGTGTTCGTCATTGCCCTGATAGTACGTAATATGCGGTCCATCCTGGTTATCCGTCCACAGTTTCTTTGGTTTACGATTCATATTATTTTCAATCACGACATTCGCTGCTTGAAGAATCTTCTTCGTTGAACGGTAGTTCTGTTCAAGGAAGATTGCGCGTGCACTCGGATAATCTTTTTCAAATGAAAGGATATTCTGAATATCGGCGCCGCGCCAGCGGTAGATGGACTGATCAGAATCACCTACAACACAAAGGTTCTGGTACTTTTCAGCCATCAGTTTAACGAGTACATATTGGGCTTTGTTTGTATCCTGATACTCATCAACGTGAATATACTGAAACTTACGCTGATAGAATTCAAGAACCTCAGGTACTTTCTTGAAAAGCGTTATCGTGCGCATGATGAGGTCGTCGAAATCAAGCGCCTGATTTTTGCGAAGCTGTTTCTGATACTGCTCGTACGCATCAGAGACAACACTTTCATATGGTCCCTTTGCATTGGCCTTGTAATCCTCGGGTGATTGCAGTTCATTCTTTGCGGAACTAATACTACCGAGTATCCCTCGAGGCTCGAATTTCTTAGGATCGACGTTTTGTTCCTTCAAAATCTTTTTAATGACCGTTAGTTGATCTCCTGAATCAAGAATCGTAAAATTCCGGTTAATGCCAATTCGATCGCCATCTCTTCGTAAAATACGTACGCACATGGAGTGGAATGTGGAGATCCAAATGTCCTCTGACACAGGACCAGTAATGGAATTTACCCGCTCTCTCATCTCTCGTGCTGCTTTATTCGTAAATGTGATGGCAAGTATGTTCCACGGGGAAACCTGCTTTTCGACAAGTAAGTATGCAATGCGGTGTGTTAACACTCGCGTCTTACCACTTCCTGCCCCTGCCATAATTAAGAGGGGTCCGTCTGTATGCTTGACCGCTTCCTGCTGTTCGGGGTTCAATCCGTTTAATAATTTATCAACTATTCGCTGCATATTCTGAGCACTCCTTACAAACGTATGTTCTTATTTCTTATTTTACCTGATCGACAGGAGAGAATCAATTTCCTTTAACTGCAGCAACTGTTTTAATCGCCTGCTTAATATTGTCATATATACTATTCCCAACTATAACGGTATCAGCATAAGCTGCCATCTCTTTTGCTTTTTCTGGTGAGTCAATTCCTCCACCATAGAAAAGCATCGTCTCATCAAGGACGTTGCTGACCTTCTCAACTAATTCAGCATCGCCATACGTACCGCTATATTCTACATAAAAAATTGGCAGCTTGAACATCTTTTCTGCCATTCGTGCATATGCAAGTACATCATCTTCATCAATCGTTGTATGAGCTGATGTGAGATTCGCGACTTTGGATTCACTGTTTAGAATACAATACCCTTCCATCACAATTTCATCCCAGTTCATAATCTCCCCAAATTCTTTAACCGCTTCATGATGCAATCCCGTCACCCAGCGACTATCTTCCGTATTTAACACTGTAGGTATGAAATAGAAATCAAATCCGGGCGTCACAGCCTCAACCGTTGAGACCTCCAGTGCACATGGTACCGCGTACCTGCGAATACGCGCAAGCAAATCCAGCGTCCGATCAAGAGTCACACCATCACTACCCCCAACAATAACCGCATCCGTTCCAGACTCACATATAGCCTCAAGATCATAATCCTCAATTTCCTTATTCGGATCAAGCTTAAATACATGCTTCCACTCTCGAAAATCAAACATCCTAAACCTTCCTCTCACTTTTCCTCATACGTTGGATTATATCAAAGAATACACGAAAAGCGGAAGCCTCCGTTTAGACCCGACAGGCACTGGAGCTATTCAACTTGAACACGCCCTTTGTGTTCCAGTTGGATAGCGAAGTGACCGAGGGTCTGGAGGCTGCAGCTAGATCACGAAAAGCGGAAGTGGGCGTTTAGACTCGTCAGGCACTGGAGCCCTAGAATTTGAACACGCCTTTTGTGTTCAGAGTCTAGGGTGAAGTGACCGAGAGTCTGCCCACTGCAGCTGGATCAACGAAAAGCGAAGCGATCGTTCAGCCCCCGCCAAGAACCAGAGCCCCAAAATCACATCATATCCGCGATTTTCCGAATATATCCGCGATAATATAATTTTATCCGCGAAATCAAAGGTTATATCCGCGAAAATAGAAATATATCCGCGAAATGTCAAAAGTGACAGATGATCAGCACTTTTCTCCACAAAAAAATGAGCCGGTTTCCGGCTCATTCTATCTACTCGTTATTATGAACACGATCAAGTGTCATTTGATAGCCATCGTTTCCGTAATTCAGGCTACGTTTAACTCTTGAAATGGTTGCAGTACTCGCTCCCGTTTCCGTCTCAATTTTATGATACGTAAACCCTTCTCTCAGCATACGAGCCACTTCTAGGCGCTGTGCAAGAGATTGAATTTCGTTCACTGTTGCTAAATCATCAAAGAATAAATAGCATTCTTCAAGATCTTTAAGTGAAAGAATTGCTTCAAAAAGCTGATCTAGTGTTTTACCTCTAAGTTTATCAATTTGCATTGTTAGTTCACTCTCCTTACTCAAAATATGTACCATTCTATTTCAATCGTTCTGTATGAAAAGAGTTTTACTTTCATTCTTTCAATTTACAGCCCTTTTACCATTCTAGCCGTAATCATCATTCCTTTATTCCGTTAAGTGTTTACTTTGTTATAGTTTAACGCATTATCGAAGGAAAAAGTACCATTTTTCGCTTCACATCATAAATTCCTTGCTGCGTCAATCGAATAAAAGGTAAATGCGTAGAAGAGAAAAACAGAAGGCTATAGATAGGATCTCCAAATGAGTACCCTCTTTCTTCTAGCTCTGTAATAATCCGTTTTTCTGCTTTCATCACGTCTTCTAAAGGTAAAGTAGACATTTTACCCATAAGTGGCAGTTGAATCTCAGCAATCACTTCTTCGTCCTCTACAAGCGCAATTCCACCACCAATTTGTCTGACGCGATTAAAGGCAGCAATCATATCAGATTTCTTTTTGCCGATAATGATAAAATCACCTGTATTAGAAAAGCTGCTAGCAAATCCCTGTACGTTCGTTGCAAAACCTTTAATGATCGTATTTACACGCCACTCACCTTCACGACTTAGAAGCATAATGAAACTTTCATCTGAACCGGCTGGCAACTCATCACCAGATGTTTCGATCGATAAATTGTATGGCTTTGTAATCACAGCATTTATCATTTCAACACCAGCTGGTCCCGAGAACGTTAAGTCATTCGGTTTAAGCTCCCACTTTTCTTCAACAGCAGTAAGTCCGTGGCCTTCCCAGTCAAAGGACCAATCCTGCTCTACTTCTTCCCCATCCCGTTTCAGCCATTTCCCACGCGCAAGGACCGATAGTGGAAGAGGCTTGTTACTTGATTCAAGAATGTTAATATGAGCAAGTCTACCAGGTGCTATCATACCATGTGTATCAGCTATACCGTAGTGGTTTGCGACATTATATGACACCATTGAATATGCATCTTCAGTAGGCACGCCTGCTTCTAGTGCGATGGAAATTAACTTGTCTGTCAGCCCCTGTTCAAGAAAAGATGGGGTTGAGCCATCGGTGTTCATCAGAATCCGATCAAAAGATGTTACGCCTTTCTCAAGAAGAGACTCTAAGATCACTGGTAAATCTGGTCTTATAGAAGAATAGCGAAGCGATGTGACCATACCCATCTCTAACCTACGAAGTGCTTCCTCTCCAGTCATTGCTTCGTGGTCACAAGAGACCCCAAGGAGCCCCATCTTCGTTAAAGTTGATAGCGATGCACCAGGAAGATGCCCCTCAACCGGCTTACCAAGCCTTCTTGTTTCCTGCATCCACTCTAATATTTCATCATCTCCACTTAATACATCAGGCCAGGCAGTAAGCTCTCCTCCTTGAATAACGAGCGGATGGGAAAGCCATTCCTTCATATGCTTATTCGTTATCGCATCTTCATCAAGAAGCTTTGTCTGAGCATCATATCGCGCCCACCAAAACATCGAAACAGGAAATTGATCAAGGTCTCCTATCAATGTAAGCGCTTTCTCGTGAGGTAAACCGAGAAGGAAAAGCATGTTGTCGTTCATCAATGTTGTTGTTCCCCGGTTAGATGCATAGCGCGCAAACGTAAGGGGATTATATAGTTGAAATGGGTGCGCATGTGGTTCAATGTAACCAGGCACAAGGCATTTCCCTTTGCAGTCAATCCATTCAGTGGAATGATGGTCTTCAGGAAGATCATCTCCAACGTAGACGATGCGATCTTCATATACCCATATATTCGATGTAACCCATTTTTTGATTCCGTTGTTTAAGTAGGTTGCATTATAAAAAACAATTGATGGTGGCAACTCGCCTGAGACTACTTGCACGTGTTGTCGTAACTGCTGCTTGGTCCATAAATTTTTTCGTTTCGCCATAACCATCACCCGATTCAAGAAGTTTTCTTTATTTTAACATAATTTCGAAACGTTGCTACTTTAGATTTGTAAATGATGAAAGGAGTTTTTTCCATGAAGCCAAATATTAGTATGATGAATGCTTTTATCCGCCTTACTGCAGGCTTTGCTTTGCTCTCCTGGTCAACAGCTAAACTGTGTAAAGACGACAATAGCACGACTGCCTTATTCATGGCAACAATAGGTGCTATGAAAGTCGCAGAAGGTCACACTCGGTATTGCCCAGTTGTCGATTTGATGACACAAGACGAGAACCGCGATCCAGATGAAACCGCATTAGAGAAAGTCATCAACCCTTCCTAGAAAAATAATCACAAAAAAACTTCCCTGTCGCCAGGGAAGTTTCATTAAAAGGAGGTACGAATATGCTCGAATATATTACAGATACATGGTTAATTTATACGATGGTTATAGGCAGTATTGTCGCGATTGCTTTCGCTTATATTAAGAAGAAACGTGCGAGATAGCTCGATATCCGATATCCGTACGATAAAAGCCATCCTTAACGTTAACATGCTCTAATTCTTTATAAACGGAGCGACTTGCTTGTTTCAAATCTTCCCCTTTGGAAGCTACAAGTAAAACGCGTCCACCACTTGTTACAAGTTGGTGTTCTGTGTTTTTCGTTCCTGCATGAAAAACAAGCGCCTCAGAGCTTACCTCATCTAAACCTGTAATTGGCTTACCTTTCTCGTAACTGCCCGGGTAACCACCAGATGCAACGACAACGCCAATCACCGCTTCATCACTCCACGTTAACTCAGGTGCCTTGCCATTTAGAATGGTAAGCACAGCTTGAACAAAGTCAGATGTCATCCTTGGCAATACTACTTGTGTCTCGGGATCACCGAATCGTGCATTAAATTCAATGACTTTCGGCCCTTCCTTTGTCAGTATTAAACCTGCATAAAGGATGCCTGTGAATGAACGTCCATCTGCTTTTAGGCCTCTCGCAGCCGGTCGCAAAATTGACGCTACCGCATGGTCAACTATATCCTCGGATATTTGTGGAACAGGCGAATAAGCTCCCATACCACCAGTATTAGGTCCTTGATCACCATTAAATACTCGTTTATGGTCCTGGGAGATAACGAGCGGGTAGACGTGTTCACCTTCTACTAAAGCCATTAACGAAAACTCTTCACCATCCAGAAACTCTTCTACAACCACTTTCTCGCTCGCAGCTCCGAACTGATTGTTCTCCATCATGTCATGAAGGCTTTCAAGTGCTTCATGAAGTGTCGTGGCAACGACCACACCTTTACCAGCTGCAAGACCGTCTGCTTTTAGAACAATAGGTGCACCCATTTCCTCTACATAAGCCTTCGCTTCTTTGTAATCAGTAAATGACTTTGAAAAGGCGGCAGGAATTCCGTTGGCTACCATTAACTCTTTAGCAAACGTTTTACTCCCTTCAATTAGAGCCGCTTCCTGTGTTGGTCCAAATACACGCAGACCCGCTTCTTGAAATCGATTAACAATGCCATCGAGGAGAGGCTGTTCCGGACCAACGAGTGTTAATTCGATGTTTTCCCTTTTTGCAAAGGCGACGAGTCCATCATGGTCGCTTTCTTCAATTGGAACAAGTTTAGCTTCTGTCATCCCTGCGTTACCAGGTGCTACGTATACTTGATCAACAAGGGTACTCTGTGCCGCCTTCCATGCCATCACGTGCTCACGCCCACCGCGCCCAATCACCAAAACCTTCACAGGTAAAACCTCCTCTTAATGTTTAAAATGACGAACACTAGTGAAGACCATTGTCATTCCGTATTCATTGGCTTTCTTAATCGAATCCTCATCTCGAATTGAGCCACCAGGCTGAATAATAGCCGTAACACCAGCGCGTCCGGCTGCTTCAACGGTGTCATCCATTGGGAAGAAAGCGTCTGATCCCATTACAGATCCCTTGCTTTTCTCACCAGCTTGCTCAATAGCAATATTGGCAGCACCTACACGATTCATTTGTCCTGCTCCAATCCCTATTGTCTGATCATTTTTAGTAAGAACAATCGCATTGGATTTCACATGCTTAACGACTTTCCACGCAAGCTTCAGTGCTTCCCACTCTTCATCTGTCGGTTCGCGGTCAGTAGGTACTGAAATATCTGCTTCATCAAATCCGTAACGATCACGTTCTTGCAGAAGTAGGCCACCATTTACAGATGTAAGTTGATGTTCAATAGCAGGAGAGGCAGAAACATTGAGCTTCAATAGACGAAGATTCTTTTTCTTCGTAAGAACAGCAAGAGCTTCTTCGGTAAACGCAGGTGCCATAATAATCTCCAGGAATATTTCTTTAAGCTTCAGTGCTGTTGCTTCATCTACTTCACGGTTAATTGCAACAATCCCGCCGAAAATAGAAGTTGAATCTGCTTCATACGCCTTTTGGTATGCTTCAACAATCGTTTCGCCTGTACCAACACCACAAGGATTCATATGTTTAACAGCAACAACTGCTGGGTGTTCGAATTCCTTAACGATGTTAAGGGCAGCATTCGCGTCATTAATATTATTATAAGAAAGCTCTTTACCATTTAGTTGTTCAGCTGAAGCAAGGGATGCTCCTTTGTAGAGAGGCTTACGGTAGAAAACCGCTTTCTGATGAGGATTCTCACCATATCTTAGCGTTTGTTTACGCTCAAAAGTAACCGTTAGCGATTCAGGTTCTTCTTCCCCTGATTGGGCTGTTAAGTACTCTGAGATGACTGCGTCGTAGGAAGCAGTATGTCGGAATACCTTTGCAGCAAGTTCCCTACGAAGGATTTGAGTCGTATCTCCGTTCTCCTCTACCTGACGCAGTACACGATTGTAGTCGGTAGGATCAACAACAACCGTCACATCACGATGGTTTTTCGCTGCAGAGCGAAGCATTGTAGGTCCACCAATATCAATGTTCTCAATTGCTTCTTCATATGTCACATCAGGATTAGCGATTGACTCTTGAAATGGATATAGATTTACAACAACGAGATCAATTGGCTTGATGTTCAATTCATCGAGCTGCTTCTGATGGTCTTCATTGTCTCGAACAGCGAGCAAACCACTGTGTACATGTGGATGTAGTGTTTTAACTCGTCCATCAAGTATTTCAGGGAATCCAGTGACATCAGAAATCCCCATCACGTTAACACCAGCTTCTTCGAGGGCACGTTTAGTTCCACCGGTAGAGATCACCTCTACACCTTTGTCTGCAAGTCCTTTTGCAAATGCTGTAATGTCTGTTTTATCAGAAACACTGATTAGCGCTCGCTTAATAGCCATACTACTTCCTCCCATTTACCTTTTGATTTTCTCTTGAAGAAGGGAACGAATGACGGCAGGATACAAGACGTGCTCGACTGCCTGAATTTTTCGTCCTAAATTCTCTTTTGTGTCATTTTCATCAATTCGAACGTAATCCTGTTCGATGATTTTTCCAGTATCCATTCCCTCGTCCACGAAATGAACCGTTACTCCAGTAAGTTTAACTCCTGCTTCGAAAGCCTGTCCGATCGCGTCTTTTCCAGGAAAAGACGGAAGGAGTGACGGGTGAATGTTTACAATTCTTCCTTCGAATCCTTGCAGGAGTGTCGGTCCGATCAATCTCATATAGCCCGCTAGCATAATCCATTCAATACCTGCTTCATTCAACTGTTGAAGAATAAATGTTTCGAAATCAGCTTTTGATTCATAAGATTTTGGATAGAAAGAAAGGACAGGAATGCCGAATGCCTCTGCCCTTTTTTCTACTTTTGCACCAGGACGGTCACAAACGACAAGCGAAATGCTCGCATCAAGTTCACCGTTCTCTATAGCACTAGCAATCGCTTCAAAGTTCGAGCCGCTTCCGGAAGCGAATACGGCTAGCTTCGTCATGATAAGTCACCGCCACCGAATTCAATTCCCTCACCTTTAACCACACGTCCAATCATAAAGGCCTTTTCGCCATCGGCTTCAAGCTGTTTCATCACATTAACAGCCTCATCACCAGGAACCGCCAGTACCATCCCGATACCCATATTAAATGTTGTAAACATTTCTTTTCGAGCAAGACTCCCCATTGACTCAATTAGATCAAAAATAGCTGGAATCGGCCATGAACCATAATCAATTTGAGCCGCAAGTCCTTCAGGAAGCATACGTGGGATATTCTCTTCGAATCCTCCACCCGTAATATGTGCAATGCCATGAATCGTTTGAGTCTTAAGCACGTTAAGAACAGGTTTAACATAGATGCGAGTTGGAGCAAGCAAGGCTTCGCCAAGCGTCGTTCCAAGAGCTTCATAAGAGGTTTGTAGATCCAAGTCGTTTTCCTTTAACAAGACTTTACGAACAAGCGAGAAGCCATTACTGTGAATGCCATTTGAAACTAGACCAACAAGAACGTCGCCTTCCTTCACATTGTCAGATGTGATCAATTGCGACTTTTCGACTGCACCAACGGTAAATCCAGCGAGATCATAATCATTTTCTTTATACATGTCAGGCATTTCTGCTGTCTCTCCGCCAATTAGCGCACATCCCGCTTGTGAACAACCTTCAGCAACACCTTTGACAATTGCTTCAATTCGCTCTGGAGCAAGCTTTCCAGTTGCAATATAATCTAGAAAATATAGCGGTTCTGCTCCCTGTGCGACAACATCATTCACACACATTGCTACGCAATCGATTCCGATTGTATCATGCTGATCCATTTGAATCGCAAGCATTAGCTTCGTTCCTACACCATCTGTGCCAGAAACAAGGACTGGTTTTTCGTATGGGAGTTCTGATAAATCAAACATGCCGCCAAACCCACCGAGTCCTCCCATTACACCTGGACGCATCGTCTTCTTAACGTGGGGCTTGATTCGATCTACAGCTTCATAACCTGCTTCAATATTTACGCCTGCCTGCTTGTATGCTTCTGCCATAATGGCCTCCTTCGGTTAGACTTTTTCGTAAGGATGAACCGTGTCGGGATATATTTCAGTAGGGTAGTTTCCAGTAAAGCAACCAAGGCACTGTCCGCGATTGGAGCCACTGTCTTCTCTCCCAATCGCAGTTGTCATACCTTCTGTTGTTAGAAATGTTAGTGAGTCAGCACCAATCTCTTCACACATTTCATCAACACTCATCTTAGCTGCAATCAACTCTCCTGAATTGGATGTATCAATTCCGTAATAACATGGGCTAACAATTGGAGGCGCACTTATGCGAACGTGTACTTCTTTTGCACCAGCTTCCCTAAGCATGGTGACAATTCTCCTACTCGTTGTTCCACGTACAATCGAATCATCAACTATGACGACTCGCTTTCCTTCAACAACGCCACGAACTGGTGAAAGCTTCATCTTCACTCCACGTTCTCTTAGCTCCTGTGAAGGTTGGATAAATGTTCTTCCCACATAACGGTTTTTGATTAGGCCCATTTCATAAGGAATGCCAGATTCTTCAGCATAGCCAATCGCCGCAGAGATACTTGAATCCGGTACACCTGTTACGATATCGGCTTCAATTGGCGCCTCTTTTGCAAGCTGTTTACCTAGCTTCTTGCGGGCTGTATGCACGTTAATGTTCTCAATATTACTATCAGGTCTTGAGAAATAGATATATTCCATTGAACAAATGGCTCGTGAAATGGAAGATGAGAATCGTTCTGATTCCAGACCATTTTCGCTAATAATAAGAAGTTCTCCAGGCTGTACATCACGAATGTACTCAGCACCAATGAGGTCAAATGCACATGTTTCTGATGCAACAACGTACGCACCTTCAAGGATTCCAAGTGATAAAGGTCTTAGACCGTGCGGATCAAGAGCAACCATCATTTCTTTTTCTGTCATCATAATAAAGGCGTACGCACCTTTTACCATTGTAAGAGCATTTTTGACTTTCTCACGCTGACTTAAATATCCGCTTCTTTTAATTAAATGTGCAAGCACTTCTGTGTCTGAAGTCGTTTGAAAAATGCTGCCCTGCCCTTCAAGCTGATGCTTGAGCGCATTAGCGTTCACGAGGTTTCCGTTATGCGCAAGTGCTAGGCCGCCGTTCTGTGAGCGGAAAACAAGTGGTTGAACATTCTCGTAACCACCGCCACCAGCTGTTGAGTACCTAACATGACCAATCGCTCCGTTACCTTCAAGCTGATCAAGATCACCTGGTCCAAACACATCATTCACAAGACCAAGTCCTTTATGATTATAGAGGCGGTCCCCATCTGTTGAAACAATACCCGCTCCTTCTTGCCCACGATGTTGCAAGCTGTGAAGTCCATAATACGTAAGTGAAGCAGCATCCGGGTGACCCCAGATGCCGAATACTCCACACTCTTCATTTAAGCCTTTGATTTCACCAAACATGGAATAGCTCCTTTCCAGGCTGCTTCAAGTTCTTGAACAGGAGCATCGAAGATATGCGTTTCATCTTCATGCATAACAGTTAATACGCCAGTACCAGTGACCTCACCGATTAAAGTCGCTCCCGTTCGTTGCTCAAATGCCTGCTGGTGTTCTCCCTTGATGGTTACAAGAAAACGGGATTGTGTTTCACTGAAAAGGTCTGTCGTTACATCACCATCGATGCGAACATTGGCACCGAAATCCGTGCCAATTAATGATTCTGCAAGAGCGACGCTAAGTCCACCTTCTGCAAGATCATGTGCTGATTCTACAAGTCCATCCTGAATGGCTGTTAACAGTTGGTTCTGAAGTTCTTTCTCAACTTCCAGATTTAAAGTAGGAGCCTGACCTGAAATTTGACCATCCAAATATTTTTGAAGCTCACTTCCACCGAAATCTTCGCCAGTTTCTCCAAGCATGTAAATCAAGTTTCCTTCTTCTTTAAATGCTTGCGTAGTCACGTGATCAAGATCATGAACAAGTCCGACCATACCGACTACCGGCGTTGGATAGACTGCGACGCCGTTCGTTTCATTATAAAGAGATACATTTCCACCGATTACTGGAGCGTTCAGCATGCGACATGCTTCACTCATGCCGTCCGTTGCTTTTTCAATCTGCCAGAAGATTTCAGGCTTCTCAGGGTTTCCGAAGTTCAGACAATCTGTAATTGCTAGTGGTTCTCCACCGGAACAAACAATATTACGCGCCGCTTCCGCAACCGCAATTTGCCCTCCAACTTCTGGATCAAGGTACAAATAGCGAGAGTTGCAATCCGTAGTCATAGCCAATGCTTTTCTTGTGCCGCGGACGCGGACAACAGCAGCGTCAGACCCAGGTGCAACAACGGTATTCGTTCGAACCATGTAATCGTATTGATCGAAAACCCATTCCTTACTCGAAATAGTCGGCTGACTAAGAAGGGTATAAAGCATCTCCTTTGCATCTTCGACAACTGGAATTGGTCTATGAATCTGCTGATTCTCAATATAGTAATCTGGAATGCGGGATGGTTTATGGTATACAGGTGCTTCCTCAGCGAGTGCATCAACTGGAACATCTGCTACAACTTCGCCTTTATGAAGAAGTCTGAATCTCTTGTCTTCCGTCACTACACCAACTTCTTTACACAAAAGTCCCCAGCGATCAGTGATTTCTTTAATTTCTGCTTCATGACCCTTTTTCACGACAACAAGCATACGCTCCTGCGATTCAGAAAGCATCATTTCATAAGGTGTCATGCCTTTTTCCCGCTGTGGAACTTTATCAAGATTCATCTCAAGTCCCATACCTGCCTTACTTGCCATTTCTGATGCTGATGATGTTAACCCTGCTGCTCCCATATCTTGAATACCAACAAGTGAATCACAATGAACAAGCTCCAAACACGCTTCAAGGAGCAATTTCTCCATAAACGGATCTCCAACCTGAACAGCTGGGCGCTTTTCGTCAGAAGCATCAGTCAATTCTTCAGAGGCGAAAGTTGCGCCGTGAATTCCGTCACGTCCCGTGCTTGCTCCAACGTACATCACCGTGTTACCAGCGCCAGATGCAATACCCTTTTGAATATCCTTATGATCGATTAGACCAACACACATTGCATTAACAAGTGGGTTACCATCGTAAGAAGCATCAAACTGTACCTCTCCGCCGACTGTTGGAATTCCAATACAATTACCGTAACCAGCAATCCCTGCCACTACTTCTTCAAAAAGGTACTTCACTTTCGGATTGCTAAGTTCACCGAACCGAAGGGAATTAAGAAGCGCAATCGGGCGAGCACCCATGGAGAAAACGTCACGGATAATGCCACCAACTCCAGTAGCCGCTCCCTGATAGGGTTCAATCGCTGAAGGGTGATTGTGACTTTCAATCTTAAAAACAACTGCCTGCTCATCTCCAATGTCTACAATGCCCGCTCCTTCACCAGGTCCTTGGAGAACGCGCTCACCTGTAATCGGAAACTTCTTTAGCACAGGCTTTGAATTCTTGTAACTACAGTGCTCTGACCACATCACGGAGAAAAGACCTGTTTCCGTATAGTTAGGTGTACGGCCAAGAATCTTTTCAACCATACCGAACTCGTCATCTGTTAAACCCATTTGACTATAGACCTTTTGATCTTTGATCATCTCAGGTGTTGGTTCATGCATGTGTGACATGGGATTCCCTCCAGTTGCGTAGTATTGATTTAAACAGTTTCAATCCGTCCGCGCTTCCTAGTAATTCATCTACTGCTCGTTCAGGGTGTGGCATCATGCCAAGTACATTGCCTTCTTCATTCACGATCCCTGCAATATCTTCGACTGAACCGTTAGGGTTATCTGCATAGCTAAATGCAATACGGTTGTCTTTCTTAAGCTGCGCTAGCGTATCTTCATCACAATAGTAGTTCCCTTCACCATGAGCAATCGGCACTGTAATTTCTTCACCGTTCTCATATGCTGAAGTAAACATCGTTTCATTATTTTGAACTCGTAAAGTCACGGGGCGGCACATGAACTTCAGATTCTTATTTCGTTTCATGGCCCCCGGTAATAGACCTGCTTCCAAGAGAATTTGGAATCCGTTGCACACGCCTAATACTGGCTTACCAGCTTCAGCAGCCTTTATGACTTCAGGCATGATCGGTGCAAAGCGGGCAATCGCACCGCCACGTAAATAATCTCCATATGAGAACCCACCAGGTAGAAGAATCGCATCATAGTTTGCTAGATTCTGCTCATCGTACCGGACATAAACCGCTTCTTCTCCAAGCTCATCTTTGATGGCATGATACATATCCACATCGCAGTTTGAACCCGGGAACACAATCACTGCAAATTTCACTGTGCGACTCCCTCCTCGATTTCATAGGTGTAATCTTCAATCACTGTATTCGCAAGAAGCTTCTCGCAAATCTCTTTAATGCGCTGATCAAGGTTTTCCGTATGTTTAACGGTAAGTTCCATGTATTTTCCGATTCGTACATCTTCTACTTCATTGTAAGAAAGACTGTGGAGTGAATTCTTAACAGCACTCCCCTGTGGATCTAGTACACTTTCTTTTAACGTTACATAGACTTTTACTTTATACATGATTCGGATCCCCCTAAACGAGCTAGAATTTGTTCGTACGCTTCTGTCAGATTACCAATGTCTCTTCGAAACACATCTTTATCCAGTTTTTCATTTGTATTGCTGTCCCACAATCTACATGTATCAGGCGATATTTCATCAGCAAGCATGATCGTTCCTTCTGCTGTCATACCGAATTCAAGTTTAAAATCCACTAGTTTCACTTCACGCTCTAAGAAATACTCTCGTAAAAGCGTATTAATGTATAACGCACGTTCTTTTAGATCGTTAACCGTCTCTTCTGTCGCAAGTTCAAGTTCAAGCACATGATCAAGCGTTAGAAGAGGATCACCAAGGTCATCATTCTTGTAGTAGAATTCAACGATCGGCTGTTTTAGAAGCTCACCTTCATCAACACCGGTCCGTTTGGAAAAGCTCCCAGCGGCGATGTTCCGAACAACCACTTCGAGTGGTATGATCGTAACCCGCTTCACAAGCTGCTCTGTAGAAGACAATTTTTCAATAAAATGGCTCTCAACGCCCGCACTCTTCAAATAATCAAAGAGCAAACTTGTGATCTCATTGTTCAGTCTTCCTTTACCTGAGATTGTCGCTTTCTTCTCACCGTTATAAGCTGTTGCTGAATCTTTATACTCGACCCAAACAACCTCTGCTTCGTCCGTAGCATAAATTCTCTTCGCTTTTCCTTCGTACAACAATCCTTGCTTTTCCATGGTGATCCCCTCCGATGCTTAATTAAAGTCCGAGACGTTCAAATATCATATCCACTGGCTTAAGGTGGTAGTTGTAATCAAAGCAATCATCAATTTCGGATTCATTTAGTTGATCGGTAATTTTAGGATCCGCTTCTACTAATTCTCTAAACTGAATACCGCGCTCCCATGCATCCATTGTTTTCGGCTGAACAAGGTCATATGCTTCTTCGCGTGACATCCCTTTATCAATAAGAGATAGAAGAACACGCTGGCTGTAGATTAATCCGTATGTTCTTGTCATATTACGCTTCATGTTTTCAGGGAAAACAGTAAGCTTTGAAACAATACCTGCGAAACGATTAAGCATGTAGTTAAGCGCGATCGTTGCATCTGGCAAAATCACACGTTCTGCAGAAGAATGAGAGATATCGCGCTCGTGCCAAAGTGCTACATTCTCGTATGCTGTTGTCATGTAGCCGCGAATCACGCGTGCCATACCCGTCATGTTCTCAGAGCCGATTGGGTTACGTTTATGCGGCATTGCGGATGAGCCTTTTTGGCCTTTCGCAAAGAATTCTTCCACCTCACGCGTTTCACTTTTCTGTAGTCCACGGATTTCAACTGCAAACTTCTCGATAGACGTCGCAACAAGCGCAAGTGAGGACATATAGTGCGCATGACGATCGCGCTGAAGTGTTTGTGTCGAAATTGGTGCTGGTTGAAGACCAATTTTTTCACACACATACTGCTCAATAAACGGATCAATGTTCGCATATGTTCCAACGGCTCCAGATAGCTTACCGAATCGAACATTTTCAGAAGCTGTTTTGAAGCGATCAAGGTTACGCTTCATCTCTTCATACCAAAGCGCCATTTTAAGACCAAACGTTGTTGGTTCTGCATGAACACCATGCGTTCTTCCCATCATGACCGTGTATTTATGTTCCTGTGCTTTTGCTTTTAGAACTTCGATGAATTTCTCAATATCCTTAATCAAAAGATCGTTCGCTTGCTTTAACTGGTAAGACAAAGCAGTGTCAACCACATCTGTTGACGTTAAACCATAATGAACCCACTTCCGCTCTTCTCCTAGCGTTTCTGAAACGGCTCTAGTAAAAGCAACGACGTCGTGACGTGTTTCTTCTTCAATCGCATGAATGCGATCCACATTAAATCCTGCGTTTTCACGGATTTTCTGTACATCTTCTTTCGGAATAATTCCTAACTCTGCCCAAGCTTCACATGCAAGAATTTCTACCTCTAACCACGCATTGTAGCGATTTTCCTCTGTCCAAATAGCTCCCATCTCCGGGCGCGTATAACGTTCAATCATTGTAAGTCCTCCTGGTCTGTTGTCTTTACTGCCATAATTTCCATTGCGTCATCCGCTTAATCGCATCGTCAGTTGATGATGCTAGAAAGTTAACATGACCCATTTTGCGATTATGCTTCGCTTCGTCTTTTCCATATAAATGAAGCTTTGCGCTACCAAGTTCCGATACACTTTCCATTAGAGGTGACACATGCTGGCCGAGCAAATTCCCCATTACAACCGGCTGTACTTGTTTCGTGCTTCCAAGTGGCAAGCCACATATCGCTCGGATATGTTGTTCAAATTGAGAAGTTTCACATGCTTCCATCGTATAATGCCCTGAATTGTGTGGCCTTGGTGCAAGTTCATTCACATATAGCTCATTATCTTTTAAGAAAAGTTCAACTGCAAGTGTTCCAACAAGGTTCAGATCATTGGCAAGCTGTTTTCCAATCTCACTGGCCGCGTTCTTTACTGTGTCGTTCACTCGCGCTGGAACGATTGTTTGATGAAGAATATTGTTAACGTGAAGGTTCTCCCCTACAGGAAAAGTTGTAGTTTCTCCCATTACGCTCCGTGTAACAATAACTGAGAGTTCCTTTTGGAACGGCACCCAACTTTCAAGGATGCAAGGTACACCTGGAAACGAAAGAGAATCCACGGCCTCCTGATTTCTCAACACCCACTGACCTTTACCATCGTAACCACCAGTCCGTGTTTTAAGAACGGAAGGTAAGCCGATCTTCTTTATGGCATAATATAGATCTTGTTTAGAATCCACTGCTTCAAAAGGCGCCACTTGAAGGTCCGATTTCTGAATGGTTGTTTTCTCAACGTAACGATCTTGTGTGATGCGAAGAAGCTCACCACCCTGTGGCATATAAGCATTCTCCGTAAGCCACTTGGCAGTTTCATGAGTGATATTCTCAAATTCATAAGTAATCACATCACTAAGGTCCGCAAGCTCTCTTGCTCCATCCAGATCATCATACCCACTCACAACTTCATGATCCGCTACTTGACCACACGGTGAACCACTTTTCGGCTCAAGTACTGCAATGCGATAGCCCATCTCTCTTGCCTTCAAGGCCATCATTCTACCAAGCTGACCGCCACCTAGAATTCCTATTGTGCTTCCAGGTAAAATCGTTCTACTCATAAAGTGTCACTACTTTCAAGTACCGCTTCTTTCATCTTCGTTCGATAATCACTAAGCTTCGTTTCAATTTCTTTATCATTCGTGCTCAAAATTTGTGCTGCGAGAAGTCCTGCGTTCTTCGCTCCTGCTTTCCCGATCGCCACAGTTGCGACTGGAACTCCTCCAGGCATCTGAACAATGGAAAGCAACGAATCCAGACCATTTAATGTTTTCGATTGAACGGGAACCCCTATGACAGGAAGTGTTGTCTTAGCTGCAACCATTCCTGGCAAATGCGCGGCACCGCCAGCACCTGCAATAATTACTTTAAGGCCACGTTCTCTTGCTGATTCTGCATACTCAAACATTAATTCAGGTGTTCTGTGAGCTGAAACAACCTTTTTCTCAAATGGAATATTAAGTTCTTCTAGTATGTCACAGGCATGCTTCATCGTTTCCCAATCTGATGTGCTACCCATAATGACGCCGATTTTCGCTATCATGCTATTCCTCCTTAAGTGAAGGTACTAATTAATCAAAATAGGTGATAATAAAAGAAAAGCCCGAGATAGAATTCTTCTATTTACTTAGAAGAAGCTTCTACCTCGGGCGAAAACACATCCATCCTGTCCTGCACGTACGCAGAACACGACTTTCCCCCTCATAGTCCGACGATTAATGGTCGTCAGGTAGAAACTTATGGGCCTTATTCCCAAGATTATATGAGGTATCCTATTTACTCCTCTTACATAGTAACAAGAGCTACGTTCAACTGTCAACGCAAAATCGAACGATGTGTTTTATTTTATGTCTAATGTTCGGTTTTTACTTCAACTTTCCTTCGAAAACAATTCTCTGTCCACAATGCTCAGGTTCTTTGGAACCTTTGCGTTCTTTAAAGACAGGCTCCTCACGGCGTCTGACTGGCATATAACCTTCGTCATCCATTCGTTTTAAGCAGTCTGAAAGAGATTCATTTTCTTGAACTTCAAACTTCTTTTTCTTAGGCTTCTTTTCCATACATTACCTCCGGATTTTTCTAACCCAGAATCCTCCCTGGAAGGTACGGGGTTCATAGGAGATGACAAATGCCTTTGGATCGAGCTCTTCGATTGCCTGATAGAGCTTTCGTTCAGACTTACGTGATGTTAGAACCTGCATCACAAGGCGTTCTCCCTGACGTCCATGCGCTAAATAATGAGTTACACCATAGCCAACGTCTCTTAATTTATTCGGAATATCATCTTCAAGCTTCGTTGTAATTGCATTAACTGTAATATAACCAAGTGCAAGGTATTCTTCAATTTTCATACCTACTATAATACCCACACCAAAACCAAGGGCATAAGCAATAACGTTCTGGATCTGCCCTAAGTTATCGAGGACGAGACCAAGTCCAATAACATAAATCGCAATTTCAATTGTCCCAGTAATTGCTGCAAGGTATCGCTGCCCTTTAAGCGTTAGAATCGTACGCATCGTTAGAAACGATACATAAACGATATTAATAGCAAAAATGGTAGCAACCATGCCAAGACCACTATTAAGCATGTCCATCCTCCTTCATCCTTATCGCTAAAATTCGAACTTTCCCTAGCATAACACGATCAAACATGGAACCGCATGCGTTAATTACCGATTCCATCCAAAAATTTTCAATAGTCTAGTTCAATCAGTACCTTCCGTTGTACCTTACACTTTACTGATCGTTTTAAACTCAGTTCATAAGGCTCTTTTAGTTAACGTTGTTACTATATGAGTGGGTTAATTTCCGCTCCAATTAGCGAAGTGTGGTTTTTTTATCCAAATTCTTTCAATAGAATTTGGATCTGAGCCTTTAGAAAAATGCTTTAACAAAGAGATACTGTGCGCATATACTGAAAAAAAGCCCAGGAGGGGAAGTCATGGGAGATTACTGGAGTCAAATGTACGACTGGAAAAATAAAATGAACAAATTCATGGGAGATGATTTCTGGACCGATTTTCAGGATATGTTCGTATCAAACGGCCCTCTCGTCAATCTCTACGAAGCTGGCAATGAACTGATCTGCACCGTCTATCTCCCAGGTGTTAAAAAAGTGGAGGATGTTGATGTCTATGTTCATTATCGTACTCTTAAAGTAAAAGGTCAGACAAATATGTCTCTAAAAGGCTATCGAAATGTTCAGGAAGAATACAAGCACGGCCCTTTTGAACGAATAGTAGAACTTCCTTTTCCGGTACGCGAAAAACCAATTGATGCCAGCTACAAACGAGGCATTCTGCTGATCCACCTCCACCGGTTGATTGAATCGAAAGAAGAACGGAACCGATTGAAGATTACCGATAATGAGTCAGGAGAATAACAAAAGAAGCGATTGCATTCAATCGCTTCTCTTTGTAATTAGAAAGGAAATAATCCACCCGTTACCCCAATTTCATAAATATAAAAGAAACCAAAACCAACGGAGAGTATGCCTGTAAGTTGTGTGAGTCGTTTGTTCAGACTTAATTGTCGCTTTGTAGCTATGAATGGAATTCCGAGAACCGTCGTGAAGCAAAGCATGCCAGCACATGTGCCAAATCCGAAAATTAGAATATAAACAACACCTTGCCATAACGTTTCTACCGTACTCATCGTTAATAGAATCATCGCAGCACTTCCTGCTAGTCCATGTACAAAGCCGATAAAACCTGACTGTATGTAGGTTCTATTCCCTTTCATTTCGGTTTTTTGCTTTTTCATTACTAAAGTCTTTATCCCGAGAAAAATAAGCATACACCCAACAATCAGTTCAAGTGACATTGCCCATTGATTGGTTATTGTCGTGTTGAATAGCAATAAAAGTGTACCACCTAATACTAACGTGGCTGTATGTCCGATTCCCCAGTAAACCCCCGCTAGTGAAGATTTCCATAAACTACGCGTTCTACTTGCGATTGTTGACACCGCGATCACATGATCCGGCTCAATAGCATGCTTAATACCTAGAAGAAATCCAATAACTAATAGTGATAGTAAACTCGCATCCATCTTCTATCCTCCTTGTGTCTACCGCTATTTCCGCCAGGATATAGCGCTCCTGTTGTATATGGTGCTGTGAATAAATTCTTCAACTGCTGCAAATATTTTCTCTATTAAGGAAGTTCTTTTCGCCAGAATTCTTAGGCAAACACCAGGAATCTGCAATAGCGATACTCCGTATTGATCGTCACAGAAAGAAGCAAGATAGTCTCTTAATTTCTGAATCCATTCAACCGTTACTTCTGAATGAATAAAAAACAACGAACCAACGTGTGTGTTCCCTTCCAACTGAAGCAATTGCATCAGATCTTCATCTGGCTTCAGCCTCAAATGATCAAAGATTACGAGCCTACCGTTCTGGTAAACTTTTAATTTTGATGTGATGCACGTAAAAGGAAAGAGGGTTCCTTCTTTCGACCAACCAGGTGTCACGCTATCGGTAAAAAAGAAAGAAGCACTTTGATCCATGTGCACTTCAGTTTCCTGAGTGAAGCGCGCATCTTTATATGCGATAAGTGGGTCCTGTTTCATATGTAATTCTGTATTCGCCTCTAACTTATAGAGAGCTCTTTGCATGACTTGTTTATGAGGCGTTTTGTACACCTTTGTGGAGGCTTGAGTGGTAACAGCTAACTTAGCCATATTTTTTACATGGATCTCTGTTAAATAAGTATCACCATCAACGTAACCTCCACCCACATGAATCAGTTGCACAAGAGGTAAATTTTCATCTGTATAAGTTGGACGTGAAATTTTAAATACGCCATTGTAATAGGCATCTGATAGTACGGATTTTCCGTAACGCTCAGATGCTTCTAACTGAAGGTGACCTGTATAAGTCACTGCTCTAGTCCTACAAAAAAGGCCTGTTCTTTAATCCAGTTCACAACATTAGTCACGCCAGTCTCATCTTTTAGGTTTGTGAAGAAAAATGGACGATTGCCCCTTGATTTCAGCGTATCCTCACGCATCACATCCAAGTTGGCGCCTACATATGGAGCAAGGTCTGTTTTATTAATCAGAAAAAGATCAGATTTAATCATTCCCTGCCCACCTTTACGAGGGATTTTCTCCCCTTGGGCAACATCGATAATGTAAATCGAGAAATCAACAAGTTCTGGACTAAACGTAGCAGCGAGATTATCGCCCCCGCTCTCTACAAAGATGAGGTCAAGATCATCATGACGTTCGTTTAACTCATCGATCGCCGCAAAGTTCATTGATGCATCTTCTCGAATTGCAGTATGTGGACAACCTCCTGTCTCAACCCCAATGATTCGATCCGTAGGGAGAATCCCGTTCTTATTTAGAAACAGTGCATCTTCTTTTGTATAAATATCGTTTGTAATAACCGCCATACTAAATTCATCCTTCATTGCTCGTGTTAAACGATCGACTAATAAGGTTTTGCCGGCTCCCACAGGGCCTCCGATGCCTATTCTTATTGGTTCACTCAACATCTCTCATCCTTTCTATCATTAACTCATAAATAATCGAACATCAATCGCCTCATGCTGCATTTGAGCAATTTCTAAACCAGGTGCTCCAATGCCAAACTCCGTTTCATCGAGTAGCATGATTCGGTTCACGATATCGGTTAAAAGTGGCTGTATATCAACAAGAATTTTTTGTCCTTCTGTTTGACCGAGCGGAACACCTCTTACAGCATTTTGCACAAGCGAAGATGCTGTCGCAAATCCGTAGCTTGAAATAGCTGTTTCACGTTCAATTCCAAGGTGTTTAGAAACAATTGCGAATACAAGCGCACTATGCCCGAACACATTTTTATTTTTCAGTTCCATATTGTACTGATCAAACACTTGGTTCGGATACAGCGTAGATACAATTTTCACAAAACGATCACCAATCCTCCGATTTCCTTCCCTTGTTTCACGTGCCATACCAAGGGCATACAAAGACTGATCCAATTGCCACAGTTGCTCAAGATTACCAATTTCAAGCCCCTCATAAGCTAAGCGACAGGCCAATCCATCTGTGTAAACAAATTGATTCGCTAGAAAAATCTCAAGAACTTTTCTGAATGAAGCACTACTATTAATCGTTCCATTTGAAATATATGTTTCTAATCCAAATGAATGGGAGAAAGCCCCCGAGGGAAACTGCGAATCACTTAGTTGTAGGATAGGAAATAACGCATTAGTCATGGCCAATATATTTAAAAGCCTCTTTCATTTTTCTCTTCTCAATGACATATGACACATTTCCTTCTGTTAACAATCGAACAACTAGATAATCATGTTGAACGATCATCTCTTCCCCATCGAACTGTGCGGGCAAATGACGATTGCCGAGCATATGAGCAACTTCACCCATTTGCTTAATGGAATTAGGACGAATCGCAATAACTTCATCCTCTATCACACTTACAACGATGACATTGTCTTCTGAACGATAAAGAATATCGCCATCGACTAAATCTTTCGGTTTCAATAGCTTAATCCCAAGCTCATTCCCATGATTCGTTGTCACACGCTGTATTCGTTTAACAAGATCATCACTTCTCAGGTAGACCCTTTCAATGTGAGGTGCCACGGTATTCTCATCGCGAATATTTCCTTGAACTTCATTAATAATCATTTCTTTATCACCTCAAAATAAAAAGTATCGTTGTGCAAGTGGTACACTAGTAGCCGGTTCACATGTGATTAATTCTCCATCAACTAGTACCTCGTACGTTTGTGGATCAACTTGAATGTCCGGCGTTTCGCCGTTATATTTCATATCCTTCTTTGTAAGGTTCCGGATATTATGAACAGATTTGATGATTTTTTGTAGACCCAACTTCTCATGAACGCCTCTTTCAATAGCTGCTTGTGATAAAAAGGTAACTGCCGTTTGAGATTTTGCTTTCCCATACTGTCCAAACATCGGTCTGTATAAAGCTGGTTGTGGCGTCGGTATTGATGCATTGGGGTCTCCCATCACACTCCATGCAATCATCCCACCTTTTACAACCTGCTCTGGCTTCACCCCAAAAAAGGCCGGTTTCCATAACACCAAATCTGCTAATTTCCCTACTTCTATCGATCCTACTTCTTCTGAAATCCCATGAGCAATTGCTGGATTAATTGTGTATTTAGCAATATATCTTTTCACTCGTTCATTGTCATTCTGAGCATGCTCCGGTAAAGGTCCACGCTGCTTCTTCATTTTATCAGCGGTCTGCCACGTTCTTGAAATGACTTCTCCAACACGTCCCATTGCCTGAGAATCCGAGCTAATAATACTGAATACTCCCATGTCATGCAGGATATCTTCCGCCGCTATCGTCTCTTTGCGTATTCGTGAGTCTGCAAAAGCCACATCTTCAGGAACTGAGGAATCAAGGTGATGACAAACCATCAGCATATCTAAATGCTCTGCAATCGTATTCGTCGTAAAAGGTCTTGTTGGGTTCGTAGAAGATGGTAGGATGTGCGAATAGGAAGCAGCTTTAATAATATCTGGTGCATGTCCACCACCAGCACCTTCTGTATGATAGGTATGGATCACGCGACCATCAATGGCGTTAAGAGTATCTTCCACAAACCCGCCTTCGTTTAATGTATCCGTATGAATCGCAACCTGAACATCATATTGATCTGCAACAGTTAAAGCAGTATCAATAGAAGCTGCCGTGGTCCCCCAATCCTCGTGAAGCTTCAAACCAATTGCCCCGGCCTCGATTTGCTCATTCAATGCTTCTTGTGAAGACGCATTCCCTTTACCAAGAAAACCAAGGTTAACGGGAAACGCCTCTGCCGATTCAAGCATCCGATGAATATTCCACTCACCCGGCGTACATGTCGTAGCGTTTGTACCTGTTGCTGGACCTGTCCCACCACCTAACATGGTTGTAATACCTGATTCAATAGCTGTTTGGATAAGTTGCGGACAGATAAAGTGAATATGCGAGTCGATACCACCAGCCGTTACAATCATGCCCTCTGCTGCAATGACTTCAGTAGAAGCACCAATAACAATATCAATATTGTCCATCAAATAAGGGTTTCCTGCTTTCCCTATTGATGCTATCCGACCATCCCTCACTCCAATATCTGCCTTATATATCCCTGTATAATCTACGATTAGCGCATTCGTTACTACAAGATCAACTGAATCTTTTCGAGTTGCAAGTGGGTGCTGGCCCATTCCATCTCTGATAACCTTACCGCCGCCAAACTTAACTTCATCACCATATGTTGAGTGATCTCTTTCAACTTCAATAAATAAATCTGTATCAGCTAATCGCACTTGGTCTCCAACAGTTGGCCCAAACATGTCAGAATACGCTTTTCTAGAAAGTTCAAAACTCATCGTCCAACCTCCACATCCAACTGGCCATTCATTTTGTTATTCAGTCCATATACTTTCCGTTCTCCTGAGAACGGAACAAGCTTCACTTCCTTTGGATCACCTGGTTCAAATCGTACCGCTGTTCCTGCAGCAATATTCAAGTGCATTCCCAACGCAAGCTCTCGATTAAATTGCAATGATTCATTTGCTTCAAAGAAATGAAAGTGAGAGCCGATTTGTACAGGTCGATCCCCCACATTTGTTACCTCAATTTCAATTGCTTCTTTTCCCTCGTTGCATACGATTGGGTTCGAATGAAGCTTATATTCACCTGGAATCAAATCCTTCCCCCCTTTCATATGATTGGATCATGAACTGTAACAAGTTTTGTACCATCTTGAAAGGTTGCCTCTACTTGAATATCCGGAATCATTTCAGATATACCATCCATGACGTCTTCTCTTTTTAAAATGGTTCTCCCAAATTGCATTAATTCTGGTACGCTCTTGCCATCTCGGGCACCTTCTATTACTTCATATGTAATAATGGCAATAGCTTCAGGATAATTAAGTTTTAATCCTCTATCCTGCCTCCTACGCGCTAAATCAGCAGCCACAACAATCATCAGTTTTTCTTGTTCTCTCGCCATCAACTTCAAGTGAAAATCCCCTCCCAGTACACCGAATATTACGATAATTCACATTATACATAATTTAGAAGATGAAGAAATGAGTTTGAGCTATTTTTTCTATTGAGGGAAAGTGAGAATATTTTCTTTAATGAAGCATTAGATGTTGAAATGAGTGGAATGTAAGCGCATTCGAAAAATGACATTCTCTCTAAAAAAAGTATGGTAGATAAACTCACAACACACAAAAAGAAGAAGCGTTGTGCTTCTTCTTTTTTGTTAGCTCATATTGTTGATTTCTCGATTATTGGCTCATTCGAGTGAAAACTCAGTTTCACTCGCCTTTCAGCTCTTCTGAAAGGTCGCCACAGGGCGTAATTGAGCCAAAAATCAACGCTGTTCATTAACATAGCCTTTTTATAAGTTATTTATGAAATTTCACTCGTTCTTCTACAGGTTGGAACTCTTTATCTCCAGGAGGAGCAGTCTGATTACCAAAAGGCATTTGTGCAATTAACTCCCAACTATCAGGAATCGTCCACTCTTCTTTTACTTGTTCATCAATAAGTGGATTATAATGCTGAAGAGAGGCACCTAGACCTTCTTGCTTTAGAGCTGTCCAGACCACAAATTGAAGCATACCTGAAGAATGCTGTGACCATTTCGGAAAATTATCCGCAAACGTTGGAAGCTTTTCCTGAAGCCCTGTTATCACATCCTGATCTTCAAAGAAAAGTACAGTACCATACCCTTGTGCAAAACCATTCATTTTGTCTTCTGTAGAACTAAACTGATCTGCAGGAACAATGCCACGAAGAGTTTCTTTTGTAATCTCATTCCACAACTTAGTATGATTAGCGTCTAGCAGCACAACTACTCTAGCGCTCTGCGAGTTAAACGCTGACGGTGTATGGAGGACAGCATGTTCAATCACTTCTTGTAGTTTCTCATCTGAGATTGTTCGCTCTTTACCAATACCGTATATTGATCTTCTTTCTTTGACTGCTTCAAAGAAATCCTTACTACCTCCAAGCTTCGTTGAACCATTTCCAAAGATTTTTTCTTTCATACCCATGTGTATAACCACCTTTATATTTATTTTTTGTAATAAAGGTGAGTGATATTCCATGAGTGGACTTTTATTGTAATTTTTTATAGTTGTTTAAGACAGGTTGAGGCTCTGGCGGTGGTCTGGGGTGAACCTTATTGACCATTTATCCGCGATTTCTTTTGAAAGGAGCGTTTGTTAGTTAAAACCATACAAAAAAAGCCAGAGACCATTTGATCTCTGACTTATCAGATTGCCCAGCGACGTCCTACTCTTGCAGGGGGAGATCCCCCAACTACCATCGGCGCTGAAGAGCTTAACTTCCGTGTTCGGCATGGGAACGGGTGTGACCTCTTCGCCATCATCACTAGACTAATCAATGGTTGATCCACTAGAAAGTGTTTAACCAAGGACAAGATATATCTTACTATACTTCTTTATGAAGTTCAAGGAAAATTTTATTCCCTGAAAACTATTTTCGATATATCCCCGTTTTTCTGGATATATCCGCGATTTTGAGATTATATCCGCGATCTCTTTTGAAAAGAGCGTTTATTATTTATAACCATAAAAAAAAGCCAAAGATCATTTGATCTCTGACTTTTCATCATTGCCCAGCGACGTCCTACTCTTGCAGGGGGAGATCCCCCAACTACCATCGGCGCGAGAGCTTAACTTCCGTGTTCTCACACGGGGCGCGATAAGCGGCGAACTTCTTCGTCAGCTGCGCGATGCCAGATCCTCATGGATCTCCCGAATATCCACTCCGGTCTGACATCACTTGCTTCCTCGAATTTCTTGCTTCTCCCACCCCTACGTAGCTTTCGAAGATGCTTTTCTTGATTATTCATGAAGAAAGATTAGCTAAAACCATACAAAAAAAAGCCAGAGACCGTTTGATCTCTGACTTCTCAGATTGCCCAGCGACGTCCTACTCTTGCAGGGGGAGATCCCCCAACTACCATCGGC
>NZ_LELK01000009.1 GCF_001039475.1 Guptibacillus hwajinpoensis | reverse complement strand
TGTTTCTTCCAGTATACAAAAAAGCACCCTATAGAGAGACCTTTTTTCAAAGTGTCTAATCTATAGGGTACAGTTTATTTTTAGCAGGCTTTCTTTTTTATTCAGGTCACCCATTCTTCACTTACTTAAACGATCTAGAAAATACTCGTTTATGATTGTTTATTTAAGAGGAGATAAGGATAACTTGAGTAGTAAAAGGAGAGTGGACGTCGTGATGGAATATGATTTGATTGTGATTGGTTCAGGTTCAGCTGGTTCGGTTGCAGCAACGAAGTGTGCACGAGCAGGGTGGAAAGTAGCTATGATAGATAACAAACCGTATGGCGGTACATGTGCGCTTAGAGGGTGTGATCCTAAGAAAGTCCTTGTAGGAGCAGCAGAGATCATTGCTGACGCAGGGCGCATGTCTGAGAAAGGTATCGCTGGACACCCGCATATTATTTGGAGTGATTTAATGTCTTTCAAAGAAACATTTACAGCCGGGTTTCCAGAGGAAAAAGAGGAAGGATTAAAACGATCAGAGGTAGATACCTTCCATGGGACAGCATCGTTTGTATCTAAAGATGAAATACAAGTAGGAGAAGAAAAATTAAAGGGGAAGAAGTATCTAATTGCCACTGGAGCAAAACCTAGTACTTTACCGATTGCTGGGAATGAACACCTTATTTATAGTGATGATTTTCTTGAACTACAATCACTCCCAGAACGGTTACTGTTTATTGGAGGGGGATATATTTCGTTTGAATTTGCACACATTGCTGCTCGCTGTGGTGCAGAAGTTCATATTATACATAGAGGGAAGCAACCATTAGATTACTTTGAAGAGGAGCATGTAGAAGCGCTGGTAAGAGAATCTGAAAAAGCAGGAGTTAAAGTGCATCTTCAAACTGAAGTGACGTCTATTGCGAAAGAAGGCGAAATTTATATTGTAAAAGGTCTTCAACAGGGCATTGAGAAGTTCTATGAAGGGAATGTTGTTGTGCACGGTGCTGGACGTGTCCCTGCAACAGAAGGATTGAACTTAGATGCAGCAGGTATAGAGTACAGTGCACGTGGAATACATGTAAATGAATTTCTACAAAGTCATACGAATTCAAATGTATATGCAGCAGGGGATGTGGCTGCAACAGAAGGCATGCCGCTTACTCCTTTAGCGGGAAAAGACTCACAAATAGTAGCCTCAAATCTCCTAGAAGGTAACCATAAAAAACCTGATTATGAGGTAGTCCCTACCGTTGCATTTACGATTCCAAAGATTGCTTCAGTAGGATTAACAACGAAAGAACTTTACAAAAAGGGGATACAAGCTGACATACGTGATGTTAATATGACTGATTGGTATACGTACAAGCGAACAAATGAAGGGGAAGCGAGGGGAAAGGTAATTGTCGCAAAGGATACTAATCTCATTCTAGGCGCACATTTTATGAGTCATCATGCAGATGAAATGATTAATTATTTCGCAATGGCTATGCAGTTTGGTATAAAGGCTGATGATTTAAAAAAGATGACATTCGCATATCCAACTCCGGCATCAGATATTGGCTATTTAGTGTAGGGTGTATTAGGAGTTAGAAGCCCTTGTGTATTCAAACGCAACACAGTTAGAGCGTATTGTGTATGATAGATGCAAAACACTAAAGAAAAAAGACGATACTATTTTTCGCCTACCCTTGATTGATAGAGTGGGCGATTTTTGTTTTATAGAAAACCACAATCAGTGATTGGAGCGGAAATTAACTTGCTATAGCAACAATCTTTTAGAAAACAACCTTATTGAATGGGAATGAGCTATTATAGATAGTGTACTGCCAGAATGGCGGAGGGAGAAACGAATGTCTATAATAACCTATAAAAAGGAGATATTGCGTAATGGAGTTTTTAGAGGTTGAAAACAAATGGATTCAACTAGGAATTGCCCTATTAATTTTCTTTCTGTTTCTCATCATGAGGAAAATTTTTGCCAAATATATTTTTAATTTGTTTCTAAAAATCAGTAGAAAATCTTCTACAGAGTTCTTTACGCATTTGTTCCTGGCTTTTGAAAGACCTGTTCGAATGCTTTTTGTCATACTTGGACTATATATTTCGGTATTATATGTGCCGTTCTGGAATCATCACAATGATATTTTCCTACAGATCGTTCGTTCGGCTATTATATTTCTTGCTTCATGGGGATTGTACAATCTATCCTCTTCATCCTCATTGTTCTTTCATAGTGTTAACGAAAAATATAACTTGAAAATTGATCAGTTGCTCATTCCATTTCTTTCTAAGACAATTCGATTCCTAATTATTGCAATGACTTTCAGTGTAATTGCAGGTGAGTTTAATTACGATGTGAATGGATTTATTACAGGTCTTGGTCTTGGAGGTCTTGCTTTTGCGCTTGCTGCGAAAGAAACAATTGAGAACTTCTTTGGTGGTATTGTCATTATTACAGAGAAACCGTTCTCTATTGGGGAATGGATCAAAACCCCGAGTGTCGAAGGTGTTGTTGAGGATATAACGTTTAGAAGTACGAAGATTCGTACGTTCGCTCAGGCGCTTGTTACCGTGCCCAATGCCAGGTTAGCGAATGAAAACATTACAAACTGGTCTAAAATGGGGAAACGTCAAATTACGTTTCATCTAGGTGTAACGTATGATACACCATCAGAGCGGCTTGAAACGTGCATTAATCGAATCGAAAAGATGCTCAGAGATCATGATGATATTCATCCTGAAACCATTTTTGTATCGTTTGATGAGTTTAATCACAGTAGTCTTGATATCTTTTTGTATTTCTTTACAAATACAACTACATGGGGTGACTTCTTAAATGTGAAGCAGGATGTGAACTTCAAGATTATGAGAATTCTTGAAGAAGAACAAGTCTCCTTTGCATTTCCTACCCAAACACTTCATCTCGAGAAGACATCTTCGAATAAAGAAGAAGAAAAAGTATATAACTAATTTAAGACAGGAACCTCATATGAAGGGCCTGTCTTTTCATTAAGCTCTTTTCTAAGTTGTTGCTTTTGAAACAATTATTGGATAAAAAAACAACTTAGCTGATTGGAGCGGAAGGATGCTCGACTCCGACTAGCGGGACAGGTGAGACCCCGCAGGAGCGTAAGCGACGAGGAGGCTCACCGCCCGCCCCGCGGAAAGCGAGCATCGTGGAGCGGAAATAATCGCAATAGCTACAATGTATACGAAAAGAGCCTTTCATTAAGCACTTTTGCTTTCTATGGAGCCTTTGTTAGATTTACTAACTGTCGATTTCTTACTCCAAATTGTTGCAAGAATAGGTCCTGATAGGTTATGCCAAACGCTGAATATAGCGCTTGGTACAGCTGCGATTGGATTAAAGTGAGCGGCAGCAAGTGCTGCTCCAAGTCCCGAATTTTGCATGCCAACTTCGATCGAAATAGCACGCTGATCTGGTTCCTTGAGTCGAAACACCTTTGCAAGCCAATACCCAACTAGAAGACCAAGAAGATTATGAAGAATAACGATTGAGAATATGATTAGACCTGTCTCTGCAATTCGATCTTTACTTGCCCCAACAACTGCGGCAACGATCGCCACAATAGAAATAACTGAAATAAGAGGAAGAGCTTTAACACTTTGTTCTACTTTTTCTCTAAATACTAATTTAACAATGAAGCCAAGTGTAATTGGAATAACGACCATTTGAAAAATGGAGAGAAAAAGATCACCAGCTGAAACAGGTAGCCACTGACTCGCTAATAATAATACGAGTGAAGGTGTTAAAAGTGGTGCAAGTAGCGTAGAGACTGCTGTAATGGCGACGGATAAAGCTGTATTTCCTTTCGCAAGGTATGTCATAACATTAGAAGCTGTTCCGCCTGGACAGCAGCCTACTAGTATCACGCCAACTGCTACTTCTGGTGGTAACTGAAACACAACCGCAAGTCCATAAGCAAGGAGCGGCATAATAATAAATTGAGCAGCTACACCAATCGCCACACTTTTCGGTTGTTTAACCACTTCTTTAAAGTCACTTGCCGATAAGGTCATACCCATTCCAAACATAATAACGCCAAGTAAAATCGTTATGTACGACGTGATCCATGTAAAACCTCCTGGGAAAAGAAAACCCAGCACAGCAAAGAGAAGAACCCATACTGCAAATGTATTTCCTGCAAATCGACTGGCATTCTCAAGTAGCCTCAATTCATCCACTCCCTTATAAAATTTATCCTTGATTATACGCTTAATAATAGAATTTTCAATAGATTTAAAAAATACTTTCTTTCGTCAGCACCTCTTGTTTTTAATCCCTCTAATCATGAACCTACCTGTCCGGTCATACATATTAGTAAGCAATCCTTTAGGAGGGAATGACATGACGACAGAGAAAGAAATTTTTTTCGCTATTGAAGAGATTACAGAAATAGCGAAAGGGTTCGGGCTTGATTATTATCCTATGCGGTATGAGATTTGCCCTGCAGACATCATTTATACGTTCGGAGCATATGGAATGCCTACTCGCTTTTCACACTGGAGTTTCGGTAAACAATTCCATAAAATGAAACTTCAATATGATCTTGGTTTAAGTAAAATCTACGAACTAGTCATTAATTCTGATCCTTGCTATGCGTTTCTGTTAGATACAAACAGTTTAATTCAGAACAAGCTCATTATTGCTCATGTACTTGCACACTGTGATTTCTTTAAAAACAATGTACGTTTCTCTAATACGAGACGGGATATGGTTGAAAGCATGACAGCGACTGCTGAACGTGTTGCTTACTATGAACATCATTACGGCAAAGAGGAAGTTGAGAATTTCTTGGACGCCGTGCTTTCGATTCAAGAGCATATTGATCCATCAATAATGCGACCGAGGTTAAATTACAGCCTTGATGAAAATGAAGTACCATCAGTAAGGAGCGACTCTCCATACAATGATTTATGGTCCCTTGATAAAGAAGGTAAGGAGGACGAGCCAGCTCCTAAAAAGAAGAAGAAATTCCCGCCTCATCCTGAGAAGGACCTTTTGCTATTCATACAAGAAAACAGCACCGAACTAGAAGATTGGCAAAGAGACATTATGACCATGATGCGTGAAGAAATGCTATATTTCTGGCCGCAACTCGAAACAAAGATTATGAATGAAGGATGGGCGAGTTATTGGCATCAACGTATTTTGCGGGAAATGGATTTAACAACGGATGAAGCGATAGAATTTGCTTCACTAAATGCAAACGTCGTTCAGCCATCTAAGACGCGTATTAATCCTTACTATCTGGGTCTTAAAATATTTGAACATATTGAGGAGACATACGATAACCCAACAGAAGAAATGATACAAAGAGGATTTATGCCCGGTGGTGGCAGAGAGAAAATGTTTGAAGTGCGTGAAGTTGAAGCTGATATTTCGTTTATTCGAAACTACTTAACCAAAGATCTAGTCTATAGGGAAGACTTGTATTTATTTCAGAAAAAAGGCCGCGATTACAAAATCGTTGATAAAGAATGGGAACATATTCGTGATCAGCTTGTTACGATGAGAGTGAACGGAGGGTTTCCATATTTAACGGTAACGGATGGAAATTACATGAAAGCTGGAGAGATGTACGTCCATCATTCTTTTGAAGATACTGAACTTGATCTCCAATATTTAGAGCGAGTTCTTCCTTACATTCATCAATTGTGGGGACGTCCAGTTCATATGGAAACAAGAGTTGAGGATAAAGAAGTTCTCTTTTCTTATGACGGAAAGAAATTGCATCGTAGGTATTTATAGAGAATGGACATCATTCCTGATCTCACAGACCATTTTTGGAATTACATTGTATTTATTAGTGTTGCAGGTGGACTTGGTGGTGTTGGTAATATTCTCGTGTCTGGAGAATTTCAACCTTGGCGAAAGGTAGTTAATCAACAATCTAAAACGATCCATTATAGCATTGGATCGATGAAGGAACCTTTTGTGGGCGCGATCGGTGGAATATTAACTACACTTTTGTTCATCGAGAGCGGAACTGGCCAATATTTATTATATCTTTCGATGTTAACAGGATTTGGGAGTAGTGCGTTTCTGAAGCGTTACATTGATCAGAAAACAAATCAAATTATCGAAGAAAGTAACGTGAGCATACAGGGTGAAAACATTCAACCTTATCACCTAACGGATGAGAATTCTAAACCAGTCGTGAAAGGAGTGATGACACAGCCTCCTGTTTATTTAACTGAGGAGGAGGTTAATCGTCTTGCTACACTGCGCTGCCATCTAGCGGAATCGATTGGACCAAGAGAAGCGAAGGTTTTTCAGTCTGAAATTAATGTGCTTCTTCATCATGGGAAACAGAGGGCGCTTTAGGTTATTTCAATTGTTCGATTAGGAGGAGCTGATTATTCAGCTCGTCCTATTTTTTTATTGATATATATAGGTATTTCTTTTTGGACATGCTTTCATATAAACTAGAAGGAGTATTTAGAATAGAACGTGTGAAGATTCTCAATAATGGATGATATAGGAAAAGAGATTGACACTTACCTTAAATGGGTTAAGATAGGGATGGTGATTAACAATCCTTTAAGGGGCAGTAGAACCTTTACCTAGAACGGTAAGGAAACTGCCCCTTTATGTCCGATAAGTTCCAGAGAACCCATTTGAAAGAAGTTTCACTATCCCCACCATAAGGAGCTGTAATCCTCACCTGAAATGAAGGAGAATCAGGAAGTAAGGTGAGGAAACAGCTTCTAATGGTCCGATAAGTTCATCTAACTTTCAGAGAACCCATCTGAAAGAAGTTTCACTAAATTGAAAAGGCTGTGGATGCTTTGTTACGATCTCGTTTTCGACGCATACGATTAACATCTGTGCAGTTGGTCGTTTTATTTTATTTAATAGCGGTAACGATTTCCACTTTTTTAATCGGCTTACCTATAGCACATCAGCAAGGAGTTGAGCTGTCCTTTATGGATGCGCTTTTTACTGCGGTAAGTGCTGTAAGTGTAACTGGTCTTACTGTCGTATCCACAGCGGATACATTCAGTGTACCGGGGATTTTTATTATTGCTTTCGTACTGCAAATTGGTGGAATTGGCATAATGACGCTAGGTACGTTTGTGTGGCTAGTTATGGGTAAAAAGATTGGTCTCAAAGAACGTCAGCTTATTATGACGGATCAAAATCAATCTACTTTATCCGGCTTAGTTCAATTGATGAAGCAAATACTAGGCTTGATCTTCATCATTGAACTCATCGGAGCACTGGTCCTTGGTACTTATTACCTTCGCTTCTTTGAAACTTGGCAAGAAGCCTATTTGCAAGGTTTTTTTGCCTCAGTTAGCGCAACAACAAATGGTGGTTTTGATATAACAGGAAAGTCTCTTCAACCATTTGCTCATGATTATTTCGTTCAATTTATTCATACTTTGTTAATTGTAACCGGAGCAATTGGCTTTCCTGTCTTGATAGAAGTGAAAAACTTTTTATTCTCAAGACAAAATAGCTATCGCTACAAATTCTCTTTGTTTACGAAGCTTACAACAATGACGTTTCTAGTACTAGTTGTATCAGGAGCGATTCTTATATGGGCGTTTGAAGCAACGTCATTTTTTGCAGATAAGAAGTGGCATGAGACGTTCTTCTATTCGATGTTCCAATCGGTAACAACGAGAAGTGGTGGCCTTTCAACAATGGACGTGAATGAGTTTCAGGAGCCGACACAACTGCTAATGTCTGTACTGATGTTTATCGGTGCGTCGCCAAGTAGTGTTGGTGGTGGTGTACGTACAACAACATTTGCTATCGTATTGCTTGCGATTTTCTTTTTTGCGAAGGGTGCGACGTCCATTAAAGTGTTTGGTCGTGAACTTCATCATGAAGACATCCATAAAGCGTTTGTCGTCTTCTCCGTTGCCGTTATTGTGTGGAGCACTGGTATTGTAATGCTTTCGATCTCAGAACCATTTCCGATTGTTGCGATTATCTTTGAAGTATCGTCGGCTTTCGGAACGACAGGATTATCGATGGGGATCACCCCAGGTCTTAGTACATTTGGAAAGATTGTTATCATGTGCCTTATGTTTATTGGACGGATCGGGATTCTGTCATTCTTATTCCTAATTCGTGGGACTGTTTTACGTGAACGCTATCGATATCCAACTGAACGAGTCATTATTGGTTAAAAGTAAGAGGAATAGCTCCTCTTGCTTTTTTTTGTGCATTTTTATCTATGGTCATAATTACCAATTCTTTTTGGTATATAAAAAGTTAGATTTCGCAAACTAGTTGTACAAAGGAGGTGATTGACATGGCTCAACAACAAAGCAGACAAGGAAGCTCTAACAACCTTGTAGTACCTGGTGTAGCTCAAGCTATCGACCAGATGAAGTATGAAATCGCAACTGAATTCGGAGTGCAACTTGGTCCGGACTCAACTTCTCGCGCTAACGGATCTGTTGGTGGAGAAATCACTAAGCGTTTGGTTCAAATGGCTGAACAACAGCTTGGCGGTTACCAAAAATAATTATATACCATGGCTGTAAGGGGTGGACAAGTCCATCCCTTCTTACGTCATTCAATACATAAGAATGGGGGATACCAATGACGTTTGAGTGTCCACTTTGTAATAGTTTTGCGGCGATTGAACTTGTATGTCACATATGTGAGTCAATTCCATTAGTAGATCAAGGAAGAGAAGCAGATTTTTATGATGATTACAGTCCATATGAACCAATTGAGTCGGTAAAACAAAATGATGGATATCAAGATAAGGCTCATGAATGTCCTCACGTTTTAGCATGCCCTACATGTGGAATGAGCGATGTCTACTTAATAGAAGAGTGGATGACGTAGTTAGAAGAGAGAGCTTAGCAAAAAGAGCTGCCTAACTTAGGCAGCTCTTTTCATGAGGATGGAATGTATAATCGTTTTTCTAGAATGCTTTGTATAATGTTAAGGATCGTTGTGAAGAACCAATAAATAAGTGCTGCTGTTAATAAGATCGGTAGTACCTGGAAGTTAGAGGCGGCAATTTGGTCTGCGTTATACGTTAATTCAGAGATTGTAAGGACAGAAGCAAGTGAAGATGCTTTGACGATGTCAATCAACGAGTTCCATACAGGTGGAATAGCTCTTCGCCATGCTTGGGGTAATATAACCTCTTTATAAATTAAAGATTTTTTCATACCGAGAGACATAGCTGCTTCCCATTGTCCCTTTGATAGGGATAGGATAGCTGCACGAAAAGATTCGGATATATAGGCACCAAAGTGAAGAATCAGTCCAGTGTAAGCTGCCTGCCATGCTGTTAGTTCGATATTAACAGAAACAAGGCCGTAGTATAGAATGAATAACTGTATAAGCAAAGGCGTGCCTCTAAAGAACGATACGTATAGTTTTGCTACTCCTGTTGCTACTTTGTTTTTCGACAAACGTAACAAGGCGATGACTAAACCTACAATTAAGGCACCAAATATAGAAAAGAAACTAAGGAGAAGAGTATTCTTTGCCCCTTCTAATAGAAAGGGCAAAGAATTAATCAAAACATCCGTTGTATCACTCACTTACATTCTCTCCATCGAAATACTTCTTAGATAGTTCTTCTAGAGTGCCATCTTCCTTCATTTCTTCTAATGCACCATTAATTTTCTCAATCAAGTCTTCGTTTCCTTTTGGTAAAGCAAAAGCCATTTCTGTTTGATTAAAAGTTTCTCCAACGCCTTTAACTTTATAATCTTGTTCAGATAGTTCAGTTAGAATGAAAAGACGATCATTCATTGCAGCATCGATGTTGCGGCCACTGCTTAAGTCAGTTAGGACTTGATTAGCGCCTTTATAAATTTTGGTTTCAGCTCCGGCTTCTTCAGCAGCCTCTGAGTAGTTACTACCTTGTGTTGTACCTACTGTTTTACCTTTAAGGTCGTCAATTCCTTTAATGTCATTGTTGTCCTCGTTAACAATGACTTGCCCACCAGAATACGTGTAAGGTGTAGTAAAGTCGAATTGTTCTTTACGGTCATCTGTAATGGTTACTTGATTCGCTACCATATCAATGCGTTCTGTTTCAAGAGAGGAAAGTAGTCCTTTCCATTCAATCGCTTTAAATTCAGGTTCCATACCAATTCGATTAGCTACTTCGCGTGCAACTTCTACGTCGTACCCAGTAATTTCATTATTATCATCTCGATAACTAAATGGCGGATAAGTTGCTTCTGTTCCAATTAGAATCGTTTCCTTTTCATCTGAAGAGTCTTCTCCAGCATTTTCTGTATTCTCATTACCGCCACATGCAGCAAGTATGCCGAGTGTAAGAACGAATACCAACCCTAGCATCCATTTTTTATTCAAATTAAATCCTCCTTAATCCCTACAAAATTGATGTGAATTACAGGTTTATTGTAGTCAGGAATTGACCGAAAGTCAATCTTGAAACATTATTGACGTTAATTGCATTGTTCATGCATTAAATCACCATAAAAAAACCACTTCCTCAAAGTAGTGGAAGTGGTTCAACTATATGTTACTTAATACGAAGTTCTGAGTCAGTATCGAAGAAATGACACTTGTTCATATCGAAAGCAAGATTAATATTTTGACCGTTTTGAATATCTGTACGAGAATCAACACGAGCTACGAAATCCTGATCAGCGAGTTTCGAATAGAGGTACGTTTCAGCACCCATTAGTTCAGCTACGTCGATGGCAGCAGTTACCTTAGTATCCTGAGAAGATTCAATAAATACAGGCTCATCATGGATATCCTCTGGACGAATACCAAGCATAATCTCTTTGTTTAAGTATCCATTTTCGCGTAACGTTTTCATTTTTCCTTCAGGCACTTTTACTTTAACGTCGCCCATTTTGAAGTTGCCGTCTTCAAGTGTTCCGCGGAAGAAGTTCATAGCTGGAGATCCGATAAAGCCACCTACGAAGACGTTATCAGGCGCATCATACACTTCTTTAGGTGAACCAACCTGTTGAATGACGCCGTCTTTCATAATAACGATTCGAGTCGCCATTGTCATCGCTTCTGTTTGGTCATGTGTTACGTAAATTGTTGTTGTTTGCAAACGTTGGTGAAGCTTAGAAATTTCAGCACGCATCTGTACACGTAGTTTTGCATCAAGGTTTGATAGAGGCTCATCCATTAAGAATACTTTAGGGTCACGAACAATTGCACGTCCTAATGCAACACGCTGACGTTGACCACCTGAAAGTGCTTTAGGCTTACGATCTAGAAGGCTTTCAAGTCCAAGGATGCGAGCAGCATCTGTTACACGACGCTCAATCTCTTTCTTGTCGAATTTACGAAGCTTTAAGCCAAATGCCATGTTGTCGTATACATTCATATGCGGATAAAGGGCATAGTTCTGGAACACCATTGCAATATCACGATCTTTTGGTGCTACATCATTTACGCGTTTATCTCCAATAACTAGGTCACCATCTGAAATATCTTCAAGGCCAGCTATCATACGTAGTGTTGTTGATTTACCACAACCAGAAGGACCTACGAAAACGATAAATTCTTTATCTTTAATATCTAAGTTGAAATCCTTAACTGCTTCGAATTTGTTATCATATCTTTTATAAATGTGATTGAGCGTAATCTCTGCCATTTTAAAATCCTCCTAAGAAATGAACTCTTTTGCTAGTTCTAAGTCTACTTCATGAAAACGCTATCGTAAATTGGAAGCGTGCACAAAAAACTTGGCGAGTTTTGTGCAGTATGAACGAAAGAGCTCATTTTTTAGTGCAAATAAAGAAGGCTCTTTTATTAAAATTCATTTTTATGGCTCTTTTCGTAATGCTCTTTTCTAAAAGATTGTTGCTTTTGAAAAAATTTTAAAAAACTAATCTTAGTGATTGGAGCGGAAGGAGGCTCACCACCCGCCCCGCGGAAAGCGAGCATCCTGGAGCGGAAATTCACCCACTCAAATAGCAACAATGTCTACGAAAAAAGCCATAAAGAAAAAACTGCGTTTTATCAACGCAGTTCTTGAGCGAGAAGGGATAAATAAACCATTACAGCACCTTTAAAACTCTTAACATCTATTCCAGTTTTCTCAATAAATTTATCTACTCGGTATTGAAGACTATTTCTATGTACATAGAGCTGTTTAGCAGCAAGTGTGATGTTTAAATTACATTCTAAATAAACGCGAATGCTCTTTACCAGTTCTACATCTTCTTGAATTGGTTCAATGAGTTTCATTAAATAATGAATGGTATCTTTATTTGCTTCATTGAAAAGAATAGCAGGAATGAGGTCCTGGTGAGTAAAAACCATTTGGGAAGGGAAGAGGGTCAAACCTGATGAGAACCACTTTTTTTCGGACGTATAAATCCTCGTCAAACTACTTTTCTCCGTTTGTTGAATGATTTGTCCAACAAAAAGAGCCATACCGGTAAAAAAGTCAGCCGTTAGTGCAGCTGCCATTTGTTCAAGGTCGTGGACACTTTCACCATCAGCCACATTCAATTGAATAAGAAGCCCTTCTTTTTCATTTTCAAAAAGTAAAATCGTTTCCTCTGAGAACAATCCTGTCATTGCTTCTCTAAAATCGAGAAGATCAGCCGGAGCTTCTTTTAAATGAAAGTGTATGTATCGTATAGGGCTTTGAACGTTAAGGGTGACATTCTCGTCCTTATGAAATAAGAGGGAAGCCCATTTCTTCTGAGTGGGAGTTAATTCTTCTTCGAGTCTAATTGTAGGAAAGAGAGCGTTTAAAAGGCTTTTTTCTCGTGTTGTTAATCTGGTTTTGCGGATACCAAATCGTTCTCCATCAGGAGTTCTATACCAAAAAAACTGTTCTGGTTGATCCGTTCTAACTGTAAAATCGTTTCCATATAAGTCAGCTAGGTTTGCATTCATTAGTAGCTCTCCTTTCAAGAGTAGTATTTTATAGTATAACGCATCACTTCTTACAAATTAATATTAAAATAGCAAGAACCTCTGTAAGTACAGAGGTTCGCCTAGACTGTAATGTAGTTACTTCTCCTTTGAACGAGGAGGTTCTTGTTCCATAAGCGGTATGGCTTCTTCAATCTGAGCTTGTTTATAGCTCTGGTGAACAGCTCCACCAGCCATTCCTTCATTTACCATACGATCAATATCCATATCGTATTTATCTCGACCTTCATACATAGAGTCTTCAACTTTTTTCTTTGTCATAACTCTTTAACCCCCCTCTTTAGATGGATAGGGTTAGTATGAGGAGATTGAGATATAATTATAAATTTTATTTCTCATAGACGTGGAAAAGCATTAACTCATGTATTTGAGATTGGAGCTTTTCTTGCTCAGATTCAGGAGGAGCAGGTTCAAACCAATCAAACTGACCGTCGTGGAGATAAAGTGCACGGTAGTATGACCCCTGATAGAAAAATGAGATCTCCCATTTCGGTTTTCTCGCTTTTAATCCAACTGATTTATACTGAAAATGTGAAAACATTTTACTCCCCCATACATCGTTTTCCTTAATCATAACATAAGGCATTAGTACACGGAGAAGGTTCGAAATGAGGCAAGGAGTGATTGAATGTAATCACGGTGAATATCAGGTTCGTCGAACCGCATTGGTTTCGAGTTCGCTTCGAAAATCCAGAAATGCCCGTCCGAATCTTTGCCAATGTCCATTGAACATTCACTCATTTTCGTTTCTTCTTCAAGGACTTCAGCTGCCATAATAGCTAGCTGTGTTAATGCTGCTTTGTCTTTATCAGTAGCTAGTTTATGGAATGGTATGATTCTCCCACCTCTTGGAACATGTGTGGTTAGACCACCGTCTTGTGCCGCACGTATACCAATTCCAGTTACATTCCAACTTTTAAGGGGTTTTTGGACGAGAATTCGAAAATCATATGGATGATTTTCGTAAGTATCCAGTTGAATGTCACGCTGGATCATATAGCTTTCTTGTATGTGGGTATGATCGTAAAGTTTATCAATTGATGTAAAGCTATGTGTGGATTCGTGATCGATATATTGATAACCTGTAGGAGTTTTTTTCACTTTAAAGATACCTCTGCCTTTACTTCCAGAAGAGGGTTTGCAGAAAACGGAAGGATATCTTTGTAAATACTCTTGAACGCTTTTTAGCGTTAAAATTTCTGTTTCTGGTATAAAATTAGTTAGTTTTGCGTCGCTGGTAAGATGTGAAATAATCGCATCTTTTTGGAAAAATGATCGATTAAAATAAGGGATTCCTTTTTGCGAAAATAAATTAAAAAGAAGAGCTACTTTCTTTGTTTGTTCTTCCTTTCGATCTGGGATCCGATTGTAAACGATGTTCGGATAAGGAAACCTGTAACCTGTCCACTTCTTTTGAATTGGGTCATAGAGGTAGCCTTTAATGAATGTACGGTACACATCATTTGGGGTAAAAACATAGGAAAGACCTCCGGTGTTACGGATTTCTTTTTGAATTGACTTGAATATGGAGGCATTTCCGCTAAAATGATGAGATGAATTTGACCCGGCAAGAATGCCAACAAGCGGTCTGATGGCATCTCTTTTATTAGAGTTCAACGTGATAATGGATGGTATGGAAGAACTAGGAAGGGGAGCGAGCCTTTTCTGCTCTTTCCCCCAATATAGTAATTGATATGTGCTTTTTTGATGCCAATTATTTGTCTTGTCATCGTAGAACAATTCGATCATACGGTTGTAACCAGCTGTTTTTCAATAGCAGATTTCGCCAAGAATATGGCGTAGTCCATTGGTAAAGATCTTGTTCTAGCTTCTTCTGATTTCAGTCTCGCATGTGAAAAGATTCCTCTACCTGGCTTAGAATTAGCTTCGAAAAGATAAATCTTACCTTCTTTGGTAACACCAAGGTCAAAACCGATTTCTCCAATAAAACCTTTGACCTTCGCATCAATCGCACGACTTAACTGCAAAGAAGCTTCCATTAAATCGGCCTCGATTTGTTTATGAATACCAAACTCTGAAGCGAGTTCCCCAATTGTCTTAACAGTTCCGTCCGAAGCCATATGAGTGGTTAAACTTCCTGCACCAGCTATTTTAGCGGCAATTGCGCTGACTTCCCACTTACCTTCTTTATTCTTGTTCGTATGAACACGGTAATCCATAGGTCTCTGATTAATACGGTGAAGGTCTATGCCTTCTTGGACAATTAATCCTTTCAACCCGTTAGGATATTGAGTCTTTAACAATCTAGAGAGAGACGTGTATCTTCTCAGACGGTTTTCTTTCTCTGATCTAAATCGGCAGTAGTAATACTTTTCATTTGCTGGTTTAAGGATTTGTTGAATACCTAATCCGAGACTACCATTTGCTGGTTTAATGTAAACCTGTTCATAGTCCTTTAGCATTCGTGATAAGACGCTACTTTTAGCATTCAACACCGTTTCAGGCAAGTACTGCTTCACAGCATGATCAACACGTAGTTTCTCAAACATCGTCCATTTATCAAAGAAACCAGGATTAAACCACGGAGTGAAATACTGTGACTGTAATTTCTGCATTGTATTTGAAACTTGTTCGATCGCTTCTGAGCTACGGTTTGGTAGTCGATCATAAACAACATCTGGAATAGGAACTGTAGCTCTGTACCAACCTCGTTTGTTGTACATTAGACCTTTAATCGTTCCAGCTTCCCAATTAATTTGATGTGCACCAAAAACAAACCCGACTGCACCACATTTTGTAGCAGCTGACAAAAGTTTTGCAAAGTACATACTACGCTCTCCGATTGGTCTCATACTGTCCTTTGTGAATCCAGCTGTAAATACACCAATTAGAGGGCCGATATGAAGGGAATTTCCTTTCTCAAAAAGGTGAATAGGGCACTCTTCTGGAATTCCAAGTACCTTCCAAAGGTCCTCAGAAAGCAAGTATTCTTCCTTGTTTTCTGGATGTGGGGAAACGGTACAAAATGATCGTCGAGAACCAAAACAGAGTTGATTTGGAAACGAGACTTGGTCTACCCAGCTTTTGAATCGGCTTGGAGGTACATAAAACGTTCCAGTAGAATTCTTTTCTTTTTTCAATGAAAGTATTGTATTCATTTTTTAAACCCCTTCCTTCTCGTTAAGGAGAGAACTGCAGTATTCAAATAGCAAAGCAGGATAATTAACTTGTCTTGGAATAATTCGATGCCCTGGTTTTGAATTAGCTTCAAGTAACCAAACTTTACCGGATTGATCTATGCCAAAATCGAGACCTAGTTCGAATAGAGGAGAGTACTTTTTTTCTAATAATGTAGCAACATGTGGAGCTAGATGTGTAATCTTCTCATCTGCAGCAAGAAGTAGCTCAGATGGTAAAGCGACTTTTTCGTCATGTTCGATCGTTCCGCCACTATGCAAATTAGAAACGAAAGAGTGTTTCTTTCCTACACGCATGGCACGACCTAACTCACACCACATAGAATTAGATATTTTCTTTAAGACAACTCTCCTGTCGAATGGTCTTTGGTTCTCGTCGAGCAATGTCAGCATTTCTTGAGCGATATAATCTCGTTGGTACAACAATCTATTAACAAATTGAAGAAAAGAACTGGTTGTATCATAAGTATGATGGATGACGTTTCCTTTATGATTGATTTGAAGAGAGATCTTTTGAGAAGTCTTTTTGATGTGAATAAGTCCATTTCCTTGCGATCCGATAATAGGCTTTAGGATAAGCGTGTTATGGTTCTCAAACCAATCAGACAACAGCCTAGAAGTGGTGTGATGCTGAAGCTTAAAAGTTTTTGGAAGGTGTCTGCGAAGAACTGAGTCGGTTTTTAAATAGTTATAGATCATCCATTTCCCAGGAAGGCCGTAGCCGAGAAAGGTGGCTTTCGTTTGATTTTTCAACCATTTCACAAAGAAGGATTGGCTTTCTTTTTTAGTTGCACGGTAGAAGCACCGATCGTAAATAAAATCTGGTACAGGGAACCTTGCCTTCTTCCAAGATTGTAAGGAATGATCGTAGGTTAAGCCTCTAATATCATCTAACGGAGTCTGATCAGGTAGAAAACGATAGATGGAAAACCCTAATGAGCTGCCCTCTCGTGCGATTCTTTCTATATAATGGTGCTCGTGCATAAACGAGGACTGCATAATGCCAAATGATGTCATATGATCCTCCTAAGATGTATACCACTTAAAAAAGCGAATGAGTGCTTTCACTGATGGACGATACCTATTTGGATTGCTTCCATCAGACGTCTTTGATGGCTTCGTGTTAACTTCAATAATCCAGGGGTGTCCTTTTTGATCTACAGACAGGTCAATGCCAAGTTCACCGAACATACCGTCACTTTCTCGATCAATAATTTGTGAAATTTCGCATGCAAGTTCCGGAACAATTCTTTTTGTTTGTTTTTTGATCGCTTCATCAAAGTGAATGAGACCTTCTTCGAATTTTTTCAACAGAGCTCCACGGGCAATGTTGGACACAAACTGTTCTTTTGATTGAGCAATGCGTGCAACTGCTGAGATTACCTTCCATCTTTCACCGGAATCTTTTAAACATAAGATGCGGAAATCAACTGGGCACCCTTCGATTTCAATAAGCGGTATTCCCTGTTGCACAAGATAAGGTACAAGCTTAGACCTAGCTCGAATGGTAGGATATAGTCCTGATAAAGTCTTAGATGTGATTGTCTGATTCCCTTGATAACTCGAGTAGTCGAGTTGAAAGAGCTGGTCTTGATAGCTAATACGAAAAATATGCTTTCCTTGACTTCCGTTAAGTGGTTTTAAATAAACCGTAGGATAATTACTCATCATGTATTGAATGTTATCGAATGATTCGAGTAGAATCGTTTCTGGAAGATAAGGGGCTACTTCATCATACGGCAGCAGTTTCTGATGAACTTCCCATTTATTAAGAAAGGATTCATTGAAATATGGAATGTTTTGTTCGCGCCAAATCGTTTTGAGCATCTCAATGTGACTGGATTTCTCTAGTTTTCTTGAATGGATGCGATTATAAATTAAAGAAGGTTTAGGGAGATCTGAGTCTACCCATGTGCGTTGATTCCATATCATCCCCTTCACCCGCTGTTCGTTCCATGGTTTTAATGTATATACATAGAACAATATATGATGTTCTTCACAATACTCTGCTACTTCTCTGCAGAAAGATGTGTATTCTCCAAATGGTTCTGATTCACTACCTTTTGCGTTCGTTGCGAGGCAAAGAATAGGACCCAGGGAGAGCATATTCAGCTTATCGAAGAAAGTGAGAGTGATAGGAATGGTTTGGTTCGGTAATGAGAGGGAAGTGAGAAGAGCAGGTGAACAGTATACGGTATGACTAGAACTAGTTCGATAGACCTGTACTTCTACGACTTTTTCAAGTGCGCCACATCGAAATAAAAGAGATGGACCAGCGAGTTTCCATTTTAAAGCGATTGTTTCTGGAATTGATAATAACAGGAGAGTACTATTCTTTAATTCATTATTTGGTTGCAGAATAATTTTCTCAGTATGTTTCATCACAGACCCTCGTTCAAGTGTTTTTCTGTTTTATACCTTCCTTTAACTGGATAGGCAATAGCGGATATCGTATACTATGAAGATGGAGTTTACTATGTGAATGAGATAGATAGAAAGGTTGAGGTACGATGTCGTCCATTATCATAACTGTCCTATTTATGATAGCAATTGGCGCTATTATTGGTGGACTTACGAATTCATTAGCGATTAAAATGTTATTCAGACCGTACGAAGCACGTTATATTGGAAGTCGGAAAGTTCCTTTTACACCTGGACTTATTCCTAAAAGAAGAGATGAGCTCGCTGTTCAGCTCGGAAGAATGGTAGTTGAACATCTTCTTACCGCTGAGGGTATTCAGCAGAAAATGCATGATCCAGTATTTAAGCGAACGATGATTGAATATGCACAAAAAGAAGTGCTTCATTTACTTGAGAGTGATGAATCCATTGAAAACCTGATGAAAAAGGGTCTTCATATGCAGGATCCCAGTGACGAAATAAAAAAGAAAGCTTCCTCTTATATTAGTGACAAACTTGAATCAAAGATGGATGAATTAAAGCAAAAGGAAGTTGCCCACATTCTACCTGAACGGTTGCAAACGAAAGTAGATGAGGCTATTGAACCATTTGCTGATTTAATTCTTACAAAAGTAAGTGATTATATCGCTTCTAATGAAGGTAAGGATAAGCTATCGTTTATGATTGATCGCTATCTAGCTGATCGTGGCACACTTGGAAGCATGATTAATATGTTTTTTACCAACACGCGGCTTGTAGATAAAGTCCAGCCAGAACTTTTGAGGCTTTTAAAGCAGAAGGATATACAAAATGTGATCGTTACGATGCTTGAAAAGGAATGGAACGAATTGAAAGTAACGAAGCTGGAATCGTTTGATGATAAAGTCGATACAAAAGAAATTGTTGATGAAATCACTTCTATTATTGTAGACGAATTACCAATTGATCATTTCATGCAACTTTCATTAACAGAAGCAGTAACACCATATAAAGAACGCATTATTGAAGATTTTGTTCCTAGAATTGTGGATGCAGCTGGAAATTATTTAAGTAACAACCTTCAGCCGCTCATGGAACAAATGCATCTTGAAGAAATTGTGAAAGGGCAAGTAGAAACCTTTTCAGTAGGGCGAATAGAGGAGATGGTTCTTTCCATTTCAAGAAGAGAATTTAAAATGATTACGTACCTTGGAGCAGTGCTTGGAGGACTAATCGGATTGGTTCAAGGAGTTATCATTACCCTTATCGGATGAATTTCATCGCAGTCTTTGTTATAGTGGGTAAGTAAAGGGTTATGAGAGCGAAATAATCCTCAATCTAAGGAGGTATATACAATGGCAGAGAAGAATTTATACGACGTAGCTTATGAATTAGAAAGCGCAATGCGTGAGCATGAAGACTACACGAAGCTTAAAGAACTATACGATCAAGTAAACCAAGATGAAGTATCAAAGAAACTTTTTGATAACTTCCGTAACATGCAGATGGAGCTTCAACAGAAGCAAATGACTGGTCAGCAAATCACTGAAGAAGAAGCACAAACAGCTCAACAGCAAGTTGAACTTGTGCAGCAGCACGAAGTGATTTCTCAGTTAATGCAACAAGAGCAGCGCATGAGCCAGGTTATTCAGGACATTAACAAAATCGTAACTAGACCTCTTGAAGATCTATACGGTAGCCCTGAAGAAGATGCTGAGCAATAAGCTTTAAAACAATAGAAGAACGCCCGCCATACTTATGGCGGGCGTTCTTTTTAATTGACTAAGTTGTAGAAATTTAAGATTGATGTGATATTAAATGAAGATGAGTCCTAAACAACGTTCTCGATTACACCAACTACTTCAAATTGCTGTGGTTGAGTTGTGATTCTCTCTGTTACATCGCATTGTGGGCAATCTAGTTCATAGTCGCGATTCTCATTTCCACCAATTAATCCACGAAATTCATGATCACACTCAGAACATTTGTATACATGTGGTTCTTCTAATGTACCCACGCAGTCAAATCGAATGCGTTCTTTCCCTTGAGTCATACCTACTAGCCCCTCTCTTCTATTGTAATACACTTGTAATATTAGTAGTTTCATAATAAAACTTCCCACCGTCCAACAATTCTAAACTCCTATTTTTAACAATTCGTCATCTGGTTCAAAATTAAGTGATAAGACAAGACTCAGCATTCATAGGGTTAAGTGATAAGAGTGAACAGGAGGGATCCAAATGGTATATAAACTTCTGGCTTTAGACATTGATGGAACCCTGCTTAGGTCTAATCATAAGATTGATAAAGAAACGAAAGATGCCATTAGTTATGTTCAGGAAAAAGGGGTGTATGTAACGCTTACAACGAGTCGCAACTTCGCATCTGCGAAGAAGATTGCGAAAGCAGTGAAGCTTGATGACGCTATTCTTATTACTCATAGTGGAGCTTTCATTGCAGAACAGGTAAAAGAGCCCATTCATGAACAGAGGATCTCAAACAGGGATGTACAAGAAATCGTTCAAATTCTTGAGAACTTCGATTGTCATATTCGCATTATTCATGAACGATTAGCAGTCGGTAATCGGGTTAAGCATAACCATTATTTATCTGCCAAAATGACGCTCGGGATTGGTGATCCCCTTTTCTATCCGGTCAACTTCGTAGAAACGCTTAGTGAGTATTTAGATAAGAAAGAGCTTTCTCCACCAAAAATCGATGCTCATTTCTTTCAAGATCAAGAAAGAGAGGAAGCGCGTCGGCTTCTTGAAGAACGTATTCCTACTATATCTGTTGTTCGTTCGACAAAGTGTAACTTCGGTATCGTTCCTAAAGGGGTATCAAAAGCAAAAGGGCTCCGTCTTCTTGGTGATCAATTAGGCATACCAGTTGATCAAATGGTAGTAATAGGCGATGCAGACTGTGATGCAGAAATGATTCATCAAGCAGGGCTTGGTGTTGCAATGGGAAATGCGTCTTACGAATTAAAAAGACTAGCCGATTGGGTAACGCGATCAAATGACCAACAAGGTGTGTCGTATATGGTAAAGGAAGTATTCAGAAGACAAATGCGTGTACAGGTGAAAAGATAGTTTCTCGTGAGTAAGATAAAATTTACTTTAGCGCCTTAGTCGAACCCTGTCTTATATAGGGAGATTAAGGCGTCTTTTGTGTGACTTTCGATGCATTTTTACAAAATGAAAAGGCTTTCACGAAAAAACATCTAATATGTATAATGTTTGATAATTTTATTATCTGGAGGGATAGTTAGTATGCAAAAGATTCTCGATTTGAGTCCAAAGGTAGCAGAATTTCTGAAAGGAACGAAACAACTCTACATTAATGGTCAATGGAAAGATTCAGTATCAGGAAGAACATTTGATACACTAAACCCCTCGACTGGAGAAGTATTAGCAACGGTTAGTGAAGCAATGAAAGATGACATTGATGAAGCGGTTATGGCAGCTAGAAGAGCTTTTGATAGTGGTCCATGGTCTCGAATGTCTGCTTCTGCAAGAAGTCGATTGATTTATAAATTAGCTGATTTAATGGAAGAGAACAAAGAAGAGTTAGCCATGATTGATACGCTGGACAACGGAAAGCCAATTCGTGAAACTCGAAATGCTGACGTACCACTTGCGATCGAGCATTTTCGCTATTATGCAGGATGGTCAACAAAGATTATGGGACAAACGATTCCGGTAAACGGACCATTCTTTAACTATACTCGTCACGAAGCACTAGGTGTGGTCGGACAAATCATTCCATGGAACTTCCCATTGCTAATGGCTGCCTGGAAACTGGGTGCGGCTCTTGCGACTGGCTGTACGATTGTTCTAAAGCCTGCTGAACAAACACCATTATCTGTACTTTATCTAGCGGAATTAATGGAGGAAGCAGGATTCCCGGAAGGTGTTGTAAACGTTGTTCCTGGATATGGTGAAACGGCAGGGGATGCTCTTGTTAAGCACCCAAACGTTGATAAGATTGCTTTTACAGGATCAACTGATGTTGGTAAATATATCATGAGTCAGGCTTCAAATGACTTGAAGCGTGTAACGCTTGAGCTCGGTGGGAAGTCGCCAAATATCATATTACCAGATGCTGATATGACAAAAGCGATACCAGGTGCTTTGAGTGGTATTATGTTTAACCAGGGACAAGTCTGCTGTGCAGGATCAAGATTGTATATTCAAAAGAAAGCCTATGATAACGTGATGGCAGATCTCGTGAGTCATAGTGAAAAGATTAAACAGGGAGCAGGCCTTGACCCAGATACTGAAATGGGACCACTTGTTTCAGAAGAGCAGCATCAGCGTGTCATGAATTATATTTCAAAGGGGCAAGATGAAGGCGCAGAATTACTTACTGGTGGACAAGTTCCATACGATAAGGGCTATTATGTCCAGCCGACTATCTTCTCTGATGTTGACGACAAGATGACAATTGCGAAAGAAGAAATTTTTGGTCCAGTTGTAGCAGCTATGCCGTTCGAAGATCTTGATGAAGTAATTGAACGCGCCAATGACTCGAACTACGGCTTAGCAGCGGGCTTATGGACTGAAAACTTAAAGTCTGCTCACTATGTTGCTAATAAGATTAAAGCGGGTACTGTATGGGTGAACTGTTACAATGCGTTTGATGCAGCTTCTCCATTCGGAGGATACAAGCAGTCTGGAATCGGAAGAGAAATGGGCTCTTACGCACTGAACAATTACACAGAAGTAAAGAGCGTTTGGATTAACTTGAAGTAAGAAGAAGAGAACCGCCCGTCCATTTGGACGGGCGGTTCTTTGGTTGGTTGGATTCTTTTTTGTAAAAGTGAAGATATCTCCGTTTCTAAACGCACGTCTTCGCTTTTCGTGTCTAGCTGCAGCCTCCAGACACTCGGTCACTTCACCTTTCAACCTGAACACAAAGAACGTGTTCATATTGAAAGGCTCCAGTGCCTGCCGTGTCTAAACGGAGGCTTCCGCTTTTCATGTCTAGCTGCAGTGGCCAGCCTCTCGATCGCTTCACCTCCCCAAATGAACACAAAGAACGTGTTCTTTTGGGGAGGCTCCAGCGCTTTTCGAGGCTAAACGCCCACTTCCGCTTTTCATGTCTAGCTGCAGAGCCCAGGTCCTCGATCGCTTCGCCTTCCGACCTGAACACAAAGAACGTGTTCCCATTCAAGAGCTCCAATATCTCCGTTTCTAAACGCTCGTCTTCCCTTTTCGTGTCTAGCTGCAGCCTCCAGACACTCGGTCACTTCACCTTTCAACCTGAACACAAAGGACGTGTTCATATTGAAAGGCTCCAGTGCCTGCCGTGTCTAAACGGAGGCTTCCGCTTTTCATCTTTTAAACAAAACTAGTTTGCCTTGGGATGATACGACGCGGGCGGAGTTTTTTTCTAGTCCTTTTTGTTTGAGTAGTTCTTCGCCGATTTTTTTTGCTTCTTTGTCGTCCTGGGCTTCGAAGCTTTCATCTAGGACGTTGGTTCCGTTTTTTTCGAATGCGGTGATGATGTACTTTTCCATTTGATCCCCTCCTGCTATATTCCATTTTACCGATTGTGGTTTTTGTTGTCACTTTTTTCTGAAAAAATGAATCTTTTGGTTTATTCAGCCGTTATACTTATTACGATAGGTAGTGTTAGCATTGAAAAGTCACTATATTAGGGGGGTATTATGCTTCAATTTCAGAATGTAACAAAACGGTTTGGATCCTTTACTGCAGTAGATGATTTGAATTTATCAATACCAGAGAATGAGATTTTTGGGCTTCTTGGAGGGAACGGTGCTGGGAAGACAACCACTTTTCGAATGCTTTTACGTCTCATTGATCAGACGAATGGGACCATTTCGTGGAAGGACAATGCTATATCTTATGATTCTAGTCATTTGATTGGTTATTTACCTGAGGAACGGGGACTTTATCCGAAAATGAAAGTGAAAGAACAGTTAATCTATCTAGGTAAATTACGCGGAATGAAGAGATCTGAGGTAGAGAAGGAAGTTATCTCATGGCTTGAACGGTTTAATGTACCTGAGTACATTGATAAAAAAGTTGAAGAGTTATCGAAAGGAAACCAGCAGAAAATCCAGTTTATTGCAGCCGTTATACATAAACCAGAATTACTTATTCTTGATGAGCCATTTAGTGGACTTGATCCGGTTAATGTTGAGGTCTTAAAAGATGCTGTTCTGGACCTTAAGAAGTTAGGGACTACAATTCTTTTTTCCAGTCATCGTATGGAACATGTGGAAGAACTTTGCGAACATTTGTGTATTCTTCATAAAGGAAAACCAGTGGTATCAGGTAATCTGAAAGAAATTAAGCGCTCTTATGGTAAGAAGAACGTACTCATTGATGTTGATTTTGACCTTACTTTTCTTGAAGAACTTGAAGGAGTTCATCGAATTAAAAAAGGATTGAACCATAGCGTAGTTCAAATAGAAGAAGAGAGCGTTTCTCAAGTTGTTCTGCATAAATTAACAGAAAAAGGATTTGTTCGAAGGTTTGAATTAGAAGAGCCATCTCTGAATGATATTTTCATAGAGAAAGTGGGGGCGGCATATGAATAAATTTTTTATTGTTCTTACCCAAACTTATTTAAATCGTCTAAAGTCAAAAGCGTTTATCGTAACAACTGTCATTACGCTTCTAATGATTTTTCTATTAACAAATATATCTACTATTATTGAACGTTTTGATACTAATGAAGAAGATCAAGTTGGTGTTATTACAACGAGTGAGTATTTCCCTTTGCTTCAGAACCAGTTAGATAGAATGGAGTCTAATCTCGACCTCAAATCGTTTAAAGGAACGGAAGAAGAGGCGCAGCAAGCAATAGAAGAAGGCGAACTTGATAGCTACATGATTTTAGAGGAAGATGAAGCTGGTGAACCAAAAGCTATTTATAAAGCGGAAACAGTTGCAGAACAGAATACGCCTCAATTGCTCGAATCAGCACTTCAGCAAGTTAAGAGCACTGTTGCTGCTGAGAGGGCAGGAGTGACACAAAAACAGCTTCTCGAAATTGATCAACCTGTACAATTCGAAAAAGTAGCGCTAGAAAAAGGCGCAAAAACAGAAGATGAGTTGAATCAAGCAAGAGTGTTCGTTTATGTGCTTTTGTTTGTTATTTATTTCTCAGTGATTTTCTATGGCAATATGGTGGCAGTGGAAGTTGCGACAGAGAAATCTTCAAGGGTGATGGAGATCTTGATTTCGAGTGTTTCTCCAGTAAAGCAAATGTTTGGGAAAATCCTTGGTATTGCTCTTCTAGGTATAACACAATATACAATTATCATTATTAGTGGATACCTCTTTATGCAGTTACAAGATGATGAAGGATCACAAACTGGTTTCCTTTCATTTCTCAATTTCAGTAATTTAACTGTTTCGCTTGTTGTCTATGCTATTGTATTCTTCGTTCTTGGCTATTTGCTCTATGCAACCATCCTAGCTATGGTAGGATCTCTCGTTAGTCGAGCAGAAGAAGTACAGCAGCTAATTATGCCTGTTCAATTTCTAATCATAATTGCTTTCTTTATTGCGATGTTTGGACTAAGTACGCCGTCTTCACCTTTCGTAACAATTGCGTCCTATATTCCGTTCTTTACACCGGTCGTCATGTTTTTACGAGTAGGAATGCTTGCGATTCCATTTTGGGAAGTCGCCATTAGTCTTGCACTGCTGATAGGAAGTATTATTGTTTTTGGAATACTTGGTGCCAAAGTTTATCGGGGCGGAGTACTAATGTATGGTAAATCATCTTCGCTAAAAGATATAGGAAAGGCATTGAAGTTATCAAGAAGAGAACGGTAGATCATACCTAGATAGATTAATAAAAGTCATCCGCATTACGTTGCGGATGACTTTTAAGTTTAGGCTCTTTTCGCAGACATTGTTGCTATATCGAGTTAATTTCCGCTCCAGGATGCTCGCTTTCCGCGGGGCGGGACACTTGAGCCTCCTCGTCGCTAACGCTCCTACGGGGTCTCACCTGTCCCGATAGTCCCGCATTAGAAAAGAGCCTAAGTTCATGAACTTAAAGTTAGGGGTTAAGGGAGGATGGTTTTTGGAGATGATAAATGTAGGGTTGTGCGAACGTGCGCTCGATTAAATATGGTAAACTAGTAGGTAAAGAGAGCATTAGAAGGAGCGATGAATAGTGAGACCAATATCCTTCCTGCACTGCGCGGATCTACATTTAGATAGACCTTTTTCTGGAGCCAATCGCCTTCCGAATTCCATACATGAATTTGTGAGAGATAGTGCTTATCGTTCGCTAAGGCGTATTGTTGATTTGGCGATTTCTAATAAAGTCGATTTTGTTCTTTTTGCAGGAGATTTATTTGATACTAGCTATCGAAGTCTTAAAGCGCAGATGACGCTTTTAATAGAATTGCAAAGATTGCACAATGCAGGGATTCATAGCTATTTGTCACATGGAAATCATGATGCACTTGATGGAGAGTGGGTAAGCTTAACTTGGCCAGAAAGTAGTTACTTCTTTCCAAGCAATGTAGAAGCAATTCCTTTTGAACAAGATGGCAAAAGACTTGCTTATATACACGCCTTTAGTTATCCGTCACGTCACGTAAATGAGAAAATGGTTGATCGGTATTCTAGAGTAGAAGAAGATGTTTACCAAATAGGGATGCTTCATGGAAATCTCGAAGGACAGACAGAGCATTCTTCATACGCCCCATTTTCGCTTAGTGAATTAGTGGAAAAGGATTTTGATTACTGGGCTCTTGGTCATATCCATAAGCGAGCACACCTTTTAGAAGAGCCTCCTGTTATTTATCCAGGTAATATCCAAGGAGCGCACCGGAAGGAGACAGGAGCGAAAGGGTGCTATCTTGTAACGTTAAGTGAGGCATCTCCGTCAACCTCCTTTCATCAAACATCTGATGTTACTTGGCATCGACCTACTATCGATTTGGGAGCGTTTGAAACAATGCAAGATCTTTTGCATGCTTGTGAGGATCTTTTGAATCAAGACCTCTTTGCTTCAGGAGGGCATTTAATAGAAATTGAACTTACTGGCATTAGTCATCTACATACGCAACTACTTCAAGAAGATCAGCTAGAGGATCTTCTTCTTGCCCTACAACTAAACAGAGAGATGGAAGATAATCATTTTGTATGGCCATATAAGTTCTCTTTGAAATCAAAGCCGTCATGGGATCGACAGGTTTTAGAACAACAAGAGGGATTTATAAAAGACATTCTTGTTACGTCAGATGATTATAAAGAGAATGATTTACAAGAAGCGCTGGCACCACTGTTTGAACACAGGCGCGCTAGAAAAGCGCTTGAAACAATTGATGATCAAGACCAGCTTGTGAAAGAAGCTGAGGAACTCTTGCTTTCTTACCTGGTTGAGAATAACGGAGGTGATATAAAGTGAAGCTTCTTGAATTGCATATTTATAGCTTTGGGAAATTCGAGGATTTTCAAATGACAACTATCTCTTCTACTATTCACCTCATTTACGGTGAAAATGAAGCTGGCAAATCCACTCTTCTTGCATTCATTGAATCGATTTTATTTGGATTTCCCGCACGTCATGAGGAAAGCTACGAAATGAACCACCATGGGCGCTTTGGTGGAACACTTACAATGGAGAGCAATGGTGAAAAGATTGTAGTAGAACGAACGAAAGGGAAGGCTTCAGGGGATGTTACGATTCACTTTCCTGATGGATCAACCGGTGATGAAGAAAATTTAAAGCAATTATTAAAAGGAATGAATCGCTCTAGTTTCCGACAAATTTTCTTTTGCAATCTCAACACCCTTAATGATTACCATCGTTATGATGAAGACGGTTGGAATCAAGTTCTTTATGAAGCGGGTATGAGTGGAGGAACTTCTCTTTTAGCTGTTGAAAAGGCATTTGATAAGCGTCAGGGAGAGCTGTTTAAACCTGGCGGGCGAAAGCCACTTCTAAATGATGAACTAGAAAATTGGGAGACTTTAAAGAAGAAAACAAATGAATGGGCTAAAAAGAATGGAGAATATAATAGGATAGTACAAAATAAACAGCAACTGGAAGGTCAGGTTTCAGAACATACTGAACGATTAGAGCACTTGCGGAGTGAACGTCGCAATCTTGATCGAGAGAAGCGCGTATTCCCCCTATTGAAGGAAAAGCGGAGATTAGAGAGTCACCTTAGCAAACTTCCTAAATACAAACCTTTCCCAGAAGACGGCTTAATTCGAATGGATAAGTGGAAAGAACAAGCCGTTCTTCTTTCTGGAGAATCAGAAAGTATGTTGAAAAGACTCCAAAAGATGAAAGAAGAAATGAATAGCTTTGATATTATGCCAGAGTGGAAAGTGTTTCTTCAAGATGTTTCTTACTGGAATGAACAAATGGTGCTGTTTCGAGCAAGATCAGAAGAGCGCAAAGAACTTGAACGTGACTTGATGTCGATCGAATCAATCCTTGGAGATGAACTAGATAGTCTTGGGTTAGTAAGAGAAGATGCAAACCATGCCAACACGAGTTTTACAGCGAGAGAAGAGCTGAAACAACATATAGAAGATCGCAATCGATCTGATCAGGAGTACCGCTATCTAAATGAGTCTTTCCAGTCAGCACAAGAGGAACTGGAAAAAGAAGAGAGCGAATACGAGCTGCTAAAGGGAAGGCTTTTGTCTGATAGTGAAAGAGAGAGGATTAGTAATAGTAAAATACCGGCTGGAAGACAGAAATGGCAAGGTGGATTGGTCATATGTGCATTGCTCCTCTTTATTGGATTGGGACTTTATGAAAGTTGGTTTCTTGGAATTGCATCATCAGCAATCGCTTTAATAGGTGCTTATCTAATGACCCTTACGAAGGAAAATAGTCATGGAAGCGACCATGATTTGCTTATCCAAGATCTTGAGCTCAGAAGGAGAGTTGAGCAAGCAAAAGAACAGCTGGATCGCTTAAATCGCACCTACATTAAAGCTGCAGAAAAAGTAGATCGTTGGGAAGCGGAACGCTATCAAATTGAGAGTGCTATTAAAAAGTGGAGATCGTCTAATACCTTTCCCGATACTATTCCACTGCATTCAGTACTAGATTCATTTGATAAGATTACTTCTATTAAAAAGCGACAACAGAATTATAGTCATAAGCAGCGGCAGCTAGAAGAACTTGACTACAGTTTAAAGGTAGTTGAAGATGGAATTAAGAAAGTATGTGATGATACGAACATAACATACTATTACGCTGAAAATGCAATGCAGCTTTTACTTCAAAAAGCAGATGAAGAGCGAGAAGCAATTCGAGAAATTGAGAAACTACGTGATCAATACCAATCTCTTGAATCACAACTAGCTGACATTAACGAAAAGCTTACATCATGCAGAAATGAAATGAAGGAATTGATGAGCATAGCGGAAACAGATACGGAAGAAGCGTTCAGAACGAAGGGAAATGCGCAAAAAGAAGCTAAAGAGATCTTGAATCAACTTGTAACGATTGATTCACAGGTAGACGAATCGGATTTATGTTCGGAGCGTATATCATTAGAAGAAATTGAGAGTGAACTCATTACAGTAGAGCGTGAGGAACGTTCAGTTATAAAGAAACAACAGGAAGTCTACCAACAACTAGCTGCTGAGCAGGAGCGAATGCATCTCTTAACTGAAGATGGTACATATGAAGATCTTCTGTTACAGCAAAAGCAAAAGGAAGACGAAATCAATGCTCTTGCGTGGAAATGGTCGGTTTATAAAGTGGCATCTGACCTTTTAGTAAAGGCAAAGGCGCATTATCAAGAAGAACGGCTTCCCGCTGTACTTAAAAAAGCTGAACACTATTTTAATGTGATCACAGAAGGGCGATATACTGCTATTTTCCCTCCTTCTGAAGGAATGGGTTTTCGCGTGATGCATAGCGGTGGAAAAGCATACAAGCCATCTGAGCTTAGTAGGGGAACAGTTGAGCAGCTATATCTTTGTATACGACTTGCTCTTGCTTCTATATCACCTATCCAGTTACCAATTTTTCTCGATGATATTTTTGTGAATTTTGATGCAAAACGTACAGAGAAAGCGAAAAGTTTTATCAAGGAGTTTTCTATTAATCATCAAGTGATTTTATTAACCTGTCATATTGACACAACGAGTGGTCTAGGTGAAAATATTCATGTTTTAGAGCGCACGACATTCTCTACAAAAAAGGTACAATAAGATGAGGTGAGTTTCATGGAAGAAACCTATAAAGTGCATTTAGTCGAAGATGAAGAAAATCTAGTACAAATATTAAAAACATATATGGAAAAAGAAGGGTTTCAAGTAAAAACGTTTGTGAGCGGTGAAGAGGCAATGGAGAGTATCCATGAGTCGTGTCACCTTTGGATTCTTGATATTATGTTGCCTGGAATAGACGGATATGAATTATTAAAGAAAATTAAAGCAGAAGATGATGTTCCAGTTATCTTTATTTCTGCAAGAGACGAAGATCTCGACCGCATTGTTGGTCTTGAATTAGGAAGCGATGATTACATTGCCAAACCTTTTATGCCTAGAGAACTTATCATTCGTGCTAAGAAGCTCTTGAAAAGAGTCTATCAACAACCTTCACAAAAGCGGTTTGAAATTGTTGAATATGAAATCGATCCAACAGCACGTAAAGTACTGGATCGTGGGGAGCCTATTGAATTAACAACAAAGGAAATGGATTTAATTCTATACCTTGTGGATCATGTCAATCAAACGCTCTCGAGAGAGCAAATATTAGTTCATGTTTGGGGAGATGACTATGTAGGCTCCGATCGTGCTGTTGATGATGTAATTAGACGAGTCCGCAAAAAGATGCCTCGCATGAATCTTGAAACATCTTACGGACTTGGGTACCGGTTAATTACATGATTCGTCTTAACTTAACGAAACGGATCTGGCTATCGTTTATGATCCTTGTCCTACTCGTTGGGGTAGTAATAGCAGTCATCTATCCACTTTCCATTAAAGGAACCCTAACGGAAGAAACGTATCAAATTATTGAGAGCGAGCAGCAGCGTTACACCTTTCCGGATCAAGATGGACCACTTCCGCCTCAGACTGATGAAGATTTTATTGAAAGAAGAGATGCAGCACGTTCAGTAGGGCACACGTTAATCACGAGGTTATATAGTGGACCGCTACAAGGAGATCCTATTCCTGATGAAGTCATTATTGAAATGCGTAAAAATGCTCTAGATCAAGAACAGGATAAAGGTCGCTATGAGCTAACGTATAATGATCAAGCGTCACTCTTTTATGTTATCTCTAAAGTTGACGTAAATGGACAGGAAGCCTATTTTATTTCATATATGTGGGATACTTACCGAGATCAGATGATTGATCGTCTGTGGTGGAGGTTAATGGTAATCCTCTTTTTTGCATTGTTACTGAGTCTTTTTCCGGCAGCATGGATTGCGAGGTATTTACGTAGACCGCTAACCGTTCTTGGGGAACGGTTTGAACAAATTGCAAACCGTAACTGGAAGGAGCCATTCCGCTGGGAGGGCGATGAAGAATTTCAGAAGCTTTCCAATCAGTTTGAGTTAATGAGGCAGAATTTAATGCGATATGACAAAGCTCAAAAAACGTTTATCCAACATGCTTCACATGAATTAAAAACACCGATTATGATTATCAAAAGCTATGCTCAATCAATTAAAGACGGTGTAATGCCTGATTCCCTTGATAATACTATGACGATTATTCTAAATGAATCGGATCGTATGGATCAACGAGTAAAGGCAATGCTAACGTATATTAAATTAGATTCAATCGATGAACCTGAAGAGAACTTTGAAACGTTTCGATTTGGAATTCTAGCAGAGGAAATTCGAGAACGATTCATGTATCAGCGAGAAGATGTGATGTTTACGATTTCTGGTGAAGATATTGAAATCACTGCTATACGTGAACAAATGCTAACAGCAATGGACAATCTCGTTCAGAATGCATTACGTTATGCTAACAGCAAAATAGAATTAACTGCTATTCAAAGCGATCAACAGGTAAAAGTTGAGGTATATAATGATGGGGAACAAATTTCTTTTGAGACAGTAGAAAAAGAGCGTTTGTTTGAACCCTTCCAAAAAGGTGACAAAGGGCAATTTGGTATAGGACTTGCGATTGTGAAAAAAATCGCAGAGCGTCATGAAGGGTCAGCGGAAGTGACGAATTTAGAAGAGGGCGTAGTGTTTTCAATTATTATTCCAAGTTCAATAAAGAAATAATCATGGTCCAATGACAAGTTGAGGCTGTGCTATACTAGGTAGATAGATTTTGCCGCGGAGGTGGAAAGATGAAGGATTTTAAAGGCATCGGTCATTATCGTGTTGGTGATCAAGTTGATCACTATTTATTAATTAAATCATCTGTGAAAGGTGTAGCGAGCAATGGAAAGCCTTTCTTAACGTTAATACTACAAGATAAATCAGGAGACATTGAAGCGAAGCTATGGGATGCTTCTTCTGATGACGAGGAAAGCTTCGATGCACAACAAATTATTAAAGTAAAAGGTGATGTAACAAATTATAGAGGCCGCAATCAGCTTCGTATTAAGACAATACGATTGGCGACAGATATGGATCAAGTTAAGGTTAGTGATTTTGTAGAATCTGCTCCGCTTGAAATAAATGAAATTATGGAGAAAATCACGCAATATGTATTTGAAATGCGCAATCCAAATATTCAGCGAATCACACGACATCTAGTTAAAAAGCATCAAAATGAATTTCTTACTTTCCCAGCAGCAACGAAGAATCACCACGAGTTCGTATCCGGATTATCTTACCATGTTGTATCTATGCTAGATATTGCTAAATCCCTATCGAATCTCTACCCATCATTGGATACAGATTTGCTTTATGGAGGCATTATTCTTCATGACCTAGGAAAAGTCGTGGAACTTTCCGGATCAATTGCTGCAAGCTATACCAATGAAGGAAAGTTACTAGGTCATATATCAATTATGGTAAACGAAATCGGACAAGCTGCGAAAGAATTAGAAATTGAAGGAGAAGAAGTGATGCTTCTTCAACACCTCATCCTAAGCCACCACGGGAAAGCAGAATGGGGAAGTCCGAAGCCACCTATGATTCGCGAGGCAGAGATCCTTCATATGATTGATAACATTGACGCAAAAATGAATATGCTTGATCGCGCTCTTGATAAAGTAGAACCAGGTGAATTTACTGATCGAGTATTCGCTCTTGATAATCGTTCATTTTACAAGCCACAGATGGAAACTGTGAAAAGAGAAAGCTAATAGAGGCAGACGAACGAAAGAGAAACGCGCTAATGAGCCGTTTCTCTTTTTTTTGTGACTTACTACGGAGGAATCCTATGAGAATAAAAGATTGGGATCGAAACTTAAAGATTCGACTGTTTGGTGAAGGGATGATGAATGTTCTTTTCTGGATGTTCTTTCCCTTTATGGCGATTTATTTTTCTGACTCATTTGGAAAGGGAATGGCAGGGCTACTACTAGTTCTTTCACAAGTAATTGCCGTTGTTGCTAACCTTGTTGGTGGTTATTGTGCGGATCAATATGGAAGAAAACGAATGATGTTTGTTTCAGCATTCGGACAAGGTATAACGTTTATCCTTTTTGCTCTTGCTAATTCTCCTTGGTTCAACTCTCCAATGCTAACCTTTATTAGTTTCTCAATACTAGGGGTGTTTGGCTCATTATATTGGCCCGCAAGCCATGCAATGGTTGCAGACGTTGTTGAAGAGAAAGACCGAAATACCGTCTTTGCTGTCTTTTACACGGCACTCAATATATCTGTTGTTGCAGGTCCAATCCTTGGAGGAATCTTTTTCTTTCAACATAGATTTGAATTACTTTTACTAGCGGCGCTTGTAAGTTTTGGGGTTAGTGCTTTAATTGGAGTCTTTATTCGAGAAACGGCTCCGGATAAAATGCAAAAGAAACTTGTTTCTGAGTCGTCCACCAAGTGGACCAGCTTTATTTCGAATCAGCTTAGGGACTACAGGATTATTGTGCAGGATAAAGTGTTCCTCCTATTTATTCTCGCAGGAATTCTTGTAGCTCAAACGTTTATGCAGCTAGATTTGTTGATTGCTGTCTATTTAAGTGAATCCGTACCAACACAACCTGTGCTATCTCTCTTTGATTTCAATATTAGTGCAGACGGTAACCGGATTTTCAGTTGGCTCATTTCAGAAAATGGCCTATTAGTCGCTCTATTAACGGTCTATATGACTTCAAAAATGAGTAGATATAAGGAGCGAAATGTCTTTATCGCTTCGTGTCTAATCTATGCTTTAAGTATGGTTATGTTTGGTCATACGACTCATGTGTGGATGCTTGCATTAGCGATGTTTGTTTTTACATTAGGAGAGCTCATGGTTGTAGGTATTCAAGAAGGATTTGTGTCAAGACTTGCACCTGAGCACATGCGTGGTCAATATTTCGCTGCAGGAAGCCTTCGTTTTACTATCGGTAGAACAATTGCCCCAGCAGCTATACCAATGACGGCGTTAATTGGATTTCAAATGACTTTTTATCTTATTAGTATACTAGCTGTGTGTGCAGCATTACTCTATGGTGTAATGTTTAAGCTTCATAGTCACCAGGACTCAAATCGTATCCATTCTGAGACGTAACTTGAGGCATATTCCTTTCTATTTCTACATACAGTGTAGTAATCAAATGAGCTTGTACGAGAGTAGGAAAGGAAGTGGCTTACGTTGAGGAAGGGTGTTCTTATTATTCTTGGATTTCTATTTATCATTAGTGTTCTCCAACTTACCGAAGTTTCTTCGAATGTATCTAGCTTTTTCTCCAGTTTCCCATGGTGGCTTTATTTTGTACTAGCAGGGATTGTTTACAGCGGCTACAAAACAATGCAGTTGACGGCAGAAGAGAGAAAAGTAGATCAGATCCATATTGAAGAAGAAGGCCGTGTTTATGTAGAGAGAATGGAAGAAGAGCGTAAACGAAGAAAGCAAGCTACCGAAAATTAAAAAAACGAAAGGGCGCGGTGGCCCTTTCGTTTTTTTTAATTATTCTTCTGAATTATGGTCATGGTCAGCATCTGCTTCTTCTTCAGAAGCTTCTTCTTTATCAAAGAGATCTTTGAACTGATCGTCTTTCACTTTAATGTCAGAGTCCTGGATTAGCTCATCAATGACAGCAGGAACGTCTTTCGCGTTCTGCAACATGTACTGTTCTTCAACTTGTTCTTTAGCTTCTTCAAATGGTTTAACCGTCTTACTCTTTAGCTTAATAATGTGATAGCCAAATTGAGATTGAACGATATCACTAACTTCGCCTTCTTTAAGAGCATATGCAGCTTCTTCGAATTCAGCTACCATGTCACCTTTTTTGAAGATACCAAGTTCCCCGCCATTTTCAGCTGAGCCGTCTTTAGAGTATTCCTTCGCAAGCTCTGCAAAGTCACCGCCATCTTCAAGCTTACTTTGAACTTCTTTCGCAGTTTCTTCATCATCTACAAGGATGTGGCTTGCTTCTAATTCAGTGAATAGATCTTTGTTATCCTCATAGAATTCCTTTAGTTTGTCATCAGTTACTTCAACACCCTCAGTAGCAGCTTTCTGTGCAAGAAGCTGTTTGCGTACATCTACTTTGAATTGTTCAAGATCTTTGTATCCATTAGATTGTAGCGCTTGTTCTAGCTGTTCGTCTGTTTCAAAGTTTTCTTTAATTTTATCAAGTTCAGCATCAACTTCTTTATCTGAAACGTCGTATTTATCTTCGAGAATTTTAGTTTGTACTAAATCACTTAGAACGGCCTCACCGGACTGGTCTTTCATTGCTTGATAGAATTCTTCTTTGGTTACATCGCCAGCACTCGTCTCTACAACAACTTCTGAGTCATCCGCAGAATCATTACTGCATGCAGAGATAGCTAGCATTGCAATCAATACTGAAAGCATAATGAACATTTTTTTCATCAAAGATACACTCCTAAAGGGTTAGTTATATTTAATCTGTTTGTGATACAGTTAATACTATAGCATAGAAAGATATGGTAAGTTAAATTCATTTGGAAATATGAGAAAAATTACATAAAAGAGGAAAAAATCACGGTGATTGATAAAATTAAAGGGGAGCAGACTGTTTTTGTAGACATTGTTGCTATAGTGTGGTGATTTCCGCTCCAGGATGCTCGCTTTCCGCGGGGCGGGCGGTGAGCCTCCTCGTCGCTAACGCTCCTGTGGGGTCTCACCTGTCCCGCTAGTCCCGCAGGAGTCGAGCATCCTTCCGCTCCAATCAGCGAAGTGTAGTTTACTATATAAAAATCCTTTCAATAACAACAAAATCTGTCTGAAAAAACTCAAAAAAAAGATGAGGCATGATTGCCCCATCTTTAGATCAGTTGCTAGGTAAAAAGAACTTCTACATATGAAGAAATGAGCAATATTGTAATTAGAACGTTAATTGTTCTAAATACATTAGGCTGCTTTTCTTCAGGTATATTTTTCTTTAAGCAAAGCGCATTTGTCATTGAATTGAATGTTACTAGAATGAACGTTGCAAATAGAATGAAGAAAATTCCAATAATAGTCATGTAAGAACCTCCCAGAGTCCATTTCGATAATTCGAAGAATATATAACGATTTACTTTAACTAAACTCTCTTTCCGTAGTATGATGGAGAATATTCGTCCCACAAGGAGCTGTTAGAAATGTTTAAAAACCGATGGAAGACGGCCTTTATTATTCTTTTTGCTGCTGTCATCCTCACGTTGGCGGGAATAGTAGGATTCTATCAATACTATTTTCCTGAAAGTGAAATTGCCAAACTCTCAAACGAGAGAAACAAGGAAGAATCTTTTGAAACGACATTTTCCATACAGATGAAAAAAGATGAGCTGAATGAAACAATCAACCGAGAGCTTGAGAAGTATAGTGATAAACAAGAGAACATTGAGTATAGTGTTAATCTCAATGAGCTTGCTACCTTCCAAGGGTACGTGACGATATTTGATCGAAAGGTTGATTTCTTTTTGAAATTTGAGCCACAGGTTCAACCGAACGGAGATCTTTTATTAAAAGAAAAATCGTTTCAGATTGGCCTTTTTGAGCTCCCAAGTGATAAAGTTCTCTCATTTATAAAAAAACAGGCCTCACTTCCGCCTGAAATTACAATCGATTCAGATGAAGGGACAATCTACATGGCTGTAAGCGATCTAGAGTTGAAGAATGATATGAGGCTAAAAGCTAGATCATTTGATCTTCCAAATGATGAAATCATTTTTGATGCCTACTATCCTATTAATTAGATCGTTGTCCTATTGTTATTATGAAGGAAGTCTTATGAGAATTCAATACTGACGACTGTGTCGTCCATACAAAAGAACAGAGCGCTGATCTCCAGCGCTCTGTTCTTTTGCTATCTAATTGAACCAATCGTTTTCACGAAGCTCGTTTAATGAGTATGTGGAATCCTTCGCTTCTATCTTCTACATATGCATGTTTAGGCGCGCGTAGCACTTGAGAAGCATAGAGAAAATCGCTGAAGCTGAATCCAAGATTTATAGCGGCTAAGATCGAGAAGAACGATACATAGGTTGGCATATAAACCGATGCTACAATAGCAGCAACCGTAATAATAACTGCGGGAGAAAGAGCTGCAATCAAAAAGAGATTACGTGAAATGGGACTGCACGTTTCACATCGCATCATGGGTATCATAGTGCCTTTTTCGAACTTCATAGTTGCTTTCAATCCGGCTAATGTTAAAGGAAGCCAGTGAATAATCTTATGAATTGGGAAAAGAACTGCTAAAGAACCGAGAAACGGTAAAATAGGTACAATCGCATGTTTTGTTGTCGGGTATAACAAGCTAAATACAAGATAAAATGCAATGAAGTATAATAGTGTTAATAGCATAGAGAAAATAGTTAATCGATGCGTTCCAAATTCGCGATTTAGGTAAATCGATTTCCAACAATTCATAAGAGTCACCTGCTTCCGTAGCTTTCTTCTAAGTTTGTTTTAATATTGAATACTCGTATACTGTACAGCCATTTGATAAAGAAATCAATACGTTTTTTTGTAAAGAAATTAGTCAAAATTTTTTTGACAAAATCAGCGCTTTTTCGCACTGGATTAGTCTGGAAAATACATTTCAATTTAGACCCTATTCCGTTAAACTATAAGTACAATTGATTGCAAAGTAAGGAGTTAAGTTGAGAATGGAAGCCATCCATAAACGTTTAGACAAAATTGAATTTCATATGCGCTTACTTGCTAAAATGAAAGAGGAAGGTGAGTACCCATTCTATCGTATGGTTATTGAACAGGGGCTAACTGAGGAAGAATTAATAGAAGTTTACAAACTGTGCGCAGAAGTTAACAAAAAAATGCATGAACAAGTAGAGGAAGGGCTTCTTAGCAGATCCTCATTGCTCACGCATTTTGTAGGTATGTTGAATATTAAGCTGGACCCACTTTCAACAATTAGAGCTATACAAGCTCAGGAGAAGCTTTATCAAGAACTTATGGAAACTCTTTTAAAGGTATCACCTTATCGTTAGAGTGAAGATGAGTGGTTCTCAACATCTTGTTCAGTGAGTTCTTTTGAGAATTCACTTTCAAGCTTGGTGAACGATTTCTGGAATATTTCCATAAAGTCTTCACCATAAAGACTCTTAATGACACACATCATTTCGGTGAACTCAGGGAACTTACCATAAAGCTCACGTAATGGCATAGAAGCTTTTAAAACGCTATCACGGTTTGGAGAATAATGTTTCCATGTTTCTTGTAGAAGTTTTTCGCCCTTTTCTGTTAGCTGTACATAAGTATTACGTTTGTCATTTTCTCTTTTGGAAAAGGTTAGAAGGGACCGTGATTCTAGCTTTTTTGAAAAGTTGAATGCTGTTGAAACATGCATGACGCCAAACTTAGCAATATCAGAAATAGAAGAACCGTCAAGGTGATAAGCAATTGAAAGAATATGATGCTCGTTAATATTTAAATCAAATGGCTTAAGCCACTCTTGCCAGTCTCTTTCAACCGATTTCCAGAGTGCTTTGCTTAGTTGACCAATTCGGTGGCTAAAAATCATTGCTTCTTGAATAGATATATCCTGTTTTTCTTTCATAAGTTCCTCCTCTACCTCTATCATCGCTCAAGCTATATTAGAATATTGTTGTCCATCTGAAAAAAAGCCGGCTATTTTGGAGCCGGGCTGTTTACTTCATCTTTAACCGTTTCAATGGTTTTCTGCATTTCTTCCATATCATCTTTTAATCTCGTAAGATTAGGCTCAATATCCTCCTGGTAAGAGGCAATTGATCGTTTAAGGTCAGCAGCAACCTCTTGTATTACTTCTTTCCCCTCAGAAGATAACTGTTTTACTTGAGCAGTTAATTCGTTAACGTCCTGTTTAAGTCTTGAAAAAGCTTCCTTTATATCATCGCTTTTTTCTTTTGCGTCAGCGATCATTTCTTTGCCTGGTTTTGGTGTTGTTAATAGAACAGTGGCAGCGGAGACGACTCCACCAAATACAAACCCTGTTAGTAATGTTTTAGCTTTTCCCATGGTGTTCATCCTTTCCTATCAAATCTTCTAACTATACATCGACTTATAAGACAATACTTCTCCACGAACGTGTGAATTCCTTCTTTTCGTTATCACTCATTTCAAGCGATTAAGCTTAAAAACCAGTATCCACTTATAAACCCCAACTTTCATAACGGAATGAACACAAGAGTATTTACATATACCTTGTAGTATACATTATGGCAAAAAGGAGAGGGAAGGATATGGCTGGATTCGTATTTATTCTAATAGTAGTCGGTGGTTTACTTCTAACGGCAATGGTGAGTAGGTTGTTACTTGTTAGAAAATATTCATTTCATAACGACCAAATGATTCGAAAACAAAAAAGTGCATATTTGTTTGGCATGTGTGCAGTTGTATTTCTCGTTCTTGGCGTATCGATGGCATTTCTTGTTTTTTAGCAGTCATTCTCTATTTTCCCCATCGATTTCACTTCACAAACATAATAAATTTAGTGTATTTGGTTAGAAACACGCTCAATTGAGGTATCTTATAAAGAGAATGGTAACGAAGGAGCGTGTGAAAATGAATCGAATGGTTAGAAGTATTTTTAAACGTATGACAAAAAAAGCTGTATCAGTTGTGAAAGATAAAGATCAACTCAATGAGGTTTCTGTTGAATCGTTCAAAAAAGGAGCATTATACAAAGGCAGAAAAGGTATGGACGATATGTGGGTTGATGTGAAAACATTCTCGAGACTTGTACAGGAAGTGAAAAAGGGGAGTTATCGAGATATTTCAAAGAAGTCCGTTGTTATGATTGTAGGTGCATTGCTCTATTTTGTTAGTCCAATTGATGCTGTACCGGATCTATTGGCAGGAGTTGGGTTGCTTGATGATGTTGCTGTTATTGGATTTGTAGCAAGTCAATTGAAGCAAGAACTAGAGAAGTTTCGCGAGTGGGAAACAGGAATTAAGATATAAGAAAACCGGCCTGGAATGGCCGGTTTTCTTATATCTATTTAATAGGCGAAGCTTGTACGTTTTAGAATCGATTGTACAACTGGATAGATTAGTACAATAGCAATTGTATTTACTGCAGCAGTTGGAAGAACTACGGTTAGGAATAATCCAGTAAATGCAGCGCCGCCAGGAAGTCCTGCGAATACGAGAGCTGCTCCTAGGAATATGGCTCCGCTAATCATCGTACCAATTGCAGTTAGTACACCAGCAGTAATTAATGACTGACCAAAGCGCTTAACAAGTAAATATAGTCCGAAAAAGGCAAATGCCGTAATCGGCTTATCGATCATGTTGGCAAGTTGGCCACCGGGAAAAGTAGTTGTTGCAGCTGAAATTACGCCAGTTGCAAGACCGAGTACTAGGACACTTTTACGTTCTGGAAACAATAGTATTCCAAGAAACATCATCGTAAGAAGCATATCATTCTTCATCCCGGAAATAAGACCGGGAATAATGGCGTGAAGAATCGTACCAATCCCAAGTAGTAAAGCCATTAATACTAAATTTTTCGTTTTCATTAAAAATCTCTCCTCTTCTCATCTCATTCTCCGCCAAAAGACGGTGTTCTCTCCACCAGTGCGCTTAGTGCCTGCTGCGAAAGAACTAGTTTTATTAATAATAACAAACGATTACTTGATTTTAAAGTGTTAAATATTGTGTTTGTGATGGAATGTGTGCATAAAATCACATAGTGCATGAACTGATTCGATTGGGACGGCGTTGTATAGTGAGGCTCGACAGCCGCCCACAGAACGGTGTCCTTTCAGACCTACAAAACCTTCTTCTTCTGCTTCCTTAAGAAACAACTCTTCGAGTTCTTTCCCGGGGAGTCTGAATGTTACATTCATGGAAGATCGGCTAAGCTTATCAGCTGTACCGTTATAAAATCCTTTGCTTCCATCAATTGTGTCGTAAAGAAGGTTTGTTTTTTCAGCGTTTAATTTTTCTATTGCTTGAATACCACCATTATTCTTTGTCCATTGAAGGACAAGAGAAAGCATATAAATGGCGAAAGAGGGTGGAGTATTATAAAGAGACTTTTTATCAACATGTGTTCGGTAATCTAGCATAGTTGGAAGGTTGTCTGGAATGTTCTTAAGCATGTCTTTCTTTAGAATTACAACAGTGACACCGGCAGGACCAAGGTTCTTCTGGGCGCCAGCATATATGAGGCTAAATTGATCAACAGGAAGAGAGCGGCTTAGAATATCACTCGACATATCAGCTATGAATCGTGACTGGTCGTTTTTAGGAAAGTGTTTCCACTGAGTTCCGTGGATCGTGTTGTTAGAAGTGAGATGAACGTATGCGTCCTGATCACTATACTTAATCGTACCTAGGTCAGGAATGCTTCGAAAATCATCAGCTTGACTGCTGCTTCCTATGAAAGTGTTCCCGATTTTCTCTGCTTCCTTGAGCGCTTTCTGGGCCCAACTTCCCGTAATGACATAGTTACCTTGCTGACCTTCTGAAAGAAAGTTCATAGGGATCATAGAGAACTGTAAGCTTGCTCCACCCTGTAGAAAAAGAACCTCATAATCATCAGGTATGTTCAACAATTCCCTCAACAGTTCATTCGCCCCATCATGAATCTTCTGGTATTCTTTGCTTCGGTGACTGAATTCCATTATTGACATGCCGAGTTGCTGGTAGCTGAGAAGCTCTGATTGAGCATGGTCCAGCACTTCCTGAGGTAATGCTGAAGGACCAGCGTTGAAATTATAACGACGTTCCACTAGTAGACACTCCCTTTAGCGATGTAATGCGACTTGATTTTGCTTGTCATTATCCTATCATTAAAAGAATCATCGTTGCTATGCTTTTTTCTAATCTTTTAGAATATTTCGCCCAATTAAGCGGGTAGCATTTGCTCTTTTTGCGAAATTTGCTATCCTAGATGAATCGAACGTAAAGAAAGTGGTGTAATGAAGAATGTATAGAGAAAACAAGCCAACACTTATTGGTCCATATGATCATCCAGATATATATCCTGGACCGCGCCCATCTTCCTCTTTTCTCTACCACAATGGGAAAGCGCATCGAATTGAAGAGAAAGAAAATGTACCTGTAGAGAAACAAGTTGTTCATTATGCACAAGGTGATGATGTTACAGGGACATTGGCATTCGCTTCTTCAGAGCAATATACGGTAGAGGAATTAGTAGGGAAGGAAGGGTTGTCTTCCATTGAAGATCGGATTCCATTGCTAGCATACGGGTCTAATGTATGTCTTGCACAATTAAGATATAAATTTAGTTTAAATCCAGACTTAAGTGATTTTCTATTGTATTATCGAGCAGATCTAACGGATACTGACGTTGTAGCGGGCTCATTTCTTGCCCCTTATGGTGCTCTTCCTGCTGTTATAGCTCCAGTAAAAGGAGCGAAAACAGAAGTGTGGGTTACATTTGTAGATCGAGAACAGCTAGAGTTGTTGAATCGTACAGAAGGCAGTTATGTTCTAAGGGAACATCAAAATGGGAAATTAACACTTAAAACCGGTGAACAATTTGAACGTGTTTATGCTTACTACTATCCTCATGCCTATCTTAGAAAAGGGTCATTTGTTCGTTTCATGGATATACCAGGGGAGTCAAAGCTTCCTTCTATGTGGCAAGCAGACTTGTTAAATGAAATAAAAACTATGATCGGCTACGGCGGTCATCGAGAAGAATTTATTCATGAATTAAGATGGGATGGTAGCTTTCGTAAGAAGATGACTACGATGTTAAATGGGTTAGACGAAACGTTTGATCACCCAGATTGGGTGGAGCCAAAAGGGTTCCATACTTTGAAGGAGATGACCCGTTCACAAAAATAAAGGAGACCCGATTGGGTCTCCTTTATACTTATATACAGTAGAGGTTTACTGATATTGCGAACGAACACCTTCAGCAAGGCGCTTTAGAGTATCTGCATCATAATCATTCTCATGCGTTTTCCATACGGCGCCGAACCCATCTCCTTGACCGTAACGAGGGATGAGATGTAGGTGGTAATGGAACACTGACTGACCTGCGATCTCTTCATTATTGTTTAGAATGTTCATCCCTTGAGGTGCAAAGTTCGCTTTTAGTGCATTAGCAATTTCAGGAACAGCAGCGAATAACTTTGATGCTGTTTCAGGTTCGAGTTCGTAGATATTTTGTTGATGTTGCTTAGGTATGACGAGGGTGTGACCTTCCGTTACCTGGGTAATGTCAAGAAAGGCAAGTACATCATCGTTTTCATATACTTTTGCAGACGGAATGTCTCCATTTATAATTTTACAGAAGATGCAATCGGGTGAATGACTCATCATTATCATCCTTTCAATCTTTTTATTTATCGTACCATAATTTACTATAAGTTAGGCTATGTTAATGGACAGTGTTGATTTTTGAATCGTTTACGCCCTGTGGTGACCTTTCAGCAGAGCTGAAAGGCGACTGAAACTGAGGATACTCTCGATTGAGCCAAAAATCGAGTAATTAACAATATGAGATAACATACCCATAAGTTAAGATCCATTCCCTAAATTAGAGATGTTAAATTAGTGTTAAATGCCATTTTTAAACAAAGAAATGGGCTCTGCCGGGGGTGCAGAGCCCTGACCCTGAGTGCAACTTGTTTCAGGGAAGACGTCACACTCTCTATAAGGATGTTCGCAAATCCATTGATCTATTCAACTATTTCTAAATGTTTTACGAACTTCGAAGGTGGTTTATAGAAACTCATAACAAAACAAGGTAAGATATGGATAGATAGGTGGTTCGGAGGGATGAAAAATGTATAGAATTAAAATGGTAGTATGTGTCAGCCTACTTGCTCTTGGGGTCATGACTGGTTGCGGAAGTGAAGACCATAATGAAGTACATATGGTAAATGGGGATATGAGAGAGACAACGGCGTCTACAGATATACTTCCTACGTTTCTTGATGAAAAGGATGCTACTGTTGAAACCATTTATGCAGAAGTCGCTCAGCATAAAGATCTATTAGAACACATTCCTTGTTATTGTGGTTGCGGGGAATCTGCTGGACATACAAGCAGCTATGATTGCTTTATTAATGCAGAAGACAATAATGGAATTACGTGGGATGATCATGGCGCTAAATGCGGCGTTTGTTTAGATATTGCAGCCCAATCACTAAATTGGTTTAATGAAGGGCAATCGGTAAAAGAAATTAGAGAACGAATTGATGAAGTATACAAGGAAGGATATGGCACACCAACGCCAACTCCAATACCTGAAGTATAAAGCGATTCACCTGCCAACAATAAGTTTGTTAAACTAAAGGCAAATGAAGAAATGAGAGGACCTCTATGACGAATTCAATTTTGGAAGTTAGTAATCTTACTGGTGGATATCAGGCAAATAAGCCTGTTCTTCACAATCTTTCACTAAACGTACGGCCAAATGAAATTGTAGGGTTAATTGGTTTGAATGGTGCGGGAAAGAGTACCAGTATTAAGCACATACTGGGCCTCCTTGATCCAATGGAAGGCAGTATTCGTGTTGCAGGGAAAACCTTTTCGGAAGACAAAGATGGCTATCGTAAACAGCTTTCCTATATACCAGAAACGCCGTTATTATATGATGAATTAACACTATGGGAACACCTACAATTAACTGCTCTGGCGTATGAACTAGGAAACGATTGGCAAGTTCACGCTGAAGATCTTTTGAAAGAATTTCGAATGACAAATATGAAAAAATGGTTTCCTGGACATTTCTCTAAAGGAATGAGACAGAAAGTCATGATTATGTGCGCGTTCCTTGTGAAACCTTCTCTATATATTGTCGATGAGCCTTTTGTAGGTCTTGATCCAATTGGTATTCAATCTTTTCTTGATACAATGCTACAAATGAAGGAAGAAGGTGCAGGCGTATTAATGTCCACACACATTCTTTCAACAGCCGAAAGATACTGCGATCGCTTTGTTATTCTTCATGATGGGGAAATTGTGATGTCAGGAACGCTTAAGGAGTTACAAAGACAAATTGGACAACCAACTGCTACGCTGGACGACATTTATATTAAAGCGACCAGGAGTGGAAAATGATGCATCTTGATACGTTATGGAAGGAGAGGTCAGGTGCATTCTGGAATATTGCTCTACGATATTTTCGATTAATAGGGAATAGTAGCTTTTTGTTTACCGTTGTACTGACGTTAATATTTGGAGCGTATTATTACAGTGAATTACTTAAGGTTCTACCAGAAACGTTTCCAGGCTTAATTGTTATTACAGCGATCACAGCTGTTGTACTCGTTCGAACACCGCTTCGTTTCTTCTTATACGAAGCAGATCTTGTTTTCCTTTTGCCAGCCGAAGGAAAGCTGAATGGGTATTTCAGAAAATCTCTTATATATAGCTTTCTACTACAGGTGTTTACGACGATTGTAGTATTAACAATTCTGGCCCCTTTATATCAACATGAAACAAACGCAGGAACTGGATATTATGTGTTTGTCATCGCAGTTCTAATCATTCTAAAAGGTTTGAATGTCATTATGAAGTGGTTGGAGCTTCACCTACCAGCACATCGATCAGTAGTCGGTTATATCATAGTAAGGCTATTCCTTACTATGTTGATTACATACTTATTGCTTATTCAGGCACAGTGGCTTTACGTTACTCTTTCGGCGGGATTGATTGTTGGCATTCTGTTTCTTCTGTTTCTACCGCTTCAAAAAAAGTATTCAATTAAATGGGAGAAGTTACTTTCAATAGACGAACACCAAAGTATGAAGTTCTACCGAACAGCGAATTTGTTTACTGATGTTCCTAAATTAAAGCAATCTGTTAAGCATAGACGTATGTTAAGTGCACTTGCAGAGAAAGTACTCCCTGTAAAAACGGTTTATGCAACGCTATATCAGAAAGCGTTTATCCGTAGCAATGAATACTTTGGCATATATATACGTCTTTTGCTTGTGGGACTAGGCGTTATTGCATTTGTACCAAGTGAAACAGGTAGGATAATTGGAGCAGCCCTAATCGTTTATTTAACAGCTGTCCAATTACGTACTTTATACCCTCATTATCAGGCCCATGTGATGGTAAAGCTTTATCCGATTTCTGACATGGATCAGGAAAGAGCATATCGAGCTCTTCTAATCCGGTTACTTAGTACACAGGCTGCTGCTTTTGCGCTTCTTTCAATTATTCTTCACTTTAACCTAGTTGAGTTTATACTTATTGCACTGGCGGGAACGGCGTCAGTCGTATTTGCTTCGCTACGCAATCGCAAGAAGAAAGTCAAGTCTATGAACTAGCTTTGGCATAGTTAAAAAGTGAAGGGTGATTTTGTTGTTGAATAATTACCGCAGTCAAATTGAAGAGGAACTTGAATCTTGGGAACGAAAAATGAAGAGAAAGTCTTCCGTGGTCTCTCGAGCAGCAAAAAAGGTACAAAACCGGATAAACAATGTCATACCTGAACGTGTGCATAAAGTTGTCACAAGCAGCATCAAAACGATGGTGCAGGGGGTTCTTGCAGGGAATACTTACGCTGTCAAAGTACCTGAACAACATTTATCGTTACGTTCTAGGGATACGTTGGCAAAGCACTCTATTCAAACCTATAAGCGAATTGCTGCCGTTGAAGGAGCAGGAACTGGAGCTGGAGGAATTCTTCTTGGAATAGCAGATTTCCCTTTGCTTCTATCCATTAAAATCAAATTTTTATTTGATATTGCGAGTATTTATGGATTTGATGCAAAACAATTTGAAGAGAGAGTGTTTATTCTTTATATCTTTCAATTAGCATTTTCTTCTGATGAAACTAGAAAAGACGTGTATGAACGAATTCAGAATTGGGATCAGTCTTATTTACAAAAAGAAGTAAGAGAGACGTTTAATGAGCATGATTGGAAGTCATTTCAACTTGAGTATCGTGATTATATCGACTTCCCTAAGTTGCTTCAAATGATTCCAGGGTTTGGAGCGATTGTTGGAGCATATGTAAATTATCATTTTATTGATTGGCTAGGGGAGACAGCAATAAATGCCTATCGACAGCGACTCATTCAACTAGAGGAACACAACGAAGAAACGCCAGCCGAATAGGCTGGCGTTTCTTTATGCTATTTATTCGAAGCGAGCATCGCTCAAGATACGATCCATTTCTTCCATATGATGTGTTTCATCGGCAATCATATCGTCAAGCTTCACGACCAACTCAGTCAAACCAAGTTCATCAGCTTGCTTTTTGCGTTTTTCGTAACGATCGATGGTATCTTTTTCAGCTGCTCTAGCTTCAAGTAACATTTCCTTAACATCTGTTAGTTGTTTTACTTCTGTAGGTGCTGTAGTTGGCGTACCGCCAAGCACTTTAATTTTCTCAGCAAGATAGAGAGCGTGTCCTTGTTCATCTGCAATTTCACTCTCGAAGAAAGGTTTTAATGTTTGACGGTATAGTCCAGATACTACTGCCGCATTGTACGTATACATAATGCTTGCGGCATACTCATTCGCAAGGTCTACATTAAGTCCATCAATTAGTTCTTGTTTCTTATCTGCCATTAAAAACATCCTTTCTATTTCTAATCTGATTTCGTTTCCACCTTATTTTTACCCTTCAATGGTGTTTATAAAACATAAATTGACTAAAACATATCAATACGCCATTGGAGGTTTGACAGTTGAATGGAGGGGTAATAATCAACTATGCAGAACATACTACCATTATATAGGAGGGCTTCACTTGAGTAAGATAGCAGTACTTATGACAAGTATGTTTGAGGATGTAGAATATACAAAACCTGTAGAACAGTTTAAGAATGCAGGCCATTCAATAACGGTTATTAGCCCTGAAGCGGGTCAGGAACTAACGGGAAAACAGGGTGAAGCAAAAGTTACTTCTGACAAAGGCATTGATGAAGTTAAACCAGAAGAGTTTGACGTTCTTTTCATCCCAGGCGGAGTATCACCTGATGAACTGAGAGCGGACGATCGATTCGTAGCTTTTACGAAAAAAATGATGTTTATGAATAAGAAGACATTGGTTATTTGTCACGGACCCCAGCTATTAATTTCAGCAGAAGTCCTAAATGGACGCAACATTACTGGGTTTAAGTCAATCCAAACGGATCTTAAATATGCTGGAGCAAATGTATATGATGAAGAAGTTGTTGTTTGTGGAGGAAATCTTGTCAGCAGTAGAAACCCAGATGACATTCCAGCATTTATTGAGAAATCACTATCAATTCTAGATAGCTAATTTAGGGAGTGTATTGAATGAGTGAGAAAAACCATCTTGTAAATAAAGACAGTGAGCTTAACGTAAATAAAGTAGATGATACAATTGAACGCATGAGTGACGATCGCTTGGATAGTATTTTATCGAATTTCGAAGAATTTAAAGGTTATCTTGCTACGCGAGTTCAAGTGGGTGAAAAGCTAGGATTAAATGAAGAAGCACTAGCACAAGCCGCTGAGAAAGTAGCTGGATATCTAGCCAAGAAGGAAGAACCGAAAAACCGAGAAGAGAAACTTCTTAAAGAGTTATGGTTAGTTGGGGATAAAGAGCAACGCCATCAACTCGCACACCTTCTAGTAAGAATGGTGCAAACAAAAAAGAAGTAACAAAAAGCCGCTGTTGGTTCAGCGGCTTTTTTAAAAGAATGGCTATATTAGCTCATATTGTTGATTTCTCGATTTTTGTATCATAACCAAAAATCAACATTGTTCATTAACATAATTAACATAGCCAAAAGAATAGGTGAAAGGCGAGATTGTATGAATAAAAATGAATTTTTTAGTTCGTTCCCAGGAGTATTAAAACAAAAAAAAGTATGGTATCCGCTTGCACTTAATGCATTTGGTCTTTTAATTGCGATTCTTGCTATTATGTTATTTTCTGAACTAGCGGAAGAAATACTTGAAAAAGAAACGCTTCAATTTGATCAGACAATTATCTCAGCGGTTGATGTCATTCGGTCCGATTGGATGTTAAGCATCATGGAAGTGATAACAGAATTAGGTGCAGTATGGTGGATTACAGTCGTCTCAATCTTGACGGTTGCCATACTCTGGTTTCGTAAAAAAGATTTGTGGAGCATTATGTTTTTTATTATTGCAGTAGCTGGTGGGGGTCTTCTAACTAAAGTATTAAAGCATTTCTTTGCGCGTTCTAGACCTACAGTCGACGCGGCTTATGATGCTGTAGGATACAGCTTTCCAAGCGGACACGCGATGGGATCTTTCATTCTATATGGTTTTATAGGATACCTCATTATTAGAAGCCAGAGAGGTAAAACAACCAAATGGATAAGTGGAATACTAGTAGCACTATTCATCCTTTTAATAGGATTTAGCCGTATGTATTTAGGTGTCCATTATCCAAGTGATGTTCTAGCTGGATATGCAGCTGGCACACTCTGGCTTTTTGTTTGCATCTTTTCTTTAGAATGGGTGATGTGGATCAAACGATCATCCGTAAGCTTTAGTTCATTCAGGAAATTGATCTCCAGTAAGGACAGTTAAATAGTTAGGTACAACTTCGAGTGATGATGGAGTGGTGTGATGCCGCTCTCCGTCACAGTCGATATTCTGTTCAGGCTCAGCTGAAATACGCAAACTTTTCGTTTGGAAATGAATGATATCTTCGTTGAAACGTGACTCTTTCATGATTTTTGATTGGAAAATCGACCAAAACGTTGGAAGAGAGGATTGCTTAATAATTAGAACATCAAATTTCCCATCCTGTAGATTGTTTTCTGGGAAAAAGGCTTGAATGCCTCCTGTAAAAGGTCCATTACCAACAATCATCATGACAGCTTCACCCTCAAAAGATTTCTCATCTGACTCTACTTTAAGGTGAAAAGGTTCAGGATTATTCACTGTCTGAGCTGTACTAATGTAATAAGAAAGTCTTCCCAACACCTCTTTTGTATCAGGGTTAATATTCTCGGAAGCCTGAGTGATTAGTCCAATTCCCCAGAAATTTAGGAAGTATTCATCATTCGAGCAACCAACATCTATAGTTGAACGGTTGTCCTGAAGCAATTGTTCTACTGCTTGAAGTGGGTTCTGATTGATCCCAATGGCACGTGAAAAATCGTTTGCTGTACCACCTGGAATAATGCCAAAAGCTGGACGTTTTTCTCTTTGACATAATGCATTAGCCAGTTCGTAAATTGTGCCATCTCCGCCAGCCCCTATGATGATATCTACATGGTCGGCTATCTGATCGATTAGCTCTGCCCCGTGACCTTTATAATCAGTTTTGTATAGCTTTACTTCATCGAACTTTTCCTTTAGTTTATTCTGGATGGTGTCAATTTGATCAACCATTTTGACATTTCCCGCTTTGGGATTCAAGATCAATGCTACACGTGTCACTATGATTTCCCCCTTTCGCGTTATCTTTCATTCTTATTCCCTGATCAGAGGGAGTCTACACGCACTTTGTTATCAAAATAAAGAAGGAGTAAGCCGGAGCTACTCCTTCTTTATTTTGCTTCTTCTTTTGGAAGGCGATTCACATCAATTTCTTCTTTAAATGCATAAGTAAACGTTAGAGCAACAAGAATTCCGCCTCCAATTAAGTTACCGATACTAGCTGGAACAAGGTTAAAGAATAGGAACTCAATCCAAGAATACTCAGAACCATGTATGAAGGAAGTACTGAAATAGCCCATGTTTGCAACACTGTGCTGGAAATTCCCAGCAACGAAAATGATGACAGGAAGTGTTGTTGCTAGTACTTTTCCTGTTAAGTCACGAGCTGCTGTTGCTAGAAATGCAGCCATCCCAATTAACCAATTGGCGATAATTCCGGAGACCAGTATCTGAAACCAGCCTAATGTCCCATTAGATAGGAATTTCATCTTGTGTTCAGTGTAAGTTGTCAATTCAGAATAAAATTCTGGAGGAAGAGATCCGGAAGCTACAACAAGGGCACCTACGAGTAGAGCACCTATAACATTTCCAAGATAACAGACCACCCAGAATTTCAAAATGTTCTTCGGAATCCAGAACTTTCTTTGTAAAATATAAGTCGGTAACAGCACGTTAACCTCAGTGAATAAAATAGCACCAGAAATAAAAACAATCGCATAGCCGGTAACGAATCCGATACCTGCAAGGAGGTTGTGAATACCTTGAGTTTCAACCCCAAGTGCGATGAGAACAGAAAAGATCGCTCCAAAGGTAACGAACGCCCCAGCTAGTATGGATAATATAAATTGCCTGTTTAGTGGTCGGGCACTATGAGATTCACCTTTAGCTATAAATGTTTCGACTATTTGTGCGGGAAAATAGAATTGTCTCTCGGGATATTTCACGTCCTCATTCTGCTTTTTTGATTTCTCCACGATAAATCTCCTATCTATATTCTTATTCTACTAAATTACTTATTTTGTTTGAAAGTAACCTGTTAAAAAGGCTTGTATAATGATGAATGATCAAATCTATTTGCCTTTGCTGTCAAAAAGTAAGATTTCCTGGGAAATCAAATCATAACTTGTCCTAAATAGACAAGAGCGAGATGGGTTCCATCTCGCTTAGTATTAAAATTTCCAATATCCTGTTTTTCCGTAATGAGTATGAAGATCTTCCTCGAAACGACGAGAGATAGGTTCATTGAGTCGATATTCAGGTGCATTACGAATATCTTCTTTCTTTACATTTACCTGTACTGTTCGATCCTGCCAGTGAATATCTGTTACCCATTTGGTTGAAAGCAAAACTTCTTTGCCCGGAAGTACGTTTTTAGTATCAATTACAAAATAGCGTAGCTTCCACGTCTCTTGATCAAAAATAAAATCTTTCACATGCCCGATTTCACCATCGGTTGCGTGAATATGATATCCAGCTATTTCTTTCGTGCTTCTTAAGTGGTTTTCATCCTCTTGCTCGTTAGAACTTTGGAGGTGGGAGTCTTCTTCAACCATATCTTCTGCCATGAAAGGTCTTGGATACATACCACTCCCCCATGCCCCTGTACCTACCCAGTAATATGGCCAGCTAAAATGACGATTGATTTCCATCTCATGCTTTCTAGAAATCGGTTGCTCAGTATCAATGTCTGGACTATTTTTAACTTCTTCGCTTGTGAGTGAAACGGAAATTGCCTCGTTCTCATGGTCTAAATGATCAATAGAAAGAGGGGACAATAGAACTTTACGTCCTGGTATCCATTTATGAGTATCAACCACAAGATACCGTATTGTCCAATGCTCGTCGTCGAAATAGAGTTGCTTTAACACGCCTTTTTCTCCGTCACTCGTATCAATAGAGTAGCGATACACTTCATTTTCGCTAACTAACATTTCTATCACTCCTATAAGGAAAAATGTACGTTAACATGGCGATTCCCTGGTATTAGTTAAGCTAAACGAAGATTTGCTATTCGACTTGGTATGTTTTTAGATAAGGTTTACCTGAGAAAATCGTTTTGGGTAAGCCTTTGCTCGTGTGTCTGTTCTTATGTGCTTCTCCATATGCTTCAGAGGATTGCCAGTTCTTGAAATCCTTTTCTTCATCCCAGAAAGTAGCCACGATGTATGGGTCATTGCGTATAGGTCGTAGTATTCGGATCCCCTGGCAACCAGGTTCGTTCTCTACTTTTCCTGCTCTATTCTTGAAACGATCTTCAAATACAGCACGTTCACTTTCTTCTACAGGAATGTGATTTAACACAACAAATCCAGGGTCTTTCAATGTCCCTTTATTGTCTAGAAGTTCATATTTCTTAGCATTTTTGAAAAATGTTTTAGAAGACGTTTCATGGTAGAGAGCAGCGCCATCAGCATTAGAGAAAAGCATAATTTCTTCTTTCTCATGTTCTTCTTTCAGTTTTGTTAAATACTCGTAGGTTCCATATGTAACATATATATTCATCCCACTCATCCTTTCAATGAAGTGATCAGGCAGAATTGCCTGATACTTTACCCTTATTTGGCAAAAGCTAAACAGAATCGTCACTGTATATAGTACAAAAAAGTCAATTTTTCATGTAAGCTTAGCTTTAATTAAGTTTATAAGGGAGTGCCTCATAGAATGAAAAAGCTTGGGATAGGCCTTTTCGCTACAGCTGCAGTTTTCTTGATAGGATTGTTAGGCTATCTTGGCATTTTACTTGCAGGTAATTATGTAATTGATGAGAAGAAATTGGTTATGAATTCAGCCACTAAACTCGTTGATTTAGAAGGTGAATTGATTACAAAACTATACTTTGAAAATCGCGATCCGGTTTCAATAGATGATATACCCGATCATGTTAAGGAAGCTTTTATTGCAACAGAGGACAGTCGGTTCTACGATCACCATGGTCTTGACATTAAAGCAATCGGACGCGCGCTCTATCGTGACATTCTTGCAGGTGCAAAAGTTGAAGGTGGGAGTACGATTACACAGCAGCTTGCGAAGAACGTCTTTTTATCGAATGATAAATCCTGGCTTAGAAAAACAAAAGAAGCCGTAATTGCTATTAATCTTGAACGAAACTATAGTAAAAATAAAATTCTAGAAATGTACTTAAATCAGATTTACTTCGGACACGGAGCTTACGGAATACAATCCGCTTCAAAGTTGTATTTCAATAAATCAGTTTCAGAGCTAGGTGCAGAAGAAGGGGCAATGCTAGCAGGTCTACCTAAAGCTCCTACCAATTATTCACCTATAAATCATCCTGAAGAAAGTAAAGAGCGAAGGGATCTTGTTCTTTCATTAATGGAAAAGCACGATTATTTAACAGCTGAAGAAACAGTTCGACTACAAGGGAAGACACTTTCGCTAGATGTAGCTGAAGTGACGAAAGAACCTGCTTATCTTACCTATATTGATATGACGCTTGAAGAAGCAAAAACTCGTTATAAATTATCTAATGAAGAAGTACTAAGAGGCGGCTATGAAATTGTCGTTCCGATGGATGTGGATCTGCAAAAAGAAGCTTATTCGCAATTTCAGAATAAAGCCTTTTTCCCTGGAAGCAGCAGTGAAACTCCACCTGAGGGCGCGTTAACGATGATGGATTCAAAGAGCGGAGGAGTTGTGGCTGTTCAGGGTGGAAGAGAGTATGTTCAAAAAGGTCTCAATCATGTAACTTCAAAAAGGCAGCCTGGGTCAGCATTTAAGCCTATTGCTGTATATGGACCAGCGCTTGAAAAAAAGGAATACAGTCCATATACATTACTGAAAGATGAAAAGATAGACTATGATGGCTATTCGCCATCCAATTATAACAATCAATACACAGGGGAAGTTTCGCTATACGATGCAGTTAGAACATCGGCAAACGCACCTGCTGTCTGGCTTCTAAATGAAATGGGCATTTCTTATTCAAAGAAGTATTTAGAACTGGGCGGACTTAGTATTGAAGATAAAGATTTGAAAATTGCACTTGGAGGCATAGATAACGGTGTATCTCCATTTGAAATGATGGAAGCTTATCGCCCATTTGCCGCAGAAGGGAAACAAATAGACCCATACTTTATTACGAAGCTCTTCGATCACAATGGAAAGTTAGTTGGAGAAGCGAAACAGGATGAAAAAAAGGTGTATTCCAAGCAAACAGCTTGGTATATGACAAGAATACTTGAAGGCGTAGTGAAAAATGGTACAGCAACAAGTGGTGAATCAAAAGTTGATGTTGCAGGTAAAACTGGTACAACAAGTTACGAAGAAGTTTCAGGCGGAGCGAGAGATGCTTGGTTTGTTGGTTTTACTCCAGAGATAGTAGGTGCAGTATGGATTGGGTATGATCGAACAACTGAGACGAACTACCTGACAGGCGGAAGCGAATACCCTGTTCAGCTTTTCAAAAAAGTAGTGAATGCTGATATTAACGAGGAGAGTACTGTTACATTTGAAAAGCCATCAAGTGTCAAAGATATGGAAAAGCCTATGACCCTTCCAGATGTTTCTGATTTAAGTGCTAAATTTGACTTTCTTTATGGTCTTCCAGCGATAAAACTTAAATGGACACCTTCAGCGGATGAACGTGTTACATACCATATTTATGAAATAAAAGATGGTCAACGAAAGCAGATTGCAGAAGTAGAAGGCAAAGGTGAATATACTCGCAATTCAATTTCGTTCTTTGGATCAGTATCTTATCAAGTTATTCCTTATAACTCGTTAACCGATCAAGAAGGCAGTGCATCCAATGAAGCATCTGTTAGCTTGTTCAATCGTTTTAAAAGCGATGAGAAAGAGAAAAGTAATAAGGAAGCAGATGAGAGCAAAGAGACAGCATAATCGGGCGAGTGAATCGTTACTTTTCCTTTAAGACTTAATCTAATATGATAGAGTAGATGTAAACGGCTACAAACTAGGACGATTTTATGACTTTTTTCTTCAACGACTGTACACTAAAGCAATCGATCGCTATAGTATGTAGGGATGTAAAAATGAACGTTTGTATTTAGAAAGGTGGACAAGCATGAATAAAGCACCATTTAATGATCAATTTCTTCGGGCATGCCGAGGAGAAGTGACAGACCATACACCTGTTTGGTATATGAGGCAAGCTGGTCGATATCAGGCTGAATATAGAAAGATTAGATCGAAGTATTCTTTTCATGAAATGAATTTAAATCCAGAGGTAGCAGCAGAAGTAACGAGGTTTGCAGTTGAGCAGCTTGGTGTTGATTCTGCTATCCTGTTCGCTGATATTATGACACCACTACCATCAATTGGCGTGGATGTAGAAATAAAGTCCGGTATAGGTCCAGTAATTGATAATCCTATCCAATCGAGGTCAGATGTCGATCGTCTAGGTGAACTTGATCCATTAAAAGATATCCCTTACGTAATGGAAACAATCAAAATGCTACGCGAACAGCTATCTGTTCCGTTAATCGGCTTCAGTGGAGCTCCGTTTACTGTCGCAAGCTATATGATTGAAGGCGGTCCATCAAAGAACTATTATAAGACTAAAGCATTTATGTACACGGATCCAGAAGGTTGGCACCAGTTAATGAATAAGCTTGGTGATATGACAATTGCCTATTTAACAGCACAGGTTAAAGCTGGTGCTCAGGCAGTGCAATTGTTTGATTCATGGGTAGGTGCATTGAATGAAGCGGATTACAGAACGTATATTGCACCAGTAATGAATCGAATTTTTTCTTCGTTAAAAGAATTGGGAGTACCTCTCTTAATGTTTGGTGTAGGAGCAAGTCATCTTATTCAAGAGTGGAACAAGCTACCTGTTGATGTTATTGGGATTGATTGGAGAATTACGATTAAGAAAGCACGAGAAGTAGAGGGGATTACAAAGCCTCTTATGGGCAACCTTGAACCAGCACTTTTACTTGCTCCTTGGGAAGTAATTGAAGAAAGAACTAAGGAAATCCTTGATCAGGGAATGGAAAAACCAGGATTCATTTTTAATTTGGGTCATGGCGTATTTCCACAGGTTAAAGTAGAAACGTTACAACGCTTAACAAGCTTTGTACATGACTATACACGCAAGAACAGTTAGGGAATGGGAGGTGTAGCATGAAGAAGACGATTGGCCTTCTTGTAATGGCTTATGGCACACCACGAAGTGAATCAGAAATCGAACCATACTACACACACATCCATCGGGGGAAAAAACCATCAGATGAAATGCTACAAGATTTAATCGATCGATATGAAGCGATTGGTGGCATATCTCCTTCATCGGATATAACGAAAGAACAGGCTCAAAAATTAGAAGATCGTATGAATGAGCAATTTGGGGATGAAGCTATCCAATTTAAAAGCTATCTTGGGTTAAAGCATATTGAGCCGTTTGTAGAGGAAGCGGTTAGGGATATGCAAAAAGATGGGATTACTGAAGCAGTAAGTATTGTTCTAGCACCACATTATTCGACCTTGAGTGTTAAAACGTATAATGAACGAGCTAAAGTAGAAGCTGAAAAATTAGGTTATCCATATATCTATACAATTGATCAATGGTACAACGAACCTAAATTTATTCAGTATTGGGTAAACCAACTGCAATCGTGTTTAAGTGAAATGGATGAAGGCAAAAAGAAAAAAACGGTTGTGATCTTTTCTGCCCACAGCGTGCCAGAGAGATTATTGCAAGATGGGGATCCGTACCCTGCTCAGCTTGAGGAGACCGCAAAACATATCGCAGATCGAGCGGGCATCAAGAACTACGCTATTGGGTGGCAGAGTGAAGAGAGTACACCAGATCCATGGATTGGGCCTGACATTCAGGATTTAACGCGTGATCTTTTTGAACAGGAAGGCTTTACTGGTTTTATTTATTGCCCTGTTGGTTTCGTAGCCGATCATCTAGAAGTGTTGTACGATAACGACTATGAGTGCCGACAAATGACAGATGAGCTTGGAGCTTTCTATCATAGGCCAGAGATGCCGAATGCAAGAGATGAATTTATCGAAATTCTAGCAACAGTTGTGACACGTGAATTAACTAAAAAGAAGATGATGAGTAATGAATAAACAGACAAAAAGAATCGTTATTGTAGGTGGCGGAATCACTGGATTAACTGCTGCCTATTATCTTCAGAAGGAAATGCGTGAATTAGACGTTCAGTATGAAATTACTTTACTTGAAGGTAATGACAAACTTGGCGGGAAAATTCAGACTGATACAACGAACGGGTATGTGATTGAACGTGGACCTGATTCCTTTCTTGCTAGAAAAGAAAGCGCGGCTCGTCTAGTCAAAGAAGTTGGTTTAGAAAATCAACTTGTTCCGAATTCCACAGGGCAAGCATTTGTTTTGAATAATGATCAACTATACCCAATACCTGGTGGGGCCGTTATGGGGATTCCGACTGAACTTTCTCCATTTGTGTCCACTCAGCTGTTTAGCCTAAAAGGGAAGGTAAGAGCGGCCTTTGATTTAATTCTTCCAAGAAGAGAAGATGATGGAAAAGACCAGTCACTTGGTTTGTTCTTCCGCAGACGTCTTGGAAATGAAGTAGTTGAGAATTTAATCGAACCACTCTTATCAGGTATTTATGCAGGTGATATTGATAAGTTGAGTTTAATGTCCACTTTCCCTCAGTTCTATGAAGTGGAACGGAAATATCGTAGCTTAATAATAGGGATGAAAAAGACAACCCCTCCTTCTCGTAGAAGTACTGGAAAGAAGAAGCCGGCCTTTTTAACCGTTAAGTCAGGTTTACAATCGTTTATTAAAGCTATCGAAGATAGGCTAACAGATGTAGAGATTAAGAAAAATGTGAAAGTTGATCACCTGACAAGAGAAAAGGATTCTTATATCCTAACAACAACGAATGGTGATGAAATGCTAGCAGACGCGGTCATCGTTACGACTCCACACCAGCAGGTTCACCATATGTTACGTGACCAAAAAGAAGTAGCACCTCTTGAGGAAATGCCTTCTACGACGGTTGCAACCGTCGCAATGGCATTCCCTGAAGAGGCAGTGAAAAAGGCAATGGATGGAACAGGTTTTGTTGTATCTAGAAATGCCGACTATACAATAACGGCTTGTACTTGGACCCATCGTAAGTGGCAGCATGCCGCACCAAAAGGTAAAGTGCTATTACGTTGTTATGTTGGAAGAGCAGGCAAAGAAGAAATTGTTGAGAAAAGCGATGAAGAAATTGTACAGACCGTTCTTAACGATCTGAATCAGATTATGGAAATTGAGGGACATCCTGAGTTCTATCGAATTACAAGGTGGAGACAATCCATGCCTCAATATGAAGTTGGCCATCGCAATAGGATTGATGTGGTGAAAGAAGGAATTGAAGCAAAAATGCCAGGTGTATTCCTTGCGGGCGCTTCCTACAACGGAGTGGGTCTTCCAGATTGCATCGATCAAGGTGAAGCATCAGTAACTTCAGTATTGGATTTTTTACAATAGTCTCCCTCAATAGCTACAAAGTTTAGGGAAATAGTAGTAAGACGGGTTCACCTTTAATTAGGTGAACTTTTTTTAATGGATAATATGACAAAAGTTAGCAGGTATTCGTGATTTATACTATAATAGTGTAGATTTGCGTCTAAGAATAGAATAATATTGGTAATGATTAGTAATTAAGGAGAAAAAATCATGTTGGAAATGGCGAGACCTTTACTTATTAATATAGCAATGCTCTTCTCAGTATTATTCATCTGGAATATGGTCATGCCATTTCGGAGATCAAACATAATGAATTTGAAGAGGAAACTTATCTATGGATTGATTAGTTCAATAATGGCGCTTCTTTGTATGCTTTTTCCGCTTGAAAAATTTGGAGATACAGTCTTTGATTTAAGAGTAGTTCCTCTAATCCTCGTTACATTGTATGGCGGGGGATTTGCTGGGCTGATTTGCATGTTAACCATTTCTAGCGTGCGTCTAGGGATGGGAGGAGAATACGCATGGGTTGGCGTCCTCATTGCTGTCGTTGGTTATATGATCGCACTTAGTCTAAATGGATATTTCAAAAGGTCTATTAGAAAATGGAAAGTGATTCTGTTGACTGGTGGAGTGTTTATGCTCTCATATATAGCGATTGTATGGATGTTTATTGATCCGTTGAAATCATATTTTTACCCAATCTATTTCACTTCGTTCGCTATTGCTTACTTTTTTATTTTCTATTTAACCGAGCGTTTAGTTCTGATTAACATACAGCTTGAAGAAACAGTATATCTCGAGAAATTATCTGTTGCTGGGAAGATGGCGGCTGCAATTGCCCATGAAATACGAAATCCACTTACAACGGTTAGAGGGCTTCTTCAGTTTATATCTAATGATACACAAGATGAAAAAATTCGAAGTTATGCTCCACTAATGATTGAGGAAATTGACAGGACGAACAAAATTATTACCGATTATCTCATGCTGATTAAACCCTCGAAAATTGAATATGAAGTTGTCAAATTAAATCAGGTTGTGAAAGATACAACAAACCTAACGGAGGTATTAGCATCTTATCATGCTGTCGAATTGCAGTATGAAGAAAAAGGGGAATTCACTATACATGGTAATTCGCAGGAGCTGAAGCAGTGCCTAATCAATTTAATTAAGAATGCGATTGAGTCTATCGAGGAAGAAGGATTCATTCTTATTACTTTGCAAGATGGTACAAAAAAAGGTACGGTAGATATCGTTATTCAGGATAATGGAGCAGGAATGAGTGAAGAGCAACTTAAAAAAATTGGTCTTCCTTTCTATACAACTAAATCAAAAGGAACCGGTCTTGGAACAATGATTACGATTCGACTCATTCGTAACATGGGAGGCAAGGTCCAATTTCAAAGTAACGTAGAAGAGGGAACGACTGTGACAGTAACGCTACCAACTATAAAGGGGGAGTATGATGGTATTTGATCGAAGAAAGAGTATTCTAGAAGCGGCTGAGAAATCATTTTCAATGTTTGGATATAAAGCGACCACGATGGACCAAGTGGCGAAAATAGCTAATGTAGGGAAGGGGACGATTTATACCTTTTTCAAAAATAAAGAAGAGCTATTCAATGAAATCGTTACTGGTATGGTAAAGGAAATGAGAGAGCTTGCCAGAAACTCAATTAACGAAGAAGATAATTTCTTCAATAATTTGCATAGATCTCTCTATAGTGTGCTTGAGCATCGAAGGGAACACCAATTAGCAATTAAACTTTCACAAGAAGTTCGTGAAATCGGTACCCAGGCAGCAATCGATGCACTTGCACTAGTAGAGAAAGCAATCCTTGCCTTCCTTGAATTAGAGATTGAACGAGGAATTGAGAATAATGAAGTAAAAGAATGTGATCCATCTCTAACGGCATTTCTTATGTTTAAGATGTACATTGCTCTTATTTTTGACTGGGAAAAATCGCATCAATCACTTACGAAAGAGGAAATTGCAAATCACTTTGAATTTTATATGATGCGAGGCATAAAGGTAGAACAGTAATATCAGAAATTAAGTGATAAAGAGCTATTGCTATACAAAAAAAAGGGTGTTATATTACTATTTGTAGCAAAAAATGACCGTAATTAATAAATGGTCAACTAGGGTTCGAATAAATATAATAGTGTTATTGCACTTTTTTTTGCTTCAAAATGACCAAATGAGAAAAACGGTCAATTAGACAGGAGGATATAATATGAAAAAATCATTTCGTCAATTTCGTTCGGAATGGTCATCATTACTCAAAAATAAAAAGATTTTAATCCCAGTTATTGCAGTTTTGTTTATTCCAGTTCTTTATAGTGGGATGTTTCTATGGGCATTCTGGGATCCATATGAAAACCTCAACGAAATTCCAGTAGCAGTTGTGAATAATGATGAGGGTGCTGATTTTGAAGGAGAACATTTAGAGATTGGTAATGAATTAGTAGATAGGTTAAAAGAAGAACCTGATTTTAAATGGGAGTTTGTAAGTGAGAAAGAAGCGAATGAGGGTCTTCAAGATCAGACTTATTACATGAAGATCCAAATTCCGGACAATTTTTCCGAAAAATCTACTACTGTTCTTGATGAGCATCCGGATAAATTGAACCTCGAATATGTTCCAAATGAAAGTTTTAACTTCCTTGCAGGGCAAATTGGTGGTACGGCTGTAAAGGAAATTAAATCGCAAATCGCTCAAAATATTACTGAGAATTATAGTGAAGTAGTGTTTGATAAGTTTAGTGAAATTGCTGATGGGTTGTCAGACGCATCGGACGGTGCAGGGGACCTAGCTGACGGATCATCTGAGCTGAAAGATGGTACAAAGCAGTTGAAAGATAATTTAGCTGTGCTTAATGAAGGCTCAATTGAGTTAACAAATGGTCTTAGTAGTGCAGAAAGTGGATCCATTGATCTTGCAAATGGTATTAGCGAGGCAAACCAAGGATCAACAGATCTATTAAACGGTTTAGAGAAGAAACAACCTGAAATTAACCAGTTAGCTGATGGCTCACATCAGGTAAGTAATGGTATTGTAGAGCTTAGTAACGGAATGAACCAGTTCAAATCAGGACAAGAAAAGCTCCTTACAGGTGTACAAGATAGCAAAGCAGGATCAAAAAAACTGATGGACGGTTTGAATCAGACTGTTACGAAATTAGAGAATTCATCTCCAAATAGTGTAGATACTGCAGGATTGAAAGAGTCTTTAACAAGCGGTGGTACAAAGGCGAAAGAAGTTCCACAAGAACTTCAGGCAGTCATTGAATCGATCCAAACGAATGACCAATATACGGATGAGCAGAAACAAGAGCTTATTAGTCAGTTAAAACCAATTGCTGAGAAATCAGGTTCTGCTGCTAAATCTATTGGAGATGTAGCAACGCGTTTTACAACTCTTTCTGAGAAACTGTCTAATGCATCAGCAAATGCTAATGCTCTTCTAGAAGGTCAGAAAGCTTTAGCAAAGGGTGCAACTGATCTCTATGAAGGTCAGGCGCAATTAGAAGAAGGTCTTGTTAGCTATGGTGAGCGCCTTAATCAAGCGAAAGAAAGTGTAAATCAACTTCATAATGGTGCAGAAAAAGTTGCCGACGGAAACAGTACAGTTGCATCAGGTTGGGCGACAATGATTGATAATGTAAATCAACTTAATTCTGGTATGAATGAGTTGTCTAGTGGATCAAAAGAGCTTTCAAATGGACTTTCCAAGCTTGAGGGTGGATCAAATGAATTATCCTCAGGGGCAAGTCAATTAGCAGACGGATCTAAGAAACTTGATAACGGAGCGAAAGATTTAACAGACGGATCAGCAGAGCTTCGTGACAAACTTGGTGATGCTGCAGAAGAGACTTCGAAAACAAAAGCTGATGATGAAACATACAATATGTTTGCTGATCCAGTGGATGTTAATACAGAAGCTGTGTCATCTGTACCGAATTATGGGACAGGATTTGCACCATACTTCTTATCACTTGGTCTATTTGTAGGAGCGCTATTAATGTCAATTGTGTTCCCGTTACGCGAGCCAGCTGGCAATCCACGTACTGCTATTGGTTGGTTCTTGAGTAAATATGGTATTCTTCTAACCGTTGGAGTTATTCAATCGTTAGTTGCAGATGCATTGTTATTATATGGACTTGGGATTGAAGTTCAAAGTGTACCGTTGTTCCTATTATTCTCCATCGTATCAAGTCTTGCTTATATGACGCTAATTCAATTTTTCGTTACTACACTGGGGGATCCAGGACGATTTGTAGCCATTATCATCTTGATCTTACAACTGACGACAAGTGCTGGTACATTCCCAATTGAATTAATACCAGAAGGCTTGCAAGTGTTTAATATATGGTTACCTATGACGTATACTGTTTCAGGTTTGAAAGCAGTCATTTCAAGTGGTGATATTGCTTACATGTGGCAAAACGTATATGTTCTATTAGGATTTATTGTGATTTTTGCCGTCGGTACAATTTTATTTTTCTTCTTCCAATTGAAGAAGCACAAAAAACAAGGATTGGAACCAGCTTTGAACGAATAGTAAAACTAGGAGTCTTCTCAACACATTGAGAAGACTTCTTTTTTTGAAAATTGATTGGAAAAACGATACAGTAATAGTAATAAAGTTGCAGGTGAACACGTTAATTGGTTTAATAGTAATCTAGAAAAGGGTAAATATAATGAAGCTATGGATTTTAGGGAGGCAGGAGAAGCGATAGAATGATTACATTTGAGCATATTAGTAAAAAGTTCCCTGATGGAACAGAGGCGCTAAAGGATATTAACTTACATATTGAAAAAGGAGAATTATTAACGTTAATCGGTCCTAGTGGTTGCGGAAAAACAACAACTATGAAAATGATTAACCGGCTGATCGAACCAAGCGGGGGTCAGATTCACATTGATGGCAAACCTATTTCTGAGCAGAACCCAGTTGAGCTTAGACGAAACATAGGCTATGTTATTCAACAAATTGGTCTGCTTCCACATATGACAATTGCAGAAAATATCGCATTGATACCCAATTTAAAAAAATGGGACAAAAATAAAACAGAAAAAAGAATCGACGAATTGCTTAATCTTGTGGGCCTTGAACCTTCCACTTTTAGATCACGCTATCCACTTGAACTAAGCGGAGGTCAGCAACAACGAGTAGGAGTTATTCGCGCTCTTGCAGCAGAACCACCCATCATTCTAATGGATGAGCCCTTCAGCGCACTTGATCCGATTAGTCGCGAACAGCTTCAGGATGAGCTTGTTAAGTTACAAAAAGAAATCCAGAAGACTATTGTTTTTGTGACACATGATATGGACGAGGCCATGAAGATTGCCGATCGAATTGCTATAATGAAAGATGGAGAAATTCTCCAGCTTGATACACCTGATCGTTTGCTCAGGCATCCTAAGAATGAATTCGTTCGTAACTTCATTGGAGATGAACGGATGGCTAAGGGACAGACTCCATCAGCTGTCGATTTAATGATTCGGAAAGTAGCTACTGTTAAAGAAAGTCGAGGACTTGCTGAAGCGTTTAGATTCATGAAATCTGAACAAGTAGACAGCCTTGTTGTAACAGGTCCAGATCAAGAATACAAAGGAGTTGTTACGATAGAACACGTTCAAAACCATTATGATGATGATAACAAACGAATCCACGACCTTATTGAGAAAGTTGAACCAATTCTTCCTGGTGTACTATATCCTGAAATTGCAAAACGGTTTGCAGAAAAAGAGCCGATTAGCATTCCAGTAGTAGAAGCAGGCAAGCTTGTAGGCTTAGTGACAAGAAGTAGTATGATGCGTGGGTTAGCGGGACTTGAGCAGCATAGCTATCGAGAGGAGGGTGCCCTGAATGAATGAAGAAAACTTTTTCGTCCTATTTATTGATATCGTACAAAGTCGCTGGGATGATATTTTTGTTGCGCTTCAGGAGCATCTATTCTTATCATTTATCTCAATCGTCATTGCTATTTTAATATCCGTTCCACTTGGTATTTTCATCTCAAGAAGGAAGAAACTAGCAGAACCCTTTATAGCAGTTACAGCTATTTTTCAAACGGTTCCTAGTCTTGCTTTATTTGGGTTTTTAATTCCTTTTCTAGGTATTGGGAACACGACAGCAATTATTGCTTTAACTGTTTACGCATTACTACCTATTTTAAGAAATACGTATACAGGCATCACGTCCGTTGATCAATCTTCTATAGAAGCTGGAAGAGGAATGGGCATGACCGATTTGCAAATATTAATGAAAATTGAAGTGCCGCTCTCGCTTCCTGTGATTATGGCAGGTGTGCGAACAGCAACCGTGTTAACGATAGGTGTAGCAACACTTGCAACCTTTGTTGGGGCTGGTGGCCTTGGTGATATTATTTACAGAGGGCTTACATCCAATAAAGATGAACTTGTGTTAGCTGGTGCACTACCAGCAACCATTCTTGCACTTGGTTTTGATTTAATTCTGAAGCTACTCGAAAATGCTGCAACTCCTAAAGGGGTTAAAGCCAAAAAATAAAGGGAGAGATTTGATTGAAAAGATTCGCAATGCTTTTGATTGGAATAGTGATGGTTCTTGCTGCATGTGGTGGCAACAGCGGTAGCGAAGAAAGTGATCCAATTGTTATTTCTGGAAAGCCATGGACAGAGCAGTATATCCTACCATACATACTCGCTGAATACATAAAAGCAAACAGTGATTATGAAGTTGAAGTAGATGCTGGAGTTGGTGAGGTTAATATTCTTCAACAGGCTCTTGTAGATGGAGATATTGATATGTATGTTGAATATACAGGAACTGGCCTTGAAGCCGTTTTAAAAGAAACTGCTGATTCCAGTGAATCAGCAGATGATATCTTTAAGCGTGTTAAACAAGGATACAAAGAAGAGTATAACCTTGTATGGCTTGAACCTCTTGGTTTCGAAAATGGATATACTCTTGCATTAACTCAAGAAACAAACGAAGGCTTAAATGCTGAGAATTTCTCAGACCTTATTTCAAAATCAGATGAAATGGTGTTTGGGGCACCTCATTCATTCTATGAGCGCGAAGATGGCTATGAAACACTAGTAGACGCTTATGGCTTTAATTTCAAAGGAACTGAAAGTCTTGATCCTAATATTATGTACGATGCTCTTAATGAAGGTGAAGTAGACGTTATTCCAGCGTTTACGACAGATGGACGTATTGCTAGATTTGATCTTGTTACGACGAAAGATGATAAGCAGTTCTTCCCACCTTATTATGCAGCTCCAGTAGTACGACAAGAAGTTCTAGATTCGCATCCTAATCTTGAGAAAGTAGTGAATGAATTTGCTGGAAATATTTCTGAAGAAGAAATGGCTGAGATGAATGCGAAAGTTGACATGGATGGTGAAGAGCCAGAAGATGTAGCCATTGAATTCTTGAAAAACAAAAACTTAATCGATTACTAAAAAAAGGTGCTGACAATATTGTCAGCACCTTTTTGGTGTTATTATTCAGCTGGCTTTAGATCTTCAATAGAATCTGCTTCTACATAAGATGGAACAACAAGGCCAGTCTTAGCACCTTCAAGGTTTGGTCCTAGACGTTCCATTGTGTCACCATATTCATCTAGAAGGTCAGCATGAGTAATTGGAAGCCATCCAGCTACCATAGCATCAGCATCACCTTCAGATACTGCGATAAACATTGAAGCTGCATCAAGTTGTGTCAATTCTACATCATAACCCATGCTCATAAGAACTTGAGCAACAACATTAGTACTAGCAATCTCAGAATCCCATGCAACGTAAGCTAGAGAAATTTCTTCACCTTCAACTTCGTCTGCACCGTTTGTCCATTCTTCTACCATATCGGTATGCTCATTTACCCAATTCTTAGCAGCTTCTTCTGGCTGAGCACCTTCTTGAATTTCTACCATTACGGCATTCATATCTTCAGGAGACCATTTGAATTGATCAAGAATGGTGTGAGCAGAAGGCTTGTCTTCTTTTAGGCCATCGCGTGCAAATGTTTCGATGTTCTCTTCTTCACCGTAAAGACCTTGTGGGTCTTCTAGATATTTAAGGTCATATTTTGCAAACATCCAATGCGGTGTCCAACCTGTTACAATAACTGGTTCTTCGTCTTCAATTGCTTTACCAAGTTCTGCTGCCATCGCTGCAGATGATGATTCAATTAGTTCCCAACCTTTTAGGCTATCGTATTCTTCAATTGCGGAAGTAGTAGCTTTCATAATACCGGCGCCTGGTTCAATTCCGACAATTTCATAATCCATTTCTTCTCCAACAGAAGAACCGCTTTCGCTTGATCCTTCGCTGCTATCACCGCTATTGTTTCCGCCGCAAGCAGCTAGAATTAATGTGAGTGAAAGAAATAGTGCAAGTCCTGTTAGACCTTTTTTAAAGTTAAACATGTAATTCCCCCTTAGTTTTTAGTTTTACCTATATTTTGAGAAATCCGATCAAGCATGATTGCAAGAATAACAATAGCTAGACCAGCTTCAAAACCAATACCAACTTTAATCTGTGTTACGGCTCGATAAACATCCGCTCCAAGACCTGGTGCACCAACTAGGGATGCAATAACAACCATCGAAAGAGATAGCATAATGCTCTGGTTAATACCAGCCATAATCGTTGGAGTTGCTAGTGGAAGTTGTATCTTAAATAATTTCTGCTTAGTTGTTGATCCAAACGCGTTGGATGCTTCAATCAAGTCCTCTGGAACCTGGCGGATACCAAGGTTCGTTAGACGAATAGTAGGAGGCATCGCAAAGATTACCGATGCAATAATACCTGGTACCATTCCAATTCCGAAGAATAGAATAGCTGGAATTAAATAGACGAATGCTGGCATCGTCTGCATGAAATCCAGAATTGGCGTTATAATTCCTCTAAATCGATCACTTTGTGATGCCCAAATACCGAGTGGCACTCCGAGTATAATTGATATAATCACGGAGGTTAGGACAAGTGCCAATGTATCGAGAGTAGGATCCCAGTAACCGAGGTTATCGATCAACAACAATCCTAGAAATGTAAAGATCGCCACAGGCCATCTGCTTGACCACCATGCAAGAATCGTGAAGATTGCAATGAGTACAAGTGCTGGTGGAAATGCCAAGATGGAAACGATTCCTTCTACGAACCAATCAATTCCTGAAGTAATACCATCAAATAGTGGTTCAAGATTATCCGTTAGCATATCAACAAAACGATCGACCCAGTCAGCTAGTGGGATTTTAGGAAATAACTGCATTTAGCTCACCTCGCTTTTCGTTGATTCAGTCTCGTTGCCTGCAAGTGCTCCAATTACTGCACCGCGAACAATGATCCCTTTAAATTTATCGGCTTCATCTATAACTGGAAGAGGTAGAGAAGAGTCTGCCATCTTCGTAAACATATCCGTTAATAATGTATCTGGTGTAACAGTGTGCAAGTCTGTAATCAAGATATCGTTAATGTCTTTTTGAGAGTCAATGGCTTTAGCTGCATCGTCTGCCGTAATGGCTCCGAGAAGTTTTTGTTTTTTGTCAACAATATACAGACTAGATAGACCTTTATCTTTCATAAGTTGCAGCGCAACTCGCGGTCCGCGATCTGCTCTTAGTGTTTCTGCTCGCTTCATAACGTTAGAAGCAGTTAATACTTTCGAAAGATCAACATCCTCAACAAAACGTTCAACGTAATCGTTAGCAGGATTCGTCATAATTTCTTCTGGGGAACCGATCTGAACGATAGAGCCGTCTTTCATTAAGGCAATTCGATCACCTATTCGAAGGGCTTCGTCTAAGTCGTGCGTAATGAAGACAATTGTTTTCTCCATGGATTCCTGAAGTTCAAGCAGCTCATCTTGCATATCTTTACGAATTAGCGGATCAAGAGCACTAAATGCTTCATCCATTAGAAGTACATCAGGGTCATTAGCAAGGGCACGAGCTAGACCAACACGCTGCTGCATACCACCACTTAGTTCTGAAGGGAAGCTATTTTCATAACCTTTTAATCCAACAAGTTCAAGTGATTCCTGAGCTTTTTTCGCTCTGTTTTCTTTGCCAATGTTTTGTACTTCAAGACCGTATTCTGTATTTTCAAGTACAGTACGATGGGGGAAGAGAGCAAAACGTTGGAATACCATACTAAGCTTCTTACGTCTGACTTCCCGAAGCTGTTCAGGTTTCATCCTGACGATATCTTCATCATCAATGAGAACCTGACCTGAAGTAGGTTCAATTAATCGATTGAGCAATCGGACTAGTGTTGATTTCCCACTACCTGATAGCCCCATGATGACAAAGATTTCACCGGGATATACGTCAAAACTTGCGCGGTTAACACCAACCGTATTTCCGGTCTCTTTTAAAATTTCACTTTTTGATTTGCCCTGATCTAACAGTTTAACTGCTTGTTTGGGCGATTTGCCAAAAACTTTTGTTACGTCTTTTACAGTAATTTTGGCTTTTTCCATAGTCTCACCTCTGCCTTTATTAATAAATTTCAACGGTTAAAGTTACAAAAATCACTGAAATATGTCGAAATTTACGATAATCAGTCATTTACTAGTCTTTTTTTACCGACCTATTAAGTATAGGGTTTGGGTCTATCATCCTACAAATGGCGTGAGTGCTCAAATTCAGGTAATTCAGTACATACAGAAAAAACTGTACAATCTAAACGGTAAAATCCTTAAGTATCTTCTAGAATGCTACTAAATGCTAGTAGCTTCATAGGTGAACTTTACAATTGTTACGGTTAACCATACACTATGAAATGACAAATGAAAGAAAAAGTAGGTGTATAGTTTGGAAGATGAAAAACTGGAGAATGCTCGCGAAAGAGTGATTGATTCAATCTCTAAAAACATGGACATATATAGCGTAACTCCTTCTGTAGGGAGGTTGTATGGTGCTATGTTCTTTGAGAAGGAGCCAATGACATTAGACGAAATGAAAGACAAACTTCAAATGAGTAAGACAAGTATGTCGACCGGTGTTCGAACATTACTCGACCTAAATATGATTGAGAAAGTATGGAGAAAAGGGGAACGTAAAGATCTATACGAAGTAAAATCAGACTGGTATCAAACCTTTACCGATTTTTTCTGCATTCATTGGCGAAAAGGAATTGAGATGAATCGTGATGCCTGCAAGGAATCTATTACCGAATTAATGGAGTTGCTCGAAGATGATATACCTCATGAAAAAAGAATAACTGCTCAAGAAGATCTGGATCGAATGTCCTATGCTTTAGGGTACTATGAGTGGTTAAATAAGGTCGTTGATTTATTTGAATCTCGTGAAATATTCGATGTAATTGATAAAGTAGAATAGGTTTTCTACTTATAATAAAAGGCTTGTAAGTTGTTGCTATAAGAGTGGGTGAATTTCCGCTCCAGGATGCTCGCTTTCCGCGGGGCGGGACACTTGAGCCTCCTCGTCGCTAACGCTCCTGAGGGGTCTCACCTGTCCCACTAGTCCCGCAGGAGTCGAGCATCCTTCCGCTTCAATTAGCGAAGTGTGGTGTTCTCTAAAGAACAATCTTTTAGAAAAGAGCCTAATATAAAAAAGCGTGCAGGATTAGATCGATCCTGCACGCTTTTTTATAGAATTTTACTTAAGAATGCTTTGGTACGCTCGTTCTGAGGGTTAGAGAAAAGTTCGTTAGGCACGTTTTCTTCAACAATATAACCGCCGTCCATAAAAATGACCCGATCACCAACTTCACGAGCAAATCCCATCTCATGAGTTACAACAACCATCGTCATACCCTCTTTGGCAAGTTGTTTCATAACTTCAAGCACCTCTCCAATCATTTCTGGATCGAGTGCGGAAGTAGGCTCATCGAAGAGCATAACGCTTGGTTCCATTGCGAGTGCACGTGCAATAGCGACACGCTGCTTCTGACCTCCTGATAGCTCACCAGGATAGCTTTCAGACTTGTCTTTAAGACCAACTTTTTCAAGAAGATCAAGTGCTTTTTTCGTAGAGTTATCTTTGTTTTCTCCTTTAACTTTCAAGGGAGCTAATGTAATGTTTTGAAGCACTGTTTTATGTGGGAAAAGGTTAAAGTGTTGAAAAACCATGCCCACATCTTGTCTCACTTTATTAATATTCGTTTTTGGGTCTGAAATATCGTACCCATTTACGATAACACTTCCACCTGTAATTTCTTCTAATTTATTCAAACAGCGGAGAAACGTACTTTTTCCTGACCCTGAAGGTCCGACCACGCAGACAACTTCTTTCTCCTTAACATCTGTATTAATGCTTTTCAATACTTCTAAGTCTCCGAATGATTTTTTTAGATCTTTAACTTGAATGATGCTCATGGCTGTTATGATCTCCCTCCGAGAAAGCTTCCTTGTTTTTAACTAGCAACTAGTAGAATTAAACGCTATTTTAGATTTACTATAGTATAACAAGTAATGACGCATTTAAAAAAGATCAGGTCTTGTTATGCAGTTTCATTCGATTTAGTATGCTCTTTTCGTATGCATTTTGCTATAAGCGTGGGTTAATTTCCGCTTCAGGATGCTCGCTTTCCGCGGGGCGGGAAACTTGAGCCTCCTTCCGCTCCATTCACTAAGTGTAGTTTTTTTCAATATTTGTATCAAAAGCAACAATCTTTTAGGAAAGAGTCATTTAGTAAGAGTTGTAGTAGACGATGAACTTTATTATAATGATTAGCGAAAACGTTTGCACATGAATTGACTAGTCTTTCACAGTTAGAAATCAGGAGGGAACAAGATGGCAGAACAGTGGTGGAAAGAAAGCGTTGTCTATCAAATTTATCCTAGAAGCTTTAATGATAGCAATGGAGATGGAATTGGTGATATCAAAGGCATTACAGAAAAGCTAGATTATTTAAAAGAGCTTGGTATTGATGTTGTTTGGTTGTCACCTGTTTATCAATCTCCCAACGATGATAATGGATATGACATCAGTGATTATCGAACGATTATGGACGAGTTTGGAACAATGGATGATTGGGAGGAAATGCTAGACGGTATGCACAAAAGAGGGATCCGTCTTGTGATGGATCTTGTAGTGAATCACTCATCTGATGAACACGCCTGGTTTACTGAAGCAAGAAAGTCTAAGGACAATCCATATCGTGATTATTATATGTGGCATCCTGGAAAAGATGGACAACCTCCGAATAACTGGGGTTCTTTCTTTGGTGGTTCTGCTTGGGATTATGATGAAGTGAGCAATGAGTATTTTCTACATCTTTTCTCTAATAAGCAGCCTGACTTGAATTGGGAAAATAAAGAACTTAGACAAGAAATTTATGACCTTATGACGTTCTGGCTTGATAAAGGAGTTGATGGCTTTCGAATGGATGTTATCAATTTAATATCCAAAGACCCACAGCTTCCTGATGCAGAAATAACGTCTCCTGAACGTTACCAATGGGGCGGGGATTATTTTGTTAATGGTCCTAAATTTATGGATTATATGAAAGAAATGAATGAGAAGGTCCTTCAACATTATGATGCCATGACTGTCGGTGAGATGCCTATGGCAACACCTGAGGATGGAAAAAGATATACAAATGAAGAGTCTGGGATCGTTAATATGCTGTTTCAGTTTGAACATATGGATGTGACAAGCGGTCCAGGAGGAAAATGGGATCAGCAACCATGGAAACTAACAGAATTAAAAAGGATTATTTCAAAGTGGCAAACAGAGCTTCACGGTAAAGGTTGGAACAGTCTTTATATGGAAAACCACGATCAGCCTCGCTCAGTATCTGTCTTTGGAGATGATGGCACGTATCGAGTGGAATCTGCGAAGATGTTAGCTGCATGGCTCCACTTTCTTCAAGGTACGCCATATATCTATCAAGGCCAAGAACTTGGAATGACGAATGTGTATTTCGATTCAATTGAAGAGTATGAAGATATTGAGACTCTGAACATGTATAAGGAAGAAGTAATTGAAAAGGGGAAGAACCCACAAGATGTGATTGAAGCCATTCACAAAAAAGGGCGTGATAACGCGAGAACGCCGATGCAATGGACGAATGAAGTAAATGCAGGATTTACTACTGGGACCCCATGGCTTAAAGTAAATGAGAATTATCAGGATCTTAATGCTAGGAAGGCATTGAGTGATGAAAATTCGGTTTTCTATTTCTATCAGAAGTTAATCCGCATGCGCAAAGAGTACCCTGTTATTATTCATGGTGATTATCAGTTATTATTAGAGAATCACGAAAACCTATTTGTGTATTCACGATCATCCAACGATACAACATTACTTCTTGCTGCAAACTTCTCTAAAGAAACATGTCCCATGACTCTCCCAGAAAAATTTAACGGTGGGGAGATTTTGATTACTAACTATTCAGATGCTCCGAAATCTTTGGATCATCACTCAACTATGCGCCCTTATGAAGTAAGAGCATATTTACTATAGAACCTAATGATAGTGAGAAAGCTTGAGCAAATGCTCACGCTTTTTCATCTTCTCAAAAATAGAAGGATTGAATGAATCTTTTCGAGGGAAGATAATTCTGTGGTAAAGAAAATAGTAGGAAATGTGATCGGTTTCCTTTTTCTTTTTGTTCTAGTATTGTATAATTACAGATGTACATTTGTTCATATTGGATTTTACTAAATTTCATAATAAAAAAAGGAGTGTATACATATGACAACGACTCAAATGGATTCACTTGCTGTTAACACGATTCGTACGCTAGCTATCGATGCAGTTGAGAAAGCTAACTCAGGACACCCAGGTATGCCAATGGGGGCTGCACCTATGGCTTATACGCTATGGAGTCAGTTTATGAACCACAACCCTTCTAATCCAAATTGGTTTAACCGCGACCGTTTTGTCCTTTCTGCTGGACACGGCTCGGCTCTTCTTTACAGCATGCTACACTTGTTTGGTTATGATGTAACAATGGAAGATCTTAAATCATTCCGCCAATGGGGAAGCAATACGCCAGGACATCCTGAATTCGGTGAAACACCAGGAGTTGACGCAACGACTGGACCACTTGGACAGGGACTTGCAATGGCTACAGGTATGGCCATGGCTGAACGTCATCTAGCTGCAACATATAACCGTGATAACTTTAATGTAGTCGATCACTACACATTTAGCATTTGTGGTGATGGTGACCTTATGGAGGGCGTATCATCAGAATCAGCGTCACTTGCTGCGCACTTGAAGCTCGGACGTCTTATTGTGATGTACGATTCAAACGATATTTCTCTAGATGGTGATCTTGACCAATCGTTCTCAGAGAACGTGCAACAACGTTATGAAGCTTATGGATGGCAGGTTATTCGCGTTGAAGATGGCAACGATATGGCTGCTATTGCTGATGCGCTTAAACAAGCAAAAAGCAACACAGAGCAACCAACATTAATTGAAGTTAAAACAACAATTGGCTTTGGTTCACCTAATAAAGGTGGCAAAAACACTTCTCATGGTGCTCCACTTGGAAAAGATGAGATCTCACTTGTTAAAGAAAACTACGAGTGGTCTTACGAAGAAGATTTCTATATCCCCGAAGAAGTAAAAGGTCAGTTTGCTGACTTTAAAGAAGCTGGAAGTAAGAAAGAACAAGAATGGAATGAACTTTTCTCAAGCTACGAAGAGAAGTATCCTGAACTTGCAAAACAATTAACAGCTGCATTAAATAATGAGCTTCCTGAAGGTTGGGACAGCGAAATTCCTTCATATGAAAAAGGAACGAGCACTGCTTCTCGTGCCGCTTCTGGAGAAGTTCTTAATGCGATTGCAAAGAACAACAAACAAATCTTCGGTGGTTCAGCAGACCTTGCTTCTTCTAACAAAACAATGTTAAAAGATGAAAAAGATTTCTCACCTGCTGACTATAGTGGACGCAATATTTGGTTCGGTGTTCGTGAATTCGGAATGGCTGCAGCAATGAACGGTATCGCTCTTCATAAAGGTCTTCGTATCTTTGGAGCAACGTTCTTCGTATTCTCTGACTATCTTCGTCCTGCACTTCGACTATCTGCTTTAATGGGTACGCCAGTAACGTACGTCTTTACTCATGATAGTGTTGCTGTAGGAGAAGATGGTCCAACTCACGAACCTGTTGAACAGCTTGCATCTCTTCGTGCAATGCCTGGTCTATCAGTGATCCGTCCTGCGGATGGAAATGAAACAGCTGCTGCTTGGAAGCTTTCTGTTGAAGCAACCGATCACCCAACTGCACTTGTGCTTTCTCGTCAGAACCTGCCGGTTGTAACAAACTCACATGAGCAAGCATACGAGGGTGTTAAACGTGGTGCTTATGTAGTAGCTGGTGGGGAAAATGCTGAAGCAATCCTACTTGCATCAGGATCTGAAGTAGGGCTTGCTGTTGAAGCACAAGAGCTTCTTGAAAAAGAAGGCATCTCAGCTTCTGTTGTTAGCATGCCAAGCTGGGATCGTTTTGAAAAGCAATCAGCTGATTACAAAGAGAGCGTATTGCCAGAAGGTGTAACTGCTCGCCTTGGTATTGAAATGGGAGTATCATTTGGCTGGGATAAGTACGTTGGCCAAAAAGGTGATATCCTTGCAATTGATCGCTTTGGTGCATCAGCTCCTGGTGATACAATTATTAAGGAATTTGGATTTACACCTGAGAATGTAGTTAACAAAGTTAAAGCAATGCTATCAAGATAAAGAAGTGACATTTTCTTTGCCATATAAGAGCAGGTTCTAATCCGCTATCTATGGTAAATGACACTTTTTAGTAAGGGGCTTTCAGAAGGCGTAAATTGTCTTTCTGAAAGCCTCTTTCTTAACATGTGAAAGAAATCAACTATTTAAAGGTGTTGCTATGGATAAAGATAAACTTGTAAAGGTAGTTGAAGCAGCTCGTCTGTACTACCAATTAGACAATAGTCAACAAGAGATCGCCAAAAAGCTTTCTGTTTCTAGACCAACTGTGTCTCGCTTACTAAAGCAGGCTAAAGCGGAAGGTATTGTGGAAATTACCATTCATGATCCTTCACAGGATGTTAACAAGCTTGCTTTAGAGTTGGCAGACACTTTTGGGTTGTTAGATGCCAGGGTGACGATTGTCCCTCAATTTGAAGACCGTATTGTTAAAAAACAGATTGGAAAAGTTGCTGCTGATTACTTAAATTCAACTTTACAGGATAACGATTTGATTGGTGTTTCATGGGGAACAACGCTAAACGAGGTTGGAAAAAACCTACGTCATAAGCTACTTAAGAATGTATCGGTCGTTCAGTTAAATGGTGGCATCAGCTATTCCGAAACGAACACCTATGCATACGAAATCATCCAGATGCTAGGTAGAGCGTTTCATGCTACTAGTCACTTTTTACCTGTTCCAGCCATCGTGGATCATCTCCTTGTTAAGCAAACCTTGGAGGAAGATCGACATATTCGAAAAGTATTAGACATGGGTAGAAATGCGAATATTGCTTTATTTAGTGTAGGTATACCTACTAATGATTCTGTTATCGTACAAGCTGAGTATGTATCAGAGCAGGAATTAGATACGATTCATTCTAAATCAGTAGGAGAAATATGCTCTCGTTTTTTTGATGAGAGAGGAAAGGTTATTCATAAAGAATTAAATGCCCGCACAATTGGAATTGATCTTGAAGAGCTTTCAAGAAAAGAGAAATCTATACTAGCTGCTGGTGGACCGAAGAAAATAGAAGCAATCTACGGAGCTTTACAAGGCGGATATGCCAATATTCTTGTAACAGATCAATATACGGCTAGAGCCCTTTTGGAAAAGAAGAAACAGGAGCGTGAAAAAGAATGAAAGTAACAGTGCTTGGTCCATGGGGAGGTTATCCTAAAGCAGGTGAAGCAAGTGCAGGATACCTTGTACAGCATAACGGATACAATTTGTTGATTGACTGCGGCAGCGGAGTGCTATCACAACTTCAGTATCATCTTCCTGTAGAAGAACTCGACAGTGTATTGATTAGTCACTATCATCCCGATCATATTGCAGATACGGGTGTACTTTATCACGGAAGGCTTATTCAATCAAAAATAGGATCGGAGCTCCCGGTTCTCCCTATTTATGCACATCCTTACGATGAGGCAGAATTCCAAAGTTTGAATCATCAGCCATATACCGAAGCGAGACCTTATAAAGAAGAAGATGAACTTGAATTAGGACCATTTACAATCACTTTTCTTGAAACAAATCACCCAGTAAAGTGTTACGCCATGAGAGTAACTGATGGAAATCATTCAATGGTATTTACAGCTGATTCAAGTTATAAAAAAGAGTTTGCACCCTTTTCAAACGGAGCTGATTTGCTAATTTCCGAATGTAACCTATACAGTGATATGGATGGATCTGCAATGGGACATATGAATAGCACAGATGCAGCTAGCATTGCAAAAGAAGCGAACGTCTCAACACTGATGCTGACCCATCTCCCACACTTCGGAAATGTAATGGAGTTAGAAATTGATGCGAAACGTATTTTTGAAGGCGAAGTATTACTAGCTTCAACTGGACTTGTTTGGGATTCGGAAAAATAAGCATGATTAAGGCCAGAAGGGAAAATCACTTCTGGCCTTTTGAGATTGGTTATAACACAAAGAACGTGTTCAATTTATAGGGCTCCAGCGCTTGTCGAGGCTAGACGCCCACTTCCGCTTTTCGTGATCTAGCTGCAGTGGGCAGCCTCTCGATCGCTTCACCTCTCAAAATGAACACAAAGGGCGTGTTCTTTTTGAGAGGCTCCAGCGCTTGTCGGGCCTAAACGGGCTCTTCCGCTTTTCTGGTCTAGCTGCGACTCGCAGAAACTGCGATATTTCACTCTTTCATAGGAACACAAAAAGCGTGTTCCCATTCAAGAGCTCCAATATCTCCGTTTCTGAACGCTCGTCTCCGCTTTTCTGGTCTAGCTGCAGTGAGCAGGGTCTCGATCCCTTCAGCATTTCATTCAAACACAAAAACCGTGTTTAAATGAAATGCCTCCAGCGCTTGTCGACCCTAACTGCTCACTTCCGCTTTTCTGATCTAGCTGCGACTCGCAGAAACTGCGATATTTCACTCTTTCATAGGAACACAAAAAGCGTGTTCCCATTCAAGAGCTCCAATATCTCCGTTTCTGAACGCTCGTCTCCGCTTTTCTGGTCTAGCTGCAGTGAGCAGGGTCTCGATCCCTTCAGCATTTCATTCAAACACAAAAACCGTGTTTAAATGAAATGCCTCCAGCGCTTGTCGACCCTAACTGCTCACTTCCGCTTTTCTGATCTAGCTGCGACTCGCAGAAACTGCGATATTTCACTCTTTCATAGGAACACAAAAAGCGTGTTCCCATTCAAGAGCTCCAATATCTCCGTTTCTGAACGCTCGTCTCCGCTTTTCTGGTCTAGCTGCAGTGAGCAGGGTCTCGATCGCTTCAGCATTTCATTCAAACACAAAAACCGTGTTTAAATGAAATGCCTCCAGCGTTTGTCGACCCTAACTGCTCACTTCCGCTTTTCGTTATTCACCTAAAGTTGAGTCTAGTTTTCCGTTCATGTCCATTAGGAATCCGATTTCGCGTCCTAGTAGTCGGGCTAGTTCTTTTGATTTTTTTTCGCCTTCGGATTTGATTTGTTCGATTGTTAGGCTTGAGTTTAGGTTAGATGCCCCTACGATTACTGGGATTTCACCTTTTTCGTAATAAACAATTTTCATATTGCTCCTCCTCAAAGTACGTTTGTTAACAATATTCGTAAGGGAGTGGAGGAGAAAGGGTGGGGGGTTTTCATTTTTTAATACTATTGTCCGTGTGTCTTAAGTATCAGGTTTTGATTCCACCGCTACAATTCATTAGAATAGAAGAAGAACATACAGGAGGTAACGTTATGCTTTATATTGATAATGAAAACATTATGGATGCCGGGATCAATCTGGCTATTGAAGAATATATTCTGAAGGAACTTAATCCTGAGGAAACATATCTATTGTTCTACTCCATGAATCCGACGGTCATTGTGGGGAAGAACCAGAATACAATTGAACAGATCGATACAAGTTATATTCGGGAAAACAAGGTGGATGTGATTCGTCGTCTATCTGGTGGTGGAGCCGTTTATAATGATCAAGGTAACTTGAGCTTTAGCATTATTACAAAGGACGACGGAAATAGCTTTCATAACTACAAGAAATTTACTGATCCAGTGGTGAAGGCGTTAGGGAAGTTGGGCGTTAATGCGGAGCTAAGTGGACGAAATGATCTTCTTGTTAATGGTAAGAAAATTTCAGGTAACGCTCAATTCTCCACAAAAGGAAGAATGTACAGCCACGGAACATTAATGTTTAATGTGAATCTTGAGAATGTCGTGAAAGCCCTTAAGGTGAATAAAGAAAAAATTGAGTCGAAGGGAATCAAATCGATTCGTAGCCGAGTGACAAATATTAGTGAACACATGGATCAAGAAATGACACGAGAAGAATTTAAGCAAACGCTTCTTCAGTATATTTTTGAAGGGCAAGATGAAATTCCTTCATATAAATTAACCGAAAAAGATTGGACTGCTATTCATAAGATTGCAGAGGAACGTTATAAAAATTGGGATTGGAATTACGGAAGATCGCCTAAATTTAATATACAGCATTCAAAACGGTTCCCAATTGGATCGATTGATGTTCGTCTTGAAGTGAAGAAAGGCTATATTGAACAAGCAACGATTTTTGGTGACTTTTTTGGAGTAGGCGATGTAAAAGAATTAGAAGAACAGTTGCAAGGTGTACGATATGAGCCAGGATCTTTAGAGGATGTACTCAATGATGTAGATGTTTCTTATTATTTTGGGAAAATAACAAAAGAGGAATTTATTGATCTTCTTTATTAGTGGGAGTAGGAGCTGGGTATCCAGCTCTTTTTTTTGGCTCTTTTCGTATAAATTTTGCTATAAAAGTGAAGTAACTTCAACTCCAATTAGCCCAATGTGGTTTCTTTATTTAATTTAGAAGGAGCTAATATTAGCTCTTTTATTGGAAGTAAGAAGTGATTTAATTCATGAACTTTTCACTGTTCCCCTTGCTAGACAAATTTTCTTCCAATATAATATATTTAGAAAATTAAAAAATGAATGATTACTCATTCACGTAGGAGGAGAGCGAATGAATTTATCTGAACAGTTAAGACAAACGGCAGTCACTTATCCTGATAAACGTGCCTACATTTTTGAAGATCAAGCTGTTACATACGAGAACCTGGATCACAAGGTATCAGTTTTTGCGGCAAATCTTTCTTCAGAAGGAATAAAAAAAGGTGATCATGTAGCACTTATTCTTGGTAATTCACCAGAATTCCTAATCGGTTACTATGGTGCATTAAGAGCAGGAGCTGTTGTGATACCTATTAATCCTATCTACACACCTGATGAAATAGGGTACTTGCTTCATAATGGCGACGTAAAAGCCATCATAACTCTTGAGCAAGCATTGCCTCTCGTTGAGAAAATGAGCCATCAACTTCCAGATATTTCGTTAGTTGCTTACACTGGCTCAGGAGAAGAAGAAAAGACTATTTCACAAACTAAATTGAAACCGTTTACAAAAATGGTTGAAGAATCTGGCCATCCCGTTCCTACTGTTTCGATTGAAGACGATGATTTAGCTGTTATTCTTTACACATCGGGTACAACCGGTAAACCAAAGGGTGCCATGCTTTCGCATCTTAACTTATTTAGCAATGCTTCAGATACCGGATCTTATCTCCAAATTTCTTCAGAAGATGTTGTCATAACAGCACTACCAATGTTCCACGTGTTTTGCATGACTGTCTCAATGAATGCTCCACTCATATCAGGCGGCACCATTCTCATTCTTCCAAAGTTTAGTCCTCAAGAAGTTTTCCATGTTGCAGAGAAATACAAAGCTACTATTTTCGCTGGCGTTCCTACTATGTACAATTTCCTATACCAGTACCCAGAAGGTCGGGCGGAATATTTTCAACATATGCGTTTGTGTATATCTGGTGGTTCCTCGTTACCAGTTGCTCTTCTCCATCGTTTTGAGGAGAAATTTAATGTGCGTATTTCTGAAGGATATGGTCTATCAGAAGCAGCCCCTGTTACAACGTTTAACCCGCTTGATCGGCCACGTAAAGCTGGGTCGATTGGCATGAATATAACAAATGTAGTGAATAAAGTAGTTGATGAACTTGGACAGGAACTTCCTGTAGGAGCGGTAGGAGAACTTGCAGTCAAAGGGCCAAACGTCATGAAAGGGTATTATAAAATGCCTGAAGATACAGCGGTCACCATTAAAGAAGGTTGGCTCCTTACTGGTGATTTAGCCAAAATGGATGAAGAAGGTTACTTCTATATCGTGGATCGCAAAAAAGACATGGTTATCGTTGGAGGGTATAACGTCTATCCCCGTGAAGTTGAAGAAGTACTATACCAGCACCCATCTATAGTGGAAGCCGCGGTTGTTGGTGTACCTGATCCTAACTTTGGAGAAGCGGTACAAGCATTTATTGTCTTAAAAGAAACTGTCACGGAAGAAGAAGAGGTGTTGGAACATTGCAGGGAGCATCTTGCGAAATATAAATGTCCAACGATTGTGGAATTTATTGAAGAGCTACCTAAGAATACAACTGGTAAAATTCTTAGAAAAGCCCTACGTAAACATGTTAACGTATGACAGACAAGCTGATCCTATAGGGGTCAGCTTTTTCTATAGAATGAAATGTCAGAAAACATTTGATATTTATATAACAATAAAATATAATGACGTTAAATAAACGTTATATAAGGGGTGCGTAAAATGACGGTTGCTTCAGAACATCAATTGGAACAGTTCATGGATCGAATTGATCGTGGTGAGAAGATTGAAGCAAATGATTGGATGCCTGATGATTACCGTGAAGCCTTAATCCGTTTGATTTCAATGCATGGCATTAGTGAAATTATGGGAGCATTACCAGAGAAAGAGTGGGTTCCTAAGGCGCCTACTCTTCATCGCAAGCTTGCTATTATGGCAAAAGTGCAAGATGAGATGGGACATGGACAGCTGCTTCTCCGTGTAGCGGAGGATTTAATGGAACCTCTTGGAAAGAATCGTGATGACATTATGAAGGACTTATTTTCGGGAAAACTCAAATTTCATAATGTCTTCCATATGGAGGCACCGACATGGGGAGATGCAGGTATCATTGCCTGGCTAGTGGATGGTGCAGCGATTATATCGCAGACAATGATGCTTGGAACTTCCTATGGACCATATGGCCGCGCTTTGAAACGTATATGCGCTGAAGAAGTGTTTCATGCTCAACATGGCGAAAGTATTATCATGGCTCTTGCAGAGGGAACGAAGGAGCAGAGAGTGTTATTACAAGATTCAATAAATAGCTGGTGGCCCTCCTTACTGATGTTCTTTGGCCCTAAGTCAAAGGCGGAAACCGGTCATACGAATCAAGATAAAAACATGCGTTACAAGCTCCGTACGAAAACAAATGAACAGCTGCGACAGGAATTTCTTACAAAGTACGTTCCGCGAATTTGGTCATTAGGATTAACGATACCTGACGAATCGCTCCGCTTCGATGAAGGTGATGGTGAGTGGAAATATGCTCAACCAGATTGGAATGAATTTAAGCGGATTGTGACCGGCCATGGTCCTAAATCACAAGAGCGATTATCACTAAGGGTACGATCGTATGAAATGAATAACTGGGTAAGAGAAGCGCTAGGGAAGAGTGCACTGGCGAGTGGGGTGGGAAGCCATGAGTAAAGAGGAGAATGGATTTTATCAAGTTTTTGAAGTGTTTAGTAAAAAAACAGACACCTCCTCGTTACAACATCAATTTAGCCTTCTTGCTCCGAACAGAGATCTTGCGTTTATTATGGCAAAAGAAAACTTCTTTAGACGAGAGCAGGTAGCTGATATTTGGGTTGTTAAACGAGAAGACGTGAAGCGCATGTCTCAGGATGAGCGTGAATCAATGAAGCAACTCAATAAAGATTATCGTGAAACGAAAGGGTACGGGTATTTGAAGAAGAAATGGCGACAGTATGAGCAGGAGCAGCTTACTGAGAAAGACATAATGGGGGGAGGGGATAAGTAATGGAATCTATAGAATACCGCAATTGTTTAATCGAATTACTGTATCAACTGGCAGACGATGATTTTATCTTGGCTTATCGAGGATCAGAATGGCTAGGACTTGCTCCACATATTGAAGAAGATGTAGCTTTTTCCTCCATTAGTCAGGATTTAATGGGTCATGCTACCCTTTATTATTCTTTGTTAGAAGAGCTTGGTGAAGGGAAGGCTGACTCACTCACACATAATCGCCGGCCTGAAAAATTTCGTAACGCCATTATTCTAGAACTACCAAATGGAACGGGAACGTATCTAGTTAATCCCGACTTCGATTGGGGATTCACTGTCGTACGTAATTACTTTTATACTCTTGCCAAAAAGATTCGCTTGGATTCAATTAAGAAAGAGTCATATGAGCCTCTTCAACACATTGTAAAGAAAATTTCAGTTGAAATGACTTACCATCTCATGCACTGGGAAACATGGTTTATCCAGTTAATGAATAGCACGCCTGAAGCTCGGAGTCGAATGGAGACTGCTATAAAACTCGTACTAGAAGATTTTGAAGGAGTTTTGTCTTATGGAGATTTAGGAGATCAGATCGTTACACTTTCTCTTATCGAAAGTGAAGCAACACTTAAGCAACGCTTTATAGCAGAATTGCAAAAGAAAGAGCCAATCGATTTATCCATGAAGATGAAGAATGGAGATGGCCGTAATGGTACTCACACGAAACACCTGACAACATCATTAGCCATTCTTTCAGAAGTCTATCAATCTATTCCGGCTACGGAATGGTAAATGAGAGGGTGATTGATATGACACTTGAAGAGCGAGTAATGGCAGCTCTTCAAACAGTCAAAGATCCTGAAATTCCATCAATCAGTGTCGTGGATCTTGGGATAGTCTATGAGGTTCGGACGATTGGTCTTCATGTGGAAATTGATGCGATGCCTACTTTCTCTGGTTGTCCTGCGCTCGACATCATGAAAAGGGATATGACGCTCGCTGTAGAAGATATTCAGGAGGTGAAATCTGTTACCGTAACCTATATTCGCAACCCTATTTGGACAACAGATCGTGTTTCCGAGAAAGGGCGGCTCGAATTAAAGGAATATGGAATTGCACCACCCGAGGCTCATGATGGAAATGAATGGCGTGTACCATGTCCTTATTGTGGCTCTGTTTATACAACGCTGGATAATATTTTTGGTCCGGCTGCTTGTAGAAGTATTCTGTATTGCAAGTCTTGTAAAAACCCATTTGAGGCAATGAAACCTGTGTCGATTTAACTAATTTGAGAAAGGTTGATGAAGAATGGTAAAAGTGATTGCATTGTACAAACAGCCGGAGAACGCACAGAAATTTGATGAGCATTATTTTAATACGCATGCGCCGATTACTTCAAAAATTCCAGGGCTAAAGAAAATGGAAGTAACGAAAATTGTCGGCTCTCCAATGGGGAAGAGCGACTACTACTTAATGTGCGAGATGTTCTATGAAGATCATGAATCAATGAAAGCAGGTATGAAGTCTCAGGAAGGTAAAGCATCAGGCAAAGATTTGATGAGCTTTGCAGGCGATCTCGTTACGTTAATGATTGGAGAAGAAGTTAGCGAAACGGTTAATACAAAGTAATAAGGGACGGTGTGATAGTGATGTTCGAAACGATTGAATACGAAGTAAAGGATCACGTAAGTTGGGTTCGCTTAAATCGCCCTGATAAATTGAATGCGTTTACATTCAAAATGAATCAGGAAGTTACAGAAGCAATCCAGAAAGCTACGAATGATCAAGATGTTCGCTGTATCGTAGTAACAGGGAATGGAAGGGCATTTTGTTCCGGTCAAGATTTAAATGGAGTAGAAGAAGGACTAGATCATGGTGAAATGCTCAGGACTGCTTATAATCCGATGATAAAACAAATTGTCTCCTCCAGAAAGCCTATTGTTGCAGCAGTTAATGGGGTAGCTGCAGGCGCGGGGATGAGTCTTGCTCTTGCGTGCGATTTTCGACTAGCACATGAACGTGCTAGCTTCATAGAAGCATTTGTTCATGTCGGACTCGTTCCTGATTCAGGAAGCACGTATTTTCTACCTCGTCTCATCGGGCACGCGAAGGCGCTGGAGCTTGCAATGCTTGGCGAGAAAGTGGGTGCTCCTGAAGCGAAGGAATTAGGTCTTGTTAACGAGTTGATTTTAAATGAACAATGGGAGAAAGGGATAGTGGAATTTGCAAGTCGTCTTGCAGCACTTCCTCCGAAAGCCATTAGTCTAATAAAGCAGAGCTTTTCAAAGAGCTTTGATCATAGTCTTGAACAGGTACTTGATATGGAAGCAGATGCACAGCGTGAGGCAGGTCGAACGAATGACCACGCTGAAGGAGTTAAGGCATTTACTGAGAAGCGTAAGCCTGTCTTTCAAGGTAGTTAAATGGGTTACTAGTTAAAAGAGGGAAACAGGGGGATTATCAAGAATAGATGCTATAGAGTGAAAGTAGCCGCGGAGATTGATTGCGCATTTCAATCAATTGCCCGGCTCTTTCCTGTGCTCACAATACTAGAGGAGGTCATGAAATGGCTGTTGTTACATATGAAGTGAAAAATCACATAGGATACGTTACATTAAACCGTCCAGAGGTATTAAACTGTTTTAATTTCGATACGCTCTCGGTTCTTCAAGGAATTGTAGACGATATTTATTCAGATCGAGATGTGAGGGCTGTTATTTTTATGGGTTCAGGTGAAAGGGCTTTCAGTGCAGGAGCTGATCTAAAAGAGAGAAGAACATTAACGGAGAGTGAAGTTCGTAGAAATGTTAAAAAGATTCGTGAGGTATTCACTGCTGTGGAATCATTGCCGCAACCAACGATTGCTGCGTTGAATGGTTACGCATTTGGAGGTGGATTTGAACTGGCGCTTGCCTGTGATTTCCGTTATGCAGTTGAAGGAACGAAAATGGGCCTCACCGAAACAAGTCTCGGTATTATTCCAGGAGCTGGTGGAACCCAGCGGCTTCCTCGATTAATTGGAACAGCAAAGGCGATGGAGTTAGTGCTAACAGCTCGTAAACTGTCATCGGAAGAAGCGTATGAGTATGGAATTTTAAATGGTGTCGTTCAACGTGAAAGGCTGCTTGCAACGTGTGAAGAGCTAGCTACAGAAATTTGCCGCAATGCACCTGTAGCTGTGCAACAAGCGAAATTCGCAGTACGTGAAGGTATGAATGTGGATCGGCATACGGGCATGGCCATTGAGTCCAAAGCTTACGAAGTTACAATACCAACGAAAGATCGAATAGAAGCGCTCGATGCATTCTCAGAAAAGCGTAAACCAGAGTTTAAAGGCGAGTAAAAGTTGCGTTGAGCGTTATGGTCTGGTAGTATAACATCATATTTAGGCTGCGTGATAATAACGGTATACCGTTATGACGAGCGGGGGTATGATGATGAATGAAAGCTTAAATACAAGGTCGATGATCTTTACTTTGTATGGTGAATACATTAGGCATTATGGAAATGAGATCTGGATTGGAAGCCTTATTCGCCTTTTGAAAGAATTTGGCCACAATGACCAATCAGTGCGTGCAGCCATTTCAAGAATGAATAAACAGGGATGGGTGCAATCAAGGAAAGTTGGGAACAAAAGCTTCTATTATTTGACTGAACGCGGCGTGAAGCGTATGGATGAAGCAGCCAGGAGAATTTTTAAACTTCAGCCAGCTGAATGGGATGGTAGATGGAGAATGTTCCTTTATACGATTCCTGAAGAAAAACGTCATATTCGGGACGAGCTTCGTAAAGAATTAGTTTGGAGTGGGTTTGGGAGTTCTTCTGCTAGCTTATGGCTATCACCAAATCATCTTGAGGAACAAGTGGAACTGCTCATCGAGAAGTATGACATTAGCGAGCATGTACATTTCTTTATTGCTGATTACAAAGGACCGCATGAGAACATAGCGCTAGTGAATGAATGCTGGGACTTGGATGAAATCAGCGATAAATATCGAGAGTTTATAAAAATGTATAGTGAACGATATGTGATCGACCGAAGCAAGATTGAACAAGGTAAGATGAGCGATGGAGAATGTTTCGTAGAACGAGCTAAGTTAGTACATGAATATAGGAAATTCTTGTTCATCGATCCAGGATTGCCAGCAGAGTTGCTTCCTGATGCATGGCCTGGTGAACATGCTGCGAGGCTGTTTAGTGATTACTACAAAACGCTTGCTAAGCCATCGTCTCAATTCTTTGAAGAGGTTTTTAAAGAAGGAAACGAATTAACAAATAAGGACAACGGTTACGATGCACTACAGCATCCATTACTAATTGATCGAGGATAGAAAGAAGGAACGGGAGCCCCGTTCCTTCTTTTTCTATACTCCTTCACTTACAATGTGGGACTGCTCTTTGAATTCTTTTCCTTTTGTTTTATATGTTTCAATTGTTAATCTAATGAGTTCTCTGTCTTTATCAGATAGTTCCCTAACTACTTTACCGGGTGAGCCAAGTACCATAGAGTTTGGGGGTATTTTCTTTCCTGAGGGGATGAGCGTATTAGCTCCGATTAGAGACCCTTCCCCAATTTCTGCACCATCAAGAATGATTGCTCCCATTCCGATTAAAGCACCTTTTTTAATTTTACATCCATGAAGTATAGCATTATGCCCTACTGATACTTCGTTTTCTAATACGAGAGGATAACCTTCGAATAAATGGCAGGTGCAGTTGTCTTGGATGTTGCATCCGCTACCAATCACAATTGGTGCTTCGTCTCCTCGAAGAACAGCATTAAACCACACGCTAGAATCTGCTCCAATTCGTACATCACCGATTATTTTGGCACCCGGTGCAATAAAAACATCCTCACTAATGACTGGTTCAATTCCTTGATATGAAATTAACATAAGAAATAGTTCTCCTTTCCATTAACTTAAGCAGGAATACGATAGGTTCTTTTTGAATGATATAAATAAGTATAACACGAATACACGATATCGTTTGTTTATCGTTATATAAAAAGAAAGGAGAACAAGTAATGAATTGTGTTTGTAAATTACTTTCGATTCAGTACCCAATTATTCAAGGAGGAATGGGGAATATCTCGAGTCCTATTCTCGCTGCTGCTGTGTCTGAAGCAGGAGGTCTGGGAACAATTGGAACAGGAACAATGGGACCAGATGAAGTCGAAGGACTTCTACTAAATATGAAAAAGCGGACGTCTAAACCGTTTGCCCTTAATATTCCAATCACTGTGACAACACATTTTAAAGAGATGTGTGAGTTAGCAGTGAGACACAATGTTCCAGTCGTATCGCTATCAGCAGGAAATCCTTCACCATTTATATCCTTTTTTAAACAAAACGATATAAAGGTTATTTGCGTCACAGCAAGCGTTAAGCATGCAAGAAAAGCAGAAGAAGCAGGAGCAGATCTAATTGTTGGTGAGGGTTATGAAGCGGCAGGTATTAACTCACCTCTTGAATTAACAACGATGACCCTAATTCCTCAACTTGTTGCGAACGTATCAATCCCAGTCATCGCAGCGGGTGGGGTTGGAGATGGGAGAGGGTTAGCTGCTGCTTTTGCTCTTGGGGCAAAAGGAGTGCAAATGGGAACAAGGCTTGTGGCTACGAAAGATTCTCCCTATCATGAGCGCTATTTAGCAAAGCTTATGGAAGCAAACGACACTGGAACAGTCATTATCGGTCGCAGTGTGGGGAAAGTTCGTAGAGTGTTGAAGACAGAATACTCCGATCGTTTGGTAGAAGCAGAGTTGAACGGTATTGATTCGAATAACTTTGCTGCAATGACAGATGAGGATAAGCACAGAATTGGTGCGATTGAGGGGAGGCTCGATGAAGGATTTCTTAATGGCGGTCAGATTAGTGGATTAGTAACATCTACACCTACGGTAAAGGAGCTTTTTGACGAGATGATTATGGATGCTACAAGAATCGTTGAGAACCTATCTATAAACTTTAATTCATTAGTGCAAGAGTTGTAGACTTTACTCTGTGGCTATATATCTGAAAATACTTAATAATTATAATTATTAGACATTTCGTTGACAAGCTAGAAACGCAAGTGTACCATAACGATAAAATATGCTGGTTAAGTTACTAACTATTAGGGGGACAAGCGTGTGAAATCCTGGAAAAAGTGGGTTGGAATATCACTTGTTAGTGTAATGGCTCTTACGGGGTGCGGGACGAATAGTACTTCGTCTAACACGGAAAATAACGAAGGTGGAGAAGGTGAGGAATCTTATACAATTGGGGTTACGCAAATTGTTGAACACCCTTCGCTCGATGCTGCTTTTGAAGGATTTAAAATGGCTCTTGAGGAAAACGGGTTTAAAGAAGGCGATAACGTAACGTACGATGTTCAAAATGCCCAGAACGACATGAACAACAGTAACACAATCGCTCAAAACTTAGTTGGAGATGAAGTCGATCTAATTTTCGCGAATTCAACACCAAGTGCACAATCAGCACTAAATGCGACATCAGATATTCCGATCATATTTACATCAGTTACAGATCCAGTTGGCGCGAAGCTTGTTGAATCGTTTGATAATCCAGGAGATAACATTACTGGAACAACGGATACACATCCTGAAGCGATTCCTAAAACAATTGAATTTATTGCTAACGAATTTGAAGCCAAGAATGTTGGATTAATTTATAACGCTGGCGAACAAAATTCAGTTGCGCAAGTTGAAATTGTAAAGGAAGCCTTAACTAGTAAGGGTATGAAAGCGGTAGAAAAGAGCGTCTCAACCTCAGCTGAAGTTAAACAGGCTACTGAAGCTCTTGTTGGAAAAGTAGATGTTATCTACATTGCGACGGATAACACAGTTGTATCTGCTCTAGAGTCAGTTATTAGTGTAGCGAATGATAAAGACATTCCAATGTTTGCCGGAGAATTTGATTCAGTTAATCGTGGTGCATTTGCAGCTTATGGTTTTGATTACAAAGATATTGGTTATGAAGCAGGTCAAATGGCAGCGAAGATCCTTAAGGGTGAAGAAACAACTGCGGAATTGCCTGTTCAGTATCCACAGAATCTAAAGCTTAAAATGAACAAAAAGGCAGCAGAGGAAATGGACATCGAAGTGAAGCCAGAATGGGAAGAGATGGGGGAATATACGGAGTGACATTGACAGGTTCGAAAAAGAGGGAGTCTTCTTTTTCGAACCTTTTTTAAGGATAAGACACCTTGAAAAGTGTAACAAATGATAGGGATTAGGAGGTTTTTGCATGAGTTCAGCGATGTTTGGTGCAGTGGAATCTGGAATTATATATGCCATTATGGCACTCGGAGTGTATTTATCTTTTCGTATTTTGGATTTTCCGGACTTAACGGTTGATGGAAGCTTCGTCACAGGTGCAGCTATTGCTGCCATTTTGATTGTGAATGGGACCAATCCATTCTTTGCAACTTTGCTAGCAATTGGAGCAGGTTTTATAGCAGGGTGTATAACGGGACTTCTTCATACGAAAGGAAAGATTAATCCGCTACTTGCAGGAATTCTAATGATGATTGCTCTTTACTCTATTAATCTAAGGATTATGGGGAGATCGAATGTTCCTTTATTGAATGAAGAATCTATTTTTACAAAGATAGAGGCTTTCTTTACATCAACAGGACTTGATGCACTATTTGCTAGTATGGCAGCAGCGATCGGTCTTCAAAACCTAACCTCGACCTGGTCAGTCTTAATTAGCATGTTGGTCGTAACGGCGCTTATCAAAGTGGTCACAGACTTATTTCTACGTACCCAGATTGGTCTTGCCCTACGTGCGACAGGGGACAACAAACGAATGATTCGTAGTTTCTCAGCGAATACAGATCAGCTAACGATTCTTGGACTCGGATTATCGAATGCACTTGTCGCCCTTGCAGGTGCTCTCATCGCTCAGTATAGCTCTTTTGCAGATGTTGGAATGGGAATTGGAATGATTATTATTGGACTCGCTTCCGTCATTATTGGTGAGGCGATTTTTGGAACAAAAACGATTGCTGTGACAACTTTCGCTGTAGTGGGTGGAGCAATTGTTTATCGTATTGTCGTCAGTCTTGCACTCCGCGTCGATTTTCTTGAAACAGGTGATATGAAGCTGATTACAGCTGTAATCGTTATTGCTGCACTTGTATTGCCACAATTAATAGATGGGCAAAAAGAACGAAGACGTAAGAAAAAGAAGCGACTTCAGCAAGAAACGAAAATCAACGAGATGAAGAAAGGAGGCGAAGGATATGCTTCAACTAAATCAAATTCACAAAGTATTTAACGAAGGCACACTTGATGAAAAAATTGCCCTTGAGGATATTAACTTAACGCTTAAGCCAGGTGATTTTGTTACAGTAATCGGAAGCAATGGCGCAGGTAAATCGACTCTAATGAATATGATTTCAGGTGTATTGACACCAGATGTTGGTGAAGTGTTCATAGATGATAGAAAGATTACGAATTTACCAGAATATAAAAGGTCGCGTTTAATCGGACGTGTTTTCCAGGATCCAATGGCTGGAACGGCGCCTTCTATGACGATTCAGGAAAATCTGGCACTTGCTTATAATCGAAACCGAAGAAGAACCTTGATGAAGGGTGTAACTAAAAAGCTAAGAACAACATTTCAAGAAGCATTGGGAACGCTTCATCTAGGGCTTGAAGATCGTTTGTCAGCAAAGGTTGGTTTACTTTCAGGTGGTGAGCGACAGGCGCTTTCTCTTTTAATGGCCACTTTTACTGAACCTAAAATGTTACTTCTCGATGAGCATACAGCGGCACTTGATCCAGCGAGAGCAGCTTTAATTACGAAACTTACAGGAGAAATAGTAGAACGTACGGAATTGACCACTCTGATGGTTACACACAATATGCAGCAAGCTCTTGATCTTGGAAATCGATTGATCATGATGGACAGCGGTCGGATTATTCTAGAAGTAGATGGAGAAGACAAACAGAACTTAACGATTGAAGCGTTACTTCATGAATTCCAACGAATTAAAGGTTCTAAAATGACGAGTGATCGAGCGCTCCTAGGATAAGATGCAAAACCAATTAGCAAATCGCTGGTTGGTTTTTCTTCAGCTAATGATCGTAATTTTTTGACAATTAATTGACTGTCATTATACGTGATGTTATTATATCGTTAAATAAACGTCATATATTTAAGTGTGATGAGTATGGGGTGAAACAGATGAAAAGTGGAATTTCGGTTGGACAAAAGGCCGTTATTCAAGCGGAGGTAACACCCGACATGTTTGCACAATTTGAGGGTGAAGTCATTCACCCTGCCTATTCTACAGTGTCGATGGTTTATCATATGGAATGGGCAGCAAGACAGCTTATTTTACCCTATCTTGAGGATGAAGAAGAGGGAATAGGTGGCGGAGTTGAGGTTAAGCATCTAGGACCAGCATGTGCTGGTCAATCAATTGAAGTCCTAGCCACAATTACCGACATTACCCACAAGTCTGTGATGAGTAGGGTAGATGTTCGGAGGGGAACTGATATTATTGGCACGGGGAAAGTGATTCAGTTTATTCTACCTAAGAAAGAGATCGAGAGTAAATTAGCAAAAGCAAAAATGTAAGCGATTTCATAAAAGGGGTGAAAATCGTGTTTGATCGAATAGAAGAGCACGAACAAGTACTATTTTGCAATGATGCAGATACGGGGCTAAAGGCAATCATCGCCATACATAATACAACGCTTGGTCCCGCGTTAGGTGGCTGTCGGATGAGGCCATATGAAACTGTTGATGATGCGATTGAAGATGTTCTAAGACTTTCAAAGGGCATGACGTATAAATGTGCAGCAGCAGATGTGGATTTTGGTGGAGGAAAAGCGGTCATTATTGGTGACCCACTGCAAGATCGTACCCCAGAGTTGTTTCGTGCGTTTGGACAATTCGTGGAATCGTTAAATGGACGATTCTATACAGGTACTGATATGGGAACAACGCCAGATAACTTTGTTCATTCACTAAGGGAGAGCAGTTGCATCGTAGGTGTTCCGGAAGAATATGGAGGTAGTGGAGATTCATCGATTCCGACAGCTAAAGGTGTGCTGTATGGAATCCAAGCTACGAATAAAACAGTATTTGGATCAGAGGAATTTGGCGGAAGAACATATGCCATTCAAGGACTTGGCAAAGTAGGTTTTAAAGTAGCTGAAATGCTTCTCGAGAACGGGGGAGATCTTGTTGTTTCAGATATCAATCGACATGCGATTGATCGCTTGATTCAAAGGGCGATTGAGCTTAATCGTGGTGTCAAGGTTGTATCAGGAGATGAGATCTATGAAGCAGAAGCAGATGTGTTTGTACCTTGTGCTCTTGGTGGTGTCATTAATGATCAGACGATTCATAAGTTGAAAGTTCGAGCAGTAGTTGGCTCTGCTAACAACCAGCTTCTCACAACAGACCACGGGGATCAGTTGAATGAGCGTGGTATCCTCTATGCCCCCGATTATATCGTGAATAGCGGTGGATTAATTCAAGTATCGGATGAACTCTATTCTCCTAATCCGATGCGAGTTCTCCAAAAAACAAAAGCAATCTATGACACTCTTTTTACTATTTTTGAGCAGGCAGAGGCTCATTCAATCTCGACTATTAAAGCAGCCAACCTATTTTGCGAGCAGCGAATTGAAAGTCGAAAGAGAAGAAATAGTTTCTTTGCTCATAAGAAACCTGGTAAGTGGACTGTACGTTCTTAAGTAAGAAATGAGAGGAGGATTTCCATGGATCTAACTGATCAATTTCCAATCGTTCAACTTGTTGATGGAGAGGGAAAGCAACGTGAAGAAAATTCACATGTCACTGTTGAAAACGCTAAGCGTTTTTATGAACATATGGCATTTTCCCGTCTGTTTGATCAAAAAGCTGTCAATCTTCAACGTCAGGGGAGAATTGGCACATACGCTCCTTTCGAAGGACAGGAGGCATCTCAAATAGGAAGTGCACTTGCACTAGAAGATGGTGATTGGATGTTTCCTACGTATCGTGACCATGCGGCAACAGCCGCTTTTGGCCATTCCCTTGAGAATATTTTTCTTTATTGGAAAGGGTGTATAGAAGGGTGCGTGCCACCACCTGGTAAGCATATTTTTCCACCGTCTGTTCCTATTGCCTCTCAAATTCTTCACGCAACGGGAACGGCATGGGCTGAGAAGAAAAAGGGGAGCGACAGAGTATCGCTTGTTTACTTTGGTGATGGAGCTACTTCAGAGGGGGATTTCCATGAAGGGCTGAACTTTGCAAGTGTGTTCCAAATCCCCGTCGTATTTCTGAATCAAAACAATGGTTATGCAATTAGCGTTCCACTTGAGCGTCAGATGAATTCCAAAACAATCGCTCAAAAATCGCTAGCCTATGATATGCCAGGGGTTCGGGTAGATGGAAACGATGTTTTTGCTGTCTATAACGAAACAATGAAAGCAGTTGAAAGAGCGAGAAGGGGCTGTGGACCAACACTTATTGAGGCTGTTACATGGCGCTATGGTGCGCATACAACGACAGATGAACCTTCGAAATATCGTGATCAGAGTGAGAGTGATCGAAGAAGAGAACGTGATGATCCCATCAGTAGGATTGAACGTTTTCTTAGAGCAAATGATGCGTGGGATCCTGAATGGGAGATTAAAGTGAAAGCTGATTCAGAAAAAAGGTTGAATGAGGCTGTTAGTGAAATGGAGAAAACACATAAATCAGATGAAACCCTTATGTTTGATCATGTGTTTGGAACTGAAGTATGGCCAGTTCAAGAACAGAAGGAGCGTTTTTTTCATGAAGGGAGTGAGAAAGCATGAGTATCGCTGTGAATATGAAAAAAATGACTATGGTGCAAGCCATTACGGAAGCTCTTAAAGTGATGCTTGAAGAAGACGCCTCTACGCTTGTTATTGGTGAAGACGTGGGTCGAAATGGGGGGGTTTTCAGAGCTACAGATGGTTTATTCGAGCTATTTGGTGATGATCGAGTAATCGATACGCCTCTAGCTGAATCCGGCTTAATTGGAACGTCCATTGGTCTAGCCATGAACGGCTTTAAGCCAGTTGTCGAAATTCAGTTTCTAGGGTTTATTTATCCTGGGTTTAATCAGCTAATTACCCATGCTACGAGAATTAGAACGAGGACCCAAAGCCGCTATACTGTACCCCTTACGATAAGGGTTCCTTATGGTGCTGGTGTGAGAGCGCCGGAAATTCATAGTGATAGTACGGAAGCGCTCTTCACGCACATACCTGGTTTGAAAGTGGTTGTTCCCTCTACACCACATGATGCAAAAGGAATGCTCATTAGTAGTATTAAAGATCCTGACCCCGTTCTCTTTCTAGAACCTATGAAGATGTATCGATCCGGAAAAGGGGATGTTCCTACAGGAAGTTATACAATACCACTTGGAAAAGCGTACAGGCGACGCAAAGGTGAAGATGTATCGATCTTTGCTTGGGGAGCAATGGTAAGGATTGCTGAGAAAGCGGCTGAAACAGCAGCAAAGAACGGAATAGAGTGTGACGTGATAGATCTTCGAACGTTATACCCGCTTGATAAGGAAATGATTGCTGAATCAGTTCAAAAAACCGGAAGAGCAGTAATTATACATGAAGCTCCGTCTTCAGGTGGAGTTGGTAGTGAAGTCATTACGATTATTAATGATACATCCTTTCTTTATATGAAAGCTCCGATTAAAAAGGTCACTGGATACGATACGCCTGTTCCTCTTTTTACCCTTGAAGATGACTATCTTCCTGATGAGAAAAAAGTAGTTCGAGCTATAGAAGAAACCGTTCGTTTCTAAGGAGGGTTAACAAATATGGAAGTTAAGCTACATGATATAGGAGAAGGAATGTCAGAAGGGGAAATTGTTCAGATTCTCGTAAATGCTGGCGACTTTGTGACTGTTGATCAACCTCTAGTTGAAGTTCAAACAGATAAAGTAACAGCTGAGCTTCCATCACCGTTTGCTGGAAGAATTGAGAACATCTTCGTTTCTTCAGGTGATGTTATTGAAGTGGGAGGAGTACTGTTGACGATTTCTCCTATTGAGCGAAAAAACGAAGTGGTGACCAAAACAAAAAATGCTACTAGAATACTAGCTGCGCCGTTCACGAGGAAAATAGCACGAGAACATGGTGTGGATATCGAAAACGTCATAGGGAGCGGGCCAGCAGGGCGAATCGTAGATGAAGACGTAATGAACTATATTGAACTGGGGCGGGAAGCGGAGGTAGAACCTGTTCAAAATCATAAAGAAAAGAAAGAAGTAAAGTCCGATACGATTCCATTCACTTCGAGACGTAGACAAATAGCTGCTAAGATGACGAAAGCAGTTCGGACCATTCCACACGTTTCGCACTTTGATGAAGTAGATGTAACGAATGTCCTTGAAATTAAAAGTATGCTAGCTGAGAAACGCGGCATTTCATTATCCGTTGCAGCTTTTTATATTAAAGCTGTCTGTGTAGCACTAAAGGATTACCCGATTTTCAATTCAGAATTGAGTGAAGAGGAAAGTCTAATTACGTTGAAGAAAGACATTCACATTGGCATTGCAACTGATACAAAAGAAGGGCTTATCGTCCCTGTTATTCAGCACTGTGACCGCCTCTCGATTCAAGACATTCATGTCAAGATGAAGCAGTTACGTGAGCGTGCACTGAAAAATGAGCTCACACGAGAAGAGTTGTCATCTGGTACGTTCACGATTAGTAATGCAGGTCCGCTGGGAAGCACTGGAGCTACGCCTATTATTAATTACCCTGAGGCAGCTCTGTTGGCATTTCATAAAACGAAGAAAATGCCTGTTGTGACAGATGAAGACGAAATCGTCATCCGTTCAATTATGAATCTTTCGATGACGTTTGATCATCGAATAACTGACGGAGGTACATCTATGCGTTTTACAAATCGAATCATTGAATTAATTGAACAACCATCCCTACTTTTAACGGAGCTTGTGTAATGGTAGTTGGAGAAATTATTCATGAAAAAGATGTTGTTGTCATCGGTGCAGGGCCAGCAGGATATGAAGCGGCTCTCCGTGCTGCTCAATATGGTAGAGACGTTACACTTGTAGATCGATCAAGGTCAGGTGGTGAATGTTTACATACCGGGTGTATTCCATCAAAGTTACTTGCGATATCAGCGAGGAAAATGTGGGATTCAGCACCGGGTGTAACGATGGATCCAGAATTTTCAATGCAGCAGTGGCACAATGAAAAAACTGAAGTCGTTGAGAGATTAGAAAAAGGCTTAGAGATGCGATTTAAATCAAATAACATTGAGTGTGTAAAAGGGAGCGCTTCCTTTCTATCGAGCGAACGGATAGGTGTAGAGCAAGGAGAGAAATTTGAAGTATGGACGTTTCAACATGTCATTATCGCAACGGGGAGTCGTCCAAAAGATCCTCCCTTTCTTTTTGAAAACATCCCAGGTGTTATCCCTGTCGAACAGCTTTATAAGACGCCTTCTATTCCTAGACGACTAGTCATCTTCGGCGAAGACTACCTTTCATTAGAAGCTGCAAGTACGTTCAGAGCTCTTGGGGCAGAAGTTACGGTCGTTACGGCATATGACTCACTCATCGGTGACATGGATGAAACGATCATAAGAGAGTTGCAAAGACAGTTTAAGAAACAGAAAATTAGAGTGATTACTGGTGTTTCAGAATGTAATGCGGTGGCACGTGACAACCTCATTTTTGAAGGAATAAAATCGACAGGCGAGCGATTTGAAGTAGAAGCAGATACGATCGCTTATTCTGCAGGAAGAATAAGTAACATTGAGTCTCTCTGTTTAGAACAGGGAGGAATTGAGGTATGTGGAAACTATATTAAAATTAAAGATACGTGTGAAACTTCAATCTCAAGAATTTATGCCTGTGGCGATATAACAGAAGGCCCTGCTTTAGCTATAAAGGCAATTAAACAGGGCAAGACAGCTGCAGATCATTGTTGTGGTGTAGCGGCTACATTTTCTTTTGAATGTATGCCTACAATCATTCAGACTCAGACTCCATTAGCAACAGTTGGTCTAACCGAAGCAGAAGCTATTGAAGCTGGATATCAAGTAGTTGCTGAGAGCAGTCCTATGCGAGCAAGTGGGTATGCAAGCTTGCTGCGACAAACAGAAGGTGTGGTAAAAGTAGTCCGTGATAAAGAAAGTCATCTTCTTCTCGGTTTTCATGCGATTGGTGCCGGAGCGGTAGAGTTAATTGAAAAGGCAACGCTAGCATTAGAAATGGCAGGAAGAGATGAAGATTTCAGTTATCCATATTCACCTCACCCAGGATTTGGTGAACTGTGGTCAGAGACAGTTGATCGAACGATAGAAAAGAAGGCAAAGTCTATTGAATATAATCTAAATCAGTAAGCGCTCACTCAGGAGCGCTTTTTTTATTAGACTCTTTTCGTATACATTGTTGCTATTGCGATTATTTCCGCTCCAGGATACTCGCTTTCCGCGGGGCGGGACGCTTGAGCCTCCTCGTCGCTAACGCTCCGGTGGGGTCTCACCTGTCCCGCTAGTCCCGCAGGAGTCGAGTATCCTTCCACTCCAATCTCGAAGCGTGGTTTATTATTAGTGAAAGGCTCCACATCCAGCTAATTGGAGCGGAGATCAACCACCACTCCTATCGCAACAATTGCTAGGAAACAGCTTAACGAAATGAAGTAGGATAATGAATAATCATCATAGCTTTACAGGAAGACTGAGATTCATTTCGATAGCAATGTGGATAGTTTGCTGTAAATCTTAAGCTTTCGCCGGTTGAAACAGTGTAGGAATGTGTATCCACTTCAAGGGTCATCTTCCCTTCCTCTACGAATAGGTATTCTTCCACACCTTCGGGATGAGGATTAGAGTTGTAGTTACATCCAGGTTCTAGCTCAATATAAAAGGTTTCAAAGCTTTTGCCCGGTTCCATTGGAAAGAGTGGCACTACTTTCATCTTTCCACTTTCTTCGATAAGTGGCTCAATTTCATTTCGATTCACTTTCTTAATCAGAGGTTGTTCTTCATCAATGAAAGTCGTAAATGATACCCCAAGACCATTAGCTATTTTCCACAGTGTATTGACAGTTGGGTTCGATGCGCCTCGCTCAATTTGAGCGAGCATGGGTTTACTAACTGAACAACGTGAGGATAACTGGTCGAGGCTTAACCGATTCTCAAGGCGTAGTTTCTTAAGTTTCTGACCAATTTTTTTTGTTAAAGAATGGGTTTCCATAGGATTCTCCTATACTAGATGATTTTCTATTGAAGAACTGTTTAATATAACATACAATAAGTTTAATATATTTTACAATTTGTAACAATAGGAGGGATCGAATGCAAGCTATTAGCGTAACAAAAAGTGAATCAGGGTTTACAGACGGGCTTAAAGCAGGCATCAGTATTGCTATCGGATATATGCCGGTTGCCCTAACATTTGGATTGCTAGCGAGAACAACTGGTCTCACCCTTTATGAAGCTGTATTAATGAGTGTCCTAGTTTTTGCGGGAGCTGCTCAGTATATTACGCTTAGTCTACTTGCTATCGGGACTGGTGCTTTTGAAATTATCTTTACGATCTTTATTGTAAACATTCGCCACCTGTTAATGAGTGCCTCTATAAATGAAAAAGTTATGGATGATTCTCCATGGAAAAAAGCGATTTATGCATTTGGAATAACGGATGAAACCTTCACAGTATCAGCTACAAAACAAGGCGAATTAACGACAGGTTATATGTATGGACTTTGTCTTATTTCTTATTCAAGTTGGGTTGCATTTACAGGAGGAGGTTACATAGTAGGTGCTTCTTTACCTAGCGTCATCCAACAAGGTATGAGTGTTGCGCTATATGCGATGTTTATAGGATTGTTGATTCCTTCTGCTAAAAAAAGTAGGAAAGTACTCTTCCTAGCTGGAGTTGCTGCGTTATTAAACAGCTTATTCACATGGGCACATTTTTCAACAGGTTGGGCGATTGTGCTAGCAACACTATTATCGTCCATACTCGTTGAATGGATTGTAGGGATGAAGTCTAATGAGTAGTACAATGCTAATGATTATTTTAGGCCTTGCCATTGTTACGTATATACCAAGAATGATACCACTTGTTTTCTTTAAATCCGAAAAGATTCCCGCCTCTGTGCAAGGTGTATTGAAAAATGTTCCGTTTGCGATCCTAGGTGCTTTGATTTTCCCAGGTGTTCTAACAATCAGTGATAATATTATGTTTGGCATCGTTGGAGCAGGTGCTGCCTTTTTAGCAGCCTACCTTGGTGCTAATTTAATTATCGTTGTTATGGTTTCCGTTAGTGTGCTTAGCACATATGCCTATTTTTTTTCGTGAGAACTTTTCATTACGATCCAATCGTTTAAGATGCAGTTCTCGTTTATTGACTTTTTTACCCAAAACGAAAGATAATACCTACAGAGAGCTTTTTCGAAAGCTCCTTTTTTATATTGATTTAAGTGTTTTAATTGAACGATCCACTGCAACTCATTATAAGTAGAAAAGGATGTTGACCTTATGCGATGTATTTCAATTGATATGGACGGAACGCTTCTCACGAATGAACAAACAGTTAGTTCAGAGAATGTGAATGCGATTCGAGAAGCTCAAAGCCAGGATATAACGGTTGTCCTTAACACAGGTAGAGCTTATGATGGAGCGTTAAAACCACTTGAAGGTAGCGGGTTAACACTGCCAATTATTTGCTACAATGGAGCAGAAATTCGTTCAGTAGAAGGTGAGATTCTACATGCAATTTACCTTGATGATCACCAAGTTCACACCGTTAAAGATATTTTGGATAATGAGAGCATCTATTATCAGCTTTTCACAAATAAAGGTGTATTTACACATGACTATGATGGAACAATTGACTTAATTATCGATATGATGAGAAGTTCTAACCCTAATTTAACAGAAGAAGAATTGAAGGTTGGTGCAGAGCGACAATTTGAGAGCCTATCTCTAAAAACTGTAGATAACTTTGATGAATTGTTAGAAGATCGCGAGCTTCATGTCTATAAGTTTCTTGGTTTCTCTTCCGATAAAGAGCGTTTAAATCGCGCGTCATCTAAAGCTGACGGGGTACATCAGACAGTAGTTACATCATCAGGTAAAGAAAATCTCGAAATTAATCATGAAAATGCACAAAAGGGACTTGCACTTGAAACCTTTGTTGCTGAACGTGGTTTAAATATGAAACATACGGCGGCTATTGGTGACAATTATAATGACCTTTCCATGTTTAGGAAAGCGGCTTATTCGATTGCTATGGATAATGCAGATCAAGAGATCAAGCAGAATGTATCTTTCGTAACGAAAAGCAATGAAGACGACGGCGTCGCTCATGCTATATATAAACTAATGGATGAAGATTTGCTATCTACCTAATTGAAAAACAAGTGAAAGATGTTTGAATTTTGAATTATCGGGAACTTTCTTCTACAGGAAGGGATTCCCATTTAATATGAAGAGGTTTTCCGGACCTTTGTTCCCGCAGTCTTTGAAATACTCTGCAAAAAGGAGCTGGAAAAACAATGATGAAACCAACAGAAATTGAAGAAAAAGCTACGTGCAGAATGTGTGACAATGAGTACACCTGGTTTATACCACTCGCAAGCAAAAAGAATCAATCGGATGATCGGGTTGAAGCAACAGGTATCACGACCAAAAGTAGCCAGGCACCTATTGTAGAATTACATGTTCTTGCAGAATGCCCGGATTGCGGTATTCTAAACCGATTTGATCACACTTACGATCGTACAAACTTATATGTAGAAAAATGAACTAATTCGAGGCCGACAGCACTTCTGTCGGTTTCTTTTTTTATGGTTCTTCTCTATAGTTTCTTTTCGTAAACATTGTTGCTATAGTGGTTAATTTCCGCTCCAATTAGCGAAGTCTACAAAAGGAACAATCTATTACAAAAGAGCCTTTCTAAAAGATTGTTTTTTTTATGAGAAAATTGGAGCAACCTGGAGCGGAAATCACTCCATTCTTAGTGCAACAAAGTCTACGAAAAAAGCCTTTTCTACTGAAGCTTCAAATTTGTTAAATTCAGATGACTACCATTGACCTAAACTTGCTTGGAACAATACAAGTGGATATGATTAAGCTTAGATAGTTCTAAAAAAAGGATTTGCTCGTACTATTGGTAAAGAGATAGCATTGGGAGGAGATTAATGATGAAAAAAAGAATAACCTGGATTATTCTGGGCTTCTCCATTTATGCCCTCTTTATGGGGCTTTATTTGTTCTACTGGGCTGATTTTGGAGTGCCAGACGCTTATAAGGGAACAGCAGCCGATCCAGCAACCTTTATGACAGAGCGAGAGCTTCAACTTTCGGAAGAGTATTCTCGCTACAGAAGTTTTCTATCCTTTCTTGCGATCCCTTTTGAGTGGATTATTTATTTGGGAGTGCTAGGCTTTGGTTTATCAAGGATTTTTAAACAATTTAGCGAAGGCATTTCAAAAAAGAAGATTGTAGTCGTACCATTATACATTCTCCTTCTGACTGCCTTCACGTGGGTGTTTACTTTTCCTCTTCAATATTGGGCAAGATCACTATCGGTTAAGTATGGCATTAATACTCAGTCATTTTCGGGATGGATGAAAGACGAGATGGTATCATTCTGGATTAATGTTGGACTAACCTCACTTGTAATTGGAGTTCTCTATGCCCTTATTAAACGCTTCAGGAAGAAGTGGTGGCTTGCAGCATGGGGATTAATGATTCCATATCTCGCATTTATGATGTACATTCAACCTGTCGTAATTGATCCTCTTTACAATGATTTTACATCCTTGTCAGATAAAGCATTGGAAGAACAAATTCTTGATATGGCTGAAACAGCAGATATTCCTGCAAATCGCGTTTTTGAAGTAAACATGTCAGAGAAAACAAATGCAATGAATGCCTATGTATCGGGAATAGGTTCGAATCTTCGCATTGTACTTTGGGATACAACGATGGATAAGCTAGATGATGATGAAGTTCTATTCATTATGGCTCACGAGATGGGTCATTACGTAATGAATCATCTTTATGGGAATTTGATCGGGGCACTCGGTACAAGTTTAGTTGGTCTTTACCTCGCGTATCGACTTCTTGGCGGAATGATAAGGAAATGGGGCAAATCATGGGGAGTTTCTTCTGAAGCTGATCTTGCATCTTTACCTGCTTTGTTTCTGTTATTCTCTGTTATGTCCTTTATAGCAAGTCCAGTAGAACTTGCTATATCAAGACATGCGGAAGTCCAAGCAGATGAGTACGCGATTGAGATGACTGAAGACGTAGATGCAGCGGTTGGTTCGTTTCAAACGCTTACTGTAAATAGTCTAAATGAAGTCAATCCACCATTTCTTGTAAAGTACTTAAAATACGGCCATCCTACGATGATGGAACGTTTAATTATGCTTAATGATTACAAGAAAAACACTCAAGCTGAGTAGCATGAGTGTTTTTTCTTTTTATATGGACATTGTTGCTATATCGATAAAGCAGAGCTGAAAGGCGAGTGAAACTGGGGTTTCACTCGAATGAGCCAATAATCGAGAATTCAACAATATGAGCTAACATAGCCTTTAAAATAATTGGTTCAAATCAATAATCTTTAGAAAAGAGCCTTATACAATAAGGATTCCTAAAAGGTAAGTGAAGGGACTGTTAACAGAACCTTCACTTTAAGAAAGATTCACTCTATTATACGATAGTAGAGGAAGACCTTTCTAACTAGCATTGAATTAAGATTCTGTGAGAAGATAGAAGTATTCTACAAGATGAGGTGGCAAACGTGAACGAAGATATTAAGCGAGTTCTTGATGCTGGCATACATGGTACACCTGAACTAAAGCCGGCTGAGAAAGCACTATATTTATCAACCTTTAGAGAGCGAGTTTTTGTGGCTCTTACGAAAAGACAGGTAGCACAGCAAGCTGTCTACAAAGAAGTGAAACAAGAGTTGAAAGGAATTCGTAATGGGATCCTTTTTCTTAATGGTGATCTACCTTACTCAATGCTATCTAAATACATTAAAGAAGCAAGTAAAGTATCTTTATCGTTCGAAATAGTAAACGATAAAGAAACGGATACGCCGCTCGGTCTTGTTCTTGCCTCAAAACAAGATGCAGTGGAGAGAGAAGAAATCTTTGTACATGACGACTTCTTTCAACTGGATTGACCTTTGAAGAAAAAGGAGCGAAGGCATATGATAAAGAAGTTTGTCTTTCTCGTTCTAACTATAGCACTTGGGTGGGGCGTATATAATACAGTTATTGCCGATCGAAGTGTTGGGACAGAAGTTGGTGACAAAGCTGCAGACTTCAATCTAACTACGCTTGATGGCGAGAAGGTTAGTCTTTCAGATTACAAAGGTAAACCAGTCTTTCTGAATTTCTGGGCGACCTGGTGTCCGCCTTGTGAAGAAGAGATGCCTGACATCCAAAGTTTTGCAGACGCTCATCGTGAAGAGGTTACCGTCTTATCAGTTAATTTCACTAAGTTTGAGCCTGATAAGGAGGCTATCCCTGCCTTTGTGGAAGCCAATGAACTCAGGTTTCCAATACTAATGGATCGAGAAGGCACTGTAGGAGAGAACCTTTACAAAGTCATTTCAATGCCAACTTCCTTTATGGTTGATGGAGAAGGGGTTATTCGAGAAAAGCGAGTAGGCCCACTCACATTAGACGAGATGGAGAACTGGCTAGATGAAGTGAAATAATGGAAAAAACGGTCTCGCTTGGGACCGTTTTTTAGTATGCAATTACTCACGAGAAAGTGGTTGATAAGCATCCTGAAAACCGGTTGCCTTAGCCAGGTTCTCAAGTTTTTCATTAATATAGCGATGATCAAATTCGTCTAGAACTTTAGGGTCAAATCCTCTAATAACAAACTGGCCAAATTCCCAAATGGTTTCATGAATGTCGTGTTTATTGCCATCTGCGGCGATTTCTAATGATTGAAGAATGGATGCTAGAACAGAAACGTCTTCTCTAGCATAGTGTCTAATTTGATAGAAGCTTTTATATAAGTATTTACTATACGTTACAGGCTCAGTAATGACACGTAAATTCTTCTTGGTATCATGATAGATTGGCTGAGGGATATGCTTTTGTCCTAACCGAGAAAGAACTTTGCCAAGACGATTAATGCAGTTGATTGCGGTGTTAGGATCATTTATACCAGGTGAAATAGCTCGTAAAGCTATTTCTACTAATTTCTGAATGCCGTATTCAATATCCTGATCTGTCGTTCGTTCTGTTCCGAGAGATAGTGTATTTAATAATTTGGATGAATCAGGTACTGCAGAAGTAGACCAATAGGAGAAAATAACCGTTCCTTCATCCACAAATTCACCTATATCTTTCTCGAGCCTAATAATAAAGTCTTGATTAGTCGCGAGTTTGATTAAATTCGGAATATCAACATTCTGAAGATATCCAGACTTAGAAGAACGAATCGTTGTTGCACTTTTCATTTTAATTTCATCCAATTCCCATGAATCCCATGAAGCAATATCACCCTCATTCGCTTCTTCAAAATCTAAAAAAGCTCGATCAATGGTCTTTAAGGTATTACTAGTAATATGTTGTATTAAGTTACCAACAAGAATCCAATTTGAAACATGGTGAATAAAGAAAACGAAATACGCCACACATATAATGGCGTAAAGAACTGCAAATACTGGTGCAATATAAACAGTGTCTTGATTGCTTTGTTCAATTAGAAGTAAAAGAATAATAAAATAGATAACACCCCCGACAAAAATTCCAAGCACTCTTTTGGTAATACGGTCTGTTATGAAATTCTGAAGGGTACGAGGTGAAAAATTAGATAAATATGTTGTAAGAACGACCATAATCGTAGAAAACGTAATGGTTGTCATCGTGAGCATAGAGCTTACAAGTGTACTTAGAATCGTTACACTTGTATCGTAAGAAGCAAAGAAAAAGTACGGGAGGATAATAGCATTGCCTCGAATAATGTATTGATCGAATAAAAGGGTAAGAATAGCAGCGATAAATGCTCCTAAACCATAAAAGGTCGGGATAAACCAGAAACTCGATTGAATTAATTTAAACTTATTGTGTTCCATATAATCCTCTATCCTCCACTAGTCGGTTTAGTACTAGTATGTGAAAAGAGGATACAAGTTCATACGTTGATGACTTTAAGGTGTCAAAAAGTATGTTAACCTAATCTATTTAAGGGTAGTAAATTAGTAAGGAGGGGAAGAAGATGAGGGTTGACCGGACAGGGATTTATCGAAATATTCAAGAGAAAAGATATGAGTACTGGGTGGTTGAATCAGCTGATGTGAAAGTTATGGCTTCTTGGATTAGCTGGGATGTTCCGCTAGATCAAATCGAGAAATGGAAAGAAGAATGGATGTTGTCAGGTATCTCCTGAAACAAACCTCTTAACCTCCCTTAGCAAGGAGGTCATTTTTTTGTTTGACAATGTTCGTAGAGATTGTTGCTATAAGAGTAGTAGTTGTAGTTGATCTCAGCTCCAGAATGCTCGCTTTCCGCTCCAATCAACGTTGATTGTGTTTTTTAAAACAAAACTGTCTTTTAAAAAGGAGTATTTAATTAATAAGGGATAGAATTACATATTCAAACTTTACGGAGAGCGAGTCCTTAACCTGATTGACGTTTTTCTTTTTCCATTTTTCTTCTAACGATTTCTTTCGGTTCCCAGCAATTAAATTGGTAGGTGGGTTTTGTTTCAAAGCCTAGTCTTGCGCACCGATAAGTCGTTCGTTCTTTCTTAACAACTTCGTAATGAACGCATGTAGCACAGCAATGATAGCGTTGAATATTCATTGGGTGTCCTGCCTCTCCAGGTTTATGTGCTTCATGGATTGATAGGAATTGTCATCAAATGTAAGACAGTAAATAGCTGGATTAGTTAAGGACTTCCAAGTATCAAATCCGAAGGACGATTCGTAATGACGTAATAGTAAAGTTAAGAGATTACCATGGGTCATCATTAGAGCATACTCTTTCGTATGATGAATCGCTTCCTCTAAGGCTCGCAAACCTCTAGCTGTAGCTTCTTCACTCGTTTCGCCACCATCAAGTTTATAGGATGTGTCGTTGAATGTTTTCTCAAGTTCCTCTAGCCAACTATCAATGGGTTCTGATGTTAATATTCTTTCACTTAGGCGATCATCAATTGTAATTGATTTATCTAACGCTAGAGCGAGAGGTTCAATAGATTGTTTAGCACGTCTAAATGGAGAGCTATATAATTTATCAAAAGGTACAGTACGAAGCGTGTTAGCAAGCATAACAGCTTGATAACGACCGTCTTTTGTTAATGAGGCCTCTGGCTCCTGTCCTTCTGCTGAACAATGTCTAATGAGGTAAAGATGTTTAATCAATGTGATCACTCCTGAATAAGAAATTCTAAATTGACCTAACATTTATGTAGTAAAATCTTATCATGGAAAAGTTTTTTTAAAAAGAATTTAAAGAATAATGAAACTTTTTATGCGGTCTAGTCGTTAATAGAGAGACCCCTTAAAGTAAGTTGTTTTTCCCCTTGCTTAAAGAATGCATGCAGTGCGTTCTTTAAGTTTTTTTTTAATCAATAGGCTGGGTAATGAACAGTGTTGATTTTTGGCTCATTTTCGCCCTGTGGTGACCTTTCAGCAGGGCTGAAAGGCGAGTGAAACTGAGGTTTCACTCGAATGAGCCAATAACCGAGAAATCAACAATATGAGCCAATATAGCAAATCCATAAAAAAGGAATGAAAGCAGTTATGAATAAGGAATTTCCAGAACAAGTAACGAAACGCCTTAAATTAAGAGCATTGGGTGAAAAAGATTTAGAGGATTTATTATCCATCTTCTCAAACCCTCACACAATGAAATACTATGGTAGTGACGTACTCAGCAGTCTCGAAGAGGTAGATGGGATGCTAATGAGCTTTAGGAAAGGGTTTGAAAATCAACAGGCGATTCGATTTGGCATAGAGTGCCTGGAAACTGGTCAGTTAATTGGGACGTGTGGCTTTCATAATTGGTCAAAGCGAGTTAATCGAATTGAAATAGGCTATGAGTTAAAACATGAAAAAGAAGGCAATGGATATATGATAGAAGCTTTAACAGCTATCATTTCCTTTGCCTTCCGTGAATTACAAATTAATCGTATAGGTGCACTAATTCACCCTGAGAACACATCTTCAAGGAAACTTGTTAAGAACTTGGGTTTCCAAGAAGAAGGTTTACTCCGGGACTATGCTTATGCTAACGGAAACTACATGGATTTAATCATGCATTCTCTTTTGAAGAAAGAGTGGTCCAATTTATAATACAGGTGAGAAAAGTCTAGCAAAGGACTCTTTTGTACGATGCTTTAATCCTCTTTGATTGTAAGAGTCTTTTGTGACTTTAACCGAATCATTAATGTCGTTTTTGTAGCCATCCACAAGATCCTTAACCGAACTTGCTTGAAATAGAAACAAGTTAACTTCGAAATTTAAATTCATTGAACGCATATCCATGTTTGCAGTTCCAATCGTTGCAATATCTTCATCAATTATCATGATTTTTTGATGAAGAAATCCCTTTTGATACATATATATTTCCACACCATAATCAAGAAGCTCTGAGAAGTAAGACCTTGTCCCATATTGTGTTAAAAATCCATCACTTACTTCAGGTACGATTAACCTTACTTGAATACCTCTCATAGAAGCCATCGCAAGAGCTGTCCGGATCGCTTTATTTGGAACAAAATAAGGTGTTGCGATCCAGATTCGGTCTGTCGCAGACGTAATTAAGCTGAAATAAAGATCAGACATTGCTCCTCGTTTTGTGTCAGGACCACTTGCAACAAGTTGTGTACCGCCGTTTCCTTCTACTTCATACGTTTCAAGATACTTGGTGGTGCTTAATTCTTCTCCACACATATAGAACCAATCCATCAGAAATACAGCATGAAGGGCAGAAAGAACTTCTCCTTTTACAAGTACATGTGTGTCACGCCAGAACCGCATGTTGTTCATATCACCAGCATATTCATCTCCAATGTTTAAGCCTCCAACAAAACCGGCTTTACCATCTATCACAATTATTTTGCGATGATTGCGGAAGTTCACAGTTTGATTAAAGAAACCATATTTGATTGGTAGGAATTGTTGGACGCTAGCACCGGCCTCTCTTAACGCTTTCTTGGAAGCTCTTGAAAGGTTATGGCTACCGATTGAATCGTAAAGAACTCTTACCTCGACGCCTTCCTTTGCTTTCTCAATAAGTAGATCAATAATCGATGTTCCGAGCTCATCAGAACGGAACGTATAGTACTCCATATGGATATATATTTCTGCCTTTTGAATTTCTTCTTTAATTGAAGAGAAGGTTTGACTTCCGTTAAACAGTATTTTTGTAGTAGATCTCATGCTAATTGGACTTGAAACCATTGTAGCAATTAAGTTAGAGAAATTTTGATTTCGTTCAGTTAATTCATTCCAACGTTCTGAAGGTGGAAAGTTAACGTACTGCTGGAAGAACTTAAGTCCATTTGATCGTTTTTCTTTAAATAAGTGGCCTTTCACTTCAAGTTGGCCAGAAAATAGGAAGAACACGTACCCAATGATTGGAAAGAAAATAAGAACATAAATCCAAAGTAACGTTTTATAAGGCGACCGCCCCTCTAACAAAAGAACATATAAAATAGATAGTAAAATAACACAATACGTTATACCAGAGAGCCACTTCCATTCAGGGGAGAGAGAAGTGAAAAAAATGATCGAAAGGGATGAAGTCATTATGATAAAGAATATAATTTGTCTAATTTGCTTCATGGATAGCCCACCTAGGAAAAAATTTTGAACGTAAAAAAGTAAGGGCTATGCCCTTACTCCGCTTGGTTTGACTTTCGCTTCACGCGGTAGCGGCCCCACAGATCAATAAGCTTATCACCAATTTCGGTCAATTGAGAATCGGATGTTTCACGCTGTGGATTTGGCGTGTTTTTAATTGATGAGAGTAGCTTTTTGAAAGGTTCAGGTGAAGCCTTTGCTGTCTTAATAACATTTTGTACCGTTTCTTTCTTTGTTTGGATGCCGTTAGAAATGGTTGAAGTGGTTTCTGATAGTTGAGTGGTTTCGTTGTTAATTTTATCAACTTTTTCTTGAAAGCGTGCAGCTGTTTCGGAAAGGTCCGTTACAGATTTTTTCGTTTCTTTTAAATTTTTTACGACTATGTAACCTAAATAGACAAGTGAAAGAACGACAATAGCAATGCTTATATACACGATAATCATTTCAAAACCTCCTGCTCGCTCGTATTAAGGTTAATTTACCCTTCGAATCCTATTCACAAACAATATCTTTCTAAATATTTCATTCGAAATTGAAACGATTTCGACTGGTATTACGTAACAAAAGAAAAGAGTGGAAGGGGAGAGGACAAATGAATCGATATTCGATTGAAGAATTTATACAGTCAACTGAACAGAAGGATAAAGGTGAGGGGTTCTTTGAACTTGAGACACCAAGAATCCTTGAAGTGAATTTAAATGGCCGTGTATGGGCTAAATCAGGCGGTATGATAACGTACAATGGTGAAATTAAATTTGAAAGAGAAGGCATTCTTGAGCATGGACTGGGTAAAATGTTTAAGAAGGCACTAACAGGTGAAGGGGCTTCCCTTATGAAGGCACAAGGAAATGGGAAGCTATATCTTGCTGATGCCGGGAAAAAGATTTCTATTATTCAGTTGCATCATAATGAATCAATTAGCGTGAATGGGAATGATTTATTAGCGTTTGAAGATGGAATTGACTGGGATATAAAAATGATGAAGCGAATTACAGGAATGATGGCGGGTGGATTATTTAATGTCACATGTAAGGGCCCAGGAATGATTGCTATTACTAGTCATTATGAACCTCTTACGATACGAGTGTCCCCTGGAAAGCCTGTCATCACAGATCCTAATGCAACAGTTGCATGGTCTGGTCATCTTCAACCGCAATTTCAAACGGATGTTTCATTAAAATCCTTCTTTGGAAGAGGGAGTGGTGAGTCAATTCAGATGAGGTTTGAAGGTGAAGGTTTTGTTGTGGTACAGCCATTTGAGGAAGTTTATATGCAGAACAGTCAAGGCTAAAGGATGAAATCATTTTTAACAAGTAAAGAACGAGACGTAGATGTGAAATTACTTGATGGCCGACCTTATTACCTAGCAGCAGAAAATGTGGAGAATTTAGAAACGAATGATGATCTTGACCTGTTTATTAGTCGAATGGAAGAGTTGGCTATGAAGGAAAGAGTACAACACGTTACGATTACAATAGACTCATCTTCTGCTCACATTCATAAATTAAAGAAAAACTTATATGTAAATAAATCCAGGTCAATAGAATATTCTCGCGATCTTAACCTGGAAAGCTTTACCTATAATTACAATAGTACTATTACTTTTTCATCTGCGGCTGAAGTTGGAATTACAAGGTTTCTCGATATTTGGGAGAATGCTATGAGTAGCTCTTTGAATGTCCCATCCTTATACACGATAGAAGAGCAATACGAAGGGATGAAGCAGGAAGTAGGTGCTCAGTACAAAACGAGTTGTTTTATTGTTTTTAATAACGGTATACCGCTTGGTGTGGTGATGCCTATTATCGAGTCAGGTACAACAGAAGAAGGGCGTTTATTTTATTTTGGATTATTACCTAATCAGCGGGGAAAGGGACTTGGTACAATCGTTCACCGTTTAGGATTACACCTTTTGCAGCAAAAGGGTGCTTCCTATTATATTGGCAGTACGGGAGTAGACAATAAACCAATGCAGCAAATATTTCGAAATAACGATTGTAGACGTAGCCGTGAAGTAGTGACGTTAATCAAATCGTTACAAATATAGCGAAACTTATCATATTATGCAGAAGGAAGTAAAATATTCCTATTGAAATTAAAAGAATTTTCTTTATAATCATACAAAAGGGTTCTCTACAAAGGAGAGTGCATGTATGATCAGTTTAGAAAAAGGTAACCTTCTTAAAAGTGATTGTACCGTTATAGCTCATCAATGTGACTGTTTTAATGCGATGGATGTTGGTATTGCAAAGTCAGTAAAAGAAACGTACCCTGAAGCAGCAAAAGCTGATGAAGACTTTCCGTTTTCACCCAAAAAGAAGCTTGGGAAGTGCTCGTTTGCTTTAAGCCGTGATAATAAGCGAATCATTGCTAACTTATACGGTCAATATAAACCCGCTGGACTTCAAACAAATTATCCAGCGTGGCTGAAATCGTTCGAACATATGATTAAAGAATTAAAACCATTCGAAGAAAAGGGATTTAAAATAAAAATTGGTTGTGGAATCGATAAAGATGATCTGATTAATGTAAAAAAATCTTTAGAAAAGATTTCCAAGAAATACGAGAAACCAATCCATGTGTACTATTCTTAAGGAAACGCTCCCGTCATGGGGGCGTTTTTTTGATGAGTATTCCTATTTACTATTTAGTAAGAAGGAATCAAAAATGTAAAATACCACCATTATCCCGTTTGTGAAAACGATATCGTGGAATACAACGAGTGTAGCGCAAAAGAAAAAATGGATGAAAGGAGAATGTAAGATGGCTGATCATAACAATGACAAAATGAGTAGAGAAGAAGCAGGACGTAAAGGTGGGAACAAGACATCTAGAGAGCATGATAAGGAATTTTATCAAGATATCGGTCAAAAAGGCGGAGAAACAACTGCTGAGGAACATGATAAAGAATTCTATCAAGAAATTGGTGAGAAGGGCGGAGAGCAAACGTCCAAGAATAAAGATAAGGAATTCTATAAAGAGATTGGAGAAAAAGGCGGTAAGAAGAGTGGATTTCAGAACAATTAATGCAGTGTCTTGTGAAGCGTAGGGAATTTTCTACTAGACCATTCTTTCATGAGACTTAAGGTTTGTTACTTGAAAATAATTAACAATACTGGAGGAGATTTAAGATGGCTAACAATAACGAGAAAATGAGTAGAGAAGAAGCAGGACGTAAAGGCGGAAAAAAAACAGCAAGAGAACATAACAAAGATTTTTACGAAGATATTGGACAAAAAGGCGGAGAAAAAACGGCGAAGGAACATGATAAAGATTTCTATCAAGAAATTGGCGAAAAGGGTGGAAACAAAACATCTGAAGAGCATGGTAAAGAATTCTATGAGGAGATCGGAGAAAAAGGTGGTAAGAAAACAGCTAGAGAGCATGATAAAGAGTTCTATCAAGAAATTGGAGAGAAAGGCGGAGAGCAAACTTCCAAAAATCAAGATAAAGAATTCTACCAGGAGATTGGAAAAAAAGGTGGTAAGAAAAGCGGAGACGATCAGAATTAATCGGGTAGAGCGGAGGGTCATCCCTTCGCTTTTATATTTTTGTTTGGCTCTTTTCAAATAGATTGTTGCTTTTAAATCAATTATTGTAAAAAACCACACTTTGCTAATGGGAGCATAAGGAGGCTCACCGCCCGCCCCGCGGAAAGGGGGGAGGAGCGGAAATTAACCACTAGTCTAAGAGCAACAATGTCTACGAAAAGAGCCTTGTGTCTATAACAACAGGAATCCCCTTCACAGATCTGTGAAGGGGATTCCTATGTACATTATTTAAAATGTGCGTTCTTCTTCAACTTCATGCTGTTCGTTTAGGATTAGCAATCGGCTCGGTGAATCACCTTGAGCTAGTTCTTCTGCTTTCTCAATCGCAGTTGAACGCATTTTGTATAAATCTGTTGGTGCAATGTCCTCAATTTTAACGAACCAACCTGTTACATCTTTATTTGGTGCTACTGTATATTCCTTCATGGGAAATATCCTCCTTTAAGCTGTTGTAGTATTAACATTTCCCAACTAAAAGAGAGCTAAAACATGGTTTTGTACACAATAAAAAAAATCAGCGAGTTAACGCTGATTTATTGCGGTCTTGTTGTGATGTAAAAACCGACGATAAAAGCAATTGGCACAGCCCAAACCATAAATGCTAGTGCCCAAACAGTAAAACGGTTCCATTCTTTTTCTTTAGCAGCCAAGAGCAGACCCTCCACATTATAAGTTTAGTTTCATTATAACATGGACATAGCTAAATTATGAGTGAACATACTAAATTATTGCGGATTTAAGACACGAATCGAATCGTCAAAGGATAGTGGTAGTCTTCTCCTTGATTAGATTTAACTGATGCGACAATAATTAATACAAGATGGAGTACGAAAAGAGCAGGGAGAAGAATAAGTCCAATGATTACGATACTTAAAATACCTAGAATAAGGGTATAAATCATCATGGTAATTTGGAAGTTCAACGCTTCTTTCCCTTGGGTTTCAATAAATGGATCAGTCTCTCTTTTGATCGACCATATAACTAACGGTCCTACAATATTTCCAAAAGGGATTAAGTAACCTGATAAGCCAGAGAGGTGGGCAAACATGGCCCAAGTGCGTGCTTCTTGATTAGGAATGGTTGCATCTTTTTCCAATAGAATCCCTCCTGTTAAAGCATTCTATAATCAGCATATTATTGAGTAGGAAGGGATATTCTTAAGGTGTTGAATACAAGGGGTGTTTTCACTATAAAAAACGGAAACCAATTGGTTCCCGTTAATTTGGATTGTAGCTGATGTGATAAGAAGCTCGTTCAGTTGCAATCATTAATTCAGTTGTCTGGTGATTTACTTCACTGATATTTTCAATCGGTATTTCAAATAAAGAATGTGGAAGAGGAACAGTAGCCTCAGCTGAGATTACTTTGCCTTCACCTTTAAGCTGAAGAAGTGTTGAGGCTGTGTAGTCATCAACCTTCTCACCACGATGTTGAAAAGTGAAATCTTCAAGCTTCATTATTGTCTTATCAACATCGTCAAGTTCTTTCTTCTCAACAATTATATGTCCACCAATCCATTCAGTAAGCGCGTTGCGAAGGTCTTTTAACATTGTTGAAGTTTCCATACTTTTCACCTCGTTATTATTTTCCCCATTTCGAAGGTCAATAAACCGTTACTCTGAACTTATAGAAGAGGTAGATGCTATACTTAAAATACGAATAGAAGCAAAAGGATGATTGTAATGAAAACAATTACGATAAATGAGGTTCTAGATCGAAAGCTTACTCTTATAGATGTCCGTACGCCCGCTGAATATGAGAAGTTCCATATTCCTGGGGCTCTTAATTTACCGGTTTTTTCGAATGAAGAAAGGGAATTAGTTGGGACAACATATAAACAAAAGGGAAAAGAAGCAGCGAAGGTACTTGGTATATCACTCATTTCTCCATCTCTACCTGACTTTTACGAGAAAGCGAAAGAACTATCAGGTGAAGAAGAATTTGTGGTTTATTGCTGGCGAGGTGGTATGCGAAGCAAAAGTTTGACTGTTGTTTATGACATGATGGGGCTTTCTTGCTACCAGCTTGAAGGCGGTATTCGTTCGTATCGTCAAAAGGTAACAGAAGGATTAGAGCATATGGCCAATCTAACTACACCATACCTTGTTCTAGAAGGGTTAACAGGCACATCCAAAACTGAAATTCTAAATGATTTGGAAAATAGAGGGTATCCTGTTATTGATCTGGAAGGTCTTGCAGCTCATAGAGGATCAGTATTTGGAAGGGTTAACTTGCCCGAGCGTAGTCAGAAGGAATTCGAGGCTGAGCTTTATCATAGGTTAGAAGAGATTGGGGATACAGCTTTTTATATCATTGAGTCTGAAAGCAAACGACTTGGGAACATTATTATTCCTGACTTTATTCTAGATGGAAAACAAAAAGGGACGCGTATACAAGTCCACGCCCCGCTTTCTTATCGAATCCAAACAATCCTTGATACGTATCATCCTGAACAACATAAAGACGAGATTATGAAAGGCATTAACAAGATCGAGAAGCGTTTTTCTGATGAAGATCGATTTGAAATCTACTCAGCAGTAGAAGACAAAAATTATGCCTCAGTTGTCGAGCGGTTGTTACTTCATTACTACGACCCCAGGTATGAACACAAGGCATATGAAAACGAAGGTGAAATTGTTAATCTTTCTTTTGAATCACTCGAAGAAGGAATTCGACTTGTCCAGAATGAAGTGGATCGACTAGGAACTATGCTTCGATCAGAAGGCGAGAAAGTTTCGCTTTAATTGATTTTCTTTCTTCAGGTAGTTCTTCATTGTTATACCGTTCAATAAGATCGTCAATCCGTTTGAAGTACAAATTACTAACCCATGCCACATAGCTTTTATAAACTGGCGACTTCAAGAAGTGGATAAGCATATTGTCGTTTGGTCCGAAGTAGTAGGATTTATCGTCAAAAAAAGTGAAAAAGCGCTTGAATGATAATTTGGTAAATGAGTTGTCCATTTCAAAACGAAATCTGTTTAGTGGATCTGGGATTAAGCGAATAGTAAACACATCATCGTTATCAAACATTTCCTTCGGTGTTGGTAGAATCAAATAAGGATAGTCTCGATCATCAAGGGCAATGAAGAAATCTTCAGGCGACTCGTGACAGGTAGGGACTCGTTTGACGGTCGTTTCAACAATCAATTGATAGACTGAATCATTCATTGGTAATCCTCCCTTTAGTAATCTATCATCATTGTTACCGTACTAGTAAACTTGTATACCCTTTGTCGAAAAGTAGTTTATTACAATCTATTATCCAAGCCTTAAAAAAATTCCTTTATTTCAAATATTACATTTCAAAATGTAGTTTTTTCGAAGACCTTGCTTCTATAAGGGTGATTAATTTCCGCTCCAGGATACTCGCTTTCCGCGGGGCGGGCGGTGAGCCTCCTTCCGCTCCAATCACTAAGTGTGGTTTTTTAAATAATTTTATCAAAAGCAACAATTTTTTAGAAAAGAGCCTTTTAAAAAGCTGAGACTAATGTCTCGGCTTTTTTCTTTTTAGATGTTACTCAAAAAAATAAGCATAATACTTGAAAGTCAAAGATAGTCAAATTATAATAAGGTTACAAGGTCAAAGATAGTCAAAGTCAATTTAATCTCTTTGCCTTTTATTAAACAAACTTAATTTAATTCTAAGGATATATATTATAAGGAGGCCATCATATGCTTTGTGATCATTGCAAGCAGAATAACGCGTCAGTTCAATTGAATGTTCAAGTAAATGAGAGTAGAAAACGAGTTCATCTTTGTAGCACGTGTTATACAAAAGTGATGAATGGTCAAAATACTCCATCACCAAAAGGTCAAATAGACGATTTCTTTAACTCCTTTATGAATGCATCAAACGGATCTGCTAGTAATCAAGTTCCTGAATCAGAGACTGAACACGGAAAAGGCGGCTTGCTTGATGATTTAGGTCGTAATCTTTCTGATGCGGCTAAAGCTGGTTTAATTGATCCGGTAATTGGTAGGGAGAAAGAAGTAGCTCGCGTAATTGAAACGTTAAATAGAAGAAATAAAAATAATCCAGTTCTTATCGGTGAAGCAGGTGTTGGTAAAACAGCGATCGCCGAAGGTCTTGCTCTTCGAATTTCTGAAGGGAACGTTCCTTCTAAGCTTAAGAATAAAGAGATTTATTTACTTGATGTAGTTTCCCTTGTATCAAATACAGGGATTAGAGGGCAATTTGAAGAGAGAATGAAGCAACTGATTACAGAGTTGCAAAATAGAAAGAACGTTATTCTATTCGTTGATGAACTTCATCAGATTGTCGGTGCAGGATCAGCAGAAGGATCAATGGATGCAGGTAACATTCTGAAACCTGCACTCGCTAGGGGGGAGCTACAGCTTATTGGCGCAACCACCCTTAAAGAGTATCGACAAATTGAGAAGGACGCGGCTCTTGAGCGTCGTTTCCAGCCAGTAATGGTCAATGAACCGTCCGTAGAAGAAGCGATTGAAATTCTAAATGGGCTTAAGAGTAAATATGAAGAATATCATGAAGTTAGCTACACACAAGAAGCCATTAAAGCGTGTGTAACATTGTCTAACCGGTTCATACAAGACCGTTTCCTTCCAGATAAGGCCATTGATTTATTGGATGAAGCAGGTGCGAAAATGAACTTAACATTCGCTGAAACAAACCATGATGATATTCAAAAACGTTTGCAGCAATTAGCTGTAGATAAGAAAAAGGCGACAGATGCTGAAGACTATGAAGAAGCAGCTAAGCTGCGGGATGAAGAGTCTAAGCTTGAGAAGCAGCTTGAAGAAACCGTTAATCATTCTTCCAAGTCTGAGAATGTGATTGATTTAGAAGAAATTCAACACATTATTGAGGACAAGACTGGAATCCCTGTTCGCAAACTTCGTGAAGATGAACAAACCAAGATGAGAAACCTTGCTGAACGACTTAATACGAAGATAGTTGGGCAAGAAGAGGCCGTTAACAAAGTAGCAAAAGCGATTCGCAGAAGCAGAGCAGGTTTGAAACGTCAAAATCGCCCTATCGGTTCATTCTTATTCGTTGGGCCAACGGGAGTAGGTAAGACAGAACTTTCTAAATCACTTGCTGAAGAGTTGTTTGGAGACAGAGAAGCTATGATTCGACTTGATATGAGTGAGTACATGGAGAAGCACTCCGTATCTAAGCTTATCGGCTCACCTCCAGGTTATGTAGGTCATGAGGAAGCAGGGCAGTTAACCGAAAGAGTTCGTCGTAAGCCTTACAGTATCTTATTAATTGATGAGGTCGAAAAGGCTCATCCTGATGTTCAAAATATGTTCCTTCAGATTCTAGATGATGGTCGTTTGACAGATAGTCAGGGTAGAATGGTTAGCTTTAAAGATACAGTTATTATTATGACAAGTAATGCTGGAACTGCAGAACGCAAAATTACTGTTGGTTTTGATTCAGCAGAAAGCTACACAAACGTCATGGAAAGTTTAGGAAACTATTTCAGACCAGAATTCTTAAACCGATTTGATGGGATCATTCCTTTTAAATCTCTTGAACAAACAAGTCTTGTTACGATTGTAGATTTAATGATTCAAGAGTTAGATGAGAGTCTTGTTGAACAGAATTTATCACTAACAATTAGTGATGAAGCGAAAAGGAAACTGGCAGAATTAGGGTACAATCCAACGTTTGGTGCACGACCTCTGAGAAGAGTTATTGAAGAGCATGTTGAAGACGGTATTGCAGATTTACTCGTGGATGAAAGCGATGTGAAATCAGTCACTGTTGAACTAATCGAAGGTAACATTGTCGTGAATAAACAAGCGTAAAAATGTAAGAGAAAGTCGTTCTATAAAGAGCGGCTTTCTTTTTTTGTTACTTTTTTACAAAAAGAGGGAAGTAAATAAATAGCAGTATTCCTGACCTCTCACACTAACAGGTAAGTCGATTTGTGTCGTTTTATGACTTCTTTTGTATTAATGTGGCGAAAGTTCAGAATATTAGTTAAAATAAGTTGTTATATCTGCTACGTTATATAAAGAAGGTCAGGAAAGACTTCTCTACTATTTTATAAAGGAGCGAGAACAAAATGGAACTGGATCAGCTAGAAATGAACCAGACGTTACAAGAAAGTCAGCCAGAAGGAAGGACAATTCCATATTTAACAGCATTGATTGGATGGAGTCTTCCCGCAATTGAGGCCTGTGACAAGTTGAATCGGCCTTTTGTAGTGGTGGGTCCTCCTGATTTTAAGGAATATGCCGAGAAGCATGACATCACTTTCGTAGGTTGGGAGTTTGACAGATTGAATGAAGGTTCAGACAAACTCTATAAGCAACTTAAAGCACTAGGTGCAGAGGTTGCAGTACCTCTTTATGAAGAGTGTGTTGAATGGGCAGGTGCTCTAAATTCACGCTTCAGAGAAGAACCAAGACTTTTTAACCGTTCGCTTCTTTTAAGAGATAAAGGGATGATGAAACGAAAAGCACAGATGGCCGGCATTAAAGTAGGCGTTTTTGAAGAAGCAAGAGATAAAGAAGATGTAAAGCGCTTTCTAAAAAGAGTGAACGATGCTCTACTGAAAGTGGATGGAGATAAATACGAACCAATTCACTGTAAGCCTCTAGATAAGGCTGGATCAGTTGGACATCGAGCGATCGATAACCCTGCAGATATTGAAGCACTAACAGATACTGATTTTCCTTTACTAATGGAAAGTCATCTAGACGGACAGGAATTCTCTTGTGAAGTTTTCGTCCATAATGGAAAAATTCAATTTCTTAATATTACAGAGTATGTAAAACTCGGATACTCTAACTTTGTACCACCTTCCCCGTCTCTTGAAGCGAGACGTCCGATCATTCGAAAAGCAATTGAACAGCTAATCGAGGCATTTGAAATTGAGAATGGTGTTATTCATCCAGAGTATTTTGTTATGCCTGATGGTACCCTTCACTTTGGCGAAGTAGCGGCGAGAGTACCTGGAGGACATATATTTGATTTAATTGAACGCGCTTACGGATTCAGTGCATATGAAGCTCAAATTCTTTGTAGTGATCCGAATACGACAGAAGAAGAATTAAGAAAATTCTTCCCAGGTGAGGATGAGGCACAGGGTTATGCTGGATGTCTAATGGTTCATCCACATGTGAACTTTATTGAGGAGCTAAATATTCCAGAAGAGCTTGAAAACCATGATTTCTTTGAGAAACATGATATGTTCACACCTCCTCAAGGGAAAGTTGCTGAGCGCGTAGGCTTTGGAAACCATTATGGTACGATCTTCTTCTTCGGAGATGATAGTGCCGAAATCACTCGTTTACTTGTTGACTATGAAAAGTATGACTTCTATCTATAGAACATTATCTTTACCATAAAGGAGAATTTAGCATGCCATCTGAAGTAACAGAAGGAAAGATTGCAAGGTTTTCCCGCTCATTGACACGTCTAGAAGAAGCGGCTTCTTATGCGAAGTCGCGTTATCAAACAGATGTATATCAAGAAGCGAACCGTCTCCTTGAAACCGAAGAGGGACTAGAAGTGCTATATCAATACGCACACCGATTAGATGATGCAGGGGTTTTCCAGGACGGTCCATGGGAAGATGCATCGAAGCTGCAAGCCCCACTAGTAGCCGGTTCTTTGCAGGCGAAAGGTCTTCCGTATGTTATTGAAATGCTCAGCGATTTGCGTATGTTAGCCATTGCAGAAGGAAAAATGAATCATCCTAAAGTATCACAGGAGATGGCAATGGACTTCTTAAATGAAGTTATGGCATTGAACCTTGATCTGCTTTTCCCAGATGCCTCGGAAGCGTCTCGAATTGAGAAAAAGGAAAACACAGTTGAAGCACAGAGGCTGTTTCGATTTATTTCACAGTATCTTTCTTCAAGCGCGCTTTCAGAAACACTTATCTATGAAATTGAACGGTTAACCGCTCAACGCCCTATTACAGTGAAACGGACTGTTTCAATGATAAGAATGGCTAAAGAAATGTTGAAAACCGAAACAAGTGGAACTCAAGCTGAAGTTCTTGAGCAGTATATTGCTTCGATAGAAGGGCCTTCACAGTTAAGTAGTGATCATTCGTTACCCAATGATTATCGTAAACAGCTGATGGCACTTTCCACTGAAGAGTTGCGTAAAGAGAGTGAAGCACTTGGGATTTCAATGAGAAAAACAGGGCTTTGCTCTCCACAGCATAGCGTTCTAGCAAGGTTTTTGAGTCGTAAATCTCCACACCTTCTTCCTGTCTTATTGCAGCTAACTAGTAAAGGGAAGGCAAATCTTGAGGAGCACGCTGAACTCGTACACCAGCTTATAAAGGTAGCTCTTTTCCCTTCAACATGCCAATCGGTGTACGGTCTTGCTCTATTGCTTGAAAGAGGGGTATTATCTGCATCCCCTGTCATGCCGGGATTAAGGCGATTGATTGAACTGGATATACGACCTGAGGTAAGAAGTGCTCTCTTCAAAACAGTAGGAGAAGGAGAGGGGCTAACAGCAAACAGCATTTTGCTTGCTGGAGTGATTAGTGTCCTTGGTCAACCTCTTGGCGTTGGACAGGGTCTTAACCCTACTTGTCAGGCAGCGAGAGGAATCAGTCTATGGGCTCAACACGCGCCAGGATATTTACTAGAGATTATTCCTAGAGCTGCACGTGATGGGGACATTGATATGGTGTTTGAAGGTGTTCAAATTCACTCTAAAGATCTTCATGGAGGTCTTGCACCAGATCTACATCCAGAGCTTGATCCTGTATCGCTTGTCCTCGTACCGCATCTTGATCGTATTTACAGCGAAATGATGAGCCGCGTAGCTCTTAGAGGAGAAGATGGGCACCGCTGGGTTAATCCAGCTTTTTATGGCGATTGGGTACAAAAAGGATTCAGTACAGTTATCGAACCGATAACAGGTAGTGTAACCGATTATCCAGGGTTTGTAAGACTGTTTTATGCTACACATCATCCTGAGTACAATGATGATTATGAACTAATCTACCCAAACCCCGTTGGCATTTTCATTACAAACGTTCATGGGAAGATGCTTGGTTTCCATGCAGTTTCGATTCAAAGAATCGCAAAAAGCCCAGATGGAGAATATCGAGTCTATTTCTATAATCCGAACAATGATGGTTCGCAAAACTGGGGTCAAGGTATCGAAAGTACAGTGATGGATCATGGAGAACTTCCTGGTGAAAGTTCGTTGCCATTCGATGAATTTACATCAAGGTTATACGCATTTCACTACAATCCTTATGAACAGGGAGATGCTTACGCAGTAGAGGCAGAGAACGTCTCAAATGTGAAGTCCATGGCTCTAGATAGCTGGGGCCAGGAGTATACATGGATTAGTAAATAAATTAAAGTGTACAGCGCCTTGGATTTGTTTCTGGGCGCTGTTTTGTGTATAAATAAGGAAAAGAGAAGGAGGAGTTTCTATGATCGAACACGTTGTATTATTTAAGTTTAGTAATGAAACAACAAAGGAACAGAAAGAAGAAGGGATGAGCAGACTAATTCAGGTAAAGGACAAGATTCCGGGAATTGTCGATATTCAAGCTGGAACTAACTTTTCTGATAGAAGCCAGGGCTTTGAAAGTGGATTAACCGTTCGTTTTGAATCAAAGGAAGCCTTAGAGGCATATGGTCCTCATCCAGCCCATCAAGACGTTGTTGCATATCTTAAAGAAATTGGCATGACAGAAGTACTAGCACTTGATTTTGAATGTATGTAAGGAAGTGAAAGGAGAGAATACATATGAAAGGATTTGTTCATGGAGGCTATGCTGGAAATGAAGGACTAGCTCTTCGAGATGAATTGAATGAAAAGTCGCCATCAAATGGAGAAGTGAAGATCAAACTAAAGGCTTCAGGTCTTAACCATCGCGACCTATTTATTCCTGATAGACACGATGCTTCTGAACCAGATGTTGTTCTAGGCTCTGACGGAGCAGGAATCGTTATTGAAGTCGGTAGTGAAGTGAAAGATGTAAAAGTTGGCGATCATGTGGTTATTAATCCTGGACTTGGTTGGAGAGAAAATTCAGCGATTCCACCAGAAGGGTTTCAAATAGTTGGATTCCCTGGTGATGGTACGTTTGCAGAAACAATTGTTGTACCAGCTGAGAATGCTGTGTTAAAGCCTGAGTCGTTATCGTTTGAGGAAGCAGCTGTTATTGGTCTCGCGGGTTTAACGGCGTTTCGTGCTTTATTTACAAGAGGTCAGCTTAAAAGTGATCAAACCGTATTTATTCCGGGAATAGGTGGAGGAGTGGCGACATTTCTTCTCCAATTTGCGAAAGCAGCCGGTGCGAGAGTCATTGTTAGTTCAAGAAGTGAAGAGAAAAGAGAAGCTGCACTTAAACTCGGAGCTCACAAAGCTCTTTCGAATGACGAAGACTGGGCTAAAGTAGCTGAAAATGAACACGTTAACCTCGTGATTGAAAGTGTGGGAGCTGCCACCTTTAATCGATCACTCAGTTTATTGAAACGAGGAGGGACTCTAGTCATTTTCGGTTCCTCAACAGGAGACTCAATTGATTTTGACTTGCGTTCTTTCTTCTATGGCCAATACAACTTACTTGGATCAACGATGGGCAGTGCAGAGGAGTTTAATGAAATGATAGAATTTGTAGCTAATCATTCGATTAAGCCTGTCATTGATGAAACGTATTCATTAAATGAGATCGAGAAAGCATTTAAGCATCTAAGTGATGCAAATCAATTTGGTAAATTAGCAGTATCGATCTAGTTTGAGATAGGGATTGAACAAAAAAGGAAGCCTTGTTGGCTTCCTTTTTTGTTAGTAATAATATGGCGGATAGTAAGGGTAATACGGGTATGGGCGATAGTAAGGGATTAGACTTAAAGCGGCAATACCAGCTAATGGAAAGAAAAATCGACCGAATCTACGGTAGCGATATCTTCCATACTGCCTGTTCATATCCGGACCTTCATCTTCTTCAACTTCTTGAGGGATGATCATTGACATATGTTCATCATCAGAATCCATTATAATACCTTCATACTCCATTCCATCCTGCATTTTAACTTTGGCATGGTAGTGACTGTAATGGTTACATAATTTTTTCATATCGCCTTTAAGCTCTTTTTCTTTACCATGCATCATAGCACCTTGAACGGCTTGGTTAGGCATATTACCCTGCATAGCACCTTGGACAGCTTGATTAGGCATGTTACCTTGCATAGCACCTTGAACGGCTTGATTAGGCATATTACCCATCATAGCACCTTGAACAGCTTGATTAGGCATTCCTTGCATAGCACCTTGGACAGCCTGATTAGGCATGTTACCCTGCATAGCACCCTGTACACCTGGATTAGGCATGTGATTGCCGTACATGTTCATGAGTAATTCCTCCTTTACACAACACAGGATATTCACCCATATCACATTCAGTTCCTATTATGTTTCAGGATAAGTGCCCAAATATGAGGACTTTAGCCTATCCTTCTTGAAATTTCCATAAATAAGCTATACGATAAGTTCAAATGACCTTAAATGTAGAGGTGTACGATGAGTGGATTTTATTTAACAAGAACAGAAATGGGATCATTGTTGCAAGCGATACGGAATCAAGAAGCACCATTTCAGGTTATAGAAACAGCATGTAACCGATCAAGAAATTCAGCGGATATAAGTGAAATAATACCTAAGCTACCATCGATCTTTGGGAAGTTACTTAAACTAGGTAAGGAAGCATTTGGTTTATCGATTAATGAAATTGTTAGCCTTGGAAATCAACTGGAGTATGCTAGTTTCCGTTCAACAGCCGTTCAAAACTGGGTGAAGCGAGATATTAAGGATTGGATTGGATCGCCTCAGCTTGGTAAAAAATATTCCATAGAACAAGCCGCTATTTTATTTATCGTTGAGGATTTAAAGAACACTCATGACTTTGAGAGCATACGTCTTTTACTGCGCTATGCTTTTAATAATCCAGCTGATCGAAATGATGATTTAATTGATCCTGTCATTTTCTATACGGCTTATGCTGAGCTTTTCGAAGCGATTCATTCTGAGTTAAATTTATCGAAGAATGACTTTACAGAGAAAGCAAGAGCGTTAACAATCATTTTTAACCACCTAACGCTCAGTCAAAGGGAGGATATCGAGAAACTATTAATTTCTTCCGCGCTTTCTGTTCAGGGAGCTTATTATCAAACTCTGTCCAAACACTACCTTGAAGAGGTGTGGAAATGGAGCGGTGAGCATTTTTGAGTCGCGGACATGTTGCTCCAATCATCTAAGTGAGAGTTATTATGCAAAACAAAAACAAGCTGGCCCAGATGTCATCGGCCAACTTGTTTTTGTTTACTCAATCGTAAAATTGATGGTTTTCTTATAATCTCCTGCTCCTTCAGTAGCTAACCAAACGTCTAATGTATAGGTGCCTTTAGAAAGTTGATCAATCGTGATTGGATATTCTAGAATCTCAGCTTGTTTAACTTTAAGGACTTCTTCTTTTTTAACAAAACTTTTGTCAGCGGAGTACGTTTTAAGGTGTTCACCTTTTTCATTATAAAGCTTGTATTCGTATTTCTGACTACTTGGTAATGTGATTGTTTGAACCTGTTCCGTTTGATTCTGTATCGTATAAAGGAAAGTTGCTGTGCCATTCTCTTGTTCTTCAAACGTAAGGGAGGGCTCCATAGAACCGGCTACAATTCCAGAGGAACCAGATACCTGTTCACTTGTGTTATTGTTCGTGTTCATCGATGAATTCTCCTCTCCACAACCCGAAAGCATAAGGAGGACAATCGTTCCTACTGTAAAATACTTTACCATTTAATCACTCCTTTATTAGGTAGACGGTATAAGTGTGCATATGGTTACAGAATCACCATAATTAATTCAGAAAATACCTTCTACTGTTAGGGGTAATGTCTTGAAGGGGATAAATTGCTTTTTATAACGTATAATAGAGTAATAGCATATTCGTATAGAAGGAGTTAGATAGAATGAAGCCATCGTTAGTAGATATTAATTCTAAAATACATGGCAGAGACGCAGGAGTACTCGGGAACGAACGTTTTTTTAAATTTGCTGTACTCCTACCTTTAATCGAGAAAAATGATGAGCTTCATGTTTTGTTTGAAGTGAGAGCCCATACTCTTAGAAGACAGCCTGGCGAAGTTTGTTTTCCAGGAGGCAAGGTCGATCGTCAAGATAATAGTCCTATGGATGCAGCAATAAGGGAAACGTGTGAAGAGCTTGGTGTGTTGGAGAATGAGGTAAGCATAACGGGAGAACTGGATTTTCTCGTTACGTCGTTTCAATCCATTGTTTATCCATTTGTAGGTAATATTAAAGCAGGAACAGAGCTATCCTCTAATCCAGATGAGGTAGAAGAAGTATTTACCGTTCCGCTTAGTCATTTTATTCATCATCCTCCTGAACGTCATGACATTCGCGTACATGTGAAACCAGATGAAAGCTTTCCCTTTCATCTTATCCCGAATGGGGAAGAGTATAACTGGTCATCTTCAGCGATGCCAGAGTTTTTCTATTACTATAAGGACTATGTGATTTGGGGAATGACAGCGAGAATTCTCTATCACTTTATCCATTTAATACAGGAATAGCTGGAACTAGATTTCCACTGAGTTCCTATTGCCAATTTTATAAAACATCGGTAAACTAGAAAAGGTCGATTTATGTCGGTTTTTCTAGTTTATTTGTATTTAAAACGACAAAAATGAGTACGCTTATTCGAATCAATTAAATGGATAAAAATTATGTGCAATACATAGAGAGAACGAAAGTAATCTAATAGGGGGAAACGTTATGTTGTTAATTATCTTTGTTTTACTTGCCTGTTCACTTGGATTCTTTATTTACTCATATTTCGTTAAGGACTATGCTAAAGAGGTAAAAGGTCAAGTTGATGATGTTTACATTAATTTGATGAGAGAGTTAAAAACAGTGAAACAGCGAACGGAAATGCTTGAAAGCAAAACAAAATCTGTTAGTGGTAGTCACAATGAGTAAGCAAGAAGCAAAAGGAATTGCTGCAGGTCTCTTGTTCGCTGCTATTCTTCTGACGGCATATTATTTCATGTTCTCAAACGTGACTGCTGAAGAAGAAAATCAGCTGACCGATGCTGCTGTAGAGCAACGTCTTGAAGAAAACGGTATGGTTATGCTGAAGAAAGAAGAATATGATGCTCTAAATGAGCAAAAGATCACGACTGATAAACAAAAGCAGGATGATAAAGAGTCCGAAGAAGAGAAAGAAGAAGAATCTGAATCGGACGAACCTAAGAAAGTAACATTTACGATCAATGAAGGTAGTACTAGTCTAGAAGTTGCTCAAAGTCTTGTAGATCAGAAACTAGTTAAGAAATCAGCTGACTTTATTGATACGCTTCAGGATATGAATAAGGAGACAGCTGTTCAACCGGGGGAATATGAGCTTCAATCGGATATGTCAGCTGCTGAGATTGTAGATGAAATAACAAGGTAATGAAAACACCCGGCACATAAGCCGGGTGTTTTTGTGTGTTTTTACTTTAGTTGAACTGCGTTTGGGGATTGGGGAACAGAGAGTTTCTCGTTAAGTGAATAGTTTCCAATTTGATCGAATCCTGTGTTCTCAAAGAGGATGGTCTTGTAATTATACTGAGATGCTGCAAGCATAATGGCTTCGATTGTCTGCATCGCTTCTTCTTCTGATTGGAATTTACTGTCTTTTGTAAAGGCGATTGTCGCTTCAGTTCCGTCACCTTCGAAAGAATAGATGGATACATCAGAAGGAAATGCTGATTTGTACCAAGTAGATTCTGGTGAGCCTTCTTTCATTTGGGAGAGGGCCACATCCAGCTGAGCTCCTTCTTCATTAAGAGCGGGACCTTCTACAAGGAATCGGTTTTCTGTAGATGTTTCATAAAGATAGTAAGGAGAAGGTTTAGTGTTAACGGACGTGTCAGGTGGTCCGAAATTCCCTAAGCTATAGCCTTCTTCTCCGTTTGTTTGCCAGTTTATTTCATCAGCATTTAGACTAGTAGCAAGTCGCTGGACGCTATCATTGATCATTATTGATTCATTTGAAGAAAGACTGTTACCAGGTTCATTGAAACTAGCAACTAGCGTTTTGGTTTCATTCTTCGTTACCACTTCAAATGTTGCATTGACTAATGGTGAGCTTTCTAAACCGTATTGTGATGCATCGAATGTAGAAAGGATGTCTCGAATGTTTTCTGACATTGCTTTACTGCTATCAATTTCAAATGTAAGTGGGACGAGAAGCAAACTCTCTGGATCTGGATATGAAAGAACGACGCTCTCACCATCCGTTTGTTGGAGAGCTGGTATATAATAATCAAATTCCGTCTTTGCTTTAGGTAATGGTGGATCTTCTTCTTTCACGATTGTTGTATTTGCTGCTAAATCATTTGAAGAATCTGATGGTGCTTCGGTTGCGTCTTCAGGCTGTGAATCGTCTTTAGGTGTAGCAGAGTCTGCTGATTGATTATTTTCGTTTGATTGCTCTGTAATTGCAAGATTAGTAGGACCGTCGTTTTGATTGAATAACCCTGGTGTAATGAGAGCAGCCAGTAGAATCACAAGCGCTGCTGCGAATGTCGGAATAATCCATGGTGTTCTTTTCTTCTTTTTCTTTGTTCGTGACTGTGTAGGTTCATTCATTTTTTTCTGGATATTTTGATAGATGGTTTCTTTATTTCTTTGATCTTTCAGTTCTGGTAGTTGGGAAAGCAGTGATTTTGTTTTATCACTCATTATAATACCCCCTTTAATTGGCTAGTGGTCTTATCGTCAACGAGTTCACGAAGAGCTTTTATGGCTCTATGCTGAGTGGTTTTCACTTTACTTACACTCCAATTAAGAATTTCAGCTGTTTCATTGACAGATAATTCTTGAATGTAACGAAGAATGAGAACCTGTTGTTGATCTAAAGTACATTCTCTCAAACACTTGTAGACTCCCTGAACCTCTTCTTTTTGAACTAATATCTCATCAGGTAGTGGAGCGTTATCTTCTGTTTGTTGTTTATTGAAATCGAATTTACTTAGCCATCTAGAAGTTCTTCTGTTATGAGTTCGTAAGTAATCAATGGCTACATTTCTAGCAATGGCTAGAAGCCAGGTCTTTTCGTTGCTCCGTTCTTCGTAATTTTGATAAGAACGAAGCACTTTAATATAGACTTCTTGAACTAATTCTTCAGCTACTGCGCGGTTCTTAACCATATAGAAAATAAATTGAAATAAGTTCGTGTGGTAATGCTCATACAAACGGTCAAAAACGTTATCCATTCTACAACCCTCCCTCTCTCCTACCTAACAACACGAGATTAGTAATTAAAAGGTTACAGTAAGATTACAAAAAGGGGTAGAGCTACTTTAACTTAATTGATAATTAGAAGTGATCTTGTAAACTTAAAATGAAGCAAAGTGTTTCAGTATTGTGCTGTTCTTCGATAGAATGGAATTTAGTTACAGTTTGAGAGGGGTTTTTGGATGGGGCAATCTTCGTTGCATAAAAACTCGCCTTTTTTCTATGGGTGGTATATTGTTCTAGCGGCTGCAGTAGGTGTTTTCTTCTCAGGTCCTGGGCAAACTTATGCGGTATCTGTTTTTATTGATTATTATATTCAAGACTTTGGATGGAGTAGATCTCTCGTATCTGGTATTTATTCTTCAGCTACTCTTGCAGCGGGTCTATTATTATTTATTGTTGGGAGAATGGTAGATAAGTATGGTCAAAGGCGAATGATGCTGATCATCGGATCATTGCTCGCAATTGCTTGCTTTTGGAATAGCTTTGTACTTGGTCCAGTGATGTTATTTATTGGTTTTTTCATGTTGCGTTTATTCGGACAGGGATCTATGACCTTAATTCCCAATACGCTTGTACCGCAGTGGTTTGTCGTTAAACGGGGGCGTGCTCTTAGTTTTATGGCGATTGGTGGGTTCTTAAGTTCAGCGTCTTTTCCTCCATTAAACACGTGGTTGATCGCTTCGTATGGTTGGGAAAATGCATGGAGAATACTGGGCTCAGCACTCGTACTTATTTTACTTCCTATAGTCTATTTTCTTGTTAAAAATAAGCCTGAAGACATTGGACTTCTACCAGATAATGCTGTTTCTAAAAAGAGATTAGCAGAGCGTAAAGAAGAGAAGATGGATGAAGAGGACGAGGAAGAAGGTTTTGAAACAAATTGGACAGTGAAAGAAGCGATGAGAACAAGAGCTTTCTGGTTTATTCTCTTTTGTGTGAGTATCCCTGCCCTTGTGAATACGGGGCTAACTTTTCACTTATTTTCCATTCTAGGAGAACAGGGAGTGCCAGGTAGCACCGCAGCCCTAATTCTAAGTATCATGGCTATAGTTGGTTTTCCTGTTACAATGGTGTCAGGTTTTATTCTTGAAAGAGTGAACGTACATATCGTATTAGGGCTGTCATTTATAGGGCAGATCATTTTTATCTTATTACTTACACAGGTGAATACGTATATTCTTGCAATTGGATTCGCGGTTCTGTGGGGAATCATTGGTGGTATTGAACGGATAACACTTAATATTATTTGGCCGAATTATTTCGGAAGAGAGCATCTTGGTAGTATTAAAGGTATTGCCACGACAACGATGGTTATCGGCTCCGCTTTTGGACCGCTACCGTTTGGGATCGCGTATGATGTTTTTGGCGGCTATACCGAAATTCTTTTGATCATATTGATTTTCCCTATCCTTGGGACCCTTGCTGCATTTTTGTCTCCTCCACCAAAAAAGACAGCATAATAAAACGCTTCTTCTGGGTACCCGGAAGGAGCGTTTTCTACTGAAAAAGGGAATAAACAAGAACATGATAGTACTGTTTTCTTAAATAGACATGATCTCTAAAAGTTCCTTCTTTTTGAAAACCGAGTTGTTCAAGACGCTTAACCGCAGCGTGATTATTCTCAATGGTTTGAGCATATATTTTGTGAAGATGCATGTGGCGGAAGCCGTAGTTAATGACTGCTTTTGCTGCTTCTAGCCCATAGCCATCTCTCCAGAATTCTCTTGAAAGGATTGCACCCATTTCAGCCTTGGAAGAAGTTCGGTCCCAATTCTGAAAGCCAGCTGTTCCAATTAGATCCATCGATTCCTTTAGCCGTACCCCCCACCGAATTGTATTCGTTGTCGAAATGGAAGTTACATCTTTAAATGCACTAATATAGTGTTGGGCTTGTGTTGCTGTCTTCATCACTTTCCCGCCGTCATAATAAGTAACAAGAGGGTCTGAGAAGATCGAAAGTAGTGAATCGCGATCTTCTGACTTTAGAGCTGTTAACGTTAGTCGTTTTGTATGAAGCACTGGAAAAGTCTGCATTGATTACACTCACCACCATTTTTCTATAGCATATGCACAGAAAATGAGGGTGTAGAGGGCGGATGACGATGAGCTAAGCCCGAATCGACATGTTTATGGAATAGGAAAGCGAACTGTAATATAGTTCTTAATCCATTCACTTTGATTTGTTTCATAATCTTCGACTGAAAGAGTTGAGCGTTTAAGACTCTCATCGAAAAGAATGATTCGTCTATTTTCTTCAGATCGAGGCAGGGTAAATTGGTATAGATAAGAAAAGCCAGGCCTTGTTGCAGGAACCATTAAATAGGGCATTCGAGTGGCGCCAGGACGTCTTCTTAATGCAAGAGCTTCAATCATTCCTTCAAGTGATCGAAACCCTAGTCCGTGCCCAAAAAAAGTCCCATCGCCTAAGTCAACAACGTTCTCACCTTGCCACTCTGGAGTTAGCGGGTTTACATCTGGGTTTTTGACATAACGAATATCACCAGGTAGATAATCTGGAGGGACATTATGCACGATCTGTAAATCTTGATCAAATTTCCATCCCCACAAACGAATGTTAGCAAACAAGCGATTAAATTGTTCAGGAGGAACCATCTTGATCGTTGCTCGGTATAAAATGATGATCATTGCCGTAGCGCATTCGAATGCGTATTGCCTTCCATTTCTGTAGATATCGAGAATAGCTTCAGAAGCTGGAACACCCATTTTAAGTTGAAAGGCACCATCGGGGAACAGTTTCCAAAACATTGGATTGCAGCGTGAACGATAGAAGTCAGCAAATTGCACACCGCTATAATAGAGTTCTCGCGAGCTATCTATGATTGCAACTCGAAACCGAACTTCAAAAAACAACGCATCAAACGTTCGAAAAGAATAGTTGAAATGGCTATCGTACATGACGGTAAGAATCGTCTGTTCCAGGGGACTTTGTAAGCCTGCGTTCATAATTTCTTCCTTCTTTTTTTGGCTACCTCCTATGATGATCATCTTGAACCTCCTCAATCAACCTAATCTGAGCATCAAGAGGTTGCCTCATCCATTCCTTCCATTCCTCTCGAGAATTCCTTCGTAATTTGTATGAGAAATCTGCTAAATTCACTTTCAAGTTTTCTGAAAGTGTTTGGAATGTTAGATCTTCATGTCGTTCACTTGATTGAGTGGTGCGCTGCTCTTTATATTTTGCATAATGATCAACAACATATGGTGACAGTTCTGCAGTCATTTCGTAGTTATTCTCATTGGGACAAAGATATGGAAGGTTTTCTTCATACCAAGCTCTAAAATAAGCGTAACGATCGGTACTATCTTCAAGACCAGAAATAAAGTGGAGAAGCTCACTTGCAAAAGCTACTTGTTTTTGAGAAGGAGATTGCAACTTTTCACCTATTGGGAGGAGGCTTGAAAAGTTTCTAGATGAGAAATACGCACATGTTAAGTAATGAGTAGAATGATGATCGTCGTTTCTTTTAAATAGCAGTTCTGAAACAAGAGGGATATCAGTAGGGTCCTGGTATATCGTTGTAAGCAATCCTGCTGATCGATCAATAACAAGACGATATCTGGCATTCAATTGATCAGCCGATCCTGTTTCGACCATCCATCTGAGAACGGATTGTACGAATTGGGGGAGATCACAGATAGAATAAGGAAATGGGGCTGAAGGTGTACGTTCCTTTGCCAATATATCTTGTTGGATAGCAAGAGCTACTTTATTCCGATCTGAAAGATACTTATTCAATCCATTCTCACGAATTGTAGACGAAAGAATGTAAAGGGTTGAATAGGTAAGACTTTCATCATTGAGATGTGCAGCAGCCGATTTCTTATCATGCTGAATAAGTGTTTTAACATGCTTCTCAAGCCGTTTAATTCCTTCTGTTTTCCGAATCGTCTCAAGGGAAAGTGAGGGATTCATCCTGTATCCTCCTTTCAAAAGTCCGCTATTAGAAGCGTATTCCTATGGAAGACAATTCATCACAGGTAAAAATCTTTAGGAGATAATATCGTCTCTAAATTGTAGAGGCTATAAAAGAGGAATAAGAAAGAATGAGAAGTACATATGCGATTTGAATTTATAGGTGGGTGAGCTCTTGTAAATGAATCAGTTTATCAATCGTAGTGGAAATACTGTTCAAGTAACCTGTTATATTGAGGGGAAAAATGGAGGGGGTGAACGAAATAAAAACACAATCACTGATTGTGTTTTTATTCAATCGTTGCCCACATTTCTTCTGGATTTAATTCGTAGATGTTATTCTCGCGGTACATAAAATGATTAATAATAAATTCTCTACGAATGGTCGCAAAGTCAGGATGGAACTTTTTGATGTATTCATTTATTTCTTTCTCAGGATACTTTTTCCCGCGTTCTAATCCATTTATTAAGTGCTTTAGTATAATGATTTTTTTCTTACGTTGAGAAGGAAGATGCTTCAACGTACCGTCTGGTGCTATGAAATTATTCACTACGGAGTGCATTTTCATTGAATCGTCCTCCTTGTCATAGTTCGGTTGGTAAAGCATATTAGGCAAGGCTTCAGAATAAGAACGTAATTTCTTCTCGTCGATGTAGTAGTAGATCGTATTCTTATCTCTTCGTTGATAAACAATGCCAGTATCTCTTAATTTAGTCATATGATGAGTGATGGTTGGAGCTTTTAACCCAAGTTTGCCTGCTATCGCTTGTCCATGGAGAGGACCTGTCGCGAGTAATGAAAGAATTCGAATTCGAGTTGGATCACCGAGCGTTTTATGAAAATTGACTAATCTATTTAACTGCATGTACTACCCCCTACCATCTAATTAGATTAAAACCTAATTAGATGGTAACCTAACTAGTTTGCTTCGTCAATAAAATAGGCTCTTTTCTAAACGCTGTTTTCGTAAGCATTGTTGATATAGGAGTGGGGGGATTTCCGCTCCAGGATGCTCGCTTTCCTCGGGGTGGGCGGTGAGCCTCCTCCGCGCACATAAACATTGCGCCTGTGGGGTATCACCTGTCCCGCTAGTCCCGCAGGATCATAAAACAAGACAACTTGTACGTATAGCTAAAGTCGTCTTATTTTGTAGCATATTCCATTCTAGAATCAACAGCTTGTAAAAAAATTATGATCGATGCCCCTTTTTCTTCTTTCCAATCGATATATAAGATAAGGAAGATTGTTTAACAAGATTAGAAAAGAATTAAATGCGAAAAGAAGGAGCGATGGTTAATGATTATTATTGATGCTGGTCATGGTGGAGCAGATCCAGGAGCAAATGGGCATGGTGTAACCGAGAAAGATTGGACACTTGAAGTATCGTTACATCAGTATCACTTTCTGAGGAAATTAGGGATACAGTGTAAGGTGACAAGGGATAGGGATGTGCTATTACCACCAGAGAGGAGGGCAGCTCTTGTAAAACAATCTGGTGCCAAGGTTTGCATTAGTAATCATTATAACGCTGGTGGAGGAAGTGGAGCAGAAGTTATCCAATCGATTTATTCAAAAAGTAAGTTGGCAAAGCAAGCAGCTGATGCATTAATGGAAGCAGGTATGCCAGTGCGACGAGTGTTTTCTCGAAAAGGAGAAGCTGGAGATTATTATTACATGCATCGCTTAACTGGATCTGTCGAGACGATCATTGTCGAATATGGCTTTCTAGATTCGGCTGTTGATATGAAGAAGTTAAGCATACGTTCTTTTCGTCTCCAATTGGCAGAGGAAGCAGCACTTGCCGCTGTTAAGTATAGTAGAGGTGTTGAGAATTCACTTTATGTCGTTCAATCTGGAGCTTATTATGCTAAAGATAAGGCGGAGAAACTATGTGAAGAACTCAAGCAAAAGGGGTACGAAGCATTTGTGAGAAAAACGAACTAATAAAGTTCATAAATTAGCGAAGTCAGGTTCTTTTACGAAAATCGTTTCAAAACAAACAACCTTTTAGAAAAAGAGCCATTAAAAAAGCCGTGCAGAGCACGGCTTTTTTTATAATTTATTTGAGTAGATCAGGGTTTTCGCTTTTAGCTCGTTTTACTTTCGGCTTACGAATGCCACCTGCAATATCTGCTTTCTTAAATTCCTTCGCATATGCTACCTCTTGAGCGTCACTTAATGAAAATCCGCTCTCATGTATTGGTTGGTATTGAGAATTCTTAGCCATTTGTAACTCCTCCTTATAATGTCTCTTATATTAGGGGTACCCGTGTGAAAATCTCACTAAACATACAGTTGTTATTTTGTTAAACAAATCAAATTTGTGGTACCTTATAACTAATCAACTTAATGACGGAGGCACTATGAATAGAAAAAGACTATTAAATATCGCAATTGGAAGTATCATTGTACTAATTAGTATTTTTGCAATTGGAAGGTACACGTATGTACATGAAGAGCATATTGAGCGAGGTGAAGTGATTAAAAAGGAAAGCATCGATCACCATTTCTATGTATTTGTACAACCTGAAGGGGAAGGTGAAGCAAAAGAGCTCGAAATGGAAGATGAACTGAGCTGGAACCTCGTACGTGAAGGTGATGTATATAACGTCGTTTACTCCTGGTATGGAGGTAAGCAACCGACAATTGAAGAGATGGAACGAATAGAACGCGAATGAGTGTAGTCACTCTTCGCGTTTTATTTAATTATGCCTGTTTCGTCTATGTCTACCTTCACTTTTGCTTCTAGCTTGATTTCTTTATATTCTTTCTCCCATCTTTTTGCGTTCCATGCCTTATGGTGGTAGGCATTCAGATCACGACCAATTCCGAGAAAATCACAGTTAGCTTCCTGCAACTTGTTAAGGATTTCGTTTGCTCTTACGGTTAAACGTTTGGATAAATCATCGGCAATGTCAGTCAGCTGGCTTTTTTCTTTAAGGTTGTTCTGTGGATATTCTTCGATGTTTCCTCTTAGTTCAAGATTAATCGTCACTTTCTCCAAAAGATTATTCTTAATAGAATAATCTTTTTCTACTGAATCATTTCGTACGTTTATTGTTACTGTATTTGTTAGGAATTCATTGTTTGGATCGTTATCAAGAAACTCCACAATACTGGTTTTATTGCTACTTTCATTGTTCATTAATAGGAGTAGCTTCGCATCACTAGGTGGTAAAGTCGTCCCTGTATAGGTGGTTTCGTGGAAAAGAGCTAACCCATTAAACTCAGGGCTACTTGCCTCTTCGTTATAACTAATATAAGGGAGAGCATAATCCTGACCTTCGTCTAAGGAATACCGAAATGCTTTCTCAACAGTCATTTTTGTTGCTTCCGTTTTATTCTCTGCTCCTTTAATTAGATCCGTCGTAAACTCTACGATAAGTGTGTCTCCGATATGATCCAGGTTAAATATATCTAAAGCTCGTCCTTCAACAACTGCTATTCGCGCATCTAGTGGACTTTTGGGATCTCTGAACAGAATATCAAGCATATGATCGATATTCTGTTTGGCTACTTCTTCACCGAGAAGTAGTAGCTGATTCTTTGATGCACTCAATTGCTTTGAGATGAGACGATCCATTTGTAACCGAGTCTCACGTGAAGACGGCCCTACTACAGACACGACGCGATTGGAATAGACGCCTCCTTGACTAACGGGAACACCAAGGTTTCGAACAACGAAGGTTGTACGTATCATGTTATTACTTTCATAATCAAACCCAGCTCCATATACTATCTTAGAATTTTTTAATAGCTCTTGATCCCAGCATGAGGTTAAGGTAAGGGTACAACAAATGACGAGAATGTAATGCGCAATCTTCAGATTCATGCCGCACCTTCTTTCTTCTTCGTAATAACACTGATAATCCAGAGTAGTATTGGAATTCCTAGCGCAAAGAAATAGCTCGCGTTTGCATGATAACTAGATAGCGTCTCTATCGTATAACGATCATGCGTAAACGTAGACAGAATGAGTGAAACAATAGCGACAATGATTATGGGGCCAGTTGTTTTCTTTCTTTTAGTGAGATACTGTATTCCTATTCCACCAATATACAAGTAAGAAGCATAGGAAGTCATAACTGAAATGATCCAAATCGAAAGAAAAAGTAAGTCTACTCGATCAACAATGATGAAAGAGACGCCTTTCAACATATAGACGATTGGCTCAGGAATCATCTCGAGTTGTTTTGGGCTAAAGAAAACGTACGTGGTGAAAGTTAGAAAAGCATATAAGCTTGTTACAGCTAGATTGGCTAATGATGCACTTTTTAAAGCAGCTTTCCCTTTATCTTGTACATAAGGATATACAAAAAGGATAACTTCAAATCCAAGCATTGAAACGATTCCTTTTTGCGTTGCTTTAAGGATTGTACCAAATCCGTTTTCACCAATGGGTAATATATAGCGCAAATCGGCATCTTTTAATGTATAAGCAGCCATTATGACGAGCGGGACGATGAGAATAGAAACAATTTGATAGAATCTACCCATTACCTTAAGTTTGCCTACAGCAAGGTACGTTCCTGTTAGAGTGAGAAGTAATAAAATCGCTAGCATCGGTGTACGAAATAGAACCCATGTTTTAACGGTTGTTTCAAATAGTTCCAATACAATAACGGCTGTCGAGATGGCAAATGCGATGTAAAGTAACGAAAGAACAAATGCGATGTACTTCCCAACAATTTTTGGAGCAAATTCGTATAGCGTTGAAGATGGAAATCGATTGCTTAAAAGATAAAGAATGTAGATGACCCCTTGGATAATTGCGCCTGTTAATATAAGCGTAATCCATCCATCCGCTCCGGCCCCCGAATAAAGGGAAGTTGGTAGAGAAAGCACGCCAACGCCTACCTGAGTTTGGAAAATAATAAAAAACAATTGTGTAGAGTGAATCGTGTTATTCGTCTTCATTGCGTTTCCACCTTCTTGAGAACCATTCCTGTCTTTGTTCTTGAGCATGAACATCAATTGGTCGTTTTCCAAGAAGCCACCTTGGTACCCTAATAATTGAATCCTTTAACTCACTGAAACGAAATGGTGCAAGTGGAGAGAAATAAGGTGTGCCGAATGTTTCTAACCCACAAAGGTGAATTAAGATCATCGATAATCCAAATACAAGTCCGATGAATCCAAAAGTTGCAGATAACAGCATTAAAGGAAAGCCAAGTAATCGAATGGACATGCTCATTTCATAAGAAGGAACAGCAAAGGACGAGATAGCGGTCAAGGCTACGATAATGATCATCATGTTTGAAACGAGATTCGCTTCTACTATAGCTGTTCCAATAACTAAACCGCCTACAATACCAATTGTTTGTGCAATCGGATTAGGCAGCCTAATTGCAGCTTCTCTTAACAATTCAAGTGTAATTTGCATGATCAATGCTTCAATTAAAGGTGGAAAAGGAACATTTTCTAGAGAACTTTTGATATTTAGAATGAGTTCGGCAGGTAGTATTTCAGAGTGAAATGAAACGGTTGCAATGTAGACAGACGGTAAGGCAAGTGCAAATATAAAGCTCGTAATTCTGATCAACCGTAAGACGGTGCCAATATACCAACGGCTATTGTAATCCTCAGGTGATTGGTAGAAAGCAAAAAAAGTTACGGGCATGATTAAAGTAGAGGGACTGCCCTCCATAAAAACACCAATTCTTCCTTCGGTAATATGCGCTGTTAATCGATCAGGACGCTCTGTGCTAAGCATTTGTGGAAAAGGGGAGAAAGGTTCGTCTTCGATAAACTCTTCTACATACCCAGGTGTTTGAATCGAATCTGCTTCTATAGCATTAATCCGTCTTTCAACCTCAGCAACTAAATCCGGGTTAACAAGATTCTGTATGTAGGCGATGGCTATTTTCGTATCTGTCGCTTTGCCTGCTTTGAAAAATTTAACAACTAGATTCGGATTCTCAATTCGGCGACGTAACATTTGTAAATTCTGCATGATATTCTCAACGAAGCCCTCATGAGAGCCTCGTACGACTTGCTCATTTACTGGCTCGGTTACAGCTCTAGACTCGCCTGCAAAAGCTTCAAGTATATATAAATGTTGGGTTCCATCTACCAAAAAAACGGCAAAACCCTTCGTAAGACCAGAGACCGCCTCATGAAGATTAGTCGAGATACGTATTTCTTTCGAAGTAACGATCTTCTCTATGTTCAGTTCGTTTCGTTCCAATAAAGGTTTAATAATTGTTTTTTGTAGCTTATCCTCGCTAGTCAATGGGTCTAAATAACAAATGATGCATTTAACATCTTTGAGAACCACTTCTCTGAATTTAAGGTCATCTGTTTGATAGAAGGCATCTGACAAATACTGTTTGTTTTCCTCGACCGTGAAAAATGATTGATAGGATTCAGCAGAAGTGGGAATTTGATATGGTTTATTTCGATAGGGTTTCCGTGTACCACGTCTCACTTCGCATTCTCCTTTTATTGTCCTTAGTTATTCTTTAGTTTGGTAACAATAGCGAAATGTTATGTATCTCGCCCTATTTTGTAAATCAATAGTTATAATTCCATGTCTTGTTTTATTAACTTTTTGGCTATTTCACTCGAATGAGCCAAAAATCAACACTGTTCATTAACATAACCAACTTTTTAGGTGAAAGTAGAAAGTTATGATTGATTATTCAGTATAAATGTTTATAATGAGTACTAATATTATGTATCGTCTATGCGAAAGAGAGTAATGTTTGTAACAGAATGAAGCGATTCGGGGATGGTGGGAGCCCGGCAACTGAGCAAACATGAACCGGACTTTCAAGACACTGTTCTGAATGAAGTAGGATCAGTCGGACTCGCCGTTATCGAGTAAAGCTGGCTCGTTAGCGAGCAACCAGAGTGGTACCGCGGGTTAATCTCCGTCTCTTATTTAGAGACGGAGATTTTTTGTATGATCAGGTTAAATATTTAAGGAGGTCAGGAAGTGAAGTATATAAACTTATTTGCACAAGAATTGTATGCTGCTTGTGATGAGAAGTTAGGTAAGGAAGAAATAGTTCAACGAATAGAAAAGCCGAAGCATGAAGAGCTAGGGGATTATGCATTTCCCTGTTTTGATCTCGCTAGAATGAAACGTGAAACACCTAAAAGAATAGCGGCGAACATAGCATCTCGAATTCATTCTGCACATTTCGAAAAAGTTGAGGCTGTAGGCCCTTACATTAATGTGTTTCTAAAAAAAGAAACAGTAGCTTATGAAGTTGTGAGAAAGATCTTACAAGAGGGGAATCATTACGGAACTTCCAATTTGGGAAAAGGTGGAGCTGTTACAATCGATTTATCATCGCCGAATATTGCAAAGCCCTTCTCTATGGGTCATCTGCGTTCGACTGTTATCGGAAATGCATTAGCTCTTATTCTTGAAAAGAGTGGCTATCGCCCAGTTCGAATTAATCATTTAGGTGATTGGGGAACACAGTTTGGTAAACTCATTACAGCGTATCGTAAATGGGGAAATGAAGCTCAAGTGCGTCAAAATACAATAAAAGAATTGCTTGCCCTCTATATTAAATTTCATGAAGAGGCGGATTTAACTCCATCTCTTCTAGATGATGGACGAAAAGCTTTTAAATCCCTAGAAGAAGGGGATCCAGATGCGGTGGCTTTATGGAAGTGGTTTCGAGAGGAATCTCTTCAAGAGTTCAATCGCATCTATCAATTAATGGGAATCACGTTCGATTCTACAAATGGAGAAGCATTCTACAACGATAAAATGCAGTGTGTTGTAGAGCTTCTTGAAGAGAAAGAGCTTCTTACTGAATCTCAAGGTGCTATGGTAGTAGAGGTTGATGATCACCTCCCACCTTGTTTAATTAAAAAGAAAGACGGGGCAACGCTATACGCTACTCGTGATTTAGCTGCTGCTCTTTACCGTTATGAGACGTATGGCTTCAATCAAGCGCTTTATGTAGTCGGGAATGAACAAAGTCTTCATTTTAAGCAAGTTTTTAAAGTGTTAAAGAAGATGGGCTATGAGTGGGCTGATCAAATGCATCACATTACGTTTGGAATGATGTTAAAAGACGGTAAAAAGATGTCTACTAGAAAAGGAAAAGTCGTTCTACTTGAAGAGGTCTTAAAAGAAGCGATCGCCCTTGCGAAAGAAAATATTAACACAAAGAATCCATTACTGAAAAATAAACAGATTATCGCCGAACAAATAGGCGTCGGCGCTGTCATGTTTCACGACCTAAAAAATGATCGACGAAACGACATTGATTTTTCACTAGAAGACATGCTACGAGTAGAAGGAGAGACTGGTCCTTACGTGCAGTATACAAATGCTCGGGCATGTTCTATTCTTCGTAAAGGTCAATTTCAAAGTGAGAAGAATAGCAGCATAATCGTTGATAAAGAAGCCTGGCCTATTATAACTCGTCTCAATGAATTTCCTATGGCGGTAGATCGAGCAGTGAAAGAATATGACCCATCTCAAGTTGCCAAATATGTGCTTGATCTATCTCGGTCGTTTAACAAATATTATGGTCAAACTCGCATACTGGACGATAAGACACATATGAATGCAAGACTTAAGCTAGTGTCTGCTGTCTCAATTGTCCTTACTGAAGGACTGAGGTTGCTCGGACTGCATGCACCTGAAGAAATGTAGAGAAGAGCCCTGACCATTTATGGTCGGGGCTCACTTTGTTCAAAATTTTAGATCAGTGTCTTCAATCGTTCCGTTATTCACTTGTTCTTCATAGTCATCAAGCTCGGCTTCGTAATGTTCATGAGTTTTGTTTGGAACCACGCCAGTAGGCTTGCCTTCAAGATCAGCGGAAAGGAAAGTTTCGATTTCTTCAACATAACCGTACGGCTCATGAGATTCAATGTACATACTGTCATAACTCATTTGTTGTTCATTGAAATCAGAAGGCGTTTCTGAGGTTCCATACCTAGCCGCTCGTTGCCATGAATCTTCTGCATCAAAAAAATTCGCATCTTTTGTGTCATTTACATATTTACCAAATGGAGGGTTAAGTGTGCTCTCTTCAGCAGGTCTATCGTGCGATGTATTCTGAGAAGGGCTATGTTCAATGCACGTTGATGCTGTTGGAATTGCAACCAGTCTTTCAACAGCGATGTCACCTCCACATACTGAGCAGACACCGTATTTACCACTTCCAATCCTTTGCAGGCCACTAGTTAATTCTGTTAATTCTTGTTTCATATGTTCACTTAAAGAGCTGTCTTTTTCGCGCTCGTATAACTCAGTAGCTGTATCACCTGGATGATTGTCATAATTTGAAAGCTCGCCTGTAGAATGTTGAACAAATGATTGAGAAACGCCAAAATCGTCGTTTGTTTGTAACTCGTGTTTAACTTCATTTATTCGATTCTGGATAATTTTCTTAAAGGACCTAAGTTGATCAGTAGTCAGCACTGGTCGATCTCCTTTCTTTTCATCTTATTTGTAGTATGAGACAAAATGAAAATCACTACTTCTGAAAATAATTCCATGTAGCTCGAATTGGATTCCATAAATATGGAAAAAGTACAACTGAAGGTAAGAAGAGGAGATGCGGTGGTGAAGTAATGAAGAAAATTTATCCGTTTGAGGTTCTGCTTTGGAGTATTGCATTTCCCGGATTCGGACAAATCATTAATAAGATGTACATAAGAGGTGCATTTTTTATTTTGTTAGAATTCGTGATAAATGTTAAATCGAGCTTAAACATGAATATTCTCTATAGTTTTCAGGGAAAGGCAAATGAGGCAGTTCTGGTTACTAACTATGAATGGGCCATGTTCTATCCATGTGTTTATATGTTTGCCATATACGAAAGTTTTCTAAGGGCGATCGAAAAGAGTGGACAAAATCCGCCAGTATTCTTAACTTTGCCTTTCGTGACTGGGGCGTATTTTTCAACTGTAGGCGTAATTTATTCTAATACAATTCCCTATCGTTTTTGGATACCGCCTACATTTATTCCAATATTGGGCATTGCAGTTGGCGTAGCGGTTGGTTTTTTTGTACGATTCATTTTGATTCGCTTTTCTAAATAACCATAGAAAAAGCCGTGAATCGAGCTTCACGGCTTTTGGGTGATGATATGATGTTGATGAATCTAAGGATTGTCGGACTTAAACGGCCACTTCCGCCTTTCGTGATCCAGCTGCAGCGCCCAGCCTCTCGATCGCTTCACCTTACAAAATGAACACAAAGACCGTGTTCTTTTTGTAAGGCTCCAGCGCTTGTCGAGGCTAAACGGGCGCTTCCGCTTTTCGTGATCCAGCTGCAACTCGCAGAAACTGCGATATTTCACTCTTTTACAGGAACACAAAGACCGTGTTCCTATTCAAGAGTTCCAATATCTCCGTTTCTAAACGCTCGTTTCCGCTTTTCTAGATTTCATTAAGTCTGAATTCTGCTGATTGTAGTTCTTCGTCGTCTTTTTGGCGTTCTGTTCTTGCCCATTGGAAGAAGATGTAGCCGAGTGCTGTTCCGTATGATAGTTCTTGGATGATTTTCATGATGATACCGCCTAGTTGCTGATCTTCCATGATGCCGAGCGGTTTGAACTGATCAAAGAGTGCTGGTGAGACAATGGTGCCGTTTGGAACACAATACCCCATTGCATTCGCCCATACTGTTGGGTCTGTGTATGTTGCGTAAAGAGGTGTGGTTGCAAAAATAATTAAGGCACAGGCGGGTGTAAGGAGTACGCCATCTGCAAAGATATATCCTAATTTTTTTACGCCTGATAGTGTATCATATTCAGGTACAGGACAAACAAGTGGCCACCACATTGCAAATGCTGAGATGACAAGGGCTACTTTGTAAATATCCTGCGCTGTGTAATTGACCATTAAATAATCAAAAATTTCGGGAATATGATAGAAAGAGAACAATCCATTAAACAATAGTAATGAAATGATCGGGAAAGTGAAAAATTTAACTAGTTTATGAACAATTGTAATGTTCAATAGCGGGCGAATTAGCCACGCTGGCGTTCCAACAATCATAAGTGGTGGAGCGATTAGATACACAAGAGCCATTTCTGTCATGTGAATACTAAGTAATAAATGCCCCATTAACGACAAAGGCCCACCAAAACCTATGTAAAAGATGAATACACCTATTAAGAAAAAGAGTTTCTTATAAACAGGAAAAGGTGCTGAATTTTTAAATTTACTTTTTAAAGGTCCTGTAAGGAGTAAATATAAACCAGCAATAATGATGGCTATTGCTAAAATCACGGGACTCCAAAGAGCAGCGAATGAAAATGTGCTCGTTAATTGTTCCCACATAAGGAACACCTCCATATATCTTCATAATACCTGACAGTAAATGAGTAACGTTTACATCATACCATATGACACTTAACCTTCCTATCACGTATAAAGGAAGGACAACTATTTCTATTGTATGAAGGATTGTCTTCTAACTCAAGCAACCTTAATAAGAAAGTGTGAAGGAATAGTGACACAGGGTGGTTATAGTGTTGACAATAAGACCAGGTTTTACATACAATGACAGCAGACTTATATGAATAAGTGTTCATATAATAATGTGGAGGGGAAGCATATTGGATAATGAGAGACCAAATTTGACCGAGGACGATACGGAACTTGATGAGGAAACGCTTTTTATTGTTTCTCAAACGTTTAAAGCACTTGGTGACCCCACACGGATTCGAATACTAAATTTACTTGCTGAACGAGAATGTGCTGTTAGTGAGATTTCCGACAAATTACATTTATCTCAGTCGACGGTATCACATCAGCTTAGATTTCTTAAAAATCTACGATTGGTTAAATTTAGAAGAGCTGGTACAAGCATTTATTATTCCCCAGACGATCAACACGTAATGGCACTACTACATCAGGCAATTCATCACGCTTGTCATGACTAAGGTTTGGATTAATATGATAGAATCGTCCAGAAACGTTCAATAAGTTTATCTTCAAAAGTATGAAAGATCATTATAATTGGGGGTAAGACTGAAAGGGGATTTGCTTCGTGTTAACTAAAATCAAGCAGCATAAAACGGAATCCGCCGTTATTTTTCTAGCATTTATTCTGCCTTTTATAACCATGGTTGTGATTGGGGCATTCTCTATTTATTTATCGTACAATGGTTAATTGATACTGTAAGGAAAGGTGGACAAGCTATTATGGATATCGGTTCAATCCTTGTTTTTATGTCGACTTTGCTCTTTTTTGTGGTGTTTGGCTTATTTGGATTCTTTCTTTATATGATGAAAAGAAAAGAACGGCTAAATGAACAAAATGAGCAGGGAGAGCTAAAACGAGATGAGAAATAAGAATACACGTCTTCTTATCCTCTTACTTGTACTAAGTGCGGTGTGGGGAATTATTTACTGGGTATGGGCGTTTAATGGATAAGGTGCCTTTTCGTGACATCGAAAAGGCTTTTTCTAATGAGAATGAAGGCTAACTACAAAGGAGATCATTCAATGGGACATCATCATGAGCATAATCATTCCGTTAAAAATATTCGTACAGCCTTCTTTTTAAATTTCGGATTCACAATCATAGAAATTATTGGAGGATTATTGACGAACAGTATGGCGATTCTATCTGATGCGCTTCATGATCTTGGGGATTCTCTATCACTGGGGATTTCTTGGTATTTGCAGAAGAAATCGGATCGAAAAGGGGAAGATAACAATTTTACGTTTGGGTATAAACGCTTTTCTTTACTAGGGGCGCTGATCAATAGCATTATTCTAATAGTTGGATCGCTATTTATCCTAACCCAGGCGGTCCCGCGTCTACTGAATCCTCAACCAATTGAAGCAGGTGGAATGTTAATACTTGCTATTCTTGGTATTGCCGTGAATGGAATGGCGGTACTTAGGCTTCAAAGGGGAAAATCGATGAACGAAAAAGTTGTCACATGGCATCTACTAGAAGATGTCCTTGGATGGGTTGCAGTTCTCGTTGTGAGTATCGTATTACTGTTTAAAGATATACCAATTCTCGACCCCATTTTATCCATCATGATTACAGTGTACGTACTGTATAATGTAATTCGTAATCTAAAGAAAACACTCAGGATTTTTCTAGAAGCTGTACCAGATGATATTGATTTCAAAGAAGTGAAGACGAAGATAGCATCTCTTTCGGGTATCAGATCAACTCACCATACACACCTATGGTCACTCGATGGTGAACAAAATGCGCTAAGTACTCATATTGTTGTGGAGAACTCACTATCTAGAACAGAGGTTATTTCAATTAAACAACAAATCCAAGAATTTGTAGAAGAACTTAACTTACAACATTTAACCATACAAGTAGACTACGAAGATGAAACATGTTGCATGGATGATCAAGCTGAAAAGTAACTTCATGAGGAGGAAATATGGACTATATTAAAGACATTCGAGGTTTAGTTGGTAGTCGCCCTCTAATTTTACCTGGTGTTGCGATTCTTCTATTTGATGAAAATAATCAACAGCTTCTGCTGCAAATGCGAACCGATAATAAACTTTGGGGTCTAACCGGTGGTTTTATGGAGCCAGGAGAAGCATTTGAAGAAACGGCCATTCGAGAAACATATGAAGAGCTCGGAGTCTCAATAAATAACCTTTCATTCAAAGAAATTCTTTCAGGTGAGAAGCTCTACTATCAATACCCAAATGGCGATGAGGTATATAGTGTAATTGCTGTATACTCAGCGAATTGTGAGAATAGGGACTTTAATCTCGATGACGAAGAAGTTTCTAAAGTGCAGTTTTTTAATTTAGATGAGCTTCCTAAGAACATTAACCCTAATCATAAGACAGTATTACAGGCTTTAGGTTATTTACATCACGATTAGTAGGATTCATTTATTGACAGGAATTCTGAATTTGGATAATATACTACTAAGGTTATGTGTTTAAACTTTTGAACAGAATAGGAGCTTTCTGATATGAATCAGGAAAGTGGGCATCATGAAGCAATTCAACTTTTTCGTAAGAGTACACCTATCTTTCAAGCGCTCGGCGATACGTATCGACAGGATATTATTATGGTATTAAGCGAGCATGATAGCTTAAGTGTCAATGAAATTACAGAGCGGTCGACTTTGTCTCGTCCTGCAATTTCCCATCACTTAAAGATCTTACGAGAAGTTGGTTTGGTTTCTGTTGAGAAAAAAGGTACAACAAGGTTCTACTCTCTTCAATTAGAAGATGGTGTAACGACCTTAAAGAAACTGTTAGACAAAGTAGAAGAAACCTGCTTCTAGGTCTTGATCGTTACGAAAACAGTTCGTCGTATGCAAGACGAGAAATAGAGCAGGGCCTGAATCATTTTGGTTCAGGCTTTTATCGTTCAAGAAATGCTCATATCCATTCAGGGATTCATATGGTAACTTTTGTACTTTTAAGATATGGTAAATGGAGAACATTATTATTTATCCAGTGGAGGTTACTGTAATGAAGAAACGCTTACTATTACTAACCGGATTATTGAGTGTGCTTGTTATTATAGCAGCATGTGGAAAAGATGTGCCGGATGATCTTGATTGGCAGGTAGAAGATTTTACATACACTGATCATACAGGTAGCGAATTTGGGATGAGTGATTTGGAAGGAGACGTTTGGGTCGCGGACTTTATTTTCACCAACTGTGAAACGGTTTGTCCACCTATGACAGCGAATATGTCTCAGCTACAGGATAAGCTTAAGAACGAAGATGTCAATGTAGAGTTTGTCTCTTTTTCAGTTGATCCTGAACGCGATACACCAGAGGAATTAGTAACTTTCTCAGAAAAGTTCAATGCTGATCTTTCTAATTGGCATTTTCTAACTGGTTATAGTGGAGATGAAATTCAGGAGTTTGCTGATAACAGTTTTCAAACACTTGCATTACCCGATCCTAACTCGGATCAGTTTACACATGGGACATCTTTCTACCTTGTTAATAAAGATGGGGTTGTAGTAAAAAAATATTCTGGTGACACTAACGTTCCTTATGAAGAAATCGTTAACGATGTGAAAGCACTACAGTAGAGAGATCAGCCCTATAAGAAGGGCTGATTTTTCTGTTAAGTAGACTGAAAAGGAAAATCGTTAGATTCTCTGTTAAATTGACAAAAAAGAACAGGATTTCTATAATAATCTTTGGAAAGCGATAACAAAATGTTGGTTTATCCTACTAATATGGGGTTAGTTGCTCCAATGGCAGGGGATATTGCTATCGTAGAAAAAGGTAATGGCTCACTAGGAGCTTACCTGCTTTTTCGATGTGTCCTTATAGACCAGAGAGAAGGAGAGAAGATCATGGCAGAAAAGCGTCAAATTACAGTAGCGACCGGAGACGGAATTGGTCCAGAAATTATGGAAGCTACATTGCATATTTTAGAACAGGCCGGTGCTAAAATCGAGCCGGAATTTATCGATGTAGGGGAGAAAGTGTACCTAACAGGGAACTCCACGGGTATTCCTCAGGAAGCGTGGGATTCACTCCGTCGCACAAAAGTACTTTTGAAAGCACCCATTACAACACCACAAGGGGGCGGCTACAAGAGCTTGAACGTAACGATTCGTACTGCAATGGGTCTTTATGCAAACGTTCGTCCATGCGTATCCTATCATCCGGTTATTGAGAATAAACATCCAGATATGGATCTTGTCATTGTTCGAGAGAATGAGGAAGATCTTTATTCCGGAATTGAGCACCAGCAAACGCCTGACGTGGTTCAGAGTTTGAAACTTATTTCTCGCCCAGGATCTGAGCGTATTATTCGTCACGCTTTTGAGTATGCGAGACAGAACAATCGTAAGAAAGTATCATGTCTTGTTAAAGACAACATAATGAAATTAAGTGATGGCCTTTTCCACCAGGTCTTTAAAGAAATTGCTGCCGAATATCCTGACATTGAATCCAATAGTTATATCGTTGATATTGGAATGGCGAGAATTGCTGATTCTCCAGAAGAATTCGATGTAATCGTTACATTGAATTTGTATGGCGATATCGCGTCGGATATTGCAGCACAAATTGCAGGAAGTGTTGGGCTAGCTGGATCTGCTAATATTGGCGATGAAATTGCGATGTTTGAAGCGATTCACGGAAGTGCTCCTGATATAGCAGGTAAAGGAATTGCGAACCCATCAGGACTTTTACATGGTGCAATTATGATGCTTGTACATATTGGCCAGCCTGAAGCAGCAGAGAAAATTCATAATGCCTGGTTGAAAACAATTGAAGACGGTATGTTGACAGGTGATATGGCGAAGGGGAAAGAAGCTGTTGGAACGAAAGAGTTCGCTCATGCGGTCGTTGAGAGACTTGGACAATCCCCTTCAACTCTTGAACCAGTCACATATAGTAAGGAACCAATGGAGGAAGCTGAGAAAAATATTCGTCCGAATTACATTCCAGAGCGTGAACTTGATGGCACAGATGTGTTTCTATTCAACAACACGTTAACAATTGATGAAATCGCAGAGAAGCTAGAGCGAGCAGCAGGAAGCAATCATGAATTCGTCATGATGACGAACCGTGGTGTGAAAGTATATCCGAACGGTTTCTCAGAAACGTTTCTATCTGATCACTGGCGCTGTCGTTTCCAACCAGTTGAAGGTGTGAAAGAAACACAAACTGAGATTAGAGAATTATTAACACGTATCGAATCTGAAGATCTAGACTGGATAAAAATCGAGAATTTGTATCGTTTTGACGGTAAGATCGCCTACTCATTAGCACAAGGACAATAAAGCAGTTAGCACGCCAATTGTGGCGTGCTTTTTTTGTTGTTTTTTTATAACTCAGTCAGTCTAACAGGATAAATTGGGGAATCTTGCAAACACTACAAAAAGAATTTCAGATTGTGTGGTGAAAGGCTTTGTTTCGATGGTTTAAGAAAACTCAATCTCCAGATAAATTGAAAAACTTACCGGAATTAATCAAGAACTTGAAAGATTCTGGTGATTTTTTGCACTTTGAGAGTAAACAACATGGTAGTTCTTTCTTTCTTTATTATTTTAAAACGCTTGTTCATGAAACGCCTCTCAATGAACATATTTTGCGATATCTTTCTCGGGAGCCTTTAACTAGTCTAAAAGAGGTTAAAGATAAAATTCCAATTACAGGAATCATTATTACAGAAGATTTGAAAACCATATGTGAAAAAGTAATGACTGGCTATGTTATTGTTCGATTGCATGACAACTCAGTTGAATGTGCTTTAATACCTTGTCAGGTGAAGAAAGCACGCTCTGTTTCACAACCTGAAGTTGAATTTACTGTTGTAGGTTCAAAAGAGGCTTTTGTAGAATCCTTGGATACAAATATCCACCTCGTCAGAAAGCGATTGCCGGTACATGAGTTAAAAGCATTTGAATTAACGCTCGGTAAGCTAACAAATACCAAGGTTGTTGTGATGTATTTAGATGGCGTTGCGAACGAAGAAAATGTAAATACTGTAAAACAGCGTCTCAAAGATATCCACGTTGATCAAGTTGTGGATAGTTCTGTTATTATGCAGCTTATTTCAGATAATCGTAATTCTCCTTTTCCACAACTTGTCGATACCGAACGACCAGATCGAGTAGTATCCGTTCTATGCGAGGGGAAAGTCGTTATCCTATCAGATGGCTCTCCACAAGCTTTAATTGGTCCTACAACGCTTGTCGAATTCTTTTCTGCTTTTGAAGATTATTTTGTCAATTGGATTGTAGCGTCAACGTCAAGGCTGATTCGTCTTTTCGCTGTTCTCTTTTCTATTCTTGTTACGCCAATTTATGTTGCAACCTTAACTTACCATTATGAGCTCATTCCAAGCGATTTGCTTAGTACATTGGTCAGCTCAAGACAGCGAATTCCTCTCCCACCTATACTAGAAGCTATTTTTCTAGAGCTATCAATTGAATTATTAAGAGAAGCGGGAGCGCGTCTTCCTACAAAGGTAGGTCAAACCATTGGTATTGTTGGAGGTATTGTAATTGGGACGGCATCAGTAGAGGCGGGACTTACAAGTAACGTTCTTCTTATTATTGTGGCGCTTTCCGCATTAGCATCCTTTACAACTCCTGTTTATCGAATGAGTAATACAATACGACTTACACGATTCCCTTTTCTCATATTCGCTCATTTATGGGGTCTGCTTGGGATTACCATTTGTTTTAGCTTTCTTATTGTTCATTTACTTAAATTAAAATCGCTTGGTCGCCCGTTTCTTGAGCCAATCTATCCATTAAGAGTACAAGATCTAAAAGACGCGATTATAAGGTTACCCCTAAGTTTTCAGAGCACAAGGCCAATTCAGTTACAAACAGAAGATACAAGAAGGTTTAATAGAAGAACTCAGAAAGAGAAGAACGATTTCCATGAATAATGAGTGAAAGGAGATGCTCTACATTGTCAGGACCGGTTGTGAAAGATCAATATAAAGTATCTCCATTCTTAGTTTTTTATCTAGTTCACTCTGTTCAAGTAGGTGTCGGTGTAATGGGATTTCAGCGGATCAGCGCAAGTACAGCTGGAAATGATGCTTGGATCTCTGTTTTTGGAGCTGGTCTCAGTTTACATATTATCATTTTTCTCATATATAAAATTCTTAACAAAGAAAAAGGAGATATCATATCCCTACACAAGAACCTTTTTGGTAAGTGGATCGGGGGATTACTAAGCTGGATCGTCATCGTTTATTTTGTTGCAATGAGTATTACCGTGCTTAGAACGTATATCGAGGTTATTCAAGTGTGGATGTTTCCAGATTTAAACAAGTGGCTTTTTGGAGGAGTGTTTCTACTTCTAACTTATTATTGTTTGTCAGGTGGGTTTCGCGTAGTTGCAGGTATATCGTTCTTTGGCGTGGTTCTACCTTTTTATCTAGTTTTGACAATGCTTTTTCCAGTATTTTATGGCCATTTTCAAGACCTCCTTCCTATTTTCAACCACTCTGTTAAAGAAATATACGAAGGAGTAAAAGGAGCATCCCTTTCTTTTTTAGGATTTACTACGCTCTTTTTATACTATCCATTTATTAAAGAACCGGAAAAATCTCATCGCTGGGCACAGGGGGGGCATTTATTAACAACCATTATGTATACAGTTCTCATGATTGTAACGATTGCCTATTTTAGTACAGCTCAACTAGAAAAAACGATTTGGGCGACGTTAACTACTTGGAAAATTGCTGAGATGCCATTTGTGCAACGGTTTGAATACATTGGGATTGCTTCCTGGGCATTGGTTATTCTTCCTAATCTCTGTATTACCGTATGGGCAGGAGGAAGAGGGATAAGGAGGCTATTGAAGGTCAGTCAAAAGTCCGTAACCATCCCGTTGTTATTTCTCATTTTAGTATTGAGTAGTCTTTTTGCGAAACGTGAAAACATTGATCTATTAAACGAATACACAAGCAAGGTGGGTTTCTATTTTGTGTATATATATGTCCCTCTTCTATTTGTTATACAGTACGTCAAAAGTAAAGTGGTGAAAGCGAAATGAGGCGTTCATTCAATTTGTTTCTTATTATCCTTTTACTAACTGGATGTGTACAGCAGAGTATTCTTGATGATATCCAAATGGTTACCATAATCGGATATGATCTACCGGATGAAGATAAAGAAGATGGTCTTATCAAAGGAATAGCTGTAGCACCGCAATATCTTGCGGATGGGAAAATTGAAAATAATGTGTTTGTTGAGACCGCTAAGCTAAGTAAGGAAATAAGAAGTCAGTACAATTCTAAATCCCCAAAACCGATTGTAAGCGGAAAGCTTGAAGTCGCAATGTTCAGTCGAGAAATTGCCGAAACAGAGGGTGTCACTGGATTGGTTGATACACTACACAGAGATCCTTCTATTGGCTCAAGGGTGTTTCTTGGCATTGCAAATGGAGACACAGAAGAATTACTTAGTACAAATTACGGTAATGTGGACACGGGTACCTATTTTCAAGATATTCTAAAACACAATAGCAAGCATGGGATGTTACCAGAAACAAATCTTCATAGCTTTCTTTACTCGTATTACTCAGAAGGAAGTGATCCATTTCTTCCAATACTTGATCGAGATGGTGATAAGGTTAAAATCACAGGCATTGGATTATTAGATGGAGGTAAAATGGTTAGTGAATTAGATGCTGATAACTTATTTACATTTAAGATACTACAAGAAAAGTTTAGCAGTAACGATTCGTTTTCTGTAAACCTTGATCAAGATAAATATGCAGCGATTTACAATATTGCTTCAAAGCGAAAAATTGAGTATAACAGTCGTGAAGCGAACAAAATTAAAATAAGGGGGAGTATCTTAGGTGTCATCAAAGAGTACTCAGGTAAAGCTTTAACACCTGAGGCACTCAAAGAAATTGAGGAAACAATGGAAAAAGATATTGAAAAGCGAGGCACTAAGATGATTCAGTCTTTTCAGGAGTTGGGAATAGATCCTATAAGCCTTGGTAACGCGGTGCGCAGTAAAACCAGAGGCGAGTTTGACAGAAAAAAATGGATTGATGAATACAAGAATATGGACATTTCCTTTGATATGAATGTGAAAATAACAGAATCAGGTATTATTGAATAAATTAATGAAAGGCATCCATGTTGGATGCCTTTCAACATTATTTAATTTCAATATGATGTTCAAGCGTCTTTGTTAGTGAAACAAACTCTTCGACGACAACAGTTAATCGTTCTTTCGCCTTATCATCAATCATGTACCCTTTGTCATCGAAGCATGTTGGATCTGCGCAGAATTGATCGGGAAGAACTAGAGCGTAAAGTCCACGCATAACGGTTCTCATATTATTCAACGCATTAATTCCACCTTTTCCGCCGCCTCCAACAGATGCTAAGACAGTAGGTTTATGCTTAAAGTGACTACCACCTAAGAAATCAAGAGCATTCTTGAGAGCACCGCTCATCCCGTTATGGTATTCAGGTGAACAGATTACGAAAGCATCTGCCTTTGTAGCATGATTTACTAAGCGCTGCACTTCTGGATGGTTAAGATCTTCTTTTCTGCCTTTAAAAAGCGGAAGATCATGAAATCCAGCATCAAATGTCAGCACCTCAATTCCTTTTTCGTCTAATTGATCTGTAATCGTATTCGTTAAATTCCGAGTCATTGATTTCTCTCTAGGACTCCCATTCATTACTAGTACTTTCACAATGAAACTCCTCTCTAACCATTTATTATTTTGAATTAAGATTCTGATAATCTATTACTAGTATATGTGAAATCTGTACATACTAAATCGTCTGAAGGTACGAATATAATCTCATACTTTAGTCTTATGCTTCTTCACCAAACCAGTGCTCTTTAGTTGCTAGTAGTGCTGCTTGAGTTCGATCATGGACATCCAACTTGGAGAGTATACTACTTACATGCGTTTTAACGGTTTTTTCTGTTATATAAAGAGTAGAAGCAATTTCTTTATTGCTTTTGCCAAGAGTGATTTCTCTTAATACATCTCTCTCCCTCTTTGTAAGTGTTTCGAAACGAGGCTCCTTTTCATCCTTTTTAGTTTCTGTCATATGTGACATTAACTGATCAGTAGCCAGTGGATGAAGGTGTCTCTTGCCACTGTATGCGGCACGAATGGTATAAATAAGTTCGTCAGGGTCGATGTCTTTCAATTGATACCCTTCTGCACCTGCTCTTATAGCAGGGAGGACGTGATCTTGATCAGAAAAGCTAGTTAAAATAATGATTTTCATACCTGGGTATTTCTGTTTCAGTTGTTTAGTTGCTTCAATTCCGTCCATTTCTGGCATAATTAAATCCATTAAAACAACATCTGGTTGTAGCTGTTTTGCGAGTGTCACGGCTTCTAACCCAGTTGATGCTTCTCCAACGATTTCAATATCCGGTTGTGATTGCAAAAATAACCTTAATCCTTTTCGAACCAAAAGGTGGTCGTCTGCGAGAAGAAGTTTCATTCTCATCTTGTCTCCTCTTTATATTAGTCTGTGTTCGTAGACGTTGTTGGTATAAGTTTAAAAGTATTCTTTTTTGAAAAACCACTCTTAGCTGATTGGAGCGGAAGGAGGCTCACCGCCCGCCCCGCGGAAAGCGAGCATCCTGGAGCGGAAATACACCACAAAAGAGAGCCTTCTATTTATAATGGAAGAACAACTTTAATTTTCGTGCCTTTATTTACGTCACTCTTGATAGACAAACTGCCTCCAAGCACATCTGCTCGTTCTCTCATCCCTTTTAATCCAAGTGTGTAATCACCAAGCGTTCCATGGTTAAACCCTCGACCTTTGTCTTCAATAGTTAGTGATGCATTTTGATCATCAATATTTAGGAAGAGACTCACTTCTTTCACACGTGCGTGCTTTTGAACGTTGTTAAGAGATTCCTGTCCAATGCGAAAGAGTGCTTCTTCAATCGGTCCTGGTAGCATCTTCAGTCCAGTGATGTGACAGGTCGGCTTGAGATCTAGCCCCATTGCATATGTTTCCAGAGATGTCATGATTCCTGCTTCTATACCTACTGGACGAAGTTGCCAGATTAACGTTTTCATATCACGCATAGCTTCCTGGGACATTTGCTGAATATCCTTAAGGGCATCTCGCAAGATTGGATTGTTCTCCTGCAAGTCACGTGCTCCTCTTGCTGTCATTGAAAGAGAGAAAAGTTTTTGACTCACAGAGTCATGTAAATCTCTCGCTAATCTATTTCGTTCTTCTGAGATCATTAATTCCTGTCTCTTTTCGTTAATTCTAGAATGTTCAATAGCAAGAGCAGTGTGATCAGCGATGGCTTTTAACACGTCCCCATCGCTCTGATCAAAGTCTGTTTTCTTATCGCTTAAAGCAAAGAGAATACCTACATGGTTATTTCGGATAGACACATTTCTAGCAATAATAACCTGAGATTGTTTGAAGAAAGATAATTGATTTCTTTTTAAAAGTATAGGCTTCTCAAATTGAATAGCATCGATCAATTCTGTGAAATCCTCACTTCCAAACAACTGCTCAACTTTTTGTAAACGACCTTCTGAATAAAAAGAGTGAAGAAAGATCTGATTCTCTTCTTCCGTGCAATACCCCACAATCGGCCATTCAAAGGAAATAGCCGTTCGTTCTACTATACCGTTGATGATGTCCACACCTTGTTCGCGCTTCCACAATTCTCTTGTTAATGTTTCAAGCTTTGCATATTGCTCAGCTCGTTTCTGCTCGTTTTGAAACAACTTTGTACGCTTAATGGCTGTACCAATTTGGTATGCAACCGATTCAAGTAATGTTAATTCTTCTTCATTGAAGTTCTCTTTACCAGGAGATCCTACATTTAATAGTCCAAAAGTTTCGCCTGCTGCCGTTAATGGAACGGTTGCATGGTGAGTAAGGCCTTCTGTATCCCCGAGGTCGTTCTTTACTGCGTCTTCAAGTCGTTTGCATTCGATAATATTAAAAGCTTGATGTAATTTGCCATCCCAGTACTTATTTAAACACCAGCATGTACCCGTACACATCGGACTCTTATTGTTCATAGAAAGAGCTTGTGGTAGTCGGATGTCTGCGGTACAAGTGAAATCATACTTCCCGTCAGATAGAAAGATCCACCCGGTTTGAAGTCCTATTACATCTAGAAGTTCTTCAAGAACGGATTGGAGCATAGGCTGTAAATCGCTTGAACGGTTTAATGTTTCTGCGATGGTTTTTAAAGTCAATAACTCACGTTCATGTTGCTGATCGTCCACATACCATTCCCCCAATATTCAAACAAATCAACCGAATTCATTATACTATAAACACGGTTGTACTCTAAATGCCTATTAATACATGTAGAAATGAAGTGAATTTCATTTTGTTACTGGATAATGTATGTATTGTAAAAATTGTATCGATATGAATACGTTTTCAATTATTCTGTTATTCTAATCTTGTAACTGGGTACATCACTATTAATTCAAACTTTGAGGAGGAAGAGATGATGTACAGTAAAATCGTAGTGGCATATGATCGTTCGGAAGATAGTGAGAAGGCGCTTCAACAAGCTGTTAAGCTGGCAGAATTAAACCATGCTTCGATTCATTTGGTGCACGTCTCAAAGGAGTCAAATAAATTTACGACTCAGCCTGAAACTCGAATTCCTTATGGAACAGGAAGTATTGGTAATGAAGGTCATGCGGGTGTTCCGTCTCCTGTTCAAGAATCAGGAAGTGACGGTGTTCTCATTGAAAAGAGTAAGGGCGAAGCATTATTAAGAGAAGTGAAAGAAACTCTGTATCATATGGGTGTAAATGTTCAGTCAGAGGTGAGGGTGGGAGATCCAGCTAAAGAGATTGTTGACCATGCTGTAATGACAGAAGCTGATTTAATTGTAATTGGGAGTAGGGGTCTGAGTGGTATGAAAAAATGGATGCTGGGTAGTGTTAGTCAGAAAGTAGCGCAGCAGTCTCCTTGTCCTGTCTTAATTGTGAAATAGTATCAAAAGCCCGGTGTGTTAATACCCGGGCTTTTTTGATGCACAAATGCTTATATTACCAACAGAGTTTGACCGTTACTTCACTACAGTTATCCTCGTTTCCAGCTGTAAGGTCAATTCGAATCGCATCAGGAGTGAAAGCGGTATGAAAGGATGATGTCACGCCAGCACTCCTGATAAGCATTTCCAAATGCGAATGATCATTTTTCTGAGCTGCATCTTTTAACTCATGCGCAAAGTTAGTGTCTCTTTGAACTTTCTCAAGAAGTATCTGTGCTTCGTTCATGAGTTGACAAGAGGTATGGGCAGACCTTTGAAAGCGAGTTACTTCTACAGGTGGATAACGTAAAAACGGATAGACGTGAGGGTAAGGATAATAGGGAACCCAATTAAGCCTGTATTGTTCGTTATACATCTTTGATCCTCCCCAAAACATGATACTATTACCGTATGGATTTCGCTTTGAAAAGTGTATACAAAAGGATGATTTGAGAAATCCAATTCAAACAGGTTACAATAGTATGGAAGCCGTTTTTTGAAGGGGTAGGGCCATTTGAAGAAGTATATTATTTTTACCATTAGCTTAATTTGTTTTTATTTTATTGTTAATTTGCTTATGAGTGCTCTCGTAAATACAGCATTTCAGTCTGGATGGTTGGGAGCATGGAGCAAAGGACAACAGTTGACCGAAAGCTTAACCTTTGGTCTTCTATACAATCCTATTGATTTAATCAGTTTAGTAATCTCATTTGTTGTAAGTATATTTGTTACATCCAAAGTCAAAGTCTCTTAAACCATGTCTAATACATGGTTTTTTTATTTGGCTCTTTTCTAAAAGATTGTTGCTTTTGAAACAATTATTGAAAAAACCACACTTAGTGATTGGAGCGGAAGGAGGCTCACCGCCCGCCCCGTGGAAAGCGAGCATCCTGGAGCGGAAATTAACCCACTCATATTCAACAATGTATATGAAAAGAATCTTTCTAAAAGATTATTGCTTTTGAAATAATTATTGAAAAACCACACTTCTTATTGGAGCGGAAATCACCCCCCCCACTTAAAGCGAAAATGAAGAGCCTTTTGTTTAAACATTTTGATCTGGCAATCCTTTACTCATTAATTGAAAGAATAGTATGATAAGTTTGCGTGGAATATATGTAAAGGAGAATGGGATGAAAGATACTAAACGTAAGAAAATAGGTATGAAGCTTATACCTGTTCTACTTCTGTTCGGGGCGTTTCTTGTTTATCTTAATTGGAGTCAAAATAGTGAACCAACCTTTGAGATTAATAAGGAGTTCAACGAAGTACAAAGTGAAACTAAAGTATTCGAACAAATCTCGCAAGAACTTACTGGCTCATTTATGCCTATAGAATATCAACTTTTTCAAGATGTGGATCTAGAGAAAGTATTAGTGAAAGAAAGACGGACACTAGAAATAGAAAAGGTATGGATGCAGGATCATTACCTTCACATGATTTACAGTGTAGATTTGCTTCCAGAGGATCAGAACGAAAAGGATATACCACAACTTACTTTTAATGAACTTTCTCTGCATTCTAAAGAGAACTCTATCTCAATGAACGTTAACAAATTATCGAATAGGGGACCGAATACGATTCCGCAAAGTTATGTGTATAAGCACAAACTATACAGAGGAATTGCGATTAACATGGTAGACTCTGAAGAAGCATATGACGAATTTCAACAAGTATACGAATGGAACAACGTTGATTACATAACGCTAGTGAATCCTGAAATGGTTCGAGACTCTGGAAGAGGAGAGGCACTGGATTCTATTTCTTTCGACACATCGTTCAACCCACAATTTGATCAGACGCTTGAAGCATTCGAACTAAATAAGACAACGAATTTGGACAATGGCCTTCAAGTAAAGTGGAAGGATTTGGTGTTTAGAATGCATCATCTTAACCTTTCATTTCAGCTTGAGAAAACAGATGAAAACTTGCAAGGTATAACACTTGATACAGTTTCAAATGGAAAGGTGATGAGCGAAGGATATTATCCAGTAATGAAGAAGGACAATCATTACGAAGTGAGTTTACCTACATTCGAGAGTACTCCTGACACCTTTCAAGTTCAGGTGCGTGCATTAGATTTCATCGATCGTAATGAACCACTCTCCTATACAATTAATAGTGAAATGATTAACAGGGGACTTGCGTTGTCCAAAGGAGATAAGCTAGATGTGTTGGAAGAGCTAGGAACAAGAAATGGAATGACCGTATCATATGCTGGTTTATCCAATGCATTACCTGGCTATGAAGTAGATGAAGGACCGAGCGATGTGTTAGGCATAGGCATTCAACTTGAAGACATTCCCGGAGACCGGTTTCAGATGTGGTTTAACATGGTAACTGAAGAGATGCAGAACTTAAAGTACAATAAAACGGAGTCTCAATCAAATTCAGAAGGTTACTATAATGTAGGACCGCTTATTGAAATCAGCAATGAGAATGGGGAGCTAGCAGAATCATATGGCAGTTCATCTGAGACGATGCCAGATAAAGAGATTCAAGAATTCCATGTAAAGAAAGAATTCTTTAAGCGTTCGAGTGAAGTAACAGTGAAGCTGAGTCAGTTTCCTATTCATAAGAAAGTAAGTGGTAGCAAAATGACATTTAATCTTCGATAAGAGGAGGTGATTGTGTTCATGATTATAGAAGAAACAGAGAATTATCCATATGAACTTCTTCTTGAAGCAGATCCGTCTATTCATAAGATTAGAGAATATGTTCAAAAAGGAAAATGCTTTATAGCAGTCGATCAAGAAGTGGTGGGTGTCTATATCTTAGTGACACACACCTCTAATAAAGCAGAAATAATGAACATTGCTGTCAAAGAGGAGGAAAGAGGAAGGGGACTAGGAAAACAGCTTATTCAAGATGCTTTACAGCGTGCAAAAGAGATGGGTGTGACTTCAGTAGAAATCGGCACAGGTAATTCGAGCATAGCTCAACTTGCTTTATATCAAAAATGTGGCTTTAGAATATGCGGTATTGTCCAAGGTTTCTTTGACGATTATCCTGAGCCAATTGTGGAGGACGGCATTCGCTGCCGAGATATGATTCGTCTATCTTATCAAGTTAGCTAATGTGGAGGCTGCCGGTTTATACTCGGCAGTTTTTTTAGTCTAAATCAGCAATCTAAGAGAGTGATACAATAGAAGATAGAACTACTAAAGGAGTGGCTGAGGTGAACCCCGGTGAACTTACAAAAAAAAGCAGAATGCTAGAAACGATAATTGATAATGCTTACGAATGGCTAGTTGTCGTTAACAAAGATGGCATGATTGATTATATGAATAAAACATATTGTGAATTTCTTGAGGTTGATCGTGAAACGGTAGTAGGAAGACATGTGACAGATGTAATAGAGAATACCCGTATGCATATCGTTGCTAGAAGTGGAAACATGGAGCTTGCTGATTTACAGTACATTCGCGGCAATTATATGATTGCAAACCGAGTTCCCATTTACCAAGACGACGAAATAATAGGAGCAGTAGGGACTGTTATTTTTCGTGATACTGAACAATGGAAACAGATGAATACGCATATCAAGGTTCTTCTATCTGAATTAGAATATTATCGAAGTGGATCCTCAAAGGAAAATGGTGCTAGCTATTCACTTTATGACATTGTGGGAACCTCTGAGCCGATAAGAAGTCTTAAAGAAAAGGTAAAGCAAGTTGCGAGCGGAAACGTCTCCGTTCTTATTCGTGGAGAAAGCGGAACTGGCAAAGAGTTATTTGCCCATAGCATTCATCAGCTTAGTGAACGTAGCAATCGTCCATTTATCAAGGTGAATTGCGGGGCCATACCTGATCAGTTACTTGAGTCTGAGCTGTTTGGATATGAAGAAGGAGCTTTTACTGGAGCAAAAAAAGGTGGGAAACTCGGGAAGTTTGAGCTAGCGGATAAAGGTACGATATTTCTTGATGAAATTGGTGATATGCCAGCAAATATGCAGGTGAAACTCTTACGTGTATTACAGGATCGAGAGGTAGAGCGAGTCGGTAGCCTGCGAACTAAAAAAGTGGACGTAAGAATTATTGCTGCAACCAATCGTCCTTTAGAGGCAATGGTAGAAGAACGGAGATTCCGAGAAGATCTATTCTATCGCATCAATGTAATTCAATTATTTATTCCTGCATTAAGGGAGCGGGTGCAAGATGTGAAGCCATTAGCAGAATCATTCGTTAGAAAGATTTCTGCGAAGGCTGGCAAGCGTGTCATTGGTATTGAAGATAATGCAATGCAATTACTTCTTCAACACAATTGGCCAGGAAATGCCCGTGAACTTGAAAATGCTCTTGAAGCATCTGTTCATTTAACCCGAACAGAAACAGTTGATGTTGCTTCTCTTCCTGATTACTTAAAGGAGAACGAAGGACTTGTTACAGGTAATCGTAAGCTTAAGGATATAGTAGAAAAAGCAGAATGTGAAGCGATACGTAAAACCCTTATCCAATGTGAGAATGATAAACTTGCTGCTGCAAAAATTCTTGGTATTGGAAAAACAAGCTTATACGATAAAATCAATAAGTATGATTTGGTTTAGATTTTTCCAGAAAACCGGAATTCATTCCGTTTTTCTGGAATTTTTGTTTTTATAGGTTAATGAATTGAGAAGTTACTTGTGACTTTCGTATATATAATGCGTTTATTCCGGAAAATCGGAATTCGATAATGGTTTTTTTTATCGCAGGTTAAGTAAACGCTTACATTTTAGTGAACTTTCACTAATTGGCATGGAACTTGCATCATATGTAAGAGAAGACGAAAAGGAGTTGTGAATATGAAAAGACAATTTATGAATGGATATGATGCGGTAAAAGATATCGCAGACGGATCAACCATAATGGTTGGTGGATTTGGATTAGTTGGGATACCGGAACAAATGATTCTAGGCTTAGTTGAGTCAGGCGTTAAAGGACTAACAGTAATATCTAATAATTGTGGTGTGGATGATTGGGGACTTGGTCTTCTACTTAAAAATCATCAAATAACTAAAATGATTGGATCTTACGTTGGAGAAAATAAAGAGTTTGAGCGTCAGGTACTATCAGGCGAACTTGAGGTGGAATTAACGCCACAAGGAACCCTTGCTGAACGAATTCGTGCAGGTGGTGCGGGCATACCAGCATTTTATACGCCAGCAGGAGTTGGCACACCGGTGGCTGAGGGTAAAGAGACAAGAGTATTTGATGGAAAGGAATATGTGTTAGAAAAAGGGTTGAAAGCAGACTATAGCCTCATCAGAGCGCTGAAAGCAGATGAAATGGGGAACTTGATTTACAACAAAACGGCACGTAATTTTAATCCAATGATTGCTGCAGCTGGTAAGGTTACTTTAGTAGAAGTCGAGCAAATAGTACCGACTGGCATGATCGAACCAGACCAAATACATACGCCTGGTATTTATGTACAGGGACTACTTGAAGCAGTACAAGAAAAACGTATCGAACGAAGAACCGTTCGTGAGGGATAGGGGAGATATAGAATGAAAGGAATTAAAAGCAACGTAAGAGAACGAATCGCTAGAAGAGCTGAACAAGAAATTGAGAGCGGTTACTATGTCAATCTCGGTATTGGAATGCCCACTCTAGTAGCGAATTATATTTCTGAAGATAAAGTTGTGGTGCTTCAATCAGAGAATGGGTTACTTGGCATTGGTGAATATCCAGCTGAAGATGAAGTTGAACCTGATCTTATTAATGCAGGTAAAGAAACGGTAACAGCAATAAAAGGAGCTTCTTACTTTAATAGCGCCGAATCGTTCGGAATGATTCGCGGAGGGCATATTGACCTTGCCATCCTTGGAGGAATGGAAGTTTCTAGCCAAGGAGATCTCGCGAATTGGATGATCCCCGGTAAGATGATTAAAGGTATGGGGGGAGCGATGGATCTAGTACATGGAGCCCAAAAAATTACGGTGATTATGGATCACGTTAACAAGGATGGGGCTCCAAAGATTGTTAACGGGTGTTCGCTACCATTAACTGGAAAAGGCGTCGTTAATCGTATTATTACTGATCGTGCTGTGCTAGATGTAACAAATGAAGGCTTAGTTGTTAGAGAAATAGCAAATGGATTTACGTTAGAAGAGGTTAAGAATTCAACAGAACCAGACATAATTGTTTCAGCATCAATTCGCTATGATGCGTATTAATAAGGGGGAAAAGTCATGTTAAGTATGATTGGTTTAATTGGCGGACTACTACTTCTCATCTATCTCACGATGAAGGGTATGAATCTACTTGTAGCAGGACCGCTATGCGCAATTGTGGTAGCTTTACTAAGTGGATTACCACTTTTTCCACAGCTTGTAGAAGAGGGAATGCCGAACTATGTTGGTAACTATATGGGAGGATTTTCAGGATTTGTTGCAGCATGGTTTCCAATGTTCCTACTCGGTGCTATTTTTGGAAAGGTAATGGAGGATAGTGGTGCAGCTGACAGCGTTTCGAAATGGGTTGTGGAGAAGCTTGGATTAAAGCAAGCCGTTCTCGCGATCGTCCTTGCCTGTGCGATCTTAACTTACGGCGGTGTTAGTCTCTTTGTTGTTGCCTTTTCGGTATATCCAATGGCAGTGAGTTTATTTAAACAAGCAGATCTACCACGAAGGTTTATTCCAGCAACGCTTGCATTTGGTTCTGTTACGTTCACTATGACATCTGCAGGCTCACCTGAGATTCAAAACTGGATTCCGATCGAATATTTAAATACGAGTCCATATGCAGGTTGGGAAGTGAGCTTAATTGTTGCACTATTCATGGCTTTGTTCGGCTACTGGTGGCTGAAACGAATGATTACAAAAGCGGTTGCTAAAGGAGAACGGTTTGAAGGACGAAAGGAAGATCCAGAAATTGAAAATCGTCCACTGCCACATCCTTTGCTTGGTCTTGTACCACTTGTGATTGTCTTAATTATTTCATTTATTTTCCACGATGACTTAAAGCAATCTGCGCTTATTATCGCATTGCTAGGCGGTATACTATCGACGTATTTATTAAACCGGAAATACTTTGCGAACTTTGGCCGTGCTGTTTCGGATGGCACACTCGGTGCATTAATTGCAATTGGTAATACGGCTGCAGTTGTTGGCTTTGGTGGCGTTGCTAAAGCAGTTCCTGCATTTGAAACAGCTGTTAATTTCATGACAGGTATCCCAGGAAGCCCATTAATTGGAGGGGCAATTGCTGTAAGTGTGATTGCAGGATTAACAGGATCTGCATCAGGTGGTCAGGTCATTGCTTTACCAATTCTTGCACCTCATTATATTGATGCAGGTGTGAATGCAGAGGCATTGCATCGAACGATTGCGATTTCTTCTGGTGCACTCGACTCTCTACCTCATAATGGTTATGTAGTTACAACGATCCGAGCTATTTGTGGAGAAACGCATCAAGATGCATATGGAGCAGTAGGAGCATTAACCGTCATAGTTCCTCTAATAGGACTTGCTCTAGCTATTGTATTATTCAGTCTTGGACTCGGAATCTAATAGAATGGAGGTTGAAGAATTTTGTTAGTTGAGAATAAGGTAGTTGTGATTACTGGGGCAGCAAGTGGAATCGGTAAAGAGCTAGCCGCTGTTTTTGCGGAAAATGGGGCTCAGGTTATTCTAAGCGACTTAGATGAAGATAAAGTAAAGCAGGCTGCATACGAAATGAATGAAAAAGGTGCAGATACGATTGGTATCCGCTGTGATGTTACAAGCGAAAAAGAAGTGGAAGAGTTAGTCAATCAAACACTCAATCACTACAATCGAATCGACGTATTCATTAATAATGCAGGGCTTCAACATGTTTCAGAAATTGAATTTTTTCCAATAGAGAAATTCGAGCTGCTAACAAAGGTAATGCTGGTTGCTCCTTTCATAGCAACCAAACTAGTATTTCCAGTTATGAAAAAACAAAAGTTTGGTAGGATCATAAACATGGCATCAATCAACGGGCTTGTTGGCTTTTCTGGTAAAGCAGCTTACAACAGTGCGAAGCATGGTGTCATTGGATTAACAAAAGTAGCAGCACTAGAAGGAGCAGAGCATGGTATAACTGTGAATGCAGTATGCCCTGGATATGTTGATACGCCACTCGTACGTGGGCAACTTGAAGACCTTGCATCAACGAGAGATGTTCCACTTGAAAAGGTACTAGAAGAAGTGATTTATCCACTTGTACCACAAAAAAGGTTACTGTCAGTTCAAGAAATAGCAGATTATACGATGTTTTTAGCGAGTGATAAAGCTAAAGGTGTAACTGGTCAGGCAGTTGTAATTGATGGAGGGTATACAGCACAATAAACTTGTAAACGCTTTCCTTTTATTTGTAAAATAGAGAGGAATGGAGGGAGAAACATGAAAGATGTATTTATTCTAGAAGGTGCCAGAACACCATTTGGAACGTTCGGAGGCTCTCTAAAAGATGTTAGTCCAACTGATTTAGGTATTGTGGCAAGTAAGGAAGCTTTAAGAAAGAGTGGCGTCGAGGCTTCCGAGATTGACCTTTCTGTAATAGGAAATGTTATTCATTCTACTTCAAATGCATCGTATCTCGCTAGGCATATAGCGCTTGGAGCAGGTGTACCAATCGAAAGTCCAGCACTGACCGTTAATCGTCTATGTGGATCTGGTATGCAGTCAGTTATTTCGGCTGCTCAGTCCATTATGATGGATGAAGGGAAAACGGCACTTGCAGGTGGTGCTGACAACATGAGTTTATCTCCTTATGCTCTTAGAGGCAGTCGCTTTGGGGCGAAAACTGGAGCACCTAAAATCGACGATATGCTAATGGCAACTTTAACGGATGAATACACAGGGTTTGGAATGGGGATAACGGGAGAAAATCTAGCTGAGCAATATAGTATTTCTCGTGAGGATCAAGATCAATTTGCATTTGAGAGTCAGCAAAGAGCAGCGCGTGCAAGAGAGCAGGGTCTTTTTGCTGAGGAGATTGCATCAGTAGAAGTAACTAGCTCTAAAGGTGTGAACCACATTTTAGTAGATGAACATATTCGTGAAGGAACAACAGTAGAGAAGCTTGCCTCATTGAAACCTGCATTTCGGAAAAATGGTACAGTAACGGGTGGAAATGCAAGTGGTATTAACGATGGAGCAGCAGCCGTCGTGTTAGCAGGAGAAGACTATTTATCATCCAATAATCGTGCACCGCTAGCGCGAATCGTCTCATGGGGGATAGCTGGTGTAGATCCTTCTATAATGGGGATTGGACCGGTTCCTGCTATCAAGAAGGCATTGCATAATGCGAATCTCACTATTCAAGAAATGGACCTTATTGAAGTAAACGAAGCGTTTGCCGCCCAGTATTTAGCAGTAGAAAAAAGCGCTTGAACTGGATCGATCAAAAGTGAATGTGAATGGTGGTGCGATTGCGCTCGGGCACCCAGTAGGTGCAAGTGGCACAAGAGTACTATACACCTTAATTAAAGAATTAAAGCGACGAAATGGAAAGTATGGAGTAGCCTCACTTTGTATTGGTGGGGGACAAGGAATTGCCATTGTTGTTGAAGTAATGTAATTAGTCAGAAAACATTTGCAATTAATATAGGCTTTAGTATAATAGACTTATCAAGTATCGGAAAGGGGTTGTGCATTATGGTAAATTTCAATAATCGTTTATTGCTAATTGCATATTGTGCACAGTCCGATCGGGGTCATTATTAGAAGTGATTTTCTTCTGATTAACAAGTATAAAACCATGGACTGTGCACTCCTGTCCATGGTTTTATTACATTTCTAGCATGTTAATACATGCGAACTGTATTGAAAAGCCGGCTGTTTAGTACGGCTCTTTTTTATACAGTAAATGACTTATTAATCAGGAGGCATACAATTGAATTTACTTCATTTAGGTTGGAACTCATTTCTTGACGAGGCGTATCAAGAAATGAAAAAAGAAGGTCTTGAGCCGGCAAGAGTTAAACAAGAACATAGAGGTTCTTATGAGGTGTCATCAGAACAGATGACATACATGGCAGCGCTCTCTGGTAAATTTAGATTTGAATCAGATTCACGAGAGGATTTACCAGCAGTGGGAGACTGGGTTCTGATCGCACCACAGGAGAATCAGCGAGCAGTTATTCATTATGTACTACCTAGAAAAAGCAAGTTTTCACGAAAAGCAGCTGGTAATACAACAGAGGAACAAATTATAGCTACGAACATTGACACCGTCTTCCTTGTTAATGCATTGAATCAAGATTTTAATATTGGTCGAATTGAACGTTATCTTGTTATGGCGTGGGAGAGTGGAGCTAATCCCGTAATTGTTCTTAGTAAAGCAGATCTAGCTAAGAGCATAGAAGAGAAAGTTGAGGCACTAGAAGGGATTGCAATAGGTGTTCCAATACATGTAGTGAGTTCAGCTACAGATACGGGAATTAATGAACTTACATCATATCTATCGATTGGTACAACTACTGCTCTACTCGGTTCTTCTGGCGCAGGGAAATCGACGCTTATTAATAAATTGTACGGAACTGACGTTCAGACCGTTCAGGATATTAGAGAAGGAGATGGGAAAGGAAGACACACGACAACGAGTAGGGAGCTCATTGTACTTGAAAGTGGAGGTGTCTTAATTGATACTCCTGGAATGAGGGAACTACAGTTATGGGAAGCGAGTGATATGTCGCACAGCTTTCACGATATTGAAAGCCTAGCAGAAGGATGTCACTTCCGAGACTGCAAGCATAATGGAGAGCCTGGTTGCGCTGTTGAAGAAGCGATACAAGTTGGAGAACTCGAGCTGAGGCGCTTTCGTAACTACCAGAAATTCCAACGTGAACTCTCTTTTCTTGAAAGACAAACAAATAAGAAAGCCCAATTAGAAGAAAAGAAAAAATGGAAGAAGCTAGCAGGGGATCGTACAAGGCAGAATCGTCGATAGGCTTGTTAATTAGGGAAGGAGTCGATTTGATGACAGATGAACGCTCTGTATTAAATGAATATGCTTCTTTAACGGACTGGCTACAAGAAATAGCAATGAAGATGAGCGAGGAAGTCTTTTTTAGCTCAATTAAGCCTGGAAAATGGTCACCTGCTGAGATTATTTCTCATATCAGGGCATGGGATGACTATCTTTTGCAAGAAAGAATCTCATATCTTAGTAGTGGTGCATCGTTAACCGGACTTGCTTCGACAGTAGAGGAAGTAAACAGAAGTGCTGCAGCACATGCTCATTCCGGCTTTTCAAAAGATGAGATTATTAATGAAACAGTTAAAGAAAGACAGAAGGTCGTTGAGCACCTTAAACCATTGGGTAGAAAGCAATGGACTGATACGTTTTACATCGATAAATTCCCTCTATGCCTTACAAGCTATATTAAAGGTTTGATTGAGCATGATGAACATCATAAACTCCAAATTGAAGTATTTATGAGTGAACATGGTCTTTTGCTATCTCTCAACTAACGATCCATTGATTAAAGTACGATCGAAGTGTTGAAGGATGGATAATGTGAGCATTTCGAGGAAAGGCTATACGGTGGAGGTGAGAAGAATGGCTAAACATAAGGCAAACCCTACCACAAATAGCCTGGCTTCATCTCAGCCTGAAGGTCAGGGAACTGGGATTGAAATGGGATTACCAAAGGATTCGGCAAGAAAAAAGAAAAAGAAATAAACAATGAAGGCACCGTCTGACGGTGCCTTTTTCAATTCATTGAAATATTAGTAAATCTCTGCATATTGCATGATGTGCAATCGATTCAGCACTGCAATGAGACGACTGGTTCCTTCCAGTAGCGCCTCTTTTCTAACATAGGAAAGAGGTAATTTCATTCTGACAGCATGATCATGTCCATATATAAGTAATAAAATTTTGGCTTCTAAAAGAGAATCAAAAACTTCGTGCTGATTAAGGGCAGGTGTGAAATCAAACCAGATAGCAGTAGGATCATCTTGATCGAGTATCGTTATATGATCTTGGAGTGTACTAAGTTTGTGTAACACTTCTTGTTTGCGGTTAATTAGTTCTCTACTCACTTTTTCGAAATGATCATTCATTTCGTCCGAGTTCAAAATATTTTCTACTAATTCAAGAAGAATAGGTGGAGGATTCAAACTTAACTGTATTTGAAGGTCATGTACACGTTCTATGACATTTTCTGGCCCTAATATCCAGCCGATACTTATACCTGGTGAGATCCCAGTCATATGACCGATTTGAAGAACCATTTTGCGATCTTGGCCAAGTTCATAATAAGATCTTAGTTTCTCTCTCGAAGGTTGCATGAAAAATTGTGCATCATGTAGTTCCAGTATAGGGATGTTCCATTTCTCACACTGAGACAGGAGTTTTTTTCTTTTCTGAATGGTAGATGTCGTATAGGTTGAATGATCGTAAAGAGAACTTGTAACAACTAGCTGTATGTTTTCTTTCTCAATGAGCTGGTTAGTAAGAGGTCGTTCCGATGAAAACCAGTTTATTTTAATTCCTGAAGCAAGCAACATGTTAAGGTTAGAATAATTGACAGGTTCTTCAACTGCGATTGTATCTCCTGGATTGAGAAAGCATTTGACCGCAATAAGTAAAGCGTGCTCAAGACTTGAAGTAATCACCATATTATCAGGTGTTACTTCCCCATCCAGTAAGTAGCAAAGTGATTGAGCTACCCTTGAAGCAATAGGAGGGTAACTCTCGGATCGAGTTGCAAATGGGATTAAATCAGATGCTGTTCTCGCCAAGCATAAATCAGGTGCTACTGATCCTGAAAGGAAATTAATAAATGATGGTTCATTCATATAATTTGTTACTTTACTAAAAATAGAAGAATCCTCTACTAGATGATGATTTCTAAGTTTACTCCAGGTGATGGAGTGATCGGGAAGAAGGTCTGCTGCCTCTTTGCTAACGCGAGTTCCACTCCCTTGTTTAGAAGTTATCAGACCATTGGCACGAAGTTCTGCGTATGCGGTCGTCACTGTACTACGATTTACGCCGAGCTTTAGTGCAAGATCACGTTCAGTAGGTAGCGATGTACCGATTTGTAGGGAACCATTTATAATAGAAGTTTCATAGTAATCAACGATTTGTTTGTACAACGGTTTGTTGCTTTCTAGATTCAGTATAAATCTCGCCATTGTCCATCACCTCACTCCCTATTATAGACAAATATTTTGAAAATTGTATAAATTATTTTAAAAAAAACGCGCTCGCTTTTCTTTTGAAAATACAGGTTTTAAGCCATTTGGAGGTTGTTTTTGTAGAATTAACCAAATTGGATGGGTTATTTTAATCGAATTGGATGGTTACAGAAACTTTTCTGAAATTTACAATAAGTTTAATCATTCAGAATATTGTCGTTTATGAAGACTGGGTGAAACTGTGGAATACTACGGTAGAGTGACATGACCTCCCTGTTATAGAGCTCGCAATCCCGCAGTTAGCACACCATTTTCATATTCGACAGTGAAAGGTCAACTTGTAATTGACCCGAATGGTACAAACAAATAGGGGGTAACACAATGAAGAACAAGTTTTCACTACTGCTTTCAGTCATCTTGTTGTTAAGCCTTTTCCTTGCTGCGTGTTCAGGTAACTCGAGCACATCAAGTAACACAAACAGTGAAGGAGAAGCGTCAAGCGGATCAGATGGGGATAGTTCAGAGGAGTCAGTAGAGCAGATTTTAAATTTAACGGATTCACAAGATATTCCGACTATGGATACAACTCAGGCGACAGATCAGGTAGCATTTAACGTTATTAACCAAGTATTTGAAGGACTTTACAGACTAGATAAAGATAATAAGCCAGTACTTGGTATGGCAGCTGAAGAGCCAGAAGTAGAAGAAAAAGACGGTGAAACAGTTTACACGTTTAAACTTCGCGATGATGCTAACTGGTCAGATGGAACGCCAGTTACTGCAGAAGACTTCGTCTATTCTTGGCATAAGATTATTCACCCAGATACAATGGGCGGTTACGCTTCTATGATGGGTGCTGCTGGAATCAAGAACGGAAATGAAATCGTTACTGAAGGAGATCCACTTTACGGTAAAGTGGAAGAGCTAGGCGTTAAAGCCGTTGACGATAAGACGTTAGAAATCGTTGTCACTCAACAAGTTCCTTATTTCTTTGATCTTCTTACATTTGCTTCTTTCTATCCACAACCTCAGAAATTTGCTGAAGAGCAAGGTGAGAACTACGCTCTAGAAACTGACACTATGCTTTACAACGGTCCATTTACACTAGCTGAATGGAACCATGGTGAAGGTTGGAAACTAGCAAAGAACGATGGCTATTGGGATGCTGATACTGTTCAGCTTAAAGAAGCGAACTACAAAATTGTTAAAGACGAAGCAACACGTGTGAATCTTTATGAAACTGGAAAGATTGACCGCGCTGGTCTTAGTGCAGACTTCGTTGATCAGTTTAAAGACAGAGATGATTTCTCTACCGTTCTTGATACATCTATTTTCTTCCTACGTTTAAACCAAAAGAACGAAGCATTAGCGAATAATGATATTCGTAAAGCATTGTTCCTTGCTTATGACCGTGAAGGGCTTGTAAATGTATTGCTTAACAATGGATCAGTAGCTGCTCGCTACCTTGTTCCTAAAGATTTCCTAACATATGAAGGAGAAGATTTCCGCGCAGCATCTCCAGAAGGATATCTAGCTGATAAAACAGCAGAGGATGCTACTGAATATTGGAATAAAGGTCTTGAAGCGCTTGGTACTGACAGTGTAGAACTTGAATTCCTTACAACTGATAGTGACCTTGCTTCAAAAATCGCAGAATATGCGAAAGACCAATTTGAATCTAAGCTTGATGGGCTTAAAGTTACAATCAATAAGCAACCGTGGAAGCAATTCCTAGAGCTTGAGGATGCTGGGGACTTCGATATCTCAACTGGTGGTTGGGGACCAGACTATCCAGATCCGATGACATATGTATACATGTTTGAAACTGGTGGAGCATACAACCGTATGGACTACTCAAACGAAAAGTATGATCAGTTAGTTACTGATGCTAAAACTGAATCAGATGAGCAGAAGCGTTGGGAAATGATGCAAGAAGCAGAGCGTCTTCTAATTGAAGAAGATACTGCGATCGTTCCTACTTATCAGGCAGGAAGAGCCATTCTTATGCAGGACTACGTGAAGAACTATTACGTTCATAAGTTTGGAGCTGATTCTTCTCTTAAATGGGTAACCATTGAGAAGTAATTTGAGAAAAGCGTGAACCACTCGGTTCACGCTTTTTTTCTATAAGCTATGTCAATGAACAGTGTTGATTTTGGCTCATTTACGCCCTTGGGTGACCTTTAAGCAGAACTGAAAGGCGAGTGAAACTGAGGTTTCACTCAAATGAGCCAAAAATCGAGAAATCAACAATATGAGCTAACAAGCCTTTCTATTCATATCAAATAAACTAGAAATTTGGGAGTTTACGATAGTTTGTTTGCTGTTCGTAGACATAAGCGAGTTTAATGAGTTGTGGTTCACTCAATCCTTTTCCAGTAAACGTAATGCCAAATGGTTTGTTATTTGAGGTAGTACCCGCTGGGACGGTTAGTGAAGGATATCCTGCTTTGGCAGGTAGAGTTGAACCATAGCAGCCAGCAAATAGTAAAGCATCCAAACGCTCAGATTCCATGATGTGATCAAGACCTTTTTCTTTTGCGTATTTCAAATCGAAAAGCCTGCTTTCTAAATAGTTCGGATGTGTTAATTGCCCACTCGTTTGATTTGCTTCTATTAATAAAGACTGACCGTAACGCAAGGCTGTATCTTTATTAGAATCGTTATAAGCAATGATTGATTCAAGTGATGTCATTGTCGAGTGTGTTTCTTTAGCAAGGTAGCTATTGATGCCGGATTTGAATTCATGAAGCAGGACCTGGTAGTCATTCTCGAGATCTTCCTGACGTGCGCATATTTCTTCAATCTCCACAATAGTACATCCAGCTTTTTGAAGTTCATCAAGGGCTCGATTCATTTGCTTTTGTTCTTCTGGGTGCATAGCATTATAATAGTCATTCTTAACGACTCCTACCCTAAATTCTTCAAATAAAGTTTGGAGAAGGTATGGGGTGTAATTGTGGTAAGAAGGAACATGGTGGGTAGATGGATCCTCTACATCACCCCCGGAAATAACACCTAGAATAATAGCAGCATCTGTAACGTTGCGAGTAATAGGGCCCGCTATATCCTGTGACTGTGATATGGGAATGATCCCTTTTCTGCTCACCGTTCCAATCGTAGGTTTTAATCCAACGACAGCATTTGAACTTGCCGGACTTAGAATGGATCCGTTCGTTTCAGTACCGATTGCAGCTGTAGCGAAGTGGCATGCAACTGCTACAGCAGAGCCAGAACTTGATCCTCCTACGTCTAGAGTGCCTGGTCCATAAGGATTTAGTACCTGACCTCCCCTTGAACTATAACCATTTGGCATTGAGTCACTCATGAAATTCGCCCATTCTGTCATGTTCGTTTTACCGAGGATTACTGCTCCAGCCTCACGAAGCTTCTTTACGAGAGAAGCGTCTTCTTTACCATAGGAGTTGCTTAGGGCAATAGAGCCAGCACTTGTGTGCATATTATCTCCAGTATTGATGTTGTCTTTTAATAGTATTGGTATGCCATGAAGAAGACTTCTTGATCCGATTTGTTTTCGTTCACGATCAAGGCCTTCTGCAATAAATAGAGCATCTGGATTTACTTCTAGTACAGCATTAAGTTCAGAATTGTGTTTTAAGATTTGCTCAAGGTAGAACCGAACAAGCTGGTGGGTTGTTAGCTCCCCTTTAAACATGGCGTGTTGCAGATCTATGATTGTCGATTGTTCTAGCCACTCTATTGCTAACATAATCGAAACCTCCTATACCAATTTTCTAACTAATTCTACAAAATATGTCATTTCTCCTTTGTTGCGAATTAACATATCTTCTATTCTAAAGCCAAGGCTTTTTCTAAAAGATTGCTGCTTTTGAAACAAATATTGAAAAATACCAGACTTAGTGATTAGAGCATCCTGGAGCGGAAATAATCGCAATAGCAAAAATGTCTACGATATGAGCTAAAGTCAATTAATGAGAGGTGCCGGTGTTAATAGAAGAATATAAATAAAAAAAGCCAGAATCATAAAGATGATTTTGGCTTTTAATTGATGACTATATAGTTCTGGCTTGCCTAACAAACCAAGGTTTTAATTTCACAAAGAAGGCAATAAAGATTCCTGCTACAATTGCACCTTTAACTAGGTTGAATGGTGTGATACCAGTTAATACAAGTGCCTGTCGGGCTGAAGCTGACATTTCTTCAAATCCCATAAACCAAGTGTAGGCAGGAAGAATAATCAAATAGTTCAACAATCCCATCATTGTTGCCATAAGAATCGTTCCGAATGTAAGTCCCAGTGTTAAACCTTTCTGGGTTTGGTTAAACTTACGGAAAATTAGAGCTGTTGGTACGATGAAGAATACACCTGCGATGAAGTTAGCAAGCTGACCGATAGGGACGCCTGTGAAACTTCCTTGAATACCGAAGTGGATAAAATTCTTAATCGCTTCTACAAGAATTCCTGCTACTGGACCATACAAGATGGCCACAAAGAGTGCTGGTATTTCACTGAAGTCAATTTGAAGAAAAACAGGAAACCCAGGTAGTGGAAAATCGAGTAGCATCAGTAAGTATGAAATACTACTGAACATAGCAACTACAATCATGCGTTGCGTTTTAGACACACTTTTCATTTTGACATTGCTCCCTTTTTTTCGAACCACCGAAAAAGGAGATGTGGCCCCAGTGCACACAAAAAACCATGAGTATGGGGCTCATGGTTACGGCATGGGGAAATAAGCAAGCACTTTCCAGAAAAATGAAAGCAACTTACTACTCCACCATCTTCTCCCATCCAGACTATACTGTCGGCTCTGGAATCACACCAGATCCTGCCCAAAAAACAGGCTCGCGGGCTTGAGGAATTGCATATCCTTCACCGCCGGTCGGGAATTACACCCTGCCCCGAAGATAGTTCGCTATAATGTTTACAAGTTCATTATACAGCGGTGGAAGAGATATCTCAATAAAAACATCTTGAAATCAAGCTATTTTATGATAACGCTTTCTTATTGGTGAATAAAAAACCTTCTGCTCTTTGAGCAGAAGGTTTTTAGGTAAAGCGCTTACCCTATCCTAAATGAGTAGCAAAACTCCCTCTGATGGAAGGTTCACTTATTTCTTTTCTGCAAGCCACGTTGCGACTAACTCTGCTTCTTTACCCTCAATTAAACCTGCTGGCATTCCGCCACCTTTTCCATTCTTGATAATATCAAGAATTTCATCTTTGGAGTAAGTGCCACCAACTGCTTCAAGTGCAGGTCCTGCACCACCACCAAGGTTTTCTCCGTGGCATGAAGCACAATTCTGTGCAAAAATTTGCTCAGCTTCTCCTCCAGCAGAGTCACCGCCTTCTTCAGATTGCTCGCTGTGACTACCTTCGCCACCTCCAGCATGTTCTTCGGTTGTGGAAAGCCAGTATGTAAAACCTACAACCAAGACAAGGAACAAAATTGTTGCACTTATATATGCGGATGATTTACCCATTCTGTTCACCTCCTGTATCCTCACCTTAATCATACTTTTCACACATCTAATTATCAAATATATTTTGGTTCTACTTATTTGAATATGAAAACTATCTATGTTTGCTAGTAAAAAAATCTTCTAATTCCATCATCTTTTTCATAGAAATAGATTAAGAATGAACGGAATGGTGGGAGGGAAATAGGGATGAAAAGCAACACAATTAAATTGTTTAGTGATAGAAACGGCAGTCAAATTAGAACCTTTTCTTTTTTTACGATTATTGGTCTAATTGTATTATTTATACTTGCTGGAATCATTTCATCATCAGAAACAAAATATCGGCTCTCTTCTTCTATGATTCATAACTGGATCACGAGCTTTTCTACAGAAGCAATAATATATGGAATGGGAACTGAAAATCATTACCTAACTCAAGTATTACCTGAAGAAAGTGAGCCTCCTGCTTTTTCACTAGTTGCGTTTCAATTTATTACGAGCATTAAGCCAGGAGATGTTAGAAGTTTAGTGGGTGGAGAGCTACCAGGCTTTGCTTTATACGATGCCAAAATTCACGTTGCTGGAGAAGGCACAAACTTCACAAATTTGCCTGTAGAATCAGTTCCGTCACTTAACGAGTTATTAAAAGAACGTGAAATATCTTCTGATAAACTTCAAATTCAAGATTCTAAAGACCAAGTAACTCCTCCCCTTCATACTACAGACGGTCGAAAAGTGGCATTTATCTATCATTCCCACAGCTACGAATCCTATCTTCCTTTACTTGGGTTAGAAGGAGAGAAGAATGCAAATAAAGCTAACGATGGAAAAACAAATATAACATTAATAGGAAAAATGCTCGGGGAAGAATTAGAGAATAGAGGAATTGGAACGCAGGTAGATGATTCAAATATAGGAGCTCTCCTAAATGAAAAAGGATGGGAACATGGAAAAGCGTACGATGTTTCAAGGACAATCGTTCAATCTGCCATGGGTGGAAGTGATGGGTTAGATTTGTTAATTGATATTCATCGGGATTCATTAAGAGCGAAAGATACAACAGTGACTATTAATAACAAAGAATACGCTCGTACTGTCTTTGTTATAGGAGAAGAAAATCCTAATTATGAAAAAAACCTTGCATTAGCGAAGGATTTACATGAGGCGTTAAAGGAGGAATATCCTGGACTAAGTAGAGGGGTTATTGGAAAGAAAGGACAGGGGGTAGATGGGATTTACAACCAGGATTTATCTCCAAGTGCAATATTAATTGAAATGGGTGGAGTCGATAACAACCTAGAGCAATTGAGCAGAACGGTTAAAGCTTTTGCGGACGTCATTAGCGAACATTATTGGAGTACTGAAAAAGTGAATAATTAACAAGTTGTATAACATGAATACTAAAACGCATGTCCACAGGACATGCGCTTTAGGCTGTCTGTTTATGAAGGGTTAACAAGCCTGTCGCAATTCCAACAGCAAAAATAGTTACAGCTGAATACAATGTAGCGTTCAAACCAATGGTCTTTGAGCCGATAATAATAACAAAGCCATCAATAAGAAAAATAATCATCCCAACGTTTAACGAGAGTACACGTGAGATAAATTGTGCAAGAAGATCTGTTCCACCTGTACTTGTATCAAATTTAAGCATTAATCCTATACCTGAACCAACAAAAAGTCCACCGAGAATGGCGCTTGGTAGGATGGAGAGGGAAAAGGTGTGGCGTAGTGGTGATAGAACATCAATAAAAAAGGAAGATAATAATAATCCATGGAGGCTATTGTAGAAATAGGGACGGAAATAAACAAATGCAATAATGTATAGTGGGATACTTAAGCAGATAATAGTTAGTCCTGTTTGATAACCCCAGATGTATTTAATAATTAAACCAATTCCAATCATTCCACCATCTATTAACTGATTCGGAACAAGAAAACCGTTGATGCCAAATCCAACCAAAATACTTCCGAAGAAAACGGCTGCCATTTTCTTATACATAGATGCTCACCTGCTTGTTCATGGTTGTTCCATGTTTATGTAAGAAATGGAGCTTTCATAACGCATTCATCATTATTACTCAAGCGTTTAGCTCGACAGATAGCGTTTGGTAGCAGAAGGCCCGGTGATTAAATGAGTTCCATACTTTCTTTATACAACATTGGATATTTATATACATTATCCGCATTTATACTAGCCCTGATTTCTTTTTATGGAGGAATCACGGTTGTGGTTAATACAAAGAATGACTCTAATGGTGCAAATCAATGGATTATCTTAAAATCAATTATGATGGGGGTTTCTTTTTATTTGATAAATTTACTAGTAAATTTATCAGTTTCCCCATTTACTAGCTTCAAAATATATCTTCTTCACGCTATTATTTTGATTACGTTAAGTTCATTTAATAGCTATATGATCTTTAAGAACATCTTACAAAAGGGATTGAGGCATCGTTCTCACTTAAAGATTGGATTGGGTTTAGCCACAGGAATTCTAGTTGCTTTTTCGACTGGCAATCTTGTTTACTTTAGTCACGTAATTTCATTCAATCCACTGCACCTGTTGTTAGCAGTTATTGTAATTATAGGGTTTACCATGTGTCTTATTCGCTTTTTACATTTAATTAATCTAGAAGACCATTTAACTGATGATAAAGGATTGCAGCTTGCAGGAGCTTTTGCGGCAGGAACCGCTTTTATATGTCTACCCTACTTATTGTTCTATGGAATGATTGATCAAACGACATTTACAAATTCAAGTGACAAATTTGATCCTTATCTCGTTGCTCTTGCTTTTTTCCTCATTTGCATAGGAGGACTAATTTATATTCCTGATCGACTGGGGTTAATAAGACAATTGGAGCAGTCTAATCGACTTGCTAAGAATGAGCAACAGTTTCAATCGTTATTTCATCATAATCCTGATGCTGTGTTCTCAATTAATACTGAGGGGAAATTTATAAGCGTTAACTATATTGCCTCAGAATACACTGGTTACTCGATTTCAGAATTGAAAAAGATGACCTTTGATCAGGTTATATCATCTAGTGATGTTGAACTTGCTAGAGGAATGTTTCATAGATCTTTACAAGGAGAAGTTCATCAATTCGAGGTGAAAATTCAAACAAAAAAGGCGGATCATAAAGATCTCTATATCTCAACGGTACCGATAATGATTGGTGGTAAGATTGTTGGCGTATATGGTATTGCAAAAGATATAACTGAGAACAACCGAGCAGAGAAGATGATTCATTACTTAGCTTACCATGATGAGCTTACTGGTTTACCAAATCGCCGCTATTTCAATGAGAAGCTTACAGGACTTCTCAAACAAGATGAACCAGAACCATTTGCAGTATTGCTCCTAGATTTTGATCGATTTAAGCGTATTAATGATTTATTTGGGCATGAGTTCGGTGACCGGGTGCTTCAAGCCATTGGGGAGCGCATTAAACAGGTTCTTAATGACGGATTTGTGGTTGCTAGATTAGGGGGAGATGAATTTACAATTCTCGTAACTGAAGAAGAAGAGCGTGTTGCTGGACTAGCAAAACAGGTGCTTGAGTCATTTCATCAACCATTATTAATCGATAATCAAGAATGTCTCCTAACAGCTAGCATAGGTATTTCTATTTACCCTCAACATGGAAGTGACGCAGCTGAGTTATTAAAGCATGCAGACATGGCAATGTATGATGTAAAGGATAAGACGACTAATAATTTTGCTTTCTATATAGAAGATATGAGTAACCAGACCCTTCATAAGATTATACTTGAGAACGATCTTCGGAGAGCCGTCGATGAAAATGAGCTAGTTGTTTATTACCAACCAAAAATTAACACTCTTCTAGGTAAGGTAATTGGGTTTGAAGCGCTTGTAAGGTGGCAACATCCGAACATTGGATTAATTCCACCAGATGAATTTATTAAAGCAGCGGAAGAAACAGGGTTAATTATTCCGATCGAAAAGTGGGTAATGAAACAGGCGTGTGAGCAGTTAAAGCAGTGGCACCTTCTTTATGAGCATGAGTTAACGATGGCTGTGAACTTATCGCAACGACATTTCAATCAAGAAGATATTGTTTGTACAATTCATACAATTCTAGAAGAAGTGGGACTTGAACCGAAATCACTTGAAATCGAAATTACTGAAAGCATGGCTATGTTTAACGAGGAAGAAACAATTGAGAAGTTATATAAATTAAGGGAGTTAGGACTTGAAATTAGCATGGATGATTTCGGAACGGGGTATAGCTCACTAAACTATATGAATAAACTTCCTATCAATCGATTGAAGATTGACCGCTTATTTATTAAAGATATTACGAATAGTTCGTGTGATCTTGCGGTAGTCACAACAATTATTTCAATGGCGAGGCATCTTGAACTAGATATTATAGCTGAAGGGGTAGAAACGGAAGAACAGTTGTCTGTCTTGAAAGAACTTGAATGTTATGAAGTTCAAGGCTATTTATATAGTAAGCCAAAACCTGCTATAGAAATTGAGGAATTTATGAAAGCATATGTCGTTTAATCAAGGGTATTCATTTTGTCAGATTCTTTTAAGAAAATCTTTTCAAAACAACAATCTTTTAGAAAAGAGCCTCATTTGGGAAACATTCATTGCATTATACTTGAAAAGCTTTAAAGAGTAAAAGAAATATAATAGTACTAAGATTGCGCTTAAAAACAATACATGCAAATAAGGCAGGCCAATGGCCTGCCTTATTTGCATGTATTCACCTAATTTTGTAATTATTTTACAAACAAAAAAATCTCGTAGATAAAGTATATCACTATAAACCTCATATTGTTATTGGGAAATGGTCTGCTCAAAACCCCATTATACTCCTGTGTATTCTACTATATTTCCCAATACAAACATATGAAATTATGTGATAATCTACTAATGTACTAAAAATTCTAATAATTCCGAATTGGGGGAAATGAAAATGAAAAAGGGAATCGCCGTTGTTCTTGCGACTGGTCTTGCATTTGGTTCAGCTCTACCTGCTGGTGCTGCTACTTCTACTGATTTAAATCCTGAACAAAAACAGGCATTAGAGAAAATGGAAGTTGTGAAGCAAAATTGGGAGAATGAGCGCAAGGTGCCATCTTTCCTTTCTGGAAAACTATCGGAAAAGAATGTTAAAACAGAAAAAGCAGTTAAATCTTACTTAAAATCAAATGAAAGCCTATTTAAAGTAAAAGGGAAAAATCTAAAACTAGTTAACGAATCGACGGATGACCTTGGTATGACACATTATGAGTATGTTCAAACGGTTAAAGGTGTTGCGATCGACGGAGCGAGATTCATCGTACATACTGATGAAAGTGGCGAAGTTGTAGCGGTTAATGGTGACCTTCATCCTGATGCAGAAAAGAATTTCAAAGGTAGTTCTAAAGCAAAATTATCAGAAGAGAAGGCAGTTAAAAAAGCTTGGAAGTCGATCGATGTAAAACCCAAAAATGTTGTAGATGACAATCCTAGCTTTGTAAGAAAATCTGAAGCAACGGATATGACAGAGAAAAGTGAAAAAGTAGTTTATGAAAAAGATGGAAACTATTACATGACATATAAAGTCCAGCTTCAGTTCATCGATCCATATCCTGCGAACTGGCAAATTTATGTAGACGCACGAGATGGATCGATCGTAGATTCCTATAATGCCGTAACAGAAGGAGCAACAACTGGTTATGGATATGGGGTGCTAGATGATTACAAGTCACTTAATACGTACTACGCTAATGGCACGTACTATCTATATGACACAACGAAGTCAATGAGTGGCGTCATTGAAACAAGAACAGCCAATTACGGTTCTTCTCTTCCTGGAAACTATTCAGTAGACAGCAATAATGCGTTTACTTCGACATCGCAGGGTGCAGATGTGGATGCACACTATTATGCTGGTACAGTATATGATTACTATTACAACACGCACGGTCGAAACAGCTACGACAACAATGGTGCGACAATCCGTTCAACAGTTCACTATGGATCAAATTACAATAATGCGTTCTGGAACGGTGCACAGATGGTTTATGGCGATGGTGACGGCTCAACTTTCGATCCACTATCTGGTGCACAGGATGTCGTTGCGCACGAAATTACGCATGCTGTAATTGAAAGAACGGCTGGACTTCGCTACCAGGATCAATCAGGAGCACTGAATGAATCAATGGCAGATGTGTTTGGCTATTTCGTTGAGCCTGAGGACTTCCTTCTCGGTGAAGATGTTTATACGCCTAATAAGTCTGGAGATGCTCTCCGAAGCTTATCGAATCCAGATGCTTATGGACAGCCTTCTCATATGAACGACTATTATTATACGTCTTCTGACAACGGTGGTGTTCACACGAACAGTGGAATTCCGAATAAAGCAGCGTATTTAACAATCCAAAGCATTGGCAAAACAAAAGCTGAGAAAATTTATTACCGCGCATTGAGCATTTATTTAACACCAACAAGCAACTTTAGTGCAGCTCGTTCAGCACTGTTGCAGGCAACTTCCGACCTTTATGGTACAGGTTCAACATACAATTCAGTTGCAAGTGCTTGGAGTCAAGTAGGCGTAAATTAAATCAATTAATAGGGAAGAGCTCTCAAATGAGAGCTCTTTTTTTCTTTAGATATATTCTTAGAAGTTGTTGCAAACGGGGGATGAACTTCTGCTCCAATTAAAGTTGGAGTTTAAATATTTAAACTAAACCTCTTTCATAAAGGCTCTTTTCTAAAAGATTGTTGCTTTTGAAATAATTATTGAATAAAAAAACACACTTCGCTAATTGGAGCGGAAGGATGCTCGACTCCTGCGGGACTAGCGGGACAGGTGAGACCCCACAGGAGCGTAAGCGACGAGGAGGCTCACCGCCCGCCCCGCGGAAAGCGAGTATCCTGGAGCGGAAATTCACCTACTATAGCAACAATGTCTACGAAAAGAGCCTTTTCTTTTTATCCCGAGATTTTCCATTCTTATGACATTTTGGTTATACTATTAGAACAATAACTAATCGGAGGCGGATTATGGAACATTTAGATATGCATCACATATTCGAACTGGGATTAATTCTGACGATGATAGCAGCGGGTATCACAGCAATCGCTAAGAAGCTTAAACAGCCATATCCGATTGCACTTGTAATTATTGGAACGCTAATTGGACTTTTGAATATCCCAGTTCTCGAACCACTTAAGATGTTTATAACGGAAGGAGATATTTTTAATTTCGTGATCTTAACCATTTTCCTTCCAGCATTATTAGGTGAGGCTGCTTTAAAGCTCCCGTTCTCTCATCTCAATGAGAACAAGAAACCAATTATCGCTCTTGCATTTGGAGGGACGTTTCTTTCCTTTATAGTGATCGGGTTTTCTACCCATTTTTTGCTCGGTCTATCAATACCAGTAGCGTTTGTATTTGCTGCCTTAATGAGTGCAACAGATCCTGTTAGTGTTCTTTCGATCTTTAAAAGTATGGGAGTGAATCACAAGCTTTCTACAGTCATTGAAGGCGAGAGTTTATTCAATGATGGACTTGCTGTTGTCCTTTTCAAAATATCCGCTTTTTCTCTTCTTACCTATATAGATATGGGAATAGGTGGGCTAACTAGTGGTTCATTCGAGTTTATTAAAGTTGTTATCGGAGGTTTGCTTGTTGGTGGTGGACTTGGATATGGAATTTCCATTCTGACTAAGTATTTTGATGACTATCCACTTGAAATTATTTTCAGTATCTTATTGTTCTATGGATCATACATAATTGCAGAAAGTATTCATGTATCCGGCGTAATCGCTGTTGTTGTAGGGGCGTTAACGTTTGGTAACTTTGGCTCAAGAGTTGGTATGAGCCCAACGACGAGGTTGAATATTAATAATTTCTGGGATGTTGCAGCGCTTCTTGCAAACTCGATTGTATTCTTAATGGTTGGATTAGAAATTACTAGGATTAATTTCTCAGATCAATGGGGCACAATAGGTCTTGCTCTACTTATTGTCTTAATCGGTAGAACGATAGCTGTTTATGGTAGTACTTTACCAATTAAAGGTTTGTCGTGGTCTTGGAGACATGTTCTGAACTGGGGTGGGTTAAAAGGATCTTTATCCATTGCGCTAGCTTTAAGTCTTCCTGGAGATTTTGCTGGAAGAGATACGGTTCTTATTCTCACATTCAGCATTGTTCTCTTCTCGCTTGTCGTACAGGGATTAACGATTAAACCGCTAATTAGTTACTTTGGATTAAGGGCAAAGCATAGCGGTTCAAAAGAGTACGAAGACATTGTGGCTAACTTACACCGACATGAAGCAGGTATTGCTGAAATTAGAAAACTGAAAACCCAGTTATTTGTTCCAGAACCAGTGTATTCTGAAATGCTAACCAGTTATCAAAGTGAAATTGATAAGAGCCATACTGAACTTGATCGGCTGCTTGAGGAAAATCCTGCCCTCAAAACGAGTCAATTAATTACGCTTAAAAAGCATTCGCTTTATGCACAATACGATAAAATAACGAAGCTTGAGCAGGGAGAAATCATTTCAGGTGAAGTGGCAGGAAAGTATAGAGAGATACTAAACAATGGTCTTGCTGATCTTGAAGAAACAGATATTGTTAAAGATTCAAAAAGAACTGACTAAGTTGCTACGATTTGTGGCAGCTTTTTCTTATGAACTGCATATCCTATTAAAGAAAGGGACAAAGTAACACAAAAATGAATATTCCGTTTATTTACGAATGTTAGGGGTATGGTTTACAGTAAGTAAAGCATTAAGGTATAGTGATAAAAGTCATTTTCATACTACAAAGAAAATAACTCACAAGGAGGATTTTTGAGGAAAATGCCTTACCTTCAGACCGATCGTCTGACCATTATTCCTTTTTCCTTTGACTTAATCAAAGCGATGGCCAATAAGAAAGAACTAGAAAAGCTTCTAAATGTTGATGTTCCAGAAGAATTCGAAAATGTTCAATTTGAGGAATTTCTTCCTTTTCATTTAAACGATTCATCTGTTTCAAGAGTGAGTCAATCATGGGAAGGTGTTCTTATTCACACAAGTGATGAAAAAGTGATTGGTACGATGGGATTTAAGAATGTCGAATCGTCAGCTAATTTAGAAGTCGGATACCAACTTATACCAGCATATCGAAATAAGGGGTACGCTGTTGAAATGGCCAATGCGCTTGTCAATTGGGCGTTTCCAGAGAGAAAAACAGACAAAGTAGATCACATTGAAGTAAATGAAATCATGAAGCGATTGGGGTTATCTAGACTTACAGTAGAACCCTATTTCGTAAAAGATCGAATAGATGAAGAAAAGCTTAAAAAAGAAAATGAATATATGTAAAATCCTGCAAATCTTGCAGGGTTTTTCTTTTGGATACCCTCTTTCAACTCGTCTCTTTTCTAAAGGTTCTTTTCTAAAAGATTGTTGCTTTTGAAAGAATTTCTTATATAAAAAGCCACACTTAGCTAATTGGAGCGGAAGGATGCTCGACTCCTGCGGGACTAGCGGGACAGGTGAGACCCCACAGGAGCGTGAGCGACGAGGAGGCTTACCGCCCGCCCCGCGGAAAGCGAGCATCCTGGAGCGGAAATTAACCCACGCTTATAGCAACAAAGTATACGAAAAGAGCCTCCAACTTTGAGGATTTTTGTCGAAAAAATTATGCTATAATAAGCATTGTTTTGTACAATTTACAACTAATACACAAGATGTAAGGTGATCTAATGAAAATGGTTCCTCGCACAAAAATTGATGTAAAAGAAGAAAAAAAAGCTAACACATTATTCTTTGTCTTATTCTATTTAACATTTATATTATTTGATACATACAGATTTGGTATTAGACCTATTCTAAATCCAGATTCAGAACCGGTTATATTTAGTAGTTTAACTATGATGATCACGTATATCGTCATTTATATTGTAACAGCAGCTTTGTTTCCTTTATCAATCTATCTTTCAAAAAAACAGAAGCCTTTTGTCGTGAAGTATTTATTTTTCTTTGTGTTCCTAGCGGGTGCACTCACAACTGAAATGGTAGAATACTTTGGAACAAACAACGTTTATGCAAGTGGAAGTCCAGTAGAATTGGTTTTTGTCTTATTTTCACCAATTTTTGTAGATCGAATGTATTATTTTGTGATTGTCATAGGGTTAGTATGTAAGTATGCTCTTATGGGGATTTTCACTTTTTCCCCTGAAGTCGCCTTTCCTATTATGCTATTGTTGTTATTCTCGGTAGTCACATTCATCATTCTAAATCGTTTCATAAGTTATCTTAAGGCAGTTGAGAAATCCTACGAACATTCTTCTCACAATGAAAAGCTAGCATTTATTGGACGAATTGCGACTGGTGTTACTCACGAAATTAAGAATCCTCTTACTTCATTGAAAGGGTTCGTTCAGCTACAGGAAGATGAACAAAAGTATAACCAAAAGCACTCAAAGATTATGTTACAAGAGTTAGATCGACTAACTATTATTGTGAATGACCTGATGATTCTCGGTAAGCCGCAGGCAATAAACCTTAAATCAATTGACCTATATGAGTGTGTGAGATACGTAGTTGATCTGTTTCAGCAAGAGGCTGAAAATAAGCAAATAACAATTTATACGCATTTTGAAGAGCAAGGACAAGTGTTGGGAGACGCTGGCAGAATTAAGCAAGTGTTGCTTAATATACTTAAGAATGCAATTGAAGCGATGCCTAGCGGAGGAGAAGTTAGAATTAAGTTAGTAAAAGATCAAGAATGGACGACTGTTCAAATAATTGATAGAGGGATTGGGATCCCTGAGAAGGATATACCTAATCTTGAAAAAGCCTTCTACTCTACTAAAGAGAATGGGACAGGTCTTGGGCTAATGGTTAGTTATAAAATTATCGAAGAGCATAGAGGCAAGATTCGAATTGATAGTGAAGTAGGCGTGGGGACCACCTTTTCACTTTGTTTTCCCACTCCCAATTAATAAGGTGAAATAACGTAGAACTATCAAATAATATCTAACAATATCAAAACTCTCACATATTTGTGTTATGACCCACATCTCTCGTTACAATAGATTTATAAACAAATCAAAGGGGAGAAAGGGTGACCAGATAATGGGTTACTATGATGATAATAATATGAAAACAAATAGGCAGTCGAAAAGAGGGAGGAGCTGGTTCCTTCCGAGCACATTTGGCGCAGTGGTAGGGGCATCAGTAATGCTTGTCGCAGGCCCTTTTGTTACAAATATAGAGCGACCTTCTTCAAATGAAGCAGCAGTAACAACGACAGCAAATAAAGATGCAACAGCATCAAATGTTTCGTATAACGTATCATCTGACATCACTTCTGCTGTCGAAAAAGCACAGGATGCAGTCGTTAGTATTACAAGCTATCAAGGTGGTTTTTCCCTTGAGGATCCTGGTAATCAGTCAGGTCAGGCCGCTTCTTCAGGTTCAGGTGTCATATACAAACAAGAGAACGGCAAAGCCTATGTTGTCACCAACAACCATGTCGTTGAAGGGGCATCCTCAGTGGAAGTAACGTTAAGCAATGAGAAGAAAACGGAAGCTCAAGTACTTGGGACAGATCCATTAATGGATCTAGCTGTTCTTGAAATTGATGATGAGAATGTCGAGAAAGTCGTTGAGTTTGGGTCTTCAGATCAATTGAAAACAGGTGAGCCTGCTATTGCAGTCGGTAATCCGCTAGGTTTTCTAGAAGGATCGGTTACACAGGGAATCATCAGTAATCCGAACCGCTCTATTCCAGTAGATCTTGATCAGAATGGACAACCGGATTATGAAGCAGATGTGATACAGACAGATGCTTCGATTAACCCAGGAAACAGCGGTGGTGCTTTAATTAATATTAAAGGGCAATTAATTGGCATTAACTCCTCAAAAATTGCAGAAGCTTCTGTAGAAGGTATTGGATTTGCCATTCCTATCGATGATGCACAGCCAATTATTAAGCAGCTTGAAGAAACAGGTGAAGTGAAACGACCTGTAATGGGAGTGACACCTGCTTCACTTGCGGAAGTACCTACGCAATATTGGACAGGAACGTTGAATCTTCCTAAAGACGTAGAAGCAGGAGTTGTACTCATGGCCATCTCTCCTAATTCACCTGCTTCAGATGCAGGGTTAGAAGAAAGAGATGTTATTGTGAAATTAGATGATAATGAGATCAACACTTCTGCTGAGCTAAGGAAGTATCTGTATTCTAGTAAACAGGTAGGCGATGAAATGAAAGTATCATTCTATCGTGATGGCAAGCTTCAAACCGTTACCATGACACTAGCTAACCAAAATGGTATATAAGTAATTGAAAACCGTCATAATTGGCGGTTTTTTTGTTTGCACTAAATCTCTTTTTGCACATTCAATTTCTTAACTGGCAGGAATTGGAGTGTTTTTGTCCAATTATAGTCTTAAACGAATGTGATACGGAAGGAGTACGCTCATGAGTATCTATTTCATTACCGGTTTTCCGGGATTTCTTGCTATCCATCTTGTTGAAGAATTAAGAAAGCAGAATCCGTCTGCTTTCTTCTACCTACTTGTCCAAAAGGATCAATTAGAAAAAGCGCAACTGGTGAAAGAGGATCTAGAGCTATTCAATGCTCAATTAGTTGAGGGTGATATTACAATGAGGGGCTTAGGCATTGATCCAGTTAACAGAGAGGTAATCAATGAAACTGTCACACATGTTTTTCATCTTGCTGCTATTTATGATCTTGCTGTCTCTCTAGACATAGCCTGGCGTACAAATGTGGAAGGAACAAGTCATGTGGTTGAGCTTTGTGAAGACTTAGCAAATCTCAAACGTTTTATTTACTTTAGCACAGCTTTTGTCTCTGGCTATCGAGAAGAAACGATATTTGAGCACGAACTAGGCAAAGATCAAACGTTCAAAAACCACTATGAACATACAAAATATGAAGCGGAAGTCATCGTATCAAACTCTTCGCTTCCGAAAACGATTGTGAGACCGGGCATTGTAATTGGAAATTCAAAGACGGGGCAGACTTCTAAATTCGATGGACCTTATTTCATATTACGTTTTCTCGATCAAGTTCAAAGATTGCCAATCCCATTCATCGGAAAAGGCGACGCTTTTGTTAACCTTGTACCCGTTGATTTTGTTATTTCTGCGACAACATATCTTGCACATTGTGATGAAGCTGTAAACCAAACGTTTCATTTAACAGATCCGGCTCCATATCCTGCTAAAAAGTTATATGAGATGTTTTGCGAGCTTCTTCTTCATAAGAAACCTTCCTGGGTACTGCCTAAATTTATTGTTCAGAATGCCTTATCAGTAAAAGCACTTCGTAAGCGCCTTGATGTAGTTAAAGAAACCATTGATTATTTTGAATGCAATGCTCATTATGATAGTACTCGCACAACCGAATTGCTCTCAAGGGAAGGAATTAATTGTCCTGATTTGAAGGATTATATTGAGGAAATTGTTCACTTCTACGTTCACAACCGAATTGATCATGAGAAAAAACAACCAATTCAATAGACAAGCCTCTGGAACTAAGTTTCCAGAGGCTTGTCTATGTTTAATGGCTTTTGCTCTTGATCCTGATTCGTAAGTCTAGTTAGCAAATAGAAGAGTGGTGTATCTAATAACGCGAGTGCCATCTTGATAACAAATTGTGATAAGATCATAACCCATATATTTGGTACAGTACCAATAAATGCAATGGTGATAAATATCGTTGTGTCGATCAACTGAGAGCCAAAAGTACTGGCATTGTTCCTAAGCCATTTGTGACGCTCTGCAGTTCGTTGTTTAATCTTTGAGAAGATGTATACATCCACATGCTGTGATACAAGATAAGCAACAAGACTTGCGAGAACAAAACGATAGTTCTGCCCAAGAAGTATTTCGTACGCTGCCTGGGTATCGTAGGCAAATGGAGCAACTGGTAGAAGCATACCTAGGAAGATCATGATGCTTGCAAAGATTTGAGCTGCAAATCCATAACGAATCGTTCGAGTAGCTTCTTCTTTTCCGTAACGCTCATGAATGATATCCGTAAAAAGAAACGAAAAGGCGTACATAACGACTGCAGCTGGAATGACGAAATTTCCGATCATTACCACTTTGCCTGCAAGTACATTTGCAATCACGATTGAAGTGGCAAATAGTACATTGAACAGAATAAGACTACGGTCGATGAGTTCACTATTCATATTAAGAGTTAGGCTTCTCTCGCACAGCGGTAGTTTTTAGTTCAATACCACCACGAGCAGATTGATACACGGTAATGGTTACTTTCAGTGGATCTATGGCGTACACCACATCATCAGCAATACGAGCTGCGAGCGTTTCACAGAAGCTACCTTCGTCGCGATAAGACCACAGATAGAACTTTAGTGATTTGGATTCAATACATTTCTCGTCAGGGACGTAAGAAATTTCAACACGTCCGAAATCAGGCTGTCCTGTTTTCGGGCAAACCGCTGTGAATTCAAGTGCGTTGAACGTGATTTCCTGTACGTTAGGTGCATCAAATGCTTCATTCTTAATTACTTCTCTTGCCTGTTCTACACTTTCTGGTCGAGGCATCGGGCCAGATGATGGTAGCCAAGCTTTATCCATACTAGTCAATTTAAATTCCTCCTTTAGTTTTGATGAAGCAGGAAGGTTACGAACTGCTGTCATACAACGCTGTCTATTATAACAGAGGCGCATTAGTATGCGAAGAAGGAAGTTCATGTCAAATTTCATCCAAGGTCCGATTGGTTCAATTAACCATTAGAGGAGAAAAGACTTCCTCTAATGGAAGTTTCACTTTTTTAGTTTAGTATTCACCACAAAGGGAAAGAAAAAACTAGCTAAGTAAACCAAGATAATAATATAGGAGGAATAGTCATGCAAACAACAACTACAGTTAACGAAGAGAAGAATGGTAAGCTTGTAAAAGGTATTCTTGTTGGTGCAATTGTTGGTGGAGCAGTTGCAATGCTTGATTCCACAACACGTAATAAAGTGCGTTCAACTGCTGGCAACGTAAAGAGTTCATCGCAAGGATTCTATACACGTGTTAAAGAGAACCCAAGTGAAGTAAAAGATGATTGGATGGATCGTATTCAATCAGCATCCACAGTACTTAAAGAAGCGATGAATGATGCACAGTCTCTTTACGAGAAAGTGAACGATGAAGTAGTAGATCAAGTCAATCAAGTGAAAGAAGACTCAACTGAAGTTCTTTCAACTGCAAAAGAAGCAGGAGAAGATTTGAAGGATATCGGAAGTAAGGTTAAGGACGCGGGACAGGAAGTATCTGGCGATGAAGGATATGAGCCAACAAATGTACCAGGAAGTGAAACTAGAACGCCAGGAAGTACTTCAGCAAATCCTAATACAACGTTGTAATTAAAATAATAAAATGTGAAAAAGGCTTCCGCTCTAATTGGGCGGAAGCCTTTTTTGGATGTCATCACTAATGTTTCAATTAAGAAATATACGATGCACCAATGATAATTAGAAGAATAAATAGAACTACAATTAACGCAAAACCTTGACCATATCCGTATCCACTCATGATAAATCCTCCCGTCAATGTCCGTTGCTTCCTTACTAACCTATGTTGATGAGACCCATTGCGGAAGTAGGCATACGCACATTTTGGGTGGGCAGAGTTAGAACGATTGAATAGAAGAGGCTGGAAAATCAGAGAATATGGCATCGCAACCAAGCTTTTGCGCTTTCAGAATCTCTTTCCGGTCATTGACTGTATATGCTCGAACTGGAATTCCTCGTTTCTGAGTGTGTGCCATTAAAAACTCGTCTATCGCTTGCCATTCAATATGAAGGCCATGTGCTCCGACACTCTTTAAATAGTTCCAAGGTTCAACTAACTTTTCCATAAGCAGGATAGCCGTTTCAATATGTGAATCTTTTTGTGCAATGTTTTTGACACTATAGTGATTGAAAGATGAAATAATACAGCGATCTTTCAGTTGATAATGGTTGAGGAGGGAGAGTACTTTGTCTTCAATACCATCATAAGAAACGTAACCAGTCTTGAGTTCAATGTTAAGAGATAGCGATGTAGAAGCTATCCATTCAAGTACCTCTTCAAGTGAGGGGATAGTTGTTCCTTGAAAACGACTAGAGAAAAAATGCCCTGCATCAAGTCGAATTAACTCATCATAAAGGTAGTCCTTAACCCATCCAACTCCGTTGGTTGTTCGATCAACGCGTTCATCATGGATAACGACTGGAACACCATCTTTCGTTAATTGAACATCCAGTTCAATACCGTTTGCTCCTGCTTTATGAGCAGCTTGAAAAGAAATTAACGTATTCTCAGGATGTGTTCCCGATGACCCACGATGTCCAAAGATTGTTAAAGAAGATGTCATACTTCACCTCTTTCGATTATTTCAATAATAGTTTCTTTTACAATTCGATGATGTAGGTGTTCTTCCTTTGGTTGATTACGTTTTAATTTAAAAAATTAGCATTTATACTGAAATTCCGCATAGATGTTTCTATAAATAAGGGAGGGAGGATCTTTCTAATGAAATGGAACGCCTTACCCTTTGCACATTCACATCATTTTAAAGGTCGAATTGAGATCCGTAATAACCATAACCATTCACTACTTTTGGGGTTTTCTTTTCCGGTGAATGGCAGTGCATATGATCAGCATGTGCACCAAATTGAAGGGTTAACGATTGAGGAAGACGGACACCAACATAGATTTAGTGTTCAATCAGGACCACCAATTCCACTGTATTCAGGAGAACACTTCCACAATTTTAATGGAGAGACTTTTTCTGCAGATAATCATAAACACTTTTTCTCCGGAAGAACAGGTTCGCCATTAGGGAATTATCCTATTGATTGGTAAAAGGGCGATACTAGTGCTTCGCCCTTTTTGTTATATTTTAATGCTTCGTTTAGTCTGGTAGAACATGAATGCAAGGGCTCCTTGAGTTTCTAGGGATATCAATTGTACATATCTGGGCGGCGATCTTCGAAAATCGGAATGCGACTTCTGATTGCCGTGATCTCGTCTTCGTCAATGGAACCTACTAAAATTGTTTCATCGGTACCTGCTTCAGAGATGACCTTGCCCCATGGATCAATAATTAAGGAGTGACCACCAAACGCATTATCAGGATCTGAACCTACACGATTACAGGCTATCACATAACACTGGTTCTCAATGGCGCGGCTAATAAGTAGCGCTCGCCAGTGGTCTGTTCGCTGTTCCGGCCATTCCGCAGGTACAAATAATACCTGAGCACCTTCAATGGCATGAAGGCGAAGCCACTCTGGAAAGCGAATATCATAACAGATGAACCCTGCGCAAGGGAGGTTTTCTAGTGTGAAATGGCTTTTTGTGTTTCCGGAAACAAGATACTTTTCCTCGTTCATTAGACGGAAAAGATGTGCCTTGCTATATTCGTGAACAAGCTGCCCTTCTCGGTTGAATACAAGCATGGTGTTTGTAACTTCATTGTGTTGCTGTTTCGCAACTGAGCCTCCTACAATGTTGACATTATGTTTTTTAGCGAGGTTTCCTAGAAAAATGATTGACTTTCTAGCGTCTGTATCGCCAATTTCATCTAGTCTAGATAAGTCATATCCCGTTGACCACAATTCTGGCAAAACAATGATATCTGGTTCACTAGATACAGCTTCAGATACTAGTTGTTTCACTTTTTCAAAATTCTTCTCAGGACTTCCAAATGCAATATCAAATTGCAACAGGGCAAGTTTTTTCATTCAATTGTCCTCCTTGAACTTTTAGAAAATTCACTTTACATGATTGTGTATCCAAGATAACATAAACTACTAGAATTTCACGAATATTTTAACAGGATGTGACGACATATGAAACAGTTTCAACCTTCAGATGCAATCAAGCGTTTACCGGAACAATTTTTTGCTAAGCTTGCAGGGAAAGTGAACCGCTATGTAGAGGCAGGATACGACATTATTAATCTAGGTCAAGGAAATCCTGATCAACCTACACCGCGGCATGTAATCGACGCCTTACAGGCTGCTGCGGAAAAGCCTGCCTATCACAAATACCCGCCTTTTCGAGGGCAGCCTTTCTTGAAAAAAGCCGCATCTGAATTTTATAAGCGCGAGTTTGGAGTCGATCTTGATCCAGAAACAGAAGTAGCAGTCTTGTTTGGCGGGAAGGCTGGGCTTGTTGAAGTTAGTCAGTGCTTATTGAACAAAGGAGATGTAGCTTTAGTTCCAGATCCAGGCTATCCGGATTACTGGTCTGGTGTTGCGATGGCTGAAGCAGACATGCATATGATGCCGCTACTTGAACAAAATGATTTTCTACCTGACTATGAAGCTATTCCAGAAGAATTACTTTCAAAAGCCAAGCTAATGTTCTTGAATTATCCGAATAACCCTACTGCTGCTCAAGCGACCGAAGCTTTCTTCAATGAGACAGTATCATTCGCCAATGATCAAGATTTATGTGTTGTACATGATTTTGCTTATGGAGCGATTGGATTTGATGGAGAACGCCCGAGAAGCTTTCTTGAAACGAAGGGAGCAAAAGAAGTAGGAATTGAAATTTATACGCTTTCGAAGACGTACAATATGGCAGGTTGGCGCGTTGGTTTCGCTGTTGGGAACCCATCTGTCGTTGAAAGTATTAACATTCTGCAGGATCATTTCTATGTTAGTCTATTTAGTGCGGTCCAAGAGGCTGCTGCAGAAGCGTTACTCGGATCTCAAGAGTGTGTCGACGAACTGCGTGCTACATATGAGTCAAGACGAAATGTTCTTATCAACGGATTACATGACATTGGATGGGATGTAACTTCACCATCAGGATCTTTCTTTGCGTGGTTAAAGGTACCTGATCGCTTTACTTCAGAACAATTCGCTGACTTCCTATTAGATAACGTACAAATTGTAGTCGCGCCAGGTAATGGATTTGGAGAACATGGTGAAGGATACGTAAGAGTCGGATTACTAACATCTGAAGATCGACTAAAGGAAGCCGTTGAACGAATCAAATCGCTCAATCTTTTTTAAAGGAAAACTCATAAATAGAAATGAAAAGCCGTGATATTCACGGCTTTTGCTGTTGTGTTAGGCATCTATTTATTCGTAAGCAGTAAATTCAAATCATCCCAGCCAAATGCTGTTTCCTTTAATGTTTTTCCTCCAATTGTAACCTCTTCCTCTGCAATATGAGCTGGCAGAAAATGTTCGTAAAAGTGTGCGGCAGGGTTCCCATTCAACACCCATACAAGCATAGACTGAAACCCTTCTTCTAATAAATGTTCGGCAATTTGACCGATTAACTGTTTCCCTCCTCCTTGCCGCTGAGCTTCTTCCAACAAGTAAATGGCATAAAGTTCACTATCGTAATGGTAGTTCTTGTTTCTATTTTTACCACCGTTTGCGAAACCAACAATCTTGTTCTCATCATTCACGATGACAAAGATGGTATTTCCTTCTTCTAAGGACTTTCTCCACCTAGCTTCACGGATTTGAACATCAAGTGAAGCTAAATAATCATCAGGAATAAGACTTTGGTATGTCGTTCTCCAGCTGTTTACATGAACAGTTGCAATTTCGGAAGAATCTTTCGTTACAGCTTTTCTTATTTCCATCTTATACCTCCCGATGCGTTAGTATCTTAACAAACTCATTTCGAGGTAGAGGGAATGATTCCTTCTAGTCGAATAGGTTAATTATGGACAAACGAAAGGATGATCGCATGGAAAAGTTTAATATTATGGTTTATGGAGAAAAGGTACATGGTGTCAAATGGGGAGACAAAACGAATCCCAATGTGCTTTGTCTCCATGGATTGACAAACAATGCTTTAGGATTTAATGAAATGGCTGAAAACCTTAAAGAAGATTTTCACGTCATCTCTATTGATCTACCAGGGCATGGGAATACGACCGGTTTTAAAGATGAACAGTCTTATTTTTTTGACTCAATGTGTACATGGCTTCATACCATCATCTCGAGCGTAAGTAATTCGCCATTGTATATCATAGGTCATTCGTGGGGTGCTGCTATAGCGCTGCACTACTGTAGTCGGTATCCACAAATGGTAAATGGAATCGTCATGCTCGATGGAGGTTATGTTCAACCTTCAGATGATCCATCCACCAAACTTGAAGAATTATTAGAAGGCATGTCCGAATGGGTAAATGAAAACCAGTTTAGATCAATAAAAGAATATGAAGATAAGAAAAGAGAAGAAATCGGAAGGTGGAGCAGTGAAATCGAGCAAATGGTTCATGCCGACATGTGTATTGAAAGTAATCACGTTAGCATGAAGGCGAGTGAAGATACAGTACGAGCAATTATGAAAGCGTTATATTTACAGCCGTTTCGTGAAGTACTAAGGGATGTTGACGCACCCGTTTATCTTTTAAGAGCAACACAGCCACCTGAAGCAGAAGCCATAAGAAATGAAGGAGCAGATTTATTAAGAGCTAAGTTAAAAGGTGATTGTCGGATTAGCCCAATACCTGAGACTGGTCACGTGCTCCACTGGCAAAAGCCTGTTGAAGTTAATCAAGAAGTCAAGAGTTGGTTAATTGCTCAGAATTCGCATCAATTAAATGTACACAACCCCCGTTAAAGGGGGTTAGTGTGATGGTGTTTTGGGGAGAGTAATTGAAACTCTTGTACCTTCTCCAGGCTTACTTTTGATTTCTAAATGGCCACTATGTTGATCAATTATTCGTTTACATACGGGAAGTCCGAGTCCGGTTCCATTCTTCTTTGTCGTAAAAAAAGGCGTTCCAAGATTCTTAAGTTCAGCTTCGGATATTCCTGCTCCATTATCAATAATGTGAACAATTAATTTATCCTCTAATGCTTTTCCTTCAATCGTAATTTCTCCATTCTCATTTTCCTTTGATATGGCTTCCATAGCGTTTTTAATTAAGTTAATGAAAACCTGTTTTAACTGATTGCGTTCACCATAAACGTGAGATCGTAGCGAGAAATAGTCTCTCTTTAAAATAATGGATTCCATGTTCGCCTCGCCACAAAGAAGTTCAATAACCTCATCTAATAGCTGATCAATTCTTTCATAAGTAAAATGAGATTTAGTAGGTTTCGCTAGAATAAGGAACTCATCAACAATCTGTTCGATTCGATGAAATTCAGAATCCATCACTTGAATGTACCGATCAACTTCTTTATTTGTATTTTTATAATCGATCAGTTTTAAGAAGCCTTTTAATGAAGTAAGTGGATTTCGTAACTCATGTGCAATTCCAGCTGCGAGCTGGCCAACGACTGATAATTTCTCGGATTGAACAATCTGTTCTTCATTTAATCGTTTTTGAGTAATATCTCTCGCTGTTCCTATAAGTTTTGATACAGAACCATCTACTACTATGGGAACTAGCGTAATGTCGAACACTCTGTATCCTTGTTTAGGTAAGTTGTATCCTTCTTCAAATTGAATGGGTTGTTTGGAGAAAATAGCTTCTTGAAATCGTCTTATCGCCTGTAAACCTTGATCGCCTCCAAGAAATTCTTCTACTCTTTTACCTGAAAGGTCATCTTTAGAGGTATTGTAATTCGATAAATAAGCTTCGTTCACAGCTTCAATTTCAAAATGGTGACGATCAACAACGTGAATTTGAAAAATGAAGTCTGAAAGATGATGAAATATCAGCTCGATTTCTGAAATAGCTAAATCATTTCCGTTTTCCATAGAAATCCTCCATTATTTGCTTTTGGGATAGCACTAAATTGGATATTTCTACAGGATATTCATATTCACTCTTAAAAATGTTATGAATTTAGAAAACAGTGTAGTTATGTGTAGAAAGATACACTTCAGTATGAATGGAAGACATTGCTATTGCATTGGCTATGCTATAGAGTTATTGAGAACACGATTTGGAAAGAGAGAGGTGCTCTTTAGGTGAATAAAAGGGATTCAATTTTTTATCTTAGTTTATTTTTGTTCTTTTTTCATGCTTCAAACACAATCATTATTAGCTACATGCCTGTCTATTTTCAACATTCTGGTATGTCAGAATCCAAAATAGGATCCATTCTTGCTATCGGTCCATTAGCAGCTATTCTCGCTCAGCCATTCTGGGGCTACATAAGTGACAAAAATGGAACGATAAAAAAGGTACTACTAGTTACGTTAATTGGAGTATTTATTGTTAGTGTCTTTCTCCTCACAAGTCAAACTTATGCATTTATCTTAATATCAGCTGCTATTTTCTATGTTTTTATGTCTCCTACAGGAGCACTTGGTGATAGCCTTGCGGTTAAAACAGCTGCTCAGTTTAATAAGAACTTCGGTAGTATTCGTACATGGGGATCAATTGGGTTTGCTTCTTCTACACTTCTTGTCGGTCAGTTTTTCTCATTTGCTGGAATTGAATTCATCCTTCTTCCTTTTTTGTTTATGATTACAATTGCCTTTTTAACTGCTGCGAAAATATCAGATGTAAAGACGGTTAATAAACCTGTGACTATTCTGGATGCAATAAGGATAGGTAAGAATCCAAGATTTCTTTTTTTTCTTGTTTCTATTATGTTTTTGACAATTCCTCATAGGGCAAACGATAGTTTTATCGGAATCTATATGACTGAACTCGGAGGCAAAGAGTCTCAAATTGGGATAGCGTGGTTTGTCGCTGTCGCAAGTGAAGCTGTTATTTTTGCAACAAGTCATTATTGGTTTAGAAAATATAATGAAGTAGTGTTTATTTTCATAGCAGGTTTGATCTATGCAATAAGATGGATCATTCTTGCTTATGTTACAGGACCAGTAGGAGCGATCCTTATGCAGGTTCTTCATGGTGTTACATTTGGCGTGTTTTATGTTTCAGCCTTTCAATATGTGACTAAATTGGTTCCGATCAATTTGCAAGCGACGGGCCATTTACTTTTTATCTCTGTTTTTTTCGGCTTATCAGGAATCTTGGGATCATTGTTCGGAGGTATTATCTTCGAAGAAGATTCTGGTTCTGCTTTATATAGCTTAATGGGGTACATGTCTCTAGTTGGTTGTGGTGTTCTACTTGTTTACATGTTTTTCGATAGAAAAATGACTAGATCAAAAACGAGCTATGCTTAGGATGGGGAACCCCATCCTTTTTACATTTGATGTCAATTATTTCTTACCCAAGTTTTCATTATTTGAAACTGTCTTAAACGGACTCTTAAAAAGATGAAGAGATGGTTAAACTAATTATGAAAAACAATTGTCCAGAGAAAAAACGAGTCCTATGATTATCTAGGAAATGGTGAGAAAAAGATGGCAAACTATATTCCATACCTATTGTTAACAGTAATTAGTATTGGTGTCCTCTTATGGATTTTTATTAGCACAAAAGATTTGTCTTATTTAGTGTATTACTTTTTAATTGCTGGCCTGGCTTATGTATTTGAATATATCATTTTAATTCTAATGAACAGCTATACGTACAAACCTCATCTTGTTTCAATTGGCGTTTATGACAGTATTCTAGGAGATTTGTCTTCACAAGCCTTTTCAGTTCCTGCTGCAGCTATCCTAGTAACTGTTTATCAAGTCCGACTGAAGGGCGTACTTCCACTTGTTATTCTTTTTATGGGAATAGAGAAACTGTTTCTATATCTAAACATCTATGATCACAATTGGTGGCGTACGTATTATACTGGAATCTTTCTATTCCTAACATTCTTTCTGAGTAAATGGTTTTATAGGATGATTATTAAGGTTACACTTCTTCGATTTGTGGCGCTTTTCTTTTCGTTGATTTTCTTTCTTTCTAACGGGCTGTTTCTATTGTTTTTAGTTATGCCTGAGGTTCATTTTGAAGTAGGATGGTTTGAGAACAGCTACAGAGATAATATCGCATTTTCTACACTATTGATTATAGGTGAATCTTTGTTACTTACCCTTGCTCTTTACATTAGAAGATACAGCGTAATAGGAATATTGTTTTTGTTTACTCTTGTTCACTACTACTTCGTTCAGGTTAGTGTGTTTCATGTATCGAATGAGTACGTATATCTAATTCTTATAGGATTAACAGTATCTTCGTATTTCTTTATTTTATGGGGAAATGACATTTGGATAAAAAAACAAATGAAAATGTAATATAATGTAAAGAGGCTGAATGCTACCGATGGAGAACATGGTTTAGTGATGAAACATTAGGAGGCTGAACCATGATCAGTATTTTCAAGGGAAATGAAGAGCGTTATTTAGGATGGCATCAACTAAATCCAGAGGGATATGTTTTTAATCATTTTAAAGGTTCAGATCCAGGATATAACAAAATTCATACAGCAGACTGTCGGACGCTATGGCGGGAGAAAGATCATGGAGCTAGAACGAAAGTGGAGAAAATATGTTCAGACAATCTTGAAGAACTATTGAATATGAGTGATGTTATTAGGAAGAACAAAGGGTATTCGCTTTGTAAGATATGTATGAAAGAAGAACAAATAAAGCGTTTGAGATCAATTGCTACCTTTCTATACCGTTAAAGTTGTGAATAATGAGAAGTTTTATACGTGGGTGAAGGGGTTGTGAATGAACATGAATTCGATTCAAATTAAAGGGAAATTATATGATGACGAAACAAGGTGCGAACATTATCATAGTTATCTAGATATAGTTGCGATTAAGTTCTACTGTTGTAATGAATACTATCCTTGTATTACATGTCATAAAGAAACCGCAGGTCATGAAGTTCACGTATGGCCAGATGACAAGTTTAATGAGAAAGCAGTAGCATGCGGAAAATGCAAAACGGAAATGACCATCCATGACTATCTTTCATCTGATTCGCAATGCCCCTATTGTAAAGCGAAATTTAACGAAGGTTGTAAGCTTCATCGACACTTGTATTTTCAAGCAGAAAACAACTAAATAATGTTCTTTACTTATTCTGATACTTCGATGTATTATTATTTCAATTATTAGAGAGTAGTGAGGGACAAACTCATGAAAAACACAGCGCACCTGTGTTTTTATTTTGTTATTCTTTTTTCAAAATCCTACATTCAATAATCAAGTGTATCTTTAGAGGAAGAAGGGCTCAAAAGTGAAAGCTGGCAAAGCGCTATTTAATCCACCTCGTGCTTTACTTATTCTATTCCTTATTGTTAGTACGCTTGGGACAATGTTGTTAAAGCTCCCACAAGCTACAACTACTTCTGTAACGTGGTTGGATTCTTGGTTTACAGCCATATCTGCTATTACAGTAACCGGACTTGTGGTTGTGGATACTGGTTCAACGTACACGATGTTTGGCGAAATCGTTATTTTGTTCCTCATCCAAGTCGGTGGCCTTGGTATCATGTCTTTTGCCATAATCATTTTTATTCTAATCGGAAAGAAGATCGGGGTTTCAGAAAGGTTATTGATTTCACAGTCACTGAACCAAAAAGGATTGGGAGGAGTCATTAAACTGGTAAGGAACCTTTTTATCTTCTCTCTATTAATTGAAGTTATTGGAGCAGTTATTCTTTCGGTCAGATGGATGCCGGTTTACGGAGTAGGGAACGGAATATACGCCGCTATCTTTCATTCCATATCTGCATACAATAACGCCGGTTTCTCTATATGGGCTGATAGCTTATCAGCATATGTAAGCGATCCGATAGTGAATATAGTAATCACATTGCTATTTATTCTTGGGGGAATTGGTTTCACTGTTTTAATAGATTTAAAAGAAAAGAAACATTTCCGGCATTTAAGCTTACACACCAAGCTAATGGTAGTAGGGACTGTCGTAATAAATCTAATCGCTTTTTTCATAATCCTTACGCTAGAGTGGAATAACCCTGCAACACTAGGTCCGCTTAACGGAGTTGGAAAAGGGTGGGGGGCATTCTTTCAGGCAGTATCGCCGAGAACAGCTGGGTTTAATTCAATTGATATCGGAAGTATGGAAGAAGCCTCATTATTTTTCACAATGTGTTTAATGTTTATAGGAGCAGGGAGCGCTTCAACAGGTGGAGGAATAAAATTAACAACCTTCATGGCTATGCTTTTGTCCGTAAACACTTTTCTAAAAGGAAAAAATGAAATTACAGTCTTTCACAAAACATTAGCGTTTACGGTTGTCATAAAGGCGCTTGCAATAACAGTGATATCCACAGGTGTTGTTTTCTTAGGAGTTTTTATTCTTGAACTCACTCAAGAATCGTCGTTCATGGTTAATCTTTATGAAGTTGTGTCTGCATTTGGAACTGTTGGACTATCAATGGGGTTAACTACTCACCTTAACGGTATAGGAAAAGTTACGCTGATTATTATTATGATGGTAGGTAAATTAGGTCCATTAACACTTGCCTTCATCTTCGCTTCAAAGAGGACTCCTAAAATTAGATATCCTAGTGAAGAAGTTCTAACTGGATGATTTAAAACGACCTTTACAATATGTAAAGGTCGTTTTAAATTATTTTAAGATAATGGTTGACGATACTTCGTGTGGGTGGTAAGATGAATCTTGTCACTTCGAAACAACATATTGCTTGCGAAAATAACTTATAAAAGTTATTGACAAAATAACGTGTTGTTGGTAAGATAATAGTTGTCACTCGGCGAAATAAACCGAGGTTGATAGAATGAAAGACAATCGATCTTTGAAAACTGAACGAAACGCCATGTAAGTAGTTGTTTCTACGGAAACAAAACATTGTTTTAAAAGCTA
>NZ_LELK01000004.1 GCF_001039475.1 Guptibacillus hwajinpoensis | reverse complement strand
GTTTCTTCCAGTATACAAAAAAGCACCCTATAGAGAGACCTTTTTTCAAAGTGTCTAATCTATAGGGTACAGTTTACATTCTCATGGGCTCTTTACTCAAGGTTGAAACGATCTAGCTGGTCTAAAAAACGTTTTGATTTTAAATACAATCCAGAATATGCATCAAAATACAAATTAAGAATGTGTCTAATTTCCTTTTTTGTTTCTGCTTTCAATGAAATATTCCCTAATCGACTTAAGTCAATATGAGCGAATAAGTGAAGAAGTTCTGATGTACGCTTTGTCATAGGGATTTGATATGGATCGACGGATAAACACCGATGACACAATAAACCACCTTCGTTAACTGAAAAATGGAATTTCCCTTCATTTAATCCACAATTTGCACAGCGATCTAATTGAGGAGTAATCCCTGCTACGCGAAGCATTTTCAATTCAAAAATAAACAATACAACCTCTGGATCTTTTTCTTCATCGAGAGCATGGAGTACCTGATAGAGCATTTCAAACAAGTACGGATTCGGCTTTCTTTCTTCCGTTAATTTATCAACTAACTCTGCTGCATATGCGGCATATGATGTAAGAAATAAGTCATTGCGGATCGAACGGAAAGAGTCTATAATTTCGCCCTGATTAAGTCCCCCCAGACCTGAAGTATGTTGAAATAAATACTGTCCATACACAAATAGCTGAGAAATAGCAGAAAGACGGCTTTTTGGTTTTTTTGCGCCTCTTGCCATGACGCCAACCTTACCCGTCTCTCTAGTATAAAGCGTGAGTATTTTATTTGTTTCACCATAGTCCACGGTTCGAATTACAATTCCTTCAATCTTTTTTAACAAGAACTTCACCAACCGTTTCTTGTTAAATTTCCATCAAAAGGTCAAGTGAGGCGAGTTACTTCTTCCACATCGGCGAGAGAATCACATTCTTCATCGTTCGGTGTTTGCATTTCTTTTAAAAGAAGATAAGTATCGATGTTTCCCGTTTCACAAAATATTTTCCAGGTAAACTCTAACACTTAAAATCCCACCTTTCATTTTGTAAAAGCTTTCCTCTTACCTCTAGCTTGACCTTACAGTTGATCGTTTATGTGATGGAATATTTAACAAAATTTATCTTAATAGTCATCTTCTCGGTAACCGTAATCCCGTAAAGAAGAAGGTTTATTACGCCAGTCTTTTACAACCTTTACCCAAATTTCCATAAACACGCGTGAACCAAGGAGTGCTTCAATATCCTGCCTTGCTCGTTTGCCAACTTCCTTCAACATCTTACCTTGTTTTCCAATGATGATGCCCTTTTGAGAAGATCGTTCTACAACAACCGTCACATGAATATCAATGACATCTGATCCTTCTCGTTTTATCATTTGTTCTGTAACGACTGTTACAGAATGAGGAATCTCTTCTCGCGTTAGATGGAGGACCTTTTCTCTAACAAGTTCGGCAACAATAAAGCGTTCAGGGTGATCTGTCACATGGTCGCTTGGATAGTATTGCGGACCTTCTTCTAGATAATCAACGACCTGCTCGAGCAATGTATTGACATTGTTTCCTTGCAATGCCGAGATTGGTACAATTTCTGCGAAAGAGTATTTATCTTTATAGAAATTGATCATCGGAAATAGCTGTTCGGGATGGACTTGGTCAATTTTATTGATAACAAGAAAAACAGGACTTTCTACATTTTGAAGTCGATCAATAATATATTGATCGCCTGCTCCGTAGCCTTCTTCAGCATTAATCACAAACAAAATCAAATCGACTTCATTTAAAGAGCTTTGGGCCATTTTTATCATAAAATCGCCCAGCTTATGTTTTGGTTTATGAATACCTGGTGTATCAATGAAAACAACCTGTGAATCATTCGTCGTATAAACACCTTGTACTTTATTACGAGTAGTTTGAGCTTTGTCACTCATAATTGCAATCTTTTGTCCAATTACTTCATTTAATAATGTTGATTTTCCAACATTTGGTCTGCCAACAATCGAGACAAACCCCGATTTAAAAACATCTTTACTCATTCAAATCCTCCGGTGAAAATGCGCCAGGTAATAGCTCACTGACGGTTAATTCTTGTATTTTTCCATCTAAGTTCGTTAAAATGACCTGCATGTTAGGATCACATAATTCAGAAATCACCTGTCTACATGCACCACATGGTGGAACAGGACGATTAGTATCTGCTACAACAGCAATTGCCTTATACGCCTTATGTCCTTCTGAGTATGCTTTAAATAAGGCTGTACGCTCAGCACAATTGCACATGCTATAAGCAGCATTCTCAATATTACAACCACCAAACACCGTTCCATCTTCGGAGAGGAGAGCTGCACCTACCTTAAACTTAGAATACGGAACATAAGCCATCTCTCTAGCCTTTTTAGCTTCTTCAATCAACATTTGCTTATCCATAAATATCCTCCTTATGACTGTATCAAATGAGTAATCGGTTCAAAAAAGAGAAGGATACCGATTATAACTGATACGATCGCAAAAAGAAAGACAGCAGCTGCCGATACATCCTTCGCTGTTTTGGCAATAGGATGCTCCTCTTCTGTTATTAAATCAATCGATCGTTCAATTCCGGTATTGATTGCCTCTAGACTTAACATGACACCGATTACAGTTAATAATATCGTTAGCTTAATAGTAGAAAAACCAAGTAATACCGCCGCTGTCAGAACAAAGACACCTGCAATCAGATGAAATAAGAAATTCTGTTCATTACGGATGAGGTAGCAAAAACCCTGTGACGCGTATTTGAAACTGTGCACAAATCGTGACAGCCGCGATCCATTACCTCGTGAGACCATACTGCTCAAGAAGTACCTTTTGTTTGTCGAACATTTCTTTTTCATCTTCATCCGTCATATGATCATAACCGAGTAAATGAAGAAACCCGTGAACTGTTAAAAATCCGAGTTCTCGATCAAAACTATGTCCATAATCATTCGCTTGTTCTGCTATTTTATCCACTGATATTACTATCTCCCCTAATAGATGAGGCAGATGCTCACCTAAAATAACGAGTTCATCACCTTCCTCTTCGTCATCAAGAGCAAATGATATGACATCTGTGGGCTGATCCTTACCACGGTATTCGCGATTGATTTCAGTAATCTTATCATTGCCTACAAACATTATTGACACTTCACTACCAGACTCAACCTCTTCTTCATTAGCAGCATGATTCATAAGTTCCTCAAGCATTTTAAGTTGTTCCTCTGTAATAGAGTTTGTTTCGTCATTAAAGTCAATGTTCAGGTTCATAAAGTCACCTTCTTTTTAATTTCTGTTGGGTACTCAATTCGACTATGGAATATCCCATTTAATGTTTCTAGTATAGTAGTTGCCACAAGATCTAATTCTCTTAAAGATAAATCACATTCATCAAACTGCCCATCTTCTAGACGTTCTGTAATGATCTTTCTCACGAGCGATTCAATAGCCATTGGATTTGGTTTATTCATGGATCTAACTGCCGCCTCAATGCAATCTGCAATTCCAACCACTGCAGCTTCTTTTGTCTGCGCCCTAGGACCAGGATATCGAAAATCCGCTTCAGGTATGGACTCATCTGCTTGTTCATTGGCTTTATAATAAAAGTACTTCAACAGTGTTGTACCGTGATGCTGTTCTGCGATGTCGACAATCTCTTTTGGTAAGCGATGCTTTCTTAGCATATCAGCGCCATCCGTTGCATGAGAAATAATGATCGTTTTACTTAGGTGTGGTGATATTTTATCATGCGGATTTTCCATATTCATCTGATTTTCAATAAAGAAATGTGGTCGCTTTGTTTTACCAATATCATGATAATACGCCCCAACTCTCGCGAGTAGCCCATTCGCTCCTATTGATTCACATGCTGCTTCAGACAAATTCGCAACCATTACACTATGATGATAAGTCCCAGGCGTTTCAACAAGAATTTTCCTCAATAAAGGATGATTGGGATTGGAAAGTTCAATCAGCCTTGTCGTAGAAATAATTCTAAACCCAGCTTCAAAAAATGGCATTAGTCCAAGCGTTAACATAGATGATAGAAATCCAGAAAGGAAAGCAAACACCATATGATAAGTTAATTCCACTCCGCTGTACTGACCATTCTTCAACATTAATAATATAGCCACTGAGATAATGTTTATCAATGAGACGAGTAATCCTGCTTTCAGAATGTTTGAACGATGATTACGTTTTCCGAGGAAAAACACACCGGATAACGAACTCATTAGTACATAGAAACCTAAAGAAGCATTCATTGGGCCAGTAATTTCTCCATTAAAAAACACTCCGGCACAGACGGCAAAAAGTATACCTGAAGCTATTGCTAGCTGTTCATTAAATAGCATTTTAATAAGCATTGTTCCTACTGCAGCAGGAACGATGTAAGCGATGCCAGGTAGCTCAATTCCCTGCAATAAGCTAGTTAGTTTAAGAACGAGAAGCGTACTAAAATAAATCAATACGATAATAAACAAATTTGTGTTCGATGTGCGGACACGTGATCTAACATCTTGGAAGAAATAGTACAAATAACCTGTAAGTAACAGAACGAGAAGGGCAAGGCCAACATAAGGAATAGCATCAAAGCCTTCATCAAGCAGTCCTGCCAAACGAAGCTGCTCCATGACCTCGCGATTAATCATTGCTCCTTCTTCAACAATGATCTGTCCTTCTCTAATCATTACAGGCTGAACTGCTTCAATAGCTTCTTGTCTGCTTTGCTCTGTTTGCTCAGGGTCAAGGAAATAGTTAGGAACAATACTTTGTTGTGCTACTGTTATCATTGCCTGCTTCTGGTCATTCGGTAGAGAGGTAAGTGATAAACGGTCCTCAACATCATTCTTAGATTCCTCTAAATTGTCAATGGATACTCTATCTGTCATAACTTCCATTACTTCAGACAGCGTTAGTTCTTTAATTAAGCTTATTTGAGTCATTTCTGCTTGCAATAAAGGGACGAGCGTTTCGTCCGTCATTTCATCAGCCATTGAAACAGATAAAAGAACTTTTAAGTCCTTTAATTCTTCCTCGATCGAGCGATCATTGCCTGCATCATTATTCCTTACCTTCTCAATGCCTGAGAATAGATCATTTAGCTTATCTAATTGGGATTGAGATACTTCATCACGGTACACATATATAGCCTCTACTTGAGCGGCTTTTGATCTTTCATCTTCTGTTGCAGTTTTGTTCTCAATCGTAATAGGTGAAGCAATGTCGCGATCAGCGCGAGAGTATAGCGAAACGTCAAGAGATTCAGGAATAACGTTCGTAAGCATCGTTAAATACATTATGATAGCAACCAGTCCATAAAGGGACCATTTTATCGTTTTAATGCGTTCTATATTACGGAGATGATCCTTCATGATATGTTTGATCTTCGCAACCAATTGCTTCACCCCACAAGTTCAAGCCTTATATCACTCTTCTTCATATTTTATCAGAATTTCCTAATAAAAGGACGAGATTCTCTTAATAAGTTCTTTATGCGAGCAAAAAAAGGCCCGTTAGTAACGGACCTTCAAGCTTATTTCGTATCATGTTCGTATGCATCAATGATTTTCTGTACTAATGGATGACGTACAACATCAGTTTGTTGAAGATAAATAAACGAAACATCTTTAACGCGATTAAGAATCTTTTCAGCTGCTGCTAGACCTGACTCTTTTCCTTTCGGTAGGTCAACCTGAGTAATATCTCCAGTAATGACCATTTTCGAACCAAAACCAAGTCTCGTTAGAAACATCTTCATCTGCTGTGAAGTCGTATTCTGAGCCTCATCTAAGATTACATAGCTATCATCAAGCGTTCGACCTCTCATATATGCAAGTGGAGCGATCTCAATCGTCCCTCTTTCAATTAGACGGGTAGTTTGCTCGACTCCAAGAACATCATGAAGAGCATCATACAATGGACGTAAATATGGATCAACTTTTTCCTTCAAATCACCGGGAAGAAAGCCTAAACTCTCACCTGCTTCGACTGCTGGGCGTGTAAGAACGATTTTTTTAACTTTATTGTACTTTAATGCAGCTACCGCCATTACGACAGCAAGGTACGTTTTCCCTGTTCCTGCTGGACCAATTCCAAAAACTAAATCTGTCTTCTTCATAGCAGAAACATAGTGGCGTTGTCCAAGCGTTTTCACTTTGATTGGCTTGCCTTTTGCATTGGTTGTAATCTCTTCCTGATAGAGCTCAAGAAGCTGATCTAGCATCCCCTGTTGCACAAGCTGACAAGCGTATACGACATCTCGACCTGATATACTTGCGCCTCGCTTAATAAGAGAATGAAGAGTCATAACGACTTCTTTAACCATCGCAATCTTTTCTTCGTCCCCTTTAACTGATATGCCTTCTCCTCGTGTAACTAACGACACCTCGAGGGCTTCTTCAATTATCTTTAAATGCTCATCTCCGGGACCAAATAGAGTTTGAGCTTCATTCGAATTCTCTAACTGTAATGTAAGATCAACGTAACGTTCTGCCAATAGACCTCAATCTCCTTGAATAATTGGTATGTTTTTCCCAATCTCCTCAATCACTTCAAAGTGTATCTTTACATTTACTTTACCATTCTCTTCCTCATGGTGCAAAATCTTTTCCTTATTAATTTCTGCTTCATCTGATGTTTTGTCCTCAATATCTTTTCTAGCAACTGAACGTGCGGCATCAAGGGCTTCACTTTTAGAATATGTTCTTGTTACTTCTTCAGTTCCAAGCATTTTTTTCGACTGAAAGGAAAAAGGAAGTTCCCATTTGAGGAATCGTAAATTCGTTTCATGCTCCACCGTTTCATATTCACTGAATTCCGGCTTTCCAAACCCCCAAATTGGTATGTGAAAACGACTCACTCCGATAGCGTAACTAGTTTTTCTTTCTCCAGTGTTGGTTATGAATGTTGACTTTAGTGGAATCGATACATTTGAAACATACCATGTTCTCCCGAATACTTCCCCTTTTGCTGGGACAAGTTCACTTTTTTCCTTTTTACCGATAAAACCTGATATTAGGAGTTGCCCAGGTTTCACATAGGTATTTTCTTCTACTTGAGCCTGTCCTTCTTCTACATACATCTTTGTAACAATTGCCTTCTTTTTTGCTACTATATGTCTAGGGTTAAGCGCAGGTTGTTTTTCTGGCAATTGCTTTTGCACCACTTCGAAATGATACGTAGTTCCACTTCGCTTTACTCCTACCCAGGTGATTTCCTCCATCTTTTCTGTAATCTGCCTCTGAAGTTCCTGATTTGACGGAAGTTGAAAAATAAACTTACCCCTTGTAACACCCAGTTCAACTGCTGCTTGCTTAAGCTTGTGCTCCACTTCAGGCGTAGCCCCATTAACAGTTATCGACCATACCATATTCGATAGAATAAATAATAATAATAGACAGCTTATGGCTCCAGTCAGAAATCCTCTAGAATAAATGACTCGCTTCAAAATAAACGGAAAACCTTTTCTTTCATGAATTCGAACTTTGCATCTTGTCCGTTTTAAATGTGGCCTTATTCGTCGCACGTCCGAAATATAAAGAGATAGAATAATGGTTTCATGATCAAGCCTAGCAATATCCCAAATAGGTATTTTATACTCTATACAACGGTTTATAAATAACTCAGTATAAGAACCAATTACCTTTATCCGTACATATCCCGAAAAAAGCTCTCGTATATACTCCTTCATAATAGCCCCCTGTATAATTAGCCTGGGATTAGAGAGGCCTTTAATCAGTTTTCAGGTCTCTCAAGATAAGAAACATGTTCGATTTTGCCTTCAAGTAGGATTTCTTCTGGCAGGATTGTTTTCAACATAAAGTCTTTCCCTTTTATCAAAAGCTGCCCCTGTTTAAGGAGCAGACGCACTTCCTCATTCGAGAATTTCAAGACCCCTTGATGGTTCTCTATGTAAATATGAAGCTGTCCAACCATCGTAATACGCGGTAAATCCATGACCGCATCTGCGGGAAGCTCTAATCTTCGAGTAAGCCAGGTTTTTAGATTGTGCTTCCACTTTGCCATGGATACTCCCCCTCTCATCTCATCTTTATGAGTGAGAAACAAAAACTATCACTTTTTCGTGTTATTGAATCATGTGTTTTACTGTTGGCATATTTTCAATCCAAACAAAAAAGCGCCCGAGGGCGCTTTTTACATTAATACCTTTTCGATTGCTTCATGGTTGTCATCGAAGGATGAGGTCTCTTCGACCGTGGTGGTCCAAGAATTTCAGCCCAGATGATCCCATTTCGAACATTTCTTTTGCTAATTGAAATTCCTTTTTGGTTAACTGAACTTCTTTTAGGCTTTTCAACCTTTAATTCATACTGTGAATTTTCTCGTTCTGAAATCCTCTCAAGCGCTTCTTGATAAGCACTAACATTTTCAGATTGGATTTCTTTCTCCTCGTCAAAAGACCGATCGGCACCTGACGAGGTAGCTTGTTTTCTTGGACGTTCATTTTGCCGCTGATTCTGGTTTTGGTCTTCGCTTCCCATGCGTTTAAAGAAACTGAGAATTCCACCAATCGCGATAATGACGAAAACAATATTGTTTAAAATTAATTCTATAATATTATCCAATATTGTCACCTCCGTAGCTGAAGATAGTTAAGATCTTAGCGATCATCCTCATCTTCTTCCTGATCAGGCTTCCCAATCATATCACGCATATCCGTATCAGCTTCAATATTCTTTAGGTTCATATAATCCATTACACCAATATTGCCTGAGCGAAGCGCTTCAGCCATAGCCATTGGTACTTCAGCTTCCGCCTCAACTACTTTAGCACGCATTTCTTCTACTCGAGCTCTCATTTCTTGCTCTTGGGCTACAGCCATAGCACGTCTTTCCTCCGCTTTTGCCTGAGCAATGTTTTTATCTGCTTCAGCTTGATCGGTTTGAAGAACGGCACCAATGTTTTTGCCGATATCAATGTCAGCAATATCGATGGATAGAATTTCGAATGCTGTGCCTGCATCTAGTCCTTTAGCAAGAACTGTTTGGGATATCATATCTGGATTTTCCAGAACTTTTTTGTGATTGTTTGAAGAACCGATTGTACTAACAATCCCTTCCCCTACACGTGCAATAACTGTCTCTTCACCAGCACCACCAACGAGACGATCAATATTAGCACGAACTGTAATTCTTGCTTTCGCTTTTACTTCAATCCCATCCATTGCTACACCAGCAATGAAAGGTGTTTCAATCACTTTTGGATTAACACTCATTTGAACGGCATCGAGCACGTCACGTCCAGCAAGATCAATCGCTGCACAGCGTTCAAAGCTTAGTTCAATGTTTGCTCTGTGAGCTGCAATTAGCGCATTCACGGCACGGTCAACATTACCACCCGCAAGATAGTGACTTTCAAGTTGATTCGTATTAAGATCAAGACCTGCTTTCACCGCTTTAATTAACGGGTTGATCACGCGTGAAGGGATAACACGACGTAATCTCATTCCAACTAGATTGAATATGCTTACCCTAACTCCCGCTGCAAGCGCAGAAATCCATAGCATAACAGGTACAAATGTAAATAAAATCGCAAGACCAATAATAACTAAACCAACAATAACTAATAAACCAAGCGTTCCAGTATCCATAATTTTCCTCCCTAATTAAATTAACATGCTCTTACAACAACTCTAGAGCCATTCGTCTTTATTATTTTCACTTCAGTCCCAGCGGATAAAAATCCTCCTTCAGTGACAACATCTAGCCTTTCATCACCAAAATCAGCAATTCCAGAAGGTCGAAGTGGTGTAACAGCAACACCTTCAAGCCCAACTAATTCATCTCGAGTCGTGTTTGAAACATAACCCTGATCGGATTTAGTAGCATCTGATAGAATAATTTTCTTAAAGAAACCTTTATAACCGAAGATCTTTATGAATAGATAGGATCCTCCAACTGTTACCGCGACGGCAATTAGTACAGCAAGAAGTATATATTGCATTGATTGTCCTGAAGCAAGAACAATACTTGCAACAACTCCCACAGCTCCTAACACACCAAATACTCCAAAACCGGGTATAAAGATTTCAACTACTATGAGAACGACACCAACAATGAGAAGCAACAATGATTCCCAGCCAGCAAACCCTGCTATCATATGGCCAAAGAAAAATAACAATAATGCTCCCGCTCCCATAAATCCGGGTACTCCGAATCCAGGAGAGTATAGTTCTAGAACAAGACCAAGACTACCAATCGATAACAAAATCGGAATAATAATTGGGTTTGTAACGAATCGAGCAATTCTTTCTGCAATACTAACTTCAGCATCACTTACTTCAGCATCTTTAAGGTTAAGTAAATTTAAAAGCTCAGTACGATCTTCGGCCATTCCTTCGGCGTAACCAACCTTTACCGCTTCTTCTCCATTTAACGTTAGAAGTTCGCCTTTAGGAGCGTTATAGTTAGGAAGGTCAACATCAGGATCTGCCATTGCAAGCGCATATTTAGGATCACGATCATTCAATTCTGCAGCAGATTTCATAGCAGCATGCCAGAATGACTCTGCCTTTTTGCCTGCTGTGTTTCCAGACTGATCAATGATTGCAGCTGACCCCATTAAAGCACCGGGTTCCATAATAATCTGATCAGCGTTAAGTGCAATGTATGCCCCAGCTGAAAGAGCACGATCTGCTACATAAGCTGTAATGGGTACCTCTGTACTTTTAATAATGGTTGCAATATTATCAGCTGCATTCACCGCACCACCTGGTGTATCAATTTCCAATACAATGTGATCAGCACCTTCATTTTCAGCTTCCTGAATGGATCGTTTCAGAAATGCCTCCAACCCACGTTCTACTTCCTGTTCGACAGGAATAAAGGAAACTAGCTTTCCTTCGCCCTCACCTGAAGCATATTGTCCGAGAAACGGGAGAACGGCTAACATCAAACAAATCGATACGAGTAGCCTCCATTTTATTCTTGTAATATCGCTCCCTCCTTCCTGCTTCCTTCTTTACGTATGAAACAACAATAAGGTTTCAAGTTTATGTAAACGATATAGTTTAAGTATGCCAAAATCAATATGGAATTACTAGTTTGAAATGGCTTTCTTATGAAAACAAGTCGTTTAAATAGAAAAAGCACGTCCTGTCGAAACAGGACGTGCTTACGCTTGATCATATTTATCCCACAATTAGGACAGTAAGATTTAAGCTCAAAACATATACTATAGAGATTAAGAGCCAAATCAGCTGTCCTAAAGGTCTGATTGGTTCAACTTACTGCACTGGAGAAGATCGATCTCACAGTGATGAAAGTTTCACTTTATGATAAGTTCTTTTGTACAATACGATTTACAAGTCCGCCGTCCGCTTTGCCTTTTACACGAGGCATTAGCGCACCCATCACCTTGCCCATATCTTTCTTAGAAGAAGCGCCTGTTTCAGAAATCACTTCCTGAACAATTTGCTCAACTTCTTCTTCAGAGAGTTGTTTCGGCAGATAGACAGATAAGATCGACAGCTCTTCATCAAGATTCTGCACAAGATCACTTCGACCAGCTTTTTCAAATTCAAGGAGGGAGTCTTTACGTTGCTTGACTTCGCGAGTGAGAACGGTAAGTTCCTCTTCTTCAGTTAAATCATGACCCAATTTAATGGATTCATTCTGAATAGAAGATTTCACCATCCGAATAACAGATAGTTTGTTTTTCTCTTTGTTCTTCATCGCTACTTTCATATCTGCTGTTAAACGGTCATTTAGACTCACTGACCTAACACCCTCTCTTAGAACTTACGCTTTTTCCTTGCTGCCTCAGATTTCTTTTTACGCTTAACACTTGGCTTTTCATAGTGCTTGCGCTTCTTAACTTCAGCCATAGTGCCTTCTTTAGAAACCGTTCTCTTGAAGCGACGCAGAGCATCATCGATCGACTCGTTCTTACGCACGCGAGTTTCCGCCATCTCTATCCCTCCCTCCAAAACATACACAATCATAACACATGACTTTCTAACAAAGACATGTCACCTGCAATTATAATATATCACGTCCAATTTATCAACATTTCTTTCACTAATTTTAATTCACAATAAAAAACAAGCATTTGTCTTTCTTTCTTCCCATAAACTTTCAGTGGAAAGGAGTTGTCCCAGTTAATGAGTCCATACGTTGCATCCTTTATTGTTTTTATAAGTATCTTTCTTTTTGGTATGGCCACTCTCCGTATCGGATTAAAGTCTCTTTCAAATAGCAGGATGCAAGAATTTCTTTATCAAGCTTCTTCCACACCTTTACGTGGATTAATGACAGGAATAATCGTTACTTCCATTCTGCAAAGTAGCTCAGCCGTTATGGTAATTACAATTGGATTGATTACTGCCAAAGTTCTCACGTTTAGGCAATCCATAGGTATTATTCTTGGAACGAATATCGGTACGACGGTTACTGCTGAACTTATGACATTAAACCCTGATCAATTTACGATTCCATTTCTATTAGTCGGTTTTCTTTTACTGCAAATAAGAAAGCAATTGTTATTTAGTATAGGTACTGTTCTTTTCGGACTTGGAAGTATTTTTGTAGCAATGCATGGGCTAGAAGCAATGGCTGTTCCTCTCTCAACACTCACCTTCTTTGAACATATCATTAATGAATCTAACTCCAGTCTATTTTATGGTATAGGTGTTGGAACACTATTAACCGCCCTAATTCAATCTAGTACAGCAACAACTGGTATCACAATGAGCTTTATTAATCAGGATCTACTTACTCTACCTTCCGCTATCGCAATCATATACGGTGCTAATATAGGAACTTGTATTACAGCACTTATTGCAAGCTTCGGAAGTACCAAAGAGGCAAAGCTTGCCGCATATGCCCATGTATGGATTAATATTATTGGTGTTACACTTTTCTTCCCTTTCATTACGAAATTCGGTGAGATCGTAGCTTATGTTACGGCCTTGCCTGACGCACAGCTCGCACATGTATCGCTTCTTTTCAATGTTCTTTCTTCATTATTACTCTTACCATTAACTGGAGTGCTAGCAAAGACTATCGAAAAGATTCATAAAGGAAATCATTTAACATAAAAAAACAACCGCCTATGGACGGTTGTTTAATCTTCTTAGTAGTCAGTGTCAGCTGTTTCACCTTGTACAATTTTTACTCCTGCACTTGCACCAATTCGAGTTGCTCCTGCATCGATCATAGCTTGTGATCCTTCTAGATCACGCACACCACCTGAAGCTTTCACTCCAAGATCAGGACCAACAGTTTGTCTCATTAATTTAATATCTTCAACCGTTGCACCACCAGTTGAGAAGCCTGTAGACGTTTTAACAAAATCAGCACCAGCTTTAACAGATAGTTCACAAGCGCGCTTTTTCTCCTCATCTGTCAGAAGGCATGTTTCGATAATCACTTTCACAAGTGCTTTTCCTTTTGCTGCATCAACAACAGCCTTAATATCTTGTTCAACTAGACTGTTATCGCCGTCTTTAAGTGCCCCAATGTTGATAACCATATCAACTTCAGTAGCACCTTTCTCAATTGCATCCTTTGTTTCGAATGCTTTTGTTTCAGTTGTTACGGCTCCTAGAGGAAAACCAATTACTGTACATACTTTAGCTTCAGCACCCTCTAATCTTTCCGCTGCTAGTGAAACCCACGTAGGATTTACACACACAGAAGCAAAGTTAAACTCTCTTGCTTCTTCGCAAAGCTTCTCAATTTGCTCACGACTTGTATCTGGTTTAAGAGCTGTATGGTCTATCATTCTCGCTAATTCTTTATTCATTATCTTTCATCCCTTCAAACATTGTTTTATTTAATTGGCTATGTTAATGAACAGTGTTGATTGTTGGCTCATTTACGCCCGTGGTGACCTTTCAGCAGAGCTGAAAGGCGAGCAATTAACAATATGAGCTAACATAGCTATATAGTTAAAATGAGGCAACAGCTGTAGTTGGCTCATCTTCACTCATAACACGAACGAATTGTCCCTCGTTATAAGGATAACCTGCTTTCGTAATCTTTACTTTAACAATACTACCAACCATTTCTTCTGTTGCTTCAAAAATCACTTTCATGTAGTTTGCTGTATAACCTACATATAAGTTAGAAGCAGGCTCATCTTTGAATTTCTCTTCTGGAATCACTTCAAGTACTTCCCCTTCATAACGGGAAGCATATTCCTTGGCTAGCTGATTGGAAAGGTTAATAAGATGATGGACACGTTTATTCTTTACGTCATCATCTACTTGATCTTCCATGCGAGCAGCAGGTGTACCAGTCCGCTTAGAAAATGGAAAAACGTGAAGCTCTGAAAACTTATGATTCGCTATAAAGTCATACGTTTCCTGAAACTCCTCATCCGTCTCACCTGGAAAACCTACAATTACGTCTGATGTTATCGCAAGTCCTGGAAGTGCTTCTTTAAGCCGGTCAAGACGTTCGCCAAACATTTCCATCGTATACTTCCTTCTCATACGCTGAAGAACGGTGTTGGAACCAGATTGAAGCGGAATGTGAAGATGTGGCACAACTTTGTCAGATGCATTTAATACTTCAATCACTTCATCTGTAACTTGACTTGCTTCAATTGATGAAATGCGAATTCGTTTAAGACCTTTCACATTAGCATCAAGATCTCGAAGAAGTTGGGCAAAATTATAGTCCTTTAAATCTTCTCCATATCCCGCTGTGTGGATACCTGTTAAGACTATCTCTTTATAACCCGCATCAACAAGTTGTTGTGCTTGCGTAATAACAGCTTCCGGTTCACGAGATCTAAGAAGGCCTCTAGCCCATGGAATGATACAGAATGTACAGAAGTTATTACACCCTTCTTGTATCTTAAGTGAAGCTCGAGTACGATCCGTAAATGCTGGTACCTCAAGTTCTTCATAAACACGTGCTTTCATGATGTTACCAACGCCGTTAACTGGTTCTCTCTCACGTTTGTATTGTTCGATGTAATCGAGCATTTTTACACGGTCTTGGGTTCCAACTACCACATCAACACCTGGAATCGCCATGATTTCAGCAGGTGATGTCTGGGCATAACAGCCCGTCACACAGATGACAGCATCAGGATTTTTTCGAATGGCACGACGAATAACCTGTCTACTTTTCTTATCACCAGTATTCGTAACCGTACACGTATTTATAACATAAACATCTGACGCATGATCAAACTCTACTCGTTCGTAATCATGGTCTTTAAACAATTGCCAGATCGCTTCCGTCTCGTAATGGTTTACTTTACAGCCTAGCGTATGGAAAGCAACTGAAGGCATATAATCACCTCATTAATTTAATTCAAAATGATATGAGATTGCTGCCAGTACATACATGGCAGCCGTCTCTGTTCGTAAAATTCTTGGGCCGAGACCGCAGGAAGTAAATCCAGCCTCTTTAAGCAAGCCTACTTCTTTATCTGATAGTCCGCCTTCTGGTCCGAATACAATCATGAAACGATCATTCACGTTTGCCTCGTGGAGCGTTTGAACGAGTGCAGCAGACTCACCTGCTTTTGCTTCTTCTTCATAAGCAATCAATTTATGTTCGTAAGACTTACTTCTTTCAATAAGTGATGTAATGGAATAAGGCTCCTCAATGGAAGGGATCGTTGTTCTATGTGATTGCTCAGCAGCTTCCTTCGCAATTTTTTTGAGTCGTTGAAGTTTTTTACTGCTTTTTTGCTGATCCCATTTTACTACAGACCGCTCAGCTTTAAAAGGTAGAAACGTATCGGCACCGAGCTCCGTACCCTTCTGTATAACCGTTTCGAGTTTGTCCCCTTTGGGCATGCCCTGAACGATTGTAACATGAACAGGCAGTTTCTTCTTCTCATCAAGCCATTGTTCCGGAACAGCTAAGACAAATTCAGACTCAATTTGCGTGATTCGGCATAGAGCAGATCGACCTTCTTCCGAACAACAAATAATATGGTCACCTGTTGTCATCCGCATTACTCTTGAAATGTGCTTAACATCTTCACCTTCAATTGTAACTTGATTATCAGTTATATTCGTTTCAGGAATAAAGTATCGTTGCATTAGACTCTCCCTCTACTCGTAAGGTTTTCTTGCAATAAATGCAACCCAATCTTCCATTTGAAGCGTTTCTTCAATTTCAAGACCTTGATCGATAATTGATTGCTTTACTTCATCCTTTTTCGCAGTAATAATCCCTGAAGTAATAAACGCACCGCCTGGCTTTAGTACTTTAGCCACGTCATCTGTGAAACGAATAATAATTTCAGAAAGAAGATTAGCCACAACAACATCGTATTGTTCCTGGATATTATCGAGTAGATTGTTTTGGCTTACTTGGATTTTACTATGCACTTTATTCAATTTAGTATTTAATCTAGCACTCTTAACTGCTACTTCATCTAAATCAAGAGCATCTACGGAATCCGCTCCAAGGCTTGCAGCGGCAATGCTTAGTACACCAGAACCTGTACCGACATCAATGACGCGTTGACCTGGTTGAATGATTTTCTCGAGTGCTTGAACACATAAAACAGTAGTAGGATGTGTTCCAGTTCCGAATGCCATTCCCGGATCAAGCTCAATAATGATTTCATCGGTGTTTACAGGCGTGTACTCTTCCCAAGTTGGCGTAATTGTAATTCGTTCTGAAATTTTGACAGGTTTATAGTATTTCTTCCATGCCGTAGCCCATTCTTCTTCATTTACTTCACTTATTTGAACAGTGTTATGCCCTAAATCGATGTCATAAACGAGTAATCCATTGATCGCTTCTTTAATTTGTTCAACCGTTTCACCAAGAAAACTATTTACTGGCATATACGCTTTTAAAATAACCCCTTCTTCAGGGTAATCATCTGGATTAAGCTGATAAACCTCTCCGAAAGTAGTATCCCAAGCTTTCACAAGATCCATAGGGTCTTCAATGACAACCCCACTGGCACCGGCTTCATGCAGGATATTTGATACTGCTTCAATCGCTTCATTCGTTGTATGAATGCTTATTTCAGACCATTTCATTTATTGCCCACTCCTCTTTGGATCCTATTTTCGGAAAGGAAACAGGCAGGCCATGAGACTCGCCTGCAATCTGTTACCAGCTTTCAGTTTTCTTACTCTCCTTTAAATGCTTTCTTCACTTTAGAGAAGAAATTCTCATGCTGCTCATCAGGCACCTGTCCGGAGATTTCACTAAATTCACGTAGTAAATCTTTTTGGCGATCAGTCAAATGTTTTGGTGTAATAACCTGTATCTTAACATGTTGATCTCCCTGACCATATCCTCTAACATTTTGAATTCCTTTTCCTTTAAGTCGGAAATTCGTTCCACTTTGCGTTCCAGCAGGAACTTTAAGCTTAACTTTTCCGTGTAGAGTAGGAACTTCGATTTCGTCACCAAGACCAGCTTGAGAGAATGTGATTGGCATCTGACACAATACATCGTCACCGCTACGTTCGTAAAAATCATGTGATCTTACATAAACAACTACAAATAGATCTCCTGGAGGGCCACCATTGACTCCCGCTTCACCTTTTCCAGTAATGCGGATTTGTTGACCTTCGTCTATACCAGCTGGAAGTTTCACATGAATCTTCTTCTTGACTTCTACCTTGCCTTTACCACGGCATGTTTTACATTTATCTTTAATAAGTTTACCTGTACCTTCACAGTGATGACAAACGCGACGGTTTACTACTCGACCAAATGGTGTGTTCTGCTCGACATTTAGCTGACCAGCGCCTCCACAGTGTGAGCATGTTTCAGGTGAAGTACCTGGCTTTGCACCGGAGCCATCACATGTTGAACATTCCTCTTCTTTAGGAATGAAAATATCCGTTTCTTTTCCGAAAGCTGCTTCTTCAAAGGTGAGTTCCATTGAATATTGCAGATCAGCGCCTTGTCTAGGAGCATTTGGGTTTCTGCGACCGCCGCCGCCAAAGAACATATCAAAGATATCACCAAAGCCACCAAAGTCGGCACCGCCACCACCAAAGCCTTGATTAGGATCTGTGTGTCCAAACTGATCGTACTGAGCTTTCTTCTGAGAGTCACTTAGTACTTCATAAGCTTCCGTCACTTCTTTAAACTTCTCGTCCGCACCCGGTTCTTGGTTGATATCCGGATGGTATTGCTTTGCAAGCTTTCGATAAGCTTTTTTCATCTCAGCTTCTGAAGCATCTCGACTGACGCCTAACACTTCATAATAATCTCGTTTACTCATCGTATCCACTCCCGATTCTCTTCACATAACGTTTATCATATCATTGAGTTTATACGCTCTGCAATACTATATCGTTAGCACCAGTGAACGTTGAACAGCAAACAGTCGAAAAACGTGCATTATCACCCGTATATGGTGTAAATTTCCGTTTTACGTTGTAAAGCATAAGAAAAGCTTAAGCGCCTTACTTCCTCCATTAGCCTCTAAATGAGTTTAACCAGTAAGGTGCTAAAGCTAGACATGACAGAATGTGATATTGTGTTAGTTTTTTGTAGGTAAACAAATCTTTTCTTACCTATGAAAAAAGTCAAAGCCAAGATACGCCTGACTTTGACTTTTTTCGTATCATATTCTTACTTTTTGTCGTCTTCGTTTACTTCTTCGTATTCTGCATCGACAACGTTGTCGTCAGTTTGCTCAGCTCCGCCTTCTTCGCCAGCTTGAGCTTGTTGAGCTTGTGCAGCTTGCTCATATACTTTCATTGAAAGTGCTTGAACGATTTCTTGAAGCTCATCTTTCGCAGTGCGAATTGCTTCAATGTCGTCATTTTCAAGTGCTGCTTTTACTTTATCTTTAGCTTCGTTAGCTTTTGTTACTTCTTCTTCCTCTACTTGACCTTCAAGGTCTTTAAGAGTCTTATCAGTAGTAAACACTAGCTGATCAGCTTCGTTACGTGTTTCAACTTCTTCGCGACGCTTCTTATCATCTTCAGCGTTCGCTTCAGCGTCTTTCACCATGTTCTCAATCTCGTCATCTGAAAGACCGCTTGAAGATTTGATTGTAATAGACTGTTCTTTATTCGTACCAAGATCCTTCGCACGAACGTTCACAATACCGTTTTTGTCGATATCAAATGATACTTCGATTTGCGGAGTTCCTCGTGGAGCTGGAGGAATATCAGTCAGCTGGAAGCGACCAAGAGTCTTGTTATACTGAGCCATTTCGCGCTCACCTTGAAGAACATGAATATCAACTGAAGGTTGGTTATCAGCTGCAGTTGAGAAAGTCTGTGACTTACTAGTTGGGATCGTTGTATTACGCTCGATAAGCTTAGTAAATACGCCACCCATTGTTTCGATACCAAGAGAAAGAGGTGTTACGTCAAGAAGAACAACGTCTTTCACATCTCCAGCAATAACACCAGCTTGAATTGCTGCACCAAGTGCAACTACTTCATCAGGGTTAACGCCTTTGTGTGGATCTTGTCCTGTTTCTTTCTTAATCGCATCTTGTACTGCAGGAATACGAGTTGAACCACCAACAAGAATAACTTTATCAAGTTCAGAAGGTGACATTCCAGCATCTTTAAGAGCCTGGCGAGTAGGTGCCATTGTACGCTCTACAAGATTTGCAGAAAGCTCTTCGAATTTAGCACGAGTTAGGTTCAGCTCAAGGTGTTTAGGTCCTGAAGCATCTGCAGTAATAAATGGAAGAGAGATTTGAGTTTGTGCTACTCCTGAAAGATCTTTCTTCGCTTTTTCAGCAGCGTCTTTCAAGCGTTGTAGTGCCATTTTGTCTTGACCTAGGTCAACGCCAGTATCTTTCTTGAATTCTGCAACAAGGTGATCGATGATTACCTGGTCAAAGTCATCACCACCAAGACGATTGTCACCAGCAGTAGACTTAACTTCAAATACGCCTCCGCCAAGTTCAAGGATTGATACGTCAAACGTACCACCACCAAGGTCAAATACTAGAATTGTTTGATCTTCATCTTCTTTATCAAGACCGTAAGCTAGTGCTGCAGCTGTTGGTTCGTTTACAATACGCTCTACTTCAAGACCAGCGATTTTACCAGCGTCTTTTGTAGCCTGACGCTCAGCATCGTTAAAGTAGGCAGGTACTGTAATAACTGCTTTCTCTACGCCTTCACCTAGATAGTCTTCTGCATATGACTTCAATTTTTGAAGAATGATTGCTGAAATTTCTTGTGGTGAGAATGTTTTACCATTCACATCTTCTTTGTGGTCTGTACCCATATGTCGCTTAATAGATTGGATCGTATTAGGGTTCGTGATTGCTTGACGCTTAGCAACTTCACCTACTAGACGTTCTTCATCTTTAAATGCAACAACCGATGGAGTTGTACGACTACCTTCCGGGTTAGGGATAACCGTCGCTTCTCCGCCTTCCATTACTGCTATACAAGAGTTTGTTGTACCAAGGTCAATACCGATAATTTTACTCATTGTGTTCTACCTCCTATTTCTTAATATGTAATTATGAACTTACCTTCACCATTGCAGGACGAAGGACACGATCATTTAGTTGATAGCCTTTCTGCAAGACCTCAACCACAACATCTGACTCATGTTCATCTGACTCAACTTGCATAACTGCTTGATGGAGATGAGGATTGAAAGCTTCTCCTACATTTCCAATTTCTTCAACACCCTCATTTGCAAGTGCATCTTTCAACTGACGGTACACCATTTCCATTCCAGTAAGCAATGATGTGACCTGCTCATTATCGCTTTGAACAGCTAGAGCTCGTTCAAAATTATCGATAGCAGGAAGCAACTCTTCAGCAAGCTTCTGTGAACGGTATTTAGCATCAGCACTACGTTCTTCACGCGTTCTACGGCGGAAGTTGTCGTATTCTGCCTGTGTACGCATATATTTATTCTCAAGCTCTTCTACTTGCTTCTGCAAGTTCTCAAGCTCATCATTTTCATTGGTTTCAGATACTTCAATAACTTCAGGTTCTTCATTCTCTTCAGCATCCTGCTCAAGATTATCGTTTTCTTCCGTTAGAAGTTCTTCTTCCTCTTGATGACTGTTTTGCTTTTCCACGAATTTCACCTCCCTATCGAAATATACCAAATTTTCTCTTTTGAATATCCTTTCATAGAAAAGGATGGAAGAATTGTATCTCCCACCTTCTTCACTATTACCAATTTACCAGTGTTTGAAACTTTGGTATCGATCAGTAAGCGTCCTAGTTAGATCATTTGCTAGGAAACCGAGAATACCCATTGATCGCTGATATTCCATTCGAGTAGGCCCAAGTAAAGCAATGGAGCCCATTCTTTTGCCTTCGATGAAATAGTCTGCGGTAACAATGCTACAATTCTGCATTGCCTCAAGATCGTTTTCTTGACCAATTTTCACCTCAATACCATTCTTTTCAGGTCGAAGTACATTGTACATAACTTCATCCTGTTCAAAGGTGTTGAGCAATAGCCTAACTTTATTGATATCTTTAAATTCAGGCTGAGTCAAAATATTGGTTTTACCGCCATAATAGACTTTTTCTGCATTGGTATAGAGAAAAAGATTTTCAAGCATCATATTAACTTCATTGTAATTCTCGATGTGCTTCTTCAGTACAGTCGCCATTTCTTTCATCATTGTCGACTTCAAAGAAATTAGTGGAACATCCTTCAAGCGCTCATTCATGATATTAACAACTTTTTCAATATCAGACATGCTAACTGAAGGAGGAATTTTCATTGTTCGGTTCTCTACATGGCCACTGTCAGCTACCAAAATAACGACAGCTGTATCCTTCGAAAGAGGAATAATTTGAATTTGTCGAAGCTTCGTTTCAAATACTTCAGGGCCAAGTATAATCGACGTATATTGTGTAAGTTCAGAAAGAATTCCGGCAGACTGCTGAATGACCTTCTCTACCTCAACCATTCTCTCTGCAAATAGCGATTGAATATTGTTCACTTCATTTTTAGAGAGTACAGGCGGTGATAGAAGGTTATCTACATAGAAACGATAGCCTTTTTCCGATGGAACTCGACCTGACGAACTATGCGTTTTCTCGATGTACCCCATCTCTTCAAGGTCCGCAAGCTCATTACGAATCGTTGCAGAGCTGAAAGTAACATCTTCACGCTTTGAAATCGTTCGTGAACCAACTGGCTCAGCAGTTTGAATGTAGTCGTTAATCAACAATTGCAAAATGAATAGTTGACGTTCTGTTAACATCCCCTCATCACCTCTGTTAGCACTCTAAGTGATTGAGTGCTAAATCTAATAATAAGGTAACAGAAAATTATTTTGGTTGTCAATCTTTACGGTATAGTTCTTTAAACTTGTTATAAGATTGGTTTAGTGAGGAAGATCAATCTATTGTAAGAAATTCCTGAAAGACTTCATTCCCTAAGAAAAAGCCCTTTTCAGTTAGCGAAATGTGTGTTCCAGTATCTTGTAAAAGGTTTTTACTTGTTAAGTCTTCAATTTGTTTACCAAAAACACTAAACATCGGCTGACCAAATTTAACTTCAAACCTTTGCTTGGAGACGCCTTCTCTCATACGTAGTCCCATAAACATTTCTTCTTCCATCCGTTCTGCTTTCGTTAAAACATTGTCATCCATATAAGGGAAACCATTTTCGTCAATTCGATTCATATATTGCTTTAATGGCCCTGCATTCGCTCTTCTTACACCATCAATATAGCTATGTGCCCCTGCACCAATTCCATAATACTCATCGTTTTTCCAATACGTTATATTATGCTTACTTTCAAAACCCTCTTTTGCGAAATTACTAATTTCGTATTGAGAAAGTCCAGCTTCCTCTAAACGACTTATGAGCAGTGCATACATATCAGCTTCTGCTTCTTCAGTAGGAAGCGGAAGCTCACCTTTTCTCCATTGGTTATAGAAAACTGTTTTCTTTTCTACTTGGAGAGAATAGGACGACACGTGAGTAATACCAAGTTCAAGTGCTCTAGAAATAGTTTCTGAAAATTGGTCAATCGTTTGATCAGGTAAACCGAACATCAAATCAAGTGAAAGGTTTGTAAAGCCTTCTTGCTTTGCCATTTGAACAATCTCACCAATTTCTTCTACGGAATGCCCTCTCCCTAAACGAGTTAATAGTGAATCTTGGAAGGCCTGGGCACCAATACTGAGTCTGTTTACACCATAGGATTTCATAATCCGCAGTTTCTCCGGTGTCACACTCCCCGGATTCGCTTCCATAGTAAATTCAAGTTTATCCGTTACGTATGGGCCAAATCTGTCCTGAACATCTTTTAAGAACTTCTCAAGTTGTTCTTCATTCAACGCTGTTGGCGTTCCTCCACCAACAAAAATCGTGTCAATTTTGTTGGTTGGGAAGCGATCTAGCGTGTTCTTCATTTCTACGTCCATATGTTCAAGATAATCATTTACAGGCTGCCCCTGCATGAAAATTTTATTAAAATCACAATAGTGACAAATATAGTCACAGAATGGAATGTGCAAATAAACAGCGTTTACCATTTCGATCACTGCTTTCTAACATAATCTAAAGACCGCAGAAACGCTCTGCGGTCTTCTAACCTACATCGTATATAATTCAAGTTGCTACTTCAACCAAAGCGCCTTAATTGTTCTTCGTATTATCCTGACGAAGCACAGCCATGAAGGCTTCTTGAGGAACTTCAACTTTCCCAACCGTCTTCATACGCTTTTTACCTTCTTTTTGCTTTTCAAGAAGCTTTCTTTTACGAGAGATATCTCCACCATAACATTTAGCAAGTACGTTTTTCCGCATTGCCTTAATGGTTGAACGAGCAACAATTTTTTGTCCGATTGATGCTTGGATTGGCACTTCAAATTGCTGTCTAGGAATTAAATCTTTAAGCGTCTCTGTAATATCTTTACCACGATCGTAAGCAAAATCTCTGTGTACGATAATGGAGAGAGCATCAATCTTCTCGGCGTTAAGTAGAATATCCATCTTCACTAGATTGGATTCACGATAGCCAATCAACTCATAATCAAATGATGCATACCCTTTCGTGCTCGATTTCAACTGATCAAAGAAGTCATAAACAATCTCGGAAAGTGGTAGATGATAAACAATGTTCACACGACTTTCATCCATGTATTGCATATCAATGAAATCACCACGTTTCCCCTGACAAAGCTCCATAATAGCTCCCACATAATCGTTCGGCGCCATAATAGTCGCTTTCACATAAGGTTCTTGAACCTCTGTAATAGATTGAGCATCTGGCATCATTGCTGGGTTATCGATGATTACTTCTTCTCCATCAGTAAGTTTTACCTGGTATATAACACTTGGTGCAGTTGTAATTAAATCGATATTAAATTCACGTTCGATTCTCTCTTGAACAATTTCCATATGAAGTAATCCAAGGAATCCGCAGCGGAAACCGAATCCGAGCGCTTGTGACGTTTCTGCTTCATATTGAAGCGATGAATCATTTAGCTCAAGACGCTCCAAGGCTTCGCGAAGGTCATTATACTGTGCAGAATCGACTGGATAAAGACCACAATATACCATTGGATTCATACGACGATAACCAGGAAGAGGCTTTGCAGCAGAATTCTTAACTGATGTAATCGTATCACCAACACGGGAATCTCCAACATTTTTAATTGCAGCAGTAAGGAAACCAACATCACCTACTGAAAGGTATTCCTTAGAGACTGGTTTAGGATTGAAGACTCCAATTTCATTTACTTCGAATTCCTTTCCAGTGGCCATCATTCGGATCTTATCACCGACTTTTACCGTTCCTTCAGTAATCCTGATATATGCTACGACACCTCTGTATGGATCATACAAAGAATCGAAGATCAAAGCCTGCAATGGCCCTTCTGGGTCTCCTTGCGGGGCAGGCACCTTCTCTACGATTTGTTCAAGGATATCTTCAATTCCGATACCCGACTTTGCAGAAGCCAATACAGCTTCAGATGCATCAAGTCCAATCACATCTTCAACTTCCTGACGAACGCGTTCTGGTTCAGCACTTGGTAGATCAATCTTATTAATAACTGGCAGTATCTCAAGATCATTATCAAGAGCGAGGTATACGTTCGCTAGCGTTTGGGCTTCAATCCCCTGTGCAGCATCAACAATAAGCAATGCACCTTCACAGGCAGCAAGACTTCTTGATACTTCATAAGAAAAATCGACGTGTCCAGGTGTATCGATTAAATGAAAGATGTACTCTTCGCCATCTTTCGCTTTATAAGTAAGCTGAACAGAATTCAGTTTAATCGTAATTCCTCTTTCACGTTCAAGATCCATCGCATCGAGCGTTTGATCTTTCATTTCACGGTCAGTCAACGCGCCTGTCCGTTCTAAAATACGGTCCGCAAGAGTCGATTTTCCATGGTCAATATGTGCAATGATGGAAAAATTTCGAATCTTGGACTGTCTTTTTAACATTTCTTCACGGTTCATCTACAATCACTCCTAAGGCGAAACTACGCTAGTATAGATTATAGCAATACCGCTGTCCAGATTCAATCCGCAATCCGCCTATCTATCAAGTCTCTTATAAGATTAAAGATTCAATATATAAAAGTTCACTGTCAAAAAACGCCAATAAAAGGCCGCATATGCGACCTTTTATGATTGAAAAAACGACAATAATGTTGTTATGAGTGTAAATACAAATGACAGGATTGCTTGTATAACAGATGATATCCACCCACTTAGCGTAGCACCCAATTCACCCAGAACATTAAATTCGTTCGCATGATTAAGTGTTTCTTGCTTCTTTTTCAGGTCATCTTGCTTAATAGACGTTCCGAGAATTTCCGCTTCAACTCCATCGGAAGCATTTTTCACCTGAAATGCACCAGTATCTTCACTACCCTGCATGTGATTCATATTTTTAGAGGCCTGTTCCATACCTAATAGCACACCGAATAACAACAATGATACGAGGAGAAAGCATTTCATGAAAAAGGATGCCATTATCCCCTACCCCTTCCTAACCAAAGCTCGTCCTATTTCTAATCATATGTGCTGCAATTTCACTTATGACCTAATGTGTGTACATTCCGCTGTTTTGCTGATCGACCTCTCCATGAAGAGCACTATTTAGTCCGCCTGACAAAACATTCGCCATATCTTCAATAAATACATCAACTTCCTTTGGCGTAACCATTAAATTATGTCCCATAGGTGCCAGTACTTCACGAATTAAATTACGCTTTTCAACATCCTCAAGCGTACCTACCATACCTAAAAACGTCTGCCGTTTGTCCTCATTTGGCAGATCTTCTTCCGTATATGTTTTGCGTTCTCCGAAAGTCATTCCCGCTGGAGAAAGTGATTTTGACGGTTTGTCCTTTTCTTTTAGCTCTCTTCCAAAATGTTTTAAAATGAAATCAATTGTATCGCTTGTAATGGAAACAGCATCCACAACAGTCGGGATACCGATCGCTATAACTGGGATACCAAGCGTATCAAAGCTCAGTTCCTTTCGCTTGTTCCCGACACCTGATCCAGGATGAATTCCTGTATCAGATATTTGAATGGTTGTATTTACTCGTTCAATCGATCTTGAAGCAAGAGCATCAACCGCAATGACGAAGTCTGGTTTCGCTTTTTCAATAACACCATGAATAATATCGCTTGTTTCAATGCCCGTGATTCCCATTACTCCCGGAGTTATGGCACTAACTGGTCGAAACCCTTCTGAAACGGTTTCGGGTTGAAGCTCAAACAAATGATTGGTAATAAGTAAATTAGAAACCACTAATGGCCCTAATGAATCTGGTGTTACGTTCCAATTTCCAAGCCCAACAATCAAGCAGCTTGCATCTTTTGTGATCCCTTGTTGATCAAGGAATGCCGCAAATTCATGGGCGAAAACATCTTGAACGGTTTGCTGAAGTGCTGAATCCTTTCGACGGATACCTTGCACTTCGAATGTTAAGTAATTTCCTGCTTTCTTTCCAATTTCCTCTGCACCTTGTTTGGTAACTTCAACGGTTGTAATCTTTACTCCTTGCTCATCTCTTTCTTTAACGACGACACCTTTTAACGAATCAGGTTTCTCTTTCTTCATACTCTTCGCTTTCTTTTCTTTCACCATCTCCTGCGCTTCCACCGCAAGGTCTGTTCTCACCTGATATTTTTCTAAATCTATGTGGCCCATACAATCACCTCGTATTCTATCTGTTACCTGTTAGGGTAACCTCGAAATGAGGATTTCATTCTCTATTGCATTCCCTTGGGTAATTTGATAGAATGTTTCTTGTTCTATGCACGGATATGACATGGAATTGTTAAGCCTTGCAAGGAGGTGAAAGGTATGCCAAATATTAAATCTGCGGTTAAACGCGTTAGAACTTCATCAGATCGTCGCGCTAACAACATCGCTTTCAAATCTGAAATGCGTTCTGCAATCAAGACTTTTGAAGCGAAAGTAGAAGCTAAAGATGTTGAAGCTGCGAAAACAGCTCTTAGCCAAGCTTCTAAGCGCATCGACAAAGCTGCTGATAAAGGAATCATCCATAAAAACACAGTAGCACGTAAAAAATCTCGTCTAACTAAAATGTACAACGAGATTTCTGCGTAATTCCTTTTAAAAAGTTAAAAGCTGTTGGGGCAACCCAACAGCTTTTTTTATTTGTTTTTAATTTTTGTTAGCAACAATTCAAGAATGAGCTTTTTATCCATTTTGCCTGTTTTCATTTCATAATCAGATTCTGCAACTTGATCTAGAATATACAGAAGCTTTTCTTCTTCAAAACTTTTGCTTTGCTGTTGTGCAATTTTGACTGCATAAGGATGGAGCTTCAGAGTGGATGCCATTTGCTTTTGACCATAACCTCGTTTAGAAAGCTCACTAACTTGATAAATAATCCTAAACTGTCTTCCGATTAACGATAATATCTTTATTGGCTCCTCGTTGATTTTCATGAGGTCATAAAGAATTCGAAAAGCTTTATTAAGATCTTTTTTAACAATATGATCAATAAGAGCAAAAATATCATTTTCAAGCGTTCTCGCGACTAGAAGATCCACAACCTCTTCGTTGACAACTCCGCCTTCCCCAACATAAAGAGCCATTTTATCAATTTCTTGCTGGAGAAGTAGTAAGTGACTGCCCGTTAACTGAACAAGTCGCTCTTCCCCTTCTTTTTCAAGAGTTACATGAAGTTCTTCAGCCCGCTTCCTAAGCCAGTCCCCTAAGTGACTTTGTTGTAGCGCTTCCGCTTTTACAAATGCTCCCGCTTTTTTAATCGTCTTAACTAACTTTTTTCTTTCATCCAATTTTTCATAAGGCGCCTCAATAATGAGAATGGTAAAAGGTGACGGGTCCTCTGCATAACGTTGAAGTGATTCAAGATCATGTTCAACTTTACTTTTATCTTTAGCCGCCGTTAGAAAAAGAGGGTTTTTTAGGATGATGACTCTTTTTTCACCAAGAAATGGCATCGTCTCAGCATCTTCAACAGCTGATTGAACTGGCGTCTCATTTAAATCATAATAAGCAAGACCAAATTCTCGTTCCTCTTCTGGAAGGGCCTTATCAACAATTAATTTCTGCAATTCATCGATAAGAAAAGCTTCCGTCCCCGTTATAAGGTAGATGGGGTCAAGCTTGTCCTGGTTAATTTTTTTCTTCAATTCTGAAATGGACATCTATGTACACCTCGATTTTTTTCGTCCATTCCTATCCTAATGGCAGAGCGCTTTGTTGGCAAGTAGAAAAGGGAAGCTGACTGCTATAATCAGCCTCCCATTTATAGTAAACGCTGCTGAATGGGGCCTAGGACTCCCACCCAACAACGATGTTCGGTGTGTAGTAGATAGGATATCCTATGCAAAGATAAAGTATGGGTGACAACTCTTTACAGGAAAGGGAGCCGATTCTGTGAATAAATTCTATTTTCAAACTTAATCAGTTCATGGAATTAAAGACACCGCTAACAAAACATGATACAATATGGTTTGAAATGTACCTTTAAAGGAAATCCCCTACATAAAGACTACTCCAGTAGTTGAAAGTGAATACTAACGGGGAAGCAGGAGGGAAAGCCAAATGAACGAGTTTGAAAAAGATGTTCAGATGAAGTCAAATGATGCTGTTCAATCAGCTGTTGGTTTCGTCGTTCCATTTCTATTCTTTTCCATTATTTTCTTCACAGCTGTAATCATTAAAGCAATTGGCTAAATAGACTGCCTTCAGGCAGTCTATTTTCTATTTCAGCATTGTTGTCCATTTCCCAATTCGATTTGGTAAATATCTGTAGGTGATCGTTCCACTTTGATCGGTCCTTGCTGAGCCGATTCCATAGGTTTTCAACCTCTCCGTGACTTCATGGTTTGGATGGCCATATCGATTATCAACACCCGCTGAAATGATGGCGATAGATGGATTTAATCTCTCTAGAAAATCATCTGTACTAGACGTTGAACTTCCATGATGTCCAACTTTTAGAATATCAATTTTTGGTATAGATTTATTTGTGATTAGCATCCGCTCTCCAGATTCTTCAATATCGCCTGTAAATAACCATTTATATCCGCCTATCACTGCAAATAATACGATACTCCCATTGTTTTCTTCTCCTTCTTCAAGTGCCTGAAGAATGGAGAAAGAAGCCTGCCCTTTTGTCCACGAATGTCCTATAAGAGCTTGTGAAATTTTCGTTCCTTTTTTGCGAGCCGTTTCAATGAGTTCTATTTCAATATCAGTTTGAACTGGACTGCGATCAATCATCATTCGGTTAACATTAAGATGTTTAAGAACAGCAGGAACACCTCCTACATGATCATAATCACCGTGAGTTAGGATCAGTAAATCAATTGAACGAATACCCTTTGATTTGATGTAAGGTACAACGATATCCTCACCAACATCAAACGATGAGCTTCTCTGTTGCCAGTGTTCCATTTCTCCAAATGTTGGCTTTCCTCCGGTATCAATTAGTATGACTTGTTTTTGGAACGGTAGCGTTATCAAAATACAGTCACCTTGTCCCACATCAAGAAATGTCACTTCCCCATATGGATTTAAATATGGCATTACATATAGATAGACACAGAATAGCAACCAGATCACTAGTGCATTTCTCATATTTCCAATTTCCCAATGAAGAAGAACTAGAAGACAAATAAATGCTGCAACTAGCAACTCCACTTCTGAAAGCTTACCGAATACAATCGTGTAATGAAGGTTTGTTGCCCACAAAAAAATGTGGTGAAAAAATTCAACCAAACGAGATAACACATTTGATAACAAATCAAATAGAGACATGATCTGAAACGTTTGAATGAAAGTTAGAATAAGAAGCATTGGAAGAATAACAACGGATACGATTGGAACGTAGATAAGATTTAGAGGAAGACTTAACAAAGCAATTTGATGAAAATGATAAATGACAACTGGAAATGATACAATTTGAGCCAGGGTCGATAGCGCAAGTAACTGAGTGAATGGTGATTTGTACTGAAGTAGCAATTGCTTTGATGAAACGATGAGAGCAAATGCGATAAGAAATGAAAGTTGAAAGCCGATGTGAAACGCATAATAAGGGTTAACAACAAGAATTACAATACAAGCGGCAGCAATTCCGTCGAGAGGATTAATCTTCAATCGTAATCGCATGCTTATTACAACACCCATGGCCATCATGGAGGCTCTTATAACTGAAGGCGCGAAGCCCGTTATCCCCATGTATAAAGGATAGAAAAATAAAAGAATAACATAAACGCGCTCCCTCGTTAGACCAATACGAATAAGGAACCAGAACAACAGTCCTCCTGTTACTCCTACATGCAAACCCGAAACAGCAAGAACATGGCTTAACCCCAAATCCTGGTAAGCACTTTCAACATCATTTGGTAAAAGACTCCTATCGCCTATAAGAAGCGAAGCTGCTAGCCCTTTGAGCTCAGTAGGATAATCGTTATTAATATCAGAAAGCATTTGTTGTCGAAACTGTTTGATAGAAACAATCATAGACGTATCAAGCTGTTGACACGTTGGCTTGACATTCAGTTTATAAATCCAGTGAATACCTTTGTAATAGAGGAACTGTTTATAATCAAAAAGAGAGGGGACGCGGAGCTGTGAGGGGGATTCAAGTTCACCTGATAAACGACATGTTAAGCCGACTTTTAACTTCTGCATTTCAAATTTTTCATCTTCTGTAGCAATGTAATAGTTAACCTGTAGTTTCTCTTCTTGCGTTTTCAATTCAAAAGACATTTGGTTTCCATCTACAACAGGTATGGTTGAAATAATCCCTAATACTTCAGTGTGACCTTCAACAAATACAGTCTTGTTGGCTTGATCTATAACAAACATATAAGTGAAAAAAAGCAAAAAAGTAGCAATTGAAAAAACAGAAATCCTCGGATTTTTCTTAAGGAGCCAAGCAACGAGAACAGTTTCAAGAAAAAGGACGTGGAAAGACTTTACACTCACCACGCCAATCAGAGCAGATACTGCTAAGACCCACAATCGCCCTTTCATTACATCTTAGTATACAGTTTTGAAGCTTTTTCATATAACGGCTTTACCTCTTCAGCGTCCAAACCTGCACTAGCAAGTTTTTCTAATAAATCTGCCGTTAAATTTAGCTTTTCTTGACTGTTCGTGTCCAGAATCATTTCTTCTAGTTCCACCTGACGAACGGTAAGGCCTGCGTCTTCAAAAAGCTCGATCGCATATGGATGATTTTTGTAATCAGCTGCATAGATAACTGTTTTAATACCCGCCTGAATAATTGCCTTGCAACAATTCAGACATGGAAAATGGGTAACATAAATTTCTGCCCCTGTTGTTTGGACGCCAAACTTAGCACACTGAATAATAGCATTCATTTCAGCATGGATCGTACGAACACAATGGTTATCGATCACATAACACCCTTCGTCAATACAGTGCACGCCTCCGGAAACAGAACCGTTATATCCTCCAGCAATCATTCGCTTATCTCTGACAATCGTTGCTCCTACAGTCAAACGTGTACATGTACTTCTAAGTGCGAGCAAATGGCTTTGTGCCATAAAATATTGGTCCCATGAAATTCGATCCATTGATTTCCCCCCAATTTTTTATCTTCTATTAGTTTGATTGAAACGTGTCCCTACGTCAATCTCTCATTGTATACTAATTAAATCCTTTAACTTCTCAAACGTTTTCTCTCCAATTCCGCTTATATTTTGTAAATCCTCAATGGCTTTAAAAGCTCCATTTTCTTCACGATATTGAATGATCGCTTCAGCTTTAGATGGTCCTATCCCAGGAAGTTCCTGTAGCTCGTTAAGGTCTGCTGTATTAATTGATATGAGTTTTGTCTCTTCAGACAAGTTCCCTGTTTGGGGTATCTTACTTATTTCACCAATAACTGGAACGTAGATCACCATTTCATCTGTTACTTTTCCCGCTAAATTTAGCTGAGTTTGATCGGCATTCTTAACAAAACCTCCCGCTCTAGTAATAACATCCTTAATACGGCTTAGACTCTCCATTTCATACACGCCCGGATTAATCACTGCTCCCTTTACATCCACCATTATGATTTCAGGTTCTTCTGCTACCCCTTTTTCGTTACCAACATCACCATTCTCTCCTGGGTTATGTTGATTAGAATCTTGTACGCTGAATACCGTCTCTTCTTTCACTGCTTTGGGGGATTCAAAATAGTAAAATAACCAGGCTCCAAGTCCGAGCAAGACGAACGCTAATAAAATTTTTTCTCGAACAGTAAAACGTTGGATGTACTTCATTCTGTCATCATTCCTTTCGAATGTTGCTTGGACATAAACATATAATGTGACTTTCTTACATATGTTGTAGGAGAAATGAGTATGGAAGGAGGGGAAGACGATTGAAAATCGGTGTAATTGGTACCGGCAATATGGGGACAGTTCTTATTTCTTCCTTTATTGACTCATGGGCCGTAAAACCTTCCCATCTCAGTATTGTAAATCGAACAATTGAAAAGGCGAATAACTTGAAAAATCAATACCCGTCCCTTTATGTTGCAGGAAATGCAGAAGAAGTTGTAAATCGATCTGATATTATTTTCATTTGTGTTAAACCACATGAATATTTTCCACTACTTAAAAAGATACGATCAGGGTTGAAACAAAAGCAGTTGGTTGTTTCCATTACTAGCCCTATAAAAGTGAGTGAACTAGAAACGTTTGTTCCATGTGATGTTGCAAGAGCTATACCAAGCATTACAAATCGAGCTTTGGGTGGTCCTTCTTTAGTGACTTTTAGTAGCCAATGTTCGGAAGTAAATAAAGAACGCTTGCTCTATTTAATGTCACAAATTTCAACACCAATTGAAACAGACGAAGAAGTAACCCGAGTCTCATCCGATATCGCAAGCTGTGGACCAGCATTTCTGAGCTATCTCATTCAACAATTCATTGAAGGAGCGGTCGCAGAAACAGAACTATCAGCTGAACAGGCGTCCATTCTTGCTACGGAAATGCTGATTGGTATGGGTAAACTTCTCGAAAAAGATTATTTTTCACTAGAAACGCTGCAAAAGAAAGTAACTGTAAAAGGTGGGGTAACAGGAGAAGGTTTGAAAGTACTTGAACAGGAAACCGGAGAAATGTTTCATCATCTGATACAGAGAACTCATAAGAAATTTGAAGAAGATCGAAGAGGAATTAAGTTGCAATTTAAAGAGGAGTCGAAGCAAAATTAGGAGCTAATTAGGTTAATTCGTCAGGTAATAGAAAATCCCTTTATGGAAATAGTAAAAAGGTTGATTTCATTTGAAATCAACCTTTTTGTGGTTTCATTGCTCTAAAGAATACTCTTTCCGAATCTTCTGTAGGGGATTGCTTTGTGAAATCTGCTGTAATGGACGTTATGTCGAAGCCAACTTCAGTTAACCACGTTTTATAGTCAGAGATTTGAAAAGTTCGCTGGAAATGTAGTTCATCAAATCGTTCATATAAACCTTCTTCATTTTCCAAGAAGAAACTTAATTCATGCTCAACCGAGCCTTTTTCTTCACCTGCAAAACTATTCCATATATATGAAATTTCTTCTTCATTGCTAGCAAAAGTTTGTTCAATAAATTGATCAATTTTATGAAGAGAATGAACATCAAATAAAAGGATGCCTTGGGGTTTTAAATGATCGTAAACGCGACGTAAAACCTCTTTAACGTCGTCCATATCAGTTATATAGTTCAATGAATCACAAAAGATTGTAATCACGTCATACAATTCACCTGTATCAAGTTCGCGCATATCTTGATGAAGAAATGTAAGAGACAGCTTGTTTTGCATTGCTTTGTCTTGAGCTACAGAAAGCATATGTTCAGAAAGGTCAACTGCCGTGACGTTAAAACCATACTCCGCAAGACGAAGCGAACATTCTCCTGTTCCAGACCCTAAATCAAGAACATTGCCAAATGACATTTCATTCTGTACGAGCTGGGCCCAATCATCATATGGAGCATGCTCCATTAGCCGATCATAAACATAAGAAAAACGTTCATATGAGTGCATATTAAGCTAGAATCTCATTCAGCGATAAATGTGGTGCATCGCCCCATAGTTTTTCAAGGTTATAATAGTTCCTCTCATCTTTATGGAAAATATGAACAATGACTGATCCTAAATCAACAAGAACCCACCTCGCTTGATCATATCCTTCAAGACGCTTTATATCCATTCCTTGCTCAAGAGCTTGATCTTTCACTTCTTTTGCGATGGCTTGAACCTGTTTCTCAGAGTTACCATGACAAATTAAGAAGTAGTCAGCAATTAATGAGATACCATTCATATTTAATGCAACAATATCTTCTGCTCGTTTATCATCTGCTGCCTTTGCAGCCAGGTTAATCGTTTGTTTTTCATTCATGTTGTTTCCTCCATTTCTTCTCAGGAGTTATGCGTTTTTACAATGCTGTTGTAGGTATAGAATGTCGCCGGGTAAACAGGCTGATTCTTTTTCATTAGAAACTGCACAGTATTCCTGAGAGACAACGCAATCGCTTTATCGAGATCTTGTTGAGCCATTTGTCTAACTTCTTCAACCCCTGGGAACGCTCGTCCAGGCTCTATATAGTCCGCAATAAAAACACATTTCTCTATTAAGGTCATATTAGGACGACCAGAGGTATGGTATTTAATCGCTCCAAGAATTTCTTCATCTGTTATTCCCATTTCGCATTTAACGAGATAGGCCCCCACCGGAGCGTGCCAGAGTTCTGAAGAGTACTCAAGTAAATCCTCTGGCATAGATTGTTCTATAATAATACTTCGCATTTCATCTTTAGGACGAAACTTGGCATAATCGTGAAAAATTGCAGCTATCTCTGTTTTCTCAATATCTGCACCATATTTCCCAGCCAGTTCAACTGCCGTGTCTGTAACACCGATTGTATGAACATAGCGATGCTCAGTTAAATGAGGTTTGACTAACTCTAATGCCTTACTTCGATTCATATAATCCCTTCTCTTCAATTAAAATTCGGACAGATTCTGGAAGTAGATATCTACCACTTTTCCCAAAGCTTAAATCTCTCCTGATTTCACTAGAAGACAAATCGATTTGAGGAACATCAATCAATGAGACTTCATATTGCTCTTTGTCCGGATGATAACCAGGGCGATTGACACCTATAAATGAAATCATTTTAGATAACTCATCTATACGATGCCAATTTGGTAGATCCTCAATCATATCCCCACCTATTATAAAGTGGAAATCGATATCCGGGTAATTAGCTTTCAGTATTTCAATTGTATCAATTGTGAAAGAACGTCCATTACGTTCAAATTCAATTAAGGTGACCTTAAACTTCGGATTACCTTCTATCGCTCGTTGAACCATCTCTACTCGGTGATGATTCTCTGTAATATCACTACCGTTCTTATGCGGAGGACGGTGGCTCGGCATAAACCACACTTCATCAAGCTCACACGCCTCTAACACTCCTTGAGCAAGTGCTAAGTGCCCCAGGTGGGGCGGATCAAATGTTCCACCAAGTAGACCGACCTTCATTTTTTGTTGACCAGTCATTATGGAAGTATAATTTCTTTATTCTCTTCTGATTCTTTGTACAAGACAATCATATTCCCGATAATTTGAACAAGTTCAGCACCTGTTTCACTCGATAACTGGTCACCCACTGTGTTACGATCTTCATCACAATTCTGAAGAATGCTTACTTTAATTAGCTCTCTTGCTTCAAGTGCTTCCTCAATTTGCTTTGTCATATTCTCATTTACGCCACCCTTACCTACTTGGAAAATAGGATTAAGACGATTTGCTTTTGCACGTAAAAAACGTTTTTGTTTACCTGTTAACATTTATTTTTGTCCTCCTAACTCTTTTAAAACCGTTCTTCTCATTCGTTGTCGATTCGGTGCGACATCAGTCCACTTTTCGAAAGCAAGTGCTCCTTGCTCCACAAACATGGAAACGCCATTGTCTACTACTGCCCCTCTTTGTTTCCCCTCTTTCAACCACTGTGTTTCAAGTGGATTGTAAATTAGGTCACTAAGCACTGTACCTGTTTTCATATGGTCCAGCTTTAGAGGAGTGTGATTTAGATGGGGACTCATCCCAATGGACGTTGTATTAATGACAATATCGAAGCTACTTAATGTTGTTTCTGCTTCAGATAGGGATATCGCATCCGTTTTAGCGTATTTGCTGCATACGCTACTTAATTCTTCCGCTTTCTCTATGGTTCGGTTTGCGATTGTTAATGATGCTACACCTGAGCGACATATTGAAACCGCGACTGCTCTTGCAGCACCTCCAGCACCTATCACAAGAATGCTCTTTTCTTGGAGGCTACTTTCACCAATCACTGAAAGAAGGGACATTAAGTAACCTCTTCCGTCAGTGTTCGTTCCTATGAATTTACCACCGCTTTTATACACAGTATTAACTGCACCGATTTCAAGCGCTTCTTGTTCAACCTCATCTAGTAAAGGCATAATGGCAACTTTATGTGGAATGGTTACGTTAAACCCTTGAACATCCAGCATTTTCATTGCTTCCACGCCATCCTCAAGCTGCTCCGGTGAGAGGTCGAAAGCCTGGTAATGGTCGGAAAATCCAAGTTCCCTAAATTCACAGTTATGCATAATCGGTGACATTGAATGACCTACAGGATGACCAATCAGCCCGTATAGTTTCCCCATAACATTATGCCTCCTAGATTAGCGATTTTCGTATCGATATTCCAACACCCTGTGGCGCATACGCTTTTACAGTAGTCCCTTTACCTGATACTGTTACCCAGCCTAAACCAGAAAATACGATATCCATCTTCTCTTCTTTAATTCTGAGTTCATGGCTAACTAGTTTTGGAAGCTCTTTTTTGGTTTGCTCTCCAGGTGGATAAAGGAGTTCACCAAGGTGCTCTTCATAAAGCTCATCTGCTTTATCCATCTTTGTACGATGAATATAAAGATCATTAGAAACATGACAAATAAAGGACTGACGTCCACCTTCTACAAAATCAAGGCGAGAAAGCCCTCCAAAGAACAGTGACTGTCCTTCATTTAACTGGAATACTTTTGGCTTAATTTCTTTTTTTGGACTAATAATCTTTAACTCTTCCGCGTCTACAAAATGAGCCATTTGATGGTGGTTAATAATACCAGGGGTATCATAGAGCGTTTGACCATCATCAAGTGGGATATCAATTAAATCAAGCGTTGTCCCAGGAAATTGGCTAGTTGTAATCATTTGTTCCGCGTCTCCGCCAAACTCCTGTATGAGACGATTGACGAATGTTGATTTCCCAACATTTGTGCATCCGATGATATACACATCGCGGCCATCCCTTATACGATCAATTTCTGCAGCAACGTCCATTACACCATTGCCTTTAGAAGCACTCATAAGCATAACGTCAGCTGGTTTTAAACCATTCTCTTTTGCACTTGATTGCATCCATTTAATTAACTTGGTTTGATTAACAGACTTAGGCAATAGATCGACTTTATTTCCTACGAGTAAGACAGGGTTATTACCTGCAAACCGCTGGATACCAGGGAGCCAACTACCATTAAAATCAAAGATATCTACAATTTTAACAATAAGTGCGTCAGTCTGACTAATTTCGTTTAGAATCTTCAAGAAGTCATCATCTGTTAGTGCTACGTCTTGAATTTCATTATAATGCTTTAGACGAAAACAGCGCTGACAAATAATCACATCTCTTTTCAGAGCAGAAGGCGGGGCATAGCCAAGTGCATTTTTGTCTTCTGTTTGAATATGCACGCCACATCCGGCGCAAATAATTTGTTCGTTGTCCAAACTTATTCCTCCCAATTTATCTTCCCTTTACGTTTCATCCATGCTAAGAAAACACTTTCCATTCTGCGATTGAACCTCGTAAAGAATCCATCTGTACTTGCGACAGGTACAACAAGAATTGTATGAAGTCCCATACGATTTCCCCCAACAACATCTGTAAAGATTTGGTCCCCAATGACAACAGCGTCATTAGCTTCTAACTTCATATCTTTTAATGCTTTTCGGAAAGCTTTGGTCATTGGCTTTCGAGCCTCATATATATATGGCACTTCTACAGGAGAAGCAAACTTCTCAACTCTTGTCCTATTATTATTCGAAACAATTGTAACAAGAATGCCCTCATCACGCATTTGCTTGAACCATTTCGTTAATTCTGGCGTTGCATCAGCTCTATCCCACTCTACAAGCGTATTGTCAAGATCAGTTATAATCCCTTTCACTCCACGATCTTTGAGCAATTTAGGACTGATTTGAAAAATGTCTTGTACGTGTTCATTAGGTAAAAAAGTATTTAACAACGATCAACACTCCTACTATTTGTGACATACCTATTGTATCAATATTTTTCACTCGTACAACAATTAACTTCAGTACGATTTATAAAGAAAAAAGATAAACGATATCAAAATTTTTCGACAAATTCCGATGTTCCCTCAAATTGTGGATAACATTATGCACATTTGCGGACATTACATTCATTACTAATAACTTAGATATAAACACTTTACCCACAAATTATCCACCTTTAACTGTGGATAACGGAACGGTTGTTCTTGCAGTACATCCGTGGTACGCTAACTGCAAATAAAAGATCCACATACACAATATGCGGAATAGACGGAAACTAGAACCTTATTTAGGAGGTGCTTAATCATGGAAAAGTTATCTGATGACTTATTGATTGAATCCTTTTATAAAGCAAAGGAACTTAAGTTAAGCAATGACTTCATTGGATTGATCCAAAGAGAAATTGAAAGACGAAGCCTCGATAAACAAGTTCATCTCATCGGAATTTAACTTTGCCAACCTTGATCTTCGTAGGGTTGGTTTTTTGTTTCTTTTTAGCTCTCTTCTAAAAGATTGTTGCTTTTGAAACAAATATTTAAAAAAACCACACTTAGTGATTGGAGCGGAAATTAACCCACTCTATAGCAACAATCTCTACGAAAAGGGTCAAATTAATTGGCTCTTTTCTAAAAGATTGTTGCTTTTGAAATAATTATTGAAATAACCGCACTTCTTATTGGAGCGGAAGGATGCTCGACTCCTGCGGGATTAGCGGGACAGGTGAGACACCGCAGGAGCGTTAGCGACGAGGAGGCTCACCGCCCGCCCCGCGGAAAGCGAGCATCCTGGAGCGGAAATTCACCCACTCATATAGCAACAATGTCTACGAAAAGAGCCAATTAATTAAAATAACTTCCCCAATGAAGTTCCCACTCTTCACCAGTTATTTCTTCCATATTCTTCATTCTCTTCGCTTTACGATAATCAACAGGCTCTGTTAACAATACAGCCGCTATTTTTTCTTCATCTAATCTTTTACGATACTCGGATAGTATCTCATCCACATTTCTTCTTTCATATGCAAAAGGTTTTAACACGACAACTGCCTGGTTTTTGTGTGTCAAGACAATAACATCCTTTATTGCACCTTCATCTTGCATTTTATTTTTAATAGCGTTAAGTGTAGAAATGGTATTGTCTTCTTTCAAAAGGGCCGTGCCAATAGGTTCAACATCAATTGCTCTGAAATATTCTCTTGGAGCATATGGCGAATTATCATCACTTTTATAAATCGATTGGCAGGCAGTAAGAAGAACTAGAACTGTAAAAAGTATAGAAATGGATTTTATCATGTGCATACTCCTTTCGCAAATAGAATCGGCGTTGATTGGTAAACTTATACGGGTAAGTTACTTTTACAGACATGAAAAGTTGATAAATTAGTCTAGTTTTGATTACAATTGAGTTATTGCAATATGAGTTCATTTGAACTTTTATCATATTGAGGATTATTGGGGAGGGTTTTGTAGAATGCTTCATGCAGCTGTCTTGCTACCTTTTCTGGCAGCGTTTTTCATCCCGTTTATTTATCGGGGCGTCAAACAGGTCCATTTAGGCTGGTTTGTTCTATTAGTTCCGATTGTTTTATTTGGGTATTTTCTTTCGTTTATAGAAGATGTCTTACACGGTGTACATACACTTAAAACGTTTGAGTGGATTCCATCTCTCGGCGTTAACGTTTCATTTTTCATTGATGGTCTTGGTCTGTTTTTCGCGCTTTTGATTACAGGAATTGGATCACTTGTTGTTCTTTATTCCATCTATTACTTAAGTAAAGCCGAGAAACTTGGCCATTTTTATGTTTATCTTCTGTTATTTATGGGCGCAATGCTCGGAGTTGTTTTATCAGATAATCTTTTTGTCCTTTATACATTTTGGGAGCTCACGAGTATTTCGTCGTTTCTTCTAATTGGGTATTGGTATCAAAGGGAGAAATCTACTTCTGGTGCTCTTAAATCAATGATGATAACTGTTTTTGGTGGTCTTGCCATGCTTGGTGGATTTTTGATGATGGCAGACATTACTGGAACGACTAGCATCAGGGGGATTATCGAGAATGCAGAGATGGTTGTTCAGTCTTCCCTCTTTCCATTCATATTAATTATGATTCTTCTCGGAGCGTTTACGAAATCAGCTCAATTCCCATTCCATACCTGGTTACCTGATGCAATGGAAGCACCAACACCAGTTAGTGCATTTCTACATTCAGCAACAATGGTGAAAGCTGGAATCTATTTAGTTGCAAGACTGAGCCTTATCTTTGCAGGTACAGATCTTTTCTTCTTGATCGTAAGCGGGTTCGGGTTGTTAACTCTTTGTTGGGGATCTTATATGGCAGTTAGGCAAACAGATCTTAAAGCAATTCTTGCCTACTCCACAATTAGTCAGCTTGGTATGATTATGGCTATGCTCGGTTTTGGAACCGAACTTGCTGTGCTTGCAGCAGTTTTCCATATTTTAAACCATGCAACATTTAAAGGAAGTCTGTTTATGGTTGCAGGTATCATTGACCATGAAACAGGAACGCGTGATATCAGACGTCTTGGTGGTTTGTTTACATTCATGCCAATCACAGCTACATTAGCCTTATTAGGAACATTTTCGATGGCAGGGTTTCCGCTTCCATTCTTAAATGGGTTCCTTAGTAAAGAAATGTTTTTTGAATCGTCTCTTCATTTTGAAGAAGCTTCAACGATTGTAGAAGCTGTATCACCATTCTTTCCTTATTTGGCAGTCGGGGGGAGTATTTTCACATTTGTTTATTCTGTCATGCTATTTTTCCGAACGTTTACGGGTAAACAAAGAGATGAATTGCCTCAAAAGCCACACGAAGCTCCAATTGGAATGTTATTATCACCAATTGTACTCGTACTGCTCGTTATTATTATTGCACTTGTTCCAGATGTTTTTGGTCATGCGCTCCTTTCACCTATGGTTGATTCAATTACTGGTAACGTCGGTGAAACGCATATTAAATTCTGGCATGGCTTTGGCGCGCCACTCTATATGAGTCTCGCCGTTCTTGTGCTCGGTACCGTCTTATATTTAACTCGTACAAAATGGGAACGAATATACAGCGTCTTTCCTGGTAAGCTATCGGCAGCTAAAGCATACGACGGTCTCATTAATGGGATATTGAATGGTTCGAGAAAGCTGACAAATGCCTACATGACTGGTTCACTTAGACATTACATGATCTATATTCTTGTATTCTTTGTTGGACTTGTAGGATTTACGATGAGCATTACGGGTGGTTTTCGAATTGCATTTGATGATCTAGCGCCTATTGCTGCGCCAGAAATACTCATCGCCATTGCAATGGCAATTGCAGCATTCGGTACCATCTTTATGAATAACAGGATTGCTGCAATTCTTGTGCTTGGTATTGTCGGATACGGATTATCTCTTCTGTTTGTATTCTTCCGTGCACCTGACCTTGCGCTAACTCAGCTTATTGTTGAGACTGTAACAGTTGCGCTATTTCTACTTTGTTTCTACCATCTCCCTAATTTTGGAAAAGAAAAAGAATCAAAACGAACTAATGCGGTGAATTGGGTTATCTCCATTTCAGTTGGAATTCTTGTTACGATGATAGGTATTGCATCACACAGCACAAAGTTCTTTGATCCAATTTCAGATTACTTCATCAAAAATTCCTACAAATTGGGTGGTGGAGACAACGTAGTTAACGTCATTCTCGTAGACTTCCGTGGTCTTGATACAATGCTTGAAATTGTTGTACTTGGCCTTGCTGCACTTGGGATCTTCACCATGATTAAACTACGTCCTGGCAAGAAGGAGGGGAATGATTAATGGAAATCGTTATGTCAGTGCTTGCAGGAATGTTATTCACTGCAGGAGTTTATATGATGCTACAAAAACAAATTCTTAAGATTGTAATCGGTACAGCACTTCTGTCTCATGGAGCCCACCTTTTCATTATTACGATGGGGAAACTGAATCGAGGAAAACCTCCAATTCTCTCAGAAGACGTAACAAATTATGTTGATCCGCTTCCACAGGCACTTATTCTGACTTCCATCGTCATTAGCTTCGGTGTGACTTCATTTCTTCTTGTGTTAGCGTATCGGGCATACCAGACAAACGGGACCGATAATATGGAGAAGTTGAGGGGAAACGACAATGAGTAACTTAGCTATAATGCCAATACTATTACCGCTTCTAACGGGGATCATCCTAGTCTTTCTTAATAAACGATTGCCACTTGTAAGAATGATTACTCGCATTATGGTCATCATTAATCTTGTTGTAGTCTCGTTGATCGCATATAACGTACTACAAAATGGCACAATTGTTCTAAAAGCAGGAGATTGGGTAGTTCCTTACGGTATCGTCCTTGTCGCTGATCCGCTTGCAATTGTTCTTGTTGTAACAGCTAACCTTGTAGCTGTTGCTTGTGCTTTTTATGCATTTAACTCACTAGATGAACAAAGAGAGCGATACTACTTCTATCCTCTCTTTCAGCTTCTTATTGCAGGCGTAAGTGGAGCTTTCTTAACTGGAGATCTCTTTAACCTATTTGTATTCTTCGAAGTACTATTGATCGCATCTTATGGTTTGATCGTACTGGGAGGGACGAAAGAGCAATTCAGGGAGTCCTTTAAATACATTATCATTAACTTATTTTCATCTATTCTTTTCGTTACAACAGTGTCATTTCTTTATGCAGTAGTAGGCACTGTTAACATGGCGCAGCTAGCAGAGCGAGTAGGTGAAATAGAGCAGGATGGTATTTTAACAACCATTGCTATCCTTTTGTTAATTGTATTTGCTACAAAAGGAGCTCTCTTTCCACTCTATTTCTGGCTACCGAAATCATATACTGTTCCTCCTACTGTGATTTCAGCATTATTCGGAGCATTACTTACGAAAGTCGGGGTATATTCAATATTAAGGGTATTCACATTAATTTTTGTTTACAACCTCACAGTCACTCACCAAATTCTACTCATATTGGCAGGTTTAACCCTGGTATTTGGTGTGATTGGAGCTCTTTCTACGAATAATGTACAACTTATTATTGCGTACAACATCATTCCTGCAGTAGGTTATATGATGCTTGGAATTGGCATCTTTTCAACAACTGCACTAGCGGGAACAGTTTATTACTTGCTTCATGACATGATCATCAAAGCAGCTCTGTTCTTCTTGGTGGGGGCAATGGTAGCCTATGCTGGTACATCTGATCTGAGAAAAATGGGCGGGATAATTAAGAATCAACCACTGCTCGGCTGGCTATTTTTCATCGCAGCTCTTGCCTTGGCTGGACTTCCGCCATTCAGTGGCTTTGTAGGGAAGCTTCTAATTCTTCGTGGGGCATTTGAAGAAGGGCATTATGTCCTTGCTATCATTGGACTACTTACAAGTCTTTTGATTCTTTTATCTATTATACGAATCTTTATTAACGGTTTTTGGGGAGAATCTAAGCAAGATAAAGTACCGGAAGTTAACCCTACAAAAGGAAAAATTGTTCCTGCTGCGTTTCTTCTTTTGTTTACAATAACGCTTGGCTTAGGTGCTGAATTTATTTACCCAACTGTGCAGATGATAGCTGATCAAATGATTGACCCAGCAAATTATATTGATTCCGTAATGAAGGAGTAGATGGCATGCCTATTCAAATTATTATTAATCTAATTATTGCCGTGCTCTGGATGTTTCTTTTTGAAAGTTACTCTTTTAGTACATTCTTTGTCGGTTACTTATTCGGGATAGGATTGCTCCTATTGATGGAGCGATTTATTCCAGATCGATTTTACTTCTATCGTATCTGGTCCATTTGTAAATTATTGTTTTTGTTTATCAAAGAACTGATTATGGCGAATGTGCAGGTTGTTAAGCTTGTCTATTCTCCAAAACTCAATATGCAACCAGGAATTATAGCTGTACCTATTGAGGTTCGTACAAATTGGGAAATCACTATGTTGGCAAATTTAATTACTTTAACTCCTGGAACACTAAGCGTTTCTGTCGCACCAGATAATATGCATATATACATTCATGCGATGGATGCACCAGACGCTGACGAAGTCATTAAGGAAATCAAAGGTACATTTGAAAAGGCTATTATGGAGGTGACTAGATGACTACACTCTTATCAACTGTTTCGACCATTTGTATTGTCGTCATCGCCATCTCTACTCTATTTCTTCTCTACCGCGCAATTAAAGGACCGTCTAATCCTGATCGCGCCGTGGCACTTGACACAATCGGTATTAACCTGATGGCAATAGCAGGTATTCTAGCAATAAAGTTAGAAACACAATATTTTAACGACATTATTCTCTTGATTGGTATTCTTGCTTTCATTGGAACAGTCGCTATTGCAAAATTCTTGGAAAAGGGTGTTATCATTGAAAGAAGTCGTGATTAGCATCATACTGCTTATCGGAACATTTTTTCTTTTCTCGGGAGCACTAGGTATCTTTCGCCTGCCTGATGTTTATACTCGGCTTCATGCTGCTTCAAAAAGTGCAACATTAGGAGTTGCTGGAATTTTAATTGCAGCTTTTCTTTACTTCATTTTCGAACAACAAATGGTGAGTGGAAAACTGATTCTTGGTATCATCTTTATTCTGATGACTGCACCGGTTTCTGGACACATGATTTCAAGGGCTGCTTATCAGAAGGGTGTTCCTCTATGGGAAAAGACAACGAGAGATGATCTTGAAAAAAAGGAACATAACAAAGCAAGCACGAAGGGATAACCCTATCGTGCTTGCTTTTTTCTATAGGGAATGAGTTAAGTGACTCATGAAACAGTTCACCAATTTCAAGTCCCATCCATTGCAACATTATTTTCTACAATTATTATCTGATATTCCCGTAAAAATTTGTATAATAATAGTATCCTCCGCCTATCACGAGCAATAAAACAAGTAGGACAACGATTAAAGCAAAATAACCGGCACCATAGCCTGGATATGGATATGGGTATGGCGGATAGGGATAACCACAACCTGGATAACCGTAGCCATAGCCTTTCATATTCCCCCTCCTTCTCTCCTGCAGACATCCTTCTGGTAGATAGTATAGTCTATGATAGGATGGACAGTTATGTATGGGGATTTGCGGAGTTTTCTAAATTCAACGTATTGACTGTTCAACCTCTTAGAGATGTTCTACAATTGGATAAGACTTAACGTCTTGTTAATTACATAAAGGGGTCGATTTTATGATAGAAAAATCTATGAAGACAATTACTCCCACTTATGACCCGTGGGAAGCTTATATGGATGTTGAAGAACATGGGAATATGGTCCTTTCCAATATAGAACTTACCACCACAACGTTATGCAATATGAGATGCGAACATTGTGCAGTTGGATACACCCTTCAATCAAAGGACCCAGATCCACTTCCTATTGAGCTACTAACAAGTAGACTTGATGAGGTTAAACAACTACGTGCATTGAGTATTACAGGCGGTGAACCGATGCTTTCAATGAAATCGGTAAAGCAATACGTAGTACCACTTCTGAAATACGCTCATGAAAGGGGCGCACGAACACAAATTAATTCGAATCTAACGCTTGATCGGAAGCGATATGATCACATATTGCCTTATCTTGATGTATTACACATCTCTCATAATTATGGAAGCATTGAAGACTTCACAGATATCGGATTTGCTGTAATGGATCGAAAACCATCAATCGAACAACGGGAAGCCTATTTCCATCGCATGGTCGAAAATGCACAGAATTTAACTTCACAGGGAGTGATCGTTTCTGCAGAAACGATGATTAACAGAAGAACGCTTCCAAATATAGAGAATATCCATCGCCAAATTGCAGATATGGGCTGTCAACGACATGAAGTCCATCCGATGTACCCTTCTGACTTCGCATCAGATTTAGATATTGCATCACTAGAAGAAATGCGTGAAGGTATTCACCGTCTTTTGGATCATCGTGATCCAAATGTTTGGCTCTTATTTGGCACACTACCCTTCTATCCTTGTAGTTCAAATTCAGAAGATTTGAAACTACTTGAACGATTATACAACGAAAAAAATGTCACTGTGCGAAATGATCCCGATGGTCGATCTCGCTTAAATATGAATATTTTTGATGGGGATATCATTGTGACGGATTTCGGTGACACACCACCACTAGGAAACATTAAAGATACGAGTCTAAATGATGCTTATTCAAAGTGGATCACTAGTAAAGTCGCTAAAAGTATTAGCTGCCATTGCCCGGCAGTCAAGTGTCTTGGTCCAAACCTTCTCGTTAAAGATGCTTACTATCAAGATATTGATTTTCTAGAACAAAATACGAAACTTTCTCTCTAATTTTCTTAAATTAGGGGGTTTTTTTACTCATTTTTCGAGTATAATTACACTTTTACCTTTCACTGAAGTGAAGATAGGGTATAATACCTATCGTAATCTATAGGAGTGTGATTGTTTTGAAAAGAAGAATGTGGATTCTCGTTCTGATGGTTAGTTCACTTGCAATCTTACTTGCATTGGCAGAGAACCAAACCGAATTTCTAAGAACCAATGCAAATGAGATGCCAGAGAATGATTCAGAATCCAAGAAGAAAAACATTACTTATTATACGAAGTATTATCAAACCAAAAAGAGTATTTACGACTCTTATACTCACCAAGACAGCGAAACGATTTTTCTTGGTGATAGCCTTACAGATTATTATGAGTGGGGTGAAGCACTAAGCGATTTTAGAGTATTGAATCGAGGAATTGCTGGAGATACGACGACAGGAGTATTGAATCGCCTGGATGAAGTTATTAAAGCAAAACCAGATCGCGTGTATCTATTAATTGGAATAAACGATATGATCGCAGGCCAATCAATAAATAAAATTGAGACTAATTACAAGCAAATTCTTGATACTCTTAAGACTAATTCACCAAACACAGAAGTATATGTTCAGAGCGTTTTTCCTGTGAACACAGCATTAACTGGGCACCGACTAAAGAATCCTGTCATTAAAGAACTGAATGAGCGCCTTGAAGCACTCTCTTCCCTCTATAATTACCAGTATATAGATATCTACAATGACTTAGTGGAATTTGGCCAACTGAACAAAAACTATACTTTCGATGGTCTTCACCTAAATGGAGAAGGTTATAAAGTGTGGACCCGTAAAATCCTATCCACTTATAATACAAATGACAAAGATGAATCGTAATAACACTCTAAGTAAACGATTTATCTTTATGACTTTATTGCTTTTTCGCTTTTTTGTGTTAAATTAATAATGACCACCTTATAAATAGCTATGAAGGGAGACCTTCATAGCTATTTATTGTACTCGAATATATTACACATATAATTGTTTCTTTTTTGTCCTAAATTGATAAGGATAAGCGGAAAGGACACGCTCAAGTTTAAACGTCCTCACGCACCTCCTCAGATGACAATAGCCTGTTGCTTCATGCTCATTCATACTATGCAATGTCACCAATCGTTGAGTTGTTACATTGTCTTTTGATAAATAAATGATTTCAACTGGCTCCTGCTCAAGTAGTGCTTTCCGCATCATGCTTTGCATAATTGTTCTCTCCTCTATACGATCATTTGTTCTTATTATATGACGAACAAACGTTCCTTACCACTAATTCTAACTATGTCCTCTTGGGTTTTGATTAAAATGCAAAAAAACCCTGCTAAGCAGGGTTATGAACCACTCTCTTTTTCTTTACGATTGCGATAGAATTCATGGAAAAGTTTCATCAAAGCACGCTTTTCTATTCGGGACACATAGCTTCTTGAAATCCCAAGTTGCCTGGCTATTTCACGTTGAGTGAGTTCTTTTTCAAGAGTCAATCCAAAGCGTCCAACAATAACTTCCTTCTCTCTGTCATCAAGGATATGAATATACTCATAGATTTTTTTCTTTTCCATGTTAAGTTGGATAAGTTCTACAATGTCTTCTGTTTCAGCCTTAAGAACATCAATGAGAGAGATTTCATTTCCTTCTTTGTCCTGACCGATCGGATCATGTAAAGAAACATCTTTTTTCGTTTTCTTAAGAGCGCGTAAATGCATCAAAATTTCATTCTCAATACACCTAGCTGCATAGGTTGCTAACTTTGTACCTTTGTCTGTTGAATAGCTCTCTATTGCTTTAATCAGCCCGATTGTACCTATTGAGATTAAATCTTCTGGGTCTTCTCCAGTATTCTCAAACTTTTTCACGATGTGAGCAACTAGCCTTAGATTATGTTCGATGAGGCGATTTCTTGCATCTTCATCTCCTTCTGCCATCAATTCTAAATACTTTCGTTCATCTTTTCTTGAAAGAGGCTGAGGAAAAGCATTGTTCTTAACAAAAGAGACAAAGAAAAGAACTTCCTTACACACGTAAGCAAGCGCTGCCAGTAACGACACATACTCACCTCCCAATTATGGGCTGTTACTTTAATTTAAGTTTATGTATGGACCTACTCGGTTGTGTCTGTCCCGATTAATTCCCATTCCAAAAAAGAAAAAACGCTCCGGATAGCCCGTTGCGTCTAGGATATTACTCACGATTTATTTTCTTTTCTCTCGACCACTTCTCCAGCATAACTTCTTCTCTTAAATAGCGATGATGAGCAGAATTACGGCCATATTTTAATCGGATAATCGCAAAAGTCGTAATTATTCCACCAAGACCGATTAGTTCAAACCATTCCATACCTGCCACACTCCTCTAATGGCAGTGTATTCATCTAGGATATTATTGCTACTCTCTGTTTGTAGTGAGCAACTTCATTAGCGTCGTATCATTTACAATCAAGTCAGAAAGTTGATAGCCATCTAGTACTTCAAAATAAGCTGATAAAGCGTTATGAAGGACATGTTTCAAGCGACATGCAGGACTTATCACACATGTATTGTTCTCCTTATCAAAACACTCAACTAAATTAAAATCTTCTTCTGTGCTTCTTACAACTTCTCCAATATTGATTTCCTCAGGTAGGTGTGCAAGTCGCAAACCACCATTCCTACCTCGAATTGTTTCTATATAGCCCTTTTTCCCAAGCTCATGTGCTACTTTCATTAGATGATTTTTAGATATTTGATAAGCATTTGCGATTTCTTGTATACTGGCTAACTTACCATTCTTCATACTTCCTAGATAAATCAGCATTCTTAGGGAATAGTCTGTATAATTTGTTAAACGCATAATGATTCAGCCTCATTTCACTCCAATGTTCATAGGCCTATTTTATCACATCTCCTAATCCATGGCTTTTCTCTTGCTTTCGTTTAGTTGTGACCATTTCGTTAAAGATGTATTTTATATATTGCTTATAAACCTAACAGCCGATATCATAAAGATATATTATAAATACATCTTATTTTAATGGAGGTTATTTTCATGTTATCAACCAATACCATCACAACGATTAAGTCCACTGTCCCTGTTCTAGAAGTTCACGGTACTGAAATTACAAAACGCTTTTATAACATGCTCTTTAAGAACCATCCTGCACTACTAAATATCTTCAATCATGCGAATCAAAAACAAGGAAGGCAGCAAGAAGCACTTGCTAACGCAGTTTATGCCGCAGCTAAACACATTGATCAATTAGAAGCAATCCTGCCAGTCGTTAAACAAGTAGCTCATAAACACCGAAGTCTTGGTGTTAAACCAGAACATTATCCTATTGTTGGTGAGTACCTCTTAAAAGCCATTAAAGACGTGCTTAAAGATGATGCTACAGATGAAATCTTGCAAGCTTGGGAAGAGGCATATGGAGTCATTGCGAACGTGTTTATTGAAGTTGAAAATGAGATGTATGAAGAAGCTGCTAAACAGCCTGGAGGGTGGGATGAGGAACGCAACTTTGTTGTTGATCGTAAAGAACAGGAAAGTGAAGTTATCACCTCGTTTTATTTAAAACCTGTTGATGGTAAGCCTATCGCTTCATTCAAATCTGGGCAATACATTAGTGTAAAGCTTGAAATTCCTGATGATGAATTTACACATATTCGTCAGTACAGCCTCTCTGACGCGCCTGATAAATCTTACTATCGAATCTCTGTTAAAAAGGAGAAGAACCCTTCTAAACCAGACGGAATTGTTTCTAATTACTTACATGACCATGTAAACATAGGTGATACATTAAGCATTACAGCACCTGCTGGGGATTTCTATTTGGAAGACGAGTCTACCCCTATCGTATTATTGAGCGGAGGTGTTGGAATTACACCAATGCTCAGCATGCTGAAAAGTAGTGTCCTACAAGATAGAAAAACAACCTTTATTCATGCATCACTAAATGGAAGTGTCCATGCGTTTCAAGAGGAAGTGTCGAGCCTCAATCACCCTTCTCTCGAATATTTTGTGTGTTACGAATCTCCTACGCAGGAAGATCACAACAATCGAATTTTTCACAAAGAGGGATTTGTTGATCGCGAGTGGCTGAGTGAGACCCTGTCACTAGAGCCAAATACACACTACTATTTCTGTGGGCCGCTCCAATTTATGAAAGCAGTGAAGGAAGCATTAATCAAACTTGGTGTTGAAGAAAATCAGATGCACTATGAATTCTTTGGTCCAGCGGTAGCACTTCAACAGTCAATGGAATAATAAGGTAAACCTACTTATCAATTAAAAAAAGAAGCGCCTAATTGGCGCTTCTTTACATGCTAATAATAACTTTTCCATTTCGCTCCTTAATATAAGTACTAATTTCATCCCAGTCTTGCTCAAAAGGTATATACGGTACGAAAATTGATTTATGGTTATAGTTATTTTCGATTGCTACAACAGGTGATCCGTTTACTTTTCCGAAATTCACAGTCTTCACAGAGGTGAAAGCCACGCTTCTCCGACTTAACCCCAATAACCTATGTTCAATCCCATACTCTGTCAGCTCAATTCGCTGAGTTCTAATACAAAAGCTTAATAACGCACAATACGAAACATAAATGAGCCCAATCAGCATGAAGGTTTGCCATCGTTCAATTGTTAAATCACCTTTAAACCATAGTAATAGGGTGCCAAAGCAAACAACAATACCATACACGATAGACATGAACAGTTCGATTGCCTTTACTTTCGGGTAATACGTTTTGATTACCTTCATTACATTCACACCTTTACATAGAATGGCTGTGAATCAGATTTTTATTTATCTTAACAAGGTAATCAAATTTTGTATACATTGTTTGAAAATTCTTTTTATTTTATTCCTCTATTTTATATATAGCTAACGATTGCTCCATCACAACGGTTAGGATAGGTTGGAGATCAGGAACAAGCTTTTTCGCATACATCCATGCGTTCTCTTCAATTTTAATGGAAAGTTGATTTCTCTTTTGCTTCTCCATCTTACCTGCTCGTACCATTGATAACTCAAGCAAACTCTGATCGGCTGCGTGACCAAGTTCGTGTGCAAGAATAACCGCAAAGTAATCCATCAATTTCTCTTCAGATCCGAAAAGACGAAAGCACTGTTTTCTTATTTCCTCAAGATAAATTGTAACCCTATTCGTTTCTAACGAATACTTTCCTCCAATCATACGCCTTCCAGGAAAATGATCTTCTACTAAAATGTCCACATCTAATCCCGAAACTTCTTGTAATTTACGAATGATTTGTTGAAAGTGATGTTCTTTCTTTTTCACATTCGATTTCCCCTTCATTGCCGTTAAAATAGCGAAACTCTACAACTAGTTATATTCAAAAAGAAGAGACCTTATTCAGGTCTCTTATCATCCTTATTTCCACCAGTTATCAAAAATGGTAGCAGCCATATTACGCTTATGCCTTGTTTTCACAAAGTGGCCTTCAATTGTCCTTGCAGCTTTCTCATCGACTTCTCTTCCTTCAAGGTAATCGTCTATTTGATCATAGCTTACTCCAAGCGCTTCTTCGTCTGGAAGAGCAGGATGATCATCTTCGAGGTCTGCGGTAGGCACCTTATCAACTAGATGCTCAGGCATGCCAAAATGTTCAAGAATGGCTCTACCCTGCCGTTTATTTAGTCCAAATAAAGGTGTAATATCGCAAGCTCCATCTCCATGCTTCGTATAGAATCCCGTTACAGCTTCTGCTGCATGATCCGTTCCTATGACAAGCTTCTTTTCATCGCCTGCAATGTTGTATTGTGCGACCATACGCTCTCTAGCTTTGTTGTTACCTTTCGTAAAGTCAGTAAGTTCATTTCCTGTTGCTTCTAAATAGGTAGATACCGAAGCATCTACAGCTGGTTTAATATTAATCGTAACCGTTTGATCTGGTTTAATAAACTTTAACGCTGCCTGTGCATCGTCTTCATCTTTTTGTTCTCCGTAAGGAAGTCGTACTGCAATAAACGAGGCTTCCGTTCCTTCTTCACGAAGTTGCTCAACAGCAAGCTGTGCTAATCGACCAGAGAGAGAAGAATCCTGTCCCCCAGAAATCCCGAGAACAAACCCAGTTGTTCCACTTTTTTTGAGATAAGCTTTTAGAAAATCAATCCTCTTATCAACCTCTTCTTTCACATCAATTGAAGGTTTTACACCAAGCTCTTGTACAATTTCTTTTTGTATTTCTCTCATTTCTAGTCACTCCTTTTCTCTAACGCACTTCTTATTTTTATACATTCTGCTCTACTTATCAATACCCATTCACTCATTTCAAAAAACAGGTTGGCGCATCTAACGATTATGTAGAAAGACAGGGAGAACCCTGTCTTATCGGATTAATGATGGATATAGAAACTTTGTTTATATTGGTTTGATTCAATCAAGCCTTTTTTTCGAACAACGTCTAACTCCTGATCAAGCGATTTCCGACTACGCTTAATTGAGACTGTGATTGTAGCAAACAATAGATTTAAAGTCACTCCACTCCACTCCTTTCTTGTTAATTCCTTTCAGGTCAACCCTTTCTCTACGGTCATCCATTCTTGTATCGCTAATTGATTCGGTGCTTTCATTTTCATCTTCCTTTCTAATTTATAATTTTAGAATAACCAGGGCTGATTTTCGGTGATTCGCTCTGTTTTGCGTTCCATTTGCCCCTTCACTCGTACATAATGCTTTTCTTCTCTCATTGTTCTCTCGTGAACACGGATGCCAATCGTTACAAATATTAAGTTTATCGTTAACATGATCATTTCTCCTTTTTAGTTTAAATTAGGATAGCCACATCGAAGCACGGTATCGTTTGCTTTCATCTTCAGCCAAACGATTATGAATTGAGTGCTGATGCAGTTCTGAAGATAAGCTTCTTCTGAAGACGCTCTTCACTCTTGTTATGATCAGTAAATGGAATGGTAGCATGTTAACGACCTCCCTTCTTTTCTATTATTTCAGGGGACCCATTTTCTCCTCTGATATTGCTTTCCAACACTTGTTTTTCCAATGCTCATTTCTTTTCCTCCTCTCAAAATTTGGATACAAAAAGCCACAGGACATGTTCCTGCGGCAAAAAAAGCATAGAAATACCGCAGGCGTCGACCTGCGGCTTTTCAATCCGTTAGTAAAAAAGGATACCCTCTTATAGAGGACCGAGTCGAACAGAGTAGACATATTTAGTTGTAGCAACAGTAGTTAAATCCATTGAAATGTTCACCATTCTGTTCGACCTCCTTTTTTCATATTGTTTTCATAGGTAAGTATATCCATCTCCATTTCCTTTGTAAACCTTTTTTACTAAATTAATCAAATATTTTATTAATACTATCTTTTTCGACAATTATTTACACCCTCACCTTCTATCAGCACTTCACAAGAAAGGAAGAAAGTTCTGTCATGTAGGACATACATATATACAAAGCGGAGGTGAGAACATGCTCAATGTTACGACAATCGTGCTTTTTATCATTGGTTTTCTTGCTATTTTGGGTGTTACAGCTACCATTCAGATTAGCTTGCAAATGAAACAATGGCTAAGAGATATTGAAAATGCCGAACAACAAAGTGAATCAAATTCTTATACTGCTCCTTGGATTCAGAATGTCATGAAAGAATACAAAACTTATCACCTTGCTGGCGTTTCTCAAGTAAACACGCAGGCACTTATTGAAAAACATTTCTTCAAAGAATCCGTTCCACTCTTTGGCTTTGTTCGTGTACCAGCTGGTGGTGTCATGAGATTTATGCAACAACTTCCACCTACCTCCATCATTATCGGAATACTTGGTACGTTCATTGGGTTAACGATGGCGATTTCCTCTATGCAAGAGACGCTCATGTTTTTGTCCCAAAGACCTGATGATGCGAATTTGAACCTCGCTTCTGTGATAGAAGCTATCTCTAGTCCGTTTCAAGGAATGAGTGTAGCGTTCATTACAAGTATCGCAGGAATTGGGAATGCACTCTTTCTAACACTGATCCAGAATGGTGTCTTAACTGGAGGGCGAACAACTGCTTATTATTTAGAAAAAATTATATCAGACTGTGAATCTCTTCTTGATCACAACCTGAATGCAAGTCTATCTCAAGAAAAGCCTCATGACGAAATGGAGCGTATCTTAGACCGTTTAGCAGGGCGAATTCAAGATAGTTTTCAAGAAACACTTGGTGATTTCTCCTCTAGTATGGTTCACTTCACTTCTGGGTTGGATCAAGCTATGAAGGAAGTTCAAGCGATTTTAACTTCTCAACGAACCTATACAGAACAATTTTCGAATAGCACTTCTACACTCGAAACTTTTAGTATCAAGCTTCAAGAATCTTTTACCCAATTAGACGGCGTACAAGAAAAAGCTACTAATGGTATTCTTGAGCTAGGAAACAAACTGAAAACGCTAGAGAATCAGCTTCAAGCGCTATCAAGGCATCATGAGACTGGACAACGCAAGTTCGAACAGCTTGTGCAACGTTCTGATCAGCTAATAAAAGAAACGCAGAAAAAGGCGGAGGAAACAGGTCAGAATTATTTAAGAGGACTTGATGAACAAATGCAGCGGTATCAGGGTTCACAAGAAGAACTTGAACGTCGCGTTCACCAAATGCAGGATGAATGGTATTATCGTTATCAAGATAAACAGAATCAATATGGAAGAGCGTCGCAGGATTTTGCAGAGTCCGTTTCCCAACTAGAGAAAGCATGGTATACATCGCTTGATAAGATCAAACGTGAAGCTCTTGAACCTATTATTCATAAAATGGAACGTGATCAGCCTCTTCAGCACGAGATGAGGTCGCTATCGAACAGTCTAGACTCCCTGTATCAGGGCCTTGCTCGCGAACTAAAAGATATTCAACATCAACTCTCTGAATCCTATCAGCTTCAACTTCGGCTGTATGAGGAACAAGTAAGAAGACAATCACCAACTCAGCCTATGCCATCTCGAATAATCAGTGATAACCGATGAAGAATAGAAAGAGAAGATTTCAGATACAAAGTGATGAAGAGCATTATTGGCCAAGTTTCGCTGATATGATGGCAATGATCGTTCTTGTTATGCTTTTCATTGCCATCATTGCTTTTGTTCAGATGATTTATGACGCTTATGATCAAACGGTAATGAAGCAAGAACTCGCAAAAGTCGCGGATGTTAAAAAACATATTAGTGATTTAATAGAAAACCAGCTTGAGGAAAATGTAGGGAAAGATCAAGTTGTTCGTGGTCCCAATAATACGATATCTGTTGAGGGAGATATTTTATTCGATACTGGTAGTGCTGAAATTAGTCCAGAAGGCAAAAAAGTACTTAACGACTTAGCAGATGTATTTGCCAATTTAATAGATGAAAAAGACATTAGCCAATATCTATATATCATTCTAATTGAAGGTCATACAGATAAAGTCCCTTATGATAATTGGACACTTTCAGCGGACCGTTCCGTTGCGGTTGTAAAAGAATTAATGAAAGCAAATCCGCGACTTTCAACACCTGATTATGCAAAGTACCTCGCCGCAACAGGTTATTCTGAATATAAGCCTGTTATTGCTGAAAATACAAATGAAGCTTATAAGAAAAATCGACGCATCTCTTTTCAAATTATTCTCGACGATGAAAAGTGGCAAGGACGTCTAAAAGAAATCATGACGTATTAAACACATACACTTATCTCATGATTACCATACAATAAGAGCCACTTCCTAATGGAAGTGGCTCTTTATAACTAACTTATTTACTTATATCTTCATGTTCATTTAATTTTCTCTGAATGGCTATTGCACGTGAATAGAAAAATAGTGCAATACCTACTAGAAGAAAGCCTCCACCAGTCAAAATGAGCGTTCCACCGTCTGACTTCCCTTCAACTGGAAGAAAAGACCCAATGTATAAGAAAACACTTAAACTAAGCAAAACAAACGCGAAACGTTTATAATCTGTCATTTTTTCATGAAGTTGCTTCATAACGCGCTCACCTCTCCTACCTCTTATTCTATCATATGAAAGGATGCATGGAGAGATGTAACTCTTACCAGTTGATGGACACGCCTATGTTTTTGATAAAGGCTCTTTTCTAATAGATTGTGTGCTTTGAAATAATTATTGAGTAAAAAACCACACTTATCTAATTGGAGCGGAAGGATGCTCGACTCCTGCGGGACTAGCGGGACCGGTGAGACCCCACAGAAGCGTTAGCGACGAGGAGGCTCAAGCGTTCCGCCCCGCTATCTACTATCCTAAAGCTTTTGATAAATCCTCAATAAGATCATCTGCATCTTCAAGTCCTACAGAAATACGAACGAGCCCTTCTGTAATACCAAGCTCCTCTCGGCGATCCTTTGGAATAGAAGCGTGAGTCATTCTTGCTGGTACTGAAATCAAGCTTTCAACCGCGCCTAAGCTTTCAGCAAGAGTGAAATACTTCACTTTGCTTAACAGGTCATCTGCTTTTTCAGCACTGCCGATATCGAATGATACCATACCACCAAAGCCTCTAGACTGATTCACCGAAATATCATTACCTGGATGAGTACTTAAACCAGGATAATAAATTTTTTCTACAGCTGGATGAGTACTTAAGAACTTCACGATTTTTGCAGTGTTCTTCTCATGCTCTTCCATACGGACACCAAGCGTTTTCAAACCTCGAATGAGTAACCATGAGTCTTGTGGCCCTAGAATCGCGCCAGCAGAGTTTTGCACAAAATGAACTTCTTCTGCAAGCTCTTTTGAATTGACGACAACAAGACCAGCAACTACATCACTATGCCCACCTAGATATTTGGTCGCTGAATGAAGTACAATGTCAGCGCCATGATCGATCGGGTTTTGCCAATATGGTGTGTTAAATGTATTATCAACGATCGATAAGAGATTGTTCTCTTTAGCAAGGTTAGAAATCGCTTGAATATCGGTTACTTTCAGCAAAGGATTCGTTGGTGTTTCAACATAGATAGCTTTTGTATTTTCTTGAATCGCTTCTTTTACAACATTAAGATCTGTTGTGTCTACAAATGTCGATTCAATCCCAAGACGATTTAACACCTTCGTCATAACACGATATGTTCCACCATATACATCATCAGTCATAACTACATGATCGCCTGATTTAAATAGCATCATAACTGAAGAGATAGCGGCCATGCCTGAACCAAACGCAAAGCCTGCAACACCATTCTCAAGGTCCTTAATTAGCTCCTCAAGTGCATTTCGTGTCGGATTACCAGTACGTGAATACTCATAACCGTTGAACTTCCCAACAGCTTCTTGTTTATATGTGCTAACTTGGTAAATAGGAACCGATACCGCGCCTGTATGTGGGTCTCCGGTAATACCTCCGTGAATTAGCTTTGTCTTTGGCTTCATTGCTTAAATGCCTCCCTGATAAATCTTCTTACTTAAGTATCTTTCACTACTATCTGGAAATATGGTTGCTATATTTGTGCCAGGTTTGGCTTGCCTCGCTTCAATTAGTGCAGCTTCAAGTGCCGCACCTGAAGAGCTTCCCACTAGAAGTCCTTCCTTCTCAGCAAGTTCCTTTACCCTTCTAAAAGCCACCTCATCTGTTACTGTATGAATTCCATCAAAATAAGCATCATCCATGTAGTCAGGTAGAAATTCCATCCCAATCCCTTCTGTTTTGTGTGGACAAGATTCTCCCCCGTTAAGGATGGATCCTTCAGGTTCAACAATAACAGTCCGGATATCCTCATTTTGTTCTTTCAAATACCGCGCAGTCCCCATGAAAGTGCCACCTGTCCCTGCACCAGCTACGAAAACATTTAATTCACCGTCCAATTGATTGAAAAGCTCTGGACCAAGTGTTTTGTAATAGGTAAGAGGATTTGCAGGATTACCAAATTGCTGTGGCATGTAGGAATTTGGCAGACCATGATGAAGCTCTTTAGCCTTCGCAATTGCACCTTTCATTCCAAGTTCAGTAGGCGTATTAACAATTTGTGCACCTAGGGCTCTCATTAAATCCTGTTTCTCCATACTGAACTTCTCAGGAACGACGAACATCACTTTGTACCCTCGATTTACTGCCGCGAGGGCTAAGCCGATACCAGTATTTCCTGCAGTTGGTTCAATGAATGTTCCACCCGGTGCTATTCGATTACAATCAATCGCATCCTGCAGTAATTCTTGACCTAAGCGGTCTTTAATACTACCTCCCGGGTTATAGAACTCAAGCTTCGCGAATAGCCGAACCCCCTCAGGTAAATCAAAATGATGGAGCTCGATTACCGGAGTACGGCCGACGAGCTCGTGCACATTATTATAGATTTCCATTGAGTATGACCTTCCTATTCAGCGAAGACGATATGCCATTCATCACGATATGAGAGCATCTCGTCTGCAATTTCTTTTGCTCCTTCTAAACTATGATTTGCAGCCCATCCGCACTGTACTTCGTTGCATGCAGGGACTTCATCTGCGTTAAGAACGTCTTGAAGCGTTTTCTCTAGTACTTCTAGAATTTCATCGTAGTTAGAATGATTTAATACGGCTAAGTAGAAACCAGTCTGACAACCCATAGGACCAATATCCACTACGTTTTCCATATGATTACGAATGTTCTCTGCCATTAGATGTTCAATGGAGTGGAGTCCGGCCATTTCCATATGTGCTTTGTTTGGTTGTTTAAAGCGAATATCATACTTATAAATTTCATCACCATTAGGACCTTTTGTAACACCTACAAGACGTACATAAGGGGCAGCAACTTTTGTGTGATCTAGATTAAAACTTTCTACGTTCATTTTTTTAGCCATTCTTTCTCAACTCCTCCACTAGATTTAAGATAAGATTTGCTGAATTAATGGAAGCTGTGTCTAGAAACTCTTCAAATGAGATGTTAGATTCCTTACCAGCTATGTCAGATAAAGAGCGTATTATTACAAAAGGAGTGCCGAATTGATAGCAAACCTGAGCAATAGCCCCAGCTTCCATTTCAGCAGCATCAAGATTCGTAAGTTTTGACCTAACATAATCTACTCGATCTGCGTCATTCATGAATGAATCGCCAGTCGCGATCATCCCTTTAATCACTTGATGCTCTGTTACTTTCTCTGCACTTCTTTCAGCAGCTTCAACAAGCATTGTGTCCGGTTCGTAAAGAGCCGGCATTTGTGGAACCTGGCCGTATTCGTAACCAAATATAGTCGCATCTACATCGTGGTAACGAACCTCACTAGAAATGACGATATCGCCTACTTTAAGATTTGGATTAAATCCACCTGCAGATCCTGTGTTTAGAATATAATCTGGTTTAAATAGTTGATTCATGAGTGTTGTTCCGATGGCAGCGTTCACTTTACCAATCCCTGATTTAAGGAGAACAATATCCTGCCCATCAATACGACCTGTAGTGAATTCTGATCCTGCGATAATTTGTTCCTCGCGGTCATCTAGGCGATCCCGCAAAATTCTAACTTCTTCCTCCATAGCTCCAATAATACCGATCTTCATAATGTACTCCTTTACCTGTTCAAATTTTGACTGCCTCCATCAACCAAACAAAATCATTTAGTTGAGTGAAGGTTACTTGAAACCCGTGCTTTTGAAACAATTCCTCTAGCACTGGAATCGTTGTGTAGTACTCAGTTTGTAGATCTTGAAGTAAATTCAAATAACCTTTTGCCTTCACATGTTGTTGCATTTGTAATTTAGCATTCTCATCTTGGAATACTGTGTCCGCAAATACAATTTTATCATTTTGAGCCAGCAGTTGGCTATATTTGTGAATGCCCTTATCTTTCTCTTCATCTGTTAGGTGATGAAATGCATACGTACTCACGATCGTTTGAACAGGTGAAGAAAGTTTTGGAAAGTTCATAAAATCACCATCGTAAATTGTTAATGATGGTAAACGTTCACTGGCTTTTTCCCTCATTGCTTTCGATGGTTCCACACCTGTTACGGTCAGCCCATTTTTAAGTAATAATGAAGTTAAGTTTCCAGTTCCAACTCCAAATTCAAGAACATGACCTGAGGAAGTTTGAGCAACTGCAGACAGAATACCATCATACCCTTTAAAAACATCTCGGTATTCTTCATCCTGACCTGAAACTGTCGTATCGTATGAATCAGCCCAGCGCTCAAACAAATCAATAAACTCTCTTCCCATTACTTTCACATCGCTTTCTTTGTTTTAATTCATACTATTAAGGTATGAATAATATGCATTATAGTTCTAACTTATCACATTCTTTTTCGATTATCAATTTGTCTGTTTTAACAAATATGTGTAAACTGTTACGTGGATAGATTAGAAGGAGGCAACAAAATGAGTTTTTCACTCGAACGTATCGATGATAAAGTAGAATTTTTTGAAGGCTTTTCTCTTGAAGAAATTGAGAAGAAAATTCAAATACAGATTGATAACAATCGTGCTTTACTTCTTCAAGTGCACAATGTTCAGCATCATTCTGTTACACACGAGAAAACAGGTCACCCTTACTATTCAGCAGTTGTTCATTTTAAGGCAAAGTAAAAAAAGAAGGCAAAATCCAGATATCTGGATTTTGCCTTCTTTATTATTATTTCTTGGTAGCACTTACTGCTTTCCAACCCTTTTCGTCTACCCATTCAAGCTCTACGTAATATTTTGTGTCATTAACCCCTTTTTGACTTACTGTTGCTTTTGATTTTTGGGGACCACCATTTCCACCTAACCAATGAACGACCATATCTTCAGGAGGAAATCCAGTTACAGACTCCACTGCTCGTAGCTTTTCATTCCAATCTACACTACCTTTATCGTAACTTGATGCATGGTTTTCACTTTTAGACTGCGAAGTACCTACAGGTTCCCATGGACCCTCAAGGTTCGGTTCGCCTGGCTTTTGTTCAGCTTGTTCATCTTCTTTGTCTTCTTTTTCTTTGTCTTTATTTTCTTCCTTAGTCTTATCTTCTTCAGCACTTTCTTCGTCCGTACTATCTTGATCAGCTGATTTTGAGTTATTCGACTCTGAATCTTCTGAGTCCGCTTCATCAGAAGTAACGGCATCTTCACTACTATTCGATTCTTCGTTTGTATCAGATTGAGCTGTTTGCTGATCTTGACTTACCGTTTGCTCTGGACTATCTCCAAAAAAGAAGATGTTTGCAACGAGTACTAGAATTACCGCAAGCACAATTCCAATTAAACTGTTTAATACTATATTTTGTTTTCTCTTTGAATGACGGTCACCATATCGCGATCTCACGCCCATCCACTCCTCTATTTAACTGTTGTTCTTATTCTATCATCTCTAAAGGATTCGTAGAAGGCTTGACTTTTATTTCGTAATTATCTCTCATTTTTATATAGCTGCGTAACAATCTTTGAAAAAGCCTCATATACTCGATATTGCTTTTCTTTTCGTTCAAAGTCTACCACTACAAGCGCATAACGAGGCGAATCGTATGGAAAATATCCTGCAAACCACTGATGATCATATGGAACGTTCTCACCAAGCTCTGCAGTTCCAGATTTCCCAGCAACATCAAAAGGCAAATCACTCAAATAAGAGCGGCCTGTTCCACTTACGACTACTTCTCGTAGTGATTGTTGAAGAGATTTTACTACTTTGTTAGATAATTGATCTTTACCAGCACTTTTTTCATTAAAACTTAAAAATGTTGAGTGATTTCTATACAGAATGTCACTTACCACTCTTACTTGTTTCGGCTCTCCTCCTCTAGCAATTGTAGACATCATATTTGCGATGGCTAGCGGACTCAGCTTCACATTTAACTGACCGATCGCCGTTTGATCGATCGCTTTCTTCACTGATTTATCTTTCTCACTCTTAAAGAAAACAGGATTCGATTCGTCAGGAAATTGTTTAAAATCTTCATAATGATAAAGCAGATCTTCCCATCCAACGGTCGAACCAATACCAAGTTTCTCTGCTGTCTTCTCCATAAAGTTAGGGTCCTTTTTGATTAATTCTTCGGCAAGCTCTGTAAAGGCTGCATTACAACTTACCGCAAAACTGTTTTTCAGATTTAACGTGCCTAGTTCTCGATTTCCTGGTCCATCTCGGTATAAATTCCTATCACAATCAAATGTTCGACTTGTAGAAACTCCTTGTTCATATGCAGCAGCTAAAACAACGGTTTTGAAAACAGAACCCGGAAAATAACCTTTTAACATCTGATTTACTGCACCAGCCCCCAGTGGATCTTCTGTATTGAATAGGGGTCGGCTAACCATTCCAGAAAGATTGTTTGTTTCAATATCGATTAATACAGCTCCACCATTTGTAATACCTGACTCATCAACTGCTCGTTCTAAAGCATTTTGAATGTCTAAATCAAGTGTTGTCTTAATTTGAAGTGGGTAGAATGAATCTGATGTAGAGAACATTTTCACATCAAGTCCTAGTAAAGGATTTCCTTGTCGATCAGCATGATAAAGAAGAGTTGTATCTCCTTCAGATAGTAGAAATGGATCAAACGCTAATTGCAGACCAGAAATGCCTATTTTTGTATTTTCATCAATCAATCCTTCATCCCATTTGTCTGGATACTTTGATTTAACAAGTTCAGGGTTCGGTCTCACACTACCAATAACGTGACCTGCTAACTGTCCTTCCACACCCGGTTTAAATACGGCGTAAACGCCAGGTGTACTTAATTGATTGATTTTCTCCATCTCTTGTACGGATAGACCTGTCTTATAGATGAAAGGCTGTTTTTTACCTTCAAAAGCTTTCTCCAGTTTATTAGGAGATTCATTAACAATTGATGCGACTACTTCAATCGGCCACTCTCTATCCTTTAGAAAAGGAAAAAGAACAAGAGATGGGGTGGTGTCACTCAATGGTGTACCATTTTTATCAAGCAATGTTCCTCTACCATCATCAAGCACATATGATTGTGTACGCTGATTGATGCTCGCCTCAATAAGGTTTATATTTTGTTTGGAATAGGATTCTGTTTCAATTATTTGAAGTTGGACAAGACGACCGATCAGAATTAGGAATCCACATAAAAACAATATTCCAATTCCCTTCATCCTTTTCCTTCTCATATGTTTCACCTCTATATGAGTTTCGACCGATGTCCCACTTTTCAAACTCACAACAAAAAAAGACAGCCAATATGGCTGTCTCTTCATCTGACTACTATTTACTTAACTTCTAGAATTTCTACTCGAATCTCGCCACCTGGAGTTTGAACATTAACTTTCTCTCCAATTTGACGACCTAGTAGGCTTCTTGCCATTGGAGAATCGTTTGAAATCTTGCCTTCAAATGGATCCGCCTCAGCACTACCTACGATAATATATTCTTCTTCATCACCATCAGGAATTTCAACGAATTTAACACGTTTCCCGATTGAAACAACACTAGAAGCACTGTTATCTTCTTCAATTATTTCTGCGTTACGAATCATATTTTCAACAGTTGTGATGCGCGCTTCAACAAACGCCTGTTCATCTTTTGCAGCGTCATATTCAGAGTTCTCAGAAAGATCTCCAAAGCTTCGAGCTATTTTAATACGCTCAACAACTTCTTTTCTTTTTTCTGTTTTAAGAAGGTCAAGCTCCTTCTCAAGTTTCTCTTTCCCATCCTGGGTCATATAATATTTTTTATCCTCTGCCATTTCTTTCACTCCTTCATCAATTAGGGGCATTTATCGTAATAAACTGTATGAAAAAAAGAGGTAATTATACCTCGTTTTATCCTTATAGCATTGCTTTTTCTTCAAGTATTGTATGAATCTTTGTAACCATCAGATCAATTGCGACTCTGTTCTGGCCACCCTCTGGAACAATAATATCAGCATAACGCTTAGTCGGTTCAATAAACTGTAGGTGCATTGGTCGGACTACTGATGTATACTGTTCTACAACAGAATCAAGTGTTCTTCCTCTGTCTCGTATGTCCCGTACCATTCTTCTTAATATTCTTAGATCTGAATCAGTATCCACGAATAACTTAATATCCATCAAATCGCGAAGACGTTCATCTTCAAGAATAAGGATACCTTCCAAAATAATGACATCTTTTGGTTCGACAGGGATAATTTTATCAGATCTTGTGTGAACTGTATAGTCATAGACAGGTTTTTGAATCGAGTTGTATAACATCAACTCTTTAACATGTTCAATTAGTAGGTCATTGTCAAAAGCGAGTGGGTGATCGTAATTCGTTCCTAATCGCTCTGGCATTGATTTCTCACTTTGATCTTTATAATAAGAGTCTTGTTCAATGACAAGAACTGATTGATCAGCAAATTGTTTAAATATCTCTCTCGTTACGGTGGTTTTTCCGGAACCAGAACCTCCGGCAACTCCAATTACAACAGGTCTATTAACCATAATCCTTCCCCTTCTATTATAGAAAAACCGCTCGTACGATCGCACGTCGGTTTTCCTTCATCATGAGTTTAATCGCTGACTGACAGCAAGTCCATCTCCAACAGGATAGATCGTTGTGTCCAAATCAGGATGAGACATTAAAAATTCATTATAATGACGAAGCTTCTTAACCATAGATCTGAAGCGTTTCTCTTGTATCTCTTCTTCAGCTACCATACCTCGAAACAAAATATTATCAGAAAGGACAATCCCTTGTTCTTCTACAACGTCAAAAAATTCATCAAAGAACCGCTTGTACTGCCCTTTAGCTGCGTCAATAAATAACGCTTGATACGGTCCAAAACGCTTAAGCTCATCGGCGAGCTCAAATGCATCTCCATATAAAATTGTAATGCGTTCTGAGTATCCTGCTTTTTCAATATTTGCTACCGCTTCTCTATAACGCGTTTCATCACGTTCTACGGTAATAATAGTCGTATCAGGCAGTAAATCAGCCATCCTTATCGCTGAGTAGCCGATCGCTGCTCCAATTTCCAAAATGAGGTCAGGCTTTTTAAAAGACAAAAGCTGTAGCATCACTGCAAGACTTGTCTGCTCCATAATGGGAACATTATTCTCTATAGCATACACTTCCATCTCTTTTACTAATCCTTCTCGTTTTGGTCGCAAAGATTCCAGATATTGTTCAACATGATCGGATATCATGATTGGTCCTCCTTCATGTAACCCGAATAATTTTATCATAATTGAAAGGGGAATGGTAGCCTATCTCTCCATTCCCCATAAATTTTCATTCTTCTTTTTGCTCTTCTTCTTTCTTCTTATAATACTCTTCCCACTCATTCTTATATTTAGCCACTTTTTTATTGTGCTCGGCATTTGTTTTTGAGAAGAGAGTCTCACCGCTCGGACGAGCATAGAAATAAAGTGCATCTGTATCAGCAGGCTCAATAGCAGATACAATAGAAGATTCACCAGGATTTGCAATCGGGCCAACAGGAAGACCTTTTACCGTATACGTATTATAAGGTGACTCTCGGTCAAGGTCTTTTTGAGTAATTTCACCTGATTGCTTACCTCTAGCGTAAACTACGGTAGGGTCAGTCTGTAAAATCATGTCTTCTTCTAGTCTATTGTAAAATACTTTTGAAATCTTCGTGCGATCTGCCTCAGCAGATGCCTCTTCTTCAATAATTGAAGCTAGCGTCATCATCTCATGAATAGAGTAATCACGATCTTCTATTTCAGATCGATAAGCTCCCAGAACTCGATCAGTTTTGTCTAACATTTCCTTTACTACTTTCTCGACTGAAGGCTCTTCTACAAAATCATATGTTGCTGGGAAAAGATAACCTTCTAGTGGATGACGTATATCATCTTGAAGTACATCGTCAGTTAAGAACCAGTATTCATTGATTAATGCCTGTACATACTCTTCATCATCTAGTTGATTCATGACATCTTCTTGCTCTAAATCTAATTCCTTTGCAATTCGAGCAGCGATGTCTTCAAGCCAGATTCCTTCAGGAACAGATATTTTTGCCACTGCGTCTTTCATTACTTTCCCGCTTTTCATGATTGAGATAATTTCATCCATTGTCATCGAAGGGGAAAGCTCATAGTCACCAGCTTGAAAACCGCTCTCGTTTTTGTATTTAACGTAATAGCGAAACGCGGTACCGTCCTTGATTATTCCCTCTTCTTCAAGCGTATTACCGATTGAGGAAGTTGATGAGCCGATCGGAATTGTAACAGTCATACTCTCATTGCTATCAGGTTTAACAGGCTCAAGAATATTTTTCATGTAGAAATAACCACCTGTAATAACGGCAGCCACCGTTATGGTCAAAAGCAATAAAATAATAAATACGATTTTTCGTACAGTTTGATTCTCATTCTGGCGCTTCAATAGCTTCTCATTATATAAGTCTTTAAAATCAGACAACGCCGTGGCCCCCTTTCACTCTTTCCTATTATACTATAAGTCGACATATTATCAGCAGTAATGCCAACCTTCGTCAATTTTTCTCCATTATGTATTATACAAGTTCCCCTTGAAGCTTTGTAGTCATTTCCTAAAAATCGGTAACTTTTTCACAAAAGAAAAAAGCTACCGATGCTCTCACCGGTAGCTTCTTAATGCTATTATTCGTCGCCTTCTTCTTCCTCTTCAGAGAAAGTGTTAAGCATTTCTTCAACGATTTCCCATTCCTTATCTGACTCGATAGGGAATAATTTGTAGTCACGTTCTTCATTGTCTTCTTCTTCGTAACGAAAAGCGTAGACTTCTACTTCGTCTTCACTATCCGCTTGGTCAGCAGGGACGACTGTCATATAAGAATGTCCATTCTCTTCTACATCGAAAGTAAAGAGAACTTCAAATAGATGCTCATCACCGTTTTCGTCTGGAATGATAATGCGTTCTTTTTCCTCCATGTTTTTCACCTCATTAATTTTGCTTGCTGTCTAAGTATCCTTGCAGAATCATAACAGCAGCCATTTTGTCGATTACTTTTTTGCGCTTTTTGCGGCTTACATCGGCACTAATTAACATTCGCTCAGCAGCGACGGTCGTTAGACGTTCATCCCACATTTGAATAGGTAAATCAGTATGTTCTCCAATCAAATCAGCGAATGCCATACACGCCTCTCCACTTGGACCGATTGAACCATTCATATTCTTCGGGAGTCCAACAACAATCTTGCTGACATCATTCCCTTTAATGATTTCCATTAAACGATCAGGAATAACATCTTGTGCTTCAGGATCACGTTTCACCGTTTCTAATCCTTGAGCGGTCCACCCCATTGCATCGCTAAGCGCAACGCCAATTGTTTTCGTGCCAACATCCAAACCAAGTGTTTTCATGCTGTCTCCTTATCCTTGATGATGAGTCAGATACGATTTAACCAGCTCTTCAATCAATTCGTCGCGTTCAAGCTTACGAATTAAACTTCTCGCATCATTGTGTCTCGGAATGTAAGCCGGATCGCCAGAAAGGAGATAACCCACAATCTGGTTAATCGGATTGTAGCCCTTTTCTTGAAGAGCGCTATAGACGGTGAGCAACACTTCCTGGACATCGTGATTGTATGCGTCGTCTGGAAAATTAAACTTCATTGTTTTGTCCATCGAACTCATTCCTTACACCTCTTTCTCCGATCCCCATCTAGAATCGTAACTAGTCAACTAACCTTATTGTACACTAATGAAACCAAATTAGGAAATGGATTTGACCCAATCTGCTGTGTATGCGAGTGCCTCATCCAACTTTTCAGGATTTTTACCACCAGCTTGTGCCATGTCGGGGCGTCCTCCACCTCCGCCACCACAGCGAGTAGCAAGTTCCTTGATAAGTTTCCCTGCATGATAACCTTCTTTAATTAGATCGTCTGTGATTCCTGCAGCAAGCTGAACTTTTCCGTCTACACCACTACCTAATACGACTATGACGCTTCCTAGTTGAGATTTCAAATCATCAACAATACTACGTAAATTGTTCATGTCTGTATCAATTCGTTTCGCTACAACCTTAACGCCATCGATTTCTTGCACATCGCTTGCCATTTGTTTTGCTTCTACATTCGCTAGCTTCGATGTTAGTGAATCATTTTGTCGTTGTAGATCTCGAATTTGACCTAGTAGTGCTTCTGTACGAGATGGAACGTCCTTCACATTTGATTTTAACAAGTCAGCGGTGTTTTTCAAAATCGACACTTGCTGATTTAGCACCTCGTATGCTCCCTCACTTGTTACAGCTTCAATTCTTCGCGTACCTGCTCCAATTCCTGACTCAGAAAGAACCTTAAAGAGACCAATTTCAGCAGTATTTTGTACGTGAGTTCCGCCACACAATTCAAGGCTATAGTCCCCAACACTAACAACTCTTACAGTATCTCCATATTTCTCACCAAATAAAGCCATTGCACCCATTGCTTTTGCTTCTTCGATTGGTTTAACCATTGTATTCACTGAGATATTAGCCCAAATCTGATCATTTACGCGTTTTTCAATCTCTTCAAGTTCACTAGATGAAATCTGACCAAAGTGAGAGAAATCAAAGCGCAAACGTTCTGAGCCAACTAGTGAACCAGCTTGGTTAACATGGTCTCCAAGAACATCCTTTAATGCCTGATGCAGTAGGTGAGTTGCGGTATGATTCTTAACAATTGCCGAACGATTTGTTCGATTAATTTCTGCAATAACTTTTGCACCTGTTTGAATGGATCCTGATTCAACAACTGCTGTATGCACATGCTGACCATTTGGTGCTTTCTGTACATCCGTGACACGAAGCTGTACATCTTCACCACGAATGACACCAGGATCTGCAACCTGTCCACCGCTTTCTGCGTAGAAAGGTGTTTGCTGTAAAATGACTTGAACTTCATCACCTTCGGTTGCTTCTTCAGTAAGGTCTTTGTTCTTCACTATAGCAACAACTTCTGTATGAATCGAACGCTCTTCATATCCAACAAAATCACTTGCAACTGAAATGTCGCCTAGTGCACCACCCTGAACTTGCATAGAGCCTGTGTCCTGACGTGCATCTCGCGCACGCTTTCGCTGCATACCCATTTCTTCTTCAAAACCAGTACGGTCGATTTCCAAACCTTCTTCTTCTGCATACTCTTCAGTTAATTCAACTGGGAAACCATACGTATCGTAAAGACGGAATACATCACTACCAGAAATCATTGTGTTTCCAGCTTCTTTCTCTTTCTTGATAATGTCAGAAAGAATCGCAAGACCTTCATTGAGTGTCTCATAGAAACGATCTTCTTCATTCTTAATTACTTTCTGAATGAATTCTTTCTTTTCGTTCACTTCTGGATAGAATTCTTTCATGATGTCCCCAACTACAGGTACAAGCTCATACATGAAAGGACGATTTATTCCAATCTGCTTCGCGAATCGAACAGCTCGACGGAGAAGTCTTCGTAAGACATAACCTCTACCTTCATTTGATGGAAGAGCACCATCACCAATAGCGAAAGTTACAGTACGAATATGATCCGCCACTACTTTGAATGCAGTATCTCCTTCTCTAGAATCACCGTATTTCACATCAGCCATTCGTTCTGTTTCACGAATCGTTGGCAAGAAAAGATCTGTATCGTAGTTTGTCTTTGCATCCTGGATAACAGAAACCATTCGCTCTAGTCCCATGCCGGTATCAATATTTTTCTTTGGAAGCGGAGTATACGTTCCATCAGGGTTATGATTGAATTGGGAGAACACAAGATTCCAAATCTCTAAATAACGTTCGTTCTCTCCCCCAGGGTAAAGCTCTTCTTCTGGATCTTCTGCTCCGTATTCTTCGCCTCTATCATAGAATATTTCCGTATTCGGACCACTTGGACCTTCACCAATATCCCAGAAGTTCCCTTCAAGGCGAATAATTCTTTCTTCAGGCAGACCGATTTTCTCACTCCAAATTGTATAAGCTTCCTCATCCTCAGGGTGAATCGTCACGGATAATTTGTCAGCATCAAACCCGATCCAGTCCTTGCTAGTGAGGAACTCCCATCCCCAATCAATCGCTTCCTCTTTAAAGTAATCACCAATTGAAAAGTTTCCTAGCATTTCGAAGAATGTATGGTGCCTTGCCGTCTTTCCAACATTCTCAATATCATTTGTACGAATTGATTTCTGTGCGTTCACAATCCTCGGATTATCCGGCGTTACACGTCCATCGAAATACTTTTTAAGCGTAGCTACACCACTATTAATCCAAAGAAGCGTCGGATCTTCGTGTGGAACAAGTGAAGCACTTGGCTCAACCGAATGGCTTTTTTCTTTAAAGAAATCAAGAAACATTTGTCTTACATCAGCTGAAGTTAGCTCTTTCATAAAACATCCTCCTTAAATTGGTTTTAACGAAAATTCATCCGAGGGGTGTGACCTTTTTTGCATACAAAAAAACTCCCACCCCTGAATAATTCAGGGACGAGAGTTTTAATAAGCTCACGCGGTACCACCCTGGTTATAAGCAAACTTGCACTTATCACCTCAAGCGACCGTAACGAGGTCGAGACGGCGGGGATTAGTCCGCACTCAGGATTAGCGTTCTGCTGATCTGATTCCTAAAGCTCTTCCAGCCAGGGAGCTTCTCTCTAGTGAATACGTTCGTATTCAAGAATAGTATTCAGCATACTCGATCCGTCAATGTGTTCTTTTCTTAATCTCTGCGATTATTATAGTCAGAGCAGCAATCGTTTGTCAATCGCTTGCGTCACGCTCATTCCGGTAAAGTATGAGCGCTTTTAATACAGCAAGTACTGGTACTGCAAGAATAAGCCCTACGACACCAGCTATTTCGCCGCCTGCAAGAAGTCCAAATATTATTATAACAGGGTGGATATGAAGACTTTTCCCTACAATATATGGAGAAAGAATGTTGCTCTCAATAAACTGTAAGACAATAATAACAACGATTGTTATTATGACCATCTTCATCGAAACGGTCGTCGCAATCAAGAGAGCAGGAGCAGCACCAAGGAAAGGTCCGAAGTATGGAATGATATCTGTTACACCTACGATCACACCAAGAAGAATGGCATAAGGTAATTTAATTAGCCAGAAGCCTAGCGCAGCTAGAATACCTAGCACTGAAATAACAAAAAACTGACCGCGAATGTAATTTCCTAGTGACTCATCAATTCGATTCAGCAACTCTTTCCCTGGCTCTCTCCACTTTGGAGGAGTTATTCGCCACGCCGTTTTCTTTAGCGCTTCAAAATCTTTCAACAAATAGAAAACGATAAACGGTATGATCATAATTACAAAAAATGAACTTAACAACTTCTTAGCAAACTCTATCGCAAGTGTAAGGGTACGATTCACTGTATTCTCGACATCTTGAAATGCCTGATCTATTTTACCTTGAAGAACTGGTGGTAAATGAGACGTGTAATCATACATTTGATGGACTGTATCACGATACGTATCCATAAACATTGGGACATTCTCCATTAACTCTTGAGACTGCTTTACCATATGAGGCACTCCTTTAAAGATTGCATAACCTGTGCCTCCAAAAAAGAGAACATAGATTAAGAGAACAGCAATGCCTCTCGGAAGTCCTTCTTTATGAATTTTCTCAACAATGGGGTGAAGTAAATACGTGATGAGTGAAGCGATGAGAAAAGGAACCAGTAGAACTGTTAACACTTGTATAACAGGCTCCCAGATTGGAGAAAGCTTAAGGAGCAAATAGACACATAAAAAAACGAGCAGAAGGGTTGTTAAATAAATGAGCCAATTAAGGTTCCATTCTCGTTTCAATGACTATTCCTCCCGTAATGATATTCTACAATTCAATACGCATGTCATAGTCTTCAAACAGATCATCAAGTGATGTAAGAGAACCATCTTCTTCTACTTGATGAAGTGAAAGAACACCTTTTACAATCGACATTTCAACAAAACAGCTCCAACAATAAAATTGATTGGCGCCAATCTTCCCGATATTTTTACTTTTACAATTTGGACATACCATTTCTATATGCCTCCTAATCCAGCATTTTAAAAAGATATACAAAAGCTTGCCCAATTGAAGGTGATTCTATACTGATAGCTGATTCAAATGCCTCTTCCCTCTAATAAAAAAGACTGTTTCTTAAACACTGTTGCTTTTGCTATAAGAGTAGTTGTTGTTTTCCGCTCCAGCATGCTTGCTTTCGGCGGGGGCAGGCGGCGATCCTCGGCGCGCTTAAGCGCGTCTGCGCGGTCTCACCTGTCTCGCTAATCCCACAGGAGTCGAGCATCTTCCGCTCCAATCCTAAGTTTGTTTTTTTTCAATAAATGTTTCAAAAGCAACAATCTTTTAGAAAAGAGTTTTTGGAAAACAACCAATAAAAAAGCCAGAGGTTGTACCTCTGACTTCTAGGTTGATTCTTCAATTGTTGTTTGTTCACCAATTATTTCTTGTAACTTCTCAGTGAGTCTCGTATTTCGATCCTGATCATCTTCTGTTTGGATAGCAAGCTTAAGAGCATCTTCCTCACCACAAAGAATCAAATAATCTTTACTTCTTGTAACAGCAGTATAAAGAAGATTTTTGCGAAGCATGCGGTAATACCCTCTGACTATCGGAAGAACTACGATCGGGAATTCACTCCCCTGTGACTTATGAATTGAACAGCAGTATGCGTGCGTTAAATGATTGAAATCTGGACGATCATAAACAACTTCCTGACCATCAAAGGACACGACCAGTTGATCCTGCTTTTCTACATTTTCTTTAGCAAAGAATAGAGATACAATCTCTCCCATATCTCCGTTATAAACGTGATCTTCAGGATTATTAACGAGTTGAAGTACTTTATCACCTACTCGATAAATGAGATCACCATGAGGAAGCTCTCTTCGCTGATCTGACGGAGGATTGAAAAGCTTTTGAAGCTCCTGATTTAAGCGATCAACTCCTGCTGATCCTCTGTACATTGGTGCAAGTACCTGAATATCTTTTGGTGAATACCCCTTTTTCAAAGCATTTCCGCAAACTTGAGACACAACTTCAATGATTTGCGTTTGAGAACAAGGGAAAAACCTTCTGTCTGGCGTAGGCTTATGAAATTCCCTCGGCAATTCTCCTTCTTTTATTGAATGAGCAAGGTCAATAATTGAAGAACCTTCCGCCTGACGATAAATATCCGTTAACTTGCTTACAGGAACAGCTTTCGAATCAATCATATCCTTCAGCACCTGTCCTGGACCAACGGAAGGAAGCTGATCTTCATCACCAACAACAATTACTTGGATTTGAGGGGGGAGAGACTTAAACAGCTGGTTCGCTAACCATACATCCACCATCGAAACTTCATCTACAATGAGCAATCTACCTTCAATTGGGTTATTCTCATCGTGCTCAAATCCAGCTTCGCCTTTCCAACCAAGCAATCTATGTATTGTAAAAGCGGGAAGGCCTGTCGCTTCACTCATACGCTTAGCCGCTCTTCCAGTAGGTGCTACAAGAAGCACTGGAAATGGATTATCTTTCGAATAGTCTTTCGGCTCAAGTGAAAGTCCATTCAACTCAGCATAAAGTTCAACAATTCCTTTAATTACCGTCGTTTTACCAGTACCTGGTCCTCCAGTAAGGATCATGAACGGTGAAGCAATCGCTTTTTGCACAGCATCCCGCTGCGATGGAGCATATTGTATACCTAACCGCTCTTCAAGTTCCCCGAGCGCTCGATAAAATTCTGACTCAGGAAAAGAATCTGCATATTCTGTTTGTGACATCACTTTATTTAAGCCAGTTACAAGCCCTTTTTCAGCATAATAAAGAGAATGTAAGTAGATTCTCTCTCGATCAAGAATCAGCTTATCAGATTCATAAAGTGAAATAAGTTCTTTTGAAATATCCGCTTCATCAATCTTGTCCCCTAGCAATTCATCAACTGATTCCAAAAGCTCATCGTACTCAAGATACACATGGCCTTCTTGTAGGGTCTGTTCATTCAAGGTATGAAGACAAGCAGCTCTTATTCTGTCAGGGTGCTTCCCTTCAATACCAATTGCTCTGCCTAGTTCATCCGCACGTCTGAAACCAATCCCTTCGACATCTTGAATCAGTTGATACGGATTTGATTCTACTACTTCCAGCGTTTCTTGTTTATATGCTTTAAAGATTTTCATCGATAGCTTTGGTCCAAATCCAAGCTCTGTCAAACGTATCATAATCTGATCAAGTCCCTGATGCTCCATAAGAGAATCATAGAGATTCTTAGCCTTTTCTTCTGTCAACTTTGGTACTTTGCTTAAAATGGAAGGTTCCCTCATGATTTTGGCAATTGCGCGTTCACCTAACGTATCAACAATCGCTTCAGCTGTCTTCTCACCGATACCATGAAATAGATCACTCGATAAATATTGAACGAGACCCGGCTTAGATTCAGGAAGCTGCCTTTCAAACGACTCAACAGAATATTGCTTTCCAAAGCGGGGGTGATCCGTGAATCGACCATAGAATATATACGTTTCATCCTCAAGTAATCTTGGAATCATCCCATTGACAACTACTTCACGCTCATCATAAGCCTCATTTGTTTCGGCAATACGAAGTCTTGCCACCCCATACAAACTATCCTCATTAAAAAAGATCATTTGAATGGGTCTTCCTTTGATGTATCCTTTTTGCGGCTCAACCATAAGATCTTCTCCCCAATAACTTAGAATTTAATTGTTATTGTTCATCGCTTGTTCCATTTGCTTCTTGCCGTTACCTGCTAGGAGGTGATCTGGTTGAATAGCAAGTGCTTTGTCAAAGCAGTTCATTGCTTTTGTTATATCTTCTTGATAAGCATAGCTCACACCAAGATTAAACCATGCATCTGCATGCTCTGGGTCTTCCTCAACTACCCTCTCAAATTGTGGCAATGCTTCTTCGACTGCCCCTTCTTGGGCAAGGCAAAGTGCATATTGAAATCTTGCTTCGGTATCACCTTCATTTAGTTCAACTGCACGTTGGAAAAACGGAAGGGCTAGACGCAACGCATCCTGCATAACAAAGCACTGTCCAATCATAAAGTGAACATCACTTTGATCAAGCCCCTGTTGAATAGCATTCTGGTACATATCCGCAGCATCTTTGTATTGTTCGAGTTCAAAGAAAGCATTTCCTGCACCATAATATGCCGTACCTTGGGTTTCATCAAGATCAATCGCTTTCTCGAAATAGGCAACAGCCTGTTTAACTTCACCCGCCTGGGCGAGTAAGTTCCCAATATTTGTATAAGCGATTGGATCTTTTGGATTCTCCTCCACAGCTTCATATAGAAGCGTTACCGCTTTTTCAAGCTCTCCATTATTCATCGCTGCTATCGCTTGTTCATTTTTATTACTCATTATAAAAACTCCTTACATCTTTAACTTAACCTCTAGTTTAGCATAACTTGGCGACAGTTTCCCCACCTCAAAAAACAGCCTCATTTCTAGTTGAAATGAGGCTTCATGTTACACATATGTGAGTTCACTTGAATTCTTGAATACTTGATCAATGGTTGCTCCACCGAGACATTCATCTCCATTATAGAAGACAACGGCTTGTCCAGGTGTAATCGCGCGAACCGGCTCATCAAAGGTTACTTTCAAGCGATCATCATCGAGCTTCTGAACAGTAACACCTGAATCTTTTTGACGATAGCGGAACTTCGCTGTGCACGTAAATTCATCTTGTATTGGAACATTGGATACCCAACTTGAGTTAACCGCAATAAGCGAATCAGAATAGAGCAAATCGTTATGAAAGCCTTGATCCACGTAAAGTACATTGCTATCAAGGTTTTTCCCAACAACGAACCATGGCTCACCGTCGCCACCAATACCGAGACCGTGGCGTTGACCGATTGTATAATACATCAATCCATCATGATTGCCTTTTTCTTCTCCATCAAGCGTCATCATCTTACCTGGTTGAGCAGGTAGATATTGCCCAAGAAATTCTTTGAAGTTGCGCTCACCAATGAAGCAAATACCTGTACTATCTTTTTTCTTAGCAGTAGCGAGACCTGCTTCTTCAGCCATTTCACGAACTTTGGTCTTCTCAATGCCTCCAAGTGGAAACATGACTTTTGAAAGTTGATCTTGAGTCAGCTGGTTCAAAAAGTACGTTTGATCTTTATTGTCGTCAACGCCACGTAGCATTTTCACTTCGCCATCACGTTCAACAACCTGAGCATAGTGCCCAGTTGCAAGGTAATCTGCGCCAAGCGTTAGTGCGTGCTCCAGAAATGCTTTAAACTTGATTTCTTTATTACACATCACATCTGGATTTGGTGTGCGTCCACCTTTATATTCATCTAGGAAATAAGTAAAGACTTTATCCCAGTATTGCTTCTCGAAGTTGACTGCGTAGTACGGAATGCCGATCTGGTTGCATACACGGATAACATCATTGTAGTCTTCTGTCGCTGTGCATACTCCGTTTTCGTCGGTGTCGTCCCAGTTTTTCATGAAAATGCCGATGACATCATAGCCTTGTTCCTTCAACATTAACGCAGCGACTGATGAATCAACACCTCCGGACATTCCAACCACGACTCTTATATCTTCGTTTTTCTTTGCTGTCATGGTTGCACCTCCTCTTCTTAACACAAATTGTGTCCTGACTATTTTATAACTTCTTTAACCGATTGACAATCTTAACGACTTCTTCTGCAGCCTGTGTTGCATCTTCTACTGTATTCCCATATCCAAAACTAAATCGAATAGCTGTTTGGGTACGTTCATTATCCCCGTACATGGCTTTTAATACATGTGACGGCTCATGAGATCCAGCAGTACAAGCTGAGCCACTTGATACAGCGATACCTGCAAGGTCTAAATTCATCAACATTGGTTCCACTTTCGCATCAGGAAAGCTTACATTGAAAACATGAGGAAGCATATTATCCTGATCGCCATTTATATGGTATTGAATGGATTCTCTATTAAATATCTCCACCATGGTTTCTCTCATTTCTCGGTAAAGTCTAGCTTTGTCTTCTCGATCTGTACGCATAAGCTTAACAGCCGACTCCATGCCAACTATGCCTGCAACATTTTCAGTTCCAGCCCGACGCTTACGCTCTTGCTCTCCACCTTGAGAATAAGGAACAAGCTTTGTTCCTTCTTTCACATATAAAAAACCAACGCCTTTAGGACCGTTTATTTTATGAGCAGAAACAGATAATAAATCGACACCAAGGTCTCTTACATCAAGATCGATTAAGCCATATGCTTGAACCGCATCTGTATGAAAAAGAATATCGTGGTCATTAGAAATCTGAGCCATTTCTTTAATCGGCTGAATTGTTCCTACTTCGTTATTACCGTACATAATGGTTATTAACGTTGTTTCAGGGCGAATTGCTCGTTCAAGATCCTGAACCGATATACTTCCAAACTCATTCACAGGTAAATAGGTAACCTCAAAACCTTCTGTTTCAAGACTCTTACAAGCGTTTAATGCTGCATGGTGCTCAATTGCTGTTGTAATAATATGCTGGCCTTTTCCAACATTTGCTTTAGCAGCACCAATAATAGCTAGATTGTCAGCTTCTGTTCCTCCACTTGTGAAAATAATTTCATTCGGAACAGCTTTTATACTTTTTGCAATACTGCTTCTTGCTTCATCAAGAGCGTGTCTTGTTTTACGCCCAAATTGATGGATACTTGAAGGATTGCCAAAATCATTCTGTAACGACGTCACCATCGCTTCAATCACTTGTGGATGAACGGGCGAGGTTGCAGCATGATCCATGTATATTGCCTTCATTACTTTTCACCTCTTAATACCAGCAACCAGCCGGTTTAAATATAGAACATATAGCTGTCTTGCTCCCCTTCACCTTCATACGTTGCAAGGTCTTCGAGGGTAGTCGAATCAAGGACATCTTTAACTGCATCTCTAATTTTCAACCAAAGATCACGCTTTGCAGGTTCTTCATCATCCATTATTTCAACTGGACTGATTGGACCTTCAAGAACTCGTATAATATCTCCAGCTGTAATAGTGCTCGCTTCCTGTGCAAGAATATAGCCACCATAAGCACCACGCACGCTCTTTACAAGACCTGCATTTCGAAGTGGTGCTACAAGCTGCTCAAGATAATGCTCAGATAAGTCTTTGCTTCTTGCGATGGATTTAAGCGAAATAGGACCTTCACCGTGCTTTTTTGCTAACTCCATCATAATGGTTAATCCGTATCTTCCTTTTGTTGATATCTTCATTTCTTCCACCTCTTTCTATCAATCGAGCCACAATCTTCTTGCACTGTGGCAATGAATAGCCCACAATTGGTCCAATCGTCACACAAAATAAGAGTGTCCCAATATTTACAGGTCCTTTCAAAAGCCAGCCAAGAGTAAGCACAACCATTTCCATCGAAAGCCTAATATGCTGTACCTTCCAACCAATACGCTCAGTTAAAACAAGCATAAGGCTATCTCGTGGACCAGCTCCTCTATCAGCTGCTATATACAATCCAATTCCATACCCCATAATGAGAATACCACTGATCAGCATGATCAGTTTTCCAATTAATTGATCTGGTGTTTTAAGAATTGGAAGCCATAGATATAAATCAATGAATAAACCAACCAGCAGCATATTAAGAAAAGCACCGGGTTTAGGCCACGATCGCTCTAGTAGAGAAGTCGATCCAATGATGACTAAACCAATGATAATCGACCATGTCCCAATCGTTAAACCAAACTGTTGGTAAAGACCGATGTGAAAAACATCCCAAGGTGCACTTCCAACTTCTGCACGAATCATAAGGGCTATTCCAAAAGCCATCACAAGAAGACCAAGTGTAAAAACAACCCAACTCATCCAGAACCACGACGCATCTTTGTTACCTGGTTTCATTTTATCCCTCTTTACTTCATCTTAACTCAATTTTCGCCATTGATTCTGTTAGTAAACCTTCGCTATTATAGCATGAACCGCTTTTTCTTGCATTTCCAAAAGACGTATAGTATGTTTCAACTATCTATGAAAGGACGGGTGTTTGATGGATCTATTTGATTATTCTCCTGAGAAAAACAACACTTCTTCTGGACCACTTGCAAGCAGAATGCGACCCAGGTCCATAGAAGAATTTATCGGGCAAGATCATATAATCGGTGACGGAAAGTTATTACGAAGAGCGATTCAAGCAGATCAATTAACACCGATGATTTTTTTCGGTCCTCCCGGGACAGGCAAAACAACACTCGCTCGCATCATCGCTAATACAACATCTGCTCTTTTTGAGCAATTAAATGCTGTCACCTCAGGTGTAGCTGATATTAGAAGACTAACATCAGAAGCAAAAGATAGATTGAAAATGGATGAACGAAAAACAGTGCTTTTCATTGATGAAATTCACCGTTTTAATAAATCACAACAGGACGCTCTCCTGCCATTTGTTGAAGACGGAACGATTGTTTTAATCGGCGCCACGACAGAGAGTCCGATGTTCGAAATCAATCCCGCTCTTCTATCTCGCTCAAGATTATTTCGATTTGAACATCTTAACGAATCAACGATAAAAGATATTTTGAATCAAGCCATTCATGATCAAGACCGTGGATTTGGTAGATATAATGTAGAAATCCTAGATTCTGCGATTGAACATCTCATTGATGTTTCCAATGGAGATGCTAGAACCGCTCTAAACGCGCTTGAACTGGCCGTATTAACGACGACACCAGATGAAAACGGAAAGCTCGTGATCACGCTTAGTATTGCAGAAGAATCAATTCAACAGCGGATATTACAATATGACAAAGATAGTGATAATCACTATGATACGGTATCGGCTTTTATTAAAAGTATACGAGGATCTGATCCAGACGCCACATTATACTGGCTAGCTAAAATGATTTATGCTGGTGAAGATCCGCGATTTATCGCTAGAAGACTATACGTTCATGCCGCTGAAGATATTGGGCTAGCTGATCCAAATGCGCTGCTCGTTGCACATGCAGCTAGCTACGCAGTTGAGTTCATTGGAATGCCGGAAGCTAGAATTCCACTTGCAGAAGCAGCACTCTATCTAGCCACTGCTCCAAAAAGTGATGCTGTAATTAAAGGAATTGACTCAGCTCTTGAAGCCGTTAAGAAAGAGAAAAGTGGCACAGTTCCAGCTCATTTAAGAGATTCTCACTACAAAGGTGCATCAGAACTTGGTCACGGAATAGACTACAAATATCCTCATAGTTTCCCTGGAGGTTATGTACCACAACAATATCTTCCTGACCACATGACTCGTAAAACGTTCTATAAACCTACTGACCGCGGGCATGAACGAACTGTACAAAAACGCCTTGATTACTTCGCAGAGCGGATTAAATCAGATAATAAGAAAGGTTAACAGCAGTGCATCAGCACTGCTGTTTTTCTTCGTATTCTTACAATCTATCTCATTTTCACAAGACTTCTGTATAAATTCTTTCATACTGGCAAAGCTATGATTACTTTCAAAACGATATGAAGTGAACAAGATAAAGGAGCTGAATGAAAATGAAAGTTAGACAAGATGCGTGGTCACATGAAGATGATTTAATGCTTGCCGAAACAGTGCTGCGGCATGTTAGAGAAGGTAGTACACAATTAAAGGCTTTTGATGAAGTTGGTGATCGACTAAGCCGTACCTCAGCAGCAGTAGGATTTCGCTGGAATGCGATTGTACGTGAACGCTACGAACAAGCTTTGAAGTTAGCTAAGAAACAAAGAAAAGAAATGAAACGTGCAGAACTTAGACAACCAACATATACAGAAAGTGAAAAACGTCCGCCTATTATGAAAAGAGAGCAACTCTCTCAGACAATGAATGAAGAAGTTAAAGAAACACAGCAAGTTACAACCCAGAAGCAGATGACAATGAGAGATGTCATTTCATACTTATCAAATCTCGAACAATCCGCATCCGGAACAAGCAGACTGAGAACAAATCTAGAGAAACTAGAATTGGAGAATGAACACCTAACAGAACAAAACACACTACTCCACCAACGAATCAAAACACTAGAAAACGAACAACAAGTCATGAAAGAGGATTATCAATCTCTCATCCAAATCATGGACCGAGCAAGAAGAATGGTAGTCCTAAACGACAACGAAGAACACAACGTACCAGCCTTTAAAATGGATAAGAACGGGAATCTAGAAAAGCTTGCGAGATAACGAAAAGCGGAAGCCTCCGTTTAGACTCGACAGGCACTGGAGCCTTTCAAACACGGTCTTTGTGTTCGAGTTAAAAGGTGAAGTGACCGAGAGTCTGGAGGCTGCAGCTGGATCACGAAAAGCGGAAGGCGCCCGTTAGCCTCGAAAAGCACTAAAGCTACAGTCGTCTTTTCACCGCATCAAAACAAATACCCATACAAAAAAAGCATCAGTTCAATGAACTGATGCTTTTTTAATTGTCATAAAAAAAGAAGAGCCCCAACTGTGCCGTCCTTTCCATAATTGTTGAACCTGCATTGGCAGGTGGGTGCCCTATTCCGTCCTTCGTACGTCCTCAGCTACCGAGGCATGTACTCTGGATGGAAAGAATCAAGCTCCCGTTGTAAAAGTGTTGGCTCAAATTATTATGGAAGTAAACGTACACTTCAGGACTCTTCGTTAACTTGTAATTGAATTATAGCAGACCTTCAAAATGATTTCAACGCTCACGTTTTAGGTCCTTTTTATTATTTTTCTTTTTCCTTTTTTACTCTATTCTTTTTCAGCAGTGACGGGCTTTTTAGCCAATTGAAGATTCAGTTCCTTCAACTGCTCCTCACTAACTGGAGAAGGCGCCTCTGTTAACAAACAGCTTGCACTAGCTGTTTTCGGGAATGCAATTGTATCACGTAAGTTCGATCTTCCAGCAAGAAGCATCACTAGACGGTCAAGACCAAACGCAATTCCTCCGTGTGGTGGAGTACCATATTCAAATGCATCAAGTAGGAAACCAAATTCTTCTTCAGCTGCTTCTTTCGTAAATCCTAGCGCTTTAAACATTTTTTCCTGAATATCGCGCTGGAAGATACGTTGAGAGCCCCCACCAAGCTCATATCCATTAAGAACAAGGTCATAAGCATCCGCACGAACTTGACCTGGTGCTTCTTCAAGAAGGTGAAGATCTTCCTGAAGTGGCATCGTAAACGGATGGTGCTCTGCAAAGTAACGGTCCGCTTCTTCATCATAACTCATAAGTGGGAAGTCCATTACCCATAGGAAGTTAAACTTGGAGTAGTCAATCAAATCAAGGTCTTTCCCTAGTTTTGAACGAAGAGAACCAAGACTATCAGCTACAACAGATTTACTGTCAGCTACAAAGAGAAGAAGGTCTCCCGCTTCTGCATTGAATGCTTCCTTTAACTGAGCAGCTAGGGTTTCATCAAAGAATTTAGAGATTGGTCCTTTCAAACCATCTTCTTCTACTTTCAGCCATGCAAGACCTTTAGCCTTATACGTCTTAACATACTCCGTAAGTGCATCAATATCTTTACGTGAATAGTTACTTGCTGCACCTTTTGCGTTAATCCCCTTCACCGCTCCTCCAGAAGAAACTGCTCCAGAGAATACTTTGAAATCAGAGTCCTTAACAAGTTCAGATACATCAACGAATTCCATTTCAAAACGAGTGTCTGGCTTATCAGAACCATAGCGGTTCATAGCTTCAGCATGAGACATACGTTGGAAAGGCTTCTCGATTTCTATTCCCTTCGTTTCTCTTAGAACAGCTGTCATCATTTCTTCCATCATGGAAATGAGATCTTCTTTTGGAAGGAATGATGTCTCGATGTCCACCTGCGTAAATTCAGGTTGGCGATCTGCCCGAAGGTCTTCATCTCGGAAACAACGTACGATCTGGTAATATCGTTCGAAACCTGATGCCATCAATAGCTGTTTAAACAATTGTGGAGACTGTGGAAGAGCGTAAAACTCGCCATCATGCACTCGACTTGGCACAAGATAATCACGCGCTCCTTCTGGCGTGCTCTTTGTTAGCATTGGTGTTTCGATTTCTAGAAATTCATTGTGATCAAAGAAATCACGGATTACCTTTGTAGTACGATGACGAAGCTTAAACGTATCCTGCATAACAGGACGTCTAAGATCAAGGTAACGATACTTCAAACGAATATCTTCCCCAACTTCTACATCATTTGAAATACTAATCGGCGGGTTCTTTGCAGCATTGAGTATTTCAAGTGATTCAGCATGTACTTCGATAGAACCAGTAGGAAGATTTGGATTAACCGTACCTTCCCCACGTTGCACTACCTTCCCTTTAATACCTAAAACATATTCACTTCTTACTTTTTCAGCAAGTTCGAGCGCTTCTTTCGATACATCAGGGTTAAAAACAACCTGAACAATACCAGAACGGTCTCTAAAATCAATGAAGATTAGTCCACCAAGATCGCGTCGTTTCTGCACCCATCCTTTTAATTCTACTGTTTCTCCAATTTCGTTTTCACGAATCTTCCCACATGAATGGCTTCTTCCGATCATTCTCCATCTTCCTCCTTTAATTTATCTATGAGATACGATGATACTTCTGCAAGACTCACAGCTTCTTGTTCACCAGTGATCATATTTTTTACGTTAATTTCGTTGCGTTCAATTTCTTCATCTCCGAGAATCGCCACGTACTTTGATTGAAGACGATTAGCTGCTTTGAACTGGCCTTTCATTTTCTTATCTAGGTAGTCTCTCTCTGTAGAGATACCTGCTCTTCTAAGCTTTTGAACAAGGCCATTTGAAGCAGCTTGTGCTTCATCACCCATTGTAACGACATAGCAATCAATGGATTTCTCTACTGGCAATTCAATGCCTTCTGCTTCTAGCGCCATTAACAATCGTTCAATGCTCATCGCAAAACCGATACCTGGTGTTGACGGACCACCCATTTCTTCAACAAGTCCATTGTAGCGTCCGCCCCCGCTAAGCGTCGTAATAGCGCCAAATCCTTCAGCATCACTCATGATTTCAAATGCAGTATGGTTGTAATAATCTAGCCCACGTACAAGACGATCGTCGAGAACATACTCAATATCCATATGATCTAATGCTTCTTTCACTTTACTGAAATAGTGCGCTGACCCCTCGTTTAAATAATCAACAATGGAAGGTGCTGTACCCATTAATTCATGATCTCTGTCTTTTTTACAATCAAGAATGCGAAGAGGGTTTTTCTCTAATCGATTTTGACAATCGCTACAGAATTCCCCAATGCGTGGCTCAAAGTGTTGAACAAGTGCTTTGCGGTGTGCTTCACGACTTTCTTTATCACCAAGACTGTTTAAATATAGTTTAAGTTTATTAAGTCCTAGTTCTTGATATAATCCCATCGCAAGCGCAATAACTTCAGCATCGATTGAAGGATCGTTGCTTCCAAGGGCTTCAATTCCAAATTGCACAAACTGTCTCATTCTACCTGATTGAGGACGTTCATACCGGAACATCGGACCAATGTAATAGAGCTTGACTGGCTGCTCAGGTAGACCGTACATTTTGTTGTTCACATACGCACGAACCGCTGACGCCGTACCTTCAGGACGAAGGGTGAGACTTCTATCGCCTCGATCTTGAAATGTATACATTTCTTTTTGAACGATATCCGTTGTATCCCCTACACCACGTTGGAATAGTTCCGTGTGTTCAAAAATCGGGGTGCGTAACTCGTGATAATTATATCGACGACAAATATCTCTTGCCTTACTTTCAATGTATTGCCATAACTCAGACGTACCAGGAACAATATCCTGAGTACCTCTAGGGATTTGAAAACTCATGTCTTTGTCCTCCTTTATTCACGATCGAAAAGCCAACAGTTGCGTTCAGGCACTTATAAAGATAAATTTTTTTGAATACAAAAAAACTCCCATCCCTGAATCGAAATTCAGGGACGAGAGTTACCCGCGGTGCCACCCTAATGGAAGGACGAGTCCTTCCGCTTAAACAGTTAACGCCTGTTTACGTCATCCCCTACTGAGCTACCTGTTCGGAGACGATCCTTGGAAGTGTCTTTCGAAAAAACGGAATTGAGAAATGCTCGCAGCCAAGGCATTTCCTCTCTGATCAACCCGGATTTTTTTTACTTTTCTTCCTCATCGGAGCTTCGTATCGATTTACTGAATTGTTTTCTATCATACGAGTCAGCGTTTTTTTTGTCAAGTCTATTTCACTTCGTTTATTAACATTAACGCTTCATTTTTTGCTTCATTATTTTTATACTTTTTAACGATAGGCCAAACTCTTCAGCAAGTTCCATATTTGATAAGCATTGTTCTTTTTGAATAAAATCATGATAGTCCACACCAAACTCTGGCTGTGATACATTATAATTCATCATTTCTTTATTTGTTGATCTCAACAGATCTCATCCTTTTTTTTAGTGAATTGTTCTACTAGTCTCACCAAAAAGAAGACGTTTTACAACTAAACGAAGGAATCTTTTTATCCGATAAAGAAATTATGCTTATGTAAAAACAACAAGACAAACTGAAAGGAGCCGTTTCTTGAAAAATTATTCTGTACTTATCTTGCTATTTACTATTCTATTCACAATGCCTTCAGGAGCCTCCGCTCAAAAAATGGCAAATTTTAATGAAACCGTTAATGTTCGATCTGCACCGAACCTTTCTTCTTCCGTTATCACTCAAGTTCATCAGAACGAGTCGCACCCCATTATGGAAGAGGATGGAGAGTGGATACAGATTCAATTAGATGCGGAAAAAGTCGGATGGGTTGCTAGTAGACTTGTCACAATCACGTCAGAAAATAATTCCTCCAAAACGATTGAATCAACAGTTTCAGACCTTCAAGTTCGCGCAGGTCCAGGGAAAGAATTTCCGGTATTGGGTAGCATTGAAGTAAATACTAAATGGGACGTTATCAAAACAGAGAAGGACTGGATTGCAATTGACTACAAGGGGCAAGAAGGCTGGGTTGCATCCTGGTTAGTCAATTCAACAACCGAATCTGATCAAGCTGTATCTTCAATTAAAGAAGTTCAGGCTAACATTTTGAATGTACGCGAATCGCAAGGACTTGGAAGCCGCATTATTCATCAACTACCTTCAGGATCTGTAGTAGAAGAAGTAAAGAAAGAAAATGACTGGAGTTTCATCCGTTATGATAATGGACAAACAGGTTGGGTAGACAGCTCTTTCTTAAAAGAAACAACGAAAAGCGCCGGTTCTCGCTATGCAACTATTCTATACCAAGCAACGAATTTAAGAGATGGACCTGGATTAGGAAATAAGGTGATTACACAAGCACGCCTTCATGAAAAATATCAGATTCTATCAAAAGAAGGTCAGTGGTATGAAGTTGCCCTAACTGATGGTTCTTCTGCTTATGTGGCCGAATGGGTCGTTTCGACAGCCGCATCACTTTCTACCAAACAAAATCTACACGCTAGGAAAACAGTTGTTCTTGATGCAGGTCATGGTGGAAATGACAGTGGCGCTCAAGGAATTACAACTCTTGAGAAGATCCTTACTCTAAGAACAACTTCGACAATAGCTGAAAAGCTAAAAAGCGCTGGTGTAAGAGTAATACTTACGAGAGACACGGACACCTACATTGCCCTTGATGAAAGAACCACTATCTCAGAGCGAAATAATGCAGATGCGTTTGTTAGTATTCACTTTGACAGCACAGTCGATCCTACAGCGAATGGAACAACAACTTATTATTATGATCAAAGCGACATGTCTTTGGCATCAGCTATTCATAATAAAATCGGTGATGATACGTCTCTCAGAGATCGTGGAGTCCGGTTTGGAAATTACTATGTGCTTCGTAACAATAAACAGCCTTCCGTTCTTCTAGAGCTTGGCTTCTTATCAAATCCTTGGGAAGAACAGCTCGTAAATAGACTAGACTACCAGGCAGAAATCACAAGTGAAGTTGCAAACGGTATTCTTTCCTTTTTGCAATAACGCAAAAGGCCGCGAAGCATAAACTGCTCCGCGGCTTTTTCTATTCTTTGCTATCAATAATTAGGGTAACAGGTCCATCATTAGTTAGCTGGACATCCATCATAGCCCCAAAAACGCCTGTTTGTACATTAAGATCCTCATCTTGTAAAAAAGCATTAAACTTTTCATACAATACGTTTGCTTCATCAGGCTTTGCTGCTTTCATAAAGTTAGGACGCCTGCCTTTTCGGCAATCACCATAAAGCGTGAACTGTGAAATGGATAGGATAGACCCGTTTGCATCTTTTACGGAAAGGTTCATTTTATCATTCTCATCCTCAAAAATACGCAAATTAGCAATTTTACCTGCAAGGTAAGCGGCATCGGTTTCTGTATCGTCGTGTGTCACTCCTAGAAGTACGACAAGACCAGAATCAATACTACCAGTCACATTTCCACCAACAGTAACTGACGCCTGTTTTGAACGCTGCACAACGGCTTTCATAAAGACTTCCTTTCTAAACTACTGCATAATTCTGCGAACAGCATAGATGTCTGGAATTCGTTTAACGCGCTCGACCACTTTTTGGAGGTGAGCCGTATTGCGAATCGACACCGTCATACTTATGGTCGCCATTTTGTTATTATCAGAGCGGCCAGAAACCGACGTCATATCTGTTTTGGTTTCTGCAACGGCCTGGAGGACTTCATTCAACAATCCTCTACGATCAAAACCACTGATCTCGATATCAACATTGTAATTTTTAGGAGAGTCACTTTCCCACTCAACTTCCAGAAGTCGCTCCTGAGCATTGTCTTCATTCACATTCGGGCAATCCTTTCTGTGAATGGAGACACCTCTCCCCTTTGTAATGTATCCAACGATATCATCACCAGGTACCGGGTTACAACATCGCGAAAGACGTATTAAGAGATTATCAATGCCTTTTACTCGAACACCAGATTCCGCTCTTCTTGGCGGACGTGAAGGAGTATGTGTGGTTTTACCCTCAATAATCGATTTTGCAAGCTCTTCTTCTTGTTCTTTCGTTCTCTCTTTACGAGCTTTATCCGTTAACCTTGTTGCAATTTGAGCTGCAGTAATCCCACCGTAACCAACAGCTGCATACATATCTTCTTCACTTGTGAAGTTAAACTTTTTCGATACATTTGCAATGTTATCTGCAGTCAGAACTGCTTTTAGTTCAAACCCATGGTTTTTGATTTCTTTTTCGACGAGTTCTCTGCCTTTTTCAACATTCTCTTCTCGCTTTTCTTTCTTAAACCATTGCTTGATCTTGTTCTTAGCATGAGAACTTTGACTGATTTTCAACCAGTCTTTACTCGGTCCATAAGAATGCTTTGATGTTAGAACTTCAACGATATCTCCTGTTTTCAACCGATGATCAAGAGGTACCATTTTGCCATTCACTTTTGCACCAATACAGTGGTTGCCAATTTCGGTATGAATACGATACGCGAAATCAAGCGGTACAGAACCTGTCGGAAGTTCAAACACGTCGCCTTTAGGTGTGAAAACAAATACCATATCACTGAACAAGTCAATCTTAAGTGACTCCATAAACTCTTCAGCATTGGAAACGTCATTTTGCCATTCAAGAATTTGTCTAAACCAAGATAGCTTTTTCTCAAAAGAGGTATTCACTTGATTCTCGTCGCCTTCTTTGTAAGCCCAGTGAGCTGCGATACCGTACTCAGCTACTTTGTGCATATCAGACGTTCTAATTTGAACCTCGAGTGGATCACCCTTAGGACCGATAACCGTCGTATGAAGGGACTGGTACATATTCGCTTTAGGCATAGCAATGTAATCTTTAAAACGACCAGGCATAGGCTTCCAACACGTATGAATAATTCCAAGAACGGCATAGCAATCCTTGATACTGTTTACGACAATACGAACAGCTAACAAGTCATAGATCTCGTTAAATTGCTTATGCTGTTTAGCCATCTTTCGGTAAATGCTGTAGATGTGTTTAGGACGACCAGATATCTCGGCGTCAATCGAAACATCCTTTACGCGCTCTTGGATCTCGTCTACTACTTCATGGACGAACCCTTCACGTTCTGCTCGTTTCTTTTGCATCAAATTTACAATCCGATAATATTGCTGCGGATTTAAATAACGAAGTGCTGTGTCCTCAAGTTCCCATTTAATCGTCGAAATACCGAGACGATGGGCAAGGGGGGCGAATATTTCAAGCGTTTCATTCGCCTTCTGCATCTGCTTTTCTTTAGGCATATGTTTAAGGGTACGCATGTTATGAAGGCGGTCGGCTAATTTAATAAGAATACACCTGATATCCTGCGCCATGGCAATCATCATCTTACGGTGATTCTCAGCCTGCTGTTCACGCTTGGACTTGTATTTGATTTTCTTCAGTTTCGTTACGCCATCAACTAGCATGGCAAGCTCGGGACTGAATTCATCAGAAATTTGTTCAAGCGTCACGTCGGTGTCTTCGACGACATCATGAAGAAAGCCCCCAGCAACTGTGACAGGGTCCACTTCAAGATTAACAAGAATGCCAGCAACCTCAATAGGATGAATAATATATGGTTCACCCGATTTGCGGTACTGGCCTTCATGTGCATTGCGCGCGTATTCATAAGCTCTATTAAGATAGGAGAGATCGTCTTCAGACAGATACTGCTCCGCTCTTTCCATTACTTCTTCTATCGTCATCAAATCACCTTGATTACTGTTGGTATATTGCTTCTATTATCGTTAAAAAAAGTCACCATGTAAAGAGAATATGAGAAAAATGTCGTTTTTCCTAACTGGTAAGCACTGGATAGCCTTAACAATACATCATAAAGAGAAAGAGCGTCCGGCAATTCGGACACTCCACACTTTAGTATGTCATCAACGTAAATATATCATGTCGGTCAAGGTTTTTACGTCCTTCTAGGTAAGAAAGTTCAATCATAAACGCTAGGCCAACAACTACTCCACCAAGCTGTTCTACCAATTCAATCGTTGCATTGATCGTTCCACCTGTTGCAAGCAAATCGTCAGTAATTAAAACTCTTTGTCCTGGCTTAATAGCGTCCTTATGAATTGTAAGTACGTCTTTACCATATTCAAGACCGTAATCTACTTTTGCTACTTCGCGAGGAAGTTTGCCTTCTTTACGTACAGGTACAAAACCAATACCTAGAATATAAGCAACGGGGCAACCTACAATAAACCCTCTTGCTTCTGGTCCAACAATTACATCGATATCTTTATCTTTTGCAAAGTCTGCAATGTCATTCACAACAGCGCTGTAAGCTTCTCCATTTTGCATAAGTGGGGTAATGTCCTTAAAACGAATACCCTCTTTTGGATAGTCTTCAACAACTGCAATATAATCTTTATAATTCATTTACTTTATGGCCTCCTCAGTGCTATTGAAACAATTAACTGATTGATCGAACCAACTTTTCAAAGCATGATAGGAGGAATAGCAAAAGTCATTTTCAAGTTTTGCCTTCTCAAGCTTACTCCTATACGTTTTGGAAGAAGTTAATTCACTTTTAACAGATTGTGGATTTAGAGAAATCAGTCCATCATCCATTGTAACAAAATCTAACTCAAAAAACACCTGTGACATGAAGTGAACCGTTTCTTTTGACCAGCCTTTATGTTTAGCAAGCTTTTCTGCATCTCTTAAGTGAAAGCTTCCCTTTTTCATTAAGAATGCATAGTACCATTTAAAATCTTCACGAGAAGGCAGGGTGGAAAAGAAATGATCTTCTTCATGCTCAAAAACAGTATAGGTTCGCTCAGGTAAGCCACCCTTCTTGAACAATTCAACTAGATCTTCTTCTAAGTCTGGTAGATCAAGAAGCATAACATACTTGTTCTCAAACTTAAGGTTTTCTTCTAGTGGAGATGTTTTGACAAATTCCTTCCATTGCTGAATGCCAAGCTTATTAACAGTGCTTTCCTGAAACGAAATCATGATTAACTTATCGAGTGGCATGGACTCAAGACGCTTCTTAAGATCTCGAATACCTCTGTAATCGAATAATTGCCACTCGTTCACTGCCATATCTTTAACAAAGATTTGTGGCTTTCTTAATCCATTCCATTCATTAACGGATAGCTGACCAATAACACTAACTGCAGCTCTAGAAGTAATTTCTTCAAAAACATACCCAAAGTTAAAGCCGACACCATCGAGAGTCGCACCGTTTTCTTCAAGAGCTACTTTCAAATGATTATTCTTGCTACCGATCCTTCTAATTTGTGATAGATTGACATCCTTCAACATCACCACGGGTTTTGGATTACTCACTCCAAAAGGAGCTAGTAAATTCATCTCTTCAATCGTTTCAAGCGTAATGTCTTCCACTCTACAGTGCAAATCAACCTTCGTAAGTGGCATTAAATCCTTCTCAGTTAACTTCTCTAATGCCTGTTCATTCAACCTCTTACGTAGACTTTCAAGATACGTTAGGTCAATCGTCATTCCGGCTGCCATAGGGTGTCCGCCGAAATGAGGAAGAATATCTCTGCATTCAGAAAGGTTAGCAAACATATCAAAGGCTTCAATGCTTCGTGCAGATCCTTTCGCAACGCCTTTATCACGATCAATACTCATAACAATGGTTGGTCGGTAATATTTTTCGACCAGTCTAGAAGCAACGATTCCAATGACACCTGCGTTCCATCCTTCTCTTGCAATAATAAGAACGCGATTGTTTTCATTTAACAGGTCGTTCGATTCTACATCTTCTATTGCTTCTTGAGTCATTGTATTCACAAGTTCTTGACGTGTTTTATTTAATGCATCAATTTCGCTAGCAAGCTGTTCAGCAAGCTCGGAATCATCCGTTGTCAAAAGCTCAACAGCAGGATCTGCACTTTCGAGTCGTCCTACAGCGTTCAGGCGAGGGCCTATTCCAAATCCAAGATGCTCCTCGTTCAATTCCTGCCCTTTTAACCCACATACATCAAGTAAAGCTTTAATGCCTGGTTTGCTTGAGTTTTGTAGTGCCCGTATACCCTCGCTTGCAATTAACCGATTCTCATCTTGTAATGGAACAAGGTCAGCAATTGTACCCATAGCTGCAATTTCTAGTAGATGACCAGGTATTCGTCCTAGTAGAGCCTGAGATAGCTTAAACGCAACCCCAACTCCTGCTAGTCCTTTAAAAGGATATCCACAGCCTGGTTTCTTAGGATTAATTGTTGCATAGGAATTTGGCAATACAGGAGGTGGCTCATGGTGATCTGTAATAATTAGATCTATACCTATTTCCTTTGCCACTTCCGCTTCATGAACTCCTGAAATTCCAGTATCCACCGTCACAATTAAGTCATAACCGTCTTCTTTAGCCTGGCGAAAAGCTGCTTCATTTGGACCATAACCTTCTGTAAAACGATTTGGAATGTAATAGTCAAAAGTAGCGCCAAGCTCACGCAGTGTAAAGATGAGAACAGTTGTACTACTTACGCCATCAGCATCGTAATCTCCGAAAATTAGGATTTTCTCATTCTCTGCTATAGCATGTTGAATACGATCAACAGATTCTTTCATACCATCCATCAAAAAAGGATCATGATAGGATAAATTTTCTTTATATAAAAACCTTCTTGCTTCTTCTTCTCTCTCAATACCTCTGTTCACAAGTAATGAGGTAGCTAGTCGAGAGATACCAAGTTCACTCTGGAGCCGATCAATGTTTGTTTCATCTGATTCAGCCAGTTTCCAGCGTGTTTTAGATCTTAACATCGAATCACCTCTTAACCAATTCATTATATATAGTTTGGACATGTTTGACCATAGGTTGAGAGGAGGAAACTTATTATCATCTAGTTTCAAACCAATATTTAGATAAAAAAATAAGCCCCGATTAGAATCGGGGCAACCTTTATTCTCCGTCAGAGTCCATTCCTTCCTCTTCGGTTGGACCATCTAAAGGAACCTCTGGTTTTAGTTCAGCATCCGTTCGAAGTTGCGCGTTTTCCTTTTGCAGCTTCTTAAGTTCTTTCTTAAGCTTATAATACTTTACCATCCCAAAACCTAAAACAAGAATGGCTCCCATTAATACTGACCCTAAAATAACAAGCACAAGTGGCCAATCTGACGTACCAAATACATAATTCACTTGAACCGGATCAACGTTTACAACTGAAAATAGTGCAATTATTAGAGCAAAAACAAGGGCAACAACCAATCCCCATTGTCCTTTCATCCACATCTACCTCCCCTTCTACTTCTATACCTATTCCAATACTAGATCTATTTTTCCTTTGGTTCATAAGGATTAATGTGGACAAGCACATCATTTACTTCATCATCTTCAAGTAAACGTTCCTTCACAGCTTTCCCGATATCGTGTCCTTCCTTCACTGAAATGTTAGGATCGACACCGAGCTTAATATCAATAATAACATAGTGCCCGTGCTCTCTAGCATAAAATTCGTCCAGATTAACGACGCCATCCATCGCTTTGATAACTTGTTTATATTTAATCGTATCTTCTTCATGTAACACATGATCTAGCGTATTATGAATGGATTCAAAACCAAGCTTAATTGCCATCTTACCAATGAGAAGAGAAACAAAAATTCCCGCTATAGGGTCTGCATAGATAAGCCACGCTAAATCGAATCGACTTCCTAAAATGGCACCCGCAATTCCGATTAGAACAGCAATTGAAGAATACACATCAGAACGATGCTCATATGCATTGACGATTAAGGCATCACTTTTGATCTTTGTTCCCAACCGATACTTATATCGAAACATCGCTTCTTTAACAATAATGGAAACAAGCGCAGCATATAAAGCAATCGTGCCAGGTGCTTCAATTGGCTGAAAGATAGCCCTACCTGAACTGATTCCAATTTCAACACCAACGAGAAGAAGCAATACGGCAACAATAATTGCAGCTATTGACTCAGCTTTCCCGTGACCGTATGGGTGATCCTTATCAGGAGGTAGTTTTGCAGCACGCAAACCAACAAAAACGGCAAACGAACCGGCAACGTCTGAAGCAGAATGGGCCGCATCAGCAATAAGAGCCCGACTATTAGCACTATAACCAATGACACCTTTTAATACAGCAAGGACAATATTCCCTAGAATCCCTACAATAGCTGCAACTTCTGCTTTTCGAAAACGTTCTTCTTTGTTCATTTTCTCACCTCTAATAATTCCTTATAGCCTTTCATTCTAAACCTTGACTTTTCCTAGCGACATGGAAGAGCCATGGCTAAGCCATGGCTCTACTTCATTCTATACTTCGCTTTCCACTGGTGAAAACTTCTTCTTCTTTAATTGTTTACCCTTCCATACTGCCCATAATTGAGACGCAATAAAGATTGAAGAGTATGTTCCTGCAAGTAGACCAATTAATAAAGCAACAGCAAACGGTCGAATGGCTTCTCCACCAAAGATGGTTAAAGCAGTCGCCGCAAACACAACTGTTAAAACAGTGTTAATTGATCGTGCCAAAGTTTGAACAAGGCTTTTGTTAACGACACGAGCAACATCATCAAACGTTTTAACTTTCTTCTCGAATTTCATGTTCTCGCGAATTCGATCGAAGGTTACAATCGTATCGTTAATAGAGTAACCTACGATCGTCAAAACAGCCGCGATAAACGTAATATTTACTTCAATTTGCAAGATGCTGAACACTGCAATGATAAAGAAAGCATCATGAAACAACGCAACAATAGCCGCAAAGCCCTGTAGCCATTCAAAACGAATAGCAACGTATAAAATAATTCCAACTGATGCGATTGCGACTGCGATAAATGCATTTTTCGCAAGGTCAACGGCTACATCAGGAGATACCGTACTTATACTTGGCTCTATTTCATATAAATCCGTAAATGTGTTTTTGATTTCAGCCACTTCATCTTTATTTAACTCACTTTTAAAGGCGGCAACCGCGATTTCTCCACCCCCTGCAAGGGTGACAGACTCAGGCTGAAGCCCTAATCCTTCAAATTCTTTACTTACTTCTTCAGTCGTTAACGTTTCATCGGATTGTATATCAACCCGTGAACCACTTGAAAAGTCAATTCCAAGATTAAGACCGAAAATAGCAATCGCCAATCCACCAAGAACGATAAGTGCTAGTGAAATCGCAAAGAATTTATTTCGATGTTTAACAAAATCAAATTTAATATCTCTTACCCTAGAGCTCATCGATTTCACTCTCCTTCACGCCAAAAAGTCCAGGCTTCTTACTTAGTGCCCTGCTCTTAACCCATAGGCCAAGTAGTATTCGTGAACCCCAAACTGCCGTTAAAAAGCTGACAGTGATACTTGTGATGAGCATTACCGCGAATCCTTTAACAGAACTAGTTCCATATGCAAATAGCACACCAGCGGCAATAAGCGTTGTAATATTTGCGTCAAAGATCGTAGTAAAGGAGCGTCTTCCACCCGCTTTGAAAGCTGACATGATGGACTTTCCTGAACGAATCTCTTCTTTAATTCTTTCATACGTGATGATATTGGCATCAACAGCCATCCCGACCCCTAGAATAAGGGCTGCAATACCAGGTAGTGTTAATACAGCATTCATCCAATTAAATACAACCAGAATAAGATAGATATACACACTCAACGTGATAACAGCAATCGCTCCTGGTAAACGGTAATAAAATAGCATGAATAAGAAAATCAAGCCTATACCGATAAAGCCTGCGAGAACCGTCTTATTTAGCGACTGTTCTCCAAATTGAGCCCCAACAGAGGTGGAGTAAATTTCTTCAAGCTGAACTGGAAGAGATCCTGCATTTAGTAACTCTTTCAGATTCTCCGCTTCTTCAAGCTGAAATGGAGGTCCTGAGATTACTACTGTGTTTTGTGAAAGAACCGTTCTAACAGCAGGATCTGAAATGAACTTCTGTTCATCTGCAGGCTTCGTTACTTCTTCCTGATACGAGTCGCCCTCTTCGTAGTCAAGCCAGATCACAAGACGATTATCCGGTTGTGGTAATTGACTGATCTCTCGCGTAATATTAGCAAATTTTTCAGGGTTTTTCAGCGTAACTTGTACAACAGGTTGATTGTTATCAAACACTACTTTCGCAGCGCCTTCCTTTAAATCAGCACCGCTCATTTGCTCTTCATCGTCAGTTGTACGGAACGTCAGCTCCGCCTGGGTGGAGAGTAGCTCTCGAGCTTGGTTCTGATCTTTAACACCAGCTAGTTGAACGCGAATACGATCTTCGCCTTCTATCGTGATACGAGGTTCTGAAACCCCGAGAACATTAATACGCTTGTACAAAGCACTTACAGTACTATTTAACAGGTCTTGACTAAGTTCTTGATCTTCTTGAGCAGGCGTTACTTCGTATAGAACTTCAAACCCACCCTGCAAATCAAGGCCTAACTTAATCTCTTTCGTTACACCCATAACCGTTGTTCCGATCAATCCACCAAGCAGAAGGACGATCAAAAAGAACGCTACGATCCGGCCTTTTTTTACCATGAAACAAAAACTCCTCTCTAAACCCCCAGCATTATTTCTTATGTAGGTCAAAATGCCACAATACTAGTTATTATACAGATATATGAATTTTTCTGTCAATTTCACTATAACTAAGCTTCTTCCTTACTGAACATATCTGTTCCTTTATAAGCATGAATCGTCAGCCAGTTCATGTATTCGTTTGTAGAAAGGCGCATTATTTCGTTAACAAGTCTATGCATTTGAATATCCTCTAAATCATTATTACGCTTCTTACGAGCAAGGAGACATTCCCAGATTTCATCTGTGGTCGCCCCTTTGTATCCTAATAAATGAAATTCATCCAACTTACTCTCTAGTGCTGGAAATATTTCTTTCTTCCACTCTTCCATCATTATGTCTCCTCTCATTCTTAGAAAATTGAGTACATCGCTATACCTACGCCTAAACCTGCAATAACAACACCTGTAAGAATGGATAGGAATGCGTACTTAAATCGAATGGCAAAGAGCGCTGCTGCTACACATGCGCTGTACGCTCCAGTCGTTGGTAGAGGAACAGCCGTGAATAGAATGAGTCCGATCGCTCCATATTTCTCGACATTCTTACTCTTGCTCAGTGTGCGGTGATATAGCCAATCATAAAATCGCTTATACCAATTAAATCTCATTAACCAATTACTAAGTGGTTGAAATAATAGCAGTAATGGAATAATCGGCAATGCGTTTCCAAGTAAACTTAGAAACAATGCTTTTAGAAAAGGAAAATCGAAGGTATATGCCAGAGGCAATCCACCTCGTAATTCTAATATTGGAAGTGCAGATACGATCACGACAATCACTTCCTGTGGAAGAAAACCTAAGTTCTCTACAACGAATTGTTTAATTGCTTCTTTCATTAAAACACTCCTATATGCCTGTCATGCTTTGTCCCCTAATAAGCATATACATAGTGATAAAAAATATCTAGACTTTTCTACAATTTCTCAGGGCTATTCTGGATGGAAAGTTGGGTGAATATGTCAAAGCAAACCTTTTTACGAGGGACACTTTTTCTAATTCTTGCTGGACTGATCACAAAGGTGCTCGGATTTATTAACCGTATTGTGATGGTTCGAATTATGGGCGAAGAAGGTGTCGGTCTCTATATGATGGCTGTTCCGACTTTAATTCTAACCATTACGCTCACACGTATGGGACTACCTGTTGCCATCTCAAAGATGGTTGCTGAAGCTGATGCAGAAGGTGATCGCCAGAAAATTAAACGAATATTAATTGTCTCACTTTCCATCACAACCGTACTCAGTATTATTTTCACGACGATTATGGTACTAGCAGCCCCACTTTTATCAAAAACTGTTTTCACAGACGAGCGCACTTTCTATCCTCTTATTGCTATAGCTCCTGTCGTATCCATTGTTGCTCTCTCATCTGTTCTTCGTGGCTATTTTCAAGGTCTTCAGAATATGAGACCTTCTGCTTACTCTCAAGTTATTGAACAAATTGTGCGAATTTGTCTCGTTGCACTATTAACAGGTGCATTTCTTCCTTACGGTGTTGAATATGCTGCTGCAGGCGCAATGGTTTCCGTCGTACTAGGTGAACTTGCTTCTCTTCTATTTATGTTCTCAATGTTCAAAATGAAAAAGCGAGTGAAAATTAGAAAAGGCTTTTTCAATTATTTAAAAGGCGGCAGAAAAACATTTAATGATTTAATGAGCATTTCTCTCCCTACAACGGGAAGTCAATTAATCGGTTCCATCTCTTACTTCTTTGAACCGATCATGGTTGCAAATAGTCTTGCAATTGCAGGAGTAGCTACAAGTCTTGCTACAACACAGTATGGACATTTATCAGGGCTTGCTATTCCACTGCTCTTTCTACCTACTTTTATCACTTACTCGTTACAGGTCTCACTCGTACCGGCAATAAGTGAAGCACATGCCCAGAAACAATATAAACAAATTCAACACCGCTTAAGTCAGGCTATTCGTCTTTCCATGGTTGCAGGAGGGCTGTCAGTCGTTGTTACCTATATATTTGCTGTACCATTGATGGATATTATGTACAATGCACCTCAAGTAGCGATATATGTCCAGGTAATGGCACCATTCTTTTTCTTCTTTTACTTCCAAGGGCCTCTTGGAGCAGCACTTCAAGCACTCGACCTAGCAAAAGCAGCGATGATTAACAGCTTCATTGGAGCTGTTGTTAAGCTTGCTGCTATCTTCTTCTTAGCTACTAGGCCAGAACTAGGGATTATGGGAGCGGCACTAGCAATTGTTATAGGTATATTGCTCGTTACACTCCTTCATTTCGCAACTTTAGTCAAAGCGATTGGTTTCTCGATCGTTGTAACTGATTTACTAAAAGGCGTCGCATCAATTATACTTGCAGCATTCGCAGGGCATTTCTTCTATCAAATGCTAGCTACATCTTCGTCAGATATCATCGGAACGGTTATAGCCATTGGCGCTACCTCAATCGTTTATACCGTTCTCCTCCTACTACTTGGTCTTGTTAACCGAAATGATTTAAGAAGGCTTCCCTTTATCGGGAAATTCGTACACTAAGGATGACTTGAGATGTATTGGTGCACATTTTAGGGCTCCTTTCTAAAAGATTGTTGCTTTTGAAAAACATTAAAAAAACCACACTTCGCTAATTGGAGCGGAAGGATGTTCGACTCCTGCGGGACTAGTGGCTCACCGCCCGCCACGCGGAAAGCGAGCATCCTGGAGCGGAAATGAACCCACTCTTATAGAAACAATGTCTAAGAAAAGAGCCTTTTCATAAGAACCTAAAAAAAAGTAACCACTATCGGTTACTTTTTCTCGTTCTTGATATCGATAAAAAAACTTCCATTCTTATGAAGTGAGCAGTATGAAATAAGCTTAATATCCTTCTGGCCTACTTTTCTTAACTCCTGACGAAGCCATAAAGAGGTCTTACCAATTCGTTCGAGGTGTTCTTCTTGCACTTTACCATCAAGAATAAGTGGTAACGGTAATAAAGTTCCAGCATCTTTCTGCTTCGTATCATCTTCCTTTTTAATAACAGACAGCTTTCCAGAAGGCTCGAGAATGGCAAATTCAACGTCTGAGACAGATGCAATATTGTTCTCTCTCAGTTGGATAAGAAGATCGTCAAAGTTATAGCGCTGTTTCTTCATTGCATTCTCATCAATTTTACCTCGATCAATTAATACAGTAGGTTTGCCATCGACAATTTCTCTCACTTTCTCACTTTTGAGAGAAATATACGCCATTATGATTTGAATCATCACAAGAATACCCATTGGAACGATTGTCCGGACCATCGGTGTGCCGGGGTCTTCAATTGATGTTACCGCTAGTTCCGCAATCATGATCGAAACAACAAAGTCGAGAATACTAAGCTGACCAATTTCTCGCTTTCCCATAATACGAAACACAACAATGATTAAGAAGTAAAGAACAAGCGTCCTCAAAATTATCGTCATATACTCCATTTCGAGCCCTCCTTTCATCTTCTTTTGTTTAGTGTGACCATGTGATTGATTCAGCATAAAGGAAGGTAATGGAAATAAAAAAAGCCCCCCTTTAGTAATAGGGAAGCAAATAACGAAAATAAATATATATGGTACTAATTATCAAGGAGATGAACACAACAGGAAGACCGATCTTGAGAAATTCAATAAAGCGAACTTCTTGCTTTTCCTTCAATGCAAGACCTGCTACGACAACGTTCGCTGATGCACCAATTAATGTACCATTTCCACCTAGACAAGATCCTAGTGCTAGTGACCACCAAAGCGGGTCAAGATTTGTCATTCCGTATCCTGAGAATTCGGTTATGACAGGAATCATCGCAGCTACAAAGGGAATATTATCAAGAAAGGCTGAAAGAATTCCAGCTCCCCAAAGAATGACCAACGCTGTTTTAGGCATATCCCCATCGGTATAAAGCAAAATAGCTCTTGCTATTTCGTCAATAATCCCAACTTCCTCTAATCCACCAATAAGGATGAAAAGACCAATAAAGAAAAACAACGTAACCCACTCGATTGATTCAAATACTTCTTCAATTTTGTGTTCCTTCTGCGTTAACAACAATAGAAGGACAGCACCTGCCATCGCAATATTTGTAAGATCTGTATGAAGAATAGGATGGAGGAGAAACCCCGATATCGTCATCAACAATACTATAGTTGATTTATATAATAGTGGACCTCTCTTCAAATAGTCTTCTGCATTTAACCTCAGTAATGACTCACGGTGTTGATTGTCTACTTTAAGGCGTTTTCGATAGAAAAACAATAGCAACGGGATGACGATGGCATAAATGACAACTACGATGGGAGCAAGGTTATAAAGAAAATCATTAAAATCAAGATGATCAACAGCCTGACCAATCATGATATTTGGAGGATCACCAATTAGTGTAGCAGTGCCTCCAATATTAGACGATAAAATCACGACGATAAGGAAAGGAAGACTTGTGACTTTTAAAATCCTGGTAAGCGTTAACGTAATTGGAACTAGGAGTAGGACTGTTGTTACATTGTCGAGAAGTGCTGAACCAACTGCCGTAAGCGTTCCAATCACGGCTAATAGAGGTAATGGCTTGCCTTTCACTTGCTGAGCAAGCTTAATTGCAATGTATTCAAATAGTCCATTCTGACTTGTGATGGACACGAGAATCATCATTGAAAAAAGAAGTGCAATGGTATTCCAATCCACATGTTTCATAAAAGCTAAATCAGTGGTTGTGATACCGGCAAGTAGCATGAACAACCCGCCACCGCAGGCAACGAGGGCTCGATTAATTTTTTCAGTGATGATCCCAACATATGCAAGAACAAATATGGTAAGTGCAATGATCATTTCCAATCCCTGCTGCCCCTTCCCTGTCCCTTTTCTAACATCGTATGACGAGCTGTCCTAATTCATGATTGGACTTCTATTTCATAACACAATGAATAGAATGTACAAACCATTCATATAAAGGGGGAGTAAGATGAGGTCTAAGCATGCACTCTCAAGTATGGGATCAGGGTTACTCACTATCGTCGTCATTGTATTAGCAACAAGCGTGTTATTATCACTAATTCTTAGATTCACTTCTGTATCACAACAAGGTATTAGTCCTTTTATTATTGTTGGGTCTGTTATCGCCTTTTTCATAGGTGGATTAATTGCAGGTGGAAAGGGTGGGGAGCGCGGGTGGTTGCTCGGTGTAGGAACAGCGTGTATGTATATAATCCTTCTTTTCCTTATTCAGTACCTTGGATATCGAGTGAGTATGAATGCTGAACAACTCCTCTACCATGGAGGATATGGACTGGTTTGTATTCTAGGATCCATTATCGGTGTTAATCTAAAAGGTGAAAGTCATAGAGAAGCCTAAATATGAAAAGAGCGCCCGCGAGGACGCTCTTTTGCATGTATTACTTCGTATTCTCAGTGATTGATTCACGGATTGCCGCTCGGTCAAACACCATCTTTGTACCGTCAGTTGTGCGGATTGTAATTGTACCTTCATCCATTGCATCAATAATGCCATGCATACCACCAATAGTAACAACCTTATTGCCTTTTTCTAGGCTTGCCTGCATTTCTCTTGTTTTCTTTTGGCGCTTTTGTTGAGGACGTATCAATAGGAAATAGAAAATCGCAAACATAAGTAGTAGCGGAATTAAATTCATTAATGTTGAACCCATACTCTTTCCCCCCTTTCTAAAAGTGACGCATCTATAAATTAGAAGTTTTTCGCATTCGGTTTATTGAAACCATATTGCTCAAAAAACTCTTCTTTGAAGTCAAGAAGACGGTCATCCATGATCGCCTGCCTAACTTGCTTCATCAAGTTTAACAGAAAATAGAGATTATGGTAAGTTGTCAATCTAAAACCAAATGTTTCATTAGCTTTTACAAGATGTCGAATGTACGCTCTAGAATAGTTCCGACAAACTTTACAATCACAATTCTCATCAAGTGGTCCAAAATCACGAGCATACTTAGCATTTCTAACTACTAGTCGACCATTACTTGTCATGAGCGTTCCATTACGTGCAATTCGAGTTGGCAGAACACAGTCAAACATGTCAATGCCTCGAATAGCGCCATCAATAAGAGAGTCCGGTGAACCAACTCCCATTAAGTAACGAGGTTTATCACTTGGCAGGTGTGGTGTTGTGAAATCAAGAACACGGTTCATCACATCTTTCGGTTCACCTACTGAAAGTCCCCCGATAGCGTAACCAGGAAAATCAAGAGAGACTAAATCTTGGGCACTTTGCTTTCTTAGCTCTTCGTACTCCCCACCTTGAACAATTCCGAACAATCCTTGGACATCTTTACGGGCATGCGCAGTAAGGCATCGTTCAGCCCATCGACTTGTACGTTCAACCGAGCTCTTCATATAGTCATATTCTGCTGGGTATGGAGGGCACTCATCAAATGCCATCATAATATCTGACCCAAGCGCGTTTTGAATGTCCATTGCGCCTTCAGGTGAGAGGAATAGTTTCTCTCCACTTAGATGATTGCGGAAGTGTACACCTTTCTCTTCAATCTGTCTAAGGTCACTTAAGCTAAATACTTGAAAACCACCTGAATCAGTTAGAATAGGCTGATCCCAGTTCATGAATTTATGAAGGCCGCCCGCTTCTTTCACAATATCGTGACCAGGGCGAAGCCATAGATGATACGTATTACTAAGAATTACGCCTGCTCCCATTTCCTTTAGCTCTTCAGGACTCATCGTCTTAACAGTCGCGAGTGTTCCTACAGGCATAAACATAGGCGTCTCAAACGTTCCGTGTGGTGTGTGAAGCTTACCGAGACGTGCTCCGCTTTGTTTACACGTTTTAATTAATTCATACCGAATTGGTTCTGTCATTCCTTAGTACTCCCTTCCAAAATCAACATCGCATCACCAAAGCTAAAGAAGCGATACTCCTCTTCTACGGCAGTACGATAAGCGGAAATAATAAACTCTCTTCCCGCGAGTGCACTTACAAGCATAATCAATGTCGACTGAGGCAGGTGGAAGTTCGTAATCAGTCCATCGATTGCTTTGAATGTATATCCTGGATAAATGAAAATATCGGTCCATCCAGATGCTTCTTCAAATCGTCCATTATAAGACGATGCTACTGTTTCAAGAGTTCTTGTGGAGGTTGTACCTACCGAAATAATCCGGCCGCCTTCCTCTTTTACACGATTTAACAACTCGGCTGTACCTTTTGTTAACTGATAAAATTCACCGTGCATCTCATGTTCAAGAATATTGTCTACTGAAACTGGTCGAAATGTTCCTAGTCCGACGTGAAGCGTAATAAACGCGACGTGAACTCCTTTATTCTCAAGACGTTCGAGCATTTCTTCCGTAAAATGCAGCCCCGCAGTTGGCGCAGCTGCAGATCCTCGATTTTTTGCAAAAACCGTTTGATAACGTTCTTGGTCATCAAGCGTTTCAGTAATATAAGGAGGCAACGGCATTTCGCCAAGCTGATCGAGAACTTCATAGAAAACTCCATCATACTTAAATTCAAGAACTCGTCCACCGTGCTCTAACGATTCCGTGCACACAGCAGTAAGCCTTCCATCACCAAATGAAATCTCAGTTCCAGGTTTTACTCGTTTGGCGGGTTTCACGAGCGTTTCCCAGCTGTCATTTTCTATTTGTTTAAGAAGGAGCACTTCTATCTTAGCTCCAGTTTCTTCTTTTGTACCATAAAGTCTTGCTGGCATGACTCTTGTATCATTAAGAACGAGGCAATCTCCAGGCTTTATGTAATCTTCCAGATTAGAGAACTCTCTATGCTCTAGTTTTTGTACAGCAGGATCGAGTACCATTAAGCGGGATTTCGTTCGTTCCTTTAATGGCACTTGAGCAATTAAACGTTCTGGAAGTTCAAAATCAAAATCATTTACATTCATTTTCTTCACCACTGTCCTTCTAATAGTTCAACTTAAATGATTTTACCACAGCTACTTCTGTTATCCCACCCTAACCGTTTTCACCACTGCTTTTATCGAAACTTACCGATAATAAAGAAAATGAGGGTTAGCACAATACTTACAACGATTGACGTTACGATTGGGAAAAAGAAAGTTGTGTTTCCCCTCCTGATTACAATGTCACCCGGTAATTTACCGATAAAAGACCAGAGTACCCCAATGAATAGAAAGGAAATTCCTAGGACAATAAATAATTTAGATATGCCCATCCTTATTCAGGCACCTCCAAATTAAAATGATGATAAACCTGGTGCGTTACCATTCTACCTCGAGGCGTTCGTTGCAAGAACCCGATTTGGAGAAGGTACGGCTCATATACATCTTCAATTGTATGACTTTCTTCACCTATTGTAGCTGCAATCGTATCTAGACCTACAGGGCCACCACGAAACTTTTCAATAATTGCTAGTAAAAGCTTATGATCAATATGGTCAAGTCCAAGCGGATCTACCTGCATCATTTCCAGCGCCTGAGAAGCAAGTGAAAGAGAAATAACGCCATCTCCCTTCACCTGAGCAAAATCTCGCACTCGTTTAAGTAAGCGGTTGGCGATACGAGGCGTTCCGCGTGATCTTCGAGCAAGCTCAACTGCCGCTGATTCTTCCATCTCCACTTCAAAAATATCCGCTGTTCGCATGACGATTGTTTGGAGCTCATCTTCAAGGTAATACTCGAGACGACTTAACACGCCAAAACGATCTCGTAAAGGAGCCGTTAAAAGACCTGCTCTAGTTGTTGCTCCGACGAGTGTAAATGGAGGCAGATCAAGACGCACCGAGCGCGCTGTCTCACCTTTACCGATAACAATGTCAAGACAATAATCTTCCATCGCAGGATATAGCACTTCTTCAACACTACGAGGTAAACGATGAATCTCATCAATAAATAGAACATCTCCAGGCTCAAGCGCAGTAAGAATGGCTGCAAGATCACCTGGGCGTTCAATAGCTGGTCCTGATGTTGTTCTTAAGTTCACTTCCATCTCGTTTGCAATAATGGCAGAAAGCGTTGTTTTACCGAGACCTGGTGGTCCATAAAGTAGCACATGATCTAACGGTTCATTTCGCATTCTTGCTGCTTCAATAAACACTTCAAGGTTACGTTTCACCTTTTCTTGTCCAATGTACTGACTTAAACGTTGAGGACGGAGGCTATATTCTACGGATGAGTCATCACCGACCTGCTCTCCTGATAGAATTCGATCTTCCACTCTACTCCCCCCTTATTGCTTCAGCATAAGCTGAAGTGCTTTTTTAATGTATTGATCTGTTGTTAGAACTTCACCATCTAGCTTTGGCTTAATTTTCTTAATTTCGCGCTCTGCATAGCCTAGCGCCTTAAGTGCTTCAATCGCTTCATCGAGTTCATGAGAACCCTCTTCGGTACTTTCTTCTGCAGCAAACAGCCCTTCAGTTGGTTCCCCAAATCCTTTTAACTTTCCTTTTAAGTCAAGAATGATTTGTCTTGCTGTTTTCTTCCCAACTCCAGGAAACTTCGTAAGAAACTTCTCGTCTTCCATTTCAATAGCACTGACAACTTTATTAGGCTCTCCAGTAGCCAGAATAGCGACAGCTCCTTTTGGACCTATACCTGAAACGTTTAACAGCTTTTCAAATAATAGTCGCTCCTCACGAGTAGGAAACCCATAAAGCGCGATTAAATCTTCCCTTACGTAATGATGAGTAAAAATTTGAATCGACTGATTTCGATACTTCTGAAACTCAAAAGGATTACCACAATATATTTTATATCCAATAGCATTCGACTCTACTACAATATACTCCGTATCAATATATTCAACCGTGCCCTTAATATATTCAATCAAAGCTCTCTCTCCCCCACATACATACGAACATGTATTTCTATCTCTACATTCTACCATAGTATCAACGAAAAGCGGAAGCGACCGTTAAGACCCGGCAGGCACTGGAAGCATTCAAAACGAACACGCTTTTTGTGTTCGGGTTGAATGCTGAAGTGACCGAGGGTCTGGTCGCTGCAGCTGGATCAATAAAGCGGAAGCGACCGGTTAGGTCCGAAAAACGCTGGAGCCTTACGAAATGAACACGTCCTTTGTGTTCAGGTCGTAAGGTGAAGCGTTCGAGGACCTGGTCGCTGCAGCTGGATCAATAAAGCGGAAGCGACCGGTTAGGTCCGAAAAACGCTGGAGCCTTACGAAATGAACACGTCCTTTGTGTTCAGGTCGTAAGGTGAAGCGTTCGAGGACCTGGTCGCTGCAGCTGGATCAATAAAGCGGAAGCGACCGGTTAGGTCCGAAAAACGCTGGAGCCTTACGAAATGAACACGTCCTTTGTGTTCAGGTCGTAAGGTGAAGCGTTCGAGGACCTGGTCGCTGCAGCTGGATCAATAAAGCGGAAGCGACCGGTTAGGTCCGAAAAACGCTGGAGCCTTACGAAATGAACACGTCCTTTGTGTTCAGGTCGTAAGGTGAAGCGTTCGAGGACCTGGTCGCTGCAGCTGGATCAATAAAGCGGAAGCGACCGGTTAGGTCCGAAAAACGCTGGAGCCTTACGAAATGAACACGTCCTTTGTGTTCAGGTCGTAAGGTGAAGCGTTCGAGGACCTGGTCGCTGCAGCTGGATCAATAAAGCGGAAGCGACCGGTTAGGTCCGAAAAACGCTGGAGCCTTACGAAATGAACACGTCCTTTGTGTTCAGGTCGTAAGGTGAAGCGTTCGAGGACCTGGTCGCTGTAGCTAGATCAGAAAAGCGGAAACGACCGTTAAGACCCGAAAGGTACTGGAAGCATTCAAAACGTACACGTTCTTTGTGTTCGTTTTGAATGGTAAAGCGATCCTCTATGCAGACCCTGACACACAAAAACCTGTCCTCATTGGACAGGTTTCGCTTTTTTCACCTTATAAAATGTTTGTAGCATGCTTTCAAAGTGATACCATGACTCAACTGGAATTCCATCCATCAATTGTTCACGTCTTGAGCTTTCGAGTTTGCCAACATCGATTTGAAAAAACGTTTGAATCACTTTTTCATCTGATGGGCTACCATCAAAAATAGAAAGGATCCCATCTTCTGTTAGTCCGAAGTGGCCACTTTCTTTACTGGCAGGAGATATATCTTCAATGTTTCGCTCAAAAATCATTCGTCCCTCTTCTTGGTCGACAAGTTGCCAGTTCGCATATTCACTCCAGAAATCTTCCATGGCCCATATTGTTTCATTCACAGTCTGCTTCGTTGAAACGCCATCCGCATAGTTCGTCCTAAGAATGACCTCAACCTCAAGTGGTCCGTTCACTTCATGCTGTATAGAGACTTTACTGTTTTCTGTACGAATACCATTTGCTTCATTAGCTAACACTGAAGCCCCGCCGATGGTCATGAGAAGCACTAACCAAATAATCGGATAAAGGTTTTTCATTCGCTTTAGTCACCTTTCTTCCATTATAAAGAAGTTGATTTCGTTAGCGTCCCCATATGAAAAACAATTATGCATACCGATAACAAATTACATCTGGTTATATACGTCATCATCAATATCTGCGTTGTGGTAAACATCTTGAACGTCGTCATTATCTTCGAGCATATCTAGAAGCTTGAGCATATTCTCTCCATCTTGCTCTTCTAAGTGTGTATACGTTTCAGGTAGCATCGTAACTTCAGCTGAAACAAAATGAATATCACTTTCCTCCAATAGGTTTTTCACATTTTGGAATTCCTGTGGATCTGTATAAATTTCAAATGATTCTTCATGTGTTTCCATCTCTTCCGCTCCCGCTTCAATAACCTGAAGCATGAGTTCATCTTCGTTGAGGTTTATTTCTGAACGATCAATGACGAGTGATCCTCTTCGACTAAAAAGAAATGACACACAGCCATTTTCACCCATGTTGCCATTATTTTTACTAAACGCATGACGCACATCTGCTGCTGCACGATTTTTGTTATCTGTTAGTAGATTTACCATAATCGCTGCACCACCTGGACCATAACCTTCATAAGTAACGTTCTCATATTGAACGCCATCAAGGTCACCGGTGGCCTTTTTAATGGCACGGTCAATATTCTCATTCGGCATATTGGCCGATTTCGCTTTGTCCACTGCTAATCTTAGGGAAGGATTTGTTTCCGGGTCGCCTCCTCCACTTCTCGCAGCTACAAATATTTCTTTCGCTAATTTCATAAATACTTTGCCGCGCTTCGCATCTTGTGCATTTTTCCTACGCTGTATATTTTTCCACTTTGAATGTCCTGCCATCTCAAATGTCTCCTTTCCACTTCGCTTATTTTCCAACTATAGCATAGGAGATGAATGGCAGAAAAGAGACACGCATATGTAAAAGAGCAGGCATTTGCCTGCTCTTTTTGTATGAGGTTATTTGTTGTTTTCAAACGGGCGCTTCGCTGCATTACCGATGTCATTTAGAATCCCATTAACATCAGATTGAACTTCTTCAAAACCATTTCCATCTTCGAGACGATTATTCACATCGCCCATACGTCCGAAAACATCTTCATCAGTAGAAATGGAAATGTTCTTCTGCTTCGTCACCTTTGCAACTTCACTACGAACGCTGTCTTTAACGTCTGCATCGTTTCGATCATTCGTATCAACAGCAATCATAATTTGGTCACCGTAGACAATTACGCGAGCATCTTCAACGTTCTTCAACTTCTCAATACGGTCAGAAAGACGATTTGAGAGCTCATTATCATACCCTGAATAGTTATCATCTGTTCTCATATATCCAGGACCATTCATTCCGTTTCGTCGATCCATTTGCTCCTTATCTGGAGCTTTTACACCATTCGCATAGTCACGGTCAATCATATCGGTAACTGCGCCTTCACGGTAGTCACCATTATTATCTTCGCTCGTGTAATAGCCAATTGGACGACTGGAATCGTTGTAACGTGTATCCATTGCTTCATCATCAGCGGTACAACCGATAAGCCCACCTGCAATCATCATCGTTGAAAGCGTAAGAATTGATTTTCTCATATTTAAAAACCTCCTTTCATCATTAGAATGTCAGGAGGTCGTCTATTTTAATCTGTTATATCTAGGCAAGGCTGGTACCTATTGAAGAACTAATTTCATAAACGCGGTTCGATCGGCGTCTTGTTCCATCGTTTTGGTCAACAACTGGCTTCTTCCACTAGGTTCCATTAACCATTCACGGTAAAAGTCAGCCGGATAAGCAAGTAAGCGACGAAGGGATGGATTCGTAAAGCAATAATTTAAAGCGGGAATTTGATTGTTTACCCATTCATCAAGCGACCAGCTACAATAAGGAAGCATCCTGTTTAACATCTGTAAATAATCGTATTCCTTTGGTGCATGTACTGCTAAATCTCCATCAATTAACAAAAGGCTATGGTGATGAAAGATAAAATTATGATGTGCAGGATCACCATGAACGATGTCACCGTTTTGAAAAGCTTCCTTTTCTAGGTCATCGACGTTCATTTGCCGAAGAACATCTTCACCAATCTTCGTATATCTCTTTAAAAGGGAGTTTTGTTCTGCTGAAAACAGCTCTGGTTGCAAAGAGCTTGTAAAACGTAGTAAACGGTTCGTCCATTTTTGTTTAAGTGACATAGTAGGTATGTTTCGGAATTGGTGACCTGTTGTTTCCTCATGGAATTGAGCAACCTTTTCAAGCGCCAGCTGACGCTCTTCCTTAACTGAATAAAAGAGACTTCTTCCTGGCATAAATTCCATACAAGCCCAGTAAACAGCGTTACTTTCCTTCACCCAGTCACCATCAACAAATGGGATAAAAGTAACGAATGAAGATGGACAACACATCGAAAGTTCGATCTGCTTGATGAGAACTTCTCGATTAAGAGCGCCTTTAATAATGACTTTAAACCCATTAGAATAGGTTCCCTCAAAAACGAAAGGTTTGATGCATTTTATTTGATGGAAAAAAGGACGGATCCCCTTCAGGATTCCGTCCTTTTCTGTTCTAACGTGATTCTGCATAACTGCTTTCCATACCCATGTAATCCATCATTGGTGCTTTATTGGCTCCCTGTACATAACCCGGGTTAGCGTAGTGAGGCATTTGCTGATACGGTGATACCTGGTTTCCACCACACCCGCAATCTTGCTGGTGATACGGTGATACCATTGGTTGATTTGGGTATGGCATCATCATACCGCCTACATTTTGGTTGGGACTGTTTGCATATGCACCCATTATTGCTTCCGGATATTCCTCATTTCCTTTATGAGCATACGGTGATTGCATTCCTGCTACATTTCCTGGATAGCCTGGGTTACCATGGTTATGCATTGATGCTCCTGCTACATCACTGGGATAACCAGGATTACCATAACCATTCATTGAGGCTCCCGCTACATTTCCTGGATAACCCATATTCATTTGCTGAGGATAGCCGCCAGAAGCTCCTGCAACTGATCCCGGATATCCGTTGTTACCTTTATTTCCATATCCTTCATAAGCTCCTGCTACGTTCTGGTTTGGATAACCATTTCCATAATCTTGTGCTCCAGCTACGGAGCCAGGCATTCCACCATATCCTTTGTTATCATAACTTGCTCCCGCTACACTCGAGCTTTCATCTTTTTGACCATACTGATTCATCTCTGCTCCTGCTACAGAGCCAGGATAACCATTGTTTTCTTTGTTCCCATAACCTTGATAAGCACCGGCTACATTTTGATTTGGATAGCCATTACCATAACTCGCTCCTGCTACATCCGGGCTTTCTTCCCCTTTATGACCATACTGATTCATCTCTGCTCCGGCTACGGAACCAGGATAACCGTTGTTTCCTTTGTCTCCATATCCTTGATAGGCGCCTGCTACATTTTGATTAGGATAGCTGTTTCCATATCCTTGTGCTCCTGCTACAGATCCTGGGTAACCATTGTTACCATATCCTTGATGAGCCCCTGCTACATTCTGATTTGGATAACCGTTTCCATAATCTTGTGCTCCTGCTACAGACCCTGGATAACCAGGCATCCCACCGTAGCCCTGATTACCAGAACTTGCTCCTGCTACATCTGAGTTGTCTTGCCCTTTGTGACCATAATTGTTCATCGCTGCTCCGGCTACAGAGTTAGGATAACCATTATTGCCCTTGTTTCCATAATCCTGGTAAGCACCTGCTACGTTTTGATTTGGATAACCATTCCCATAATCTTGTGTTCCAGCTACAGACCCTGGATAGCCAGGATACCCTTTGTTTCCATAGCCATCATAAGCACCTGCTACGTTTTGATTATTAGGGTAACCCATATGAGCTCCCCCTACTGAATTTGGATAACCAGGATAGCCGTTATTACCTTTGTCCGCATATCCTTGAACGCCACCAACAGTTCCTGGGTAACCTTGATTTGGCATTGCTGGTGGAGGTGGCATTTCCATAGAAGAGGATTCAAATTCGCTTAGTACTTCTTCATCTTTCATTGGATAGAATAAGTTCTCAGCCTTCCCTTTTGCTTTTTCTACAGGTTTCTTTTGTGCAGGTTTTTTTGCTTCAGCTTTCTTTTCAACAGGCTTTGTTTTCTTTTCCACTGCTTTTGGTTTAACCTTTTTAGGTTTTTCTTCTGTAGGACTCATATTCATGTTCATGTTTAAACCCATATTTAATTCATTATTAATAGGCATATTAATTGATGGCTTTTCTTTCGGTTTCATCATAGGTGCTTCTTTTTTCTTTGGCATTTCTTTCTTCATTTCTTTGATTTGCATTTCTTTCTTTTTAACAGGCACTCCGCCCGATGGAATCTTCACTTTCATCCCTGGCATAATCATATCCGGATTCTTGAGCTGCGTATTAACAGCTTTCAGTTGTTCAAAATCCACACCATATTTTTTAGCGATTTTCCATAAAGTATCGCCTTTTTGAACGACATGTATTTTCAAGCTAAAAAACTCCCTCCTGTACAATATCAGTACAATGAAATTCAGTACAGTGTATGCGTGACTGGGCAGATTGCTACCTTTTTTAAAGGCAAATATCATCACATTAATATGCGAGGAATTCAATCCCTATGTATGCCTTCCTTGCTATTAAACACAAAAAAAGAATCAGACAAGCTGTCTGATTCTTCATTTAGACTCTTTGTAGCATTCGTTCCAATGCTCTTGTTGCATACTGACTTATTTCAGAGTCCACTTTTATACGATTAGTTTGTCTTCCCTCATAAACCTCTTCTAACGCCCATAATAAATGTGGTAGATCAATTCGATTCATCGTAAGACATGGACACATATTAGGGTTTAACGATACGATGGTTTTATCAGGATGCTGCTGTATAATACGATTAACTAAATTCATTTCTGTTCCTATCGCCCATTTCGATCCGCTCTTCGCTTGTTCGATTGTTTCAATAATCATTTTTGTTGAACCTGAATAGTCAGACGCTTCTACTACCTCAAAACTACATTCAGGATGAACAATAACATTCATCTCGCTGTACTTATCTCGTACATCAGCTATATTTTGCAAAGTGAACTTTTCGTGAACAGAACAATGTCCTTTCCATAATATCACTTTCACGTCTTCATATTTTCCATCGTATTCAAGGGTGTCCGTAATGGGATCCCAAATCGCCATCGCTTCTAGTGGAACGCCAAGTTCGTACGCCGTATTTCTACCAAGGTGTTGATCTGGTAAAAAGAGAATGCGCTCTTTATTTGTGAATGCCCACTCTACCATTGCCGTCGCATTAGAAGAAGTGACCGTCGCACCACCGTACTTCCCTACAAATGCCTTGATAGCAGCTGTTGAATTTACGTAAGTAAGCGGAAGAATAGTATCCCCAAATAAAGCAATGAGCTGATCCCAGGCACGCTCTGTTTGATAAATGGTAGCCATATCCGCCATTGAACAGCCGGCTCGCATATCTGGTAGAATAACGATTTGATTATCTTCGGTCAAAATATCAGCCGTTTCTGCCATGAAATGCACTCCGCAAAACACAATTGCTTCAGCTTCTTTGTTAAGGGCAGCTAATTGCGCAAGCTGCAGAGAATCGCCGGTGTCATCAGCAAATTGAACGACCTCGTCTTTTTGGTAGTGATGAGCAGGTAGATACAACCTGTCTCCCATTTCTTTCTTAATTGCCTGTATTCGTTTCACCATTTCCTCTTCTTTTAACTCCTTATAGTGACTAGGCAGGCCATTTGTCATTGTAAGCGCATCTAGAATACTCATTCTTCTACTCCCTTCATCCGTACACTTATATCAAGACTTTTCACAGAATGGGTTATGCAACCAAGCGATATGTAATCCACACCAACGTCCGCATAAGATGCCAAATTCTGAAGTGTAATGCCACCTGATGCTTCAGTAATTATTCGATTAGGTACTAATTTACAATATCCAGCTGCTTCCAATGGCGTGCAATTATCAAACATAATAATATCAACGTCAGCTTTTACAGCATCCAAAACATCCGTCTCTGAACTGGTTTCCACTTCTACTTTTGTCATATGACCTAGCCTTTTTCTGACGTGTCGAACCGCTCGTTCAATACTTCCAAATTGAGCAATATGATTGTCTTTTAACATGACGCCCCCATCAAGAGTGATCCGATGATTAAATCCACCACCGCACCGTACTGCATACTTCTCATACATACGAAGACCCGGCGTTGTTTTCCTTGTATCACAAATTCTAGTATGAGAGCTGTTTAGAATTCCAACAGCTTTTGCCGTCATTGTAGAGATGCCACTCATTCGCTGAATCATATTTAGGATAACTCGTTCGCCAGTCAGAATAGCTCGAACGCGCCCTTTAACGGTTGCCAAAACATCTTCTGTTTGAACAAATTCTCCATCTTCTATAGAAACATCTACGATTAGATCATTGTCGATTAGACTGAAACCTGCTTCGATAATTTCCTTGCCACAGAAAACACCATCTTCCTTCACAACGAAGACAGCCTCTCCGTATTGTTCTGCATGAAATAATAACTCACTAGACAAATCAGCACTCCCAATATCTTCAATGAAAAATTGCTCGAGATCGTTCTTCAGTTTCAATCCAATCATCCTGTGAAATCCTCCTGATTATCCTTTTTTGCTTAAAACGCTGTTTTTGATAAGGGTAATCTTCTCGAAAATGACCCCCTCTACTTTCTGTACGCATTATTGCTGAAGTCGACATAAGCCACGCCGTTTGCAACATGTTAAAGTGAACAACGTCTTCTTTCGTATCCGCTTCAATGAACTTCCCTCTCCATTCAAGCTGACTGATACCTGTTGTAAGACCCTCATTTGATCGACTAATGCCAACGTGACGATCCATGACTTCTCGTAAACGATCGATTGAAAGCCTGTATTCTGACACTTTCATTCTCTTGTTTTCTGTAAAGTACGGTATCCACTTTCGATCAGATTGCATAATCCACCGAGCGGATTCATTCGCAAACACAACTCCTTCTAAAAGCGAGTTACTTGCAAGTCTGTTTGCACCATGTACACCTGTGTTTGCAACTTCACCAAGAGCAAACAATCCAGGAATAGATGTTCTTCCATACCGATCCGTCACAACGCCTCCCATTAGAAAATGCGCACCTGCTTTTACTGGAATCCTTCCACTATCAAGATCTACCCCGTACTGATAGCATCGTTTAGCGATTGTCGGAAACCGCTTATGGAATCGCTTGATCATTGAGATGTCGAGATATACAACCGATTCTTCCTTAGCGATTTCCCTTGCCACAACATCACGAGGAGCAAGTTCTAGCTGATCGTGAATTCCTTCCATTAGTCTTTCTCCATCACGCGTTAGAAGCATGCCCCCTTCTCCTCTTACTGCTTCGGAAATGAGAAAAGAGTTTGATCCTGCGCCTGCAAACATTGTTGGATGAAATTGCATAAACTCAAGATCCGACAAGATAGCCCCCGCACGGTATGCCATCGCAATCCCATCACCTGTAACAGAAGAATCATTAGACGTCACAGAATAAAGCTGACCCGCTCCACCAGTTGCTAAGATTGTATAAGCTGCTGATACAGTAAACGTTTCTCCTGTTTCATTCATAACAAGGGCGCCATAACATTCATTTTCTTTGATAAGTAAATCAGCAGCTAGATGATTCTCTAGAATTGTGCAACGATCTTTCACACGACTAATTAAGGTGTTAACTAATTCCTTACCAGTCGCGTCACCACCTGAATGAAGAATTCGCGGTACGCTATGCGCTCCTTCCATACACCTTTCATACTGACCATTCGCATTTCTATCGAATCGAACACCCATTTCGATTAGCTGCTGTATTTGTTGCGGTCCCTTTCTTACGAGTAGTTCTGTTAGTTCCTCATTATTGTGAAAACCGCCTGCGCGAATGGTATCGAAGAAATGATGCGTCCAACGATCATCGCTTGTCGTGACGGCTGCGATTCCTCCTTGCGCTAAGCGCGAATTGCTTTTACCAAGTGCAGACTTTGTGATAATCGTCACATTCTTTTCCGCTGAAAGAAGATCTGCGGCCATCAATCCTGCTAAACCACTACCAATCACAAGTACTTCAGTGTCCATGAAACCCCTTCTCTCACTTCTCCATATTGAAACAAACTAGCCATTAACTTAACATGTGTCTTGACACCTATATTTACATATATTTAAATAAATAACAAGACCGAAAATAGAAGGAGATTAAAATGATCTATTTAGATTATGCAGCTTCTACCCCCATGTCAGATCGGGCAATGATGACTTATACAAAAACAGCGAGAGAATACTTCGCTAACACCCAGAGTTTACATGATGCTGGTACAACTGCCGCTCAGCTACTTGAAATAGCACGAACTACTATTGCAACACATGTAAACGGAGATCCATCTGGTGTGTATTTCACCTCCGGGGGAACTGAGGCAAATATACTCGCATTAACAAGCCTCATCAAACGCTATCCAAAAGGACATCTCATTACTGTAGAAGGTGAACACTCATCAGTTCTAAATACTTTTGCAAAACTAGAAAAAGAAGGATATCGAGTTAGCTACCTCACATATAACCACGAAGGTAGAATAGAGACTGAGCGTTTGTTAGAAGCGATATGCGAGGATACCATTCTCGTATCGGTTGCAAGTGGAAACAGTGAAATCGGATCAACACAGCCGCTCGAAGAGATTGGGAGAGAACTTTATAGACGCAACATCCTGTTTCATACTGATGCTGTTCAAACGTATGGGAAAATACCAATTGATGTGCAAAAAATGAACATCTCCGCACTTTCGATCTCCTCTCACAAACTTCATGGTCCAAAGGGAGTTGGTGCGTGTTATATCAATCCTTCAATTTCGTGGGATCCTGTAATTCCTGGAACGATCCACGAGAAAGGATTTAGACCTGGTACCATCAATCTTCCTGGCATTTGCTCGTTCACTGCTGCGGTAGAAGAAACATTCGAACGCTTGGAATCTGAGCAAAAAAGGCTACAGAACTTACGAACCTACCTCCTGAACGGAATCGTTCATCCGAATATTGTAATCGAAGGCCAGAAGCAAACGGGATTACCACATATTGTTGGCATTCGTATTAAAGGACTAGAAGGGCAATATGCAATGCTCGAATTCAATCGAAAAGGTATAGCGGTATCTACTGGCTCTGCTTGCTCAGTAGGACAACAAAAACCGTCGAAGACGCTCCTTTCTATGGGACGTACAGAGGACGAAGCACGTGAGCTGGTCAGAATTAGTTTCGGAAGAGAAACGACTGAAAAGGATCTTAAAAAAACGATAGACGTTTTTCAAGAAATCCTTACACGCTGTTCCGCAATAAAGATATAATAGGGATACACATTGTGGCAAAGGAAAGGGGTCGTCTAGAATGGGACAAGATGGAGCAAAAATACTTGGAGAAAACAGGAGACTACTTATATTACAATGGTTAAAAGAGAGCGATAAACCATTAACTGGTAGTGATTTATCTAAGCGAACAAACGTAAGCCGACAGATTATCGTACAGGATATTTCATTATTAAAAGCACGAAATGAACCGATTATTGCTACCTCACAAGGGTATATCCTATTTAATGCAGAGAGAAAAGAACTACGATTAGAACGGGTAATCGCCTGTCAGCACTCACCAGAAGACACAAAAAATGAACTATATACAATTGTTGATAACGGAGGTACGGTTAAAGACGTTACAGTCGAGCATCCTCTTTACGGAGACCTTACCGCATCCCTTTTCGTAAGTAATCGTCTTGAAGCTGATCAATTTCTTTCAAAGCTCTCAGTAACGAATGCATCACTTCTCTCCGAACTCACTTCAGGTGTACATCTTCATACCATTGAAGCAAGCTCCCAATCACAGATTGAAGCCGTTTGTCGTGCATTAAAGGATCAAGGATTTCTTCTAAATCAAGATTAGAAAAAAGAACGACGGGATATCCCGTCGTTCTTTCTTATGTACCTGCTAATTTTGTCCATTAACAACAAAACAAGGATACTCGCCAAGCACAGAGATCCCAATTCCAAGGGCTTGTATTTCTTCCATAACGCCTTTCAGAAGAATATCACGGTTCGGCCGCTCAACGTCAATGATAAAGAAATAATTACCTAGTCCAGTCTTCATCGGCCTTGACTCAATCTTCGTTAAGTTAAGGTTACGCCAAGCAAATGCGGCTAGTACTTGATGCAGAGCTCCTGGATAGTCTGATGGAAGTATAATTTTATATGTAACACGGTCTTCTCTAAATAACGGTGTACGCGGAAGAGCCTTTGGGGTTCTATGCAGAACGAGAAAGCGCGTATCGTTGTCTTCTGTGTCATGGATGTTGGATTTCGCAATCGTTAATCCGTATTTCTCAGCTGCAAGTTCATTTCCTATAGCAGCTTGCTCTAAATTCCCTTCATTCTGAACATATTCAGCAGCTGCACTTGTTGATGCTGCGTTGCTAAGTTCAGCTTCTGGTAGTTCCTTCTGAAGAAATATGTGACATTGTGCAATGGCATGAGGATGTGACAGAACACGCTTCACGCGTTTCCAATCACTCTGGTCAGGATGGATTAATAAGTGCTGTCGAATTGGTAAAACAAGCTCTCCAACAATTGGCAGCGACACCTGTTGTGAGAGAAGATCAAGCGTCATGTTAACAGATCCTTCAATGGTGTTCTCTAGTGGAACAACACCATAATCAACTTCCCCATTTTCTACAGCTTCCAGGCAAGCGCGTATCGTCGCAAATGGGGTTCGTTCTTCCTCTTGAAAAAGTGTTTTTGTAGCAATTTCTGTGAATGTTCCTTCAGGTCCTAGAAATCCTATTTTTTTGTGAGTATCCATCTTCTCCCCCTATGCTCCAGATCCGATAATTTCAGCATTGCTTACTGCTTCAATTTCTTTTATTCTCTCCAGTAAACTGCTTAGTTTAAGGTTTGATTCGCCAATTTCCATTGTTAAAATAACCGTCGCATAGCCCTGGAGGGGAATCGTCTGGTTAATTGTCAGTAAATTGCAACCGAGCGAAGCCACCGTGCTAAGTACCCGCGAAAGTGCTCCAGAACGATCTTCTAGATGAACTGAAAGCGTGACAATCTGTTCAATTATCATAGTATGGAAAGGCAAAATAGTATCACGGTATTTGTAAAAAGCACTTCGACTGACCCCAACCTGATCAATCGCTTCTCTGACTGACTCAACCGATCCGCTTTCAAGAAGCAGCTTAGCCTCAAGCGTCTTCAACATTGAGTCCGATAATACATCTTCACGAACGAGATAGAAATTCTTGTCTTCTTTGCTCATTCTTCCCCTCACCTCAATCATAGCCAGCTACTGGCCACTTAATATCAGATGGATTTCGCTTCACATTGTATGTAATGACAAAAAAGACCGCCCTCTCTTAAGGACAGTCTTCTCCGTTCATCAGTCTACGAACTCAAATTCGAATTCCAGAATCCGAACCGCGTCTCCATCTTCAGCTCCACGCTCTCTTAGCGCATCATCAATTCCTAAGCTACGCATTTGTTGCGCGAATCTTTTGACGTTGTCTTCTCGGTTAAAGTCTGTCATCTTAAATAGCTTTTCAATTCGAGGCCCATTGACAACGAATGTCCCATCACTATCACGCGTTACAAAGAATTCTGGTGCACCTTTTTCATGACGATACATCACGCGCGTTTCTTCTTCTTTATCTTCATCAAGAGGGAATTCAGGCGTTGTTTCAAGCTTGTCCGCAATTTCAAACAAGACTTCCTGTACACCTTGACGTGTTACAGCAGAAATAGGATAAATTGGGTAATCTTCTTCAAGTTTCTCTTTAAAGATTTCAAGATTTTCTGCAGAATCTGGAAGGTCCATTTTATTTGCCACAATAATTTGTGGACGCTCCATTAGACGCATCTTATACTGCTTTAACTCATCATTGATTTTCAGATAATCCTCGTAAGGATCGCGACCTTCCATGCCGGACATATCAATCACGTGTACGATTACACGCGTACGCTCGATATGGCGAAGGAACTGATGTCCAAGTCCCACACCCTCATGTGCGCCTTCAATTAGTCCTGGAAGATCCGCCATCACGAAGCTACGACCATCTTTCGTATCAACCACACCTAGATTTGGTGCAATCGTTGTAAAGTGGTAGGCAGCGATTTTTGGCTTAGCTGCAGATACAACAGAAAGAAGCGTTGATTTACCTACACTAGGGAATCCAACTAGGCCTACGTCAGCAAGAACTTTAAGTTCGAGCGTCACATCTTTCTCTTCCCCAGGCTCTCCATTCTCCGAAAGCTCTGGAGCAGGGTTTGATGGTGAAGCAAAACGAGAATTTCCTCGACCACCGCGACCACCGCGTGCAACTGTAGCTCTTTGACCATGCTCCGTTAAATCAGCAATCACTTCTCCGGTTTCTGCATTGGAAACAATTGTACCAGGCGGAACCTTAACAACCATATCCTCTGAGTTACGCCCGTGCTGATTCTTTGAGCGGCCATGCTCACCCGTTTTGGCTTTAAAATGACGATTGTAACGAAAGTCCATCAGCGTACGAAGACCTTCTTCTACTTCGAAAATGACGCTTGCGCCCTTTCCTCCGTCTCCACCTGCTGGACCACCATCTGGTACATACTTCTCACGACGGAATGCAACCATACCGTTACCGCCATCGCCTGCTTTTACAAATACTTTGACCTGATCTACAAACATTCTTTCACCTCATTTAATCAAAAACGTGCTAACTAGCTCCTGATTATTCTGCTCTAATTCAATCAATTTAGCGCTTTTTACATCAGTATTTTCGAACGCCAGCTTGAGCTTGTTTTGATCGGAAACTTCACCTTGAAAATCTAGAACAAGATGAATTTCTTCATGGTACAACTGAAGCGTCAATAGCAAGTGGTGATCTTCAGGTATTTCTACCATTGCATCAAGCACTTTAGTACATTGAGTTAGTAACTCAACTACATCAACTTCATAAGCGGAAATATCATACTCGTCTCCGATCACTTCAAAATCCAACTGAAATAAATGGTTACACCAGTTAAACGTTAATATATATTCTGCAAGTTTCGGAGCATTTAAATTCGATAATTTTGCTTCCTGTCTCGACTGGATAATAATTTCTTCGATAATTTCCTTTGCCCTGTCTACGTGATCCAGTGCAAGGTTGCCTTTGATCAACTGCAAACGATTTAACCAATCATGACGTGAATGGCGCAGAACATCAAAGGTATTCCACTTTTTAGCCATAATTGCACTCCCAATGCTTTAACCATTTCCTTCATTATAACAATAACTATAATTTCTGTATGTTACTTCCCCTAAAAGAAAACAATCTTATGCGAATTAATTGTGCATCGTCATTTGTCCAATCCATATAAACCATTATATCAAAAAACTCTAACCGTTCGGTTAGAGTTTTTCTTAAGCTGCTTATGCTTCTTTGGCAACTGGATATACACTTACTTGTTTACGGTCACGTCCAAGACGCTCGAATTTAACGACGCCATCGATTTTTGCATATAGAGTGTCGTCTCCACCGCGGCCAACGTTTGCTCCAGGGTAGATCTTAGTTCCGCGTTGACGGAAAAGAATTGAACCGCCGGATACGAACTCGCCGTCTGCGCTCTTCGCGCCAAGACGCTTGGAGATTGAATCACGGCCGTTTTTTGTACTACCTACACCCTTTTTCGATGCGAAAAACTGTAGATTCATTTTCAACATATTGTCCCACCTCCTATGTGTGAGTAATTTGGATATGCTTGCCGTATTCCTCGGCAATAGATGAAATGGAAACTTCCATTCCTTGAAGGAGAAGTTGGATATTCTCATCTGTACGCTGATTCAGACGAGCTGGAACGGTACAGCTGAGATAGCCACCTTCATCCTCCATGTCAACTATGAGATGTACATCGCAAAGGGATTCAATCGCGTTCACAGTTCCAATCGACACGGCAGAAACACCTGCGCATACTAAATCATAGCCGTATGGGCCAGATTCAGCGTGTCCAGATAGGGAAAAGGAAATAATGCGATTGTCAGAATCGCGCTTCAAGTTGAAACGTATCATCGTTGATATCCTTAAGCGTTAATTTTGTCGATAACTACTTTAGTGTAAGGTTGACGGTGTCCTTGCTTACGACGGTAGTTTTTCTTAGGCTTATATTTATAAACCGTGATTTTCTTACCTTTGCCGTGCTTGTCAACTTTACCAGTTACAGTAGCGCCATCTAGCATTGGAGAACCAACTTTAATGTCATCTCCACCTACCATTAGCACACGGTCAAAAGTAACCGTTTCACCAGCTTCAGTATTTAGAAGCTCGATGTAGATTTCTTGACCTTCAGTAACCTTGATTTGTTTACCACCAGTTTCAATAATTGCGTACATTACGTGCACCTCCTCTAATACTAAGACTCGCCATTGCAGGTGCTAGAAACTAGCTTAAAAACCTGTTCTTGAGCGGTTGTAGCTCTTTGGGTGCTTCCAAACGAACTAACCACTAAATCATACCACAGCTAAAATTCTCGTGTCAATGTAATATATACTACTTCTTTTTACAGTTTACTTATAAGAGAGCTAAGCGGTAGACCAGCCTTTTTCCTTTGCATTTCAAAAAGACCGAGATTAGTAAAACCCCCCACTTTCAAACGGGGATCTTCTTTTTCCTTGTTTCTGAGTAACGTAAGCAGCTTACGTTGATCTTGCTTGTCCACTCGAAGAAAGTCTACGACAATTAAGCCACCTATGTTACGTAGTCTTAGCTGTCTTGTGATTTCTTCAATAGCTAAGACGTTCACTTCATAATGCGTTTGGTTCTTCGTCACGTATTTTGCTCCGGCCGTATCTACATCAATAGCTGTTAAAGCATTTGTTTCTTCGATATGAACGTTAGCTTTCCCAATTTTAATCGTTTTCTCCATACTCGCTATTGTCTCTTCTACTTTACTTACTTCATCTGGACCTACTGTTACATGCACATTCCTATTTAGAAAAGGCAGAAATTCTTCCATAGCAGAAGTCGAATTTGACACAATACTTGTTACACGCTGAAGTGGAAAGAGCTTACTGATCTGCTCACTTAAACCTTTTGCTTTCTTAATCATAAGTGGAGCTCGCTTCGTAGACGCTTTCTCCAACAAACGCTGCCATTCTTCTCGATGATCTAGAAGCTCGGAATACAATTTCTCTTCATCTACGTAACCTGCGCTTGTTCTAAATATTAAACCTTCCTGTTCTATACAATTCTTTTCGGCAAAAGCGAGTAGCTCCTCTCTTCTTGAAGAAAGCTGCTTTGAAACCGCTGAATAACCTGCATAAGGCATATAAACAAGCGTCTCTCCAGTGAACGTTACTAACTCTGTTATAATTGGGCCTTTACGATCAACACCCTGATGCTTCACCTGAACAAGTATAGCCTGCCCTTCCTCAAGACAATCAGAAACAGCCGGTCGCACTCCTCCGGCTGTCTTTTGATATTGAGCAAGAGCTAGTTCACTTCCATTAAGTAACCCCGGCTTTCCTTTTCCAAGAGAAATGAATGCAGCGCTTTTTTCGTCCAAAACGTCAGACACTTTTCCAAGAATCACATCACCTGGTTCTAGCTTATTACGATCTACTCGATCAACCCAAATATCGGTTATTTCGTTATCTATTTCAATTGCGGCTGCTCGCCACTCTTTCTTTTCAAGGACAATTAACTGCATACACGTTCTCCTTTTGCCCGTTTTTCTCTATTCTACAGAAATAACGAGCCAACTGCACACCCAATTTGATTTTTCTTAAAGTACGCTTCTAGTAATTCCTGTTCGTCCGTTTTGACATTCAAGTTCTGTATAAAAATCTGATAATGTCTCCCTCTTGAAAAAGTAGCTAGAATGTCATTTAATTTCATCTCTGGCATAACCGTAAGAACTTGATTCGCTCCATCATATTTCTTAGAATATCGTTCAAGCAAAAACCTGAGATAAATGTATTGGTGATGTTTCCACTCTTTGAAATGAGCAACACACAAAAACAGAATAACCATCCATAAGTTCAGATGAATGGGAAAGATGCTCACTGTCAACACGACCAGAATCAGAAGAAACAACAAGGAAGAACGAAGCATTGCTCGGTGAGCAGCTTTGAAAGGATATATCGATGTATAGAAGAGAAATAGCAACTTTCCACCATCCAGTGGCCAGATTGGTAGTAAGTTAAATAGAAGAACCATCATGTTATGAAGCATAAAAAGTTCATACATATCATGCCATAGCCCCATATAATGAAAAAGCGTTCCGATCCCCATCATCCAGATATGTTGGACTGGTCCTGCTAGAATAACGATTAACTCTTCCTTTAATGGACGATTCCCGTGTTCATCAACAACTGCAACACCACCAAATGGCAGCAGAATGATTTCATTAACGCGCCACCCGAAGTAACGAGCTGCTGTTGCATGACCTACTTCATGAATCAGTACAACGGCAAACAGCAGCAGCATTTCTCTAAATCTTCCTGTTAGAACCGATAGTCCTATTGTCATCCAGAACAATGGATGGATTGTTATGAGACGAAACATTATTCAATTGGTACGACTTGAAGAGGGTCAATAAAGGCTTCGTTCTTTTTGATAGCAAAATAGAAGGTCCCTGTTTCCCCATCCTCAGAGTTCATCACACTTCCAAGTTTGTCCTTCGTTTGCACAAAATCGTAAAGAGCTACGTCGATTGACTCAAGCATTCCATACCACGACTCGCTCCCATCGGTATGCTGAACGACTACCGTTTGACCAGTACCCTCTTTATTACCCGCATATGTGACAACCCCAGTATTAATGGCTTCTACCTCTGAACTTAATACGGTTTCCACCATAATTCCTTTCCCAGTGGTCTCAAAATTCTCTAGAACCCTTCCACTAGCAGGTAGCGCATAGACAGGCTTTTCCCCAGCAGTTTCTAATTCTGGAGCAGTCGGAAAGAGTGCAACTGGGTTCCCAAACTTCCCTTCATACCAATCTTTTACTGTTGCAAATTGAAAATCTTCTACCATTAAATCTGATACGTACCCCTGAACTGGGGCAGCCCGCTCACTATCTACTTTAAAAAGAATCCCAACACTTAGAAATAAACAAGCAGCAATCATAGACCGAATTAAAAAACTTTGTTTGTTAAATAGCGGATGTACTTTCACCTCTGCACCTTGAAAAGAGGAAGAAGAAACTTTATCAATCACTCCATCAGTGCGCACTACAGAGCGTGCAGGTTGGCGCTGTTTTTTTCTAGAATTGAGTCTTTTCCGAATCTCATCCAGATCGTTCCCCATTGCTCACCCTTCCTTCCTATAAGTAGTATTCAGTTTATGACTTGTCCGGAAGAGTTATGTCTTCTGTATGCGATTATGGTGAGCATTGAGTTCGATCATATAGAAAACCAAATAAAAAATCCCGGCCTAATGGCCGAGATTATGAACGCATCCCAAAAAACTTTTTCATTTTCGTAAACATGCCTTTTTCTTCTTGAAGCGAAAGAAGAGGAACTGACTCACCGAGAATTCTACGCGCAATATTACGGTAAGCAATGGATGCTTTAGAGCTAGGGTCAAGAGCAATTGGCTCTCCTTTATTTGATGCCCGTATAACGGTATCGTCATCTCCTACAATACCAAGCAAATCAATAGCAAGGATCGAAACAATCTCATCGACGTCTAGCATTTCTCCGCTTTCCATCATATGATTTCGTATCCGATTCACGACTAGCTTTGGTGCTTCAATATTCTCTTCTTTCTCAAGAAGACCAATGATGCGATCAGCATCACGCACGGCTGACGTTTCAGGTGTTGTAACCACAACTGATTTATCTGCCCCTGCAATCGCATTTTTAAATCCTTGTTCAATACCTGCAGGACAATCAATTAATACGTAATCATAGTCCTGCTTTAGTTCATCAATGATTCTCTTCATCTGCTCTGGCTGCACAGCAGACTTATCTTTCGTCTGTGCTGCCGGAAGCATATAAAGAGCTTCAAACCGTTTATCTTTAATTAAAGCCTGATGAAGGCGGCATCTTTCCTCCGCTACATCGACGAGGTCATAGATGATGCGATTCTCGAGTCCCATGACAACATCGAGGTTTCGTAGTCCAATATCCGTATCCACCAGACATACTTTCTTCCCCGATAGTGCAAGAGCTGTTCCGATGTTTGCTGTCGTTGTGGTTTTACCCACACCACCTTTTCCGGAAGTAATGACGATAGCGTCTCCCACACAACATTCCCCTTTCTGTCTACAACCTTGTCAAATTCGGTCTAACTTTAGTTAGTACTTGAATACGATCTACGCTAATTTCAGAATAACCATCTCTGACAAATGCACATTCTGCTTCATGAATCGCGGTACCCGCTTGATCAGGAGGCCTGCTGATTAGTTCAGCAACCTTGAGCTGCGAGGGTTTCATAACAGCTGCTGTAATGACAGCGTTCATATTCCCATTCGCGCCAGCATGTGCAATTCCACGAAGTGATCCCATTATGAAGATATTACCTGCTGCTTTTACTGTACCACCAGGATTCACATCTCCAATTAAAAGAAGGTCACCTTCCACTTCAAGAACCTGTCCTGAACGAACTGTCCTTGTTACAGATGTAACTGTTGTTCGTTTGCGCTCTTCTTCTGCTTCTTCACGTGAAATCACATTTGAATCAATACGATCCACTTCAAGGTTCTGCTTTGATTGTATCATTGCTCGAAGTGTCTCTTCTTGATCACTTGTTAAATACCGATTTCCCAGTTTTAATGTAACGGTGATCACATTTCCTTCCGTCTGCTGGATATGACGGGCAGAAAGCTTTTCATCTAATTCATTTATAACATCACGAAAAGCGCAGGAATCGTCTAAAATCAGATTCAAGCCATCTTTCGTCCCTTTAATCGTGACAAACTGCTGTGTTTGCTTTTGTGCCATAGACAATTTGATTCACCTCAACATAGAATAATTCAACGCTGCTAAAGGAAATTCCTTCTTTTGGCCTGATTTTCTTGTCTACGGCTTTCAGATAATTCTTCCAATAACTGCTTCACAGGATAGTAAACGATAAGTAGAAAAACACCATTAAGAATCAACGACGGTAAATAACGGTCATAGAAAAAGGAATGAAATGATAGATCCGTTACGTTAATTAATGAAAAAAGTTCATATACATAGAATTCAACCAACGAGAAGCCGAGTAGTCCAAGTATAAGCACCGTAAACCAATTTAGTTGAAAAACCTTTGATAAATAACCAATTATGTAGGCGGCAACTGAGATTCCGAACATATACACACCGACAAGGTCTGTATAAATCAAATCATGTAAGAGTCCAAATCCGATCCCATAAATAACGCCATATGCAGGACTCATGATCATGCCAATCATAACAACAATTACCGTGACAAAACGTGGGATGAGCTGAAAATCGAATCCGTAGTGCTCAGGTGCAAACACTTGAAAGACAGTTCCTTCGATTAAAAAAAGAACGAAAAGAGTACCAATGAGAAGAAAGCGCTTCATTCCTCTTCACCTTCTCCATTATCAGGTACTACATTTTGTGCTCCACGTTCAATCACCATAACGTTATTAATGTCATACAAATCAGCTGCAGGTTTAACATGAGCCGTCTGTGTTGTACCTACATTATCTGTTTCTACATCTACAATTTCACCAATGACGATCCCACGAGGGAAAATCCCACCATTTCCGGCCGTTATGACGGTCTGACCTTTTTCCACCTTAATATCTACAGGTATCTTTGAGAATAAAAGAACTTTTTTCTCAGTATCATATCCTTCTATTGTACCAAACACATTCTTATCTTCCTGTGTCATTGCAGCAATTCGGTTTGTTCTGTCAACATCACTTACAAGCTGAACAGTAGAAGAAAATGGCTGAACGTTTTTCACTTTCCCAATAAGACCACTTGGAGTAGCAACTGCCATATTAACTTGTACCCCATCTTGCTTCCCTTTATCAATAGTGAGTAAATCGTTCCATCGATCAGGTGAACGAGCAATCATATTTGCATGGAACGTCTGATAATCAGACAAACCTGTAGACGGTTCAATGTTAAGCTCGCCTTTTAATTCTTCATTTTCTTTCTTAACAGTTTTCAATTCTTCAGATAAAGCTACAAATTCATTGAGTCTGGACTTAAGGAGCTCATTCTCCTCGTACATGTCCTTCATATCACCAATACTCTCAAATAAACCCGCTACTGAATTAGCGGGTTTATAAAAGATTGACTGAATCCAGCCAACTGAATCCTTAAAGAATTGCTCAGGCATCGTAAGAGCATTACGCTCTTTCATCGATGTTCCAATGAGAGCAACGAGAATAATTATACTAACAAGTAGAACAACTAGTCGTTTATTTGAGAAAAATTGTGGCATGCCTTACACCTTCTAACTACTTCTGTTTTGAGCGGGAAGTAATACCAGCTCTAGATTTAAACAGATGAATATTTTCTAGCGCACGCCCTGTGCCAATAGCAACACACTCAAGCGGATTTTCAGCTACAATAACAGGCATTTTTGTTTCATCACTAATCACCTGATCAAGGTTTCGTAGTAAAGCGCCTCCGCCAGTTAGTACAATTCCACGGTCCATAATATCTGCAGCTAGTTCTGGAGGAGTCTTCTCAAGTGTTACTTTAACAGCTTCAATAATACTATTCACTGTGTCACGAAGAGCACCAGATACTTCATCAGCAGACACGCTAATAGTCTTCGGTAGACCTGTTACAAGATCGCGTCCACGAATATCCATCGCTTCGATTCCTTCAGTCGTTCCTGCTGAACCAATTTCAAGCTTAAGTTGCTCAGCTGTGCGTTCACCGATCATCAAGTTATACGTTTTCTTCACATATTGAATAATGGACTCGTCCATTTCATCACCAGCAATACGAATTGATTCGCTCGTTACAATACCTCCTAGAGATATAATTGCAACTTCTGTCGTACCTCCACCAATATCTACAACCATACTACCAGTAGGCTCCCAAACTGGTAAATCAGCACCAATTGCAGCTGCAAATGGTTCCTCAATCGTATAAGGTTCACGCGCGCCTGCCTGACGCGTAGCATCTTCTACTGCTCTTTTCTCAACAGCCGTAATTCCAGAAGGGACACAAACCATGACATTTGGCTTTCGCGCAAAGACGGAGCGGTTTTTCTGTGCTTGTTGAATGAAATACTTCAGCATTGTCGCAGTCGTTTCGAAATCAGCAATGACTCCATCTTTCATTGGACGAAGCGCAACAATATTTCCCGGTGTTCGACCAATCATATTCTTTGCGTCATTACCAACTGCCTCAATTGAACCAGTATCTGTTCGAAGCGCAACGACAGAAGGCTCCCTTACAACGACACCTTTACCTTTTACATATGCCAACGTATTAGCTGTACCTAAATCTATTCCCATATCTCTTGAAAATCCACCAAACATTTATGTTAAATCTCCCTTCAGTTCAACCAAAACTCATAAATATGATTATACTGCATCAGTATTGAAAACGGTAGTGGGAAAACGTGCTATCCGTTGTGCTTTTTACACGTAACCCTTTTCTTTTAAACTAATAAACTTTTGATCTCCGATGATAATGTGATCAAGCATATCTATACCAAGCATCTTCCCACATTCCGCGAGACGTTTTGTAACTTCAATATCTTCTCTACTCGGTGTAGGATCACCACTTGGATGGTTGTGAAAACAAATCAATGAAGCAGCCGAGCGCCTAAAAGCTTCTCGAAAAACTTCACGCGGGTGCACAATCGACGCATTCAAACTACCAACAAAGACGGTCTGACGATGTAACACCTGATTCTTCGTATTTAAGTATAAGCAAACAAAGTGTTCTTGTGAGAGAAAACGCATATCTTCCATCACATAGTTCGCACCATCTTCAGGTGAACGAATCGTATATCTCTCTTCTAATTGAAGGCGGCTAACTCGTCTCCCTAGCTCCATAGCTGCGATAAGCTGTACTGCTTTCGCAGTTCCAACGCCATTAAGGGAAGTTAACTCTTCAATACTTGCATCTTTTAGAAGCTTGAGTCCTTCAAAGTTCTGGATAATGCGATACGAAAGCTGAAGGACAGACTCCTTTTTCGTTCCTGTCCTGAGGATAATTGCCAATAATTCTTGATTGGATAACGTTTCAGGACCGTCCTTCATCAGACGCTCTCTCGGACGCTCTTCTTCAGGATAATCACGAATCATTAAAGGTGTTTTCAGCAACACGCTTCCTCCCTGGATTCATCTCCATGCCTGACTAATGCTGAATCTCCGGAACTATGCCAAACGCCTTAAGTTCTCTTAGCGTTCTAGCAATCGGAAGCCCTACCACACTGTAATAATCACCATGAATACGTTTCACAAAGGCGGCACCGAAACCCTGTATGCCATAACCTCCAGCTTTGTCAAAAGACTCTCCTGTATTGAGATAAGTCTCAATTTCTTCATCTGTTAACTCCCAGAATGTAACCTCAGTTGCTTCATAAAATTCAACTTTCTTGTCATGTGAAAGAATGGCAACACCTGAATAAACAATGTGAGTCCGACCAGAAAGTGCTCTAAGCATCTGCCTCGCATGCTCTCTGCTCTCTGGCTTTCCAAGAACATTGCGATCAAGTGTAACAACAGTATCAGCTCCAATGACAACTCGCTCTGATTGGTTAGCATATACATCGTTTGCTTTACCATAGGCAAGCTGTTTCACAAGTTCAGCAGGAGGAACAGATAAAGAGAGATGTTCTTCAAAACCACTAACGATAATGTCAAAATGGAGATTCATTTGCTCTAGAAGTTCTTTTCTTCGCGGAGATCCAGAGGCTAACACGAGGCGCTTCATAATACCACCCTTTTTTGTAAATGATTCACAAGTGGGAAAAGGGCTTGATAACAGCTTATCAAATCCCTTTTCTTTCCACAATTTATTTTTCTGACGTTCCTTTACAATTTTCGTCATACTTCGTTCATGTATGTGCATACAGAATAAATTTGTTAATGTTAATTTTTCTATTTTACATTCGTTTCATCACAATCATAAAGGAGGGTAGTCCCCCTTCCTTATCCTACCCTTAATTGATTCTCTCCGCAAATATCTGATTATTTCATACTTTCCACAACGTTTTGATAAGATGACATCCCATCTAATAAATGTTGCTGCGCGATCCAAAGCGATGAGATTTTTTCCTCAGACGTATATTCCTGGATTTCTTTCAATGCTCCATTTAAGTTTTCTGTGAATTGTAGTGAATCGTCTTTCTGCCAATCACTCATCTTCGTTCCTTTTTCACTCCAGCTCTCAATGGATTTTGCTGTTGCTTCTATTTCTTTGGTCGTCACTTTATTATCGGATAGTGCTGCTAGATCAAGTTCTGTTAGCTCTTCAAGAAGATCTCTTCCTTCTTGAATATGCTGCGCCAACTCAGGATCTACTGAAGTGCCTTTTCCATCTACTGACCAAACCTTTTTGTAAACATCCTGTCCCTTACTTTCAAAATAGCTCCCAAGAGCATCTTGTCCTTCAACTGAAGGAGAAATGCCGATCAATAAATAGTACTTTTCTCCCTTGAAAATAGTAGCAGGAAATCCTTCTTCTTTAAATTTCAACTGAAATTCCTTCGCAGCATCTTCTGTTTCGTAAGCTCCTGATTGAACGACGTGTAAATCAAGCGATAACTCAGCTTCTGTCGTTGAAGCTGGTAGTGATGTTGGTTCAGAATTAGCAGGTAGCGTTACATTGTTTCCTGAGAAAACCATCAACAAACTAAGTCCAAACAATACTCCAATAACAATAGCAAAAATAGCTGAAGCTACTACCTTTTTCTTTATCGTAATTACCGGTTTCCCCTTCAGCAGAGAAGATTTTTTCTTTTTTCTTCCGACCGGAAGTTTCGGACGTTTCGTAGGTTCATATAATGGACGAGGTCTTTTTTGAATATGGCGCTTTCGAATCTCTACCATTTTCTTAGCATCACGCCGCTCGGGTAAAATCCACTCAAAATCTTTTTCTTCTGCCGCAGCACTTTCCTCTTTATGTGTTTTGGAGGGCTTGCTCATATCCTCCCCATTTAACCGTATTGATATGGTCCGCTTCTCCCTGTCCATAACCATCCTCCTTGATACCGGCTTGTATTATAGTCTATGAAATGAGGGAAAATGCTAGAACAGAAACTACTAGATTTGAGTGCTTGTTCTACTAACAGCTAATCACAAAAAAGAAGCCTTTATAATAGAAGCTTCTCTTATACACTATAGAAGAAACTACTCTTTCGCTTCTTCGTCTGTTACCGTCTTATAAAGAGGGTTTTCTTTATAAGCAACAACATAATTACATTTATTTCCTTAATAACACAATGAATGAGAAGCGTTGACTTTTGTGAGTCAATTTGATCGATAAGATAGTATAGTCTATAAAGGGATAGTGCGGTAACATCAGCTGCTTCCAGATGAAGGGAAACGGACTCAAGTAAGGAAGGTAGATCATTAACGATTTCTTCAGGAGCTGCAAAAAGAAGAATTTCTTTATGTTCACTCTTTTGTCCAATTAATTCATAATCGAACACGGGATCTTTGAAAGGAAGCATAATACTTGTGCCAATTTCAAGGTAAAGGTAACCTTTAATATCTTCATCAGCAACCGAAAGAGGGATCTTCTCGTTTCTTAGGACAAGATAGGTATCAGGAACTAGAAACACAACTCTCTTCCCTTTAATTCCCCATTCTTCTACACACTCTTCTAAAATGACAGAAAGGGTATCTCGTTCGATTACTTTTCTATCACGAATAATTCCTTCAGGAAGAAATCGTTCATGGTAAGAACGAATTTCTATTGTCCAATGAGATAGATCAACCATTCTGATCACGTGATCAGGCAAAATCATACTAATTTGTTTTGATTGTGGCTTAAAACGAAAAAACCCATCATCCATTCCCTCCATCATGACAGAAAACTAAAATACCAGTCTATGATTGGTTTAGCATAAAAATAAGTAATAATTGCACCTAGAGCGATTGATGGACCAAACGGAATGTGCTGCTTTCGTTTCACTTTTCCACTGAGTAAAGCAGCAATACCAATAATCGATCCGCAAAGTGTTGAAAAGAAGAAAACAAGCAGTATTTCTTGAAACCCAAATATAAGACCTAGCACGGCAAACAGCTTGATATCCCCTCCACCCATTCCGCCTTTACTGATAACAGCAATGAGTAAAAGTAGTAAGAAACCAGCAGTTGCTCCAATTAAAGGGCTATACCATGGGTTCATTGGAACAATGATTCTTGCTACGATAAAGTAAGCTGTAAAAAACAATAGAACTTTATCAGGAATCAGCATATATAAAATATCAGATACAAACACAATAACGAGAAGGGAAATCAATCCATATGAGATCAGCAATTCTTTTGACCATCCTACCAAAAACGGTGTTATCGTAAAAAGACATGCGGTCACAAATTCGTTAGTTGCATAGATAGGAGAGATTCTTGATGAACACCCTTTGCATTTCCCACGCTGGACTAAATAAGAGAAAACCGGAATGAGTTCTAACGCTGAAAGTTCCCGCTTACAGTTTGGGCAGGATGAGCGAGGAGCCACAATCGATCGTTTGATTGGTACCCTATGACCTACAACATTATAAAAAGACCCAAGCGCAAGACCAACTAGAAATAAATAACTATGCAATACAACGATCATATGTTTTATCCTTCTTCCAAATAGTTTAATAGATTAATTTCATCGGTAGGTAATGTTTTTCTGGCTCTATCTTTACTGGAGCTTCAGATAACTGTTGAAGGAATAAGCGTAATAATAAGTAAAAGCAAACCTTCACCTATAAAAACAACAATACATATTGTACTAGCTTTACACCTCCCCAATAAAAATTTAAAAAAATTCAATATAAAAAGAATTATATGTGGTTTATTGTATTATAGTATTATGAAATTGGAAAAAACACTATTTATTAACAATGTTTGTTTCATATTGGGGGTCCAGATCAGTGCTTCAAAATGATAAAGGTTTCACACTCATTGAAATTCTCGTTTCACTTACACTATTAACTTCAACCCTTTTTAAGCAACCGTTAAAAGGAAAGCTAAAACTTCTAATCCTAGCAGCAATCAATATCAAAAATATAATTCTACCTATTTTCAGCTACCTATCTATCAAAAAAATGAGCCTTCTCGCCTACAGATCACATACAACCCTTATATCGTTAACATATACTTAGAATTGAAGCCTCAGGAATCAATCATTAAAGTCATCTCAGACCCAGTCCCACTCAATCGTACGAAAAAGTAAATTCCACTATTAAAAACCCGCTCCTCACCTTCTGTGAAGAGCGGGTTTTCGTCATCCTACATAACTCGCAACTCGATTTCTCCCCCGCTGCTTTGCACCAGTATACATCGCACGGTCAGCGTTACGAATCAATGTCTGAGTATCTTCACCTTGATTAGGCGCGGTTGCTACTCCAATACTAGCGGTGATGTAGATAACCTGTCGATTCCCATTTTCAAGATCATTAAAGATTTCAAATGGACGATCCGCGATTGCACAGCGGAGATCTTCTGCAACTTGTAGGCTTTGTTCATGAGAATGGTTTTCGAGCAAGAGAATGAATTCTTCTCCACCGAATCTCGCTACTGTTCCACGATCACCGACTTCTTCAACAAGTCGGTTCGCAAGCCCAATCAGTACCTCATTGCCACTATGGTGTCCGAATGTATCATTCACTTTCTTAAAATGATCCAGATCTAGAAGAATGATAGAAAACGGATCAGGGCGTTCATCAAAACGTTTGTATTTCTCATCTAACAATTCCCCGAAGAATCGGTAATTGTATAAACTTGTTAACGGACAACGTTCACTTCGCCTTTTCGTCTCTTCATAGTTCTTGGCATTCTCAATGGCTACTGCAAGATAATTGGCCAGAATTTGTAACACGAGGATATGATGCTTTTCATATGAGCGAACTTTATTCGTCGTTAGTGTAATGATGCCGACTACATTCTTATTCCGTTTCATTGGAACTGAGATAACAGAGTTCGCGGACTTCGGTAAAACCCCTGTCGTAAGGTTTCTCCACTGAGAACGCCGCGTATATAATCTACTTCTTCCGCTTCTCCAAACCCTTGAACTAATACCCTCTTCGAAAGCAAAATCGTTCTCTTTCGGACAGGCAATTACGCCTCTGCCCTGTTTAAAGCTCTTGATAACGGTTAGCTTCTTTACGTGTTCAGCATCCATAATATACGCATCATGTACAACAAACATATCTGTTACTTCGTTTAAGAACAAATGCAGTATTTCATCTGTATCAAGCGATTGAGTGATTTGTTGACCAATTTCGCTCGTTTTTTGTAGCAAGTCATTTACTTTACGGCTTGAATAATACAATCTAAGCATTAAAGAAGCAAGAATAAATGGAACGCCAACAAAGAAGATCGCAATGGTTCCGAGGTATGTATGTAACATGTAAAGAAGAAATCCAACTGGTAACGTGACAGCAGTTGTAATTGCTTCCCACAGCATATCTTTTCCGAAGAATTTGGTGTTTTTCTCTTTATAGATGTAGATTCTTAAAAAGTGAAGTAAGATTTGATTTACAAAGATAAGGGAGAATACATACACCATTGATGGTAAAAGCTGTGTAACCGCATTTCCTGAGAACTCTCCCGTGGAGCCACCCATTAAATAGAAAAGTCCACCTGAAGTAAGCGACACGAGCAAAAACATCATCATATTCACAGGATAGCGATGACTATCATGCTTTGTTACACGAAGATTTAAGAGAAAAACTAAGATCGCTAGCTGGGTAAGTATGGTTTCGACTAATAACCCATACCTCAGAAACACAGCAAGAGAAATACCTTGTATAAAGAAAAGATCGGTTCCCTTTACATTAATCGGCATCATTGCCACAACTGCAAGCAGGCCAAACAGCGCAAAAACATCAGCAAGGTTATTCGTTAAGTCAGGGGGAAAGAAATAGAACGTTGCAAAAATGAGTGGTGGCCAGAACAATAGCCAGACAATCCAAACATAGCGATTCATTATTGCAGTCAATTGCTTCCCCCTCCGTCTTCTCTTTAGAAGAATAATTTTCCATATCCGTTATGGTTACGTTTATTTTAGCAAAAAATAGCGTGAAAGTCCTAGCTTTTTCATTTTTATTCTAATTTTTTAGATAATTCCGTATTTCCGAAACGAAATAGAGTGAACCCGTAATGATGATGAGATCTTCTTTGCTCGTTCGGTCAAAAACGGTTTGAATGGCATCATTCCAATTCTCATAGAATGATTTCTCTTTAAACGTAGACCGATCATATAGCGATCGCGCCTTAACCGCACGTGGGAAATCAAATGTAGTGAACGTAAGTGATTCGACAATAGGATAGAGTGGTTGAAGCATTGACTCAATGTCTTTGTCTCCTAGAGCACTGAAAACAACGTGGATGCGCTTTTCGCTATAATGATTCTGAAGGGTATTCGAAAGACTTTCAACGCCTTCAGGATTATGAGCACCGTCTACGATCACTAAAGGCTCCTGTTGTAACGCTTCAAATCTTCCAGGCCAGCTTGCTCTCTTCAGACCGCGTTGAATCATTTCCTTCTCTAAGTGAATTCCGTAAAATACCCGTAGATAGTCAAGTGCCATAAGAGCAGCCGCGGCATTTTTCACTTGATGCTCGCCTTTCATTTCAATAACTAAATTCTCAATCGATCCAAATGGAGAAGTGAATTGAAAATGCTCTCCCTCGTCTGCACTAGTCAGATGTTTTACATCAAATTCATTCGTTAACCGATAGATTTTTGCGTTTTTCATCCTTGCTGTTTCAGATAAAAGTGTTAAGACTTCTTCTTTTTCTGCAGTAGTGATAAGTGTAACGCCAGATTTAATAATCCCCGCCTTTTCATATGCAATCTGTTTAATGTCACTTCCTAGAATATGTGTATGGTCATATCCGACGTTTGTAATAACAGAGACGAGCGGGTGGATTACATTCGTTGAATCAAATCGCCCCCCTAAGCCAACTTCCATAACAACAAGATCTGGATAAGAAACTGTACCAAAATATAGTAGAGAAATTACTGTAATAACCTCAAATTCGGTTGGGGAGCCAAGAGGTGATGCTGCAGCTATTTCAACAATCGGTTTTACACGATTACAAAGGTCAATCAAATCTTCTTCACTTATCGGCTGACCATTGATTGCGATTCGTTCTGTAAATGTCTCAATATAAGGGGAAGTAAATGTCCCCACTTCATAACCCGCTTCCTCTAATACCGTACGCATGTAGGTTACAGTTGATCCTTTTCCATTCGTACCGCCCACATGGATAGTTTTCAAACGACGTTCAGGATTTCCCAGTTGCTCAAGCATCCACTCCATTCGCTCTAAACCAGGTTTAATGCCATGATTAAGTAAGTCATGAATCCAATCGACAGCTTCATCATATGATTGAAACATCTACTTCACTCCTATTCTTAAAAGAAGACGAATCTCTATCATAAGAGATTCGTCTTTTGCTTATTTTTTCAATTCTTTAATACGAGCTTCTACGTTACTTCTTCTTTCAAGGTAATCCTTTTCTTTAGCACGTTCTTCTTCAACCACTTTTTCAGGAGCCTTGCTAATAAATCTTTCATTCGCAAGTTTCTTCTGAACACGATCAACTTCAGAATCCAACTTCTTCAATTCACCGTGAAGGCGTTCGATTTCTTCGTCGATGTTAATTAAACCTTCAAGTGGTAAGAATAATTCTGCTCCAGATACGACTGCTGTCATTGATTTCTCTGGTGCCTGAAGATCAGCAGAAATCGTTAATGTTTCAGGATTACAGAAACGTTCAATATACTGACTGTTTTGCTCCAACTGCTTTTGAGCTTCCTCTGATTTAGGCTTAATGCGTAACTCGATTGGCTTACTTGGTGCTACATTCATTTCAGCTCGAATGTTACGAACAGAACGAATGATTTCAGTAAGAAGAGCCATATCTGCTGCAGCTTCAGGGAAATCAAGCTCTTCCTGCTTCACAGGCCAGCTTGCAACTGTAATGGATTCACCTTCGTGTGGAAGGTGCTGCCAAATTTCTTCTGTGAGGTAAGGCATAAACGGATGAAGGAGACGCATCGTTTGATCAAGTACATATGCAAGAACAGAACGCGTAGTCTTCTTCGCAGCTTCATCTTCTCCGTATAGCGGTAGCTTCGCCATTTCAATATACCAGTCACAGAAATCATCCCAGATAAAGTTATAAAGGTAACGACCAACTTCACCAAATTCATAGTTATTAATAAGACGAGTTACCTGCTCTACAGTATTGTTCAATCGTGTGAGGATCCATTTATCTGCAGTTGATTTCTCACCAGTTAAATCTAGTTCATCATACGTCATCCCGTCCATATTCATAAGGGCAAAACGGGATGCGTTCCAAATTTTATTAGCGAAGTTCCAAGTCGATTCAACCTTCTCCCAATAGAAACGAAGATCTTGACCAGGTGATGAACCTGTTGATAGGAAGAAGCGAAGTGAATCTGCACCGTACTTTTCAATTACATCCATCGGATCGACACCGTTACCGAGAGATTTACTCATCTTACGACCTTCAGAATCACGAACGAGGCCATGAATGAGAACGTCATTGAATGGACGTTGATCTGTAAACTCGATTCCCTGGAAGATCATACGAGCTACCCAGAAATAAATAATGTCGTAGCCAGTTACGAGTACATTCGTCGGATAGTAACGATTAAAATCAGCTGCCTCTTCATCTGGCCAACCCATCGTAGAGAAAGGCCATAGAGCTGAGCTGAACCAAGTATCAAGAACATCTTCATCCTGTTCCCAGTTCTCGATGTCAGAAGGTTCTTCAAGTCCAACGTGGATCTCACCTGTTTCTTTATGGTGCCAAGCTGGGATTCGATGGCCCCACCAAAGTTGACGTGAAATACACCAATCACGAATATTCTCAATCCAATTCAAGTACGTTTTCTCGAAACGATCAGGTACAAATTGAACCTTATCTTCAGATTTTTGAAGTTCAATTGCCTGCTCTGCCAGTGGGCCCATTTTAACGAACCATTGTGTTGAAAGATACGGTTCTACAACTGCACCGCTTCGCTCAGAATGACCAACTGAATGAATATGCTCTTCGATTTTGAAGAGCGTTCCCGCTTCTTGTAAATCTTTCACAAGTTGCTTACGGCATTCGAATCGATCCATGCCTTGGTACTTATCTGCATTCTCATTCATTGATCCATCTTCATTCATAACTAGGATACGTTCAAGGTTATGACGATTACCAATTTCAAAGTCATTTGGATCATGAGCTGGTGTAATCTTAACAGCACCAGAACCGAACTCTCGATCAACGTAATCATCAGCTACGATTTCAATTTCACGACCAACAATCGGCAAGATTGCTTTCTTTCCGATCAGATGCTTGTAACGCTCATCTTTAGGGTGAACCGCAATCCCTGAATCTCCAAGCATGGTTTCAGGACGAGTCGTTGCAATCTCAATTGAACCTGAACCATCTGCAAGAGGATAACGCATATGATAGAAGTGACCTGTTACTTCCTGGTGAATAACTTCGATATCTGAAAGAGCCGTTTTTGTTTGTGGATCCCAGTTAATAATGTACTCCCCGCGGTAAATAAGCCCTTTTTCATATAGCTTAACAAATACTTCACGAACGGCGCTTGAAAGACCATCATCAAGTGTAAAGCGTTCTCTTGAGTAATCTAGGGACAAACCTAGCTTCGCCCACTGACTCCGAATAAAATCTGCATACTCTTCTTTCCATTCCCACGATTTCTCAAGGAATTTCTCGCGACCAAGATCATAACGAGATGTGCCTTCCTCGCGAAGTTTGCCTTCTACTTTCGCTTGTGTAGCAATGCCGGCATGGTCCATTCCCGGAAGCCAGAGAACATCGTATCCTTGCATCCGCTTCACACGGGAAAGAATGTCCTGAAGTGTTGTATCCCAAGCATGACCAAGGTGAAGCTTACCCGTTACGTTAGGTGGAGGAATAACAATTGTATAAGGATCCTTCTTCTTATCTCCTGTTGCTTCAAAGAACTTTCCATCTACCCAATAGGGATACCATTTCTGCTCAGTTGCCTTCGGATCGTATTTCGTCGGCATTGTTAATTCTTTATTCGCCATAGCCTATCTCCCTTTCCATTCAATAAGTCTCAGACAATAATCCGGATCTCCCGTCAATCATGGTACGTTTAAAACCTAAAGACAACAAAAAAACTTCTTCCATCCTTAGGAAAAGGACGAAAGAAGTTTTTTCGCGGTACCACCTTTATTTACAGCTAAATAAGCGTTTAGCTGTACGCTTCATTCGAATAACGGGTTTACCGGTCTCTCCTACTACACGTTCAGAGAAACAGCTCAAGGGCGACTTCGAATGCTCTAATCCTGAGAAATCTTTCAGCAAATGACTTCTCTCTCTGAAGGGGTCACATTCTACTACTCCCTATCTTTGCCTGTCGACTATTTGTATATCAAGTTTACCTTTTTGATTCACTACCGTCAAGATACTTAAAGCCCTTTTTCTTATCATAGCCAGTCTTCACACAACCTAATCACCCAATTTCCTTACTGAACATACGCTAAGAGTGAATAGTCCAATGCGAAGGGGAATGAACATGAAAAAACGATTTGGAGGAATGAATCGCTATCAGCTGCCTCCAGCAGTTTATAAGTTTAGAGATCTATTTGCACAGTTCGTACCACCGTTCATTATCTTTCAGACCATACGAACAATTCTATTTCCAACTTCAGTTGACGTATTAATACTTATGATTCTTGTAGCATTAGAAGTGTGCTTTTACTTCGAGTGGATTTAAAGTGATTGTAAGACATTGCTTATCCCATTCATCACTTCTATTTTTTTCGTTAAAAGTCGGACGTGCTTTATATGAGACCACTCCTGCCGATTCTCGCTAAACAATGTAACGCTATTGAAAATTGTCTCAGGAAAATATAAGTAACTTGCTAGCAGTTCTTTTTCTTCATCATATAGTGCAAATTGATCTTCGTATTGAGCGAGATGTGCGGTGGTTGTTGCCGGATTATATTGAAATGGCTTGATGGATGAGCGTACAAAGTAAGCGAGATCTCGCACAGGAGTATCCGTAACGGATCGTTCGAAATTGATAAAATACCCTTTTCCTTCTACAGTAACAAAATGAGAAGGAGAGCATTTACCATGACATAGTACGCTTCGGTATCGCTTCGCTTCGATGACCTGCTCATACCAATCATCCAATCTTTTTCTAGCTAAATCACAGTACTTCATTAGTTGATGAAACTGACTCACAAAAGATAGTTCGAACGGCGAAAGGTAGATTCGTTTCTCAACTTGACTCATATACTTCTCCATCTCGAACTGACGACTTTCCCGTAGAAAAATCATTTTCTGATAGGATTGTTTAATAACTTCTTCAGAAAAAGCCTGTTCCTTCGCTGTATATCCATGTAATTCAGCAAGTGTTTGAACCATTCGTTCTTCTTTCTGAGCAGGGTTACCCCTATCCTCTTCAACCCATGGTGTCAAATAAGCTACCCTATCCTCCATTAAAACGAATGAATCTCCGTACTTTGTTCTAACGATTGGTACATATCCCTCGTAATGAAGCTCTTTAAACCGCTCCTCAAGATAGATCATAAAGTCCATTTGTTCCTTACTAAGCTTTGTCTCTTTTAAGGCAAAAGTTCCTCTTTCTGTCTCTATCCGCGTCACCTTTCCTTGTTTCACAACCTGATTAGGATACAAATCATATTGAAATAATAGCGCTGGGTCACTCATAGGAAACCCTCCTGTCTGAAATGGAGAGCTGTAGTGTATCAATAATATTCCTGGTCGCTTCCCACTCTTCTTGAAACTGTTTAATTTTTTGATCAGAGTGACTTCCTTGTTGGAGAGCGAGAATACACGATCGCCACTCCCACGGTTCAATGACACTTTGAATAATATAAGCTTGCATTTCATCATCAACGCCATTTATTAATGCACTAAAGCTTTTAACAAAACTCTCAGTTTCCATCGTTTTGAACCAAAACTGTATCTCATTAACGATCCATTTGTACGCCGGTAGTGGTACTGCATCAGATGCTTCGAAGAAAATCTGTCCCATCACTCTTTTTAAACGATACCCTCCATATGGAGCAGGAGGGAGAATATTGGGTTGATCGACTAATAGTCTTTTTTTAACTTCTGGAATTAGATTAACGAGGAGCGTATAACTTTTTGGATACAATAGCTTTATCGAAGCGAGCGCTGTTAACGTTTCTCTATAAGGAAATGTAGAAGAATAAGCGTATTGAGGTGAACAAGGAGTCTCTTTAGCTGTGCCAACCAGAGCCGCTAACAAGTAACCTTTCATTTCAGGATAGAGATCTTCTGCATAACATTCTTCAACCAAATCGTGCACTGTGATGTAGAAATCACCATACTGAACATAGCCGTCTCCGTCTAGCGTACGAATCATACGATTACATAGAATACCATATTGAGAAAAAAAGCGGTCACGGAAGTTGAGATGATACTCAAGCAAATCCCGCTCCCGCCAGTATGTTAACTTTTTTTTGCCGACATTGGTTAATACTGTTTTTGGTTCATCCAACAAACTTACTTGTTCGAACCCAAATTCCTTTCCTAATAAATCTGCAACATCCATTTCCACTGCCCCTTTACCCCCACCCTTCTTTGGGGTGGGGTTGAACTAAATCAAATTGCTAGCGGTTTACAGGAATATATAAGATCTGACCTTCTTTCACTTCATCTTCCTCAAGTCTATTCACTCGAGCAAGGTGACTTGGGAGTACACGGTAGCGCTCTGCAATTTCTGTTAATGAATCTCCAGGCTGAATGATGCACATTTTCATTCTCGAGAACTGTTCTTCTTCCTTTGTAAGCATACTCGTCAAATAAAGTGCGTTTTCTTCACGGCTGCGCTGCGGTTTTTCCACAGTATCTTCTTCCACATCATCGTAGTTGTTTGGTTCTTCCATTGCAGGTTGTTCAGAAGGATAGAAATTTGAATCCTCTATTTGTCTAGCCATTCTTGTTAGAAAGTCATAAGTTGGTTCTTGACCTTCTTCATAATTTTCTTGATCCAAAAGATTCGCTAGATAGCGCTCTGCCTTAGCCCTCATATCAACCTGAGGTGATCGTAACTGGTGAGCAAAATCCGAAGATTCCTCTTCACGATCATCGACGTACTTCACATCATTCTCCCAAACAGTTTCTTCCGTTTCTTCCGTCTCATCACTATCCGCTTCTACATTCTCATCAACTGAATCATTTTCTTCACTGTACGTCTCATACTCAGATCGTTTCTCGTCACCTTGAATGCCACTAATAGAAATATCCGCTTTCAACTGAAGACAGTTCGTTTCGTTCAACGTATAATCAAACGTATCAACCGTTACATAGATTTCATCTAAGCTTCTAACTCTACTTGCAGGGATCGTTATATCGACAGGGAAACGGTGACCGATTGATGCTGTACCATCTTCTCGAACATGAACTTCATGAATGGAGCGATAAGCAGATGCCTCATTTTCAGGTTCATCGCTATCATCATTGTAGTCACGTTGAAGATACTCTCCTGAAAGGTATAAACACCCCTTAACGGCAACATAGTCCTCGTACTCTTCAATTGAAATTTCAGGATCTAGGGAGATGGACAACACCTCTTCAACTTCCTGTCCTTTCTTTAACCAGACCTGCTCCTCCACGGAGAAATGCAAATATGAGCCTTCAGGCATGCTTTCTCCTCCTTTCAAACATTATCCATACATTACACATGTATGAACTATTCGAAGAAATATGTCTAATTCAATTTAGAAAGTAATGAAACAACGCTAACAAAACACCAAAGAAAAAAAGCTGTCAGCACAGTAGGCTGACAGCTTTTTATTGATTTATACTAGCTTAGAGAACGCTGCTTCAGCAGCTGCAATTGTTTCATCAATGTCGTGTTCAGAATGAGCCGTTGATAAGAACATTCCTTCAAATTGCGATGGAGGAAGGGAAATACCTTGATCCAGCATTTCTTTAAAATAGGCTGTAAAGTGCTCTAAATTAGAAGATGATGCTGTCTCAAAATTGATAACATCTTTATCTGTAAAGAAGAAACCGACCATTGATCCTGCACGATTAACTGTATGTGGAATGTTGTATTTAGCTGCAGCCTTAGATAATCCTTCTCCGAGACGCTCTGCTTTTCGTTCAAACTCCTCATAACTTTCAGGTGTTAATTGAGCCAGAGTTTCGTATCCTGCTGTCATTGCAAGAGGATTTCCGCTTAGTGTACCTGCTTGATAAATTGGACCGTTCGGAGCAATATGGTCCATGATTTCCTTTTTACCACCATAGGCACCTACAGGAAGTCCACCACCAATTACTTTACCGAGGCAAGTTAGATCAGGCGTTACATTATAATGGCCCTGTGCACAGTTATATCCAACACGGAATCCAGTCATTACTTCATCAAAAATAAGTAATGTACCATTATCTTCTGTGATTTTTCGAATTTCTTCAAGATATCCAGGCTGTGGTGGAACAACGCCCATGTTTCCTGCAACCGGTTCAATAATGACGCCTGCAATGTCATCTCCAAATTCATTGAACGCATAGCGAAGGCTCTCAAGATCATTATACGGCACGGTAATCGTGTTTTGAGCAACACCTTCAGGTACACCTGGGCTGTCAGGTAGACCTAATGTAGCAACACCGGAGCCAGCTTTAATGAGAAGAGAATCTCCATGACCGTGATAGCAACCCTCGAACTTAAGGATTTTATTTCGTCCTGTATACCCTCTTGCAAGGCGCAAAGCACTCATTGTCGCCTCTGTTCCTGAATTCACCATTCGAACGATTTCAATTGATGGAACTCGCTCAATCACTAGTTCGGCTAGTTTCGTTTCATAAGTACTCGGTGCGCCAAAACTTGTCCCTAGCTCTGTTACACTTTTCAGTTTTTCGACTACTTGATCATCTGCATGACCTAGAATAAGAGGTCCATATGATAGGACGTAATCGATGTATTCGTTTTGATCGATATCGTAAATCTTAGATCCTTTTCCTTTTTCCATAAAAACAGGATCCATACCAACAGATTTAAATGCTCTCACTGGGCTATTTACTCCGCCAGGCATTACTTTAGATGCTTCCTTAAACGCTTCTTTCGAACGACTATAGTTACCCATTCGTTATGCCCCTTTCGAATTATGCTATTGATTAAGCATGCGAGCAGCATCTTTTGCAAAATACGTAATAATAAGATCTGCTCCTGCTCGTTTCATACTAGTAAGCTTTTCGAGTACAACTTCTTCCTCATTAAGCCAACCGTTTTGACTTGCTGCTTTTATCATTGCGTATTCCCCACTAACGTTATATGCAACCATTGGAAGTGGAAAACGGTCTTTCAGTTCACGGATGATATCAAGATAGGCTAGAGCAGGTTTCACCATTAAGAAGTCTGCACCTTCTTCAATGTCGCTTTCAGCTTCTCTAATCGCTTCAAGACGATTGGCAGGATCCATCTGATACGTTTTACGATCACCAAATTGTGGTGTACTATGAGCAGCATCACGGAATGGACCATAGAATGCTGAAGAGAATTTAACAGCGTAGCTCATGATTGGAACATCTACAAACCCTGCTTCATCAAGTCCCTTTCGTATAGCTGAAACAAATCCATCCATCATATTCGATGGAGCAATCATATCAGCACCAGCTTTGGCTTGAGAAACGGCCGTTTGTGTTAACAAATCTAGAGATTGGTCATTTTGCACATAACCGTCTTCAATGACACCACAATGACCATGGTCGGTATACTGACAGAGACATGTATCCGCAATAACGGTTAGATCAGGAAACTCTTCTTTAATTTGCTTAATAGCGCGCTGAACAATACCTGTATCACAGTATGCTTCCGAGCCTACTGCATCCTTGTGATCCGGTACGCCAAACATCATGATAGACTGAATTCCTAGATCAACAACTTCTCTTACTTCTTCATTTAAGCGATCAAGTGAATAATGATAAACACCTGGCATAGATGCGATTTCACGTTTCACATTGTCTTCCTCTACAGCAAAAATCGGATAGATTAAATCTTCTTTATGTAAATACGTCTCTCTAACGAGAGATCTCATTGAATCTGAGCGTCTTAAGCGACGATGACGGCGAAAGTTGCCTTTTTCCATTGTTGTTATCCTCCCAATTGTTGAAAGTACTGCTCGAGACTTTCGAGCATCCCTTCAATTGTATATTTTTCTGGTACGACATGGGGATGAAAACCATAGGACAGTAGCGTTTCTGCTGTGATGGGCCCTATTACTACTATTGTGATCCCTTTAAACCGATCTTTCAAATTCTTCGCTTCAAGAAGCTGCATAAAGTGATGAACCGTTGAAGAAGATGTGAACGTTATGACATCCAACGCCTGTTCATCAGCTACTTTTTCCAGCGCCGCTCCTGAACCTTGAGGAATCACCGTATTATAGATAGGTAAATCAGTTACGTCATACCCTAATTCACTTAACTGCTCAGGAAGTTCATCACGACCAAGATTCCCCCTAGGAAGTAGAATCTTCTCTCCTGTGAAAGTATATCTAGACATCGCCGCAACTAGTCCTTCTGCGATGAAGTCCTCTGGCAGAAGATCAATTTGAACACCATACTTCTCAAGCACCTTCGCTGTTTTCGTTCCTACTGCACCAACTTTACTGTTTTTTGGTAAGGTTGAGTGTTGAAAGAAGAATCTAACACCGTTCGCACTAGTAAAAAGAATCCAGTGGTACTTTTCTACTTCAATCGACTTTAGAATGTCATTCCGAGGTTCGAAAGAAATAAGAGGGATTTCAACAGAAAGCCCTCCACGTTCGTTAATTAATTTCGTGAAAGCCGCTGCCTGCTCCCGAGCTCTCGTGACTAATACACGCTTCCCTGAGAGCGGAGACATCATTGATCTAGATCTTCTTTCACACGATCGAGAATATCTTTAGCACCTTGTTCTTTCATTTTAAGCGCAAGCGTATGGCCAACCTCTATAGGATCATTCCCAGACTCCATCTCTTTAATAATAATGGAGCCATCCGGTTCACCTACTAGACCAGTTACAGTTACTGAATCGTCATCATGAAGAATCGCGTGTCCTGCAATTGGAACCTGACATCCTCCCTCAAGTGTGTGAAGAAATGATCGCTCTGCGAGAACCGTTTTTTTCGTAACGTCATCATTCAATTTGTCAAGGATGCCAAGCAATTCATCGTCACTCTCACGACATTCAATTGAAAGAGCACCCTGGCCAACAGCTGGTACACAAAGATCAGGATCTAGATATTCCGTTACAACCTCTTTAGACCATCCCATACGGTGAAGACCTGCAGCTGCTAACACGATTGCATCATAATCTTCATCTGTCAGTTTACGAATACGTGTGTCAATATTCCCGCGTATCCACTTAATCTCAACATCCGGACGAATCGCTTTCAGCTGAGCACCACGCCTTAGACTACTTGTTCCAATAATCGCACCCTCAGGAAGTTCTCTAAACGTTTTCTTAGATTCAGATATAATAACGTCTCTATAATCTTCACGTTCAGGAATACAACCAATTGTAAGACCTTCAGGAAGAACGGACGGCATATCCTTCATACTATGAACAGCCATGTCAATCTCACCTTTTAACATAGCATCTTCAATTTCTTTAACAAAAAGACCTTTTCCGCCTACCTTAGAAAGAGTAACGTCTAGTATCTGATCACCACGTGTAACAATTTCTTTTATTTCAAAATCAAACCCAGGGTTTAACTCCTTTAGTTTGCTGATAACCCATTTTGTTTGGGTGATAGCAAGTTTACTTCTTCTTGAACCAACAATGATTTTCCGCATGATTTTTCCTCCAACCTTTGGTGTTTCTTAGACATACCAGAAATGGAAGTCAGAGAACGTACCGGAGAAGAACACATTTACCAAGACAATTAGAAACGCGGCAATGTTCCACATAGCAAGTGACTTTCCTTCCATATCTCTGGCAACTTTTTGATATAAGTACGTGCTATACGCGATGAGCACGAAAAATGAAATAATAACTTTGGAATCCAGTAAGCTAAATTGATCAACTTTTAACAGAGCCCAAACAATTCCTAGAATTAGACTTAGTAGCAGAAGAGGAACACCTAGAACACTACATAAATACGATAGCTTTTCGAGCTGAGATAAATCGCCAAACCTTCTCAAACGCTTGCTCCACTTTTTACCTTTAAGCATTTGATAGACAATCAAATACATTACGGAGAAGATAAATGATAGCGAAAATGCCCCATAAGATAGAAACGCCATTGTAATATGAATGATCGAAAGCTCAGACATTAACTGTTCTGTCAGCAAACTAGAAGCCTGTTCTCTCGTTGCAAACAGGTTGATGGCCATAATACTGAAACCGAGTACATTTGCAAAGAAAACAAAAAAGTCGACTCTGAAAAACCAATTAATAAGTAGCGAGAGCGATACAATTACCCACGCATAAAAAAATAACCCTTCAAAAGGTGTTAAAATCGGGAATCCGCCAATCTCAATAATTTGCATAACTAGAAAGGCTGTTTGTAGCACCCAGACAATAGAAAGCAACCAGAAAGCAAACTGATTTGCTCTCCGGTTGTTTTGCAAGAAATCAATGAAATATCCCAATACACTAAGAGAATAAAGTAAAATTGTTATATCATAAAGCCAGCTGGCGTTCGTCACAACTCATGTCTCCTCTCCTAGGAGCGCAACTGCGATGCCTGTAATAAAGGGGAGTAGTTAACGGATTCATGCTGTCTTTTCTCTTCGTTCTCCTTCACTCGCTGCTTATGAAGTTCTCTTTCAATCTCTTCCTCAATCGCAAAGATTTTGGTGAAAATTTCAAGCGACTCTTCAGCATTTGGCTCTGCAGCCATTTCCTTTACTCGAACAATAGGATCACGTAGCAGCTGGTTCACTATGCTTTTCGTATGTTTGCTTAATACTTTGCGTTCTCGATCAGATAGATCCGGAAGCTTACGTTCGATGCTTTTCATCGTTTCAGCTTGAATTGATAAAGCTTTAGAGCGAAGAGCTGTAATCATAGGAACAACTCCAAGTGTATTAAGCCACTCTCTGAACTGAACAAGATCTTCCTCAATCATTAGCTCGATCTTCTCTGCCTCTTTCATACGCTCTGCAATGTTTGTTTCGACAATTCCCTCAAGATCATCAATATCGTACAAGAAAACCGAATCCATGTTGTTTAACGATGGATCTAAATCTCTTGGTACTGCGATATCCACCATAAATAATGGTCGACCTCTGCGCTTTTTGAGCAATGGTTTAACATTATCTTCTGTCAAAACGTAATTTGTAGACCCGGTTGAACTGATTAAAATATCCGCATCAAGAAGAGCAGTATTGACCTCATCCATCGAACGAGCCTGTCCATTAAACCGTGAAGCTAGTTCTGTTGCTTTTTCAAGCGTTCGGTTAACAACCGTTACTTGATCTACACCGTTACTTTGGAGATGTTTTGCTGTTAGCTCCCCCATTTTACCGGCGCCAAGAATCACAACGTGTTTGTTTTGAAGTCCACCAAAAATCTTCTTCGCTAGTTCAACAGCCGCATAACTCACTGAAACTGCATTCTCCCCAATTTCCGTTTCAGAATGAGAGCGCTTCGCAAGCGTTACCGCTTGTTTGAACAGCTGATTGAAAATTGTACCAGTTGTTTGCGACTCTTGTGCAAGTAAGAATGCATCTCGAACTTGTCCTAGTATTTGCGTTTCACCAATAACAAGTGAGTCGAGTCCTGAGGCTACACGGTAAAGATGTTCCGTTGCAGCATCATTTTCACGAATAACAAGATATGGTGAGAATTCTTCTTTTTCGATTCCAAACCACTCAGATAGAAAGGCCTTTGAATAATATCTCCCTGTATGAAGCTGATCTGCTACTACATATAACTCTGTACGGTTACATGTCGACAGAACAACAGCTTCTAGAATACTTTTAGAGTGACGCAACTTATCTAAAGCTTCAGGCAGATCGTTCTCCTGAAATGAAAGTTTCTCTCGTATTTCAACAGGGGCTGTTTTGTGGTTCAACCCTACGACCAGGATGTGCATCGTTCCACCCCCAAAAATTGTTAGCAATTCCTCTTTTATAACTATCGTCTACCTTTATTCTAACATGTGATAAAACTCACAGAGTCAATAAATGTGAACAGACTATGAAAGCAATTATGATATGATGAATAAAGTATTTTCTTTGTATATTATTAGTAGTCATACAACTATTAATGTACCAGAAAATCAATTGTATAGCAAAAAATGAGTTTTTTTGACATTAGGAGGATTTGAATTGAAACGTCAAAGTGTTTTTCCAGGAGTATTATTTATCGCGATTGGACTTTATTATCTTTTTCAAACACTCAGCTTACCTTATTCAGATCAGTTAATGAACTGGCAAGTGATTTTAATTGTTATTGGCGCAGCTATGATTATCCAGGGCTTCATTTCAAAAGAAGGGCCTATGTTATTCCCAGGTGTACTCCTTCTTGGACTTGGCCTTCACCTTTATTTTGTTAACAAACTAGCCATATGGCCACAAAGCTGGGGAATGTACACATTACTATTAAGTGCAGCCTACCTAGTGACATATTATAAAACCAAAAAGAGTGGACTTATTCCAGGGCTTATCTTGCTTGCTATATCTATTATCGAACTTCTCTATACAGGTCTTGAAACATGGCTTGCGACTACATTTTCTTTCGTTGGGAATTTCTGGCCTGTCGCTTTAATTGCAGTAGGTATTTATCTAGTAATGAAAAAAAAGTAAGGAGCAATTGCTCCTTACTTTTTCTATAGGATAGAACTTAAAAAGTCCTGTGTGCGCTGCTCCTTAGGCTCATTGAAGATATCATTCGGATGACCTTTCTCAACAATCCTACCATCGTGCATATAAACAACCCAGTCACCTACTTCTCGAGCAAATCCCATTTCATGCGTTACCACCACCATAGTCATTCCCTCTTTGGCTAATGACTTCATAGTCGAGAGCACTTCACCAACAAGTTCAGGATCTAGTGCTGATGTTGGCTCATCAAACAACATGATATCTGGCTTCATAGCTAGTGACCGAGCAATTGCTACACGCTGCTTCTGTCCTCCTGAGAGTTTATTAGGATAAACATCTGCTTTGTCAGCAAGCCCTACTTTGGCAAGTAGTTCTTTCCCTTCTTTCACAGCATCTGCACGTTTCAATTTCTTAACGGTAAGCGGTGCTTCAATAACATTATCCAATACTGATTTGTGAGGAAACAGATTGAAATGTTGAAACACCATTCCTACTCGCTGCCTTACTTTGTTAAGATCATTATTCTTAGGATCAATGGTCTCCCCTTCGATAATAACATTGCCGCTGTTTTTGATTTCAAGAAAGTTCATGCAGCGGAGTAACGTGCTCTTCCCAGAACCACTCGCTCCAATTAAAACAACAACATCACTTTCATTTACTTCAAGGTCAATATCTTTGAGAACATGAAGATCACCGAAGGATTTATTCAGTTTCTCTACTCGAATCATTTCTGCTTTTTCTCCCATACATAGCACCTCTCTTATCTCTTAATCACTAGCGGATAATCTTTTTTCAAGCAGGTTAACAAGTAGCGTAAAGATTAGAACAAGAACGAGATAATATACAGCGACAATGAGTAGGTACGTCATTTCATCAAACGTCCTTGCCCCCTGCGTTGTTGCCACGCTGAACAGCTCTGGGAGTGCGATGAATGCAGCTAGGGAAGAATCTTTTAGACCGATAATAAACTGGTTCCCAAGCGGTGGCAGTGCTCTTCGAAACGCCTGTGGCAAAATAATTCGTCTCATAGCAAGCGTATGACTCATTCCAAGAGAACGCCCTGCTTCCATTTGACCTTTATCAATCGATTGAATCGATCCTCGGAAAATCTCTGCTATATAAGCACCATTATGTAAGGCTAGTCCAATTGATGCTGCCCAGAATTTCGGAATATTAAATTCAGTTAATCCAAAATAGAAAATGAAAATTTGGACGATAAGAGGAGTCCCTCGAATAACCGCAATGTATATGTTCGCAATCCAGTTTAGTATCTTAGATTGTGAAATCTTAAATAAGGCAAAGAAGAGTCCAATAAAAACGGCAATTAGTACCGATACGAATGTAACTCGTATCGTTAGCCATAGTCCTTCAAAAAATACAGGATAGCTATTTAATAATGTCTCTATAAAATGACCAAAAGTTGGCAAGTGCAATCAGCTCCTTAGAGTTCTGTAGCATAGGTTAAAAAGGAATGTGCGCAAAAGCACACATTCCTTTTCCTTACTCGCTGTCAGGATTCTGGGTGATGTCTACTTTGATGTATTCCTCACTAAGTTCTTTAAGCGTTCCATCTTCCTTCAGTTCCTGCAACGCCTTATTTACAGCTTCAAGAAGGTTAGCATTTTCCTTCTTAATTGCAACGGCCTGTTCACTAGTACCAAGTTGCTCTACTTTTTCGATCTTAAATCCTTCTTCAATTGCTTGTTTACCAGTAATGTCATCTGTAATAACAGCATCGTGCTTTCCTTCGCTCAATGCACGAAGAGCAGTCTGATCACTGTCATAATTCGAAATTTTATCTGTATATTCCTGTGCTGATTTCTCGTAAGTGGAGCCTTTTGAAACAGCTACATCTTTATCAGAAAGATCTTCTACACTCGTAATGTCACTTCCAGGCTGTACATAGAGCACGGGGCCTGAATAATAGTAAGGTTCACTAAAGTTGACCGCTTCTTTACGCTCATCTGTAATCGTATGACTAGCTACGGCCGCATCATATCGTCCTGATTGAATAGCTGAAACCATACCACTAAATTTGAATTTCTCAACTGCTGGTTCAAGTCCTATTTTTTCTGCAATAGCTTTACCTACTGCAACGTCAAAACCGTCAAGATCACCGTTTTCATCAACGGTACTAAAAGGAGGAAACTCCCCTGACACAACATAACTGAATTTACCATCTTCTGTAAGCTCTAGACCATCAGATTCTTCAGATCCTTCAGACCCACTAGAAGACTCATTTCCACCACATGCAGTAAGAACAAGAACAAACGTTAACATTAATGCGGTAAGAAAACTCCATTTCTTTTTCATCTTCACATGTCCCCCTTAAACGACTTTTCTTTCATGCAGTTAAGATTATGTAAACTGCGATATTACTATAATACCAATATTTTGACATTTCGATCAATTCTTTATGACTTCTATTACACCCCCTATTTAAGCATTTACAGGCATGAGGCAGACTGAGCAAGCTTATCCTTCTGTTTACTAGCCTTTTATTCTATTCCCTTAAAAAGGGATTTAAAAACGTCATTTTTCTGAATAATCAAAACAAATCACAGTATAAAAAAAGACCAGCACTTGTGCCGGTCTAAAGGACTTTATAGGTAAGATTTAATAGCACTCCATACTTCCTCTTTGCCCTGTCCAGTGTGAGAGGAGAACGTTACGAGCTTATCGGTGGGTTCGATCTTAAGCGTTTGACTAACAACTTTAAGATGTTTACCCCATTTTCCTTTTGGTATCTTGTCAGATTTTGTTGCCACTACGATGACAGGAATTTCATAATGCTTTAACCAATCGTACATAACAACATCGTCGTTTGAAGGTGAGTGTCTTAAGTCAACGATTTGAATAACAGCTTTCAACTGATCTCGGTCAGTTAAATACGTTTCAATCATTTTGCCCCAGGATTCTCTTTCTTTCTTAGAAACCTTTGCGAAGCCATATCCTGGAACGTCGACAAAGTATAAAATCTCGTTGATCAAATAGAAATTGAGAGTTTGCGTTTTACCAGGCCTTTGAGAAGTTCTGGCAAGGTTCTTGCGATTAATCAGCGTGTTAATTAAAGATGATTTACCTACGTTCGATCTACCAGCTAGTCCGATTTCAGGTAGTCCATCTATAGGATATTGCTCCGGTTTAACTGCGCTGATAATAAAATCTGATTTTGTTACTTTCATTTATTCTCCCCCACAAGTGCGGTTTTTAACACTTCATCCAAATGTGAAACTGGAAGGAAGGTTAAATCTTTGCGTATGCTTTCTGGAATATCATCCAGATCTTTTTCATTTTCTTTCGGCATTATAATTGTCGTCAATCCAGCACGATGAGCACTTAATGACTTTTCTTTCAGTCCACCAATTGGAAGGACCCGTCCACGAAGAGTGATTTCACCTGTCATTCCGACATCTCTTCGAACAGCCTTACCAGTTAATGCGGATACTAGAGCTGTTGCAATGGTAATACCTGCAGAAGGACCATCTTTAGGTGTAGCCCCTTCAGGCACATGAATGTGAATATCGTTCGTTTCATGGAAACTTGGATCAATTGAAAGTTCTTCTGACTTTGATCGAATATAACTAAAAGCAGCCTGAGCAGATTCTTTCATGACGTCTCCGAGCTTACCTGTTAAGATCAATTTCCCTTTTCCAGGTGATAAGGAGACTTCAATTGCGAGCGTATCTCCACCTGCTGTTGTATAAGCAAGACCCGTAGCCGTTCCAATTTGATCTTCTTTCTCTGCTTCACCATAGCGGAACTTCGGATGTCCTAGTAATTCTTCTAGCATAGACTCTGTTACAATAACACGTTTTTTCTTTCCTGATACAATTAATTTAGTTGCTTTTCGACAAACAGTGGCGATTTGCCGCTCTAAATTACGAACGCCAGCTTCTCTTGTATAGTGTCTCACAAGTTTATAGAGGCTTTCATCTCTCATTTGGAGATTGCCTTTACTTAAACCATGCTCTTCCAGTTGTCTTGGCATTAGATAGTTCTTCGCAATATTCACTTTCTCTATTTCCGTATAACCAGCAATGCGAATAACTTCCATTCGATCAAGAAGCGGCTCAGGAATTGTTCCAAGACTGTTGGCTGTAGTTACAAACATAACTTTCGATAGATCATAGGGTTCTTCGATGTAATGATCGCTAAACGTATTGTTTTGCTGTGGATCAAGTACTTCAAGCATGGCCGAAGATGGATCGCCTCTGAAATCGTTGGACATTTTATCGATTTCATCTAGTAGAAATACAGGGTTAACCGTTCCTGCTTTTTTCATTCCACGAATGATTCGACCAGGCATAGCACCTACATATGTTCGTCTATGACCGCGGATTTCAGCCTCATCACGCACACCACCTAGTGATATACGGACAAATTCACGTCCAATAGAGCGAGCTACTGATCGTGCAAGTGACGTTTTCCCTACTCCTGGTGGTCCTACAAGACATAGAATTGGTCCCTTAAGCGATTTCGTTAGCTGTTGCACAGCAAGGTATTCAAGAACACGTTCTTTTACATTCTCAAGACCGTAATGATCTTCATTTAATATTTTTTCCGCATGATTGATATCAAGGTTGTCTTCAGTTTCTTTCGACCAAGGAATTTGAATCAACCAATCGATGTAGTTCCGGATTACGGAACTCTCAGCAGAGCTTTGTGGAATCTTCTCATATCGATCAAGCTCTTTATAAGCCATTTCTTGGACATTCAGAGGCATATCTGCTTCTTCAATCTTCTCTTTCAAAGATGAAATTTCACCAGTTTTACCTTCTTTTTCTCCTAGCTCTTTCTGAATCGCCTTCATTTGTTCACGAAGATAATATTCTTTCTGGGTTTTTTCCATAGAACGCTTTACTCTTTGTCCAATCTTCTTCTCAAGATCAATAACGTCTTTCTCATTTTGAAGAATTTCGATGAGCTTATTTAACCGTTCTTCTGAATTATACGTTTCAAGAATTTCTTGCTTCTGACGTATCTTCAATGAAAGATGTGATGCGATAATATCTGCCAACCGTCCTGGTTGCTCAATATCACTTACAGAAGCAAAGGTTTCAGCCGTTACCTTCTTAGAAACTTTAATGTATTGTTCAAATAAATCTAGAACCGTTCGCATTAATGCTTCTTCTTCAACGCTCCGCTCATCGCTCTCATCAACCTGCTCGATTTCTACTTCATAGAATTCCTCTGTATCTTTAAACTCAACGATTTTGCCACGGTGAAGACCTTCAACAAGTACTCTAATTGTACCATTTGGTAGCTTAAGCATTTGCTTAACGGTTGCAAGTGTACCGATTTCGTAAATATCTTCTACTTCTGGTGTCTCCGTTTCTACTTCTTTTTGTGTAGAGAGGAAGATTTGTTGATCTTCCATCATAACCTTCTCCAGTGCTTGAACAGATTTATCTCGTCCAACATCAAGATGAAGAACCATGGATGGATATACTAGCAATCCTCGTAATGGTAGTAATGGCAATGTTTTATGTTCATTTTTCAATCATGGCACCTCCAGACAACAAACTATAAAAACCTTATTTTAACTCGCAGAAATCCTGAGCTTAACTAGTTAATAAGTTGTACTTCATTGTATCCTAACTATCTTCCACTTGTCTAATCTTCCCTGTCCAAACTCGCAAAAAACTTTGCTTCATAAAGAAAATCCCGCCCTTTAACTACCAGGCTGGGATTTTCCCATCACTATAGATGGATATTCCTGCTGTTTTCCAAGAAGAAATGCTGCATCAAATACCTCAGATAAATGCTTAACGGGTACAACCTTAATCCCTTTAATTATTTTAAGCATCTCTTCGTTATTCTCTTCTGGAATTAATGCAAGTTCTGCACCGGCATCACGAGCAGCTGTTACCTTTGCAAACACACCACCTACTGGTTTAACGAAGCCGTGGATGCTGACCTCACCAGTCATAGCTATCTTGTTACTAACAGGGCTTCCTTTAATAGCAGAATAAATACCTGTTGCAATTGCAACGCCTGCTGAAGGACCATCGACCGGAACACCACCTGGGAAGTTGATATGTAGATGATAAGAGTCAGCTGGAATACCCATCGCCTTTAGAACGGTCATCACATTTTCTACCGAGGATTTTGCTAGGCTTTTTCTTCGAATTGACTTTGATTGATTACCAATACTTTCTTCCTCCACAATACCAGTAATCGTAACAGTTCCTTCCTTATCGGCCTTAACTGCTGTTACTTCAATTTCAAGTAAGGCTCCTGTATTCGGTCCATAAACAGCTAAGCCATTTACGAGACCTGTACTTGGGTGAAGTGGAATTTTCCTTTCAGGTCTAGGCGATAGCCTGCTCGCATGAATGACCCATTCCATATCAGCTGCAGTAATGCTTCCCCTACTCTCCGTGATTGCAAGACCTGCGGCAATTTGCATCAAATTTACAGCTTCCCGCCCATTTCTTGCATATCGGCTAACTCGCTCAATACCTTCCTCATCTAACGTAAGATTAAGCTTTTTAGCAGCTCTCGTTGCAATCTTAGCAATTTCGCCCTGACTTAGCTCCCTGAAGTAAACTTCCATGCATCTAGAACGAATGGCAGGAGGTATATCATCAGGTGTCCTTGTTGTAGCTCCGATCATTCTGAAATCGGCAGGTAATCCATTTTGGAATATATCATGAATATGTGTTGGAATATTCGAGTTCTCTTCATTGTAATAAGCACTTTCTAGATAAACCTTTCGATCTTCGAGCACCTTTAGAAGCTTGTTCATTTGAATTGGGTGAAGCTCTCCAATTTCATCAATAAAAAGAATTCCTCCATGGGCATTTGTTACAGCACCTTGTTTCGGTTGAGGAATACCAGCTTGCCCCATAGCACCTGCACCTTGATAAATGGGATCATGAACAGACCCAATGAGTGGATCTGCAATTCCTCTTTCATCAAATCTCGCAGTCGTAGCGTCCAATTCAACGAAGACGGCTGCTTGTTTAAAAGGCGTTCCGCGATTACGCTTTGCTTCTTCAAGTACAAGCCTAGCTGCAGCCGTTTTCCCGACCCCAGGTGGACCATAAATAATGACATGTTGAGGATTTGGTCCGCAAATAGCCGCTCGTAGAGTACGGATCCCCTCTTCTTGACCCACGATTTCCGAGAAACCAGTAGGTCTAATGCGCTCTGAAAGTGGCTCACTTAGGGAAATACTCCGCAGTCGTCTTAAGTGCTCCATTTCTTTTCGGGATTCTTTATCTATAGAAACTTTCTGGGTTCGCTGATTACGAAGCAAGTTCCAGAAATACAATCCTATGACAATTCCAAAAAACAACTGTATCGCTAACGCAATGCCTGTCCAATTCATACTCGTACCTCCTGGAGATTTATCAATAGCCTTAGTATCTCCTGAGGTATGGTTCCATAAACCGGAAATTCATAATTGAATCCAACAAAAGAATATAAAAAAACCAATCACCTGCAGGTGATTGGTTTCATTATTTATGCACTTTCCTTTGGTGATTTCTTATCTTCATCAATGACAGAACCATCTTCTAAAATCAAGCGCGGGGTTGATTTCTCACTTACAGTTGAAGCTGTAAGCACGCATTTTTTGATCTCATCACGAGATGGGAGATCGTACATTACATCAAGCATAATGCCTTCAATAATAGAACGAAGTCCTCGTGCACCCGTCTTTCTTTCGATAGCCTGTTTAGCAATTTCAACAAGAGCATCATCTTCAAATTCAAGTTCTACGTCATCAAGCTCTAGAAGCTTTTGGTATTGTTTAACAAGAGCGTTTTTAGGCTTTGTAAGAATTTCAACCAATGCTTCTTCATCAAGTGGCTCAAGGCTTCCGATAACTGGAAGACGACCGATGAATTCAGGAATAAGTCCAAAGCGAAGTAAATCCTCTGGAAGTACTTTCCCTAAATATTCTCCTGGTTTAAGATCTTCCTGTTTCGCTTCACCACTGAAACCAATGATTTTCTTACCAAGACGACGTTTAATGATTTGTTCAATTCCATCAAATGCACCACCGCAAATGAAAAGAATGTTCGTCGTATCAATTTGGATAAATTCTTGATGAGGATGCTTACGTCCACCTTGAGGAGGAACGCTTGCCGTTGTACCTTCAAGAATTTTAAGTAAAGCCTGCTGAACACCTTCACCCGACACATCACGTGTAATAGAAGGATTTTCAGACTTACGCGCCACTTTATCGATCTCATCGATGTAAATAATACCTTTTTCAGCTTTTTCTACATCGTAATCTGCTGCTTGGATGAGTTTAAGAAGAATATTCTCAACATCCTCACCAACATAACCCGCTTCAGTTAATGAGGTAGCATCCGCTATCGCGAAAGGCACGTTCAAAATTCTAGCAAGTGTTTGAGCAAGAAGGGTTTTACCGCTTCCTGTTGGACCAATTAAAGCAATGTTACTCTTTGCAAGTTCTACATCGTCTGGTTTACCTGAAGCGTTAATACGCTTGTAGTGATTGTAAACCGCAACAGATAGAGACTTTTTCGCTTTTTCTTGACCAATGACATAGTCATCAAGAATTTGGCAAATTTCATGAGGTTTCGGTACTTCTTTGAAATCAACCTCTTCTTCAGTTCCAAGTTCTTCTTCTACAATTTCAGTACAAAGCTCAATACATTCATCACAGATATATACACCTGGTCCTGCAACTAACTTTCGTACTTGATCCTGTGTTTTGCCACAGAAAGAACATTTTAATTGTCCTTTTTCGTCGTTAAATTTAAACATGAATTCACCCCTAACCGTTGATCTCGATGAAATCCGAGTAGGTCTATCTGCAAAGGAACTAAGTTAGCGCATTCGAACTAACCATCACTTATTAAGCAATCCTAACGGGCATTCACCACTGGTTTCTTATCCTATTTATGTATTGAAATTGTATCACATAACTCAAAAGGATACGAAGTAAAACGACTCTTTGAAAGCTTATTATGTATAGAGTATTTGTCCTACTACTATGTTTAGCTAATTTAAATGATTTCATTACTACTTCTTTTTGTAAAAACAAGGCGCAATTAAGCGCCTTGTTTCAAATAAGCCAATAATAGCTTCTATTAAGCTTTTTTGCTGTTATCTACAAGTACATCGATCGCTTTACGAACGCGAAGGTCACCTTTAAGTGCATCAGTGCCACCCTGCATTGTTAGCATTGAACGAATTTGTTCTTCTTCCATGTTGTACATAGCAGCCATTTTGGAAAGTTCTTCATTTACTTCTTCTTCAGAAACTTCCACATTCTCAGCGTCAGCAATCGCTTCAAGAGTCAAGTTCGTGCGCACGCGCTTTTCACCGTCTTCTTGCATTTGTTCGCGAAGTGCTTTCTCATCTTGTCCAGAGAACTGGTAGTACATTTCAAGGTTCATACCTTGTTGTTGTAGACGCTGTTCAAATTCTTGAAGCATGCGGTCTACTTCTGCATCTACCATTGCAGATGGAAGATCAATCTCACTGTTTTCAGCAGCTTTTTCAATCAACGCGTCTTTCTTTTGAACATCAGCATCTTCTGCTTTTTGCTTCTCAAGATTTTCTTTCGTTGTCTTCTTAAGCTCATCAAGTGATTCGACTTCTTCGTTTACATCTTTAGCAAACTCATCGTCAAGCTCTGGAAGCTCTTTACGCTTAATGTCGTGAATTTTCACCTGGAACTTCGCTTCTTGTCCAGCAAGATTTTCAGCATGGTACTCTTCAGGGAAAGTAACTGTTACTTCCTTCTCAGCGCCAGCTTTCTCACCAATCAATTGCTCTTCAAATCCAGGAATAAATGTGTTTGAACCGATTTCTAGTGAATAGTTTTCACCTTTTCCACCTTCGAATGGTTCTTCACCAAGGAAGCCTTCAAAGTCGATAACTGCTGTATCGCCTTCTTGAAGCTCTCCGTCTTCAACAACAACAAGCTCAGCTTGCTTTTCTTGAAGAGATTTAAGCTCTGCTTCTACTTCTTCATCTGATACGTTTGTATCTTGTTCTTCAACTTCAAGACCTTTGTATTCGCCAAGCTTAACTTCAGGCTTAACTGTTACAGTTGCTTTGAAGATCAAGTTTTGACCTTTTTCCATTTGCTCAACGTCAACTTCTGGACGATCAACTGGCTCAATACCAGATTCGTCAATAGCTTCCGAATATGCTTTAGGAAGAATGATATCAAGAGCATCTTGATAAAGAGATTCTACACCAAAACGTTTTTCGAAAAGAGAACGTGGCATTTTACCTTTACGGAATCCAGGTACGTTTACCTGTTTAACAACTTTTTTGAACGCTTCATCAAGCGCAGTATTTACCTCAGTAGCGTCAACTTCAACTGTAAGGACGCCCTGGTTACCTTCAAGCTTTTCCCATTTTGCAGTCATTTACACATTACCTCCAACAATTAAATATATTTCCACTAATCGAGCGTTTAATTAAGATGACACTTTTTGGAGTATAAAAGCGTCTACTATCTTTCAAACGGTCTCTTTTACTAGTAAATATGGGTTTGCAACTATTGTATTATAACATAGAACAGCCGGTTTTCAACACATACGGCATGATTGCAAACCGTTTTGCCATAGTACAGCTTATCGATGATTTCTCTTAATCGCAAGTAAAAACATCGACTTTCCATTTATTTCTATTCAAAGGGACGGTAGAACGGCTGATTTTCTATGTTCTTGATACGATTTGCAGCTACTTCGAACTCCGACGATTTGACTTCATAATGCATGCGTAGTTCCTCATTAGTGATCTCTTCCCCGTTCATATCTGAAGCTACTTTATGAACTGCTGCTGCCCAGACAGAACTATTCGTAGGTTCAGCTTCGAAAGGAGAAATGGCGAAAAGATAGTGCCACCAAATTTGCATACACATCTCAAAAAGAGCTGGGTTTTTCTGTTCGACTACGTCAGACAGTTTCGACTTCACACTCAAGGAGAAGTCTTGTAAAAAGATATCTTTTAGATGAGAGGGATTCACAGTAATTTCTCTACCAAATTTATGTACGACGACTTCTTGATCCAACTCTTTTTCTCTTAGCACTTGTAGAACTAGGCTTTTCAAAAGAGGATCTTTGTTTGTTTCATTCAAATATGTAAGGTAAACGGGGATTGACTTTTTCTCATCTGCAGCGCCTAACTTCTGTATTGCCAGCCACTGTTTCTCCGTCTTATCGCTTTCTAGATAAGCAATTAGCTTGTCCGTATCCTCTTCTTGAACAGCGTCATACTCATCATGGGAATCAAGATCATAATTTGTCATTTGTCTGCTGAAATGCAGCAGTTGGTAGAGCGATTCCGCAATGTTCGACGGAAGCTGATTTTCTTGTAATACCGCTTCAATCATCGTAACCACTTTCTGATACTTTCCAAGCTGAACCAATATCGATATGTATACTTGAAAAATGTCATAATAGTCCCCGATACCTTGCTGCATCATTGTTTCACAGCGTTCAGATGCTTCGATTAAATCTCCCATTTCAACCAGACTGAGCACCATCCCAAAATGCCCCTGCGGGTGATCTGGTTCGATTTCAAGAAGCTGACTGAAATGTTCATGCGCTTCTTTTATTTGTTTTGCTTTTAGTGCTGCCATTCCTTTTTCGACAAGTTTGCCTGCCACATTTGGAAAATATACTATTTTCCGCTCTTGCTTTTCTTTATCCATGACGTAATCGCTCCACTCTCTTATATTCTCTATTAAAAGAGTTTACAGCAGGAAAGGCGCAGCTACGATTAGCTATCAGTTTATCAGTATCCACATGTAAACTCAAGCTGAAGCATGCCCCTCTCTTTTTTTGTACATCTCACCTAGATTTTTATTATGTTTGAAAAAGCCGGTTATCTCTTATGATTAGGAAGAAAATCAAAAAAGACATCTATCAAATTGATAAATGTCTTTGGATTAAAATATTATGGTGTCCCAGGAGAGATTCGAACTCCCGACCCACAGCTTAGAAGGCTGTTGCTCTATCCTGCTGAGCTACTGGGACAAAACGAATGTATAATCTATGTATTACTGCCGCGCAGCGACAAATATAAATATATCGAATGGTACTTGCAAAGTCAATAGTTGTTTTAAAAAAAGGCTCTTTTCGTAGATATTGTTGTTATTAGATTAGTGGTTAATTTCCGCTCCAGGTGCTCGCTTTCCGCGGGGCGGGCGGTAAGCCTCCTCGTCGCTTACGCTCCTGCGGGGTCTCACCTGTCCCGCTAGTCCCGCAGGAGTCGAGCACCTTACGCTCCAATTTGCTAAGTGTTGTCTTTAAAACTTTTTCAAAAGCAACAATCTTTTAGAAAAAAACCTTTAGAAAAAAGCGTAAAAAAGAGGCTGGGACAAAACTAAAATACATGAAGGAAATCGCGAATAATGAATGTTAAGAGTAAGACCTTAGCGTAGCCAACATACGTAGACTCCTGCGGGAACAGCATGAGTCCGAAGACCCCGCAAGATTTTTTGCTTNGCCCGCGGAAAGCGAAGTATGTTGGCGAAGCGGTTGTTTATCTGTAAATTACGAAAGACCCGATCTGATTCAAATGAATTGTTCGGGTCTTTCTCATGGTTATATGCTTATGTCCCAGCCTCTTTTTAAAAACTTTGTTCTAAATTGTAAAACTGTTAGAAAGATCATTTACAACGGTACCTTCTTCATCATAGAACGTAACTGTCACTTTGCTATCAGACCATTCTACAATCGCATACGTTTTAATTGTAGGTTGTCTAGGAAGTCTCACGCTCCCTGGATTTAGAAAAAGAGTGCCATCCTCGTAAACAGCAAGAGCTTCATGAGAATGACCGAAACAAACAAGATCTGCATTTGTTTCTTCAGCTTTATAAGCGAGCTTCATAAGCGTCATCTTCACATTGTATAGATGGCCGTGCGTAGCAAAAATTGTTTTACTACCTATTGTTTCAGAAATTTCATTAGGATAGCGATTATCAAAATCGCAATTTCCTCTCACTCTTAATTGGAATGGAGTCATTTCTTCTGCATCATAATCAAACTCAGAGTCTCCACAATGAATCATACATTGAACATCTTCTTGATGTCTTTCTACTAGATGTTGCAGTTCTTCTGCTGAACCATGATTATCACTTACGACAAGTACTTTCAATTCGCTCCACTCCTTTCACTTAGGCTATGTTAATGAACAGTGTTGATTGTTGGCTCATTTGAGAAATGAACAATATGAACTAACATAGTCTTCATTTAAAATAATTCTTGAAAACTTTCCTCAAGACGATCAAGGGCTTGTCCACGATGTGAAACAGCGTTCTTCTCATCCGGAGATAGTTCCGCCATTGTTTTGCGATAAGAAGGGACATAGAAAATCGGATCATACCCAAACCCAAAGTGACCAGAACGTTCAAATGTGATGGTTCCATTACAAGTTCCTGAAAACACTTCTGTTTGTTCACCTGGTATCGCAACTGCTAGAACACACTGAAACGATGCTGTACGTTCGCCTTCAGGTATGTCTTTCATTTCATTCAATACTTTATCAATGTTTGCTTCATCATCTTTTTCCAAACCAGCGTATCTCGCTGAGTAAACTCCTGGATCTCCGTCAAGAGCATCGACAACGAGCCCTGAATCATCGGCGATAACAGGTTGATTCGTAAGGCGCATAATCGCCTCAGCTTTTAAAACAGCATTCTCAGCAAAGGTACTTCCGGTTTCCGCTACATCCGGTGCGTCATCTAGATCCAATAAAGAAATAACGGTTAAGTTTTCTGATTCAAACCGTCGCTTGAATTCTTTTACTTTTCCCTCATTTGCTGTAGCAATAAGAAGTTTGTGCATGATTAACCCCCCTTGATCTTGGAAGCAAATTCACCAATCACATCAGCTTGTTTCACGATTAATTGTTCAATGCCTTCTTTGCCAAGAGAAAGCATATCATTTAGTTGGTTCATGTTGAAGGTAGCTTCTTCACCTGTACCTTGAAGTTCAACAAATTCCCCACTTCCAGTCATAACAATGTTCATATCAACTTGAGCAGAAGAGTCTTCCTTGTAACATAAATCAAGAATAGCCTCTCCTTTAGAATCTATACCTACAGAGGTGGCAGCAAGAAAATCAGTTAGCGGATTTTTTTTGAGCTGCTTCCTTGCAAGTCCTTTTTCAATAGCAATTGATAAAGCAACGAATGCTCCAGTTATTGATGCAGTTCGTGTTCCACCATCTGCCTGGATGACATCACAATCGATCCATACCGTTCGTTCGCCTAGTGCTTCAAGATCCACAACCGTTCGAAGCGCTCTGCCAATCAAACGCTGGATCTCCATTGTTCGACCAGCAACTTTCCCTTTACTTGACTCACGAATGTTACGTTGTTCTGTTGCTCTTGGAAGCATGGCGTATTCTGCCGCTATCCATCCCTTTCCTTGTCCTCTCAAAAATGGAGGAACACGCTCTTCAATAGATGCAGAGCAAATCACTTTGGTATCACCAACTGATATTAATACCGAACCTTCAGGATGTTTAATATAATCTTTTTCAATATGTATCTCACGTAACTCATTAGGTTTACGATCGTCAACTCTCATAATTGTCCTCCTGTTCACCATATCTTTCACAGGCTGCGCTCTTTATTAGATGGATCCTTTCCACTAAATGTTTCATTTAAAACAAAGAAAAGAGGCAGTACTCCTGCCTCTTCATCCTATCATATTCTTTTTTAAAAACCTACTTTGTTAACGTCTACAGGCCTAGATACTGGCTCGGATAGACTTTTCCCTGAATCATCTACTACCTCAGCATTACCGTCTACAGTAATCGCTACTTCCTCAACCTTTGTTTGCTCTGTTAAAGAGAGAACAAGCGTATTTAATAGTTCTTTTTCAAGTACTTTATCTTCTGCTCCAGTTAAGATCGCATCATTAAAGTCTAACGTTAACAATCCATCTTCTTCTTTCGCATTGAGTAATTTCACATCTTTAGAAATGTTTGTGAAAAGCCCTGAATGAATAGGAGGCCCTTCCATTAATCCTTTCAGCACACCTTTGACATCACTTGACACACCTTCCATACGCTTCGTAACAGGTACATAATAGGCGTAATCATCACTCTGAGCCATGAAGTACACTGTTATATCTTCACTATTTGAAACATCAACGACATTACCCATCTCATGATTTATTCCATTCGCTCTACTAAAGCTTTCTCCAATTGGTGTACCGTTAACAGGCATTTCCGTTTGATCGTACCCGTTAATTTGGATTTTGACTTTCTCTACACCTTCAAACTGCGTAAGCGTCCAAGTGACGGCTTCTAAAATTTGCTTTTCATTCTCAGCTGCGTAATCTTTAAATTCATTAGAGAAGTCGACGACGAGAGTATTTTCCATTTGATCAATGCCCTGCACGACAGTTCCGGCTGGTAAAACAGCTTTAAAGCCATTAGGAAGCATTTCGGTAACAGGTCCATCTACAACCAGGTATTCGAGCGCCTGTTTTGCAGCACCTTCAACCGCAGGTAACTGAACCGTTTGTGGAACGACCATTCCGTTTGCATCAAGGAGATAAAGCTCACGAGCGGTCATCCCCGTTGTAGCATCAGCCGCTTGCTCTCCCTCAGCACCTTCTGCACCGCTCTCTTCAACAGCACCAGCATCCTCATCATCAAGCTGCTTTCCTTCCTCGACATAGTCAACTTTAGGCGGATCAATTTCGTTTAGCGTCTTTTCAAAACCAAATCCACATCCCGATATTGTTAGTAAGATTGAAAGCAACATAATGATAAATCCAATTCCACGTAAACGCATAGCTATCCCTCCCCGGATGGTTTGTACTACCATTTATACGAGTTATATAAGAATTTATACCAGAGGAATGAGAATAACTTGGCTTAGCATTTGATCGAGTGAAGTTCTTAGGATCTACAAAACACCTTCTTAACGAAGGTGCATAACAAAAAAACTCTAGTCGATGGACTAGAGCTTGATTTGTTCGACCTTTACAACTGGATAATCTAGCCAGTGAGTCGCTATTCTTGTGAAGTTGTCAATAGATCCAGTCGTAAGAAACGTATGGGCAGGCTTTTCATCTCCGATATACAAAAGCGAGCTATATTCAAGAATTCCACTCACCTCATATGCGGTTTCATCGCCTGAACAGATAATAGACGTATTGTCTCCCATGACGGATTGGATAACTGGTTCTAATAAAGGATAGTGAGTGCATCCAAGAATAAGCGTATCAATACCTTTATGAACTAATGGTGCTAGTGTTGTTTTAACAGTTTCATATGTTTCTTCGCTATCAAGATTCCCCGTTTCGACTAGGGGAACAAATGGTGGACAAGCTAGACTTTCTACTCGAATATCATTATTAATCGCTTTTAGTGACTTCTCGTAGGCACCACTTTTAATTGTTCCTGATGTTCCTATTACACCTATATATCGATTTGTCGTTTCTTTTAAAGCACTCCTTGCACCTGGATGAATAACACCCCGGACAGGAATATCAAGCTTCTCCTGAATTTCATTTAGAACGACTGCAGTTGCTGTGTTGCATGCAATTATTAACATTTTAATTTGGTATTGATCAAGAAGATAATTTGTCATTTCCCATGTAAACTGCCTAACTTCCGAAGATGATCTTGGCCCATAAGGACATCTCGCAGTGTCACCAATGTATACAATTTCTTCTTTTGGAAGCTGTCGCATAATTTCTCTTGCTACAGTTAATCCACCAACACCTGAATCAATAACCCCTATTGGTTTCTTCAAAACATTTCGCCTCTCTATTTACCGGTCCAATTAGTTCTTTTTCATCTCTTCATAAAGCAAGTGTAAACTCTCTTCAAGAGCCTTTACTTGATCACCTGAAAACCTCTGAGTGATCTTGTCCAAATAGACCTGTCTTTTGTGAATAACTTTCTTAATGATCTCATTACCTTTATCTAGTATATGAATTCGAACGACTCGTCTATCATTTGGGTCTTTCACTCTTTTAACTAAATCTGTTTTTTCCATTCGATCAACGAGATCGGTCGTTGTACTACATGCCAAGTACATTTTATTAGAAAGCTCACCGATGGTTAAATCGCCATATTCTGAGAGCCATTGTAACGCAAGGAATTGAGGAGGTGTTATTGAGAACTCACTTAATAGCTCACGTCCATTCTGCTTAATAATACCTGCGACCATCCGAAGTGATTTCTCTATATCAACAATTGATGCTGGTTCTCTTGTTAATTCTTCAGGCATCTAGTCTCCCCCTTATTATGTCTTACTATCTATTTTGATTGTAAGTGAATCGAAATGCAAGAGTATACACTTCACCATGAAGCATCTGTTTTCAGACAAAACTTTTAAAAGAAAGCCATTAGAAAAAGACGGTTAACGCAAGTATTAAAAAAAGAGCTATAGTTTCCTATAGCTCTTCCGTTGCGAAATGCTCTGTTACATAAGCAATCACTTCTTCATTTGTTGCAAGTGAAAGAATGTGATCGATATGAGAAGAGATTTCCTCTTTTGATAGCTTTGTCATTTGGCTTCTTGCAGGAAGAATAGACGTAGCACTCATACTAAACTCATCAAGGCCTAGACCTAGTAGAATTGGAATGGCAATTTGATCTCCAGCCATTTCTCCACACATACCAGCCCATTTGCCTTCTTTATGCGCTGCGTCAATAACCATCTTAACAAGACGCAGGATTGCAGGGTTATATGGTTGATATAAGTATGAAACTTTTTGGTTCATACGGTCAGCCGCCATTGTGTATTGAATAAGGTCATTTGTTCCAACACTAAAGAAATCAACTTCCTTAGCGAAAACATCGGCCATTGCAGCCGTAGCTGGAATTTCAACCATCATTCCTACTTCAATGTCTTCTGACACTTCTACGCCTTCCCTGATAAGCTCTTCCTTAACAGAAAGAAGCATTTCTTTAGCCTGGCGGAATTCTCCAACAGTCGCAATCATAGGGAACATAACCTTCAAGTTACCATAGACACTTGCACGAAGTAGAGCACGTAACTGAGTACGGAAAATCTCCGTTTCTTCCAAACAAAGACGAATTGCTCTAAAACCAAGGAATGGATTCATTTCTTTTGGAAGATTTAAGTATGGTAGTTCTTTATCTCCACCGATATCAAGTGTTCTGATAACGACTGGCTTCCCTTCCATCTTTTCTAGTACTTCTTTATATGAATTGAATTGCTCTTCTTCTGTAGGCAATTCATTTCTACCCATATAAAGGAATTCAGTACGATAAAGACCAACACCTTCGCCACCATTTTCAAGAACTCCTTTTACGTCTTCAGGAGTACCAATGTTTGCAGCAAGTTCAACGTGTTTCTCGTCTTTAGTAGTTGTTGGCTCATTAACAAGCTTTGCCCACTCTTGCTTTTTGGCTTCGAAGTTTTCCTTTTTCTTTGTGTATTCCGCAATTTCTTCTTCAGAAGGATCAACAATAACGTTACCATCAATACCATCAATAATAACCATTTTTCCTTCTACATCTTCAGAAGTAATGGTTTTCGTACCAACTACTGCAGGGATTTCCATAGATCGAGCCATGATCGCAGAGTGAGACGTTCTACCACCAATATCGGTTGCAAATCCTTTAACAAATTGTTTGTTAAGCTGAGCAGTGTCAGAAGGTGTTAAATCTTCTGCAAGTACGATTACTTCATCTGTAATTGCTCCTGGAGAAGTAAATGTAACGCCAAGTAAATGAGCAAGAACACGTTTCGAAACATCACGGATATCTGCCGCGCGTTCCTTCATGTATTCGTTGTCCATGTTCTCAAACATGCTAATAAACATATTCGATACGTCGCTCATTGCGCTCTCAGCATTCACTTTTTCATTATTGACTTTATCTTTAACCGCGTTCAACAACTCTGGATCAGATAAAACGAGAAGATGAGCAGCGAAAATCGCTGCTTTATCTTCTCCGAGCTGTTCATTGGCGTGGTTTTTAATAACTTCAAGTTCTTCTTTTGCAATGTGCACTGCCGCTTCAAAGCGTTCGATTTCTGCATCAGCATCTGTAATTGTCTTTTGTTCAATTTCAAGTGCTGGGTTTTCTAGAACGAATGCTTTAGCGATTGCAATTCCGGCAGAAGCGCCAATTCCAGTCAGTTGGTTAGACATTACTTGCCTAGACCTTCGTTTTCCATAACTTCACTTAGTCCTGCAATCGCATCGTCAGCATCTGATCCTTCTGCTTTGATAGTGATTTCAGAGTTTTGTTGAATGCCAAGGCTCATTACGCCCATGATTGATTTAAGGTTTACAGACTTTCCGTTATAATCAAGAGTTACGTCAGAGCTATATTGACCTGCTTTGTTAACTAGTGCTGTTGCTGGACGTGCATGAATTCCTGATTCGCTTGTTACTGTGAAATTTTTCTCTGCCATTTTTAATTCCCTCTTTCGAATTTTATAGTTTTATTTTGATATCGTAATAATATCTTTGTCTTCCCTAGAAACGTTACCTTCTTTAGCAAGATCAATTGTTTCTCCATCTTCAAGGTTCGTAAACACGATAGGGGTAATGGTTGAAGTTGCATTTTCTTTAATAAAGTCAAGATCAACTTTCATAAGCTTTTGCCCTTGCTTAATTTCATCACCTTCGCTAATAAACACTTCGAAGCCTTCACCTTTAAGGTTAACCGTGTCAATTCCAACGTGAATTAGAATTTCACGACCATTAACAGATTCAATACCAATTGCATGCTTAGTTGGGAACACATTCATTATTTTGCCATCAACCGGTGCGACAATCAAGCCATCAGATGGTTCAATTGCAAAACCGTCTCCCATCATTTTACCAGAGAAAACTTGATCTGGCACTTCTGAAATAGGTAAAATCTTACCTTCAATTGGAGCAATAAGATGGTCTTCACCTTTTTTACCTGTTGATTCTGCTGGCTTCTCTTCTTTTTGCTGATCTTGAATAGGTTTTGGCGTTTTACCACTAATGATATCTGCAATTTGTCCTTTCAAGCCGTCAGACTGTGTACCGAAAATAGCTTGAATGTTGTTACCAACTTCCATAACACCAGCGGCACCTAGACGTTGCAAGCGTTTCTTATCAACTTGTCCCTTATCAGCTACAGAAACACGAAGACGAGTGATGCACGCATCTAGATTCGTGATATTGCTTTCGCCGCCAAGAGCCGTAAGTACGTTATAAGCTAAAGCAGTGTTTTCTTGACCATCATCAGCCACTTCATCTTCTTCGTCGTCTTCACGACCAGGAGTCATCAAGTTAAACTTACGGATCGCAAATCTAAATCCGAAGTAGTAAATGACAGCAAACGCTAAACCTACTGGAATAACAAGCCACCATGCAGTTCTTCCTTGAAGAACACCGAATAGAAGGAAGTCAATTACACCACCGGAGAATGTCATACCAATCTTTACGTCAAGCAAGGCCATCGTCATAAATGAAAGACCTGCAAAGATCGCATGGATACCGAACAACACCGGTGCTACGAATAGAAATGAAAATTCAATTGGTTCTGTAATACCTGTTAAGAAAGATGTAAGCGCAGCTGATCCCATAATACCTGCTACAACTGCTTTTTTCTCTGGACGAGCTTCATGATAAATGGCAAGTGCAGCAGCTGGAAGACCAAACATCATGAATGGGAATTTACCAGTCATGAAAGTACCTGCAGTTAACTCAGCACCATCTTTTAACTGTTCAAAGAAAATCTTCTGATCTCCTCGAATAATTTCACCAGCAGCATTTGTATATTGACCAAACTCGAACCAGAATGGTGAATAGAAGATGTGGTGAAGTCCAAATGGAATTAATGAACGTTCAATTACACCGAATACAAATGCAGCAAGCGCTGGGTTTGCATCAAGCATATTATATGAGAAAGCATTTAAACCTGCTTGAATAGGTGGCCATACAAAAATCATGATCACACCTAGAAGCAACGCTGAAACCGCTGTCGCGATTGGCACAAAACGCTTTCCAGCAAAGAAACCAAGGTATTGAGGAAGTTGAATATTATAATACCGTTTATACATATAAGAGGCAAGGATACCGACTATAATACCTCCGAATACTCCTGTCTGAAGCGTAGGAATACCGAGAACATTCGCATATGATGCGCTTTCAGCTACTTGATCAGCAGTTACTCCTTCAAGCACACCCATCGAAATATTCATTACCAAGAATCCGACAATCGCAGCAAGACCTGCAACACCGTCTCCGTCTGACAATCCAATTGCTACACCAACAGCGAATAATAGCGCGAGGTTAGCAAAAACAATTCCTCCAGATTCCTCCATAACAGTGGCGAGAAGCTGGAACCATTCTGCTGACATGAATGGTAATTTTTCAAGCAAGGTTGGGTTTTGAAAAGCATTACCAAAACCTAGTAACAAACCAGCCGCTGGCAAAATAGCCACTGGAAGCATTAGCGCTTTACCAACTCTTTGTAAAACACCAAAAGCGTTTTTAAACATGATTTTTCCTCCTTTAATTTTCCCCCAAAAATCTTTCTCCATATAAAAAGGCATGAGTGAACGGTACGACAATACAATCAGGATATACTATACCCCAATACGAGATTGTCATTCCGGTTTCACTCATGCCTGATCGTGTCAGTAACACGTTACCGTTAATATTATTTTAATTTGGAGAAAGCCTTTGCAAGTGCATTGTTAAGTAAACTGCTTCTGCATCTGGAAACTTCGTCTGAAGTTCCTTTTGCATAATTTTAATCAACTTCCATGACAGATTATAGCACAAAGGATATTCTTCTTTCAAGACTTTTTCTAACCTTTCATGCGCCTCTACTGGTTGGTTGAGCTCACTTCTCTCAATCGCATGTCGTAAATGTCGAACAAGACGTAAATAATCAATCCCAGTACGGGATACTTCTACCTTAAGCGAGTCCTCGATCACTGATACAAGGCGATTAATTAATAGTGAGTATTTACTCAGTTCCGTAATGCTTCGATTCGTCACAGCGCTATGGATATGCAATGCTACGAAACCGATCTCTCCATCAGGTAGTGAGACATTAAGTTTATGATTCATTAATTGAATCACTTCTTCAGCAATCGTGTACTCTTTTGGATACATGGTTTGTGTTTCAATCAGAAACGGATTCTTAACCCCAAGACCCTGTTGAAGACGTTTAATGGCGAATGATAAATGATCAGTTAAAGCAATATGGATATGTTCGTCAAAATCAGTGTCCAGCTTTTCGCTAATTAGGAAGATTACTTCATTCATGACACCAATAAAGGACTCAGACACATGTGGCACTAGTAGCTTGTACTGCTCTTGTTCAGACTTGTCTATAAGAACAAAATACTTATCTACCTTTGTATCATCCAATATTTCGCCCTGCTTTTGATTGAAGCCTATGCCTTTCCCCGTAAGGACGACTTCATTCTCTTGCTCTGTTAAAGCGATGACGACATTATTATTTAGAATTTTTTTAATTTTGAATGGACCATTCATTTATAAGTTCCCCTCATTAAACCGGTTTCATTTATGATTACGAACGTATTAATAATAGTAAATTAAAAATAGAACGTCAATGAGAAAAGGTTCCACTTGTATACGGAACAAAAGGATAAAAAGATTATTTTCCAAAAATCGTCTATATAACTATCTAAAAACCTTGATTACATAGTAAATAGTTTATCTAAGTGTACTATTAAATTGGAAATTATGATAGGTACCTATTTTTTCTACATACAGTGTGTTAATGTGATTCTTTCTTCATCACAAAAAGAATATAAAAAAACCGGCTTATGATAAGCCGATTTTGCTATATTTCTAATTCTCCCAGACGAAGCAATTCAACAACAGCCTGGGAACGCCCCTTTACCCCCAGCTTTTGCATCGTATTGGAAATATGGTTTCGAACTGTTTTTTCACTAATAAACAGTTCCTCCGCTATTTCTCTTGTTGTTTTGTCTTGAACTAGCAATTCGAAAACTTCTCTTTCTCGTTTTGTTAATAGTGGCTTTGGTCGGTAGTGGTTCCCTTTCAACATTCCACCCTCCTCGATAGGGCAACAAAGCAACTTCAGCTGAAATTATATAGTCCATACAATATATGATTCATAAGCATACGTGTTACAGTAAATAGCAAACTCTTTTACACTACATCAAGTATTCAAGGATGACAGGCTTCGCCTTCATTCATCATTTCCTGAGAAATAACTAAAAATGTTAGTTTTCATATACAAAAAAGATCCCCATTATGGGGATCTTTCTTTTTAATGGTCACTTCCAAAGAAGTTCTTAAATGTTTGAAGAGATGTTGCACGGTTCATAGCAGCAATTGACGTCGTCAATGGGATTCCTTTAGGACATGATTGCACACAGTTCTGCGAATTACCACAGTTGGCAAGTCCTCCCTCATCCATTAATCCTTCAAGTCGTTCTTCTTTGTTCATTGCACCTGTAGGATGCGCGTTAAACAAGCGAACTTGTGAAACAGCTGCAGGTCCAATAAACTCAGACCGGCTATTAACATTAGGACACGCTTCTAGACATACACCGCAAGTCATACACTTTGAAAGTTCATACGCCCACTGTCGCTTATTCTCAGGCATTCTTGGTCCAGGTCCAAGATCATAAGTGCCATCAATCGGGATCCATGCTTTCACCTTTTTAAGAGCGTCGAACATTCTGCTTCGATCCACTGCTAGGTCACGAACGACAGGGAATGTCGTCATTGGCTCAAGGCGAATCGGCTGCTCGAGGTGATCGATAAGGGCGGTACATGATTGACGTGGCTTCCCGTTGATGACCATCGAACAGGCCCCACATACTTCTTCTAGACAACCCATTTCCCACACAACAGGTGTTGTTTTTTCGCCTTTTGCATTAACTGGATTACGTCGAATCTCCATTAGCGCAGAAATAACGTTCATATTTTGACGATATGGGATTGTGAATGATTCTTCATACGATGCTGATTCTGGACCATCTTGTCTTTTAATCTTCAGCGTAACTGTACGTTCTTCACTCATTAGTTTTTCCCCGCTTTCTTCTTCGAATAATCGCGTTTACGAGGTGTAATTAATGATGTATCTACTTCTTCATAGTAGAACTCTGGTTTATTGTTAACTGCATCGTATTTTGCCATAGTCGTTTTAAGCCAGTCTTCATCATTACGGTCAGGGAATTCAGGTTTGTAATGAGCTCCACGGCTTTCATCTCGATTAAGGGCACCAATTGTGATGACTCTTGCAAGTTGAAGCATGTTTGAAAGCTGTCGAGTAAATGCAGCTCCCTGATTACTCCATTTAGACGTATCATTAATGTTGATATTCTCGTAACGCTCCATTAACTCTTGGATCTTCTCATCCGTTTCTCGAAGCTTTTCATTATCTCTTACCACAGTAACATTAGCAGTCATCCACTCACCAAGTTCTTTATGAATTTGATATGCGTTTTCTGTTCCGTCCATTTTCAGAATCGCATCTTGTTTGGACTGCTCTTCCTGCTGATGCTTCTCAAATAAAGTTGATGGTAAATCTTCAACCGTTTCTTCAAGACCATTAATATACTCTACCGCATTCGGACCAGCTACCATACCTCCATAAATAGAAGAAAGTAGCGAGTTTGCTCCTAGACGATTTCCACCGTGTTGAGAATAATCACATTCACCCGCTGCAAATAATCCTGGGATATTCGTTTGTTGGTTAAAATCAACCCAAAGACCACCCATAGAGTAATGAACAGCAGGGAAGATTTTCATAGGTACTTTACGAGGATCGTCACCCATGAATTTCTCATAAATCTCAATGATTCCGCCAAGCTTAATATCAAGCTCTTTAGAGTCTTTATGGGAAAGGTCAAGGTAAACCATGTTTTCGCCATTGATTCCAAGCTTTTGACGTACGCAAACATCAAAAATCTCTCTCGTTGCAATATCTCGCGGTACTAGATTACCATATGCAGGATATTTTTCTTCGAGGAAGTACCAAGGTTTACCGTCTTTGTATGTCCAAACACGTCCGCCTTCCCCTCGTGCAGATTCGCTCATAAGACGTAGCTTATCATCACCAGGAATAGCTGTAGGATGAATTTGAATAAACTCACCATTCGAATAAATCGCTCCCTGTTGATAAAGAGCACCAGCTGCTGATCCAGTATTAATGACCGAATTTGTACTTTTACCAAAGATGATACCAGGACCACCTGTTGCCATAATTACAGCATCAGCTTCAAAGCTGCGAATTTCAGATGTCGTCAAGTTCTCACCGACAACTCCACGACAGACACCTCCATCATCAAGAATCGCAGATAGGAATTCCCATCCTTCATATTTCGTGACAAGTCCAGCCACTTCATGGCGACGTACTTGCTCATCTAATGCATAAAGCAACTGTTGTCCTGTTGTCGCCCCTGCAAACGCAGTACGGTGGTGCTGAGTACCACCAAAGCGTCGGAAGTCTAGTAGACCTTCTGGCGTTCTATTAAACATAACACCCATACGGTCCATTAAATGGATGATACCAGGTGCCGCATCACACATAGCCTTTACTGGAGGCTGGTTCGCAAGGAAGTCTCCTCCATAAACTGTATCATCAAAGTGTTCCCAAGGAGAATCTCCTTCTCCTTTTGTATTAACAGCACCGTTAATTCCACCCTGTGCACAAACAGAGTGAGATCGCTTAACTGGTACGATGGAAAGTAAATCTACATTCATTCCGGCTTCTGCCGCTTTGATCGTTGCCATTAACCCGGCAAGACCGCCTCCAACAATTACTAATTTACCTTTACTCATAAGAACGGTTCCCCCTTAAATGCTGGCTCTGTCTGGATATTATGTGTCCAGACTTGATGGTGAAGACTGTTCGGTTTCTTATACGAATGCAAATAACGCGCGGATCCCAACGAATGATAGTGCAACGAAAATAACCATTGTCACGTAAGTCATTGCGCGTTGTGATTTAGGTGTAACTGTTAAGCCCCAGCTTACGAAGAACGACCATAAACCATTCGCAAAGTGGAAGACAGTACCTACAACACCTACGATATAAAAGATCATCATTCCAGGGTTTGATAGAATATCAGCCATCATTTGATAGTTAACTTCTGCTCCCATAGCGGCTTGAATCCTAGTCTGCCAAACGTGCCATGTTACAAAAATAAGTACGATTACACCAGATATCCGCTGCAAGTAAAACATCCAATTGCGTAAATACCCATAAGTACTTACGTTATTTTTGGATTGAAATGCGATAAACACACCATAAATCGCATGGAATAAGAGCGGTAAGAAAATAACGAAAATTTCTAATAAATAACGATAAGGTAGGCTTTCCATAAAATGCGCTGCTGCATTAAAGTCCTCAGGCCCTCTTGTTGCGAAATAGTTTACTGTTAGATGTTGCGTAACATAGAGTCCGAGTGGAATAACCCCTAGAAGCGAATGCAATTTTCGGCTTACAAAGTCTCGACTTGCGGCCATGTTTTGTGTGTCCCCCTTTTAAGTTGTTAAGCTACCATCTGTCAGTGCATTTTTCTACAATAGATGTCTTTGCATGCACAGAAATCATCGCTTTCTGTCGATTAAATTGTGACATAACCATTGTACTCCCATCATTTAGGACCGTCAAGAAAACGCGTACATTCAGACTTTTCTAAATCTATTAAGTTGACTCTAATTTGTCACAATTCAATGTGCTCTTTTTATTTTATTTCTATCTATTGTGCTATGGAGGAATTCGCTTCTAAACGTTATAATTATAGCAGACAAGCTAGGAGGAATTTATGTTTAAGAAGCGTACAAACACGATTGACTATAGCCATGAAGTAGAAACAACAGCTTTTGGGTATGAATTCTTAAGGGAGATTCTTCTTCCTGAGCTTTTAGGAAATGAACAGCCAGCCGTTCTGTACTGGACAGGCAAGGAGATGGCAAGACAATACCCACTCTCTTCTAAAGAAGAAATAATAGAATTCTTCACGAAAGCGAGTTGGGGTACACTCTTAGTACAACAGGAAAAAAAGAATGAGATCATTTTCCTGCTCCAATCACAATTAATTACAGAACGAAAGAACACGACTCGGATGCCTTGTTATCAGTTAGAAGCTGGATTTATATCTGAGCAGTACCAAAACATGCTTAACTGTATGACAGAAGCCTATGAAACTGACAAAAAGAACGACATTCAGATCACAGTTAAATGGGATCCAAAAGATAAAGTAGAATAAAAAGGGAGACCCAATGTGGTCTCCCTTTCATTCGTTATACTTGCTCAACTGGCTTTCTCTCATCTAACTGGAATTGATCATGTAGTGACTCAATCGCATAAATCATTTTATCCTGAGGCACAATTGTAGAAACTTTTATTTCTGATGTACTGACCATCTTGATTTCAATCCCATGTTCAGATAGTACTTCAAACATCTGGGCAGCGACACCTGGGTTAGAGATCATTCCTGATCCTACAATTGATACTTTAGCTAAATCAGATTCATGGAAAATATTATTGTATGGTAATTTGACTTTAATTCGGTTTAACACATCCAATGTTAACTCAAGAGAAGCCGTTTCGATTGAAAATGAAATGCTTGTTGTATTCTTCTCACTTGTACTTTGAATAATAACATCGACATTAATGCCATTAGACGCGAGAGATGAGAAAAGAGTTGGTAGTGTTGTAATTTCGTTTGGTAATCCAGAAATCGTGATTTTTGTTACGTTACTTTCAAACGCCAGACCCCTGACGACTAAATTTTGTTCCATTGATGCTACCTCCTCTATTAACGTTCCAGGTTCATTCGTAAAGCTCGAGCGGACCTCAAGCAATATATTATAATTTTTGGCGAACTCAACCGCTCTTGGATGCAGAACCCCTGCTCCTAAATTGGCAAGTTCAAGCATTTCATCATAAGAAATGGTAGACAGTTTCCTAGCTGCATTTACATACCGAGGATCGGTTGTATAAACACCATCTACGTCTGTATAAATTTCACACCGATCTGCCTTAAGAGCAGCAGCTATCGCAACTGCTGTTGTATCAGATCCACCTCTACCAAGCGTAGCAATATCGGTTGTATCTGTAAGTCCCTGGAATCCAGCAACGATTACAATTTTCCCTTCAGCAAGATGCTGATTCATTCTCTTTGAATCGATATCAAGGATTCTGGCATTGCCATGAAACGTTTCTGTCTTTATTCCAGCCTGCCAGCCAGTTAACGATACTGAATCGTATCCTGCTTCTTGTATTGCCATTGAAAGTAACGCAGTTGTTACTTGCTCACCTGTTGTTAGAAGCATATCTAGCTCCCTAGGAGAGGGTTTTGTTGTAATACCTTTTGTTAATCCAACAAGTTCATCGGTTGTTTTCCCCATAGCAGATACGACAGCAACAACTTCGTCACCAGCATCCACTGCCTCAATGAGTCTTCTTGAGACATTTTTAATTTTCTCTACATCGCCTACAGATGTTCCACCAAACTTTAATACGCGTAGTCCCACTCTCTCCATCCTTTCTCTCATGTAACTGGTTTCTCACTCTATTTATGCACTTAACGCACACGCCTCACTAATCAAGAGTAATATGGTTTTCGTTTTGTTATACTTTATTCTTTATAAAAAGCTCTTTTCGCAGACATTGTTGCTACATGAATGGGTGAATTTCCGCTCCAGGATGCTCGCTTTCCGCGGGGCGGGCGGTGATCCTCCTCGTCGCTTACGCTCCTGTGGGGTCTCACCTGTCCCGCTAGTCCAGCATCCTTCCGCTCCAATTGCGAAGTGTGGTGTTTTATTTGTTTCAAAAGCAACAATCTTTTAGAAAAAGAGCCTTTAGAAAAGAAGCTTATGAAAAAGTAATAAAGTATAAAAAAAACAACAATGAGAAAAACCTCACTGTTGTTTTCAAAACAAATCCAAGAAAACGTCCCTTTGTGAGATAGTTCTCCATCCAATTCCAGGGTAGGTATTGGATGACAGCTCTGCATTTATTCAACACAGATCCAGCTTCAGACAGATAAGCGTCTTTCCACTTCGGCAAATTCCCCTTTCAGCTCCTGTCGACGAGTCTTATCACTCTAGAGAGAACTTACTAATGGTTTTTGCGCCTCTACCATCACTTCAACTTTCGAAGTGTGGACCTATTAAATTTCATTCATTATAACGGACTGAGCAGAAAGCCGCAACAGATTGTTGCAAATTAATTCGCTTGATTTTCGAATCTTACAAGTAACTCCTTTGCAACAGCTTGAGGTAAACCTGCTTCTTGTAATTCTTCTACACTTGCTTCTTTCATTTTTTTAATTGAGCCAAAATGTTTAAGAAGCATTTTTTTACGCTTCTCTCCGATACCTGGAATATCATCAAGACTTGATTTCAGCATAGATTTTCCTCTGAGCTGACGATGGAACGTTATCGCAAAGCGATGGACTTCATCTTGTATTCGCTGCAATAGGTAGAACTCCTGGCTGTTTCTTGATAAATAGACAGCAACAGGTGGATCACCTATGAGTAAATGTGATGTTTTGTGTTTCTCATCTTTTGTTAAAGAACATACAGGTATATCAAGTCCTAGTTCATTCTCAAGCACATCTTTTGCAGCTTGAATTTGAGCAATTCCACCATCAATAATAATTAAGTCCGGTAGGGGGCCACTTTCCTTCAACATTCTTGAGTAGCGTCTACGAACGACTTCTTTCATCGATCCAACATCATTTGGACCTTCAACCGTTTTAATTTTGTATTTACGATACTCATTTTTCTTAGGCTTGCCATCTAGGAAAACAACCATAGCCGATACAGGATTTGTCCCTTGTATATTAGAATTATCAAATGCTTCGATTCGGAGTGGTGCGTCAATTCCGAGTTGATCCCCTAAATTCTCGACTGCATCAATTGTTCTCTTCTCATCACGCTCAATGAGAGAGAATTTCTCATTAAGAGCAATCGTAGCATTTTTTTCTGTCAATTCAACGAGCTCTTTTTTCTTTCCTCGCTTCGGTTGGTGAACAGGAATCTCTAACAATTCTTGTGCCATCTCAGCATTAACATGCTGTGGCAAAAGCAATTCTTTCGGTTTTGGATGGTTTTTCTGTAAGTAGAATTGACCGAGATAGGTTAAGAAATCCTCTTCCGCATCATTATAGAATGGAAACAGTGAAACATCTCTTTCAATAAGCTTTCCCTGACGAACAAAGAAGACTTGAACACACATCCAGCCCTTATCGTAGCTGTAACCAAAGATATCCCTATCAATTCCGTCATTGGATTGGATCTTCTGTACTTCCATTACTTTATCGATATGAAACATAAGATCGCGGTATTCTTTTGCTCGCTCAAAATCCATATTCTCAGCAGCAAGACCCATCTTCCGTTCAATGTCCTCTTTAACCTCTTGATGGCCGCCATTTAGAAAACGCGTGATTCCATCAATCATTTCCTTATTTTGTTCTTTCGTAACATCTTTCACGCAAGGTGCAAGACATTGACCAATGTGGTAGTAAAGGCAAACACGGTCAGGCATTTTTCTACATTTCCGTAGTGGATAAAGACGATCTAGCAACTTCTTTGTAGCACTAGCTGCATACGCATTTGGATAAGGTCCAAAATACTTTCCTTTATCTTTCTTTATCTTTCTCGTGGTAATTAGACGTGGCTGCTCTTCAGATGTGATTTTAATGTATGGATAGCTTTTATCGTCTTTTAACATGACATTATATTTAGGATCATGCTTTTTAATCAAATTAAGCTCTAGAATCAGTGCTTCAAGATCTGTAGATGTAACAATATATTCAAAATCCCGGATTTCACTTACTAGACGCTGTGTCTTTCCATCATGTGATCCACTAAAATATGAACGTACTCTATTTTTCAGAACCTTTGCTTTCCCAACGTAAATAATCGTTCCCTGGCGATCTTTCATTAAGTAACACCCGGGCTGGTCAGGAAGGATTGCTAGCTTGTTCTTAAGATTTTGCTCCATGCTGACTCACCTCACTATTCCCTTTAAAGGCGTATCTATGTTCGCCTCTCATTGTACCACAATCCCGCTATTTTCTTTATTCGCGATACTCATATAAAACAATGTTGTCATAAATAGGATCATACAAGGATGATGAATCAAAGTTTATGACTCTCTTTATTGAATTCTCAATTGGAATTCCCTGTTCTTTAAATCCATCTACAACTTCCCCTGTTAAGAAGATTCGATGGTTTTCGTAATAGCTTTTATCTGATCGAAAAGTAGAATACGTATAGATCTGTTCATGTTCAAAGTCGGCATCTACATATCCCATTACCCTTGTTTCTTCCCATGTATACACGATAACCGGTTCATTGATCTCTTCTAAATAATCAATAAGTTGATGAACAGCTGCTGGCTTTTCTGCCTCTTTCATAACGACGTACGAGAAAGTAGTTTGTGTAACCACTACGAATAATAAAAAAACCATTACTCTAGTACGAAGAGTATGCTCACTCACAATAATGGTAGCAAGGCCAAACAGTGCCATCGTTGGTAGAGGAAGGATATGCCTTGGCTTATCAACATTTTGCGCAAATAAAGCCCACAGGAAATAACCAATAAACATTGCTACGTAAGCCCAAACGAACGGAGTACCACTAGACTTTCTTATTCTTTTCACTAATGCAATCGCTGCATAGACAGAGAATAGTGCAATCACGCCTAACAACAAAGTAGATTGTCCAGCGAAACCAGTCCAAGCGATATTATAGAACAGCAAATTGGAAAGTCGTTCAAGAATAGATGAAGAAGCTGAAACCGCCGTTCCTCCCCAATCCTGAAAATGTCCATTCGAGAAACCGAGCGCTAATTGAATAAACGCTGCTACTCCGCCTTCTGAGACTGCAAGTCCAGCCACCCATATCAACTGAAACAATAAAGCAATGCTTATTTGAATAATTAAAAACGAGGCGTACTCTCGGGTTTTGAATTGCTTTTTTCGTGATAATAGAAGGAGTAAAAGTCCGATCCCAAACGGTAGGTACGAAAGGCGTATACCTAATAAGAAACTAAATAATAAAGATGACAAGACAACAAATACTGTCGAGTTCTTGCGTTGAAAGGCACTCTGTAATATCCAGATATACCACCAGAGGATCGCTACAGCAGCTGCTTCACTCATCGGTTGAACAGCCATAACATTTAGAAAAACCATTGATTGAATGATCGCTACCGCTACTACGCTCCCTGTCGCCCAGAGATAGGATCGACTAAGTTTGTAAATCGGATAAACAGTCGTTAATAACAAAAGTGAATTCCAATTTGCAAGAGCCTGAGTTGGATTCACAACCCACTCGTTAATAAGCATCCCACCCAGGATGAAATAAGGATACCCGGGGAAATGTGGCTGCATAGCAAATAGGTCAAACCTCGTTAATGCCAAAGAAAAGTCAACTTGATCCCACGAACGCGGTACATCGAGTGCATAGACAAATCTCCACCACACTACAAGGAATATACTACTAATGGAAACAATCCATAGTGTACATATAAGAATCTTGTTCCATACTAATTTCTCATCTAATCGATTCAAACCACATCACCCTTTAGTTAGATCCATTATAAGACGTTTGTAATAATAAAGAAGGCTATGTTAATCAACAGTGTTGATTTTTGGCTCATTTATGCCCTGTGGTGACCAATCGCCTGAGCAAATGAATTTGCTCGAAGCGATTGGTCATCACAGGGCGACCTTTCAGCAGAGCTGAAAGGCGAGTAAAACTGAGGTTTCACTCGAATGAGCCAAAAATCGAGAAATTAACAATATGAGCTAACATAGCCATAAAGAAAAAGCACAAGACGATATGCATCGCCTTGCACCTTAGTTAATTATTTAACTGCAGATTCATTCATCTTGTTTGATGTGTTATAAACAGCCGTTTTTGGTTCTTTTACGCTAGCTTTCGCAGGTTCTTTTTTCGTATTAACAAGTAGGTAAATGACGGTGAAGTATCCGATATATCCAACAATTTCTTCAAGTGATGGCATAGATGAATATCCAAACAATGCCTTAAAGAATATCCCTATATCACCAGAGAGCAGTGGCGCCACACCATGATCACGAACGTAGTGAGCATAATCAATCGGATGTTCAGGTAGGAACCACGTTAAGTCGTATACGTGAGGCATTACGCTACCGATCATTTTAATATCTTGCATCATCGAAATGCCCTGAACAAACAATCCACCTGCAATCAACACAATGAAAATCCCTGTTACTTTAAAGAAAGATTTAAGTGGAATACGCATTGTACCCTTAAAGAAGAAGTAGGAAACACCAGAAGCAATTATGACTCCTGTAATGGCACCCCAACCTTCAAACCCTTTGCCGATATCCCCACCTGTAATGGCAGCGAAGAAGAAGACAGTCTCAACACCTTCTCGAAGAACAACAAGAAATGAGTGAATCACCATTCCTACAATGTTACCTGTTGTAATGAGCTGGGTCATCTTACCTTCAGTTTTACCTTTAAGATCGCGGCTATGTGAAGCCATCCAGAAAACCATTTGAGTAAGTAGTACAGCAGAGATTAACATAATGGAAATCTTCAGGTAGATCTCACTTCCCATCGCAGCGAACCCTGTGAAGACAACCTGGAACAACATGGCTACCCCAACGCTTGCTAATACGGCAAGCCCTGCACCGAGCCAGACAAATTTATTATACTGGCACTGTCCCATTCGCTTCATGTATGTTGTAATGATTCCAATGATGAGAAGTGCTTCAAGTACTTCTCTGAACATAATCAGTAATGCCTGAATTTCCATTATGTTTTCCCCTTTCTACAATCAAATGTTACGAGCGACGACGCCTTTTTGTATAGATCACAACGCTCGCAATCACGACAATAAGCAATACAAGCGGTAACCAATTTGATAACTGACCAAGATCTGTCCATTCTGTTTTACCGTTGCTTGCTGTCTCTTCATCTGTGGCGCTTTCGCCAAAGTGCCCAATTTCAACTGATTTCATATCGAATTGAGCCTTTAAACCATCAAGGATAATCTTTTTGCTTTCAATAAATTGTTCTTTATCTGATTCTTTCTCACCAACACCGAATAATCCCGGGTTACCTAGAGAGTTAAGAAGCGTTTCAAATTCAGCTTTAATCGTTTCATCTAGATCCTGGTTATCTTGTTTAACAACTGGTGAAAGCTTTTTGTATGTCGCATCTGCTTTACCTACCAGTTTTCTAGTTGTATCATATTCTTCAAAATCCTGTTCAACGCCTTCGAGTCGACGTGAAATATTGAGAACAAGAATCTCCTGCATATTTTTAATGACAGCTTCTTTATTCTCATCATCAAGCTCGCTTTGAACTGCTTGAACAGCATCATCACCCATATGTAACTTTATTTCGTCACTTACTGAAGCAAATATTTCATTCGCTTCTTCATACTTTGGAGGAGACTCGTTTAGTTTAGCAGACATTTCAACATATGCTTCAGCCACAATCTCTTCTGTTGGGTCACCATAAGAATAGGCCTGAGCCAGATCAGGAACAGAAAGTGTACTGATCAATACTACTATGAATGCTATTGAAAAAATACGTTTTATCATTGAAAATCCTCCTCATTGATAATGATAATGATTATCAGCTCTTAAGTCAATAAATGATCTGCAATTATTGTGACTTTTCTGCCACGAAATCCGGAATAGGATTTCTCGCTAATACATGCGCATTCTCATCGATTTTCACTTTTTCTACTGGTCGCATTATCTCTTTCATAATGGCTGGTAAAACCGATGTAACATACGCTTTAAATTTAATATAAGATTCTCCTGTAGAACGAACCTGATAGGCGATCGGCACTTCCTTCACCCTAAACCCTTTTCTAACAAGGTTTAAGGTTAAGACCTGTGCATAGTTGTAATCATGAATAATTTCGCCGTGCTCCATCGCCTGTTTTGAGAATACTCTCATTCCGGATTGACCGTCATAGATCCACTTCTGTAATAGAAGAGATTGTAGGAAAGTAAAGCAGTAGTTTCCTAATCGACGATGAAGACGCATTCCATCAATCGTTCCTTTAAAGCGTGAACCCATTACATAATCCGCTTCACCACGTAATAGAGGATCTAAAAGTTCGGGAAGTTGCCATGCTGGATACTCATTATCAGCGTCGAGCATAACACCAATATCCGCGCCGAGTTCAAGAGAATGGGATAGACCCTTACGCACTGCAGCACCTAGCCCTTGATTTTCAGTAAAAGAATAAACATAGTCTGCGCCATAATGTTTTGCTACTTCAACTGTTCGGTCAGTTGATCCATCATCGATAACGAGCACACTCACACGAACATTCGAGTGAAAATGACGTGGAATCTGCTTAATAACTTCTCCGATCGCATGTTCTTCATTATGAGCAGGTAAAAATACTATTACGTGTTGTTTCATTACCTTATTTCTTCCTTCCTATCTTGAAAAGCATCTTCTAGAATAGCTCCCCTACTATGAGAAGGGATTGGAGCTCCTAGCAGATGAGCAACAGTTGGTGCTACAGATGTAAGGCTATGCTTGTCCTCAATGATTTTCCCTTTTGCTATTGAAGGACCATTCATGAAGAAAGGTACGTACCTTTCCCCTTCATCGAGATGGCCATGCCCACCAATTCCATCTGCTTGACCATGATCAGCACAAACAATTAATGTTGTATTTTCCATGAATCCTTGTTCCTCTAACCATCCAACATATTCCTCAACTAGTTTATCTGCTTCTTCAATTTTTTGAATGTAATCATCATACAATACACCTCTTGCATGGCCAGTTTGATCGGTACCGATTAGCTGTACTGCGAAGAAGTCAGGATTTTTATCCAACATGATTCGGCGTGCGCCTTCCATGATTTTGGTATCAGCTATATCGTTGTTCATAACAGCTGTTACTGTGTCAACATCGTCACCCATTGCATCAACAAGATGAGCGATACCAAGGAGACGTCCGCTTTTTCCAACTTTACGTAAAGTATCAAAAATGGTTTCTACCTTTACCCCAAGCTTCCAAACCATATTTGACTTTATACCATGCTCGAGAGGGTAGGTGCCTGTCATCATGGAAGAAAAACACACCACCGTTCGTGCTGGGTAAACAGTTTCCATTTGACTGTATTCTGTCCCGTTTTTCTTTAATGAATCGAGAAATGGTGTATTCGCTTCTTGAAAACGTTCTTTACGCATTCCGTCAATGACGATCATCATAACGCGTTCATTTGTAGAAGTATTCGGTATCGCCTTTGTATAATCAGGTTTGACCTCAGGTTTCCAATCAAATAAATTCCGATGCAAAACAAAGCTAAACAACCAGATCCCAGCGTATAAGTATAGAAGGTTGCTCCACTGGAACGAAGGCCCAGAACCCATTGATGCATTAATGACCATCGACCATATTGGTATGATCAATAGAAACTTAGGCAATTGTTCTTGGGCATTTCCACTTGTTGAATCACTATTCTTAAGCACTAACTTCCAGAAACGTGTGAAGTTCAGCCAGCTTGTCCCGATTCGTAGGTGGTAATAGAATGTTCCCCAGAAAAAAACGGTAAAGAAGAAATACAAACCAACTCCAAGCAATGCTGCTGATAAGGCGTATGTATCAAATAGTAATAAATATGCCATTAATGGTAGCCATAAATAATTCCTTAAAAAAAGTGGAAAATCGTATACGTAATATAAAACAAGAAGGGGAAGAATGGCACCAAGTCCAATAATAAAGGCTTCCCAGAACTCGATTGAAGACCACTGTGTTAGATACACTAACAATACAGTCCCAGTAACAAAGATTGGGGTGAATGGCTTACCTTCATTAAGAAGGTTCCAGCACCTCGCTGCTATTTTCTCAAAACCTGATGCTTGCTTCATGATGTTTCTCCTTTCTTAGTTAGAAACGTCTTCAATCTACGAAATTGAAGAGGATAAAGGTAAAACGCTACCAGACCGGCAGCAAAAGAATAGAGGTATTTAAATGCATGTGTAATAAGCGCAATCGAAAGAGCTTCCTCCCAACCAAAACCGACCTGGTTTAAAGAGAAACTCATAACACTTTCATAGGTTGCAAATCCTCCTGGTGCTAGCTGAAACACACCTGCCCCCACCGATAGTGCCGTTACCCACATCGCATTCCAATAAGTAAAAGTGTATTCAGTTAGGCTTGCAACACCGAAGACCACAACCCCTTCAGCAATCCAACTTATACATGATAGCACGATAACGACAGGGAAATACGATGAAATCATAAGGTCTCTTAACGTGAGCCACTGCCTTTTGAATACGGATTGCAACTTACTTTTTTTAAGAAATAGAACGACTAGTACACCTAAAGCTACTAAACCAAAAAGCAATCCAATTAGAAAATTTAGATGAACGTTAATTCCTATCCAAGCAGCACCGACAATCGCAAATACACCCAACCAGAACATATCAACCATGCGTAATAGAATAACCGATTGAATAGCTGTTCCCCATTTCCCTTGCTGTTCTTGTGCCAAGACTCCCATTCGAACGGCTTCCCCTCCTTTAAACGGAAGAAGATGATTAAAAAACAAGCTATAGAAAATTCCTGCTATGTATACTTTGAATTTGATCTTCTGATCAACAAGAAGTTGCCAGCACCAGCCTCGCAATAAGAATGAGACTGTATACCCTCCAACCATCGTAAGAAGCACAATTGGATGAGTTAGGAGTTTAAAGCTAAAAGAGGTTACCATCGATAAACTAAACTTATTTAATAGAAGAAAAATAAACAGCATGACTAGGAGCAAGCCAACATTCCACTTTACTAATCGTGATAATTTTTTGCCCATTCGACTGTTCTCCGCAACCCTTCTTCGAATCCTATTTCAGGAACATACCCAAGATCTTTCTTCGCCTTCTCTATGTTACTCCACGTGTGTCTAACATCGCCAGCACGAAACGTTTCGTCTACTACATTTGCATCAGGAAAATAGTTCATTAAAAGACGAATTAAGTTTTCAAGACGAACCGGTTTTCCAGAGCCGAGGTTATAAATTTCAGACTGTTTCGTTTGATTAAGTGCAAGGGATATACCGTTTACAATATCATCGATGTATGTAAAATCCCTAGATTGATGACGACCGTATATATGGATTGGCTCTCCATTTAAAAGTTTTGTTAGAAAGAGTGGAATGGCCATATCGGGTCTCCCCCATGGTCCATAAACAGTGAAAAAACGAAGGATTGTTAATTTGAAACCATAAAGCGACTGATAGGCATGGCAGAATGACTCTGCTCCTGCTTTAGCAGCTGCATAAGGTGACTTTACTTTGCCATTAGCTATGGATTCTGAAACTGGACCATCTTGATCACCGTATACCGAAGAAGAAGAACCAAATAACACTTGGGATACACCTGAAATTCCAGCAGCCCTTAACACGTTAACAGTAACCTTTATATCCTGATCAATGTAAGCATGTGGATCCGTTAAAGAAGGCTGTACGCCAGGTAGTGCAGCCAGATGAATAACGGCATCATAAGAGTGTTCATTAAAATGAGCGATTGTTTTCTCCTCATCTAGTAAATCAAACTCATGTATCGCAACAGGACCGATCTTTTTAATTTGTTCAACCTGCTCCAATTTCCTTTCAACATGGTAGGATGTTGAAAAGTGATCGATAATTGAGACTTCGTGGTTTGCTTTTAATAGTGACTTGGAGAGACTACTTCCAATAAAACCAGCTCCACCTGTAATCAATATGTTCATAAATTGCACCCTTCACTTGAAATACCTCATATAAATAACCTTTATACAAGAGAAACGGCCGCATTTAGCGGCCGTCAAATTCTATCATTATTCTACTACACTTTGTAATTCGGACAAAATTTGCTCACTTAGCTTGTTTGCTTCTTCAGCATTATCGTTATCAATTGCTTCATACCAGCTTGTTGCATCTGCGTATAGCGCATCGGCTTCCTCTTGACCGATTGCATCAGTTACTGGCATTTCAATAGCTTTCAAAAAGACATTTGCTTCCATAGCAGCTTCTTTTGAATCAGTAATTTTGCCCTCTTCAGCCATTTCTGCAACTTTTTCGTGATAGCCTTTGATTTTCCCTGCAAATGCCTTCACGAATAGGTTAGAAACTTCGTCTGCTTTAATAGAAGCAGGCTCATTACTAATATCAAATAACTCACTTAGTTTAGCTGCTGCTTCTTCATCTCCACCAGCTAGTGACCCTTTAATTGCCTGATAAAATCCTAATGCTTCCGTTTGCATGATTTGTAGTTCCTCGGAATCACCAGCATTTACTGCTTCTTCAATTTTCTCAGCGTAAGAATTTGAAGCAAGGTAATAGCTTCTATAAATTGACTTATCCGTAATTTGCTTCGCTACCGCAAAATCTTCCATACCTTCTTCACTAGAAAGAGCTTCTTCCTGTGCAGTCAATCCACTGTTAATGTTCTCCACGATGCTTGACTCTCCTTCAAGCTCATAATAAGAATCACGTTTTTCAGCTGTAGGAACAAAAACATTTTCTACAAGTAACTTAATTTCTTCAAAATGAAGCATTGCTTCATCATTTTTATCAGCGTCTTTCGCATCAATAACTGCTTGCTGCAAAGACTTTTGTTTCTGGTAGAAATAAGACTGAGTGCCTTTATCAATCATCTGGCGTGCCACATTCTCTTCAAGCTCTCCTGATGTTCCAGCCTGAATACCTGTTGTAATAAATTGATCAAACTCATTATCGATTTCATTTACAGCGCTTTTCAAGTCGCTAGTATAAGTCGATTCAACAAGATCCCAATCTACTTCTTGATCTTCCTTCATTTTATTCAATTCGTCTGTAATCGCTTTATATGCATCGACTTGTTTAGCAGTTGCCGATTCATCAACTGACATCTCCTTGCTTTGATCTGAAGATTGAGAATCTGTAGATTCTTCCTGAGAATTATTCTCTGTATTCGCAGTATTTGCAGCATTTTCTGAATCATTACCACAAGCTACAAGTACTGTACCTGCTAGTGTAATTGAAGCGAATAACATCATAGACTTTTTCATATGTAAAACTCCTCTTCGTATGGTCTTTTATCCATGACGATTATATCGAGAACGATTATCAGTGTCAATACCGTAAATTTGTCAGAAAATAAATCACCACAAAAAAAAGCCCTGTTCTTTTGAGAACAGGGCTCTTTAAACAATTATTGATGTTTTGAAAGTGTTTGTGCAAGTGCTTCTTTTGGTTGGAAGCCAACTACTTGGTCAACTACCTCACCATTTTTGATTACTAGTAGTGTTGGGATACTCATAACACCGAACTTGCTTGCCGTTTCCTGATTTTCATCAACGTCAAGTTTAACAACTTTAACGTCGCTCATTTCAGCATCAAGCTCTTCAAGAACTGGTGCAATCATTTTACATGGGCCACACCATGGTGCCCAAAAATCCGCTAGTACAAGACCTTCACTTGTTTCTTCTGTGAAACTTTGATCTGTTGCGTGTACAATAGCCATTCTATATCTTCCTCCTTCAAACATTTATCACTTGAGAATACCAGGTTAAGGCCGGTTGCCTCAATGTGCTCTGCCATGTTGGTATCGATCAACTGGCTCAAAATGAGTATATCATTAATACTCTTCATGATTCCATTTTTTTGACTCACATTCATTGTTCCCCATCTTTCTTTTAATAAAACGAGTCATCGTAAATAATACAAACAAATTTAGAGACTGTTCTTTTAAATCGGTTGTTATATTAGACTTTGTTTCTATACGATAAGAGTAGTAGTTGATTTCCGCTCTAGGTGCTCGCTTTCTGCGGGGCGGGACACTTGAGCCTCCTCGTCGCTTACGCTCCTGTGGGGTCTCACCTGTCCCGCTAGTCCCGCAGGAGTCGAGCTCCTTCCGCTCCAATCAACTATGGAATGTTGTTCTCTATAGGGAAATTCTTTAAAAACTACTAGCGTTTAGATAAGAGCCTTTAATAAAAAATTCATTATATAAAAACAATCTTTCAGAAACTTCTCGGCACATAAGAAAAAGCGAGCTATATAGCTCGCTTTGTTCTTAGCTTGTTTGAAGTACCTTCTTAAATTCTTGTGTAAGCAATGGTACAACTTCGAAAAGATCGCCTACAATACCATAATCAGCAACGCTGAAGATACTTGCTTCAGGATCTTTATTAATTGCAACAATTACTTTGGAATTAGACATACCTGCTAAGTGCTGAATTGCACCTGAAATACCACAGGCAATATAAAGATCTGGAGTTACTACTTTACCGGTTTGCCCAATTTGGAGGGAATAGTCGCAGTAATCGGCATCACATGCACCACGAGAAGCTCCTACTGCTGCGCCAAGTAGATCTGCTAGTTCTTGTAGAGGTTCAAATCCTTCTTCACTCTTAACACCTCTACCACCAGCAACAATCACTTTTGCTTCAGAAAGATCAACGCCTGAAGTCGATTTACGAACAACTTCTTTCACAATCGTACGCAAATCTTTAATCTTTATGCTCTCTTCAAAAACTTCACCAGAACGAGACTCATCTAATTCAAGTGGAGCAATATTGTTGGGTCGAATTGTTGCAAGAATGATGCCCTCTTTAATCTTCTTCTTCTCAAAAGCTTTACCTGAGTAGATTGGACGAGTAAAGACTACGTCTTCTCCCTCAAGTTCAATTCCTATAGCATCTGAAACAAGTCCAGCATCAAGTTTACTTGCCAGTCGAGGAGCTAAGTCTTTCCCTATTGAAGTATGTGGCATAAGAATAGCATCAGGATCAACGGAATCAACGATCTGTATGAAAGCCTGTCCGTACCCATCACTCGTATAGTTTTTAAGTTTCTCATCTTCTACTTTAATGACGCGGTCTGCTCCGTAATGGAAAAGAGGATCTGTTAGAGAGCCTACATTTTCTCCCACTACTACTGCGATGACTTCACCACCAGCTGCGATTTCTTTCCCTGCACCAATCGCCTCAAACGATACGTTACGTAGTTCATTATCACGAGCTTCTGCAAATACAAGTACTTTTTTAGCCATAATTGTCCCCTCCTATATAACTTTCGCTTCCTGGCGAAGTAGTTTCACTAGTTCTTCTACTTGATCACCTAACTCACCTTCGAGAACCTTACCTGCTTCTTTTTTAGGTGGAAGATAACGCTCAATCGTTTCTGTTTTAGCTTCAATTTCATCATCTTCTACATCAAGTTCATCATAATCTATATTTTCTAATGGCTTTTTCTTTGCCTTCATAATACCTGGAAGTGAAGGATAGCGTGGCTCGTTTAATCCTTGTTGAGCCGTCACAAGAAGTGGTAGTTGTGCTTCAACAATTTCCATGTCACCTTCAACATCGCGCTCCATTGTAGCTGTTGTTCCATCAATATCAAGCTTAGTAATCGTTGTTACGTAAGCGATTCCAAGTTTCTCAGCAAGACGTGGTCCAACTTGTCCAGTACTATTATCGTTCGATACGTTTCCTCCGAGAATGATGTCGAATTCTTTATCCTCAAAATATGCTGCTAGAAGGGCCGTTGTTGTATATTGATCGCTATCGTCGAGATCTTCGTTATTAATAAGAACCGCTTTATCTGCTCCCATTGCAAGGGCTGTTCTTAGCTCTTTCTCAACTTCTTCATCACCAATACTTACAACTGTTACTTCACCGCCATGATCATCACGGAGTTGAATCGCTTCTTCAATGGCATATTCATCATAAGGGTTGATAATGAATTCAACACCTTCTTCACTAATTTTTCCGTTTTCGATAACGATTTTTTCCTCAGTATCAAAAGTTCTTTTCATGATTACATAAATGTTCATATCTTTATCCCTCCCTGAGATAGTTCACTTTATTTATCTTGGAATTGCGGCTTACGTTTCTCAATAAATGCACGAATACCTTCTTGTCCATCTTCTGAAGCAAATGCCTTCCCAAAATACTCTCTTTCTTTTTGAACACCTTCATCAAACTGCTCTGACTTAGAATAGGTGAGAAGTTTAAGAGCATAGTTAACTGCTACAGCACTCTTTAAAGCGATCTTCTCAGCAAGTTCTTTAGCTTTAGGAAGCAGATCTTCGTCGCTATATACTTGATTCGCTAGACCTGCAGCCACAGCTTCAATGCCTGTAATTGGCTCACTTGTTAGTAGCATTTCAGTTGCTTTTGCTTTCCCCACAAGTGCTGGTAGTCTTTGAGTTCCCGCAAATCCAGGAACAAGACCAAGTTGTAGTTCAGGAAGTCCAAGCTTGGCGTTTTCAGTTACTAATCGAATATGACAAGCCATCGCGAGCTCCAAACCTCCACCAAGCGCAGCACCATGAATAGCTGCAATGATCGGTTTTGGGAACGCTTCCATTTTATCGAATAATTGCTGTCCAAAACCACCTAGCTCTGCAAATCCCTCTTCACTACTAACTGTAGTAAATTCCTTAATATCAGCACCTGCTGAGAAAAATTTGCCTTCACCTGAAATAAGGATTACTTTTGTCTCGGGATCTCCTTCAATACTTGAGAGCACTTCGGACAGTTCTTTTAAAACATCAGATGCAACTGCATTAGCTGGTGGTCTATTCAATGTTACATGCGCAACCTTGTTCTCATTCTTTACTCTAATAAATTCCACTTCTCCACTCCTTTCATATGGTGGTCCCGGTCTAAGCCGGGACATCTTTTTATTTACTCAAGCCGTTTATCAATAAATTGTGAAGCGGCTTTGCGAGTGCCTCTAAATCAAACTTGTGATCTTTCATAACCCAGTTTGTTACGGTTTCATCCAACGTCCCAAAAATCATTTGTCTAGCTAGTCGAATGTCCAATTCCTCTATAAACAAACCTGATTTAATACCTTCATCGAGAATATGATCAACTAGGGTGAGGTATTTCTTCAGTACCTCGCCGATTTGAGCACGAAGCGCTTTGTTTGTTTGTCTAAGCTCTAGTTGTGTAACGATAGCAAGCTCATAATCTGAACCAAGGTGTTTAAAATGCATATCAATCAGCGTGAACAGTTTATCCATTGCGTTGTCTTTGTTGGCAATTTGCTCTTCCGTTTTGTCGATAAAGCTGCCCATCTTTTTCTGGAATAGCGAGATTAAAAGATCTTCTTTGTTTTTAAAATAAAGATAGATTGTACCATCAGCAACTCCTGCTTCTCTAGCAATTTTGGAAACCTGTGCTTGATGATAACCATTTTGAGCAATGACAACAACTGCTGCGTCTATGATTTTATCGTACTTTGGTCCTCTTTTTTTCCCCTTTTCAACCATAATAGTTTCTCCTTTATTCTTTATCCGGCGCTCATCCGAAAATGAATGAGCGTTCATTCATAATCTTATTGTAGCGATACGAACCATCCGCTGTCAACATAAGATTTCTGAGCGAGCGCTCGTTTAGAATCAGGAGATTTTTTACAAAATAATCATACCATAATAAGCAGAAATGTGCGAATCTTTCCAGAATATTAATGATTAATTTTAGACATTAAATCAGAAGGCTATGTTTGCTCATATTGTTGATTTCTCTATTTTTGACTCATTCGGGATGACCAATCGCAGGGCGTAAATAAGCCAAAAATCAACACTGTCCATTGACATAGCCAATCAGAAAAACCAATCGCTAGAGCGATTGGTCCTTTTTTGCCTTTTCTTCATCTACTAGAACACGACGGAGAATTTTACCAACCGTAGTTTTCGGAAGCTCTTCTCTAAATTCATAAAGTCTAGGCACTTTATAAGCAGCAAGGAATTTACGACAGAATTGATTCATTTCTTCTTCAGTTGCCTTTTCATTCTGCTTTAATACGACAAATGCCTTTACCGTTTCACCGCGATAAGCATCAGGTATGCCGATGATAACAGCTTCTTGTACTGCTGGATGTTCATAGAGTACTTCTTCCACTTCACGAGGATAAATATTATAGCCACCTGCAATAATCATATCTTTCTTTCGATCCACTACATAGAAGTAACCTTTTTCATCTCGATAGGCCATATCACCTGTAAAAAGCCACCCATTCTTTAATACCGCATTCGTTTCATCAGGTCTCTTCCAATAGCCTTTCATAACTTGAGGTCCTTGAACAATAAGCTCTCCAATCTCTTTAAGAGCCGCTTCATCTCCTGTTGGCAATACAATTTTAGCATCTGTATCTGGCCAGGGAAGGCCTATACTTCCAACTACCGTTCCATCCGAAAGTGGATTCGAGTGCGTTACAGGGGAAGACTCCGTTAGGCCATATCCTTCTACGAGTCTACCAGTGATTTTCTCCTGAAACTTTTGTTGGACCTCAATTGGGAGTGGCGCAGAACCGCTTATACATGCTTTAATCGATGATAGATCATACTTATCAAAGTCAGGTTCATTTAACAATGATATATAGATGGTTGGTGCCCCAGGAAATAATGTGGGCTTCTGCTTCTCAATCGCCTTAAGCGTATCTTTTGGTTCGAATTTAGGAAGAATAATCATTTTAGCCGCATACATAATTGAAAGGTTCATCACACATGTCATGCCGTAAACATGGAAGAACGGAAGAATACCCATAACACTTTCCTCACCGTACTTCGCATCAGGAATCCAATTCTTACACTGCATTGTATTCACTACAAGATTGAAATGAGTTAGCATGACACCTTTCGCAAGACCTGTTGTTCCACCCGTATATTGAAGAAGAGCAAGATCTTCTTTCGGATTAACATCTAATTCAATGTCATCCTCACTCCCATTTGCTACCCAGTTCTTGAATGTATGAATTTCATCTGTAGATGGCATTTCAACAAGCAATCCCTGCTTCTTTTGCTTTTGGATAAGCGGAAAAAGTAGATTTTTAGGAAATGGTAAATAGTCCTGGATTTTTGTTACAACAATATGTTGAAGCATTGTCTTATTTTTCACCTTCAATACTTTTGGTAGTACAAGGTCAAGACAAATCATTATATTCGCTTCTGAATCGGTAAGCTGATGCTCCAATTCTCTCTCCATATACAGAGGATTGGTTTGAACGACTACTCCTCCTGCCATAAGGACAGCATAGTAACTAATAACAGCTTGCGGACAATTCGGAAGCATAATGGATACACGATCACTCTTCTTGAGCCCATTCTCACGCAATGAATTTGCTAGTCGCTTCGACCGGCTAAGTAGTTCTTGAAACGTTAGTTCTTTCCCAAGGAAATGAACAGCTGTTTTGTTAGGATGTTTTGTGGCTGCATCAATCAGATAAGCTTGCAGTGGTTTATTCTCATATTCAATTGAGCTAGGAACTCCTTCTTGATAATAGCTAAACCACTCTTTTTCAACGTTGTTCGTCATATATCGTCAACCTCCCTTTTACGACTCCTTCCAAACCAAATATTCTCTCTATAAGATAATTATAATGAAAACGCTTAAAATATCCTATCTTTTTTTGATTTTTTTGAATACATTGGCAATTTAAGTCGGAAAAAGGAGACAAGCGTCACTCTTATCTTTCTTTAGCAAAGGCTCTTTTAGTAAACATTGTTACTATATGAGTAGGTTAATTTCCGCTCCAGGATGCTCGCTTCCAGCAGGGCGGGCGGGAAGCCTCCTTCCGCTCCAATCACTAAGTGTGTTTTTTTATATATGTTTTAAAAGCAACAATATTTTAGAAAAGAGCCTTAGCAAATAAAAAAGAAACAGGCATTTCGCCTGTTTCTTCATGATTACACAAAATAAAGTAAATAAACTATACCTGCAATAAAAAACACGATAGATACGACTATAAGTACTTTCCATAACGTTTCCATACCTTGCTCCTCTTATGAAATCCCAGCTCCAATAACGAAGGACAGGCCAATCGATATCACCATCGAAATAAAACCTACTGCTCGATTATCTGCTGCTATTTGTTTATCAATCTTAAATTTAGGCGTTAGAAATTCAAAGGTAAAGTATCCGATTAATAGAAGGAAAAAACCGAAGACTCCCCATCCCATCATCGTGACAAGCGAATCATTGTGTTCAATTGAAAACCGAAAGATATTGGCTATTCCGAATATCTTACCCCCAGTAGCCATTGCAACAGCAAGATTTCCTCTTTGAATTTCCTCCCAGTTACGATAGGATGTGACAAATTCAAAAAGCGCAAGAAAAACAATCATACAAACAATAACAACACTGTAATTAGCGGCTGTCTGAAATGCTACACTCTCCCACAATTGATCCATAATGATAATTCCTTTCTCTACTTCAGTTCCACAACGGTAACACCACCGCCGCCTTCATTCATGCCGCCCATTCGGAGATTTTTCACGCGAGAGTGACGTTTCAACCATTCATGAACACCTTTTCTAAGCGCCCCAGTACCTTTCCCATGGATAATCGAAACCTGGCTATATCCCGCAAGTAGTGCATCGTCAATATAGCGCTCTACTTCCATTTGAGCGTCTTCGTATCTTTTACCTCTCAGATCAAGCTCTGTCTTTACTCTGCTATCGCTTCCCCGAACAGTAACAAAGGGCTTTCGTTCAACGGCTGGTTTTGATTTAATCGCTTCAAGGTCGTTTGATTTTACGTTCATCTTCATTATTCCAAGTTGAACCTGGTATTCGTTCTTGCCCACTTGTTCGACAATATGACCCTTTTGGTTAAAGCTAATCACTTTCACTTCATCACCAGGTTGGTAGGATCTAACTTTTGCTTTCTTTTGTGTAGGCTTTTCACTTCGAAGTTCAGGCTTTGCATCCTCAAGCTGTTTCTGTGCATCGATTAACTGATGTTCTTTAACAGCTCCCTTTTGGAAGGTACGCAGATCATGGATAATTCGTTTAGCTTGTTCCTGTGCTTTCTCAACTTCTTCTGCAGCCTTCTGCTCTGCTTCTTCAAACATACGTTCACGCTGTTTCTCAAATTTCTCTAATTGAGTTTCCAAGTCTTTTTTAAGTAATTCAGCTTCTTTTCGGAGATCAGTTGCAACCTCTCGATCGCGCTCAGCCTGCTTCTGACTATCTTCTAAAGAAGAAATCATGCGATCTACTTTATTACTCTCACTAGAAATCTGTGACCGTGCATCGTCAATAATATCATCCATTAATCCTAGACGTCTTGAAATTTCGAATGCATTGCTTCGTCCAGGTACACCAATTAAGAGACGATAGGTTGGACGAAGGGTCTCCACATCAAATTCTACACTAGCATTCATAACCCCTTCACGATTATAAGCATAGGCTTTTAATTCACTATAGTGGGTTGTGGCAATCACTCTAGATCCACGGTTATATACGTAATCAAGAATGGAGATGGCAAGCGCTGCACCTTCTTGAGGGTCCGTACCAGCACCAAGCTCATCAAACAGAACAAGACTATTGTGATCAATGTTCTCTAGAATAGTAACGATATTCGTCATATGAGAAGAGAATGTACTTAGACTTTGTTCAATAGATTGCTCATCGCCAATATCAGCAAATATTTGTTGGAAAACGGACATCGTAGAGCCTTCATCAGCTGGAATATGTAAACCCGACTGTGCCATAAGTGTTAAAAGACCAGCTGTCTTCAGTGTAACAGTTTTCCCCCCTGTATTTGGACCTGTAATAACAAGTGATGAATAATCACGTCCAAGATAAAGAGAAGAAGGTACGACTTCATCCTGAGGAAGAAGCGGATGTCGACCGTTTCGAATCTCAAGCTCGCCTTCATCATTCATGGATGGATGAGTTGCTTTCAGTTCATTTGCATACAAAGCTCGTGCGAAAATAAAATCGATATCTGCAAGCGTATCGACATTATGACGCAACGTTTCTGAAGACTCTGCAACTCGTCCTGTCAATTCAGTTAAAATACGCTCAATTTCAAGCTTCTCTTTCACTTTCACTTCTTTAAGCTGATTGTTGATCGATACAACTGATTGAGGTTCAATAAACAACGTAGCTCCTGAGGATGATTGATCGTGAACCATACCTCCAAATGAACCACGGTATTCTTGCTTTACAGGGATCACATAACGTTCATTGCGAATGGTAATCAGAGCATCGGAAAGCATTTTTCTAGTACTTGATGACCGAATCAAGCTCTCAAGCTTTTCCCTTACTCGTGATTCAAAACTTCGTAACTGTGTACGTAGACGACGTAAAGCATCGCTAGCTGAATCTAATAAATCTCCGTCTTGATCAATGCATGCATTAATCTCCTGTTCAAGCTCCGTTTCATGCATAATTTGACTTACAAGATCGTGAAGAAGCGGAAGTTCTACCCCATCTTCAACCATATTCTCTAGGAATGTCTTAAATCGTCGTCCGCCATAGATTGTACTTGAAATATCTAATAATTCGGACGGATTAAGCATTCCACCTATTTCCGCTCTCTTAACACTCTGGCGTATATCTCGAATGCCGCCTAGTGGTGCCTGACCACGAAGTCGGATTACTTTTCTTCCTTCTTCTGTTCCATCTAGCTGATGCTTTACATCTTGTAGAGAAAACATTGGAACGAGCTGTTCCACCCTTTGCTTCCCTAATGAAGAAGATACATGTTTACCGAGTCGTTCTTTAACTTTGTCGTATTCGAGTAGCCGCAAGACTCTTTTTTGCAATGGTCGTTCCTCCTAGAAGCTTAAATTTAGTTAACGATGACGGTTAAAGAATGTTTCTAGTTCTTTCACCGTGAATGTGTTTAAGACGCTCTCTTTTCGTAGCCAACCTCTTCGTCCAGCAGATACGCCAATTTCCATATGTTCAAGCATGTCCATGTGATGGGCATCTGTATTAATCATGATTTTAACATCTTCATCCTGTGCTTTCCGAAGCCATTCAGCAGCAAGGTCCAATCGATTTGGATTAGCATTTAATTCAAGGGCCGTATTGGTTTCTTTAGCAAGTTGGATCAACTTCTCATGATTGAGTGCATAACCTTTTCTTCTGCCAAGAAGCCTTCCAGATGGATGGGCAATAAGATCAACATGATGACTCTTTAGCGCTGTCTCAAGACGTGCCATAATCGTCTCTTCATCTTGAGTGAATGAAGAGTGAATAGAGGCAATAACAAAGTCCATCTCAGCAAGTAATTCGTCATTATAATCGAGCGTACCATCTGGTAATATATCCATCTCTACTCCTGCGAAAACTCTAAAATCGGTCCATTTTTTATTTAACCGATTGATCTCGACTCTTTGTTCGCGCAGTCTTTCAGCAGTTAAACCATTCGCAACCTTTAAATACTGTGAATGATCTGTTATTGCAATATAAGAATAGCCCTTCTCTCGCGCACGCTCAGCCATTTCTTCTATTGTATAAGCTCCGTCACTCCAAGTAGAGTGCATATGGAGATCACCTTGAATGTCTTCTAATTGAACTAACTCCATCTTCTTTTCGGCAGCTTCCTCAATCTCACCAGTATCTTCGCGGATTTCAGGTGGAATAAAGGACAGACCAAAATGGTGGTAGAATTCTTCCTCACTCTTAAAGGTAAGAACTTCTCCAGTTTCTAAAGATTCAACTCCATATTCACTAATTCGCTCGCCATTTTTTTTCGCAATCTGCCTCATTTTTACATTGTGTGCCTTTGAACCTGTAAAATGGTGAAGCGTTGTTGCGAATTCTTCCGGTTTCACTATTCGGAAATCAACTGATACGCCATACTCGTCATCTAATTCGAGCGTAATCTTCGTTTCTCCTTTTACGACAATCTTGGAAATACCGTCAAGCTCTAACAACTTCTCTGAAACGTCAGCAGCTGTTGTAGTCGCAATAATAAAATCAAGATCTTTAATAGTCTCACGAACTCTTCGCAAGCTACCTGCTCTTGCGAATTTTTCTATACTTGAAATTTCATTTAATTGAGCCTCAATTTTCTCTGCAAGAGGGAGCATGTAAGCAATCGATAAACGATCCGGTCTTTTTCCAACTTCCTCAAGCGCTGCAAGTATCTTTTCTTCACTTTTCTTGCCGAAACCAGGTAGTTCTTGAATCTGCTCTGCTTCGCATGCTTTTTTAAGTGAAGCTAGATCAACAACTCCGAGCTCCTTATATAGTTTGGCAAGTTTTTTACCCCCAAGGCCTGGCAATTTAAGGAGCGGAACAAGTCCTTCTGGCACTTCTTTCTTTAAAGACTCAAGAGTTTCAGATTCACCGTTTTCTATTATCTCATTAATAACAGCTGCCGTTCCCTTACCAATGCCTGTTAGTTCAGCAGGATCATCGATTTGATCCATGCTTCGATCATCCGTCTCTAACGCACGAGCTGCTTTACGAAATGCCGATATTTTAAAAGGATTCTCACCTTTAAGTTCCATGTACACTGCAATTTTTTCAAGGTATTGAATGACGTTCTTTTTGTTCATTGTCTTCTCACCCTTCTTAATGAAATCATTACCTCTATCGTATCCATATTTACAGCTAAATCCAATTATTTAATCTTATTTATTATTAAGTGTTATTTTAAATATTGTTGCATAAAAGTAGTGGCTAATCTGCTAAGTGCAGTTTTCACTAATATTTTAGAAAGTCTCTTTACTAACAGATTGTTACTACCAAAAGAATTTTTGTATAAGAGCCACACTTCGCTAATTGGAGCGGAAGGATGCTCGACTCCTGCGGGACTAGCGGGACAGGTGAGACCCCACAGGAGCGTAGCGACGAGGAGGCTCAAGTGTCCCGCCCCGCGGAAAGCGAGCATCCTGGAGCGGAAATTAACCTCTCTTATAGCATTAATTTCTATAAAAAGAACTTCTATAAAAGCTTATAACAAACAAATAACCCTTCTATGCGAAGGGTTATGCTACATGCGTACTCCAGAGATCTTTAATTTGTTCTGTTAGCACAGGAGTGTGCTTCACAATACTCTCTGCAAGAATTGAATTGGAAATAGCGGTTTGAACCGTCTCATTTGGAAGAAGGGCAGCAATGAAGAGAAATAGAAATACGACAATGTACACTTCTACAAACCCAAGTACACCACCAAGCCAACCATTCACAGTTCTCAAAATTGGAAGATCCGCAAGAAAATCGAGCATGGACCCTATTATTTGCATAATGATTTTTGTACCAAAAAACAAGAGTGCAAATGCAATTCCACTATAATATGTAGCTTCAAGATTAATAGCATCAAAAATCATGGCTGTTGATGCAGCCTCATTACCAAAAGATGGATATGGAATCCAGAGTTTTAGCTGTGGTGCGAGATCTTTAAAGTACATGTAAGCGACGATAAACGAAACAATAAATCCGGCCAAATGGACTACCTGTAGAATAAGACCTCTTCGAAGCCCTACTAGGAAGCCTCCAACCAGTATTATTAAAAGAATTAGATCAACCATCTTACGTTATTCCTCTTCTCTCAGTTTTTTCTTCATTTCTTCGAGTTCTTTTTTAATCATAACGTATTCATTTACTATATTTACTGCTGTTAACACAGCGAGGCGCTTTGTATCTAGATACGGATTTAAACCTTTAATCTCACTCATCTTGTCATCGACTAAATTTGAGACTTCACGAATATGTTGATGACTTTCATCGCCGACGATTGTATATTGTTCACCATAAATCTCAACAGTTGTACGTATTTTTCCATGACTGTCTGTCACCCAATAAGCCTCCTATCATGAGAGAGAATCCTAACGTATATCATAGCATGAATAGTGTGGTAATGAAACACAGTGCTCTTGAACCGTTCCGATTCACAAACACAGTCTGATATAATAGGATGTAAGCACAGTTCACAAAGGAGTTTTGTTATGTCACAGGTAGTTTTAACTGTATCACCATCCATTATGAATGAAATTAAAAAGAAATACAACAGCCTCTTAAGCGATAAACAGCCACCAGGTAGCATTTTCGTAGCAAAGACACCTTCTTGTACGATTACAGGATATCGTTCGGGAAAGGTTATGTTTCAAGGTACAGCGGCAGAAGCAGAAGCAAAGCCATGGCAATCTTCTAGTAAGCCCTCTACATCAAGCAAATCATCTGCAAAGAAAAAAGTAGGAGATCATCAATTCGCACCACCTGCTCACATTTCTACCCTTTCAGCTATTGGAAGTGATGAAGTAGGAACTGGAGACTTCTTTGGACCCATTACAGTAGCAGCTGCATTCGTAGACCAAAAACAGATTCCACTTTTAAAAGAGCTCGGTGTACGAGATTCTAAAGGAATGAAAGATCCCGAAATCATTGAAATTGCAAGAAACCTGATTAAAACAATTCCATACAGTCTGTTAGTATTACCAAACCAGAAGTATAATGCGATGCAGAAAAAAGGAATGAATCAGGGGAAGATGAAGGCTTTATTACATAACCAAGCTATTCAGAACGTACAACGCAAAATCCCTTCTTACGATGCTATTTTAATTGACCAATTCGCTAAGCCAGAAATCTATTTTAACTATTTGAAAGGTCAATCGACTATTGTGAAAGAAAACGTATATTTCGCTACCAAAGCTGAAGAAATTCATCTCGCTGTTGCAGCTGCTTCTATCATAGCAAGATATTCTTTTGTCATGGAAATTGATAAGCTTGGTAAAGAAAACAACGTTAAATTACCTAAAGGAGCAGGTGCAGCTGTAGATCTTGCAGCAGCCAAATTAATTCAAAAGCATGGTGAAGACGTACTAAATCAACTCGCTAAGACTCACTTCGCTAACAGCTTAAAAGCAAAAAAAATCGCCGAGAAATCTAATCGAAATTAATCAAACTTTTAAATGATGAATGAAAGGCTGGCTCTGTTGAGCCAGCCTTTTTGATCTCTAAATTATAGGAATAGTTGTGGCGCTTCTAGTTGATCTTCTGCCTGATGCATAAGTGCTGTCAAATATTGAAAGAACAGGTCACGATCGACGTCATTGACTACAGTAACTTCTCTTCCCTTTTCATCAAGAATCGTTCTACCCTGACTTACTCCGTCTTTTTCAACATAACAGTTAACCACTTTCGAATGAATGAACGATTGAGGCGTTAATGATACCGTTGTTAACACATCCCAGAGGTAATATGTAGAGTTTGTTTCGATATGAACAAGTGGTGGACACATGGCATAGCATTGCCCAATAAAATCGACTCCTATATGCTTTCGTTGTGACGCCCACATATTACGAATTTCATTGGTTAAAGGAACTTGATTTGTGCTTTCAAGAGCAACCATGTTTATTTCTATTTCAGTAGCAAAAACCGCTGCGACTGCCTCTGGATCCCAGAAAGCATTCCATTCTGCCGTTCCATCATGTTCAGGCTCTTCGACATTCCCTTCATTAAGAAATGTGCCTCCCATCCAAACTAACTTTTCGATCTTCTTTTCAATTCCAGGAGCGATCTCTAGAGCTCTAGCAAGATCTGTTAATGGACCTGTGAAAAGAAGTGTGATTGGTTCTTTGCTTTGTTCAAGAGTTTGGATAAGGTGTACGTGTGCTGGCAATTCTGATTTCAGAGTATGAACAACGTTTGACTCATTTAATAAAGGTAACGCATCTACATAGAATGCGTGCATACGCCACTCTTTCGGGAATGGATTGACACCACGTGAAGTTGAAGCAGCTACGTTAAGGTCTTCTCCCTTACCAAACCGATCAATTATTTTTCTGCTTGCTGAAACAGCTGGCTCTAAATAGCAATCTGCCGGAATAACAGAAACACCTACTAACTCTATTTCCTCCATTGTAAGCAATAGAAATAAAGATGCTAAATCATCAACGCCACCATCATGGTTAAAATACACTTGTTTTTTACTCATAAGTCATCTCCCTAAATTTTAAAAACAGCTGTCATTCAGCTTTTTACTTTGTACTCTATCAAAGCTTGTGAAGAGAAACAATCCCTCGTATTTTGTCGAACGCTTACATAGTGAGCATGAATTTTTTAAAGATTCCTACTATCTAAACAGGTCTTGCTACCTACTATTTCTTCTGCTAGATTGATTAATACAACTTCACATTTATCTCTATATAATTTTGGAAATAGGGTCCAATAAGTTTCTACCCGGCAACCGTTAATTGCTGGACTATAGGGAAGGTACGCATTGTTTATACATACACATGTGTTGTATTTACTGTTGTGACTATTCTTCCTATAAACTCGGACATTCTTATATGTTCGAGTTTTTATATTTTTTTATTTGTGGAGCAACACTTATTTAACAGGGGGATTCAGTCATCATGAATATTATCACAGGGTTTCTATCAATTGCAGGCGTACTCGCGATTGCCTGGTTATTAAGCAATAGAAAAAAATCGGTTAGATGGAAAACAATTGGAATTGGCCTACTCATAGAAGGACTATTTGTTTTATTTGTCCTTAAAGTAAATACAGGAAAGCTACTACTAGAAAAAGCATCAGCAGCCGTACAGAATGTCATTAATTACAGTAACGAAGGCATTCAATTCGTATTCGGCGGATTATACGAACAAACCGATTTAACGTTTGTTTTTGCTATTAACGTACTTGCCGTTATTATTTTCATATCTGCGCTCGTCTCAGCTCTCTATTATTTACGCATCATTCCAATCGTCGTTCAGGTAATCGGGGTAACGGTTGGGAAACTTATGGGTACAACAAAAGTTGAGACTTTTAATGCTGTTGGCAACTCTTTTCTTGGACTTGCAGAAGCGCCGCTTCTCGTTAAACCCTATTTGAAGTTATTAACGAGATCTGAAATATTCGCTATCATGGTGGGAGGTACAGCTTCCGCTAGTGGAGCAATTCTTGTTGGCTACTCCCTGATGGGAATTGATCTGAAATATTTATTGATTTCCGTATTCAGCGTGCCGTTCGTGTCACTGATTATTTCAAAAATCATGGAGCCTGAAACTGAAGAATCACAAACAAATGATAACGTAACGATGAAACGATCAGAACATGCTAATATTTTTGAAGCAATCGCAGACGGTACTGTTAGTGGTGTTACGCTTGCATTAAATATTGGTGGGCTGTTAATTGCATTCATTAGTATACTTGCCGTTGTAAACGGGATGCTTGGTGAAGTTGGAACTGACCTTGGCTCAATACTCGGTTATATCTTCTATCCGTTTGCTTTACTTGTAGGTATCCCACTAGATGAAGCCTTCCGTGCTGCTTCAATCATTGGTACCAAAATGTCTATAAATGAATTTGTTGCTTATCAGAATTTAACTTCTATACAGGATGGATTATCTGAGAAGACAGTTGCGATTCTATCAGTTGCTCTTTGTAACTTTGCTAATTTCTCATCAATTGGTCAATTGATTATTGGACTTGGGTCACTTGAACCCTCTAAGCGTTCTCAGGTATCTCGTCTTGGGTTCAAAGCTATTATTGGTGGAACGCTTGCTTCGTTTATTACGGCTATTTTTGTTGGTATGTTTATGTAAAATAACTCTTTTCGTAGACATTGTTGCTATAAGCGCGGGTTAATTTCCGCTCCAATTAGCAAAGTGTGGTTTTTTATTCAATAATTATTTCAAAAGCAACAACCTTTTAGAATTTGGTCACAAAAAAAGACTCCTTTCTTTTAAAAAGAAAGGAGTCTTTTCTATTAGCTACGAAGCGCAGCACCGAATTGTTCTTCTACTGCAGTAAGCACGCGATCATGCGCCTTCTTTACTTCTTCTTCTGTTAATGTTTGTTCAGGGTTGTAGTACCGCAAGGAGAAAGCAAGTGATTTCTTACCTTCTTCTAAGTGTTCACCCTGATAGACATCGAATAAATTAATTTCTACGAGCTTTGCTCCGCCAGCTTCTTCGATGACGCGTTTCACCTGACCTGCTTCAAGTGATTCATTGACAACGAGTGCAACATCACGAGTTACTGAAGGGAAGCGAGGAAGCTTCTTGTATTTAAGATGATCAACATCTGCTTTCAACAATGCTTCAAGATTGATTTCGAAAACATATGTTTCACTTAAATCAAGCTCTTTCTCAACTTCGGGATGAAGTTGACCAATATAACCGATCAATTCATCATCTAGATGAACTGCTGCTGTTCTACCCGGATGCAGCTTCGGTTCATCTGCTCTAGCAAATGTAAGGCGATCTTCCACACCGAATTCTACGGCAAGTTCTTCAAGAATACCTTTCACAACGAAGAAATCAACAGGCTTCTTTTCTTTCTGCCATAGATGCTCTTGCCATAGGCCAGATACTACACCAGCAAGATGTTCCTGCTCTTTAGGAAGCTCTCCTTCTGGTAAGAAAACAGAAGCTGTTTCGTAAAAAGCCAGGTTCTCTAGCTGACGATTCTTGTTATACTGCGCCACCTCGAGAAGATGTGGTAGCAAACTAGTTCTAAGTTCACTTCGCTCTTCACTCATCGGCATCGCTAGACGAATGGCATCTGTTGTCTCATTAGAGAAGAATACACGTTTTGAAGGGCTAGTTAGGGAATAAGTCACCGTCTGATATAGTCCCGCTCCTTCTAAAGCTCGACGAACACGACGGCGTTTCTTCTGGTAATCAGAAAGTTGACCTGGCGTGCTTTCGGTAATTGGTAGCGTTGCAGGAACATTGTCATAACCGTAAAGACGGCCAACTTCCTCAATCAAGTCCTCTGAAATCGTGATATCAGGACGACGAGGAGGAACCTGAACAGTAAACGTGCCACCAAAGTTCTGATATGAGAATTGAAGACGCTCAAAAATAGCCGCAACTTCTGTTTCAGAAATCTCAGTACCGAGTACTTGATTAATTCTCGTTACTTCGATACTAACTTCTTTCCCTTCAACTGTACGATCACCCTGTTCCGCTGTACCTTTAAGAACGGTTCCACCGGCAATCTCTTGAATAAGCTGTGCAGCACGCTCGCTTGCACCGATTACGCGATTACGGTCTATTCCTTTTTCAAATCGTGCACTAGAGTCACTTCTTAACCCAAGATCTTTCGATGCTTTACGCACAAGCTTACTATCAAAATAAGCCGCTTCGAGCAAGATCGTCGTTGTATTCTGTTGAACTTCAGAATCTGCTCCACCCATTACTCCTGCAACAGCAACTGGCTTGGAACCATTCGTTATCACAAGATGATCACTTGAGAGCGTACGCTCTGTATCATCAAGTGTAACGATTTTCTCTCCTTCTGCTGCACGACGAATAACAACCTCTTTCGATCCAAAGCGGTCATAATCGAAAGCATGTAATGGCTGCCCGTATTCAAGAAGAACATAGTTTGTAATATCAACTACGTTATTAATTGGGCGAATTCCTGCAGACACTAGTCTATTAATAAGCCACTGAGGAGATGAAGCAATGGTTACATTTTTAATAACAGTTGCCCCATAATACGGGTTATCATCTTCGTTCTCTATTTGAACAGACACATAATCTTGTGCGTTTTCCTCAGAACGAACAAGCTCAGGTGATGGGAGTTCAATCGATCGATTTAGTACCGCTCCAACTTCATAAGCAACACCGATCATATTCATCGCATCTGCACGATTTGGCGTTAAACCTAATTCAAGAATTTCATCATTCAAATTAAGGTAATGAAGTGCATCCTCACCTGGTGTTACATCATCACTGAATACAAAAATGCCATCTGCATATTCTTTATGAACAAGCTTGCTTTCGATCCCAAGCTCTTGGAGTGAGCAAATCATACCATGCGATGCTTCACCACGAAGCTTCGCTTTCTTAATTTTGAAGTTTCCTGGTAGAACAGCTCCAACCTTTGCCACTGCTACGTATTGTCCTGCTGCAATGTTCGCAGCTCCACAAATAATTTGGACTGGTTCTTCTTCACCAATATCTACACGGCAAATGTTTAGCTTATCCGCATCAGGGTGTTGTTCACAAGATAGAACGTGTCCGATTACCACTCCACTAATTCCTTTATTAAGCTGTTCAACTGTCTCAACTTCAATTCCGCCCTTAGTAATAAGGTCTGCTAGTTCATCAGCTGAATAACTATCTAAATCTACATACTGTTGTAGCCAGTTCATTGATACGAGCATTCTTTTCTCCTCCTAACCATCATCTATAGTGTGTTAAATTGTTTAATAAAACGACTGTCATTTGTATAGAAGTGACGAATATCATCAATTCCATATTTGAGCATTGCAATTCGTTCAGGTCCCATACCAAATGCAAAGCCAGTTACTTTCTCAGGGTCAAATCCTGACATACGGAGAACATTCGGGTGAACCATTCCTCCACCAAGAATCTCAATCCATCCTGTACCTTTACATACAGAACAACCATTACCAGAGCAAATAAAACATGAGATATCCATTTCAACAGAAGGTTCTGTAAATGGGAAGAAACTTGGACGGAGACGGATTTCACGCTCGTCACCGAACATTTTCTTTGCGAATGATTGCAACACGCCCTTCAAATCACTCATTCGAACATTCTCTCCAACCATTAACCCCTCAATTTGCATGAATTGATGAGAATGTGTTGCATCATCTGTATCACGACGGTAAACCTTACCTGGAACAATAATTTTAACTGGACCTTCACCGTTAAGCTTTTCCATCGTTCTTGCCTGCATAGGAGATGTATGTGTACGAAGTAAAGTTTCCTCAGTAATATAGAATGAGTCCTGCATATCACGAGCTGGATGATCTTTAGGGAGATTCAGTGCTTCGAAATTATAGTAATCTGTTTCAACTTCAGGACCTTCAGCAATTGAAAAGCCCATTCCAAGAAAGAGATCTTCAATTTCTTCAATGACCCTCGTTAGCGGATGGTGATTGCCTCTCTTGATTGGACGACCTGGAAGAGAGATATCAATTGTTTCTTTCTTAAGTCTTTCTTCAACAGCTGCTTTCTCTAAACCATTCACTTTCGCTTCAAGTTGGTCAGATATGGCTGTGCGAATTTCATTAACCAGCTGTCCCATCTTAGGACGCTCTTCAGCTGAAAGCTTGCCCATCCCCTTTGAAATTTCCGTAATTGGTCCTTTCTTTCCAAGGTAAGCAACTCGAATATCCTGTACTTCTTTCATTGAAGAAGCTTTCTCAATTTGTGACAGGGCTTCCTCTTTTAACGTTTGTAAACGTTCCTGCATCGTTTTGACCTCCACTTCATACTTTTCTTTCAAGTAAAGCTTTTTTAAGCAATAAAAAAATCCTCGCTCCCAGTAAAGGGGCGAAGATTTGATTTCGCGGTACCACCCTAATTCACTGATAGAATGAATCTATCAGCCTTAAGCAAAGAATAACGGTTTGTCACCGATCCGCTTTTGTATACCAACTAAGCGGCAACTCCAGAGCGAATTCGGCGGCTTCCCTGTAGAAATGCTTCCAGTCACGGCATTTCCTCCCTGCAAAGGCAGCGGCAGCTTACTACTCTCTATCATTGTTTTTAACATATATAAGTTGCTTCTAATTATAGAAAAAAAACCATCACTCTGCAAGCCTGATTATGAACGAAGTAAACCATACATAAGAATTCCAGCGGCTACAGCTACATTTAATGACTCAGCATCGCCATATATCGGAATATAGACATTTACATCTGCCAGCGTTTGAAGTTCTTCTGATACTCCATTTGCTTCGTTACCTAGAATAACAGCAAAGTTTGACTGATGTTCAACTTCTTGATAAGGCGTGCCTCCACTTACTTCAGTTGCGTATATGTGCATACCTGATTGCTTGAGTGATTTAACTTCCTCAACTAAATTCGCTTTTCTAACTGGCAAATGAAATATAGAGCCTTGTGTAGAACGAAGCACTTTACTATTGTAGGGATCTACTGTTCCTGCCCCTAACAATACACCATCATATCCCGCACTATCTGCTGTACGAATAATCGTTCCTAGATTTCCTGGATCCTGAATCGCATCAAGAAGAAGAAGCTTTCCATTTTGAGGTGATACAGGCTCGGCCATTTTGCATACTGCCATTATTCCCTGTGGGGTTTCTGTATCGGTTAGCTCAAACATGACTTTCTCTGTAACAGTATAGACAATAGGACTTTCTTTAAACGGATAGGAAGATAAATCCATACCTTCTGTTAGAATGACTTCTACAATTGGAGCTTCTGCTTTTGCAGCTTCTTCAATAATATGCGGACCTTCAATAAGGTAAGATTCTGCTTTCTCTCTTCCTTTTCTTGTTTGGAGCTTTTTCCAATCTTTCACTTTTTGATTTTTTACGGATTCTATAATCATTATGCTCTCCTTTGGTTCTCAATGTTTTCATTATAAAGGGTCACAACGGAAGATTCCAACAAAACTCATGAAATTAAACTGAAACGCTCATACTAATGGTGCTTGTTCTAACAAGCGAATGAGAAAGGTGAGGTGTAAAGTATGGACCTTAACTTACGAAAAGCGATCCTCGCTAATATTGATGGAAACAACGAGGAGCAGCTTGAAGCTACAATCCTTGACGCTATGCAAAGCGGAGAAGAGAAGATGCTTCCTGGACTAGGCGTTCTTTTCGAAATTCTTTGGAAAGAAGCTCCAGAGAATGAACGTGAGCAAATGCTTTCTTACATGGCACAAGGGGTTAATTAACGAGCAAAATCCGGTGGAAAAATTCCACCGGATTTTGTGTTTAATTAAATGTAATTTCTTTAACTGTATCAGCGTCTAGCTTTTTAATGACTTCAACAATTAAGTTTACTGCATTTTCGAAATCATCGCGATGCAGAATCGCTGCGTGAGTATGAATATAACGTGTGGCAATTGTGATCGATAATGCTGGTACTCCATTTGCAGTAAGGTGAATTTTACCTGAATCTGTTCCACCACCTGCAATCGCATCGAATTGATAAGGAATGTCTTTCTCATCAGCTGTGTCAGTCACAAGATCACGAAGGCCTTTATGACTAACCATTGATGCATCATACATAATGATTTGTGGGCCTTTACCCATTTTGGATTGAGCATCTTTATCACTAACTCCTGGAGTATCTCCAGCAATACCAACATCCACTGCAAAACCGATATCCGGCTTAATCATATTGGCAGCTGTAGTAGCGCCTCGAAGACCTACTTCTTCTTGAACTGTTCCAACTCCATAAACAGTGTTCGGGTGGTCACCATCTTGAAGCTTTCGAAGAACTTCTATTGCAATCGCGCAGCCGATGCGGTTATCCCATGCTTTTGCCATAAGCATCTTCTCGTTGTTCATGACCGTGAATTCACAAACAGGTACAACAGAGTCACCAGGTTTAACTCCCCACTCCATTGCTTCTTCTTTACTTGAAGCACCAATATCAATAAACATATCTTTCTTATCAACTGATTTCTTGCGCTGTTCTGCTGGGAGAATATGTGGAGGTTTTGAACCAATTACACCCATGATATTCCCTTTACGTGTCATAACATTAACACGCTGAGCCAGCATTACCTGCTCCCACCAGCCTCCAACAGTTTGGAACCAAAGAAATCCTTTATCATCAATTCGTGTAATCATAAAGCCAATTTCATCAAGGTGACCAGCTACCATGATTTTGGGGCCTTCTGCTTTTCCTTTTTTAACAGCAATTAAACTACCCAAGTTGTCATACATTAACTCATCCGCAAGAGGTTCGATGTACTTTTTCATAACATCGCGAGGTTCACGTTCATTGCCCGGTACACCATTCGCATCTGTTAGTTCTTTAAGCATCTGCAATGTTTCATCTTTCGCCATATGTATTGCCTCCTTGATATGTATTCTTTATTTATTATAACGGTTTCCGAAATTTTTCACAATTGAGAGCGCTTCACACTTCTAATATCCGTGATCCTGTCGATTATGATTGACTTCATTTTTCTTTAAATAAGCTTGATCAATTTCATTGAGACTTAAACCAATTCGGTCGCCGAGTTCAAGGTAACATTCGATAAGATTTAGATAGGCACCTTCTTCTTTCTCATTTGCAACCCGATCTATTGCACGGTAAACATCGTGAAAAGCTTGGACAGCTGTGAGTCGCTCGTCAGATTGTGTTGGAATAACACCTTCAGTATAACCAAGTTCAAGGCCTAATGAGAGAATGAAATGAATGCCATCAACATACTCCTCAAGAACTGTTTCTTTAGGAGAAGGAGCTTTCTTACTCCAATATTTGAAACACCGCGTTTCATTCGCAAGTTCACCCACTTCTACTTTTAAAGCAAGTAACTTATTTTCAAAAAGATCTTCGCCTTCGAGGTTATGCTCCTGCACGATTCGATCATCTAATTGTTTCTGTAGTGTGAATAATTTGTTGAAATTCAATTTAACCGTCCTTTCTAAAACATTTCTTTTTATGAAACCTTTCTTTATCATAAACGTATAAAGAATAGAAGCATAGTGAAAACGAGGTGCTGACTAATGATTATTATACTTTTTCGTCTTGTCATTCTTGCTGCAATGGTCTTGATTGCCTATTCTGTCATTCGCTTTTTTCTCGATCCAAAACGCAAGCTAGAGAAGGCCTATGATCATAAAGATTACTATTTTTTTGATGACCCGTCCAACGTTAGAAAGAACTTTCTCCTCACGTATAAAGGAGCGCTATTTGAAGGTGAGAAATACCTTGGAACGACAGATCATTCATTCGACATCATTACCATATCTGTTGGCGTGAAGAATGCATCAGAGCTTTATTTACTTGAAAAAGAAGACTTCTATTTCCTTGAGAAAGAGATGGACCTTCGTTATCCAAGCGCCAAAATTGAATGGAAAAGTCCAGTGAAAGAATTTCTACGTCATAGAGAAAACTCATAAACAAAGAAATCCCCCTGATGCCAGGGGGATTTCTTTGTTTATACGATTACCTAGCCGGCTGAAAGAATTCATCCCACTTCATAATCCATTCTCGTCTTCTTAATAAATAGAAAAGAATAGCAAGGCCTGAAAGGATTAAAACAATTAGTACAGGTTCGAACCCCCTAATTGCTGTTCCAAAAAAAGAATACATCAACGCAAGTGGTAAGTTGGAAATAATGGATGAACGTAAGTAATCCTGAAAGTCCTTTGAAACCTCAATTAAGCAAAGCGATATTAAATGAAAATGAACGAAAGGAACCAATCTTAAGATGGCGATTTGTCCTACAGACATCGGCATTCGTTTACGCATCCATTTCTCTTTCATCCGAGTAATTTTCTTAAACAATGAAGGCACTCGCTTAACCACCAAGTAGAAAACAGTACTTACAACCGTAATGCCGATCACGGAATAGATTGTACCGTAAAGCGCTCCGAACATAACTCCTCCAGCAATACACACAACACTAACCGGTACAAAGAAAAACTGACGAATAAAATGAAGAACAATAAAATAGAACGGGGCGTATATTCCGCTGTTCGACACAACTTCGACAAGCGGTAGGACAAGCTCATTCATGATGTTCCCCCCTTCCATTAACGTGTATGACAGCAGACGAGTTGTTATGTCAAAAAATGAGTGAGTTATAAGAATATTTTCTGGCAATACGTGGACAATAAGGGGAGATTTGAACAGAACGGTAAATGGAGGAGATTGCTTTGGATGAACTCGTTATCGCCCGCTCGCTATTTGGTATGACAATGGGTGTACATATTATTTATGCAACGCTAGGTGTAGGTTTACCCTTCATGGTTCTCATTGCTGAGCTAATGTATCAGAAAACAAAGGACAAAGACTACGCTTTAATGGCTAACCGTTGGACGAAGGGATTTGCTGTCTTACTTGGCGTTGCGATTCCGACTGGAACTATTGCAGGTGTTCAGCTCTCTCTTTTATGGCCTGGATTTATGGAAGTTGTAGGAAGAGTTATTGCATTACCTTTCCAGATTGAAATCTATGCGTTTTTTCTAGAAGCTCTTTTTATGTCGATTTATGTTTATGCAGCTGACCGTCTTTCGCCTATTATGCGTATCGTTAGCGTAACACTCGTTGCATTCGGTGCTAGCGCGTCCGCTATTTTAATAACAAACGTACACGCCTTCCAAGGAACTCCAGCTGGGTTTGAAATTGTAGATGGAAAATTCGTGAACGTTGATCCTTGGGAAGCATTTTTCAATCCTTCCTTCTTCGTTACAGCTGGACATGTAACTGTCTCAGCACTAATGACAGGTGCTTTTGTCATTGCGTCTATTGCTGCTTACAAGATGATTCGTCAGCGAGGAAATACGAGAGAATATAAGTTTCATCATAAAGCACTAATGATGGGGCTTGTAATCGGAGGTATTTTATCAGTTTTGACATCATTAAATGGACATGAATCTGCTCAACAGCTGTATCAGTATCAACCAGAAAAGCTTGCCGCTGCAGAGGGATTATTTGAAACACAGAGGTATGCGCCACTTGCTATTGGAGGTTATACAGATAAGGAAGATCGCGAGGTAAAGTGGGCCATTGAAGTACCATGGGCGCTCAGTTTCCTTTCAGATGACGCCTTTGATACCAAAGTTCTTGGACTTGAAGAATGGCCTGAAGAGGAATGGCCACCTTTGTTTGTCCACACTTTATTTAACTCTATGGTAGGAATCGGTTCACTGTTACTTCTATTATCCATCGTAGGTTTTACATGGTACAAAATTCTTAAGCGAAAAGAGTTCCCACGCCCGCTCATGTGGGGGTTTATCGCCGCAGGACCTCTCGCAATGACTGCTATCGAATTTGGTTGGATTTTCGCCTGTACAGGAAGGCAACCATGGATTATCTATCACATAATGAAGACAGAAGAGGCAGTGACGACTTCAGGTAATATCGGCCTGCTTTTCGTGCTCTTTCTCATAGTCTATATCATTTTAATGATTTCGACAGTGCTCGTTCTTCGTTATTATTTCAACCGAAATCCTATATCCGAAGAACTCGACCAATAATTCACTGCAGGTGTTTTACCCTACTCTAAAAAAGATCAAGAGGTGAACAACATGTCAGAAGCATTCTACGCAATCACGTTGATTTGGGGACTTGTCTTTATTTACGCGGTTATGGCAACCATCGATTTCGGGGCAGGGTTTTGGTCTATGATTTATTTAAATCGTAACAATACGAAAGCAACAAATATAGCCAACCGCTACCTCTCCCCTTCATGGGAAGTAACCAATGTGTTCATTGTTGCGATTGTAGTGGCTCTTTTTAGCTTTTTCCCTGGCGCAACGTTTACATTAGGTACTGTTCTTCTCATCCCAGGTAGCATGATCATTCTTCTACTTGCTCTTCGAAGTGCATTTCTCGTATTTTCACATTCAGCATCTTCAAATTACAAACGGATTTTAACGATTATCTCAGGAGTCACTGGATTTCTTATTCCGGCTCTCTTAATCTGTGTTTTGCCCATTACACATGGAAATTTCATCGAAACAACGAATGGAGCAGAACGTCTACTACTTGGTGAGTTATTAACCAGTCCTAGCGTATATGCATTCATGGCCTTTGCCGTTTCTAGTACACTTTTTCTATCATCCTTGTTGCTTTCGGACTACTCTAACGTATCAGGAGATCAAGAAGCATATGAGACGTATAGAAGAGACGCTATTCTCGTTGGTCCGATTTCACTTGCAATGGCGGCCTTGCTTGTTCTTACCATTCGCAATGAAGCACTCTGGCTATATGAAAACCTAATGAACTACATTCCCTGGCTTATAGGATCAATTGCTACATTCGCTCTCGGCTACGCTTCACTCTTTATTCCGAGAAAAACAGGAGTCGGCATCCCAAGACTCGCCATGATAAGCATCGTTGTACAGTATTTACTAGCTAGTTATGCATATGGCTCAGCCCATCTCCCTTATATCGTCTATCCAAACGTCACAATCGAAACCGGATTCACAGATCCCGCCACATTCCGAGCCCTAATCGTCACCTACATCGTAGCCTTCTTCATCCTAACCCCAGGCTTCATCTACTTCTGGCGCCTGTTCCTAAAAGACAAAAGGTACCTAAAACAAAATGAGTCTTAATACGAAAAGCGGAGACGAGCGTTTAGAAACGGAGATATTGGAACTCTTTCACAGGAACACGTTTTTTGTGTTCCTGTGAAAGAGTGAAATATCGCAGTTTCTGCGAGTCGTAGCTGGATCTAACGAAAAGCGGAGCAGGGCTGCTTAAATCCGCAGGATGTTGGAGCCCGTGAAGATGAGACTCCTTTTGTCTCAACTGAACGAGCGAAACAGCCGGAGGATTTGGCCTGCGCAGCTGGATCTAACGAAAAGCGGAGCAGGCCTGCTTAAATCCGCAGGATGTTGGAGCCCGTGAAGATGAGACTCCTTTTGTCTCAACTGAACGGGCGAAACAGCTGGAGGATTTCATCTGAACACAGTCTTTGTGTTCCGATGAAATCCTGAAGCGACTCGAGGACCTGCCCACTGCACCTAGACACGAAGAAAACCGGAGACAAGCGCTTAAAATACAAAAACATTCACCAATTAAAAAACGCCTACACGGCGTTTTTTTCTAACTAAAGAAATAAACATAGACAGCTACTAAAAGTAAATGAACAACAATGATTGCAGGTGTGCCGTACACAAATTGCTTGTGTTTCGTTTTATGCCTAAAATATTTCATCCCAATGTAGCCACCTATGCTACCTCCAATGATAAAAAAGAGCCATAATGTTTTTTCAGGAATTCGTTGTTTACGTTTTTGCGCTTTCTTTTTATCAACGCCCATTGCTATGAAGCTCCAACTATTCATGATGATGAGGTAAACAAGAAAAAGGGTGAGAACATCCATAGTAGAATTACCTCCTTTCCTTTTATGAAATAAAAAAACCATTCTCACAAGTGAGAATGGTTCAAAAAACTTACTTCAAGTTTTCTTTTGCTTTTGATGCTAGTTCAGTGAACGCTTTTTCGTCGTTAACTGCAAGCTCAGCAAGCATTTTACGGTTGATGTCGATACCAGCTGTTTTAAGACCAAACATCAAACGGCTGTAAGAAAGTCCATTCAAACGAGCTGCCGCATTGATACGAGTGATCCAAAGCTTACGGAAGTCGCGCTTTTTCTGGCGACGGTCACGATAAGCGTACATGTTTGATTTCATAACTTGCTGATTAGCAACTTTGAAAAGCAAAGACTTAGATCCGTAATATCCTTTTGCGAGTTTTAACGTTCTTTTACGTCTACGACGTGTTACGTAGCCACCTTTTACTCTTGGCATACTAAACCCCTCCTATTTCTGTGTCTAAATAATATAAAAACCGATTACTTCTTGTTGTAGATTAAAGTCTTAATGCGCTTGAAGTCACCTGCGGAAACAAGAGAAGCTTTACGAAGCTTACGCTTCTGCTTTTGAGACTTGTTACCGAACATATGGCTAGTGTAAGCACGGCTGCGCTTAAGTTTACCTGATCCAGTTTTCTTAAACCGTTTTGAAGCTCCACGGTGAGATTTCATTTTTGGCATGAGTGAGTTCCTCCTTCAAGAATTACTTTTCTGCGATAGGTGCCAAGATTAGGAACATGCTGCGCCCTTCCATTTTGGGTTTGGACTCAACAGTTGATATATCTTTGCAATCTTCTGCTAGGTGCTCAAGCACCTTTTTACCGATATCAGAGTGTGTAATCATACGTCCGCGGAAACGGATCGATGCTTTCACTTTGTCGCCTTTTTCAAGAAACTTACGTGCATTACGAAGCTTCGTATTGAAGTCGTGTTCTTCAATGTTCGGGCTCAAGCGAACCTCTTTAACGGTAATGATCTTTTGTTTCTTACGCGCTTCTTTCTCTTTCTTCTGCTGCTCGTAGCGGAACTTTCCGTAGTCCATAATGCGACAAACAGGAGGTTTCGCGGTTGGAGCAACCATAACAAGATCAAGATTTGCATTACGAGCCATATCTAATGCCTCAGTTTTGGATTTCACACCAATTTGGTTTCCGTCTGCACCAACAAGACGTACTTCCCGAGCACGAATGCCCTCATTGACGTTCATATCTCTACTAATAATCAGCCACCTCCATGGTTATTGTTCGATGATGATCATCTAACATGATGTCATTAAATGGTTTATATATTCGGTTCAAAGCATAAAAAAAGCGTCGGCGCATACGACACCCACACATTACACAATTATAAAAACAGTGTACCTGCAAACTACCAGTTACGGCGTCAATCAGGTGAGAAGCGGGCGCTTCTGCTTGCTTTGTTTCCGATATTTAATTACCTAAGACAGTATACCATGCTGACCAAATTTATGTCAAGGTGATAAGATTCGTTCGAAGTGCACTTGATTATCATAACGAATCTTTCTCTTTGTGACAAGGGTTTTTTGTAAATTTGTTTCATCTTAAATTAAAAAGCCGGCATTTTCGCCGGCTCTTCATTACTTTTTGTTTTTAATTTCTTCTTCAATTCTAGCAGTGAATTCGTTTAGAGAAACAGTCTCTGAATCCTGTTGGCTATAACGGCGAACGTTAACAGCTTCACCTTCAACCTCTTTATCTCCTACGACAAGCATATAAGGAATTTTCTGCATTTGTGCTTCACGAATTTTGTAACCAATCTTTTCGTTACGCTCATCTACTTCTACGCGAATGCCTGCTCGTTGAAGTTTCTTTTGAACTAATTTTGCATAGTCCATATGCACTTCTGATACAGGGATGATTTCCGCTTGAACTGGTGAAAGCCATGTTGGGAATGCACCTTTGTATTCTTCAATTAAGAACGCAACAAATCGTTCCATAGTTGATACAACACCACGGTGAATAACAACTGGACGGTGATGATTACCATCTTCACCAATGTAGGATAGATCGAATCGTTCTGGAAGCAAGAAATCAAGTTGCACTGTAGATAATGTTTCTTCTTTTCCAAGAGCCGTTTTCACTTGAACATCCAATTTAGGTCCGTAGAACGCCGCTTCCCCTTCTGCTTCAACGTACTCAACATTAAGGTCACCCATTGCTTCTTTAAGCATTCTCTGAGCTTTTTCCCACATCTCATCATTGTCGATATACTTCTTCTTATCTTCTGGATCACGATAAGAAAGACGGAATGAGTAATCATTAATACTAAAGTCTTTGTATACTTCTTGAATGAGCTCAACTACTTCTATAAACTCTTGCTTGATCTGATCAGGACGACAGAAAATGTGAGCATCATTTAATGTCATAGAACGGACGCGCTGAAGTCCAGCGAGTGCACCTGACATTTCATAACGATGCATCGTTCCAAGTTCTGCTACACGATATGGAAGGCCACGATAGCTTTTCAGATCGTTTTTGTAGATCATCATATGATGTGGGCAATTCATCGGACGAAGAACTAACTCTTCTGTTTCATCCATTTTCATTGGAGGATACATATCGTCTTGATAGTGCTCCCAATGACCGCTTGTTTTGTAAAGTTCTACATTTGCAAGATGTGGCGTATAAACATGGTTGTAACCAAGTCGCTCTTCAAGATCAACAATATATCGCTCAATCGTACGGCGAATTGTTGCCCCTCTAGGTAACCAGATTGGCAATCCTTGTCCTACCTCTTGAGAAATAGTGAAAAGCTTTAGTTCTTTGCCGAGTTTACGATGATCACGTTCCTTCGCTTCTTCTAATAAGTGAAGATATTCTTCAACTTGAGATTGCTTAGGAAATGCAGTTCCGTAAATACGTTGGAGCATTTGGTTATCACTATCTCCGCGCCAATAAGCGCCTGCTATTGATAACAGTTTAAAGCTTTTAATCTTACTAGTAGAAGGGACATGTGGTCCACGACAAAGATCAAAGAATTCACCTTGCTCATATATTGTTACTTGTTCATCAGCTGGAATGGCTTCTAGTAACTCAAGCTTAAGGTCATCACCGATTTCTTTAAACATTTTCTCAGCTTCTTCTCGGCTTACGACGATGCGCTTCACTTCAAGATTCTCATTAATGATTTTCTTCATTTCCTTCTCTATCTTAGGAAGATCCTCAGGTGTAATGGAGACAGGGCAATCAATATCATAATAGAAACCACTATCAATAACAGGTCCTACGCCAAGCTTCACATCACTATAAAGTCGTTTAATCGCCTGCGCCATAAGGTGAGCAGTACTATGACGAAGTACTTCAAGACCATCTTCGCTTTCTTGAGTAACAATTTCGATTTGAGCGTCTTCTTCAATTCCACGACGCAGATCAACTAATACTCCGTTCACCTTCCCAGCAAGTGCCTTCTTCTTCAATCCCGGGCTAATTGAACTTGCGATATCTTCAGTTGTTGTTCCTTTATTAAATTCCTTTACAGAACCGTCAGGAAACGTCATTTTAACCATTTCAGCCATGCTACTTCACTCCTTTTTTGCATATAAAAAAACACTCATCCCAAAAAGGGACGAGTGTTAATCTCGTGGTTCCACCCTGCTTCCCGCATAGAGAAATCCTACGCGGCTCAGACTGCTATAACGTAGCAGAAACGCTACCCCATTTCCAGGGTAGAGTTCAAAGGTGGTAAGACTGTTTGTCCGGCTAGGAAGTTCGCACCATTTCTTCCCTCTCTGAAAGCTGACAGAACATCTCATGTCCTTATCGTAACAATAACGTATATGCGTGTATGTAGGTATTATAAGTAGTGTACTTATGAAAATCAAGCCTATTTTAATGATTGCCCGAAAAAAGTATTTTAGACATACAATATGGGAAAAAATATATTCGCTCTTCAAATACGTTGCGGATTGTCTGAGCAAGTCCCTCTTCGTTATCATCTGTATAGAAATGAATCTCTTCTGGAGCAGCAACAAGCAAAGGTAGCAAAATGTCAGGATCTATATCTTCTACACTAAGTCCATTCGGAAGATCTTCTATCCGTAAACCCTCCTGACACGTCAAAACCTGTCCTGTTGCATTATACAAATGGTAGCTTCCATTAAACACAAGGATAGCACGTTTAGTAACAGTATCTCTTGATTTTAGTAGTATCCTTAATGCCTGGACAAAATTTTGATATTCCTGTTCTAATTTATATTCATCAATTGCTTCTCCAATAAGCGATGCTAATAGAGAACGATAGGGCCCTGTACGAAATCGTAAAAAAGAATCAAATGAGATGGTTCCACCCTGCTCGATACAAGACACGGCCGCTTCAAGCAGTAAGTCATGTCGATTCGAATAGCGAGAAGCACCGGGAATATCGTCTATATTTCCATCACCAATGTTTCTTGCAATGGCTGAGATCTCTGCGATTTCATCTTGATCTTGAAAGTAATAAGTGGACTTTAGAAGCTGGTCCATCCATCGCTTCTCATAAGTGGTGCCCAAAAGGGCAAGGCATTGAGAAATAAGATAACACATTCTTGTATCGTATGGTTCAATTGCAATGGATACTTTCAGCGCTTCTCTATCACTTTTCACACGTTTTGGATGATCCGTAACTTTAGTCAATTGTGCAGTCATAAATTCGAAGTCTTCTAGATCGCTAAATGTTATCGAAACCAACGCTTTCCCCCCTGTCCATCTTCATATTAAAATCTATATGGTCATAATGAGGAAATCATGTATAGAACCGTAAAAAAAAGCCCTCCAACAGGAGGACTTTATACTCGACGATTTTTTCCTTCGAGAAAGACTGGTGTTGTAAAGTGCTTAATTCGCTCCATTATTCGTTTCGCTTTCGTTTCCTCTATCCCACTCTTGTGAGAGTAGGCAAGGTGTTCCTCAAGCAAACTATAATCTAAATTAGAAGAATAAAGAGTTGGAAGACCTTCAGTCATTCGGTATTGAAGAAGAGCTCCGAGAATATCATCACGCACCCAGCTCGAAATATTCTCTGCTCCAATATCGTCAAGAATCAGTAGCGGCGTTTCTTTCAGATAATCAAGTTTTGCATCAATAGACTGATCTTGGATCGCACTTTTCATCTGACGGAAAAAGTCAGGCGTATAAATAAACTGAGAACGAACTCCTTTATCTTTTGCAAGTTGATTTGCAATCGCACCTAGAATAAAGGTTTTTCCCACTCCAAACCCGCCATGTATATAAAGACCTTTTGATGTCTCCCCAGGAACAAATTCCTCTACATACTGAATGGCTGTCCCAATCGCTTCAACACGGACAGGGTCTTCATCATCTAAGTCAGCGAATGTAGCTTGAAGAATTTCCTTTGGAATGTAATAGCTTTGAATCATTTCATTCCGCTTCTTGTTTTTCTCATCTTCCATTCTAGTTGGACAGCGATTGTAACGTATATCTATCACGGAACGATTGATGAATAACTCAGGCTCATACCCTTGCATCATATTGATACAGTTTGCAAGTCCCGGACATCCTTCACATCGTTTCGCCTGTGTTGTATATTCGTATAGCCTTGCTAGACTTCGATCAACCATTTTATCGTCAACCTCATCATGTTCCTCAATGAAGGCACGGATATCAGCGTCTGCCATAATGGCCTTCTTCATCTCTTGATACTGCTGTTGGAATTTTTTATTACCAGGCATTTTATTAAATGATTCCTGGATGGATTCCATCCCACTTCACCCCGCTTTTAAACGACTTATTTTTTGTATTTACTCAACATTTTCTTAAGCTGGTCCTGTTTTTCAGATCGCTCTTCTTTAGACATGTCCGGTTCCTTCTGTTCAGAAATCCATTCCGGAACTTTATCCTTACGAGCTGTAGACTTTCCTCGACTATTAGAATTCCCAGATTTCCCTTTTGGCTTAGCAGGCTGCTGAAGTTCTTTAATGGCAAGATTCATCGCATCTCTAACTGTCTTTACCCTTGCTCTAGCCCAATGACTCGCAAACTTTTCCACATAATTTTTGGATAGTTTCTTGTCTTGAGTTTCAAGAATAAAGTCAAGAAGAACATTCATAACTCCTGGGGTTAGCTTTTGCTCATCCATTATACGCTCTACCAATTTCATATCAGCTTCAGATGGCTTCCCACCTTCCGCAGCACGCTGCAAGATGTCGTAAGGAGTCATTTGCTCATATCGCTGAGCAGCTTTTTCCTCTTCTGTGACGGGTTCTTTTGTATGGAATTCCTGCAAAGAAGTAGGTTGATGCCTATATTGAAGAGCTGGCATTTTCCCCCGATTTTCAAGAGCAAACCAGCTACTAACTTCTTTACGTAAAAGGTCATCAGATAATTCTTCGTGATGAATGGCCGCTTGTTCCACAATTCGGCCCATTTCATACGGTTCTATTTTGTAGACGAAAGCAAGGCGCTCTATTGTCTTTTTAACATTATCTGTTAACATTCGATCTGATACAATCATATCAGAGATATGCTGTTTCATCACCTCGAAGTCAAACTGAGACGAAGTAAAAATGAGTCCTTTATTATCGCTTCGTTTCTCAATAGCATCATGATTCTCCTCTTCTTCATGTAAAGATGTCATTTCAGAAGGGTGAAGAGAGTCATATACCTCATTGAATGATGCTGTAATATTACTGTACTCACTGGGGTTTAGTTTATCAACCGTAAAGTGTTGTTTAAGGTCGTTGTATCTGTTTCGACCAAGTCTGTTAAACAAATAAATGTTGAGTACGCCGTCGTTAAAGAATCGATCAGGTGTAAGAGGTGGTTGAAGTTCATATGTGAAGTGCCTTGGGTCTTCCCCAGACTTTAAATAAGTTTTCAATAATCCTATTCCTTCTAACTTCCTACGTTCTTCAAGTATTCTCTTTAAATCCCACCTCATCATAAGTAATAAGTTGTGATGAGTCATTGTAGTAACAAGCGTATCTTTCTGCTCATGGGCACTCCAAAGGGTCATATAAAGACTGTATGCACCTGCACCAATTAGAGGTTGATATAAAAGAGTTAGCACTCGTCTGTCATATTCATGCAAGAGTCCTGACGCTTCAACCTGAAGTGTATCGACAGGTAGTAGTTCTTTCCAATGCATATGCTTCACCTTTTTATTCTCTCGTGAATTTTAAAGCTTAATCTTTTTTTGCTGTTTTCGTAAACTTTGTTGTTATAAGAGTAGAGATTGATTTGCGCTCCAGGATGCTCGCTTTCCGCAGTGCGGGCGGTGAGCATCCTTCGACTCCAATCAACTTTGAAGTGGGGATCTCTAATTAGTCGTGTATTAACGTACAAAAAAAGAGCTTACATTAAGCTCCCCTTTCGTTACTCTGCTCTGTTGATTAAATCTTTTAATTCCCGAATAAACACATTAATGTCCTTGAATTGACGATAGACGGAAGCAAATCGAACGTATGCAACTTCATCGACTTTAGCCAATTGGTCCATAACGAGCTCACCAACGACATCACTGCTAATTTCGGATGCTCCTTGATTACGAAGATCTCGTTCAATTTCATTAACAATTGTTTCAAGAGTTTCAAGTGGGACAGGTCGTTTCTCACAGGCTTTTATTAATCCTCTAAGAATCTTATCCCTGCTAAATTCTTCTCTAGTTCCCTCTTTTTTAACAACAATAAGCGGTATTTCTTCAACTGTTTCAAATGTTGTAAATCGGTACGTACAAGATTCACATTCCCGGCGTCTACGGATCGAACGACCTTCATGAACCGGTCTGGAATCAAGCACTCTTGTACCATTCTGATTGCAGTTGGGACAACGCATTAGATCATCTCCACTAAACGAACAAGATTTCTACCTTCTATTTTAGCATACAATGCGCTGCTACACATCTATCTCTAAAATTGTTCAGAAATACCCGTTCCGATTAACGTTAACTTATTTTGAATATCACTATATACTGTGCCTATTATTTTCTTGCTATATCCGAAATCAACTGGAAGAGGTGTCTCAGTTGAAACTGAAAAATCAACTGCTGTTTTGTAAGCACGAACGGATACTACCGTCACAACGATTAGTGCTTTCTTAGGTGATTTAACTTGATAGACAAATTCCCCACGCTCAGGAGAATTTGTAACAACCTCACCTTGGTAATGTTTCTGAAGAACAGCTTTTGCTTCAGTAAAAGCCTGTTCCTTAGTTGCTTTAAAATAATGTGTTTTTAATGCATCATTAGGATGCCTTTCACTTGTTTCTGAACGGTTGCTAAAAAAGTCTTTAATTCCCACCCTTGTCCTCCTCTATTTTTTTTAAGAATAGCAATAATTGAATGATAAATCAATTGCATAGAAGTTAATTAGCAAGGAAGGAAAGAAAAAAAAGGAGTGCGTTAGCACCCCTTTCAGTATTTGTATAATTATGAAGTAAACGCTGATTGCTCTTTTCTAACTTTAGGTTTCACTGGACCCATGCCTCGAGGAAGCTCAATGTTCTCACGTGTATCTGCTCCAAGAGCGTCAGCGATATAATTAGCTGCAACGTTAGGATCAAGATCACCACATGTGTATACATCGATGCTTGCGTAACCATGTTCTGGAAAACTGTGGATCGTTAAGTGTGATTCAGAAATAATAACCACACCACTAACGCCTTGTGGCGCAAATTTATGAAATGCTACCTCACGTACTTCTGCACCAGACTTTAGAGCAGCTTCTACAAACGTTTCTTCAATTAATTTCATGTTGTTAAGTTTTTCAATGTCACAGCCCCATAATTCGGCGATAACGTGACGTCCCATTGTATCCATAGCAAATTCCCCCTTTAAGTTTACTCATGCGTAGTCAGCATGCGGTATTGAAAATCCACCACGGGGGAAAGTTAGTCCGATGAGGTCCTAACCCTTTAAGTAGTTTCCAATGCCAAATTGCTATAAAAGAAGTTCACGAAAAATAGTATAATGCTTTTAAAAATGATTTGCAACAATAAATTAAGTCTTCCTCCTTAGTACCTAGACGTTTAGTCAAAATGAAAAGCGGAAGTGTAGCACTCCCGCTTTTATCTTATTATATTATTAAACGCTTACTTTCATTCTCCCGGGTATCTTTTCTCCCACATATTTTGCCATATCGACAACTCTGCAAGAATATCCCCACTCATTGTCATACCATGCTAGAACTTTCACCTTCTTATTCTCAACAACCATCGTTGAAAGTCCATCAATGATGGAAGAATGATCATTTCCATTATAGTCAATTGAAACTAGCGGTTCATCAGAATAAGCGAGTATGCCACGGAGAGGTCCCTCTGATGCTGCTTTTAGTACATCATTAACTTGTTCCACTGTGACTTCCTTCTCCAAATCAACTACGAGATCAACAAGTGATACATTTGGAGTGGGTACACGTAAGGACATTCCGTTTAATTTCCCTTCAAGGTGAGGGAGAACTTTTGATATTGCTTTCGCTGCTCCTGTGGAGGTAGGAATAATTGACTGTCCGCATGCACGAGCTCTTCTTAAATCTTTATGTGGATTATCAATGTTTTTCTGATCATTCGTATAAGCATGAACAGTTGTCATCATACCTGAAACGATCCCGAACGATTTATCAAGTACTTGCACAACAGGAGCAAGACAGTTTGTTGTGCATGAAGCATTTGACAATATATGGTGTTTTTCGCTATTGTATTCGCTTTCATTTATGCCCATTACAATCGTTAAATCTTCATTTTTCCCAGGCGCTGTAATAATCACTTTTGTTGCACCGGCATCCAGATGGTAAGCTGCTTCATCTCTAGTCCGGAATTTACCAGTTGCTTCAATAACAATATCAATGCCCATTTCTTTCCATGGGAGATTTTTTGGATCGCGGTTGTTTAGCACTACTACTTTTTTATTATTAATCTTGATACCGTTTTCAAAAGGACTAACGTCTCCATCAAACGTACCATGAATGCTATCATATTTAATTAAATGGCTGAGCGTTTCCGGCGGATAGCTAGCGTTAATTGCTACTACTTCCAAATCCTCATCCATCATTGCCTTTCTAAAAACCATACGCCCAATTCTTCCAAAGCCATTAATCGCTATTCTTGTGTTCATCCAGCGTTCCTCCTGCCATATATGTGTTATACTTAATTCCCCTATCACAAAATTAGTATAACATATAATATGCAAATGAAAAGATATATTTACACTATTCACAAACAAAAGTACATATCTGGTTTATCGTCTACAAAACAGGTTAAGAAGAATCAAAAAAACACGTCAAATGACGTGTTTTTTCGGAAACATTGTTACCTTTTGAGAGAGGTTGATTTCCGCTCCAGGATGCTCGCTTTCCGCGGGACTAGCGGGAGTCGATCATCCGCTCCAATCAACTTCGATATGTGAATTTCTAAACCTAAAACAAAAATCTCCATCATTTCAAAAGAACTTTTTCTAGATAATTTCCCATTTTCTTAGAACATGAACTAGCTGTTCTTCAGATTCTTTTCTTGATCCAGTGTTATCAATAACGGCATCAGCAAGTTCTTTCTTCTTCTCAATTGGCATTTGTGATTGAATCCGATCGGATGCTTCTTGTTCAGTACTTCCATCTCGTTCCATCAATCTCTTCAACTGTGTTGAAGGATCAACATAAACAAGGAGCGTTCGATCAACTAAATGATTCAATTCACTTTCATATAGAAGTGGAATATCAAGTACTACGTGCGGTTCTCCTTGGTTCTTGTATGAAGCTACCTCTTCAAGCATGCGCTTTCGAATGGCTGGATGCAGAATACTGTTGAGAAGCTCACGCTTATCTTCATTGTTAAAAATAACTGAACCAAGTCGTTTTCGATCAAGACCTCCATCTTCTGCCTTCATTTCTGAACCAAATGACTGAACGATCTCTTCTAATGCGGACTCACCCGGCTCAACAACCTCCCTAGCAATAACATCTGCATCGACGATTGGTATGTTATAGTTTCTGATCATATCCGCTACAGTACTTTTTCCACTAGCAATTCCACCGGTCAGTCCTATATCCATTGTATCCTCCTTGAGGGCTACATCCTCATGAAGCCCAGTATTATTAATAAACAACCAGGTAAATACGATACTTTATCCATCCACTTAATAGAAGAAGTGAGATTTCCAAACTTAAGTCCGAGTAGAACAAAAAACGAACTCATACATGCGATGAGTAGTGACGTTTCAATGGGAGCATACCCAATCATAGAAGCACCCACACCTGCTCCAAATGCATCTAGTGAAAGAGCAGCACCAAGCATAATCGCCTCAATACCTGTTATTGTGCCAGAATCATCAAAATCCGCTGTCGTCGGTTTTCGTAATATACTAATAACAACACCGAGAGAGCGTATTTCAAAATGCAGTAGCATCCGTTCTGAAACCGTTCTTTCTCCTTCATTTGTTTTCCTGATCATTTGGTATAATACCCACGCACCAAGAGCAATAAGAATAAACCCTCCAACGCGCTGAGCCACAACGTCTGAAATCCAGAGCTGCAGAAATGATCCGAGTCCCATTGCGATCAACATGGAAAACGCCGAGCAGATTGTAATGATTAGAATCGACTTAAAAGGAATTTTCATTCTTCGTAAGCCATATGTTAAGCCAACTCCAAAACCGTCAACACTAACAGCAAATGCTAAGAAAAAAAGAGAAACCCAGTACATTGGCGAACTCCTTCCATACTGAAATCTTAAATAGTATATGAAAGGAGCCCATCCAACGCTACGAGTTACTCATTTACCTGGCATACTGGACAATAAGTAGTTCCTCGTCCACCTACTACAATTTTCTCAAGCACATTGCTACAAGACTTACATTCTAATCCAACTCGCCCGTAAACAAACAAATTGTCCTGATAGGTACCGATTTTCCCCTGGCTGTTTACATAGGAGCGAATTGTACTACCACCTTTATTTACAGCCTCCATTAGCGTGTCAACAATTTCGAATTGGAGACGCTCCATTTCACGTTCATTGAGTGTGGAAGCAATTCGCTCAGGATGAATTCCTGCCTTAAAAAGCGCTTCATCTACATAGATGTTACCTAATCCAACGACTAGTGTTTGATCAAGTAGGACCGTTTTAACTTTACGAGTCGTCTTCTTAAATCCCTCTTTCAAAACATCTACAGTAAACTCAGGTGAAAAAGGTTCGTGACCTAACTGAGCAAGTGGCAATACTAATTCTTCTGTTCCAATCGGGAACAAATGCATAGTGCCAAATTTTCGTACATCATGGTAACGAAGCTCAGTTCCATCATCAAAAACAAAGAAGACATGTGTATGATGATCTGCTTCTTCCCCAGATTGATTCATCCGATACTTGCCTTCCATCCGAAGGTGAGAGACAATGACATCTTCTTCAAGGAAAAGCTTTAGAAACTTTCCTCTTCGTTCCACACGTTTGAACGACTGCCCAACCACTTTCATTTTGAATTCTTCAATGTCATCTGGGCGTTTAATTATTTTCGGCCATTTTACGTGTACTTCAGTGATTTTCTTACCTATAATTAGTTCTTCTAGCGTTCGTTTAACCGTTTCTACTTCTGGTAACTCCGGCATATCCCCATCTCCTTTGATGCCTACTTCGCATCATACCAGGTGGAGCCATACTCATAATCAACCTTCAAAGGTACATCGAGTTTGATTGCAGATTCCATCACTTCGGGTACGATACGTTTTAACGTTTCAATCTCTTCTTCAGGTGCTTCAAAAATGAGTTCATCGTGTACTTGAAGTAGCATACGTGCCTGAAGATTCTCTTCTTTAAGACGAGTATCCATTTGAACCATAGCTAGCTTAATAATATCTGCAGCTGTTCCTTGAATCGGTGTGTTCATCGCTGTTCGCTCAGCGAAACCTCGCTGATTAAAGTTTCTAGAATTGATCTCAGGAAGATATCTTCTTCTTTGCATCAATGTCGAAACAAAACCATCTTGCTTCGCTTCTGAAACAACATCTTCCATATATCTTTTTACCCCTGGAAAACTCTCAAGGTAACGGTCTATAAATTCTCCTGCCTCTTTTCTAGATATTCCAATACTTTGTGAAAGTCCATAATCACTGATTCCATAAACAATACCAAAGTTTACAGCTTTTGCATGTCTTCTCATGTCTGAAGTAACATCATCTTTCTGAACATCAAAAACATTCATCGCTGTTTTCGTATGGATATCCTCGCCTTGTTGGAATGCCTCAATTAGATTCTCATCTTTAGCAATGTGTGCAAGAACTCGCAATTCTATTTGAGAATAATCAGCAGCAAACATAACCCAATTCTTCGTTGAAGGAATAAAAGCTTTACGTATTTTGCGTCCTTCCTCAAGGCGAATGGGGATATTTTGTAAGTTAGGGTCGATCGAACTTAATCGTCCTGTTTGGGTTAATGCCTGATTAAATCGCGTATGGATTTTACCAGTATCTGAATAAATAACTTTAAGGAGACCCTCAATGTACGTTGAATTCAACTTTCCAAGCTGGCGATAGATAAGAATTTCTGGTATTACTTCATGCTTACTCTCAAGCTTTTCAAGTACATCAGCTGAAGTAGAATATCCTGTTTTTGTTTTCTTAATAACTGGAAGCTCTAGCTTTTCAAACAGAACTTCACCTAATTGCTTAGGAGAATTAATATTGAACTCCACTCCTGCTAGTTCGAAAATACGAGATTGAATAGCGCTTAACTTCTTGTTTAACTCTTCGCCCATTTTCTCAAGAAACGCTGTATCAACAGAAACACCTTTTGTTTCCATTTCTCCAAGCACTAGGGTTAAAGGCATTTCAAGATCTTGGAACAATTCGAATTGCTCATTTTTTCTCAGCTGTTCTTCAAGCGTTTCCTTTAACTGATACACAGCATATGCCTTTCTAACTAGATGATCTGCAAGCTCATTTTCTTCAGGTAACTTCCGCTTGGCTCCTTTTCCATAAACGGTCTCATCTGATGAAACTATGGAGAAACCTTCCCGCCTTGAAATGGCAGATAAGTCATGGGTTGATTCAGATGGATTGAGCAGATAAGATGCAATGACTAAATCGAACGTAATCCCTTTTAGCGCAATTCCTTTCCATCCAAGTGCAACAACTGCGCTTTTCGCATCGAATACCCACTTCTTCTGTGACCCGTCTTCTAGAAACGTTTTGAATACGTCTGAAGACAAAGCAAGATCAGTAGGAAGATAGAAATTCCCATTCTCATTAATAATAGAAAATCCTTGTATGTCCGCGTTATGGTAATTTTCTTCCATCACTTCTACAATCATTGCTGATGGACTGACTAAATGTTTTTCTTCAATTTGATCAAGTGTTTCAAAATTTAATTCATCAATTTCAGTTTCTTCCTCGACTTCTTCGGCACCTATCCGGGTAAGTAGAGACTTAAAGCCAAGATCACTAAATAATGCTGCAACAGTATCATGATCAAATCCGCTGTACGTTAAATTCTTCAATTCTAGATCAAGAGGAGTATCTTTATAGATCGTAACGAGCTCTTTGCTCATCATCGCTTTATCTTGATTCTCTTCTAGCTTTTCTTTCAATTTCTTTCCTGAAACCTCATCGAGTGACTCAAATACTGCTTCCACTGTTCCAAACTGTTTTAATAGTTTAAGCGCTGTTTTCTCGCCTACACCTGGTACGCCAGGAATGTTATCGGAATTGTCACCCATCAACGCTTTCATATCAATTATTTGATCTGGTGTAAGTCCATATTTTTCATTTAAAAACGCCGGATCATATGTATCAATATCCGTGATGCCTTTTCTTGTTAAAGCAACATGAACATTTTTTGAAACAAGTTGAAGAAGGTCTTTATCTCCTGAATAAATCTTAACATCCCAATCTTCTTTATCTGCAAGTAACGCTACTGTACCGATAATATCATCGGCTTCATAGTCTTTAATCTCATATCGTTTAATATCAAAAGCATCAAGTACTTCACGAATAACAGGGAATTGTTCACTTAATTCAGAAGGAGTCTTCTGACGACCACCTTTGTACTCGGTATACGTTTTATGGCGAAATGTTGTTTTACCAGCATCAAATGCAACAAGCATATGTGTAGGCGACTCATTTTCAATAATTTTCAAAAGCATCGTTGTAAAGCCAAGTACAGCGTTTGTGTATACGCCTTTATCATTATTTAACAGTGGAAGTGCAAAAAATGCACGATACGCTATACTGTTTCCATCAATTAGTACAAGTTTATTCTTCAATAGAAAGCCTCCCGTTCGAATGCAATTAGCGTCTCTTATCATCAACTAAAAAACGCCTGCTTTCTTCATTTTACCACGTTGGCAAAAAGAAAGAAAAACAAGCGACAGCTTATAAATACCGTAAACAAAAAAATGTATTCTTAGTACGTACAATAAATTCGTATACCATAGGCTATATTAATGCATTGTTGACTTTTGGCTCATTCGAGTGAAATTGAAGTTTCACTCGAATGAGCCATCGAGAAATAAAAAAGGAGACGAGATAAACTCGTCTCAAAAATTTGCTCTCGTCATGATGAAGGGGTCAATTGTTACTATACAGAAATAGTTTAAAGGGCATATAAACAAAGTGTAAAGAAAACGTAAAGATTAAAATTTACGTTTCTTTAATAGCGAAATGCGAAATGTCGTTCCCTTTCCTGGTTCACTATCCACTTGAATCTTTCCGTTATGTGCCTCAATAAGGTGCTTAACAATCGCAAGACCAAGTCCTGTACCACCTGAATTTCTGCTTCTTGCCCGATCAACACGATAGAACCGTTCAAATATTCGAGGGATTTCCTGTTTCCTTATCCCTATGCCGTTATCGGATATGTTGAACTCAACGGTTTCGTTTGTTTCTTTAACCGAAATATCAACTTTTCCGTTCTCTTGAGTATAAGTAAGGCTATTTGCAATTAAGTTAAGAAAAACCTGTTTTAATCGGTTAGTATCTCCTTTAACACTAACATAACCTTCATACTCGACGGATATTTCTATGTTCTTCTCGTCTGCCTTGCTCTTAGTCATCAGCAGACAATCATCTATGATTTCTTGTAAATCTACGTCTTGCCAGCTTAGTGAAAAATGCTTTTGTTCCATTTTTGATAAATCTAACAAATCTTGAATGAGACTTTGAAGTCGGTCACTTTCATTGAGGATAATTGTTAGAAACCTAGTGCGAAATGCTTTGTTTTCCATCGCGCCATCTAATAATGTTTCAGCAAATCCTTTTAATGAAGTAACTGGTGTTTTCAATTCATGAGAAACATTCGCAACAAAATCTTTACGCATTTGTTCAAGTTTTTTCAGTTCAGTAATATCGTGAAAAACAAGCACAACGCCTTTTAATTTATCATCATGATCTAGAATTGGCGCACCCGAAACATCAAAATGACGAATTTCGATTCCTACTTGAAGCTCAACTTGTTTCCTTACTGTTTTCTCTACCAAAAGCGTTTCCTCTACAAGACGTATAATCTCACGATACGGAATTGCATTATAGTAGAGAGAATCAATATATTCTTTAGAGTCAATCCCAAACGTTTCTTTATAGAAACGATTCACAAGGTTAATAAAACCTTTTGTATCAATTAGGATTAACCCACTGTCCATGTTTTCAATTAACGTCATTAATCGATTTTGCTGCATTTCATATGAGCTTGTCATATTTTGCAAATTGCGAGCTAAAATGTTGAGAGCATGACTTAATTGTCCTGTCTCATCTAGCTTATACTCGTAAGTCCTTGCCTGAAAATTTCCAGAAGCAAGTTCATTTGCAACTTTAAGCGCACCTTCAAGTGGCTTTGTTAGCTGGTTGGAGATGCTCAGGCTTATATAGATAATGACGAAAAAGGCCGTTGCAAACGAGCTAATTAATATAAGCCACATATTCGTTAAAGCTTCTTGACTCGCATCCTCGAACAGGATTCCCTCAAATAGATTTCCAAGAAAGACAATCATGATTATAAAAACAATAAAGAGGATTACAAACTGCGCATTAAGAAACCGCGAGCGAAACTTTTTCATTAAATTGAAGGCTCCTCTAACTTATAACCAAGTCCTCGAATCGTCTTAATATATTCAGGTTTACGAGTGTTTTGTTCAATCTTCTCCCGTAGATGACTAACATGAACATCAACAATTCTTGTATCACCAACAAAATCATAATCCCAAACTGCACTTAGAAGCTGCTCTCTAGTCAGAACACGTCCTTTGTGACGAACAAGGTATACCAACAATTCAAACTCTTTTGGTGTAACTTCCATTATTTTTCCTTGGAAAAATGCTTCATAGTTATTTGGGTAAACTGCTAACTGCCCAACTTGAATTTTCTCTTCTTCTTGCATTTCAGAAGCTGTTTTGGATTCTTCTAGCTGCTTCACTCGCCTTAGTATGGCTTTCACTCGAGCAACTACTTCTCTTGGACTAAAGGGTTTGGTCATATAATCATCAGCCCCAAGTTCGAGACCGAGTACCTTGTCAAATTCGTCGTCCTTCGCGGTAAGCATAAGAACAGGTGTGTGAATATGCCGTTGTCTTAATTCTTTACATACTTCTAATCCATCCATTTCAGGTAGCATAAGATCAAGAATGATACATTTAGGATTTTCAGCAGTAACAACTTCAAGAGCTTCAGCCCCATTTTCAGCTGTAACAACCTCATAACCTGCCTGTTCAAGATTAAATTGAAGCAATGTCAAGATTGATAGTTCATCATCGACAACTAGAATTTTTTGACTCATTGTAAAGTCCCCCTAACGAATTTCCCCATTCATCAATGCCGATACCGTAGATCAGGCATGTTCTATTATTTTTGCCTGATTACACTCATCATACTATTATTTTTGATAAGGCAAAAGAAGAACTTACAGCAAACCCGTTTATTAAGCGCTTACTATCATAAAAACATACATAAAAAGAGCCTACGGAGTAGGCTCTTAAAAATTATCAAAGGATGTTGTTTTAGTTAATGGCTTTACAGGATATGGAGGACACACTGTGAACTCGCCTTCAAGAACTGAATGCCCCGTTTCATTTGTACCGTTCACACGAATAAGAACTTCATGAGCTTCTTTTGAAACATCAATTACCTCAAACTGGTAGTGTACCGTCTCATAGTGATAAACCGGATTGTTATATGTCACATCACTCTTTTTAATACTACTACCAGGGCCGGGTAGGTATTTAGAAATCGCGCCAGTTACGATGGCAAGAAGCATAATCTGTGGAACAATTGGTTTTTTGAATGGTGTCATAGATGCATAATCATGTTGAATAAATAGAGGATTGTTATCATTAGAAAGCCCTAGAAATAACAGTAAATCACGATCTTCTATTTTCTCTGTTACTTCAAGTTTTTCTCCTACAGAAATCTCTTCAATCATCCGACCTATTTTACGTTTTTTGCCTAAAATCATAGCTACTCCCCCTTCTCATAAAGAAAGCGCTTTCTGTTTTTGTGTAAAAAGAGATCCGGCTTGCACCGGACCTACTTATTTAGCTTAATACAGTCATCACTTTACGAACAGAATCAGCTGACTTATCTAGTTCTTTCTTCTCATCATCAGTTAGATCTAATTCGATAATATCTTCAATCCCACTTCCACCAAGGATCGTCGGAACGCCAAGGTAGAGTCCGTTATAGCCGTACTCTCCCTCGAGATAGGCGATGGTAGGAAGAACACGACGCTGGTCTTTTAAGATTGCTTCAGCCATTTCAACGAGAGAAGCGGCTGGCGCATAGTACGCACTACCATTTCCTAATAGACCCACTATTTCTCCTCCGCCTTTACGCGTACGTTCTACAATTTCTCCAAGGCGTTCTTCAGAAATGAGGCTTTGAAGAGGAATACCACCAGCGAACGAATAGCGTACAAGAGGTACCATATCATCACCATGGCCTCCAAGAACGAAACCAGTAATATCTTTAACTGATAAGTTAAGTTCTTCAGCAATGAACGAACGGAATCGTGCAGAATCGAGGATTCCTGATTGACCAATAACACGGTTTTTAGGAAGACCAGATTCTTTGTAAACTGTGTAGGTCATCGCATCAACCGGATTTGTTAGGACAACAATGATAGTATCAGGAGAATACCTCACAATTTCCTTCGTTACGCTTTTCATAATCTTAGCATTAGTATTAACCAGATCATCTCGGCTCATTCCAGGTTTTCTAGCGATACCTGCAGTAATTACAACAATGTCTGAATTAGCTGTATCCTCATAGTTTGAAGTACCTGTAATTTTAGAATCAAATCCTTGTACAGGGCTCGCTTCAAACATATCTAGTGCCTTTCCCTTTGTGGGACCTTCCTGATTTGGAATGTCTACAAGAACGACATCAGCAAGCTCTTTTTGAGCTAGTAAAAAAGCTGTTGTTGCTCCAGTAAAACCAGCACCAATAACGGAAACTTTTTTGCGTTTCATTGTCATTTGTAAGCCACTCCTTTAATCCAGTTCTTAATGGTATCGCTCTTATTCCATGTTGTTGATGAGTTCATCACCAAACTCTGAAGTTTTAACTTCTGTTGCTCCATCCATTAGACGAGCGAAGTCATACGTTACAACCTTATTAGCGATTGTTTTCTCCATTGAATCCAGAACAAGCTTCGCTGCTTCTCCCCATCCAATATGTTCAAGCATTAGAACACCTGAAAGAATAACAGATGAAGGGTTTACTTTATCAAGTCCTGCATATTTCGGAGCAGTACCATGAGTCGCTTCGAAAATAGCATGTCCAGTTTCATAGTTAATATTTGCTCCAGGCGCAATACCGATTCCGCCAACCTGTGCTGCAAGAGCATCAGAAACATAATCACCGTTCAAGTTCATTGTTGCTACTACATCGAATTCAGCTGGACGAGTAAGGATCTGTTGCAAGAAGATATCCGCAATGGAATCTTTCACGATTAACTTGCCTTCTCCTTCTGCTTTCGACTGTGCTTCGTTAGCAGCATCCTTACCTTTTTCTTCAACAATACGGTCATACTCTGCCCAAGTAAACACCTTATCACCGAATTCTTGCTCAGCAACTTCATAGCCCCAGTTTTTAAATGCACCCTCTGTAAATTTCATAATATTCCCTTTATGAACGAGCGTTACATTTTTACGGCCTTCATCAAGTGCATATTGAATTGCTGCACGAACAAGACGTTTTGTTCCTTCTTCAGATACAGGCTTAATACCGATTCCTGAAGTTTCAGGGAAACGAATATTCTTAGAACCCATCTCATCTTGTAGGAAAGAGATGATTTTCTTAACTTCATCAGTTCCTTTTTGGAATTCGATTCCAGCATAAATGTCTTCAGTATTTTCGCGGAAGATAACCATATCCGTATCTTCAGGGCGTTTTACTGGTGAAGGAACTCCTTTAAAGTAACGCACTGGACGAAGACATGTAAACAAATCTAATTCCTGACGAAGGGCAACATTAAGAGAACGAATGCCTCCCCCTACTGGAGTTGTTAGAGGTCCTTTAATCGCAATTATGTATTCTCGAATTGCATCAAGAGTATCACCTGGTAGCCATTCACCTGTTTTATCAAATGCTTTTTGACCAGCGTATACTTCTTTCCACACAATTTTCTTCTTACCGCCGTATGCTTTATCTACTGCACCTTCAAGAACTTTAGAAGCTGCTGCCCAAATATCAGGGCCAGTGCCGTCGCCTTCAATAAATGGAATGATTGCATGATCTGGAACGTTTAGTACCCCATTATTTACGGTAATCTTCTCTCCATTAGCCATTATTAATTCCTCCTACTGAATTTACTTTATCTTTTTTGAAAAAAGGGAAGATGATGTCTTCCCTATTGATTTCTTCTATCGATTTTCCACACTAACATAAGTTTGGTTCGTTGAGCCGACATACTCGGCACGTGGACGAATTAAGCGATTATTGCTGTACTGTTCAAGAATATGTCCAATCCATCCTGATACACGGCTTACCGCAAATAATGGTGTAAACAAGTCATGATCGATGCCAAGGCTATGATAAACAGAAGCTGAATAGAAATCTACGTTTGGTGGAAGTCCCTTTTCATTCGTGACGACTTCTTCCATTTTAGTAGACATCTCGTACCACTTTGTTTCACCAGTAAGATCAGTTAGTTTACGAGACATTTCTCTTAAATGTTTCGCACGAGGATCTCCGGTTTTGTAGACACGGTGTCCAAAGCCCATAATCTTTTCTTTATTTTCGAAAGCGTTCTGTAAGTAAGGTTCTACATTGTCTACGCTATCAATTTCACTTAGCATAGCCATTACGCGCTCGTTAGCACCTCCATGAAGTGGACCTTTAAGTGCTCCGATAGCAGCTGTTACACCAGAATACATATCTGAGAGCGTAGCCACACATACGCGAGCAGTAAACGTTGACGCATTTAACTCATGATCTGCATGAAGGACAAGAGCCTTATTAATGGCTGTTACAGCTACATCTTCAGGAATTTCTCCTGTTAGCGTATACAAAAAGTTAGCAGCAAAGCTTAGATCTTTCTTTGGCTCAACGGGATCTTTTCCTTCACGAACACGTGAAAAAGCTGTTACAACTGTAGGGATTTTCGCTTGTAAACGAATTGCCTTACGATAGTTTGCTTCTTCACTCATATCGTCAGCTTCTTCGTCATAGAGTGCAAGTGTAGACACAGCTGTGCGAAGAGCAGCCATTGGATGCACTTTATCAATAGGATAAGCTTTCATTTGATCTACAATCTCTTTAGGGATTGTCGCATTAACTGCGAGCTCTGCAGTGAACTGATCAAGTTCTGTCTTATTTGGAAGTTTATCATTCCATAATAAATAAATTACTTCTTCAAAACTAGCATTCGTAGCGAGGTCATCGATGTTGTACCCTCTATATGTTAAGACGTCGTTTACGATGGAACTAATCGATGATGTTGTTGCAACTACGCCTTCTAAACCGCGAGTAGTCGTCATACGTTCCCCTCTCCTTTTCCATATTATTGGCTCTAGTATTTTCTAAAAATTCTGCTTTGATAACGCTTTTAAAACGCTCCAAAAAAATAAGAACCTATGTACAAAGATGGTGCGTCAATTCTCATTATAAACAATTCTCTGATATTTGTGAATGAATATGCATGATTTCGTCCATTCCTTTTTTTCTCAGGTTGTCTAATTATGCTCTACCATGAAGAGTGCTATAGCGCTAAAACACTTGTCTGAACGGTTGTTCAGGTAAAAAGTTCGACAACTTTCATAGCCATGTAAGCAATACCAGCACCAATAAGCGGCCCAACAGCTATTCCTTGGAAAACAGCTACAGCAAAGATCGTGCCGAACACAAGTGCAGTAGTGATATGAGGATCATTTTGCAGTAGGACAATTCCTTTTGAAGCGATGACTGCAACAAAAATTCCAGATGCCATCGCAATCCAAGCATATGAGGACTTTACAGCTTCGCCAAGTTGCTTGAAACCGATCTCACCTGTTGCAATTGGGACAAGAACTGCAATCGTAATAATTGTAACTCCCCAGGAAATGCCTTTTGATTGAATGATTGGGAATATCCTGTCACTAAGTCCAAAGACTTTTACTACAAGTAGAAAAGCAACTGCAATAATAAGCGTACTATTCTTTGCAATCATTGCGATAACAAGCAAAATGAGCAGGAATATAAAGGACTGAGAAAAAATGGTCATATTGTTCCCTCTTTCACATTAACAGAACTACTTTAGCATAACAAACTTTTACAAATTAAGCACGAAAACAGCAAACATACGATTGATTGTATGGAATCACGAGGTGTAATATATAGGAAAAGCTACAGAAGGAGGTTTCCGATGAACTGGAAATACGTACATAGATTTCTACGTTTCTTATTAGTGGTTGCTCTCATTATTCTTACCTTGATCGCCTTTTATTATATCTGGCACCTAGCATTTCCGTTCGTCATAGCACTTTTCCTTGCATTCCTAATAAATCCGATGGTAGATCTTCTAGAAAGAAGGGGGAAAATCCCGAGGCCACTTTCTGTTGCAATAGCTATTCTATTCCTAATTGGAGTTCTTGCAGCGTTCATTGCACTTCTCGTAAACGAAATCGTACAGGGTATCGTATATATCGCGAACGTACTGCCTGGAAACTTTCAAGAGATTGTTTTATTCGTTGAGAATTTGTTCGTTTCACATGTTTTACCGCTTTATAATCAACTTGAAGACCTCTTTAAAGATTTAAACAAAGACCAACAAACAACTGTTATGGATAACATTCAATCGATCGGCACGACGGTAACTGCAACCGTTACAAACATTCTTCAATCTCTCGTAGAAGGAATTCGTTCATTAATTCTGAGTTTGCCTACAATTTTAACAGTACTTGTTTTTTCGATGCTCGCTACCTTTTTCATTAGTAAGGACTGGTATAAATTCATAAACTGGGTCAAGAAGAAAGTATCTACAAACGTTCAGAAAAGCATTGGAACGGTTTATGTCGATCTGAGGAGAGCACTGTTCGGGTTTCTTAAAGCTCAACTGACGCTAATCTCTATGACAGCAGTTATCGTTCTTGTTGGTTTACTAATACTAAGAGTAGATTATGCAATCACGATTGCGATTATCATTGGGTTTGTTGATCTACTACCTTACCTTGGAACTGGGGCAATTTTTGTTCCATGGATGATTTATTCATTCCTTACAGGAAATTATGGGTTAACCATCGGTCTTTCGATTCTATACGGTGTTGTGGTTATTCAACGTCAAGTAATGGAGCCAAAGGTACTTTCCTCTAACATTGGCCTGGATCCTCTCGCTACGTTAATCGCTTTATTTGTGGGGTTTCAGGTGCTAGGTTTTCTTGGCTTAATAATCGGCCCTGTTTTACTCGTTGTGGTTAAAACCCTATACCAAGCTAATGTATTTAAAGACACTTGGCGTTATATTATGGGATAGTTCAAGTAATGCTTTATAAAAAGAAAAGCTTGCAGGGGAATTCACCTGCAAGCTTTTTGAATTGATGTTATCTTTTTACTTCATGACCTTCGTAGCTATTCACTTCTAGAGGGGCAACCAAATATTCAGGTGCTTTCTGCACGAAAGCTTTGAAGTGCTCGCTTTGACCATGCTCTTCTACTGCATCAAGGCTCTCCCAAATTTCTACCATAGTGTAGGCATTATCTTGCTCTACATCTTTCATAAGAGTGTAAGAAATGTTACCTTTTTCTTTTCTAGATTCCTCAATAAGAGTGCGAACCTCTTCAAGAAATGCTTGCTCTTTATCTACGTTAATTTGTAGTCCTGCATGTGTAATAATCATCGTTTAATTCCCCTTTTCTAAAGTTTTATTTCCATTCAGTAATCGATTCAACTGGTAAACGAACGGATTGATAACCCGTATCTGCAGCTTTACCGATCGAAATTAACATAACTGGATAATAGCGATCTTTGTCCATACCATATGCTTCAGCGATTTGATCTTTTTCGTACCCACCAATTGGATTTGTATCATAACCATGTGCACGTGCTGCAAGCATCAGCTGCATCGAAACCAAACCACCATCAATAACATTCATTTCTCTAAATTGCTCAGTTGACAAGGTTCCCAATAAGCCTTTAATAGATGGAAGCTGTCGATCTCGCACTTCTGCAGGCATATACCCTTTTTGCACAGCAGTATCGTAGATTTCATCTGCATAGTCCAAACTATTCATGTCAACAAATACAGCGATCATTGCTGAAGACGTTTCTACCTGAGTCTGATTAAATTTAGCAAGTGGTGCTAATGTAGCTTTCCCTTCTTCGCTATCAATAACCACAAAACGCCAAGGCTGAAGATTTACCGAAGATGGAGCAAGAGTAGCTTCTGTTAATATTTCCGTCATTTCTTGTTTGCTAATCTTCACTGATGGATCATAGTTGCGGATCGAACGTCTTCCAGTAATAATTTCATTAAAGTCGTTGATTCTTGTTGCATTCATTCTTATAATCTCCTTCTAGAAGTTCTAGTTAATATTGAATGTCTTTCACATTCTTTTGAATACGAGTAAGCATATTTGATAGTGAAGTTTGTTCTTCTTCACTAAAGTCCTTTAATACCTTTGTGATGAACTGCTCTTTCTCTAACCGATAAGATACAATCCGTTCACGACCTTCTTCAGTTAAGCTTACAAACGTAAACCGATTATCATTGGGGTTCTTTCGACGAGCCACCATCCCTTTCCCCTCAAGTTGCTTTAAGTGTCTTGTCACAGCGGCAGAATCAATGTTCACTTCTTTCTGCAATGCCGACTGACTAGTTTCGTCCACTTCAAACAGCTTGTGCAGAAGATCTAAGCGAGACTGACTGATACCAGTGCATCGTTCGAATTTAGGACTCATTTGCTTAAATATCTCATTCAACTGGTATATTATCTTACCTTCGTCTGAACATCGATTGGACAAAAAACATTCCTCCTTAAATCAATTGACGGGTCAATAGTTGACTCATCAATTAATATAATACAAATTTGAAATACGTTCAACTAATACGACTTACACTTTAATTAAGTCTACTAATAAATGAATGGAGCTTGAATTTTCATTCAAGCTCCATAGAGATTTAAAGTACATTATTAATGTGGTATTCAATATTTATCTTTCGTTTATTTCTTAGAGATTCTTGTTCTTGACGATAAAACATTATCGCTATAAAAGTAGTTGTTGATTTCCGCTCCAGGTGCTCGCTTTCCGCGGGGCGGGCGGTGAGCCTCCACGTCGCTAACGCTCCTGCGGGGTCTCACCTGTCCCGCTAGTCCCGCAGGAGTCGAGCACCTTCCGCTCCAATCAACTTTGATGTGCAATTACTTTCATTCAAAACCCCAATCGAAAATATCCTAATATCCTTATCTTCTAATAAACATAAACTGTCCATTTTTCATTTTGCGTTCAATGAATGTCAACATCCAGCGTTTGAATGGCTTTCTAGTTGCTGGAATAAGAAGTAAGAAACCTACTGCATCTGTAATAAAACCGGGAGTTAGTAGCACAACACCACCGATCAGGATACATAACCCATCAAGAATCGCATCACCCGGCATCTGACCGGTTTGCATTTGACGATTCACTTTCTGAATAGCTTCCGATCCTTCTCTTCGAGCAAGCCAGGCTCCAAGCACTCCGGTGCTAATAATGAGTAGAACCGTTGGAAGAAGACCAAGCGTTCTTCCTGATAAAAGCAAAAGGGCAATCTCTAGAGCTGGTACAATTATAATAAACAGTAATAATATTCGAAACATATGAAAGCTCCCTCAATCATAATCGGGTACTCTTCCCGTTACCTCTATTATACGCGATATTTACTTCTTTTCGAACCAACACGCATTATGTAATCATCAATCGACTTATCATTTCATAGATCTATTCGTTTCTGTAAGATAAAAGGCTGTCGATTAATCGACAGCCTTTTAAATAACTCTATTTTATAAAATACTTGTTTTGCCGTTATAAACAATGCCTGTTGTAGCATCTAGAGTAACTTGCTGACCTTCTTCAAAGAGAGTTGTTGCATTTTCAAGGCCAACAATAACTGGAAGTCCAAGGCTTAATCCAACAACAGCTGCATGGCAAGTAAGACCGCCTTCTTCTGTAATAAGTCCAGCTGCTTTCTCGAGTGCAGGAACCATATCTTTGTCAGAAGCGATTGTTACAAGAATCGTATCTGCGTCAGCTTTTTCAATTGCTTCTTCAGCTGTTCTTGCGATGGCAATCTTTCCAGAAGTCGATGTTCTACCGATTCCCTGTGCTTTTGCAAGAATGTCACCAATGACATGTACTTTCATCAAGTTCGTTGTACCTGATTCTCCAACCGGTACTCCCGCTGTAATAACAACCGTATCACCGTGGTTTACAATACCAGATTGAATAGAAGCATCAACAGCTACTTCAAGCATTTCATCTGTTGTTGCGACTTTATGGCCTTCTTGAGCATGTACACCCCATACAAGAGCAAGCTTGCGGCATACGCTAGCTGTATTCGTTACAGCAACAATTGGTGCTTTAGGGCGATATTTAGAGATCATACGAGCTGTATGACCGCTTTCTGTAGCAGTAATGATTGCTGGTACATTCAAGTTATAAGCTGTATGAGCAACAGATTCACTAATTGCATTTGTCGTGTTTGTCTCAGTTTCCTTACTTCTTACAGAAAGAAGTTCACGGAAGTTAAGTGATTTTTCAGTGTATGAAGCAATGTTATGCATCGTTTGCACTGCTTCAACTGGATAAGAACCAGCTGCTGTTTCACCAGATAGCATAATTGCATCTGTCCCATCCAGAATAGCGTTTGCTACGTCACTTGCTTCAGCACGTGTTGGACGCGGGTTACGTTGCATAGAATCAAGCATCTGTGTTGCTGTGATAACAGGTTTACCAAGAGCGTTACATTTCTTAATAAGCTGCTTCTGTACAAGAGGCACTTCTTCAGCTGGAATTTCAACCCCAAGGTCACCACGAGCTACCATCAATCCGTCAGAAATTTCAAGGATTGAGTCAATGTTATCTACACCTTCACGGTTTTCGATTTTAGGAATGATCTGAATGTCAGTTGCTTTATGCTTTTCTAGAAGTTTACGGATATCAAGAACGTCAGAAACACGACGTACGAAAGATGCTGCAATGAAATCAACACCCTGTTCAATACCGAATTCAATATCAGCTGCATCTTTATCAGTAATACCAGGAAGGTTTACGCTAACGTTTGGTACGTTAACACCTTTTTTATTCTTTAATGTACCGTTGTTAAGCACTTCAGTATAAAGTTCATTCTTCCCTACTTCTTTAACTTCAAGCTCAATCAAGCCGTCGTCTAGTAGAATCTTAGATCCTACATGTACATCATTTACAAGATCAGGATAAGTTACTGAAATCTTTTCAGTTGTACCAAGTACTTCTTCCATTGAAACAATTAGCTGCTGACCTGCTACAAGGTCAATGCCGCCGTTTTCCATTGTGTTAGTACGAATTTCTGGTCCTTTTGTATCAAGAAGAATTGCTACGTTCTTGCCTAGCTTTTCTGCTACAGAACGGATCGTCTTAATACGTGCACCATGTTCTTCAAAATCACCGTGTGAGAAATTAAGACGTGCAACATTCATACCTGCTTGAATTAATTTTTCTAGTGTTTGTGCATCCTCACTTGCTGGTCCTATCGTACAGACGATTTTCGATTTACGCATGGGCCTGTCTCCTCCTAAAAGCTATTCTTCGCTTAGTTTTCATCAATAGATGACTGTTATACAATATAAATTAAGACATTACGATACACCCCTTACTCGAAGGGGTGAACCAACGTTCTAACTATTAAATAGATAATTCTCTCGCTAGCTGACACATTTTCTGATTCACTTCATGTGGCAGTGCGAGTGCTTCGTTAATATCAAGGTCAACAATTTCATTCTTTTGAATGCCAACCGTTCTACCTTCCGCACCTTCGAGAAGCAGTTCTACTGCACGTGCGCCAAGACGACTTGCAAGTACGCGGTCAGATGCAGTTGGAGAACCACCACGTTGAACGTGACCAAGCACAGTTACTCGGGTCTCCATATTCATTTCTTCTTGAATTTGTTTACCAATTTCAACTCCGCTTCCAACACCTTCTGCAACGACAATGATGCTGTGTCGCTTACCACGGTCATGTCCTCGCTTCAATCGGCTCAAGATGTCAGCCATTTCGAACTTTTCCTCAGGAATTAGGATCGATTCTGCACCGTCAGCTAGTCCTGACCATAGCGCAATGTCACCTGCATCGCGACCCATAACTTCAATCACATATGTACGCTCATGAGAGGTCGCAGTGTCACGAATTTTATCAATAGCTTGAATAACAGTGTTAAGAGCTGTATCAAAGCCAATTGTAAAATCAGTTCCTGGAATGTCATTGTCGATTGTACCTGGAATCCCGATCGTTGGGAAGCCGTGTCCAGTTAGTTTCTGAGCTCCACGGTATGAACCGTCCCCTCCAATAACAACAAGTCCTTCAATTCCGAACTTTTTCAGATTCTCTACACCTTTTAATTGTCCTTCAAGCGTCTTAAACTCAGGACAACGAGCAGAATAGAGCATTGTTCCGCCACGGTGAATTATATCAGCTACAGAACCTATTTCCATTTTCTTTATATTTCCATTCATCAACCCAGTGTACCCGTGGTAGATGCCATATACTTCAATATCATGGTAAATCGCCTTACGAACAACAGCACGGATGGCTGCATTCATTCCCGGTGAGTCTCCTCCGCTGGTTAAAACACCAATACGCTTCATACCTGTTCACCTCATTAATTCTTTGTGTTACTAAAATATCAAATACAACCGTTTAATACAATAGCTAAGCTAGCTCGTAAAAAAGTGCTTTCTCTTTTTTGAGAAAGCACTTTCCTTATTTTAAGCCAATGGTATCGGTTACAAACGTATATTGTCCAATATTTCTGTATTTTTCATAGCGATGCAGAACAAGCTCATCTTTGGTAAGTTGTGTCAATTCTTCAAGCGATTTGGAAAGTGCCTGTTGGATCGACTTGGCTTGCTCTTCTACATTACGATGTGCCCCACCTTTTACTTCTGGTATGATCTCATCGATCACATTAAGCTCTTTCAAATCAGGCGCTGTGATCTTCATCGTATCGGCAGCTTGCTGTGCAAGTCCTGAATCTTTCCAAAGAAGCGCCGCAGCTCCTTCTGGAGATATAACAGAGTACCAAGAATTCTCAAGCATGTGAACGTGATTCCCTACACCAATAGCTAGAGCCCCTCCACTTGCACCTTCACCTATAACCATGCAGATAATCGGTACAGTTAATCCAGCCATTTCTATCAGGTTTCTAGCAATCGCTTCACTTTGCCCTCTTTCTTCTGCTGCTTTACCAGGGAATGCCCCTTTTGTATCTAACAAGAATACAACTGGACGATTGAATTTCTCCGCCTGTTTCATCAGGCGAAGCGCTTTACGATATCCTTCTGGATGAGGCATACCAAAATTTCTTCGTAAATTTTCCTTCGTGTCTTTACCTCTTTGATGACCTATTACCGTCACAGGCTTTCCTTCAAACGTTGCAATACCTCCAACTATCGCTTCATCATCACCGAAAAGACGATCACCGTGTAACTCAAGAAAGTCTTGAAAAATACGGTCAATGTAGTCATAAGTAGTCGGGCGTTCTGGATGACGAGCAAGTTGCACACGGTTCCAAGCTGTGAGGTTCTCATATATTTCTTCTTCCATTTTGGAAAGTCTTTTCTGTAAACGTGAAACCTCATCAGTTAGATCAACGTTTTTCTCTTCCATAAAGGAATTAAGTTCAGCAATTTTGTCTTCAAGCTCTTGAAGTGGTCGTTCAAAATCAAGGCGTTGTGCCATTATTTCTCACCCCTATTTCCATGAATCATTAATACTTTACAAAGCGTCTTCTTCATATCAGCACGGTGGATGACGCGATCAAGCTGTCCGTGATGCAAGAGGAATTCTGCTGTTTGAAAATCCTCTGGAAGGTCTTCACGTATTGTTTGCTCAATAATACGTCTACCTGCAAATCCGATTAATGCCTTTGGTTCTGCAAAATTAAAATCACCCACTGAAGCAAAACTAGCAGAAACTCCACCTGTTGTTGGATGTGTCATGATTGAAATGAACAGTCCTCCACGGTCGCTGAACCGCTTTAGGGCAACGCTTGATTTCGCCATTTGCATAAGGCTCAAGACACCTTCCTGCATACGTGCACCACCTGACGCAGTGAAGATAATGAAAGGTATCTTCTCTTTATCAGCGTGTTCAATTGCTCTCGTGATTTTCTCACCAACTACTGACCCCATACTCCCCATACGAAAACGAGAATCCATAACAGCGATTGCTGTTCGATATCCATCGATCGTTCCTTCACCTGTCACAACAGCTTCATTAAGAGAAGATTTCTTTTGATCTTTCTCGAGACGTTCGACGTAGTCTGGAAAAGAAAGGGGGTTCTCAGAAATCATATCAGCATCCAGTTCCTTAAACGATCCCTCATCAAGCGTATTCTTTAACCGTTCTGGAGCAGACATTTGGTGATGATACCCACACTTCACACATACTTTATGTGATTTTTCGAGTTCCTTCGTATAAATAATACTTTTGCAGCTAGGACATTTCGTCATAATGCCTTCCGGAACATCCTGTTTTATTTTATCGGAGGGAACCGTCGCATACTTTTTCTTTTTATTGAATAAATCCTTTAACAATGTTGACCATCCCTTTCACCATTTAAATCATGTTGTTTATTCATCCGTTCTTTTCATTTCATACTTGTCTAATAGTCGTATGGCTTTCTCCTGGTCTTTAATAGAAAGTGCTTCAATGAGTTGCTTATAATAAATAGATGGACGAAATGTTAGATGATGCCAGATTGTCTGGTGATAATCTGCAAGCTCGCTCCATAATCTCATTAATAAATAGTTTCCGGTGGATGAAACAATGATTCGAAAGAAAGCTGTATCAAATTCAGTAGAGAAGATCTCCCCTTCTGAAGAGTTGTCCTTATGTTCCATCATAGTTCTTAATCGCAAAAGATATTCATCTGATATTCGTTCACAAGCTACTCTAAGAATGTCTTTTTCGATTAGCTTTCTAGTTTCTAGTAGATCTTCTCTAGACTTCGTGTCTTTAAGAATAAAAGAAGCGATAACTTCAACTAATCGATGATCTTTTGCATTTGCTATAAATGTACCTTCGCCTCGTCTCGTTTCAATGAGACCAAGCATCTCCATCGATCTTAATGCTTCTCTGACAGAAGATCTCCCGGCATTTAAGCGTTCAGAAAGCTCCCTTTCTGAAGGGAGCTTATCACCTGTCTGCAAACCATCATTGTAAATAATCGCTTTAATCTTCTGAAGGATATCCTGATAAACTTTTCTCTGGGTTGTCATAGAAAATCAACACCCTTTCCTATCCCTAACCAATCATTCGCCATCTTTGTTCCAAACAGATCTTTCATTCGTCTTTTACAAAGTAACTCTGTACTTGAACCGCAAGAAAAAAGTGAGAAAGTCAAACTCTTCCCCACTTACTCGTTATCTTCTTCAATAATAGCAAGAGAACGCGTTTTTTCTTTAACAGCTTCAGGGTCTACGTTTATACGTGCTACTCCAGTCTCCATTGCTGCCTTTGCTACGCTCGCTGCGACAGCAGGTGCTACTCGTGGATCAAATGGAGCAGGGATTACATAATCTGAATTGAGGTCTTCTTCTGCAACTAAGTCAGCGATAGCATGAACAGCAGCAACCTTCATATCTTCATTAATATGTGTTGCACGAACATCTAGCGCACCTCTGAATATACCTGGGAATGCAAGAACATTGTTTATTTGGTTTGGAAAGTCCGAACGTCCTGTTCCAATGACTCTAGCACCCGCTTCTCGTGCATCATCAGGCATAATTTCTGGATTAGGATTGGCCATGGCGAAAATAATCGGTTCTACATTCATTGATTGGACCATTTCTTTCGTTAATGCTCCTTCAACAGAAACACCAATAAACACGTCCATATCAGCAATCACTTCTTTTAACGAGCCCTCTGCTTTATCGCGATTCGTATATTTTGCTACTTCAGCCTTCACGTCATTCATTCCGTATGAACGACCTTCATAGATAGCACCTTTTGAATCACACATGATAATGTCCTTGACACCAAAACGATTCAGTAGTTTGATAATGGCAATTCCAGCTGCTCCAGCCCCGTTAATAACAACCTTTATTTCACTCATTTTTTTATCAGATAATTTAAGTGCATTCACAAGACCAGCAACGGTCACGATCGCCGTACCGTGTTGATCATCATGAAAGATTGGTATATTTGTTTCTTTTTTGAGACGTTCCTCAATGACAAAACAATTTGGTGCAGCAATGTCTTCAAGGTTAATCCCACCAAAAGTAGGTTCCATCAACTTAACGGTTTGAACAATTTGATCTACATCAGTTGTATTTAAGCAGATCGGAAATGCATCTACACCCGCAAAACTTTTGAAAAGTACCGCTTTCCCTTCCATTACTGGAAGTGCTGCCTCTGGACCAATATTTCCAAGCCCAAGAACTGCTGTCCCGTCGGACACAACTGCCACCATGTTGCCTTTCATTGTATATTCATAAACTTTATTCTTGTCATCATAAATTTCTTTACATGGCTCAGCAACTCCCGGTGAATAAGCAAGGCTCAAATCTGTTGCATTTCGAACTGGTACTTTAGACTTTGATTCTAGCTTTCCCTGTCTCACGCGATGAATATGTAGAGCTTCTTCTCTTGTAATGGACAATAAACCCACTCTCCTTTTTTCAGAAGCATTATTAGATTATGATATTTTCCCTAGCACATTTGGGCAGTGGTCAGACCACTCTATTTTCACCATTATAACAAATCATCATTTGCTGTAAAGATTTTCATGACGTCTTTTTTACAACATTTGCTTCACCTAGTAACTCTCTTAACTTTGTTAAGGACGGAGAATCAGCGTTAACAAGCCACTCTTTGCCTAGCTTAACGGTTTTTTGTGTCTCGCTATAATAGATTACGACAGGTGTATCACCAGGGCTTTCCTTAAGTACTTGTTTAACCTTATTCAGAATACCTTTATCGTGGTGTTCCTGCTCTATTTTCAGAAAAAGCGTTTTTTTCGTTATCTTTGGTGATATGTCTTTTAATTTCATAGCCCTTGAAACAATAATATTGGTTTGATCATTTCTTTTTTGAGACAAACCATCAACATATACGAACTCGCCTTTTTCTAATACGCTTGACGTTTTCTCCCAAACATCAGGGAACACAACGCCTTCCATTTCTTCTGTTTCATCTTCAAACGTAACGAATGCCATCATTTGTCCTTTTTTCGTACGGATACTTCTCGCTTTCTTTACCTGAGCTGCAATTCGTAATGGTTCACGATCTGAAGTCTTATGAGCATCCACAATGACGGTTCGTTGGTATCCTTTAAGGTTCTCTAAATAAGGGTCGATCGGATGTGCTGTTAAATAGAATCCAATGGCTTCTTGCTCAAAGGCAAGCATTTCCTTTTCTTCAAAAGGAGGAACACTTTCATAGGCAGGTTCAACTTCTCGATCAAGAAAAAATCCTGCTTGTTCGCTTTGCTCAGCACCGTAGTTCATTGCCCCTTCAAGAGATGCAAGCATAGACGATCGGCTCACGTTAAATTCATCCATGCATCCGGCAAATATCATAGATTCTAACGCTCGCTTATTGACAATCTTTAATGAAATTCTTGCACACAATTCAAATAAGCTTTTGTAGGAAGATTCACTGCGTTTAGCAATAACTTCTTGAATCGCATTTCTACCAACATTTTTGATGGGTAGCAATCCAAAACGCAGACCATCTTCTTCAACCGTAAAAGTCTCGAAACTTTGATTGATAGATGGTGGAAGAATGGTAATGCCCTTTTGTCTAGATTCAGTTAAATAGACCGACAATTTGTCCTGGTTTCCAATCGCTGAAGTTAAAAGACTGGAGAAGAAGTAGCGTGAATAGTTAGCTTTTAAATACGCTAGTTGATATGCAATAACACTATAAGCAACGGCGTGACTTCTATTAAATCCATAATCAGCAAAACGCACAATATACTCATAGACTTTTAGAGCTGTTTCACTAGGATATCCTTTTGCTATACACCCATTTACGAAGTGCTCTCTTTCTGATTCGAGTACCTCTCGCTTTTTCTTTGAAACTGCGCGTCGTAAAAGATCTGCTTCTCCAAGTGAAAATCCTGCTAGTTTTGAAGCAATTTGCATAATTTGTTCTTGATAGACAATGACACCGTATGTTGATTTCAAAATCGGCTTAAGGTCAGGGTGAAGGTAATCGACAGCTCTCTCTCCGTGTTTTCCTGAAATAAATAACGGAATATTTTCCATTGGACCAGGGCGATAGAGCGCATTCACTGCTACGATGTCTTCAAATTCTGTCGGTTTCAATCTACGTAATACTTGACGCATGCCGTCTGATTCTAGTTGAAAAACACCTGTAGTATCCCCCTGTTGAAGAATTTGAAATGTTGCTTCATCATCCATCGGTAGATCTGAGAGAGTTGGGCGCTCTCCGCTTTGCCCTTCGATATCATTCAATATGCCTTCGATTAATGTTAAATTTCTTAGTCCAAGAAAATCCATTTTGAGTAGCCCAATTTCTTCAAGATCGTTCATCGGAAATTGCGTCAGACTTATCTCATGCCCACCGAGTAAGGGGACATGCTGTGTCAGTGGCTCAGCAGAAATCACAACTCCAGCTGCGTGAGTAGATGTATGACGTGGCAATCCTTCAATTGTGCTAGCAATGTCAAAAACTCGTTTTCCGTCTGAAGATGAAGAAAGAAGATTTTCAAGATCTTTTGACTCTTTTAAAGCCTGTTGAAGCGTCATGCCAGGTCTTGAAGGGATCGCTTTAGACATTGTATCAAGAACTTTGTTATCTACTTCTAATACCCGTCCTACATCACGGATTGCCGCCTTCGCTGCAAGTGTTCCGAATGTTACAATTTGCGCGACCCGATTGTTACCGTATTTCTTATGAACATACTCGATCACTTCATCCCGTCTTACGTCTGGAAAATCAATATCGATATCAGGCATTGTTACACGTTCAGGGTTTAAAAATCGCTCAAATAATAGGTTATGCTCAATTGGATCCACGTTCGTTATGTTCAGTAAGTATGCAACAAGTGAACCAGCCGCAGAACCTCTTCCAGGGCCAGTAATCATGTGGTTGTCATGTGCATACTTCATAAAATCCCATACAATTAAAAAGTAATCGTTAAATCCCATTTCATTTATAATGGAGAGCTCATAATTCAATCGTTCTATAATTTGTGTTGTAGAGTTTTCATATCGAGACGAAAGGTTCTCTCGGCATATCTTTTCAAGATACTCAAACGCAGTTAAGTCACCTGGAACAGGGTAAACTGGCAAATGAGTGTCCCCAAACGGCAGCTCCAACTTACATTGCTCGGCAATATGTACTGTATTTTCTAGCGCTGCTTCGTATCCTTTAAAGCGACTGTTCATGTCATCTATTGATGTTAAATAATATTCGTGATTAGGAAGGGCCACCTTACTTTTCTCTTCATAGCGCTGCCCTGCATCTATGCATCTTAAACAATCGTGTGCTTCACCATCTGATTTACTTATATAATGAACGGCATTTGTAGCTGTCAGGGGAATTGTCGTCTCAGCTGCAAATTTAGAAATCAGGTGGTTCAGCTGTCTTTCTTCTCGCAAGGCATGATCCTGCATTTCTAAATAGAACCCTTGTGAGAAAGCGTTTTGATAGCGAGTTGCAAGTTGTAGAGCAGCCGCTTCTTCTCCATGGAGTAGCTGCTGTCCAATTCTACTATCTACAGTTCCTGACATTGCAATTAGACCATCAGTTAAATTCAACAGCTCTGCTTCGTTTATGTATGGCGTTCGACCTTCCGCATGCTGCATAAGTGTACTTATTTTCAATAAATTCTCGTATCCTTCACTATTTTGAGCAAGCAACACAAGGTTATCATAATTCCTTTCTTGCAGATATAAACCACTATCGCCAGCTCCAACACGTACATCAAGGCCAATTATAGGCTTAATCCCATGCTCTTTACACGCTTTATAGAAAGGAATCGTTCCAAACATCGTTCCTTTATCTGTTAAGGCAAGTGACTGGTATCCCTTCTCTTTCGCAGACCTAACAAGAGATTCAATTCGACTTGGGCTGTCGAGAAGGCTATATTCACTGTAGACACGAAGATGCACAAATTCCATAACTAATCCCACTTTCGCTTTGCTATTACTTTCTATTATAAATACTTGATGCATCCCGAACAAACATTATCAAGCATAACTGGCTCTCCTTTTCGCATAGGCTTTACTAGATACGTAAACTTGTCTAATTAAAAGGTTATGTACTACAAGTATAACAATCAGAAAGAAGGAATCATAATGGAGAGAGTAACACTCGTCACTCTAATTATTGCTTTTTTCGTAGCGTTCGGTGTTATCGTCGGCGGATCTATTATTGGTGGCATCGGCGCTTTCCTCTCTGGTGAACCGCCGCTACATTGGATTTACATTGTTGCTCAGCGTTTGAAAATCTGGGCAATTGCCGCAGCCATAGGGGGAACTTTTGATACGATAAACAATATGGAAAGAAGCTTTCTGAGTGGTTCTCCAGATGAAATCATGCGCCAGTTCCTATGGATCTTCTGCGCTTTAGGTGGTGCACAGGCAGGGATGGAAGTCATCAATTGGTTAACTCAGGAACGCTCATCTTTATGAGAGTACCACCTATTTATTCAAGAAAAGGCTGGCAAAGATTCCTCGCAGGGTTTTCAGTAGGCGTAATCTTCGGTTGGCTATTCTTTCTAATGCTGTTCGGAATCATGTACGAAAAACAGATTACCTCCATCAAAGAACACAAAATCGAGATTTATGACCTTAAAACCCAAAACAAGACGTTATTGGATGATATGAAAAGCTATGATAACCAAGATATTGAAAAAACCCTTCTCGTAAAGAATATCCACGTCACATTTGAGAAGGATGAGGATCTTCCCTTAAACTCATTAACACGTCATGAACTTAAAAAAGATGTTCAAACTGAACTAAATGATTTATTAAATAAGGACCTTGGTTCCGTTGCTAGAACTAGAAGCTTTGTTATTAAGTCACTTGAGAATAAGACGCTCACCATCGATAACATTAAATACGGCTTCGAAGTGAGGGAATTTATTCTATGGACAACAGTTGAAGTTGTACTCACTATAAACCTTGTTCAATAAAAAGTCGCAATTTATCGTGAATATTTGTCAGACAAGTCGCAATTTTCGCCCGTGTAGTATATGATAAGAGTACCGTAAAAATTGGAGGTGGCACGATGGTTATAGATCGCAAGCAACTTGCTAGAACCAAAGTTGCTGATTTGCAGAATGGGCGATCCGCTTACGCTGAGACGCGTGAAATGACAGCTCTAATTAAGAAAGAATTGCAGTCACTTAACATCGACGTGCATGAGGACGTGACAAGCTTTGGCTCCTGGTTCATTCCCAAAACTCAGGATCAACCTTAACTAGAAAAGACCGACTATCTCACTACGGAGATGCCGGTCTTTTGTTATTGTTATGAAGTTAGGAAAGACATGCTTCTTCAAGATCAGCCAATACACGATCCGCTTCTTCCCACGTGTAAACCGTAGCACCAGCAGCCCTTGGATGACCACCACCGTTGTAGTTTGCTGCAATAGTGTTTACAACCGGACCCTTAGAGCGAAGACGGACCCGTATTTGATCGGCTTCTTCAATGAAAAACACCCATGCTTTTAAACCAGCTACATTTGAGAATGAGTTAACGAGCTGAGAGGACTCGCTTGCAGTAACTCCAAATGATGCGATGGTTTCTTTCGTAATTTTAATCCACCCTGCCCCATTCTCAGAGGTTTCAAAGTTCTGTAATACATGACCATTTAATCGAGCAATATGCTTTTCCGTTTTGTATAATTCATTGTATAAAGAATCTGTATCGACTCCAAATTCCAAAAGTTCACCAGCATACTGGAATGTGCGCTGTGTTGTATTAGAAAACATGAAGCGACCAGTGTCTCCTACAATGCCAGCGTAAAGGAGAAATGCTCCTTTGTCCGATAGCTTGTACCCCCGCTCTCTTGCAGTAACATACAAGTCTACAATCATCTCACTCACCGAACTTGAATTTGTATCAACCCAGAGTAGATCACCGTATGGGTCCTCATTTGGATGATGATCAATCTTAATCAATAGCTTTCCATTACGATAGCGATCGTCACTAATTCGAGGTTGATTGGCTGTGTCACAGACGATAACAAGCGCACTTTCATATTCTTCATTTGCAACTTCATCCATACGATTTAAAAACAGTAGCGATGGTTCTTCTTCACCTACGATAAATACCCTCTTCTCAGGAAAAGTGGTTTGAATGAGCTCAGCAAGACCGCCCTGTGAACCTAGAGCATCAGGGTCTGGTCGAACATGTCGATGAATAATAATTGTTTCGTGTTCTTCAATTGCAGCTAATATTTGTTCTTTCATCAAACTTCTCCTTTCGGTTGCCTTCCGAATTGTTCTACTTCCGCCATAGATTTTCACGTTTAAGTTCTATACAATAGAAGTGAAACTGTTATCTGGAGGAAAGCTACCATGCCGATCTTTATCATTTTAATTGTCTTTTCAATCGTTTTCTATTTATTTTACCGAGTAAAATCTTTTAGAACCAACGGTGTAGCGACAAAGCAATGGCTTAGCTCGAAAGCAAGCATTGCGCTTGGACTATTCCTTATTTTTTTTGCTATCAATTCATTTACCGTATATATCTCGACAGTCACTTATATCGTTGGTGCTGCATTTATCATACTTGGTGTAGCTAACGTCGTCGTTGGGTATAAGAAATATCGCCACTATCTTCCTTTTGCTATCGAAGAAGCAAATAGCATGAAGTAGCAATAAGCACGGAAACCGCCATTGACTCATGGCGGTTTTTCTTTTTATCGATCAATAAGCTGCGCCATCATAAGTGCTTTACCCACAACCGAACCTTCGTGATAAATCTCAACATCAACTTTACCAAACTTCCGTGACACCTCAAGAACTCTTGGTACAATCTCAATCGTATGATCAATTTGAACCGGCTTAATAAAATAAAGAGTGATATTCTCGACAACAAGGTCACCTTTTTTATACTTCTTTAGTACTCTGCTCCCCGCTTCCGTTACAAGCGTTGTCACTACCCCATAAGATAATGTACCAAGAAGGCTTGTCATTTGCGGAGTCACTTCACAACTATATCGACTCTCATTCCCAACCGAAACGTCCTTGATCTGACTTGTTATTAAGTCATCAAACGTCTCTCCAATTTGTGGCTGTTGCTGAATCATTTGTAGCGCTTTTAGTACATCTTGCCTGCTAATAATACCAATTAATCGCTGATATTGATCTAGAACTGGCAGCATTTCAATCCCTTCCCAGATCATCGTATGTGCGGCAGATGCTACAGAAGTTTGTTCATTAACTGTTAGTGGATGCTTTGTCATCACCTTTGTAATGATCGTTTCGTGCTGCTCTCCAAGAATATCCTTTGACGTTACAATTCCTTGAACCTTCATATTTGGATCAACTACAGGGTACCGACTATGCATTGTTGATTCATTCAGTTCATGCCAGCGCCCAACATTCTCAGTAGTTACAAGGAAACTTGTTTTTGTAAGTGGTGTTAATATATCACTTACAAGTGCTATTTCCTTCTTGATTAATCGATCATAAATGGCACGATTAATCATTGTAGCTACGGTAAAGGAATCATATGATGTTGAAATGATTGGAAGGTCATACTCATCTGCCATTTTCTTCACATCATCCTGTGCATCGAATCCCCCCGTAATTAGAACGGCAGCCCCTGCCTCAAGTGCGATTTTGTGAACATTATCGCGATTACCGACAATCAGCAAACTACCAGGATCTACATATCTCATCATTGCTTCTAGTTTCATCGCGCCTATGACAAATTTATGGAGGGTTTTATGTAATCCATCTCTTCCTCCAAGCACTTGTCCATCTACAATGTTCACTACTTCTGCATAAGTTAATTTCTCAATATTTTCTTTTTCTTTTTTTGTAATACGAATTGTACCCACACGTTCAATCGTGCTTACCGTACCCTTATTTTCTGCATCTTTAATTGCTCTGTACGCCGTTCCTTCACTGACTTTCAATTCTCTTGCAATTTGACGGACAGAGATCTTGCTTCCTACATCAAGCGTTTCAATATATGCCAGAATTTGTTCATGTTTCGTTGTCAATGTCTCTCACCATACTTTCTACGTGCACATCTGTATCAGTAGCTAAACTTCTTCTGTTATAGTGGTGTTAGAATTGACTTCATTATACATAACTCACGGCTATAACTTCAACGGCTGTATTGTTTTTTTCTCAATTCCGTTACCGAATCTTCTTCTGGCATGCTCTGAACCCTAGTCCGATCAAAGAATAAGCCTGCAAGATTGCCGCCTAGCGCCATAATGGCAAAAACAAGCCACAGACTGAAAAAGGCTCCTTCTAGTGTTAAATCAATTTGGAATCGTGGTATAGCATCATACATCAGAAATAAGATACAAAGGACCGATAGAAACAAACGCTGTTTCACTAACATTCCCCCTCATCGTCTTTATAACAGGGTATGTTAAAGTGTTGCTATTTAATACGTTATTCAAACACAAAACCGATGCAATGCATCGGTTTTGTTCAACTTATAATTCAATTGTTTCACCTGGTCTTAATGCTTTCCCTTTTGTTTCTTCGAGACTATCTATAAATGAATCTGGATTCTGCTCAATAAGAGGGAATGTATTGTAATGAACCGGAACTGTTAAATCCGCTTTTATCCATTTTGCTGCAATAGAAGCGTCTTCAGGTCCCATTGTGAAATTATCCCCTATTGGAAGGAATGCTAGATCTATACGTTCATTAGCTAAAAGCTTCATATCAGAGAAGAGACCAGTATCTCCAGCATGATAAATTGTCTTTCCTTCCGCACTCAATAGAATTCCCGCAGGCATTCCAGTATAGATAATTTGCTTCGTATCTTCTTCTGTATAACTCGATCCATGGAATGCTTGTGTAAGTTTCACTTTACCGAATTCAAATTCGTGTGCGCCACCAATAGCCATAGGATGTGCATTAACACCCTTCCATCCTAAATATGTAGCAAGCTCGAACGGTGCTACAACTAGCGCATCGTTACGTTTGGCAATCTCAACTGTGTCACCTACGTGATCATTATGTCCATGTGTAAGTAAAATAACATCACATTTGACCGTGTTCGCATCTAAATCGCACTGACCGTTTCCTGAAATAAATGGATCAATTAGAATTTTTGCCTTGTCCGTTACAACTTCGACAACCGAATGACCATGAAACGTTACCTTCAATTGAATCGCTCCTTTAACGGTTTGAGATTACTTCCCATCTTGGCTTTAGTTGATGGGAAGGTTGTATTTAACTAATTCCCTTTCACTCATGAACTAAACTAATGGCAATGTTAATGAACAATGTTAATTTTCGGCTCATTTACGCCCTGTGGTACCGAATGACCCAAAATCGAGAAATCAACAATATGAGCTAACATAGCCAAACTAATAATACAACCAGGCAGCTTCATACTTCTCAATTAAATGAGGGCGAATTAAGGTGTTCGGTTCAAAGGTAACTTCTTCTCCATCTTTTATGATATGCTCATCCTCATCTTTGCCAAACGAGGTAAGAGAAGGAATCATATCAGATGATAAATAATCCGTCTCAACAGCAACATCTAATTTGTTCTGTTGGATTGGCTTCCTCGTCCCCATTACAAAGCCCCAGTTACCAAAGCTCGGGATATCAACGTGATAATTTGACGTGATTAGCCCTGTTTCTTCAATTGTTCTAGAAATGGTCCAATACGCTTCCCTTGCAAAAACAGGACTTGTCGCCTGCACCATTAAAGCACCGTCTGAACGGAGATGATTTCTCAACATAGAATAGAATTCCCACGTGTATAGCTTATTTAACGATTCATTATTCGGGTCTGGAAGGTCAGATATAATAACGTCATAACGATTATTATCTTCCTCAATATATTGAAAAGCATCCTTATGAATGACCCTGACACGTTCATCCTCAAAAGCATGTCCATTTAATTCTGTTAACAAATGATTTTCTGAAGCAAGCTCCACCATTCTAGGATCGAGGTCTACAACTGTAATCGATTTTACCTCCTCATATTTTTGGAGTTCTCTTACAGCCAATCCGTCGCCACCGCCAAGAATTAAAATATCTTCTGTTTTTGTAGCAGCAGCCATAGGGATGTGAATAAGCGGCTCGTGATACCTGTGTTCATCACTTGAGCTAAACTGAAGTTGCCCATTTAAAAAGAGTCGAACATCACCCTGCTCTTTCGTAAGGATAATTTTCTGATAGGACGTTTCTTCTGAGTGAATAATCGGATCCTTATAAAGACGTTGTTCAAATGAAAAAGCAATTTCTTCACCAAAAATCGTTCCAGCAATCATTAATAGAAAGATAAGAATCGCCACGACTAGATAGCTAACTCGATGCACGATCTCCTTACGAAAAGCATAAATCATCCAAAAGGCAACGGAAATGTTAACAAGCGCGACAAGAAACGCAGACTTCACTAATCCAAACTCAGGTCTTAAGTAAAAGGCAAAGAGTAACCCACCGACAAGCCCACCTGCATAATCAGAAAACAACACACGGGCAGTACTTTTATTCATTTCAACGCCAATCTCATTTGCTTTTCGAATGAGTATAGGTAATTCAAGTCCTGTAAGACCACCAATCACCAAAATAATGCTATACAAAACTATAGCTGTTGCTTCTTCACCAGCAACAGCTGTAATACCGAAAACAGTGAAACTTGATAAGCCACCAATCAAACCAATAAGAAGCTCGATGGCTATAAATCTTGTAATAAGTCTTTTAACGACCCTTTCGCTTAAGGATGCACCAATACCCATCCCAGTTAGAAAAAGAGAAATAGTTAGCGTATACTGCTTAACTCCGTCACCAAGTATGTATGAGCCAAGCGCACCGAATAACACTTCAAAAATAATTCCACAAATGGATACAATTCCTGAAGCCCAGTACAGCTGACTGCTTTTATTCATTTTCTTGCTCATGTATTTCACCTTCAGCTGTGAATTTCTTCTACGTAATAGAAGCTCCGACTACCAACCCTAATCCAATCGATACGCACATTGATAGTATGCCTACTGATACAACGCCCTCATTGAGTTTCTGTTCTACAGAGAACCGTCTCGTAAGAAAGTCAAAAATGTAGTAAGCAACCAGTTGTAAGACAACTCCATAAGCGCCCCAAATTACAGTATCAAGTACATCTGAGCTATGATAGATGGAAAAGGCGAGAATCAAACAAATACCAACGATCTTGCCTCCGATCGAGAGGGCTACAGCTGTATTCCCTTTTTCAATTTGTTCCCAATCTTTGTATTTCGTTGTGATTAATTCAAATATAACAAGTCCAATCGCTACCACTACGATGGATGCAATAAAATATAAAAACGTTAATAAAAATGGCCCCATATCTAAACTCTCCTTTAATTATTTTCCTGTTCCTGGTCCGCCACCACGACTACTAGATCCTCGAAATGATGGTGTATTTGTAGGACCTTTATATGCCCCACCAGTTGCACTGTAGCCTCCATAGCAATTTCCGCTACTACTATTACAACGATTTTTTTGCTTTTTACCCCAGTCATCAACGTCAAGTATTTCGTCTAGTATGTAATAAGCTAGTAAACCATCAAAAAAGCTCGGTTGGTAGTTATCTCTAACAAAACCTACAGTTGCTACCTCAACAAGGGTATTAGAGTCTTCTTCAGATAACGTAACAATATAATCATCATAAACAAGAATTTGCTTTCCTTCTTTAACTTCACTGACTTCATTCGGCTTAATTTGATCCTGAAGATAGGAGGCAACGGATGCGAGATCTTTATCAGCCTTATAGACTTTAGAAACATCTCCCGAATCAACGCTGCTCTCAATTACATCTTCAAGCTGATATCGGTCCTCCACGATTTCTTGAATATCCTTCGTGATTCCACATGCCGATAAGAGCAGAATGAATGCTGTCAGCAATCCTGTTAGCCATTTCATTCTTCCACCCCATTAAAGGGGAAAGTATTATTCTTTCCCCATTTTTTTCTTAAGTTCTGAAAGCTCATCATCAATTCCGTTATTCTTATCAAGCGAATCTAGCTCGTCATCAAGAGAACGACTGCTCGAACGCATATCCTCACTTGTTTCTGCTTCAGCTTCATACTGAAGAACCTTCTCTTCCATACGATCAAAGCCACGTCGGGAATCGTCTCCACCAATGTCAGACATTGCGCGATTTATTTTTGTTTTTGTTTTTGCAGATTCTGCACGTGCTTTCAAGCTATCCTTCTTCAACTGCATTTGACGGTATTCCTCTTTCATCTCATCAAGCTTCGAGCGTAGAGTATCCGCATCTGTTTTTGCTCTCTCATAAGACTCTTTCAACGTCTCTGCCTTTGTTTCATGATCTTTCTTATCTTGAAGCGCTCTTCTTGCAAGGTCATCATTGTCTGCTTCAAGGGCTTTTACAGCTTGATCTTGTCGCTTTGTGACCATCGCACTTGCATCATCCCATTTTTTCTTTAGCATTTTCTCATTAGAAATTTGCTTTGCAACTGCTGTCTCTGCTTCCCGAATGTCCGTTTCCATATCACGCATGAATTGCTCGAGCATTTTAACTGGATCTTCCGCCTTATCAAGAGCAGCATTTAACTCAGACGACATAAGTGTTTTAACTCGTTTAAACATACTAAACATTAATACTCATCCTCTCATTTGCTTCCAGCAAGAATTTTGATTTCATATTCTTCAATTTCATAGCCTTTGCTGACTTCTATCTCAGATCCCCAAATCTCAATTGATAGAAATTCCGTTTCTTCCTCATTGGAGAAGTCATAATATTCGACATCCTGGCCATTCACATTACTTCCTCGGCCTTTACCAGACACATTAGCATGCCCATGTTCATCCTGATAATAAACAACACCATCTATCGTTAATTCTTTTGGTATTGGTTTTGATACTTTTTCTTTAACTGTTTTGTAAATGCCAAGCTCTAGCTCATCATCCATTTCAACACTAAGCCAGATCGATGATCCTTCAGATTGAAGCTGATAGGCCTGCCATTTATACCCTCTTACAGTATAAGTCAATGTTCCTACAACCTGATAATCTTCAAGATCATACGTTATAATATCCCCGACCTGGATATTCATTACTGTTCTTTCTTCAACTGTATTTTCTTCTTCTTTCTTCCCAAACAATTTCGATAGAAATCCCACCTTCAAACCCTCCTCTCTTCTATTTACGAACTGATTTCAATAAAGTTTCGCTTATTTTTCTGGCTTACGGTGCGATACCATTTGTTCTTGCTCTGTTAAATAGAAATCAATTGGAGGTCTCTCCTGTAGCATAGCCTTTTTTTCAAGCTTATAGAAACTGAGCTTACGAAACGGATCCCCATCAATAACCGGAAGTTCCTCCTCCGTTCGAATATAGGTATCAACAGCTTTTTGCATTTTATCAATCCAAAAAGGAATGTGTTTGTCTTTACCCTCAAAAAGTTCAAAAGTCTCTTTAGACATAAAAAATGGCTCTGAAGGAATTCCTCCTAAATAAGAACTTAGAAGGGAATGGTCAATCGAGTTGTCTTCTAGCACTAGAATTTTTAGTGAAATGCCATCCCTTTTCTCTTCAGCAAATGTGCTAATCGCTCTTCTAACCTCTTGAATGGAAACATCTATTACTTTCGCTTGAGTAGATTCCTTCTTTTCCTTACCTTTTTTATTCCAAAATGCCATCGTGCATGCACCTCCTCTTCTTCTGTTCGAGCAAGAAAGGCAAATACCTTTCGATCGATTCAAGCTTTACATAATTATGTAATCTCATTCACATTATAGTGTAGTCTTCGTCTACAATATTAGCTATATCCGCAAAAAAAATAAAGCAGCTCATCGGCTACTTTATTTTTTATCTTTATTCCGTCGGAGCAAGCATTGCTCGAGCACTTTTATACTCAAGCTCATTTGCCTCAGCAACTGCTTGGTACGTCACAAAACCATCCATTGTATTAATTCCTTTCAACAATGGTTCATTTTCTAGACAAGCTTTCTCATATCCTTTGTTAGCAAGTTGAACCGCATATGGCACTGTTACGTTCGTTAATGCAATTGTAGATGTGCGTGGAACGGCTCCAGGCATATTTGCTACTGCATAATGAACAACATCGTGCTTCGTATATGTTGGGTTGTCGTGCGTAGTAATGCGATCAGTTGTTTCGAAAATTCCTCCCTGATCAATTGCAACGTCCACGATAACAGATCCAGGCTTCATATCCTTAATCATCTCTTCTGTTACAAGCTTTGGTGCTTTAGCTCCTGGTATAAGCACGGCACCAATGACAAGATCAGATTCCTTTACTGCTTCTGCAATGTTTAAAGGATTCGACATCATCGTGTTGATCTCAGTACCAAAAATATCATCAAGTTGACGCATACGTTCAGGACTTAAATCCATAATAGTAACATCTGCACCTAGACCCATTGCAATTTTGGCTGCATTTGTTCCAACAACACCTCCACCGATGACAGTTACTTTGCCCCGTTTAACGCCTGGAACACCACCTAGAAGTATACCAAGTCCGCCTTTAGGTTTCTCAAGAAATTGAGCGCCAATTTGAGCAGACATACGTCCTGCCACCTCACTCATTGGAGTAAGTAGCGGTAACGAATGATTTGGAAGCTGAACTGTTTCATATGCAATCCCGATCACTTTTTTCTCAACAAGTGCTTTTGTAAGCTCAGACTCAGCTGCAAGGTGAAGATATGTAAATAAGATCAGTCCTTCTCGGAAGTAACCGTACTCCTGTGGAAGAGGCTCTTTCACTTTCATCACCATTTCCATAGACCAAGCTTCTCTTGCTGTTTCTACTATATTAGCACCAGCTTCAAGATATTGTTCATCTGTAAAACCAGATCCAACTCCTGCACCTTTCTCGATATATACCTCATGTCCAAAGCGCATTAGACTCAAAACACCAGCTGGAGTCATAGCTACACGATTTTCATTATTCTTTATTTCTACAGGTACACCTATACGCAATTAAATTCCTCCTCTATATCCTTCAAAATCTTTACATTGTAAGGGCTTTATCAAAAACCTCTATCATCATAACACTTCGACTCTCGTTTCGAAACCATAAGTTATAACAAATTGAAAACCCTTTCAATACCCTCTCGCATTACCCAATCATTAAGTAACCGAACACTACCATTAACAGCCCGCTTATCAAACTTATTAAGATGTAGAAAACAGAAAGCCACAACTTTTCAGCAGCAATAGTAACGGCTTCATACATGAAGGTTGAGAATGTAGTCAAAGCGCCTAGAAAACCCGTAGAGAATGCCGGTCCAAAATCACCTGCTGCATATGCCATTCCCATTAGAAAGCTACCTGCTAAATTCACAATGAAAGTTGCAAAAGGGAAAGGAGAATGATCCCACTTGCTTACCACTAGTGCAATCATATAACGCAACCATGCTCCTGCTCCACCTCCAACCGCAATCATCACCCATTCCATGCAGGATTCCTCCTCATTTTGCGTGCAATTGTCATTCCTAGGAGGATGCCTATTATCCCTAAAAGAATGCTTCCTATTCCGTAGAGAAATGCAACGAAAAACTGACCTTCTCTTACATACACGAAAAGGTCTAGTGAATAAGTAGAAAAAGTTGTGAACGAGCCCAAGATGCCTGTTGCTATAAATTTCTTAAGGGTTCCTGAAATTCGATGATTGGATTGTACAAATTGATAGAAGAATCCAAGGATAATTGAACCTGTTACATTCACTAGAAATGTTGATACAGGAACTCCGTTCAAACCTGTTCCAATCATAGCTCGAAGCGTTGCACCAAGAGCGCCTCCAGATACGATTGCTAGACTATTTTTCAATTGAATGCGGCTCCTTTCACCTCTTCCCCATCTTAACGAAACCGCCAATTAAAGTCTACTTGTCTTCTTCATTCCAAACCCATGTATAAAGCCTACCATTTGAATCCATCCATTTCATTTCGAATCGTTCAACATCCTTATAGCCATAGGTACCCATCTTCTCAACTAGCTCATCAACTTGTGCTAATTCACTTACATTAAGATGTTGAAATAGAGCTGACACTTTCTGCTTAGCTGCAGATCCTTTCTCAACGGTATTGCCTTTTTCGAACTCATATTCATTAGGACTTGAGAATTCCCACTCGTGTTCAACTCCATTTGTCATTACCATACATTTAAAAGAAAAACTATTTCCAAGTGTGGTTGCTTCAGAGTGAATAGGAAAAGTAAAAAGATATACAGCGAATGCTAAACAAACAACCTTTTTCATCATTCATCACCTCTATCTTAGATTGACGGAAAACAATGAATATTATTCACCTAAAAAGTAAACAGGATTGCATCCTTCTCTTACTGCAACTAAAATGAAACATAAGTCCGCGATCGTAAAGGAGAAAATATGAGCACAATCAGTAAACAAACAACTAGTATACAAATCGAGCGATATGGACTGGAATCAGTACCGCAGAAGTTACGAACAACTTCCTGGTACGAATACGCCATGATTCAAATGACCGTTTCCGTTAACGCTGGTAATTTTCTCGTTCCCGCTCTTGCCGTACTTGAAGGTGGTCTTAGTTTTATTTGGGCAGTTCTTTCAACTATACTTGGAGCAACAATTGCTTTTCTATTCGTTTCCTATCTTTCTTTTCCAGGTGCTCGTATGGGAATCCCTTCTCAATATGCTGTTAGATCATTTGTCGGCATTAAGGGCGCACAGTATTTCGCCTCACCTGTTAGAACCATTACCTCGCTCTATTGGTTTGCTGTTCAAACAATCGGCGGTACTTACATGGTTGTAGAACTAATGAAACGAGCTTTTAACTTTCAATTTCAATTCCTTCCTACCGCTTTATTTCTAGCAGCTGTCATGGCAGCACTTGCATTAGTTGGATTTGATGCCGTTAAAAAAGCAACTAAATACTTTCTCCCGCTTCTTTTTGCAGGAGGCGTGGCGATGTTCTTTGTTTATTTTACTACTTCAGTTGAAGGAAACCATTATTCATCCATTCTTTCCATGAATGAGCAGCCTGATCTAAGCTCATTTCTTTTTTTCTCAAGTCTTGCTTTTGTTCAATATGTATCTGGAGTGAGTAGTTCGTCTGACATGGCTCGATACGCGAAATCCACCGGCCATGCTTTTTGGGGGATATTCTCTGGTAATACAATTGGGTTTACGCTCACTGCATTGCTCGGTGCTTATACAGCTGCCGTTGCAGGAACATGGAATCCTTTTCTAATTACAAGTCAGCAGACAAATTCAACTCTGCTACTGATTCTTATCTTTGCATCAGCTCTTTGCTCAATGATTATGATTAACATTAGTAATGCTTATACAGGAGGGTATAGCCTTCTCAATACCTTCCCTTCACTTGGTAGAGTTAGAAGCGCACTATTGCTTGGTTGTGCAGCAATACTACTAAGTAGCTTCCCTGAATTTGTTGATCAAGCTGAGACGTTCATCTCCTTTCTAGGAGCGTTTGTCATTCCACTCTCTGCCGTGATTGTTAGCGATTTTATTGTGGTGAAAAAAGGACGATTCACGACAGAAATGCTTCAGGAACTATCTGAACGCACCAACACCTTAAATCACCCTGGTTTTGTGGCTATAGGTTCTGGTCTTCTTCTATATCTTTTACTCCCAACAGCATACTCACCAGGATTCCTGTCATTTATTGTAACAAGCATCGTCTACCTCGCTTCTCGAAAAGCGATGGTTCGATGACAACAGATTTTCCCTAGTTCATTTTCAAAACCTTTTAGTTTTAGGCTCTGTTAATGGACTATGTTGATTTTTGGCAGCCTAGTTATAAAAAGGTTTGGTATAAAAACCACTCATCAAGTGGATTGTAGCGGAAATCGAGCATCTGGAGCGGAAATCAACCACTTTATAACAAAAAATATTTTCACTTCCACTAAACAAAAAAGTTCATGCTATAAGGCATGAACTCTCAGTATTCTAATAGTAACTTTTTCGGTCTTGCTTCCGAGGCATCTTTTTTGCATTTTCTTTATTCTCTTCCTGATCAATAACTCCACTTTGGTACGATTCACTTAGTTGTTGGTGAACGGCCATTTCGCCGCTTTCATCGTAAATTAGTTCATTTCTCTTGTCTGGCATATGAGCAACCTCCTGTGATTTCGGACTCTTGCCTTCGTATTCTTTCCGATAACACGTAGGATTACTTAATATGAGTGAAGTTGATTATTTCCAAATAAAAGGGGATACATGTTATGTATAAATTTCAGTACGATCATCGGCTGCAAATTACGCTACCAATGCTTGACGACAGCTGGGAAAACCTTTCAATAGCAGATCAGGAGGCTATCCTCCTTAAGTGGGAACAAATCAAAAGCTTAATACCCGATCGCATTGCTGAACTGGAACAAATGATTTGTTATAAGCAAGCTAAATTAAGTGATGAAGCCAACTTCCAGCAGTCATGTCTTCTGAACACAGAAATAGCTGACCTCGCTTCTATTATTAATGATTTATGGCTCTGGTATCGTAAAGAGATGTTCATTTCTCCCTACAAACCAAGAAGATCGTCCTCATCATTTATTTAACTCTCTAACTATATGTGGAAGTTCCGGTAACAACAGTCTCGACATCGCAAGCTTAACTGCTCCTGAAGATCCCGGCATAGCAAATATTGCTGTATCTCCAACAACGCCTCCTATCGCTCTGCTTAGCATTGCAGGAGTTCCAATATCATCTGTATAGCTGATCATACGAAACAACTCACCAAATCCAGAGAGCTCTTTCTCAAGCAATCCTTGAACTACTTCATATGTAACATCTCTTTTTGCTATGCCAGTTCCACCATTTAAAAGAACAATGTCTACCTCTTTTGCGTTGACCGCCCATTGTATGGCATCTTTAATGTCATCCTGGACGTCTTTAACGATGATTCTGTCACTAACCACATGTCCGCTCTCAGTAAGCATAGATGAGATTAGCTGGCCGCTTTTGTCTGTAGTAAGTGTTCTAGTGTCGCTGACTGTAATAATAAAGCATCTTACAGTGGAAGGTGCCTCTTTCTTGTGTTCACTTGCACTCAATCCTATTCACCCCTTTCAAGCTCTGATAGAAAGCGTTTTTGATAAAAGTGATGAGCAGTTTCGCTAACAGACCTCGTAAATCTGTAATTTACCCCTGCACCAATTGCAATACCGAAAAGTGGAATTCCCTGAATGATTTTCTTCCTTAACATCATTAGCACTGTACCTTTTACAACTTGTTTCAGTGGTCCTTGTATCCATTTGGCATCTGCAATTTCTTCAGGACCTTCATAAAAATAAGGATGAGCTTGATTGTAATTCACCTCTTCTTCAAGAGAAACCCAGGCTTTTTCCTGCATTCCCTTAGGAAGTGTTGCCATATGAAATACTTTAAGCGCTATCATCATTTCTGAAGGGTAATTGACCGGATAACCGTATGTCATCGCAATTAACTGCACCGTCCTAAGATTGATCGCGAGTACAGCAGGCAAATCAAGACCTAATAAGAGAAGACTTCCTGTACCTGCGAGCCCACCTTGAGCAAACGAAACCATTCGCTGCCTTGCAATTTGTTGATCTGCTATATAACTAAGCTGATCAATCGTTAACTCTTTCATATCCTGAATCTGTTCAATTGCTGGATTGAATAACCGAGCTTCCGTTAACAGACGATGGCTCGCATCAACCTGTGATTGGGAATTCTGAATAAAAGAATGCGTATGAAATAGAGCAGAGTCAATAACTGAATAAACGCGATTTTTGGTAGTTGGTTCCAACTGATTAATTTTGTAATCATACCATTTCTGAAAGGTACGTTCTATATCAGTTGCATTTTGCGTAAAATGCTCTTGTTCCCATTGTTTAATTGCATCAAGCTTCTTTTGTTCTCTTTCTGTCCAGGCCAAACGAATTCGCTCCCTTCAAACACTTTCTTATATTGTAGCTTTTTCAATCAAAAACTTCCAATAAAGGTGCAAAACACACAAAAAAGAGCACCCTTTTGGATGCTCAATTATTTTTAGACTTTATACTATTATGATTAGAGAGTTAACACTAGCTGAAATCAACAACTCTTATCGCAACAGAAGAGCTTATTTTATTGTGAAAGCCTTACAGTATCTCTTGCAATAACGACTTCTTCATTTGTAGGGATAATCATAACTTTAACAGGTGAATGAGGATAGTTAAGGAATGCTTCTTTTCCTCTTACCTTGTTAAGAGTCGGGTCCCAATATACACCCATAAATTCAAGTCCGCGAAGAACACGAGCGCGAACAGCTTCACTATTTTCACCGATACCAGCAGTAAAGATAATAGCATCAAGGCCAGACATACGAGCTGCATAGGAGCCGATGTATTTGTGAATGCGTGAAGTAAATACTTCAAGTGCCAATTCTGCACGTTCGTTTCCTTCTTCAGCCTTAGTTGTAATATCTCGAAGATCGCTTGAGAATCCAGAAACGCCTAGAAGTCCACTTTTCTTATTTAACGTATTCATTACTTCTTCAGCAGATTGCCCTGTTTTCTCCATAATGAATGGAATCAATGCTGGATCAATGTTACCAGAACGAGTTCCCATTGTTACACCAGCTAGTGGAGTAAAGCCCATTGACGTATCAATTGATTTACCACCTTCAATTGCTGCAATACTCGCACCATTTCCGAGGTGACAAGACAGCAAACGAAGCTGTTCTAATGGACGACCGAGCATTTCAGCTGCTCTTTCAGAAACATATTTATGAGAAGTACCGTGGAAACCGTACTTACGAATTCCAAAATCTTGATAGTACTCATATGGCAGGCTGTATAAGTATGACTGCTCCGGCATTGCCTGATGGAAAGCAGTATCAAATACAGCAACAGATGGCACATCTGGAAGGATTTCACGAAATGCACGAATCCCAACAAGGTTAGCAGGGTTATGCAATGGAGCAAGTTCAGAAACTTCCTCAATACCCTCTAATACTTCTTCAGTAATCATAGCGGAGTCGTTAAACTTCTCTCCACCGTGAACTACTCGATGTCCGACACCTTCTATTTCATCATAAGAAGAGATAATTGAGAAATTAATAAGCTTGTCCAGAAGCATTTTAACTGCCACTGCATGATCAGGAATATTTGTTACTTCTTCGTTTTTCTCACCGTTTACTTCTATTGTGAAAATGGCGTCATCAAGGCCGATTCTCTCCACGAGTCCTTTTGTGATAACAGTTTCTTCCGGCATGTTTAAAAGTTGAAACTTCAATGAAGAACTACCGGCGTTGATTGCGATTATTTTCGCCATATGTGACAGCTCCTTTAATTCAATTAATGATAAATTGACGTACGACACGAAAATAGAAGGGAAGGTCCCTTCTATCTTTTAACACTCTTATTATTTAAACACCCACCATTACTTTATTCAAGGCGAAAACCGCTTACATATAAGTATTCCGCCAATTCAGAAATGTAAACGTTTCAAACCGCTTATGAAAGTTGTGAGAACCAGCCATTAATTTGAGACATCATGTTTAACATCGCTTCACGATTGGAGAAGGACGGTAATTTCGCCATCATTACCTGCTTCGGTTTTAACGTATGCTCACCGTTCTTCTGAACAACTAGAATGCTTTTTGCTTGAGATTCATTTGCAAAAAGGCTAGTAGGTAATTGAATAATTCCATGAATGACAGAGCGTTCATTCAATAAGTTCCTTACTTGTTTCGCTCCATCGTCACCGAAGAGAAAGTTTGGAATCATAAAGAAGAGCATTCCTGAGTCTTCTGTCATATTCAAACTTTGCTCAATAAGAAGATGATGGACGTAAGACATTCCTTCGCTAGCTCTTAACGTGTAATTCGCAGCAGCTTCCTCGTGTGGGTAATAACCTACAGGAAGATCCGTAACAACCGTATTCACCTGCGGAATGTACAGTGGCTTCACGCTATCCTGGTGGAGAAATTCAACTTGGTGTTTTTGCAAATTAGCATTTGCAAATCCTAGGTGCAGTAGTAAATCATCTGGTTCAGCACCATATGCCTCAACAGTCTCTCCTTCTAACTGGTTGAGAACCGAGGTTAATAAATTTCCAGTTCCTACTGCAGGATCCAGAATTCTCATTTCGTCTATGCCTAATACATCTTTATATTTTTTCACAAGGTATCCGATTAGATGTGCAACACTATCTGGTGTCATTGCATGGTGAGGCTGAATACCTTTTTTCATCCCTTTCAGTAGGGCGAGTTGGATTCCTTTACGAATGGTTTCTTTCTCAACACCTTCCAAATCACATGAGTCATACAGATTTTTAAGGCGCACAACCGTATCCGCATCCAATTCTTCTTGAAGTACCTTATTTTCAAAAAGGTTTAGTCCCGTTTCAACAAGTCCCTCAAGATAAGACATTTCTAATTTATTTTGTAGAACAAGCGTCGATTCATCTAGTACTTTATATAAAGCTTCTACAGTCATATCAGACATCATTTGGCCTCCTATCAGTTTGCCGTCTCTATTGTAAACAGTCTTGAACGCTTTCGCAACAATGCAGGATAATCTTGCTTAATTGCAGGTGATCAAGAACTCCTAAAAAAAGACCTCGATGAGTTTTTCATCGAAGTCCTTCTCTAGGTTCGTTTCTTTATTCAGCTTGCTTCGCAGCCTTTAATGCTTCTTCATAATCAGGATGGTTTGTTGCTTCACTTACATACTCTGCATGAACCACTTCGTCTTTACTATCTACGACAAAAACAGCACGCGCCAACAAGCGAAGTTCCTTAATAGCAACGCCAAACGCCTTACCAAATGATAGATCACGATGATCAGATAAAGTAATGGCATTCTCAATGCCTGCAGCACCGCACCAGCGTTTCTGTGCGAATGGAAGATCAGCACTTATCGTTAACACGTTAACATTATTCAAACCAGCTGCTTCTTCGTTAAATTTACGCGTCTGAGCATCGCAAACACCCGTGTCAAGTGATGGAACTACACTGATAATACGCACGCCTGAATAGTCATTAAGTGTTTTTTCTGATAGATCATTTGCTAGTACTGTGAAATTCGGAGCTTTATCACCCTTTTTCACTTCTTCACCAAGAAGAGTCATTGGATTTTCTTTAAATGTAATATTAGCCATGTTCATACCTCCTTTATAATTGGTCGTATGTACGACTGCTTTCATCATATATGTGCTGAGATTATATTTCAAGAAATTAGCTAATCTGGTTATCCTCTTAATTGATACATATGAAGAGGATATTTTCGTGCGGATGGGCGATGAGCCTCCTCCACTACAATCAACATCGAAGTGAGGATTTTTGATACAAAATCCTTTTCAAAAACAACTTTTTTAAAGCTCTTTTCGTAAACTTTGTTGTTATAAGAGTAGTGGTTGATTTCCGCTTCAGGATGCTCGCTTTCCGCGGGGCGGGCGCTGAGCCTCCTCGGCGCACAAAAACATTGCGGCTGTGGGGTCTCACCTGTCCCGCTAGTCCCGCAGGAGTCGAGCATCCTTCCGCTCCAATTAGCTAAATCTGGTTCTTTATACAAAACTTCTTTCAAAAGCAACAACCTTTTAGAAAAGAGCCTTTTTTAACCTATTAAAAAGCCGCTTAGATATAAGCGACTTAGAAGTTTAAATCCTGCTTTTCGTCATCATGTTGTCCGCGTTGGTGCGAGCGAAAAAGATTCTTGGACTGAGTTGTATGTTTTTGGCCACTGCCCTGTTGTCCATTTGATTGATCCTTTTTCTCTTTGGAATCTTTGTTCATGTTCTGAAGCATACTTTGCACCTTTTCAATCGCTTGAGGTGCAAGGTCCAATAAGCGTTCATATAGATGTGTTGTGTTATCAAGATGTATCATTTTAATATCGCCTGCGCTAACAATTAGAAATGCAATTGGAGTGATGGACACGCCACCACCGCTCCCTCCTCCAAATGGCTCTCCTTTACTTTGGTTCTGATCACGGCTCGAGCCCGACTGCTGTTTCAACATAAATTCACTTCCACCTGCTGCAAAGCCAAACCCTACCTTTGACACAGTTAGAATAACACTGCCATCAGGCGTTTCAACAGGATCTCCAATGATTGTATTTACATCGATCATGTCTTTAAGGTTCTCCATTGCAGTTTGCATAAGTCCTTCAATAGGATGTTCAGCCATCTCGTTTTCCTCCTTCACCTACTAGACCGTTAAGTCCCTTGAATATTCTTCTGAGACTTCAATAATTTAATTACCGCGATCATAGCATGCCCCAGTTTAAAGGTGATCATGCATTTAATATATGTTTGGATTGTTTTCATTTCATAAATAGGTGTAACAATTAATTGGGGAACGGTAAGTAAGTTCGAATAGTGAGATAGAAGCGCAAATAAAGCAATTTTTGCATTTAACAGTAGCTCAGCTCCCACCGCCGTATTTGCTGCGTTGGTCATTCCAAAATTAGTTTCCCACTGAATTTTTCTTACACTTGTTTTCTCTAGAATAAATTGAACAGCATCTTTCGCTCCATGCGTTTTTTTAAATAATTTCAGAAGTTCTTGTATGTCCCCTTTAAAAGTTGTTTCTTCAGCTTTGTCTTTAATTGCTTCTTCTCCGCTTTCTAGCAGCTCTTTAAGCGGAATAGCTGTAGAGTAAAACAATAGACCAAACAGCGCCTTAACATCGATCTGTAGCTCCTCTACAGCTCTCGAATGTTCAATTGTTACTGTGACTTTAACAGTTGAAAAGATAATGAGAGGCACGGAAGCAATTAGAAGCAAACCAAATACAGCAACAATTGCTATAATCAATAAACATGCCCCTCCTTTTTATAGGCTTTTTAAAGCACCTTTTATATACGAATGATTAATAAGCAAAAAAATGCCACATAGAATAAACCTGCCCAGTGTGGACAGGTTTATACACTAAACGTTATTTTTCATGAACAACGATCGTATCTGCAAATAGATCATGTATCCCTTGTTTCTTCTTTGTGAATGCCACTACTATAAATCCGACAAAAAAGATGGTTTTGCTTATAAAACGGCCAATACCTTCTCGGAAAATAACAGTTCCCCATGTTAACTTAGCAACTTTATCAGACTCAACTCTTAACCCGAAAAGCATCTTCCCAAGCGTTTGAGACAGAAACTTCGTCATCAAGATAAAATAAGCATAATAGACAGTTCCTGTTAAAATGGCTTGAAGTGGTAAAAATGCCGGTTCACCTGCAGGGATATCAAACCCTCTTATAGCAGGAGTAATTAAAATACCATTTAGACTTGCTACAACAATAATATCGACTAAATATGCCCAAAAACGCATCCAAAATCCAGCAAATCGAACGTTCGACAATTCATTAGAAACGGATGCAGGAGGGGCAGTTGTATTCATTGTTTCGTCCATTCTGCCTGCCTCCTTATTCAGAGTATAAATACATTAGTTTCGGTGATTGCGGCGTAGACAGTAGCTGCTGAATACCTAGTAGGTCTTTATCTGGCCCCATTAATTTGGCAGCTGTCATTTCGAATAATGAGTTAAAACCTAGGTTCTGTTTGTATTGAATAACTTGAAGATTGCTATCCCCTAAGTCTTTCTTCATCGCTTCGAAGGTGTCTTCTAGGTTGCCAAGATCATCAACAAGATCAACATCCTTTGCCTGTCTTCCATCGTAGATTCTTCCGTCAGCAAGCTCTCGAACTTTGCTTTCGTCTATCTCTCTTCCTTCACTTACAACTCGAACAAATTCGTCATAAGAATTATCAATCATAGACTGTAGAATATCACGTTCTTCATCAGTCATCTCACGATTAGGAGACATGATATCTTTATGAGGACCACTCTTAATAGTCTCCCACTTCACTCCAACTTTCTCTGCAAGCTCAGAGTAATTCATTGACTGCATGATAACGCCAATTGACCCTGTAATTGTTGATGGACTAGCATAGATTTTATCAACAGGAGCTGATATGTAATACCCTGCTGATGCTGTCATACTACCCATTGAAACATAAATCGGCTTATCTGTTTTTTCTTTCAACTCTAAGATCTCATCATGAATCTCTTCACTTTCAACAACACCGCCACCTGGCGTGTTCAAGCGAAGTATGATTCCTTTAACACTGTTATCATCCCCTGCATGTTCAAGACGCTTAAGAAAGACATCGTGATTGTAACCCGCCTGTGGCAAAAAGCTATTATTCGCTCCCGTATCCTGAATAACGCCTTCTACATTCAGCACTGCGATTTTGTTTAAACCGCTCCCTTCTTCAATAACCGTCTCAGCGAACTGATCTGATGAATTTATTTCCTCTTTCCATCCGCCAAAAGCAAGACTAGAAACGAAATTAAACCCAATTGATACGATGATAAGAACGACAGCTATACCAAGCGCTATCCACCGTTTTCCATTCATAATAAGCCTCCTCTATATCCTGATGCTATAGTATGTACGATGAAGCCATATTATTGGTTTCATATTTTCGAGAATATCATACAAAATAAGGAACCGCACTCTTTAAACTTGTTGTATCATTTCAAAAAGAAGCGCTAAACTAATAGATATCCGATTAAAAAATGAAATTTTTTCTTTTTTCTAAAAAGAGAGAATGATAAAGTAAAGAAGACTAACAGTTGGACAGGGAGGAATTCAAATGCCAAATCGCCGTAATTTATTCTTTTTCTATAAACAAACAAAAGAATTGCAGGAGAAAGTAGAACCTCTAAAAGCGCTTGCTGAAAAAAACGATTTTCATATCGTTGAAGAAGCAAAAGATGCAAGCATTATTGCAAGCATAGGTGGAGACGGTGCTTTCCTACAAGCAGTTAGACAAACAGGATTTCGAGAAGACTGTCTATACGTAGGAATCTCAACCGGAGAGCTTGGCTTCTATTGCGATTTTCACATCGATAACTTGCAGGAAATGGTAGGAGATATTTTGTCAGAGGGCATTGAAGTTCGTCGGTACCCAACCATTGAAGTTAAGGTAAATAATGAATCCTCTTTTTACTGTTTAAACGAATGTACAATTCGATCTTCTATTATTAAAACGCTTGCAATGGAAGTGTATGTAGAAGATTTCCACTTTGAGACATTCAGAGGAGATGGGCTGATCGTGTCGACTCCTACTGGGAGCACAGCTTATAACAAATCAGTAAATGGAGCAGTAATGGATCCTAAACTAGCTTGTATGCAGGTTAGTGAGCTCGCTTCACTAAATAATAACCACTACCGTACACTCGGATCGCCATTTGTACTAAGTGATGAAAGATCACTAACACTTCAAGTTATCCAAGACGGTAATGATTATCCGGTTATTGGAATCGACAATGAAGCGTTAAGTATTCAACATGCGAAAGAAATCCATATCCACATCCCTGAAAAACGAATCAAAACAGTGAAGCTAAAGGATAATTCCTTCTGGCACAAAGTTCAGAGAAGTTTCCTGTAAAAAAGCTGAATCGCCAAGAAAGAAGCACCGCTATATATAGCGGTGCTTCTTTCGATTTAACCATTAAACTTCCGTCATGCAACTAATTAAAGTCACTATACACAACAGATTCATTAACCACCGTCATAACTGCTTTTGTTTGTAGGAGTAAATCCGAATCGCATGCGAATATATCACGGTTTAGAACAGTGAAATCAGCATCATAGTTCTCCATTATTTTCCCCCGCTCATCTTCACGACCAATTGCGTATGCGCTTCCTGTAGTAAATAGTGACACTGCCTCAAACATGGATAGCTTCTGCTCAGGGTAATAGCCTTCATGCGTATCATTTGGACGTTTTCTCGTAACGGCTGCATGAATCCCGAGCAGCGGATCAACCGGCTCAATTGGGGCGTCAGATCCACCTGCTATTGGGATGCCACTATGTAACAAGGTTTTCCACGCGAACGACATAGCCATTCTCTCTTCTCCTAAACGCTCCATCACCCACGGGAAATCAGATGCAACGAATCTTGGTTGAATATCAAGAATGACAGATAGTTGGTTAAGACGATCTATTAAGTCTGGTCGAACAACTTGTGTATGAATCAAGCGGTCTCTCAAACCGTATGGGGCAGGGAATTGTTCAATTGCTTCAATGGCATATTCTAGTGCTAAATCTCCAATGACATGAATGGCAACAGGCATATCATGAGTTCTCGCTTCTCTAACGAGCGTTGTTAACCCTTCTATGCTGTGTATCGCAACTCCTGATGTGTCAGGAGAATCATTGTATGGATGACTCAATAATGCTGTTCGACCTCCAAGCGCACCATCAGCAAATATTTTCATGGCACCAAGTTCTACGTATTCCGTGCCATCACCATAACCTAATCCTTGCCTTCTCATCTCATCAATGACTTCATGATGAACGAGCAAATTCGCTCTAAACTTGCGTTTGCCATTAATTACATTCATAAAGGTTTCATATGTTCGGGTAAAGCCACCATAGTAATTTAGGTCTTCACTATGTCCACCTGTGACACCTTTTGATACAAGATCATCAACGGAAGATGAAAGGGCTCGTTCAAGGAATCCTATACTCACTTCTGGCATAGCATTTTTCACTAACTCCTGAGCACGATCAAGAAGATAACCAGTCGCCTTGCCATTACTATCTCGCATAATGACTCCACCTTCAGGATCTTTCGTCTCATCGGTGATACCAGCCAGATCAAGCGCTATGGAGTTTGCAAGAATGGCATGTCGACAGACGCGCGTTAGCATCATCGGATGGTTTGGCGAAATTTCATCAAGTTCATCACGATGAAAAATCTTACGATCAGCGAAGTTATTCTCGTTCCATCCTTCACCAATAATCCACTCATCTGAAGAAGCATTGCTTACTTTCTCAAGAAGTAGCCTTTTCATTTCCTCGGCTGATTGAGATTGAGATAAGTCCAAACGCAGAAGTTTCTCGCCATGACCAATCATATGGAGGTGACTATCAACAAAACCTGGAATCATAACGTGACCTTTAAGGTCACGGCGCTCATTTATTTGACTGCCAAAAAGAGATCTTAGTTCAGCTTCAGTACCTGTTTTTTTAATACGTCCGCCTTCTGTATAAACTGCTTCTACTGTCTCATTCTCTTGATCAAGCGTATATATTTTCCCACCAAACCAAAGCGTTCCCAATGATTTTCTCCCCTTTATATCTAATGTCAATTGTTCACTTATTGTATCACTCTACTCTTATGCTGTGAATCTTCTGGATTTTAAATTGAACTCTTTGTATTTTTTTAATCATGATACAATAGGGAGAGTGAATAAAATGAGCAAGACAATTGTTGAAGGTGAGGAAATCTCGTTGAAAAAGAAAATTTTATTTACCGGTGGCGGTTCTGCCGGACATGTGACAGTTAATCTAGCTCTTATTCCACGTTTTCTTAAAGATGACTGGGACATTCATTATATTGGTTCAGAAAATGGCATCGAACGTCAGTTAATAGAACCACTGAAAGGCGTAACGTACCATCATGTTTCAACAGGAAAATTACGCAGGTATTTCGATTGGAATAATTTCAAAGATCCATTTAAGGTTATTAAAGGGGTAGGAGAAGCGTTCTCTATTATTAAACGCGAAAAACCTTCTGTAATTTTCTCAAAAGGTGGATTTGTTTCTGTTCCTGTTGTAATTGCAGGCAAAATGAATAGCGTGCCTGTTATTATTCACGAATCTGATTTAACTCCAGGTCTTGCTAACAAAGTTGCCATCCCATTCGCTTCAAAGGTGTGCACAACATTCCCAGAAACGGTGAAACACCTTCCAGAAAATAAGGCTGAATACATTGGTGCTGTTGTTCGAGATGAACTAAAAAGCGGAAATCGAGCTAAAGGATTGTCCTTCTCTGGGTTTACCGGTAGCAAACCAGTCATGCTTATTATGGGTGGAAGCCTCGGAGCAAAAAGAATCAACGAAGCGGTTAGAAACCAGCTTGATGAACTTCTAAAAACGTTTGATATTCTCCACCTAACTGGTAAGGGTCAAGTAGATTCAACGATTCACATGAATGGATACAAACAGTTCGAATATGTAACAGATGAACTACCTGACCTATTAGCAACGGCAGATTTGATTATTTCAAGAGCAGGTTCAAATTCAATCTTCGAATTCCTTGCTTTAAAGAAACCTATGCTTCTTATTCCTTTATCGAGAGCAGCAAGTAGAGGTGATCAGATTTTGAATGCCCAATCTTTCGAGAAATCTGGTTATGCAAATGTCCTATTAGAAGAAGATCTTACTGAAGAATCTTTCATGAAGTCTGTTCGTGAAACCTATCAAAATCGAGAGACATATATTCATTCAATGGAACAGGACAATGCAGGAGATCAAGCAAACAAAATTGAGGCATTAATTAAGAACAAAGCCAAATAGAAAGACGAGGACCATAACGGTCCTCGTCTTTCTTACTGTTTAGGAAACACTCTGTGTTTCTTTTTGACGAAGTTCTATTCTCCTAATTTTACCCGAGGTCGTTTTTGGGAGCTCTTTAATAAACTCTATTTTACGCGGGTATTTGTAAGGTGCAGTTAGCTCTTTCACATGATCCTGTAAATCACGAACTAGTGCGTCTCCAGCCTGACTTTGATCCTTAAGTACAACGTATGCTTTAACAATATTGCCACGTACTTCATCTGGACTTGCAACTACTGCACACTCTTGGACAGACGGATGCTTTACAAGAGCATCCTCTACTTCAAATGGTCCAATCGTATAACCAGAGCTAATAATAATGTCATCTCCTCTACCCTCGAACCAGAAGTAACCATCAGCATCTTTAGACGCTTTATCGCCAGTTAAGTAGTAATCACCCCGATATGCCATTTGTGTACGTTCTTCATCTTTATAATAATGTTTAAACAAAGCAGGCACATCTTTATGAACAGCGATATCACCAACTTCTCCGACTCCGACAGGGTTACCTTCATCATTAATAATTTCAACCTTATTCCCAGGTGTAGGCTTACCCATCGACCCTGGCTTCACTTCCATCCCCTTAATAATTCCAACAAGAAGTGTGTTCTCAGTTTGTCCATACCCATCTCTCACGTCTATATTGAAATAACGTCTAAACGTGTCAATAACTTCACGGTTCAGCGGTTCACCTGCTGAAACAGCACTTCTTAAGGACGGGAGGCTGAAGCGATCTAACTCATCTACTTTCGCCATTAAGCGATATTCTGTAGGTGTACAGCAAAGCACGTTAATATCATATTCAGCTAGAAAGCCAAGATAGGTTTCTGGATCAAATTTGCCGCTATACACAAATCCTGTAGCACCACTACATAATGTGGCTACAAAAGGGCTCCAGATCCATTTCTGCCACCCTGGTCCAGCTGTCGCCCAAACATTGTCTCCTTCTTGTATATCTAACCATGAAGCTGACGAAGTTTTGAGATGAGCATATGCCCAACCGTGACTGTGAACAACACCTTTCGGATTACCAGTTGTCCCAGATGTATAAGATAAGAATGCCATATCGTCCCTAGATGTTTTTACCCCTTCAAATAAAACGCTTTCATTTTGAGCTTTATCAAGTAATGAAATCCAACCGTCTTGCGCATCCCCAACAACATATTTCATTTTCAGTGAAGGCGCCTCAGCTTCTACATCTTCGAATGAGCCTGTTAGCTTAGAGTCACAGATAACCGCCTTAGCTTCTGAATGATTAATTCGATAAACAAGGTCTTTCTTTCTTAACATCTCTGATGATGGAATAACAACTAGACCTGCTTTTAGACAAGCGATATAAACCGCGTATGTATCGATAAGGCGAGGCATCATGATTAGTACACGATCCTCTCTCTTTAACCCTTCTGATGTTAAAGCCCCTGCAATTTGGTTCGCTTTATCCATTAAATTATTGTATGTAATCTCATGGAATTCTCCTTTATCACTTCGCCATTTAAGAGCAATCTTATGTTCTTGTTTAGTAAAACGCTCGATCTCGCTTGTTAGATTGTAATAGTTAGGTGCAATTAAATCTCCCATGCTATTCCTCCTCTTGTATGTAATAGTTTCATTATACATAAAAATGGGAAAGTTTTGAACATTTCTGAATAAATCAAAAAGCGGAAGATGCTATATGCACCTTCCGCAAGCCATGAGTATTCAATTATTTAGAGTATCCTCCAAATTGTTGTTCAGACTGTTGTACAAGACGCTTAGTAATCTCGCCACCAACTGAACCGTTTGAACGTGAAGTTGAATCTGGACCAAGCGTTACACCAAATTCAGAAGCAATTTCATACTTCATTTGATCAAGAGCCTGTTGTACACCTGGTACTACTAGGTTGTTTGAGCTGTTATTTGCCATGGGATGTTCACCTCCTTGCCTATAGAATTTGATAGACAGGGAGGTGTTATTCCTTTTAACTTATGGGAATATGGTCAAATGTTGGAAGCTTTATAGCAAATCGCTAAATTCTTCGTCTTTTTCATTGATAATAATTGTTTCAACGCCAGCAACAGCTTCCTGCACTAATTCATCTACAGGTAAGTATTGTTCAAATTTGTTCGCATGCTCTCGTTTTGGCTTTGTTTTCGGTGCTTCAGGTAAAAATACGGTACAGCAATCTTCATAAGGGCGAATGGAAATATCATATAAATCAATTGCTCTTGAAATTTTCATGATCTCAAGTTTGTCCATTGAGATAAGCGGACGAAGAATCGGGTAGTTTGTCACTTCATTAATCGTATTCATACTTTGAATCGTTTGGCTTGCAACCTGCCCAAGGCTCTCTCCTGTTGCAATTGCAAGGGCATGATTTTGCTCTGCTAATTTCTCAGTAATACGCATCATCATTCTTCTCATAATTGTCATGCTGTAGTTATCAGGCATTTCTTTCTGGATGGTTTTTTGGGTATTTGTAAATGGTACGATATGAAGACGTATATCTCCACCATAACGTGTTAGAACTTTCACGAGATCTTCAACTTTTTGACGAGATCGTTCGCTAGTAAAAGGAGGACTATGAAAATGAACGGCTTCTACCTTCACTCCTCGCTTCATTGTAAGATACCCAGCAACCGGACTATCAATCCCGCCTGATAACATTAGCATCACTTTGTTGTCCTGAACCGTCGGTAGGCCACCAGCACCAACTGAGTTATTGCAACTCAAATAAGCACCATCTTGCTTAACCTCTACTTTAAGCTCCATACCAGGGTTGTGCACATCTACTGTAAGATTCTCAGTATTCCGAAGAACGAACCCTCCAATATCACGATTCATATCCTGTGAACGGTGTGGGAACTGTTTAAACGGTCGTCTCACCGTTACTTTAAATGTCATGCTTTCCCCTCGCTGTTGATCCTCAACTAGCTGCAATGCTTTCTCTTTAATAAGGTCTAAATCATGCTCCGTCTTAATAGCCACACTAAGCGAATGAATGCCAAACACTGTTTTAAGTTTATTAATAACCGGTTCATGATTTGCTCCATTTAATTTAACGACCATACGATCAAAAGATTGGTGTACTTCAATCGAATCGTAATCCGTTAAAACCTGCTTTACTCTTTTTTTCAAAGAAGTAATAAATCCTTTTCTGTTTTTACCTTTAAGGGAGATCTCCCCGTATCGAATAATAATATGATCATACATAGCTATTACCTCATTACATGTTTTAGTTTAGAAATGGCGTTTTGAAGCTCACTAAGAAATATGCCGATCTGATCGTCAGTTGTATCGTATGACAAGCTAATCCTTATTGCCGTTTTGGCTCTTTCCACCGGAAAACCAGCAGCCGTTAACACATGACTAGTTTCTGTAGCTTTTGAAGAACAAGCAGATCGTGTTGAAACATAGATGTCTTTTTCTTCTAAAGTGTGAATCAAGACTTCTGGCTTTATGCCACGAACCGAAAAATTAATAATGTGTGGAGCCGCAAATCGAGACGTATTAAGTTCAACTTCTGGAATCTCAGGAAGTTCATCGACCAGTTTCTTTCTCCATTCTTCAAGCTTACCCTTCTTTGCATCAGCTGTATCAAAATATAACCTCAGAGCTTTAGCCATCGCAACAATGCCTGGTACATTCTCTGTTCCTGAGCGTATTTCACTCTCCTGCCCACCACCAGATAACAAAGGAAAAAGCGCAATGTTTTTCTTCTTTAGGAGAAGTCCATTTCCTTTTAATCCATGAAATTTATGAGCGGAATAAGAAATGAGATCCGCTTTAACATTATTAAAATCGAGCGGAACCTTCCCTATCCCCTGAACATCATCAATATGGAAGACAGCACGTGATTTCTCTTTAATGATGTGACCGATGTCTTGAATGGGCTGTATCGCACCTATCTCATTATTAACATGCATAATTGAAACAAGTGTTGTCTCAGAAGTAAGGGCATTTTCAAGATCGTGTATGGAAATTTGTCCGTTTGTATCAACTGGAAGATAAGTCACTTCAAAGCCCATGTCTTCAAGCTGGTGAAAAGATTGCATGCTAGAAGCATGCTCAATTTGTGACGTAATGAGATGCTTTCCGCGACTCATATATTGAAGTGCTACACCTTTTATTGCTAAATTGTTACTCTCTGTTCCACCAGAGGTAAAGACAACTTCACTTATCGAAACATTTAATAATTCAGAAATGCTTTTTCTAGCTTGTCTAAGTAGCCTTTCTGCTTCTCCACCTTTTCGATGAAGAGAGGAAGGATTTGCAAAGAAATCTTCTGCTACTGTTCGATAAGCATCTAGAACTTCTCGGTATGGTTTGGTCGTTGCACTATTATCCAAATAAATCATATTATGACACCTTCAGTCATCTTATATTTCCAACTAACAATCTTACCACAGCGTTATAGAAAGACCAAATAAATTCCACATGAATTTTTAGCTGAGGAAATCATTTTAAATCCTATGCATGCCTGGTTAACATTCCCAACAGTCGCTCCCTCCCCGTTATCATTGATGGATAATTATTTGAATAATTAATCATTTCAGAATCATTATGATTTGTCGGTTAATTGTGTTAATATAAAGTCCGAAAATTAGGACAGGTTAAACAGTTTAATCAGGAGGCATTTATGAAAGCAAAATTATCAAATCAAGATACGTTTACAATAGGGTTAATGCTCTTCGCGCTTTTTCTCGGAGCAGGAAACATGATCTTTCCTCCAGCACTTGGTCAAGCTGCCGGTGAAAATATCTGGGTTGCGATTGCTGGTTTTCTTTTTACAGGCGTTGGACTTCCTCTGCTTGGTGTAACCGCCATCGGCTTAACAGGCGGTAGCTTGAATGATATTGCTTCTAAGGTACATCCCGTGTTTGGACTTACCTTCACAGCAGTTCTTTATCTTGCGATTGGACCATTGTTTGGGATCCCTCGTACCGGTACAGTTGCTTTTGAGATTGGTGTCGTTCCTTTCCTAGGTGAATCTACAAACCCTACTGGTCTACCTTTACTTCTTTATACAATAGTCTTTTTCGGGATCACTTTCTTGGTAGCATTGAATCCCACTAGGTTAGTTGATCGGGTAGGTAAATTCCTTACTCCTATGTTAATTCTCGTACTTGGAAGTCTAATTGTCGGTGCGTTCGTTAATCCACCTGGATCACTTTCGCCACCCTCTCCTAACTATGAGAACGGCGTATTTTTCAAGGGATTCCTTGATGGGTATTTAACAATGGATGCCATCGCAGCGCTTGTATTCGGAATTGTGGTCATTAAAGCAGTCAATGATCGAGGCGTAACCGATCGAAAAACGGTTTCTCTAGCAGTTCTAAAGGCAGGTATGATTGCTGCAGTCGGACTAACAGCTATTTACTTATCACTTGCCTATATTGGCGCTACAAGCCTTGATCTTGTAGGGAAAGCCGATAATGGAGGGGAAATTCTCTCACGTGTCGCTAGTTACTTATTTGGATCATTTGGAACAGCATTACTAGGTGCTGCCATTACCTTTGCTTGTTTAACGACTTCAGTAGGGTTAGTAACAGCTTGTGGTGAATACTTCTCGAAGGCGTATCCAAAACTCTCTTATAAAGTAGTGATCCTACTCGTAACGCTGTTTAGTGCATTCGTCGCAAACTTAGGCCTTACACAGCTCATCACATTTACTGTGCCTGTTTTAATCGCAATCTATCCAGTTGCAATCGTACTGATTTTCTTAACCTTCATTAACTATGCGATTCCAGTTCACACCTACGTTTACAGGGGGGCTATCTTACTTACAATCCTGATTAGTATTCCTAACGCAATTGAAGGAGCAGGATTGGTCGAGTTTGGATTCTTGCACGCTTTACCATTATACAGCGAAGGGGTAGGCTGGCTCATTCCTGCAGTTGCTGGTGGAATGATAGGATTCATTATGCTGCAGTACAAACAGAAAAAATAAAGAAAAACGCAGGCATTTGCCTGCGTTTTTCTTTATTAGCTCTTCACATGTTACAAAAAACTCTCCTCATATGAGGAGAGTTATGTTCTAACAGGTTCTCTTACATCATCTTTTAGTGATTGAAGAACTTCAGGATCCACTTTTTCAATGGCTGCTTCAGCTGTTGAAAGAGCTTCATCATATTCGTATCTTCTAAAGTGATCTTCTGCTTTCTGAAGCAATTCATTCATACTTTTGTACTTACCACGATAACGATTACCAAATTGTATTAGTCGTTCAGTTAAGATTGCGTCTTCCACTAACTTCTTGGTTACTTCGGTACTATGTTCAACTGCACGCTCTGCATCTGCTAACACTTCGTTTACTTGATAAATATCTAGCGGTACATCCGATAATCGATCATTTAATTCGATAATGATATCCTCAGCAAGTTCAAAACCGTCTATATAAGATTCTGGTATACCAGGAAGGTTGCTAAGCTTCATCATTCTCCTTGATTCAATCAACCTTCGTTTCAATTCTTTGATTGTTTCAAGTGCTTTTAATTCATCTTTCCTTAACATATGCAAATTCTCTTTCTGGATTTGCATATCGTGATCGATCGTTGCTAGATCCTCTTTGAGTGTCAGAACAGTTTCGGCTAAAGTAGTATACGCCTGTTTATTCCCTTCTACCGCTTCACGAACTGCACTAAACCTAAGATGCATATCTGATATTTTACTCTCAACTTCTTTAATCATCTTAAGTTCTTGCTCTTCTAATCGATAGCTAAGCTGAACAACATTTGTTTCTTCCTGCAAATCTTGAAAATGATTATTCGTTTTAAACAATTCACGCTCGAGTTCTTCCACTTTCTCGGTAACAAGTTGTCTAGCGTCAACTTCAGATTCAAGCTGGTCATAAAGTCCTTCAATACTTCTTCTAACTGCATCGACTTCCGTCTTCACTTCTTCTATATCCGTTTTCTCAATGGCAGAATCCCATTTCACGAGATCAGATTCTACATTCTCAATGTGTTCTTGAATTTCAAGATGATCAAGAACATATCCTTCAGACTCCATAGCAGAAGTGCCATCTTCAAGCTCTTTAAGCTGAGCAGGGATTTGCGTATGAACTAGTGTAATGAGTTCTGGCGTGATCACAATCTTCTCTTGTACTGCAGTTAAACGATCTTGAATTTCTTTCAGTACATCCCTTGCTTCAAGATAATTCCCATCCTCTGTTAACGTTTCATACTGTTGAAGCTTTTGTCTTAGTTCTTCTAACTCAGCTTCTAGCGTAGGAAAAGCTTTACCCAGCGAACGGTTTTGAGAAAGCAATTTCTGTTTCGCTTCTCTGAACACTTCCTGTACTGAAACGATTTCAGTTCGGTTCTGTTCTTCACTAGAAACAAGTTCGTTTATGTCATTTAACATAAGCTCGATTCGTTTTTCAATTTGCTCAAGTCGATCGCGCGTTTCAACAAGCGTGTTTTTGGCTTTTCGAAATTGATATCTCTCAGCTGCATCCTCTGTGTCCATGAGCTGATCTTCAAGATTAGGCAGCTTCACAGCAACAATTTCATCCCACTCTTCACGCCATTTCTCGAATTTCTCTTCCGTTTGGCCTGACATGATAAGCCCTTTTACTTTCGAGATCTCATCGGTCACAGGTCTGTTTAATATATCAATCTTCCATTCCTCAAGACGATCGATTTCATTGTATATTTTTCTTCTCGCAAAAGTGCCGTATAATATGACGGCTACCAATATAATAATCGCAATGACAATATACTCCAACGGAAGCACCCCTTCTTCCACATCATCAATTTATGTAATCATGCTAATTTAGCAGTCTAAATCGTCAGATATAGATCGTTTGTAGACGAATATGTACGAAATTTAGTAATGTTTTTATGATACCATGTAATTACCTGTTTGACTAAGTAAATTCAATATTCGGCATGTAAAATCCTTGATATTATTATAAACTTTTTCATAATCAGAAAGAAGGTGCTTTAGGATGAGTATTTCATATGATGGTCATGTTCACTCTCCATTCTGCCCACATGGAACGACTGATCAATTAGAAGAATATGTTGAAGAAGCAATTACGTTTGGTTATAAAGGAATGACATTTACAGAGCACGCTCCTTTGCCTCAAAATTTCAATGATCCGGTTCCCAATAAGGATAGTGGCATGTCAGAAAAGAACTTAAACGAATACCTTAAAGCTGTACATCAGTTGAAAAGTACCTATGCTGGAAAAATCGAAATAAGATGTGGTCTTGAAATCGATTACATCGAAGGCTTTGAAGATGAGACTAAGCATTTTCTTCAAAGGGTAGGACCTCAGTTAGATGACGCTATTCTTTCTGTTCATTTCATTAAACACGGTGACCAATATACTTGCCTCGACTATAGTCCGACTGCATTTAAAGAGTTGGTAGACTCTCTTGGATCAATTGAAAGCGTCCATCAGAAATATTATGATACTGTATTAAAATCCGTTCACGCTGATTTAGGTATATATAAACCTAGGCGGATAGGCCACATTACTCTTGCAAATAAATTTCAGAAAGAGTTTCCTTTCGAAAGTCGTTTTCAAGCAGAAATATCCTCACTTCTTGATGAAGTAAAAAATCATGGCTATTCCCTTGATTATAATGGGGCTGGAACGGTTAAGCCTCTATGCGGGGAACCCTACCCACCTGATTGGGTGATCAAGGAAGCAATAAATCGAGAAATCCCTCTTGTCTATGGATCTGATGCCCATAGCGCAAAAGGGATAGGTCAGGGAACTGAAATGATCATGACACAAACACTTTCTTCTCCATATAGGGTTAGCCGTTCATAACGAGCGGTCTTACTCCCCAGCTTTCAGTATCGCATATATATAGTTCAATCCATTCCTTTAATTGCTTCGTGTATCGGTCTATAAAGTAATGCTCATGCGGTTGTATATGATGAACTTCAAGTATATATTGGGGATGCAAAAACGGCATAGACAGCATGCCTTTCATTTGCATAATTATATAATCTATTGATTGTGGTCGAAATTCCTTTCTCGCAAAACCAACTTCATATATTTTAGAGAAATAGAACTTCTCCTTTGAAAGGTATGTTGTCATAATCTCACGAACTAGGACAGAATCAAATGTGATTTCTCGATGTACAAAACGAGCCAACTGTCTGTTTTGATGCTGATATTCCATTACACGCTGAATAGCATCGATCAGACATGTTTTCGCTGATTTCATGTCCAGTTGCTGATAGGCCGCTTCAATTTCTTTCACATATCCTTCAAGAAAAGATGTCATAAGATATTCTGCGAGTCCTTTTTTTCCATTAAAATAATAAGAAATTAGCGCCACATTTACTTCGGCTTTGCCTGCAATGTCACGAACAGAAGTACCGTTGAATCCTTTCGTATTAAAAAGTTGAATGGCGGCCTGTATAACACTTCGCTTCGATACTGTATCTCGCTCCTGTTTCACTAGTAACCACCTCCAAATTGATCGATCATTAACATATTCGAGAAATTCTAACCCGTTCCTTTACAAATCGTGCGACAAAATATGTGTATTAACCGTCAGGATTTGATATGATTAGCATAATTTCGAGTTAAGGAAGAGGTGCATTGACGTGTTTGAAGTCGAATCCTATTCAGGAAAAAGAGAAAAAGATTATCAAATGGTTATTAAACAACTAAGAGCGCTGTTAGATGGCGAGCAAAACCAGCTAGCTAATTTGGCAAATGCGTCTGCTTTATTAAATCAGTTTTTGTCTGATGTAAACTGGGTTGGATTCTATCTTTACGAAGAAGAAACAGACCAACTTGTGCTCGGACCGTTCCAGGGACTTCCAGCTTGCGTTCGAATTCAAAATGGAAAAGGCGTTTGTGGGACAGCATCTAAAGAAGGTAAAACGATGAGAATCGAAAATGTACATGAATTTCCTGGCCACATTGCTTGTGACGCTGCTTCGCAGTCTGAAATCGTCGTACCAATATACAAAGCTGACAACTTACTTGGCGTGCTAGATATCGATAGTCCAAATGTAGGACGATTCGACGAAATTGATCAAGAGTATCTAGAAAAGTTCACTTCCGCTTTACAAGATCACCTATAGTACAAAAAAACAGTCTTGGTTCCAATCTGGAGCCAAGACTGTTTTTACTATGCTTCGAGGGCTTGAAGAACGTCTTCCCAAATATCTTCCCATGCTTCGAGTCCAATTGATAATCGAATTAAAGAATCACTGATTCCCATTCTTCTTCGTTCACCTTCAGGAACAACAGCATGCGTCATTGTTGAAGGATGTTGAATTAATGTCTCAGCATCTCCTAGGCTTACGGCAATTTTGATCATTTTTAGCTTATTCATAAATTCTTGTGCTTCCTGCTTCCCTCCATCTAATTCAAAGCTTATTAATCCTCCAGGGTACTTCATTTGTTTCTTTGCAATAGCGTACGAAGGAGATGTTTCAGTTCCAGGATACATAACCTTTTTTACACGTGGATGACTGCTAAGGTTCTCGACAATACTTCTTGCGTTCGCACAATGTCTGTCCATTCGTAATGGTAATGTTTTTAACCCACGTAGTAGCAACCAGGCATCAAACGGAGACAGAATTCCTCCAATGTCCTTCTGGGTGCTTTTTGCAATGGATGTCATCGCATCCTTACTTCCTGCTACAAGTCCCGCTACCACATCTCCATGTCCTCCAATGTATTTCGTTGCACTATGCAACACAATGTCACATCCAAATTCAAGAGGTCTTTGTAAATATGGAGTAGAAAACGTATTATCGACGACAACTTGTATACCATATTCCTTTGCAACTGATACGATCATCTCGAGATCAATCAACTTTAGCGTTGGGTTAATTGGCGTCTCAATATAAATCACAGTTGTGGTAGGGCGAATGGCACTACGAATTTGTTCCACTGAATCTAAAGGAAGTAAATCATGATCTATAGAAAATTTTCCCTCTAGCATTTTAAGTAATCCAAACGTACAGCCATATACTCCTTCAGAACAAAGAATATGGTCTCCTGATTTAACTAGATTCAATAGAACGGCAGAAACGGCTGCCATTCCGGAACCAAACGCTAATCCTGCTTCCGCATTTTCAAGAGATGCAATGCGCTCTTCTAGCATCCGAACAGTAGGATTTCCAAGTCTTGAATAAATGTAGCCCGGATCCTCGCCTGCGAATCTTCGTTCTCCCGCTTCTGCCGTTTCAAAAGTAAACGTGGATGTTTGGTATATTGGTGCCGCTAAACTATTATGATGTGATTTATCTTCATATCCATCGTGAATTGTTCTTGTTTCAAAGCGATGATTGTCTGTCAAAGTATTTCCCCCTTATGATCGGTTTACTCTGTCCTTTATTATTGTAAGCGCTTTCTTAAATAAGGTGAAGGGGTAATCACTTATAATTAGAAATAAAAATTTTGGGTCTCATAACTCTAGTAGTGTTAAAATAGTTACCCAAGTTGACAGAGTAACGTGAAAGAGTTACAATTGCATTTGTGTAAAATAAGAATGGGCAGCAGCGTGACGGGCTGCGATTTCATTGTGTTCCTTTAAATAGGTACGCCGCGTACCCTCCGGCTGTCGAGGTGAAGGCGTGTGAAAACACAATGTGCGCAAACCGGAATCACGACACTGTTTTTATTTTATACCAATCTAAATGGTATAAAGGAGGAGCTAATTATGGCTCGATATACAGGACCAAGTTGGAAGATTTCTCGTCGTCTTGGTATTTCTCTAAGTGGAACAGGTAAAGAATTGGAAAAGCGTCCTTACGCTCCAGGTCAACACGGACCTAACCAGCGTAGAAAGCTTTCTGAATATGGACTTCAGCTTCAAGAGAAGCAAAAGCTTCGTCACATGTACGGCATGACTGAGCGTCAATTCCGTCGTCTTTTCGATGATGCTGGTAAAATGAAAGGTGTTCACGGTGAAAACTTCATGATCCTTCTTGAAGCTCGTCTTGATAACCTTGTTTATCGTATGGGTCTAGCTCGTACTCGCCGTCAGGCTCGTCAGCTAGTTAACCACGGCCACATCACTGTAGATGGCAAACGCGTTGATATCCCTTCTTACCGTGTAGCAACTGGTCAAGTGATCAGTGTTCGTGAGAAGTCTAACAACCTTGACATCATCAAAGAAGCAATCGAAGTAAACAATTTCGTTCCAGAATACCTTACTTTCGATGCAGATAAGCTTGAAGGTACGTTCTCTCGTCTTCCTGAGCGTTCTGAACTTCCTGCTGAAATCACTGAAGCTCTTATCGTTGAGTACTACTCTCGTTAAGCTGTTTCACAAAAACCCCGGAATGGTTTCCGGGGTTTTTATATTGCTTACTAATTGTTAAGGGCTCTTTTCTAAAGGCTCTTTTCTAAAAGATTGTTGTTATGAAAGGATTTTCTTAAAAGAACCTGATTACGCTAATTGGAGCGGAAGAATGCTCGACTCCTGCGGGACTAGCGGGACAGGTGAGACCCCGCAGGAGCGTTAGCGACGAGGAGGCTCACCGCCCGCCCCGCGGAAAGCGAGCATTCTGGAGCGGAAATTGACCAGCTATAGCAACAATGTCTATGAGAAGAGCCTTGTTAATAAATCTTTATAACCAAAAAAGGTGCACTCCTTTATCTAGGAGTGCACCTTTACTATCGATTAATAAGTAAGAAGGAAGTATTTCTTCTTACCTCTTCTAATAATGACATATTGATTCTCGATTTGGTCAGTTTCTGAAATGACTTTATCCATTTCCTGACAGCGTTCGCCGTTAATGTAAACAGCTCCGTTTTTAATATCTTCCCTTGCCTGACGCTTGGAAGGTGAAATGCCCGCTTCAACTAGAAGATCTATCAACCCTTTTTCATGATCTTCTACATGATAAGAAGGAACATCTTTAAAGCCTAATTTGATTTCTTCGGCAGTTAACTGCTTAATATCTCCGCTAAAGAGCGCTTCAGAGATATTTATTGCCTGTTGAAGCTTCTCTTCCCCATGAACGAGCTTTGTAACTTCTTCTGCTAACTTACGATGAGCTTCTCTTTTCTCTGGGGCTTCCTCGTGCTTAGACTCAATGTCTTTAATTTCTTCAATTGTTAAGAAAGTAAAGTAATTAAGGAATTTCACTACATCACGATCATCGGCATTGATCCAGAATTGATAGAATTCATAAGGAGACGTTTTATCAGCGTCTAACCAAATTGCGCCACCTTCAGATTTACCAAATTTGGACCCATCACTCTTCGTTACGAGTGGGAATGTTGCACCAAATGCTTTTGTGGATTCGTCAGTACCTTCTTCTTTACGAATTAATTCAAGACCAGCAGTAATATTGCCCCATTGATCACTACCACCAATTTGAAGGCGACAATTCTCTTGACGGTAAAGTTGAAGGAAGTCATATGATTGCAGAATCATATACGTGAATTCAGTAAAGGAGATACCCGCTTCAAGACGTGAAGTAACTGAATCTTTTGCAAGCATATAATTCAAACCGAAATTCTTACCAACATCACGAAGGAATGGAATAACGTTTAACTCTCCGATCCAGTCGAAGTTGTTTACAGCTTTAGCTGAATTTGCTTGATCACCAAAGTCCAGAAAGCGAGCAAGCTGTCCCTGTAACTTATTCGTCCATTCCTTTACGATATCTTCTGAATTTAATGTACGTTCGTCTGAGCGTCCACTTGGATCTCCAATTAACCCAGTGGCTCCGCCTACAAGCGCAATCGGTGTGTGTCCAGCGAGCTGAAATCTACGAAGAGCTAGAACTGGCAAAAGATGACCGATATGCAGACTATCTGCTGTCGGATCAAAACCAGAATAAAGAGCAATTCTGTTCTCTGTTAATTCCTTTTCTAGACCTTCTCTATCTGTTACTTGATTCAAAAGGCCTCTTGCTTCTAATTCATCCAAAATGTGCATGTTTTCGACTCCTTTTGTTATGAGTTTAATGATAGTCATATGGCGAACGTTGACCAAAAAAGCATATAAAAAACCCGCCCCAGGTAAAAGGGACGAGTTTGATCGCGGTACCACCCTTGTTGAAGAAAGCAATCTTTCTCCCACTCAGTCAGATTAACGGCCTGAACCGTCTAATGCTACACAGACGTTAAGTCTTTCCCATTAGATGCTCATGGAGGTAATTCACATTTTCCTTTATGCTGATTCACACCTACCACCAGCTCTCTGAAAAAGGGAGAAAAACGTTACTTCGTCCAATCAATGCATTTCGTTCTTAAAAATCACTAGTTAAATTATTATCACAAAGGAGAAAATGTGTCAATTTTAACCTACTATCGTTCCTTACCAGTTTATACAAATCTCGACGACATATGCTATAATAAACAGGATTAATTTGAGGGGGTATAAGAATGCGAGAGCTTTTTTCTACTGTCAGGCAGAAGTGGAACGCGTTCATTGATAGATTACAAGAATACAACGTTTTGACCGGCTCGAGAATTGCTTATAAAGTGATCTGGAATCTTTTGTTAATTTTTCTTGTACTTGGTCTAATGGGCACCTTTTTTGCCGGCGGTGTTGGTGCGGGATATTTCGCATCTCTTGTGAAAGATGAACCAATTCGTTCTTATGATGAAATGAAAAAAGATGTCTACAACTACGAAGAAACGAGTGAAGTCTACTTCGCTGGAGACGTCTTTCTTGGAAACTTCAGGTCAGATATTGAACGAAAAGAAGTTGAGTTAAAAGATATTTCACCTCTTCTTCAAAAAGCAGTTATTTCTACAGAGGATGAATATTTTTATGATCATGACGGCATCGTTCCGAAAGCGATCGGACGAGCTGTTCTTCAAGAGGTCACTAATTCAGATGATCGTAGTGGTGGTAGTACACTCACTCAACAGTTAGTGAAAAACCAAATTCTAACGAGAGAAGTGTCATTCGAACGAAAAGCTAAGGAAATGCTGCTAGCTCTCCGTCTCGAGAACTTCTTTAATAAAGATGAAATTCTAGAAGCATACCTCAACATTGTACCTTATGGACGAAATGCATCAGGGAACAATATTGCAGGTGTTCAAGCTGCATCACGGGGAATCTTCGGAGTTGATGCAAGTGAATTAAACTTACCGCAAGCTGCTTTTATTGCTGGTATTCCCAAAAATCCTTATACATACACCCCGTTCACAAACTCTGGGGGAGTTAAAGAAGATCTTTCTGCAGGAATCGAACGAATGGAGTTTGTTCTTTATCGTATGTATCAAGAAGAAACGATTACGGAAGCAGAATACAACAAAGCACTTGAGTATGATATTGAGAAAAATCTAACTGAGTCATCGCCTTCACCAGTAGAAGAATACCCTTACCTTACATTTGAGATTGAAGATCGTGCGAAGCGAGTTCTTGCCGAGCAGATTGCAGATGAAGAAGGATATGATGGAGAAAAACTTGGTAAAAGTTTAGATAACTACAATCAAATTACTTACGAAGCTAACATTTATGGAAAATCAGCTACAGAAGTTGCGAAACAAAAAGAACTAAAATGGAAAGGAATTCAAGAAGATTCAGAGGTCTTTCTCGAATTTATGAGTAACGCAGAAATTGCACTTAGAAAAAACGGTTATAAAATTCATACTACAATTGACAAAGATATGTATGAAGGTATGAATCAAGCAAAAGATGAAGTACTCGATAATCCTAACTATTTTCAGGGAACTAAAACAGTTTCTGTTCAAGATCCTAAAACTGGCGAACTCGTTAACAAAGAGCTTCCAATGGAAGTTGGAAGTATTCTAATTGAAAACAAATCCGGAAAAATCCTATCTTTCATTGGTGGCCGTGACTTCAGTACCGAACAGTTGAATCATGCTACTGGAGCTTATCGCTCTAACGGTTCGACAATGAAGCCGATACTAGACTATGCTCCAGCTATGGAGATGGGGAAAGTTCAACCAGGTTATATTATACCGGACCTTCCTTCTGACGATTTATGGCTGCCTGACAATTACGGAAAGAATTTCCACGGATTAGTAACTGCTCGTAAAGCATTACAACAGTCCTATAACGTTCCAGCTACTAGGATTTATTCAAAGATGGATCCTTATCAAGCTACAAATTATTTAGTGAAAATGGGTTTTAATACGTTAACTCAGCCTGATCGTTCAAATGCTTCCACTTCCATCGGTTCTCTAGATCGTGGAGTTAGCGTAGAAGAGAACACAAATGCGTTTGGCACTTTCGCAAACGGCGGGAAATTCGTCGATGCTTATATGATCGATAAAATAGTGGACAGTGATGGAAATACGATTTTCGAACAAAAACCTGAACCTGTTGAGGTTTTCAGTCCTCAAACAGCTTATCTTACGATTGACATGATGCGCGATGTAATCAGTCAAGGTACCGCTCAAGATATTCCTGGTAAGTTGAAGTTTGCTTCCGATTGGGCAGGTAAAACAGGAACTGGACAAAACTACAAAGATGCCTGGTTTGTTGCCGTTAATCCAAACGTCTCACTTGGTGTTTGGACAGGGTACGATCTTGAATTACCAATGGATCCAAACCTTTATTCTAAACGGAATAAAAACTTATGGGCACTCTTTGCAAATGCAGCATACGACGCAAAACCAGAAATAGTCGATCCAAAGGAATCGTTTAAGATGCCAACTGGAATTGTACGCAGATCATTCTGTGGTATTTCAGGCAAGCTAGCTTCTGATTTATGTCAAAAAGCCGGCCTCGTTCAAACGGATCTATTTAATGCGAAGTATGTTCCCACTGAAGTTGATGACAGCCTCACTGAAGGACGTTACGTCGTGATGAATGGTAATACCTATCAAGCACTTTCAACTACTCCACAGGAGTTTGTATCAAGTGGTGTTATGATTAAAGAAGATTACTTCTCTGGAGTTGATCTTGCACAATTATTACCATCTGAATTTAGTAACCTTAACATTGTCTCAGAAGGGACAACTGCTAAAGAAAATGGCAAGAATCCTGGTGCTGTTGGAGGCGTTTCTATTAGTGGCTCCACATTAAACTGGAGTGCTTCAGGCGAAAGCGATATAGTAGGTTATCGAATCTACCGTGCATCGAATGGTAGCAATTCTTTTACAAAGCTAGGTAGTATCAAGTCTTCAGATGGAAGTTCATTTAGCATTCCCTCTGGTGCTTATGCTTTCTACGTTACAGCAGTTGACGTAGCAGGAAACGAATCTGGACCATCCGCTAAAGTTATAAGTGGCGATTGGTCAAACGAGCCTGAAAAGAAAGAACCAAAACCTAAAGAACCTGAAAACAAGCCCGATCCTGATCATGAACCAGAGCCTGAAGATGAAGGAAATGGAAATGCAAATGGAGATGGCGCCTCTACTAATGAGGAGAATAACAACAGTTCCAATGACTCCAATGAAGCGGATGAGTCTGAGGAATCTACCTCTACAAATAACAATGAAGGCAACAGTAACAATTCTAATAGTAGTGGTAACAGCAACACTTCCAATAGTGGTAACGGTAGTTCCAACGGTAATGGTGGTTCGAATAGTCCGGACGGAAATACAGCACCAAATAACAATTCGAGTAGTCAGAACAATTCTGAAAGCACAGAAACTACGAACAACAGCAATCAATAGAAAAACAGCCTGCAGCAATTGCTGCAGGCTGTTTTATTAATCTTCCATTGTAGATAAATCACCTGTTGGGAGGTCTAATTCCCAAGCTTTTAAGACGCGTCGCATAATCTTACCACTTCTTGTTTTTGGTAACTTATCTCTAAATTCGATTTCACGAGGTGCAGCATGTGCTGCAAGACCCTTTTTCACGAAGTTACGAATTTCCTCCATTAGCTCATCTGTTGGCTCATGTCCATCTCTTAGCGCTATGAAGGCTTTGATAATTTCCCCTCGCACAGGATCAGGCTTACCAATAACACCTGCTTCAGCAACCGCTGCATGCTCAACAAGCTTACTCTCAACTTCAAATGGTCCTACTCTCTCACCCGAAGTCATGATTACATCATCTACGCGACCTTGGAACCAGAAGTATCCATCTTCGTCTTTATAAGCTGAATCACCTGAAACGTACCAATCACCTTTTAGGAAATAGCTTTCATACTTCTCAGGACGATTCCAGATCGCTCTCATCATGGAAGGCCATCCCTTTTTAATTGCTAGATTCCCCATTCGATTAGATGGCAGTTCATTACCCTGATCGTCTACAATCGCTGCATGAACACCAGGAATAGGTTTCCCCATGGAGCCAGGCTTAATTTCCATCGTTGGATAGTTACTAATAAGCTGAGCTCCAGTTTCCGTCATCCACCAGTTATCATGAATGCGCAGTTCCAGAACTTTATTTCCCCACTTAATAACTTCTGGGTTTAACGGCTCTCCAACACTTAGGACGTGGCGTAAAGATGAAAGATCATAACGTTTTACAATTTCATCTCCTGCTCCCATAAGCATACGGAAGGCAGTTGGAGCACTATACCAAACTGATACTTCGTACTTCTCAATTGTTCCGTACCAATCATCTGGGCTAAATCGCCCTCCACGAATGACGTTAGATGTTCCAGCAAGCCACGGCGCAAAAATTCCGTATGAAGTTCCCGTTACCCAGCCAGGATCAGCTGTACACCAGTAAACATCGTCCTCTTTAAGATCAAGCACCCACTTTGCAGTCTGATAGTGCTGTATCATAGCGTTATGAACATGGAGTACGCCTTTCGGTTTTCCAGTCGAACCAGAAGTATAATGAAGAATCATCCCATCTTCGCGATCTACCCATTCAATTTTAAGCTTTTTGTCGGCAGTCTTGAAATGCTTATTAAAGTCTAAATAAGGTCCTTCTTCTTTAATATCATCACCGACAAGTATTACGCTTTCTAAATTTGGCAGCTCTTCAACAGGTACACGTTCAAGTAGTTCAGGCGTTGTAACAAGCACTTTTGCCTCACTATCTTCAAGTCGATCACGAACCGCACCTTCCATGAATGCTTCAAATAAGGGACCAGCAATCGCTCCAAGCTTTAGAGTACCTAGTAGAATAAAATACAGTTCAGGAGAACGTGGCATGAAGATAAATACTCGATCTCCCTTCTCCACGTTCACTTTCTTTAGAACATTACCTGCTTTGTTACTCATTGTTTTCATTTCATTATACGTGTACTTCTCGTCTCTTTTTGGATCCGAAAAATACAGCGCTACTTTGTTCTTTCGATCGGACTCAGCGTGCTTATCAATTGCCTCATAGGCCATATTGACGTTACCTGTTTCATTCCAAGTAAATGCCTTTTCCACGTCTTTCCAATCAAAGTTCTCGTATGTAGCTTTATAATCCTGTAAATTATGATTCCCTAATGTAGCAGAAAGCGGTTTCAATTCCATAATTAATCTCCTCCCTCTCCTTCATTTCTTTCCCTGATAGTATAACATAAATTCCAAATTTTTTAACAAATGACAAAACTTAATGAATTCGCATTGAAACCCCTTACATTTCCTTTGTTTCATGTATAATAAGAGCTGAGGTCATTATTAAAAGGTGGTGACTAAATGGAACATAAGAAAACCTATAATGCAATTGAATGGAACACACCTCACGGAAAGTTAATTATTGAAGGACCTATTTCACCCGACAGACTTGCCTCCTATCATTTACATAGCGATTTGGTAGCATTTCGTCCACCTGCCCAGCAGCATAAGGCACTTGTCGAAATAGCTGGACTTCCAGAAGGTAGAATTATCGTTGCTAGAGAACGAGAAACGATTGTTGGATATGTGACATTTTTATACCCTGATCCGCTCGAGCGTTGGTCAGAAGGGAATATGGATGATTTACTAGAACTTGGTGCGATTGAAGTCATACCAAAATACCGAAACGCTAAAGTTGGCAAAAGTCTGCTAAGAACATCATTCATGGATGATGCAATGAACGATTATATCATCATAACCACTGAATATTACTGGCATTGGGATCTTAAAGGCACCGGTCTATCCGTATGGGATTATCGAAAGGTTATGGAGAAAATGATGAATGCCGGGGGACTTGAGTGGTATGCAACAGACGATCCAGAAATCAGTTCTCACCCAGCAAATTGTTTAATGGCAAAGATCGGAACGAGAATTGATCAGGAATCGATTCAGGCATTTGATCGACTTCGATTCCATAATCGATTCATGTATTAAGAACGAAAAGGAGTGAAATAAGTTGCTCATAGAGGAAATTATGAATCGAAACGTTTTTTCATTAGAAGAGAACCAGACAATAGCAGATGCGATTAAGATGATGCGAGAAAAAAATATCCGTCATCTTCCAATCGTCAATCAAAAAGGGGAACTAACTGGGATTGTTTCGGATCGAGATTTAAAAGATGCAAGTCCTTCGATTCTAGACTCTGATCCAAACAAAGAGGTTCTAGAGTCACCCCTTTCTTCTATTATGAAAAGAGACGTAATTACTGCACACCCATTAGATTTTGTTGAAGAAATTTCAACTATTTTTTATGAGCAACGAATAAGTTCTATTCCAATAGTTGATCAACGAAAGGTTATCGGAATCCTTACTGAAACAGACATGCTACATACGTTAATACTGTTAACTGGAGCACACCAGCCAAGCTCACACATTGAGGTTCAGGTAGCTAATGTATCTGGTAAGCTTGCTGATATCACTCAGATTATAAGCAAACGAAATGTTAACATTATTAGCGTATTAGTTTATCCATGTAGCCATGATGAACAATATAAGAATATCGTCTTTCGTATTCAAACAATGAACCCAACTACCGTTATAAACGATATCAAAAATGAGGGTTATCAAGTACTCTGGCCAAACATGCCGGGTGTGACAAAATGAAATGTGATTCTCTTTTCATTTACTCCAAAGACTATTTAAACTATAAGTTCAGTGACGACCATCCGTTTAACCATATTCGAGTACAGCTAACCCAGGATCTCCTAACCGAAATAAATGCTCTTGCTAGTGAAGAAATGATCGCCCCTCGCATGGCGACTGATCAAGAGATTGCCCTCATTCATGATCCTGCTTATATCGAAGCAGTCAAAAAAGCAAGTAAAGGAGAACTCCCATCAACAACTGCAGCAAACTATGGACTAGGCACAGAAGACACTCCTATTTTTGCGAATATGCATGAAGCTAGTGCCTTGATTGTAGGTGGAACGTTAACTGCAGTCGATGCTGTAATGACTGGTAAATCAACACACGCATTGAACATTGGCGGAGGACTTCATCATGGATTTCGAGGAAAAGCTTCTGGTTTTTGCATATACAACGATAGTTCAATTGCAATTGAGTATATGAAACAAAAATACAATGCTAAAGTTCTTTACGTTGATACCGATGCGCACCATGGTGATGGGGTTCAGTGGGCCTTCTACGATGACCCTAATGTATGCACGCTATCAATCCATGAAACAGGGAGATATTTATTTCCTGGGACAGGTAATCTGAATGAAAAAGGACATGGCAAAGGGTATGGGTTTTCTTTTAATATTCCCATCGATGCTTTTACAGAAGACGAATCATTTCAAGAAGTGTACGAAGCTTCCTTTCGAAAAGTCATTGAGTTTTTTAAACCGGATGTTATTCTAACCCAAAACGGTGCCGATGCTCATTATTACGACCCGTTAACACATCTATCCGTATCAATGGCAACCTACGAATTCATTCCTAAACTCGCACATGAACTTGCGCATGAATACTGCAATGGGAAATGGATTGCCGTCGGCGGGGGAGGATATGATGTGTGGAGAGTCGTTCCTCGTGCGTGGTCTAGAATTTGGCTAGAAATGAAAGGGCTTACCATTTCAGGAAGTCTTCCAAAAACCTGGCTCGAACGCTGGCAAGCTCATTCTCCTCTTGAATTACCAGCACACTGGCATGATCAAAAGAATTTATATGATCCTATTCCAAGGAAACAGGAGATAACAGAAAAAAACAAGCTCACTGTCGAACGTGCGCTATATCAAATTGTTAATTAAAACGCTCTTTTCTAAAAAATTATTGTTTTTAAACAATTTTTTTAAAACAACATTTAGTGATTGGAGCGGAAATTAACTCACTTTTATAGCAACAACGTATACAAAAAGAGCCATTAAAAAAACGAGCCGATCGGCTCGTTTTTTGCTATTCTTCATTATGCATTGTTGAATTACGATGCTGCAATCTGTGTGGAAGCACAACCGTTTGATCTTCAACTGTCTCTTTGTTCATTAGCTTCGTAAGTAAACGCATAGCAACGGCACCAATGTCATACATTGGTTGAACTACTGTAGATAGTGTTGGACGGACCATTGTCGCAAGACGAGTGTTATCGAATCCAACTACTTCGAAATCTTCAGGTACATTAAATCCGTTGTCCTGAGCTGCATGAATGACGCCTAGGGCCATTTCATCTGTACCAGCAAAGATAGCTGTTGGTTTCTCACTTAGCTCAAGGAAGCCTTCCATCGCTTCTATACCAGAATCATACGTGTAGTCACCGATAGCAACACAATCTTCGTTAACTTGCATGCCTGCATCTTCAAGTGCTTTACGATAGCCGAGGAATTTCTCCTCACCATTAATCGGATCTTCTAGTGGTCCACTAACAAGACCAATCTTCTTATGACCTTTGTTAATAAACTCAGTTACAAGTTCGTATGCCGCTTTTTGATAGTCAATGTTAACAGAAGGAATCTCCTGCCCCTTTTCAAGTGTTGCAGCTAATACAACCGGAACAGGAGAGCGCTTAAATTCTTCTACATGCTCTTCGGTAATTTTTCCACCCATAAATACAATACCATCAACCTGTTTACCTAGCATTGTATTAAGAAGATGAATTTCTTTCTCTTTGTTTTGATCTGAATTACTTAGAATAATATTATATTTATACATCGTCGCAATGTCTTCAATTCCACGCGCTAACTCTGCGAAGAAAATACTCGAAATATCGGGAATAATAACCCCTACTGTTGTTGTTTTCTTACTAGCTAGTCCTCTTGCCACGGCATTTGGACGGTACCCTAGTCTCTCAATTGCTTCAAGAACTTTCTTTCTAGTGGCAGGCTTTACATTTGGGTTACCATTTACAACCCTTGATACAGTTGCCATTGATACTCCCGCTTCTTTTGCTACGTCATAAATCGTTGTATTCACAATAATCCTCCTTCATGCTCTTTCGGACTTTAATTTACTTAATGATACGATACTATTTGTTTCACTGCAAACGTTAACCTTATATCTACTATCGCTAATGAACGAATCTAAATGTCTGCCTCTACAAGTGGTATGTAAACTATTTCACAAATACATACTTTATTAAAGATAGCATATTTACTCACTTTTTGCTTTAGATAAGAATTAATTTTTATGGACAATCTACGAAATCTAATCAAAAACGACTTATATGCTATATGATGACACGTTAACATAGATTTATTCAATTTATAAAAAGGAGATGGATTTTTCATTCTATCAATCATTTAAGATTTTAAGCGAAGGCTATGTGAATGAACAATAGCTCTAACATAGCCTAAGCGAAAAAAAACCTTCTACTTATAAAGTAGAAGGTGTAACTTTCGCAGGATTGAATAATCCGCTTGTTTTAAGATCATCAACAAATTTCTCGTATTGTGGAATATCTAGCTGCTGTGCTGCATCCGATAGAGCTACTGCTGGATCTGGATGTACTTCTACCATGATACCATCAGCTCCAATCGCTAGACCTGCCTTAGCTGCTGGAAGAAGAAGATCTTTACGTCCAGTCGAATGTGTTACGTCTACGAGTACTGGTAAATGAGTTTCCTGCTTAAGGATTGGAACAGCCGTAATATCTAGTGTATTACGCGTTGCTTTCTCATACGTTCTAATTCCTCTTTCGCAAAGCATAACCTGTGTATTCCCGTTGGATACAATGTACTCTGCTGCGTTAATAAATTCTTGAATAGTAGCTGACAGCCCTCTCTTTAGAAGAACCGGTTTGTCTACAGAACCTGCTGCTTTAAGAAGTTCAAAGTTCTGCATGTTTCTTGCACCAATTTGGATAACGTCAACGTACTTAACAGCCATTTCAATATCCGCAGGGTTTACAATTTCACTAACAACAGCAAGATCATACTCATCAGCCACTTGCTTAAGAATCTTCAGACCTTCTTCACCAAGCCCTTGGAAATCATATGGTGATGTACGTGGCTTAAATGCTCCTCCACGAAGCATTTTGAAACCTTGCTTCTTAACAGCTTTTGCTACTTCAGCAACCTGCTCGTAACTTTCTACTGCACATGGCCCAGAAATAAGAACTTGCCCACCGTTTCCGATTTTTTCACCTTTAATGTCGATGACAGTGTTATCGGGTTGTCTCTTTCTTGATACTAAAAGAGCTTTACGGTGATCATCTTCTTGAAGCTCAAGGCTTGCCTTAAAAATTTCTTTAAAAATATGCTGAAGAGTGGAAGTGTCAAACGGTCCACGATTTTTCTCTGAAAGTAAATCAAGCATTTTACGTTCTCGTACCGGATCGAAACGATTGATCCCCTGTGCTTTTTTTACTCTACCTATCTCTTTTGCCAACTCAGCTCGCTCATTAATTAAATCAAGCAACTGTAGGTTAATATCGTCTAACTTCTCTCTCAACTCATCAATCTGGATATTCGCCATACTATCTCCACTCCTTATCTGTTTAGGTGATTAGGGTCATTATATACGATGAAAAATAAAATGTCACTACTTTTCTTTTAATTCTTAAACGCTTTTAAGCATTAAACCATGTCAGTGAAATAAAAACGGCTAGTATGAGCCGTTTTATTTCAAATATTGTTTCGCAGCATCTGATAAGGAAGAATAAGTGATACGCCAGTGTGAATCATTCCAAACAACGTGATCACCATTAAAGACAAGAGCTTGGGGCGACTGGTGTTTAACGCCAAATGTATCAGCAACTTCTCCTGACAGTTCTCTCGATTCTTGGACATTTAAATAGTAAACTTCTTGATTTATATCTTGTGAAAACTTCTCGAATTCCTCGAATGCCTGAGCACTAATTGGACATGTTGTGCTATTTTTAAAAAGTAAAAATGCATTGTTATTTTCTTTCACGCTTTTAAATTCTTCAGAAGTTGATAGTTTTGTTATAGCCATGTGTAAATCCCCTTTCTGATTTCTATGTCTATTATAAAAGAAAGCACCGAAAAAGAAAAAGAAGAAGCCTTATGCTTCTTCTTTTGTAACACGATACACTTCTTATTAAGGTTTTGTTGGATTCTCCATTGAAGCAGGCTCTTCCTCAGAGAAATGGTCATTAAGGTCCTGTTGGAAGCTTTCCACATCCTCATCAGCTTGAGCACGAATAGCGTCATTTTCTTCTGTTTCTAAGTTTCTGTCTTTGATTTTAGATACAAGCGTATTGGATTGATCAGAAACTTGCTTGTAAATTGTATTGGATTTCTCTTTTGCACGGTTAGCGAAATCTGAACTGCGCTCTACTGCTGAATCACGGAATTGAGATGTTTTTTCTTTAACTACTCCAGCTTGTTGGTTAAGATCGCTTCTTAGCTCTTTACCTGACTTAGGTGCAGATAATAATGCAGCCGCAGCTCCTACAATCCCACCGATTAGTGAACCGATAATAAAATCTTTCGTATTAATATTGTTGTTGTTATTGTTATCTGACATATAAATACCTCCTATTATTTTGAATCAATATACTGATCTGTTGCTTTTTTCTTAACTTGCCATTTTTGCCAAATTTGCATAGCCGCATTACCCCATTGAACTACTTTAGTTACTTGTTCAGATTGGCGCTCTGCCTCTTCTGTTACTTTACCGGTAATATTCTGGAATGAATGATTCATCTTCCCAAGTGATGTCCCGACTTCTTTTACTTGTACGAAAACAGTATCCAGCGCTTCAGATTTACCCTGAATATCCTCTGCAAGCAAGTTTGTCTTATGTAACAATGCAGTTGTTTCGGTTGTTAAACCATTCATTTGTTTTTCAAGGCTATCAAGTGTTTTCGCGGTATTACTAAGGGTGTCCTTTAAAGATTTTAACGTTTGGGCCACAAAATAAACAAGTACTGCAAATGCAATTGCGATAATAGCTACACTTAAATAAAGTATTATTTCCATATGTGTTGGCACCTCCCTTTTTTTAATCTGTTCCCTTGTTTACTTTCAACTAAACACACGCTTATCATTTCACAGGTATAAGTAAAATGAGTCCACCTTACTACGTACAATTCGTTACACGTTTCATTATTCCTTTTTTAATTTTTTTTATAACATCTCTGATTTGTTTAGCAAAAGCGATTATCAAAACCTTAACCAAAAAAAGAAAAGGCTCTTGAGCCTTTTCTTTAAATAGATGTTTTCTCTGCTTCATATGCTTCTTGGTATTTCTGGATATCACCAGCACCCATGAAAAGAAGCACACCATGATTGTGTTCACTTAATTGCTTGAGCCTTTTCTTTAAATAGATGTTTTCTCTGCTTCATATGCTTCTTGGTATTTCTGGATATCACCAGCACCCATGAAAAGAAGCACACCATGATTGTGTTCACTTAATTGTTGGATGGATTCTTCTGTAATTAGATGTGAATTAGGAATTTTTTCCATCAACTGGTCTATCTTTAACTGACCAGAATCTTCACGTGCAGATCCGAAAATATCACACAAATAAACGACATCTGCTTCTTTTAAAGTATCAGCAAATTCATTTAGGAATGTCTTCGTTCGAGTAAACGTATGCGGTTGAAAAATCGCTACTACTTCACGATCTGGATACTTTTGTTGAGCTGATTCAATAGTTGCTTTAATTTCAGTAGGGTGATGTGCGTAATCATCAATTAGAACCTGACCATCAACCACCTTTTCAGTGAACCTACGCTTAACACCTTCAAAGTTCATTAACTGAGCTGCAACAGCATCACCAGGGAGATTCTCGTAATGGCAAAGAGCAACGACTGATAAAGCATTCAACACGTTGTGCTTGCCATACATAGGAATTTGGAACGTACGATAGTAATCATCACGCACATGTACATCAAACGTTGTTCCATTCTCATCTATTTTAATATTTGTTGCTTGGAAATCGTTTTGGTCATCAAATCCATAAAATACTACAGGTACTTTGGTCTGGATTTGCTGTAAATACGCATCATCTCCATAAGCAATAATACCCTTTTTCACAAGCATTGCCATATCCTGGAATGCTGAAAACACATCATCGACATCTACAAAATAGTCTGGATGGTCAAAATCGATATTTGTCATAATGGCATAGTCCGGCTGATATGATAAAAAGTGACGACGGTATTCACAAGCCTCAAATACAAAATACTGACTGTCTTTGACGCCTCTTCCAGTGCCATCTCCAATTAGGTAAGAAGTTGGCTCAGCAGCGCCTACAACGTGTGAAAGCAAACCAGTTGTCGACGTTTTCCCGTGAGAACCAGTTACCGCAATACTAGTGAACTTTTGAATAAAGTCACCAAGAAACTTATGATAACGATAGACAGGAAGGTTCAGTTCTTTTGAGCGTACTAACTCTTCATGCTGATCATCAAATGCATTGCCGGCGATAATAATCATATCTTCTTTTATATTTTCTTCTCCAAAGGGGAGAATAGTGATACCTTTTTGTTCAAGGGCCTCCTGAGTAAAAAAACGTTTATCTACATCTGATCCCTGTACGTTATAACCCATATCATTAAGGATTTGTGCTAGGGCACTCATACCGGATCCCTTAATGCCAACAAAGTGATATATAGTCATTTCAGAACCTCCACACTTTCATTTCTTCTCCGCTTAACCTTCTTTAGTATATGATGTCATTACAAGTATGCTCTGCTTTTCTTTTCAATACTACATTATAGCAGAAAAAGAGACAGGCCTACAATATAAATTATTTCATTAAAGAATCGATACGGGCGCAAAAAAGACAGGATTTTGTTCCTGTCTTTTTTGGTTATTCAACACGCTCTAGGCGTGGATTATGACGGTATTTTCTACCAGCTTTAGCTTCTGGCTCATCATCAAGAATCACATTGTCACCTGTAAAACCTATGTCTACCTTAAGTAGGCTACTACCTACTCCATAAATATCAACGGGAACATTCTGAGATTCGAATGTTCTTATTCTTTCTTCAGTAAAGCCACCGCTTACTACAATTTTGACGTGGCTATAGCCTTCTTCATCAAGTGCTTCTCTTAAAGCAAAAATTAGCTCAGCATTTACACCCCTAGGGTCAAAAGTACCTAGCACATCCGGGTTTCTCCAGAAATACTGATCAACCATTGTACGAGATGTATCTACACGTACGCCCTTTAATGTATCACCGAATTCCCTAGCAACTCGTAAAGCATCTTTTACAACGTCATTATTGTAATCAACTAGAGCAATTAATTCATCTTCAGGATACTTAGCATAATACGCTTTAGATGCCTCAACTACATCACCTTTGAACAATTGAATAAGTGCGTGAGGCATTGTACCCATTCCTCTTTTTCCCCACCATTCGTTCATTGCATGAGTAGCCTGTGCAGTAGAACCACCAATATAAGAAGCATACCCATCTCCAGCCTGCTGGGTGTAGTGATCGTCACGGTCACCCATGAAGATAACAGGCTTCTGTATGCCAGACGAGCGAGCAGCTTTAACTACATGATATACATTGGTAGCGACAGAAGTCCTTCTGCCTAGAATACCATCGATTATTCCTTCGAGAAAACCAAAGTTTTGATAAGGTCCTTTGATTTTGAGAACCGTTTCGAATGGTGAAATTTTATCTCCATCTTTAAGAGAGTCGATTTCAAGGTCGTCTGGATTTTTGGCAAATGTTTTAATCAATGCAATTGCTTCATCTGTTCCACAAAGCACTGCGTCGTGTTTTTGAAAGAACTGCATGGTAACCACGTTATCTGGTTTGAACTCTTCCACAATCTCACATGTTTTTAGAAAGTATACTGCAGAAAACCATCCTTCTCTTACACGCTCATCAAATTTAAAGGTTCGATTTGTTAGCCTTTTTATTTTGCCTTGCATCTTAAGTTCAATTTCTTTCATAATGGGGCTCCTTCAAGTAGTTTCGTCATTCGAATGTGAGCTCTCTATGTTCAACCATTCACTTACCTGACTATAAATCCAATACTAGTTTAACACTATATATCATATAGAACTAGCTTATAGAAAACAAGTAGAAAAGATATGCACTAGACGTGCATATCTTTAAAGAAGGCATCTTCAAAATCTGTTTTATTCATAAGAATGCTTCTAGGCTTACTACCCATCGCCTCAGATACTAGCCCTCGCTCCTCCATCATTTCGATCAATCTTGCAGCGCGGTTGAAACCAATTCTGAAACGTCTTTGCAATGCTGAAGAAGAGGCTTGCCCTTGCTCAAAAGCCCACATGCAGGCTTCTTCAAATAAGTCATCTTCTTGATCATTGTATTGCTGTTTTTTCATCAAATCTTCTTTTTTAATTAAATAATTTGGCTTTCGCTGTTTTCTAACAAATGAAGTGACGCGTTCAATCTCCTCATCTGATACAAAATTGCCCTGCAATCGTACCGGTTTAGATGAACCATTCTCAAGGCAAAGCATATCGCCTTTCCCGAGTAGTTTCTCAGCTCCACTAGCATCCAGGATTGTTCTGGAATCAATTTGTGACGATACTGAGAACGCAATGCGCGTTGGGATGTTAGCTTTGATAAGTCCAGTAATCACATCAACTGAAGGACGCTGTGTTGCAACAAGCAAGTGAATTCCACATGCTCTTGCTTTCTGAGCAATTCGACAAATAGCATCTTCGACGTCCTGAGGAGACACCATCATTAGGTCCGCAAGCTCGTCTATAACGATTACAATGTAAGGAAGTTTATGCTGCGGTTCCCCATGATTAATCGCTCTTTCATTGTATCGCTTAATATCCCGAACCCCAGCAGCCGCAAACTTCTCATAACGCTCTTCCATTTCATCAACTGCCCATTTTAATGCGGTTGTTGCTTCTTTAACATCATTGATGACAGGAGTCACTAAGTGAGGAAGACCATTGTAAGGAGCTAATTCAACCATTTTTGGATCGATCAGCAACATTTTCACATCGCTAGGATTCGCTTTAAGAAGCAGACTTACTAGAATAGAGTTAATGCAAACACTTTTACCTGAGCCTGTTGCACCTGCTATCAGACCATGAGGCATTTTTTGTATGTCTGTTATTTTTGCCTCGCCCGCAATATCGAACCCAAGGGCTGCATTTAAGAGGGACCCTTCGGATTGAAATGCACCACTTCTTACAATCTCTCTAATGAACACTGGCTTACTTGTCGGGTTTGGCACCTCAATCCCTATGGCGTTTTTCCCAGGAATAGGAGCTTCCATTCGAATGTCTCTAGCAGCTAGACTAAGTTTAATATCATCACTTAAGTTCGTTATTTTATTTACTTTCACTCCAGGACTTGGTTGAACTTCAAATCTTGTAACTGTTGGTCCCATCGTAGCCCCAACTACACGCGCTTGGACATTAAAGTTTTCTAGAGTTGACTCCAATAGCTCCCGCTGCTCCTGAAGCCATTGGTCATCAGTACCCTCATTTCGAGGGGGAATATCTAGAAGCGATATTGGAGGAAGCTTGTATTCAGCTCCAGATACTGGTTTCTTAGAAAGATGTCTTCTATCATTCGCAAGCATCATCACATTGTAAGGAACCTGTGGTTTTGGCCTACCTTCTTCTCGTTTTGACTGTGGTTGTTGCTCTTGAATTTCTTCTTCACCATTCTGATCTTCTTGCTTATCTTCTAATGTAGTTGCTGTTTCAACATTACTAATTTGAGCTAGTTCAGCTGTCTCTGATTCATTTGATTCTGCATGGATAACTTCACGCGACTCATGATTTTCAGAACGATCGACATACTGAGATTCATACTGGACTGAGTCTTCCTCTAAAGCTACCTGATTCTCAAGTTCTGAGTCTTCTTCTAAAGCTATATGTTCTTCTACGTCTATGTCTTCTTCTAAAGTTACATCTTCTTCTACGTCTGTGTCTTCTTCTAAAGTTACATCTTCTTCTACGTCTCTGTCTTCAGCCATTGCTGGTTCGTAGACTTCTTCAACGGGCTCATATTCTTCGTGCTGAATTGGTTCTTCTACTACATTTCCATCTGCATGTTCTGCGGCTACGTTACCTACTTCTTCAATTACTGACGAATCAATTTGTGTTTCATGCTGATCATTAGTAGCCTGAGTCTGAGAATCGTTCAATTGGCTTACTTTCTTCTCGAACGTACTTGCTTCAACACTGATCGATTGGTCAACCTCTTCTTTAGGAGTATAGGTTTCTGTATCTCGAATTAACTTCTCCATCGTTTTGTTTTCATCTAGAGAAGTGTAGTAGTTACTTGGTGCGCTTTTGGCAGCTTCTTCCATCTTTTCAACGACAGGGCGCTTACTAAATCCATAGATCGGTGATGGAATATCTGATGGTTTAAAGTTTACACCAGTAAACTTTTTGCTTTTCTCGGTTTCAGGTTCAGCTGATTTAGTATTTCTAGTAGTATTCCTAGCATTATTTTTAGCCGGGCCCTGTTTCTTAGACTGATGCTGCTCCGACCAAGAAGGTGCCGGTTTTTCATTTTCATTCCGTTCTTGTTTTTCAGTTTTCACATCTTTCCTTGTTCTATTGTTCGATTGATCAGGAATAAGAGGAAAGCGGAAATTACCTTCCCTTGGATATTGGTGAACAACTCTCGCTTCACTCTTCCGATTTGCATTTTCCATTCTTCCAATAGAGTGCTTTCGATCAATCGGATTGTTATCCTGTGCTCGCTTCCGAACTGGAGGGTCTTCCTTTCTCTTCTCAATCGTTTCTTCTTCTTCATCAACATCAAATAATTTATTCCACACTTTTTTCATCCAATTATTATCCAATTACTATCACCTTTTCTAATTAAGCCCTTTTATCTCGCTCTGTTCTTCTATTTTATCGGAAAATCCCCTATCATTGTAAGGCTGTTTCTAAAATCTTTCGTTAAAAATGCTACTTCTTCGTCTAAAAATGGTAAAACAGGTTCTATATCCCTATTACCTTCTTTACAGAAAGAAAAAACCTACTAGAAAAAATCCTAGTAGGCTTTGAATTCAGATCCGATTTCATAATCATCAGGTAAGACAAGAATCCCTTTTTCCTGAGGTGCATCCGGTAGGTCAAGTTCTCGAGCTGAACAGATCATTCCAGTAGACTCGACACCACGCAAGCTAGCATCTTTAATAATCATTCCAGAGGGCATTACTGCTCCAACTTTTGCAACAACAACTTTTTGCCCCTCGCCGACATTAGGTGCTCCACAAACGATTTGTAGCTTTTCTTCTCCAACGTTCACCTGACAAATGTTTAACTTATCAGCATTGGGGTGTTTTTCCATTTCTTCAACAAAGCCAACAACAAATTTAGGAGACGCATCGAATGTAAGTTCATCTGTGAATCCATTCTCTTTAATTACTGTATTAATTGATGAAATGAGCTCCTCATTTCCATCAACTACGCCAGCTGTTTCAATTTGATCGATTGTAGTAAAATCAAACACATTATAACCAATTGTTTTGTTTGTCTCTTTGCTGTAAATACGTGCTACATTTCCATTTCGTTCAACAGCTTTATCATCCCGTTCGGTGCTACTTAGCGTGATAATTAAAGTGTCTCCAATGCCTTCTTTGTTGTAAAACATGTTCATATTCCTTGTACTCCTTTTACCAGTGATTATTTTTTTGGTTTGTTCTTAGCCATAATAAATATTGGTTCAAGCTTCCCATCTTCATAAATGAAAGGTAGACCAGTTACTGGCACAAGGCCGCTTGAAAAGAAGTGCATTGTAAGTTGGGCTAGTGCATCATATCCGCGTTCATTCTCAAGATCTGCAAAAATTAACACGTCTTGATGTGGTACAGCAACCGCAAGCTCTCCTTTTACTTCACTCGCCATTCGCTCGAGTAACGAGTCATTTAGAATTCGACTCGCATCATATCCATCATTCGTATTTAAGAAATAAAAAGTATTTCCAGCAACAGTATCTGTCTTCATTTCTGTAGAAAGCCCGCGAAGATTAAACATGGATACTTGATGTAACGCTTCTTTTGTCCAACCTTCTTTCTCAAGCCAATCCTGATCAATCAATCGATAAGAATTACCAAGGTCAAGAGCGAAATAAATTCTTGTTTCTGCAGTATGTTCTACAAATACAAATGGAACACCCGCCTCTGTTTCAGAAGCAAATGAGCCTGATCGTATAACAGGAAATATATTATTTTCTTTCCCATTAAGTTCTTGGGTTTCTTTCATTGCTTTAAGGGTTTCTTCTACATGATGAACCACTTCATCAAGTAACTTCTCTTTCCGCTCCTCATACTTTGCGGAGAGCCCCTTAAGTCCAAGACTCATTCCTTTTCCAGATGTCTTATCTTCTACCCTTAACTTCTCTTCTTTCCTATCGTATGTAAGCTCACGCTCTTCATGTTGAAGTCGATTCTCGAGCAGTTTTTTCAAATCTTTTGGTTCCATCTTTTTTCACCACCATATACGTACTAAGCTGTCACTTTATCATACCATGAAAAGCAATAATACAAAAACAAAGCTACGCAGAGCGTAGCTTTGTCCATTATTACTTTACAGTAGTAAGGAATTCTTCAATTTCTTCTTGTGATTTGCTAAGCTTACTTACAAAACGACCACTTTCTTCGCCGTCTTGGAAAGCAACAAAACTTGGGATACCAAAAACATCCATTTCTTGACAAAGGTCAATATGGTCGTCTCGATCCACATAGTAGAAATCTAACTCTGAATATTTCTCTTCTAACTCTGGAAGAAATGGTTCAATAACTCTACAGTCCGGGCACCAGTCTGCAGAAAACAGTAGTACAGACTTCCCTTCTTTAATTGCCTCTAAATATTCTTCGTGTTTTTCGAATTTCTTCATAATGATCCTCCTATGATTAATCTGTATTTATTTTCATATCACCTGGGCGAATGAAACCTTTTCTTCTCATTAATTCGGATATTAGCAGACTTATCACTGCGGGTCCAATGAAATGCAACAGGATGATTGCAAGCCATACTCCTCCACTTGCTCCCATAACGTTTAACGTCATAATCTGTCCTACAAATCCACTTGTACCCATTCCAGCTCCTGCAGAGTTGTTCATCATCATAATCCAACCGCTACCAAATGGAGCAATAATTGCACCTGCTACTGTTGGAGGAATTAATATCAATGGATTACGAACAATGTTTGCTACTTGTAGCATGGATGTCCCAATCCCCTGCGCGATGACACCACCGAAACCATTTTCACGATAACTGCTTACAGCAAAACCAACCATTTGAGCAGCACAACCGATTGTCGCAGCTCCTGCAGCTAGTCCTTCTAAGCCAAGCATAATGGCAATTGCAGCACTTGAGATTGGGGCTGTTAAAGCGAGTCCCATCAGAACCGCAACGATAACACCCATTAAGATCGGACGTTGCTCTGTTGCCCACATAATAAGTGAACCAAAATTCGTCATAAATGTATTGATACCAGGTCCAATTAGCGATGCAGTTCCAAAACCAGCGAAAATTGTAACAAGCGGCGTAATAATAATATCTAGTTTTGTTGATTTTGAAACAATCTTCCCTGCTTCGGCTGCTACAATGGCTGCTACGTAACTTCCAGCTGGCCCTCCGAGTTCAGCTCCTGCAGCCCCAGCTAGTAATGAAGCAAAAAGAACAAGTGGAGGAGCACCAAGACCATAAGCCACAGCCACACCAATGGCAGGACCCATTAACTCCATAGCGAGTGTACCAATTGGAACCAAGAATGATAGGGAGGAAACTTGTCCCCCTATCGTTTTAAGAATAAGTCCAATAATAAGCGAAGAGAAAAGCCCAAGCGCCATATAGCTTAAGGCAGTAATAAAATACACCCTAGGTGACAGTGTAATTCCCTTCTTCTGCAAATAATCTTTCATCTTACTCTCCTTCCAACATAACTACGAATAGTATACTCTTCATTATTAGCACAATACGGCATTCACTTTACTGGGAATATACTGAAACACCATGATACAATCGTTTCGTTACCAAATTTAAGGAGGCGTTACCAATGGAATTAACTGTTTATCTTGCTGGACAAATTCACGATAACTGGCGCAGTGAATTAAAGAACAAAGCTAAACAAATGGAACTTCCTATTCATTTCGTAGGTCCAATGGAAAATCACGATCGCTCTGATAACATTGGCCAAGAAATTAAAGGTGAACAGCCGAGTGCGATCTTTAAAGATGAAGCGGCTTCTGAAATAAATAACCTTAGAACACAAGTACTCCTTAATAAATCGGATGTTGTGATTGCTTTGTTTGGGGAGAATTATAAACAATGGAACAGCGCGATGGATGCTGGCACCGCAATTGCTCTTCAAAAGCCACTGATTCTTATTCGTCCTGAATCACTGCATCATCCATTGAAAGAGATTGCAAACAAAGCACAAGTTGTAGTAGAGACTGAGGAGCAAGCGCTTAAAGCATTGTCTTATATTTTCGAAACAAACTAACGAGTATAGAAGTGATATTGACCGAGCAGAACTTCTACGATTTGTTTATACATGTTCGTCCTCGTTATGGCGCCGTTGGTAAAGATACCGATTGCGCCTTCTTTTTTGTTTACTTCGGATCTTTTAGCAAACGCTGAAATAACTGGACCTAATTCCTCACCTTTAACCATTTTTACTTTAATCTCCTCTGGAAGTGGCAATCTTGCTCCACCAGCAACAATCTCCATCCCACCTTCATCAACAAGCACACCCCAATTGCATAAATAAAGGCGGTCATCAATTAACTGTACTCCACCTTCAAGCCCTATTCCGATAGTAGCTTTTGCTTGTTCCATCGCTGCCTTCGCTCGTTGTTTTGCACCAACTATTGTTTCTTCATCACCCCAGGGTTGATCTCGCACTCCAGATGGAACGGAGATACCTTCTACCGCTTCACCAAAACAGGCGATTACAGCATTCACTTTCACTGGATTAGTCGATCCTACTGCAATTTGCACTTAAAACGAACCTCCCTAGATTGACATTCAATTCTTTTAATAGGTTCTTTTCTAAAAGATTGTTGCTTTTGAATCAATCATTGAATAAAAAACCACACTTCGCTAATTGTAGCGGAAGGATGCTCGACTCCTGCGGGATTAGCGGGACAGGTGAGACCCCACAGGAGCGTAAGCGACGAGGAGGCTCACCGCCCGCCCCGCGGAAAGCGAGCATCCTGGAGCGGAAATTAACCCACTCTTATTGCAACAATGTCTACGAAAAGAGCCTTATAATATAATCCATTTCCACAAACAAAAGGAGCCGCTAAGGCCCCTTTCACTTACACGTTCGAACGAATGCTATCGACTGCCGTTTGATCAGTTGATTTAACGAGCTTGATAAGCAATTCTTTTGCTGCAGCATAATCATCAACATGAATAATAGAAGATGACGTATGAATGTATCTTGAACAAATCCCAACAACAGCTGAAGGTACGCCATTATTTGATAAATGAACGCGTCCTGCATCCGTTCCACCTTGTGAAATAAAGTATTGATAAGGGATTTCATTGCTTTCAGCAGTATCAAGGACAAAATCTCTTAATCCTTGATGCGTTACCATTGAGCGGTCATAAATTCTTAATAACGCTCCTTTTCCAAGCTGTCCAAATTCATTTTTATCGCCGGTCATATCATTTGCTGGACTTGCATCAAGGGCATAGAAAAGATCTGGATTAATCATGTTCGCCGCCGTTTGCGCACCTCTTAAACCAACTTCTTCTTGGACGGTTGCTCCAGAATACAATTCATTTGGAAGTTCTTCATTTTGAAGTTCCTTAAGAAGTTCGATCGCAAGTCCGACTCCGTAGCGGTTATCCCAAGCCTTCGCCATGATCTTCTTATTGTTAGCCATTGGCGTAAATGGACACGTTGGAACAATTTGTTGTCCCGGCTTAACACCAATTCGCTCTGCATCTTCTTTGTTATCTGCACCAATATCAATAAGCATGTTTTTAATCGCCATTGGTTTATTACGTGTTGCATCATCAAGCAAGTGTGGAGGGATCGACCCAATGACACCTGGAATCGGTCCATTCTTCGTCATAACTTCGACGCGCTGTGCAAGAAGCACTTGACTCCACCATCCACCAAGTGGCTGAAAACGTAACATGCCATTTTCAGTAATTGAAGTAACCATAAAGCCTACTTCGTCCATATGTCCTGCGACCATAATTCTTGGGCCCGAATTTCGTTTTACTCCAAAAACACTTCCAAGGTTATCCTGAATGATTTCATCACTATATTTACTAATTTCACCCTTCACAAACTTTCTCACATCATGTTCGAATCCTGGTGCTCCCTGTAATTCTGTTAGCGTTTTAAATAGTGATAGCGTCTCTTCTTTCATATGTATCCCCTTTCATCATTCCTGTTTTCCCTTTCTATTGTATCGAATCTGAATAAGTGTTGCTAGTGTGATGAATTTTCAGCATAAACATTTGGTTGGAACCAGAACTTCCGATATACTGAAGAAGGAAACGAAATAGGTTAGTTTTAGAAGGGAGACTTCAGGAGAATGAGAACGAGAGATGTTTTAGTAGGTGCGCTTATAGGCGCCAGTGCTGCAGCTATTTCAGCGGCTTCAATCGCTTCAAGACAAACGTATCTATCACCCGAGAAAGCACTAAAAGCTGTAAAAGGTGCTGTAAAGCCTGTGTATACAATTAAAGGCTCATGGATTCATATGAAAACAGATTCAGTACAGAAATACAATCTCCCATTTACCGTCTATTCTGGCGGTCTCACTTGTGAGAAAGATGGACAGCTTCTACAGCTTGATTTCATGGTTGATGCAGAAACAGGAACACTCGTTGACTTGCAATCTCAATAAAAAATCCCTCTTCGATCCAAATCGAAGGGGGATTTTAATTCATTCTACATTTAGAACGTAGAATTTGTTTCATATACATTGTTTTTCAATTTAAAGCTTAGTGTAGAATATTTGTTTTTTGACCACATGTAACCAATAAAGAATGGAACTACAAACATAATTGCACTTAGAAATAGAATGACGCCCATATTAAGATGCTGACCACTTTCATGGCTATCTTTAAACTCTTTTGCTTTCTCCAAATCTAAAACTTGCGTATCAGGAATAATAGCATTTGCATCTGTGTCATAGAAAAGGACCTGAGTATGATCTTCAAAGAAAATGTTGTCACGTACTGTACCAAAGTCTACTACCATCATAGTAACCTGGCTGAATTCTTTATCTGCTGAACTATCAACCTTGAGAGTTTCAGCCTCCTGAATTTTGAGAGAACCTTTATCATAATCATAGTGTTCCTCTTCCAGGTAACCCGTAACACCTTTTTTAACTTCATCGCTAACCTGCGCTTCAGCATTCGCTGCTGTACCCGCAAAAGGAAATGCGACTAAAAATGCAGCAATAAGAGCAAAAATTCCTTTTTTCATCATTTTTTCCTCCTCTAACAAACAAATTATCCAATTCTTATCATATCATATTCCCTCTATTATTCTACTAACATTTTGAAGAAAAGAACATCCAATACGAGGAAAACCCGGACAGATCATCCAGCTCACTACTGATTGTACCCCTCATATTAGGATCTCTAACTATCTTATCGAAAAAAAAAGAACCGGTTTTTACCGGTTCTTACTGTGTAACTGGTTTTTTATTAAATTGATTACTAATTTCTTTTGAACGAGTAGCCGCATTTTCGACTGCAGCTTCAATCGCTTCTCCGCCACCGTTCTCATACAATGCTTCAAGTCCTGCTTGAGTTGTACCATTTGGAGAAGTCACTTTCTTCCTAAGAGCTGAAGGAGAATCTTCCGATTGCTCTGCCATCATTCCTGCACCAAGTACAGTTTGGACAGCCATTTTACGAGCGGTTTCGGTTTCAATGCCTCCCTCGACTGCTGCTTTTTCGAGGCTCTCAATTACATGATAAATATAAGCTGGTCCGCTTCCTGCAACACCTGTAAATACGTCCATTTGTTCTTCTTCAATCACAACTGTTTCACCGATTGAACGAATAAGTGCGCGGGCAATTGTTACCTGCTCATCAGATACATGTTCTCCTGCTGCAAGAGCAGAAATTGATTTCCCAATCATACTTGATGTGTTCGGCATAACGCGAATAACTGGCTGTTCACCTTCCAGTTTTTCTTCAATAAATGATGAAGGTACTCCAGCAAGAACGGAAAGTAGAAGTTGTTCATTTGTAATGAAATCTTCAATTCCTTCTAGCGCACGTTCAACATCTTTTGGCTTCATAGCCAGGATAACAACGTCAGCTTCACGAACTGCGAATTCTATACTCTGAGTCGCCAATACGCCATGGTTCTCCATAAGTTCCTGACGACGTTGTTCATTACTTCTGTTTGTCATAATAATACGTTCAGGTTCAATAGTACCTGACTCAATCATTCCTGCTGCCATTGCTTCTGCCATTGAACCCGCTCCGATAAACGTTACGGTTTTATTTTCTAGCATGATTGCCTCCTTTGGATTTCCGAAAAATCATCTACGGTCATTTATACTAACACTGCTTTCAGAACGCTTCAACCTTAATACAGTAATAAATGAGCATACTCGTAAGATAGTAAGTGAAAACGCTAACATTTGTATCTCAGCATAAACTGTATTTACGAGATGGGCATATATCGTGTCTCACGCCTTCTCACACTCTCTCATCCCGACTGGACTTTTTACACATTATGGTAATATAGCACTTCTTCATCTTTTTAGAAAGCTCTTTTCGTAGACTTTGTTGCTTTTACTGTATAGGTTCGCTTTCCGCGGGGCGGGCGGTGAGCAGCCTTCCTCTCCAATCAGCAAAATATGGTTTTTTATTCAATAATTGTTTCAAAAGCAACAATATGAGCTAGCATAGACTAGAAATAAAATAAAAAGGCCCCTTGTTGGGACCTTTTCATACTTTTATGCCTGTACTTCTGGTTTCGACTTCTTCAATATCCCTACCAATAATGCTGTAACGATCGTACCGATTACGATCGCAAGAATATAAAGAAGGATATGGGAAAGTGAGATATTATTTACTGACCACATGACAAACGCTCCACCATGTGGCGCTGGTAGTGCAATGTTAAATAGCATCGTTAGCGCACCAGCAAGTGAAGATCCAACAATGATGGAAGGGATCACTCGTCCAGGATCAGCTGCCGCAAATGGAATCGCTCCCTCTGTTATGAATGATGCGCCCATCACATACGCAACTTTCCCTGCTTCTTTTTCTGTTTGGTTGAAACGCTTCTTAAATAGCGTTGTAGCAAGTGCTAGTCCAAGTGGGGGCGTCATACCACCTGCCATAATAGCGGCATGATAAGTAAGGTTACCAGCATCAATCATCGCAATCCCAAACGTAAAGGCTGCTTTATTAATTGGACCACCCATATCGACTGCCATCATTCCACCTAGAATTAAACCAAGTAGTAATTTGTTCGTTGTGCCCATACCACTTAACCAATTCTCAAGACCAGTATTAAGAGCACCCACAGGTTCGATTACAACATACATCATAACAATTCCAGTAATAAAGATACCAAACAATGGATAGAGCAATACTGGCTTTAATCCTTCAAGTGACTGTGGTAGATTTGAGAACAGCTTTTTAAGAAGAAGAACAGCATAACCGGCTAGAAATCCGGCAATTAACCCTCCTAGGAATCCAGCACCATTCGTTGAAGCCATTAGACCACCGACAAGACCAGGAGCAAGACCAGGACGATCAGCGATACTCATTGCAATGAATCCAGCAAGGACAGGAATCATTAGGGCAAACGCATTTCCACCGCCAATTGTGCTAAGCGCTGCTGCAAAAGCGTTATAACTCGGATCATCAGGATCAGCGGCATTAATACCAAAGATAAAGGAAAGTGCGATTAAAATACCACCACCAACAACGAGAGGAAGCATGTTTGAAACACCATTCATTAAGTGTCTATAGAAAGGAGACTGCTTGCCTTTTCTTTCGTTTTTCTTCTCGCTAATTTGATCTTCATATGAACCTGTCGCATTGTAGATTGGCGCATCACCGCTAGTAGCTCGATTTAATAGCTCTGCTGGTTTTCGAATCGCTTCTGCGACAGGTACTTCGATCACCTTTTTGCCTTTAAAGCGATCCATTTCCACTTTTGTATCTGCTGCAACAATTATGGCTGGCGCTCTCTGTATCTCTTCATCAGTAAGACGATTCTTAACTCCACCTGACCCATTGGTTTCCACTTTAACGCCATATCCTAATTCAGCTGCTTTTGCTTTTAATGCATCTGCCGCCATATAAGTATGAGCAATACCTGTAGGACAGGCAGTTACAGCAAGAATTTTCCCAGATAGTTGATTTGATTCTTCCTCTTCTTCTGTCTCTTCATTTTCTTCTTCTTTTTGATCGAACGCCTGAATAACTTCCTCTTCTGATCGCGCTTTCAAAAGTCCTTTGCGAAATTCTGTATCCATCAAGAAAGAAGATAATCTTGAAAGAGCTTCAAGGTGAGTTTGGTTTGCACCTTCTGTTGCTGCAATCATAAAGAACAAGTGAGCAGGTTGACCATCAAGAGATTGATAGTCTATCCCTACTTCAGAGCGGCCAAATACAATAGCCGGTGCCTTTACAGCAGCAGTCTTTGCATGCGGGATCGCTATACCTTCACCAATACCTGTTGTACTCTCGTTCTCGCGCGCGTGTATGGCCTTTTTAAATGCTTGCAGGTCTTGTAAATGACCAGCTGAATCTAGTTTTGCAGAAAGTTCATTAATAACCTGATCTTTGGAACTTGATTCAAGGTCTAGAATCATTGTCTTTTTAGTTAATAATTCTGTGATTCTCATTATCTTTGACCTCCCCCATTATCATACGGTTTAACCGAAATTTTTTTTCGTAATGTCTGGACTTCCTCTTCCGTACAAAATCCTGATGAAAATGCGCTAGCACTTCCTGCTGCAATACCTGATTGGAATGCTTCCTTGAGGTCTCCTGTTTCTATATAAGTACTTAGAAAGCCAGCAACCACTGAGTCACCTGCTCCAACCGAGTTTTTAACGTGACCAACTGGGACATTTCCAAAAAGAATATCTTCTTGTGTAATTAATACTGCGCCATTTCCCGCCATAGAAACAATCACATTCTCTGCGCCCATTGCTTGAACTTTCTTGCCATACTTCACAGCATCATCAACTGTTGTCACTGTAACTCCAAATAAATCGCCAAGCTCATGATGGTTTGGTTTAACAAGAAATGGTTTTGCTTTCAATGTTTCTTCCAGCGCTTTTCCTTTCGTGTCTACAATGGCTTGTACACCATCTGGTAAAGAATGAAGAATGCGTGAATAGATTGACTGATTAATGCTTGCAGGAACGCTACCTGCCATCACGACCAAATCACCTGGGACTGTTTGAGAAAGTTGCTCAAATAATTTATCCACATAATCTTCCGAGATAGATGGGGATAATCCATTGATTTCAGTTTCTTCACTGTTTTTGAGTTTAATGTTGATGCGTGTGTCGCCTTCAACGTGAATAAATTTGGTAGATAATTCCTCATCATTAAGGGACTTTTCGATAAACTGACCTGTAAACCCACCCACAAAACCTAAAGCAGTGGATTGATGACCGAGCCTTTTAAGAACTCGCGTTACGTTTACACCCTTACCGCCAGCAATTTTCGTTTCTTGATCAACCGTATTAACTAGCCCTGTCTTGAGGTTATCAAGTTGGACAATATAATCTACAGATGGATTTAAGGTAATTGTATATATCATATCTTCACCACTTCTACTGTTGTATGTTTAATTGCATCGTAGTTAATATCAGGATGTTCATTCGTTATAATTGTGCATTCTTCTATGTCCGCCACTTTACTGAAGGCTGATTCACCTATTTTGGAGTAATCCGCGACAATGTACGGCTCTCGTGAGAGCTTTATCGCGGCTCTCTTGATAATTGCCTCATCTGGGTCAGCTGTTGTGTACCCGAGCGTTTCATGAATACCATTTATTCCAATAAAACATTTATCAAATCGATAAGTTTCAATGCTTTCAAGCGCCTTTGAACCTGTCATAGCTCCAGTTCTTGCTTTAAACTTTCCACCTACGATATAAGTTGTAATTCCTTCTGCCATAAGATTCTCAATAACCTGATACCCATTCGTGACGACAATAACCTCTTTACCATGCAAGAACTCGCCAATTTTTTGTGTCGTTGTTCCCGCATCAAGAAAAATACAGTCACCATCTTTTACTAACTCAGCGGCATAAGCTGCAATCTTAGCTTTCTCATCCAGATTCTGACTGGATTTCTCACCGAGTGACGGCTCCGTCCACTTTGAGCGAAAAAGAGATGCACCTCCATGAACGCGTTTAAGCTTATTCTCGTTCTCTAGTTGGACAAGATCGCGACGTATTGTCGACATCGAAGCACCTGTAACCTCACTTAAGTCATGTACAGTCGCTGTTTCTTGTTCCTTCAAAACTTGTAAAATGATGAATTGACGCTCTGCATTTAACAAGTCATCACCTACTTTCTAATCACAGTATAATGAAAGCACTTTCAGAAGTCAATCATTTCCGATCAAATTAATTCAAAAACAATCAATATCAATCAAATATATTCACCAAAAGAGTTATCTAAGAAATTGCAAAATGACTGTTGGTTATGAAAGACAATTAATAAAATCGATCAGACATAGCTTAATGGAGCGGAAACTTCCAAATAAAAAAGGAAGACTGCGCAATCTCCAGTCTTCCTTACACTTATCTTTCCCGCTTCACTTCATCCAATACTTTATAGGATTCATCCCATTTAAGCCCTCGATAAATCGCATCGTGATAAAAGATAAACCACGCGTTCTTCTCAACAGCATCTTTAATCCATTTTTCTTTTGCATAAATGGATGTCATAGGGTAATCATCATACGCGAGTACCCAGAGTGGATTTGCATGAGCATGAGTTGGCATTAAATCAGCCATGTGAATTAGATACTCGTCGCCTTCTTCCATTGTAATAATGGAATGCCCATCACTATGTCCACCCGTATGGTGCATCATTAACCCTGGAAGGACTTCATAAGAACCACTGAAAGTGCGCACCTGATCTTCTACAGCTTCCCAATTTTCTTTCCAATATGTATTCTTTGAACGAATGTTAGGATCTCTCATCTCGTTCCATTCTACTACAGAGGTATATATCACAGCATTTGGAAAAGTCGATTTGTATCTATTTTCAACCGCTTCTGTTAATCCGCTCGCATGATCAAAGTGGAGATGTGTCATTAGAATAATATCAATGTCCTCTACCGATAGCGAAAGTTCTTCTAACGAGGAACGAACATCTGATTCTTCATGTACACCATAATTTCTCTTTTGCTTATCATCGAGTTTCCCTAATCCAATACCTGATTCCACTAGAATATTCTTTCCCTGCCATTGGAGTAGCAAGGGATCTGTTCTAAGCTCTATTTGATTCTTTTCATTCACAGGGTACTTCTTGCTCCAAAGTGGTTTTGGAACGACACCAAACATGGCGCCTCCATCCATGTGCGTTACGCCACCTCTAAGCCATGTGATCGATAATGTCCCAACTTTTAACTGTTCCATCGATATCCCCCTCTTATTGAATTCCATATTATTTTCTCATTAAAAGAAACCGCTTTCAAATATAATTAAAAAAAAGCCGTTTAAACAACGGCTTACGATCTAAATTGTGCTTCACAACGATATATTCGACTGCCTTTTGCAGAGAACTTTTCCTCATATTCAGTCATCACATTGTTTTCCATCTCGCTTCGATGCAAATCGAGACTCACTTCGTTTAATGTCATGCCATATGCAGAAAAGCTATGAAGAGAATATTCAAATAGTCCTTGATTATCCGTCTTAAAGTGAACCTCACTATTCGGCTTCATCACAACACGATATAGATCAAGAAACGTTTTGTACGTAAGTCGTCTTTTCTCATGGCGATTCTTAGGCCATGGATCAGAGAAATTTAAATAAATGCGACTTACTTCGTTCTCCTCAAAAATAGTCGTTAAATCCTGGGCATTTTCATTTAATAAACGCACATTTGGAACGTCTTCCTCCAGCAACTTCTCAAGTGCTGATACCATTACACTTGAAGAGAGTTCTAAACCGACAAAATTCACATCAGGATTCTGTTTTGCCATACCAATAATAAACTGACCTTTCCCAATTCCTACTTCTAAATGAATTGGATTACTATTATTAAAAACGTCATTCCATTTTCCTTTTCTTTCACTAGGGTTGGTTGGAACGAGTTCAGGATTTTCTGCAAACATATCCTCCGCCCATGGTTTGTTTCTTTGACGCATGCTTTCACTTCCTTATTATCTTCTTTCCGTTTGGCTCTTTTCTAAAAGATTGTTGTTATTGAAAGAGATTTTGCAATTTCAAAGTTGAATGGATTAGAAATCAACCAATACTCTTATAGAAACAATGTCTTAGAAAATAACCTTCCGTTTTCACACAATCGACATTTTACCATGAAATCAACAGAATAGAAAGCGCGTTCGACGGGTATTAAATAGTAATAAAATTGTAGCAAAATCATGTTGAATCGAAAGACAAAGAGGTTATGATGAAGACAAGGAGGCATGATTTTAATGGAACACTTTCTAATTATGTGGGCACCATGGATTGTTATCGTTCTTTCAGTAGCTGCTTTATTCGGATGGGCAGCAAAAGGAGATACACATTAATATCATTTCATATAAAACACGGATGACTCCGTGTTTTTTTACTTTCTTAGCAGGATAATTCTCCATAAGCTGTACACGCTACTAAGTAGTACTGTTAAGGAGGAAAGGATATGCCACTCTCACACGAGGATCAGCTCTACGTTCTAACTGATATTCTGAAAAACCATCACATCGATTGTACAGGAACATCATCCGAATGCCAGCAAATTCAAAGGTTAGCATCGGCACTGCAACGAAACAATTTCATCGCTCCAGAAATTAAGCAAGTTCTTGGACAAATTGAGCAATACAGCTCAGCTGGGGCTCTTCATAAGGATCTGCTAGAACACATTGAAACCCACCAGCCTCATCTTAGCCAGTGGGTAGATACAATTAATCAGTATCAATAAGTCGGTAATGGTTTAAGTTCTCAAGATCTTTCTTCCAGAATTCCACTTCTCCGTTTAATCCTTTATGATCATACCAGTAGATTGACAGTAAGGTCTGAGCCAGCACATACCAATACATGCGTTGGCGAAGACCTTCTGTATTTGTAAGACCATAATGAGTGAGCCAATCTCCCCACTCCTCTTTTGGCAGATACCAGTATAGGAGCATGCCTATATCTAATGCTGGGTCCGCAACAACTGCTCCGTCCCAATCAATCAAATACAAATTCCCTTCCTCACTGAACATCCAATTATTATGATTAACATCACAATGGCAAACGACCTTTTGCACATGTTCAAGGTCGTTTTTGTTTGCTGCAAGATAAGAAAGAGCCCTTATAACCTCTACGTCCGTACGATGATGATTCTCGAACTTCTGCATAAGATCGAGGTAGATCACGTCCGGGGATAAAGGCTTTTTTCCGAGACGATTAAGCATCCTGAGAAGTTCTGAAGACCGATGAATTTTATAAAGCATTTGTGCCACTCTTGGCTGCTTCATCTCATGTGACTTCAGTTCCCTCCCCGGCAGCCACTTCTGGGCTGTAATGACGTCTCCATTCTCAAGTCGCTTGGTCCAGAGAAGTTTCGGTACAATTCCTTCCGCCGACAAAACAGCCAGAAAAGGCGAGGAGTTCCGCTTGAGGAATAATTTCTCGTCTCCATATTGAGCTAAGTATGCTTCGCCTGTCGCTCCGCCAGCAGGCGTCACCTGCCAGCCTTCGCCTAAAATGTTCTCCAACAAATTCACCTTCGATTCCCGTTAGTTTGTAGATTCTGGAAGTTTTACTTTTGTCTTTAGCGGTACGTTCTCCGGACTTAGCTAAAAACCGCCTACGAATAAAAAATTATAACACAGGTTGACGAAATCTTCATGTATTAGTCGTTTGTCATTAAAACAATCGTATTAAACGGAGCAATCGTTAGTACTTTATCGCTCGTTTTTCTGATAGGTTCGACACCTGCTAAATCACCTTCAGCAAGAATCCATTTCTCTCCATGACCAATATCAATCACATCAGAGTGAAATCCTCCGTTATGAATAACAATCATCGTTTCATTCGTCTCATCTTGATCAATTCGATACGCAAGTAATGGACCTGGAGAGTCAAGGAAAGTAATTCTTTTAAGATCATGTACTTCGGCCATTCTAAATGCTTTAAAGTGTTTACGAATGGCGATAAGGCCTTTTACATACTTAACGTTTTCCTGAACTGCTCTCATTCTCTGCCAATCAAAGCGATTAATTTTATCTGGTGATTTATAACTGTCTTCTACACCGTTCTTCGTTCTGAAAAACTCCTGTCCCGCGTGAATGAAAGGAATGCCTTGCGAAAGGAGTGTAATGGCTGTGGCAAGCCTGTGCATTTGTTTCTTTACTTCTTCATTCACATCCGGATGACTCCGGTTTAAGCGGTCCCATAACGTATGGTTATCATGGCACTCAACATAATTAATTGACTGAGAAGCGGTAATGAAATAATCTTCAACACTCCCCATTATACACTTCTTCACCTCTTCTTTAACTGAAAAGTTTCCAGTCGCAAAACCGTTCGATCGCGTATCGAATAATTTCCCTTTCACAGAATCACGGTAGTGGTCATTAAAGAAACCGATACGAGGCATTTCACTTGCATGAGAAATCATAGCTTTACGGTGATCAGGTAAAATCGTATTCATATGCCAGCCTTCACCGAATAAGAGAATTGTCGGATCAATACAATCAAGTGCATAACGAACATCATTCATAGTCTCTTTATCGTGAATTCCCATTAGATCAAAACGGAAACCATCTACTCCGAACTCCTTTGCCCAGTAAACAACAGAATCGATGATTAGCTTTCTCATCATCTTTCGTTCAGAAGCAGTATCATTTCCAACTCCCGTTCCGTTTGAGGGTTTACCACCTTGATCGAATCGAAAGAAATAGCCTGGTACTATTTTCTCGAGGTTCGAAGCATGAAGCTGATAAACGTGATTGAATACCACATCCATTATTACTCTAAGTCCTTTACGGTGAAAGCTTGCAATCATTTCTTTCACTTCTCGAATTCTAGTATAGGGCTCATGTGAGTTCAACGAATAGCTACCTTCAGGAACAAAATAATGAATTGGATCATAACCCCAGTTATAAGACGGCTCCGGCTTCATTTCATCTACACTTCCAAAATCCTGAATTGGCAATAACTCAACATGAGTAACGCCAAGCCATTTGATGTAATTTAATCCGGATGGAATTCCATTCTTTTCAGGTGGTTCTTCCGTAAAGGCTTTATATTTTCCTTTGTTTTGTAAACCACTCTTAGCTTGAGAGCTGAAATCTCGTACATGAAGCTCATAAATAATCGTATCCGAAGGCTTTTCTAACGACGGCTTTGCCATTGGATCCCAGTTTTCTGGATTTGTATTAGCTGTATTAACAACCATACCAAATTTACAATTTGACGTTGCAGCTTTGGCATAGGGATCGATAGTCTCCCGCCATTCACCGTTTACATATACGCTGTAAGTATAGAGCGTTCCCTCTCCTTCCGTGGAAGAGCATTCGAATACACCACGATCTTGTTTTAACATTGGAAGTTCAATTCGCTTCTGAAAGCTTTGATTGTAGATGTTTACAATCACTTCCGTTGCTGTTGGTGCCCACACTCTAAATATCGTTCCTGTTTCTGTTAATAAAGCTCCTAGTTCACCATCATAATAATAGCGATCATCAAAAGCCTCTGTTCGAACAACTTTCCCTGTGAAAACAAGGCTAGACTCGCCACTTGAATGAATTAGAAAGTAGTCATTTCCAGGAACGTATTCGTCACTTACGTATAATGTAACGAGCCTCTTCTTTCCCATTTTGGAATTCTCTTTCACTTCAACTGGAAGATCTAAATGACCATCAGTAAGGGTGTAGGCATCATGAACATCTAACGAGATATCGGCCATAACCGTAATTGTGCGAAAATCATCCCAATATGCTGTAAAAGCCTGGCTTACTTTTTTAAATGCAGAATAATCTCGTATCAAATAAATCCCATCCTTTGCTGAGGTGCTTACAACCTTTTTCTGTATCTATCTTATTTAACAAAGCCATTTTTGACATCTTGTCTTTTCAGTAAAATTAAGAAATCCACGTTAATATAATCGGTCCTAGGACAGATACACAAAGTGCGCACAAGCCTAATCCAACGGAACTTACAGCGGCTTCTTCCTCACCGTATTCAAGTGCTTTTGCTGTACCAATCGCATGCGATGCTCCACCTAACGCCATACCAATTCCAAGGAAGTTAGATATCCCAATAATATTAAACAACCACGGTCCGGTTACAGCGCCACCTATTCCCGCAATCATAACAAAAATAACTGCGATCGCTGGTTCTCCACCCGTCATACGTGCAACCTCCATGGCAACGGGAGTGGTGACATTTTTTGAAATAATAGTTGATGTAATCAATTCATTATACCCACTCATTAACGCAAGCCAATAACCGGTTAAAATACCTAGTATGCTTGAAGTTAGCACAGTTGCCAGAATCTCGACCTTGTATTTACTTATTAACTTGCGCTGTTGATAAAGCGGAAAAGCTAGGGCGACGATAGCTGGACCAAGCAAAGCATCAATCCATTGACCGCCACTGAAATAAACATCATAGCTTAGGTCGAACGATGTTAAGATAAAAACAAGGAAAACGGTACAAGTGAGCACTGGAATCATAAATGGATATGGCAGTAGCTGATAAAGCCTTCTGAAAATAACATACAAAATAAGTGTTAATAAGAACCAAAATAACATATGAAAAACAACCAACATTCTCTACTCCTTTCGATTCGCAAGAAATTGTCCAAGCAATCCCGTTATTCCCATTACAATCCAAGTACTTAGGAGAACAATCGGGACCAATAGAAGACTTTTTCCGCTAAAGAAGTCGAGATGCTGCATTATGCCAACAGTTACTGGTATAAAAAGCAAAGGCAGATGGTTCAATAAAGTCGAAGCTCCCTTTGCTATCCAGCTAATCGGCATCCATTTCAAATAAAGCATAATAAGTAGAAGTAGCATCCCAACAACACTTCCTGGAACCGGAAGTGCAAATACGTATTGAAGATAAACTCCTGCCAAATAAAAGCCAAACAGAAGGCCGATCTGTATGGTCGTAATGAGAACGTTATAGCTTATTAAACGCATACGTTCTAACAACTTGATATCTTGGTTTCTCTGTGGGAGCTACCTTGTAGAGGTTTAAACAAGATACTTCCTGACTATCACAGATAAGTGTTGGCCAATCAGGTGTTATCTCTTTGTTTGAATCTCGCCATTTTTTTGCTAATGTAATATGCGGTCGATACTCTCTTTGATCAACAATAAAGCCTGATTTCGAACAAGCATGAACAACAGCACGATGAAGTTTGTCCAACCATGCATTTATTTGAACACTTGCATAAAGTACGCGAGGCTTCTTCTCTCGACCAAAAGCAGCTATTCGTTCAGCTTTTAGTTCAAACGGCGGAAATGTCGTTACCACATCACTCAACTGCTCATGAAGAGAAGAGAGTTGCTCTTCAGAAGCATCCCCTAGAAACGCTAAGGTAACATGATAATCTTCAGGATAAACAATATGCTTAAATAAATCTAAATCAATCTCACGGCTAACTTGCTCTAGCATTTGCCTTAGTTCGGGTTGGATGGGGAGCGCAAAGAAATAATGAGTACCCAAGAACGTTCACTCCTTCTATCCTAGTTCTATTCTATCAAAAATCTGAATTCTCTTTCACTTTTTTATTCATAAGCGCCATTTTATTCAGTTTGCTCATGTTTTGCTATAATGGGGAACAGTAATAGGAGTATGATTTAAACCTAACCAGACTTCTACAAGTGAAAGTGACTACTTTCTCTACTTTAACCATTTCATTCAGAAACTTAACCTTAATTTATATGAAAAGGATGTGCTTATATGATCTATGAAAATATGGCTGATCTCATCGGCGACACACCACTGCTTAAATTAAACCGGGTTCCAAATCCAGATGGTGCAAAAATTTATGCTAAGCTAGAATACTTTAACCCTAGCAGGAGCGTAAAAGATCGTGCAGCTTACAATATGATTGTAAAAGCTGAAGAGGACGGCCTTCTAAAAGCAGGTTCAACCATAATTGAACCAACTTCAGGTAACACCGGTATAGGTCTTGCAATGAACGCTGCCGCAAAAGGCTATCCAGCTATCATTGTCATGCCTGATAACGCAACCGAAGAACGAATTAAACTACTTAAAGCATACGGTGCAAAAGTCGTTCTCACGCCTTCATCAGAAAAAATGCCTGGCGCAATCAACAAGGCGAAGGAAATTGCTGAGACAATTGAAGGTAGCTTTATACCGATGCAATTCGAGAATGCTGCTAACCCTGATGCACATCGCACAACAACTGCACTTGAAATCATTGAAGGAATGAAACAACTTGGCGTTACGCCAGCTGCTTTTGTTTGTACAGCTGGAACAGGCGGAACAGTTACTGGAACTGGAGAAGTATTGAAAGAACACTACCCTGACTTAACAGTTCACGTTGTTGAGCCACAAGGATCTCCTGTACTATCAGGTGGCAAACCAGGTAAGCACAAATTAGTTGGAACAAGCCCTGGCTTCATTCCTGACATTCTTAACACTTCTATTTACGATGAAATTATCCAAATCACTGATGAACAGGCGTACGACGTAACTCGCAAACTCGCTCGAGAAGAAGGATTGCTCGTTGGACCGTCTTCCGGGGCTGCTGTATACGCTGCTATGCAAGTTGCAGGTCGGCTTTCACCTGATCAAGTTGTCGTTACAATGACGTGTGATTCTGGAGAACGGTACCTGTCAAGCGACTTATTTAGTTCATTATAATTTCTAGCGCCATGCCGAGGTTCGGCATGGCGCTTTCTTTATTATTTAGCAAGCTCATAGATAGCTTCTGCATAGATAGCAGCAGCCTTAAGTAAATCGTCCATTTCGACATACTCATCTTTTTGATGAGCGAGCTGTGGTTTCCCTTTAAACAGTGCTCCAAAAGCAACTCCCGCTTCAAGAGAGCGCGCGTACGTGCCTCCGCCAATGGATAGTAGATCTGCTTTCTCTCCCATTTGCTTTTCATACACTTGTTGAAGCTTTTGGATGAGCTGGTGATCTTTTGGCACGTGATGTGGTGTCATATGGTCAAGAACATTCATGGTCAAAGCTAATGGATCTGTTACCTTTTCGAATAATTTCTGAACGTCCTCGAATTGACATGTAACAGGATAGCGAAGATTTATTCCGATCTGACCACCCTCACTGTAGCGATAGGTGAACGTACCTGCATTCATTGTAAGAGGTCCTGTGATCTCGTCTTCGAATGAAACGCCTAATCGTTCACCTCTACTGTCATCAACAAGCCATGTTGTTATAAACTCGATATAAGCTTTTCCATTTTGATCAAGTTCCTGACTTTCTAAGAATTGCGCCAGTCGAAACGCGGCATTAATTCCTTCTTCTGGAGCAGAACCATGAACAGATATGCCGTGCACTTCAAGTGAAAGCTCTGTTTCAACAGATGCCTGTCCTTCCAAGTCATGTTGTGCAAGGAATTGTTCAAAACTCTGCTTCATTTGAAATAAAGTGTTTTCATCACTCTTACATACTGCCTTCGCATAATCAGGCACCATATTAAGGCGTTGTCCTGAATGAAAAGAAGAAAGAATGATATCTTTTTCATCTCCTTCATTTACTGGGAAAATCCATTCAAAATCAGCAATCCCTTTTTCAGCATGAATGATTGGAAACACTGCATCAGGAGCAAATCCCATCGAAGGCATCTCTTCATGTTTGAAGTAAGTATCAACACATCGCCAAGAGCTTTCTTCATCTGTTCCAATAATCATACGAACACGTTTTGATAGTGAAGGATATAGTTCTTTAACAATGTTCATTGCCCAATAAGAAGCGATTGTTGGTCCTTTATCATCGATTGCACCTCTAGCGAATAGCTTGCCGTCTCTCAAATCTGGTTCAAAAGCAGGTGTTGTCCAGCCATTTCCTGCTGGGACTACATCGACATGACACAATATACCGATAAGTTCTTCTCCTTGGCCAAATTCAAGATGTCCTGAAACGTGCTTAACGTCTTTTGTTCGGTAACCGTCTCGATCTCCTAGCGCAAGCATGTAATCAAGAGCTTCACGTACCCCTGTACCAAAAGGCGCCTGATCACTTGCATTCTCTTCATCTAGAACACTTTCAATCTTTAATAATCCCCTTAAATCATTCAACAGATCATCTTTTCTTTTCAGGACTTCTTCATGCCAGTTTACTTCACTCATCCAGCCCATTCCTTTCCTTTTAACTTCTCATATACAGCTTTATCACATATGACAAGTAACTTTGCCTCTTCCGAAATAGGTTCATCAAGTCTTCGGTTGATGTCCATTCTGTTTCCATCAGCAATTAAGGTTGCTCCCTCTTGTAACAATGCATCAAACGCTTCACGATATGTATGCCAATTCGCATGAACGAAAATTTCGTATAAATTGTCTCCATGCCCTCTGCTTAATAACTGCGAATAAATTCCCGCGATCCCTTTTGTGAAAGCGGATCTAACGGCCATTCGTGATACTGCTTCATGTGACAGGACAAACTCGTCAACTTGAACATGAGTAAAGTTTTTAATGTGCTCTTCCTTCTTTATTTCAACTGTTGTATGAATATCAGTTGACATTCGTTCAATAGAACTTGCAATAATTAATGACTTGCCGTCCGCTAATAGCGAATCATGAATCGTATCGTCAGAAAAAACAAGAACTGCTTTGGCATTTGTGATATCTGCATTACGAAGGACTTCCTCTTCTGCTGCATCGCCTTGAATATAGTGAATATATTCCTCAATAACTGGAGCTTTAGGTAGTTTATCAATAATCACGATTTCACATTTTTCGGATTCAATAATTTCAGCTACTGCGTAAGATGCTTTTTGAGACCACCCAATGATGACAATGTGATTCTGGCCCTGATATGGCAACTTCCCTTCCTCCCTTCGCTTTTTCAATTCTGCAAATCCATCCACAAACTTTCCGATCACAACCCCAATTAATCCAATCCCAATGATATAGAGAAACATTGCATAAATTCTCCCGCCTACTGAAACAGGATAATAATCTCCATACCCTACAGTTGTCACCGTTGTCATAACCCACCATACTGCTTCAAATAAAGTAGGAAATGTTTCAGGCTCTATGACTCGCATAATGACTGCACTTACTCCAACGAGTACTAACGACGCATAGAATATAAATGCGGTGTTCATTTTTACAGCCTTTTTAATAAACATCCTCAAAAACATCCTTTGCCCTCCCTTCTCCATACTGTTTCTACAGTTAAGAATAGCAAATGATGGTTTCAGAAGGAAGAAGAACCCAATTGAAATGAATTTTTTTGCCGAAGTTACTGAATTATTGTAAAATATATTTTAACGAAGGGGGTGTAAATTGTTTCGAAACAGGGAATTGGCAAAACAGTGGATTGAAATCTATAATGCCGATCAATCGCTTATCTTATGAAAGTGGTATGACCCTATTCGTCATTACACCTTGTTGGGAACCCAACACATCTAGAAATCACTTCCAGTCATAATCGGAGCACTCAACCAACTAAACTTTCATGAATAAAACGAAGTAATCCTTAGAAAATTAAGTATATCTTTACGTTTCCTTCATATTGTTTTAATAGTCAGAATTTATTCTAGGGGTAAGGCATTGATTACATGTTAGGGAGTGGTTCTTTGAGTATTACTTCAACTGATCGTATGATGACCCGTATCAAGTCTATCTACCTATTTATTAGCAAGCATGGTACTGTCAGCACAAATGAGTTAGTTGAAGAGTTTGGGATTACCCAGCGAACTGTTCAAAGAGATTTAAACGTACTGGCCTATAACGAATTAGTCAAAAGCCCAAACAGAGGAATCTGGACGACTACAAGCAAGAGAGTAAAAGTTGGATAAAAAGTAAAAAACGGCTTTTCGTCATGGTTATTCTGACGAAAGCCATTGTTTTTGCTATTATTTGTAGCTTGAAGAAGGATAGAAAGAACCCGGTGCTAGCACCGGGCTTTTCTTTTTCATTGAATTTAGAACGATGAAGAGAATCAACCAAGCCTTTTGATGAATATGCACGTCCCCTCTTGTTAGTGCCTTGAAACAAACAACCCACACTTAACAAGAATAAAGCTATAACCCACCAATCATAAAGACTGAGAGAATGGTCTAGCTTCATTTCTCTCCCCTTCATATCAGTTCTATCCTTAGTTCAAATAATAAGGATAACTTCAACTGTGATTTCCATGACTATGTAACAAACGAAATTTAGTACACAAAAAAGAATAGAGAAGATTAGAACCCTCTCTATTCTCACAACCGGCATATGCTTTTAGGACAGCCTTCACAATGACAAATATCTTTTAGTTGATCCATATCATTTATCGTAATAATTCCACATTCATATCCAATAATATTGTCTTTTTTCATTTGGTTTAACATTCTATTAACCGTCTCTCTAGTCGAACCAATAAGATCTGCTATTTCTGAATTTGTAAATTTATTAGAAATGCGAATGGAATCTCCGTCACTAACACCAAACGTGTTAGACATTCTAATCAATGTAGAAGCAAGTGCACCATGTTTCCCAAAAAACAATAGATCACGAAGCTTTGTTTGCAAGAACCGTTGCATATATCCGAGCCATTTCATAAAATCAATCGCCAAATCACCATTTTGCCACAACAATGTCTCTAGATCCTTTTGTTGAATAACTCCTAAGGTACAATCACTCATTGCTTCAGCACTGTAACTATTCGTTGTGTTAATGTTATCTCTCAAATCACCAAAAAGATCTCTAGGTTGAAAGTAATACAATACAAGGTCTTTTCCATCGTCCGAACTTTTCGTAAGCTTTACTGAACCTTGTTTTAAATAATAGAGATACTCGCAACCTTCACCTTCCCAGTAAATCTTCTCTCCTTTAGAGACATGGCGTTCATACATAACACCTTTTAGTTTAGAGAAATTATTCTTATCAAAGGACTGTGTGTTATATCCAGTTGTGCTTAAAGGGCACTCCATTATATTAACTCCCTTCGATCCATCGAATCATTAAAAATAGTATAACAGATGATGTAGTAGTAGGGTGTGATAAATATCACACTTCAGTAAGTGTGACTAAGTACACATATTAATACCCCATCAAAATGTATCATTAGAGAAAAATACCGATGGGAAGTGAGAACATGGTTACAGGGATTTTAATATTCAATACCTATAGTGAAGACTTTTTCTCAGCTGATCGTTACGTAGCTAAATTAAATCAAAAACTCAAATTTATTAAAGCTTATTCAGAAGAAGTTATTATCGTATCTAATGTTCCAGAACTTCTTTTACCTCATACACCGCGTAATATTCGAATTATAACAGAATATTATAAAGGCAAGGGAGTTATAGGGCGCCTTCATGCAGGGTTATCACTCTCTAGCTACCCTACGAACATCGTTATTCATTTTGACACCCTTCCAGATGATATAAATTTACCTCATGTCCTAAATCGTTTTTATCTAACTAAGTCTGACTTAATTCTTTTTGATCCTTCTTATTTGAATGGCATCTACAGAAAATCGATTGTACCATTACTAGCACACGCCCTCGAACAGGAAAGTTCAACACATAACGCGTTTGAAAAACTAAATTAGTTAGCACAGTTATAGGTGCCTAAAACAGAAATAACGTCATCCCTTTTTAAGAGGAATGACGTTATTTACTTACTTTGATGATTTCCTTACTATTTTCATTTCGAAATTTTTTCAACGTATTTATCAGGCACAATTACTTTTCCATGTTCGAACTGAATTGACTCGTTCAATTCAAGAAGAGGCTGATCGCTTTTCAGCAAATCAGTAAAGAGGCCCTCGGAAAGCTCAAGTCCTTCAACTAGACCATGCTGATTAATAACAACCTCTTTCACTTTACCTAGCTCTTTTCCTTCTTCCGTGAGAACCTCCGCTTTATTTAATGCTGCAAACGAGTTCTGATCAACAAGTATTGTAGATTGAACTTCCTTTTCAGTATCCATAAGTGAAAGGGAACCCTGCTCCCATGAAAGTGAATCGTAAGAAACGATCATGCTTCCATTCGCATCGTGCGCTTTACGATCATCATCTGTCACAGGGTAATTATCCGGTGTGAATTGTCCTCCTGAAGCTTCAATAGAATGCAGCATTTCACTTGAATAATGATCAGGAACTGCATCTTTATAATTAGAAGCTTCTCGCTTATTAACCTCTACATAAGTTACCTTACTTAACGTTTGATTGAAATAGACTTGATTAATACTTAACTCAGCTGTCGAGTCATTTGTAAGCTTATGACCTATTAATTCATTACCAACCTTAATCACGATTATCCTCTCCTCCGCAACTGTATAAGGTTGCTATTCCCTATGTCTGCGAAAAAGAAACGAATAATCATTTTTGTAACAAATTCACTTCTTCTACTGTTAACTCACGATACTCTCCAGGTTCTAAATCTTGATCAAGATGAAGATCGCCCATTTGAATACGCTGCAAGTAAGTGACTTTTTTATCAACCGCTTCAAACATCCGTTTTACCTGATGAAACTTGCCTTCATGAATCGTCAACTCAATTTCAGACTGATCATGATCATTTGCGTCTAGGATTGTTAATTCCCCTGGCTTTGTTACGTATCCATCATCAAGAGTGACACCTTTTTGGAAAGCTTGTACATCGTCCTCCGTGACGTGACCACTTATTCTTGCATAATACGTTTTGGGTACGTGATGCTTAGGTGAAGTTAGATGATGGGCAAGTTTCCCATCATTTGTGATTAAGAGTAATCCTTCAGTATCTTTATCAAGGCGCCCAACAGGGAAAGGTTCAAAAACTTGATCTTCAGGGATGAGGAGATCGATTACAGTCTCATCTTCATCTTCAGTTGCTGAAATAACTCCACCTGGTTTATTCATCATAAGATAGATAAACTCACGATATTCAACCGTTTCCTCGTGAACCGTAACATGATTCCCCTCTGGATCAACATGTTGTTTAGGGTCCTTCGTTACCTCTTCGTCTACACGGACAACACCTGTTTTCAGAAGCTTCTTCACTTCCTTTCTTGTTCCATATCCCATATTGGCAAGCATTTTATCTAAACGCATCTAATCGCTCCTTTACCATAATTCTTCCAAATTTTCTTTTATTTTAAAGCATAGTTTCAAGGAATCAAGGGTATGTAAATAACAGATGTCAAATTGCACGTTTGGAGTGAATTGAATGACTGTTAAGGTTGGACTTCTAGCAACTGCAAGAAAGAAAAGCCAAAAATCAGCACCTGTTATAGAATTCTATCAAAGTCCATTGTTTCAAAAGACACTTGAGTATGCTTCACACAACTATGATCGCATGTATTTCTATAATGCCAAAGACGGTCTACTATTACCAACCGATATAATGGATCCGTACGATGTTTCCATTAAAACATTTACACATCAACAACGAGAAGAGTGGGCTCAAAAAGTAATTGAGCAGTTCTCAACCTATGAAACCTCTACGAAAATAACAGTTTGTTTGCATGGTGGTTCTGTGTATCGTAAACACCTCGAGCCTCAACTGAACCGTTTCAACTACCATTACGAAGTCCCACTTAAAGGACTCGGCATCGGAGAACAGCTAAGCTGGTATCAGAGAAACTCAGTATAACACGGGCAAAAGCCCAGAAACACTGCCTAGCTTTTGCATACACTATCACGTACCTAATTAAAGGGGGAATCGTGTATGTATGATCGACAGCAAGGGCAAGGTTATCCTGGATATCCGGGAGGGTTTCCGGGTCAGCCAGGCGGATTCCCTGGTCAGCCGGGTGGATTTCCTGGTCAACCGGGTGGATTCCCTGGTCAACCAGGTGGATATCCTGGTTATCCTGGTAATATCGAGCAGCAATTAAGAGAGATCGAACGCCAACTTAGAAGGCAGAATAGAAGAATTAGACGTATTGAAAGACAGATCGGAATAAGGGAAGAAGAAAACGACTATTGAAAAAAGCAAAATTCTCTTCATTAAAAATGAAGGCCAACATGGCCTTCATTTTTTATCGTCGTTTTAAGAATGTGAACCGTTCACCGAGTATTAATCCTGCAAGGTTTGAACGATATGAAAGCCAGAGGTAAACAATCCCGCCAACCGTTAGTCCTACTAGCAGATTGATAACCGAGTAAAGCATGCTTCCACCTTCACTGTTAGAAAGGTAAAGGTCAGGGTACACCGATTCAAGTGGCAGGATAGCAGCTCTCGCAGTTACTGCCATAACTGTAACGAAAATCCCTATTAACAATAGTCTTCTAAAGAGAAACCCAAATTCATACTCCGTATATCGCTTAATGATCGTGATCGTAATCACGACTGATGTAAACAATCCGATATTCGTTGCAATGATTGCCCCTTTTCCCTCGAAGATCGTAACGAGTGGATACGTTAATCCTGCTTTAAAGGCAAGACCAGCAAGCAAGCTATATACAGCGAATTTTTGTTTGTTAATCCCCTGAAGAATAGCTGCCGTAACTGAGAAAAGGGCAAATAAAATTGCTGTTGGAGCGTACCACATTAACAATGAACTACCCACTTCTTGATTTACAGTAGGATAAAGCACACGGAAAACGGGCTCTGCTAGAATTGCAAGGCCAATCGCTGCAGGTACTGTTAGAAATAGTAGAATCTGAAACGTTTGGGTTAACTGATTCTGAAGTACACCTTCACGATTAGCTGTAAATGATTTTGTAATCGCAGGAATTATCGTCATAACGAGCGCCGTTGCAAGTGAAACTGGAATCATAATCAACTTGTGAGCAAGTCCAGTGATAATAGCAAACACTTCTTCATAAGATGGCTGACTATATCCTATACTCTTAAGTGCAGGATTAATAAGAAAAGTATCAACTTGAAGGTACAATGGAATCGCAAGACCAACAACTACGAATGGTAGAGCATACGTAATAATTTCTTTGTACATATCTTTCAATGACACGTCATGGTCTACTGTACTTTCAGCAAGCTGTCGATCAAGTTCAGGCTTACGCTTTCTGTAATACCAAAAAACCACCATTAAGCCGCCGACAGCACCTACGAATGCGCCAAACGTTGCATATGTTGCAGCAGTAGCTGCACTTCCGTCCATGAACTTAATGATAATAACGCTTGATGCAAGGATAAAGACGATACGGAAAACTTGTTCAATAACCTGAGAAACAGCAGTAGGCCCCATAGACTGAAGGCCCTGGAAAAATCCTCGTGTTAAACTCATAATTGGCACAATCAACAGCGCCATACTTACAACCCGAATAACAAGGGTCACATCCGCTATTGTGTTACCTTCTTTACCTTCATCAATAACAATCCTTGCAATTGGCTCCGCTAATAAGAACAGAACAAGGAATGCGACGAAACCAGTTAAAGCCATTAGCACTAGCCCAGATTTATATAATCGCCTTCCAGTCCTATAATCTCCGAGCGTATGGTATTTTGAAACAAACTTCGAAACAGCTAGCGGTATTCCAACTGTAGACAAGCTAAGCATAATTGTATAAGGGGTATACGCATACGTATATAATGCTACTCCTTGTGTTCCTACAAGAGCAGTAAAAGGGAACATGTAAATCATCCCGAGCACTCTTGAAAAAAGGGTGGCAGCTGTTAACAGCATCGTCCCTCTAATGACATTTGAATCAGACATTTCTCCATCTCCTACTTCTAACCATTCATCTAACTCTATTCGTCAACTATCAACATTTTTCAACAGTTCTTTAAAATACACTTCTTCATTTTAAGCTATTTGCCTAGTAACAACAAATATAAATTTCTGCGAAACTTTAATATGTAGTATTAAATATGGTATGTTTGTCTTTAGCAAAATGAGAGAGGTGTAAGCATGAAATACGATGTCATTGTGATTGGCGGGGGTCCGTCCGGACTCATGGCGTCAGTATCAGCCGCAGAGCACGGAGCGTCTGTGTTGCTCGTTGACAAAGGAAATAAACTTGGGCGTAAGCTAGCTATTTCTGGAGGTGGAAGATGCAACGTTACAAACCGCCTACCGCTAGATGAACTTATTAAATTCATCCCGGGTAACGGGAAGTTTCTATATAGTGCGTTTAACATCTTTAATAACGAAGATATCATTACATTCTTTGAAGATCTAGGCATTAGACTGAAAGAGGAAGATCACGGGAGAATGTTCCCGGTAACAGATGATGCCAAATCAGTTGTAAATGCACTTCTTGAGAAAGTACGCAAGCTGAATGTGACAATTAAAGTAAATACGCCTGTTGAGAAAGTTATTTATCGTAACGGAGCTGTTACAGGAGTAAGACTTCAATCAAAAGAAGAGATCGAGTCGTCGAATGTTGTCATTGCCGTTGGAGGAAAATCAGTTCCTCACACTGGGTCAACTGGAGATGGATATGCTTGGGCAGAAGAAGGCGGTCATACTATTACTGATCTTTATCCTACTGAAGTACCTCTCACATCCAGTGAGCCTTTTATTAAGGATAAGGAACTTCAGGGATTATCTCTTAGAGATGTCGCATTATCTGTTCTTAACCCTAAAGGTAAAGTGATTAAAACGCATCGATGGGATATGATTTTCACTCACATTGGCTTATCTGGACCTGCAGTCCTAAGATGTAGTCAGTATGTTGTTAAAGCGATGAAGAAGTTTAATGCGCAATATATTCCTCTTCAAATTGATTCCGTACCCGATCAAAACGAAGAAGAATTATATCGAGAACATATGAAGATCGCAAAAGAAGAGCCTAAAAAAGCAATTAAGAACATCTGGAAAAGTAAAGTTCCAGAGCGATATATGCTTTTCTTATTGAGCAAAGCAGAACTTTCTCCAGACACCACCTACGCTCACTTATCAAAAGAAAAAGTGCGAGAGTATGTCCGTCTGTTGAAACAATTCCAGATTGCAATTGACGGTACTCTTCCAATTGATAAGGCCTTTGTTACAGGAGGCGGCGTCTCTTTGAAAGAAATTCATCCAAAGGAAATGGGTTCTAAATTCACAGAAGGTCTCTATTTCTGTGGCGAAGTTCTCGACATCCACGGCTACACTGGCGGTTATAACATTACATCTGCTTTTGTAACAGGTTTTACAGCAGGAAAGAGTGCAGCAACAAGAGCATAATAAAAAGGAGGGGACTTTGTTCCCCTCCTTCATTTATTTCTATCGCTTATTTCGATTTCTTCCACCGCTTCGATTGTTAGATGAACCCGACCTACGATTAGGGCGATTGGTTCGACCTCTATGATCACTTCTCTCCTTATCCTGCTCTTCATGTGCAGGAAGTGCGCCTTCAACCGTTTTACGAGCTAGCTTCTTTCCGATCCCTTTTTCGATCATTTGAATAAAAGCCTGGTCTTTTGCTGCAATAAATGTGTATGATGCTCCATCTTCTCCAGCGCGGCCCGTCCGACCAATCCGATGAATATAGCTTTCAGTATCTTGTGGGATATCATAATTGAAAACATGTGTAACGCCCTCAATATCTAGCCCTCTCGCTGCTACATCCGTTGCTACAAGCAATTGAATTTTCGCATCGCGGAATCGTTTAATAACACTTTCACGCTTAGCTTGTGAAAGATCTCCGTGTAGCTCATCTGATAAGTACCCTTTTGATTTCAAATCTCCATTAAGCTTACTAACCCTGCGTTTTGTTCGACAGAAAATAATTCCTAGAAATGGACGCACTTCATCAATGGTTTCGGTAAGGGAAGGAAACTTTCTTCGATCTGTTGTCTCGATAACATATTGTTGAATTTCCTCAACCGTTTTTCCTTTTTCTTTCCCCTTAATAGTTTGCGGAGAGTTCATAAATCGCCTTGCAAGCTTTTTAATATCACTTGATAACGTGGCAGAAAAAAGAGCTGTTTGGCGATCGTCAGGCGTTTCACTTATAATATCTTCAACTTCTCTAAGGAAGCCTATATGCAACATTTGATCCGCTTCATCTAAGACAAGAAATGACGTGCGAGACAAATCAATCGTTTCTCTTCTAACATGATCAAGCAAGCGTCCAGGTGTGCCGACTACAATGTGGACTTGCTTGTTAAGACGCTTGATCTGTCTCTCTACGTCTTGTCCTCCATAAACTGCAAGAACATTAACATCCTCTCGTTCTTCAACAAGCTTCATTAGCTCAGTTGTAATTTGGATGGCTAACTCTCTTGTTGGTGTCACGATTAATGCCTGTACTTCTTCAGCTTCAGTATCTAATTTCTCCAATATTGGTAGTAGAAACGCAAACGTTTTACCAGTTCCTGTCTGCGCCTGCGCAATGACATCATGCCCTTGTAACATGACAGGAATCGTTTCTTTTTGTATGTCTGTTGGGGTCTGGATTCCTTGATCTTCTAATGGTTTAATAAGCTTAGAGTCTAAGCCTAACGTTTTAAATTCGTTCAAATTATTCACCTCATATATAGTATATCAATTGTCTCTATCTTCTCTCAGCTAATGTGAAATTTATTTAGTAGACATTGTAGCCTTACCCATAAAAGTAGTAGTTGATTTGCGCTCCAGGATGCTCGCTTTCCGCGGGGCGGGCGGTGAGCCTCCTCGGCGCGCTTGGGCACGCCTGTGGGGTCTCACCTGTCCCGCTAGTCCCGCAGGAGTCGAGCACCTTCCGCTCCAATCAACTTTGAAGTAGATATTAAACCACTTCTAGTAACACCAACCATTCATAAAAAATAACTAAAAAACAAAAAACTGTCTTCATTCGACTGCTGGAGAGCGGTCGTTTGAGACAGCTTTTCTCTTTATGCTAAATAATTACCCATCACTTTTGAAACATAATTCTGCGTTTCTTTAAAAGGTGGAATTCCTCCATAACGATCAACATTACCAGGACCTGCGTTATATGCTGCTAGAGCAAGCTCGGTGTTACCGTCGTATTTCTCAATCATCTGCTTAATGTATTTCACGCCACCTTCAATATTCTGCCCTGGATCAAATGGATCTTTTACCCCAAGATAAGATGCGGTGGCAGGCATTAGTTGCATTAATCCCATAGCGCCTGCTCCACTAACGCTATCTGATTTATAGCCGGATTCCTGTTTAATAATAGAATGAACTAATTTTGGATCAACGTTGTACTTGTCTGATAATTCTTCAATATATCCATCAATCTCAAGCGAAGAAGATGAGTATGAAGCGGAACGAGTATGTACAACTGGTGATGTATTTGTTTCATTTGTTGCATTTATAGGGGGAACAGTAACTGTCGACTGCTGCTGTTCGGAGTTTTGGTTCGAAAGAGCTGCTTCAAGCATGTCAGTAAAGGAAAAGGCTGATGACTGCTGACTAACCATTGTTTTACCTGGTTGCAGTTGGCGTAATGCCTGTAAGTCCATCATAGCTCGCATAAGTTCTGCCTTCATTTCAACACCTCAGTGTAGTCTTTTCCATCATTATATCAGATGAAGAACACAAACAAATGATTTTAAGTCAATATGCTTGGATAAAGAAGAAAAAAGTGCTATGATTTATTAATCTTATCAACTTACTTGGATTAAGGCTCCAGCAAAGCGCCTTTATGGATAACTCATTCCACAAGGCGCTCGTAACAATTAAGAGGTAACTGTCATGTAATAAATCTGTTGTTTGCGCTGCTTCATTAAGATCTTTACAGCAAGTCTTGCTGCCTTACGATCTTCTGCAAGTACAACGATATCTTTATCACAAACTTCTTTTTCTCTTGTTTGTCTTCCCAGGTAAGAAAGCGGGATATTTTTTGCTTTCTCATACGGCATTCTATGTGAAAGAATGTAATCTCTCACATCGATCAGACAGTATTTATCATCGTCAAACCGATCAAGGTTAATCGGCTTCATATAAGAATAAGGATAAACAACTTTCCATAAACCTAATATGAATGCTGCAAAAGCAGCTACAGCCGTTCCCACTATTGCCATTCGTTTTCTCTCCTTTTCAGGAAGGGCTACTTAACCTTACCCTCCCATTTCATCATACCGCCAACCATGTTCTTCACTTCATATCCAGCTTCTTGCAGATATTCACAAGCACGTTCACTGCGTCGACCAGATCGACAAATCATAATATGCTCTTCATCTTTGTTTATTTCGTCAAGACGTTCCGGAAGTGTACCAAGACGAATGTGAGTCGCTTCAGGAATAATACCTTCTTCCACTTCTTCATCCTCACGTACATCAATTAATGAAACATTTTTACCTTGATTTAATAGCGCTTGAACCTCTTCAGGTGTTACTGTCTTAATTTCATTACTCATAGAAAAACATACCCCTTTCGATACATATCATATGATTTTTCATTATTATTTACTTCAACAAAATCAATCGTACATGATTCGTACTTTCAATACAAGAAATCTAACTTACGTATAGTAGTATTCTTTCCCACTTCGGGTGGTTATTCAACCTTCCATTTTTAAAACCCCTCTTCTGCTAAAAAAGAAGAGGGGTTTCGGGTTAATTGGCAACTATATTAACAAGTTTTCCTGGAACAGCAATCACTTTACGAAGCGTCTTGCCGTCAAGTTGGCCTTTAATTTTCTCATGCTCTAGTGCAATTTCCTGCATTTCGTCACGAGATGCTTCAGCTGGAATAGAAATTTTTGCGCGAAGCTTGCCGTTAATTTGGACAACAATTTCAACTTCATCCTCGACTAACTTGCTTTCATCAAACATTGGCCAATTTGCATAAGCTAACGTTTCTTCGTGCCCTAGTGCACTCCAAAGCTCTTCAGCAAGGTGTGGAGCAATCGGTGAAAGTAGCTTAACAAAGCCTTCCATTAAGCTGACTGATACGGTTTCCTGCTTATACGCTTCATTAACGAAGACCATCATTTGAGAAACGGCCGTATTGAAACGTAAACCTTCCATATCTTCAGTAACTTTCTTCACAGTTTCGTGGTAAACACGTTCCATTTCTTCACTTGAATCCGTTTCAGAGAGTGATGACTTACTAATATCACCTTCACCAAACAATCGCCATACACGGTCAAGGAATCGACGAGCACCATCAAGTCCATTGTTAGACCATGCGATTGACCCTTCGAAAGGCCCCATAAACATTTCATAAAGACGAAGCGTGTCAGCTCCGTGACTTTCTACTATCTCATCAGGGTTTACAACATTACCTTTGGATTTACTCATTTTCTCATTGTTTTCTCCAAGAATCATCCCCTGATTACGAAGACGCTGGAAAGGCTCTTTCGTAGGTACAACGCCAATATCATAAAGAACTTTATGCCAGAAACGGGCATATAGCAAGTGAAGAACAGCATGCTCAGCTCCACCAATATACATATCTACTGGTAGCCATTCATCCAATTTCTTCGGATCAGCTAACATTTCATCGTTATCAGGATCAATGTAGCGAAGGTAATACCAGCAGCTACCAGCCCATTGCGGCATAGTATTTGTTTCACGACGACCTTTTTTACCTGTCTCTGGATCAACAACGTTCAACCAGTCCTCTATGTTAGCAAGTGGTGATTCACCAGTACCTGAAGGTTTAATCTCAGTTGTTTCAGGAAGTACAACTGGAAGCTGTTCTTCCGGTACTGCACTCATTGTGCCATCTTCCCAGTGGATGATTGGAATAGGCTCGCCCCAGTAACGTTGACGACTAAATAACCAGTCTCGTAGACGGTACGTCGTTTTTTTCTTACCTTTACCCTTTTCCTCTAGCCATTCGATACTCTTCGTAATGGCTTCTTCTTTCTCTAGATCGTTTAAGAAATCAGAATTAACATGCTTTCCATCTTCTGTATAAGCTTCATTCAATACATCTCCACCTGCTACAACTTCAATAATTGGCAAGTCAAACGTTGTCGCAAATTCATAATCACGCTCATCATGTGCAGGAACAGCCATAATGGCACCTGTTCCATATGTCATTAACACATAATCCGCCACCCAAATCGGAAGCTTCTCATTATTAATTGGGTTAATCGCATAAGCTCCTGTAAACTCACCAGTCTTTTCTTTCGACAATTCGGTGCGCTCAAGATCACTCTTAGTTTGCACTTTTGAACGGTAGCTATCTACTTTAGCTAGTTGCTCTTCAGTTGCAATCTGCTGCACAAGAGGATGTTCTGGTGCAAGTACCATATAGGTAGCACCAAATAATGTATCTGGGCGCGTTGTGAATACGTCGATGGATTCATCATGACCATCAATTTTGAATGTCACTTCTGCTCCTTCAGATTTACCGATCCAGTTACGCTGCATTTCTTTAATACTTTCTGACCAATCAAGCTCTTCAAGGTCTTCCAGTAAACGATCTGCATATTCTGTAATTTTAAGAACCCATTGTTTCATTGGTTTGCGTACGACAGGATGGCCACCACGTTCACTTAAACCATCAATGACTTCTTCGTTGGCAAGCACCGTCCCAAGAGCCGGACACCAGTTCACAGCAACTTCGTCTACATAAGCAAGTCCTTTTTCATATAGCTTTGTGAAAATCCACTGCGTCCACTTATAGTAGCTCGGATCAGTTGTGTTAACTTCTCGATCCCAGTCGTATGAGAAACCTAGTTCTTTAATTTGTCGACGGAATGTATCAATGTTTGTTTGTGTGAAATCTCTCGGGTTGTTTCCAGTATCTAGCGCATATTGTTCTGCGGGAAGCCCAAATGCATCCCAGCCGATTGGATGGAGCACATTATAGCCCTGCATTCGCTTCATACGGGACAGTATATCAGTCGCAGTATAGCCTTCAGGATGTCCTACATGAAGACCCGCTCCAGATGGATAGGGGAACATGTCGAGAATATATACTTTCTCTCCACTTGCGTCATGATCTGTTTTAAATGTTTTCTTTGTTTCCCAGTAGTGCTGCCACTTCTTCTCAATTGTTTTGTGATCAAATGCCATTGCTACTCTCTCCTTCCAGTCCTTAAAAAAATGACTATGTTAGCTCATATTATTGATTCATCGAATGAGCCGAAAATCAACACTGTTCATTAACATAGCCCAAAAAAACAAAAAAACCTCTCGTCCCCGTTGTTTATCAACAGGGACGAGAGGTTCTGAATCTAAAATTCATAATCACCCGCGGTACCACCCGGCTTAGTGCTAGAATCAGCACTCACTTCAAACCTTTAACGCAGGCATACGGGTAACCTTACTCCATTCAGGTTCCGATTCAAAGGCGAGTTCATAAAAGTTCTATGTTAACTTCCACCAACCGTTAACTCTCTAGTAATAGAATCTTTATTACTATTCCTTATCATAATCTTTGGTTTCGATAAATTACGTATATAATTTTCATTGTATGAAGACTTGTGAAGATTGTCAAGAACATTATCAGAATAGACGATGTTTTCGTTTTTTATACATGTGGCAGTGTTTCCTCAACTGTTGGATTTTCTCGTAATCCTTATCATAAAAAAGGGTGAAAAGCGATGCAATCAATACGACACCATAACTATTTATGACCTTGCGATGGTTCCAACAAAAAAAACGCACCAAGATCGGTGCGTTATCCTTCTCTATATTTCTTTTGACTAGCTGAATCATCTTTGGAATGAGGTTTGTCTTTTTCTTCTTTCTCTTCTTCCTTTAAATCTTCCAGTGGAATAGCATCAACATTCATTTCTGCATCATCACGATCGAGCTGATTCCTTTCTTCATCTGGAAGTTGCTCTGGATTATTTGTTTCTCCTTTTTTATGGCGCTTTTCATTACGTTCCATATGATCACCTCTTTCTACATGATACTTGCATGTACCACGAACCATTTATTCCTAAACTAAAGAATAGGCTATTGGAGGATTAACCTTGGAAGTGGTAAAGTGAAATTAGTCATTTAGGGTTTATAGCCCACGAGAGGAGTCATAATGGATCCACATCAACTAGATATACCAACTTATTTTGGTTCAGAAAAACGATACTATACACTTAATACCTTTCTTCAACATAAATTTGGACATCGCGTTATGAAAGTTCCGTTAGATGGAGGATTTGATTGTCCTAACCGAGATGGTAAGGTTGCACATGGTGGCTGTACTTTTTGCAGTGTCAGTGGCTCAGGTGATTTTGCGGGAGATCGACGAGAAGATCTTGCTACACAATTTCAGACAATCAAAAACAGGACAAGCGGGCGTAAATGGAAAGGCGCAAAATACCTTGGGTACTTTCAAGCATACACAAATACATATGCTCCTGTTGAAGAGTTGCGGAATAAGTTCGAAATCATATTAAAACAGGATGATGTTGTTGGACTTTCAATTGCTACAAGACCCGATTGCTTACCTGACGATGTTATCGATTACCTTGCCGAATTAAACGAACGAACATATCTTATCGTCGAACTAGGTCTACAAACGGTTCATGATCAAACAGGCGAATTAATCAATCGCGCACATGACTTTACTTGTTATGTTGAAGGTGTTGAAAAACTTCGTAAGCATAACATAACTGTTGTCTCACACATCATTAATGGACTGCCGGAGGAAACACCTCAAATGATGATGGAAACAGCACTAGCAGTAGCTAAGTTAGACGTACAGGGGATTAAGATCCATCTTCTTCATCTACTCAAAAAGACTGCGATGGTGAAGCAATATGAAAAAGGCAGACTCGAATTTCTTGATCAAGATACTTATGTAAATCTGGTAGTTGACCAACTAGAAATTCTTCCACCAAATATGGTTATTCATCGATTGACAGGAGATGGTCCAGCTGACTTACTCATCGGACCTATGTGGAGTATGAACAAATTCAGTGTCTTAAATGCAATCCAGACCGAGCTGATCAAACGAAACAGCTGGCAAGGTAAATTTTATTCATCAGAAAGGATTCATACAACATGACGCTAGAGCGAATATTACCTTTTACAAGAACACTTCTAAATGACGTTCTCACTGAAGGCGACGTCACCATTGACGGCACTTGTGGCAACGGCCATGATACGCTTTTTCTTGCTAAATCTGTTGGCAAAACGGGCAAAGTATACGGATTTGATATCCAAAAGGATGCTTTAGAGTCAACCTATCAACGGCTTTTGGATGCTGAACAAACGGCACAAGTTATACTAACCCACGCAAGTCATGCGACAGTAAAAGACGTAATGGACCCTGAGGATATCGGAAGGGTTTCAGCCGCTATCTTTAACCTTGGATACCTACCAGGTGGAGACAAGTCCATTGTGACGAAACCAGAAGAAACATTACAAGCAGTAACAGACATGCTAACTCTTCTTCGATCAGGTGGTTTACTCATCCTGGTCGTTTATCCGGGACATCCTGAAGGAAAAATCGAGAGTGAAATGGTTACCGACTTTGCATCAGATCTTTCGCAATCTGACTTTCAGGTTCTTAAATATCAGTTTATTAACCAAATCAATGAGCCACCTTATATTCTTGCTATCAGTAAGAAATAAAGCCAGTGCACCTGCACCGGCTTTTTTCTATGTTTACTCTAGAATTCCCATTGATTCGATGTGATCTCGCGTTCTCTTTGTTCCAAGGTCGTGAATAAGCTGATAAATTTGCTTCATATGATCATCATAATCATCGTTGTTTTTATCCTCATGGTAGCTCATTGCTGGTACGTGAGCGCGATAAAGAGAAAGCCGACTGTCTGTGTCAGTTATATCAAATAGCTCGCTTAACTTGAAAACATCTGCCTCATCCGCGTCTATTTCAAAATTATAGCTAGATGCTCCCTGTTCTTCTAATATTTCACCTGAGCTCACAGCGACGTAATAGCGCTTCTTCATATAAAGAACCCCTTTCAAAATCCTATAGGCTTCTTTTCTCACGAAACAGCATATTTTATACGTGGTTTATTGCGAAGCTTTGTGAAGCCTTCTATACACCCACCCATTAAAGTAGAAGAAGATGCTTGATCGGCCGCCTTTTCGAATAATCTTGCGGGCTAAAGAACGAACATCTTTTTGTTCTGTTACTTTTCGATCAGCAAGATATATGCCGAGCAATCCTTTGTTTATAAGACGGTGAAAGGAAGCGTGCGGCAGTCCTTCAACACTTCGATCAGCTTCTTTAATAAAGTGAGCAACACGGCGTGCTAGCTCATCATTATCTTTATAATAAAAACAGAAATTCAAATCTCCACCGACTCGATCTTCCTCCTGATCAATAAAGTAATCGAGCATAATGTGAAGGCCTTGTACCCAAGGGAAATAGCCATCTTTTATAACAGCTGTTCCACCTTTAGGAAGGTTGTTCCCAAGTGAATAAGAAACAAGACAGAAAATCCCTAGTGTTGACCCTGCACACGCTGAGAATTCATTCCAGGTCATATCAGGTAACTGTGGTTTATGTTGATCAAACCAGCTTTGTAATCTTGGGACTCTGTCTTCCTCAGTCACATGCTTATGTACTTGTAGGTCGCAATAGTAATGACAAAGTTCGAGTAATGGTGGTTGCACTTCTTCACGGTTAGGTAGTTGTCTGATAACATTTTGACACGTTTCTACGAGTGCTAGTAAATAACCCCCATCATCTTGTTCCTTTCTATATCGATAATAATTATTAGAAGCTTTAATTTCCGGGGAAAGTGCCTCGACCATTGATTCATGCAATGCACTGAAGTCTTGAGGATCTAATGAAGTACTACGATCACATAAGTTATCTAAGTAGTCGCTGATCGTTTGATAAGCTGCTACGAATTCAATCGATTTACCAATCTGATTTCCTGCAAGAAGACCATAAATCGCACCTCCTTCGCAGTGAAACGTCTTAGATTCAATACTCGCGAGAGCTTGCTTTCTTAATTCGGAATCAGGAATTTCCTGAGCTCTCCTTTTCCAGTGATCAAGCTCTTGATGAATTCTTGGTAATACGCGTTTGTATATACTGTACATTAACGTCCAGGGATGACTTGGTACTTTCAACCGATTCCACTCCTGTATCATTTATTTGCCTTCTTGGTCGTTTGCTTGATAATCCAATAATTCAAGTTTCAACTCAACAAACGCTTGGGCTGTTTTAAAAACTGTATCACGCTCTGGTTCATTAAACACTTCATGATAAAGTCCATCCCATTCTTTATAGGACTTCTCTGTTAATGGGATCCGATTGAACCATGATCTCACTGCATGTTTATCAACAATTCGATCATCACCGCCTTGTAAGACAAGCAATGGTAAATTCTGAAAAGATTTAGATCCTTCGTTTGCAATTTTCATCGCCTTAAGAAGTTCTCGATACCATCTTACAGATACTTTATGAACCATTAAAGGATCTTCCTGATCTCGAGTATGAAATTCCGTATTCCTCGTTCCAATATTCGATTCGATTTTGGAATTTAATCTAAGTGTAGGAACGATAGGATTTAACATTTTCGAAAGAAGATCTACTCCTTTATTCGGTGGATTTACAAGACCAATACAAGGTGAGGACAAAATGACACCTGTTAGGGAAGGTCTTTTTTCCATAATCGTACGAATTGTTGCTAGCCCACCCATACTGTGGCCGAGTAAAAAAACTGGTAGTTCATATTCAAATGCTCGTTTAATCCATTTATCAATTGTTTCGATATACTGATCAAATGAATCAATGTGCCCGCGTCGTCTTGTGCTCTCTCCCTGACCAGGTAAATCACCAAGTACTACGTGATAATCTGCCTCAATCCATTTTGAGACAAGCCAATCGTAGCGGCGATGATGTTCATTAGCTCCATGAACTAAAACAATAACTCCCTTTGCATATTGCGCTTCTTTAATTCTCATTGTTATAAGCCCCCTTATGTAGGTCGTCGCTTTTTGATAAACTACGTTTGAAAAGGATTTCATATATTATAAAGGAAAGTTGGGATTGAAATGCTCTACGCTTATCGAGATAAAAAACCTTCGATACATGAATCAGTCTATATTGCGGATTATACTACCATTACAGGGGATGTGACAATTGGTGAGCAAAGTAGCATCTGGTTTAACACCACTATTCGCGGAGATGTAGCTCCTACAGAGATTGGTTCAAGAGTAAATATTCAAGACAATTGCGTTCTCCATCAAAGCCCTAACAAAAAGCTTATCCTAGAAGACGGCGTTACTGTTGGACATCAGGTTATTCTTCATAGCAGTATTATTCGAAAAAATGCACTTATTGGAATGGGATCCATCGTTCTTGATGGTGCGGAAATTGGTGAAGGAGCTTTTATTGGTGCCGGTAGTCTTGTTCCGCCCGGAAAGAAAATCCCACCGAACTCACTCGCCTTCGGACGACCTGCAAAAGTCGTAAGAGAATTAACACAAGAAGATCTACTTGATATGGAGCGAATTCGAAATGAATATGTAGAAAAAGCAGCTTACTACAAAGATCAGAAACCACTCTAGAATTGTGCATATTTCATGTAGGTTTGAGGAAGGTTACCAATACAATCCTATTGGATAGAGGTGCCTTCTATGTACAAACTGACCCTCGTCTTAATCGTGTTAGTTGTTATCACGTTATTAATAGGGGCTTTTATGACTTATCGACTTGGCAATAACCAAAAAGGTGAATACGATAACCAGGGAAACGCCCGAGCTAAATCGTCCTACTTCAGCAATCCGATCTTCCTTGTGTATATCGTTGCAACCGCACTTGCGATTGGATACGTCATTTATTTCACATTACTTTAAAGAAAAGATCAGGAGAGTTTTTCTGGTCTTTTTTTGATGGTTTAAATGCAACTTCTTACTAAACGCTTGGCTCCGCTTTTGGTGTCTAGCTGCAGTGGGCAGACCCTCGGTCACTTCGCCTTTCAATCTGAACACAAAGAACGTGTTCCAATTCAAGAGTTCCAATATCTCCGTTTCTAAACGCTCGTCTCCGCTTTTCTTGTCCAGCTGCAGCGGCCAGGGTCTCGATCGCTTCAACTCCCTTCTAGAACACAAAGGGCGTGTTCCAGTAGGGAGGTTCCAGCGCTTGTCGACCCTAAACGGCCGCTTTCGCTTTTCATCTTAACAATCATTTTAATTTTCTTTAATACTACCATTATATTTCCTCTTTAAGATAGAAGTAACATATACCTTAAGGGGGATTCTTTTTGGGCAGAGTAGTTTGGTGGCTTTATGAGCAGGAGTGTTCGGTGTTTCGGTTTGTGAATTTAAGGTGTCATTCTCGATTTCTGACTTCTTTTTTTGGTTGGGTTACGCATGTTGGTGGGGCTAGGGCGACGATTCTTAGTACTCTTTTGTTGTGTCTATTCTTACCTTCTCCATCTAGTTTATGGGCAATTCAGAGCGCGATTGCACTTACAATTAGTCACTTGCCTGTTCATTTAATCAAGAAATACTACCCGAGACACCGCCCTTATCTTTCTATTCCAGAAACGAAGATGCTCGTGCTTCCACTTAAAGACCATTCATTTCCGTCGGGTCATACGACAGCTGTTTTCTCTGTTTTAACACCGTTTATGTTACACGTACCTTCGCTTTTCATTCCTTTACTTACTCTCGCAAGTCTTGTTGGGCTGTCGCGAATTTATCTAGGTCATCATTATCCTTCCGATGTCTTAGTTGGGGCTTTACTTGGGAGCGGGAGTGGCGTTCTTGTATCAATTTTATTCGGTTAAAACATGAAACGGGAGGTACTAGTATGAAGCTTGCACTTTTTACGGACACGTATTTTCCTCAAGTAAATGGTGTATCACGTACACTCGGTAAATTAACTTCCTATATGGATAAACAACAGGTCGAATATATGTTATTCGCGCCCGATTGCCAGACAGAGGAAGATCTCTTCTCAAGTAATATACATCGATTTGCAAGTATGAAATTCTTTCTATATCCAGAATGTCGAATCGCTTTACCGAAACTTAACATGATACGAAAACAGTTACGGGGATTTTCTCCAGACCTGCTTCATATCGCAACTCCATTTAACATCGGACTAAGTGGTCTTCACTATGGGAAAAAGCTTAACATTCCTATGGTCGCTTCGTATCACACGAATTTCGAGGATTACTTAGAGCACTATCGTCTTGACTTGTTGTCTCCATTTGTTTGGAAATACATGATGTGGTTTCATCAACCCTTTTCATCGATCTTCGTTCCATCCACAGAAACACGTAATCGCTTAAGTAGTCAGGGCTTTGAGAATTTACACTTATGGCGACGTGGGGTTGATTGTGATCTTTATTCTCCACGTAGAAACAACGCATCAATTCGAGAACGATATCAAATTAAGGAGAAGTACATCCTTCTATTTGTCAGCAGGCTTGCACCAGAAAAAAACCTTGGCACGCTCCAAAAGATAATGTGGAAGCTTCCGAAAGAAATGAAGCGAGAGATCAGATGGCTTGTTGTAGGAGATGGACCAGCAATGCCTCATTTTCAAGAAAACCTACCTTCGAATGTAACCTTCACAGGCTACAAGCAGGGAGTTGAGCTAGCTGAACTATACGCTACAGCTGATCTATTTCTCTTTCCATCCGCAACTGAAACGTTTGGTAATGTAGCGTTAGAATCACTCGCATCGGGGACTCCTGTCATCGCAGCAAACGCCGGGGGGTTAACAGACGTTATATCAAATCAACGAAACGGTCTCCTCTGCTCACCTTATGATGAAGGCGAGTATATCCAAGCGATTCGTCGACTCCTATTGGATCAAACAGAAAGAAAAATGATGGGATACGAAGGTCGACGTTATGCACTTACACAATCTTGGGACGCTATATTTGGAAAGCTAATAGAGGATTATGAAACAACAATCGGACAGAAAAAGATTGCTCAATATGCTTAACAAAAGTAAAGGAGGAAAAGTGATGAAGCTAGCAGTATTTGGAGCAAATGAAATTGGTTTAACCGTATCTGCTGTATTTGCATCTCATGGGTATGACGTAGTATGTACAGATGAGGATCGTGATCAAATTACAGCGCTTAACTCCGGAGAATTACCAATCTATGAAGAAGGACTACCCGAACTCATCATGAAAGCTAAATCAGTTGGAAAATTAAGTTATTCTGTAAATCGACTTACTGCTGCATCTGAATCAGATTACCTTCTTTTCACTGAACCAATTCCAGTAGATGAAAATAATAAGCCTGATTTATCAGCATTCTACCGATTCATTAGACAGATCACCATTACTGTCAGAACTCACAAAACCTTTATTATTAAAAGCGCTGTTCCACCGGGAACAGCTTCTGAAATAGAGGCTATTCTACTTGAACAAGGATTACATGATCGTTCCTTTGATGTGGTGAGCAACCCTGATTTCATAAGAAAAGGATCGGCAGTGAAAGACTTCCTGTTCCCCTCAAGAGTCATTCTTGGTACCTCTTCTCTACGAGCTTGCAGAATAATGGAAACGTTCTATGCTCCACTTTCTAATGCTCTTACTTACATGGATCATTCGAGTGCAGAATTAATGCGTTATGCTTATCATACGTACCAATCAATGAAAGTATCGTGTTTAACGATGATTGCTGGAGTTGCAGAAAACTTTGGAGCTGATGTCGAAGCAATTCAATCAGCACTACCTTCAGAACCAAGAAGCCATGATCATTCATTACATCCTGGATCCTGCTTTCTAGGATTTGAGAAATCCGTTGAAGCAGCCTCTTATCGTACAATGATTAAAGAATCATCATCAGCTAATAAAATGTTTGAAGCTCTAGAGGGAATCGATCAATATCAACCAGAGCTGTTAATACAGAAATTGAAGGATTTTCTAGGTACTCTTCAAGGAACGACGATTGCTATCTTTGCATCAGCCACCCTAAAAGGTTTTCCTGCTCTTCCACCTTCTAACTTTGTAATTAAACGACTTGAAGAAGAAGGTGCAACCGTTAGAACGTTTGATCCAATCACAGAAGAATTCCAATTGAGAGAAAACACTGTCTCCCCTATGTACGAAACAGTTCAGGATTGCGATGCACTTCTGCTTATGACAGAAATCCTTTCGCTTCAGCATGTAAACTGGGGTAAGGTTGTAGATGGTCTTAAACTACCTTTACTCGTAGATGGACATAATTTGTTTACACTCGATGAGATGAGAAAAATTGCTAACTCATTTGACCTGATCTATTGTTCAATTGGAAGACCTAATATCTATAAAGGACTTGGATCGATCTCTGTTCAGTCGGTTCAGTAATTCTGATGGCATATACACGCTTCTCCCTATGAGTGCTTTCTGTCTTTCACAATCTCCCATCACTTATCCCCTCTATTTATACTCTACTTCCATTAAGCTCGCGATAAAAAAAAGAGAAGCCATTAAGGCTCCTCTTTTATGAAAATTAAATGCCAGCACCCTGTTTTAAGGATTCTGCACGATCCGTTTGTTCCCAAGGAAGCTCAATATCTGTACGTCCAAAATGACCATAAGCAGCCGTTTGCTTATAGATTGGGCGACGAAGATCAAGCATCTTAATGATTCCAGCTGGGCGGAGGTCAAAGTTCTCTCTTACAAGCTCAACGAGGCGCTCTTCTGATACTTGACCTGTTCCAAACGTATCAATCGCAATAGATACAGGCTGAGCCACACCAATTGCATAAGCGAGTTGAACTTCACAGCGGTCTGCAAGACCTGCTGCTACAAGGTTTTTTGCAACATAACGAGCTGCATATGCTGCAGAACGGTCTACCTTCGTTGCATCCTTACCAGAGAATGCTCCACCACCGTGACGAGCATAACCGCCGTAAGTATCAACAATGATCTTTCTTCCTGTCAAACCTGCGTCACCTTGTGGTCCACCAATAACAAAGCGTCCAGTAGGATTGATGAAGTACTTCGTTTCATCATCAATCAATTCAGCTGGAACAACTGGTTTCACAACGTGTTCTTTAATATTGCGCTGAATCTGTTCAAGTGAAATCTCAGGATGGTGCTGAGTAGATACAACAATAGTATCAACACGAACCGGCTTGCCAGTTTCATCGTATTCCACTGTTACTTGTGTCTTACCGTCTGGACGAAGATAAGGAAGAATTTCTTCTTTTCTTACTTCGCTTAATCGACGAGCTAATTTATGAGCAAGAGAAATTGGAAGTGGCATAAGTTCTGTCGTTTCATTACATGCATAACCGAACATTAAGCCTTGATCTCCTGCACCAATTGAATCAATCTCATCTTCAGACATCGTACCTTCACGCGCTTCTAAAGCAACGTTTACACCAGCTGCTATATCTGCAGATTGCTCATCAATAGATGAAAGTACTGCACATGTTTCCGCATCAAAGCCATACTTTGCACGAGTATAGCCAATGGTTTGAATCGTCTCACGAACGACTTTTGGAATATCCACATAGTGGGATGTTGTAATTTCACCAGAAACTAACACAAGACCGGTTGTTACTGTAGTTTCACAAGCTACGCGCGCATTTGGATCATGCGCAAGAATATCATCTAGAATGGCATCTGAAATCTGATCTGAAATTTTATCAGGATGCCCCTCTGTAACTGACTCAGAAGTAAACAAACGACGATTACTCACTCAAGTACCTCCTTAAGGAATTGGATCCTATCAATAATGTAGTAATGGATACGGTACTCATTTCCCTATTATTCTTAGCCGAAACGAGAGAACGAATTCAATTTCTTATCGTTTAACCTATTTAATTACATCATAAATCGTAACGACATTAAAAAAGCCCTTTCCTTCTATGTAGAGGGAAAAGGAGCTGATATCTCATGCCTTTCGCCTCTTATCTTCCAAGACTATTGTCTTGCAGGTTAGCACCTTAATCCTCAATTTATAGGAGTTGGTTGCTGAGCTTCATCGGGCCTGTCCCTCCGCTTGCTCGGGATAAGAGTATCCATTCTCGACATATAATAACGCAGTTAAAAGACCGTGTCAATAACGAAAGGCGGAGACGAGCGTTCAGAAACGGAGATATTGGAGCTCTTGAATTGGAACACGCTTTTTGTGTTCCGATGAAAGAGTGAAATATCGCAGTTTCTGCGAGTCGCAGCTGGATCTCACGAAAAGCGGAAGCGGCCGCTTAGACGCGGCAGGCACTGGAACCCTCCAACTTGAACACGGTCTTTGTGTTCGAGTTGGAGGGTGAAGTGACAGAGGGTCTGGCCGCTGCAGCTGGACATGAAAAGCGGAAGTGGGCGATTAGGTCCGACAAGCGCTGGAAGGATTTCATTTGAACACGTTCTTTGTGTTCGGATGAAATCCTGAAGCGACTAGAGGACCTGCCCACTGCAGCTAGACATGAAAAGCGGAGACGAGCGTTCAGAAACGGAGATATTGGAGCTCTTGAATTGGACTTTTTGTGTNAAAGAGTGAAATATCGCAGTTTCTGCGAGTCGCAGCTGGATCTCACGAAAAGCGGAAGCGGCCGCTTAGACGCGGCAGGCACTGGAGCCCTCCAACTTGAACACGGTCTTTGTGTTCGAGTTGGAGGGTGAAGTGACAGAGGGTCTGGCCGCTGCAGCTGGACACGAAAGGCGGAGACGAGCGTTCAGAAACGGAGATATTGGAGCCCTTGAACTGGAACACGTTCTTTGTGTTCGGATGAAATCCTGAAGCGACTCAAGGACCTGCCCACCGCAGATGGATCTCACGAAAAACAAAGCCGCCCCACAGATCCGTAATATGGTTGCGTCCAATCAACCGACACTCATACCCTCACTCGATTGGGCGAAACAGCCGGGGGATTCCCACCGCTAACTCCACCTTCGACAATTTCTAGTTCTCCTCTAAAGCAATCCAATATGACTCTCTTCCTATTAATAATAGGCTAAAGTCGAGCCTAACTAAATAGGTATTAGCCTTTTTTTCTCTTTTTATGCAAAAAATACGTAAATTAGTATAGAATAATTAAATAAATGTGTTATACTATTTTTGAGATTATTTAGACAGCATAAGACAGCAAACGAAATCTTCAAAAAAGGATGGGTCTAACGTATGAAAACAGCTTCCTTCTCCTCACCGTTATTGGATGAGACTTTAAATAAGAACAATCCACATGTGAATTTATCAGTCTCTGAACTTACAGAGCATTCTCTTTTTAAAAACGAAGGAACTTTGTCTTCGACAGGTGCACTTCGTGTTGAAACCGGAAAATACACTGGACGTTCTCCCGCGGACAAGTTCATTGTTAATGAAGACTCCGTTAAAGATAAGATTAATTGGAAAACAAACCAGCCTATTTCCGAGAAAAGTTTTGAAAACCTTTACACAAAAGTACTGAATTATCTCGGTGAGAAAAAAGATCTTTATGTATTTAAAGGATTCGCTGGAGCTGACCAGTCTTCTAGACTTCCTATCCAAGTTATTAATGAATATGCATGGCATAACCTATTCGCACACCAGCTATTCATCCGTCCTAATGAAACAGAACTTAAAGAACATGAAGCTGAATTCACTGTCATCTCTGCGCCTGGCTTCCAAGCAGATCCAGAAGTAGATGGTACTAATTCAGAAACGTTTATCATTATCTCTTTTGAGAAGCGCACCGTTCTTATTGGTGGAACAGAATACGCTGGTGAAATTAAGAAATCGATTTTCACCGTTATGAATTACATTCTTCCAGAGCGAAACATTCTATCTATGCACTGCTCTGCCAACGTTGGAAAAGAGGGCGATGTTGCTTTGTTTTTCGGTTTATCCGGCACTGGAAAGACAACGCTTTCAGCTGATGCCCATCGTTCTCTCATTGGCGATGATGAGCATGGTTGGTCCATGAATGGCGTGTTTAATATTGAAGGCGGTTGTTACGCAAAATGCATTAATCTTTCGAAAGATAAAGAACCACAAATATGGGATGCTATTCGATTTGGAACCGTCCTTGAAAATGTCATGATGAAAGAAGAAACACGTGAACCGGACTATGATAATACGAGTTTAACCGAAAACACGCGTGCTGCCTACCCTATTGATGCAATTCCGAATATCGCAATTCCTAGTGTTGCTGGGCATCCTAACACGATCATTTTCTTAACAGCTGATGCATTTGGCGTACTTCCTCCAATCAGTAAGCTGACGAAAGAACAGGCGATGTTCCATTTTCTTTCAGGATACACAAGTAAACTAGCAGGAACTGAACGTGGCGTAACATCACCTGAAGCAACCTTCTCTACTTGCTTTGGAGCTCCATTCCTTCCTTTACCTGCCCATCGCTATGCTGAGATGCTGGGCGAGAAAATCATGGAGCACGATGTACAGGTATTCCTTGTTAACACTGGTTGGTCTGGTGGGGGCTATGGTGTTGGTGAGCGTATGAAATTATCTTACACAAGAGCGATGATTCAAGCTGCGTTAAACGGCGAGCTAGATCGTATTGAAACTGAAACAGATCCAATCTTCGGTTTGCATATTCCATCGCATTGCCCTGGTGTTCCAGCTCAAGTCTTGCAACCAAAACAAACTTGGGAAAATCAAGAAAGTTACGACATAAAGGCAAAAGAACTAGCTACTCAATTCGTAAAGAACTTCGAGAAGTTTACTAATGTATCGAAAGAAATTAAGCAAGCAGGACCTAACATTTAATTCACTTGTGAAAAGCACCTTAGCGGGTGCTTTTTTTGTTTGAAATGAATATCTCTCATGCTCAAAGTTTGTGGGGCAAACACACAAATCCTCCCTGTACATAGGCTATAGTATCTTAAAACATGAGCCTATTTCATGTGACAGCGGGGGCTAGATTATGACAAAATATTGGTTTAACCGGATAACACTTTATACAAGTATCCTCTTTCTTATCATTCTATCTGCATGTGGAAATAGCAGTGAAAATGATCAAGTGCGAGTAGCTGAAGTAACTCGATCAATTTTCTATGCGCCACAATATGTTGCCATTTCTGAAGGCATTTTCGAAAAGCATGGAATTGATGTAGAACTAACAACCACATGGGGTGGCGACAAAACGATGACGACGCTACTTTCAAACGGAGCAGATATTGCACTTGTCGGATCAGAAACATCTATTTATGTGTATGCTCAAGGAACAAACGATCCTGTAATTAACTTTGCTCAGCTTACACAAACAGATGGCACCTTTCTTGTTTCAAGAGAAAAGATCGATCATTTTGCATGGGAAGATTTGAAAGGCAGTACCTTCCTCGGCCAACGTAAAGGTGGTATGCCTCAAATGGCGGGTGAATTTGTCTTAAGAAACAAAGGTATTAATACACAAGATCTCGATCTCATTCAGAATATTGATTTCGCAAACATCTCGAGCGCATTTGCTTCAGGCACAGGAGATTTCGTTCAGCTTTTTGAACCGACTGCAAGCATATTCGAAGAACAGGGTGTTGGGCATATCGTAGCGTCATTTGGTAAAGAATCCGGCAAGATACCATATACCGTCTTTATGGCCAAAGAAAGTTACCTGAACAAAAATCCTGACACTGCCAAACGATTTACTAAAGCGCTATATGAAGCACAGCAATGGGTCGATACTCATTCAGCGGAAGAGATCGCAACGTCAATTGAACCATTCTTTCCTGATACGGAACTGGGCCTCATCACAACGGTCGTTGATCGCTACAAAAGCCAGCATTCTTTTGCGACAAATCCGATGCTTGATGAAGAAGAGTGGAATAACCTTCAAAATATAATGGATGAATCTGGTGAACTACCGAAGCGAGTCGATCACAGTAAGTTAGTAGATAACAGTTATGCAGAAGATGCGCAAAAATAGGAGGGATTGAACTCATGTCTTTCCTTCAAGTTAATGGCATTAGCCACGTTTATTTAACAAAAACGAAAGCTAAAGAAGCCATTGCTGACCTGTCATTTTCCATTGAGGAAGGTGAATTCGTATCCTTGCTCGGTCCAAGCGGATGCGGTAAATCTACGTTACTCTCCATAATATCTGGACTGTTACAGCCAACCGAAGGAAACGTTATTATACAGGGGAAAACTAAGCATAAACCGGGCGAATCGATGGGATATATGCTTCAGCAAGATTATTTGTTTCCATGGAAAACAATTGAAGACAATTGTTTAATAGGTTTAAAGCTAACCAACAGACTCACGAAAGAATCGATAGATGGGACCTTAAATCTTCTTGATCAAATGGGGTTATATGATGTCCGGCACGCTTACCCCGATCAGTTATCAGGCGGTATGCGCCAGCGTGTAGCACTTGTACGTACGTTAGCAACTGGACCCGACCTCCTTTTATTAGATGAGCCATTCTCGGCACTAGATTACCAGACAAAGTTAAAATTAGAAAATCTCGTTTCCGCTACTTTAAAAACACACAACAAATCAGCTCTCCTTGTCACTCATGATATTGGAGAGGCCATTGCGATGTCAGACCGAGTCATTCTACTTTCACCTAGACCTGGAAAGATCGCTAGAACGTTTCAAATGCCTTCTCACCTACGTGAGTTAATACCATTTGATGCGCGGAACGATCCAGAATTTGCTGAGCATTTTCAAGTTATTTGGAAGGAGCTTGATTCTCTTGAACAATCTCCAACTTGAGAAACAACACTCGGCTTACCTTAAACGACTTAGGAAAGAGAAATATGAAATAACGGGATGGCAACTTTTCATTCTACTAGCTTTCTTAACGCTCTGGGAAACAGCGGGTCGCTTTAACTGGATTGATCCATTGTTGTTTAGTTACCCTAGCAAAATCTCTTCTCTATTCGTAGCTAAACTAAGCGATGGCTCATTGGCTTTGCACACTAGTGTCACTCTCCTTGAAACAATTGCTGGATTTATCCTTGGAACGGCTTTAGGAACTCTCTTTGCAGCCGCACTGTGGTGGTCAAGGAAGGCATCAAGGATCTCAGATCCCTACCTTGTTGTTTTAAATTCAATGCCGAAAGTAGCTCTAGGACCAATCATTATCGTCGCTCTAGGTCCCGGCTACCTCGCCATTATTACAATGGGTGCTTCTATTTCCATTATCATCACTACCCTCGTCATCTATCATGCCTTTCATACCGTTGAACCTAACTATGTTAAAGTGATTCAATCTTTTGGAGGTAACAAAAAACACACTTTTCTTGAAGTTATCCTCCCAGCTTCTTTTCCCGCGATCATCTCCACACTTAAAGTGAATGTTGGACTGTCATGGGTTGGGGTGATCGTGGGAGAATTTCTTGTTTCAAAGCAAGGACTTGGGTATATGATTATTTATGGTTTTCAGGTGTTTAACTTCACGCTTGTTTTATTAAGTCTCTTCATGATTGCTGTTTTCTCATCTCTAATGTACCTCGGAGTTGAATGGTTAGAACGGAAGTTAATAAAGAATTAGCCTTCTCTTTATCGAGAGGCTTTTTTTGTTGGGATTGGGCAAACTAGTTAGCTAGAACTTACAAAACTGACACGGTCCTAAACGTCTAACCGATGGCAAAATGATTGCTCTAGACCCACCCGAACGCCATCTGATAGCATGTAGAGGAAGATAATTAATAATGAAATCAGGTGAAGAAAATGAATGCACTGCGGGGAGTCTGGATTAGCATCACAGCATATTTGCTTCTTTCAATCGCTAAGCTTTTTGCTGGATATTTCTTGGGATCAGAGGCTTTGCTTGCAGATGGTTGGAACAATGCTTCAGACATTGTGGCATCAGTTGCTATATTAATTGGAATGAAAATATCGCTTAAACCACGTGATCGAAATCATCCTTATGGACATTCTCGAGCTGAAACAGTTTCTTCCCTATTCGCCTCGTTCGTTATGATGGCAATTGGTTTGCAAGTACTCTTTCACACAGCTTCTATTCTCATTCAAGGTCCTAAGTCCCCTCCACCGTTAAGCTCAGCGTGGATTGCTTTACTTGGTGTTTTGGTAATGAGTTCCGTTTACTTCTACAATAAAAAGCTGGCTATCAAAACAAAAAGCCACGCCCTCATGGCCGCAGCGAAAGATAACTTATCAGACGCCCTTGTGAGCGTAGGCGCATTTATAGGCATTATCGGAGCTAGTTTACACATGTACTGGCTCGATCCACTTACTGGATTTATTGTCGGGCTGATCATATGTAAAACAGCTTTTGGGATTTTCAAAGAATCTTCCCTAATGCTAACAGATGGATTTGATACAGATAAACTCAACGAAATTCAAACAACCATTAAAGAGATCGATGGTGTAGAAGCACTGGTTGATATTAAAGCGCGTATGGCTGGTAGTAGTGTTATTGTCGATGCCATTGTGGAAGTAGCTCCTGACTTAAACATTAAGGAAGGACATTTTATTACAGATGAAATTGAGGCGCGCCTTGAGAAGGATTATGATATTAGAACCGCCCACATTCATATTGAACCTGGTCAACGAAGCCAATAATAAAAAGCCCAGGAAGAGACTGGGCTTTTTACTTTGATTGATTAAGATATTCAAGACTATAAGGAAGCACCTGATCCTTCATCATAAAACTAAATCGTTCATTTAGATGAAGTTCTTTCGGCAGATGCTTCAACAAAACAGGACCTCTAGTTTCCATATAGTCGTTCTTGTCGACAAGGCGTTCAATATCAGCATAATAAACATTCTTAATAATAGTGCCACCTTTACCTTCTACTCGATACTGGCCAACATATCGAAGGTTTCTCACTACGCCACCAGTTTCTTCATATACTTCACGAACAGCTGCGTCTTCAGCCGTTTCCCCCTCTTCCACCTTACCACCAGGAAATTCTATTCCACGTCTCGAGTGTTCCGTTAATAACCACTTCTCATCCAGACGGCAAATCACCCATACATGTTTAGGTTCGGAAGAATAAGGATGATCTTTGAAAGAATATGTGACTTGATTATGATAGTAATCTGTAAACGTAAATTCGCTCATTTGATAACCTCGTCTTTTAGTTTCTAACTTTATTGTAAAAGAGTCCGTTGATGTTGTCCAATTTGCCTATATAAAAACGAAACGCACGGACATATTGTCTCGTGCGTTCGCATTACTTAATTTTGAAATTTTCGATAATCCAGTGATTGTTTTCATAAAGGAAATTGATTTCAATTGTGTAAGTGCCGTATAGATCTGATTCAGTTTCTTGAACCAATTGATATTCAAATTTGTTTAATTGATTCAATTCATAAGGCTCTTCGCCGTTCATCCATGGAAATAGCTCAGTTGGAATAAGATAAAGCGAACCTTCTCGTTCTTGATAGTAAGTGTTTGTTATGTTTGTTGCAAGATCTTCAGAAGCAACTTCTTGCAAATGCTTATTTAGCTCTTCTTTTGTATTGAAATTTTCCACTTGAAAGTTTTGATTGGTATTTTGAATGATGCGATTCATTAGTTCATTTGAAAGCTTCTCTACATCTGGCTTTTCTATTGCAGTTGTTTTTGCTTCTGCTTTGTTATCTATTGAAGCTAGCACTATTTCAGAATGATTCTTTGCTAATTTCCCTACGTCCGAGCCACATCCTGCTGTAATACTTAGCATCCCTGCCATCACTATAAAGCTTATGTATCGTTTCACGTTACCCATCCTTTTAATTAGTAAATTTCGGTTAGATCCAGTTGCGCTTTTCAGCTCTACTTTCAACATTCCTCAAGGATTAAGGTATCAAACTAACTAGAGGTAGATTAAGACTTTTTTACCATGGAAGTTATTGTTGTTATAAGATTAGTGGTTTATCTCTGCTCCAAGATGCTCAGTCTTGTTTTTATACAACATTTATTTCAAGAAGAACAATCTTTAAGAAAAGCTCTTTTCTAAAAAATTGTTGCTTTTGAAAGAATTTAATATAAAAAACCACACATCGCTAATTGGAGCGGAAGGATGCTCGACTCCTGAAGCGTCCCGCCCCGCGGAAAGCGGGTAGGAGCGGAAAATTACCCACTTTTATTTCAGACAATGTATACGAAAAGAGCCTATTAAAAAGATGAACCGGAAAAATTCCGGTTCATCTTTTGATTTAGCAGTATGGGTTGTAATTTGCTCCACCGACGTTACCAGGACCTGGTCCACAGTATCCACCCATTGCACCAGCGCCTACAATGATTAATAGAATAAACAATACAACAATTAAAGCAAAGCCTTTTCCGTATCCTCCGCTCATCTTTATCCCCCTCAATAAGTTTGTTTAACTACATTATTAGATTATGTATGTTGTCTGTTTTAGGAAGGGCAGGAGCGGAGTTCTGGAATAAATCGTGGTCAATTAACAAGTTTTGTTAGTAAAGTATCATCAAAACACAAAAAATAGAGGCCTGCAGCCTCTATCTCTTCGTATTATGATTCAGAGCGGATAACACGCCCATTTCATCAATTTGTCGCTTCGTTTTGTCAGTGCCTAATTGATGCATGAGACGATAAAGTTCATAAACTGCATCATCAGTCCAATTACGATGACTGTCCACTTCTTTCTCATTAAAGTGATTCAATGAAAAGAAGTCATTCTGCTGCACATATTTCTGAGATCTGAGCTTCTCGATAACCCTCTCAACTTCCATTTTTTCCTCTTGACTTGCACGGATTTCAAAAGAGTTTAATTGATTATCGACCTTCGTTTCATGAAGTTCACCTTTTGGTGTTACATAATAGGTTTCTCGTACCATTATCTTTCACCTCCAAGAAGATTTAGACTGGACTTTCTTCAGTATGACTGTAACCTTTGTATTCGTGTTGTGCTGCATCGATCGTTTTTTCTACTGTGTCTAAACGGGAACGAAACGTCCCGACATCGCGACCATTATTTTTAGCCTTCTTTACACGTTCATCATAGTTGCTCTCACCAGTTGCTTCTGACTCAACATGAAATTTCTTTTTATCATGATCGACGACGACCTGAATAAATTTCTCCATTTGTCAGTACCTCCTCATTTTCTTATCCTGCTAGTCTCTTTACCCGAATCAATACAATATTAATCTTTCCTTTGAAACGAATAGACGCGATTTTATGATAAAATAAACGGATGAATCTATAAAGATAGTTCAGGTGATGATCATGAATTTTACAACAACGCCACATCGTGCAGTAACTGAATTAGACCTTTCTGCGCCGTTAACACGTCTCAAGGCGACAGAGCCTTTTCAAAATGCAAAAGAGCAAGCCTTTTTTGAATCCTTGGAGGAAAAAGGAATCCGTTTAAACAGACGACAAACTGAGGCCGTTCAGCATACAGAAGGTCCACTACTTACTATAGCTGGGGCAGGGAGTGGCAAAACCTCTGTTCTTACAGCACGTACCGCTTTTTTAATGACCGTAAAAGAAAAAGATCCTAGTAGTATCTTACTTATTACATTTACTAGAAAAGCTTCTGAAGAAATGCGTGAGCGAATTAGTAGATTACCAGGCGTACATGCTCAGGATGCTAGAAGATTAACAGCTGGCACATTCCATTCAATCTTCTTAAAGCTGTTGAGAAGTCTCGGCTATAATCAAAAAATACTGAACAGCGAACGTCACAAGCAAATAATTATGAAAAACATCCTTAAAAAGATGAAGAGTCCCGAAGCATCACTACCTGAAATTATGTTGTCTTCTATTTCTTCGTGCAAAGTAAAAATGATGGAACCAGTAGATGTGCCAGACAGTAAGGAAACGAAAGAACTTAAAGCAGCATTTACAGCGTATGAAGAATGGAAAACAAGCAATGGATACATGGATTTCGACGATATTCTTGTATTCACTTACCGTGAATTTGTTAATAATCCAAATCTGCTAAGCAAAATGCAAAATCGTTTTCAATACGTTCTAGTCGATGAGTTTCAAGATACGAATCCTATTCAATACGAACTCATTAAACAAATTGCCGCACCTCAAAACAATCTCTTTGTAGTTGGTGACGATGACCAAGTTATTTATTCATTTAACGGGGCGAACAGTTCCATTATTCTAGAGTTTGATAAAGCTTACCCAGACGCTTCAGTGGTTACACTTAATACCAATTATCGATCTGCTCCACCTATCGTTGGGCTAGGAAACCACGTTATCAAGCACAACACTTACCGAAGAATCAAAACGATGAATGCAACTGACAAAAACGGAAAGCAACCATTCTACTTACGCCCTGCTACAACAGAAGATGAAGCAAGTCATGTTCTCACTCATATGCGTGAGCAGCAGCGTGATTGGAAAGATATAGCCATACTAACAAGAACCTATACAAATGCACGAGCCATTTTTGAGCAGTTGATTGAGCAGGATATTCCTTTTAATGCTCAAGGAATGAAGCAGATTTTCTATGAACAATCCATCATTAAGGGAATGATGGATCACTTGAGACTTGCTTATGAGCACCATAACCTAGACGCTACTGCTGCGATTCTACCATCCTTATTTATCAATCAGGAAGCAGGGATGAGGCACATTGAAATGGAGAATTTTGTTGATCCGGCCGATTTCCCACTAGTTCATTTAAAATCTTGGAAAACGCTTCGTGACTTTCAAAAAAAATCCATTGATCGACGCATCCGTTTAATCGAAGAAGCCAAACGGCACCGTCCTGAGAGAGCGATCCAAGTGCTTCGCGATGATTACATGAAGCATTTAGACAGTGCCAACGACGAAGCCCTAACAGTTCATAAGACAACGCTTAAAGAAATGATGGACGAGCTTGAATTCTCAAGCTCTCGTTTTGAAACGATTCCTGAATTCCTTGCTTATGTTGATCGAATCATACAACGGTTTCATGAACACAAACAAAATGATCGTTTTTCAAACGCACTATCACTGCTATCAATCCATCAAGCGAAAGGTCTGGAATTTCCCATCGTATATGTTATCGGAGCTTCAGAAACGATATTACCTCACGTTTCTGCTTTGAGTGCGATGAAGGATAAGGAGACCTCTCATAAACAACTATATATGAAAAATCCAACAGCAGATCTAGAAGAAGAACGTAGACTTTGTTACGTTGCTATTACAAGGGCTAAAGAAGAACTTTATATCAGTTCGCCAGAAAAACACCTTGGTAAACAAACACCTGTCTCACGATTTCTAACAGATGCATTCAAAAAAATCGCTAAGGCAGAAGAAGGCAAAACAGTAAAGGCCTGGATCTGCACAAGCGAATTCTGCAAAGGATGGATGAAAATCGATGAGGATCAACACCCAAATGAAAAACAATGTCCCCTTTGTAGTAAACCGATGATTATTTCGCAAAAAGCTGTAAAAAAGGACTGAATCATGTTTCATACACAACAAACTATGTCATCCTGTTAAGCATTGTTGCGCTTTGATTACAAAACATTTAAGAGAAGTTTAACTTAGGTTTTTTGTTTATCAAACATGCTATAGTAGAAAAAAACGCGCAACAGGAGGGCTCCTATGAGCAGCATACGTTATGAAACAATTTTTCAGAAACAGCTTGGTAACGGTACAGAGATCGGCATCATGGACTACCTTGAAGGCAAGCTGATTAAACTGAACTTAAATGACAAGGAGCCGGAATATCTGAATCCGGAATTAAAAGAATTCTTCCAGCAAGAGCGCATGAAAGTAAACCCTAAACAATAGTAAATAAATGGAGCCTTCCAAATGGAAAGGCTCCTTTTTCATTAATTTCTTTACAAAAGGCTCTTCTCTAATAGATTGTTGCTTTTGAATCAATTACTGAATAAAAAAACCACACTGGGCAATTGAAGCGGAAGAATACTCGACTCCTGCGAGATGAACGGGACAGGTGAGACCCCGCAGGAGCGTTAGCGACGAGGAGGTTCAAGCGTCCCACCCCACGGAAAACGAGCATCCTGGAACGGCAATTCACCTAATCCTACAGCAAAAATCTCCATTAGAAGAGCCTTATTAATAGAAATCCAAATTATGTTCGTCTTGCATAATTTTACGTTTTTACGGAACGCTAATAAAAAATATATAGGCTTTATTAACTATTATTTAAGAAATAGGTTTGATTTAAAAATTAATTAGGGTATATCAATAGTAGCAACGAGCATTGCTATATTGAAGGAGGAAGTCATTATGCTAAAACAAGTTCTAGTTATTGTCGGAATCGTAGTTGTAGTTGCATTTGTTGTTAACGCGTTATTCTAGAAGACAACAAATACTAATGGTATGAACGAAGAAATAAAATGACTTATGCAAGGAGGAAGACTAATGGTACGTACGATCCTAATGGTTATCGGTGCAATTGCCGTAATCGCTGCAATCCTTTCATTTATCTAAGTGCTAACATACACTCAATTACTTTTAAATTGAAATTGAAATTTTTCTTATTTTTTATTCAAAAAGACCGTCAAGCGATTACTGCTTGACGGTCTTTTACAATCTATTAATCATTTTTCTTCATGTTATTTTTGGCTTCATCAACTTTGGACTTAGGAATGTATATAAAAATCGCCTTTTTTTTGTTGTTCATACAAATCTCCTTCAAAGTTTAGTATATCATCCATATTCATTCTACTTGATTAGACGTCGAATAATCAAATATCACTCAAAAAACAATTAAAAACGATGCATTAGTACTAAATGTTCTGTCAATCTGAGCAAAGAAGTGAATTGCTTATTCTAAAGACTATGGTAATGAGCCAAAAATCGATAAATCAACAGTATGAGCTTCATAGCCATTCTTAATAACTGTCAATAAATCGATAAATCTCATGCTTCTATCGAAACAAGCATGCTGATATACTAGTTGTATACTGCTTGTATCTGTTATTGTGAAAAATATCACAACAGTTGTTAATAAAGGAGTGAATACGTTTGTTTAATCAACCATTAAAACTATTTCGAGGTATCGGCTATGCTGAAGGGATTTCTTTTCTACTATTGCTTGGAATAGCGATGCCACTTAAATACTTCATGGGTATGCCAATGGCTGTAACGATTGTAGGAGCGCTTCATGGAGGATTATTTGTTCTATACCTTGCTGTTATTCTCTATGTAACGATTGTAAAGCGATGGTCCTTCTTAAAAGCTATTCTCGCTGTTATCTCTTCAGTGATTCCATTTGGGCCATTTATTTTTGATGCACGTCTCGTGAAAAGTTCTGAAGCATAAGAAAAGAAAGAGAGGCAGAACCTGCTAGGGTTCTGCCTCTTTTCACTTTTACTGTTTACTTATCGTATTTCCTTCGCTAACGTTACCCGCTCTAGCTCTTTCCTATTTAACTCGAATCCAATCCCACTTCCATCTGGCACGGCAATAGACCCATTTTCGACTATCACTTCAGGAAGTATGATATCTCGTTCCCAATAACGTGAAGAAGCAGAAACATCCCCTGGTATTGTGAAATTAGGTAAACTAGATAACGCTATATTGTGCGCGCGCCCGATACCAGATTCGAGCATGCCACCACACCATACTGGTATGTTTTGACTAGCACACAAATCATGAATTTTTTTACTTACGCTCAATCCACCAACTCGTCCAGGTTTAATATTAATGATTCTACAACTGCTAAGACTGAGAGCTCTTCTTGCATCATCATATGAAGCAATGCTTTCGTCAAGGCAGACAGGTGTCTCAAGCTCTTTTTGTAGAAGGGCATGGTCGACAATATCATCTGCTGCAAGTGGCTGTTCAATCATTAACAATCCATACTGATCGAGTTCCTTCAGTCGTTCTATGTCATTTAATGTATAAGCTGAATTCGCGTCTGCCATTAAATCAATAGAAGGATGAGACTTCCGTATAGCTCGAATGAGAGACAGGTCCTGTGATGGTTTAATCTTCACCTTAATCCGCTCATATCCTTCTTCAATTCTTTTACTTATCTCATTTAGCATTACTTCAGGTTCAGATGCACCAACAGCGACACCAGCTTTAATCCTTTTAGCAGTACCTCCTAACGCTTCTGCAAGCGAAATTCCTTCTCTTTTAGCATAAAGGTCCCAGATTGCTCCTTCAATCGCATATTTCGCCATAGGATTACGTCGAATTCCTTTAAGCAGATGTTCAACATCAGAAGGGTGAGGTAGAACTTGTGCTTTCAGAGTTGGTATCATAAAGTCTTTCAGCATGTGCCATGATGTTTCAAGGGTTTCTTCGGTGTACCATGGAGATGTGAAAGCAACCCCTTCACCAAATCCTACATAACCATCTGTATCAATTGCTTCAACAATGATAAGTTCTCTGTCATTAACTGTCTCAAGACTATTCACAAAAGGGGTTTTAAGAGTCATTTTAATATGATGAAGTGTTACTGAGTGTAGTTTCATTGTTTTGTTTCTCTCAAGTTTGTTAGTTGATTACGTTGAAGTTTGTTGGCGCCGTTTCTAGGAAGCTCATCGACAAAGGAAATTCGTTTAGGCAATTTGTAGTTAGCCAGGCGTTCAGAAAGAAATTCAAGTAGAACGGATGACGAAAGTTCGAATTGGTCACTTACAACATATGCAACAGGAACTTCTCCCCATTTCTCATCTTGTATACCTGTCACACCAGCATCTTTTACAGCATGATGCTCAAGAAGCGCGGACTCAATTTCAGCAGGGTACACGTTCTCTCCTCCTGAAATAATAAGGTCTTTTCTTCGATCTAAAACAAACAGAAATCCATCTTCATCCATGTAACCAATATCACCTGTATGTAGCCAACCATTTCGGAGAGCCTCTTGTGTGGCTTCATTTCGTTTCCAATATCCGCTCGTAACAGTTGGTCCCTTCACTCGTATTTCACCGTGTTCTCCTGGTGGAAGATTATCAGCAATAACCACTTCTGATGGAAAAAGCGCCTTACCTGCCGATCCTTGCTTCTGAAGCATATATTCTGGGGAAAGCGTTACAAGTTGTGAAGCCGTTTCTGTCATACCAAACGTCTGATAAACCGGTATCCCTTTCTTCTCACAAGTTTTAAGAAGTGGATATGGAGCAGGTCCTCCTCCAAGAAGCACACATCTTAAGGTAGGCGCGTAGCCCTCTTCACCAAGATCATCAAGCATTCTTCTTAGCATAGCGCTTACTACCGATACAATGGTTACTCCTTCATGTTGAATCGATTGATTAACGACATGCGGGTCGAATCGCGGCTTGATTATCATCGTAATCCCATAAATAACACTACGCAATAGAATCGATAGTCCACTCATATGAAACATGGGTACAGCGCACAACCAGCGATCCTGAACCTCATGACCAAGATTAAGACTTGAACTGATAGCACTCCACCAATGATTACCGTAAGTTAGCATAACCCCTTTTGGTTTACCAGTAGTCCCTGAAGTGTACATAATCGTGTGAAGTTGATTCAGTTCTATCGTTACCTCAAGGTTACTTAACTCTTGACTACCTTTTTGTAATTCTTGATAAACAAGCAGTGATACATTTAAATCATTCAGTGCCTCACTTGCTTTGCCTTTTAGTTCATCATCACTTATGACATACGTTAACTCTGCATCATTTAGTTGAAACGAGAGTTCAGATGCTGTTAAGCGATGATTCAGTGGAACGATAACCGTACCAATGTACATAAGGGCATGTAAACAAACAGCCGCTTCTAGGCTATTTTGCATGAAGAAACCAACATGATTTCCCTTAGCGATTCCTTTTGTTCTTAAAGCATTGGCAACCTCAACTGACCTCATTTGTAACTCTTTATATGTCAATTGTGTATCATTCTCTATAATCGCCACTCGATCAGGCGTCATTAAAGCTCGTTTATGTAGCCAGTTCGGCATCGTTTCCATCCTAGACATCCTTTCTATATCTGTCTATATCTGAAAAAACAGCTTGATGGGATTCCATCAAGCTGTTTATGAACAATCGATTTAAGGAAAACGAGGGAATTGTTTAAAGTCAGGCTTACGCTTTTCTTTAAACGAATCGCGTCCTTCTTTTGCTTCATCTGTTGTGTAGTAAAGAAGGGTAGCGTCTCCACCCATTTGTTGCAGACCAGCAAGACCATCAGTATCTGCGTTAAGAGAAGCTTTAAGGAAACGAAGTGCTGTTGGTGACTTATCAAGCATTTCTTGTGCCCACTGAACCGTTTCAGCTTCAAGCTGCTCAAGTGGTACAACCGTATTTACAAGTCCCATATCAAGCGCTTCCTGTGCATTGTATTGACGGCAAAGGTACCAGATTTCTCGAGCCTTTTTATGACCTACAATACGAGCAAGGTATCCTGCACCATATCCAGCGTCAAAGCTACCTACTTTAGGGCCTGTTTGACCGAAGATTGCATTATCAGCTGCAATCGTTAAATCACATACAACATGCAGTACATGCCCTCCACCAATTGCATAGCCAGAAACCATCGCAACGACTGGCTTAGGGATAACACGAATTAAACGCTGAAGATCCAGTACGTTCAAGCGAGGAATTTCGTCATCGCCAACATACCCACCGTGGCCACGAACACTCTGGTCTCCTCCTGAACAAAATGCTTTGTCTCCTGCACCTGCAAGAACAATTACCCCGATGTTTGAATCGTCTCTTGCAAAAGCAAAAGCAGTAATAAGTTCATTAACCGTTTTCGGGCGAAATGCATTGCGAACTTCTGGACGGTTAATAGTAATCTTAGCGATTCCATCATACGTTTCGTAAAGGATGTCTTCAAATTCGCGTTCTGTCTTCCATTGAATCATAGTGAAATACTCCTTCCATATGTAGCGAAATTTACAGAAATGAATCTGCATGCTTTTTTAGAAAAGCTACTACCATTTTATCAAAGATTTGCGGTTCTTCTACATGAATTGTATGTCCTACGTTATTAATTTGCACAAAATCCGCTCGAGAAAGGGATTTTTTCATTTGTTTCGCAATGGAAACAAACTTTTTATCTAGTTCACCGGTCAAAAGGAGTACGGGAAATTCCAGATGATCTAAGTGATCCCAATAGGAAGATTGTGCACCTGTTCCCATTCCGATTAAGCTATTTGCAAGTCCGATTTCCGAATTTCTTAGCCTTTGTTCTCTCACCTTACTCTGAACGGACTGAGACAAATTCTTCTGAGAAGCAAAAAGAGGAATTGTTTCCCAGAACTGAACAAATTCTGATATCCCTTTTTCTTTAATACGGTTTGCAAGCGCATTGTCTTTTCTTACTCTCTCACCCCGTTCTTCTATGGTAGGAAGACCGGGAGAACTACTCTCAAGAATGAGTGATTTAACCAGAGAAGGATACTGAATTGCAAATGATAAAGCAAGCCTTCCTCCCATTGAATACCCAAGTAAATGAACTTTATTAACGTTCAGACGATCAAGTACCTTCTTTAAATAGCCACTCATCGTTTCCATCGAATAGAAGGAAGGATCATCAGGCTTACTACTCTTACCATGTCCAATGAGATCAACTGCAATAATTTGAAATGACGAAGACCATTTATCAATAAAAGGTTGCCAGTTCGAACTTGACCCTGTAAAACCATGCAGGAGAAGAATCGGTTCACCTTCTCCCTTCTTTTCAACGTAAAAAGAAAGATCCTCTACGTCAATCATCATGCTAGGACACTCCCTTAGCAATGTGTTTGACCTTAGCAAACACTTCCTTATGAAGTGAAAGATTCGTATTGCGGTTAGTAGGTACCTCAATAATGCTTAGTCCCTTAACTTTACGACTAGTGATGAAAGCACTTCTAAAATCTTCCCAATTTGTCACACGGTCAAAACGTGCACCATAGAGTGAGGCAACATGTTCATAATCAAGACCAAGAGGAGTACCGAATAACTGTTCAAAATGCGTCTCTTGCTCTCGCTGTGGTAAGAAGGAGAAGATTCCGCCTCCATCGTTGTTCACCACAATAACAGTGAGATTTAACTGATGTAATTTAGCAAGTAACAAACCGTTCATATCATGATAAAAGGAAAGATCCCCAATAACGAGAACGCTGAAAGGAAAGGCGGTACTCGCTCCAAGTGCTGTTGAAACGATACCATCGATACCATTAGCTCCTCTGTTCCCCATCACTTTAGGTGGATGATCAACAGGATAAAAGAAGTTATCAAGATCTCTTATCGGCATGCTATTACCAACGAAGAGAAGTTCATCTGACCGCATCATTCCACTTAATTCACTAAACACATGGCCTTCAAACAGCTCCTCTGTGTCTACTGACGTTAGCACGTCTAGTGTCTTAGCATTCATCTCTTGCCATTTCTCTATCCATTGGGAATTGTTATGATTTACTCCTTGAACAGCGCTGTGTAACGCATCCGTAAATTGAACAGGTGAAACGGTAAGCATATCTGTACTGAAGAGTGTAGGATCTCTCCATCCGGCTTCATCCACTACAATACTTCTAGCGTCTCTCAATTGCTTAACAAACAGCATATAGGCTTTTGAGACAGGCATTGCTCCAAAACGAAGAATAACGTCTGGATATAAATCAGGTTTCACTTCCCCTCTAAGAAAAGCGTCGTAACTTTCTACTAAAAGAGGTTCATCCGTTCTTCGACAATTGGATAGCGGATCAGCTAGGACCGGATAACCTAAGGCATTCGCTAGACTAAACACCGACGAAGCCAACTCTTCGTTTTCTTGAGGACCGACTACAATGATTCCCTTTTGACCGGCGAGTCTGTCTGCGTATTGCTGTATTCCTTCTTCTTTAAGAACACGTACTTGTTCCGGAACACTCACCCATGGTTCGTTCTCTTCACGACCGTTAGAAAAGAGACTAGGATAAGATAAATCAGGAATGAGTGGATCTCTAAATGGGAAATTAAGGTGAACAGGTCCAGCAGGCGCATCAGATGAAACAGATGACGCTCTTGAAGCGGCCGTTCTTATGTAACGAGTTAAGTCTGATGAAGAATCTGGTAGTGACATTTCCATGAACCATTTAGGATAGTCGCCAAATAAATTAATTTGATTAATAGCCTGAGGCGCACCATTATCTCGAAGTTCATGAGGTCGATCTGCCGTTAAAACAATAAGTGGCACTTTTGATTGAGCAGCCTCAATCACAGCGGGATAATAGTTCGCACCAGCTGTGCCTGATGAACACAAAACAGCTACAGGCTCTTTCTGCGCTTTTGCTATACCTAGCGCAAAAAAGCCTGCAGAACGTTCATCCACATGAACCCAAACGTTTAATGAAGGATGCTCAGCCATTATCATTGCGATAGGGGTTGAGCGAGATCCAGGACTTATGACAGCTTGTTTTACTCCTGAGCGAACCAATTCATCTACGAATGAACCAACGTAGCTTGAAAGTATTTCATTATCAGTCATATTGATTCCCTCCAAGAGCGGTTAGCATCGGTTTGAACTTCATCTTTGTTTCTTCATATTCACTTTCGGGATCAGAGTCTGCTACGATGCCACAACCAGCATAAAGAGTAGCTTGATCTCCATTCAATAAGCCTGAACGTATCGCTACCGCGAATTCGCCATTACCTTGATAATCAATCCAACCGACCGGACCTGCGTACCAACCTCGATCAAGATTCTCAATACGCTTAATTTCTTCGACCGCCTCTTCTTGTGGATACCCACCAAGTGCAGGTGTAGGATGTAAGCGCTCAACCATGCGAAGCAAACTTGTTCCTACGCCAGCTCTTGCAACGACTGGTGTGAAAAGATGCTGAATATGCGGCGTCTTTAACAATTCAGGCTCAGAAGGTACTTGGACAAAATCACATTCTTCTTCCATCGCCCTTCGAATCATCTGTACGACCAAATCATGCTCAATACGATTCTTATGGTCATTGAGAAGAATATAACCAAGTTCAATATCCGTTTCTGGCGTTTCACCTCTCTGAATCGATCCAGCAAGACATGTTGAATATACCTGTTGCCCTTCTCTCTTCACTAGTCGTTCAGGCGATGCGCCAAGAAAACACTGTTTTCCATATTCAAAAGCAAACAAGTAGCTGTCACTTTGCTGTTTTTTTAGATTCATTAACGTTCGTGAAGATGAAAATGAACGAGAGGATTGCACTCTAATCTCTCTAGCAAGTACAACTTTCTCAAGTTTTCCTGTTCTTATATTAGCAGCAGCACTTCTCACCGTTTCTTTCCATTCTTGAGGTCGAATCTCTTCTATAGAAATAGCATCTACTTTTGAAGAAATATCTGTAGATGAGTGAGCTAGAATACCATGATGTTTTAACAAAAGGTCTTCCGCCACTGCTTCTAAATCATCATCTTCATTTACAATTGCGTTGATCGTAAGCCACCCTTGACTGCCTGCAGATGTAAGCATTAACTCTGGAAGTACCATACCTCCCTCAGGAAAGTGATCCCAATCGCCACTTTCTGGAGCTGTAGGATCAAACGCAAATCCACCAAGCAGAACAGGACCAACACCAGGTCGGGATGGCGCACCATCAACAATAGAGAATTGAAGAAAGCTTTGCCACTCGTTCTCTATCGTGCGAAATCTGTCTTTGTATGCCTGGAATTGTTTCACACACCCAAGACCAACAATAGTTGTATCATTTTCTGGATCTGACCAGAATGTTCGATCATTGTCATACTTATTCGGACCAGCTGCATAAAAGGAGAAGGGATCGACTGCAGCTACTGATAGCACCTGACTAACAAGCACGGACGTTCCCCGCTTTTCTGCCTTACGAATACCTTGATGAAGCAGGCTATATAGTTCTTGATGTTGTAATGTAGACACCGTCTTTTCCCCCCAACTTTCTTCCATGCAAAAGCAGACCGAGTCAGCCTCGGCCACAGTTACTTAAAGGATACACCTGTGCGGCTTAGACTGTCAACGAAGCAGATTCACCTTGCATCGACTTTTCATCTATAGATTCCCCATCTCTAGAAAAAAAACCATTTCGATGCTCCGCAGATGCCTTTAGCAAAATAAATAGTCTGCATAGACTGATAAGAGTAGACGCTGCATAGCAGTTGTTTATGGACTAATTAAGAAGGAGGTTCTTAAATGTCCAGACACTATTACCATGGCGTTTGCCGACAGCATATTGGACAATGTGTTGAAATCAGGTGTCATGATGGCCAACTGCACAGAGGTCATATTGAAGATATTGACGATGAATTTGTATATATTCGTCCATTAAATCGACAGTGTGATGGTCCTCAACAGCCAGATGGACCCGGTCTGTTTTTCTTTGGAGCATTCGCAGGAGGCTTTCTTGGAGGCCTGCTTGGTGTAGGGTTGGGTAGTATCGCTTTCTTTAGACCTTACCCTTATTACTAGTCAAGAGGCGCTCATCTTTAACGAGGTGAGCGCTTTTCTTCTTTATTCAAGGGCAACTGACTCTAAAGGTCCGATTGATTCATCTAACCATCAGAGGAGGTGAAAGGCCCCCCTGATGGAAGTTTCGCCTTAAATTGACAAAATGATTGACACCCCCTATCCGTTTTTTTAAACTATAATGGTTACAGGGGTAAATTAGTAGAAGGTCATTATTTAAGGGAGAGACATAAATTTATGGAAGAGCGTATGAATAACAGCCACGATAAGCTGGGTAAAGTCACGCCTTCAAAACCAACATGGCAAGTGTGGTGGCGATTACTTAGACCTCACACATTAACCGCTTCATTCGTCCCGGTTTTCCTGGGCACAATGGTTGCCCTTCAAAATCATACATTACATTTTGGATTGTTTATGGCGATGATGATCGCATCCATTCTTATCCAATCGGCTACGAACATGTTTAATGAGTATTATGATTTCAAAAGAGGCCTTGACCATGCAGAGAGCGTTGGAATTGGCGGAGCCATTGTTCGAGATGGAGTTAGCGCAAGAACAGTGCTTAACCTTGCATTTATTTTCTTTGGTATCGCTATTGTGTTAGGAATATATATTTGCTTATTAACAACGTGGTGGATTGCTGTGATCGGCACAATCTGTATGGCTGCTGGGTATTTCTATACCGGTGGACCCTACCCTATTGCCTATACACCTTTTGGAGAAATTGCAGCCGGTATTTTTATGGGATTAATTCTTGTTTTACTATCAATTTATATTCAGGCTGAGGTTATTACAGCAGACAGTGTACTTTTATCAATTCCAATCTCAATCCTTGTTGGTGGAATTCTAATGGCGAACAACATTCGTGACCTTGTAGGAGATAAAGAAAAAGGCCGTCAAACGGTCGCCATTCTTCTCGGTCATGATAAAGCTGTTACATCGCTAGAATTGATGTTCATTGTTTCTTATCTTTGGATTGTTGGTTTGATTGTTACCATTGATGCATCTCTATGGCTTTTGTTAGTTCTTCTAAGTATTCCAAAGGCTTACAAAGCCATTAAATTATTCGAAGGCAAAACAAAAGCAGTCGAAATGGTAGATGCCATGAAAGCAACAGCTCAAATGCACACTCAATTTGGATTGTTAATGGCAATAGGATTGTTGGTCGCTTATCTTGTTTAGGTCGCGACGTAGAAAAGGCAAAAGTTCGATTGGCGAACTTTTGCCTTTTTGTATGCAACGGGTCGTGTATACTGGAAATAGAAATACATAGAAATGGGGAGATTGAATGGAATTTGCAAACACTTTGCTCGAAGCACTTGGGATTAAAGCAATCACATTAACGCCAGAAAAAGTTGTGCTAGAAATGCCAGTAGGCCCAAGTACGCATCAGCCACTCGGTTTTCTTCACGGTGGTGCATCAGTAGCGCTTGCTGAATCAGCCGCTAGCATTGGCGGAAGCTTGAATCTTGATTCAGATAATGAAGCGGCGTTCGGGATGGAGATTAATGCAAACCACCTTCGTAGCAAAAAAGATGGAGTCGTTCGGGCGATTGCACAACCGATTCATATCGGTAGAAGAACGATGGTATGGGAAATTAACATTGTTGACGAAGAGGAAGAATTAATCTGTATCTCACGCTGCACACTTGCAGTGAAAAGGTACTAGTCATTTACCTCACACCACGAAGAAATCCCGTCAAACCTGACGGGATTTCTGTTCTATTTTCCTTTCACTTATCTCTCTATAATCTTCATGATAACTGTCTGATATCGCATAATGGCATCCATCACAAACCAACCTTCGTCTTTCCCATAGGAAGAGCAATTCTTTCTCACAGTAGATACATCCGTGATTCACTAAAGATCACCCCCATTTAGCTTATGCGATGGATAGAGACGTAAGACCATAATTACTTCGAAAGGAACTCACAGATGAGAACACATGTAATGCCTTTATTTATCCTTTTTATCTTTTTAACCGCCTGTACCACTATTTCTTCAGAACCAGTGAAAGACAATACAATCCCTGCGACCGTGGATCGTGTTGTTGACGGCGATACCTTAAAGGTCCAAGTTGAGAATCGCGAAGAGACCGTAAGGCTGCTTCTTGTGGACACCCCCGAAACCAAACATCCGACTAAGCCAGTCCAACCCTTTGGTCCTGAAGCGTCACAATTTGCAAAAGACATACTAGAAGGCAAGGAAATTGGTATAGAGATAGATGTCTCAGAACGAGACAAGTACGGAAGACTTCTCGCATACGTTTGGATTGGGGATAGCATGTTTAATGAAATGCTTCTTGAAGAAGGACTTGCAAGGATCGCATACATCTATCAACCAAATGTAAAATACGTCGACCATTTTCAGTCCATCCAGCGTGAAGCTCAGGAGAAAGGCATTGGAATTTGGAGTTTGGAGAACTACGTTCAAGAAGAGGGTTTTAACGAATCATCAAAGAAGAAATCAGAAAAACCATCCTCCACAGGTTGCGACATAAAAGGAAACATCAATTCAAAAGGAGAGAAGATCTATCATACTCCAGATGGAGCGTATTACGATATGACCATAGCGGAAGAACTATTCTGTAGCAAGGCTGAAGCTGAAGCAGCTGGATTTCGTCCATCTTCGAGATAAACTAGTGAACGTTTTTGCCTTACATAAATAACTTCATTCTGAACCAGTATAGAATGAAGGAGGTTCTAAAAATGAAGAAAATATATAGTTCGATGCTAGGTATTCTTCAATCGTACAAAGACGACACTCCAAAACCACCATTGCACGTTGGAGAAGTGATGAGCTGTTGGACAGCTTATGCAATCTTTAGGGAAGCCCAGATTTTCTACAAAATGGCTCTTAATACGACTGAAGATAAACCACTGAAAAACATAACTCAGGAAATTTTTGACGGTAGTATTAAGGATTGGAATAAGTTAAGAGATTTTCTAATTAAAGAAGGGGTACAGCTGCCTCCTACCTCACAAGCAAAGCCGGACTCAAAACCATCAGACATACCGCTTGGTGTAAAATTAACAGATGATGAAATCGCTAATGGAATTGCACTGAAACTTGCTTCTGTTAATGTCTTGTGTGCGAGCTCCATTTCTCAATCAACTAGAACTGACGTCGCCTTAATGTTTCTAAAGGTTCAAACCAATATTCTTATGTTCTCTGCAGAACTTAAAACCTTAATGGAGAAAAGGAGCTGGCTGAAGACACCACCATTTTACCTGCCACCTGGCGCCCCAACACAAAAACCGTAGCTGTATACAGCTACGGTTTTGCTCTTTTTGGTTTGATTTCATTCGAAACAGTTCAAACCGCCTGCTCAATCTTCTTCCCCTGCTGAAGCTGATACATTTGATAGTATCTACCTTTACGCTGCATTAAATCATCGTGATTGCCACGCTCAACAATTTCACCTTGATGGAGCACAAGAATTTGATCTGCTTCTCGAATTGTTGAAAGACGGTGAGCAATAATAAATGTTGTTCGCCCCTTCTTTAAGATATCAAGCGCATTTTGAATCATCATCTCTGTCTCCGTATCAACATTTGATGTCGCTTCATCAAGAATCAATACAGCTGGATCAAACGCTAATGCTCTTGCAAACGAGATCAGCTGTCGTTGACCAGATGATAGCGTACTTCCTTTCTCAATGACTGGTTCATCAAATCCTTTTGGTAGCGAACGTAGAAGCTGATCCGCTCCCACATCTTTTAGTGCTTTTTCAATTTTCTCACGTGAGATGGATGGATCATCGAGACTAACATTAGATGCAATCGTTCCTGTGAAAAGAAATGGATCTTGTAGAACAATTGCCATATGTTGTCTCAACTGCTGCTTCGGAATATCCTGAATATCCCTTCCATCAATTGAAATGGTTCCTTTTTGATTGTCATAAAAGCGGAATAATAAATTCATGATTGAACTTTTTCCGGAACCTGTATGACCTACAAGCGCAACAGTTTCACCCTTTTTCGCTTCAAAGGATAAATCTTTTAACACATAGTCATCACATTTGTAAGCAAAGGAAACCTGTTCGAAGGTAACGTTACCTTCATAACGCTCCAGCTTTCCATCTGAAACATCTTCACCTTTTTCATCAAGCAGTTCGAACACACGATCAGCGGCTACCAAAGCTTGCTCTAGATTCGCTAGCTGGTTAACCATATTTGTAACAGGCTGAAATAAACGATTCATATAATCAACGAAGGCATACAGAACACCTAGACTAATGATGGCCCCTGCGGTAAGCGAAGCTCCACCAAAATACCAGATTAATGTAACGAATGCGATATTACGAAGAATATTAACTAGGTTATGCGACATTAAGGCATTTAGATTTAAGAGCTTATTCTGGTACGTGAAATGACTATCATTCAACTCTTCGAATTCCTTCTCAGTCTCATTCTGACGTTTGAATGCTCGAATAATAGACATACCCTGAATAGACTCATTAATCATCCCGTTAATATCACTAATTCTAGTCCGAATGACCTTATTAAACTTAGAAGCATATCTCCGATAAACAATAATCCAGATAAATAGGAGCGGAACAATGGTTAACGTAATAAGAGCTAGCTTCACATCTAATAAAAAGAGTGCAATAAATATCCCGGTCATATAAAAAATACTCGTAAAAAATGTGGCAAGTACTGTTACATACAGTTCACGTATCGCTTCAGTGTCGTTTGTAATTCTCGCTACTACTTTTCCTGCAGGCAAGTTATCAAAATAATTGATATGCAAACGCTGAATTTGCCCGTAAACATCAGTCCTCATTTTCTGAATGATTCGATTGGCAGATGTTTGTAACAGAAGACCCTGCCCATATTCGAAAAAGGAAGCAAACACAAGCAATCCAAAATAAAGGGCAATTAACCAGATCATTGGTTCAATTTGAGGTTGATAGAATGCCAGAAGTTCGTCGTTACTTAGCTCATCTGCTACATACGTTCTTTCTTCACCATCTTTAGCTATCGTTAGCTCATTACCTTGAATTAATCGTTCACCATCATAAGCAATTGATTGATCAATGAAATAATAGTCCCGACCCACCTGAAGGATGCGTACTTCACTTCCTTTTTCTTCTCCACTTTCAAAATTGTCACTTCGTTTGTACCATTCTCCGTCATACTTAACGGCGTTCTCTCCTTGATCTGATTCATACCAGGATTTCTCGATACCAAGGATATGAACATCGATCATTCTCTTAGCGATAAATGGACCCGAGAGCTCTGCCGTCACCGCAACTGTTAAGAGAAGAAGAGCAATGATAATACTTTTCTTGAATCCAAGTGCGTACTGAACCAAACGCTTCCCTACATTACGATTCACTTACAGCACCTCCTTAAGAGAATCTTCAAGCTGCTGTCGATCATATTGCTCTCTATACCAGCCTTGTTGTTTAAGCAGTTCATCATGCGTACCTTCTTCAATCACCTCTCCATTATGAAGCACAACAATCCAATCAGCATGCTTTACACCTGATAGACGGTGGGTTGCGATAAACGTCGTCTTACCTGCACGCTCACTACGAATATTGGAGATGATCTGAGCTTCTGTTTTTCCATCTACAGCACTCATCGCATCATCAAGAATAAGAATTTCGGGATCAATCATCAGTGCTCGTGCAATAGATACACGTTGTTTTTGCCCGCCAGAAAGAGCAACACCCTTCTCACCAACTAACGTTTCTAGTCCCTCAGGAAGAACATGAACATCTTTCTGAAAATCAGCAAGTCTAAGAACTCGTTCAACATCCTGATCTGTACCTGAACTTTTTCCAAAAAGGAGATTTTCACGAACAGATCTAGAGAAAAGCATTTGATCCTGCGGGACATAACCAATCCAGCTCTGTAGTGTACTAAGTGGCAATTCTTCAATCGGAACGCCAGAGAAAAGAATCTTCCCATTTCCTACGGGATACTCTCTTAATAGCTGTTTAAGTAGAGTTGTCTTACCACTTCCAGTCTTACCTACAATTCCAAGCGTTTGCCCTTTCTTTAACGTGAAAGAAACGTTTTGCAAATTCTTGACAGAAGACGTAGGATACGTAAACGTCACATCATTGAATTCAATCGTTCCTGGGATTTCAAGATGCTGTGGCTTTGAATGTTGCTTCACATCTTCTTCCTGTGAGAGCGTTTCTAGCACGCGATCAAGTGATGCGTTACCACGCTGCATTACATTAATTAATTCACCAACCGCAATCATCGGCCAGATAAGCATTCCTAGATATACGTTAAATGACACCAATTCACCAAGTGTTAGTACTTTATGAAAAACGAGATATGCCCCATACCCTAAGCCAATTAAGTAACTAATCCCTACGAGAACTTTAATCGTTGGCTCAAATAGCACATCAACTTTCGCTACATCGATGTTCTTTTTGTAAACATCCTCGGTTAGGTTTAGAAATTTCCTTTGATCCGCTCTCTCCTGCACGTACGCACGTGTTACTCTTACGCCAGCAATAGACTCTAGAACCTGATCATTCATATGACCAAAAGAATCCTGAGCTGCTGTAAACCGCTTATGAATAATGCGGCCGTACCTGTTCATGGCTAATGCCATTAACGGTAATGGGATAATCGCAGCAAGTGTCAATTTCCAGCTAATCAACACCCCCATTGTTGTGAGGATGAGGAACATAAAGATGGTCGAGTCCACTAACGTCAATATTCCGAAGCCAGCTGTCATCGACACCGCTTTCAGGTCGTTTGTTGCCCTCGCCATCAAGTCACCTGTACGGTTCTTCTCATAAAAAGAAGGCGTCATCTTTAAAAGATGCTTCATAAACTTTGAACGGAGCGTTCGTTCTACAAGGAAGGCTCCTCCGAAAAGTTTATACATCCATACATACGTGATGAAGTAGACAACGATTAGTAATCCTCCATAAATGAATAAATAAGTTCGTAAGCTTTCCCATGTTAAGCTTCCAATATTAATCTCATCAATAGCCATACCAATCAGTTTCGGAGGAATTACTTCAAGTATTCCGCCAAGAATCAATAAACCGATCGCAAGACTATAACGCTTCCAATGCTGTTTAAAGAACCAGCTTAACTTTCCTAAAATTGAGAACAAAAAACCACTCCAATCACCATTAAAGTTGGATACAATTGAGTTTTAACTACTTGAAAACCAACTACTTCACCTCCGAAATTTAATCAAATTCATTTTAATAAAAGGCTCTTTTCGTAAACATTGTTGCTATATGAGTGGGTTAATTTCCGCTCCAGGATGCTCGCTTTCCGCGGGGCGGGCGGTGAACATCCTTCCGCTCCAATCACTTAGTGTGGTTTTTTTCAATATTTGTTTCAAAAGCAACAATTCCTTAGAAAAGAGCCTAATAAAAAACAAAAAAGGCATAACCGCGTGCGGTTATGCCTAATTGCTTCTGAAGACATAGAAAAGAGCACACGTCTAGACGCGTGCCCAATCCTTTTGAAGCCAAGGATTACATGACAAGAAAAGTGCGTCTATGAGGATATACAGTTAGTTGAATAGAACGTTCTACTACATGTCTCATCAAACACACTCTCCTTTACCGTTATTTTCACTCTGTAAGCTTAGCACCATTGTCACAATTTTGTCAATATTATTATTTACTTAATGGATTGACACTTTCTTCACCTGTTAAATTAGCAATCATTTCCACAAGAAGATCAATTTCTTCTTTCATATCCGTTAGACTGACTGTTTCAACAGGCGCATGCATGTAACGAAGCGGTAATGACACGAGTGAAACAGGTACACCATGTCCTGTTAAACGTAGCTTATCCGCATCGGTTCCTGTCATTCTAGGAGTAAGTTCATATTGTAGTTTAAGATCAAGTTTCTTCGCTGCATTTTCTAACAATTGATTAATTTTATGATTAATCGGAGCACCTTTCGCTAGAACTGGTCCTCCCCCAAGGTTCACTTCGGTATGCTTACTTGAATCCACTCCAGGGTAATCCGATGAGAATGTAACGTCACATGCAATAGCCATCGTTGGCTTTATTCCTGCACCAGCGAAATAAGCTCCTCCCATGTTTGTTTCTTCGTTCACAGTACTTACCGCATATACCCCGACTTTGGGATTACGCTTTGCAACTTCACGAAGAACTTCAGCTACAATGAAAGATCCTGTACGATTATCCAGTCCTCTTCCGCTAATTTTGTCGTTCAGCAGAAACTCAGTTTCACGCTTATATACGGCTAAATCTCCGATTTGAACGTACTTTTCAACCTCTTCTTTCGTGTTGGCACCACAATCTATGTAAAGATCCTCGAACTTAAACTCTTTTGCACCACCATGATGTTCCGCATTCACACCAAATACACCAGTTAGTTTACCATGTGTACCAAGAATCGTTACCTTCATCCCAATAGCAGGTTTTTGGCTAATACCGCCTAGCTTCTCGACGCGTATAAATCCGTTGTTATCAATACTCTTAATCATGAAGCCGATCTCATCACAATGCCCTGCAAGAAGAATTTTGAAGTCAGCTTCGGGATTCAGAACACCAATTGCATTCCCTGCATTGTCGGTTCTCATTTCATCTGCAAATTCGCTAACATAATCCATCCATTTGTGTTGAATTTCCATTTCTGCCCCTGATGGAGAGGGTGTGGAAAGTAGTTCTAGTAGAAAATCCTGGTTCATTTAAAGCACCTCCGATTAGTATTAAAAACCTTATTTCATTGTATCGCACCACGGTTCTTCAATCTAGTTTCTCCCTGTTCATCGAGACATACAAAAAACCTCGCCTAAGCGAGGTTTCTAGTTATTTCATCTCTTTCATTAGTATATCTTCCACTTCAGCTTTTGTCGGAAGAGCCGTCATTGCCCCTTTTGTAGCAGCTGCAAGCGCACCAGATACACTAGCGAATTGCGTCATGCTTTCAAGTTCTTCTCTTGTTAGCTCAGAAAGTGATCCCTCATACTCATTAAATCCATGAAGAATACCTGATACAAAGGCATCCCCTGCACCAGTCGTGTCGACTGCCTTCACTTTCATAGCCGGCACTCTTAGTGAATAGTCTGGAGTGAAAACAAGGCTACCTTCTCCACCCATCGTTATGAAGATAACGGGTATTTTATAATGTGCAAGCTTTTTAATTCCTGCTTCAACGTTCTCTTCTCCTGTAATGAATGTTAGCTCTTCTTCAGAAAGCTTCAAAATATCTGCTTCTGACAGCATCGAAACAATCGTTTCTTTCGCACGCTCTTCACTTTCCCATAACCCAAGACGAAGATTAGGATCATACGAAACAAGCATTCCTTTTTCTTTTGCTGTTTCAACAGCTTTTTTCGTCGCACTTCGAGAAGGTTCGCTAATCATGGAAATAGAGCCGAAATGAAGAATTCGATGATGAGCAAACAGTTCCCCACTAATTTCTTCAGCATTCAAAAAGCGATCTGCACTTGGGTTTATGTAAAAGTCGAAGCTACGCTCCCCATTTTCCGCATTCGTTACGAAAACAACCCCTGTTCTTGCAGATTCGGTTAATATCAAAGTCGAAACGTCCACACCGTAATTTTTAAGGGTATCTTGAAGAAAACGCCCAAGAACATCATCCCCTACTTTACCGAGGAATGTGGATTTGACACCGAGACGTGCAAGTCCTACTGAAACATTAGCAGGTGCACCTCCAGGACTTTTTTGATAAGTAAGATTTTCTTGATCAAGAGGGATAAAGTCAATTAATGCTTCCCCTAGACTAATAACTCCTTTATTCATATGAACTACCTCCTATATCGATCATTACTATCGCAGAATGTACTTTACCTGAGTACAGCTTTGCCGCAATCATAACATGACTGATTCTAAGACTAAAGAAAAAAAAGGAAGGCTGATGCCTACCTTATCCCATAATTCGCTTAATCATTTTTAAACCGTTTTTAGCAGATGGATAGCGAAACGAGAAATCAAAATTCGTCGTTTGTTTTACGATACTTTTACGATGGGAAAAAGCTTCAAAACTTGATTTCCCATGATAGCTACCTGTACCACTCGATCCAACTCCTCCAAACGGAAGATGAGGTGTTACAATGTGCATTAATGTATCATTCATACACCCTCCACCGAACGAAAGGGACGATGTAATCATATCCTGCTTTTCTTCTGATTCTGAGAAGAAATAAAGAGCAAGCGGTTTAGGACGACGACGCACTTCGTCTACAACTTGATTAAGATCAGTAAATTCAAGCACAGGGAGAATTGGTCCGAAGATTTCTTCCTGCATGACGGGATCGTCCCATGATATGTTATCAATAATCGTCGGAGAAATAACGCGTTCACTCTCCTTATGTTGCCCACCGATTAACACATCGCCATTCGTTAGAAAACTCTTCAGTCTTTCAAAGTGCTTATCGCTAACGATATGGCTATACTTGTCACTTAATAATGGATCTTCTCCGTAGAATTCTAGAAGAGCTTCACTCATATGTTGAAGTAACTCTAGCTTCACATCACTATGAACATATAAATAATCAGGAGCAACACAAGTTTGTCCTGCATTTGTAAACTTCCCCCATAGAATTCGTTTGGCAGCAAGTTTCAAATTTGCATCCTGATCTACAATGGCAGGGCTTTTTCCTCCAAGCTCAAGCGTAACAGGGATTAACTGCTTCGCAGCTGCTTCCATCACGATTTTTCCGACAGGCACGCTACCTGTAAAGAAAATGTGATCAAACGGCTGTTTCAATAGCTCTGTACTCGTTTCTACGCCACCTTGAACAACGGAAACATATTCGTCAGGAAAAACCTCTCGTATCATTTTAGAAATGACAGCTGATACAGCTGGCGTCAACTCCGAAGGCTTTAAAACAGCACAGTTCCCAGCAGCGATCGCACCAACAAGTGGCGCTAATTGTAACTGAAATGGATAGTTCCATGGGGCAATAATTAAGGTCACACCATAAGGTTCCTGGTGAATCATACTTTTCGACCCAAGGTGCGTAATAGGTGATTTCACCTTCTCAGGACTCATCCACTCTTTCAAGTGCTTTAATGTAAACTTGATTTCTTCAAGTAAGAATCCTATTTCCGTGGTATAAGCTTCCCATTCAGATTTATGAAGATCTTCTTTTAAAGCTACCAGCACTTCAGGTTCATATTCCTTAATAACTTCTCGTAAGGTTTCAAGCTGTTTTTTCCTGAATTCATATGATTTTGTTTCACCTGTAAAGAAATATTGTTTATGTCTGTTAAGTAGTTCATGCAGCATGTCCATATCGCAATCTCCTTTAACACATTGTAATAGTTCTTGAGTTTAATCTTTTAAACAAAAAGAGTCAAGGAATGTCACCTCTTCCTTATCATTATACGCCCATTCGCAATTCCCTGTTTAACAATGTGCTGTATAGGGGAGAAATCCTGTATAAATCAAATTCCTGAAATGAACACTATAGGGAAAGTCAAAAAGGGAGGCTATCATCATCGAAACATTAGGTCATCATATCATTGCCGAAATGTGGAATTGTAACAAAGAAAAATTAAACGATCTAATCTATATAGAAGAAACTTTCGCTAGTGCTGCACTCGAAGCAGGTGCAGAAATAAGAGATGTTGTTTTTCACCCGTTCGAACCACAGGGAATAAGTGGGGCAGTCATCATCGCCGAATCTCATCTCACAATTCACAGCTTTCCTGAACATGGTTATGCTTCAATAGACGTTTATACGTGCGGTGATAAAATTGATCCTAGTGAAGCAACAAATGCGATTGCTCGTGCTCTAGAAGCTCAAACCATTCATACTGTCAAAATCCCAAGAGGGACTGGCGAAATCGTTGTGAAGGAAGTCGAAAAGACTGGAATAGAAGGAAATTAAAAAACGAGTGCAGCGCACTCGTTTTTTTACGCCTTCTTTCCTAGGCATAGCACGTTAATCCTACCAATAAATAGACAATAACCATTTTCCAACAACATCTCACAGTATGAAATTCACAAAGTTTTTAGCTATTTTAGAAATAATATTGTAAATTTTTTGAAACTTATGTAAAATGCAAATGGATTGAAAATTTAAGGGGGACTATGATGAAAAAATATGGGATACCAATTCTAACTGCTTTCGTTATCTTATTACTCATCTTTCTTCATCAGCTATCAATACTTCAAGAGAAGCCTGATGAAGGATGGAGTCGAACGGTTGATCTTAATGTTTCAGCTCAGGACAGCCAAGTGTTTACAAAGAACGAGAGTGATGAGACGGAACTTTACTTTAGTGGCGATCCAGTGCGTAAAGTAACCGTTAACGAACAATTAGATGTTGAAACGGAGGATATGAATTACGCCATTCCGGAAGGCTACTCTTTCTATGTGGATGATCAGCAAGCCATCTACAAGAAGAGCGATGCGCTCGTATACTCTACTAATGGTAAAGAGAAAACAATTGCTGAGAACATCGAAGGTCTACATGCATCTGACAATGGCATTGTTGCCTGGTCACGTCACCAGCTAAATTTCGTTACACCTGAAGGTACAATTGAATCAGCAACAACCGTATCACCTTACATAAAAAATGCCGTTGTAACAGAAGATGGAAAAGCTCTACTCTATGTTCAAACAGATGCCATGAATCAATTTTACACCCTTGAGCAGGGTAGTGAGCCTGAAATGATTTATGAAACGGCTCTCTCCTCAGGAGAACTATTTAGTAACCTTCAAGCGATTTCCACAGATAATGGCTTAGTATTTACCTATACGGCTTTCGCTTCAAGGCAAGGAACAAGAATTGTTGACACGTATTACGGAGAAAGCGCTAATGGAGAAGCAGCTGAGGTTAATCTTCTTAAAATCGCTAATGGAGAAACTGGATCTGAAATTACGAGACCTAACTATTTCTCATTAAATGAGATAAATGGCGAGCCCCATCTGTTGTTCAGTGCTAATGGTGCCATTTCACCAAAACGAGAAGTCATTAGTATTTACGAAGCCACTCAAAAGAACGATAAATGGGTTGCGTCACGAAGAAGTACGAGCGAGGAACTTTCCATTCGCCCAATATCTGTATCCGGAAATTCAGTCATCTGGATGGATAAAGAAAAAAGCGGTTTTGTGTTACACGGATCGAGCACTTCACAGGAGGTTGTCGAGAGTAGTAATGCAACAAGTGGAGAGGACTTAAAGATCGCCCTCTTTTATACCTTCACAGCTGTCGTTGGGATGTTCGCAATGCTCGCTTTCTCATTCGGATTCCTAATTCTTCCAGCAGTTGGTTTAATGTATTTGTATTTTGCCAATACAACAGCCATTGAACAGGACAAGAAGTGGGTGGAATGGACCATTGTACTGTTATGTGTAGCATCTCAAATGATATTTCTTCCTTCAATACTTGATGGACCATTTCAGTACCTTGCTCCTACCTATCTTACGTTTCCAGGAGCTGCTTTCATCTGGCCTATTATTATCTTCCTTATTTCCTTTTCAATTAGTCGTCTTGGACAAGATCAGGAATGGACGATTCTTCAACGAACCTCTTACCAACTTGGACTTAATCTCGGAATTTTAATCTTCCTTTTAGGACCATATATTTTGTAACTAAAAAAGCATGCTCAGGATTCCTGAGCATGCTTTTTTTATTTGGCCTGTTCTGCTGCTTTGGCATTAACAGCAAGCACAGCTTGATGTAGAAGATCACTAAAGTTTCCATTCTCTAGAACCTCAAGCCCCGCCGCAGTTGCTCCACCAGGCGTTGTCACTTGATCTCGTAAATCACCAGCTTCACGCCCATCTTTTAACATCGAAGCAGATCCATAAATCATCTGTACGACAAGCTTCCTAGCCACATCTGTTGACAAGCCGTAAGATTTTGCTGTTATTTCAAGTGACTCAGCCATATGATAAACAAAAGCAGGAGCGCTTCCCGTCACAGCAGTTAAATGATGGATTTGCTCTTCTGTTAACTCAGTCGATTCTCCTATTGCATAAAGAATCGTCTGCAACACTTCTCGATGCTCTGATAAGACATGCTTCCCGCATGCAAATAAAGACATGGATTCACCGATATCAGCTGCTGTATTTGGCATAATCCAGGCTGTTGGTCGGTTTGGAAGAGCTTCTTCAAGAACAGACGGTCCGATTCCCGCTGCAACTGTTATAATAAACTGATTGTCTACTTTATTAGCAAGCTCAGCAAGAACTGCAGGGTGAGCTGAAGGAGGCATTGCAAGAATGATCACCTCATGGTCTGAAATAACTTCTTGCCACGAAGCTGTTTCAACTTCATATGTATCTTTTAACTGTTCCAAACGTTCTTGATCTGATTGATTTGAAATCGTAATTGTACCGATTGTGTTTGGCTGTTTAAGACCAGCAAAAATAGCTTCTGCCATTCGACCAGCACCTATAAACAGGATATTCGGTTTATTCATATGCATCTCTCTCCTTCCTTTTTCCTTATTAACTATATCAAACGAAGCAAGATAAGAGCTAATGTGTAGGTTGGACAATATAACAGAGTTTTAGCTAATATATTGGATTTTTGGACAATAAAAATCGATTTCGGACAATAAATGGATTTTTTGGCTATGTTAGCTCATATTGTTGATTTCTCGATTTTTGGCTCATTCGAGTGAAACCTCAGTTTCACTCGCCTTTCAGCTCTGCTGAAAGGTCGCCCTGTGGTGACCAATCGTCTGAGCAAATGAATTTGCTCGAAGCGATTGGTCACCACAGGGCGTAAATGAGCCAAAAATCAACACTGTTCATTAACATAGCTTAATTCTTTTTAAAGAGGAATATCCTTGATTTTGTCGAAACTTAAGTTTGTACATACTAATACTCAATGAATGAATATAGGAGAATTACATGAAAAAAATAACAATTGGAATACTTATCATGCTTGTTATCGCCGTTGCAGCTTTATTGCTACAAGGGGAAGACGAATATTCTGCTGAGAGAAAATCTTTAGACCTTTCTACTTATAACACGGACATCTCCCCTGCTAAAAGCAACCAACCTCTTACAACTTCGTCGATCACTCTTGCTGCAGTTGGAGATATTCTTATCCATGATCGCGTCTATGAGAAAGCCGTTGAAGGGAACAGCTATAACTTCAATCCAATGCTCTCAAAAGTACAAAAGCAGTTACAAGATGCAGATATAACTTTTGCTAATCAGGAAACGGTCATTGGTGGAACTTCTATTGGTTTATCTTCCTATCCTTCCTTTAATAGTCCTACGGAGGTTGGGGACGCCCTAAAGTCATCAGGCGTCGATATTGTTTCAATGGCGAACAACCACACGCTTGATCGAGGAGAAAAAGCGATTCAAAATGCAATTAAACACTGGAACAAAATTGGAATTCTCTATACTGGAAGCTATCTTTCAGAAAAAGATCGTAAAGAAATTCGCACCATAGAGCAGAATGGTATCTCTGTTGCCTTTCTTGCTTACACTTATGGAACGAACGGGATTCGGCCTCCGTCAGGAAAACCCTATCTCGTTAACTACATAGATCGAGAGTTAATAAAGAATGACATTCTAGCAGCTAAAAAAGAAGCGGATGCGGTAGTTGTTAGTATTCATTTCGGAAACGAATATGAGAGATACCCTAGTAACGATCAATTAGCTCTCTCATCGGATATAGCAGAAGCAGGCGCTGATCTTATTCTTGGGCATCATCCACACGTATTGCAACCACTAGAATGGATAGAAACTTCAGATGACCGTAAAGTACTTGTCGCTTATTCACTCGGTAATTTCCTCTCAGGTCAACGGATGGATTATAAAGATATAGGTGGAATTCTGAAAGTGAACATTGTAAAGAAAGAATTCAGAGGAATTTCAACGATTACTGTCACCTCTCCTTCGTTTACACCTACGTTTGTAGATAAGAATTACCACGTTAATCCATTGAGCGAAGTGAACTCCGAGTTATTAAACGAGATCAATCAACATATGAAGCAGTGGATTCCTGATTTGAAAGTACCTAAAGCATAAGAAAAACCCGTGCATTGCACGGGTTTTCCTTATGCTAGCGTGTAACCACCATCTATAACTAGATTGTGGCCGTTTATATAACTCGACTCATCACTTGCAAGGAAATACACAGCTTTCGCAACTTCTTCAGGTCTTCCGAATGATCCTCTTGGGTGCTGTTTATACGCTTTCTGAAAGTTTTCTTCAGATCCATAAAGCTTTTGAGCAAGAGGCGTATCGATTGGTCCAGGTGATATCGCATTAACACGTATTTTGCGTTTGGCATATCGACCTGCCAATGATTTTGTCAGAGCAACTACACCTGCTTTTGCTGCACTATATGCTGGAAGAGCTGAAGGATATTTTATCGTTCCAACAATCGCTGCATTGTTAATAATAGTAGACTCTTTTACAAAAAGTCTTTCAGCATGATTCACCATATAGTAAATGGATTTCAAATTAATATGAAATAGCCGATCCCAATCTTCGTCCGAAACGCGACTTAGCGGACCAATGCCAACATCTGCGACCCCTGCATTATTAAATAGTACATCCAATTTCTCATATGTTTCTTTAAATTCTTCAAAGAACTTCTTTACTTCGGACTCTTTTCCTACATCTACTTGATAGAAATCAATAGATCCCGCGAGTGATTCCCCTTTATGTTCTAGCGCTTCGCCACGCTCTTTAGAACGTCCAATCCCAACAACCTGTGCTCCTTTTTCTGCAAAATTAAGGGCTGCTGCCTCTCCTATTCCTGACGTTGCACCTGTTACAATAACAACTTTGCTCATCTAGACCATCCTCTCGACTTTGCTACTTCAAGCGTAACGGAAGTAGAGAGTTTGCACTATTTTCAATCTGTTTTCGATGTGCTTGCTAGAAGAGCATATTCCACGTTGCAGGCCCAACGATTCCATCTACGGAAAGTCCCTTCCTTGCTTGATACCTTTTAACTGCACTCTCCGTGTTGGGACCAAAAATCCCGTCTGGTTTAACATTAACAGCTCGTTGGATCGCCTCTACATCTTTTCCTCTATCTCCAATCATCACGTAACTACCCGGATAAGGACGAACGGGCGTTGAAGAATTGAATTGTCCTTTACGAACGCGTTTTAGAGCTGCAATGGTTTTAGGTCCAACGATTCCATCCTCAATTAGTCCCGACAACCTCTGGAATTTCTGAACTGCTTCAAGTGTTTCTTTACCGAACACTCCGTCGGCTCCGTATTCACGAAGATCCATTCCTGCACGGATAAGAAGCTCTTGAATCTTTTCTACTGCAGCACCTCGATCACCATAAGTTACAAGTAGTGTGCTGTTCGTAGATCTCACTTTTTCATCTGAACTCGTTGTTCGAAACGTCTTCCATTCTTCTACCACGTCTTCAATAAAGGCTCCCCACGTTATACCATAGCGATTTAACGCATTTTGAGGATCTGTTCTTCTCGTTGGATCAAGAGTTGAATGAGCTACAATATCTGATTGTGGGTCAAGATTGAATTTGTCACACAAATAAGCATGATACCAAACGTAGCGTTTATACGCTTCTGAAAATGAAATACTACCTCCCCAGCATAATTCAACACCAATTGCCTTATCATTCGCATCACCATCAAATAGAATGTTGTCCATTGTCGAGACATACCTGACATGCCAAGCTTTTTCGGTAAGTGGGATGATTTCAAGGATGACTGAATCATCGATGAAGGTATGCGCTGAAGCAGAGACAACATTCTTTGCAAAGTACGCACGGTTTACATATGCACTCGATCCCGGGTTACCAGTGTCATGCGCTACAATAAATGTGATCCCGTCATTTTTTTCTTTTGGTCTTGATTTTCCTTTTCCTATATAATCTCTCGTTATTCCATAATTGGCCATATCCTATTACCTCCTGAATTTATCCTCCTCCGCTCTTTATTACCATCATATGTAAAAAAACAGCTTGTGCTATTACATAATGAATGTGATCGTACGAAAACGGGCGAAACCATTATTACTATCCAAAACTCACTTGCTTATTGATCCGAAATATTTTCTTCTCATTCATAATAATGAGCTCTTATTGTAAGAATAACGATGAGGTGAATGTGATGAATCGAGGAATTGGGACAGCGATCTCTGCAATCTTGCTAGCACAGGGCCTAAAGATTGCGACGTATAAGGTTACAAAAGGGAAATGGGACTGGAAACCATTCTTCCAGACGGGTGGAATGCCTAGTTCCCACTCTGCTGGTGTCTCGGCACTTGCAACATATACAGCGTTAGAAACAGGCAAACATTCAGTTGAGACGGCACTAGCTGTCGTATTTGGTGTAATTGTCATGTATGACGCTCAGGGAATCAGAAGACATACTGGGGAAATCGCGAGACTTGTGAATGATTTAGACGAAGACATAGAGTTATTATCAGGTCACTATCCTGATCTCTTTCATGCAAGAAGAGACGTTGAGCTTAACGAATTGCTTGGTCACCAGCCTGTCGAAGTTGGTGGAGGTGCCGCTCTCGGTATCGTACTAGGGTTGATCGGATACTTTTCAGGAAAAAAATAACAACAATGTTGACAATATAACTGAACCGTGTATAATGTGTAGTTGGGGTATCAATAAACCCGATATTAACAACTAGCTCCTTTAGAATAAGGAGAACTAAAATTCATAACTGGAAAGGTATGAACAGCATGATTCTAATTGGCTTGTATCAAGTTAATGGCCATACTACAATTGCTGTTGATCCTCCTCACTCACACTGGCGCGGCTTCGGAGCCGTAAGGATGGAAGAGAGGTAGGGCTTTCGTTGTTTGAGAGATCAACAGATCTCTATGGTATGTTTACCGCGGCAATGAAGGAGTTACTGTTAATAACTAACGATCGTTATATATAAAACGAAGAAAGAGCGCATCCAAGCGATGCGCTCTTTGTCAATTTAAAAGGAATGTTCTTATTTATTCTGAGTCATGATAGTAGCAAGAACACTTCCGGTATAAAGAATAGATGATATAATGGCCGAAATTCCGAATGCACCCATAGCAAGGATCCACCTTAGTGGATAAGGCTCTTCAATCGTTGCATAATCTGGTAAGTTATTGCCAAGAGTGATTCCGATATAAAGAGCAGCAACAATCCCTGCTAGTAATGTATATACTGACATTTTTCTAAGTAAATAGCCGTTCACGATACCAACCTCCTTGTTTCGTTTATTCCCTTTCTCTTTTGAGCGAAACATCAACTCGTTTCATTATCTATCATCCGAACTAATGACTAAACCGCATCTATGTTAAAATAAAATGCACATGATTAAAAAGGAGCAAACATATGAAAATGTTCGATCACCACCCATTTCTTTCAGAGAATTGGCAAGCTGCAGGATTTACTGATCTGTCACAAGTTCAGGAGAAAGCCATTCCTAGAATTATGGATGGAGAAGACCTTCTTGTTGAAGCGCCAACTGGAACTGGTAAAACACTTGCTTACCTTCTACCAATTCTTCAAAAAATGGATCCTGAGAAAAACAAAACTCAAGCTATCATACTTGCCCCAACACGAGAGCTTGCTATGCAAGTCTTTGAAGTCTCACAAGGCTTCTTAAAAGGAAGCGGAATGACAGCTGCCTCACTTATTGGTGGTGCTGCTGTGAAACGTCAGCTAGAAAAGCTTAAAAAGCACCCTCAACTAATTGTAGGCACGCCAAATCGTATCGCTGAATTAATTGATATGAAGAAGCTTAAAATGAACGAAGTGAAAACCATCGTTGCAGATGAAGCCGATCAGGTTCTTCATCCTTCTACAATAGAAGATGTTTCCTACATTTGTCAGTCTGCGCTTCGCGACTGTCAGCTCCTTTTCTTTTCTGCTACGATTAGCGATAAAGTTCTTGTTCAGGCAAAGAAACTTTCTGACGACCCGTCAGTTCTAAGCATAGCTGCTACAGACGATGAAAAGAAAGCAATTGATCACAGTTATTACGTTACAAATCGACGAGAAAAGCCTGAACTTCTAAGAAAGCTCGCCCGCAAAGATGGCGTGAAAGCACTAGCATTCGTAAACAATAGTAACTACCTTTCACGACTTAAAGATATACTTGCCACTAAGAAAATATCGTTCGATGTGTTAGATAGTTCGACGAATAAAACAGAACGTAAAAACGTGCTGAATCGTTTTCGTAATGACCAAGTCCAGCTTCTGCTTACAACAGATCTTGCTGCTAGAGGTCTAGATATTGATAATATCACCCACGTTTTTCATTATGATCTGTCAGAAGATGCTAGAACTTATCTCCATCGTTCTGGTCGAACAGGTCGAATGGGCAAAGAAGGTTCAGTTGTGACACTCCTTCTTCCTGGAGAAGAAAAGTACTTGGAGAAAATCACCCAAAAACTTGAGCTTGACCTAAAAAGAAACGTTGCACCAAAATCAGCTAACAAACCAAATAACAAGCGCGGGAAAAACAAATAATACACTATCCAAAACAAAAAGCTGTTACTAGTCGACTGACTAGTAACAGCTTTTTTTCTACCTATTGTAATCTGAAGCGTTGTGAAAGTTATTTTGAGCGCACCAAATCTTTCGCATCGAGAGGAATAACACGTTTAACCGTTCTACATACTTCTTCAATATCAAACGGTTTTGCAAAATGAGTGATCGCACCTAAATTCATGAATTCTTGCACAAGTTTTAGTTCGCCGTACGCAGTCATGAAAATAACCTGGACTTTTTCATCGAATTTCTTTAAGGCTTTAAATACTTCTAATCCATCCATACCGGGCATTTTTAAATCAAGGAGTACTAAATCAGGGCTTTCTTGTCTTACAAGCTCTATTGCCGTCATTCCATTTGCAGCTTGAAGTGTCTGGTACCCTTCCTTTTTGAAAACCTCGCTCAACAAAACGCGAATTCCATACTGGTCGTCCACTATTAATACCTTTTTCATCTTTATGCCCCACCTTTTTTGCGATATAGTCTCAGATCATTCGACTTCTTATGATCATTGTGCATCAAAAAACGGGCTGTGGAAATAACTTCGTGGAAACTAGTCATGAGATTACAAAATCCGCACATTTTCGTCCTTTCACGTGTTCATTATAAAGAAATGAAAGCGTTTTATTTAGAATAGAAAGACTTTATTACCATTTTCTAACTTTTAAGCGATTTTGTGTTTTAACTTATACGAGAGGGGAACTGTCTAGTAGAACAAATTAGGAGGGTTTATGTTATCATGATTGGTCCAACCAAGCAGGACATTAAGCAAATCGAGAACAAAGCTAAGCAGGAACAACAAGAGGCACTAAAAGCAAGAAGTGTTGTGAAAGAAGCGACTAAAGTAAACTCGATTCACCATTCCTAGACGTGCAGACAAAATCACCACAAAAAAGCCAACCGCTCATGCGGTTGGCTTTCTAACGTTTATCGTTTACGCTTTGTGCGTTTTAGTTCAAGTTCAGCTGCTTCATTCAATGTTTCAGGATGATCTGGATCTCTTTCTAACGTACGCTCAACATCAGCCTGAATCACATCTTCCATCGTCTCTGCACCTTCTGTTTCAACGATGATTTTCTCGACATCATGTTCAACAATTGTTGAAGTTGGAACTTCAGTCTCATCGAGTTCAGCAGCCCGTTTAATAGAATAACCACTAGCAGTTGCTGCCGCTGCTTCTTCTTCAGGCGAACTTGTATCGCCTTTTCTGTTTTTTACTTTACTTACTAAATCATTAGACTTTGTCTTTACTGATTGTGCAAAAGCAGTCGACTTATCTTTCACATTTCCTGATACTTCAACACTTTTGTCTTTCGCCTTTGTGACGCCATCGCTAATGTCATGTCGTAGGTCTTTCCCAGCTTTTGGTGCAAGTAGCACACCGGCTGCTGCCCCTACAACACTACCAGCGATCGCAGCAATGGTTGGTGCCTTAATTTGTTTTTTAGGCTTTTGTGGAGCGGACTTATTAATCTTAATAACCTCTCTTGTTGGAGATGAATACCCTTCTGGAGCTGGCTCGTGTTCAACCTTCACTTCATGATCAGATGAGTTTGATTTCTTCATTGTTATCCTTCCTCCTTGGCCGTTTGTACGTTCATTTTCTTCAAGCGATACTTCTCCCACATTGCTAAAGCAGTACTACCCCAATTCGCCGCCTCGGCAGCCTTTCCCTGCTTTGCATCCACACCTTTTTCTACAGATTGTCCAAGTTTAGATAATGAGTTGGTCAAATGGTGCAGTGAATCTCCTGTTTCTTTCACAGATTGAAAGACAGGTGAGAATTGTCCAACCTTTGTTTGAACATCGTCAGCAAGGACGTTTGTTTTGTGAAGAATCATTGTTGTTTCCTTTGTTAATCCATCAATTTGTCCTTGAAGAGAGTCAATTGTTTTCGCTGTGTTTGAAAGCGTCTTTTCAGTCGATTTAAGCACTTTAATTAGAAAAACGCTTAAGACTGCAAATACAAGTGCAATGACTGCTACAGCTACATATAATATGAGTTCCATGATAAATCCTCCTACTGTCTAAGTATAATTACCAATACCCTTCCATAAGAAAGATAATCATTGAAATTCGATATGATTTTGATTTCTTATTAATGAAACACTGCAGCAATCGTTTTCTGCAGCTTTTCAAATAAAGGAAAAGAAGATTGTTCTGATGAAAGATCCGTCATGAGACTTGTGTAAATCGTGTTGTAATACCACTGCTGTTGGTCTCTCCCTCGATTAAACCGCTCCCAGACTAAGGGTCCTTCATTCCTAAGATCACGTTGAATAGTTCTTAAATTATGTAATTTATCTGCACATGTAATTTGTTTCACTGAAAAAGACGCTGTTTTTAGTTTATTAATGGTATGGAGCTTTCTCTCCTCCCACTCAAGACTTTTATCTGGCTCAGAACACTCGAATACAAGATTTGCAATAACTTCTCCGAACTCTGCTTTTACATTATCAAATGATAGCGACGTATCCTCAAGAACATCATGAAGAATGCCAGCTGCAACAACTTCTTCTGATGATCCTGACTCTAGCAAATAGAAACCAACTGTTACAGGATGAGACAGATAGGGGAGCGTCGATTTTTTTCGATATTGTCCATCGTGCGCGATACCAGCTGTTTCAATCGCTTTTTCAATGATTTTCATGAGAATTACCTTCTTTCCTATTTCGTTTAATAGAAAACCTCTTTTGATACGTTACCATCCTCCAGACCCATTCAACTGGTCCGTATTGATACGCCTTTAACCAACTTCTGCTCCCTAGCACTTGTAAAACAAAGAACCCTATTAATAAAACAACACCTGTACTGATTTCAACACTGCCATACAACCCAAGACCATAATGATAGAAAAGGAACGTGCCAAGAATGGACTGCAGCAGATAATTAGTGAGAGCCATTTTACCAATCCATTCGAATACCTTTAATCTTCTACCTGAGTAATAGAGTAGCGATAAGGATGAAAGATAGAATAAAGATACAAGCGGTCCACCTAGACTATCTTGAAGATGTGAGAATGCATAGGAATCGAATACGAATGGACTAACTTTAATCACGAATCCAAGTGCACCAATGAACAACATTTTTTTTATTAATGGTAAGTGACTGACATCCCCATTAAACCAGCCTTTTTTCGCAAACCCTGCACCAAATAAGAAATATGGGAAAATCGTGAATAGTAGAAAAGCACCGTTCAATCCACCATTAACATAGTACCAATCACTAAGACGTTGAATCATGATTTCAGTATAACTACCAGAGCCGTATACTAGGATAGACTGTTCTATTGCAGAAGGATTATGAGTTGTTAAATCTGCGTTAGCGAACGGAAGCATCAGAAGAAAGAAGATCGTAACATAGAATAGCCAAAGGCTAAGACCGATTTTGATTAATGTCTTCCCTTCCAGATGAATAAAGAAAAGGAGCAAAAACCCACATAAGCTATAAGTAAATAGAATGTCTCCATGCCATATGAGAGTGAAATGAATGATACCAAGGGCTAATAGAAACAGCAACCTTCTAACTATAACCGACCGAAACGCCTCACCTCGATCAGTGAGCCGATTCCTCAAAATAAGAAATCCATAACCAAATAGAAACGAGAAAAGGGGATAAAAGCTAGCCTGAGCAAAAAGATCGATTGCATTCATTAGAAATTGATTCCAGTCATCCCCCCAATAACTAATTTGATCAACATACATCCATGGTGAATGAAAATCAACCATATTAACAAAGAAGATCCCTAGCAGAGCGAGACCTCGCATGGCATCAATGGAATGTATTCGTTCGTTAGGTGCGGTTGGAGCTAGTGTTGATTTCGTCATCTTGTTCATCCTTTATTTATATGTATTGTTCTTCTAAAATACCTTTCCACACCCACATGTTGTTCTCCTCTCCCCCTGCCAATTCCCTACCTAGGTACAAATAACCACTTATAAGAGAATAAGCTTCTTTTTCTATTTAATTTCAGGAAAATCCACCCAGTTTTCCTCATTCTATTCTATAATGTACGAATACCCACAAATTATGGAAAATAGACGAAATGAAACCCTTCAAGCATGAGCATCGTCATTTGTTTGGAAGGGCTGAAAAAGGAGGGCCAGCCTTGGGGAGAAGAGAATTCACAGATCTATTAGACATTGACCTCACGGATAAGGATGCGGTCCTTGAAACAATTATGGAAGACTATGGAGAAAGTGTTGTATGGCTTGCCTATAGTTATTTAAAAGACAAAGGGAAAGCAGAAGATATCGCCCAGGAAGTGTTTATCATATGCTACACAAAACTTGATAGCTTTAATAATAATGCTTCTCTCAAATCATGGGTCCTCACCATTACTGCGAATAAGTGCAAAGATGTACTAAAAAGCTGGTCCCATCGCAATATTGTTTTCGCTCAATCATTATTATCAACAATTAAACACCAGGACTCTTCACCCGACGCTCAACTAGTGGGTTTAGAAGAAAATAAAGAGCTAACAAGAAATATTCTAAAGTTGCCAATGAAATACCGAGAAGTTATTTTTCTGCATTATTTCGAAGACTTAAAAGTCCAAGAAATGAGCGACCTATTATCCCTTAAAGAAAACTCTGTCAAAACAAGATTAAGACGCGCAAGAATGCTTTTGAAAGAAATGTATTAAGGAGGTGTGACAATGGATGAGAAGCTAAAAAGTCTTCGAGCTAGAATGATCGATACAAAAGCCGTTTCCTTTGAGGATCATCACAAAAAACGTGTTCGATCTCGTCTTCAACATCCTGATACGCCACCAAAGACAAGAAGGTTTACAATCTTTATTCAAGAAAAATTCCCTGCTTATCTCACATACATTGTTCTCCTAGTCATGCTAACCGGCACTGGTCTTTTCGCTGCTTCTGAAATCGGATTTCTTTATACTGAGACAAATAATACAGAAACAAAAATGCAAGCGACTCCGTCAAAAGAAGAGTTGTATACTGCAATTTTTCAATCACTTGAAACAATCAATAGCGAAAGTGACCGAGAGCAAGCTAGGTCATTTATTGAATCTTACCTTACTAATCTTGATAACTGGAGAATAAGTGATGCAAATGCCGATTTTACAAACCGTAAAGCTATTCTTGCTCAAGGCAGAATAACAGAAGGATCTTTTGATAAAACAACTTTTAGTCTATGGGTTGAACCAAATTCAGGACTTCCTCTAGAATTCGTCATTCGAAATCAAGAAAGTAGTGTATTAGAAGAGTTCAAGCTTTCCAATGACACAATTGCAAAAGCATATAAACAAAAGTAAAGACTTCTGTTACGACCAACAGAAGTCTTTATTATTTGGCTATGTTAATAAATAGTGTTGATTTTTGGCTCATTTACGCCCTGTTGTGACCATCGTTTCGAGCAAATTCATTTGCTCAGACGATTGGTCATAACAGGGCGACCTTTAAGCAGAGCTGAAATGCGAGTGAAACTGAGGTTTCACTCGAATGAGCCAAAAATCGAGAAATCAACAATATGAGCTAACATAGCCTATTATTTTATAATTTACATATTCTATTCAGTTCATCGGAGGTATGTTGTAACAACTCCCGATCCAGGTCAGGAAAACCGTTAAGGTCAATACTATTGATGACATAAGAATGAAACTTCTGTACATCTCGCTTGATTGCCTCATTTTGTCCATCTGCTGTTAGGATTAATGCGTCTAATATCCCATTAAGCATGGCTACATCATCTTGACCGTAATGTCTAATTTGATAAAAAGATTTGTAAAGGTATTGAAAGAATGGTTTTGGCTCCGTTAATACGCGAAGATTCCTCTTATCATCGAAAAAGGCTTCTTTTGGTTGATACGTGTGCCCTATCTTCGAAAGAATAGTACCTATTCTGTTGGTGCAATTGATAGCAGTGTGTGGGTCATTAATCGATGGTGAGATGGCTCTAAGAGCGATCTCCACAAGTTTCTGGATAGAGAATTCTAGATCCTGCTCATTAATACGTTCTGTTCCAATAGCAATCGAATTGATAACATTACTTTCAGAGAAAGAAGACAAATCAGCTGACCAGACAGTTGCTAATCTTGTTCCAGGATTTACGTAACGACCAACATCGGCGTCGATTCGAATGACGCTTTCACTTTGAGTAGCGATTTGAATCAATTTCTTATAAGGAATGAACTGAATATAGCCCATTTTTTTGCTGTATATGGGTAAGCCTTCATCTTCCTTTAACTCGCTTATCTCCCAGCTATCCCACTTTTCAAACGGCTCTCCTTCATGCAATTCGCTTTTATTCTCTACAAGGGATAATGATTTCCTAGCAATTTTCTCGATTAAATTATTAACCTGTACAAATGCCGCTGAGTGATGAATAAATAGAACAAAAAACAATAAACAAGTAATAGCAAGAATAACAGTTAACAATGGTGATACAATAATGCGGCTGTCTTTTCCAGTAAGGAGAAGTAAATTAACTAGTGCAAAAACAAACCCCGCAACGAAGATACCAAGAACATGCTGTGTAAAGCGATCAGATATGAAATCCTGGAGAACTCGTGGGGAAAATTGACTTGAATAGGTTGTGAGCACCACCATAATAGAGGAGAACGAGATCGTTGTCATCGTTAAGATCGCGGTTACAAGCGGCCCGTATAGAGACTGTGCAACCTTTTCAGTTGAAAGGAATAGTTTCGGTAGTTGCCCTTCAAGCTGCGAAACGTATAAGAGATCAACCCATGTACTGAGTGCAACCACTACTAGTGATATAAGTCCATAAACGACTGGAAGAAACCAGAAGCTGTTACGTAAATTGATGGATGCTTTAGATAAATTCATACAGTATCCTCTTTCATTAATATGTCGTCCTCTTCTTGTTCCCTAATTCATTCAACCTAATCCTAAATAGCGGATATGTCTATCATTACCACTTTAGGGATTCTATCTTAATAGATATAAGGTACAAGCCGATAACGTTCTTTCCCCCACTTACGATAAGGCTCCCCAACTGAATCATAGAGCATCCTTTCTTCAAGGCGTATGCGAAATAGTAGCGCAGGTGTAATCAATAGGACTACTAGTATGACACCACCCCACACTCCAATATAGATCGGAATTCCAATTGTAGTTAAAAGCAGTCCTGTATATAGCGGATGTCTTAATATGCGATATGGTCCAGAACTTACAAGGTCCACTTTACTCTCTACAATGACGTTTCTAGAGAAGAAATGGCCGAGTTCCTTTATTCCCCAGTATCTTAGCGCAATACCTCCACCATATAGAAGCAAACCAATTCCATTCGTAACCGGACTTTTATTAAACAGAAAAACTTCTAGCTCATTCAATAGGAGCGTAGCTGCGATTGAAGTGATAATCATAGATAGGATGAGGAGGAAGGAACGCTTCTCAATTGACGATCCGCTCGTGCTTTCTTTTCCCCGTTTCATAATAAACTCGCCTATCCATGTAGCTGTTAATAATACGAAAACAATATCAAAAAAGTTCATCTCACCGCCCCTTTGCATCGTGTTTATGAGCAGTATACCAAACTTCATAACCCTTGTCTGATACAAGTGTGGTGGCAATGTATAAAAAACAAATTTTATTCACCACAATAATGAAAGCCCTTACATTTTGCGCTTTATCAACTTTCAACCTATGCAAGGATACGAATAAATTGGATATTAATGGTATTAAGGAACGTTTTCCAATCGTTATATATAGTGGTAAGCCCTCCTCTCATCTTCTAAGCCAATGTAAAGTGAGGTTAGAACTCATATCGTCCATATTCTTAGTTATTCTCCATTTATCCGGACTATTTGAGCGAGTCATATTGTATGACAATGAGCGTTTGTTATACTCATAGAGTCAGTTGATTAAACGAAATCACACATTTAACGGCAAGTTATAGGAGTGAAATGATGAGTCTAAACGACGAAAAGAAACGAATCGTAATTAAAATAGGAAGCAGCTCTTTAACGAGCAGACTTGGAGACATTAGCCGAAGAAAACTTGAAAAGCTAGTTGATGACATTGTTATGCTTAAAGATGAAGGACATGAAGTTCTACTTGTATCATCAGGTGCAGTAGCCGCTGGTTACCGTAGACTTGGTTGCCTTGAACGTCCAACATCACTTTCAGAAAAACAGGCCGCGGCATCAATCGGTCAAGGACTGTTAATGGAGGCTTATTCAGAACGGTTCATATCTCACGGCTACACTGCTTCACAAATTCTGATTACGCGCAGTGACTTTTCTGATCGAAAAAGATACAACAACGCAAGAAATACCATCAATGTATTGTTAGAACGAGGAATCGTTCCTATCGTTAATGAAAATGATACTGTAACTGTAGAACGATTGAAATTTGGAGATAATGACACACTTTCAGCAAAAGTTGGAGCTCTTGTAAGTGCGGATCAACTTATCATTCTATCTGATATAGATGGGCTTTATAATGATGATCCAAGGAATAATCCAGATGCTAAGCTTCTCGAACACGTAACAGAAATCACACCTGAAATCGAAGAATCAGCTGGTGAACCGGGTAGTTCAGTGGGTACTGGTGGCATGAGATCCAAAATTGATGCCGTCAAAATAGCGATGGCTTCAGGTACGCCATCTTTCCTTGGTAATGCAACAACAAAAGGCATTATTTATGATGCAGTACACGAAACAGCAAAAGGAACGTACTTTACACCTGAAGGACAAACAGAACTTGATAACAAGAAACAGTGGATTGCATTTAACTCTGGTCCTGAAGGCGAAGTTATTGTAACAGATAAAGCAAGCTCAGAAATTTCCGAACATGAACGAAGCCTACAGCCAAAAGGTGTTCATTATGTACACGGACACTTCAAACCAGGTGCAGTTGTTAAACTCACTGATATGGATGGAGAAGAAATTGGAATTGGCGTAACAAACTATTCTTCCAAGCATCTGAAGATGATCAAAGGATTATCAACAGATGAAATTTCGGAACTCATTGATACCTCAGTTAAAGAAGCTGTTCATATTAATGACTTTGTTTACCACGATCAATTAGCTATTCCACTCGGATCATAGCATTACGTCAGAGGGGGACATTTACTCCCTCTGTTCGTTTGTTATGCAATTTACTAATCTTAAAAATGATATAAAATAAAAGAAAACTATAGGAGGCGTTTGATGACTACTCTAGATCGTACAGTCAATGTAAAGGAACAAGCAAAGAAAGCACAGGTAGCTTCTAAATCTCTATCCCTACTAACAACGGAAGAAAAAAATGAGGCTTTACTCATTATTGCAGATGAACTTGAAAAAGAAACAGAGTTTATTCTTAACGAAAACAAAAAAGATTTAGATCGCGGTACAGAGAAAGGATTCACTGAAGCGTTTATGGATCGTCTTCGCTTGACTGAAGAGCGTGTAAAAGATTTCGCAAATGGTCTTCGTGAAGTTGCAGAGCTTGAAGATCCTGTAGGAGAAGTTATTTCCGACTGGAACCTTGATAATGGCATGCAGGTTGAACAAGTACGCGTACCTCTTGGTGTTATTGGTATGATCTATGAAGCTCGACCAAACGTAACAGTAGATGCAACTGGGTTAGCTTTGAAATCTGGTAACGCAATTGTGCTGAAAGGTGGTTCAAACGCACTTAATTCCAACAAAGGAATCGTTCGTGTGATTCACGAAGCACTTCCAAAAACAAAAATTCCAGCTGAGGCCGTTCAGTTAATCGCAACAACTGATCGCGAAGCAACAAGTCAGCTATTCACTATGAAAGATCATATCGATGTACTCATCCCACGCGGTGGCGGAGCTCTTATCAACACGGTTGTTAACAATGCAACGGTACCCGTTCTTGAAACAGGAGTCGGGAACTGCCACATCTATTTTGATGAAACAGCTCAACCAGAAAAAGCAATTGATATTCTTATTAACGCAAAAACAGACAGACCTGCTGTTTGTAATGCGGTAGAAACCCTTATTGTTCACACTAAGTGGCTAGAAGAGAACAAAGATCTTTTAGAAAAATCACTTGCTGACAATAACATTAAAGTCCATGGTGATGATCACATCGTGAACACATTTAAAGAAGCCGTACCAGCAGATGAAGACGACTGGAGCAATGAATATCTCGGTCTTGAAATTGCGATTAAAACAGTAAACAACACTCAGGAAGCAATTGACCATATTGAAACATATGGCACAAAGCACTCTGAAGCAATCATTACTGAAGATGCTAAATCAGCTTCACTTTTCCGTAATCTTGTAGACGCTGCAGCTGTTTATCACAATGCGTCTACTCGTTTCACAGACGGATCGGCTCTAGGCTTTGGTGCAGAAATTGGTATTTCTACACAGAAGCTTCATGCAAGAGGACCAATGGGCTTACCAGCTCTTACAACGATCAAGTATTGCATGACAGGTACAGGTCAAATTCGATAAATCTTTTAAAGATAACTCCATTTAATGGGGTTATCTTTTTTTAGGCTTCTTTTTCAACGTTTGTTAATCCTGAAAGAGTTTTATATAAGTAGCAAATTTTGAGGTTGGTTGGAGCGGAAGGATGCTCGACTCCTGCGGGACTAGCGGGACAGGTGAGACCCCACAGGCGCAATGTTTTTGTGCGCCGAGGAGGCTCACCGCTCGCCCCGCGGAAAGCGAGCATCCTGGAGCGGAAATCAACGGCTTCATTTGCTAAAAAAATCACATTTTTAAAACTCTGATTTGCTCTGTGGGTATGAAGAGTGTAAAAATGTGGAACCTATTGTAGTGAGCATAACCTTCGTTTATTCAATAGGTTTCCCATATAATGAGTACCGTAATGACTTAGTGAAAGGATGATAATAATGGCACATGAGAATTTATATACTTCTAAGCAACTAGGAAAGATATCAATGAACAACCGTTTTATTGTTGCGCCTATGACACGTATTACTGCAACAGATGATAGTAGCGCAACGACAACAATGCGTGATTATTATGAGCGATTTGCAAAAGGTGGTTTTGGTGCTGTGATTACAGAGGGCATCTATACCGATGAGTTATATAGTCAGGGGTACTTAAATCAACCTGGCCTTACAAACAATAATCACGTTGAAACTTGGAAGAACGTTGTTTCTGCTGTTCACGAACATGATACTGCGATCATTGCGCAACTGATGCATGCAGGTGGTCAAAGTCAAGGAAACGCTTATACTGACGAGACAGTAGCACCATCAGCAATTCCACCAAAAGGTGAACAGCTTGGGTTCTATGGCGGTTCAGGTACATTTGATGTTCCAAGAGCCCTTACACTCGATGAAATTGAAGAAGTTCGTCACTCTTTTGTTCAAGCAGCTCGTCTTGCTAAAGAAGCAGGCTTTGATGGTGTGGAAATACACGGTGCGAACGGCTACCTTCTTGATCAATTCTTAACCGATTATTTGAATGAACGCGACGATGAGTACGGCGGTTCACTTGAAAATCGCTTGAAGCTACTTGTTGAAGTTATTAAAGATGTACGAAATGAAGTAGGAGAAGACTTTACTGTAGGCATGCGCCTTTCTCAAATTAAAGTAACTGATCCTGCTTATAAATGGCCAAATGGTGAAGAATCAGCTAAAACCATTTTCACTACTCTTGAACAAGGATTAGATTATATTCACGTGACTGATCCAGATGCTACTCAACCTGCTTTTGGTGAAGGATCAAAATCATTAACAGCAGCTGCAAAAGCATTTAGCAGCTTACCGGTTATTGCCAACGGACAACTTGGTGATCCAGATAAGGCAAGTAAGCTCCTCGATCAAAATGATACTGACTTTGTTAGCCTCGGTACGAGCGCACTCGCTAATCCTGATTACCCAAATCGGCTTGCAAGCGAACAAGAATTAAAAGCATTTGATTTTGAAAGCACACTTCTTCCTCTTGCTTATATTAAAGAACATGAAGTTAATGCAGAAATCATTAAAGCATAGTGAACGTTTAACACCCTCTCCAACCAATGGAGAGGGTTTTGTATTAAACTACTTTCTTATAGACAAACGCTAAAATCAATGAAAACATTAGGTGTGTAAGCAGACTCATTAATTGACCCGATGAAAAGGCTTGACTAAGCATCGTTCCCATCCCCATCATCATGGGCATGACAACAAGTGGCCCGATAATCCAGATCGCAATACCATGAAGAATACCGAGCATATAAATTTTGTTCGTGTTTACTGCAATCAAACCAAAACCTATAGCAAAAACAACGCTAATTACCATATGAATGCCCCACCCAACGACTAGGCTTTCACTTCCCATCATTGAAGCGATCATACCGATGCGCCCCATCATCTGCATTAGAATTCCAAAAATAATACCTGCAACGATTCCACCAATAACGGATGCTTGAACTGACTTCGTTAATGCTGGTTTTACCTGAGCTTCTGATTTAGCAGTCATTGTTTCAGCCACCTTTAACACTCCTTTTTCATTTGATACTTGTATAATAAAACAAAACCATCAACTGATCTGTAATCTCCATTACTAATTAATTGAATATTCAAAACAAAACAAAAAGCCCACCATCTCTGGTAGACTTTAACAATATTAATTGGTAGATTCTTTTGCTGAGGTTGGATTTTGATAGGAAAGCACAGCTGAAAGCATCGTTTTGCATTGTGGAATGGAATAACGAATAATGTTACCAAGCATAAAAGCAATCACAATACTTCCGATTCCAACAGGCCCACCAAGTGCCCATCCTCCTAATAACACCACTACTTCAATTCCATTTCTTACCCAATCAATTCGCCACCCTGTTTTTTCGACAATGAGTAGCATAATACCGTCTCGTGGACCAGCTCCTAGCCCAGATGTAACATATAGTCCTATGCCATATCCAATTACGATCACACCGAAAACAAAAACAATCCCCTGTATTACTAGCGATTCTGGAGTAGGTAGAATATATAGAAATAAATCGATAAACAATCCGAGAAATAGCATATTCAAAAATGCGCCTAACTTCGGATAGGTTTTTGTATAAAGGGATGTGACGCCCAGTAGGATAAAACCGGTAATAATAGACCAGGTACCAATCGTTAAACCAAACTGTTCATATAATCCATAATGGAATACATCCCAGGGACCAATCCCGAATGCTTTCCCTTTTATCGTCATGGCAATTCCGAGACCAAGCACGGCTAGACCTATGAAAAAGAAGCTCCATCGAATCATTGTGTTACGCATAAAAAAGGCTCCTCTCGTGCACAATTAATTCAAACCTTTGAAACTATATCACACGAGAGAAAACATAAAAACCACCCGGGAAACTTGGTCATTCCAGTAGTTTACGAGTAAAGTTGCTAGAAAAACGCAAAAAAAGACTGCCTGATTATTAATCAGGCAGTCGGCTACTTACTTTTTAATTAGTCAAGTACTGTTACAGTTAATGTCTTACGGCCAAAGTCTAGCGCATCTTGACGTTCAGGCATGAATAGATCAATGCGGTTTCCTTGGATAGCACCACCAGTATCACCAGCGATTGCTGTACCATAACCTTCTACATGTACTTTAGATCCAAGTGGGATAACGTCAGGGTCAACAGCGATTACTTTTTGATTTGGATTAGCTCTTAAATCAATACCAGTTGCTGTTACACCTGAACAACCTGTACAAAATGCTGTGTAGGCTGTAGCTTCTACGCTAATTTCTTTACCACTCTGCTCTGAAGATTTGCTTTCTGAGTTAGATTGCTTTGCAGATGTGGAATTAGAATTTGAAGTAGTTGTCTTCACTGCTTCTTTATTAGTAGTTTTAGCAGGCGCAGCTCCACCGTTCAATACTGACCATGTGTTCTTACCAGCAATACCATCTACTGATAGGCCATTGTCAGCTTGGAACGCACGTACAGCTTGTGCTGTAATAGGGCCATATATTCCATCTACTGAGTAGTTATAGTATCCACCAAGCTTCTCCTGTAGTGCTGATACTGAATGACCGCGGTCACCCTGTACTAGCGTACGTTGAGCTTGTCCATTATTAACGTTTTGAATTGCTGAAAATGTATTTGGACCTGCGATGCCGTCAACAGAAAGACCGTGATCTTTCTGGAATTGCTTCACTGCACCTTGAGTAATTGGTCCGAAGTATCCTGTAGATTCATCATAGTTGAAATACCCTTTGGCTGACAGTACATCCTGTAACTCGACAACGTCGCCGTGTTTTTCACCATAAGAAAGTGTTTGATCTCCTAGAGCCGCCTCTGAAACTACCGGACTAGCAAACATCATTCCAGCTAGTGCTGTGGATGTAACCACGTTTCTTACAATGTTTTTACGAGCTACCATGTATACATTCCTCCTGAGAGTTTTAATATTGGTGTTGTTTTGTTTCTTTCTCAATCACCCATGTTCCACATGATAACAGGGAAATATAACACAGCGATTTTAGTCCAGTAACAAGTCAGTTACATAAATGTGACAGATTAATACGGTTTTTATAACCTTTGCACAATATAGTACCATATACCTATTTACCTCATGTCTTTATTACAATTGTTTCAATAATCGAGTTAAAACCCATGTTTTTGGTTCTTCAATAAGAACGGATTTTAATCAAATCTTTTAATACAAACTATTACATTCTTTTTTACCAGGTCTTTTAACCTATCATTTTTTCTTTAATTAAAACCTATGTTAATGAACAGTATTGATTCTTGACTCATTCGAGTGAAACTGCGGTTTCACTCGAATGAGTCAAGAATCAAGAAATCAACAATATTAGCTAACAGAACCTAATTGAAAAGGAGCATCTAATTTATAACAATAACAGCTCGACATTAGCAGTTCATCATGATTTCCTTCCATTATAATTTCACCCTCCTCCATAAATACAATATGATCTATTCTTTTCATACTTACCTACAAGGTAATGCGTTACCCAAACGACCGTTTTCCTCTCAAGTACTTGAAAGATCGTGGCAAACTAAGGCAATGCAACACTAATGAAGTTAGACGCTTTTCACAGGCTTCGTAGACCAAATTCGACAAAAAAGCACATAAATCGGGTGGTGACAGGCACTTTTCCTCAATTAACCATTGCTATAAGCATCAGTAATGCGATATATTTGTTTTTGTGTTTTTTGAATCAAAAGCGCTTTCATCGATCACATAAAGATGAAGCAAATGTTTAACTGGAGGCAAACATTAAATGAAAATGTACTTATATCCGTTGCTCGTCATTATTGGGGCAAGCAGCTACGGTATCGTTTCAACCATTATTAAATTAGCTATGAGCAGTGGCTTTACAGCATCTGAAGCTGTTACAAGTCAATTCTTTATTGGTTTTGTGATCGCAGTGCTTATTTTTCTCATCACTAACCGACAGAAGCTTAGCTTCGCTGGAATTAAAATCTTAATTTTCGCGGGGGTTTTTACAGGCTTAACGAACATTTTCTATGGGCAATCATTAAATTTCTTACCAGCGTCCCTAGCTGTTGTTCTGCTTTTTCAATTCACATGGATTGGCATGGTAATTTCCAGTATTACAAAACGAAAGCTTCCAACTCGTATGGAAGTGCTCTCTCTTGTTATCTTAATCGGAGGAACAATTCCTGCAGCGGGACTCCTTGATGCCAACTTATCAAACATTCCTTTCCAAGGCTGGTTATGGGGACTTGGCGCGGCACTTTGTTATTCACTCTTCCTTTATTTTAATGGGAAAGCAAATGCCAAAATGAATACATCAAACCGATTAGTCATCGTGTCGTTTTTCGCATTCCTGATCTCAGCAGTTTTTCAATCTCCAGAAATCATCTGGAATGGCACATTGCTCGCAGAAGGACTTTGGATCTATGGTATAGCTCTAGGGTTATTTGGAATGATCATTCCTGTTTATCTATTTTCCATCGCGATTCCAAAGGTGGGACTTGGCAAATCCTCCATTCTGAGTGCAATTGAGCTTCCAATCGCTGTCATGGTTTCCGTCATCTTATTAAGTGAAACAGTTTCTGTGCTGCAAGTCGCGGGTATTGTGATCATCATCATCGGAATGACGCTGCCAACTCTCTTCAGCGAAAATATGAGCCTAACTCAGAGAAAAATAATCGAGCAACAATAGCAAAACACCTCATCCAACTGGATGAGGTGTTTTCTATTTAAACTCAATTGGACCAACATTCATCTCAAACGACCCATCTTGATACAAAAGTGGTGATCGCTCTGTTCCGCTTTTCGAATACTTCTCAACATGACTAACGCTCATATCTTGTGCATCCGTGAAATCAATTTTTGCGATAGCCACCCAATAAGCAAAGTTATTCTTTTCGAAAAGTGGTGAAGTTACGTTTTGTCCCATTTGATTATCTACAACTGCCTTTGCTTTCATAGATTTAAAGCTGCCTATTCCATTCGAAACTGCGCTATACGCTGAAAACAAAACGTATTTGAGTTCAGAAGGTTTATGAACAATAACCGTTTCCTTTCCTGCTCCCTTTGCATCTCCATCTAATGTGATATATGGTTGTTTATTGGCATGTCCAGGTGTCCGATAGTACACTTTTCCTTCCGTTCCATCTTTCAATACATAGAAACAGTACAGGTCTAAGTCTTTCTTACTTTTCCATTCAAGCGTAGCAACGACTTTCTCTGACTTTCTAATAGAGATCGCTTCTTTTTTCTTCAGAGTGACCGTTAATGGAACAACCGCTTCCTGTGTAGCCGCTACTGGTGCGCTTACCATTGATTCAAGGTGTTCCTTCTTTGTATCATTACTCTCAACTTCTATTCCGAAATTCTCACATAGCGCCGCTAGTCCTCCAAAGAACCCACTACCAACTGCACTAAACTTCCAATCTCCATTATGTAAATACACTTCACCTACTACAATTGCCGTTTCCTTGGTTAACTCTTCACCAAATGCAAACGTGACAAGGTTCTCTCCAGTTGCTTTATCTGCAATGCGAAGGGATAAAGAAGACACTTGTCCGAAATTCTGGCCCTTTTCTTCACCTTCATGAATCGTTAACGTAAAGGCTACCTTCTGAGTATCAGGCGACATCTTTCTTAATGAAAGGTGTGTTTCATTAAGGTTATCCCCCTGTTTAACTTGCTTCACACTTTGATCAACACTGACCGGCTGTCCATAAAATAAGAAACTTTCATCCCCGTTGCATCTATTTTCTTCATTTAATAGAAACGCAGCTGCGTCTATTTCTATTGGTTGATTATTATTTTGCCATTCTAGCGTTACAACGAGTTCTGATACGTTCCTCCCTTTAGTGATCGGAACTTTCTGACCTCTACTTACGTTCATTCGATCTCCTCCTACCTAACCTGTTCGTAAATAGTATAGCTTATTTTGGTAGAAGTCGTAGTTTTAAAATAGAAATCGCACGGTATTCTTACAGATTTATTAAATGGAATTTCTTATATAATCACTCCATTATTTACATTTTAATGTTAATGATATGAAATTAAAAAGGTACTATGTCATGGGCTATTTGCATCATTTTATGCCATTGTATACGCAATACCTATCAAGTTATTACAAAATATGCTAATTATATATAGGAAAGACTACTGATTTACGATTATTTATTTGTAAATTATTAAATTAAGAGGAGTGGTTACAAATGGCAGGTCAAATTCGCGTAACACCAGAAGAACTAGTAGCAATGTCCAATCGTTATTCAACAGAATCCGGTAGAGTGGGCGAGCAAATCGGAAACTTAGACGGAATGATTAATGAGTTGCGCGACATGTGGGAAGGTCAGTCTAGTGTTGCATTTAGTGAGCAGTATGAAGCTCTTAAACCTTCATTCCAGCAAATGCAGCATTTACTAGAAGAGATTTCTACTCAGCTTAGAAGTACTGCTAACTCTCTTGAAGATGCAGACGCACAAATTGCTAACCAAATTCGCGGATAAGCGATAAAGAATTAATCAGGAGCGCTTAACATAGCGCTCCTTCCTTATGAGGTGAACGAAATGTATATTGAAGTAACCATCGATCTCGGCCGTTATAAGAAAGATCATTTCATTGACCTAAGACTTTCAAACTATCACTCCGTTAAGAAGCTTATTGAAATAGTTTGCCAGACCGAAGAAATCAATACGCCTCCTAATCCAAATCAATGGATTCGGATTGTGAATAAGCACAAAATAGTAGCTGCTAATGAGCGTTTGATTGAAGCTGGTATTATGACCGGAGATCGAATTGAAATACTCTGAAGGAGATCACAACCATGTCCAATCAAGTGAAACCCTATCTTGAAACACAAATAGATGCGAATATCTTAAAAGAAAAAGAAGCGATTACCTTTCTGTTCCAGAAAGAGAAAATCAAACTTGATGATTTATCAGAAATCCATTTTCTAAGTCAGATCAATACAGGAATTCATAAAACGATTGAGATGAATGAAGATGAGGTAAGTATTCAGCACGAGCTTTTACCCTCGATAGCACCTTTTCCAATTAAACTGAAGAAGATGAATGAAAGCGATCGCCTTGCAAGTGCCTATCAACTTGTGCAGAAAGTAAAAGATCACCGCTACACACGTCTTCACTTAATTGTTTGCCCTGATAACATTGTCATAGATCAGGGAATGACCCCATATTTCATGCATTTTGGGGTGAAGGAAAGCCTTCCTCCTTACGAAGATGAGCCAGAACGTATTCTGGAAGAAACACGGGCTACCGTTGCGACTATGATGAATCCTGAGCAATCATTCGAACAATATCTCTATTATTCTGAAACACTCACACTCTCCCCGGAGCTTAAACAGGTTCTACAAGTCAAAACACTAGATGAGCTACAGCCTATTATTCATTCCAGAATAGAAGAGTTACATAAGAAAGATTCAGAGTTTGTGAAGGTTAAGAAAAATAAATGGAAAACGAGCCGTTATGTGCTGCTTGGCATATCCATTTTCTTACTCCCAACTTTACTTTACTCTCTGTACTCGCTGTTCCTTCTTCAACCGAAGCAAGAGAGCATTGTACAGGCACAGGAGAATTTCTTAACAAATGAGTACAGTGAAGTTGTCAATTCTCTACAATCTTATGACATTGAGGATATACCAAAGGTGACGCAGTATCAGCTTGCTCTCTCCTACATCATTAACGAGTCACTCACCGATGAGCAAAAAGAAAGTGTGCGAAACACAATCTCACTTCAATCTGATCCAAGATACTATGAATATTGGATTTATATTGGTAGGGGTGAAGCGGAACAAGCACTCGAAGTTGCACGTTATTTAGAAGATCGCGACTTATTAATGTATGGCATTCTGAAACGTAAGGAACAAGTTAAAGCAGATTCAGATCTTGATAGTGAGAAGAAACAGCAGATGATTAACGATTTAGAGCAAGAGTTCGAAGAATATGAAAGAGAACTTAACGAACAGCAGGCAGAAGAACAGCCACAAGAGGATACGACAGAGGAAAATCAAAAAGAAGATGAAAACGACCAGAAGAAAGATGACAAATAGATTGGAGGTGGAGAAATGGATCAACTGTGGACTTTCTTTCGAGATACATATCAACGAGTTGATTTAGACGAGAGTTCAAACCCTATTAGAATCGGATCAAGTACGAATGATGCCATAACAATTCCCACAGAACAGATGGAACATGTAACGATTGAATTTGTTAACGACGGCTATTATCTAACCGGTCAAGAGGAAAAGATCGTTGCATTGTTGCCAAATGAACGTACGTCCTTCCAACTTGGATCTGAAGAAATTGTTGTAATGGTAACATCTCAATCACAGAAACAATCCTATTATATTGGTGACCATGAGGAGATTAAGGTTGGCAGAACGTTAACTGAAAGTCATGTTGTACTCAAAGCTCTGGAAGAGAACACCGGATTAGCGATCATCCGCAAGAGTAAACACTGGACACTTAAACCTTCAGGTCATTCACCTGTTTATGTAAATGGATCACTACTAACTAGAAGCACGGAATTGATGATTGGCGATATCATTTTCCTTCCTATGTTGACGTTTACTCTAATGGCAGACGATATGATAGAAATAACCTGTCCGGTAGAATTTGAAACATCTTTACCAGAAGCGATCATTCCGACATCTGAAATGAAGAAGAAATACCCTAATTATCGTCGAACGCCAAGAATGATGTATGAACTACCAGAGGATAAGATTGATTTATCATTTCCAACGCAAGAATCAGAGAGAAACAATCGGAGTTTATGGATTATTATCCTCCCTCCGCTAATGATGTTAATTGTCATGGGGTTAGTTGCAATCCTTATTCCAAGAGGTATTTTCATTCTTATTTCTGTTGTGATGTTTACAACGACTCTTGTTACATCTACTGTGCAATATTTTAAAGATAAAAGTCATCAGAAGAAATCCAAAGCACGGAAGAAAAGAATATACAAAAGGTACCTCGAGGATAAACGCCAAGAACTACACGAATTAGCTCAAAAGCAGCGGAAAGTACTAACGTTCCACTTCCCTTCTTTTGAACGAATGAAATATTTAACGGAACAAGTTTCTGACCGCTTATGGGAGCGAAGTTTTGAGAGTCCTGACTTTCTTCAATTTCGCTTAGGTACTGGGACGGTCCCAGCAAGCTATAATATATCGGTCAATTCAGCAGATATGTCAACGCGAGAAATGGATGAACTTTTAGAAGAATCTCAGAATCTGAAACAAGTCTATAATGAACTCCATTCACTACCTATCACTGCCAATCTATTCCAGGGAGCGGTTGGCTTCATCGGTAAAGAAGCGGTAGTGAAAAATGAACTTCATCAAATCATTGGGCAATTGGCCTTCTTTCATAGCTATCATGACGTCAGGTTTGTTTATATTTTTCATGAAGATGAATACGCAGATTGGGAATGGATGAAATGGCTACCACACTTCCAAATGCCGAATTCGTTTTCAAAAGGATTTATTTATAATGAACAAACGAGAGATCAGCTACTCTCTTCACTCTATGAAATGATCCGGGAACGTGATCTTGAAGAAGATAAAGAAAAGATACGATTTGCCCCACATTATGTCTTTGTTATATCAAATCATAACTTGATCTCAGATCATGTGATTCTAGAATACTTAGAAAGTGAACATACTCATCTTGGTTTATCAACGATCTTCGTTGCAGAAGCAAAAGAGAGCTTATCAGATAATATCCATACACTGATTCGCTTTATTAACAAGAACGAAGGCGATATTCTGATACAGGACAAGAAAGCTACACAAATCTCATTCGAACTTGATGAGCATAAGCAAAATGGAAATGAACAATTCTCTCGAATGCTTCGCACGCTTAATCATCAGAGAGGTATGACGAATTCCATTCCTGATAAAGTATCGTTTCTACAAATGCTGAATATAGAGGATATTAATGAATTACCAATCTCACATAACTGGGTAACGAATCAATCGTCGAAGTCACTTGCAGCACCAGTTGGACTTAAGGGACGGCAGGATGTTGTAGAGTTGAACCTTCATGAGAAAGCTCACGGTCCACACGGTTTACTTGCAGGTACAACGGGGTCAGGTAAGAGTGAATTTCTACAAACCTATATCCTTTCACTAGCTGTCCACTACCACCCACATGAAGTGGCTTTTCTGTTAATTGACTATAAAGGCGGAGGAATGGCGCAACCGTTTAAACAAATTCCACACCTTTTAGGAACGATAACGAATATTGAAGGTAGCGAAAATTTCAGTGCGCGGGCACTCGCCTCCATTAAAAGTGAATTAAAGAAACGACAAACGATTTTTGATCAGTACGAAGTCAGTCATATTAATGACTACACAAAGCTATTTAAAAGTGGCGTAGCTGCCGAACCAATGCCTCACCTTTTTTTGATTTCAGATGAATTTGCTGAATTAAAAACAGAGGAACCAGAATTTATTAAAGAGCTAGTCAGTGCAGCTCGAATTGGTCGAAGTCTTGGTGTCCACCTTATTCTGGCTACACAAAAACCAGGTGGCGTCATCGACAATCAGATCTGGAGTAACGCTCGTTTCCGCGTCGCTCTTAAGGTACAAAACATAGAGGATAGTCGTGAGATTCTAAAGAATGGCGATGCTGCCTCGCTAACAGTTACAGGTCGCGCTTATTTACAAGTTGGAAATAACGAGGTGTACGATTTATTCCAATCTGCTTATAGCAGAGCAACCTATATGGAAGATACGTCAGATATGGAGGATGAAGTGGCTCTTGTTACTGATCTTGGTCTTGTTCCACTATCAGAACTATCTTCATCTAAAGAAAGCAAGAAAAAGAAACAAAGTGAAATTGAAGTGATTGTCGATAAAATTGTTAATGTTCAGCAAGAGCTTGGCTTGAATCGATTACCAAGTCCATGGTTACCACCCTTAGAAAAACGATTGTATCGTCATCAATTCGATTCAGATCATATGAAAATCACTTTTGCCTTACTCGATGAACCCGAAAAGCAAGCACAGTCTCCTTATGAATATGAACTAATAAAGGATGGAAACGTTGGTGTATTTGGGTCGTCAGGGTTTGGAAAAACGCAAACGCTCCTAACTTTATTAATGGGTATCGCATCAACGAACACACCTGAAGAAGCACAATTCTATGTACTCGATTTCGGTAACGGTGGCTTATTATCGATAAAGAATTTACCTCATACGGCAGATTATTTCTTAATTGATGAAGAGCGGAAGCTAAATAAATTACTGAAGTATATTCAAGAGGAATTTACGAAGAGGAAACAACTCTTTCAACACCAGGAAGTGAGTTCGATTACAATGTACAATCGAATGAATGAGCACCCTCTTCCTCTGCTATTCATTACGATTGATAACTATGATCTCGTCAAAGAGGAACTAATGGATCTCGATCCAATCTTTACTCAATTCGCAAGAGACGGTCAATCACTTGGTATCTACCTAATCCTAAGCGCTACGCGGATGAACTCAGTTCGTCAGGCACTCATGAATAATCTCAAAACAAAGATTGTGCATTATTTACTTGATAGTTCTGAAGCATACACCGCACTCGGAAGACTACCGTTTGCTCCAGAAGCGATTCCTGGCAGGGCAATTATGAAGAAGGAGAAAACACACTTTGGACAAGTTGTTTTGCCTGCTGAAGGCGAAGACGACTACGAGCAGCTTGCTTCCATGAAAGAAGAAGTTCAAATGCTCCAAGAGAAATACCGAGATGCTACTAAACCAGTGCCTATTCCTATGCTACCGACAGATCTTACATTAGAAACATTCGATACGTATATGAAAGCATCGCAATCAGTTAATGATTACGCGATTGGATTGCATGAAGAAAATGTTAAGCCCGTCTACCTATCCTTTGCGCAGACTTCCCACTGCCTAGTGCTTGGACAGGCTCAGAAAGGTAAAACAAATATTATGCGTCTTCTTACTCATCAAGCGTTACAAGAAGAAGTCGATCATATTGCCGTATTTGATTCGATTGATCGAGGTCTTTTCCATTTAAAAGAAGAGGATAATACGACTTATCTAGAGACGAAGGAACAAATCGAACAATGGCTTGAACAAGTGACGACCGAATTTAAGGCTAGAGAAATCACTTATCATGAGAGTATTAATAGTGGACAACCCACTCCTGAATTCTCGAAAATCTTCCTCTTCATTGACGGATATGGTCGATTTTCACAAACGGTAGGAACTCTCAATCAGGATCGGATGACCGCTCTAATTAAAAACTATAGCCATCTCGGCTTAAGTATTGTCGCTTCAGGAAATAGCAACGAACTAACAAAAGGTTACGATCCACTAACGGTTGAATTGAAACAAATTCGTCAAATTATTCTATTAATGAAGAAATCAGATCAAACACTAATAAGTTTGCCATTTGACCGAAAAGAACCTGATATTAAACCTGGATTTGCTTACTATGTAAAAAGCGATAGCGCACAAAAAATTCAGGTTCCACTTGTACAGACAGAAAGGAAGGTACATGCGTGAATGAAAAGAAAAGCATTCTTAAATTAATTCTTGTGACAGCGATAATTCTTGTTCTTCCTCTTGTGTACTTCACTTCAATTGGTGAAAATCCAATGAAGACGAAAGAAAACGCCACGAAAACAATCGCAGTCGTTAACGAAGATACTGGAACAGAAGAAGACGAAGAATTAGTCAAATTCGGAAATGACGTCCCTCCTATACTTAAATCTGATTCTACCTACAACTGGGAGGTCGTTGGACGCAGTGCAGGAGAAAATGGATTAACGAACCAGAAGTATGATGCGATCGTCTACATTCCATCTACTTTCTCTCAGAAAATATTAACGTATGACGAAAACCAACCTGAACAAACAAAGCTTGAATTTACTGTTCAGAACCAGCTAAATGCCATTAACAAAGAGAAAGTATTACTTGAAATTGAGCAGGCGACGAACCGAGTAAATACGAAGATGTCATCTCTCTATTGGAACTATGTTTCAAATGACCTTGCCAATATTCAGGAAGAATTTGATCAAATCGTAGAGAAAGAGAAAGCATTCCAGCAGACGATGCTCTCTTTCTACACGCCAAGTTCTAAAGACCTTGCAGATCAAATGGAGCAGCAAGTCTCCATGCTCGCTACTCTTCAATCCTCTTCAGAAAATGCTGAGGAGCGTGCAGCAGATCAAGCTGACACAATGGAAGGTTTCCAAGAAAAACTCGCTACCTTTGTAACCTCTACAAATGACTACCGCGAGTATCAACAGAAGCAACAAGAAGTCCTAGAGCAAGTTCAAGCTGATTCAGTAGATTCCATTTCACAAGCTACTGAAATGCCTCAGCCTATGTTCATGAACAATAAAGAGTTATTTGAAGGTGAATCTGAGAGCGTACTTCAAAATATGTCTCAAATGGAAAACCAGTTAGTTGAACAACAAGAGATGTTTTCAGGACTTAAGGAACTACGTTATAACCAGGTCGAACGCCAAGTTGACGATTTTTACACCCTACAAGATCGGATTATTAACTATTATCAACAGTTAAAAGACTCAATGGTTCTGAACGATCTTGAAAGTGAAATCGCAACGCTAAGCAACAGATTGGGAAATGGGGACGATATCGTTATCCCTGATGATCCTGAACTTCCAGAGGTCCCTTCTGATCCAGAAGAACCTGTTAATCCTGAAGAACCATCCGAAGATGAGGATCCATTGAATGAATTGAATCAACTTCTTGAAAGCCTACAGGATGAGGAACCACCAGTTATAGAAGAAGATAATACGCAAGAAGGCTCTACTCCAGTGGATTTAAGTGTTGAACGGAATGAGTTATTAGCCATTGCACAGGAGATTCTAGCAATACAAGAAACATTAATCGCACTTGAAGAACCAAAAGTTGAAGATCTTGAGAAGGCTTCTACTAATTTAGTAACCCTCAAAGATCGAATTCAACAAACAGAAAAGCAACTTCTAGCAAAAGAAGATGGCGACAATCCACTTGACGGTGAACTAGAAGAACTGAACAAGCTACTTGAAACGCTGACAGAAGAAAAGAAAAGCCTTCTTGTACAAATTGGTGAACTCACTAAAGAAGTTGATGAGCTAACAAAAGAAAATGATAAGCTCACGACTCAGAAAGAGACACTAAGTGAACAAGTAGATGTTCTAAAAGACTCAAATACTGAACTGAAAGATTTACTAGTGATGGTATCCGATAAAATCTACCGTATCTCATCAGGAATTAATGAGAAAGAAAATGCAATTCTAGCATCTCCTGCCTTATCTCAAGCAAGAAAAGATAAGCTATCCGTCTATTTCCAGCGTCCAATCAAAGGAACTAACTTAACGGATGTCCTGCAGTACTATGCTTATCTTGATCGTTACGAAGCTACGCTGAATGGCATGCTTTCTAAAAATGACGTGAAAGAAACTGTTCTTCAAGACAACGAACTACGCGAAGAAGTGAATAGCATGTTAGAACTTACAAGTGAAGAAAAAGGTCAGTGGGATGCTGTTGGCACACAGGTGCCAAAGACGAGCGATGCCCTAACTACTTTACAAGATGATTTCACTGTATTTCTAGCTGACTATAAGAACGTCTTAGACACGCAGCAAGCGAAGTTACTAGAAAGCTTAAATGGCATTGAAGAAGAAGCAGGTAATGTTCTTACTCAAATGCAGCAGTCAGAACAGCAGGCACCTAATGAAACAACACAAGGTGGAACACAGATCATCAGTAATCACGATCAGATCAAAAGTCAGATGAGTTCCCTGTATGATTGGATGGATTCCGTAGAAAATAGTCAGTCAGAAATTCTAACGTATACGGATGAACTCCAATCTCGAGTAGCAGAAGTTCAAACTGATGCGAACACGCTTAACAACAAGTGGGATAACAACGTAGCATCTACACTTATGATTCGTGATGATGTCTTCAATGTGATGGGCAATGCATTCGTAGATGGACAATCGAATGATTACGTCTACGATTTCCTTGCTACTCCTATCGACGTGACGGGTAGCGTGTTCACAGATAAGAAAGACACCAATCTTCCACCGGTTGTGATCTTGTTCGTTATTCTCTTAAGCAGCTTGTTAATTGGTTATGCTAGCTACTATTTCCAACACGGGCCATGGTGGTTACAAACCATTCTTTTCTTAATGCTTACGAGTATCGTAGGTCTTGTTATAAGCTTATACAGCTTATCAATTTATCCATTAGGAAACGATCGCTCGCTAGAATGGACAATTTTCACTATTTTACTCTTACTAAGCTGTTCCGGCTTAATACGAGTCGCCTTCATGGGGCATCATTTAATAGGATGGTTTGTTACAGTTGGGCTTGTTGCCTTGTTTGTGACTCCATTACTAGCACTATCAACGCCAAACTTTAGCTTTACTGATCCAATGTCTAGAGTGTATATGTCGATCCAGAACAGTACACAAACACTCTTTACAGAGGGCGCAATGATTCTAACAGCCGTGTTGATCGTCCTGATTATTCTTCAATATGCGTTAAGCAAACGATTATCATGGACTCAAAATAAAGAGGATGAGGCTCATGAAGCGTAAGCTTATCAGCCTCATCACCCTGATTTTCCTCTGCGGCCATCTTGTTCCTGTAGCAGTTGGAGCGAACACGGACATTAACGAGCTTTTACCGAATGAATACCAGAAGAACAAGTTCAAGAAAAATACTGACTTCATTCATGACTCTTCGAACACCAAAGAAATGGGAGAGATTACGGAAGAGCAGAAAACCATTGTATTTAACGGTGATAAATCTTTTAATCCTGAGCCTACGATCAATCAATTGTTTCTCTCGATGAGTACAGAAAACAGTACGATTAAAGATAAAGCAGAAAACCTGAAGCTATTCTCAAACACTGAGACGACCGGCTTCCAATCTAAGATAAACGAGGATACTCAAACAAGCTCATCTTCCTTTCAATTATTGATTGGCGTATTAATTGGTATATTTCTGCTTGGGCTTGTCATTGTATTAGTGATTTATAATCGACTTTCTCCAACAACAAAGTAAAAAGAGACAAAAGAGATAAAAGCCACGGACCAAGGGTCCGTGGCTTTTATCGTAATTTCATGTGACATTCGACATAATCCAACATATATCGGGTGGTGACAGGCACTGTTATCTACCACCGGCAATGATCGTTCTCAGCATATCTTTGTTAAGATCGAGTGTTTGGACATTGCTTTCAGATAATAGCTTTCTAGTATTCGTATCATCAAATGTTAAGGTTTTATCCAGGTATTGATGGAAAACTTTCATAGGTTCATTGAATTTCATTTCTTGCTCTGTTAATTCCCCATCATAACTGGTTGACACCAATTCCACTTGATTGAAATCAAGCACTGATTTCAAAGTCTCAAATACGAGTAGATTCGTAGGTGGTTGAGAATTCGTAATATGATAAATTTCCTTATTCTTAGAATTCTCTAGACCCGCTACTAGTACATCTACAACATAATCAACTGGGACCAAGTTTTGCGCTGTATCTTGGGCACATAGGAATTTGATTCGATCAGAAGGCATTTCCTTCTTGCGTTCTATTCTCTTCTTCATGATTTCAAAGCTTCTAATAACGCCATATAAAGCAAATGTAGTCTCAGCTTCTCCTGTTTTGGAGTCGCCTATTATAATAGAAGGTCTGAAGATCGAGACATTGAAATGATCCTCATATTCAAATACAAGATGTTCTGCATAACATTTGCTTTGCTCATAATAATTAACGAAACCATTATCGACAGAATGAAGACTTTCACTAGCATACAGCTGATCGCCGAGTGTATAAGCTGTACTAACATGGTAGAAGTTCTTCGCTTGGATGACCTTAGAGAATTCTAATATATTTCGTGTACCATTCACATTTATATCAAAGGTTTTTTCCTTTTCACTATCATCAAACGAGAGATACGCGGCGATATGATAGACCGTATCAACCGTATCTTTTAATCGATCAATATTCTCAGCTGAAACGCCAGCACGATCATTCGTAATATTACCTTCTATAATGAATAACTTATTTTGTAGTTCAGCTGGCAATGATTCGATTAAGGTATCAGCTTTTCGCTCATTTCGGGCTAATGCATAGACTGTATGTCCCTCATTTAGTAACCTGATCGTCAGTTGCTTCCCTACAAAACCTGTCGCACCTGTTAAAAGTATGTTCATGTTGTTCGTTATCCCACCTAAACTATCAATTAGATTTTATTGTGATACATCTTATCAAAGTTTAGCATAGAAAGCTTCATGAAACAGTAGAAGGATATGGATTTGCAATATAAAAGCACCTATTCAAGATTCTGAATAGATGCTCCTGCATTACTTTACCTTATCAGATAATAATTCCAATTGTGATTCTACTTCTTTCATCACATCAAATGCCCCTTCACTACAATTAGAAGGAATCGCAACCGTAACATTTGACTGAGGGTAATAAGCTGAGTGGAAACAAACACCAGGATCATATCCCATTACATGGAACTTCACAATACGATCATTCCTACGGTTGATCCAGACCCCGTAGCCGTACTCTACACCCTCTTTCACACTAACGTGTGGGTGTAAGAACAACCTGGTATTCTCTTTATTTAATAGATGATACGAAAATAATCCATTCCAAAATCTAACCATTTCAGGAGCAGTCACATACGCACCGCCGTCTGCCCCCCCAATAATTGGGATAGAGTACGTATTTGTTCGAAAAGATCCATCCTCTTCATCTATATAGCCAATAGCTGTACGACGTGGAAGGCAATCTAATGAAAAGTAACCAGAATCAGTCATTCCACAACGCTCAAATATATGCTTTTCTACATATTTTTGAAATGTCATTCCAGACTGCTGCTCAACGATTAACCCTAATAATATGTAGCCCGCATTATTGTAATGAAACGTTTCTCCTGGGGTATCAAGCATTTTGTTCTCTTGAAAAAGTGGTAGGAAGTCTTTAAGCCGTTTTAAAAGGTACATCGGCGTTTCTTTCCATAGATCTTCAAAATCATCCATCACATCTTCATCGAAATAATCCGGTATACCTGACGTATGTGTTAAAAGGTGATGGACGGTAATAGCTTCATGAAAGTTTGGAAAAGAAACATCCAAGCAATCACTTAGTTTAGTCGTATAGGAAAGAACATTTCTCTCAACTAATTGAGCGATTGCTATAGCGGTAAAGATTTTGCAACCTGAAGCGATTCCAAATCGGGTGTCCACACTATTAACGATCTGTTCTGCTCGATTGGCATACCCAGATGCCGCTTCAATGAGAAGTTTATCTTCTTTTTTTACAAACGCCGCTCCCGAAAATGTAGATTTCTTCATGAATTCCTCGATTGATTTCTTAAGATTATGATCAGACATATAAAATCTCCATTCTATTAGATGAATAATAAAGCTTAGTACTTCTTCTCTTCTAGCTAATCTATCAATTCCCTTCTATAACGTCTATTAGATCCATCAACGCAGTACTATAGGCTTATTTTTCCATTATTTTATATTTTAAGATAATTACAAATACTCATGAACTACGACTATATCCCCGCTATAATTGTAAATAGATTACATTTAGGAGGGGTTTAGTTGAGAAGAAAAGTCTTTGCACCACTTGTTTTAACTACTGCACTACTATCTGCATCACTTCCATACAACAATGTACTAGCCGTACAGCCTGATCATCAAATTGAAAATCATGCTGTGAAGAAATGGAACGAGAACGCTAACGTTCCACTCTTTGTTAAGGAAAAGCATGCCAAGCGTCAATCTGCTACTTCAAATGATGCACTTAACTATCTTGAAGAGAATAAAGCTAAGATCAAAATAAAGAACCCGAAAGCTGAACTTAAAGTGGAAAAATCCGATAAAGATGAGCTTGGAATGACCCACGTTCGCTTTAATCAAACTAAAAATGATGTACCTGTTGAAGGTGCAGAAATCATTGTTCATTACAATGCAAACGATGAAATCACAGTTGTAAATGGTGCATACAACAATCAACTAGAGGAAAGCGATTTAGATACCACTCCAGCTGTAACATCAGAAAAAGCGATGGAAGCAGCAAAATCTTCCGTAAAGGCACCTAACGAGTTAGATCAGCTTCCAACTTCTAAGCTTGTTATTTATCCTTTCGAAGGACAAAATCACCTTGCCTACAAAGTAAATGTAAACTTTATAGGAAATGAGCCTGGTAACTGGTTCGTATTTGTAGACGCAGAGACAGGTAAAGTCATCGATAAGCACAACGCTATTATGGACGTCGATCAATACAAGACACAAAACGGATCTGGTACAGGTGTATTAGGCGATCATCGCCTTCTTCATATCTCAAAAAGCAAAGCTGAGAATGAAGGAACGACTTTCCAGTTAGCTGACTATAGTCATGAAGGTTTGGATGGAATCTTAACATACGACTATTCCAATAATAAGCTGGAATTGTTCTCAAATAAGAGTGCATCATTTAAGTCCGAATTCGACCGACCTGCCGTAGATGCTCACTATAATTCAGAACAGGTCTATGACTATTATTTAAACGAGCATGGTCGTAATTCTCTTGATAATAACGGGATGCCTATTCAATCGGTCGTACATTACGGCGATAACTACAACAACGCTTTCTGGAACGGAACATATATGGTTTATGGCGACGGTGATGGAGAATTCTTCATTCCACTATCAGCTAGCTTAGATGTAGCCGCACATGAAATGACACATGGAGTAACATCTAATTCAGCCAATCTGATTTATAAATTCCAATCCGGCGCACTGAATGAAGCATTCTCGGATATTTTCGGTGCTCTCATCGACGATTCTGACTGGGAAATTGGAGAAGATATTATGGCTCCTGCTGCTGTTGCGGATGGTAGAACATCATTAAGAAGCTTAAGTGATCCTAGTAAATATCCTGTTGGATCTAAATATGCTCCATATGGTAATGGTGAAGGGATGTATCCTTCTCATATGGATGAATTCTATGATTTGCCTGGTGATCTAGATAACGGAGGCGTTCATATTAACTCGTCTATCATTAATCATGCTGCTTATCTAACAGCTCAGGACATTGGACGTGAGAAGCTTGGGGATATCTATTACCGTGCGCTAACACACTATTTAACACCAACGTCTGACTTTAGTGATGCGCGCCAAGCGATCATTCAGTCTGCTGTTGATCTTTATGGTGAAGGAAGTTCAGAAGTTGAAGCCGCTACAGGTGGCCTTGATTCTGTAGGTATCACTGAATAAATCACTTTATATGAAAGAAAGCATGAAGACATAGTGTCTTCATGCTTTCTTTCATTGTCAATTTGCTCACCTGCAAATTTCTGGAGGATCACTTTTATAACAATCATTTTGGATAAAACTATTCTCCTTATTGTCTGCTTTCATATCATAAGGTGCGTTCTGAAATAGCTTATTTCTGAGTAGTAGATTATTACTTGCTTTATCTGTTAAGTAAATACCGTTACCTTGGTTAATTAAAATCTTGTTATTCTGGACATTGTTGTATTCAGTATGAATAAAGATCCCACCCTGTGAATGGGATTGTATTTGATTACCAGCGACTTGATTTCCTACACTATTTAAGGTTACTCCTCTTATGTTTGAAGAAACTCGATTGTTAATAACAGCACCAGAACCAATACCCTCTACCTCGTACATACCATTATTACCATTCTGACTCAACTCATTATTGTAAATAAAGTTAAAGCCAGCATGGTCTTCGATGCCATTTACCGCATTCGATTTGATACGATTTCGTGTAACGGTACTCCCAACCGTTGTGTTTCCTTCAAATTGAATTCCATTACCTCCGCTCGAGAAAATATCATTGTCAATAATCCAGTTATTCATTGCTTTTACTCTGATTCCATCTTCACGTGCATCGATGATTTTATTTCTCCACATTAAGGTTGAGAATGCTAATGACAACTCAATTCCATTGCCATCAGTAATATTCCTTATTCTATTTTCAACCATAGATATACCAATGCCTTTTACAAAGATCCCTGTTTGAACATAATTTCTAATAATAAACCCTTGTATAAGTAAGATATTCGCAGAAAGCTCAAAAGCAGTATTAAGCTTCCCTTTTCCATCAAGAATAACTTTATCTCCATTTGCAACGAGACGAATTCCAGATTTAGTAAGTGGAATAGAAACTTCTTCTTGGTAAAGTCCGTTGTTTACTAGGACCGTATCTCCAGGAGATGCCGCATTCACAGCTTCAGAAATGGTTGGAAAATCATCTGGAACTACGATCACACGAGCATTTTGAGAAGAATGATCCTTCGCGTTCTGAAGAATTGTATTGTTCGGATTCGTAATCACTAAATGATTGTCTTTATTCCCATGAAACAAGTTACGTAAAACGAGATTTCTAGTCGCTTTTTTCTTCATCACGAGACCGTTCTTGTTTTGAATGAGTTTATTTAGCTCGACCACATTAAGCTTACTCTCTACAAGAACACCCGATAAGTAGTTACTTGAAATTTGGTTATCTATTACTAAGTTTCCGGGGGTTTTAACGAAAACGCCATTTCCATTGTTCTTTTCAATCGTGTTAGTTAAAGACATTGAACCTCCTAGCTTAGTTGGTAAGTTAATACCTTCATTGCCATTCTGAACAATCTCATTCTTATATACGAGATTAAAACCTTCATCTTCTAATACGCCGCTCTCTTGATTACTATGAATTTTATTCTCAACAATGTGATTTCCAGATGTCTCTATACGTATGCCATTTTGTCCATTGTGACTAAATTCATTACCAACCACCCAGACGTTTTTAGATTGAAGATGTATTCCGTCCTTATAAGCATGAGAGACGTTATTCTTCCAAATTAAATTAGAGAATGTTCCCTGATCAAGTTGAATTCCGTGCCCCTTTGTAACATGAATGGTATTCTGAATAAGTTTCACTCCATATACCCCTGTCACTTCAATACCCGATTCTACATAGTCTCTGATTTGAATTCCGTTTAACTCGATATTATTTGCCATTAACGTAAATCCTGTATCTAGCTTTCCTTGTCCATTCAAAATAACACTCTTACCGTTCGCAATAATACGGAGAGATGATTTGGTAGAAGGAATAGAAATACTCTCATGATACATACCATTAGCTAGTAAAATCGTGTCACCAGCGGCTGCTTTACCTACTGCTTCTCCGATCGTTGGAAAATCTCTAGGTACATGGTAAACGCTTTTCTTGGTGATTTCTTCCTCCCGTTCTACTGCCTCATTCCTATTCGTAATAGAAACCAAATCTGAATGGTAAGCTTTAATGATGCTATTCCACTTTTCAAAAAGTTGCTTTAAACCTGAATATGCCATCTCCACACCCTCTTTAGAATATCCAATCATTTGTCTGATAAAAGAAAAAATGAAGAAAACCATAGTCTTCTTCATTACCAAGTGAATTGCTTATATCATATATATTACTGATGGGATGGAATGATTGGGTATTTACCTATCCTTTCGATTTATTAAAGAAAAGGAGACTGCCTACTGCTACGCTAAAGCATTAGAACAACCTCCACCCCCTATTAAGTATCCTTTTAATTGATCTAGTGTCGAAATAAATTGAAGCAATAAATCGCTAGAATTCTTCAAATCGTTTAAATCGACGACTTCATGTGGCGTATGAGTGTATCGTGACGGAATAGACAGAGCCCCTGTTGCTACACCTTCTCCAGTCATTAGTACATCATTTGTATCACTTGTTGGTGTAGTATCAATCGCTATGGCATAATCAGGCCGTTAACATAGTCCAGGTGTACTACTGACTGATCTAAAATGTTTATGTTACCGCGGCTAAAGTAGACGCAAGAAGCTGATTCTCATCCCCATAACTTGCAAAAAAACGTGTTTGTAATAATTCGAGATCATAACCCGCTTTTTTTGCATACTTAGCGTATCGCTTGTTAGCTTCAAAGGTCCAATCTGTTTTCTGTGGATGCTACGAAACAACAATTCCACTGCTAACATTAGGTACCCAATAAACAAATTCCAAACTCTTCCACATACGAAACCGTCCCCCTTCGTAAGTAGACGGACATTCTCAGCTCATGATAAAGTAACTGTAATGAGCTGGTGTGTCCGTAATTGTCGCGTGTCTCATCGTTGATCGTCCCTTGAGAAGAGGTGTTGCAGCAGCTCTTCTTGCTTGCTTTTCAACAAGAATATCAATCAAAAAAGCCCCTTCTGCTCTCACGGAGCAAGAAGGGGCTTTATTACGATATAGAAATACTCTCGTATCTTAATAAGCACCTACAGCCATTCTATATCGTCACAAGCTTTCCTTTATTCTCAACAAAACTTCTATTGATTTTTATTCCTAGTCCTGAACCTTGAGGTACATCTACCCAACCATTTTTATGCTCAATCGGTTGTTCAACTAATTCAGTGCGAAATGGATGCATAGAAGTATCATATTCAAAAACTGGTTGTTGAGCAAATAGAGAATGGTTGGAAACAGGAGTGGCTGCAAGAAGATGTAATGACGCATATTGCCCAATAGCAGTTCCCCAAACATGTGGATTCACTTCTACTCCATATGCATACGCCAGAGCCATTATATGTTTACAAGCTGTAAACCCACCAACTAGACAAACATCAGGTTGAGCTATATCAATTGCATTATTCTCTAATAAATTTTTAAATCCGAAAACTGTATATTCAGCTTCACCACCAGCTATAGGAATTGACAGTTTTCTCTTTACTTCTTGATATGCTCGAATACTCTCAGGAACCACAGGTTCTTCAAACCATCTTAGGTCCATTTTTTCTAGTGATAAACCTAATCTCACTGCATCAACTGCACTATAGGCATGATTTGCATCGATCATTAAAGTAATTTTATCACCAATTGCGTTTCTCACTCCATTGATTACATCTAAATCATCTTGTATGCCAAATCCAATCTTAACTTTCATAAGATCAAAGCCGTCTGAAGCATGTTTCATTGCTTCATTTGCCATTTCCTTCGCTTCACCTTGTCCTTTGGTTCGGAAAAACCCAGTTGCATAAGCTTGTATCTTCTCTCGAAATGCACCACCTAACAATTTATATATAGGCTGATTTGTTACCTTACCATGGATGTCCCATAGTGCGATATCAATAGCACTAATCGCTCCAATGACTACTCCCTTTCTTCCATAGTCACGTGTATGATGATACATTTTATGCCATAGAACCTCTGTATTAGTTGGATCCTCTCCCATCAGCAATGGTTTGAAAGTTGATTCAATAATAGAGGCTGCAATTTCAGGGGTCTGCAATCCAACCGAAAACGTCTCTCCCCATCCACTTAATCCTAAATCTGTCACAACTTCCACTACTGTCGTTGAACGGTGGGTAACCCACCCTTGAGAATAGGCAAAAGGTTGTTGAAGTTGATTACTAAGAATATAGGTTTTAATATCAATGATTTTCAAAATACTACATCCTTTTCAATTAGGTATTTTCACTCTAGTAGATTCACTCAATTCAAATAACAAAACGAAAATATTAATCCCTGATATTAAAGTCTTCTCTGTTCACCAAACAAATGGAGCCATATCCTGCAAGATCCTTTAAATCATCATTTTCCACTTTCTCTATTTCAGTGAAATAATCATCATGATAAAGTAATGTTGTAAAAGCATCACGCAGGATTTCTTTCCCCGCAACAACAACTTTTGTATTCCTATTGACAGATAGTGTACTACTATTTTTAATAGCAACTAGATCAGTTGCGAGAACTGCACCCAATAAAAAATTTGCCATTTCATTCGTGGTAGAATCTGTAGATTGGTCTAATATTCTAATAGTAAATAATGTTCGATTCAGTCCCGTTCGCATACATTGCTCAAAGCCTTTGACAGCAAACCTCTTATTAAATTGCTCTACAAAAGACTTTCGTACAGAATTTGCTATAATTGTATTATGAGTAATTACTGAGATCATTTCACCAGCTAGAGAAGTACAACAACCAGTAATTTCATTTTCTTCATTAATAGAGACGAATTTGGAATGCGAGCCTGGAAGTATAATCAACGCCGGTCCTTGAAGGTTTATTCGATTAATTAAACCAACCGTTTCAACTTCTTCTCCTCGCATAACATCCATTTCTTCACAATTTTCAATCGATATGTCTTTCACATTATTTTTAATACCAGGAATAAACCATATATCTTTTTCTATAATTTCAGAGACTCTCTTTCTCATAATACCTTGAGTAAGATCTTCGCTCGTGACGGGAGTAATTAAGTGAGGAACTTCAACAATCCCTAAATTAGATGTAATCATACCTGAAGCCAAAATATAGTCTATCTCTTCCAACAGTACGCCTGTTTCTTGCATGACTTCCTGTATTACTTCTTTAACGGCTGCTTTTAATCGACTATTATTCCCATCAACAGCAGTATTCTTCACACCAATTTCTCTTTTTCTAGTATTAATAACCTTTCCACTTTGCCATAAGGTTGCTCTGGTGTTAGTGGTTCCAGAATCTAATGTAATGGTATACATAGTTCTTAAATACGTCCAAATTTATTTAACAATTCTTCTACAGTTGCTCCATTCAATATCTCTTCACGTGTAGCAATTTCTTTATCAGCTTGTTCACGAGCAATAGGATAAACTTCTTCTAACTCTTCATAAGGAACAACTGAGACACCAATCTCATCTGCAACAATAAGATCTCCTGGATTCACAATAATTCCTCCGCATGAAACTGGAACATTAATAGAAATTGGTTCTTTGCGCCCTGAGTATGCGGTATGGGCTGCTCGTGGTCCTGATACTTTCGCAGTTATTGGAAATCCTAACATAGTAGATTCATCAGTATCTCGACAACTTCCATCAATAACTGCTCCAACAACACCCGCATTCCTAGCCAGTCCAGACATCAAACCTCCCCAGATCGACGTCTCAGTTTCTCCAAAAGCATCAATAACAATTACATCTCCAGGCTGGGCAAGTTCAAATACCTCCAGGCAATCTACTATATCGCCTGCTGTTAATTTAACTGTAATAGCTGGCCCAATAATTTTTTTATTTGCTGCTTTTGGTTTCATATCATGACGCATTACGTTACTTCGCTCCATTGCATCTCCAACGACACAAGATAAAGATAAAACATCTTCCATTTCACGAAAAGGTGCGATACGTTTCTCATCAATTGCTGGTCTAGTATTAATTACTTTTTTCATATGTGTTCCCTCCAAATTGATAAATATTAGAATTGAATAATTTTGCTACTTCTGTAATTTTCCTATAATCATTTTTTTCAATTGCGTGTGCTAGTACTAAACTTCCACCAACGCCCACCCCAGTTATACCAGTATTTAAATACCTTTGAATGTTAGTTGGTGAAATTCCACCAACCGCAAGAAAAGCGAGATGATTTAGTGGACCCATAAAAGCCTTTATAAAATCGTGACCTAATTCTCCAGCCGGAAACAGCTTAATGTAATCAGCACCATGACGATCTGCAATCACAGCTTCTGTCGGTGTTAAAGCTCCAGGTATCGATATCTTTCCAAGTTCAATCGTTTTTTCAATAACTTTTTCATCAACATTCGGAGAGATGATAAATTCAGCACCAGCTTTGACGGCTTCTACTACTTCTTCAGGTGTCAGTACAGTACCCGCACCTACTTGAACATCCTCACCAAACGCTTCCTTAATTCCCCTAATCTTATCCGATGTATTTGTTATATAGTTGGAATGATTATGGTCAAATGTAACTTCTAGAAGAGAAACTCCCCCTTCAATAAGCGCCTCTACTGTAGGAATGATTTTGTCTTCAGAAACATTTCTCAAGATAGCAATCATTTTCTTTTCTGAAATAAGCGATTTTATATCCTCTTTACGCATTTTGCAAATTCGCCTTTTTTTTAGGCATGACGATGTTGGGTGGACTCTGACCGAGTAAAACTGCTTTAACATTCTCTGCTGCCGTTCGCCTTGCTTCATTTAATGAAGACTGAGATATATAAGCAGAGTGTGGCGTTATAATGCAATTTTCAAGTTTAAACAACGGGTTCATTTCCGGACTCCATCCATCTACCTTGGCTGGCTCTTCTTCTGTATCATCTAAACCAGCTGCAGCTATCTTTCCTTCTTTTAATGCTTTATACAAAGCCTTGTTATCTACTACTTTACCTCGTGCACAATTAATTAGAATGGCGTCATTTTTCATTATTTCCAAAGCTTCTTCATTAATTAAGTGATGGGTTTGAGGAGTATACGGGCACATAACATCTACTACATGTGAACGTTTAAGTAGTTCCTCTAACGTTACTTTTTGGACCCCAAACGTAGCCATATAACTTTCAGAAACATATGGATCGTAAACGAGTATTTCAAATCCAAAAGGCAAAAGTTTTCTAGCAATGTTTTGAGCAATCCGACCAAATCCAATTAAACCAAATGACATTTCTCTCATTCGATGAACTGGCGAGTTCCAATCATTCCAATGCCATTTCCCCTCGTGGGTTGCCTTATTATAAGCAGGGATAGACCGTATTAAAGTAAATGCCATTGAAATTGAATGATCTGCTACTTCATCAATACAATAATCTGATACGTTTGTGACAATCATTCCATTTTCATATGCAGCTTCCACATCTAGAATATCTACTCCTATTCCATAGCGAGCGATCACTTTACATTTATTCAACTGTTCAATCGTCTCCCTAGAAATTTTGGCGTATTGTTGAATAATGGCATCCGCATCCTTAGCCATTTCAGCCAGATTAATACCGGTTTTGCATTGCAGTCCAATTACCTCAGCTCCAATTGGTTCTAATACTTCTTTTTCAATACTAAGGTCTGAATAGTCATAATCGCTTACATATACTTTGTAATTTGGCATCTTTTTCTCTCCAATTCTTTTTTTACTTTCCTATCAATAGATCTGGCAAATAAAGTGATATTGAAGGTACATAGGAAATAAGTAATAACAGAACAATCATTATCACAAAATATGGTAGTATCGCTCTCGATAATTTTTCAATCGAGAGACCGCTAATACCACTGGCCACAAATAGGTTAACCCCCAGTGGAGGAGTACAAAATCCGATGGCCAAATTAACCGTTAAGATGACACCAAATAGAACTGGATCTATACCTAATTGCATAACTACTGGTAACAAAATAGGAGTTAAGATAATAATGGAAGCAATTGTTTCCATAAACATACCGACAAATAACAAGAATATGTTAATTAACAATAGGATTATGATCGGGTTATCTGATATGTTTGTTAAGAAGTTTGCTAGATTAGTAGGTACTTGTTCTAACGCTAGAATACGACCAAAAGTTGATGCAAACACGACTAACGAAAGAACTGTCCCAGTCGTTAAAGCGGACTTTGCAAACACATTAGGAATATCTCTAATTTTCAAGTCTCGATAAATAAAAATTCCAACAATAAGTGAATAGAATACAGCTACCGCAGCAGCTTCTGTAGGTGAAAATATTCCTCCATATATCCCGCCAAGGATAATCACTGGTGCCAACAATGCCCAAAAAGCTTTTTTGAACGTGTGAACAGTAGTTGTTAACGATAGGGCTCCTGATACGGTAACGAATCCTGATTTGATATATAGAATATAAGCTGTCATCATGAAACCAACCGCAAACAATAGTCCAGGTATCACTCCAGCAATAAATAACGCACTAACGGATTGCTCCGCTGATATTCCATACATAATAAATGGAATACTTGGTGGTATCATAACGCCGATCATCCCTGAAGCAGCCGTTAAAGATGTGCTATACTCCTTCGAATATTCTCGTTTTTCCATTTCTGGAATCATGTTCGAGCCTATAGCTGCAACAGTAGCAGGTGAAGACCCTGAAATAGCAGCAAAAAATGTAGAAGCTAGGACATTCACATAAGCTAACCCTCCCCTGAAATGACCTACCAATGAATCAACAAAAGCTATTATTCTTTTCGAAAGCCCTCCAGAATACATTAAATCTCCAGCTAAAATGAATAGAGGTACCGCAAGTAAAGGATAAGAGTTTATGGATGTTACAATAGATCGTGCTTGAAACATTAGCGTCGTTGTATCGAACAACATAATAACGATAACGGAGCTCATACCTAACGAAATCGCTATAGGTACACCAATCGCAATTAGAAAGAACAATAAACCAAATAATAAAAGCGCTTCCATCTTTCCCCTCCTCTACTACTCACTTCTCAATGATCGTATGTCTTCGAATGTATTTTGAACAATTCTAACTGTAGATAGCGCAGCTCCTAATGGAGCAGAAAAATAGAATAGCCACATTGGGTATTTGAGCAGCAAAGAAGTCTTGTTTTGTACAGAAGGTTCACTCATCCAATCGATTCCAACCTTAATCAATAGGCAAAAGAATAAAATAATCATAATGCTTACGATTACTTCTAAGATTTTTCGCCACTTTACTGGCAAGAACTCTGTAAGTGCAGTTACTCTAATATGTTTTCTTTCTTTAAAAGCGTAACTAATCCCAATCCAAACGAAGAATACAAAAATAGTTAAAACAGCTTCTGAAGCCCAGGCTATTGCACTTTGAGTAATGTACAACATTAAAACATTTAATATCATCAGAAAACTAAACAACATGAAGAGAACAATGGACAAAAACCGTTCTATATTCTCATTAAGCCAGTTAAGCGTTGCCACGTCTTTTCTTCACCTCTCTCTATATAACAAATAAATTTATTTACCTGCTATATAAATAGCTTAAGTGTTTTATTTTGTACTGTTTTTTATGCTTTCAATAAATTTATCGAATTCCTCAGATCCCAATTCATCCCGATAATGATCAAGTGTAGGTTGAGCAGCCTTTATAAACGCTTGCTTCTCTGAATCATTCAATTCAATAACCTCTGTAGGAAACTCGGTATTATTTTTAATTTCTTTCAGCTGTTCACTTTCTTCATCCGCAATCAATTGCAACTGGTACTCCTGTGCAGCTTGATACGCTGAATCAATTTTTTGCTGTTCCTCTTCGTCTAAACTGTTCCAAAAATCAATATTCATAACTGGAACATATGTTGTGTATACATGACCAGTCAAACTTAAGTAAGATTGAACTTCGTAGAATTTTTGAGAATAAATATGAGCAACTGGATTTTCCTGACCATCAAAACGTCCTGTGCTGAGATTGTTATACAATTCTGCAAAAGGTGCTCCTTCTGCTGTTGCTCCAAGATCATTCCACAAATATACATGTGCCGGAACTTCCATAGTTCTTAGTTTTAGTCCATTTAAATCTTCTGGTTTTCTAATTGGTAACTTACTATTTGTAATATGTCTTAATCCATTTTCAAGATATCCCATACCATACAAACCATCATCTTCTAGTTCAGTTAATTGCGCCTGTCCCCATTCACCCGAAAGCGTACTCAATGCAGCTTCTCTAGTAGGAAACACATATGGTAGTTCAATTAAAGCCATACTAGGCGCCTCATCTGTTAAGAAAGATGAAGGTGGAGTAGCAATCGTTAAATCACCTGTCTTTACGTTTTCAATCATCTCAGCATCATTTCCAAACTGAGATGATGGATAAATTTCAACTTCAAAGTCTCCTTCTTCTTCTAAGACTTCCTCAAATTTCAACCAAGCTCGATTCATGTGATATGATTCGCTTGCTCCATGACCAACTTTGATTGTTTTTACTTCATCTGCTGATGAAGATGACCCTTCGCTTCCACAAGCAGTTAAAGAAAATGCTACCAGTAATAAAAATAATGAGCTAAGATAATTTTTCATTTTAACCCTCCACGTATTATTTTTTATTTAATAAGTAGTAAATACTTTCATTTCACTTTTCTCACTCAACAAGGTTTTCTAGAGCTTCTTCCAAATGTCTCACCATGAGCAAGGAAGCCATTTCCGTATCTCCTTTCTCAATAGCCTTTAGTATTTGCTCGTGATAATGAAGTGCGATATCTGGACCAACATCATGATAAAGTTGCTTCATGTTGTATTTTAAAATGCTCTGTAGAATTTCATTGATACTTATCACAATTGGATTTTTCGTTCCAATCGCAATCTCTTGATGAAAATAAAAATCATATAGATAGTATTTTTCGGGATTGTCATAATTAAGTTTCATGTCTTCATAGTGATTTTTTAACTTGTTAATTTCTTCTTGACCACAATTCTTCATAAACATCTTTATATTGCCATATTCAAACTGAATTCTAAATTCGAGAATATCTTTCACATCGTTCTCACTTAGCGTAATAATTGGCACTAAATTTTTCAGTAACATAGAGGGCTTGATTTCGTTGACTACCGTTCCTGAACCACGTTTCTTTTCTAGAATTCCCAAAGCTACTAGTTTTTCCAATGCATGGCGTACTGAAATCCTGCTAACATTAAGATCAGAAGCTAACTGGATTTCGGATGTAATCCTCGTTTTTGATTTCCATTCATTTGAAACAATTTTCTCCATGATGTATTCATATACTTTTTCAGTTGCACTATTTTCTTGACTCATACGGTCCTCCTTGTACTACAAATTAATTTCTGAATATTATTTGTATTACAAATTGTTATGTTTAACAACATACTAACACCCTATTAAAGCGTTTTCAATCCTTTTTAAAGGAAATTTTAATACATATTTATTTTGTTTTAAAAAACCTGTACTACAACTCAGGTGTTTTACAGTATTCTAGAAAAAACTTTTTTCCAAAGATTGAAGAATTTTATTCGTAATATATTGATTTCAACGAAAAAAAACGCTTAGTTTAAAAACTAAGCGTTTTATCATATGGTTGGTTTGATTAAACTTTTAAAACCTAATATTTTTAATAAGCACCTTCAGAATAAGTTAACTCGTAGCTATGCGTATAGATCTCAAAAATGTTACCAAATGGATCCTCTACATAAACCATTTTAAATGGCTTTTCATCAGGATAGTATTCACGGATTGGCATACGCTGCTTTCCGCCATGCTGCTTGATTTTCTCTACGATGCCTTCAATATCAGGGTCCTGGATACAGAAGTGGAAGATTCCAGTTTTCCAGTATTCAAAGTTGTTTTCTGGCTTTTCGTTTTCAGGGAACTCAAACAATTCTACCCCAATTTTATCTCCTGTTGATATGTGGGCAATTCTAAATGAATCCCAATCGTTCCCAAAGACGTCACGGCACATTTGACCAATCGGAGTATCATCATTTTTAACTTCAGATGGCTCCATCAAAACATACCAACCAAATACATCCGTATAGAATTTAACCGCTTCTTCTAAATTTGGAACGGACAGTCCAATATGAGAAAAACTTCTTGGATATGTTAACATAGTTTTGAACTCCTCCTTGATTATTACTATCTTCTAACACAGCTTCATTATACTTAGAATTATTAGACCATGTAAGAACGCACTTTTTTGTGCGATACTATCCAAAAGGTAAGTAAGGAGTCGAACCAATATGAATTCTCCTGTAGATGAGAACGGTAAACTGAAATGTTCAATCGAATATACGCTGAAGAAAATCGGAGGTAAATGGAAGACGGTTATTTTATGGCATTTAGGAGTTGAAGGAACGCTTAGATATAGTGAATTGCGCAAATTACTTCCCGGCGTAACTCACAAAGTAATGACTCAACAGCTAAAAGAAATGGAAGAGGATGGTTTCATTAATCGCACCCAATACGACACCATTCCACCAAAGGTAGAATACAGTATGACCGAAAGAGGGAAAACCTTGATGCCTATACTCGAGCAGATGCATTTATGGGGAACAGAAAATCAAATATGAAAAAAAGTACCTGTCCTCACTGCGGACAGGTCTTTTACATAACCAACCAGTCACTACTACAACCCAAAATAGTCCCTTAAAATCTTTATATTCATTCCATCAATATCTCACGGATATCCTCTTCTGTTAGGGTTGTTGATGCTTGTTCTTCTGAATCAATAATGTCTGCAATCAGCTCTCTTTTTTTGTCTTGGAGCTCATTCATTTTTTCCTCAATGGTTCCACGCGCAACGAGCTTAATCACGTTCACAACCTTCTCCTGTCCAATTCGATGCGTGCGATCCGCTGCTTGCTCTTCAACTGCCGGATTCCACCAAAGATCATACAGAATGACCGTATCTGCACCTGTTAAGTTAAGTCCAGTCCCTCCAGCTTTTAAAGAAATGAGAAACAACTCTCTCTCACCTTCATTGAATCGATTGCAGATTTCCACTCGCTTCTCTGCGGCCGTTTCACCGTCAAGGTAGAAATACGGTTGACCTTGCATTGCTAACTCTTTTCCGATCAGCTTAAGCATTTTTGTGAATTGGGAGAAGATCAAGACTCTTCTACCCGTACGTCTTGATTCATCTAGAATGTGTAGCAGCTGTTGGAATTTCGCTGAGCTTCCTTGATAACCATCTACAAACAATGAAGGATGACAACAAATTTGTCTTAATCGTGTTATTCCAGCTAGGATTTTAATACGATTCTTTCGAATGGTGTTTCTGTCGAGGTGCTTTAACGTATCCGTTCGTAACTTCGCTAAATAAGCTGCATAGAGCTTCTTTTGTTCAGGTAAAAGCTCGGTTAACTCAAGCGACTCCATTTTTTTAGGAAGCTCAGCAAGTACATCCTCTTTCATTCGACGAAGCAAGAAAGGTCGAACTCTTCTGGCAATCGTTTTCCTTGTAAGGTGGCTGTATTCTCTTAAGCCCTGGAAGAGCTGCGGGAAAACAACATGAAAAATGGACCAGAGTTCTTCAATGGCATTCTCAACTGGTGTCCCTGTAAGTCCAAACCGATGATCAGCTTGAATCTTTTTAACAGTACGAGCTGTTTGGGTCGCAGGATTTTTGAAGGCTTGAGCTTCATCAAAAAACACTGTGTGGAACGATTGATTCTCATACCATTTACTATCTCGACGAAGCAGTGGATACGACGTAATCATCACATCCATTGCTTCGCTATTCTGTATTAGATTTTCTCGTTTCGATTGATTTCCATCTATGACAATCGCTTTCAAATTCGGAGCAAACTTTTTCATTTCATTTAGCCAGTTATACGTAAGAGATGACGGGCAGACGATGAGAACTGGTTTCTTCTGCTCTCGAATAGATGAAAGTTCTGAAACAATATACGTGATGCTTTGCAGTGTTTTACCAAGCCCCATATCATCTGCTAGTACACCACCAAATCCATAACTAGCGAGGGTTTTCATCCACTTGTATCCTTGTTTTTGATAATCACGCAGGATAGGGTCTAATTCCGCTGGCACTTCAAAATCTAACTTACCTGGATGAAGTAGATGATCAAGAAACTGTCGAAACGACTTCTCAGCCGTGAACACCTCGCTATCATCAATGGAACTAAGAAGATGGAGACTTTTTGAAACTGGTAAATTCCACTTTGCTTCAAAATTCTCATCTTGAATCGGTACAGTAGTTAAAAATCGGTGAATTTCTTCCATTTCCGTCGTCTCGAGCGACAGGAGAGACCCGTTTCGAAGACGATAATATTTCCTTTTCTCTTCCAATGCCACTAAAATGTCACGAATTTGATTGTCAGAAATACCGTCCATTTCAAATTTGAATTCCAACCAATTTGTTCGTTCTCTTTTCTTATGTTTGACCCTTATAGCGGGGTGAGTCTCTTTTCTCACAAGGCGATTTCGAATAGCTGTCGTCGCATACAGTTGAACCAATTTCTGAAGCTTTGGAACAACATGATAGAGAAATTCATACTCAAGTGCTTCATTCTGCATATAATATCCGCCATCCGTCTTCGAGAACCCACTTTCATCCAAAAGCTCCAGGATCTCCTGTTCTTTTGCAATATCTCTTATTATCATTGGACCGGTGGGAACATCTCTGCTTTCAAGCGGTTGAATCACGACTCCTTCATAATGAAACTCAAGTCCAGCAAGGAGACGGTTTCGTAAGCGATCGAGATACAACCTTGCCTTAAGAGGTGTTTTGAAGAATCGCTGATTTACCGCCCTCGATAGTTCAACATGTCCAATCTTTTTCAGATCAGGAACAATTTTTTGGAGAAAATAAGTAATATCCTTACTAGGAATCGGTATGTGATTCGTATCAAGAAATGGAAGCATTTGCTTGAGTTCGAATAATCGATCACAGTCTTCTCCATCCAATTGGAAGACTTGACCGTCGCATAGAACCGAACGATATGAGTTCAAAACAAGCATACCCTCAAAGCCTTTGACCGTTAATTGGAAGTTATCCTGACTCGTCTCATCCAATAGAAACTGGATAGGCGGTGCCCCCTCCACAACTCGTAAGTGATCGAAAAGGCGTTCATTATACTCTAGCTTCGCAGATGAATCTATAAGCAAAGGAACAAGCCTCTTCCAAGAGGATGGGGGAATAATTAGAGTTTGATTCGTGCCTTTATAACCGGTTGTATGCGACATCGATTCTAGTAATGATTCTTCATCATGTACCACACGAATGAGATGCTGAATGATCGCATCTGTCTTCGTTGAAAAGCAATGAAGATCAGGATCATATGTAAATTCAGAAGATAGTCTAATCGGTTCTCCTTCATTAACACCAAGAAGAAAGTCTCGAATATGAAGTACATTGGTGCTTTTAAGTGCTACTTCAAGTCCAAGCATATACTGTCCGTTTCCTACAGATAATGCTTTACATGTAAACGAAATATCCAGTACAGCTCGTTTTTCGAAATAGCGATGATGGCCACTCGCTTGAGTCGGTTTGTCATTGAAAATCGTCATGAACCCTTTTGTAAGATCTCCGCCATTCGTTTGCTGCAATCGACTATTCGTTCCTTTTTGTTCATGATCATAAATCGCTAATAGAACAGCAGCAATATGCTGACAATCCTTTTGAAAATTAGCTAATGAAGGACAGCTACATTCCCCCCGAAAACCCCCATTTCTATCTTTCACAATAGATACGTGAAACTCTTCCGTTCCAAAAACTGTAGCGTCACAAGAGTTCTCATTGTATTCATCAAATTTCACTTTATCCGAACGATAATAAGCTTCCCCTCTTTTGAAGGAAAGGGTACCGCACATTTCTTTAATGATTTTGTTGTTTACTTTTATATCCATGTACTCCGTTCCTTCTATTCCGTATTAAGGCGAGCGTATTCATCTTTTCGCACTAGTCTTTTCACATTTTACCATATGTTGCTCTGGTCAATCGAAAAACACTGGGTTAATGCTATAAGAATACGGAGCGTAAATTTTTTATCAGTCCACGTATAATTTTAGCGAAAATCACCAAACATTAAAGTACTTGGAGCATAGAATAAGTAATAATGAAATTGGAGATGATCGTTGTGTGGGTGATCACGGTAATTGGAGACAACGGTGTTCGTACCACGTTAGATGTTTGCTTCAGCACGTTTGATGAAGCTGCATCGTATGCTGAAAAAGCTCAGTTTCCCTCGTTTACGATTAAAGTTGCAGCTAGATAGAATCACCGGACATTTCCAGGCTGATTCAATAACAACTCTCACAAGATGGACTTGGGATGACTGCCAGGTCTTTTTTTATGCTTAATAACAAAAACACCTGCTAAGACCGTCATATTCATTGATATTGCTCAATATACTTAAACGTTCTAGAAAAAATATAAAGAGGGGGATACACTATGAAAGTTGGGATTCTATTTCTAAAATTGGCAGCTCTTTATTTTCTAATCGGAGTTAGTATGGGGTTATTGATGGAAATTATAAAAGACCACAGTTTGTCTGGTGCACACGCTCATATTAACCTGTTAGGATGGGCATCCATGGGCATGTTCGGAATCATATATCTTCTATTCCCAAAAGCTTCCGAAACGCTGTTAGCAAAACTTCATTTTTGGCTTTATAACATTTCACTACCCTTATTTATGATTGGGTTATCTTTCTTTCTAGTAGGCAATACTTCGCTAATGTTTCTTCTAATTATATTCCCTAACATACTCGTATTGAGTGTCATTCTGTTCGTGATCAATATCTTCTTGAATGTAAAAGGAGAAGATGTAAGTCCCTTCTTAAAGCAAGGGCAGAATACATCTGTATAAAAACGTAAAATAGCATGACATCCAAGAGATTGGAGTCATGCTCTTATTTTGATTCTCAACAAAGTTATTTTCCATATTATTCTTTTTTAGATGCCCTTCACACTTAGGAATGAGGTATAATGACCTAAAGGATTATAAGAGGAGGGTTTCATATGTTCTGTCCAAATTGCGGGACAAAAAACATAGAAAATGCACTGTTCTGCATCCAATGTGGTCACTCTTATACAAGTAAACAGAAGAACAACCGATGGTGGTTGGCCGGTATCATTTTTACCTTTCTCCTGATGAGCGGAGGATTATTTTATTTTATCGTTCTTGATAAAGAACAAATTGGTGAAACTGCCGTTACAGAAACACTTCCTATTCAAGTTGAAAGTGACGCTGACTCTACTAAATCGGAAGAACAATCAAAAGTTGAAAAAGATAGGAAAACAAACACTTCTGCAAATGCTGAACAGAAAAAGAATACAACCGACCAGAAAGCACCTCCCGCTTCTACATTCACTCAAAAAGATAAGAAAGAAATTATACAAGATGCACAATCCAAAGTGTATACAATCCGAACAACAGATGGTCAAGGTTCTGGGTTTTTGTTTCAGAAAAATGGTACTGTTGTGACGAATGCCCATGTTGTGGCAGGCTACATTGATGTTCTTGTGAAAGACCAAAACGGCCAAGAAATGAACGGGAAGGTTATTGGCATATCAAATCAATATGATGTTGCGCTAATTGAAATCAAGGATCTAGCGGGAACAACTCCTTTAGCACTGGAAATGAATGTATCAGACATTGGTACAGAAGTTATAGCACTCGGAAGCCCCCAAGGGTTGGAGAATACAGCATCCATTGGATACCTAACGGGTCTCGATCGATCAGTTGTTTCAGAATTCCAATACGAAAATGTGTATCAAATTGATGCCCAAGTCTCACCTGGAAGCAGTGGAGGACCGTTGTTGGATGGGAAAACAGGAAAAGTGATCGGTATCAATTCAGCCTTGTTAATTAGCGATGACTCGATTGCATTCTCAATACCAATGTACACGATGGCTGATCTCTTAACTAGTTGGTCGACGTCACCGATGACTGAGAATGAAGTAGCTAGCACATTTGATTTTTATGATGAATATGACTACGATGATGGTTTAGAAGGTGACTATTCCGAAGAAGAAGCTTATGATATTGCGTATGATGAAGCGAGTTTATCTGACTTTATCCTCAATTTCCGAGGAGACTATGAAGTCGCATTGCAAAATGAGGACTTTAGTTATATTGAAGATATGCTGCTAGATGACAGCCAGGTCTATTATGAAATGGCTGACTACATTGATGAAATAACCGGTCAGGGAATGGTCTTCGACTTCACCTCAAATGAAGTAACGAATATTGACATCCAAGCAGATTATGCCATTGTCAGCACCTTCGAGGTTTTTGACTTTATGAACGCTGCAGGTGAATGGAGCGTGTACGAACGGATTAAAGATTATGTTATCGTGATTGATGAAGATGGCTATTATAAGATTACGAATATAGAGATCTACCAATAAAATCTGGCTCTCGATCCTTTGAAATCACAAAACTTCACCCTTCGTAGTAATAAGGTGAGGTTCTTTATTGTTGGCTATGTTAGCTCATATTGTTGATTAACATAGCCTTATTGTTAATTCCTTTGTAATTCTGAAGACACTGGCGTTTTCTCTACGATAAGTTCATAGTGTTTTAAGGCAAGCTCACTAAGCAAGTAAGGGTCACTTTGCAAGGTATGTTCAATAAAGATACGAGAGATAGCTTGTTTCCTTTCACCATACTGAGCCGCATCCTTTAGCGCAATCGTAGACTCAAAGATATTCGTTAACCATTTTGTCATCCGCTTCGAATGATAGGTTTGCATCGACTGATTCATCTGAGAAATCTGATTGATACGGGCATGAGCTGAATCGATGGCTTTCATTACTTTTGTTTTCTCTAGAGCTAGGTTTTCAGGTAGATTGTCTAATTCCCTTTTCATTCTTGCGAAAAATAAATGGTGCACTTCATACTTATGAATTAAACGAAGCACTTCAAGTCCTAGTATATTTGCTGTTCCTTCCCACACGGTTAATACTTGAGCATCCCGAAGTAAGCGTGGTGTTACAAAATCTTCTATATAGCCATTTCCCCCATGCATTTCAATTGCCTCATGTGAAAAGTGAACAGCCTGTTCTGCCGTTTCTTTTTTCACTAATGCAATAAGTAGTCGATTTAACGCCTGCTCTTCTTCGCTACTTTGACCGCTTGCTACTTTTTCAAAAAGGGCAATGCTTGAGAACAGGGCGCTCATTTCAACTTCATGCTTTACTTTCATATTCACGAGCGATTCTCGTATCATCGGGAAGTCTTTTAGCTTTTGCTTAAAAGCGCCACGTTCATAAGCATAGCTTTTCGCTTCCAGGTACGCTCGCTGCATAATACCGACTGAAGCAACAGCATTGCAAAGGCGAGATAGATTTAACGCTTCTGCCATGTAAGAGAAACCTTTTGATGCATCTCCAACAAGGTATGCTTTCGAACCTTCAAGCAAAACCTCAGCGGAAGGAACAGCCTTTACGCCTAATTTGTCTTTTAACCTTCTAATGGAAAGATTGTTGTTAGATCCATCATCCTTTTTCCATGGCACTAAGAACAAGCTAAGCCCCTTAGTACCTTGCTTTTGATCATCAATTCGAGCGAGGACCATCGCAACACCACATGCCCCTGCATTACTCGCAAAATATTTCTCACCAGTTAAAAGGTAGTTCTCTCCTTCTTTCACAGCACGTGTTTCATTCGCACCTACATCAGAGCCTCCCTGGCGTTCGGTTAAGAAGGTCGCTCCTTCATAAAGCTCGACATCTCCAGTTGCAAGCACATGAGGGAGAAATTTCTCCTTCAACTTTTCATCAGCATAGTGATCAATTAAGTAAGCTGTTGCCATCGTCAAGGTTACTGGGCAATAGAAGCCAGGTTCTGATTGCGAAAGAAGATACCCTTGTGCAAACGAGTAAATGTAGTTTCCCTTATGCCCCAAAGCTGGTATCTCTTTATGAACATAGCCAACAATTCCTCGATCGTATGTCTGTTTAACCGTTTTAAGATAGCCTTCATTTTTCCAGACGAACGAAATATCATTGCCCATCTTGTCATACTTCAACAGTTTCGGCTGTCCCTCTCGATCGGTATGACGAGCGCGATCATCTATCTCATTTGCACATAACGCTCCGTATTCCACCAGTTCTTCCTCAGCCCATTGAAAGAAGCCGGGCTCAAGATAAGCTTTTAATAGAGTAGCTAAATTCGGATCCTCGGTATAAAAGTTTCTCATTGTTTCACTTCCCCTCTTTTAATTTCGCCTCAAAACTCTCAAGATACCACTTCATGTCTTCTCGAAGTTGGTTCAGCTCCTTAATCTTATTTTCTACCTCAAGAAGCTTCTCTTTCCCGTATTCAATCGTTCTCTTCAGCTGTCGCTCCCCTGTTCGATCTTGATCGAACAGTTGAATCATCTCTTTGATTTCTTCAAGCTGGAAGCCAAAGTTCTTCCCTCTAAAAATAAGCTCAAGTCGCGTTCTTTCTTTTCTTGCATATTCTCTCTGTCCATTTTCTTTTCGTACAGGCGAAAGTAATCCAAGTTCTTCATAATAGCGAATCGTCCGCGTACTTACCTTAAAGAGGCTAGCGATTTCAGATATTGTGTATTCCTCCAATGGAATCACCTCTTATGACTGAATTTTCTGATGTTTCAAGCATACCATTGACGTTAACGTTAAGTGCAAACATTTTTTCATATAAAAAACCACCGTTCTCCATTACTGGATAAAACGGCGGCTTTTGTAAGGATTGGGACGTTCACGCGATTCATAACCCATTATTTTACTGTTCATTTAACAATGACTTAACCCGGTCAATAATCCAGATTCATTTTCTTTCTATACTAATATGTAATCAGTAGAACCGTCCCCCACATGAATACATTTCTAACACCCCTGAATGCCTCTCCAGAAAATACGCCAGGCGTTTTGAAGTCGCTCCTCATGTACCACTTCAGAATAATAAAAAAGCTGTTCAAATGTGCCATCTAGTAAGCATATATAAGCATCAATTGCCTCACTTTGATCTGCCTGGATATCTCCTCTTCGCTTTCCTTCTTTTACAATCTCAATCAATACATCCGTTAATGCTTTCTCTGATTTAATAAACTGTTCATTAAGTGTATCTTTCAATACTAGCGGTGGGAAAAGCATAAATCTCTTGAATAGAAGACCTAGATCTTCATTTTCAAGATAAGTTGTATGATCTTTTAACAAGCAATATAACTTCTGCTCCGTTCTCATATTGCGATACTTATGTGCTTGCCTTTCTAGAAAATCCCGATAATCTCGATTCACTTTTTGAAGAATAGAGAGAAAGAGATCTTCTTTACTATCAAAATGGGCATATAAGGAGGGTTTTTTAATTCCGACACTTTTAGCAATTTTACTTAATGATGTCCCTTCAAAACCTTTTCTCGCAAACAATGGTAGAGCTGCTCGTTCGATTCGTTCAATCATAGGAAATGTTGTAGATGACATGTATGATCACTCCTTACGTACCTCAGACTAATGAGCTCATTTGTTACCTACTAGATTTCATCACTATCTTAAAAAGGCTCTATTTTCAACAATCTCCGAAACGCCTTGAACCGTTCCGTATACAATTAATCTATATACCTTCTAACGACTTCTTCTTTTCTTCATTTGTTTCATAATCAAGAACTAATGCCAATTCCATTTATAGTATCCATTGAGCTTTCGACGTTATTAAATACAGGAACATGCCTAAAGAAGTTAATTTTGTTAAATGTTTTTTAAACGTTTTCAACGAACTTAAATGCTATCATCTATGCTTTTATCTGTCAAAAAGTTTAAGCAATCTACCACCGAAATTAGATATTTGTATACTTCTTGCCCAACCTTAAAATAGTGATCTATGACTATTTATATATCGATAGTGTATTTGACAACAAAATCTAATCATGTAATATTTATTAAATACGTTAAGAAAATATTTAACAAAATTAACTTTCTGAATGAAAGGAGCTTTAAGAAGTTGAATAAAATGAATAGGAAATGTGATTCCAATATAATTGACTTGGCGCAAAACCTCACAAAATTTTATAGAGACTAAAACGATTTGTTTACAGCTTCCAATCAGTAAAAAATGAAATTTATCGATTAAAGAAAAATCAAACCTAAGCTTCCCAAACAGGGATACGACTAGAAATGATTTTAATTTAAAATTACTAGAGGTGAAGGTATTTGAGTGAACGAAAAGGAAATCTTTTAAAAATAGGTACATTTGTAGCAGCTGTTTTAATAATGTTTATTTATTTAGGAACGTCAAATTCAAATATTAACTGGGGCTCATTTATTGCCATGTTAGTATTCTATGGAATAATCTATTATATCGGTGCTTTTATGGCCAGTGGCAAATCTGAATCTGCATCAGATATGATGGTAGCGAAACGGTCCTTACCATTATGGATCTCGATGTTTACAATGGCTGCCACCTGGGTCGGCGGGGGTTACATATCTGGTACTGCAGAATCAACGTATTCACTTGGATTAGCATGGGCCCAGGCGCCATGGGGTTATGCACTAAGTTTAATTATTGGCGGTATCTTCTATGCTAGAAAAATGCGTCGATACGAATTTATGACAATGATTGATCCACTTGAACAGCGCTTCGGTAAGAAAGTTGCTGGTGTCTTATATATCCCCGCTCTATTAGGTGAAGTCTTTTGGAGTGGTGCGATTTTAACAGCTTTAGGAACAACTTTTGGAACGATTCTGGGTTTAGACTTTCAAACATCTATTATTCTATCAGCGATAATTGCCGTTGCGTACACTGTCGTTGGAGGTATGTGGTCAGTTGCCTTTACTGATGTTTTTCAAATGCTCGCAGTCATGATCGGTCTGTTCTTAGTACTTCCTTTTGCCCTATCAGAGGTAGGTGGCTTAAGTTCGGTTTGGGGTCACTATCAATCAGATATGGGGAGCTATGCAAGTCTGTTTCCACCACTAGATGGGTGGAAAGATCCTGAGTGGGGAAACTATTATTGGAACTGGTGGGACTTTGCATTATTACTAATATTCGGAGGAATTCCCTGGCAGGTATATTTCCAGCGTGTTCTTTCTGCTAAAACGGAGAACACTGCAATGTGGCTTTCAATCATAGCAGGATTTATCTGTATTATTGCAGCCATACCAGCCGTTATCATAGGTGCTATCGGATTAGATACAGATTGGGCAAGTCTCGGTTTAGAGGCTCCCGAAAACCCATCTATGATTCTTCCTTATGTTTTGCAATATTTAACGCCTGATATTATTGGTGCAATTGGATTGGGAGCTCTCGCTGCAGCCGTGATGTCTTCAATGGACTCTTCCATTCTATCAGCATCTTCCATGGCTGCGTGGAATGTGTATCGACCACTTTTCAAACCCAATGCATCAAGCGATCAACTTAAGAAAATGATTAAGCGCTCGATCATCCTTGTTGGTATTGCAGCCACCATCATTGCACTAAATGTTCAAAGTGTTTATGCTTTATGGTATCTTGCTGCAGACCTTGTATATGTTATTCTATTTCCTCAGTTAACTACCGCTTTGTTCTTTAAAGATGCAAATAAATACGGTTCAATTGCAGGATTAATCGTTTCTTTCATCCTTCGAATTGGTGGCGGAGAACCAATCATTGGACTTCCAGTCTTCCTACCATATCCCATGATTGAAGACGGCATAGTACTGTTTCCATTTCGTACGCTCGCAATGGTTGCAGGCTTAGTTACGATTATCGTTGTTTCTAAAATGACTAAAAAAATGTGTCCACCTATGCCTTTATTAATGCCAAAAGAGAGAGAGAACGGTAATGAAAAGATTGCCTCATAATTTTTAAATGGGTGATAAAATAAAAAAGCTTACTTCATTAATTTTTATGAAGTAAGCTTTTTTTATATGTTTACGTTCTATCAACCTTACATAGATTCCAGAGACATCATAACTGCACCCTCTCAAAATTAACAAGAGCGCCATACAAGGCACTTCATCATTGCTTAGAGGGATATTCCTTTTCTTGAGATATCATTCTTTGAGAGAAAGCCTAAGCTTTGTTGCATCTTAACAGTTTCTAGGCGACGATGATCTCTAGAACTATCAAAGGGTTTAAAGTTCATCTATCCAATAAGAACACTCTTTCCTTTTTAACTACTCTTATAAGTACATCTGACTTGTGGATAACCTTCAGTATAATCAATTCCTTCCAGATGAAACCCTATAAATAGTAAAAGCCAAGAATGCTTTTACTTAACACTCTTGGCTTTCGATTTGCTTCCTTCTAGCAGAAGGGTGGATTTATGGCACCCCGATAAAAAAGAGAAGGCACTCGATCATCCATGTACGCTGCATAAACAAATACATGTTGAAAGAGTCCTTCTCATGAAAAGCGTTATTCTGTTACTGTTCCTGCATCGGCCGGATGTACACCATGACGATAGAAGTCCGCATCAATTGGATCCAGCGGTTTACGTCCAAGGATGAGATCCGCTGCCTTTTCCGCTAACATCAATACTGGTGCGTGGATATTGCCGTTCGTAACGTAAGGCATAGCAGATGCATCGACCACTCGTAGGTTTTCCACTCCGTGCACCTTCATCGTTTCCGGATCTAGGACAGCCATAGGATCTGACTTAGGTCCCATTTTACAAGTACATGATGGATGAAGTGCCGTCTCAGCATCTTCTTTCACCCACTCAAGGATTTCTTCCTCTGTTTGCACAGAAGGACCAGGTGAGATTTCGCCGCCATTATATTTTTTCATGGCTGGTTGAGACATAATGTCACGAGTAACTTTAATCGCTTCTACCCACTCACGCTTGTCCTGTTCTGTAGAAAGGTAGTTGTACACCATGCTCGGATGTTCTTTCGGATCTTTCGAGCGAATTTTCAATGAGCCGCGGGCATCAGAGTACATCGGTCCGATATGTACTTGGAATCCGTGTTTTGTAGCCGCTTTTTGACCATCGTATCGTACCGCGACAGGAAGGAAGTGGAACATTAAGTTCGGGTAATCAACATCCTCGTTTGAACGTACGAACCCTCCACCTTCGAAGTGATTGGTTGCTGCTGGTCCAGTTCGTCCAAGCATCCACTGCAAGCCAATCCAAGGCATACGCGCTTTACTTAGATTAGGCTGTTCAGAAACAGGCTCTGGACATGTATGTTGCACATAGACTTCCAGGTGATCCTGAAGGTTTTCGCCTACTCCAGGAAGGTCTACGATCGGTTCGATGTCAAGGGAGCGAAGATGTTTAGCATCCCCGATTCCTGCTAGTTGAAGCATTTGCGGCGTGGCGATCGCACCGCCTGAAAGAATTACTTCACCTGCTTCAACTTGATGAGTTTTTCCGTTTCGGCGATACGTCAATCCTTTGGCACGTTTACCATCGAAGTCGATGCTCGAAACAAAAGCACGTGTTTTCACCGTTAAGTTCTCACGATCCATAAATGGATGTAGGTAGGCACGTGAAGCGGACAGACGCTGACCTTTGTACACATGCTTATCAAACGGTCCGAAACCTTCCTGACGAAAGCCGTTCACATCCGGAGTACGTGAATAACCAGCTTCTACACCCGCATTGAAGAATGCCTGGAATAATGGATTCTTGGCAGGTCCGCGTTCTAATTTGATCGGACCGTCGTGACCGCGAAGATCATCATCCGGTGATGCCAGAGCATTTTCCAATCGTTTGAAATAAGGAAGACAGTGAGCAAAATTCCAACTTTCCATACCTGTGTCTGCTCCCCATCGCTCATAGTCCATCGGATTTCCGCGTTGATAGATCATGCCGTTAATAGAACTAGAACCGCCGAGCACCTTCCCTCTAGCATGCGGGATATTCCTTCCCTTCATGTATGGCTCAGGGTCCGTCTCGTATTGCCAATCGTAGAGATCTTTTCCTGATGGAAAAGGTAGAGCTGCTGGCATTTGGATCAGGAGATCCCATGAATAATCACTTCGTCCAGCCTCTAATACAAGCACACTTTTCTTTCCATCTTCACTTAGGCGGTTGCCGAGTACAGAACCCGCACTACCACCACCAACAATTACATAATCATATGATTCAGTCATACACTGTTCCTCCTTGATGTTGAAATAGGAAAAAGGTATTCAGACAATAAACGCATTGCCAGGTATTCCTTCATCCCTATTACATGTAGTTTCTAGTTTGCTATATTTTATGTTTAGACGATTTATCAGCTTGATTTCATCCTATAGAATAGTAAGAAGAGATCGTTCTCTTAGAACCAGTTGATCGTTTCAGGCTTAAGGTTTTGGAAGATATGCTTTGTTTCTGTATATTCTTCCATACCTAATTTACCTAGTTCGCGCCCGATACCAGATTGCTTATATCCACCCCACGGTGCGTGTGGGAAATAAAGGTTGAATTCATTGATCCAAACAGTACCCATGCGCATTTTCGCTGCACAGCGTTCCGCTTTTGCAATATCGTTTGTAAAGACGCCGCCAGCAAGTCCGTAGATCGAGTCATTCGATAGTTTGACCGCTTCTTCTTCTGTACTGAATTTCTCAACCGTAATAATTGGACCAAACCCTTCTTCTTGTACAACACTCATGTCTGTGGTGCAATCTGTGAAGATCGTAGGCAAGTAGAAAAAGCCTTTTTGCAATTCAGGATCTTCTGGGCGTTTACCGCCTACTGCTACTGTAGCACCTTCTTGAATCCCTGCTTCTACATACTTTTCTACTTTCTCAAGATGTTCTGCCGAAATTAGAGGACCCATTTGAGTATCTTCATTAAATCCGCTTCCTAGTTTGAATTTCTTCACTCGCTCAACAAGCGCGTTAACGAACTCATCGTGAATGCTTTCTTCTACAATCAATCTAGTACCAGCTGAACAAATTTGTCCTGCGTGGAAGAATACTCCGTTTAACGCTTGATCCACTGCAATATCAAAATCAGCATCAGCGAAAATAATATTCGGGTTTTTCCCGCCAAGCTCAAGTGCAAGTTTCTTCACATTCATGCTTGCAGCTTGCATAATTTTCTTTCCGGTTGCAATCCCACCTGTGAAAGAAATCAGATCTACATCCTCATTACTAGACAGCTCGCTGCCAATTGTATCGCCAGCTCCAAGAACTAGGTTTGCAACACCGGCAGGCACTCCTGCTTCTTCCATCAGTTCAAAGACTTTTATATGAGTGAGCGGTGTAATTTCACTTGGCTTTATAATCAACGTATTTCCTGTCGCAAGCGCAGGAGCTAGTTTCCAGGACGCTTGAAGAAGAGGATAATTCCAAGGAGTAATTTGGCCACATACACCAACTGGTTCACGGACCACTTTGCTGATCGAGTTAGGTACTGGGGAATCGATTAGTTCTCCACCATCTTTATCTGCTAGTTCAGCAAAATAACGAAATACTCCAGCGATATCATCCATGTCTCCACGGCTTTCTTCAACTGTTTTACCTGTATCCAACGATTCTAAGTGAGCTAGTTCTTCACTGTCTCTTTCAATGAATTCAGCAATTTTTCTTACGATAGCTCCTCGCTCAGTTGCTGGTGTAGTAGCCCATTCTCCGTTATCAAATGCTTCTCTTGCTGCAGCAATCGCTGCTTTTGCATCTGATTCATCACCTTCTGGAACAGTAGCAATAACCTCCTGGTTAAATGGATTAATAATAGTACGTGTATTCCCAGAGTTCGCTTCTACCCATTTGCCATTTATGTATTGTTGTAGTTTTAGATTCATATCTATCAACTCCAATTTTGAATTAAGTTAAGTTTATTAAAAATTTATTTAACACACTTAACGTTAACATGCTATGTTAAGGCTGTCAAAATTTATTCAGAGATGAGGTATAGTAAGAATTAAAATTAACTAGAATGATTATAACTAGTGATGTCATAGGTGTTTTCAATTCGCGAAATGAAAACCTTGCATTTGACATTTTATCTGAACACGTTAACATTAACTTTGTAAAGAATATTTTTTAAATATTTAATGTGGTTTACTTTATACCGAAGGAGCGACCTAATGAGTGAATCTATTGAAAGACACGAAATTAAAATAGAAGAAGCCAAAGATAAAGTTATTGGCGCCATTGCAGAGACTATGGATTTATATGGTGTAACACCAGCTGCTGCAAATTTATACGCAACGATGTACTTTAAAGATCAGATGACACTTGATGAAATGCGTACAGAACTCGAAATGAGCAAACCAAGTATGAGTACTAGCGTCCGAAAGCTTCAAGAAATAGAAATGGTAAAAAAAACATTCACACGCGGTTCTAGGAAACATACTTACGTAGCGGAGAAAAATTTCTTCCGTTCCTTTATGGCGTTCTATTGTCAAATGTGGGAACGCGAAGTAAAAATGAATTTGGAAGCAATTGAGGAGTCACAAGAAGATTTCATAGATATCATAAAAGATTCCACTAGTACACCAGAAATTGTTGCAACCGCAAAGAAACACTATGATCAATTAGAAGAGTCTAAAAAATACTATTACTGGTTGGATGACTTAGTTGAAAGTATAAGAAGCGGCAAGATATTCGAATTCTTACCGAAGGATCAACAAGATTAAATTAATAAGATGTGATTAGGTAGTCTAATCAAACTCTGCTATAGACTACCTAGTTATAACAATGTTCCACTATTACATAAGAAAGGTAGATTTGTTTTGTATTTTCGTTAAATAAATTCTTAATGAATTAAATTATTTGGATGTTTTGGAAATAATACTAAATACAACAGGGGAGTTAATCAACATGAAAAAAGGACTTAGTTTTATTTTAGCCATTATAATGGTTGCTGTACTGACAGCATGCGGAAACAATGACCAAGCAGGTACAGCATCAGAGGAAAAGGATAAAACATTATCAATTGGTCAAATTAGTTGGGCTGAAAATATTGCCGTCACAAATATGTGGAAAGTTATTCTAGAAGATAAAGGGTACGATGTGGAGTTTAACTATTTGAACATGGGTTCAACAATGACGGCCTTAGACAGTGGCGATTTAGATGCTAGTTTAGAAGTATGGTTACCCGTCCAGGATGCTAACTATTTGGAGAAATATCAAGATACGGTTAATTTCTCAGATGCGACTTGGTTTGACAATGCAAAAGTAGGCCTTGTTGTTCCTACCTATTTAGAAGACATTAATAGCGTAAAAGACTTAAAAGAACATAAAGAAATGTTCAATAGTGAAATTGTTGGTTTTGATCCAGGAGCAGGTACGATGGAAGTGACGGAACAATTAATTAAGGACTATAATCTTGATTTTGAATTAGTACCAAGCTCTGAATCCGCCATGTTAGCTGAAATTAAAAAAGCAGTAAAAGATGAAGAACCAATTGTAGCGCCACTTTGGAGCCCACACTGGGTATTTTCCAAATATGACTTAAAATTTCTGGAAGATTCACAAAATACATACGGAGGTGTGGAAAAAATCCACCATGCTACAAGACAAGGATTTGAAAAAGACTACCCAGAAGTAAGCAAGTGGTTCAAAAATTGGAAGATGAATGATCAACAAGTCGCCGAACTTATTCACTATGTAGAAAGTAGCGATGAGCCTGTTGATGGGGCTCGGAAATGGGTTAAAGAGAACCAAGATTTGATTAATGAATGGGTAAAATAAAGGCATAGACGTAAGAAAAAGAGAAGTTGGTCACTCGTTATTTTAGGGTGGCCAGCTTTTTTCGTTATGGAATGATTTGATGGTTCTACTAATTCGTTCACATAAATTAAGGAGAGATCTAGATGATCGAATCAATATGGTTGATTCACCCGAGTTTTCTTTGAGTATATTTGCAAAGTATTTATTTATACTGAATCTGAAGAATCGTAATAAATGAATGTTTTCTTCCCCACCTTAAATGTCGGATATAACGATCTATTAACCCCTACAAAAGTCATGCTAGTCTAGAAAAACACAAAAAGCAGGGCAAATGCCCTGCTTAAATACCTGGTAAAATTCCAGAGAAAACACTAAGGAGATATACCATACCTAGTGCACTTAATCCTGCGATAAAGCCTCCAATGGTCCAAGCTTTAATTGTCTCAGGTACTGTTAATTTACCAAAACGACTAACCACCCAGAATCCAGAATCGTTCGGTAGCGAAAGTCCAACACCACCGGCACAAATAGCAAGACCCAATAAGACAGGTGATACACCAAGATCAAGAGCAAGTGGACCAAGTATGCTTGATGTCGTTACAAGCGCAACAGTTGTTGATCCTAATGAAGCACGCAGAATTTGAGAGAAAATAAAGGCTAGCAGTAGAGCAGGAATACTCCAGTTCTGCATCGTTTGGATTAAATGATCACCAATACCGCTCTGATTGATTACTGCTCCAAATGCACCACCTGCACCAGTGATAAGTAGAATAACACCAGCTGAGTTAACGGCATCTGTATACAGTGTTTGCTTTGGTGCATTGATATAAGGAGTTAGCACTAGAATGGCAACGATTACACTTATGAACAGCGCCATGTTTTTATCCCCAATAAAAGCGAGTGTTGATGCAAAAGTAGTGCCAGGAACAAGAAGCTGTGAAACGGTATTTGCTAAAATAAGGGCGATTGGTAGCACTAGCATCGCATAAGCTAATCCCGTACTAATTTCCTTCGACGGTGTTTCACTCGCTACCGCTACTTCTTGTTCTGCTTCATCAGGTTTAGACTGAACGCGCTTTCCGATAAACATTCCATAGAAATATCCACCTACTAATGTCGCAGGGATCGCGCAAACGAGTCCGTAGATTATGAACAGTCCTAAATCTGAACCAGTATTCTCAGCGACAACTAGCGGTCCTGGCGTTGGAGCAATCATGCTATGTGACACGATTAAACCTACACCGAGAGCAGTTACAAACGTGACAATTGAAATGCCCGTTTTTCTTGAAAGACTCTTGATTAAACCTGTTAATATAACGAATGCAGCGTCAAAATAAACAGGAATTGATACGGCTGTTCCGGTAAGTGCAAGTCCAGCTGCTGATTTCTTAGCTCCGAAAACTTTCAGTACCGATTGGGCAATTTTCTCAACAGCTCCTGAAGAAGCTAGAAACTGTCCAAAAATCACACCAAGTCCAATTAGAATTCCAACTCCAGCAAGAGTATTACCGAAGCCGGTCGTGATAATGCCTGGTATTTCAATAATTGGAATTCCAATGATAAGTGCTGTCCCAAACGCAACGCCAATCAATGCCAGAAAAGGCTCAAGCTTGAATTTTAATATTAGAACAAACAAGGCGACGAGCGAAAGCAAAAAGATTAAGATAAGCATGTTACCAGTTACCATACTGTCAACTCCTCCGTTTGAAAGGTTATACCCTCTCTATATTTTGAACAATATCTCTAAGCGTTGTGACTGCCCCAACATTTCCGGGGAAAATGATATAAGGAAGGTGTGGAAATTTACTATTTTCATCCGTTTCCCAAACGGGAATGCCAGGCGCCGCCTGTCCGAGAACAGTCGCTCTCTTCACTTGAAGACCATTCGTTCCAACATCACTAGACGTAATGCCGCCTTTCGCAATAACATATTTAGGTGCAACGGAGAAGTCTCTTACAATACTCGTTACAGCATTCGATATCTCAACTGAAAGTTTAAGCTCCTCTTCCTTCATTCCTTCACCGAGATCTAATCGCTCTCTTCTCGTATAGATGACAACGGTTGTTCCTTCTGCAACCTTCGCTTCTGCTTCTTCCCTAACGCGCTTTACTTCGGATTTGAACGCTTCAGCTTCCAAAACTAGGTGACAGTCAAATTCAATCGCATGCACTTGAGAGAGTTCTTTTAATGCATTTAGTTGATCAGTTGATTTCTGTACGTGAGAACCAACAACAATAAGTCCTCCACTGGTGGCGTCTTTCGCAATTAATTGTTCACTTGTCAGAAGAGGCTTAGATGAAATATCACCAATGATCTTTGTGAACGTTGCTGCTGTTCTAAAAATAAAGCGTTTTCCATTTTTCATAGCTTTCATTAATGCAATTGTAAATACTTTAATATCTTCTTCTTCAACCGCATTGACAATAACCTTTCCAAAATCAGATACATCGGCTAATTGGTCTACTATTTTATCAATTCGCAGTTCACGAATATCCTCAAGAGATATCGAAGTAACCTCTTCTTTTGTAAATTCTCCAGCCGTTTTTTCCTCAACCCACTCAGTTAAGTCGCTTGATTTAAATCCAAACGTTCGATCTTTAGCAAATTCCGTTTCACCTGCCGGAATTAGAACGCTCTCATTTTGAACATAGTGAATGTTATCGATCGTCAAGCGGCCGCCTTCTTTAAAAAATGGGATAATCACTTCACCATCTATCGGTTCATCGCTCTCTTCGATACGGTCTTTCATAACTTCTGTTTCGAGAGGATAGTGCCCTCGTAAAGTTGAATCCCCTCTACTAATAATGAGATAAGGTTTATTTAGGTCACGTGCAACGCGGCCAACACGTTCTGCAATCGTATGATGAAGATTTCTAGTGTCTTGCTCAGACAATGCCCGTGAATTCGTAAGAATGAAAAATATACTAGTCTCTTCTTCAAACCCCAGGTTAATTGTTTTTTCTGTCCAATCTGTATAAACGGATACCCCATGAACAGTCTGTACTCCAGTAGGATCATCATCTAACACCACGATCTGATGGTTAAAATCAGATCGCTCTTTTTTCCACAGATTAGAAATTGCCTCGTAATCTATCGATTTTAATTTCGGAATCTCTTCGATTACTAACTGGTTAGACATGCTCTTTCACTTCCTTTTTTACGACTGTATTTGCCAAACTCTCATAATACTGCACAAGACCACCGTGGTCATCACCAGCTTTGCCATCTACTTTAAGAGCACTAAACATCTCAAGAACTTGACTTGAAAGAGGAAGTGGAACACCCATTTCATGAGCTGTTTCCATCACGTTTGTTAGGTCCTTCATATTAATATCTATTCTTCCTCCAGCTACGAAGTTTCTTTCAAGAATGAGCGGAACCTTCGCATCCAATACGGCACTTCCTGCAAGGCCTCCACGAATCGCTTGATACATTTTCTCAATATCAATTCCCGCTTTTGAAGCTAGAACAAGCGCTTCAGACATTGCTGCTATATTCACATTAACCATAATCTGATTAGCTAACTTTGCTGTAGCACCACACCCATTTCCTCCAACTAAGGTAATGTCTTTACCAAGATGTTGCAGAACAGGAAGCACTCTCACATACACTTTCTCTTCTCCACCTACCATAATTGCTAATGTTCCATCGATTGCTTTTGGCTCCCCACCGCTTACAGGTGCATCGAGCATATGAATGCCATTGTTGCGTAATTCATTAGCTAGCTCTTCTGAAACAACGGGAGATATAGAACTCATATCCACAACTACCGTTCCTTCCTTAGCTCCTTGAATGATTCCGCTTTCATTTGTAATAACACTTTTCACGTGATTGGAATTAGGAAGCATCGTCAAAATGATTGAACTCTCTGCTGCAACTTCTTTTGGGGAGTGAGCACCACTTGCTCCAAATTCAACACATTCTTGCACAGCTTTTTGATTAATATCAAAGACGGTTACTTTCATGCCGGACTTCACTAAATTTTTTACCATCGGCTTACCCATAATTCCTAAACCAATAAATCCTATATTTTCATTCATCATAACCTCTCCTTTTTTAATAGCGCTTTCATTTCTTGTTTTGAGTGTACACGATATTTTGTATTTTGTATACAATTTTAATTAAATTGTATACAAAATTACTGATCGCTTTTCATTAGGGATGTTTCGCTCTATAATTTAAGTGATAGAATTGGTAAGTGAATAGTTTATTTAGAAACTAAATTGTTACTAACAGGAGTTCATTATGAAAAAAAATGCTTCACAATCTGCTTATCAGCATGCCTATGAAAGTATTCGAGATAAAGTTTTAAACGGAGAGATTGCAGGCGGTACAAAGTTGGTAGAAGAAAAGCTTGCTAAAGAACTTGGAGTAAGTCGGACGCCGATTAGAGAAGCGATTCGTAAGCTTGAGCAAGAAGATCTAATTCAAGATAAACGAGTCGTCCTGCCAACTGAAAAAGATATGAGAGAAATTTTTCAAGTTCGTATTCTTTTAGAAGGATTTGCTGCACGCGCTTCAGCTACGTATATGAGTGAGGAAGCGATTGAAGAGTTACAAAAATGTGTAGACATCGGACGAAATGGAACAACCGAAGAAATTATGAAAGCTAACAAAGCATTTCATGAAATTATTTTAGACACGAACAACAACAAAGTAATGATTAAAATAATGGACCGAATGCAATCGATCATTTACCTTTTTCGTAAAACCGTTGTCTATCATAAGCGGCCACATTTGATTGATGAGCATGATCAGATTTGCCAGGCAATCAGAAACCGGAATCCAGAAGAAGCAGAAGAACTAATGAAGAAACACCTTGAAGCGGATCTCGCATTTTTCTTGCACTTTATGGGACAAAATTAATCAGAAATTTATAGCACTTCTTAATTGGGAGCTGCTGTTTCTTGAAACAAAAAAAAGAGTCCAACCATTCGTGGTTTTGGACTCTTCGTTTTGCTTAACTATATACCTTATGGAACCTCATAGTTTCTACGCGTTTAACGCCACATCTTCAGTTTGGTCCTTCGACAGAACTTCCACTTGAATTTTTCTTACGCGACGTTCTTCAACCTGTTCGACTATGATCTTCAAATTCTCATAATAAAAAGAATCTCCGCTGTTAGGAACTGTACCGAGGCTTTCAATGACCCATCCGCCTATCGTGTGATAAGAACTTTCAGGAGGGGTCGCATTCATTAGTTCAAAGAAATCATCTAGCTGATGTTGCGCATCGAAGTGATAGTTGCTATCAGAGATTCGTTGCATCGTGGTGAATTTCTCATCTTGCTCATCCCAGATTTCCCCGACAATCTCTTCTAGAACGTCTTCTAAAGTCACTAACCCTGACGTCCCACCAAATTCATCTAGGACAATGGCCATATGCACTTTTTCCTTTTGTAGCTTAGGTAGCAAAGTGGAAATTTTCATAGATTCTACTACAAACAGTGGCTCTCGAATTAGCTCTTTAACATCAACGTTTTGATACTTTATCAAATGTGTAAGAAATTCTTTCTCGGTTAGTATTCCAATAATATTATCAATACTATCCTGGTAAACAGGTATTCTTGAAAATCTCTCTTCAAAAAAGATCTCTTTCATTTCGTCAATTGATTGATCGATATCAATCGCTACAATGTCAATTCTCGGCGTTAATACCTGACCCGCAAGCGTATCATCGAAGTCCATCGAGCGATGGATAAGGTCTCTTTCTTCCTTATCAATAACGCCCTCTTCTTGACTAATGTCCAACATCACTTTAAGTTCTTCCTCTGTAACGGATGGCATTGTGCTACTTTTTGCAAAAAGTCTTGATACCCATACTTTCAATTTAACAAAAAAGAAGTTAATTGGGGCAAGCAGTTTGATTAAAACGTATAACACAGTAGCAATCAACAATGAATAAGATTCTGCGTGTTCCTTAGCTAACGATTTAGGAAGTATTTCGCCAAAGATTAGAATTAAGATAGTCATAACAACCGTACTCACAACAAGTCCCGTGTTTCCGCCAAATAAATCGGTTGCTACAGCAGCTGAAATACTTGCAGCAGCAATATTGACAATATTGTTTCCAATCAGAATCGTTGATAGAGCTTTATCGAAGTTTTCGGCAATCGCTAAAGCCCTTTTACTCCCACGTCTTCCTTCATCTGCAAAGTTTCTTAGCCGAATCTTGTTTACGCTTGAATAAGCAGTTTCAGCTGATGAGAAAAAAGCTGATAAAAGAATTAAGGAACCTAATAAAAGAATCGAATCCAGTGGTATGTCATTCAAAAATTTTCACTCTCCTGAGTTTATTGTTTCTATTAATTTACTATTTTCTATTTTCATTATTGCAACGTCAATTTGAGTAAAGAAGTAGCGATTGAATAAGTGCTACAGTCTGAGGTGAAAGACTCTTCTTAATCTTCATCTGGGTAGAGGCATCTAACTTTTCAACGCTTTCGTGAATATCCTCTAATTCAGCACTCAGATATGTCATTCTATCCATTACTTCCCTCACTTGATTACTAATCATTTCTGTATCAACCTGATTAGACTTCTTTACTAGTAACCGTTGTTCAATTTGCTTTAAAGTCATTTGCATTTCTTTGCATTGTTCAATGAATCTAATATCCTCAATCGCATCTTTCCCATAAAAACGATAATTCGTATCAGATCGCTCACACTGCAACAAACCTATTTTTGTATAATAATCAACTGTACGTTTTGATACATCACATAGTTCAGCTAATTCACCTATTTTTAACAACACCCCAAGATCAATCACCTCATCTTAATTCTATGTTAAAAAGGGCAAACTGTACAGTAGAACGTTATGCTTTTTCTTTACCAATTGGGTGAAACTCTGTTTGTACTGTTTCATTCAATTAAGAACACATGAAATTATCTCATCTACCAATAGGTTAACGATTAATTTTGAGGAAAATACCTTGAAAACCTATAATTCTTTTGCTAAAAAAAGAGAGCCAATAATAGGCTCTCTTTATTAATCTTACTTATTCAGTGTAAGATCTACTTCTTTTGTTTTTGCTACTGTGTCCATGCCTTCCTCAGTATATACATCTGAGAATGATAGTTTCACATTGTCTGCATCAGGATTGGAAACGAGAACACCAACAGTTCCATTGTATTCCGTACCACTAAGAATAGTATCAGTGGGCTCATCATTAGTCATGATGAAGTCATTCATCATAACATCAATCTGTTTCTTTCCAAATAGAATTTGATCAATATCATTCCACCATACAGCAGTGTCAGTGTTATTCTGAACAGTGTATTCTACTTGTAGATATTGTGCAGGCGTTTCTAACTCATCAGTGCTAGTCATCATCATGATACCTTGCTTAAACTCTTCATCAATCTCTTGAAGTTCAATCAATTTAACTGAATTAAGAGTTACACTGAAATCTCCTTCATGCACTGGTTGTCCTTCATTCCAAAGACCCAGAAGTTTAGCCTTAACACCCTCATTTTCTTCTATTTCTCCAATTGTATCGAGAGTATCATTGCCATCATCTTCAGCTGCTTCGTCTTTAGGCTCTTCCTGCTTACCTTCCTCATTCGAATCATTGGCACTGGAGTTAGCATTAGTACTAGTATTTCCTTGACTCTCGTTGCTACCACACGCACCTAAAACTAGGATAGCCCCCATAAATAGTAATACGAGACTCTTTCTCATATTAACCCCCCTTAAATTTAAAAATAATGCCTGGCTACTATATCATTTGCGTCATCTGATTACCAACGGATATGAAGATATCGAAGTTCTTCTGAAAATTCAAAGCCAGTCCCATACGTAACGTACACGGAACTGGCTCTTTTTCATAACTTACTCAACTCATTTTTCACAGATTCAACTTTTGTTGAATAGCCTGCAACCTTCTCACCTAAATCGTTCCAATACGCTTTCCTTTTCTTCACCATTTCTTCTACAACCTTTGGATTAGGCCCACCTGTCACGCTTCTTCGCTCGATGAATTTCTTCGGATCTATAATGTTCTTCCAATCTTTCTCCGAAATCTGTACGTCTACCATCCACTCATTTACTTGAGCCGTGGTTACTTCGTCTAACTCTTTCTTTAACTCATTTGCTTTTTTACTTACTAGACTTGATAGATGGTGAGCTTTTCGAAATGGGACATCATAGTCTCTAGCTAAGACGTCCGCGAGTTCAGTGATCGTAATCATATTTGTTTTGGCTTGCTGGAGTGCTCGTTCCTTATTGAAGGTCATTGTTGTAATAACTGCTGTTAAGAGCTTTGACACGCGACTTGCTTTATGGAACCCATTATAGAGATGTGGCTGTAAGTCATCCTCTGTATCTACAATATCTCCATACGGCGTATTGTGAATCATTTGGATGACGCTTAATCCTTCACCTACTGCACTGCTAGCTAGAGCTCTGGAATGTTCTAATGAGACAGGATTTCTTTTCTGCGGCATAATGCTACTCACTTGAACGTAAGCATCAGAAACTTTCAACAGCCCTACCTCATTTGACGCCATTCGAAGAAACTCTTGAATCCACCTGCCCATGTTGGTCATTAAGCTAACTAACGAAAGAGCTGTTTCGATTAAGTAATCTCCAGTTCCTATCGCATCGTATGAATTTTCCATCATGTCATCGAAGCCTAGTAACTCTACCATTCGTTCTCGACTAATTGGAAATCCAGTTGTCGTAATGGCAGCTGCCCCCATCGGTGACTGGTTTACAGTATGGTAGGTTTGCCATACTCTTTCCACATCTCTTGATAGATTATCTGAAATCGCAAGCAAATAATGACCAAAAGTGGTCGGCTGAGCCGGTTGCGTATGAGTATGTGCAGGCATAATAGTATGGATATGATCCTCTGCTTCTGTAACAAGTGATTGACCTAGCTTCTGTAAATGTTCTAAAAGGTCGATCATATGATCTCGGATAACAATGCGATACATCGCTTCTCCCATATCATTTCGACTCCGAGCAATATGCATCTTCCCAGCTAAATCGCTACCAATGAGTTTCGCAATCTCTGCCTCCACAAGAAAGAAGAGATCTTCATACTCAGGCATATAGTTTAGTAAATCCTTCTCCATCTTAGCAACTTGATTCACTCCGTCTAGAATTTGCTTAGCATCTTCTTCCGTAATAATTCCTTGCTCTTTCAGCATCGTCGTATGGGCGCGGTGAATCATAAACATGGCATCAAACAAGTAGTCCCGCTGATCTTTAAAGACCGGTTTAAGGAGTTCGTTTACATATGTTTTCCCTGGAAATGCTGCACCGTCTTCTAACTCGAAATCTACCTTCCTCTTACTCACGTTTCCACCTCACTTTACTAAAGCGTATTTTCTGATTTAACACCAAAGAACTTATACGAAATGATCATAACGATCGCGATTAGTCCAACCTGAATCATGCCGTAAGCTGCTGCTTGTCCAAGGTTGAACATCCTCAACTGGTTCATAATTTCGATTGAGATCGGTCGATTATCGAGCGTATACAGCAGTACAGATGTTGGAAATTCTCCTACTGCCTGCACAAATGCAAGAAGTGTTCCACTTAAAACGCCTGGCATAATGATCGGCAAGACAACCCTTCTGAATGTATATAACCATCTCGCACCTAGATTCTGAGCCGCTTCTTCAATCGAATCATCCATTTGCTCCAATACAGCGTTCGTAGATCGAACCACCAGTGGAATAAATCGAATAAAATAGGCAAGTGGCAAGATCCAGAATGTCCCTACAAGAACCTGTCCAAAGGAGAAGATAGACTTGCTGTTAAAAGCCAGTATTAGGTTCATCCCTACAACGGTTGCTGGCAATGCCCAAGGTAGCATAACCAGAATATCAAGTAAGTTCTTACCGAAGAACTTCCTTTTCACAAGAGCATAGGAAGTAATGATCCCAAACACAAAACATCCTAAACATGCTACGAATGCCATGATTAAACTATTACGAACTGGGTCCCAGATATTTGGATCTTCAAACAACAAACGATAATTTTCTAAGTTGAAAGTTGAAGGGTACTTTTGCCACGTCCATGCTCCTTCTGGAACAAAAGATAGAATCGCCAATACAGCGTGTGGCAATAATAGGACAACCATAGCTACGATTCCAATCGTCACCATAATCCATTTCAAAATTGGATTGTTTACTTCACTGCGATGAGCACCGATCCCCTTTGATCCCATTCGATAGTCTCTGCGATTCTGAAACCAGCGCATAAACAATAGAAAACTAATAGAAACAGCTGAAAGAATAACAGATTGAGTAGCTGCCATTTCTAGATCTCCATTAATTTTGGAGAAATAGATTTGTAAGCTTAGAACCCGATAGCCACCCGCTAGAAGAAATGGTGCACTAAAGGACGCCATCGACACCATAAAGACAAGCAAGGATGCAGCAACTAATGCAGGAGTTAATAAAGGAAACGTAACTTTCCAGAACACACCAAAGCGTCCTGATCCTAGATTTGCTGCAGACTCTTCAAGCGACGGATCAACATTATTAAGTGCGGATGAAACCGTCATGTAGAAATAAGGGTACATCGTATAGGCGTGGACCAGGAGTATACCTGTAACACCACCAATACTAAATGGGACTTCTTCTAGATTGAATAGATCTTGAATGGCAAGGGGAACAAGCCCTACTTCACCATACAACCACATAAACGCCATAACTCCGACAAGTGACGGGAGAACGATCGGCATAATTGCGATTCCCGAAAAAAAGGATCGCCCCGGAAAGTTATATCTAGTAAAGATAAAAGCTAAAGGGATACCGATACATGCGCTTAACAATACCGATAACAATGATATGTATACCGAATTCCATAGGGCTTCTAAATTTGCCTGCGCTTTAGGTCCGAAAAAATCTACATAATTTTGAATTGATACTATTCCGTTTTGTTTAAAACTCTCGATAAACGTTTCTATTGTTGGGTATAGAACATAGCCAACCAATACAAAGATGATCGGGATCAGTAACAGAATTGTTTTTCTCTTCTCTGCAGTTAACATCCTAGATCACTCCTTCGCCACAGGTACAATACGAACCTGGTCAGGTGGTAATTGAACATATAGTTCAAATCCCTCTTTCAAATATGTACTCGGTCCGCGATTTAAATCTGTTACTTTTAAGGTAGTGCGACCATTGTTTACTTTAATGAAACTATGAACTGATTCACCTGTGAATTGAACAAGATCCACTACTCCTACTAAAACGTTATCTCCTTCAAGCCGAGTTTTAGAGATAGCTATTGCTTCAGGCCGTACAGACATCTTGAATCTTTTGTTCTCATCAAATTCTTCTTGTATACTGCTATCAGCAACCACTTGAAGATTTAATGCATCACAAAACAGGTTAAGACTCCCCTCACTTCTTTTCACCTCAAAGAGGTTTGTCTCCCCAATAAATTCAGCAACAAAATCATTCACCGGCTGATTGTAAATCTCCGTTGGAGTACCGATCTGCTGGCAGTTTCCAACATTAAATACAGCGATGCGATCACTCATCGTAAGCGCTTCGACCTGATCATGCGTCACATAAATTGTTGTGATACCATACTCCCGCTGCAGACGAAGAATTTCATTTCTCATTTCATCTCGTAATCTCGCATCAAGGTTACTAAGTGGCTCATCAAGTAAGAGAATGTCTGGCTCAATTACCAGTGCTCTTGCTAAAGCAACCCGTTGCTGCTGTCCACCACTTAACTGACTCACCTGGCGATCAATAAAAGGCTTTAAGTGCACTTTTTCTAATACATCCTCTACTCTTCTTTTCACTTCACCTTTATTCACTTTCCTTACTTTCAATCCAAAAGCCACGTTTTCAAAAACTGTCATATGAGGGAAAAGGGCATAGTTTTGAAAAACCATGCCCGTATTTCTTTTTTCCGGCGACACTGTCGTCATATCCCGATCATTGAACTTCACTTTTCCTGTAGAGGGATAATAGAATCCTGCAATCATCCTAAGGGTTGTTGTTTTTCCGCATCCACTTGGCCCAAGAAAAGTAAAAAACTCCCCTTCTTTGATTGTGATATCTAACTCTTTAACGGCCGTTACATCGCCAAACTGTTTTGTTATATTTGATAAGGTTACTGCTGTCATAACCAACAACTCCTCTTTCTGGAGGTCTATTCCTCTTTTTGCTTATCACTGTTCTTAATGTTGTTATCCCAGTATTCCATCCACTCATCAGATTTCTCTTGGAAAACCTCCCAATCAATCTCCATCGCATTAATTTCTGTCTCTTCAATCCACTTCGGAAGATCACTAATATCGTCACGCGTCGGAATTCTGTAATATTTCTCAGCTAATAACTTAGCAGCTTCCTCTGAATTAACAAACTCGTAAAATGCTTTTGCTGCTTCTGGGTGTGGAGCATCTTCAACAATCGCAATACCTTCCGTCAACACCGGCGTCCCACTCTCTGGAATCACATAGCTAAACGGGTAGCCTTTTTCTTCAGCAAGCATTACGGTATCTGGCATATTCCAAACGGATAGATTCCCTACACCTTTCGCTACTTGGTTGTACATAATTTCTGGATTCGCCGCGTATTCCTTCGTATTCTCGTCTAATTTCTGTAGCCATTCATATCCAGCATCAGGGCTATCAGACTCTTTAAAATCCTTGTAAATGATAGACGAATAGATTGTTCGCATTGTCCCTGATGCAAGCGGATAACGAATAATTAATTCATCTTCCCACTTAGGATCGATTAGATCATCCCAATCCTTAGGAGCTTCTTCTTCCGATATCTCTTTGTTGTTATAAAGGATCACTTCAGGTGTTTGGGAAGTACCTGTCCAATACCACTCTTCATCGTGGTACATATCATCTAACGAATCAGCATAGGTTGGCTCATATTTCTGAAGAAGTTCATCCGCCTTCGCTTCGTCAAACATCACTTGGGGAGCCCCCCACCAGATGTCTGCCTGCGTGTTATTCTTCTCTGATCGAACTCTGTCTAGAATTTCTTGTGAACCAAGATCAAGGAATTCCATATCAACATCATATTCAGCTTCGAATTGCTTCTCAAATTCACTCAAGATATCTTTTCCATGAGGAGAATAAACAACAACCTTATCTTCTAAATCCCCTTCACTATCAGACCCCGAATTACCATCTCCACTCGCTTCCTCATTTCCTGCCATACATCCAGTTAGGATTATTCCAAACACAAGCATAGCTACCAGTAAACCCATCCAACGACGATTTCGTTTCATAAACAAGTTGCTCCTTTCTCATAATCGAATAATCGAATCATGTTCCTCTAGAAATAGTGCCACTGCTCCCACGATTCCTGCTTCTTTTCCAAACGTTGACCGCACAATTTTGCAACTCTGAGGTGTGAAATGCTCAACAATCTCAATCAATGATGCCTTATAATCATCGAACGACTCGCTTACACCACCTCCTATAATGACTAGATCAGGATCGAATAATGATACGTAATTTGCGATACCATAACCTAGTTGCTCTACCGCTTCTTCAATGACTTTCTGCGCAGATTCATCACCTTTTTTCCAAAGGGTAAATGCTTCCTTTGCTGTTACCGTTTGATTCTTTACAGCAGAGAGCTTATGACCAATGGATGAACCACTTGCTACACTTTCCAGAAAGCCATACCCCTCATAAGTAGGATGATAGCTTTTAGCATTTTCATAGTCTGTCACAAGGTACCCCATCTCGCCTGCACTGAAATTACTACCCCGGAACAGCTTTCCGTTAATGATCATGCCGCTCCCAATTCCAGTCCCAACAGAAATAAAGATGATATTCCGTAACGACTTGCCAGCACCAAGCCATTGCTCACCAAGAACGCTCGTATTCACATCATTCTCTACATAAACTGGAAACGAAAAATACTCACTCGCTATTTTGCGAACGGGGTAACGCTTCCACTTCAAACTTGGAGCATCCAGCACAATGCCCTGCTCCACATTTGTTACACCTGGAACGCCAATCCCCATGCCAAGAATCTCACTATTGCTTAACCAAAGATCTTCAAGCATACTCGACACGTCTTTCTGTAAGCGCTTAAACAAGTCTTTTGACAGGTAATCGCTAGTTGCAAATTCCCGATAGGCGTGAACCTTTCCATTTAGACACGTTATTCCTGAAGCGACTTTTGTTCCCCCGATATCAACTCCAATCACATAAGCTGCTTTCGGATTAAAAACCAGCTGAACAGGCTTTCTTCCGCCACTAATCGTTGACTCTCCAGGACCTTTCTCCTCAATCCATCCCTCCTGTAGCAACTGCTCTACCATAAGAGAAACAGATGGTTTACTTATTTGAATCCTTTTGGAAATTTGCGAGCGAGAAATGGGTTCGAAATGACGTATGCAACTCAACACAAGTTGTTTATTTATATTTTTGATAGATGCGGCATCGCTCTTTTGCATAAAAGTGTGCTCCTTTATAGATGATAAAAAATAATATCCGTGTCTTTGGTTAGTTAAGATTACTAACTAACGATTACTTTCATTTATAACGGGTGAGATAAAAAATGTAAAATACTGTTTATTATCCTTCTATCAAACTTAGATTGAATATGCTCAATAATGCTTCAAATTGCTGTTGTTTAATATAAATTTAGAAAATTATTTATATTTTGTTAAATTGTGACTAATTGACTATCCATACAGTACGAAAGTAGGTTCCATTTATTGGATGATTCTGGTTACAATGGTTTTAAGTTAGTTATAAATCTTTACTAACTAATTCGAATTAGGAGATTAAGGAGGATTTAGTTGAAGAACCTGGGGAAGATGTTATTGTCGTTGGTTTTGATCCTTTCTGCCTTTGGTCCAAGCTCCACCCTTAGTTTTGCAGAAGAGTCATCTACACAAGATTCAAACTTAGCACTATGGGAATCTGTTGTTCCACTTACAACAACCGCAAGCTTTATGAACACGGGTGCTCATCCTGATGATGAGCGTAGTCATTTCCTTGCTTATTTATCTCGAGGACAAGGAGTGGATACGTCCTTTCTTCTTGCTACTCGTGGACAGGGTGGTCAAAATGAAATCGGTAGTGAACTCGGCGATGGATTAGGGATCATTCGAACAAACGAATTACAAGCTTCATCAAGAGTACTTGGAATTGACACCTTTTTCTTAAATGAAGACTTTGAAGACAGTATTAAAGACTTTGGTTTCTCCAAAACACCTGAAGAAACACTGAACAAGTGGGGTGAAACGGAAACCTACGAACGACTCATTCAAAACATTCGTGCATTCAAACCAGACATCATGATGCCCTCTTTTCGAAACGTTGACACCCAGCATGGTCACCACCGCGCTATGACAGAACTTACCCTAAAAGCATATGAAGGTGCAGCCGACTCTTCTGTTTTCCCTGAACAGCTTGAAGATGGCTTAACCACATGGCAAGTAAAGAAACTTTACCTCCCTGCTGAAACAGAAGATCAAACCACAACTTACATTCAAATCGGAATCTATGACGAACACTATGACATGACCTACCCGCAACTTGGTGAAAAAGCCCGCTACTTACACGAATCTCAAGGAATGGGAAGAGATGTTGGAGATGGTCCAGAAACTGTCAATCTAGAGCTAGTTAAATCAACGGTTGGCGATATTCCAGAACATGAAGAGAGCATCTATGAAAACATTCCCTACGATTTCGCGGATTACGCTAACACCCTTTCAAAAGGGGGCAATAAGTACAAACAGAAACTGATCCACCTTCAACAAGATCTTGAAAAGGTGAAAAGCGCCTATCCTAATCATCAAAAAGTACTATCGCAAGGTGAAAATGCGTACAAACAGCTGCAAAAAATCAAAAAACATATGAATAAGGATAAGAAACTTTCTGATGATTTGCGTAACACCCTAACCCATAAGCTTCAAGTAAAAGAAGAACAGCTATCAACCACTATTTTTACAGCTGCACAGTTGGAAGTAGATGTAGAGGTAGCCGATCCGCAATTAACTCCTAATGACTCTACAAATGTAAGCGTCTCTATTACGAATAATGGTACTTCTAAAATCAAGGATCTATCAGCTACGCTTTCCATACCTAAAGAATGGACCGTTAAAGGACAGCACTTTACGTTAACGTTAGCACCTGGCGATCATCAAACATTCGATTTCAACGTAACTGCTGCTTCACGAAACTATTATGACGCCTACACGCCAAACGCCATTGAAGCTGATATAAGTTTTAAAACAAAAGGTGGAACTTTAACCAAAACGTTTACACCAGAAGAACGAGTAGCATTGCTTCCAGAGGTATCAGTGAAACCCGCCCCTGAAAACTTAGTCATAAACACAAAAGAAGTTGAAGACCATGTTGCGATGGATGTAAACGTAGAGAAGTTTGTGGAAGGTGCTATGGATACAGACGTAACACTTCAACTCCCAGAAGGATGGACATCTGAACCAGAATTGCAGCAAGTCTCATTTGCGTCAGATGAAAAGATGAAGACCGTTTCGTTTACACTGTCCCCTCCACAAAATGTAGAAGAAGGAGAATTTCAGATCGTTCCACAAGCTCAAATTGGAAACGAGACAATCAGCAAAAACATTCAACTCATTCAATATGACCATATTGGAACAAACTATTATGTATCTGATGCTGCTGTTAATGGCGTTGCTTTTCCACTTGAATATCCTGAGGGTCTTAAAATCGGTTATGTCGATAGCGGCTTTGATAAAGTTGCAGATCAATTGTCAAACGTTGGTATGGACATTACCCAATTAAGCGAGCAGGACTTAGCTCAAGGAGATCTTTCCAAATACGATACGATCGTAACAGGAATCAGAGCTTATCTATCAAGAGATGATCTGCTACAGCATAACGAGCGCTTATTAGAATACGTCAACAATGGCGGTCACCTAGTTGTGCAATACAACAAACCATGGGATAACTGGGACACGAACACAACGGCACCTTATAAACTCGAAATCGGACAGCCTTCCATCAAGTGGCGCGTTACCGATGAAGATGCTCCAATTAACGTATTAAAACCAGAAGCGACGATCTTCAATTATCCCAACTCGATTAAGCAATCTGACTGGGAAGGCTGGGTACAAGAAAGAGGACTTTACTTCCCAATGAACTGGTCAGATGAATTCGAAACATATGTAAGCGTCGCTGATCCAGGTGAAGATGCATTTGAAGGTGGACTACTGAAAGCAAACTACGGAGAAGGAACGTACATTTATACGAATTTAGTATGGTACCGTCAGATTCAGAATCAGGTACCTGGTGGATATCGGATTTTCACTAACTTGATTAGTTATCCTTATTATGAGGAGTGAGGTAGATAAGAAAACCGCCTGGAGATTTTCCAGGCGGTTTTGTTTAGATATGAGCACGTCTCTAATCTACACAAAAGTCGTCGTTAAATAAATTACGACTGGCATAGTGACTAGGCTAGATAAGGTTGAAACCAATGTTGCACTCGAAACATTCTGTGGTTCAGTATGAAACTGAATGGCATACATCGTTGTATTTGCGGCCGTTGGAGTTGCTGCCATGATGATCATGATTTGCTTTGTCATGGTATCAACCGGCATTACCAGCACGATGCATGCTGCGATTATTGGTGCAATCATTAGTTTAAGAGAAAGAGCTGTCGATAGTTTTTTCCAGTCAATCGATTTCACTGTAATGTTCCGAAGCTGCATCCCGAGCGTTACCATGATGACCGGTATTGCAGCGTCTGCGATTAAATCAACCCCTCCAGCTATCGTGCCAAGAGGAATATGTAACCATTGAAACAACAAGCCAATAATAGCACCATATACCATCGGCATGCGCCTCACTGCTCGAAGTGCTGCCTTAAATCCATCGTGATCTGGACTGCCTTTTGCAGCATAATAGACGCCAAGCGTACTCATCAACAGCTGCTGGAGTACCATCAGAACGATTGCCGTATCCATTCCTACCGTCCCAAATAAAAAGAGTATGAGCGGTGTTCCATAGTTTCCATTATTCATAAATGCGCTCGATAGGACAAGCCCGCATCGTTCTGACTCTGTGAATCGATAGATTTTCGATAGAATGCTAACGATCGCGATCAATGCGAAACAGAGCCCCAGCATGTAGAGCGAGAGGTAGCCATAAGATGAATCGATTTCCTGTTCATAGAACGTACGAAACACAAGGAATGGCACTAGAACATACAACGCAAGATTAGAAAGAACCTTTGTTTCAAGCTTCAAAAAGCGCTGTGCAATATACCCCACACCAAATACAAAAAAGATCGGTAACAAAATCGTGACGATCGACATACTCATTCTCCTTTACCTTTTAACGCGGCTATTACTTAGAAAAAGGGATCCAATAATCTGGATCCCTTCTCATTCTAACCGTTAAATACGACAATTTTCTCTTCTGTCATTTCTTCAATCGCATAGCGGGGACCTTCTTTTCCTGTGCCGCTCTTCTTAACTCCGCCATATGGCATGTGATCCACACGGTAACCGGATGTATCATTGATGATAAGGCCACCTACGTGAACTTCATTGATTGCTTTCAACGTAAATGCGAGATCGTTCGTAAACAAACCTGCTTGAAGACCGTATTCCGAGTCGTTTACTCGAGCGATCACATCATCCTCTGAGCGATAGGTACTCACCGCAACGACCGGACCAAAGACTTCCTGACGGCATACCTTCATATCGTCGTTCACGTTTGAGAGAATTGTAGGTTGATAGAATACCCCGTCACGCTTTCCGCCACTTTCAATTGTAGCACCCTGCTCGATCGCTTCGTTCACCCAGTTCTCCACACGAATCGCTTCACGCTCAGCGATCATAGGACCAATGTCCGTAGCTTCATCCATCGGATCTCCGAGAACCAAGCTCTCTGTAACTTCCTTCATTTTCGCAAGGAATCGTTCGTAAATATCTTCATGTACATACACACGCTGAACAGAGATACATACCTGACCAGCATTGTTAAAGCTTTTCTGAGCAGCAAGCGTCGCTGCAGTTTCAACATCAGCATCACTGTGAACGATCGTTGCTGAGTTGTTTCCAAGCTCGAGTGAAACATTACGAAGACCTGCTTTTTCACGAATGTACTGTCCGACACGTGGACTTCCTGTGAAGGTAAACATATTCACGTCTTGATTCGAAATCAACCATTCGCCCACTGTAGCACCTTCACCTGTCACGAGGTTTAAACGTCCAGCAGGAAGACCTGCTTCTTCCATGATTTCCGTTAAGATGATCGCGCTGACCGGTGTCACTTCTGCTGGTTTCAATACAACACTGTTTCCAGCTGCGATTGCTGGTCCAATCTTATGACAAACAAGATTTAGTGGAACATTAAATGGTGTGATTGCGGCTACAACACCGATCGGAAAACGTCTTGTAAATGCCTGACGCTTCTCAGATCCTGGTGCTGCTTCAACAGGAACGCCTTCACCGTGGATGCGTTTTGCTTCCTCAGCAGATACTTCAAGCGTCAGGGCCGCACGTCCGACTTCCCCCTTACACTCAGCAAGTGGTTTTCCAACTTCTTTCGCGAGTACTTCACCAAGCTCATCTTGACGTGCACGAAGCGTAGCCGCTGCCTTAATCAATACACTATAGCGATCATATGGTGAGAAAGGTATCTTTAATGCTTTTTTAGCCGAGTCAACTGCGTCAATTACATCCTGTTTTTCAGCTGCCGCTGTTTTTGCACTTACTTCTTGTGTGTACTTATTCAATACATCGTCCGTCTGTGATTTCTCCCGCCATTCGCCATTAATGTACAAGCCATATGTACGTACTGAAGTTTGTGTACTCATCGATTCATCATCCTCCTTAGGAAATGGTAATGACCTTTTTGTTTGTTAAAAGTTCTTCTGCCTTGTTCTGGCTACCAAATACACGAATCTTCTCCTGAACTTTCTCCTTCATACGCTCTCGACCGCGTCCCAGTGTGCTTGCAAGTACGATATCATCACGATTCTCAGCAAATGCTTCTTGTACGCCTCTTGTAAATGCCTGACGAAGTTCTGTATCCACGTTAATCTTCGCAATTCCAAGTGAAATCGCACGTTGTACTTGCGCATCTGGTACGTCAGAGCCTCCGTGAAGAACAACCGGGCGTTTTACCGCGTCTACGATTTCTTTTAAGCGATCAAAGCGAAGGTTCGGCGTTTGTTTATAGATGCCATGTGCCGTTCCGATCGAGACAGCAAGATAATCAACATCCGTTGCCTCAACGAATGAAACCGCTTCTTCAGTCGACGTGATTAGTGCATCTTTTTCATCGACCGTGATGTCATCCTCAGTACCACCGATCTTACCAATTTCACCTTCTGATCCAATGCCAAGTGCTCGTGCGATATCAACAACTTTTTTCGTTGTAGTGGTATTCTCTTCGAATGAAAGACCAGAGCCATCGAACATAACAGACTGAAAGCCCATTTGAACAGCTTGCATCGTTTGTTCGAACTGACGACTATGATCGAGGTGGATTGCGACCGGCACGTTGTAGTCTTTTTCGTACGTATCGATAAGTCCTTTCAAAGCTTCCATTCCAAGTGTTTGGATGACCTTTTGCCCCACCTGAATCATGATAGGGGCTTTTTCTTCATGCGCCGCCTCCAAGATTGCAACAACCGTCTCTGCGTTATGTGCGCTGAACGCACCTACTCCGTATCCGTTTTGAAAAGCGTGGTCAAGCATCGTTTTTCCATCAATAAATGGCATGTGATATGCTCCCTTCTTATCGTTTCAGTTCAATATGATAGTGGTACTGATCACTTCTATATTTCGTTCTTGTGTATTCCATCGGATGATCATTTAGTCCGTAGCTTAGACGCGTCATCTCGAGCAACGCTTCCCCAGGTCGAATCGCAAGCAAATCTGCTTCATCGATCGTCGCATTCATAGCCGCGATGCGTTCGTTTGCGCGATTTAAGTAGATTTGATCGTTCTCCAAGATTTCATAATACTTCGCTTCATTTAAATCATGCTTCATTAAAAGTTGCCCAATTTCTTCTGGCCAGCAGCTTCGCTCGAGTGCAACAGGCGTATCATCTGAAAAACGGATTCTTTCTATTAATAGTATAGGCGCATCTTCAGGCACTTGAAGCATTTCCCTTTCGTGATAAAGGTTCGTTTTGAATTCAGCTCGAATCAGTTTCGATCGTGGAACAGATCCGCGCTCCATCACTTCCTCTGCGAAACCTTTTAGCTGCCCGAGATTTCCAACGAGCTGTTGCGGTTTCACGACCGTACCTCGCCCCTGTTTCTTTTCAAGTAGACCGTTTTGTACAAGGACCGTGATTGCCTGGCGTATCGTTGTCCGACTCACCCCAAATTCTTTAATTAATTCCTGTTCGGTAGGAATCAATTCGTTTGCTTTCCACGAGCCATTTTGAATACGATCGATTAAGATATCTTTTATTTGTAGGTAGAGTGCTTCACCTTTAGTAAACTGTTCATTCGACATATACTTCGTCTCCTTTTAGCGGTGGAGGATAGATTGACACATCCTCTCCTATCAGCGGCTTCAACCACTCATAGTACAGCTTTCGATTCTGGATGAACTGCTCTGGCATGACACGTTCGCCCGCTTTTACAACATCCTCAAGCTGAACGGGAATCATACGAGCAGTATATCGATGGTGGGAATGACGAGTGATCGAAACCATCACATTGGACAATCCATCACGAATCCATTCTGCACCAACTCTACCTACAGTATAAGCTTCTTCGCGATCGATGTCAGATACAACGGCTGAAAAGCTGCGCTGATTCATTCCGAGAAGCTCTGCTCTCGTCATCACATTGCATTCTTTTTTCAAAAACGCTGCGATTTCATTTGAGATACCACCAAGAACCGGTCTCCCATCGACGATTTCTCGTTGTACCTGTGACCCTTCACTCCAAGTCACGCCTTCACTCACAACAACAGTCGCATGGCCGTAGCGACTAAGGGCATTCGTTACACCTTCTAAAAGGGTCTCCTTCTTTAGCGGGCGTTCTGGAATCGCGATAACGTGCGGGCCTTCTTCATCATACTGTTGAAGTAGCCCTGAGGCAGCAGCTAACCAGCCAGCATTTCTTCCCATCGTCTCGAGCACGCGTACCTTTTCAAAATTCTTCATCGATGCAAGATCACGACTCATATCTCTCGTCGCCTGTGCAACATACCTTGCCGAACTTCCGAATCCAGGTGCATGATCCGTTTCACCGAGATCATTGTCGACCGTTTTCGGAAGTCCTAACACCTGCAAAGGGTATTGTTGCTTTTTTGCTTCTCTATCTATTTTTTTCAGTGCCTCCATCGTGCCGTTCCCGCCAATAAAAACGAGCGCATCTACACCCTCTTTTTTCAGTCGACGAACGCCACTTTCAATGTGGTCATCCGTAAGAGGGAAGCGTCCTGAACCGAGGCACGCACCTGGTACATCGCGATGAAGGGAAATGCTCTTCAACATCTCCTTATCGCATTCATAGTAGCTTCCTTTTGCTAATCCTTCATAGCCATTCTTAATAAAAAGCAGGGAGTGATCGCGTTCAACCTCTTTTACAAACCCTGCGAGAGTAGCATTGATTACGGCCGTAGGTCCCCCGGCCTGGCCAACGGCAACCTTCTTCATGCACCCCACTCCCTTCAGTTCTTTGTATAGACAGTGGTCTTTAGTCCTAGCTGTTTTCCAAGCTCGACTAACTCGTCAGCCACATCATCATAAACGATCGCATAGTGCGGTTCGAAGCCTTCTTCCATCAATCCGTACAACGTATCGTTAATTTCTGTTTCTAGCTCTACTTCTACTGACGTTCCGTTGAAACGCTGCGGTGTATCGAGTGCGTTTCCTCTCATTACGAGAAGGCGGTAACCATCTGGTGTGTACCCAACACGGAACATCGTCACGCGACCTGGCTTTAAACCAAATTCCATCGTAAAGCCAAGCTTACGGTTCGGATGCACCCCTGGTTTTGCTCCTTGATCAGGGTGTGCTAGTGAATATGCTCCTGCCCCGCAGTGCCAGAACACAACAGAGTTACTTGCTTCATTCACATGTACCATGTCACCAAGATACGGTGCGCTTCCTGTTAACTGCTGAAGGATGAACATGGAAACAGAGCCGTGAATATCTGATTCACATGACGACACCACACCATCTTCGGTGAACTGAGAAAGTGTCGAACAAGCAGCTGCGCCAAGTTCATTGAAAAAGTCTGGCCAGCAGCGTATCGCAAGTGCCGATACATCTGCTTCATCGATCTTCTCCTGAACATATGTAGTGAACTGAGCGAAACGTTGAACCGTTTCTTCATTGCGGTTAAGGCCGATTACCTGTTGCTCAGCTCGTTCAATCGCCCCTTCCCATTTTTCACGAGGAAGCTTCACACATTCTTCAAACGCTTTGTTGAGATCAAAATTTTTCACCGTTACCCCAAGCTGTTTATGAAGCGCTTCTTCATCTGTTCCTGAGAAGAAGAAGCCTGGAGGATGCTCTCCGATAACACCGATGCGTAGGCCTTTCAGATCTTCGATTACTTTCTGAACTTTGAGTTGAACCTTCACACGCTTTTGAACCTGTGCTTCGTCTGCATTTCCAAATACAAAGCTGAACGGGTGTTTCGCACAGCGGAGAACATGGCTTGTGCTGTTTCCACCAGTAAGTGAATTCAGTCTTAACCTTCCGCCAACACTCGGTTCTCTAACAGACCAAACGATAACTGGTGCGTCGTCTACCTTTTTAATGAGCGCTTCAACAAATTCCCCATCCGCGAATGTGACGCTTTGATAGATGCTTGCGATAATTTCTTCACTGTTAACGGTTTCAAGAAACTTTTCAAGATCCTCCGGAGACGTGATGATTCCCTCTGGTTCAATAACGTTCTCTGTTACGCTGTGGAGAAATTCAGAGCTTTTCTTTCTCTGAACTTCACCCGCTTCAAGATCAAATGTTTTTCTTCCGATCGGTACGTATAAAATGCTCGTTTTTGGCATGATTGGTCACAACCTTTCTTAGCTGTTCGTTACACACACTATATCATAAGTAATAACCTTTTTAAATAGGTTATTACCTTTCATTCTTCTTCATCACCATTTCCTTTTGGCAGCTTCTTTAAAAAGCTCCCCATATGAAGAGTTTTTACGATAAAAGACTGGCGTTTCTCCAAGCGGTGCATCAACTTCAACCGTTCCGCCATTCGTCTCTTTTCCGCTCCAGAAGTGAACCCATTCATCTTCAGGCAAATAGACACTCCACTTGTCCTTTCCTTCTTCATAAACAGGTGCGACCACAAGATCAGATCCGAGCATGTATTGATACTTGATATCATAAGCTTTCTTGTCGTTTTCATATTCCATAAATAATGGACGCTGCATCGGAATTCCTTTCTCAGCATTTTCTTTCGTGAGTGCTTTTAAATAAGGCTTTAACGTCGTGAATACGTTCGTCATCTTCACAAAATGATTCAGCGTTTCCTCGTCATGATCATACTGACAGCAATCACCCGGGCGATTTCCTTCATGTGAACGCATCACTGGTGTAAAGGCAGCCATATCGACCCAGCGAAGCAGAAGCTCTTTGTCTCGCTTGTTCCCATGAAGGCTGGTGTAGCCACCGATGTCACTATGATGAACTCCGTTTCCACTCATCCCAGCAGAAAGTGCAGCCGGAATAACGGATGCGAGACCATCATCAAGACTCCAATCCACACTCTGATCTCCTGCCCAAAGCAGTGGACAATATCCTTGCGTTCCGGAATAACCCGCACGCATGAAGTAAACGATATCGCCCCAGCGACCGGCTTTCTTTACAGCGTCATGATTGACCTTCGCCCACATCACTGGCCATGCATTATGCATCATTGTTGCGGACTCTCCGCTATGAAGCTTAAGGTCTGTCGGGAGATACTCACCAAAGTCAGCCATCCAGCCGTCCATACCAAAATCAATCATATTTTCTTTGATTACGTTCTGATACCATTCACACGCATCTTCATTCGTAAAATCTACCACGCCACAATCGAACTCACCGAAGTCTACAACATAATCGCTTCCATCGAGTGATGTCGCAAGGTATCCTTTTTCATATGCTTCTTTATAAAGGTGTCCTTCAACTGCAACATACGGATTAATGTAGCCGAGAAATTTGATTCCTTGCTGCTTCCACTCTTTGATTTTCTGGTCTAGTTCAGGATACATCTCAGGGTTCCATTTCCAATTCCACATAAGGCGCTTACCGAACGAAGTTTCACGTTTCCCTTGCCAGTCCTGGCACCACAGCGCCCCGATCTTCATCCCTTTCTCTAGCGCGCGATCAATTTTTTCCTGAACGATCTCCGTTCCACCCTGCATACCAAGCCAGATACCATCGAACGTCCAGTCTGGAAGCTCAGGCTGTCTTCCCAGACGAGCGGTTAGCTTCTCTACTAAACTTTTATACGACTCACCCGTTTCAAAAAGAATCGACGCTGGTGCTTCCCAAATGTGTAGCTCGTGGAAATCACCTCGCTGAAAATCGAAATCTGCAAACGCTGTTGTCTCAACATGACAGAAGTATTTATTCGTAGATACGTAGGTTGGCTGAGGATAGTTCGTATTATAGTAATCTCCTCCAGCCTGATCTTTCACGTCAGCCTGCCAAGTCGTGTACGTTGATTTGTTTCTTCCAACCCCAGGCTCTGAGGTCCACAGTGGAAAGTTCTTTCCTCGCAGGTTAAAGTAGGAAAGCTGTTCACCACAGCCATAGATTTTCTCGCTCTCGTCTGCAGCGACCCGGACCCAGAAACGATTAAATAGAGGATCGACTAGCTCAAACGAAACGCGTAGACCTTCTCCATCTTTTTTCAGTACCATCGTAAGGAGTTCGTGATCGTGGGAGAAGTGACGGAATGCGATCCGGCACGTTTCTCCCTCATGTCTTACTGTTGCATAACGAAGTGCAACTCTCTCAACCACGTAATCTTTTATTTTGAAATTTCCTCTGTACATATCGATCGTCTCTTCACCACTGCCAACAAATATGAATGGTTTTGCTGGAGAATGCTTGAACAATAAACGACCATCGAGTTGAACGTTGAACTCTTCTCCCTGTTGATTCACTTCAAATACATTTTGAACTTCTTGTGTTCTCAACATAAACGCCTCCTACAACCTAATTAATTATGCACTTCTAAACTTTTTATCTACTTCAACGGCTTCTTCGTGCTTACGCGTTACATAGCCTGTATATTTTTTGTTCCAAGATTTGAGAGCAAGTACGTAGCACAATGTTCCTACGATCGTTGTTCCAATAATAGATGGCCAGAACCAACCTGATACGATCCCATCAGCATACGCAACACCGATTGGTGAGAACAGGATATAAACCATCACGACAAGACTGATAAGAACAACCGCAACGGGCATGGTGTATTTCCATGGCACCATGTCGACCTTCGGATTCGCACGGAACTGATACGCTTCTTTAAGCGGACGAATGCGACCAACAACCATCATGATTGCTACCTCGATTAGGAAGAGAATCGCTGAGATGTGAATGAAGTTCATAGTAATTTCGATACCGAACAGCTGCGTTAAGCCCCACACGAGCATGTAATATGTGATGACGTGGAATATGATTGCAATCTTAGCACCTAGCGCTGGAATGCGTTTTGACATGATACCTACAAGTACGATCGCAATGATCGGAATGTTAAAGAATCCAGTAAAGCGTCGGATGAGGTCCCATAGACCATCTGGCGCGTTCATCAACATCGGTGCGATGAAGAACGACACGAGCGCGAGAACGCTTCCAAAATATTTACTTACATTGATAAGCTGACGATCAGTCGCGTCTTTGTTAATGCCAGCTTTGTACACATCAAGTGCAAACATTGTTGCTGCACTATTTAATAGTGAATTAAAACTTGAGAATACCGCACCAAGAAGAACAGCTAAGAATAAACCCGACATAAAGGTTGGTAGCAAGTTCGATACGACAGTTGGATACGCAAGATCGACAGGGTCCATCGAACTTCCATATAGATGAAATGCAATGACACCAGGAATCATCATCATGAACGGAACGGTTAGCTTATAGAAACCTGAAAGGAGTACACCTTTTTGTCCTTCAGCAAGGTTCTTCGCACCAAGTGTACGTTGAATTACGTACTGATTTGTGCCCCAGTAGAACATGTTCATAAAAATCATACCGGTAAAGATCGCTGAGAACGGAACGGAGTCGGTACTCGATCCGATTGAGTTTAACTTCTCAGGATTTTCAGTTGCAATCGTCTTCATTCCTTGTAGAAAATCTCCATCACCTAGAGCGAAGAACCCTAACACAGGAACAATTAAACCTATGAAAAGAAGGCCGATTCCATTTAGCGTATCCGAAACCGCAACCGCTTTCAATCCACCAAAGATTGCGTAGATAGCACCGATAATTCCAATCACCCAAATAACGACCCAAACAGATGATTCGAATGAGATTCCAAACAGGCCAGGAACATCAAACAATCTCAAGATCGCAAGTGCACCAGAGTATAAAACAGAAGGGATCGTGACGAACACGTATCCTAGCATAAATAGAATTACTGTGTATCTACGAACGCTTTCATCATATCGTTTACTTAGAAATTCAGGAAGCGTAGAGAAGGCACCGCCTAAATAACGCGGAAGTAAAATCAGAGCCATAATTACAATTGCAAAAGCTGCCGTAACTTCCCATGCCATATTGGATAAATTGGTTCGATAAGCTTGTCCATTTAATCCGATGAGCTGTTCAGCTGATAAGTTTGTAAGTAGGAGAGAACCAGCGATGAACCCCCCTGTTAACCCACGACCTGCCAGAAAATACCCATCCGAATCATCAACTGAATTTCTTGTTTTTAAATAAGAGACCCAGGCGACGAGTGCCATGAAAAAAACGCATGAGACTAGTGTAAAAGTGATGCTAGACATTCAATTTCCTCCTTTGTTCTTTACTCGGGTATGCAAGAGTTAGGTTTTCACCGATAATGCCGTCATGTGCTCCCTGATTCATGAACCGCTCATGTTCTCGATGGGCAAGTAGCCACTTATTCCTCATGAAGAGAAGTGGGTCGAATGCTTTTTCTTCTTCTTGTAGAGGCATGTTTGTTCCCTTTGGCAGAATCACCGCACATTTAAAACCATCTTCCCTCACTTTGCAAGGCGCAAGATGAAGTGTGGTTTGATACATTTCAATCGCAGTTCCTGATGGAACAAAGAATGCCTTGATCTTCCTCACATCGTAGCTATTGTCGACAATATCATTTGTATGACCAAGTAATAACACGAAATCGGTTACGGCTACGTTTATTTCACTTCCTTTGTGAAACTCAAGACCGCCGAGCGAAGAATTTTTTCCATTACAGTAACCTATTTGAACAGGCATCCCACCATAATAGCGTTTTTCAACGAATCTTTTGAGAGCTTCATCTTCTAGCTCTTTAAAAGAAGGAACGTATTGGTTACCTTCTTCAGGGATAACTGTCATATCCATTCGTTTGGCCATTTCATCATAAGGAAAATCATAAAGAACTCCACCATAAGGTAAGAATGAATGATTATGTACGCTTTCTAACTCGAGATGCTGATTCAATTCTTTTAACACATCAATCATATTAATCCCTCCACCCATAAGTAATAACGTTTACGAAAACATCATAACCTTTTAACACATTATATTGTAACCGCATACATAATTGCAACAGTTTTTAGAAAATTATATCAAATGAATTAGGTGAACCATGTACCATATAATAATGGGAAAGCTTGACGTGCATTGTAGTTAAGGTTTAGAACAAACATAAGACACTACCTTTTTGGGAGTGTCTTTTGTTTGTTTTATGGGCAAATCATCGGGACGGTTCTCGCAATTCATAGTCCAATCATTTGTACAGAATTTCAATCTCATAAATGCTCTAAGCATCCTTGTTTTTCTATTTAATATAGAATGAGGAGAACCCCCCACTGATTCCGGTGGGAAACTCTAAATGAATGTATTCTTCACTCAATCATAGTCTAGCCCGTACTATTCCTCTAACCCCGCAATCCCAAAGCCCCCGGCTCCAGAATGAGTCGAAATCATACCTCCCGCTTGGATCCATTTTATATTTTGGAATCCGTTTTCTTTGGCAACTTCATCCATCCGCTGCTTGATCGTTTCATCGAGTCCAATAGAGTAGATAAAATAAAGCTGCTCTCGATCGATGTTGAATTCATTTAAGTAATCACTCAAGAGTTTTTCACTAGCTCCACTCATTTTCCCGCGGTACTTCTTTGTAGACATAAGCTTTCCATCCTTCAACTCGATGCATGGCTTAATTTTCAATAGAGCTCCAATTAGAGAAGCCATATTGCTTACCCGTCCTCCTGCTTTAAGAAACTCCAGGCTGCCTGGGATGAAAGCCAGTCTTGATTTAGGAACGATTGCCTCTATTTTTTCGACTAGGGTTTCCGGTTCGATATCAGGTTCTTTTTCTAGAGATTTAGCCGCATACAATACAATCGCAGCTAATCCACCAGTCACGTTTAGTGCATCAATAAGAAAAACGTCTTCAAATTCTTTCGCAGCAATGACAGCATTCTGAAAAGAAGAAGACGCTTTTGAGGTATAACCAATATGTATGATGATGCAGTCTGGGAAATTCTCTCTTATAGTTGCGAAAAACTCTTGATACTCATGAGCATTTGTAGAGGTGGTAGAAGGTATTTTCTTCGTACGTCCGTAATAGTCATAAATATCCTGGACCGGCAATGAACCGTCTAAATAATCTTTTCCGTCCATAATAATATGCATAGGAACGACTTGAACATCGTACTTTTCAGCTAAATCACCCGGTAAGTCTGCTCCGCTTTCAGTCGATAAGATGATTCTACGCATTCTATTTCCCCCTTGGTTGTATTTAAGGCCACCTTCACTCTTCCTACATTATGCTTTAACTATACATGATAAAACCGTATTAGCATGGTGATAACTGTAATTTGGTATTAATAGTGCACGTTTCGTGGATTTGATTATGTGAAGATCTCTGAAAAAACTGCTTCACTAGTTTCTACTGGATACAGGTCTATGCAAAAAATCTTCCCCTCATGTATCTAGTTCCTCTAGAATCGTGGGACGATTCTCAACTAACCAATTGCGTTTAGATTAAATGATTGAACATAAGTTGTCCCTATGAAAAGAATAGGGACATACATCCAAAAATGGTTAATTCTTCTTTAATATCTATGATATTATGGTCATAAAAAAGATACTGAGGCTGCGAAAATGAATGAATTAATATTTGAGAAGGACGATTTCACTCCTAATTCTGATACTATCATGAAGTCAGTACACCTAAATAATTTTCCAATTGTATATATTCTATACAACGAAAAAAAGAGACCTTCAGCATATATTGGTCAAACTGTACAAGCTAGAAGAAGGATAAAAACTCATTTAGAGAATAAAAAAAGAAAGAATTTGAATCGCTCTATTTTAATTGGCCATAAGAAGTTTAATCAATCAGCAACTTATAATATCGAAACAAATTTAATTAACTATTTTATCGCTGATAACCACTTCCAATTACAAAATGTAAGCCAGACTAGCTCTAGAGTAATGCACAATTACTATGAGAAACCCTTTTATAACGAGGATCTTTTTCACGATATTTGGGAGAAGCTTCTCAATGAAAATATAGTAAGCGATACACTTGAGAATCTTAGAAATAAAGATATTTATAAACTATCTCCTTATAAGGAACTTTCGCATTTGCAACTTGATATTAAGAGCGAAGTCCTTGACTTCTGTAAGGAATATATCCAAAAGGAAGGCAACCATGTTATTACTATTGAAGGTGATGCTGGGACAGGTAAAAGTGTACTATTAAGTTCTTTGTTTAATACTCTTCAGGATTTATCCAAGGATAATAGCTCTCTTTTATTTGGAACTGATAATTACTTACTAGTGAATAATGGTGAGATGCTGAAGACTTATAAAAGTATTGCCAACAGCTTGCCAAACATTAAGAAAAAGAGTCTTATGAGACCAACACCGTTTATTAATGAGAAAACTAGACAAGGGACAACAGCTGATATTGCATTAATAGATGAAGCTCATCTGCTGTTGACGAAAGAAGACACCTATAATAATTTCAATTATAATAATCACCTCGATGAAATCATTAAAAGAAGTAAAATAACGATTGTCATTTTTGATCCAAAACAAGTATTGAAAATTAAAAGTTACTGGAACGACGGATTACTTGAGGAAATTTCAAACCAGTATTCTAGTAAAACCGTAAAGCTAACAGACCAAATGAGAATGAACGCTCCTCCTGAAACCATCAACTGGATTGATCAATTTGTAGCCAAAAAAATCATTGCATTGCCGACTACAGAGACCGAGTCTTCTTTTGAGCTAAAAATATTTAATGATGCTGAATCGTTTAAAACGGCGATTCAAAATAAAAATAACAAAGTTGGTTTATCTCGTATTGTCTCAACTTTTGATTACTTACACAAAAAAGATAAGGAAATTTACATAGTGGATAAAGAAGGCATTAACATGCCTTGGAACAACACACAGAATAATGTTGCTTGGGCAGAAAACCAAGATTCCATTAAAGAAGTCGGCTCCATATATACTGTTCAAGGATTTGACCTGAACTATGTAGGAGTTGTACTTGGGCCTTCCGTTGGCTATGATGAAGAAAAAGACGAGCTAGTCATACACCCTTCCAAATATAAAGATACCGGCGCGTTCACCTCACGCCAGGACTTTTCAATTGAAAAAAATCAAGAAATAAAGGAAGAAATCATCTTAAATTCCATCAATGTATTGATGAAAAGAGGAATTCATGGTCTTTACATTTACGCAACCGACCCTGCATTGAGAAAACGATTATTCGATTTAGAAAGGTGCAAAAAATCATGAGCGATATACAAAAATTAATTACTTTAGTTAACGAATTTAGAGACGAGCGAAACTGGAGACAGTATCATAACCCTAAAGATCTCGCCATTTCTATATCCATTGAAGCTGCCGAATTACTAGAAGACTTTCAATGGATCAATAGCGAAGAGGCTCTAAAAGAAAACAAAGAAAACATCCGTGAAGAAATCGCGGATGTCTTGATCTATTCGTTGATGCTTTGTTCTGATTTAGACTTAGATGTTATAGAAATTGTAGAAGAGAAGATGGTTAAGAATGGCAAGAAGTATCCGGTTGGTTAAGAGGTGGATACTTCCTCTCTAATGTGTTTCAATTCCTATTAAACAAGGCACGGAGAAACACAGGGAGACCGTTCCCACTATGATTTATACCATAATCCTTGGCGGGACTAGTAACCTGTCTTGTTTACCATCATCATAACTTGTGATATGGCTCTCTGTGGTGTATCTAAATAAGTTTTCTATTTTCCAAGTGTTGCAAATTTCACAAATTACTATCTAATAAGAAAAGAGTAACTGTAACGTCACAGTTACTCTTTTCTTATATGTTTGACTTAAGATTTTGGTCTCAAATAACCTAGATATTGCTCAATTAGTTCACCTCAAAAAGATGCTAGGTATAAGAATTTAATTCGGAAACAACTACCTATATAACTCCATATGTAAGATGAAAATCTATTTCTACTCCAGTGTTAATTGCATATTCAATACATTAAATTCTCATTTAATTACTATTATAATCATGCATAATCGAAATCGTTTTATTTGCCACATCACTTCCAAGTGAAGCATACAATTTCTTGTCGCCTATAACATAAAATTCTTCTTTAGCTCTTGTAGCTGCAACATTCATCATATTTGGATCAGCAACAGCCCATCTTGCTGATCCACTGTTATTAGAGTCCGCTCCAAGAACAAAATAGACAATTTTTGCTTCCTTCCCTTGAAAAGTATGAACAGTTCCAATATTTGTTATTTTATCGTTTTCTCGTTTGGTGAAGTTAATACTGTCTAAAACTTGTGCAAGTTTATAAGCCACATTTCTGAATGGGGATATAACATAGATTTCTTCTGCTAAACCTGGATCTCCCTGCAAACGTTTATCAATGAGACTTTTCAGTAAGTCAGCTTGTTCTTTAACAAATTTGTCATTTGCTTTGCCGATTGAATCGTACCATTGCGATTTACCTTGTGATTCATCTTCTAACTTACCTTGTACCATCAGCCCATCATAAGAGATTTCATTTGAAATCGTAAACATTGGATAGTTCGAACGTCTGTGTACCCAAAGTGGTATACCAATCCATTCATCATCATTTTTTAGGAAACCATACTGACTTGTGGCATCCACAATTGTTTGAGTAGATGCATCAGCAGAGACAAACATTTCATCAACTTTGTAAAATCTTCTTATCAAGCTCAGAACATTTGAGTCTAACGTCATTACTGGTTTTATTTGTGATGGATCTCCAACAACCATAACCTTCTTACTTCTAAAAATTGCGCCAACACTGGCTTGTGGTAATGCTTGACCAGCCTCATCTATGAATAGATTACCAATTGAATTTTCATTTAGGTTTTTAAACATTCTACCAAAACTAGCAAAAGTAGTACTGACAACAGGGATAGTGAAATTTAACCATTGCCAAGATTCTGAAATCAACTGATGTCCATTCTCTTTTCCAATGTATTCAGACTGTTTATTCCAAATAATCCTTGCTGCTTTCAAACTCTTTCTATTTTCATACAGGAATTGCTTTCTAACTTTTAAGGCCGAAATAAATAACTCTGATTGTAAAATACGTATCTGCTTGGTAAACCATGGATTAGCCTTTTGAAGTTCGTCATATGAAAGTGAAAAATCTAGTTCATTTATATCACTTTGGAGTTTGAGTTTTTCCAAAAACGCAATTTCTTGTTCCAATTTCTTCATTTCATTTTGTTGAGTAGTCCTCCACCGGTCAAAGTCAGCTTTGGTTTCCTGAATTTGTTTTTGAGCATACTCACTTTTTGCAACAATCCCTTTTAACTTTTTTTCGAGTTGCATATGATCATTCAACAATTTAGTCTTTTGTTGAAAAAGATAGTTTAAATGATAATTAGTATTATTGAGATTTTTAAAATAATGCTTAACTCTCGACCTATTAAATATTTTCTGAAACCATAAAAAACTTGGCTTTTGTGAAATAACTACATGATAATTCCTTTCAGCTTGAGCTTGTACATTAGTTAATTCTTTTATTTTAATGGAACCATTCGATAAATCTTTTTGGAGATTTACGCTTTCATGTCTCAGTCTTTCAAGTTCACGATTCGCTTCTTCTTGCTGTGAAATCAAATTTGTTTTTTTCTTCTTTTCTTCTTGTTCAACAGCAACTGCTTGCTCCTTATGCTTGGTTTTTAATTTTCTAAGAGAATACATTTTCTCATTATATTCTTGAATTTTTTCTCTTTCAATTATTAATTCATCGTAGAGACGTGAGAATTCCTGATATACACTTACACCTGCATTTGCTTGATAATTTTCTTCTAAATCTTTTTCAATTACTTCAATATTTAAAAGTAACTTGTTAATGTTTGTTGATGCTCCACCTTCTAACGAGAATGCACCCCAATTTTCCTCATTTAAAAGCTCACTTTTAATCTCTCGATTCTTTCCGAAACCTTCACCGGTTAGTTTAGAATTAGAAATATCTTTAAAATAATTCGCTTCCTCAAGTTGACTTTGAAAATTGTCAGCAATCTCTTCCTTTTTTGGCAACTCCTTAACAATGTTTTGAACTGCTCCATTGTTTGAACTTGCAACAATAATATTCTTATCTGAAATGGTATGCGGTAAAACACCAAGTTTAGCATTTCGCCAATAAACTAGACTACCTTGAATACTTTTATCAGAAAGCTGCAAAATTTCTACTGCCTGTTGTACTACTAAATCAGCAAATATGTCTTTTAAAAGTGTTGTTTTCCCTGTTCCTGGTGGCCCATTGACACTTCGAATATCATTTTTATCATTTAAAGCTAGATTTACCGCAACCTGTTGCATGAACGAAAGCGCATAATCTGGTTTACTTGGGAACCGACCCAACGGATAAAACTTAGGTTGTAAAATTGTCTCGAAAATATGTGAGTTAAAATGAATTGATTCATTATTACCATCCAGATTTTTCTTATTTCCAGAAAAGCCATTAAAATATCGATTCAAATTTTTATTAGTAATTGTCTTTGCTCTATTTAGATCTTCAATAAAAAACGAATGTAAATTTGCATCTCCATTATCCAAGTTTTTCACAAATGCATAGCGAAAATTTTCTGTAGAAATATTATACTTTTGTAAAATTTCAGAAAGTGTGGTATTAAAATCCTCATTAAATTTCCTATTTAAATCTTCTCTAAATGAGTTTTCAACTTTTATAATATCTTTCGGAAAATAACCATGCTGGTGGATATAACCACTCATTGTAAAGAACAATTTGTCTGCTATAAAATTTAATTGGTTATCAAAATATATAGAGAAGGTGAAATTGTCAGAGTTACTAACTTCTTCGTAAGTTTTAGTAATATTGTATTTCTCCCTCAATATATCAACAACTTCTTGAAAATTGAAAATATCAAAATATAATACTAAACCCGATTTCTTAAAGAACTTATCTGATACATTTTGTTGTTCTTTTTGTTCGGTTAAAAAGTCTGAAAAAAATTCATTCCAGTCTTCCTCTTTTATATGTATAGACTTTAGTGATTTGTCTTTTTTATTAATAGAACCTTCTGATAGTTGCTCTATAGTAATCCAAGCATTTAAAATATCTTTCCTTCTATTCATATTCTCTCCCCAATATCATTCTCGTATTTTCAAAACATTTATAAGAAATAAGTTATAGAATCCTATTGTTGGGGTTTTATAATCAATCCCCCCCCTGAAATTTAAATCTAAGGATAATTAAGGTTACCACACACATAACTACCTTAGATAGGAAGTGACAATTTGTACCATCAAATTACAACCTATTTATTAAGTACGAAGATAAAATTAATCAACATTACTTATCCTACTTCTTGGGAAAAGCATGTTCGAAAGCTCTTCGAATAAAAAGGTAGATCCCGTTCAAGTGCTCCTTCAGGATCATATAAAGAAAACAGGAAAAGTTTTAGAATAATAAGGACGGTTCTCGTGATTCATTGCCTATTAATTTTTTATTGATTTACTCGGCCCGCCTTTAATCCGAAGAATTCTCGATTTTTTTCCTTAATATAGAAAACTAAGGAATCAGCGGGCCGGGTCTACTGGTTCACTCATATACATAAAAAGAAACCCAGATGATCTAATCGATATGATTAGTTCATCCCGGTTTTCTTTAAATATATTTGCGGAGTATCTATTTAAAGTTAATCTTGAGAACCGTTAATGATACTAGTATGCTGCTATATCTGATCTCGATCTACAACGCCACCATTGTTATTTCTAGATAGCATCACTAGAACCGTCCCCGTGATTCCTAGCGCACATTTCGGTTTTTTTGATTAATACTGCAGGTTGAGGGTCTTGGAAAGTGGGGACAGTTCTCACGATTCATCGTTATTTTTTATTCTTTCACTAACCTTTAACACAACGAAGATCAAGATTTGTTATTTCATATATAAAGTATAAGGATAATCAGTACGATTTATAAAAAAGAAACCCTCTTGCATACGCAAAAGGGTTTCATCGATGGAGCATAGCGGGCTCGAACCGCTGACCTCTACACTGCCAGTGTAGCGCTCTCCCAGCTGAGCTAATGCCCCGTATAATGACAGCGATTTCCTGTCGACAAAATTTATTTTATCATAGCTTTTAATGTGAGGGCAACTTGTTTTTTGAAATATGTGAAAGTGGTCCTCAACATACTCAAAGAATAAATCTATATTGAGGACCTATTAAACATTGGACTCTTTTTAAAGCATTTCTTCTTCTGGCTCTTGAGATTCTTCATTGAGCTCTAACTTTCTCTTTTCCAAATCTAGTTTCTTTTCTTCTATCTCTAATTTTTTCTTTTTCAAGTCAAAATTGAGTACAAAATATAAAAAGATATAAGTCATACCCACAATTACTGAAATGAAGAAAAATAGAGTCAAACAGATCTCCTCCTTAATTTACCTTTGTTCATTAAGTATACTAATGAGTATAAACATCATGTTTATTTTTTTGCGAATTTGTTTCGTTAGTTAAATATGATGTTATAGCCCGCCTTACCTCTACCTGTTTATTATTGAAATACTTACGTGTAAATACAATTTTTGATAAGGGAGAAGACTTTCATGAGAGATGCCCTTATCCAGTATACGAAAAAACCCTCATGCAAATGCAAGAGGGCTTCTTCGTATATTTATTACATATTAAAAGAAACGCCCTTCTCAGGCGTTCCCTCTACCTTATCTTCTCTCCCGTTCAGTCAATCCCATTGCAACAAACCTTACAATCAATGATGCCACAATACTATACACAATCAGTGCAAACACCGCAGAGAATTCAACGACATATTGTCCGGCGAATTCTGTTGTAGGAAAAATGTTTCTGAATGGAGATAACAATGGATCTGAGAAATCATAGATCCACTGCACAAATGGTGCAGCTGGGTTTGCGCTGAATAGTTTCAATAATATACGAATTCCTAGAATCGCTTCGATGATGCCGAAAATGAGGCGAACGATCGATACGAGGAATGATGAAATAGCTCTCATGTTGATCACCCTTTTTTAAACTGTCATACCCTTTCTTTACCCTATTGTGATTGATCAAACACGTGTCGTTTTTTTCCAGTGTTTGATGGACATAATGGAAATAGAGAAAGGAGCGTTTAGTTTGAGGTTACGTAACTTAGTTTATTATATATCGCGGTATCCACCTATATTACAACTCGGCGTTTTAACTGCACTTATTCTTATTTCCATGGGCTTTATCATGCATCTTGTTGAGCCGGACATGTTCCCTACTGTATTTGATGGGGTCTGGTTTGCAATTGTGACGGCATCCACTATTGGGTATGGGGATGCTTCACCTGAATCCGTGAAAGGAAAAGCGATTGCAATCGTGTTTATCATGTTCGGTGCGGGCTTCATGACTTTCTATATGGCAAAGCTCGCTTCGACTTTTGTGGTGAAGCAAGGTTCAATCGGGCGAGGTGAGCGAGGTTACACCCGTAGCAATCATGTGGTTATTATTGGATGGAATTCGCGAAGCAGGTATACAATCAGTGACCTGCTAGCTAACCAGCCGGAAAGGTCAATTGTTTTGGTCGACCAATCGTTAACTGAAAATCCTCTTCAGAAAGAAGGGATTCATTTTGTAAAAGGGAATCCTGGTGAAGACAGGACGTTAAAGAACGCGAATGTAGAAGAGGCTCATACCGTTCTGATTACTGCGGATCAGTACAAAAGTGAGCTCGAAGTTGATATGCAAACGATCCTGACGCTTTTGACCGTAAAGGGGATTAATCCTACGGTTTATACGATTGTCGAGATTCTATCTCCAGAACAAATCGTGAATGCTGAACGTGCTGGCGCTGATGAAATTATTGAAAGTGCCCATCTACTCAGTACCGTGATGACGAATAGTGTTTTCTCACACGGGATTTCAACAACACTACTCGAGATACTGACACATTTGAAGCCAAATCAAATTGATTTTATGAGTGCGGAAGCGTTCAGCGACGATTCATTTTGTGATGTGGCACAGCGCCTAAATGAAAAGGACATTCTCATGATTGGAGTTAAAAGAGGGGAGGAACTCGTCATGAACCCCTCCCCTTCGTTTATCATTCAACCCGATGACTATTTGCTTGTTATTCACACATAAGGCATGAGCGCTGCGTCGAGTTCTTTTAGATAGCGCTCACCGTATTTCAACCATTTCTCATCGATTTCAGCATCTTTATCGGTTGGCTCCTGAAACTGATTAAAAGAAGCGGTGATATTTGTGATATTTCCTTTTGGATCGACTCCTGCCTGATACATATGAGAGAGCATGAACGGCTGACCGATTTCAACGATCGCGCCATCCGCATCAAGCTCTTTTTTGACAGCCTTAATCGGCACTCGTAGAAAAAGATAGCCGTCCTCGTCATCGATTTTATAGTCAAAATAGCCATGATCGTATTCCCAACCGCCTCCATAGCTATACCCTAATTGTCGGAGCTTGTCTTCCATAATACTAAGTTCAATCGTTTTGCCTTCGAGCACGGAATCCATTGTAATCATAAGTGCTTCCTCCCTGTTTTACATATTCTATTCTTATCGTGTCCAAACAGGGTTATTTCATGAATAAAGCAAAAAGAAAAGAGAGTGCCCTCGGCACTCTCTTCTAACTTCTATTCGTGGGACTTAAGGCGATCCTCAAGTTCTGCTTTTTCTTTCTCGAAACCTGGCTTGCCTAGAAGAGCGAACATGTTCGTCTTATAAGCTTCAACTCCTGGCTGATCAAATGGATTCACGCCTAGAAGGTATCCAGATACCGCACATGCTTTTTCAAAGAAGAATGCAAGGTAACCGAAGTGATAAGCTGTCATTTCTGGAATGTTCACGATCAAGTTCGGAACGTCACCATCTGTATGTGCAAGCATTGTACCCTCGAATGCTTTCTGGTTTACAAAGTCCATTGTTTCACCAGCAAGGTAGTTCAGCTTGTCCAAGTTCTTGTCGTCTTCTTCGATTGTGATTTCATGGCGTGCATTCTCAACGTTCAATACTGTTTCGAATAGGCTACGACGGCCATCTTGAACGTATTGACCCATTGAATGAAGATCCGTTGAGAAATCAACTGAAGCTGGGAATAGACCTTTGTTGTCTTTTCCTTCACTTTCGCCGAATAGCTGCTTCCACCACTCAGAGAAATAGTGTAGAGATGGCTCGTAGTTCACAAGTAGCTCGATGTTCTTGCCTTTGTTGTAAAGAGCATTACGAACAGCTGCATACTGGTACGCCTGGTTTGATGCAAGATCAGGTGTGTTCAAGTCATCTTGAGCATCTTGTGCACCTTTCATCATCTCTTCAATGGAGATTCCGCTAGCTGCGATTGGAAGAAGTCCTACTGCAGTTAGAACAGAATAGCGTCCACCAACATCATCAGGAATTACGAAGCTTTCGTATCCTTCTTCGTCAGCAAGTGTCTTAAGAGCACCTTTGGACTTGTCAGTTGTAGCATAGATGCGGCGTCTTGCTTCTTCCACACCGTATTTCTCTTCAAGGAACTTACGGAAAATACGGAACGCGATTGCAGGCTCTGTCGTTGTACCTGATTTTGAAATTACGTTAACAGAAACGTCTTTTCCTTCAAGTACGCTGAAGAGATCTTTCACGTAAGTAGAGCTAATGTTGTTACCTACGAAGAAGACCTGTGGAGTCTTGCGTTCTTCTTTTGTAAGAACGTTATAGAAAGAATGGTTAAGCATTTCAATCGCTGCACGTGCTCCTAGATAAGATCCACCAATCCCTACAACAAGAAGAACGTCAGAATCTGATTTGATTTTCTCAGCAGATTTCTGAATACGTGAAAATTCTTCTTTATCGTAATCGTGTGGAAGAGTCAGCCAGCCAAGAAAATCGCTGCCCGCTCCTGTTGAATTATGTAGCGCGTCATGTGCAGCCTTCACTGCATCCGTCATGTATGTTACTTCATGTTCGCCAACAAACGACAATGCTTTTGAATAGTCAAAACTTACTTTTGAAGTCATAGTTAGCCTCCAATTATCAATTTTTGTTCTTCTCTCACATTTTACTTTAGCCCAAGAACTATTCGAAATCAAGAACACCGACCCATGTAAGCGTATACCTTATCAATTTCTTTCTAAACTCTTTTGACATTTATTCTTTTTAACTTCATGAGACAAATTTCTTCGCTCGATTTTTAGCTCATTCGATTGAAACGCTTCGTTTCAATCGCCTTTCAGCAGAGCTGAAAGGTCGCCATGTGTGACAGCCACGGTGAGCAAATTCATTTGCTCTAACCGTGGCTGTCACACATGGCGTAAATGAGCTAAAAATCATTCCCAGCTAATGCAAAAAAAGACCGCTCCAAACGGAACGGTCCTTAACTACATTCTTCTTATAGAGAAGCTTTCAAAATCGCAATAACATCGTCGCGCTCAAGGGACTTGAAATTACCAAAAGCACCATTAGCCATTGCACGATCTGCCATTAGATCAATTTTGCTATCATCAATATCGTAATCAGCAAGACGGTTAGGTGCACCTAGGCTGCTCCAGAACGCGCTTAGCTTATCGATACCTTCAAGTGCGATATCACGATCTGTTTTGCCTTCTTCGCTTACACCAAGAACCTTAACAGCAAGACGCTTGAACTTACCTACATTGACATCAAGGTTGTGTCTCATCCAGTTCGGGAACAGGATCGCTAGACCACCAGCGTGTGGAATATCATATACAGCTGATACTGCGTGCTCGATGTTATGAGAAGCCCAGTCACCGCGAACACCCATCTGTAGAGATTGGTTAAGAGCTACTGTACCACTTAGCATGATTGTTGCACGGTGATCGTAGTTTTCCATATCTTCAAGAAGTTTCGGAGCTGTATCCATTACCGTTTCAAGAACAGAGAACTGCATGTTTTCTTGAAGCTCAGTTTCTGTTTCAGGGTGGAAGTACTGCTCAAGTACGTGAGACATCATATCTACCATACCGTAAACGGTGTGGTTCTTTGGTACAGTGTACGTGTTTTCAGGATCAAGAATAGAGAATTTAGGGTGTACAAGTGGGTGTCCCCAGCCGTATTTCTCTTGTGTCTCCCAGTTTGTGATAACAGAACCTGGATTCATTTCAGAACCAGTTGCTGCTAGCGTTAGAACTGTACCGAATGGAAGAGCTGCTTTAGGAGCTGCTTTCTTCGTTACGAAGTCCCATGCGTCTCCATCATATTTAGCACCTGCAGAAATAGCTTTTGTGCAGTCAATTACACTTCCGCCACCTACTGCTAGGATGAAATCAATATCGTTCTCTTTACAAATATTAACACCTTTATGAACGGTAGTTAGTCGTGGATTCGGTTCCACTCCACTAAGCTCAGATACTTCTGCACCGATTTCGTTCAAGGTATTCATTACGCTATCGTAAACACCGTTTTTCTTAATGCTTCCTCCGCCGTAAACAACGAGGACTTTCTTCCCGTATTGTGGAATTTCATTCTTCAGTGCTTCAAGTTGCCCTTTACCGAAGATCAATTTTGTTGGATTTTGGAAAGTAAAATTATTCAATGTTATGTCCCCTTTCAATTCAAATCAGGTATACCCCAGCCTAAGGCGCAGTAAACACTCACCTTTACCTTTCAAGAAGTTTAAATGAGCGTTAACTACCCAAAGGTGCGATTCGTTCAACTAACCATCAGAATAAATATCTCTGGTGGAAGTTTCACCTTATTATGTCTCATTCTCTTTTTAAAATAAAGTAATCTGATTGGCAAAACTTTTTAATTCGCTGTGCATAATGAATGACTTTGTGAGTTATCTTATGAATGAACCGCTATGTTTCCTAATAAAAGGAGGTAGTCTCATGAGCACATTACAAAGGGTTGCTCTTGCATTAGTTATCATTGGTGCAATCAACTGGGGCCTCATTGGATTTTTCCAATTTGACCTTGTAGCTGCTATTTTCGGCGGGCAAAACGCTGCGCTTGCTCGAATTGTATATGGTCTTGTTGGGTTAAGCGGACTTTATTGCCTAACTTTACTATTCAAGCCCACTGAAGAGCTTTCACATGAACCAGATCGAGCAACAACATAATTAAGAAAAGCGGAAGCGCCCCGAAAGGTTCGACAAGCGCTGGAAGGCTTTCCGGTGAACACGTTCTTTGTGTTCATCGGAAAGACTGAAGCGACTCGAGAACCTGGGCGCTGGAGCTAGATCACGAAAAGCGCAAGCGCTTGTTCACCCGCGACAAGCTTAAGGCGAACCTCAATGTGGCGCTTTTTGCCACAATGAGGATTGACTTAAGACCTCGAGCGGGTAGGCGCTGAAGCTAGATCACGAAAAGCGTAAGCGCCCAATAGGTTCGACAAGCGCTGGAAGACTTTCAAGTGAACACATTATTTATGTTCATCAGAATTTTATCAACAAAAAAGAAGGCAGCCATAAGGCTGCCTTCTTTCATCACTTACTTCTTAAGACGTTTGTTCAACTGTGCTTGACGGTCGTTAGACTCTTTCAACCAGTCTTTAAGCTTATCTTCAAGCGTGTTGAAGCCTTGTGGAGAAGAAGTCTGTTGTGGCTTCTTGTTTCCACCGCCGCTTGGTGCTGCTGGGCGAGGCTTTCTTTCCGGACGCTCAGGCTTAGGCTGAGTAGCACGGATTGATAGAGAGATTTTACCAGAACCCTCTTCAACGTTAAGGATTTTAACTTTTACTTCGTCTCCAACAGTAAGTTGGTCTTCGATATTTTTTACGTATCCGTGAGAGATTTCAGAAATGTGAACTAGACCTTGCTTTTGGTCGTCAATTGCAACAAATGCGCCAAAAGGCTTAATACCAGTTACCTTCCCTTCTACGATATCACCGACGTTATATTGTTCTGCCATGAAAACACTCCTAACAAATTTTTTCAACTTAACTAGTATAACATAGATATTGTGTCAAGACAAAGCATCCTACTAGACCTTTTTTTAAAATCATACATCTCCACTATAGGAATAGCAAGAATAATTATCACTGTCTTTATAAGGATTTACTTTGAAAATAAAATTAACCATGGAAACTCTTGAAAAACCAGTCCCATCAAGGCTTACAACTAGTGGTAAATAAATACAAGAATATTTGATATTGACTGAATACTTTCTGCTCGCTATAGTGATAAAATGCATTAGGACTTATTACATAAGAGGTGAAACAATGAAATCAAATGATCAATGGTCATCCAGGTTCGGATTTATACTTGCTTCAGCAGGATCTGCAATTGGACTTGGTGCACTTTGGAAATTCCCATACATGGCTGGCACGAACGGTGGAGGCGCCTTTTTCCTTGTTTTTCTACTTTTCACATTTGCCGTTGGTGCACCGATGTTACTCGCTGAATTTGTAGTCGGTCGACACTCACAACAAAACGCTGTATCTTCATACGAATCCATTTCAGGAAATCCGAAATGGAAGTGGTTAGGTTACCTAGGCGTGACGGCTTCCTTTATTATTCTTTCCTTTTATAGCGTTATTGGAGGTTGGGTAATCACCTATTTGCTTAGAAGCTTTTCAGGATCCTTGACGGGGCTTTCTAACAGCAGATACGCAGAATTATTCGGTGAGATTATCGGTAGCCCTTCTACCTCACTCCTTACACAGGCGGCTTTTCTCGCAATCACGATCGCGATTGTACAATTCGGTGTTCAGAAAGGGATTGAAAAAGCAAGTCGCTATATGATGCCAGCACTATTTGTGCTCTTCATAGTTCTCGTTGCTCGTTCTCTTTCACTTGATGGTGCAATGGAAGGAGTCGCATTCTTCTTACAACCAGATTTAACAAAGCTCACAGCTGAAGGCGTCCTTGACGCACTAGGACAATCATTCTTCGCGCTTAGCGTCGGAATATCGTTAATGGTTACGTACAGCTCTTATCTTGATAAGAGTGCTGACCTAACAGGATCTGTCATTTCTGTCGTTTCCCTGAACGTGTTTATTTCGTTTCTTGCTGGGCTTGCGATTTTCCCTGCTGTTTTCGCATTTGGATTTGAACCTTCAGGTGGTGCTGGATTGATTTTCACAGTATTACCTGCTGTATTTAACCAGATGGCATTTGGTGGATTGTTCTTTACCATTTTTATGGCGCTTCTACTTTTCGCCACGTTAACGTCAGCTTTCTCACTTATGGAAATCATCGTGTCGACAGTAACACGTGGCAAAGGAAACCGTAAAAAAGTAGCATGGATCGCCGGCTTTTTTGTTTTCTTACTTGGTATTCCTTCAGCCCTATCTTTCGGAACATTAGCGGATGTATCGATCTTCGGAAGAACAATTTTTGATGCGATGGACTTTCTTGCAAGTAATGTATTGATGCCAGTCGGTGCCCTCTTCATCTCAATCTTTGTCTCACGTAAGATGAAACGAGACATTCTTTCAAGCGAAGTCATGATGTCATCCAAAATTGGACGAGTCATTTTCCCAATCTGGTATATCTTAATTCGCTACATCGTTCCCGCGGCAATCGTCATTGTATTAATTACATCATTACTTGCTTATTAATTTTGCTAATTAGCTATATTGTTGAATCCTCGATTTTTGGCTCATTCGAGTGAAACCTCAGTTTCACTCGCCTTTCAGCTCTGCTGAAAGGTCGCCCTGTGGTGACCAATCGCCTGAGCAAATTGATTTGCTCGAAGCGATTGGTCACCACAGGGCGTAAATGAGCCAAAAATCAACACTGTTAATTAGTATAGTCATTAATTTTAATAAAAAAGGTATATATTTTATTAACTATGGGAATAACAGGAGTAGTAAGCTATCTATATTCCCCCTTTTGATAGACGAGGCACATGCCTCGTCTTTTTTTTGTGCCTACACCACCATGTGTAATCTTCACACGCTCTGTCGGATAATCTTCTCGAATTTAAGCCAAACTTTAGATAGACAGACCGTTGGAGAGGAGCGTTGATTCGTGTTTGCCCACATGAAAGAAAAGAGAAAAATTGGAAATGTCACAATTTCGTATGAGTATTACAGGCGGCCGAACAAAAGCGCTCCTACACTTGTCTTCATACACGGCTTTCTTTCATCATCTTTTAGCTTCCGTAAACTACTTCCGCTTCTACAAAAAGAGTACAATCTCCTCTGTTTCGATTTACCTGGTTTCGGTGAAAGTGAAAAGAGCTGCGATATTCATTATTCCCTTCATGAGTATGCCGTTCTTACGAATACACTACTTGAAGAAATGAGCATTGATAAAGCCGTTCTAGTTGGTCACTCGATGGGCGGTCAAATTGCGCTTCGTACGTGTATTCAACATCCCGAACGAATTGAGAAGTTGATTCTTTTATGTAGCTCAAGTTACATCAAGTCATCTTCAGCAGCACTTAGACTATGCTCTTACCTTCCCTTTTTCCCTTATTGCTTGAGCCTTTCCATGAGTGCGATTAACATGCAGAAGAATTTTGAACATCTGGTTTATGACAAAACGCTTCTAACAAAAAAGGTTATTGATGGCTACACAACATCCTTTAATGAGAAGGGCTTCTACCTAGCTCTTTGTCGCCTCATCCGAGAACGTGAAGAAGACTTATCAACAAAAGCATTAAACAAAATTAATTTCCCAACTTTATTAATTTGGGGAAGTGACGATCGGCTCGTACCGATCCGAGTTGGTGAGCGCATGAAAAAAGATCTGCCGGATGCAGATCTTCTTGTTTTCTCTCATACAGGTCATCTCATTCCAGAAGAAAGACCTAAGGAAACGACAAAAGCAATTCGCGAATTCCTATCTAAAACATAGCAAAACCGCTCTTATATAAGAGCGGTTTATTTGTTCGCTACCAATTGCGTTTCTTCTTTTAGGAGAATGCTAAAGAATCCGGATATAACAAGAAAAGCAGCTGGAATGATATAGAAAATAGATAGAAAAATAATTCCGCCTGCTGCTGATACGAGTAAACTGAATCCACCAACAATCGGTCTTGCTTTCATTAAATAACAGCCTACTATTGCAACTATAGGAAAGATAAAAGCAGTTAGAAACGATATATCTCTGACCTGTATTAGAGGTACCACACTAAACCGCGAGAGCACTGCTGCTACGATGCCTAGAACACATCCTGCAAGAGCCAGTTTAAACATGCGTTTTTGTTTCATTCTATTCCCTCTCTCATTGAAAACCTTACTCATTATACTCTATTCGATTTCATTTACCTTTCATCCTTCTCAAAATTGAGACTTTCCACTAATCTTCTACATTTTAACATGAAATTTCAGTCTCTAGACGGAGAAAAAATCAATCTTAAACTACAGTTCATGTTTCTGAAAATCTACTATACTAATAGTAACATTTAATCCCTGAATCTTTTAAGAAGCACTGTTTTAGTAATCGTTGTTTTTATAAAGGTAGTGGTTGATTTCCGCTCCAGTATGCTCGCTTTCCGCGGGGCGGGCGGTGAGCATACTTCCGCTCCAATCAGCTAAGTGTGGCTTTTTTTCAATACCACTTAAAAAAGAACAAAAGGCTTTACTAAAGAATATTACACGATTCTTATGAAGAGCAGGATTAATGAATATTACTGTCAAATATGTTTCCTAGGAGACAGAATGAATTGAGGAGATCGTATGAAACATTTTCCAACAGGACAATTCCTGGTCGCTATGTCATTTGTAGCGCTTGGTATTTTTCTTCTTTTTATAAATATCGGCATTATTTCCATGGAAATGACGGAAGCCTTTGTCTTTTTTTATCCTTTTCTGTTGCTTTTACTCGGAGGAAAGTACGTTGTAGACGCCATTTTACCTTCAACGAAACGAAATAAGTTGTTCCAAGGAATACTACTCCTAACACTTGGTTCACTCCTTGTTATGGATCGCTTTCAAATTATCAACTTTAGTCTTTGGAGCATATGGAAACTTTGGCCACTTGTATTTGTGTTAATCGGGATTAAATTGCTTGGGAAATTTCGACACAACCAGGGGTTCAGTCTCGTTCGTTCACACTCGTTTAAGAAAGCCAATTGGAAAGTTGAAGCCATTCATGATTGGAGCTTTGTTTGCGATTATGACTTCGACTTTTCGACTACGTTTATTCCTGAGGAAGAAACGGTTATTAACCTATCCGGCTTTGTAGGTGACATTTCCATTCTCATCCCAGAAGATATTCCGTTCAAAGTTGAAGGAAGTGCTCATGTTCTTTCAGCAAAGATTGATAAACATAACCAGGATACCGTTGGACGCGGGCACGGAATCAATTACAGCACAGTTGATTTCGAAGATTCACTACAGCGTCTCGTTTTTCAATTAGACTTCTCGGTACTTGATGTAAGAGTGGATCGAATATAAAGGAGGATACACAAGTGTGAAAACCTTAACGTTAAGGTGGAAGTTTCTCAAATCCACTCTTTATCTAGCAGTATTTGCTGGCCTTATCTTTTTTCTATTTGTACAAATCTGGCTTTTCTTCTCACCAGTTTCAAAGCTCATTCTTAGTCTAGTCTTCCCGATTATTATTATGATTATTGTCTTTATCGCAGGAAGCTATTTCAGTTACAGAGATACAAGTTCCATTAAAGATCGACTTGAAGATCTTTCCATGCACATTAAAAGTTTATCAAACGGGAAATTTTCAGAAAGAGTGGAAATGGTAGAGCAAGACGAGATTGGAACCATTAGTGAAGAATTAAATGAGCTTGCTGAGAAACTTCAAAAGCAAGTGACATCCTTACAAAACCTTGTAAATCAAAAAGCTGATCTAGCCGATCAAGCTAGAGGAGCAGCAATTATCGAAGAGCGCCAAAGGTTCGCACGCGACCTCCATGATGCAGTAAGTCAGCAGCTTTTTGCATTGAACATGATGTCCTCAGCTGCCATTAAAGTAATGGACAGAGATATGGAAACAGCTAAAACTCAGATGGTTGATGTTGCTGACCTTGCAAGTAAAGCTCAAGTGGAAATGCGAGCACTTCTTCTTCACCTAAGACCCGTGCAACTTTCAGATGATTCATTAGGTGATGGAATTGAGAAACTTGTAGAGGAATTACAGAAGAAGTCAGGAGTAGACTTTCACCTCCTATTAGACGATCTACCTGAACTCTCAAAAGGAATTGAAGATAATTTATTCCGAATTGTTCAAGAAAGTCTTGGTAATGCATTAAGGCATGCTAATGCATCGGATATTCACATCACAGGGAAATTAAAAAACAATCAATTGTTACTACAAATTAAAGATAATGGTACAGGATTCACGATTGAGCAAGATCGAAAAGGCGCATACGGGCTTGGCTCTATGCAAGAACGCTGTGACGAAATAGGAAGTAAGCTGCGCATTGTTTCACGCATTGAGGAAGGAACGCTAGTCGAAGTTCGCGTTCCATTGGAGGGTTCAAAACATGGGGAACACTATTAATGTCATGATTGTCGATGACCACGATATGGTCAGAAAAGGCTTGAAAGCTTATTTGTTAACAGAGTCAGATTTACTTATAACAGGTGAAGCGAGTAATGGAAAGGAAGCCGTTACGGTGGCTAACGAGCTTAAACCTGACGTTATTTTAATGGACTTGATTATGCCTGAGATGACTGGAATTGAAGCAACACGTGAAATCATGGCAAATCATCCATCCATAAAGATTATTATCATTACAAGCTTTTACGATGATGAACAGGTTTTTCCTGCCATTGAAGCTGGAGCATTCAGCTATCTTCTGAAAACAGCTTCAGCAGATGAAATCATTTCCACAATACATAAAGCCGTTCTAGATGAAAGCGTGATTGAACAAAAAGTAGCTCAACGAATGATGAATCAACTTCGTACGAAACAGCAATCAAAGCTACATGATGAATTAACGAGAAGAGAAAAAGAAGTCCTTCTACTCATTGGTCAGGGCAAGACAAATAGTCAAATTGCAGAAGAATTATTTATCGGTTTAAAAACAGTTAAAACTCACGTTAGCAATATTCTAAGTAAGCTCAATGTACAAGATCGAACACAAGCTGCTGTATATGCTATTCGGAATGGTCTAACACGTTAAGTCTCGCTTTTTGCACCTCCTCCTTCTAGGTCGTTAGTTATTAAAAGGAATTGTGATTTGGGAGTTATATTCTAAGAAAATGGAAATCCCATAATAATAGAATGGTATATTTCCCAATGTATGTACGAGGAAATGGGCCGTTATTTTAGGCATTCATTCCGTGCAAAAATCTTATTCTCCGTTATAATAGATGGAAGATTAGATGATGAAAGGACCTTACATATGAGGCAATTTCTAACACTCTCTCTTCTCCTATTTATTCTTTCCGCTTGTGGGACAAATGGAGAGGAACAGACGACTTTAACGATCGCTGCAGCTTCGAGTTTAAGTGATGCTATGGAGGAACTGAGTGCAGCATACGAAGTAGAACATCCTGACACAGAGATTGTACTTAACTTTGCATCTTCTGGCGTTCTAGCGAATCAAATAAAGCAGGGTGCACCAATCGATGTCTTTCTATTAGCTTCCAAGGACCACTATAACGAGCTAGTGAAAAGTGATCTAATTGACCCCGAACTACATACAAACTTACTAAGCAATAAGCTCGTTTTGATTTCAAATGAAGCGACATCACTCGCGGGGTGGGATGACTTACTGTCAGATCGTGTTGACCGAATTGCAATTGGAACACCTGAAACCGTTCCAGCGGGCGCTTATGCGAAAGAAGCATTGCAATCCCTGCAAATGATGGACAAGCTAGATGAGCAACTGATCTTCGCCAAAGATGTTCGCCAGGTGCTAACCTATGTCGAGACAGGCAATGCTGATGCTGGTATCGTGTATCAAACGGACTACTTAACATCAAACAAAGTAAGTCTAGTAGCAGAGGCTCCTCTTGATGCTAACTCACCGATCACTTATCCGGCAGGCGTTGTGAACGATGCGCAAGAAGAAGCCAAGACCTTCTTTACCTATCTACAAAGTGAAGAAGCTATGACTATATTTAAGAAATATGGATTTCAAGGAAAGAAGTGATAGTAGATGGCTACCTTTCTTGATCCCATCTGGATATCACTGAAAATCTCACTTGTAGCAAGTGTTATTGTGACCGTACTTGGGATCACCCTTAGCAGATATATGGCCGGGAGGAAGTTTAGAGGAAAAAGCATCATAGATACGATTATCATGCTCCCTCTCGTACTCCCACCATCGGTGGTGGGTTTCTTACTACTTGTTCTTTTCGGAGCCTCAAGCCCCATTGGACAGTGGATTGAAGAAATCTTCAACCACCCCCTTGTCTTTACATGGCAGGCTGGTGTTATCGCTGCGAGCGTTGTCGCCTTTCCACTCATGTACCAATCAGCGAAGGTCGGTTTTGAATCAGTCGATTCAGATATTGAAGATGCAGCCCGCGTCGACGGGGCAGGAAGATGGAGAGTGCTTCAAAAAGTGTCGATTCCGCTTGCTTCTAACGCTTTACTATCTGGCATCATCTTGAGTTTTGCTCGGGCACTGGGAGAATTCGGAGCGACGTTAATGTTCGCTGGCAATCTCCCGGGGAAAACACAAACCATGCCAACAGCCATTTATGTTGCGATTGATTCCGGACAAATGACGCTCGCCTGGTCATGGGTAGCGGTCACCGTCTTCATCTCTACACTAATGCTTCTCCTTTCTTACAGGATTGCTGTTAGAACATGAAAAAACTCGCATACTCTGCGAGTTTTTTAATCTTCTGCCTCTTCATCGTCTGATTGAATGGTAGGCTTATAATATTCTTTCTTGATATAAATTTTCTCGATTTTTGGATTCTCTTCAACCTCTTTTTCCCCATAGATCGTAACATCAGAAAAGCCATCAATTAAATAAATGGTAACTGGTGTTTCGAATGGATTGGAACCCTTCCTCAACTCTTGAACTTCATAACCAAGACTTGCAAGTAACAGTCGATTGTCTCCTGGATATTGTAACGCTTCTGGATAATAGGTCATAGAAATGGCAATGTTGTTTTGAAACGTTACCTCACCATTCTCAAAAACCATTTTCATAGGATCCTTTTTATCAGGATTAATCTCCTTCGGGAAGTTTGATAGAAATTCTTCTCGTGATAACCCTAGTACTTCTTGGGCATTTACAATTACTTCAATGGAAGCTGGATCAAAATCAATTTCTTCCTCAATCTTTGCTAGCTCTTCTTTCTCTTCAATCGGTGCTTCATCTTGATTTTGTTGATTCTCAGATATCGCTTCATTCCCGCCACCACTTACTTCATCAGGCGTGGAACCGAAGGAAGGAATGCCCCAAACAGCTATGTACAAAGCAAGCCACAAAATCGCAAAGATTGCTGCTCTTTTTCTTGTGAGAGAAGCAATAAAAGGTTTAATCACATTTGCAGTCATGATTAGAAAAGCAAGCAAAACAATAAATTCAAAAAAGTCCATTACGATTCACCTCACTTCTTACTATAAAACCAATCATTCTGAAAGCACAACAGTTTATTTAACTGAAACAACTATACCTTACGACCCATTTAACTAATCATTTACAATTCTAATAAAGGAAAAACAGGATTATGTATCTAACTAGAATGGTAGACTGACCTTAAGGAGGTAACCATGTCGACTGATCGTTATACAGGTTTACCCATACACAACTACCAATCCGTTCGAGGTGAGATTCAAACAGGCGATCTCCTTCTTTGTAGTGGCAATTACCCTGTTAGTAAAATTATCAAGAAGGTCTCACAGTCTCGGTTTAGCCACGTCGCCCTTATTTTCCAATGGGTAGATCGCATGATGATTCTAGAAAGCGTGGAAAGCTATGGTGTACGAATTGTGCCGCTTTCTCATTATTTCACTGACTATCGAAATTCAGATCAACCATACAAAGGGAACCTTTTTCTTGCAAGGCATTCAGCCGTCAAAAATCTAGGTCCTATCAAAATGAACGCCATGTTGAGGCGCGGAGCTGACTTAACAGGTCAACCCTATGATATTGAAGAAATCGTCAAGATCCTCGCAAGCGTAGTGATCGGTGACCTTACATCCATCCCAAATGATAAATACATTTGTTCAGAATTTATACAAGAGTGCTATAAAAAAGCGGGGATTTTTTTCCAAGATGATGGTCGAGGTTTCATCTATCCTAAGCACATCTCAAAGGATCCATCCGTGCAACCTTTATATGAGTTAATTCCTGAATAGCCTATTTATTCCAAAAACCTCCAATTTATTCGGGTTTGTCCATACCAATTCTCGTTTTTCTAATATACTACTAGTATTCGACATAGATGGAGGGAGTATATTGAAATTAATAGTTATTGACCCTGGTCACGGTGGTTCTGACCCAGGTGCGACATACCAGACTTACAAAGAGAAAAATTTCAACTTTCTTATTTCAAGTATGGTTAGAGATCGTCTTCTATCTAAATATGATGTAAAAGTTGTTCTCACTCGAGATTCTGACAAAACCATTTCATTAAAAGAAAGAACAGACCTTGCGAATGCATTAAAACCAGATTTCTTCTTAAGCATTCACAATAACGCTGCTGGGGGAAGTGGATTTGAGAGCTATATTTACAATGGAACAATTCCAAAAGAAACGGTACAACTTCAAGCGACGATTCACGACAGAATCGCAAACTCAGTTCTCAAGAAGTATCAAGTTTTGAATCGCGGAAGAAAACGTGCAAATTTCCATGTCCTACGCGAAACAAACATGAGCGCCTTGCTGATTGAAGTGTTGTTTGTCGATAATGCTTCAGACCTTAAGCTTCTCACGAATCCAGCCTTTATTACGGACATGTCAACGAGCATTGCAGATGCAACAGCCGTTGCTATGAATTTGCCACTCAAACCTGCTCCACCAGAAGGTTCATTGTATAAGGTAATTGCAGGTTCATTCAGTAAACGGGAATTGGCTGACGACCAACTAAATCGTCTGATTCAAAAAGGATTTAACGCTTTTGTTGCATCCGCAGTTGTAAATGGTCAAACCGTTTACCGGGTACAAGCAGGCGCATTTAAAGAAATGGAAAATGCAGAAGCCCTTGTCGAAAGATTGAACAAAGCAGGCTTCGAAACGTTTATATTAATTGAAACAATTGCGCCACCAGAAGAACCGCCTAAGCCGGAGCCTGAACCAGACAAAGGACATCCTATTGAAGGATCTACGATCTTAACAGCAGCTCAAATGAATGCCTATGTTCGTTCGGTTAATCCAAAAGCTCCAGCCCTTGGAGCACTCTATCTTTCTCACAGTAAACGCTATGGTATTAGCGGAGATATTGCATTCGCTCAAGCCATTCACGAAACGAACTTCTTCCGCTTTACAGGCGATGTTAAACCAGAGCAAAACAACTTTGCCGGTATAGGCGCGACTGGTGGTGGCGCTGCTGGTGCATCATTCCCTGATGCTTCAACAGGTGTTACCGCTCAACTACAGCATTTGTACGCCTATACTTCAACGAAGCCTTTACCAGAGGGTAACAAACTAGTTGACCCGCGCTTCTCACTCGTTCAAAGAGGATCTGCAACAACATGGCAAGCTTTAAACGGTAAGTGGGCTGTTCCTGGAACAACGTACGGACAACTCATATTAAAGCACTATGAACGAATGCTAGAGTTCTCGATTAATGAATTGGTTAAGCAACAAGGAACACTTCAATCGACTAAAGATAATCTCGAAATCGAAATTTAGTATGCTACACCAAAAACGTTCAGCTCATTGAGCTGAACGTTTTCTTATGATTAATCCCAAGCAAATCGCTGTTCTTTCCACGGGTCGCCATACATATGATAGCCATTTCGTTCCCAGAATCCTTGCTGATTTACCGATCGGAATTTAATCGCTCTTACCCATTTGGCGCTTTTCCAGAAATAAAGATGCGGGATCACGACACGTAATGGATACCCGTGTTCTGGTGTTAACGATTCTCCATTATGTTTATATGCGAGGAGACTCGTTTCAGCTAGAAAATCTTCAAGCGGCACGTTTGTGGTCCATCCCTCTTCCGCTTCTACCATCACAAATTTTGCTTCTTCTCGAATTCCTACATGATCCGCTATCGCACGGGTTGAAATGCCTTGCCATTCATTATCGAACTTCGACCACCCCGTTACACAATGAATGTCATTTTGTTGGGACGTTTCAGGTAAGGAGAGCAATTGCTCAAATGTTAGAACAGTAGGACGATCAACTAATCCTCCTATGCGTAAATCCCAATTCGATAAATCTTTGTTGTAGTAAGGAACATCACCTACATGCAGGACAGGCCAACCAGATGTAACTTGCTGATTTGGCGGTAGGCGATCATGATTTTGATGCTTTACTTTCCCAAAATACATACAGCACCTCATTTCATTTCTTTTCGTTTCGTTTCGTTTCGTTTCTCTAGTTTACCAGATGGCTAACTGGATTCAATGATGAGCAAATACCCTTTTTTAGAAGATTGTTTTTTATAATATGTTTTTTTAAAAAAACCTCATATAAAATTGGATTGGAGCGGAAGGATGCTCGACTCCTGCGGGACTAGCGGGACAGGTGAGACCCCGCAGGAGCGTAAGCGACGAGGAGGCTCACCGCCCGCCCCGCGGAAAGCGAGCATCCTGGAGCGGAAATCAACCGCTGTCTACGAAAACAGCTTAATTAAAAAAACACAGGGTAAACATCCCCTGTGTTCGTTACCTTAAAAGATCATGGCTGCAATCCAACCAAATAGGATCAATGGAATATTGTAGTGAAGAAACGTCGGAACAACTGAGTCCCAAATGTGATTGTGCTGTCCATCCGCATTCAATCCTGAAGTTGGTCCAAGCGTACTATCAGAGGCAGGTGAACCTGCATCACCAAGCGCAGCAGCTGTTCCAACAAGCGCAATGGTTGCCATCGGACTAAAGCCAAGCTCGATTGCGAGAGGTACATAAATCGCTGCGATAATCGGAATGGTTGAAAATGATGAACCGATTCCCATTGTGATGAACAAACCAACAATCAACATAAGCATGGCAGCAAGTGCTTTATTATCACCAATAATATCGGAAGCTTGTGTGACTAGCGTTTGTACTTCACCTGTTTCCCTTAGTACTTCTGCAAAGCCATTAGCCGCAAGCATGACGAATCCGATAAATGCCATCATTTTCATACCTTCTGTTAAGACAGCTTCAGATTCTTTTAGACGAATACTTCCGGTTACATATAGAACAATAATTCCTGAAAGAGCACCTAGAATCATAGACTCCGTCGGAATTTGCACCGCTAGCGTTACGATAACAGAAATAGCAGCAAATAGAATGGAACGTCTGGAATAGACATGTTTCTCCGGAAAATCTTCTTGTGAGATAGAAAGCTGTTTGTACGACCTCTCACCACGATATGAAATGAACACGGCGATCAATAGACCTACGACTAACCCAGCTGTTGGTAGTAACATGGCTGTTGGAATAGAAGATAATTCGATCTGCATTCCACTATCAGCCATGTTTGACTGAAGAATTTCGTGAAATATCTTCCCGAATCCAGCAGGTAGTAGAATATAGGGTGCAGTTAAACCGAATGTTAGTACAGCAGCAACTGCCCGACGATCGATACCAAGTTCATTTAGTACTTGCAAGATCGGTGGAATAAGAATTGGAATAAAAGCAATATGAACTGGTACGAGATTTTGAGAGAAACATGAGATCAATAGAATAATGAATAGAATAAGAACCTTCGCAAGTCCTTTCTTACGATCGCCTCCCTGGCGATTCACTAACTTAAGTGCACGTTCAACAATTAGTTCTGGTAAACCTGTACGGGTTAGACCAACTGCAAAGCTCCCAAGTAATGCATAGCTTAGAGCAACTGTGGCTCCTCCTCCGAGACCCGAACTAAATGCGGTAATTGTAGCGTCAAGAGACAAACCGCCAAGCAAGCCTCCAGCAATCGCTCCTATCACAAGAGCAATAACGACATGTATACGAAATAAGCTAAGACCTAGCATAATGAGAACAGCTATAATAACGGCATTCATAACGTAACAACCTTTCAACAAATCCTTTAGTTTGGTAAATCACTAATAAGTTAACATGTAGGAGCGAGAGTGTCAATGGAAGGACCCAATCTTGGTTTGAGTTCAGATAACTCAGCAAATTCGTAGGTCTTTAAAGTACAGCGTCTACACAATATGGTATAATTGACTGATAATTTCTATAGAAAATGCTTACTCCACTATGTATAAAGGGTTAAGAAGAATCTGTCCTACATATGCTCTTACACCGATTAAACTGGAGTAACTTAGGGTAAATCACACAAAGGTTCAATTTAGAAAGGAAGATGTTGTCACTCATGGATATTTTGTTTAACTTCCCACTTTGGGCAGCGTTATTTGGCGTCTTCTTTGCCCAATTTCTTAAAGTACCCATTTATTTTATTGCAACAAAACAAATTAATTGGTCACTATTCAATGCTACTGGTGGTATGCCAAGTTCTCACTCTGCTGCGACAACCTCGCTCGCAACAGGCGTCGCACTTGAATCTGGACTTGATTCTCCCGTTTTTGCAGTAGCAGCCATGTTTAGTATTATTGTAATGTTTGATTCAACCGGCGTTAGAAGACAAACTGGTGAACAGGCAATTGTACTAAATCAGCTTGTTATGAATTTCAATAGATTTGTTTCTGAAGCGAAGAACTGGCAACAAAAGCAGGAGCGCGAAAAGATCGAAGAATTAAAAGAGCTATTAGGCCATAAACCAATTGAGGTTCTCGTAGGTGGTTTACTTGGTATTATCGCAACGATTATTCTTTATTATGCCCTTCAACTTGGTTAGAAAGGAGACATTTCATGCGTATTGTTTCTCTCTGTCCTAGTAACACGGAGCTTTGTGCTTTTCTAGGAATCACAGATCAACTTGTTGGCGTTGATGATTTCTCAGATTGGCCTGAACAGATTCATACATTACCGCGACTCGGTCCCGATCTTTCAATTGATATGAACAAGGTTGCAGATTTGAATCCTGACTTAATCCTTGCCTCACTAAGCGTACCTGGTATGGAGAAAAACATTGAAGCCCTTGATCGTTTAGGACTTTCTTATACGGTTTTGAACCCTAACTCACTAGACGATATTTGTAACGATATTGTTACGCTTGGTGAATTAACGAATAAACGTGAGGAAGCGACCACCTTATCGCAGCGTTTCAGAAACGTCCTCAAAGAATACAAAGACATTAGTGATTCGATTGAAAGCAAGCCTGAGATATACTGGGAATGGTGGCCAAAGCCTATTTTTACACCTGGCCAAACAAACTGGCTTACTGAAATCAGTGAACTTGCTGGAGCTAGAAATTGTTTCCGTGATGTTGAGCTTGCATCTGTTCAAACCGACTGGAACGATGTTGTGAACAGAAAGCCTGACCATATTTGTCTTGCATGGGTTGGCGTGAGGAAGAATAAAGTGAATCCCGCCATTGTAAAGAAACGTGAAGGTTGGGAAAAGCTCAATGATTGTCCTATTCACGTTCTCGAAGAGTGGCTTTACTGTAGACCTTCTCCGCGTCTTCTCACAGGTCTCATTAAGCTCGCATCCATTCTTCATCCTGATCGCTATCCCGCTTATAAGAGTGAAGAATCATTGCTTCAAAGTTAATCACATACAACAAAACGACGGAGCTAGAGCTCCGTCGTTTCTTTTTTACATAGTAACATACCTAACCGAACCTATTGTTATTCTACCTCTTTCAGTAGCTCCTGCCTGAACACCTGCATCGATTCTTCTTCATTCATAACTTGTAGTGCTTCTTCTGTTAGCGTACCCTTTCCTTTTTGTATAAGGTACACGTTTAGCGTCTTTTTACCCCATTCATTGTACACATCTTGAACCGTATCGTAGTATAAATCAATTCGATTTCCCTTTATAGCACTTCCTGTATCTGCGACTACACCAAATCCATATTCAGGAATAAACAAGACACTTCCAATTGGAAAAACCGACGTATCTGCTGCAATGGTAGAATATAAATCTCGTTTTACTTTCACACCAGAATACGTGATACCATATGCAGGATGATCTGGCGTTTTACCGGTTGATTCTTTTCCCGCAGTATATCCTGTTGCTGTCACCTCAAGTGCAGGATACTGCGTCCAATCTTGAGATGAATCAAGACTTTCAGGCTTATCTTCCTCACTTAGTACTACCTGATCTCGAAACATCCACTTTGTCGCCTCGTTTAATGACACACCGGATAATAACAAATACGTAGATAACAAAGCTGCTGCAAATAGACCTGTGAAAAACAAGCCTTTTACCATCAGCACGATAACACGCACGTTCTTCACTCCTCTCATGGTCTATTCATTTCCAGAGAACAGTGATGCTATTCATCCATTTCGGATCACAACAAGCTTGTCTAGTAAAAACCACAGAGTTTGAGCCAAATAAAAAAAGCTTCTGCCAGCTATTGGCGAAGCTTTTAGAACATCTGATACCCTCTAACACGCAGCATACGTATCGCAACACCCGCAAAAACAGCTCCAACAAGTCCTGCTGATAAAATAATGGCATCTGCACTACCAAGTGAAAGAAGATCAGTTCCCAACGCTTTAAATGCAGCGCCTGGCATTGAGAAGTATTGGAAAAATGAAACGTTATCAATAATCATTATGACGATAATTGGATAGGCAACCGCCATAACCCATGTTGAACGTAACAACATATTAAGCAGAAATCCAATTCCAAAGAAAAGCACTATAAATAATAGCATTGAGATAATTAGCTGTGGAATAGCCATTGCTTCACCCCCTTGTAATCATTGTTAGTTTACTGGATTGTATCCAGTTAGTCAATGAACGGAAGGTGAACGGTTCCAACAGAAAAGCTAAGCGCACATTGCGCTTAGCTTGTTAAATTAGGCTTTAGCTCCACTTCCTGAACAGCTATCACATGTTTCTGATCCGCCTAGAAGCAGTTGAAAATACCCCTTCCCCTGGCAATAAGGACAGTCCGTTGCTTTACCCTTATCCTGCTGTCTTCTCAATTCAACCACTCCTTTTGTTTCAATTTTCTGATAATATATCAAGAATGACAGAAAAAGAAAAACCCCAAATTACCTCGGGATTGCTTGTGTAAGCGGATACATGATATATTATCAGAATATTTCGTCCTTTTTCTAATCATTTCTCTGATTTGATAACAATTTATAGGAAGTGTAGCCAAATTGAGCTCCGGGGTCCATTTCGGTCTTGTATTTCTCTAATCCATTTATAAAGGGAGGAATCATAGACGACGTTCTTGTATCTGTTAATAACTCATCCTTCGTTTGAAATGAGCTCTCTTCGATCTCAGTTGTGGCAGACGAGAGTTGACCTCCGACTCTACGCATATGAAACACAACTAAGTTATCACTTATGTCGTTGTTAATAACACCCGATCTGATACCTGCAATTCCTACCGTCTCAGCAATGATACCCGTTTCTTCGAATACTTCTCGGACAGCTGCTTCGTCGACTGTCTCACCTGGATCTACGAAGCCGGCAGGAAATGACCACTTTCCCTTCAGTCCACCGTATCTCTTCTTTACAACTAGGTATTTCCCATCAGATTCAACAATGCCAGCAGCGGCAAGCCAAACCTTTCCTCTTTCAGTCAAGATCTATTCCTCCCTGGCATATTCTATATCGTTTGAACATAAGCTGTACCATAGCCCCTATTCCTTTGAATAGATTAGAAAAACTGGCATATCGCCATTTCGATTCTGGCGATAGCCTTGGTTTTTCTAATGCTGTCATTCCAAAGAATACAAGCTTTTGTAAAGTATAAAAAAGGCAAAGACATAGCGTCTTTGCCCTCTTTATCCTGCAATCTTAAAATAACTTTAGCTTACCTTTTTTCCAGACAAGCCCTGGTCCACCCAGCATGAATAAATAACGGTTATCGATAATTTTCTTCATTGCTGAAGCTGTAGAACCGTAAAGTTTCTTGTTTCCAACTTTACCGATTGCTTCGCCTTTACCAAGTGAAGCGACTGTACCCTTAATGTCTGGAGTAAAGCTCTCAAGCTCATTACCACGCACAAGGCTAAGTAGGTTCTTAGAAACCGTTCCAGCAGCTTGAATGGCTACTTGTGCAGTTGGAGGATATGGACGATTGATCTCTTCGTTGATTAAGAGCGCACAGTCACCTACAACAAATACGTTATCGTAATCAGGTGTACGCTGGTCTTTACGAACAGGTACTCGACCACGATTCGTTTCGAAGCCTGAATTTGCAACGATGGAGTTACCTTGAACGCCACCTGTCCATACAACAGTTGCAGATTTCACTTCTTCATCTTCACCTAGGATAACGCCATCTTCTGTCACTTCTTTAATCATTGTGTTCGTACGGAACTCAACGCCTTTACGCTCAAGAAGGTTCATTGCATATTCAACTAGCTCTTCATCAAATCCTGGAAGAACCGTTGGAGAAGCTTCAACGTTAATGATCTTAACGCGGTCGCGTGGGATATCGAACTCTTTACAAAGTTCAGGAACACGCTCAGCAAGCTCACCTACGAATTCAATTCCTGTGAAACCTGCACCACCAACGATAATTGTTAGAAGGTCGTCACGACGCTCTGATTCGTTGTTATAGCTAGCGAATTGGTATTCAATGTGCTCACGAATTTTGCGAACAGAATTCACACTACGAATGCTGAAGGCGTTTTCTTTAAGACCTTTAATACCAAACGTTGCCGGTTCAAAACCTAGTGCAAGTACAAGATAGTCATATACAAGCTCACCTTTTGAGAGAATCACACGTTTCTCATCTGGCTTCACTTCAACTACTGTATCTTTAACGAATTTAATTTTGTTCGTGTCAATTACGTCATTGATCATGATACGTGTTTTATCATGATGCATTGTTCCAGCTGCTGGCTCATGAAGCCATGTTGTTTGATAGTGATAATCATGCTTGTTTACGAGGGTTACTTCAACTTCGTTTGTACCCATTTCCTTTTGAAGACGAGCCGCTGTCATAATACCGCCGTAACCTGCACCTAAGATCGCAATTTTTGGTCTACTCACTAGTATCACATCCACCTTTTTTACCGATATTTTTTAGGACATAGTAAGGAAATTCCCTTATGTGTCCAACCGTGAAACGTCATAAACGTTAAGAATAAGGATATTATCCCTCATATAATAGATAATAATAGGAAAGATTGAGAGACATTGTTAAGGATTTCACGTTCTAGATCAAAAAAAAGACGATCTAATACGCACTTTGTCATAAATTTTTCAAATCTGACGCTCAATTTTAATCATATTCTTTTTTATTTTGTTTTTCAACCCTTATAATGAAACTTCTAGACGTGTTTTCACGTTAGGGGTTTAGTTCCGTTTTTATTATGATTATAATAATGAAAGCACATCGATTAAATTTAAGGGGGACTGACAATGACAGACCAGCAAGAACTATATGATATTACAATTATTGGCGGAGGTCCTGTCGGATTATTCACTGCTTTCTACGGTGGTATGCGCCAGCTTCGCGTCAAAATTATTGAAAGTATGCCACAGCTTGGAGGGCAGCTCTCTGCTCTTTATCCTGAAAAATATATTTATGATGTTGCGGGCTTTCCGAAAGTACTCGCTCAAGAGCTTGTTGATAATTTAAAAGAGCAAGCGAATCAATTTAATCCAGAAGTGGCTCTAGAGCAATCGGTAGAAGAAGTTAAAAAGCTTGAAGATGGCACACTTTACTTGCGCACGAATACAGGTGAGGAGCATTACACACGCGCGGTCATTATTACGGCTGGCGTTGGTGCATTCCAACCTCGTCGTCTTAAAGTAGAAGGCGCAGATCAGTATGAGGGGAAAAACCTTCACTATTTCGTAAATGACCTTACGAAATTCGCTGGACAGAAAGTTCTCATTGCTGGTGGTGGAGATTCTGCCGTAGACTGGGCTAACATGCTAGAACCAATCGCTGAAGAAGTAACGCTCATTCACCGCCGTGATAAGTTCAGAGCACATGAACACAGTGTTGAACAACTTATGAATTCCTCCGTCAACATCCAGACTCCTTATAACATCAGTGAGTTCATTGGAGATGGCGAGAAAATCAATCAGGTTGTTCTGGAACAAGTTAAAGGCGAAGAAACGATCACGAAAGACGTTGATGCCGTTATTGTAAACTATGGCTTTATCTCTTCTCTTGGACCAATTAAAGAATGGGGCCTTGATATCCAGAAGAACTCCATCGTTGTTAATTCTAAAATGGAAACCAATGTTGCAGGAATCTATGCTGCTGGAGATGTAGCTACATACGATGGTAAAGTGAAGTTGATCGCCTCAGGATTTGGTGAAGCACCAACCGCAGTTAACAATGCAAAATCCTATATGGATCCAGATGCGAAAGTTCAACCTCTTCACAGCACAAGCTTGTTCGATAAGAAGAAGTAATTTAAACGGGAGGAAGGGATAGATATGGACGAAATTATTTTTATTATAGTCATGGCTGCAGGTCTTGGTTATTCCCTATTCCGAAGCTTGAAAGAAACGCCTAAACCTGATTGGAAATCTGTTAAGCAAAACCTCTTCCATTCTACACATTAAAGGTAATAATTCATTCAAAATCGCCCTGTGAATCCACAGGGCGATTTTTGTTATTACTTTAACGTTTCTCTTAAGCGTACAGCAGTTAATAACCCTGCAAAAAGAGGTAATAGTGCGACTAAACCAATGGCCCAATTAACGTCTAGAAGATCAGTAATTACCCCAGCCATAATTGCACCAAAGGCATAGCCACTGTCACGCCAAAAACGGTAAATACCCATTGATGTTGCTCTCCAATCCGGATGCGCAACGTCACCAATAGATGCCATAAGCGTGGGATATACCATAGCTGTACCTATCCCTAATAGAATAGCCCCGATCATCCACAATGAATAACTATCTACAACTAATATCCACCAAAGTGAGAGAGCTTGTAGCCACATTCCGAATGTAATAAGCCATTTACGACCTATTCGATCACTCAATACTCCTGTAAAAAGTTGAAAGAATCCCCAGGAGGCTGGATAAACAGCTACAATGGTTCCAATTTGACCGACTGACAAGCCTTGAGCAGCTAGGAAGATCGGAAAGAGTCCCCAGGCCATCCCATCTTTTAAATTTGTTGATAATCCCGCAAAACTAATACTAGAAAGGTTCTTGTCCTTCCATGTTGTCTTTTTGAACACTTCTTTTGAATCAATACGTTCAATAGTGCCTTTTTGCTGAGCTTGAACCTTTACTTGTTTCTCAGTATTTTTCACGAACATGGAAAAGACAAATCCTAGAATAACGATCCCAATACCAATATAAAACGGTTCCGGGCTCATTGAATACGTTGAAGCGACATACCCAGATATAACGGCCATTAGAGCAACACCAAGATATCCGGCAAATTCATTAAATCCTACAGCTAACCCTCGCTGGGTAGGCTTTGCCAGATCCACCTTCATGTTAACAGTCATCGACCATGTTAACGCCTGATTAACCCCTAAAAGAACGTTAGCAACAACAATAACCCACCAGGAGTGTGCGAAGATGACAAGTAAGGGTACGAATAATCCGATTCCCCAACCTAATAAAAGAACCTGTTTCCTCCCAATTCGATCTGCAAGATTACCAGCAATAAAGTTAAAAACAGCTTTCGAGAAGCCGAAGCTAACAATGAACGATAGAGCAGCACTCGCCGAAGCTATTCCGAATTGTTCTTCTCCTATAATCGGCAAGATGGTCCTCTCAAGACCAACCATAGAACCTACAAATAAGTTGATAACGACTAATAATGAAAATTGCATAAGATTTTCTTTAACGCCTACTTGTACGTTATTTAACGACCTTTCCATTTCACTCACCTCCACACCTAAAAATCACGAATCTATTTTTTCATCACTGAAAATTGCTGCGCCTTTGGTTCCATTCATGGATACCAGCTTCTAACCGTTTCGCGTTGTAACCTTCTGCTCTAAGAAACTCTACAGCCTCTGTCGCATATACACAGTATGGTCCACGACAATAAGCAATCACTTCTTGATCTTTTGGTAAATTGCTTAGATGCTTCTCTATTTCATGTATAGGCATTGAAATCGCTCCAGTAATGTGACCAGTTTCGTATTCGTTTCTAGGTCTAACATCAACTAGTATGTGATTACCTTCTTCCATCCGCTCCATCAACTCTGCAAGTTCAAGAGTTTCTAGCTCATCGGATCTTAAAATGAATTCATTTCGTAACGTATTAACCTCGTCGATTTGTTCTGCACCAACCGCTTTTATCGAAAGAAGTAAGGATACTACCATTGGACTTGCTAATTTATAAAACACAAAGTTTTTTTCTTTGTAAAATGTAACCAAACGAGCATCAAGAAGTGCTTGTAAATGTTTAGAAGTATTAGAAACACTCATCTTCGTAGCTTGCGAAAGTGATTCAACGGACTTAGGAGAATGAGAGATCAAATCCAATAACTCCAAGCGCTTAGGACTTGATAATACTTTCCCAATACGTGAAAACTCACCATAAACATTATCTTTAAACTCTCTTGAATCCATAGAAACATCTCCTTCCTTCTATTCAACTCAATGGTTGAATAGTAGCACGGTCGTAATTGACCTGTAAATGAATACGTTTGAACTGTTATTGCAGAATGTGGCTCTTGAGACAATTATTTTTAAAAAACCACACTTCGCTAATTGGAGCGGAAGGATGCTCGACTCCTGCAGGACTAGCGGGACAGGTGAGACCCCACAGGCAAAGCCGAGGAGGCTCACCGCCCGCCCCGCGGAAAGCGAGCATCCTGGAGCGGAAATTAACCTCACTCTAATAGTTAACAAAAAGAGTGCATTTACATAATCGTAAACGCACTCTTTTTATATCCCTTTATGCAATTATCCATCAAATCGATTACTTCTATTTTTATTTACAGAAGCATTGCTTGATATGTATTACCAACCGAGTCCAACTTTAGTTGTAAGAATCAATTCACCTGAATTTTCTTGCAACGAAATTTCATAACGTCCAGGCTTATTTGAATAGGCTAGCGTTTGCTTCTTAAATTCAACATTAGCACGATAGCGCACCTCGATATTCTCGGTTTCAAGATCACCTGAATCTTCCTCACGTATCTTTAATAAGTACACAATATATCCCCCCATAACAAGAATTTATACGTTCATTTTATCACCAGGAGGGATCCTGAGATATGAAAAATAGTTTACAATAAGTCCACTATTTTCCATCAGAACTAATTTCATATTACTGATTTGAATAAAAACCACACTTCGTTGATTGGAGCGGAAGGATGCTCGACTCCTGGAGCGGAAATACCCCCCCTACTGCAATAACAACAGTGTCTACGAAAATAGCCTTTCAAAAAGATTATTCTTACGCAGTAGCGGGTACTAGCCATATTAGTTGATATAAGACTTTACTGAGGAGGATAAATCATGAATAGATTACAAAACAAAATTGCCGTTGTCACTGGCTCTGCAACAGGGATCGGGAAAGCAACGGTCGAGCTTTTCTCAAAAGAAGGTGCGACAGTTCTATGTGCAGATGTTAATACAGAAGAACTGGATAAGACAGTAGAGGAATTAAACAAAGACGGAGGCAACGTTAAACCGTTTCAACTAGATGTTTCTAATGAAGATAGCGTCACCCGTTTTGCCAATCAAGTAAAAGAAGAGTACGGCACGATTGATGTGTTATTCAATAACGCAGGTGTGGATCAAGAAGGTGGAAAAGTTCACGAGTATCCTGTTGAACTGTTTGACCGTATTATTTCAGTCGACCTACGCGGGACTTTCTTAACGAGTAAATACTTAATACCACTTATGCTTGATCATGGCGGTTCAATCATTAACACTTCTTCTATGTCAGGGCGAGCAGCTGACCTTGATCGATCTGGTTATAATGCAGCTAAAGGTGGCATTACAAACTTTACGAAAGCGATGGCAATTGATTACGCTAGACAAGGCATTAGAGTAAATTCAATCTCTCCTGGAACGATTGAAACACCGTTAATTGATAAGCTCGCAGGATCAAAAGATGAGGAGATGGGTCAGAAGTTTAGAGATGCGAATAAATGGGTCACTCCTATGGGACGCCTAGGTCGACCAGATGAAATGGCCAAAGTAGCTCTCTTCCTTGCTTCAGACGATAGCTCCTACGTAACAGGTGAGGATATTACAGCTGATGGAGGAATTATGGCTTATACGTGGCCAGGTAAGATGTTAATTGATAAGGAATGGAAAGAAGAAACAGAATAAAACCTAGTGAAAACCCCGCATCCTATGGATACGGGGTTTTCTAACTATTAAGCCCACCACATCTCAGTTGGCTGGTCTTCAATTAATACAGATTGAAGGTTCTTCACAGCGCGCTGGAAACCTTCTTCAATCGACATCAGTGGATCTTCGTGTTCAATACTAACCACATGATCATAACCAAACATGCGAAGTGCGCTCATCATATTCGACCATTCTTGATTGCTGTGGCCACAGCCAACAGATCTGAACGTCCAAGCGCGAGATTTCACTTCTCCATAAGGTTGCATATCTGTTAATCCATGCATGTTCACATTATCTTGATCGATATACGTGTCCTTCGCATGGAAATGATGAATCGCATTCTCTTTACCTAGAATCTTAATGGCTGCGACAGGATCAATTCCCTGCCACCACATATGACTTGGATCAAGGTTCGCTCCAACGGCATCACACGTAAGTTCACGAAGCTTCAACATCGTGTACGGTGTATGTACTAGGAATCCTCCATGAAGCTCAAGACCGATCTTCACATTGTGATCTTTAGCAAACTGTCCCCACTCTTTCCAATATGGAACAAGCTTCTCTTCCCACTGCCACGTTAGTACGTCAGAATACTCAGCAGGCCATGGTGTAACTGGCCAATTCGGAAACTTCGCTTCCTCATGATCACCAGGTGTTCCTGAGAAACAGTTTACGACTGGTACATTCATAAGAGAAGCAAGCTTCACTGTTTTCACGAACGCATCGTGACACTGCTGTGCAAACTCTTTATCAGGAGAAATAGGGTTACCATGACAGCTAAAAGCACTAATTTCTAGACCTCTCGACTGTATTTTCTCAAGATATTCTGCGCGTTTTTCTTCGCTATCCAACAACTCATCAACATTACAATGAGCATTACCAGGATAGCCTCCCGTTCCAATCTCAACCGCTTTTAGACCGGATGCTTTCGCATGATCGAGCATTTCTTCAAATGATTTATCCGAAAATAGAACCGTAAATACGCCAAGTTTCATCTTCTCACTCCTATACTTTCTAGTTATTATAATTGAACGCTTTTTCCTGTAGCACAGCTTTCATAGATTGCTTCAATCACCTGTGAAACAGTGCGTGCTTCTTCTGAACTCACAATAGGTTCCTCAAGACCGAGACAACTGTTTACAAAGTTTGCAGCCTGAGGCAGTCCTGGATCTTCGTCACCGGGAACCCACTCGCTACTGCTGTTTAACAGCATGCCATACTTTGCTTGGTTCAGTTGAAACGGAAATACCTCTAGGCCACCATTGCTACCAGAAAGACTAACTGACTCTTTATCTTCTGCAATATTAGCTGACCACGACGTTTCAAATAGCATCGAAACATTGTTATCAAATTTAATATACGCCGTCACATGATCATCCACATCGAATGTCTCATGATCAAAAGCACCCCATAAATTAACTTGTTCAGGCGTTTTACTTAATCGATTATACGTTGTTCCTGATACTTCTACTGGCTTTGGATTTCCCATAAGCCACATACTTAAGTCGAGAAAATGACAACCATAGTCGATTAAGCTACCGCCACCTTGTAGCTGTTTATTCGTAAATACGCCCCAACCTGGTACTTTACGACGGCGAAGCGCCTGTACTCTTGCTACCATTGGATCGCCAATTTCTCCTTCTTGAATAACCTGATGTGCTGCGCGCGGCTCTTTCATGAAACGATAATGATAAGCGATCGAAAGGACTTTTCCTGACTCTTTTTCTGCTTCGATCATACGATCACATTCTTCTACGCTCATCGCCATAGGCTTCTCACAAAGCACATGTACGCCCGCTTCTAACGCCTGAACAGCAAGATCTGCATGGAATTTGTTCGGTGTGCAAATCGTTACAGCATCTACGTCTTTTAGCATATCTGACACTTGCTCGTACACATTTGTGATGTTAAATAACACTGAAGCTTCCTTTGCTCTCTCATAGTCAACGTCATAAACACCAAACAACTCTACCTGTTCAGTGAGTTGTTGGTATGAAGGGATATGACGTGACTGAGCGATTCCACCAGACCCGATAATTCCCATTCGTAATTTAGTCACGTAATCACCTCAAACTAATCATTTTCTTCGTTTCATTTGATTCAAGAGCCGCTAGGACAACTTGAAGTGAATTCATTCCTTCAAGACCACTTACAGGTGACTCTTTATCAGAAGCGATACTATCTACAAAACGATCAATCACCTGCGAATTCGACTGACCACCTTCGTCATTCGATTGGATTCCACCTAGTTCATACTTCACAATTTCGCCTGTTTGATACTGAACGACTAGTGAATTTACTGGATCATCTTCAAGTCGTAAGATGGCTTTCTCAGCATAAATGATCGTCGAGTTATCTTCTTTTGCTGTATAAGCCCAGCTTGCTGCAAGCGTGCCAATGATGCCGCTTTCTGATTTCAAAATGCAAACTGCATTGTCATCAACCGTTGCAAATTCCTTTGCACTCGTTTCAACAAAAGAACCTACTTCTACGATTTCTTCACCTAGTACATAACGAATAAGGTCCGTTTTGTGAACACCAAGATCTCCCATTGCTCCAATAAATGCCTTCTCTTTCTCGAAGAACCAGCTATCTTTCCCATCAACGCTCCATGCTTCTGGTCCAGGATGACCGAAAGCTGTACGGAAACTATAGACTTTCCCTACTTCACCACTAGCTAGAATCTCTCTTGCTTTTGCGTGGGAAGGCACAAATCGTTGGTTATGAGCAATCATTAGCTTCTTACCGCTCTCTCGGGCTGCTTCAATCATCTGTTCTGCATCTTCTCGTGAGGTTGCCATCGGCTTCTCACAAAGAACATGCTTACCCGCTTTTAATGCAGCAATGGAAATCGGGGCGTGCAAATAGTTTGGCGTACATACGCTCACTGCATTAATTTCTTTGTTCTGAAGCAATTCTTCCACACTTTCATAAGAGACTGCTCCATAAAGTGCCGCAATTTCATCAGCTCGCGTTTTAACGATGTCACAAACAGCAGCAACTTCTATTTGTTTGTTTGCTGCGTATTCTGGAAGATGACGATGTTGTGCGATGCTTCCGCATCCGATTACACCAACTTGTAGTTTTTTCATGGTTTCTCCTCCTCTATCTTTCTTTTATTTAGATGTAATAGTTTCGAGTGGTTTTGCATTTCCATAGACTGGCTTTGCTATTGTTGTAGGCTTTGCCCAAGCAACAGCGTTCTTCATCACTCTCTGAATATCTTTGTGATAATAAGTCGGGTACGTTTCGTGTCCAGGTCTGAAGTAGAATACTTTGCCTTGTCCACGTTTATATGTACAACCGCTTCTGAAAACCTCTCCGCCTTCGAACCAGCTAACAAATACAAGCTCGTCCGGCGCAGGAATATCAAAATGCTCTCCATACATTTCTTCTTTTTCAAGTTCGATCTTCTCTCCAATTCCTTCTGCAATAGGGTGAGTAGGATCGATAACCCACATTCTTTCCTTCTCATCCGCTTCACGCCACTTGAGATCACAGCCTGTCCCCATTAGCTTTTTGAAGATTTTGGAGAAGTGACCTGAGTGAAGTACGATGAGACCCATTCCATCAAGAACGCGCTGATGAACACGTTCAACAATTTCATCTGATACCTCTTCATGGGCAATATGGCCCCACCAAAGAAGAACATCGGTACTATTTAATACTTCTTCTGATAAACCGTGTTCTGGCTCGTCTAGCGTCGCTGTTCTTACTTCGAAATCTTCTTTCATAAATTCAGCAATCGCTCCATGAATGCCGTTCGGATAGACACTTCTTACTTCTTCACTTTTTTGTTCGTGTCGATTTTCATTCCATACAGTAACGTTAAGCATATGATCCACTCCTATTATATCTATTCTTTTACTGAACCTGATGTTAAGCCAGAAACAATTCTACGTTGGAAAATGAGTACCATAATAACAAGCGGAACCGTTACAACAACAGTTGCTGCTGAGATCTCGCCCCATGGAATTGTATATTGTCCCTGGAATAGAGCAATTCCGACTGGTACGGTTTTGAACTTATCAGCTGTGTTGATCGTAAGGGCAAAGAGAAATTCGTTCCATGCAGCGATAAACACGAGTATAGCTGTTGTGAAAATCCCTGGTACCGCTAGCGGCATAATGACTTTCCAATACGTTTGCCATAGTGATGCACCATCAATTCTTGCTGCTTCTTCAAGATCAAATGGAATTTTTCTAAAGAACGTCACGAGTAACCAAATGGATAATGGAAGCGTGATTGTCGTATACGGGATAATAAGTCCCAGGTAGCTATTCGTAAGACCTAAGTTTTTAAGAAAGATGTAGATTGGTGAAATCGTTGCAACCTGTGGAAACATCGATACTGAAAGGACCACTCCAAGAATAATTGGTTTTCCTTTAAAATTAAGACGCGCAATCGCATAAGCTGCGAAAGATGCTACAAGAACGGTATAAACGGTTGTAATCGTAGCGACAACAGTACTATTCCAAAGATAGCGCATGAACGGATAATCTACGAAAACGGATACATAGTTTTGTAGTGTTGGGTTCGATGTGAATGGATTGAACGCTCTGTCTCCAAATAGCTCAGACAGCGGCTTAATCGAGCTTGCAAGCATCCATAGAAATGGAAACATAACCAAGAAAACAAACACGACTAGAAAAACATAAAACATCGGTCCAGCTTTCTTATTCATCTGGCAGACCCTCCTTCTTCATCATAAAATACATTATCATTATTTTCCAGAACCATCTTTGATCAAATCAGATCCAAGAAGTTTAATAAAGATTCCTGAAATGATGGCCACACAGATAAAGACGACAACTGAAATAGCTGATCCCTCTCCAAAGTTCGTTTGCTTAAACATAAGGGTATAAGCGTACATGGATATGGTTTCAGTTGAGTTCGCTGGACCTCCACCAGTTAATACGTAAATTAAGTCGAACACTCGGAATGCATCAAGCGTACGGAATAATAGAGCTACAAGAAGGCTTGATTTCAGTAGCGGCAACGTAATCGTAACAAACTGCTTCCATTTATTTGCTCCATCAATGGATGCTGCTTCATAAAGGGATCCAGATATTGTCTGTAATCCTGCAAGAAGAAGTAATGCCATATATGGCGTTGTCTTCCAAACATCCGCAAAGATAACAGAGAACATCGCACCTGTATCAGTTGTTAATAGCATCGCCATTCTGTCAACAAGTCCAACATCTTCAAATAGCTTTGCGACAATCCCGTTTTGACCATCATATAGAAACTTCCACATAAGGGCCGCAACTGCAGTCGGGATCGCCCATGGAATAAGAATACTCGCTCGAATTAATCCTCTTCCAAGGAAAGCTTTGTTAATAAGGAGGGCAATAGCAAGACCAAGAATAAGCTCTGCTAACACGGAGATAAATGTAAACACGCTTGTGTTCCAAAGAGAGCGCCACATCCGTTGGTCAGTTAAATTCTCTTTATAGTGTTCAAATCCGACAAAGTTAGGCTCTACCACAATCTCAGTAAGTGCTGATGATAACCCAACGATTTTGTCACCTTGTTCTAGATTGCCGTTCTCGTTAATCGTTCTTAAATCAGCATTAATTTCTTTAACAGACGTAGTAAATTCTTGTGCAACATCTTCTTCGATTTCAATATACTTCATGTCGGCTGGGATATTCTCAAAGTTATCTAATTTTGCATTAATTGTGTCGTAGTTCTCTTGTGCTTCAGGCTTTTCTTTAATACCTTCATCGAGGTTCTCAAGCGTTGATTTAATCGTTGTTAATTCCTCACTTGAATTACCTTTATCAATTTCAGAGTCAATGGCTCCGACTAGAAAAGGGAAGTTCTGTAAATAACGATCTAAATCGATTTGGTAATCTAGATGAACTTCTGATTTAGTCGGCTCATTGAGCTGAAGGTCGAAAAGACTAAAATAAAAGGATTGAATAACTGGCCAAATGGAAATGGCTAGAATTAGGATAAGTGCTGGCGCTACAAGTAAGTAACCTACAACAGAATCATTCTTCTTCTTCTTCTTAGGCCGCTTCTCAACTTTGATCGGCTCTTTCGGATCGATTTCCGTTTGCATACCACCGCTCCTCTCTTAGGAAAAAACATTAGCCTTCGGTTAGAAGGCTAATGTATATCACATTTACTTTTCTAATTTCTCATTCATTTCTTTCTCCATTGCAGCAGCAGCTTCTTCAGGTGTTTCTTCTCCTGCGATTGCTTTTGATACATGGATTTGAATGATTTCAGAAATTTCAGGATAGTTCGGTGCTACTGGTCGGGAAACAGCTGCTTCAAGAGCAGTTTGGAACCCTTCTTCACCAAAGAATGGGTTTGCATCAATGATTTCTTGGTCATCGAATAGAGCTGGAAGTGTTGGTGCGTGTGAACCTACAATTGCATCAATTTTCTGTCCTTCTTCACTAGTCATGAACTTCAATAGTTCCCAAGCTTCTTGTGGATGCTCAGAGAAGTTGTTGATAGCTGACATCCAACCACCAAGAGCCGCTGCAGAACCTGCGTCACCTTCAGGAAGAGGAGCTACTTCTACGTTACCAACAATTTTAGATTGCTCTTCATCATTAGCAAGTGCGTACTGGTAAGGCCAGTTACGGATAAATGGAGATTGACCTTCAATAAATGCAGTGTGAGATTCTACTTCAGTGAACGTGTTAATGTTTCCTGGAACGAAATCTGAGTTTGCAATTTCAACCAACTTAGAAAGTCCTTTAATTGCTTCAGGGCTATTGATTACAACTTCGCCATTCTCATCGATGAACGCGCCACCATAAGAAGCTACGAATTCTACAGCATTTGTAACAAGACCTTCATATTGCTTCGCTTGCATAAGGTAACCAAACTTCGTACCATCTTGACCTTTTAGTTCAGAAGCTTGAGTCATAAGATCGTCCCATGTTTTTGGAGCTTCAGACACTAAATCAGTACGGTAGAACAGCATACCTGCATCAATAAACTTCGGCATTGCCCACTGCTTACCATTAAATGTTGCTGCAGAAACTGGACCCTGGTTATAGTCGTCCATGTTAATGCTATCTTTCTGGATGAAGCGATCAAGAGGTAATACATAACCTGCTTGTGCGAACTCAGCTGGCCAGATTACATCGATATCGAATACATCAATCTCAGATGATTCTGCGTTCAGCATCGTTACATATGCATCGTGTTGTGCACCTGTATCAGTTGGCATTTCACGGAATTCTACATCGATATTAGGATTCTGTTTCTCAAATTCTTCAATCATCGCATCAGTTGCACCTGTTGCATCTTTACCACGTGCATAAACGATTGTGACCTTTTCTCCTTCTCCAGAACTCGCATTTTCGTCTCCTGAATTAGTGTTGCTGTTTGAAGATGAATTGTTTGAAGAGCTACAGGCAGATAGTACTAGAATTAGAGCCAATACGATAAAAAGAAGCTTACTATTCTTCAAAATTCTCATAACAGTTTGTCCCCCTTAAGTTTGGTTGTAATCGATTTCAATAAGTTGTAATCGATTACAATAAAGATAGCGCTTACAATGTTGTTATTATGTTGAATCACGAATAACTAGTGATAGAGGCAGTTCAATAACGGCTTGACTCATTCGTTCCCGTATACCATTCAAACACTCAATGAAAACGGTCATCGCTCTTGCGCCGATTTCGTCACCTGGTTGATAGATGGTTGTTAGTTCTGGTTCAATTAAACTCGCGATCGGTTGATCATCAAAACCGAGAATAGCTATATCCCGCGGTACATGAAGACCATGTGTTCTAGCTTCCTTCACCATTGCTGATGCAACCTCGTCCCCACCAGTAAAAATAGCAGTTGGTCGATCGGAAAGCTGAAGGATTTGCTGAAATACTCGTTTACCATCTTCCATCGTGTATGTATCACGGAAGATCCAATCTGACTTCATGTCAATTCCAGCTTCTTCTATCGCTTTGAAGAATCCAAGGCGTCTGTCAAAGGACAAGCCACTCGTTGAGCCCATGCAGTATGCGATTTTCTTGTGGCCTTTCTCTATCAGATGCCGAGTACCTAAATAGCTACCCTGTATCTGATCCAGACGAACCATTGGAACAGTCGCTTCGTGATGGTATTCATTGCACAAGATAATTGGTCCATATGCTGTATAAGGCTGAATATACTCCCACTCATTTTCAATAGAAGTAAAAATAACGCCATCAACTTGTTTTGTTTGGAGCAAGTTAAGAAAGTCAATTTCCTTCTTCTTACTTGATTTAGTCTGACAGATAATCAGCTGAAACCCATTTGCTTCAGCTACTCTCTCAATTCCATCTAGGATTAAAGTGAAAAATGGATTAGTCAATCTTGGAATTAAGACAGCTACTACATTCGTCTTGCGATTACGTAGATTTCTAGCAGATGTGTTGGGAAAATACCCAAGCTCTTTCATTGCATCATGTACTAACTTGCGCTTGTCTTCAGATACGTGTGGATAATCATTAATGACGCGTGACACAGTTGCACTTGATAAACCTGTATACTTTGCGACATCAGCAATTGTAGCCATGTTAAATCCTCCCCCGAAAGTTCAAAAGACCCTCCCTTCTTTTGTAATCGATTTCATGAAATCGATTACATTTATCTTAGCTCAAGTTCACAAAATGTTCAACATTATTTTTAGAATTTTTCTAAAAATTTATTTCTGAAGCTGAAGTTTCCTTAGATACTGGTAGCTTTGTGTAACACTCTCGATTGGATCGTAGTCACAATTATCCTGCTCAACAACCCACCACTTAACGCCACTTTCCTTACCTTGCTCAAGGACTTCGTCAATCGGTATGTTACCCGTACCAAGAATGACAGTCTCTTCCCTCTCATCATCCGAGCGATCTTTCAGATGAACGATTGGCGTTCTTCCAGCAAATTTCTTCATCCATTCAACAGGATCATGTCCGACCATATTAAGCCAATAAATATCAAACTCAGCTTGAATAGATTCATCTGCTTTAAGAATGTAATACAGTTCGCTTCCATCTAGATTACGTCCAAGTTCAAAATCATGATGGTGATAACACAGCTCAAGGTTATGCTCAGCACAAATGGCAGCTGCCTTTTTCATGATGTTAGCCACTTCTTTAAAATCTTCACTTGTTCTTCTTTCAGGTGGCAACCACGGACAAACGATACGAGAATTACCAAGCGCAACTTGCTCCTTAATCACTTCGTCTAAATCATTCTCTATTCGCTCAATTGGAATATGATGCCCAATAACAGCTAAATCAAGTGCATCCAATTTCTCCTTCACTTCTTCAGGATTATAGTTGTATAAGCCCGCTAACTCTACTCCTTCATACCCAATCCCTGCAACTCTCTCAAGAGTTCCAAAGAAATTTTTCTCACATTCATTTCTCAATGTATAAAGCTGTAAACCAACACCTATTTCGTTCATTTGTCTCTCTCCTTTTTCAATAACGTTACAATTAGAAATTGCTCAATGCAAAGGTCCAGTGGTGACCTACTCCACATGTTTCGATAAAACGACTTGAAACCCTTTTTTATTACAAAAAAACCTACGTTTCATTATGAACTTTCTCTGTATTCTGTCGAATTTGTTCACCGATGTATTTTAGCGAAGCACTTGATCCATATGTTCCATGACTTAAACCATTTTCATCCCGTTTGCTTCCGAGACCGATAAACTGTTCAGATGGTTTAAAGTATAGACCTAACAATGGAATTTTCTTTGATGAGTAATAGCCTATTTGATAAGCAGCGTCTGGAAACTCACTCAAAAACTGAACCTCTCCAAGGTATGTCTCCTTTTCAATACGCTCAATCCTTTCACAGTGTTCTTTTCCTAATATGATAATCAGTGATGGCTCTAGAAAAGCCAAGAGATCGACTACCGAATTCTTTACGAAGTCTGAGTTAAGCAATTCTTCTTTTTCCTTCATTCGCCCTATCTGCTTTTGAGTTGGAAAAGGGAATAAATCCATGTGAATTACAGGGGTATATGCATTAGCATCATAAAACGATCCTCCCATGCCATTCATGAACGCTTCGAGCTTACCGCCACCTTTTCTTCCAAACCAACTCCTATAAGCGGTGTCCCGTTCGAAATACGTACGATAGTAATCAATCGTTTTCTCTAACTTCGAATCATCATAACGATATTCTTCTAGATTCACATGATTCTCTCTAATAAAGAACCTGGCTTTTTCGTTTTCTAAAAGCTCGTTATGTTGATTCAAAAACTCTTTAGCAGAGGGATTTGTGCCAACCGTCACGATATTTCCTGGCACGTTTTCACCACGCCACAGTACAGGTGTAGATCGTTTAATGAACTCATTATCAAAAGGCGATTCACTAATCTCCTTTTGATAATCAATAGCTCGTTTAAGTAGGGATTTTGCGATGCTCATCTTGGATGGTGATAAGTTAGGCGTATGTTGATTCATTTCACTCACTCCTGTAATAGTCGTTTCTTTTCACTTCATACCCTCTTTCCGCTTGTTGATTCAGATCCAGTGTTCTAGAAACAAAAAAAGCCTTCTCTAGTCGTAATGTACGTTCCATTACTTTCGAGAAGGCTTTACTAAAGCGTGATTAACAATTCTCCGGCGTACCAGCGTTCGTCGCTGTTTTAAACGAAGAACCACAGCCGCATGATGCGATCGCGTTCGGATTGTCGATTGTGAATCCGCCGCCCATCATGTTTTGTTTATAATCAATATTCACACCGTTTAAGACCGGCGCACTTTCTTTATCCATAATGATTGTAACGCCGTGCTGAGCATCAAGTGCTTCATCGTCGTCATTGATTTCTGTGTCAAAACCCATGCCGTAGCTTAAGCCTGTACAACCTCCACCTTTAACACCTACACGAAGATATAGACTATCGCCTTCTTCTTGCTTCATCATTTCTTTTACCTGTGCTGCTGCAGCTTCAGATAAATGGATCATATAAATCCCTCCAATCACCGTATTGCTACTATTAGTATACCGCGCCTTTTAATTGAGCTCAACAGATGACACTTATCTTACAGCTGTGCTCAATTCTTTAGCCTGGTATTTATATTTCAACTGCAATATTAGATTATGCGTCTCATCGAGTTTTTGACTATACTCTAGTACATCGGGATGATTTAAACCGAGGACCATAGCAGATTGTGTCATTTTTGCTCGTAGAATTTCAATTTCATTGTTGTATCGCTGCATTGTTTCACAGTCCAAGACTTGAGTCCCCTCTCTAATCACTTCCTCCTATTATTCTACATGATTATCCTTTTATTTACAAACCATTACCTAACCTTGTGAATAAAAGACTCCTGTCGTGATCGTTACAGCAGGACCTGTCATCCAAACATGATCATCTTTGGCCCAAGTAATGAAAAGGTCACCACCAGCAAGATGAACCGTTACTTCAGTTCCTTTAGACGTTTTCTCATTTAATACGCCAGCCACAACAGCAGCACAAGCACCAGTACCACAAGCCTGTGTGATTCCTGAGCCACGTTCCCATACGCGGAAATGAAATTCCTTGTCCGAAACCACTTCTACAAATTCTACGTTAATGCTTTCTGGGAACATCTCATGATCTGTAAAATAAGGTCCGGCAGTTGTAAGGGGTGCTGCTTCAATCTCGTCTACAAACATCACCATATGTGGGTTCCCCATTGAAACACCAGTCATATGAAATACGTTTTCCTCAAATTGAACTGATTCGTTAATCACTTTATCATTTGATTCACCACTCATTGGGAGACTGCCTCTTGTCCACTGTGGTTTCCCCATATCAATCGTAACCGTATCAACGCGATCATATTTGAGATGAACTTCTGCCTGTACAATTCCACCTAGTGTTTCAATGGCGAATTTCTCAGCAGATACAATGCCATTCTCATAAGCATATTTCGCCACACAGCGTAATCCATTTCCACAGTTTTTACCTTCAGATCCGTCTTTATTAAAAATCCTCATTTTAACCTCAGCAAGCTCAGACGGACAAATTAGAATCATTCCGTCTGAACCAATGCCAGTATAGAGATTTGAAACTTCAATCGCGTACTGTGGAAGCTTCTCTTCTGGCAATTGTTCTTCAAATTGGTTTATATAAATATAATTATTTCCTAATCCGTGCATTTTTGTATAAGTTATTTCACGCAATGCTTTCACTCTTTCTGTCATTTAATGGCTCTTCCGAACAGCTTCTGTTGTCCAGAAATAATCATGATCTATTTTTTCAATTACAAGCTTTCCGTTACAGCAAGGCATCACGAGCCTCGTTTTAATTTCTTCACAACCCTGTTTGTAATCTCTCTCCGTCATAGGTGTTAGAACGTTCTCACTATGACAAAACGGGCATTGCGGAATATAGACGTCACCCATCATACGATCGTATGGCAGTGTATGTTCAAAGCTACTCAACAGTGATCCCCTCCTGTCTTTTATTTAGACAAGTATACCGTAATCAAACGAAAAAACAACATTCCTTTGCCTATATTAATTCGTTTAGTATTATTGAGATGATTGTTAGGAGATAAGGTCCTCCGGGGGATGACTCGCTTTCCGCGGGGCATGCGCTGAGCCTCCTCCGGATCTTGCCGAAGTTGGCGCTTAAAATCTCTCTCTTTTGACGTTAACAGGAACTAGAATTTTTGGACTTCTGCTTTTTTTATGTTCTTATTTTTCAGTCCTCGATGATTGGAGTGCAAATCACCCACCCTCTCATTGCAACAAAGTATACGAAAAGAGCCAATAAAAAAAAGCCTCTATATAAGAGGCTTTCAATTTAGAAGATAAGCATACCAGCAATCGCTGCGTTTAACAGGTTAGCAAGCGTACCTGCAAGGATCGCGCGCATTCCAAATTTCGCAATTTCAGGGCGACGGCTTGGTGCAAGTCCACCAAGTCCTCCAAGAAGGATTGCAAGAGATGAGAAGTTCGCGAATCCACAAAGAGCGAAACTGATAATAGCGACTGATTTATCAGTAAGAGTTCCTGCACCAATTTCAGGACCGAATGCAGAGAAAGCAACGAATTCGTTAAGAATAAGTTTCTGACCGATATAGTTACCAGCTTGAACTGCATCCTGCCATGGAACTCCAATGACAAATGCTAATGGAGAGAAAACATAACCAAGAATTTGTTCAATCGTAATATCTCCGTATCCGAAGAGTCCACCAATTCCACCAAGTAATCCGTTGAAAAGTGCAATAAGTGCGATAAACGAGAGAAGCATTGCCCCTACGTTTAATGCAAGTTTAAGACCATCAGATGCACCGTGTGCTGCTGCATCAATTACGTTAACGTGATCTTCGTTACGTTCCATTTTAATCTCATTTGCTGTTTCAGATTCTTCCGTTTCAGGCATGATTAACTTCGCCATCAATAGACCAGCTGGAGCTGCCATGAAACTTGCAGCAAGCAAGTACTCAAGTGGAACACCTAGAAGAGAATATCCAATAAGTACTGAACCCGCTACTGAAGCAAGTCCACCTGTCATAACTGCAAATAACTCAGATTTCGTCATTTTATCAATATAAGGTTTGATGACTAGTGGTGCTTCCGTTTGACCGACAAAGATATTAGCTGTTGCAGAGAGTGACTCAGCTTTACTTGTTCCAAGTGCTTTTGAAATCGCTCCACCAAGAATTTTAATTACCCACTGCATAATACCCAGGTAATAGAGGACGGAGATTAAAGATGAGAAGAAAATAATGATGGTTAATACTTGAAAAGCAAATATAAAACCGATGCTCTCATTCCCAATTAGTCCACCGAATAGGAAAGCTATTCCGTCATTCGCATAATTTATAATATCTTGCACTCTTAATGAGAGCCATTTCAGTCCAGCTTTACCCGCTTCCCATTTTAATACTACGAATGCGAACGCTACCTGAATAGCAAGTGCACCAAGAACCGTACGGAGATTAATCGCTTTGCGGTTTGTAGAAAAGATAAGTGCGATGGCAAATAGGACTGCCATACCACCTAATCCCCATAGAATTTGCATATTTTACACCCCTCGTGAATTATTGAATCCGTTTATAAGCTTAGACTACCCCATTACCAGATTTAAAATAGAAATATTATAGCAATCAGCTAAATATAGCGCTTACAAACAGTCTTTTGTGTCTGAAAATTCGACATTTTTCGCACACATGCGGAAAATAAAAAGTCTGCTCTCTCTCTATCAGACTTCCGAACCTTAGTTATTATAACACAGAAAAAAATGAATGAAAGCCCTTAATTACGTTCATCTAATATTCTAATTATTTGGCTATGTTACCTCATATTGTTGATTTCTCAATTTTTGGCTCATTCGAGTGAAACCTCAGTTTCACGCGCCTTTCAGCTCTGCTGAATGGTCACCACAGGGCGTAAATGAGCAAAAAATCAACATTGTTCATTAAGATAGCCAATTATTTTATCGATTAACGCTTCAGCGCTATCCGCATGAATGAGAACGCCTGCCACAATGGCAAAGGCTTCAGAGTAACAATTTCCACAATAACCAAGACATCCATAGTCCACTAAATTCGTATTCGGTATCTTTTCCAATTCTCTCCAAACAACCATATTTTCTCTAAGGTTGCCGGCACAAAACTCAATTGTAGTCAAATGAAAGCAACTCCTTTTGATACTCATTTTAGAAATTATATTGTACATATGTAGCAGTTTCGCTATACTTTTAACTGTCAGAACTGAAAGAATAGTTAGTATCATTATAGCGCGTGTCGCTTTCTTTTTTCATATTAAATTCTAAATTCTTCGTGCTATTCAAATCTTAAACGGACACAGCGTTATCGAATTTTACCAAAGGGGACCTCTTATCATGAAAAGGCTAGTGCTTTTAGGCGGCGGGTACGGTGGTATGCGCATCCTACAGAAATTATTTGCATCTGAACTCCCAGAAGACCTCACCATTACGCTTGTTGACCGCAATCCCTATCATAGTATGAAAACAGAATATTATGCCCTTGCTGCAGGGACAGCGAGTGATCACCATATACGTGTTCAATTCCCCGTCAATGAGAAGCTTGAAATGAAGTACGGAGAAATTTCAGGCATTGATTTAGAACAAAATGTAGTCAGTTTTAAAGACGATGACGATCTTCCATACGATACACTCGTTATTGGATTAGGCTGTGAAGACAAATACCATAACGTGCCTGGGGCAGATGTTCATACCCTCAGCATTCAAACCATTGATTCGTCCAGACGAACGTATGAAGTATTAAACAATCTCGGCCCTCGCTCGATCGTTGGAATTGTTGGAGCTGGGTTAAGCGGTGTTGAACTCGCTAGTGAGCTTCACGAAAGTCGACCGGATCTTCAAATTAAATTATTTGACCGAGGACACACCATTCTTTCTGCCTTTCCAGAACGGCTCGGTAAATATGTTCAATCCTGGTTTGAAGAACGCAATGTAGAAGTAGTAAGTGAATCGAATATCACAAAAGTGGAACCACAAACCCTCTATAACCATGGCGAACCCGTTCATTGTGACTCGATTGTATGGACAGCCGGTATTCAGCCAAACAAAGTTGTAAGAGAATTAGATGTAGAGAAAGACGCACAACAGCGTATCATCCTTAATGACTACCATGCGATGTCAGATTACAACAACGTATTTGTTGTAGGAGACTGCGCAAGCCTACCACATGCACCAAGTGCACAGGTTGCAGAAGAACAAGCTGAACAAATCGCTCTAGTTCTACAAAAACAATGGAAACAAGAAGCACCACCTGCTCTTCCACCAATTAAAATCAAAGGCACACTAGGATCCCTCGGAAGCAAACACGGCTTCGGAGTAATGGCCAACCGCCCACTAACCGGCAGAGTTCCAAGACTTTTGAAATCCGGGATATTATGGATGTATAAGAATCATAATGGCTAGAAAAGCGGAGACGAGCGTTTAGAAACGCAGATATTGGAACTCTTGAACTGGAACACGTTCTTTGTGTTCCGGTGAAAGAGTGAAATATCGGAGTTTCTGCGAGTCGTAGCTGGATCACGAAAAGCGGAAGTGGGCGGTTAGACACGGCAGGCACTGGAGCCTTGCAAAATGAACACGGTCTTTGTGTTCATTTTGCAAGGTGAAGTGACCGAGTGTCTGCCCACTGCAGCTGGAGACGAGCGTTTAGAAACGCAGATATTGGAATGACCAGCACTTGAGCCACTCAAAAAGCCAGCAAGCTAAAATCGCTTGCTGGCTTTTTACGATTCACGCTGTTGCAGAATGATCTTCTAACACAGCATATAAGTCTTTCAATTTCGGATTTCCTTCAGATACGATCTCATTTCGGACAACAACGACAGGATAGAACAAATCTTCATCAATAACTTTTGCAGCGAATGCAGCTTCCGTTCCTGAAAGTTCACTATGAATATCTATATACCGAACAGCTATCTTTCGATCAGGATATTTACGTTCAAGTGCAGCTCTCAACCATTCGGCTGTTTCCTCTGATGAGGGGAGGTTAACACAGCTTGCACAACGTTCTCCCGCTCCATAGACAAGTACTTCTTCCATGTTGCAATACGCCCTTTCTGTATCGTCACTTTTCTTTATTGTACCTTATTCATGTTAGGACGAAAAGAACCATTCGTCTATTTCCTTTTTCAATCTTGAATGTGGCATCATTGCGTGATAAAGTTATAGTGATAATTATAATCATTCCACGTTAGCACATAGATTTTTCAGTTAATTATCAGTATAATGGAAGTATGAAGGGAGTCGATGAATGATGCAAGAACAAGTACAGGATGTATTGAATAAACTGCGTCCATTCCTACTGCGCGACGGCGGAGACGTAGAGCTTGTAGACATCGAAGAAGGCGTTGTAAAAGTACGTTTAATGGGAGCGTGCGGCAGCTGCCCTAGTTCCACTATTACACTTAAAGCAGGTATCGAGCGCGCACTTCTTGAAGAAGTTCCAGGCGTAGTCGAACTTGAACAGGTATTCTAAATCTAACAAATTCATCCCCTCCAGTTATCTGGAGGGGATTTTTTAATGTATTTCATTTTTCAATTAGGCTCTTTATTATTGCTTTTGAAACAATTTTTGTTTAAGACCTTACTTAGCTGATTAGAGCGGAAGATGCTCGACTCTAGCGGGACAGGTGAGACCCCCACAAGAGCGGAAATGAACCACTATTCTACTAGCAACAATGAGTACGAAAAGAGCCTTCCATTAAGATAACCACTCGATTTTTCTCATTTGGCTTCCACGATCACCAACTAATTCTTTAAATAACATACGATATAAACCTTCACGTTCACCTTCACTTCTAACGAACTCCTTCATATAAGCAAGACTTCTTTCCTTTTCCTTTAAGTTCCCATCACTATAATAATGCTCGACCGCTTCAACATAAGGAAGTGGAAACAATAGCCTTGCGTAAAGTAAATTCCAATCCATCTGATTTAAGGTGCGCCGCTCATGGTAATCCCATAGAAAGGTTCGAATGTTCGTAAAGTCACCGTTGCTATGGATTAATTCATTCCTAATCCACTCGGCAAGGTCTCTTGCAGGGTGATCGAGAATGAACTCATTTGGAAAGAGTGCTTCAGATGTTCTTTGAGAAGTAGATGTATATCGATTGAACGCAAGTGTTCTCACCTGAAAAGGATTTTCACCAGTATCCATTCCTGAGTCTACAATATACTGAATGGCATTTTCTGATACACCTGAGTAATAAGGAAACGTTTCGATAAACCACACATCGAATTCTCTTAAGCTTTGTTGCTGATTTTTTAATTCCTCACGAAAAGCCTCAAGCTGATCCATCCGAAACTGCCATCTCGTTTGCCACGGTTGAATCTCTGGTAAATCACTGTAGGCTGCTAGAAGATTTCCTCCTTTACGATGCAGAAGAGCAAGGCGCTGCCCATCACTTAATCTGCTATAACCGCGATTGTGTGGTTTTTGGTACAGAGTATGAGCTTCATTGTTAATCGTCTCGATGTACTTTCCTCGTCTAGATTGAATAGGCATCATTGTTGGTTCATTTTGCTGATTGTAATACTGAGCAACCATCACAAACCACGGAAAGTCTACTTCTTGTTCCATGATCGTACGTCTGAGTACATATTCGGACATATCAGCAGTTCTAATTTCATACCCTTCATTTCTCTGAATTTGCTGTTCAACTACGATGCCATACTGATGAAAAAGCTCCCGTTCAAGCATGATGACCCTCCGACATTACGTCATTATATTCGTAACATATGCTCTAAACGCCCAATAGGTGTATTTGATCATCAAATATTCGTTGTCATATTTGAAGCGTTCCTGCCATATACTAATAAAATCAATAACCTACAATACCAATTTACTATAAAGTTAGGTGGGACAAGAATGGGCGAAAAACCTATGGATCTTGTGGAGCAAGCAGCTAGAACAAAATTAAAAGAACGCGGAGTAGAAATTAGCGATATTGCAGACTTAGTCTACTATCTTCAGGAGAAATATCACCCTAACCTTAAAATAGAAACATGCGTGGAAAATATAGAACGAGTACTGTCAAAAAGAGAAGTTCAAAATGCAATCCTAACGGGAATTCAATTAGATGAACTAACAGAAAAGAAGATGCTAGATCAACCTTTGCAGGATATCCTAATGAAAGACGAAGGGTTATATGGTGTGGATGAAATTATCGCCCTATCCATCGTGAACGTTTATGGCTCAATCGGATTTACTAACTATGGTTTCATCGATAAACAAAAACCTGGCATTCTCGAGAAACTGAACGACAAATCATCTGGTATGTGTCATACGTATCTTGACGATATTGTCGGAGCTATTGCAGCCGCAGCATCCAGTCGTCTTGCCCATCGAGCTCAGAAACTCGAATAGCTTACAACAAAAAAACGCCCAATGGGCGTTTTTATATTTTCCATTCATCCAACGTTAGTGCTGTATAAGTCGGTTGTCGTTCTACCGATACAAGATGCTCTCTAGTCGTAACTCCGGTATGCACAAGCAATGTATCAAGGCCTGCGTTCATCCCAGCGAGAATATCCGTTCTATAATTATCCCCAACCATCAATGTCTCTTCTTTCGAAGTTCCGAGTTGAGCAAGTGCTTGTTCCATAATAATCGGTTCAGGCTTTCCAATGAAAATAGGATCAACTTCAGTCGATACAGATACAACTGACGTTAACGAACCATTTCCAGGAAGCAAACCACGTTCAGTTGGAATCGCAATATCACCATTTGTTGAGATAAAAGTAGCGCCATTCCGAACAGCTAAACATGCTGTAGCAAACTTCTCATACGTAATCGTCCGATCAATACCAACTACTACGTAATCAGGTCCTTCGTCTTTCAATGTTAACCCCTTATCTGTTAAGGCATCACGAATTCCTTCTTCGCCTATAACATAAATAGAGGCATCGCTCTTCTCATTTGAAATGTAACTTGCAGTCGCCATACTCGTTGTAAATACGTGGTCTGGTGTACATGGAACACCGAATTGCTGGAGCTTCTCAGCAACCTGCTCTTTCCGTTTCGATGAGTTGTTAGTTACAAATAAATATGGAATATTTGCCTCTTGGAGACGCTTAACGAATTCCACAGCTTCCAGAATCTTTTCAGTACCACGATACATTGTACCGTCAAGATCGATTAAATACCCTTTATACTTTTTCAATTGACTTCCTCCTTTTAACCATAAGAAAACCGCTTCCCATTATGAAAGCGGTTGATTTATTGGTGTTGTCACATGATGAACAAACGTATGCTGTTTAAAATAGCTGTTCATCATCCAAAACACCTCTCAGTCTACAAACAGTTTAGCTTATATCACTGTCCCTCATCAACTATTTATCGTCTTCAGGTATAAAGGCGGATACTACTCCTAGCTCGTCATTTAAATAGGTTCGAACATATTTAGGGAAGCTTTCAATGGCTTCAATATTCTTTCTTATATTCTTTTCAAGCGCAGTATGATCAAGACCAATATACCTTTGCATAAGAGGCTTTCTCATCAAAACGATTTCTTTCAAAGCTTTAGAGCTGTCGGTAGGGATGACTTTCTCATCTGCTAATATTTCAATGATGTCTTCGTAACTTCCCGGATCTCTCATAATAAAGCCATCAATAAGATTGTTACCAACATCAATTATACTTTCAATAAAAACATGATGAACTCTCTCCAAGCCCAATTTCTCAATCGGATTCTGAAACGTACTCTCTTTGAAAAGATCAACGCCATTCGTTAAATAAACAAGATGCTCTTCAATTTTCTTTCGATCAACAAAATACATGGATACCCACCTACCTAATGAACAAATTAACAATCATGGAGCCTATGTAACACTAGTTGTACCTTAACCCTAAGTGTACAGCTTCATTCTATCATAATCTAAAATGAAAAAGCTTACATTTAGAACGGATGTTATATGAGAAATCGTAAGAATTTGGTATGATAACGGTAACTAGAAAAAGGAGGGTGTTAAGATGGAAGACGATAGACTTATCTATGACGAACAGGAAGCAACTGAAGCAAGGTTCGTATGCTTCATGGGAAGCAATCATCGGTTTGATCTTTGCATTGTGAAATCGGATCGATTTTTTGGAAAATCACTCGTTCTTGACATTCAGGGAGGTAAATTCGCTATTATTGGTCACGACGACCTTAATGAGCCAGGTAACATCGAGCATGCTTATTCCCTTAATGAAGAAGATGCAGAAGAACTTCGAACCTTTCTTCGCGAGAGATTAAGCGCTTAATATTTTCATCCTGCAATGAATACACTACCTGTTAAAGGTGGTGTTTATTCATGTTTGATGATGAAAACTATACAGATTTTGCTAATGTAGAAAAGGGACGGAACTACGTGTTACCTGAAGATACACCTGAAGGACCATATGGTTCACCCGTTAATAAAAAATTGGGTAAAACCACTCCTTGGCGTGAAGGTCAACGTTCTTACAGTGCGTTCAACTACGAGAATAAAAACCTTCACCAGAACCTTCCAAGGCAAGATCCAGCCTCACACCCTCCACATGATGATTCTGAAAAAGACTCTGAGAAACCATATAAAGCATAAGCCAAATGGCTTATGCTTGTTGTTGTTGTTGTTGCTGCTGTTCCTGTTGCTGTTGCTTCTTAGGTTTTTCCTTTTTCTGTTTCTTTAATACAAAATAAGGACATCCAAAATTACAGTATTCATATAAATAATCCAGCACAGTGCTGAACTTCGTATCAAACGTGGCTTTTTGATTACGATCCTCGAAAAACCCCTTTAGCCTCAATTGGCCATATCCCCAGTCACCGACAATGTAATCGTATTTATCTAGAATTTCGCTGTATCTTGCCGTGAACGCTTCTTCGTTCCAGCCTTCCCGCTCATCTTTGACCAGCTCAAATGTTTGTTGATTAACTGTTATCACTATACTTCCCTCATTTCATATGGGCTCATTAGTCTTATGATACCTTTTTTATATGAATTGTCCAAGTAATACCAGTAAAAAAGAAACGACAATCGGTCATGATAACCGTATGGAGGTGAATGTGAGTGAAAAAACAAGTACTGTTCATTTTGCCACTTGCACTAGGACTTGCTGCATGCCAGGGGCAAGATGCAACTGATTCTTTCGACCATGCAGATCTAACACCAGTCAAAACGGACCCTGAAGAATACGGAATGAACATGGCAAACTCTCAAGAAAAAGCAAAAAAAGGAAATTTTGGATTCGTACGTGAATCTAGAAATACAAACAACATGAATTCACAGGCAAAACCGAGAGATGTCGTCTATCTTGATCGAGAGCGATTGGCAGACATGATAACATCAATGGCCATTGTTCTTCCATACGTAAATGATGTTGCTACGCTCGTAACAGATGAAGAAGTGTTAATTGGTTATAAATCAACAACCAAAGACCGTGATGGCACTGCAGACCAAGTTAAAAAGACAGCCCTTTCCGTTATTCCACGTTATTACCATGTCTACGTTTCAGACGAGCAAGGAATGATCGCTGAAGTTGAGCGCTATCAGAACGGTTCTACTGCAAGTGGTGAACTCGATAAAAGCATCGAGCAAACAATCGCAAAAATGAAAAAATCACCACAAGGGAATAAGGTTAGTGAAGGCGAGAATGAGAACGGTGAAATGAAGGGCGAAATGAATGATGAGTTAAACGATTCAAACGGAAACGAAATGATGTCGAAATAAAAATCGGCCCTGGTTAAGGGCCGATTTTGTCTTATATTTATTGACTGATTTCCGCTTTTTTTGCTGCGTTTACTTGTTCGTCGGCGTGGTAGGAAGAGCGTACCATTGGGCCGGATTCACAGTGTTTGAATCCTTTTTCTAGCGCGATATCTTTTAGCTCAAGGAATTCTTGTGGAGTCCAATATTTTTCAACTTTCAGATGCTTTTTAGAAGGCTGAAGGTATTGGCCAAGGGTCACAATATCAACATCATGTGCACGAAGATCGTCAAGTGTTTGGATAATTTCTTCCTTCGTTTCACCAAGTCCCAGCATGATACTTGATTTTGTAGGTATTTCTGGATTCATTTCCTTCGCACGTTGAAGAAACTCAAGTGTACGACGATATTTTGCACGTGCGCGAACTCTTGGAGTAAGACGTTCTACCGTTTCAATATTATGGTTCATAATGTCTGGTTTCGCATCCATTAGTGTTTCAAGTGCTTCATATTGTCCACCCATATCGGAAGGAAGTACTTCAATCGAGCAGAATGGATTCTTTCTACGAATTGCACGAACGGTCTCAGCAAAAACTGCTGCGCCTCCGTCTTTTAAATCGTCTCTTGCAACTGCTGTAATAACAACGTGTTTTAAGCCCATTTGTTCAACGGAATCTGCTACACGTTCTGGCTCAGCCCAATCAAGCTCAGTTGGAAGCCCAGTCTTAACCGCACAGAATCGGCACGCACGAGTACAAACGTCCCCAAGGATCATAAAGGTCGCAGTTTTTCGAACAGCCCAACACTCATGAATGTTTGGACATTTTGCCTCTTCACATACAGTATGTAGCTTTTTCTCACGCATCATCTTTTTAAGGCCTTTGTAGTTCTCGTTTGTATTCAGTTTTATTTTCAACCACTCTGGTTTACGTAGATATTCTTCTTTCTTACTCACTATTATCACCCCACCAATTCCTTTTCTGTATTAAAGAATAACATATCCAATATGTGTATTTCTAGGAAAAGTGTGAATCTAATGACGATTAGGGCTTTTTACCTTCCATTATTTAGATCTAATGTTTTAGAAGATGAAAACCACACTAAGAGTAATGACAATTTACGAAAGGAGAAGAAACGCTTGAGAAAATACAGTTTTCTTATCCTTATTCTTTTCTTTCTCTTACCAACTAACATTTGCTTATCTGCAGAAGTAGACGAAGATAAATTAAGAGCAGAACGAATGATGTTGTTTCACAAAATGGAAACCCTGACACATGTACCATGGTACATTTACGCTGGAATTGATCAATATGAACGAAGTATTAGACGTTCTCAAAAAGATATTCCGCGTGAAAAGGGCGCTATTGCGATCTATATTCCACCTGAAAAATGGGCTGGAGGAGCTAACCCAAACAAAGCAGATACTTCCGCTAATTCCATCTCATTCTTTGGAGGGATTGGGCTTGATGGCAATGGTGATGGTAAAGCAGTTATAACGGATGATGAAGACCTTCTCTATACGATAGGGCATTTCTTACAATCTTATGGGACAACGATTGAGGATATACGGATTGGTTTGTGGGATTATTATCATCGTGATCAAGCCGTTCGAACAATTATTAGCAATAGTGCTGTTTATCGGACTTTCGAAACACTGAAGCTAGAAAAACACGCTTTTCCTGTTCCACTACATGCGAATTATAGCTATCGAAGCACATGGGGAGACCGTAGAGGCTGGGGCGGGCTACGAATTCATGAGGGAACAGATATTTTTGCATCCTACGGTGTAGCAGTGAAGTCAACGAGCTACGGTACGGTTGAGACAAAAGGTTGGAATCGATACGGTGGTTGGCGTATCGGTATTCGAGATATCCAAGGCAATTACCATTATTATGCACATTTAAATGGTTTTGAAAAAGGCATTGAAAAAGATAGCGTTGTTCAACCCGGTCAAGTGATCGGCTATGTTGGAAGCTCTGGGTACGGTCCTAAAGGAACCGCAGGTAAATTTCCACCTCACCTCCACTATGGTATTTACAAAGATAATGGAAGAACAGAGTGGTCATACGATCCCTACCCTTCTTTGCGCTTATGGGAACGCCAGGAACGATCAAGAAAAAAGTAAAAGAGGAACTAACAACTCGTTAGTCCCTCTTTCTTTTTTATTGTTTTCTAGATACTCTCACAGCATTAAGGATACTCGCTGTAAGACCACCCCATATAATAACCATACCAACAATCATCATAAAAATTGCGCTACCACCCATATTAGCTTACCTCCTTATACTTTTGCTGTTCTACTTTCGAGTCCCATTTCTTTAGGCTGAATAGAATTCCAACCAGAATGGCGAACCCTGCGACAGCCCAGCCACTGTAAAGAATAAAGCCATTTGAGTAGCCTTCATAGTTTCCAGTTGGTGTATCAAACTGACGAAGTAGGTTTGTTTTAAAGAGATCGAACATCATGTAGCCAAGGACAAGCGGTGTAATGACTCCAAGACAAGCTTTCCACCAATATTTCAATGAAATGTCTGAAATACCGTTTGCGTGTGATTCAAGCGTATTAAGTTCACGAAGTACCCAAGCTACGACAACGACTTCCACTAGTCCTACGAACGCAATTCCAAACTGGTTAATAAAGTAATCTGCTGCATCAAGGAAGAACAATCCGCCTTGCGTTGCAAACAATATAGAGATAATAGAGGAAACTCCTCCACCAATTAGAACAGCTTTTGTACGAGATATGCCAAATTTCTCTGACACACCCGCTACATATGTTTCAGAAATAGAGATTAGTGAAGATAAACCAGCAAGAACAAGTGATGCAAAGAATAAGAAACCGAACAAACCGTTCAAGGCTGGGAACTCATTAATAATTTGTGGGAAGACGACGAAAGCTAGTCCAACTCCACCACTCACAACTTCACCAACAGTAAGACCCTGCTGCTGAGCCATAAATCCAAGCGCCGAGAATACTCCAATACCTGCTAGAAGCTCAAACGCCGAGTTACCGAAACCAGTAATAAACGCATTATTTGTGATATCGGATTTCTTCGGTAAATAACTAGAATAAGTAATCATAATAGCAAAAGCAATGGATAAACTGAAGAAAATCTGTCCGTAAGCTGCAACCCAAACGCTTCCAGACGTAATGCTGTCAAAGTTCGGTGTAAAGAAAGCATTTAGACCTTCAGCAGCTCCTGGTAATGTCACTGCACGAATAACAATAATTAAGAAAAGAACAACCAATGTAGGAATGAAAATTTTGTTCGCACGCTCAATTCCTTTTTTGACACCTGCAAGAAGAACACCGAGCGTAATGATCCAAACCGCAATCAATGGTAGGAATACGCCTGGGACAATACTACCTGTTTGTCCTGGATCAACTGTAAGCTTTAAGTAATCATTGAAAAGGAACGCTTCTGTATCAGAACCCCAACTTTGATTAAACGCAAAGTAGCTATAAGAGATTGCCCAAGCAATAATAACTGCGTAATATGTCGAGATAACAAAAGCAACAATAACGCCCCACCAACCAAGCCACTCCATCTTTTTGTTCATTCTAAAGAATGAAAGTGGTGCAGATCCTCTAAATTTATGACCAATTGTGAATTCTAGTATTAAAATCGGGATACCAGCTGTAAGTAATGCGAATAAATACGGAATAAAGAATGCCCCACCACCGTTGTCATATGCTACGGCTGGAAATCTCCATATATTACCTAAACCTATTGCTGAACCAACAGCTGCTAGAATAAAACCAGCCCTTGTCCCCCATTGCGCACGATTCTCCAAATCAATTACCCCCTTAGACAATTTAAATCCTTTTTTAACTCCAAGCCTCCTCCCAGAAAAAGGTTGTGACTTTTAAGTAAATTCAGATTATTTTGTTTATAGTATATCTAGTACGAATGTCCATGTCAAAACAATCTTTTACCTTTTTTAGTATAAATCGTTCAATTTCTGATAAAAATCTACACTTTTTTGTGAATTCATATAAAAAAGCAGGAGGAATGTCCCCCTGCTTCATTAATTTTTAGCTACTTCAACTGGTCGATTGGCATATTTTGTTTTTAACATAAAAATCAATATTCCAAAAAGAACCGCAGTAGCTAGTAAGCCAAGTATTGAGCTTCCTGTAAATCCAAGTACAAGATAACCAAGCAAGGATATACCTGCGACAAGCACTGCATAAGGTAGCTGAGTCATAACATGATCAATATGATGGCTTCCCGCACCTGTTGATGAAAGAATCGTTGTATCTGAGATCGGTGAACAATGATCTCCAAAAACGGCACCTGCGAGAACAGCTGCAAGTACTGGGAGCATTAAGGTTGGATCAGTTGCAGCAGCAATCTCTCCTGCAATTGGTAGCATGATGCCAAACGTTCCCCACGATGTACCAGTTGCGAACGCCATAACGCCTCCAAGGAGAAATAGAATTGCAGGCAAGAAACCAATCACGATATGCTGATTAACTAGTCCAGCTAAGTACTCACCTGTTCCAAGTGATCCAATAATCTCAATTAATGTCCACGCAAAGAAGAGAATATAAACTGCTGGGAGCATAGACTTAATCCCTTCCCAGATTCCTTTGCCTAGGATAGCTCCTCCCATACGCTTCACGAAGAAGAAGATAAGTGATGTAGCAAGCCCAATCAATCCTCCGTAAAGAAGTGAAGTAGCAACATCCGTGTTTTCAAAAATAGTAAGTGCCGTAACTGCTGTATCAGTCCCACTTACAGCCTGGATACCAGTCACAATCATAAACGTAACTGTTCCCGCAATTAGCATGATAATCGGCCAAGCAAGATCAGCAACACTACCTTTGTCACTTTCAGGTAGTCCAGTTGTTTCCCCAGGAACCGCGCCCTTTTCTGGATCAAGAACTTCTCCTGTCTTTTGGGCACGATCTTCATGTACTTTCATAGCCTTAAGATTTATATCGAAATAACTTACAAAGAAAACCATGACTAAAGCAAACAGAGCATATAAATTCATTGGAATCATTCTCATGAATGCTTCCAAAGCACCAACACCTGTAATACTATGTGTAGCGAGGACGCCACCAATAATGGCAATAATATAAGCACCCCAGCTTGAGATTGGAGAAATGATACACATTGGTGCAGCAGTCGAATCAATAATGTACGCAAGCTTCGCTCTAGACACGTTATGCCTGTCCGTAATTGGTCTACTAACATTCCCTACTGCAAGGGAGTTAAAGTAATCATCAATGAAAATAATAATACCGAAAACGGCTGTGACAATTTGAGCTCCAACTCTTGTTTTGACACGCTTCATTGCCCACTCACCAAATGCACGGCTACCACCAGATATGGAGATAAATGCGGTCATCATACCAAGTAATAGTAAGAAGAAGATAATGTACATGTTCCAGGTATTTAGCCCACCGCTTTCAGAATCAATAAAAATTCCTTTTACGATTGTATAAATTTCCTGAATGGAACCTGTTACACTCCAATTATTGATCATAAGTGCACCGAGAATGATCCCTACTCCTAGAGATGGCAGCACTTTCCTTGTCACAACGACCATAAGTAATGCAACAAGCGGCGGAATAATAGATAAAAACGAGTTTTCCACGGAAACCCTCCTTATATTTAATAGTAGATTGCGACAGGGGTAAGCTCATCCAACATTACTCTTCAAATTTTGCATAATGTAAATCGAAATTTCGATTTACAAGCACAAAAAAAACGAGCAATGATAGGATTGGTCCTATCATTGCTCGTTTCACCGAGTCAATGTTAAGTGTCCACCCCGATCAGTAGTTCACCATTACAAGTTAGACTTATAATGACAGTTCGACATTTATTCAATGCCGCCCCAACAAAAATAACGTGACAATTATTCTTGCTTCGGCAGATCTCCCTTTCGATGCTGATCATTGGTGTCATTCTCCCAACACGTACTAATGAGGATCTGCTCCTCTACCTCATCGTAAAAGATAAGGAACGATATTAAGTTCAGTTTAAAAGTATACCTTATCTTACTCCTTTCTGCAATTAGAAATTATTGCATGTCTTTCATATCAATAGATGGATTTGGCGCATCATCGCCTCCACTGTTATAAAAGTTCGGAACATCTCCCTTAATAATCGTTGCGATAACAGGAATATCCGTCGTAACAACGTCCGAATCGCTCGCAAATGGAATAACGATTTTAACATTCACTTCGATGTGAACGCGAATATCGACCCATATATTGTTAATTCCTACTGGCTCAATCTTATGTTTAATATCTGATTTCACTTCTCCAATCGCAGTAAAACGCACTGGAACTTTTGGTCCAAAGTTCGCAAGTAGCGTATTGTTGAAAGCCTGACCGATTGGAATATAATGTATAATACCTGTATTGACAGGCGTATCTTCATCCACTTTAAGATCAACACCATTTTGCTCTGCCCAATAATCGATCTTACCATCTTCAATGCTTTTTAAGAACTTTTGAACTTTATCCGTGGATTGAGCGAGAACTTGACTAACAGCTCGCTGATTAATCTGAACAAGCACAACTTTTCCCTGATCATCTTTCACTTCGGTTATTAGCGTTTCCTGGTAATTGTCTACTTCTTCTACAATCTTTTGATTGATCGCCTGGTTAATCGCAAGTGTTGCAATACGATTTGTCTCTGTTCTAGCAATCTCAATAAGCGTCGGCTTGATTCCCTTTTCAACGATCCATAACCCCTGCACTGTCATGAATATGAAAAGGATGAAGGAGATGATAAATACATAACGAAAGGGAAGTGGACCCTTTCTAAAGAATCTTCTACGAGTTCGAAACAAACATGAACCCTCCCTTCTCTCCAACATGTATATGCTATGAAGTAAGGAAGTATGGACAAAATTATCACGAAAAGCGAAAGCGCTAGGTAGACCCGACAAGGGCTGGAACCTTTTTGGATGAACACGTTCTTTGTGTTCAACCAAAAAGGTGAAGCATCTCGAGGGTCTGAGCGCTGTAGCTGGATCACGAAAAGCGAAAGCGCTCGGTAGACTGTATCCGAAAAGCAAAAGAAGCCGCAGCATTGCTACGGCTTCTTTCACATCATTTTAAGCATGGCATCTCTGCCTATTGTGCCGACTGTAATGCCCCTTGCTACTGCTTCATGTGTAACAGATTCAAGGGGAGCATCCAGCAGCTGTTCGATCGTCCTCACGCCTACAGCTCTGCCTGCAATAATCTTCCGCTCACTTAATTTCTCGTTAAGTAAAGCTATATCAAGTGCTCCACACATGATATACCCATTCTCATTCATTACTGCAAGAAAATTCGTTTTCGGAAGTTGCATGCTCACAGCCGTAAAAGGATGACCGTCAATCATAATAGGTGACATAGTAATCAATTCATTCTCGCCTCCTGACTTGAATGATTAACACTATATCTATATGAAAGTTTCTAGTATCTGTTCTCAAGTCTCCATTCAAGAAGATCCCTTAACATCTCAGGTAAATAATATTTCTTTTTCGCATGTTTCATTTGAGGATAGAATTTCCCAAACGTAAACATATCAGCTGTGGCAACAGCATATTCTTCATCAGATATCAACTGCTGTCCATTATGAAGAATGTCAGTTACATGGTGAAGACCATCTTCCATTAAAACAGTTTTTACTTCTAAGCCATCAAACGCCATAATCCCCATCACTTCTCCGCGAAAGCCAAGTCCCTTAAAACTTAAGTTCACAATCTCATCTGTCATAGCGTAAGAAATGATTTCTCGAAGTTCACTGCCTTTTAAGATGACTTTGCAAGGGTTTACCGGATGCGGGCAAATACGGTGAATGTTCTCACGAGAAACGTTCCCTTCAGAAAGCCCATCAAGCAGCATACCAGAGTTAATCATACCGATATCAGCATGACACCACTCCCTTAACGCTGCGGCTAATTCATCAGGTAATACAGACGGTTTAAACCACTCTGCTTCTAACGGTTGTTCTAGTCGACAAATGACTTCGTCTAACAAAGCCTGTGCTTTTAAACCCAATTGTTTTATGCTCTCTCTTGTAAGGTCGTCTTCCTTACGATTACGGACAGAAACGGCATAGGCTTCTTTTTCAAGAACATGGTCGTTTTCCAAATCGAAACAAATCGTCACTTCTCCTACATAGTTGCCGTTTTTTCCTGACTGCGTTATGAGCGTGTCCTCTACAATTACTCCGTGCTTTAGAACATGATGAGTATGAGCGCCAATGATCACATCAATTCCTGTCATCTCTCTTGCTAATTGCTCGTCATTTCCTAGCCCCATATGAGACATGAGGATAACAACGTCAGATTGTGAGCGAACGTCATTCACAAGCTCCTGAAGGTAGTTGTATGGGGAATGGATTGTCCACCCTAGGAGAGAATAGAACTGCTCATATGGTATCGTAATCCCAATGATACCTACTTTCACACCATTTAGTTCATGAATCTTATATGGGATTGCAAAGGAGGGTCTTGTACCATCTTGATGATAGAGATTGGATACAATCACTTCGAACGTTGCTTCTGTGTATAATTCCTCAAGCTCCTTCTTAGAGAACGTAATTCCTTCATTGTTTCCGATCGTAGCATAGTCATATTGAAGTTCATTTAGTAACTGCACATTCCCTTTTCCAACCGTTCCTTCCGTGATTGGATGAACTTTATCAGAATGGTCACCAAGATCCAGAAGTAAGTAAGGTGTTCCCTGGAGTTCATGCATTTTCTTTTTCTCTTTGAGAAAAGAAGACACTTTAGACCAGTTCTCAAAGTGACTATGAAGATCATTTGTATAATAGATATTTAGTGTTTTACAAGTCAAGTCAATCTTCCTTTCCTACCCCATAGTTCCCTGCCAGATCAGTCGAATTCCAACAATGATTAACATCCATCGCAAAATAACTACAACGGTCTGGTCTGATAGTTTTTGATTAATAAATGCGCCTAACTTGGCTCCGACCCATGCTCCTGGAACTAATCCGATTAAGAGAAAGCCTCCCACGTTTCCGAGTACTAAATGGGTCAGTGTACCTGTTATGCTTGAGAGGAAGATCATAAACATCGAAGTTGCAACTGCAACTGACATCGGAAAGCCAAATAGCAAGATCATCGCAGGAACCATTAAGGAACCCCCACCAATTCCAAACAACCCTGAGATAACTCCTACAACAAATGAAACCGCAACTGCTGCTGGAGCTGAAAATTGATAGGTTACTTTCTTTCCATCAGAATTAGTGAACGAACGAGTGAATTGTCCATTCAACTTCATTGGGCGTAAACGATTCCTTATCATTAATAATATGGAAACAAGCACCATAAATAACCCAAAATAGATAGAAAAATAATCTACTTCAATAAATTTATTTAACCAGGCTCCCAAAACGGCTCCAGGACCACTTCCTAGAAAGAAGAGCGCACCACTTTTATAATCCACACTTTTCTTCTTCATATAAGCTAATGTAGATGAAAGACCAATTGCAACAAGGACGACGATCGAACTTCCGACAATTAATTGAGGAGATAATGGCGGTAGCCAATTTGTATATTGATCAATAATAAGAAGAACAGGAACGATGATGATCCCGCCACCAAGACCAACAAGACTACCGATTGTCCCAGCAGCAAGACCAATAAGTACTAACAGAATCCAAGTTATCATGAGTCAAACTCCTTATTCTTCAAAAAGATCCAGCTGTTTCGGATTTAAATTTGTATACTCAATATCAAGCATTTGAATCATCTTCTTCGCATTTCCTGAAGCATGACCACCTGAGTTGTTGTTAAATAAAATAGACACATGCTCACATTCATTTGCCAATTGATGAATCCGCTCTTTCCATTCCATTAACTCTTCCTCGTTATAATCATACAAATAACGAACATCTCTCCAATTATGACGATTGCCAGGGTTTGTCCAACCATTCACATTTCGTCCGTGAAGACGCACAAGAACTTGCTTCGAATGGACTGTTTCCATAACGAGAGGAACGGACCCTTCTCCTGCCTGTGGCTCATCACAAATCGTGTGGATATATCCCTGCTCTTCAAGAAAATGTAGCGTCTTATCGCGAAAAGCTTCATGATACCAGGATTGATGACGAAATTCGACTGCACAAGGAATATCGCCCATTCGTTGCTTACAGTCTCTTAATATGTCCACGTTCTCTTTATTCACATCAAACCATGGTGGAAACTGAAAAAGCACCATCGAAAGCTTACCAGCTTTCTGAATGGGACCAAGGGAATTTATAAACGCCTGGAACATCTCTTCTCTTGTTTCAAACGGTACGTCTCCTCTTTGATGACCCGTCATGCCTTGATAAGCCTTGACTACAAAGCGAAAATCTTCAGGCGTTTCATCCGCCCACTTCTGAAAATTCCTCGTAGGCTGAACCGCATAAAAAGATGAATCTACTTCAACAATTGGAAAATGCGATGCGTAGAGTGAAAGCTTCTCATTGCTTTTGACATCGGGTGGATATAAATCATCATGATCGCCCCATCCTGTAACGCCTATGTATATCATGCAATCCTTCCTTTCATCTTCGATGGAACATCCGAAATAATTATATCGTTAGTAATAGTAAAGTTATAATTAAAATGATTCTTCTTCTATTTTCATGTGAAGGCGAAAAAATAGCAAGGAAGAAGCATAAGAGTTCTTTGCTCTAGGCTTCATTTTAAATAATCTATTCCCTATATTAAAAGGCTCTTTTCTAAAAGATTGTTGCTTTTAAAAAATTTTTCTATAGAGAACCCCATTTCATAGTTGATTGGAGCGGAAGGTGCTCGACTCCTGCGGGACTAGCGGGACAGGTGAGACCCCACAGGAGCGTTAGCGACGAGGAGGCTCACCGCCCGCCCCCCGGAAAGCGGGTAGGAGCGCAGATCAACTACCACTCTTATGGCAAAAGCAAGAATGTTTACGAAAACAGCACAATAAAAAAACGAACCGGAAAATCCGGTTCGTTTCATAATAGTGCTTAACCGATTGAACCTTCCATCTCAAATTTAATGAGACGGTTCATTTCAACCGCATACTCCATAGGAAGTTCTTTCGTAAATGGCTCGATAAAGCCCATTACGATCATTTCAGTAGCTTCTTCTTCAGATACACCACGGCTCATCAAGTAGAAGAGCTGTTCTTCCGAAACCTTCGATACTTTCGCTTCGTGTTCAAGTGAAATGTTATCGTTAAGAATTTCGTTGTAAGGAATTGTATCAGAAGTTGACTCGTTATCCATGATGAGCGTATCACACTCAACGTTAGAACGAGCGCCTTCAGCTTTACGGCCAAAGTGTACAATACCACGGTATGTTACTTTACCGCCTTGCTTCGAAATGGATTTCGATACGATTGTTGAAGATGTGTTTGGTGCTAAGTGAATCATCTTAGCTCCTGCATCCTGGTGCTGTCCTTTACCCGCAAGAGCGATTGAAAGGGTCATGCCTCGTGCGCCTTCACCTTTCAAGATAACAGCTGGATACTTCATCGTAAGTTTTGAACCAATGTTACCATCGATCCATTCCATCGTTGCATTTTCTTCCGCAACTGCACGCTTCGTAACAAGGTTAAACACGTTGTTAGCCCAGTTCTGAATGGTTGTATAACGGCAGTATGCGTCTTTCTTAACGATGATTTCAACAACAGCACTGTGTAGAGAGTTTGTTGTGTAAACAGGTGCAGTACACCCTTCAACGTAATGAACAGAAGAACCTTCGTCTGCAATGATAAGCGTACGCTCAAACTGTCCCATGTTTTCAGAGTTAATACGGAAATACGCTTGAAGAGGCGTATCTACTTTAACACCTTTAGGGACGTAGATGAACGATCCACCAGACCATACAGCAGAGTTTAGCGCTGAGAACTTATTGTCCGTTGCAGGGATTGTTTTAGCAAAGTACTCTTTGAAAAGGTCTTCGTTTTCTTTAAGAGCAGTATCTGTATCTTTGAAAATAATACCCATATTCTCAAGATCTTCTTGCATGTTGTGGTAAACAACTTCAGATTCATACTGTGCAGAAACACCTGCAAGGTATTTTTGTTCTGCTTCAGGGATACCAAGCTTATCAAATGTTGCTTTGATTTCTTCTGGTACTTCATCCCATGATCGCTCAGACTTTTCAGAAGGCTTTACGTAGTACGTAATTTCATCGAAATCAAGATCAGCAAGATTACCGCCCCACTGAGGCATTGGCATGCTGTAGAAATGCTCTAGCGATTTCAAACGAAAATCAAGCATCCATTTAGGCTCTTCCTTCATACGAGAAATTTCTTTAACGATTTCAGGAGTTAACCCACGCTCTGAGCGGAAAATTGAAACGTCTTTATCACTAAAACCATACTGGTATTCGCCAACTTCAGGCATTTTTTTAGCCATTATATTTCCCTCCTTGACATTACACATGTCAGTGTTTGGCTGTTGTTCTCTTTCAACCATTCTAGTATGAAAAAGAAACGATGACAACACCTGGAAGCGAGTTACGCCTCACCCTGTTCCTTAAAGCCCTTCTCCATGGCTTTCCAAGAGAGTGTTGCACATTTAATTCGAGCAGGAAATTTCGAAACGCCTTGAAGTGCTTCAATATCACCAAGATCGAATTCTTCTTCGTCATACTCTTTGCCCTGCATCATATCAGAGAAAATTCCAGACAACTTCATCGCCTGATCAACCTCAAGCCCTTTGACTGACTGTGTCATCATTGACGCAGATGCCAGGCTTATAGAGCAACCTTCTCCAATAAACTTCGCATCCGAAATTTTCCCATCATCTACTTTCAACTGTAGTTGAATCGTGTCTCCACATGTAGGGTTATTCATATTTATTTTAAGATCGTTTCCTTCAAGTTCCCCTTTGTTTCTTGGGTTCTTGTAATGATCCATAATGACCTGTCGATATAACTGGTCTAGATTGTTAAAAGACATTACCGAAAAACTCCTTTGCTTTTCGTAATCCCGCTACAAATGTATCCACGTCTTCTTCTGTGTTATAAAGATAGAAGCTAGCACGTGCTGTAGCCGATACTTCAAGCCACTTCATAAGCGGCTGAGCGCAATGATGTCCGGCGCGAACCGCGATGCCTTCTGTGTCTAGTACAGTAGCCACATCGTGTGGATGAACTTCGTCACTATTGAAGGTTACAACGCCAGCACGCTTTTCAGGTCCGTATATTGTTACGCCTTCGATTGTGGATAACTGCTCTATTGCATACTTAGCAAGATGTGACTCATGCTGCTGAATGTTATCCATTCCAATTTCATTTAAGAAGTCAATGGCTGCACCAAGACCGACTGCACCTGCAATAATTGGCGTACCACCTTCGAACTTCCAAGGGAGATCTTTCCATGTCGAGTCATAGAGACCTACATAATCAATCATTTCCCCTCCGAATTCAAATGGGTCCATCTTTTCTAGTAATTGTCTCTTACCATAAAGAACACCAATTCCAGTCGGACCGCACATTTTATGTCCAGAGAATGCAAAGAAATCACAATCGAGATCCTGTACGTCAATGTTCATATGCGGTGTGCTTTGAGCTCCATCAACAACCATAATGGCACCATTTCGATGTGCAATAGCCGCCATTTCCTTGATTGGATTAATTGTCCCAAGCACGTTAGAAACCTGCATAACAGACACAATTTTCGTGTTCTCAGTTACCGTTTTTTCTACGTCTTCAAGTGCAATTGTTCCATCAGGTTGAAGCGGAATATATTTAAGAGTAGCACCAGTTGCCTTCACAACCTGTTGCCACGGGATAATGTTACTGTGATGCTCCATTGGTGTGATGACAACTTCATCACCCTCTGAAAGATTTGCACGTCCATAGCTTGAAGCTACCATATTAAGCGCCGTAGTTGTTCCACGAGTAAAGATAACTTCTTCTGTTGAGGAAGCATGAATAAACTCACGTACCTTTTCACGTGCGCCTTCATAGGCGTCAGTTGCATGTGTACCAAGCGTATGAACACCACGGTGAACGTTTGAATTAATTTCCTTGTAGTAACGCTCCACTGCATCAATCACTTGAGCTGGCTTCTGAGACGTTGCTGCACTATCAAGGTATACAAGAGGATTCCCATTTACCTCTTGATGTAAAATGGGAAACTGCTTGCGAATGTCTTGGACATTCATCATTAATTTACTTTCCCTTCAGTAACCTCTACCGCACGTTTACGAACGCCTTCAATCGGAAGTTCGTTAATAACTGGTGCAAGGAAACCGTGGATTATCAAACGTTCTGCTTCATGACGAGAAATTCCGCGACTTTGCAAGTAGTAAAGCTGAATTGGATCAACTTTACCTACAGAAGCAGCGTGACCAGCCATAACATCATCTTCATCGATCAGAAGAATTGGGTTAGCATCTCCACGTGCTTTCTCATTCATCATAAGAACACGCTGAGTTTGCTCACCGTTTGATTTGGCAGCGCCATGCTCAATCTTTGTTACACCGTTAAAGATCGCACTTGCACTATCTTTTTGAACACCGTGAACAAGCAGCATACCTTCAGAATTTTTACCGTGGTGGATAATCTGATTCGTGAAGTTCTGTTTCTGATCTCCGCGACCAATTGTAACCGTCTTAGAATCAGCGTTCGAACCATCACCAATTAGGTGCGTTGTATTCGTAGATACCGTATTACCGTCGTTCATCTGAGCAAGTGCCCAGTCAACTTTACCATCACGAGCAACATTCGCACGACGATTCACGTAAGTTGTTACTCCCTTAGAAAAGTTATCAACAGAACCAAACGTTACACGAGCGTTCTGACCTACGTGTACTTCAGCAATGATATTCGCAACAGACTCTTCATCATTTCCGTAAGAAAGATAGTTCTCCACATATGTGACTGAACTATTATCTTCAGCAACGATAATCACGTGATTAAATAGACCTGCTTCAGGATCTTCCTGCCAGTATAGAGCTTGAACAGGAACGTCTACTTCAACATTACGAGGTACATATAAGAATGTTCCTCCGTTTAGTAGTGCCGCATGAACAGCAGTTAGGCGATTCTCGTCTACCTTCATAACGTCTTTCATGAAGTACTTCTCGACAAGGTCACCGTGCTCTTGTAGAGCTGTTTGAATATCTGTGAAAATAACTCCCTGTTCTTTCAGCTCTTCAGAAAGCTGATGAAAAACAGGTGTAGAATTACGATGTACTAGAAGATTACCTGATTGCTGATCTTTCGCAACGAGTTCACGTACGTCTTTTGGAAGGTCATCCAGTGAAGAAATAGCGTCTGCAGGTACATCGTGTTTAAATGAAGTGAAGTTCCACTTATCGATTTTCGTTTTATCAGGCTTTGGCATAGGAAGGTTTTCTGACTTCTCTAAGGCCTTTAAACGCAGGGATTCCATCCATTTCGGTTCCTGGCGTTTTTCTGAAAAAGATTTAATGTAATCTTGATCGAATGCAATCTTCGTATCCACTGACATTGTCATCCTCCTTACCGCTTACGCTTCTTGACCAACTGTTTCGTCTTTAATTCCAAGTTCTTGTTTAATCCAATCATAGCCTTCTGACTCAAGACGCTGAGCTAGTTCTGCGCCGCCAGATTTCACAATACGACCTTGCATCATTACGTGTACTTTATCAGGCGTAATGTAGTTCAATAGACGCTGATAGTGTGTAATGATTAGGCAACCAAAGTCATCGCTACGCATAGCGTTAACGCCTTTTGATACAACTTTAAGTGCATCGATATCAAGACCAGAGTCAATCTCATCTAGAACAGCGATTTTTGGTTCAAGCATCATAAGTTGAAGAATTTCGTTACGCTTCTTCTCACCGCCAGAGAAACCTTCATTCAGGTAACGCTGAGCGAATTCTTCACCCATATCAAGCTCTGCCATTTTCTTGTCTAGCTTCTTGATGAATTTCATTAATGAAATTTCATCGCCTTCTTCACGACGAGCATTAATTGCAGAACGAAGGAAATCAGCGTTTGTTACGCCACTTACTTCACTTGGATATTGCATAGCAAGGAAGAGTCCAGCTTTTGCACGCTCATCAACTTCCATTTCAAGTACATCTTCATTATCAAGGAAGACACTGCCTTCAGTGATTTCGTATTTAGGATGCCCCATAATAGCTGACGCGAGGGTAGATTTACCTGTACCGTTCGGTCCCATTACTGCGTGGATTTCTCCACCATTTATTTCAAGGTTTAATCCTTTAAGAATCTCTTTTCCCTCAATGGAAACATGAAGATTTTCAATCTTAAGAGTTGATGCTGCCATTTGTGAATACCTCCAATAACGTTTATACTATTCCTTCCTTATTGTAGTATCTATAAGGTGTATGTCAAGGAATGTGTGCTGAGTCATTCTCAATCTATTTTCATTCTAATTTTATAACAAATCCAAACTAATATCAAGGAACCGAAAGATCATACCTTTTAGCGTTCTCCACAAGAACTACCACTATTCCTCAATGAGAATGAAAGATGATTTTTTCGTTTATCCCTAGTTAAGACTACCATTTAATAGTAGACCATTCAATGAACACACAACATTAGTTCAATACAAAAAACCAGTCTGGCGACTGGTTTAAAGTGTTATGTTCTTTCTGGATGCTGATTCATTTTGAGAGTCTACGGTCGAATTCACTTACCATTTTAAGACTTCGACGGTGATTCATCTCACGGTCTCTTTCGATTTCCATTCGTTTATTGAAATTCCGGCTATACTCTGCATAACCTACTCCGTGAGACTGGTACATCGCCTTTTCCATTTCAGGTGTGTGGTTTAACCGCATCGAACTAATAATGAATCAATCCTTTCGATATCTTTTTGCTTACACAGATACTTTACCACGTTGAATTAGTAGCTACAAACAGCATTTAAAGGATTGAGGAAGTCTATGGAAGGATGAGTAGAGTTCTGAATAAACAAAAAACTCTTTCTCTTATTTTCTCTCCCATATCCACCCTATTTCATTAGCTCCCGTATGAACTACATTTATAATAGAAGAAAGTCGATTTATTAATGCGCCATTTGATCAAGATCTTTGATGCATTCTTGAACTAAGGTAACCGCTTGACTCATTGCAGCTCCACCGCCGAAAGCAGCTGTCACTCCAACAGTTTCAAGAATTTCTTGTTCAGAACATCCTTGATCAAGGCACCCCTTTGTATGGTAGATAATACAATACTCGTCTTGTGAGAAAATCGAAATACCAAGCGCAATCATTTGTTTCTCTTTCTGACTTATTGCCCCTTCTTTAAAACAGGCTTCTGTAAATGCATTATACTTCTTCGCAAGCTGAGGCATTTTCTCAGTAAACATGCCAAGTCCTTCTTTATAATCATGCAGCGCCGCTTCTGAGAAATTGTTGAATTCTTGTTCTTGCTTCAAGACGCATTCCTCCTTCTAGTTATTCCATGTTAGTATGAGAAGACAAGAACTATGCTATCCATGAAATTTTCAAGGAGTTTGTTTTATAGAGAGGTAGTGGTCGATTTCCGCTCCAATCAGCGAAATGTGGTTTTCTCACAAAACTTCTTTCAAAAACAACTTACTTTCAGAAAGAGCCTTCCAGAAAAAGAACTAGCGAGTGTTCCCATGTGAGCGACGCCCAATTAATGGGTAGAGTATTACTTATAACCTTAAATAACCTTGGTACTAAACCTAAAAAGGAGTGGATCTCATGTCTGAAGGAAAAACGACTCGTGTAGCACTTATTGGAACAGGTTTTGTGGGAACAAGCTATGCCTTTTCATTATTAAACCAAGAACTTGTGAATGAACTTGTATTAATCGATTTAAATAAAGAAAAAGCGGAAGGTGAAGCTAGAGACTTGAATCACGGCCTTCCTTTTGGTGCTCCTATGAAAATTTGGGCTGGGGATTACGAAGATTGCGCTGAGGCTGACATCGTTGTGATTTGTGCAGGAGCAAACCAGGCTCCAGGTGAAACAAGACTGGATCTTATTGATAAGAATACTGCGATATTCGAAAAGATCGTTACAAGTGTTATGAAGAGTGGTTTTGACGGGATCTTCATCGTGGCCACTAACCCTGTAGACGCTCTATCCTATGCAACTTGGAAGTTCTCTGGTCTGCCAAAAGAACGGGTAATTGGCTCAGGTACTATTCTTGATACAGCTAGATTTCGATACTTATTAGGTGAGTATTTCGATGTAGATTCAAGAAATGTTCACGGCTATATTCTCGGAGAGCATGGTGATACTGAGGTTCCAATTTGGAGTCATACGACAATTGGAAGTAGACCGATTCTTTCTCTAATCGAGAACAATAGTAGAGCAAAAGGCGAACTTGATGATCTTTTTGTTAACGTACGCGACGCTGCTTATCATATCATTAACCGCAAAGGTGCTACCTATTACGGCATTGCAATGGGGCTTGTACGATTAACAAAAGCCATTATTCGAAATGAGAATTCAATTCTCACCATCTCCACGCTCCTTCAAGGAGAATATGGACAGAACGACATTTACATCGGTGTCCCTGCTATCGTAAATAATAATGGGATAAGAGAAGTAATTGAATTAGATCTTGATCCAAACGAAAAGGAAAAATTCCATCACTCAGCACAAACCTTACGAAAGGCAATGGAGCCTATTCAAAAATACGAATAATTACTATAACAAAAGGTTCTCCACAACTGTGGAGAACCTTTTGTGTGACTTATTCGTTTACTGGCACAACAGCACCGTTATATTCTTCTTTAATAAAGTTTTGAATGTCTTCAGAACGAAGAACTTCAACTAGTGTTTTAACAGCTTCGTTGTCTTCGTCACCTTTATTAACAGTAATGACGTTCACGTATGGTGAATTTGAATCTTCAAGTGCAATGGCATCTTCTTGCGGATTCAAACCAGCGTCAATTGCATAGTTTGTGTTGATCATAACTGCATCGCCTTCACCCTGCTGATAGATCTGAGGAAGAAGTGATGCTTCAACATCTGTTTTGAACTCAATGTTTTTAGGGTTCTCTGCTATATTTTCTACAGTAGCATCTGCTGCTTTCACACCCTCTTCAAGAGTGATTAGCCCTTGTGCTTCAAGAAGAGAAAGCATACGCCCGTGGTCAGATACAGAGTTACTCATTATGATTTGTGCGCCTTCTGGAAGCTCTTCTAGGCTTTCATAATCCTCTGAATATACACCGATTGGTTCAATGTGAATGCCACCAGCGTTAACAAAGTCATAGTTCTCGTTCTCTTCCATCTGAAGATCCATGTAAGGAATTGTTTGGAAGTAGTTTGCATCTAACTCGCCATTAGCAAGCGTCTTATTTGGAAGAATGTAATCTTGGAACGTCTTAATTTCAAGCTCTACGCCTTTTTCTTTCAGAACCGGCTTTGCTTCTTCAAGAATTTCAGCGTGTGGAATGTTTGATGCACCTACTACAAGCTTGTTCGAATCTTCTCCCTCGCCTGATGAACCTTCACTGTTGCTGTTGTTTGCTCCACATGCTGCAAGTACAGCCAAAGCAAGGACAGCTAAGATTGACAACAATTTCTTCATAACTGAATCTCTCCTTTTCTCCTCTTTATCTTTTATCTATTGCTCTTGTTGTTAAGTCTCCACTAACTTGAAGAATAGCAACAATAACTAATATTAAGACCGTAGCAACTAACGTAACATCAGGATTATTTCGTTGAAAACCTTCTAGATAGGCAAGGTTTCCAAGACCACCTGCACCAACGACACCTGCCATCGCCGTATAGCTGACAAGCGCAATTGCAGTTACTGTAATACCAGAAATAAGCGCTGGCATCGCCTCAGGAAGTAGGACTTTAAAAACAATAGCTCCGTTTGATGCACCCATAGATTGAGACGCTTCAATAACTCCCTTATCAACTTCTCTTAACGCAATTTCAACCATTCTTGCATAGAATGGGGCTGCCCCTGCAATTAGTGCTGGAAGTGCGGCATTTGCTCCTAGCATTGTACCGATAATATAAACGGACAATGGGATAAGCAAAATGATCAAAATGATAAACGGAATGGAACGGAACAAGTTAACAATTCCAGCGATGATACCATTCACAAACTTATTCTCCCAAATATTACCTTTAGCTGTTAGGAATAGCAGTAGACCAAGGGCAATACCTAAGATAAACGTTGCTAGGACAGAAATGGCCGTCATATACATTGTTTGTAGGGTCGCTTCCCACATGTTTTCCCAATTAACGTTCGGAAATAGTGACTCAGTCATTCAAAATCACCTCCGCTTCAACACCTTGCCCGCGAACATATGCAAGCGCCTCATCTATAACAGGTTGCGATCCTTTAATGAACACAGAAAGCTTCCCGTATGGTCCGTCTTGCGTATGGGAGATCTTCCCTTGAATAATGTTTACTTCAACATCATATCTCCGTATTAAGTCTGTCACGAGAGGTGAACCTGTTTTTCCTTTAATGAATGTAAACTGGACAAGTTCTCCATCGTTACTTGCTGCCAGATGTGCAATCGATTCCTTCATTTCTTCTGGTTCGCTCAATTGGTTAACAAAATCTTTTGTGATCGGTTCCTTTGGATGATGAAAGACCTCTAAGACAGAACCTTCTTCCACAACATTGCCATTCTCCATTACAGCAACACCATGACAAATTTTTCGAATCACGTGCATTTCATGTGTAATTAAAACGATAGTAAGACCTAATTTTTTGTTGATTTCCGTCAGTAGTTCGAGAATGCTATCTGTTGTCTTAGGATCAAGCGCAGATGTAGCCTCATCACAAAGTAGTACTTTAGGATTGTTCGCAAGTGCTCTTGCGATACCAACCCGCTGCTTTTGACCACCGCTTAGCTGTGAGGGATAAGCATTCTCACGACCTTCAAGTCCAACAAGCTGAATCAGCTCGTCGACACGCTTTTTACGGTCTTCTTTCGAAATACCTGATATTTCAAGCGGAAACGCAATGTTATCTCTTACTGTACGAGACCATAATATATTAAAGTGTTGAAAGATCATTCCAATTTCCTGTCTTGCTGATCGGAGCTTCTTCTCATTTAGAGAGGATAAGTTATTGCCAGCTACCGTGACAGTACCATCCGTTGGTCTTTCCAGTAGATTTAGCATCCGAATGAGTGTACTCTTCCCAGCGCCACTGTATCCAATGACTCCAAAGATTTCGCCCTTCTCAATTGAAAGGTTAACGTTCTTTACGGCTTCCACTTTTCCAGATTTCGAAAAAAATGTTTTGTTAATGCCTTTTAGCTCAATCACATGTCTCACTTCCCTTATATTAAAAGATCATCACTACGGATATCTTCCTTATTTAGCATTAGCACTTATAAAATAAGGCTCTTTTCGTATACATTGTTGCTATAAGCGTGGGTTAATTTCCGCTGCAGGATGCTCGCTTTCCGCGGGGCGGGCGGTGAGCCTCCTCGGCTTCGCCTGTGGGGTCTCACCTGTCCCGCTAGTCCCGCAGGAGTCGAGCATCCTTCCGCTCCAATTAGCGTAGTCAGGTTCTTTTACGAAAATAATTTCAAAAACAACAATCTTTTAGAAAAGAGCCTAAAATAATAAATGCCCTTCTGCTATGAGCAGAAAGGCATGGAATAAACAATGTCTTCCTCTCATTTCTCAAAGCATACGCTTTGCAGGAATTGGCACCTTTTCAAACAGTTGTTTGACGGTTGCCGGGCTTCATAGGGCCAGTCCCTCCACCTCTCTGAATAAGAGATATAAAATTCTAATTACTTTACTGTGGTTAAGTACTAAACTGAATTTTAGCATGGGACTATGTGACTGTCAATTACTGAGCAAAAAGTCGCAATAATCTAAAACATTTGGTTTATAAAGGCATTGAGAAAACCATCAGCTTATTCTTCTGATGGTTTTGGCACGCTCAGAAAGTTTCTTATACGTGGAGAATTTCTCGATATCGGCATTTCCTCCACTAATAACTGCGCCAATTCTACGGCTTTTCAAATGATTTGATTTGCAAAGAATAGCTGCTAAGGAAGCTGCCCCCGCACCTTCGACAAGTGTTTTGTGCCGCTCAAGCATAAAAATGATTGCAGTAGCAATTTCCTCTTCTGATACTGTCACCATATCGTCTACTAGCTGCTCAATAATAGGGTAAGTTAATTTACCAGCTTCTTTAACAGAAATTCCATCTGCAATCGATTTACAGGAGTGAAGGACTTTAGGTCCAGTACCTTTAAAGCGATTCCACGTCGCAGATGCCTCTGAAGCTTGCACACCAATGATGTTCACGTGTGGAAAGTACGTCTTAACGGCTAATGCCATACCAGCGAGCAAACCACCTCCTCCAACCGGAACAAGGATGGTATCTAGATCTGGGCACTGCTGCATCATTTCGAGCGCAACCGTTCCCTGGCCTGCCATTACATCAGGGTCATCAAAAGCATGAACAAATGTAGCTCCACGCTCCTGCTGCTCTCGCTCTGCTCCTTTGAAAGCCTCGTTGTACGATTCACCTTCAAGCACAATTTCTGCACCGTACGAACGAGTTGCGTCGATTTTACTAGTCGGAGTATGAACAGGCATGAAAATCTTAGCTTTAATTCCTCGCTCACTTGCTGCAAGAGCGACTCCCTGAGCGTGATTTCCAGCAGATGCTGCAACAATCCCTCTTGCTGCTTCAATGTCCGTCAGCATCGATACCTTATTATAGGCACCCCTAATTTTGAAGGAACCGGTTCGCTGCAAATTCTCCATTTTCAGAAAAACATCTTTGTGTGTGACTTCATTAAGTGTAGTCGACTGCTGTAAGGGTGTTCGATGAACTGCTTGCAGCAGATTTTCCATTGCATTTACGACATGTACGCCATATTTCTCCTGGTAATTCCCAACATCATTCACTCTCCTACTAATTGTTTTTCTTCGTACTGTTTAATTTGATCTTCTAATGAAAGTGTTCGTGAGACTTCATCCCATCCATTTAATAACATCTCTTTCCAGTACGGATCGATATTAAAAGTAGCGACTGCACCACTAGCATCACTCACTTGCTGCTTATCAAGTTCAACGAAGAGTTCATATCCGTTCTTTGATTTAGAGAAAAGTTCTGAGACAGTATCTTGATTCAATGCGATCGGTAGAATACCGTTCTTCACACAATTATTATAAAAAATGTCGGCGAAGCTTGGAGCGATAACAACTTTGAACCCATAATCTAGAAGCGCCCATGGCGCATGTTCTCTCGACGATCCGCAACCGAAATTCTTGCCGGCTACTAAGATCGATGCGTTTCTATACTGGTCTTCGTTTAAGTTGAAATCGTCTCTAGGATGACCATCATCATCAAATCGCCAGTTATAGAAAAGGAACTGACCGAAGCCCTGTCGCTCGATCCGCTTCAAGAACTGTTTTGGAATAATTTGATCTGTATCAACGTTTACCTTTTCAAGAGGGTAAACAACACCTTTGTATTCATTAATTGGTTCCAGGACTGCTCACTCCTTTTACACTACTAACGGTTTTACTTTCCTTGCATCCGTAAATCTTCCTTCAATCGCAGCGGCAGCGGCCATTGCGGGACTAACGAGGTGTGTTCTTGCTCCATTACCCTGTCGACCTTCAAAATTACGATTTGACGTTGAGGCACAGCGCTCACCTGGAGGTACAATATCATCGTTCATTGCAAGGCACATACTACAACCAGCTTCTCGCCACTCAAAACCTGCGTCCTTGAACACTGTATCAAGACCTTCTGCTTCAGCAGCATTTTTAACAGATTTCGAACCCGGTACAACTAGTGCTGTTACACCTTCGTGAACTTTTCGTCCTCGTACGATCTCAGCAGCTGAGCGAAGGTCACTCAAACGAGAGTTAGTGCAAGAACCTATGAATACATATTGGATATCAATGTTTTGTATCGGTGTACCTGGTTGAAGATCCATATAAGCTAGTGCTTGTTTAATTGATTTTTGATCTCCCGGGTCTTCATAATCTTCCGGAAATGGAACTCTTGCATAAACAGAAGATCCCATTGAAGGATTCGTTCCCCACGTTACTTGGGGTTCAATTTCTTCAGCACCAATTTCAAGCACTTCGTCATATTCTGCTCCAGGATCTGTTGCAAGCTTTTTCCATTCAGCAATTGCGTCGTCAAATGCTTCCCCTGAAGGAGTATGCCGTTTTCCTTTCAAGTATAAAAAGGTTGTTTCATCAGGACTGATTAGCCCCGCTTTCGCACCCGCTTCAATAGACATATTACAAACCGTCATACGTTCTTCCATCGTCATGTTACGAATCGCTTCTCCGGTGTATTCAACAACAGCGCCTGTACCAGCATTCACACCAAACTTCGCGATGACAGCAAGAATTAAGTCTTTGGCCGTAACACCTGATCCTAAATGACCATTCACTCGTATTTCAATTGTTTTTGGTCTTGATTGCCACAGAGTTTGTGTCGAGAGCACATGCTCAACTTCACTTGTACCTATTCCAAAAGCAAGTGCACCGAACGCACCGTGTGTGGAGGTATGACTATCGCCACAAACAATCGTTTTTCCTGGTTGAGTCAACCCAAGTTCAGGTCCAATAACATGAACAATTCCTTGATCGGGATGATTTATATCCGCAATTTCCACTCCGAATTCATTACAGTTCTCTTCAAGTTTCTCCATTTGAACTTTAGATACAGGGTCATTGATAATATGACGCGCTATAGTTGGTACATTATGATCCATCGTTGCAAAGGTTAAATCAGGTCGTCTAACTCGGCGTTTATTCATCCGCAGACCTTCAAAAGCCTGCGGAGAAGTAACCTCGTGCACAAGATGTAAATCGATATATAAAAGATCCGGACTACCTTCTTCTTGATGAACAACGTGTTTATCCCAAATCTTCTCAATAATTGTTTTTGGCTCCACACCCATCCTCCTCTTACCTTTCGTCATCAGGCATATGCTTCCATGATGCCCGCTGTTGCACCAGCTTCTTCTAATTGATAAATAACTTTCTTAATCATCGCATCGGTCCCAAGTGCTTTCGTTGAACCATTCGCTAGATCACTTGTGTAGTAACCCGCATCAAGCACTTCTTTAACTGCCTTCTCAATCGCTTCTGCTTCATCGTGCATTTCAAACGAATACTTTAGCATCATTGCGCCTGACAAAATCATCGCAAGTGGATTCGCAAGGTTTTTACCGGCAATGTCTGGTGCAGAACCGTGAACGGGTTCATACATTCCAAAGCCATCACTTCGTAAACTAGCAGAAGGAAGCATTCCTAACGATCCAGTAATCATAGAAGCTTCGTCACTAAGGATATCTCCGAATAGATTCTCTGTTACGATGACATCAAAGTGAGACGGATTTTGAACCATTTTCATCGCTGCAGCATCGACAAGCATATGCTCTACTTCAACGTCTGGATAAGCTTTTGCTTTCTCCTCCACAACTTCTCTCCACATTCGGCTTGATTCAAGAACATTTGCTTTATCCACACTTGTTAGCTTCTGTCGTCGTTTACTTGCAGCTTCAAATCCTTGCTCAACAATTCGTTCAATTTCAGATCTTGTATAGTGAAGGGTATCAACAACTTCGTCCCCACCGTTTCGACGTTCACTTGGAGTACCGAAATAAAGACCTCCTGTTAATTCTCGAACAATTAACATATCAACACCTTTAATTCGATCAGGCTTTAGTGGAGAAGCATGCAGTAAACTGTCGAACGCTGTAACTGGTCGAAGATTTGCAAATAATCCAAGCTCTTTACGAATACCAAGTAGACCACGTTCAGGACGAAGATGACCAGGAAGGCTCTCCCACTTTGGACCGCCTACAGCACCTAAAAGAGCAGCATCGCTTTCTTTACAGATGCGAAGTGTTTCATCTGGTAAGGGCATGCCATCTTGATCAATAGCGTCCCCACCGATCCTTCCTTTGTGAAATTCAAACGTATGGCCAAATCGATCTGCTACGGCACTCAGAACTTTCATCGTACCTTCCATTACTTCTTTACCAATACCATCACCGGGTAATACCGCAACTTTTCTCTTCATCCATCAAACCTCCTTGTTATACGTGCGCTTGTTTTTTCACTTGATAACTTTCACGTACAAGTACGCGATTCACTGCATTCAAGTAAGCAATAGCTGAGGATTCAAGCACATCCTGGGCTGTTCCCCGCCCATTTGACTCCACTCCGTTATACGTGACACGTACATGAACTTCAGCAAGAGCATCTCTTCCTCCACCAACGGAATTGATCCGATAATCTTGAAGTTTAAGCGTTCCTGGCATCATCTCTTCCAGCGTATTGTAAATGGCTTCAACACTACCTGATCCAGTGCCAGCTTGCTGCAGCATCGTTCCATCAGGCGCTTCAATTGAGATGGTCGCTGTTGGAATGTTTGCAGTACCATATTGCACCTGCAAGCTATGAATCTCATATTTCTCAGCGATTTCATCTGTTTGAATATCCGTTAATAGCGCGAACAGATCATCCTCTGTTACTTGCTTCTTCTTATCAGCAAGATCTTTAAATTCTTTGAACGCTTCATTAATTTTCGTATCATCTAATGTAAAACCAAGCTCTTTCACTCGATCTCTGAAAGCATGTCGTCCAGAGTGTTTACCAAGTACAAGACTGGTAGATTGGACACCAATCAGTTGAGGGCTGATAATTTCATATGTTGTTTTTTCTTTCAACATACCATCCTGGTGAATCCCTGATTCATGAGCAAATGCATTTGCTCCTACAACCGCTTTGTTACCTGGAACAGCCATACCTGTTAGTTTACTAACAAGATTGCTTGTTCTCTTGATTTCATCAAGCTTCAATCCAGTTTCTGCTTGATAGAAATCATTGCGAATGCGGAGTGCTACAGCTACTTCTTCGATCGCAGCATTACCAGCTCGCTCTCCAATGCCATTAATTGTGCCTTCGATTTGAGTTGCCCCACATTCGATTGCAGCAAGCGAGTTCGCAACGGCCATGCCAAGGTCGTTATGGCAATGCGCTGAAAGATCCACACCTTCAATATTCGGCACGTTGTTTCTTAAATAAGTGAACAGCTCTCCATATTCCTGTGGACTTCTGTAACCTACTGTATCTGGAATATTAATGACTGATGCACCAGCATCAATTACTTCTTTAATAATTTTGGCAAGAAAGGAACGATCCGATCGACAAGCATCTTCAGCCGACCACTGAACTTTCGGGAAGAACCGCTTTGCATACTTTACAGCTTCTACTGCTGTTTCCACGACTTCGTCCGGCGTTTTCTTAAGCTTATGCGTCATGTGAATGGGAGAAGTGGCTAGAAAAACGTGAAGCCTTGGATCAGCACCACCTTTCAACGCTTCCCAGGCTGCATCAATATCGCCTACATTCGCTCTCGCAAGTCCAGTTACTGATGCGTTCCGAACCGTATCCGCGATATTTTTCACGCCCTGGAAGTCTCCACTGGAAGCAGCAGGAAAGCCTGCTTCCATAATGTCGACTCCAAGTCTTTCTAGTTGTTTCGCGATCTCCAGTTTCTCTAATGCATTCAGATTGACTCCGGCTGACTGTTCTCCGTCACGAAGCGTTGTATCGAATACATTAATCTTTCGCACTGGCAACCACTTCCTTTTTCGATTTTGGTTTCACAAACGGCATCATAGCGCGTAGCTCTTTCCCTACTTGTTCAATTGGATGCTGTTTTTCTTTCTCATTGATCGCATGGAATTCAGGACGATTTAGCTTATTTTCTAAGATCCATCCTTTAGCAAACTTACCAGTCTGGATATCTTCAAGAATATCTTTCATGCGTGCCTTTGTATCAGCATCAACAACACGTGGTCCTGATACGAAATCGCCCCATTGAGCTGTATCAGAGATTGAGTAGCGCATACCAGCGATTCCATCTTCATACATCAAGTCAACGATTAGCTTAAGTTCGTGTAAACATTCAAAGTAAGCAACTTCTGGCTGGTAGCCTGCTTCTGTCAGCGTTTCAAATCCAGCTTTCACAAGGGAAGATAGTCCACCGCAAAGGACCGCCTGTTCGCCGAATAGATCTGTTTCTGTTTCTTCTTTAAATGATGTTTCAAGAACACCAGCGCGTGCACCGCCGATTCCTTTTGCGTAAGCAAGTGCTAGTTCTTTTGCGTTACCTGAAACGTCTTGATAAACACCGAATAGTGCCGGCACACCAGCTCCGTCTTCAAATGTTCGTCTTACTAAGTGACCTGGACCTTTAGGAGCTACTAGGAACACATCAACATTTGCTGGTGGCACAACCTGATTAAAGTGAACGTTGAATCCATGTGCGAATACTAATGCGTTACCTGCACGAAGACCAGGTTCAATCTCCGCTTTGTACACTTCAGGTTGATACTCATCCGGAAGAAGAACCATGATAACATCCGCTTCATCACTTGCTTCTTTGACCGTTTTTACATCGAAGCCATCCTTTTCTGCTTGATCCCATGAACGTCCTTTTCGTAGACCAACTGTTACATCAAACCCACTTTCACTAAGATTTAGCGCGTGTGCGTGACCTTGAGAACCATAACCAATGACTGCGATTTTCTTCCCCTTTAGAGTTCCTTCGTTGATATCACCGTTATAATATACTTTTGCCATTTTGATTCATCCCTTCTCGATTAGGTTTTTTGGTTAATTTAGGCTGTTTTCGTAGATATTGTTGCCTTGAGAGTAGTGGTTGATTTCCGCTCCAGGATGCTCGCTTTCCGCGGGGCGGGCGGTGAGCCTCCTCGGCGCTTAAAGGCGCGCCTGTGGGGTCTCACCTGTCCCGCTAATCCCGCAGGAGTCGAGCACCCTTCCGCTCCAATCAACTTTGAAATGTGAATAGGTTTACACTATCTCTTCCATAATCAAATCTTAGGTAGCTAATTTAATATAGAAAATTGCTTTATATCTGTTACTGATTTTTGACTTCCTCGTGGGAAGGCTGTGATTCCAGTTCGGACCATTTCTTTGATTCCGTATGGTCTTAGGAGATCGATAATGGCTTCGATTTTCTCTGAGTCTCCGGTCACCTGTACTGTAATGCTCTCGCGACTTACATCGATAATGGATGCACGGAATGGTTCGATAATTCCTGATATTTCACTTCTGATCTGCGCGTTACTAATGACTTTGATTAAAGCGAGCTCTCGGACTACGATTGCCTGATCTGTTATGTCCGAGACCTTTAAGACATCGATTTGCTTATTCAACTGCTTGATAAGCTGCTCAATTTTCCCATCTCCGTCTACGTTTACAACGAATGTCATCTTCGAAACGCCTTCTGTTTCTGTATGACCTACCGTGATGCTTTCGATATTAAACTGCCTCTTCGTCATCAAGCCTGTAATACGATTTAGAACACCGCTTTGATTAATGACTGTTGCGGTAACGATTCGTTTCATGGTTTCACCCCAATCATCTGATGAAGCCCTTTACCAGGCGCAATCATTGGATATACATTTTCCTTTCCACTCACTCGACAATCGATCAATACGGGATCTCGGTGTGAAAAGGCTTCTTCAAAAACACCTCTAGCTTCTTCTTGTGTTGTTACTTTATAAGACTTAATCCCATATGCTTCACCTAGCTTCACAAAATCCGGTTGAACAGGAAGCAACGAATGAGAATAACGCTTTTCGTAGAACGCTTCTTGCCATTGCCTTACCATACCAAGTGTGTGGTTATTCATGATAACGACCTTAACAGGTAGGTTCAGTTCTTGAAGTGTTGATAATTCTTGCAGAGTCATTTGGAAACCACCGTCACCTGTTAGCGCAACTACCGTTTGATCTGGAAATGCTAGCTGTGCGCCAACTGCTGCTGGGAAACCGAAGCCCATCGTTCCTAATCCACCTGATGTGACCCATCGATTGGCATCTGTAAAGGCGTAATATTGAGCGGCCCACATTTGATGCTGTCCAACGTCTGTCGTTATGATTGCGTCGCCTTTCGTATACTCATGGACAAGTTCAACGACCTGCTGTGGTAGAAACTCATCTGTATTCGTTTTTTTCCAGAGAGGATAATTCTTACTGTTCTCTGTTAATTGACTTCGCCATTCCTCTGTATCTGGTGTTTCTGAATCAACATCTACTAGTTTCCTAAGAGCTTCTCTTGCATCCGATACGATCGGTATTTGCGTTGGTACGTTCTTTCCGATCTCAGCTGGATCTACATCAATGTGGGCAACGACTGCATTCTTCGCAAAATGAGCAAGGTTTCCTGTTAATCGATCGTCGAATCGTGCGCCGATGCTAATGAGCAGATCACATTCATATAAGGCCATATTCGCTGTATACGTTCCATGCATTCCTCCCATTCCTAGGAAGAGAGGATGCTGTCCTGGATAGCTTCCTAAACCGAGAAGTGTGTTGACCACTGGAATCTTATTTTTCTCAGTAAATGTTAAAAGCTCTTTACCAGCATTGGCATGGAGGATACCAGCACCGGCTAGAATAACTGGTTTCTTTGCCTGACCAACCGCATCTGCAAGCTTCTTAATCTGCAAGATATTCGGTGAAAACGTTGGTTGATAGCCAGGTAAATGAATAGTTGAGTCGTAGTCGGGTGAAATGGTTTTGTTTGCCACATCCTTAGGGATATCAACGAGAACAGGACCGGGACGTCCTGTTGACGCAATGTGAAACGCTTCTTTAATGATTCTAGGTAGATCTTGAACGTCTCTAACCTGATAGTTATGCTTTGTAATTGGTGCCGTTATCCCCATAATGTCTGCTTCCTGAAAAGCATCTGTGCCAATGACAGTACTAGCAACCTGACCTGTGAAAATAACGAGTGGCAACGAATCCATCATGGCATCTGTAATGCCTGTTACTAGATTAGTAGCTCCTGGTCCTGAAGTTGCAATGACAACACCAGGCTTACCACTAACTCTTGCATAACCTTCCGCTGCATGAATGGAACCCTGTTCATGTTTTGAGAGAATGTGCTTAATTGGTGATCGATACAATGCGTCATAGATTGGAAGAACCGCACCTCCTGGATATCCAAAGAGCACTTCTACATTTTCCTTTTTTAACGAATGAATCAACACTTCTGCCCCGGTCATTTCAGTTGTTATCGCTTCGGCTTCTGGTTTCGCCTTCGCCCGCATACTCATACCCTCCAATGCTTTATTGTCTAACAGACTAACTTTCCTACCTTATAACTATAAAAAAGCCTTCTCATCCCTACGCCGCATCTTACGGTCCATAGGGGTGAAAAGACTTCACGGTACCACCCTATTTTGCGACCTATTTGAACTAGTCGCCTCATGAACAGCTATGCTGCTCGCTTTGATAACAAGTGTCAAAGGACACTTGGTTGATCCTAGCTTACTCATTTCAGATCAACACTCGGAGGGGATGTCGATTCAGGGGGTAATACCGGCTTCCACCACTACCGGCTCTCTGGTTAATACCAAATCCTGATTCTTTTGCCTCGTCATCGATTATGAATATTTATTTGTTATCCTTATCCTGCTTGCACATCACGCTTAGACGGGTAAACACTTACGCCATCTACAGTGACAATGTTACGAAATGCTCCAAGAAGTTCATTTGTTGTTTTACCAGGTTTTCCTTCGCCGATTACTCGACCGTCTACTTTCACGACAGCAATAACCTCGGCAGCTGTACCAGTCAGAAACACTTCATCTGCAACATAGACATCATGTCGCGTAAATGTTTCTTCCCTCATGTCATAACCTTTCTTTCTTGCGATCTCCATGATGGCATTTCTCGTAATACCTTCAAGCGCCCCAACGTAGCCAGGCGGTGTTTTAATAACGTTGCCTTTTACAATAAAGATGTTATCAGCCGATCCTTCAGCAACATATCCTTGATCATTTAACATTAGAGCTTCGCTTACACCAGCAAGGTTGGCTTCGATTTTAACTAGAATGTTATTGAGGTAGTTCAATGATTTAACCTTTGGACTAAGTACATCCGACCGGTTCCTTCGACTCGCCACCGTTACGATATCAATTCCCGATTCATATAGATGCTTAGGGAACAAGGCCAGTGATTCTGCAATAACAATCACTTGAGGCTCCTTACATGTGAATGGATCAAGCCCTAGATTACCAACACCGCGTGACACTACGATACGAATGTACGCATCTTGAAGTTTGTTCTTCTTCAGCGTCTCAACAATAATGTCAGTCATTTCCTCCTTGGTCTGCTTTATTTTCAGCATGATCGAATGAGCTGAATCATAAAGCCTCTCTAGATGGTGCTCTAGTCTGAAGACGTTGCCGTCGTACATTCTAATTCCTTCGAACACCCCATCGCCATAGAGGAAGCCATGATCGTATACCGATACTTTGGCATCTTCTTTTTTTACAAATTCTTTATTAAGGTAGATCCACTGTTCACTCACCTTGTTCACTCCTTTCTGTTTATTAGATAGACGCAGTAAAGCATCAAGATGTTATTTAAGGACCATTTCTTTTAAGTTCGGCCCTTCGCTTGTTTAGTGTGAGTTGTTTGAATACTTTGTTTAATTGAGGATTATATTACGCCGGTTTGAAGTGTAGGTCAACACCCCTTTTGAAAGTTTTTTGATAATTTAGATATATCAGTCTTTTTGGAACCGCTTACATCATTGCCAAGCGTGAGATTTCATAACACAATATTTTTTATTGTAAATTTTAATAAAGCGCTTACATAAATAGAATTGAAAAAACCCCTCTATTTTTGAGGGGAATGAATACTTATACAAGAGCCAGATTAGACCTATCATGCTCCTTAATCAAACCCTTGAGCGGATATAGCTTGAGGAAAGGGTTTTGCTCGAGATACGTTTCGATATCGCTTCTATTACCACTAGCATAATATGCACCATTTTCTGATAAAGGGAGAAGTTCAATCGACATCACTTCTGAGATCTCACCTAACAATAACCAGTCAGGTACTTCAGCTCCATTCTCCTTAGATGGAGAATAAAAGACACTTTCGGAACTGTTGCGGTAGAGGCTAAGTAAATCCTCAATCATAGCGCTAGCAGTTGGATAAGCACCTGCACCAGGTCCATTTAGTGTAATACTACCTGCTAAGTTACCAGTTACTTGGAGTGCGTTGTTGACACCCGCTACATGGAAAAATGGATGAGATGATGTGACCGCGACTGGCTCTACTGAAATGACAGGTCCATCAGCACTTGGCTTGAGCGATGCGATGTGTTTTATTCGAAAGCCAATTGATTCCGCTTTTTTGATGTCTGCAGACGTCACTTCGTCAATTCCCTTTCTTATAATTCTGTCCCATTCGGGCTGCTCGCCATAGACAAGGTCTGAGAGAATGAGAATTTTATAGAAAGCATCCCATCCCTTAATGTCATTCGTCGGATCAGCTTCCGCATAGCCTTTCTCTTTAGCTTCATTAAGCGCTTGTTCAAATGAGAGCTCTTTTTGCTGTAGTTCACTAAGAATGAAATTCGATGTTCCGTTTAAGATTCCGCTGATTTCTTGAATTTGATTGCTCTTTAATCCTTCTCTCAATGTGCTTAAGATTGGGATAGACGCTGCCACTGCCGCTTCGTACCTTAATCCAACCTTGTATTTGGTCGCAAGGCTCCTTAGCTCTTTGCCTTTATGTGCTAATAACTCTTTATTAGCACTAACAATATGACAGCCTTTTTCGATAAATTTAGCTAAATACGTTCGAGCAGGTTCAACACCAATAATCGCTTCAAAAACGACATCAAGCTGAGGTAGACTCAGTAGATCTTCGACATTAGTCGTTAGTAGTACATTATTGTCTACTTCTCTATTGATGTCTCCATCTTTAATTAATATGGCATCTATTGAAATTGTCTTACCAAGCAAACTCTCTAACTGCTCTCGCTGTTCTTCAATGCTTTCGTATATCCCTTTACCGACTGTCCCGAAACCAATCAGTGCTACATGAAGTGTTTCCACTGACATCACCCCCATTATTGTATTGACCGCTCTTTCAATACTCTACGTAAAATTTTCCCGCTGATTTTTGTTTTCGGAAGCTCATCTAGTACTTCTATTTCTCTAGGAGCAGCATGTGCAGCGAGATTCTTTCTTACGTGAAGTCGAATATCTTGGATAAGTTCATCCGTTTGTTCATAGCCTGTACGTAAGGTGATGTATGCTTTAACGATTTCTCCCCTTACTTTATCCGGTTTCCCCACAACACCTGCTTCTGCTACTGCTGGGTGGGTAATCAGCCCACTTTCGACTTCAAACGGTCCAATTCGCTCCCCAGAAGAATTAATCATATCGTCGTCACGTCCCTGAAAGAAAACATATCCTTCCTCATCTTGATAAGCAAGGTCTCCTGAGACATACCATCCTTTGTATGGAAAGTAACTTTCGAATTTCTCCAAGTTATTCCACACGGTTTTCATCAAGCCTGGCCACGGAGCTTCAATTGCAAGCTGACCCGTTTGCCCTGCCGGCAACTTATTTCCATCTTCATCAAGGATCCCTACCTTTACACCTGGAAAGGGACGCCCCATTGATCCTGGCTTAATAACTTCACCCGGAAAATTAACAATGAGATGCCCTCCCGTTTCTGTCATCCACCATGTGTCGTGAATTCGCTGCCCCCACACTCGGAATGCCCAATCAATTACTTCTGGATTCAGTGGTTCGCCTACACTCAAAATGTGGCGAAGCGAATTCAGATTATAGTTTTGTACGATATCTTCATTTGCCATTAACATCCGAAATGCAGTAGGTGCACTATACCAAATTGTGACATTCAATTGATCAATTAGGCTATACCATTGATCTGCATCAAATCGTCCACCTGAAATAACAATAGTTGCTCGATTCAACCATGGTGCAAAAAGTCCGTACACACTTCCCGTCACCCATCCTGGATGAGAAGTACACCAGTATACATCTGTTTCCTTTATGTCAAGAACCCAATGTCCAGTCTGATAATGATGAATAATAGAACGATGAGCGTGTAGTACTCCTTTAGGTTTGCCTGTCGATCCGCTCGTATAATGAAGAATTAAACCATCTTCTGGATCAACCCATTCAATCGGAGATTTACTCCCAACAATGGTGTTCTCTATTTCCGTTGCTGTAAGAATAAGATTTAATGAAGGAATGTCTTTCACAGGAACACGTTTCCAAAGCTCCTCATCTGTAAGGAGAACGGTTCCCTCACAGTCATTGATACGATCCTTCACGGCTTCTTCCATAAAAGCTTCAAAGAGTGGTGCGGCAATAGCACCGACTTTAATAACAGCAAGAATGGCAATGTAGCATTCAGGATTTTTCGGTAGAAAGATAAAAACTCTTTCTCCTCGTTCAACTCCGTGCTTCTTTAATACAGCAGCATAGTGATCTGTTTTTTCTTTTATTTCACTAAACGTAAGCGATTGTTTTGTGTCTCCATTAACATAATGTAAAGCTGTTTTATTTCCGTACCCATTTGCGACATGCCGATCAATGCATTCGTAAGCGGCATTCATTTTTCCAGTAGAATGATTAATCAATCGATTCTCTTGATTTTGCCATTCAAATGTAGAGTAGATTTCCTTATAGCTCCCTAGATTTGTTTCTAAAGCTTGTGAAGGAAGTTGGTTTGTCGTCGTGGTCATATGCTGATCCCTCCTGGCTAGTTTACAGGTGTCGTTAATTCCAACCTGTTTAGAATATGTTCTTTATACGCGGCTAGCTTTGCGCTTCCACGGGAGCGAGGTCGTGGTTCATCAATTAGTAGCTCTTCATCTATTGTTCCAGGCTGTCCTTTCAAGATGATAAGTCGGTCACATAAATAGAGCGCCTCTTCAACATCGTGTGTTACAAGTAGAATCGTAGTTTGGTAAGCTTCCCAAATCTCTAATAATAAGTCTTGTAGCTTCATCTTCGTAAAAGCATCAAGGGCACTAAACGGCTCATCAAGCAACAAGTATTCAGGTGAGGTGACAAGAGCACGTGCAATCGCAACGCGCTGCGCCATCCCCCCTGAAAGTTGTTTAGGATAGTCACTTTCGTTTCCCTTAAGCCCTACAAGATCCAAGTATCTTGCTGCGTTCTTTTGCTTCTCATCTTTTCTTCCACTTAAGCCAAACGAGACATTCTCTATTACCGATAACCACGGCATAAGTCTTGGCTGTTGAAAAATAAAGCCGAGTCGTTCATCAACATGTCTGCAAACCTGACCATCTAGAAGAACATCACCACTGTAAGACGTATCTAACCCTGATACCGCTCGTAACAGCGTACTTTTTCCACAGCCGCTCGTTCCTAGAATGCCGATGATTTCTCCGCGCTCAGTACTAAATGAGATGTTTTCAATCGCTTTTCTATTCTCAAATTCCTTACTAACGTTCCGAACTTTTAGACTCATCATGGACCCTCCTCACCGTTGTTCCATCCGATCTTGCCAATGGAGTGATCTATTTTCTATCTTTTTCAATAATGCATCAGTCGCTTTGCCGAGCACCGCAAACAGAACAATGCTTGCAATAATAAGTTCAGGAGAGTACGTGTTCTGTCCAAGAACAAGCAAGTAGCCAAGTCCCTGACTTGCTCCCATTAATTCTGCCGCTACAACAAACATCCAACCAAGTCCCAGTCCGCTTCTCAGGCCTACTAGAAAAGAAGGAAGTGATGCAGGAAGAATAATTCTTTTAACAAGTTGAAAACTGCTTAGTCCGTACATTTTTCCTACCTCAATTAATTGACGATCAACGCTCAAGATTCCGCTCACAACATTTAGATAGACTGGGAAGAAAACACCAACGGCAATTAACGTCACTTTCGATGCTTCAGCAATGCCCATCCAAAGAATAAAGAGGGGAACCCACGCTAGAGATGGTATGGAGCGGAACGCCTGAATAATAGGATCAAAAAGCTGTTCCGCTTTTCGATAAAAGCCTACAAATGAACCTAGTATTAAGGCAGCAAAAGCGCCTAAAAGAAATCCAATAAATATACGATAAAGTGTAATTCCGATATGCCCCCAAAGCGAGCCATCAGCACCCAGCTCGATTATCGTGTTTACAATAACTGTTGGTGCTGGTAGCAAATAGGTGGGGAGGATGGCTAATCGACTTAGTGCTTCCCAGATCAAAAGCAATAGAATAGGAAGGATACTCCCGATAATGGCAGGGTGTACTGTTAGTTTCTTTTTATTAGGCGCCTTCTCTAGACTTCTAAGCGGTAAGGCTTCCGAATGCCCTTGTCTCGCCATATCAACCGCTCCTTTCTATTTCGTAATAACTTCTTCTGCGAAGGTTGGATCAATTAACTCATTCGTTAATTCTTCAACATCTGCTTCAGCGTCAATAATCTCACTTTCTTGCAGAACGTTACCTGCTGCTATAATCGCTTCTTTCTGCTCTTCTCCTGGAATCGGATTTGAGAAATCATTACGTTCTAACTGTTTCTTGGCTACATCTAACTGAATGTCCGCTTCTTCAGCTAGTAGCTCAGCTGCTTCTTCTGGATGATCAAGGATCCACTGTCTAGCTTTCTCGTAGACGTTAATCACGCGTTTCACATGTTCAGGATATTTTTCAGCAAACTCTGTGCGCGTATTCAAAAACCCGTACGTGTTCAAATCTGCATTTCGATAGAAAAGTTCAGCATCTGTCTCAAGTTCTACCCTTGCCATATGAGGATCAAGACCAGCCCATGCATCAACTTGACCGGTGCTTAGTGCCGAAGCCCCATCTCCGTGCTGAAGGTTTACCAGCTCAATGTCATCCTGAGATAATCCAGCTTCATTTAAAGAACGAAGTAAGAAAATGTATGGATCTGTTCCTAGCGTCGCAGCTACTTTTTTTCCTTTTAAATCTTCTACACTACTAATCTCGGAATCTTTATTAGTGACGAGCGCTGTCCACTCAGGCTTTGAATAAATATAAACGTTCTTAACCGGCGCTCCTTTTGCTTTTGCCATTAAAGCAGCTGCGCCTGCAGTCGAACCAAAGTCAACGCTGTTACTCGTTAGAAATTCCAATGCCTTATTACTTCCTTGACTGAGCACATATTCGATTTGAATGTTGTCGTCCTTAAATTCTTCTTCAAGGAACCCAAATTTCTTTACAACTAGACTAGTTGGTGAGTAATAAGCATAGTCAACTCGAATTTCCTCTGGTGCACTTGAATTAGCTTCTGACGAAGAGCAACCTGCACTAATTAGAACGACAACCGCTAGCAAGAGTACACTTAACCTTCTAACATCAATCCATTGAATTTTTCTCATAATGGTTTCTCCCTCTCCTTATTTAGATCTCACACGCATACGTTGATATCGTTCCTCTGAGCCTCTGGGCTTCTTTATAAGTGCAGCGGTTATGAACAACCTGTAATCCAGCATCCGCTGCTATTTGTGCTGCTTTCTCTGAAACGACACCTTCCTGAAGCCAGAACAAGCGCGGTTTAACTTCTGCTGCTTCTTTCGCTACTTCAATGGCTGCTTCAGGGCTTCTAAATACTTGAACAACATCAATTTGATTTGGAATACTTCGTAGATCTGGGTATGCTTTTTCTCCGAGAATCGTATGAGCCTTTGGATTGACCGGAATGATTTTGTAACCGAGTCTCTGCATTTTCCTTGCTAGACGATGACTTGGACGGGCTTCATTGCCACTGAGACCTACAACGGCAAGTGTTTTTTGTCTTTGACTTTCTTTCCCATCGATACTTTCTTTCACGTAAGGACTTTGCAACGCCCACCTAATCTCGCCTTCATCATTTATGACAATTCGACTGTCGTTCTCCAATCCTGTTGCTTTTCGAAGCGCCTGATCCAGATCAAAGATCAAATCATCCGAACCTTCCACTCCAACAGATAGACGAATAAGTTCCTCTTTGACGCCGGCTCGTTCCAACTGCTCCTTCTTAAGCTGTTGATGAGTTGTACTTGCGGGATGAATAATTAAGCTTTTCGCATCTCCTACGTTCGCAAGGTGAGACCAGAGCGATACATTATCTATGAGCTCTCTACCTGCGGATTTTCCACCTTTAATTCCAAAGTTCACAACTGCACCAAATCCATTTGAAAGAATCTCCAGGGCATCTTGGTGAGATGGGTGAGAAGGCAATCCAGGGTAGCTTACCCACTCGACAGCAGGATGGTTCTGCAAGTATTCTGCTAGTTTCAATGCATTTTGATTGTGTTTTTCTGCTCGAAGGTGAAGTGTTTCAAGTCCCTGTAGAAGTAGAAAAGCATTAAACGGACTAAGACATGATCCGAAATCACGTAGCAATTGAACACGAAGCTTTGTGCTGAAAGCTAGCGTTGCAAAGTCGATCGCATAGCGAATGCCGTTGTAACTTTCATCCGGTTCAATGAATGCTGGATATTTGGATGAGTTCCAATTAAAGCGCCCACCGTCAATCACGACGCCACCAATTGATGTGCCGTGTCCTCCAATCCACTTTGTAGCAGAGTGAACAACAATATCAGCTCCTAGCGTTAGTGGCTTACATGCATATGGCGTTGCAAATGTATTGTCAACGATTAGCGGCACTCCTGCTTCATGGGCAATATCTGAAACTTTTTCCACATGAAGAACGGATAAGCTTGGATTACCAATAATCTCTGCAAATACAGCTTTTGTTTTGTCTGTAATAGCATCTCTGAAATTTTCAGGATCTGTAGGATCAACAAACGTAACGTTTATTCCATATCTCGGAAGCGTAACGGCAAATAAGTTATAAGTACCGCCGTATAAATTCGAAGCTGCCACGATTTCGTCGCCTGCGCTTGCTATGTTCATAATTGAAAGGGCAATGGCTGCTTGCCCTGATGACGTCGCGACAGCTGCAACACCTTCTTCGAGAAGAGCCATCCGCTTTTCAAAAACATCTACAGTTGGATTTCCTATTCTTGAATAAATGTTTCCAGGTTCATCGAGTGAAAATAGCCTTTCTGCATGCTCACTATCGTGAAATACATAAGAACTCGTTTGATAGATCGGTACTGCTCTAGAGCCTGTTGTTGGATCTGGTGACTGTCCACCATGTAGGGAAAGCGTGTCGAATTGATATGATTGTGTCATCGGTATTCCTCCAATTTTTAGTCAAAAATAATTCAAAAATGCCCTCTTCAATAAGAAGAGGGCATCAGCCTCCCCTTATCTCTCAGAATAGTAGCTATTCTGCTGGAGTTAGCACCTTATTAAGCATTGCTTAATGGTTGCCGGGCTTCATCGGGCCAGTCCCTCTGCCTCTCTGGATAAGAGTGAATTATTTAGTTTGTTTTTCGTTCCTACTTACGCGTTCGCTTCAATTTTGGCCTTTGCAATTGCCTGATCAAGATCTTCAATAAGATCATCGATGTGTTCAATTCCAACAGAAAGTCGAATTAAATCATCTCGTACGCCTGAAGCTTTTAATTCATCTGCGCTTAGCTGCTGATGCGTCGTGCTTGCTGGGTGGATAATTAAACTTTTGGCATCTCCAACATTCGCTACATGCGACCAGAGATCAACTGCATTAATAATTTTGGCTCCTGTTTCTCGACCGCCTTTAATACCGAAAACAACGACAGCGCCAGCTCCCTTAGGAAGATATTTCCTCACAAGATGATTGGACGCGTGATCTTCTTCTTCAGGATAGCTCACCCATTCAACTGCATCATGATTCTTAAGATGTGAAACAATTTTGCGAGTGTTAGCCACATGTTCCTTCATACGAACGTGAAGTGTTTCAACACCAAGTGCAATTTGAAATGCATTAAAAGGACTCAATGAAGCGCCTGTATCCCTCAACAGTTGTACGCGGGCCTTAACAATGTATGCTGCTTCGGGAAGTGCTTCGGCAAATACAATACCATGATAGGAATGATCAGGCTCTATGAACCCTGGAAACTTGGAAGAGTTCCAGTCAAATTTACCGCCGTCTACAATTAGTCCGCCCATTGTAGAACCATTTCCACCAAGCCATTTCGTTGCGGAGTGAACGACAATGTCTGCTCCATGTTCAATTGGTCTACACAAGTAAGGAGTAGCAAATGTATTGTCTATAATTAACGGAATTCCTGCTTCATGAGCAATTTCTGCTACCTTCTCAATATCTAGTACGTGAAGCCCCGGATTTCCAATTGTCTCTGCGAAAATCGCTTTTGTATTCGGTGTAATCGCACTTCTAAACGATTCCGGATTTTCCGGATCTACAAAGTTGGTTTTTATACCGTATTTAGGAAGCGTCGATGCAAAAAGGTTATATGTTCCACCATAAAGTGTTGAGGCAGATACAATTTCATCACCACTATTCGCGATGTTAAGAATCGAAGCCGTAATGGCAGCCATGCCACTCGCAAATCCAAGCGCTCCAATTCCACCTTCAAGCTGAGCAATTCGTTCTTCAAGTGTACCGACAGTTGGGTTACCAATACGAGAATAAATGAACCCTTCTTCTTTTAACGCAAACAAGTCTGCGGCATGATCCGTATTATTAAATCGGTAAGCATTAGATTGATAAATCGGCAATGCTCTTGCTCCTGTTGCAGGATCTGCCTGTAGTCCTCCATGAATACCAATCGTTTCTAAATTGTAACGTTTCTCTGCCATTCTCCATTCACTCCTTTAAATTTTTAATGTTTCCTTCAGCTGTTCTTTAATCAATGGACCCCATTTATCAAATTCGACGAGAAATCCATCATGACCAAATTTGGTATCAACAATATAGAATTTCGCTAAGCTTTCGAGTGTGAACATGCTATCTAAGTCACGTGGAGGATAAATTAAATCTCCTTTGAAGCTTATGGCAAGTACATTGGATTGAATTTGTTTAGCTGCACTAGCTATGTCACCTCGGCCCCTACCAATGTCGTGCATATCCATAGCTTTAAGTAAGTATAAGTAACTATTTGCATCGAAGCGGTGAGTAAGCTTATTTCCTTGATAATGAAGGTAGGATTCCACATCATACGAGGCTTCCGTATGACTCTCATCTGAACGTCTATTCCCATTTCGACCAAATTTCTTTTGAAACATGTCATCGGTGCGATAAGAAATCATGCCAACCATTCTTGCTGTCGCAAGTCCTGCAGTAGGTGGATGATCGGGGTTGTAATACCCATCTTTCCATGCTGGATCTTTCGTAATTGCAAACCTAGAAATAGAATTATAAGCAATACCATATGCGCTTAGAGACGGCGTCACAGCTAACGGAACGAGATGGTCCATCCAATCTGGATAAAGAATACCCCATTCCAATACTTGCATTCCTCCAAGTGAACCACCGATGACCGCATGGAGATGATGAATGCCTAACTCCTGTAATGCTTTGTTCTGAGAATGAACGATATCTCGTACGGTGACGAATGGAAAATCCGACTGATACGCATGACCTGTTTCAGGGTTAATGGACAGTGGACCGGTTGATCCATTACATCCGCCAAGAACGTTAAACGTAATAACTTGAAACTCAGAAGTATCAACGTACTTACCGTGACCAATTAATCCTTTCCACCACCCTGGTTCCGATTCCCCTACTGTATACTGATTCCCTGTTAAGGCATGACACACTAGGATGACTGGTGCTTCAGTTGGCCCAACTCGCTCATAAGCAAGTTCTACACTTGGAAGCTCCTCACCAGACTCGAGCACAAAAGGCCCAATAGATACGTTACGGTCCTCGTATCTCTTCTCTCTCTCCAAACCCTTATCACTCCTTTCAAACAATTAACATGCTTCGCAAAACTCAATTAATCATGGTATAAGTCTGTTTTCTATTAGGTTGTTGCTTTGAAAAGAATTTTTTTGTGAATACCACACTTAGCTAATTGGAGCGGAAAGATGCTCGCCCCGCGGAAAGCGAGCATCCTGGAGCGGAAATTCACCCACTCTTATAGCAACAATGTCATAGAAAAGATCCAAAAATAAAAAGCCTCTCTGAAAGACAGAGAGGCTTGATTTAATCATCAGCTCCGCTTATCTTCCAGGATTTCTCCTGCAGGAATTGGCACCTTTTCAAACCACGAATGGTTTGACGGTTGCCGGGCTTCATAGGGCCAGTCCCTCCGCCTCTCTAGATAAGAAAGAATATTTCGTTTTCATTTAATTTTCATTTAATTGTGTTCATTTTAGCAAGGTACCGTATCAGTGTCAAACAATTTCTGAAATTTAATATAGAATCATTGTACGGTAGTAATATTTTGATTAGAACTAGAATTTTGTTAAAGTGATGGTAATATAAACCGGTGAGGTGAGAAACGTTGGATGCACCATATTTTGAATTAGAAGAAATGAGAAGCGGTGAGATCATTCGTCTATCAGACTTTGCAGGCAAGCCAGTTATGATTACATTCTGGGCTTCCTGGTGTCCAGATTGCATGAGAGATTTACCAATGAAGGAGCAATTCTATCAGCATGCCGATCTAAATAAACTTGGTTTTATTACAATTAACGTGACCGGGAGAGAGCGATCTCAAGAAGCGGGAAAAGAATTTACCACTAAACATCAACTCCCCTTCCCTGTCTTAAAAGATAACGGTCGTACCACTTACGACATGTATAACTGCACAGGCGTACCTACAACGGTCTTACTTGATAAAGAGCATCGTATTTTCAAAGTATTTGATGATCAATCGTCCTTTGTAGATGTTGTAGGAGCACTTCCACAAATTATGCTCTAGAATCATAAAAAGCCAGAGGGAATCCCCTCTGGCTTTTCTATTAAATAATATAAGATAATAGCGTTAAACTTTAGTCGTCTTGTTCTTCATCATCTTCATCTTCATCTTCATCTTCATCTTCATCTTCGTCTTCGTCTTCGTCATCATTGTCTTTCTGTTTCTTTGCTTCCTTAGCCTTTTTGCGATTTTCTTTCTCTTGCTGCTTCTTTTTCTTTTCCTGCTGTTTATCTATTTTAACGTTTTCCTTGTTTTCTTTATTTTCTTTTTTTTTGTCTTTCTTGTCAGCTTTTTCATCTGCTTTATTTTGTTTCTTTTGACTATTCTCGATCTGCTTATCAATCTTTTTGTCTGCTTTATTTACTCGATTTTCAGTTTTTTTTTCGGTATTTACGACTTCATTTGAACTGTTATCGTCAAGGTTTTTTTCTGCTGATTTAACAGACTCCTTGTTTATTTCTGGGGTTTCATCTTTCACTTTTGGGTCCGACTCTTCTGAACGATCCTTCTTCACGTTATCTTCAGTTTTACGTTCAGCTGGTTCTTGTAAAATCAATTCGTTATCGCCAGTTTCATCATCCGAAGCTGCCTTTTTGTCATTCAGTTGAACAACTGAATCTTCTATTTCTGATGAGCTTTTAATTGGATCAGCTGCATCTGTTTCATGAGCTGTCATGTTTTGGGATTCTAGCGCTTCAATTTTCTTTACTGATAAATCGCGCACGTCACTTAAGGTAAGAGAAACGCCTCGATCTAAAGCACTTAAATATGTTACATATTTACCAGGTGAAACACCCTTCTCCAAAGCTTCTTGACGGGTACTATGATCTGAATTTAGAACCGTTGTGATGGCTATAGACTGGCTTTTTAACGCTTCACTTTGTTCAATGTTACGAATTGCTTTTTCTAGGGCAGCTTTGATGTGTTCAGAGCGTTCTTTTTTCTCTACATCTGAGGCGACAATTAACAGCTGTCCCCCGTCCGAAAGGTACCCATCTTTATCTAAACGTGATACAAGGAGACCACCAAATTCACTAAGTGGCATATTCTTCGTTTCCTTGCTTAAATTCAACCCTTCACCGTCTGAATTCCAGGCTTGATAATGAACAACCTCAAGATCAGAATTCACTCCAACCTCAATACTAGGATTAATATCAAAGCTGATATAGGCTGCAACTGCATCGTTCTGAGTTACAGGAATAACGCCTGTAACAAGAACAACTAATAGCAAAAGCGCCGTCATTCCGGCCAGGGTGGGCATAGAAGGGGTAAAATATCCCTTTTTCTGTTTCAGTGGTTTTGGTGTAAGTTTAATTTCAGAGCCTATTGTTAACGTATGATTTCGCTTAAGATTAATTGTTGTAAATTCACCATCAGGCGTTAAAACAACAGCTTTTCTCCCACGAATATCCATAATGACCCCTTGTTTCATCCCCTGGCCCCCTTAATTCAACTACTGTATATACGATTTCAGAGCATTAAAACCACCGAGATGGATTAACGCAACTGCTATTATATACTTTCGATTACGTTCGATTGTTTTGCGACTGCATGTAACGAGTGCTAACAAATCTTTTATTGGGAGCTGTTTCTTTTCCAACAAATAGCTTGATAATACGTGATCGTCTGCGATTAACTTTGCAATCATCTTAGCGTTCTCTCTAGCATCAATATGTTTCGGACAATTTTTGCTAAGCACTTTAAACGTAATACTGAATTTCTTCAACAATTGTTCATATTCTTCAATCTCAAACATACGCATCTCGCTTTGCTTGTCCATTTCATAGACATCAAGCGCTGCTTTTTGTTCTGCATAACTATCTTCAAGACGACCTTCTTCATCAAGTTCTTCAGGTTCAAGATAGATGTATTTGTTTTGTCTTGCTTCCTTACGAATGTAGTCAATCACTCTTCTTCTAATAACCATATCTGCAAAGGTCAGAAAACGGCTACCCTGCCCTCTTCTATATTGATCCATGGCTTCATTAAAAGCAGACAGGCCGATACTAAATTCGTCCATCGTATGGTTAATATAACGATTGCAAACTTTGGATGTGATTTTCTTTATAAACGGCTGGTAGTCTTCTAGTAACTGGTTTCTTAATAGTTGATTTCCATTTTGGATACTGTCGATTTTATCTTCTAATGTAATGCTATCTTTTTTATTCGCGAAATTTCCCATTTTCGTGCTGATTGAAATGGTTGTCATGTTTTACACCTCTCATTTTGCAATCAATTTCTAATCGATTGCTTATACGGGTTGGATTCTTAGATGTTATTTAGCTGGATTAGTAAATCAAAGCTATGAAAATGAAATGTGCCACCGTTCGAGACGAATGGTGACTCTATATTCAGTTATACCATTCAATCAGCATTAACGAAAATACAATTATATGACAATGTTACTGTTTCTTTACTGGCTGTTATATTAATTTATCATTGTTAATATAACGAAATTTTCAGGATATTAACGATCTACAAAATCCCTCTATACCGGCATTCATCAGATTTGAAAAATAACAAACAAATGGTCAACTATAATCAGATGAATTATTCATTACTTAAAAAAGTATCTACCTTAATAACCGATTCAAAAGCAAAAAGGATGTCACCTGGACTACCTTCTCGATAAATCGTCAGTGCAGGTACACTTTGTATTTTAAGATCTTCAGCTAACGATGGGAAGTAATTTAAATTACAAACGTAAACCTTCTCTTGCAGATCTTTTGACTCAATCACAACTTGAAGCATTCTCTGGGCAATTTTACACGTTCGACAAAATGGGGTATAAAAAAAGAAAATACAATAAGGTTGGTTCATCAACTCTCGTAACTCATTCTGTTCAGTAATTTCTTTCATTCCTATCTCCTAACTAGATAAAACCTCAGAAAAGCTGAATTCAGCTTTTCTGAGGTAATATGTTCATTCCATCCATTAGATGGTCATGACTTTAAATTTAGCTGCTCTTAATATTCGAGTTAAATAATTCAGTGGTGTTTCCGCCACCTCTCGATGAAGCATTGTAATATAAAGGTGTTCTGCATGAGGAATTTCTCGCGATAATTGCCTCCGTAGTTTCTCACCAGCATCATCTGCATCTACTAATACGTAGACGTCCATTTCTTCAAGCTCTTCACTAAGTTCTTCGAGTCTTTCAAAACTAATCGTACCATACGTACAGATAATACTTACAGGCTCATCTAAAACCCTCATTAACTGCTCTTTATCTGTCTTTCCTTCTACAATAATAACTTTATCATTCATGGCACAACGCTCCATTTCAAGCTGTCGTAACAATGCTTTTACTATAGTATATGGATGTTGAGGCAGATCGTTTCTAGCTAAATAGTTTGTTTGGTTGAGTAGCGACCTTAGCAACAGCTATTCAGTAGAGCTTTGAGGATTACTCTTCCTTATTGTCGGGGTTATCCTCTTCCAAGTATGTTTCTGAAGTCGAATTACCGTGCTCATTTTGCAGATCGTCCGCTGTGCGAATTCGATCATCTACCCGATTACCAGGTGTTTCAAATGTCGCCTCATCATCCGGTCTACTATCTTCTTTTGCTGCTTCTAAGTCATCCTGAGCCTCTTTTGTTCGAATAGCATAGGGAATCGCTTCTAAACGTTCTTTATTAATCTCTTCTCCTGTATCAATACATATACCATAGGTACCTTCACGAATTCGATCAAGCGCCGTATTAATTGCGCTTAAACGTTCTCTTGCAGCATCCTCTAACGTAATATCCTTCTCACGTTGATCCAATTCTGATGCCATGTCAGCGAAATGATTATCGTATGAAGTCAGTTCACCTGTTTCATCAGTTAATGCTATATTTTCATCATGTGTTGTTGCTCCACTATCCAAAAGGTCCTTCTTTAAATCAAGAAGCTGTTTTTTAAAGTTCTGTAGTTCTTCTTTCGACAAAGCCATTATCGTTCCCTCCATTAGTCAATTTCTTTTCTTCTACCTATTTTCCCTTAACACTGTTCCAGTTAAACCATACAATTATGTTTTAATAGGCTCAGATGGTGGAAATAGGAAGTTAAGAATAGAGATTGGAGTGTTATTAATGACAAAGTTAAACCTTGGACAAGTTGCACCATCTTTTTCTCTCATTAACACTGAAGGTGAATTATTCCAATTCGAAGAGCACCAAAAAAGCGATAATCGCTGGCATATGCTCGTCTTTTTCAGAGGCGAATGGTGTCCAGTATGTAACGAACAAATGGAAGAACTTCAAGAGCATCTTGGTGCATTCCAGAAATTAGACGTTCATCCGATCGCAATTGCAAAAGACAGTTTAGAATCTCTCAGAAAGATGAAAGAAAAACACAGCTTAGAATTCCCGGTATTAAGTGACAATGAAAATGCTGCAATTGATGCTTATGGCGTTATGATGCACAGTGAAGATGATCCTTACGAAGACCATGGTGAACACGGTGAACCCGCTATCTTCCTCATTGATGAGAACGGAAAACTGATGGCACAGTACCTACAGTCAAGCCCATTTGGTAGACCATCACCTGATGGCTTAATTACAACAATCAAGTACATTAGAAAAAATAAAGCATAGAAAAACCCGGCCGTTAAGGCCGGGTTTTCTAACACCATCCAAGGTCACAATCTTCTACATACCTTCCGTTTTTCTCCATTACACGTTCATAACGGAAGACTCTGTCCTGATCGAATTCAAATCCATCGGAGAATTCATAACGATTACCCTCATTTGTAAATAAGATACGGCCGATTTGTTCCTTGTTTAAGAAAAGGTTCATCGAGTTCTGATCGAACTTACCATATACTTTACTCGTAATATCAATTCGTTCCATAGGAAGAGATTGATCATTCATCCACATCATCCCCTTAGTTATAGTGTATTTCAAACCGCCATTACCTAACGAATAGATGACAGAACTTTAAATACATGAACGTTTTAAGGTTACCGATGAAAGATTGTTATCCTGTAACTGTCTTAGTCTTCGCTTACCATCTTCTCGTAAGCTTCAGCTGTCATAAGCTCCTCAACTTGAGAAGGCTCAGTTGGTTCAACTACAACCATCCATGCTTTTTCGTATGGAGATTCGTTAACGAATTCAGGGCTATCTTCTAATTCTTCATTTACAGAGAGAACTTTTCCTGAGATTGGTGCATATAGTTCGGAAACAGTTTTCACTGACTCAACACTACCGAAAGGCTCGTCCGATTCAATTGTATCGCCTTCTTCTGGTAGCTCCACGAAAACAATGTCTCCTAATTCTGATTGTGCGAAATCAGTAATTCCAATGCGGATGTTTCCGTCCTCTTGTACTTGTACCCATTCGTGTTCTTCTGAGTAACGAAAATCTTTTGGTAAATTCATTTGTAATTCCTCCCTGAAATAGTTTCTCTAGTTAAGGTATTAATATTATTTACAATAACTATCGTATAATAGTTATTATTAAATAAGCAACCATTTTATCATTTCCATGTTTCCTCAAACGTATCTTCTTTAAACCCTACTGTTACTTCGTGTCCATTCGTTACGATTGGACGTTTTATTAACATACCATCTGATGCCAATAGTTCAAGTAACTCATCTTGTGTAGACGTAGCAACGCGATCTTTTAAACCTAGTTCGCGATACTTTTGACCGCTAGTATTAAAGAACTTTTTAATTGGCAATCCACTATGATCAACCAACTGTGCTAATTCCTCTTTAGATGGTGGATTTTCTACGATATGAATTTCATTTACTTCTACATTATTGTCAGCGAACCATTTTTTTGCTTTACGACAAGTCCCGCATTTTGGATACGCATAAAATGTGATGGCCAAATCTGTTCCTCCTTAAAACACATCAATGTGATGATGTCGTTAGTTTACCATATGTGATGAGTTCGACAAATTCAGACGCACCTAAAAGTAGCTTTCGTCATTCAAACAAAAAATCCTCTTTTTACCCCAATCTTTATATTTCCTTAACGAGATAAAAAAATCCCTCCAAATTCTTGGAGGGAATAAGAGAGAATATGGTTTGGAGGTTATTTACACTGTGTAACGCTGGTTATTAAGAATAGTAGCAGCAATTTCTCGCTTCTTAGCAATAACGTTAATTGGAGTATAACGTGTTAGCTTACGAAGAGCAGAAATCATCATTCGAAGAGTATCACCCGTTTCAACAGCAAGTAATGTTTCCTTCGCATGTGCTTCAATTCTGTTGAAAGATTCTTGACAGAATACTTGGGTAAGAAGTAGCTTATTCTGTTGCTTTTCAGCAGTTGATTTGTTCAATGCTTTTTCCGTACGCAATACAGCAGATTCCATAGAATAGATTTCGCTCACGATATCAGCAATGTTTGATAGAACTTCTTGCTCTTTATCAAGTGCTTTACCATATTTCTGTACAGCTGTTCCTGCCGCCATTAGCATAACCTTCTTAGCCATAGCAACAAGGTACTTCTCTTGCTCAAGCGGCGCATCGCCAATCTCTTGTGGAGTTAGCATCATCAACTCTTCTTGAAGTGCTTTTGCTTTCTCAAGTAATGGAAGTTCACCTTTCATCGTTTTACGGATTAGTGTTCCTGGAACGAGAAGACGATTAATCTCATTTGTTCCTTCAAAAATACGATTGATTCGTGAATCACGATACATCTTCTCTACTTCATACTCGGACATAAATCCGTATCCACCGTGAATTTGAACAGCTTCGTCTACTACGTAGTCAAGCGCCTCAGAAGCAAATACTTTATTTAGTGAACACTCGATGGCATATTCAGCAATAGCTTCAGCCACTTTCGCGCCATCTTTTTGTTCTTCATCAGAAAGCTTCCCTAGCTTCTGTTCAAAAAGACCACCAGTACGGTAAGTGGAACTTTCTGTTGCGTAAGTTGCAACAGCCATGTTCGCAAGCTTCTCTTGGATTAGAGAGAACTTTGCAATTGGTGTGTTAAATTGTTTACGCTCAGTTGCGTATTTAGCAGAAAGCTCGATGCCACGCTTCATCCCACCAATTGTACCTACTGCAAGCTTATAACGACCAACATTCAGGATGTTAAATGCAATAACGTGACCTTTGCCAGCTTCACCAAGAAGATTTTCTTTTGGTACAGCTACGTCATCTAGGATTAGTGTTCTTGTAGAAGAACCTTTAATACCCATTTTCTTCTCTTCTGGACCTGTTGAAAGTCCTTTCGAATCGCGTTCGACGATGAATGCAGAGAAGTGCTCTCCATCAATTTTTGCATAGACGATAAAAACATCGGCAAATGCTGAGTTTGTAATCCATTGCTTTTCACCACTTAGAAGGTAATGAGTTCCTTCTTCATTTAGCTTAGCAGTCGTTTTCGCACCAAGTGCATCAGATCCAGAACCTGGCTCAGTTAAAGCATACGCCGCAATCAATGCTCCTGAAGCAAGACCAGGAAGATACTTTTGCTTTTGCTCTTCATTACCAAAGAATACGATTGGAAGAGAACCAATACCAACATGCGCACCATAACTTAATGAGAACGAACGAGCGCGAGCAAACTTTTCTGTAATAACAGAAGAACTTATTTTATCAAGCCCAAGACCACCGTATTCTTCAGGTACGTCAGCTCCTAGTAATCCAATATCTCCTGCTTTTTCGAGAAGCTTACGAGAGATCTCAAACTCATGTTCTTCAATCTTATCAAGCTCTGGAACAACTTCTTTAATAACAAAGTCTTCTGTTGTTTTCCCCATCATCACATGCTCATCAGAGAAATCCTCCGGTGTGAAAATATCCTCAGCAGTTGGGTCCTCAACTAGAAAGCTCGCACCTTTAATAATTTTGTTCATTGTATTAGACATGCTTGTGTTCCTCCCTTTTCATCGTTATGAATACTCACTTTAAAGAATTTCAAACACACCGGCAGCACCCATTCCGCCACCAATACACATCGTCACGACACCGAACTGTTCTCCTCGTCTCTTCATCTCATGAATCAGGCTAAGAGTAAGCTTCGTACCCGTACATCCTAGTGGATGACCGAGTGCAATTGCACCTCCGTTAACATTCACTTTGTCTTCATCAAGACCAAGTTTCCGGATCACTTGAAGTGACTGTGAGGCGAATGCTTCATTTAATTCAAAAAGGCCAATATCAGATAGCTCAAGACCCGCAAGTCGCAGTGCCTTCGGGATCGCTTCGATAGGTCCAACACCCATGATTTCTGGTGCTACACCAGCGACTGCGAAGGAACGGAATTTTGCCATTGGTGCTAATCCTTCACTTTCTGCTTTCTCACGATCCATGACAAGAACGCTTGCAGCGCCATCACTCGTTTGTGATGAATTCCCGGCAGTCACAGATCCTCTTACGTTAAAAGCAGGTCGTAACTTCGCAAGCACATCTAATGAAGTATCTGCACGAACGCCTTCATCCTGAGAGAAAAGGAATTTCTTTTCCTGAAGTTTGTTCTGCTCATCAACCCATCGTTTCGTTACTTCAACAGGTACGATTTCATCATTAAATTTACCGTCTTTGATTGCCTGTGCTGCACGTTGGTGACTTCTTAGAGCAAAGGCATCCTGATCTTCTCTGCTAATTTCAAAGCGTCTTGCTACTTCTTCTGCCGTATGTCCCATACCCATAATGTACTCTGGCTTTTCTTGTACAAGAGTAGGATTTGGTTTAATCACATGCCCACCCATTGGGATAAGACTCATAGTTTCTACACCACCGGCAAGGATCGTTGCCGATTGACCAAGCATAATTCGCTCTGAAGCATATGCAATGCTTTGAAGTCCAGATGAACAATAGCGATTGATTGTAATAGCAGGAACAGTCTCAGCAAGCCCTGCTCGTGCACTGATCATTCGAGCTACATTTAGCCCTTGTTCTGCTTCCGGAATGGCACATCCCATAATGACATCATCTATCTCACCATCATATCCACCCGCACGCTTCAACGTTTCGGCAACCGTAATCGCTCCTAGGTCGTCGGGACGCATTTCAGCAAGGGTTCCACGATTTGCTTTTCCAACAGGTGTTCTAGCACCAGATACAATAACTGCTTCTTTCATCAAACTTCCCTCCTCCATACTAGTTGCGCAGCGGTTTTCCTTTTACTAACATGTGCTGCATTCTTGCTTGCGTTTTTGGCTCTCCTAGCAGGCTGAGGAACGCTTCACGCTCGAGATCTAGAAGATATTGCTCATCTACATAAGTGCCTTCTTTAACTTTTCCGCCCGCAATGACGTACGCAAGCTTTTCTGCGATTTTCAAATCATGATCTGATAAGTAGCCGCTCCACTTCATCGTTTTCGCTCCCATTAACATAGCTGCGTATCCAGCTTCTCCAGCAACAGGAATCTTCTTAGCTACCGGTGGCTGATATCCCTGCTCAGCAAGGAAAAGCACCTTTTCTTTCGCATCATGGAGAACATGATCTGCATTTGCACTAATGCCGTCTTGAGGACGAATAAACCCTCGTTCCTGTGCTTCATGTGCCGAAGTTGAAACCTTCGCCATTGCAATTGTTTCAAACACATTTGCTGCAATATCGGTTAGGTTCACATTTACGCCAGAAGGAATTTGTTCAAGCTGGCGCAAGTAAAGCTCTTTATTACCGCCTCCGCCAGGAATTATTCCAACGCCTACTTCGACAAGTCCCATATAGGTTTCAAGTGATGCTTGAATGGATGCAGCAGGCATACAAACTTCTGCCCCGCCACCAAGTGCCATCTGAAAAGGTGCAGCAACGACTGGTTTCTTCGAGTAACGAATACGTCCCATTGACTGTTGGAACTTCCTTGCAACCATTTCGATTTCGAAGAAGTTATCATCCTGAGCCTCCATCAACATATAAGCAACGTTAGCTCCAACGCAGAAGTTTTTCCCTTGGTTACCAATTACAAGACCTTCGAAATTTTTCTCCGTTTCATCAACTGCCTCGTTAATCATTTGGAGAATATCCATTCCAATCGCATTGTTTGGTGAGTGGAATTCAAGTCCAGCTACGCCATCTCCAAGATCAAGAAGCGTGGCACCTGTGTTCTTTTTAATCACCCGATCCTGAGCTTTTAGCCCTTTAAGGTGAATAATTTTCTTACTCTCTACAACGTTCTTTTGATCACCTTTATGGTAGAATGATTGACTTCCACCTTCCTGCTTGTAGAAGGATGTAATACCTGAAGCGAGCATCTCGTCTACCCAGGTAGGAATCGTTTCGCCCTCATCCTTCATACGTGCAACTGACTTTTCAACTCCGAGTGCATCCCATGTTTCAAAAGGACCCATCTCCCAGCCAAAGCCCCATTTCATGGCACGGTCGACTGCGTCGATATCATCTGCAATTTCATATACCTTCTCAGCAGAATAAAGCAATACAGGTTTCATAATGTTCCAGATTAACTCACCGGCACGGTCATTCGCATACGCAAGCGCTTTCAGTTTATCTGCTTTAGATTTGGCCTGCTTACTTGCCTCTACAGACGCCGTCTTCAACTTCTGTCTCTGTTCATATTCCATAGTAGAAGGGTTTAATTCGAGAATTTCGCTTCCTTTTGCTCCTTTTTTCTTTACAAAGAAGCCTTGCCCTGCTTTAGCTCCAATCCATCCTTGTTCCTTCATTTGTTGCATAAAGTCAGGAATGCGGAAAACTTCTTTCTCATCACCTTCAACTTGATCGTAAACATTATTCGCAACGTGGATAAATGTATCAAGTCCTACAACATCAAGCGTCCTAAATGTTGCACTTTTTGGTCTCCCTATAGCTGGACCTGTTATCGAGTCAACTTCTCCAACTGAGAAATTACGAGCTAACATCTCCCTAACTGTTACGAGAAGACCGTATGTTCCAATTCGATTGGCAATAAAGTTTGGCGTATCCTTGGCTTCTACTACCCCTTTACCAAGAACATCCTCACCAAATGTTTTCATATATGAAAGCACTTCAGGATTAGTGTCCTTCGTTGGGATCACTTCAAGAAGCTTTAAATAACGAGGCGGATTAAAAAAGTGTGTGCCTAGAAAATGCTTTCTAAAGTCTTCGGATCGCCCTTCAGCCATTGCCTCAACGGAAATACCTGAGGTGTTTGAGCTAACAATCGTTCCAGGACGTCTGCATTCATCTACTTTTTTATATACTTTCTTTTTGATTTCTAGATTTTCAACTACAACTTCAATAATCCAATCAACTTCTTTGAGTCGCTCCATGTCATCTTCCATATTCCCTGCTTCAATTAATTGAATATGGTCTTTCTTAGAAAGTGGTGCTGGCTTTTGCTTCTTCAGCTTCTCAATCGCATCAGCTGCGAGGCGGTTTCGAACTGCCCGATCTTCAAGCGTCAGGCCCTTTGCTTTTTCTTTTTCATTCGGTTCTTTTGGTGCAATATCTAATAAAAGACTTGGTATTCCTACATTCGCCAGGTGGGCGGCAATGCCTGATCCCATTACTCCTGCTCCTAATACAGCGACTTTATGAATGCTACGTGTCATAGCGAACCTCCCCTGTTGAATGAATGCTCATTCATTTTTAGTTCAAAAAAAAGAGCGAGATTATTTCCTCTGTTTATACTATAAAATATATTCTGAAATTTAGCAATATAATGCGAGGATTTTTTTGACAAAATTCATTCTTTTTCAAAAATGGTTGAAAGCGGACATTGGCCCGCTCTCTTTTATTTCATCATTCCTTTTAGAACAAAGGCTACGTTTGCTGGACGTTCAGCAAGACGTCTCATAAAGTAACCGTACCAATCTTTCCCATAAGGAACATAAACCCTCATCTTATAGCCGTCTTTAAGAAGAGCTTCCTGACGATCGACACATATGCCGTATAACATTTGAAACTCGAATTGACTTCGGGGAATATTATATTCCTTAACAAGCTCCTTCGTGTATTCAATAATTTGGTCATCATGCGTTGCGACCGCAGTATAATTTCCATTCAATAAATGCATTCTTATGATTTTCTTAAAGTTCTGATCAACATCTTTTTTGTCTGGAAAGGCAACTTTAGGTGATTCTTTATAAGCGCCTTTTACAAGTCTTAAGTTAGGAGAAAGATCGTTCAAATTGGCTACATCATCAGCTACTCGATAGAGATAAGCTTGAAGCACTGTACCAATGTTCTCAAACTCCTTCTTCAGCTCAGTAAATATCTCAATTGTCTTGTCACATCTTTCAAAATCTTCCATATCGATCGTAACAAATACGTCGTGCTGATCGGCAGCTTTAAGAATTCTGCGCATATTCTTTACTGTCATATCATAATCAATGTCTAGCCCCATTGACGTTAATTTAAGTGAAAGCTGCGAATCTAGGTTCTCTTTTGCAATTCGTTCAATAGCTTCAATGCAGTGTTTTGTCATTTCGTCAGCTTCTGCTGCATTATCAACAAATTCGCCAAGGTGATCTATAGTGACAGATAAACCTTTTTGATTTAACTTCTTAATCGCATGAACTGAGCTATCAAGAGAAGCCCCCGCTACAAAACGGCTTGCCCCAAAACGCATACCGTATCGTTTGGCTACTTTAGTGGCTACCCTGTTCTTCCCCATGTATAAAAAGAAATTACGCATTACTTGTTCCATCATAACCCCTCCGTGAAAACGCATACATCGCGTTATAAAAATATATAGTGGAGAAAAACGGCATATAAACCCAAAAACCGCCATATTTCGCCTTCAATGCTATTCTACCATGTTATGCTATCAATAGGTCTATATATGATAGATTTTCTCTTGAATTAATTTTGTTAAATAATGACGATCATACATAACCATACCCTTAAATACCAACTCTAAAAGGCTTTTTTCGTATACCTTGTTGCTATATGAGTGGGTTAATTTCCGCTCCAGTCGCTTTCCGNCTCGCTTTCCGCGGGGCGGGCGGTGAGCCTCCTCGTCGCTAACGCTCCTGTGGGGTCTCACCTGTCCCGCTCATCCCGCAGGAGTCGAGCATCCTTCCGCTCCAATTAGCGAAGTTTGGTTTTTCTTTAATTGTTTCAAAAGCAACAATCTTTTAGAAAAGAGCCTCTAAACACATGGAGATAGGATAGTATATTTCAATCCTTACTCCGTTGATACTAGTAAAGGCCCTCAACCAAATGCTTCGTTCAGTGAGACTGTAGCTATAAAGGTGATGATTTCCTCTGACTCTGAAGGGTGCTTGCTTTCTACTCTTACCACCTTGAAATGTGAGTCTTTATAAAAACCTCTCAAATCAAAATGACACAAAAAAAGAAACCAGGTTTCCCTGATTTCTTTAATCTGTTTTACTATTTTCCTGTGATTTGCGATGCTCTTCATTCAGCGTCTTTATTTCAGACACTAACTCTTTCATCGCATCTTTCGCTTCAGGGTATGTTTGATTCCAATGCTTTGCAAGCGGTGGCATTGTCTTAGATAGATGTGTGTACATGGCCCAAAGTTTCACTTTCTCCTTAAGCTCATCATTACTGTCACCTAGGAGCAATTCAGTATACTTTTCCATTAAGCCATCGACTTGTTCCTGAAGTGTTTCTATGCTCATTTCAATCACTCCAATCACGAGTAGAATATCCTGATTGTAACATAATCAGTTTGATACTCGACCGTTCATCTGTAGATCTCGCAACCTTCCGTAATCAATTCGTTCCTGATTCTCTTTAATAGCTATTATTAACTCTTCAATGAGTACTTTCTCATCTGTCACAATAAAGAAGCGACATGAAATCATGGCAAAGTCTCCGAAGAATGCTTTACAACCTGCATATCGTTTCGCATCTCGAACGGGTTGATATGGAAATATGAAATTTCCGCTTTGTTCAAAACCAGGATCAAGAGGATGCTCTTCAAGCTTCTTAATCAACTCACGGATCGTTAACTCACGTCCGTGTTCATTCTTCCCTATTTCGATAATTTCCAGCAAGGTCATTCCCCCTTCTTTAAGAAGGTTCGTAGCTACTCGAGCGTGATAGAGGGCAGAACGTTGGAAACAGTCGAATTCTGTTAAATAAAAAATTGTTTTCGTAGACATGGTTGCTATAGGAGAGAGTTAATTTCCGCTCCAGGATGCTCGCTTTCCGCGGGGCGGGCGGTGAGCCTCCTCGTCGCTAACGCTCCTGCGGGGTCTCACCTGTCCCGCTAGTCCCGCAGGAGTCGAGCATCCTTCCGCTCCAATTAGCGAAGTTTGGCTTTCTAACAAAAACTCATACAAAATCAACTCTTTTCTTCGGAAAGAACCTTTCAAAAAGGATGTTGTTAGTGAATAAAAAAAAGGAGCCAGGGAAATCCCTGACTCAATATGGGCCACAAAGAGTGAGTTTTGCGAAGGGGGGGACCTAACCTCACTCTTACCTTATCTTATGTCCTATCATATAAGTTGGCTGGACAAGTACCACGGTACAAACATGGAATTTTCATTTTTTCTAATTCAAACACTTATCGTGAGTACAACACTACACACATTCATACATGCTTGTCGTAAGTTCAACGTCTATAATAGAAACTAAAAGAAAGTTCGTACATCATTGGGGGGATTACTTTGGAAATCATCATTATAGGAGGCGGCATCGGAGGATTAACAGCTGGTGCTTTTCTTGCCAAAGATGGGCACAACGTCACATTGTTAGAAGCTTCTAATGAATGGGGTGGATCCGCAGGCAAGTTCAGTAGAGGTAAGTTTCTATTCCCAGTTGGGGCTACGATGGGAATGGGGTTTGAAGAAGGTGGTATTCATCACCGAATATTTCAAGAGCTGAATTTATCGTTTCCAGCACTAGCGCTTGACGAAATTATGCGAGTTTATCATGGTCGTCGCGTCATGCCCTATTATGCTGATCGTAATCGACACCTTTCCGAGTGTTCATCTCAATTTCCGGAGTACGCTAGTCAAATCATCTCCTTTTATAAAGAAGCTTGGAAAATTGGTGCTGAAGTTCGAAAGTTAATTAAGCCGCTCCCTGTTGTGCCACCTGTTACCTTTTCTGAGTGGAAGAAGCTAATTCTTTCTCTTAAGCCTGGAACTCCAGGTCTCCTGCCATACCTACGTAAAACGGTAGGTGACCTTTTAAAGAAACACGGTTTAGATGAGGCAGCTTCGTTCCGGCATTTTATTGATGGCCAATTAATTGATAGTATGCAAACAACGAGTCAGGATTGCTCTGCCTTAATGGGCGCACTTGCTCTCGACATTTATCATGAGGGCGCCTATTATACCGAAGGTGGATTATACAAAATCGCAGAAACACTTCAGAAATATATTGAGGATAACGGTGGGAGAACTTACAAAAGAAAACATGTTCAAACAATACGAAAAGAAAATGGACGTTGGGTTGCAGTTGATCAGAAAGGAGAAAGCTGGAGAGCAGATCATGTAGTATGTAATTTGCCTATACAAGGTTTCGTTCCCTTACTCCCAGAACCCCTTCAAGAACAGCTGCCTGCTAAGCTAGTGAAAAGAAGTAAAGTAGCGCAGTGGGGTGCTTTTACAATGTATTTTGCGTTAAAAGAAACCGTCATTCCTCCATACACCGCTCTTTTCAATCAGGTGCTATCGGATCGGTCAATGACAGAAGGAAATCATCTATTTCTTTCACTTTCAAAAGCCAATGATACAAATCGTGCTCCTGAAGGCTTTCGAACATTAACGGTAAGTACTCATACTGAGCTTCATCATTGGGATACGAAAGAGAAATATGACCAATACAAAGAAACGTTAACTGAAAAAATGTTATTAGGTATTGAGCGCGTTATTCCGGAAGTAAGAGACGGCATCGAACTGCAAATGACTGGTGCTCCACGAGCATGGGAAAGATTCACAAAAAGGCCTAAAGGAATGGTCGGCGGTTTCCCACAAACGAATGAATATAGTTTATTTAACAGCCTCTCTCATCGAACTGGGATTGATGGTTTGTGGCTTTGTGGAGATAGCGTCTTTCCAGGTGCAGGTACAATTGGTGTATCAACTAGTGGATACCATGTGTACCGTTCCATCGTCCAAAAATAACGTGACCTGATTGGACTCAGTGTGAAATCCGACCTATTGGAATAAATTTCGCTTTCCTTAGGTAGAATGATACTATCATTCATTCTATAAAGGAGCGTAATAAAATGAAGGATCCTAAAAACAAATTGGTAACGTCAGATAGTGAGAAACTTCTATCATCTGTTCGGGAAGAAATAGCTGAAGAATTTCTGGTCATGGAAGCCGTTACAGAACAAATAGAAGAAAAGGATTTCTACACGTACCATTTATTAAATGAAGCAGAAAAAATGAGAAAGAACAAGAATTAATCAATTTTTCACATGACGAGCATGATTCCATGATGTATACTGCTTGTAACTGATTTAAAGGAATGATGCGAAACATGACAACCCATACGTTTACTGTCGAGGAAGAGCGTGCGAACTATATTACTCATGGAATTGGTGCTTTAATTAGCGTAGCTGCCCTTGTCATTTTAATTGTTTTTGCATCCCGTTACGGTAATGCATGGCACATAGTTAGCTTTACACTGTTTGGAGCAACGATGCTATTGCTCTACACTTCTTCCACTCTGGTGCATAGTTTCCCAGAAGGAAAAGCGAAAGACTTATTTGAAATACTCGACCATTCAGCCATTTATTTTTTTATTGCTGGAACCTATACGCCATTTCTGTTTATTGTCATTGAAGGCCCTCTTGGCTGGACTCTATTTGGTATCGTTTGGGGCCTTGCGATAGCTGGAACCTTCTTTAAAGCTTTTTTCGTCAAAAAGTTTCTATTTATTTCTACCATTTTATATGTCCTAATGGGCTGGCTAATTGTTCTAGCCTGGAATCCATTAACTCAGAATTTACATCCGAACGGCATGATGCTTCTTATCGTTGGAGGGCTACTCTATACTATCGGTGCGATCTTCTATGTTTGGAGAGCTTTTAAATTTCACCATGCTGTATGGCATTTATTTGTTGTAGCAGGCACATTAGCTCATTTCTTTTGTGTTCTGTTCTATGTTCTTCCACTCTAAGTGTTCTAATAGAAAGAAGACCTTTTCGCATCACGAAAAGGTCTTCTTTTTATTTATTCGATTTAGTTAGTTCTTCGTTCTTCACATCTTGTTCATTCCAAGCTGTCGTATAGATACTAAACAGTGATTCCAGCTGCTTCACTAATCCTAATGCAAGCAGTCCATTACCTTCAGCTTGCTTCGTACATCCCATCGGAATAGTCCTTCTAATTAACTGTGCATAAATTTCAGCTTCACTTAACGAACGCTCGAACTCTTTTTCTGATATGTTCATAATAAGCGCTAATGCACCTGAAACATGCGGTGTAGCCATTGACGTTCCAGACAGTACAGCATATTTACCACCAGGATAAGTAGATAAGATATTAACTCCTGGTGCAACTAAATCAATTTCGTTATTCGTATTAGAAAATGGTGCAAGCGTCCTTTGAAATGACGCAGCCCCTACTTCGATCACTTCATTATATGCACCTGGATATGCAAATTCTGGCGTATCTTCTCTTGCATCGCCTTCATTCCCAGCTGCACAAACAACAGAAATATTTTGGTTAATTGCGTCCTTAATAGCTTCATGAAGCTCGGGCAAATCGGATGGACCACCAAGTGACATTGAAATGACATTGACACGCTCACCATCTGGACCTTTCCAATCAGTTGCATAGCGAATGCCTTCGATAATGGATTGATAAGATCCGCTACCTGCTTCGTTAAGAACTTTCACGATTAGAAGCTTGGAATCAGGTGCTACACCAACCACACCGTTTTCTCCTCCCACACCAGCAATCGTTCCAGCAACGTGTGTTCCATGACCGTTGTTATCATCGTACTGGTCTTTGTCTCCTCCAAAATCTTTAGTGAAATTTCTACCATCAATGATACGAGATTGAAGTTCAGGGTGGTCAATCTGACAGCCTGTATCGACAATTGCAATAACTCGACCTTTTCCTTTTTGGGATGCATCCCAAACTGCTGGAGCTTGAATCATCTCAACACCATCTGGAATAGCATCAGCTTGGTTTACGACAGAATTAACGACGAATGGTATTAATTTTACTTCACTAATAATCAGCGCCTCCCTTTCCTTTACCAGAATTATCTGATAAAAAAGGTTAGTCTGTCCAGTCCTTAATGGTCTATTTTCCCATTTAATTTCTTCACGGGACTCATCCTATTTTACTAGTTAAAAAGGAAGGCGTCGTTCTATCCTCTACTTGCGTGAAACGGGTGTTCTAGAAACATTTGCTTTGATTTCGCAGCTTTTACGAATCTAATTGGACTATTGGTTAGGTACATACTGTTTGTAAGTAGCATACTCTTGAAAACCTACTTTTCTAAGAATGGGCTCAGATGTATCCTTTTTTGCCTGAGTCACTGCAATCTGACAGCCTCTACTAATCGCTTCATTTAATCTTCTTGCTACCATCTCACGATAAATCCCTTTTCCTCTATAACGTGGGATTACACCAGCACCATTCAAGTAGAGAACACGATCATCATGACTATAACGATAATTGGAATAGGCAATCGGTAACTCGTTGTCTACTACAATCATATATCCTCCTCGTCGATCAGGTATCTCTATATACTTCACTCTTTCACTGAAGGCAGCCTCCTCTGTCCTTCTATCATAATTCCAAATAGAGCTCGCTACTTGTACATGCTGAGAGACTTCTTCTTTTCCCGTTACTTCTTTATAACTATGTTGTGTATCGACCTCATTCTCTTTCTTATGAAGTACCTTAGCTAATCCAACATAAGTATCAAAATGATACAGCTCACGTTTCATTAGCTCATCCTCAAGTTCACGATGATTCTCTTTACGAACCCACCATGAAAATGGGGATTCTCCAAAAAAAGCAAACACTTCCTCTATTTCTTCAAAGCTCTTATCGAAACGAACAACTTTATTTGCATAGATACTCGTTGATTTTTCATTTTTTATCATCACAACGTCATCTTTTTGAATATAGTGAATAGATTCAGGTACAAGAGCATCTTCATAATCCCATTGAATCGCCTCAATGGCTTGTACGATTTGTTTCTTATTCATTGCGTAACATCCTTTATGTATGTAGTAAGCGACAGTCGTTCATGATTACACGAATAAAAATTGTCAATACTGTCACATCAGATTGCGATTAAAACACATGATCTCAGGACATACTGGGAATAAAAAATTGATAAGGAGGTTGTGCTCATGGAAGTAAATCAGCTCAGAAAAGCTCTTGAACAACGACGTCACTATTACATCTCTAAACTTATTGAAGCAGGAGCTTACTCTACAGCAGATCAACACCTTTACCACTGCACGCTGACTGACCTCGAAAAAGAGTACAAACAACTTTCTAACTACTAAGTTAACAAACGAGCCAGAGATTCGCTTAAGAATCTCTTTTTTTATGCCATTAAATCATGAATGAGATGTATAAAAACGCGATAGGCTGGTGAAAATGGAGCTATAGAAGTGAAACTAGCAAAATTAGAAAGGATGAATGAGATGAATAAAGCAGAACTATTGACGACTGTTGCAGAAAGAGCAGAATTATCAAAAAAAGATACTGCAAGAGTGGTAGACACACTAATGGATACGATTGCTGAGGCACTTGCAAAAGGTGAAAAGGTTCAACTAGTAGGCTTCGGTAACTTTGAGGTAAGAGAACGTTCAGCTCGTAAAGGACGTAACCCACAAACAGGTGAAGAAATTCTGATTCAGGCTTCTAAGACACCTGCCTTTAAGCCAGGTAAAGCATTAAAAGAAAAAGTAGTCTAACATTTAGAGAAGCTGGATCCATTTGGTTCCAGCTTTTCTCGTGAGGAGAAAGCCATGGAGCTTATGCAAGTCGTTAAATATAGTTTCACTATCGTTACGATTATCATCTTGATCATTTTCTATTATCGCATGGCCAAAAAGTAAAAGCGCGCTCTTATAGCGCGCTTAACTGTTTTCTTAACTTATTATACCAACTCTCAGACAGTTCTTTCGCAAGCATAGCCTGTTCAAGGCCTACTCGATCTTTTTTGTCATGATACGTTAATCGATTGATTAGGGCCACAGTTACACCATGTGTTGGTCGATGTTCAACCGTTATGTCATCACCTTCCTTAACATAGCCTTCTTCCAATACACGAAGGTAATAGCCACTATATCCATTTTCCATTACAAAAAGATGCATATTGTTGACCTCAAACTTCTTCGAGAGCTTGAAACAGGGCTGCCTTGGGAGACTCACCTGAACTCTCGTTTCACCTATTTTGTATATATCCCCAATAAGTGCTTCCTTCTCATCTAAACCAGACATGGTGAAATTCTCACCAAACGCACCAGGCTTCAATTGACGTTGCAACTTCTCTTCCCAGTAGGAATAATGCTCGATAGGATAGACACAAATTGCTTTTTCTGAACCTCCATGATGAACAAGATCCGCCTGACCATCACCTTCTACTTGTTCACGAGATACATAAACCTTTTCGCATACTGACTGTTTGTAAATTCCTGTTTCAATGTTCTTTCCTTTGTAATCCGTTTCAATCGGCTTGCCTACATTTACGCTAAGTAATTTCACAACTAGGTCGCCTCCTTATCGTTAGTTTAGCACAGGATTTCTTTGCTTCTATATACAAAAAAGCAGCCTACAGGCTGCTTTTTCAACTACTATACGTGTTTATTATCAATTCGCTTCTCAATCTCAGCAAGTTCTTTTTCATTCTTTAGAAGTTCTGCTCTATTTTGATCGACTAGCTGCTTAAAAGTCAATTTCTTTAGTTTCTTCAACAGAATTCACCAACTTTCCCTCTGGATGACTTCATTATACAACAGGAATAGGTAAGATAACGTTACAAACTGTTAAAATTTTGTGAAAATTTACACACATTTAGTTTATGAACACTTATTCAGAATTATGACTGTCAGGCTTCCCATTTAAACCATAGAAAAAAAGGTGTAGAACATCTTGAAGGAACTTTTCTCGCTTGGACCACTCTTCTACTGGCACACGTTGTGCTTCAGCTTTCATCGCATTGAGATAAAATATAACAGCTTCCATCGAAAGGGAAGGATTCACTTCTCCACGTTCCTGAGCCCTTTGCAGAAGTTGAATAAACAGTGGGAGTGTCTTCGTTTGATAGAAGTGATCAACGTACCCTTTCAACTTCTCGTCAGTGGATAACATTTCTTCTAAAAGTGAAGGATTAATCTGTTGAACAGCTTGGTTCTTCTCAAGGATAATCATCTCAATAACTTCAGAGAAACTCTTCTCTTCTTGAAGTAAATTCATAAACAATGTGAATTGAGTATTCATGTAATCCTTAATCACTTCTCGTACAAGTTCTTCTTTACTATTGAAATGATTGTAGATCGTTACTTGAGAAACCGATGCGTCCTTTGCAATATCGCTTACCTTCACTGCCTTAACACCTTCTTGGTTAAAAAGCGTAAAAGCTGATGCTATAATTTCTTTCCGTTTCTTTTGCTTACGTAATTCAAACCCATTCACATTATCACAACCTTAACAATTTACTGAACTATTTTTATTTATAAGTTCATTTTATATTGTATCGAACCTATTTGTCATTTATTATTAAAGTGAAATATAAGTATAATAATAGTTCAAAAATTAGTTCAAGGGGGACCTTATGATTGAATTAAATGGGCTGACGAAAGAGTTCTCTAATGGAAAAGGGATATTTGATGTTCACTTTTCTATCCCACAAGGGGAGGTTTTTGGATTCCTTGGACCGAATGGAGCTGGCAAGTCTACGACAATCCGTCATTTAATGGGGTTTATGAAACCATCAAGCGGATCGGCTTCGATCTTTGGCTTGGATACTTGGAAAGATGCGGCAAAAATACAGAAAAGAGTTGGGTATCTTCCAGGCGAAATTGCTTTTCTTGATGGAATGGATGGAATGGAATTTCTTAAACTAATTGGTGGCATGCGTGGTCTTAAGCAAACGAACTACCGTGATGAATTGATTCAACGACTGCAATTCGATGTCAAAACACCTATTCGAAAAATGTCGAAAGGAATGAAACAGAAAGTAGGAATCGTTGCTGCATTTATGCACCAACCTGAAGTTATTATTCTCGACGAACCAACTTCAGGTCTTGATCCTCTTATGCAACGCATCTTTATTGATTTGGTTAGCGAGTTAAAAGCAAAAGGCACTACTTTTCTCATGTCATCCCATAGTTTCGCAGAAATAGAACGAACCTGTGATCGAGCTGCGATTATTAAAGATGGCAAAATTGTTGTTGTTGAAGATATACATGCTCTTCAACAGAAGCAGAGAAGGCTGTTTGAAGTTACCTTTAGTTCTGCTGAAGAAGCTGAGCAAGTAAGACATTACCTTGATGTGGTATCTATCAGCGATAACCGAGCTGAAATTGCTGTACAAGGGGATTATAATCAATTTATTTCAACACTCGCTGAATATGAGATCCGTAACATTGATATACATGAACAGCACCTTGAAGAAGTCTTTCTGAATTACTATGACAGGGAGGCGAGCATATGAACTTGACGTTATATGCCAAAATGTTAAAGGTTCATGCTAAATCAATCTCAAGCTACGCGATTGGATCTGCCCTTTATTTACTTCTCATTATTGGTATCTATCCGTCTATTGCAGATGCTCCGGGACTTAATGATTTAATGGAATCTATGCCTGAGAGTTTCCTAGCTGCATTTGGTATGGAAGGTGGCTTTCAGCACGTTAGCGACTTTATTGCTGGAGAATACTACGGCTTATTGTATATTGTCATTCTTTCGATTTTCTCATTAATGACTTCATCTCAACTCATGGCACGACTGATTGATCGTGGTTCGATGGCCTATATACTAGCTACACCAAATTCCAGAAAGAAGATTGCCTTCACTCAAAGTCTCGTTCTTCTAACAGGTCTTCTCATTATTGGTTTAACCACAATGCTTACAGGTGTAATCGGAACCGAACTATTAATCGACAATAAACCGTTTGAGGCTATGAGTTTCCTTAAAGTGAATCTGGTGGGAGTTCTATTATTCTATGCTATCTCTGCCTACTCTTTTCTCTTCTCTTCATTATTAAATGATGAACGGCAAGCACTTGGAATTTCTGGATTATTAACGATCCTATTCTATGGGATGGATCTGATAGGGAAAATGAGTGACAAGCTCGATTGGATGGTAAACCTTTCTATCTTCGCTACGTTTAGACCAGTTGAGATTGCGAGGGGTACTGTCGAGATTTGGCCTTCTGTCACGTTTCTATTCATTCTTGGAACCTTACTTTACGCACTTAGCATCATCCTGTTCTCAAAAAGAGATCTTCCTTTATAATAGGTTCAAGGAGGAATGCAATGAACTATGTAAAAGAGTTACGTGAATTAGTTGGGCATCGCCCGCTTATTCTTGTTGGTGCCGTAACATTAATTGTTAACAGTAAGAATGAGGTCCTCCTACAGTTACGGAATGAACGTAGTAAGAGATGGGGATTGCCTGGTGGATTAATGGAGCCAGGTGAATCAACAGAAGAAACAGCTAAAAGAGAGACGTTTGAAGAAACCGGCTTATCTGTTGAAAACATGACTCTGTTCAAACTATACTCAGGAGAATCATTTTTCACTAAAGCTGACAATGGAGATGAATTCTACTCTGTTACAACTGCTTATTACGTGAAAGAATATTCAGGTTCGATTAAGTTAAATCCAGATGAGAGTTTATCGTGTGACTTTTTCTCCTACAATGAACTACCTGAAAATATGGTAGGCAGTCACAAACGGATGATTAATGATTATTTTAATACGAACTAGCCGAAAGCAATAGAGGGCTCTGCCTTCCATTGCTTTTTTATTTTGTGAAAAAACTAAACTGTGTTGAAGAACACGAAAAAGAGCCTGGACTACAGGCTCTTTCGAAATATCGATATAGAAGCGATCACCCTGCTACTTTCTTCTCTTCACGCTTTTCTTCCCACGCTTCTGTTCCTTCAATTCCAAGAGCCGTAGGGTCGAATACAGGATTCTTTCCTGCCTTACGCTGCATTTCATAATCCTTTAACACCTTCATTGCAACCTTCGCTAGCATTCCGATCGCTATTAGGTTAATCACTGTCATAAGCGCCATGAATAAATCTGCCATTTTCCATACAAGACTTAGACTGGATACAGAACCGATCAAGACGAAGGCCATCGTAGCAACACGGTAACCTAGAATCGCTTTCTTGCTTTCTTTAATAAATTCAATGTTCGTTTCTCCATAGTAGTAAGAACCGATGATCGAGCTAAATGCGAATAGGAAGATTGCTACTGAGATAAAGACTGCTGCCCATCCACCAATGTGTGAATCAAGAGAATTCTGAAGCAACTCGATACCAGATACTTCTCCTGTTCTGAATTGAGGAGCAAGCAAGATGATAAATGCTGTAGCAGAACACACAAGAATGGTATCCACAAATACACCTAGTGACTGAATAAGGCCTTGCTTTGCAGGGTGTGAAGTCGTTGCAGTAGCTGCTGCATTTGGCGCACTACCCATACCAGCTTCATTAGAAAATAATCCTCGTTTTACTCCGTTCATGATGGCTGCACCAATCGCACCACCAACCGCTTGTTCAAATCCAAATGCACTTTGAACGATCAATGCAATAACAGAGGGTAATTCTGTAATATTCATAAACATAACTACAGTTGCGATCGTTAGATAAAGAACAGCCATCACAGGAACGATGACACTTGATAAGTTTGCAATACGGTGGACGCCACCGAAGATAACTATGCCTGTAACTGCCGTTATGATTAATCCAACAACCAGGCGATTCATACCAAACGCGTTTTCAAATGCTAATGCAATGGTGTTACTTTGAACTGAATTAAATATGAGTCCGAACGTTATGGCTATGAGTACGGCGAAGATAATTCCTAACCATCTTTTCTTGAGACCTTTTTCTATGTAATAGGCAGGTCCACCACGGAATGCTTTGGAATCTTTAATTTTGTAAACTTGAGCTAACGTACTTTCAATAAATGCTGTCGCACCACCTAACAAGGCTACGATCCACATCCAGAAGATTGCACCTGGACCACCAAGCGTGATCGCTACTGCTACACCCGCTAAGTTACCAGTTCCTATGCGAGTAGCTGCGCCAACGCAGAACGATTTAAATGGTGATATATTCTTCGAACCATCTTTAAATTCTGGTTTTTCTCCAAGTACTCTTACCATTTCTCCAATGTACCGAAACTGCACAAATCGTGAAGCAATCGTAAAGTAAATCCCAATTCCGAGTAGGCCAGCGATTAGAACATATCCCCAAAGAATTCCATTCCAAGCATCAATCACACCAGACACAAACTCTTCCATACCTCATTCTCCCCTTAGTCTTTCGTTTTAATTTTCTGAAATTTCTATACTTTTATTATACAAATAAGTAAAACAAAAGCAAGACATTTTTCGACAGTTTTTAAACCGCACTCTCATTCTTCAAAACGGTGCGTTCTATTATGTCATTTCGACCTCTTCAATTGAACTGAAATATGAGATTATTACTGATTACTAGAACAACAAAAAGCTCAGCCCTCCACTTAGCGTGATAGGCTGAGTTCTCTTAAATAATTAAATTTTTTGAGGTTAACGAATCAACACTTGTTTTATAGATCTACCTTTCCTTGGCGTATCCCATTCTACACATTGACCACTTAAATGTCGTTCGTTGAATCTTATCACCAATATCCCACAAGTTATTCACAACACGTAATTCAACGTTTCGTGAAAATAATTCTTGGAATAGATCAACCACTTCGAATTTCCCAATTGGATTTTGGGTTGTTTCACTTATGTAGTAACCCGCATTTTCATCTTGAAGTGTGAACTGCTCTGGATTAAATTCGTACAAATACAATTTTGTGTTTTTCATTGTTTCAAACCATTTGTACTCTATGACAATCACATGTGAACAGGTTTTTGATGATAAAAAGGTTCCCTTATCACTTTCAGAAGTGTTCGGCCCAACATGAAAACAAACCCGGGGACAGTTCCTGGGCGTTAAGAAATTCGGCAGTGTTTTGTCATCAATTGCCCACACAAATTTCTTTGTTTGATCCATGTCCATTCGCGTTGGTTTTCGTGGTTGAAAGACTGCAATCTGATCTTCTTCGCTTACATGAAATAACCGCACTGAGGAGCCTCCTCAAAATAAATTTTCTAGTACATTTCATACTAGCTTTCGAGCGATTTAACCATCGTATAATAACTACTTCCTGGAGGATAATCCTTTATTTCACCAACAACTCTATATCCATTCAACTCGTAAAAGTTCCGCGCTTGAAATTCAAATGTTGTTAACAGCGCATTTTTCGCTCCCTTTTCTGCTCCTATCATTTCTACTCTCTTAAGCAACTCTGTTCCGATTCCCATTCCTCTAATTTGATCATTTAACCAGAGAACGTCTATTTCAACCCAATTCCAATATAGTTCAGCTGTTATGCCACCAATCCATTGGTCATTTTCATCAGAAACAATCAGGTTAATTGGTACGACATAGCCTTTTTTCCTTGATTCTTTATGATGAAAAGAACGGTCATTGTTAAACTCTTTTATTTGATTCGTCATAAACAATGAGAACTTATTATCTTGCTCAAGTAAAACCTCCAACTTATAGTCCATTTTCATTCTCCCTACCTACACGTGATTTATTTTCACTCAATTCCAATTATTTCAAAGCAATTAATCTACTGCAATCTTTAGTTGCATAAAAAAAGAACTCTTCCATTCAGGAAAAGCCCTCTATCATACAAATGACTGTTCTTATTCACTTCAACTAACTCCGGTTTTACATTAATAAAAAGTAGACGATATGCCTGTAACTAGTAAATAAATTGTAAAGAGTGAAAGTAAGATGGTTGTTATCACATATGAACGCTTAGACTTGAAATCAATCGCAACACCATTGTTTGGATCAACGAACCAACTGTACTGCACAAGCCCATTCGCTAACAATAGAAATATCCCAAATGCAATATTTGTCATGGTTATCTTCCTCCTTACTTTGATTCTATTCCACATTGTATTCCTTCTAGTATGTTCTACGACAGAACGACAAAAAAGTTTCATTATAAAGGTGAAACTTCATGAACAAGGATCTCACTTTTAGACCGCTACAAGCTCTAAAAACAAAAAATGGGAGTTTCCCCTTCATCAGGGTTAACTCCAGGTGTCTAAGTGGTTGATTTCCGCTGCAGGTGCTCGCTTTCCGCGGGGCGGGCGGTGAGCACCTTCCGCTTCAATCAGCTAAGTGGGGTTCTATATAGAAAAATCTTTTGAAAGCAACAATATCTACCAAAACAGCCTAAATAAGAGCGGCAGTATCTTATTAATTTAACGGTTATCGATTAAATAAAATGCTGCACAACTGTTCCTTTACCATTAGTCAATTCTACTTCAGCATAACTTCCATTTATAAACGTGTTCTGCGGTGGAACGTGTCCACAATCAATATCATAAAGAATTGGAACTTGTATTTCTTCATACAAATCGTTATAAACGTCCTCAATCTCATAGTTTCCAACAGGTGTATTCGCGGGACTTCTTCCAAAGAGAATTCCTGCGCAATTGGTAAACCAGCCTGCTAATTTCATATGCACTAACGTTCTTCGTAAATCCGTTGTCGACATACCGCAGTTTTCGAAATACCAGACAATCGGCTCATTAGTAATAAAGTGCTCTCTGAAATGAGTTACATTACCAAATGGAGTACCTATTAAATGTCTAACTACATCAATACATCCTCCAAGTATTCGACCCTGCACTTTTGCATTCTTGCTTGAAACTGATTTCCACTCTGTTTGCTCCGTTAGATCGAAAACACAAGCTGTAGGGCTATCAAACTGCCATTCTTTTTGGTATTTCTCTGATGAATATTGGATGACAGATCCACCAGCTTCAGTGGATAGTACAGATTCCCACATGTCAGTCGTATCATCTGAATATTCGCCTCTAAGATCGACTAAGTTTGTGCCATGAGCAGTAGCTATTCCAGTGTTTAACGTAATCGCCAATAATAGAAGACTAACATCCGAATAACCTAATACCCACTTCGTTTTCATGTGATCGAAGTCAATATATTCAAGCGCTTCAATCAGTAGTTCACCGCCCCAGGGTGGGATAATGAGCTGTATCTGTTCATCTGACATCATTTTATTAAACTCAGCAGCACGTATTTTGGCAGATGCAGACTTTGCTTTGTCTTGCGTCCAACTAGTATCTCCAAAAAGTACTTCGTATGACTTTGATTCTAAGCGATCACGTGCAGTGGTTAAAAGTTTATGTAATTCAGTAGGAGCACCAGATGATGGTGCAGTTACTCCAATTGTTGCTCCTTGATTTAAAAACGGATACTTTATTTTATTCATGACGATCCTCCTTCACTAATGCTACACATTTCTTCTCATTTCTATTTCATTACCAGTTTGCTTTATCCTTCTAAATCCTGCTTTCTCATAGACACGGATTGCAGCAACGTTTGTGGTTTCTACTTCCAATTTAATCACATTCACTTTAGTTTCGTAGTGTTCTAGACCAAATTGAATTCCTTGATTAACGAAATCCGCTCCAATCCCTTTCCCTACGAGACTTGGTGGTAATGCAAGTCCAATTTCCATCTCCTCTTCGCATAAAGTGAATTCAAATAATCCCGAAACATGATTATTTACTAGCGCAACAAACCCATCACATTCCCCAGGTCCAATTAAAACTCCACCTTCCTCAAACGATGTAAAATAAGGTGTCATGTATAGAGAGTCGAATTCTCCATTATAATCCCAGTTCTTGATTTCTCTTGCATCATCTATTGTTAGAGGAACAAAGGTAAAGTCCATTAGTAACCCCTCCTATTAATTGTTGTTATCTCTAGTCTTTCTTTGCGTCTCAACTAGTAGGTTACTCCTACACTAAGTATAGAGTCCCTTTCTTCAAAAAAAGATCGTCTCCTTCTTATCTACAATAGTTTATTTGTAGAAGTTTTAACTAGGGATAGGTTAGTAATAAAACAGGTTAAAATTTTCTAACCTGTTTTTGGCACCTGTAGCGGAAATTAACCACTACTCTAAGAGCAACTAGGCCAATGAAAAAAGCCTTTTATCTTAAAAGTTATGTTCAAATTAAGTATTTAGTTTAATAACGATCAAAATAACATATAAAAAAAGCCATCCAAATCACTTAATAATTTGGATGGCTTCTTCTACTGTCTTTTAATATTTTGCCTTTCAAAGATGAACTACTTATCTTAAATCAGATCTCTACTTCTATTCCTCATCACCTAAGTCAACATTGTGATATACCTGTTGAACATCTTCTAACTCCTCAAGAGCATCAATCATTTTTAAGAACTGCTCCTGATCTTCATTTGATAGCTCAACATCATTTTGTGCAAGCATTGTTAGTTCTGCGATCGTGAATTCTGTGATGCCTGCGTTCTTGAATGCCTCTTGAACAGCGTGGAATTGGTCCGGTTCAGCATAGACAATGACAACATCGTCTTCTTCCATAATGTCGCGTACATCAAGATCCGCTTCCATTAAGAGCTCAAGTACTTCGTCAGCAGATTTTCCTTCAATACCAAAAACAGCCGTAGCATCAAACATGTAGGCAACTGAACCGTTCACACCCATGTTGCCCCCGTTTTTGCCAAATGTTGAACGTACATCAGATGCCGTACGGTTCACATTGTTCGTTAGCGTGTCAACGATGACCATCGATCCGCTTGGACCAAATCCTTCATAACGAAGCGTGTCATAGTTCTCATCCGCTCCACCTTTTGCTTTTTCAATTGCACGGTCAATAATAGCTTTTGGTACGTTGTATGTTTTCGCTCGTTCAAGTACCAATCGTAGTGCCTGGTTAGCAACTGGGTCTGGCTCTCCCTGTTTTGCAGCTACGTAAATCTCGCGTCCGAATTTCGCATAGATCCGACTTGTATTCGCATCCTTGGATGCTTTCTTTTCTTTAATATTATTCCATTTACGCCCCATATCATTTCACTCTTTTCTACTTTAATCTTTAACAAAATCTTACGTTACTAGCACTCTATGTCCTCTCAATTATACCATATTTTTCAGTTCTCATTCGTTAGTAGCTTTGTTCCTTTAGACGTGTTTGGAAAGGATCTTTTTGTAGACATTGTTGCTATAGCGAAATTCCCGTTCCAATCACTACCTGTGGATTTTCAATAATTGATTCAAAACCACACTTCGCTAATTGGAGCGGAAGGAGGCTCACGGCCCGCCCCGCGGAAAGCGATCATCCAGAAGCGGAAATTCACCACTTATCAAAAGGCAACAATGTCTACGAAAAGAGACTTTAGAAAAGGGAAAAGAATAGTAAGATAATAGTAGAAAGGGGCGATTTGCATGAAACAAAAAAGGTTAAGAGATTTTGGGATTGAGATTGGTGAGTTGGAACCTGGGTCGAGGAATGCAATCTCGGATGTAGAAGGTGTGACGGTAGGTCATACAACATTAAGTAAAGGTGACATCCAAACAGGTGTAACAGCCATTCTTCCGCATCAAGGAAACTTATTTCAGCAAAAGCTCATCGCATCTAGCTATGTTCTAAATGGCTTTGGGAAGACGATGGGAACCATTCAGCTCAATGAACTTGGAACGATTGAAACACCGATTATTTTGACGAACACGTTAAGCATCGGAACTGCTGCAGATGCGGTCATTGACTATATGCTCGAGCACAACCCCGAAATCGGAAGAACGACAGGAACTGTGAATCCAATTATCGGAGAATGCAATGACATGTTTCTAAATGATATCAGGGCACGAAACGTTCGTCAGGAACATGTTCATCATGCGATCGCAAGTGCCACTTCCACAATCGAAGAAGGCTCAGTCGGTGCTGGAACAGGGATGCTTTGTTATTCGCTAAAAGGGGGAATTGGCACATCATCGAGAATAATGGAACTGAAAAATAGTACATATACAATCGGCGTATTAGTTGTAACGAACTTTGGAATTCTGCGTGACCTTCGCGTGAATGGGAAAGCAGTTGGCAAGGATCTTAAGGATGCTCTAGTTCAATCATGGGAAGAGAAAGATAAAGGATCTGTGATGATTATAGTTGCGACAGACCTGCCCGTCTCAGAACGCCAGCTTCACAGAATTATCAAAAGAGCATCCACAGGCTTAGCTCGAACGGGGTCGATTATGACAACAGGTAGCGGGGAGGTCATTCTTGGTTTCTCAACAGCTAACAAGATTCCTCATCAGTCCACAGCTGGCATTTTCATGGAAACGATTAACGAAGAGGAAATTGATACAGCTTTTCGTGCAGTTGGAGAAGCAACTGAAGAAGCCGTCCTAAATTCGTTAGTTACAGCTACTCATGTGATTGGTCGGGATGGCAATGAGAGACCTGCACTATCTGATCTGCTTAATCAATTTGATAGACAGCTCACATAAAGAGAAGCCCTGTCATTCACCTGACAGGGCTTCTCTCACTACTTATTATCGATTTCTTGCAGCATAAGGATAGATCGGGTCTTTCAACTCGAAATCATATGTTTCTCCATCAACAATTCCAACGACTTTATTGCTATCGTAAAGATCTAGCATAAAGTCTGCCATTTCTTTAGCTGTATGGAACTTTGGAACAGTTCCTTCATATTCGAAGTTATTGATATCCATTGCGCGATTCGCAAATTCTGTTTCTGTTGCAGCAGGTGCCAATACTTTCGCTTGCATCTTCGCATCTTGTCCTTTAAGTTCCTGAGCCAAGCCTTCTGTGAAGGCACTAACAAAGAACTTCGTCGCACAGTACGTCACCGCACCCGCTACAATCGTATAGCCTCCACCAGACGATACATTGATCAATTGTGTTCCTTCAACATTTGCATAATCACGAACATATAGAGATGAAAGGATCGTTAGTGCCTCATTATTTAAGCGAAGCATTGTTTCGATTTTAGGAAGCTTTTGTTCGCTAATTGGATCAAAATTACCAAATCCAGCATTATTAATGAATGTTTCAATCTCAATATTCTCAAGACTTTCATAGAACGCATATACATTGTCATTCAAAGATAAGTCCGCTTCACGAATAATCACATCAAGATCCGCATTAATCTTTTGTACTTCGTTTTTCAATTCTTGTAATTTAGCTGTTCGACGTGCAGCGATGACAAGATTCTTCCCTCTTTCGGCAAACTTAAGTGCTGATTCATATCCAATACCTGAACTTGCTCCTGTAATAACCGTGTACTTCATGACAATCCCTCCACAAATTAATAATATATGCTACGATCTTATTGTAGACGTTTGAGTGCACTCTAAGTCAACTAATAACCAATACAAGTGAGGTCGATTGCATGTACACAATAAGTGAGATTGCCAAAGTGGTTGATATTAGTGCACATACCCTTCGTTATTATGAAAAAGAAGGGATTATTGATCCCATCCGAAATGAAAGTGGTATAAGACAATTTGACGAACAGCATGTTCAATGGCTGAAGTTTGTTAAGAAATTACGAGAAACCCAAATGCCTGTATCGCAAATTAAAGAATACACTCGGTTGTTTCTTGAAGGAGAGCATACCGCAAGTGCACGCTTCAGGCTGATTGAAGATCATCAGCAGTACATTCGGGATCAGATTGACATCCTTCTTACAACAGATGAAATGTTAACGAAGAAAGTGGCAACTTATAAAGAACTTATGCAGAAATCACTCTCCTAAAAGTAAGGCTATGTTAGCTCATATTGTTGATTTCTCGAATGAGCCAAAAATCAACACTATTCATTAACATACCCAAAAGTAAAAGAAGCCCTCCTTCTTTACTATTGAAGAAAGAGGGCTTTTGACTACCTTACCTATCTGCCACTACTTATGATTCGTATAACCTGTTCAGGTACATCCCATTTTTCAGATCCGTTATTACTTCAACGCTTCCGCCACCCAATAATCTCTGTGAATCACTTCAGCCATTTGGTTTTCCTTTTCATGATCTTGAATGACTTTTTCTAAGAAAGCAGATGAATAGCGAACCTGTCCTTTTCCTAGCTTTCCATTCTTGCCGTATACCTCAACAACGTCGCCTTCACTAAAGTGACCAACAACCTGACGAATTCCACTGTAAAGCAAACTTCTACCATTCCATAGAATTGCATTCTCCGCACCTTCATCAATATAAAGTTGACCTGATACATGAGAGTGCATCGAAATCCATTGTTTTTTGATTGGAAAAGAAGTTTGTTTCTCTCGGCTTATATACGTTCCATCTCCGACACCTGAAAGGATTCTAAGTAATTTGTGACTACCTGTTTCATAGCCAATAAAGATTCGCACTCCTAAATTCAAGGCTGTCTTCGCTGCGATTAGCTTTGACTTCATGCCTCCTGTTCCGGCGCTTGACCCAGCACCTCCAGCTTGTTCTATCATATATTCATGAATCTCTGTAAGAGAATGGTATTTATTTGCGTTAGGATTCGTTGCAGGATTCGAATCATAGATGCCGTTCACATCCGTTAGAATGATCAGTTCATCTGCATGAACAAGCCCACTAACAAGACCTGACAGCATATCGTTGTCACCGAATTTTAATTCTTCAGTTGAGACAGTATCGTTTTCATTAATAATCGGCATGACACCTCTTGCTAGCAATTCAGATAGTGTATCAAAGGCATTTTTGTATCGTTCTTGATTTGAGAAATCAGGACGAGTTAATAGAATTTGAGCGACAGAAATATTTCGCTGATTGAATTCTTCAATATACGACTTCATTAATAAACTTTGTCCTAAAGCTGCAGCAGCCTGCTTTCCTTTTAAGGTTACGGGTCTTGAAGGATAGCCTAGCTCTTTGAACCCTGCTGCTACTGCTCCTGAAGACACAAGTAACACCTCATGTCCTTCCTTTCGAAGCAATACAAGTGCGTTAACATGATCGATCAGCTTAGCAAGATCAATTTCTCCCCTGCCGTTCGTTAAGGAACTACTTCCAATCTTTACTACAATTCTCTTCTTTCCCATGGTACATCTCCTTATTTGAATACGTTCAATGACGTGTAGAAACAATGATGAAATTTCTAAAATCTTACCACAAAAACGGAGGATTGTATTGCCCTCTAACATTTAAAACTCACTTTTATTTATTATGCAGCTATGAAGATGAAAGGTTAATCAACTTATAAAAAAGCACCCTTTGTCAGTGAACAAAGAGTCCTTTTCAAATTCAATTTTGAAGATTACTCAAAACTGAGAGAGTTCGATTGTAGGCGTTCCTAAAAGAGTCCAGGTTAGCGTCGAATGAATAGGAACAGTAGAATTAGCATCTTGTACTTTCATTTCTTCCAGTCGCATTTGATCTTCAGATTCAATCCATTCCTGTAAACGCATGTTAGGGATAGCATCCTCCATCACGATACCCGTATTGTCTCATACATTGATAGACACAAGCTTGGTACATTTGATCATTTTGTGCATAATTCTGATAGCAGTTGTTCAGACATTGTCTATAAAGATTATGTGTCTGCGCAGGCGGCAATCCACCAGGTCCAAGCCATGGCTGTTGATGCGGGTAAGGCTGTGGATATGGTTGTGGCCAAGTTCCTCCATTGTAACCTGGAGGTAGACTACCTGGACCAACCCACTGTTGTTGTGGAACATTCCAACCGCTTGGAATAGATTCACCATTAAAAGTAATACGTTGATGAGGTTGATGATTGTAATTATTTTGCAACCAATATTCTCCCTTCTCACAAATATGATGAAGTTCTTTATTAATTTATTTGGTCGCCTACTGGATTGTGCCTGATTTTTGGCAAAACAAAAAGAAGGAATCCGTGGATCCCTCCCTTTTCAACCCTATAAATCATCAAACCCATTATCATCAGAAACCTTCGTATACTGACGGGACTTCTGTTCAAAGAAATCACTTTTACCTGCGTTCACATCGGCATAAGCTTTAATCCATCTCATCGGATTTTCTCGGTATCCTTCGAAGGGACGCTCGATTCCGAGCTGGTTCACACGCGTATTGGCCATAAACTTAATATAATCGCTCAGCTCACTCATCGTAATACCAGGAAAACGATTCCCAATGATGTATTCCCCCCACTTTATTTCAAGCTCCGCTGCTTCACGAAATGTGTTAGTGATGAAATCATGATTTGCTTTTGTATCTAGCTCAGGATGTTCATTGAATAATTCCTTCACAATGTTAACAAACAATGTAACGTGAAGCTGCTCATCCCGGTTGATGTAGTTAATCATTGTTGATGTAGACACCATTTTTTGATTCCGAGCAAGGTTATAAAAGAATGCAAAACCAGCGTAAAAGAATAGTCCTTCAAGAATAATGTCATAGACTATTGATTCAAAAAAGGTCTGTGGTGATGGGTTCTGCACAAATGCTTCATACCCAGAAGCGATAAATTGGTTTCGTTCTAATAGCACTTCATCATGCTTCCAGTATTCAAAAATTTGATCCTGCTCATGTTTATTGACGATGGACGAAAGCACATAGCTATACGACTGGTTGTGCACAACTTCCTGGAACGAAAGCACCTGCATGAGCGCAGAAAGACTTGAATCTGTTAAATAATCCGCTACTTTACTCGAATAATCCGTTTGGATGGAGTCTAGGAAAGCAAGAAGTCCTATAATTTTTTTGAACGTATCTTGTTCATCATCACTTAACGCTTCCCATTGCTTCACATCATTGGACATATTGATTTCAAATGGTGTCCAGAAGTTCCCCAACATATTTTTATACATAGGATATGCCCAGCTAAAACGAACATCATCCCAATTTAGTACGTTTGAGCTCTCACCATTAATGATCCCTGTTGAACTATTCGGTGCAGACACATCATAGAGTTTTCTTTTCTGTATCCTCGCCATTCCGATTTCCTCCTTTAGCTTGCGCAGCTTTCACAGTCATCAATGTCGACTGAAGTACTTCTTGTGTAATACGTTGTTTTCAACCCTTTTCTCCATGCTGTCATATGAATATTCAACAAGTCTTTTGCCTTAACCGTGCTTTGTACATAGATATTGAACGAAATTGATTGATCAACATGACGCTGTCTTGCCGAATTTTGATCAATACTCCAAAGCTGATCAATGTGGTAGGCTGATTTATAGAACCAGGTCGTTTCTTTGGAAAGGTCAGGCGCCGTAACTGGAATTTTATAATTCTTCTTTTCCTCTGAATATTCTTTCTGGAATATCGGATCTATAGATGCTGTTGATCCAGCTATTAAACTCGTTGAACTATTAGGTGCAACTGCTAGAAGATAGGCGTTTCTAACACCATTCGCTTGAACCTTCTTCTGAAGTGAGCACCATTTCTCACTATGATAACCCCGTTGCGTAAAGTACTCTCCACTTTGCCAGTCAGACCCTTCAAAGAGAGAATAACTTCCTTTCTCTATAGCAAGCTCATTGCTCGCCTTAATGGTGAGGTAATTAATCATTTCATACAATTCATCTGCGTAGGCTGTCGCTTCATGACTTTCCCAAACAATTCCTTTTTTCGCAAGCAGGTGATGCCAGCCAAAGGTACCGAGACCGATGCTTCTATATTTCTCATTCGTTAACTGCGCTTGAGGCACTTCAATCGAATTGATATCAATCACGTTATCTAGCATCCTCACTTGAATTGGTATTAATCTTTCAAGCACATTCGCTGTAACTGCGCGGCCCAGATTAATGCTTGATAGGTTACAAACAACATAGTCACCAGGTGTTTTCGTAATGATAATTTTACCGTCTTTCGTAATCTCTTCTTCCACGGTGGTGGCACTCATGTTTTGCATAATTTCTGTACAAAGATTTGACGCATAGATCATCCCAACGTGTTTATTTGGATTAGCACGGTTGACGGTATCACGGTAGAACATATACGGCGTTCCTGTTTCCAATTGAGACTTCATCACGCGCTTCATAATTTCAATCGCAGGAACAGTTTTCCTTGAAAGTTCAGGGTGGTTCACGCACTGCGAATATTTCATGCGAAACTCTCCTGCCCCCTTCTCCTTGTCATACACATCTTCAAGTGAGAAGCCCATCACCTGACGTACTTCATGTGGATCAAATAAATGCCATTCTCCACGTTTCTCAACAGCTTCCATAAACACATCAGGTATACAAAGACCTGTGAAAAGATCATGCGTTCTCATACGCTCGTCACCGTTATTCAGCTTAGCATCCAGAAATTCGAAAACGTCTTTATGCCAGACATCAAGATAAACTGCAACAGCGCCCTGACGCTGCCCCAATTGATCAACGCTTACGGCAGTGTTATTCAACTGTTTCATCCATGGCAAGACGCCTGACGAATTCCCTTTAAATCCTTTTATATCACTTCCGCGCGAACGAATTTTTCCAAGATAAGCACCAATTCCTCCACCATTTTTCGAAACAGTTGCTACATCCGTATTGCTGTCATAGATTCCTCGCAAACTATCATCAACGGTATCTATGAAACATGAACTAAGCTGACCATAACTTTTCCCAGCATTAGAGAGGGTTGGCGTAGCCACCGTCATATATAAGTTAGATAGTGCCCAATAAGCTTCCGCGATGAGATCTCCACGTTTGTCTTTTGGTTCATTCATCATGAGTGATAGTGCAATAACAAGAAATCGTTCTTGAGGAAGTTCGTAACTATTCTTATGATGATCTGTTGCAAGATAGCGATCAGCTAGCGTTCGCAATCCGATATATGTAAAAAGACGGTCTCTTGAAGGAACGATTAATGATGCTGCCTGATCTATTTCTTTTTGGGAATAAGACTGAAGAAGCTCCTTTGAGTAGATGCCTTCTTCTGTTAGTTTTTGTAACAGTCTGTAGAAACTTCCTTTTCCATAAACCTTGGAATCACGGCGGTTTGTTAGTGCAGAACGGTAGAGAGACTGGAGATGAAAAGCTGCTGCAACGTAAGTCCAGTCGGGTTCTTCTGTAGTGATCCGTTCGAGAGCATTTAGTATGAGAATGTTTGTGATATCCTCTTGCTCTGATTGTTCTGTCACACTCGCCATTGTTTTCTCAATAAAGCTTTCACTCGTAAGCTTTGGGTATCCTTCAATAAGGGTCTTCGCTTCATTCAGCAGATCTTCCTTTGTGAATTCTACGATTGTACTCATATCATTCTCTCCTTTTAAACCAAATTAAAAAGCTCACCCCGGAAGAGTGAGCTAAGAGTAAATGACAAGTTAAGAATGCAGAAAAATCCCATTCCGTCTGCCATTTCTCATCCTCAATCCCCGAAGAATAGAAACGTTCTTGAATACACGGCAGGTCTACTGGCTTGTGCTTCTTCCTCGGCAAGCCTTCCCGGAGAAATCTCCAGTGGCTTCTTGCCTCGTCCACACGACAGTTGCGGGGACAGCTCCGGATTAGACCGGATTCCCTATTAAGTCGTCATACGACACCGCATATTCAATTCGCTTATTATGATCTTTTACCCATATATAGTAGTTTTAATCCAAAAATAACACTAAATATTGATACACTCATCTTACATCAATGGAATGTTTCATACAAGGTATATTTTTGCATGAATACAAAATAAATTCTATGATCAGGACTAGAACCTATCACTTTACCCTTCCACCTGCATATATTGTTGGTACTAAAAAAAGTTTCCCTAAGGAAAAAGGAGGATGGGCCCTGTGAAGAAACCACTTGATTCCTGCTTTAAAAAACTAGCTGGCTACACACAGCTCTGTCAAAAAATTGGATTGCTGAGTGAAGAAGAAAGTAAAGATATTCTTCAGAAATTAACCCAGCATAAAGACTAGTTAGAGTAGGGTAGAGAGATGACAACCTTTGCCCCTACGTCACTGTCACATGCAAGAATATTACCTCCATGCTTTTCTACTATAGTCTTTGTAATAGAAAGTCCGATTCCTGAGCCTTTTTGATCGCCTGTAAAAAAACGGTCGAAAACACGATCAGCAACATCGCCAAAACCTGCTCCATCGTCTTGAACTTCAATAGTAACAAATTCTTTCTGTTGATAGACATGTACTTCGATCATCGTTGTAGCAAATCGAAGAGCATTACCTAGTAGATTGATTAATGCTTGCGTCATTTTATCAGCATCCACCGTTACGAAAAAAGACTTTTCATAAGTATCGATAATCGTTATATCGCGCTTATCTGCGAGAGCTCTAACGGATGTTAAAGCATCATGGATTACTTTATTCACATCGATTTGTTCATACTCAAATGCTTCTTCCACCGTTTCAAGCCGAGTTAAATAGGAGAGATCTTGGACTATTTTCTTTAATCGCTGCGTTTCTTTCACAATGATTTCAAGACTAGCATCGATATCTTCCCCAACGATTACTTCATCCAACATCCCTTCTGCATTTCCTTGAATGGCCATCAGTGGCGTCTTTAATTCGTGTGACGCATTTTGAAGAAATTCTTTTTGATCTAAATCATATTTATATAATTGCTCAGTCAAGCCCTGGAATGTCTCAGCCAGCTCATTAATTTCATCATTTGTTTGAAGTGTTAATGGTTGTTGTCTTTTCTTCATCGAGAACTGTCGCATGTGCTCAGCGAGTAACCGAATTGGTCTTGTTAGTCCCCTTTGCATGAAGGCTGCGAGAATAACAGCAACAGCTGCAGAAGCAATTAAACTAATGGTTTGTGATTGCTGAATAATTTGATTAAATCCAACAAGACTCTCAACCTTTGTAAAAAGCACAACGCTACCAATTTGTTCACCTGATCGATTAATCGCAACTTGCTCTATGACAAAAGACTTTCCTTTGTTTTCTTGATATTCTGTTTGAACTTCTTCCTCCACGTTAGAATAAATAACATCATCATCGCGGTTATAAATGATAAATTGGGACGAGATTAGGTTACCTGCTAAATCAATTCGTCTTCGATCTAGCCAATTTTGCGGAGATCTTTCCCCATTCCACCGTTTATCTTCTAACATCTCACTGATTTGTAGACCTTCTTTTTGTAGTTGATCTCCTGCTTCCCTAATAAGGTACTCTTGAAAAAGGTACCGAAATGAAACGGTTGTAATCAGAAGAATAACGGCTATGAGAACAAGATAGCTTAGAAATAATTTCGTACCAATATTAAATTTCTTCATCCAGTTTATAACCATACCCCCAAACCGTTATAATCTTAACTACTGAGTTAGCTTCTGCCATCTTCTTTCGGAGGCGTTTGACGAGATCATCTATTATTCTTCCGTCGCCTGCGTACTGATATCCCCATAACACCTCAATTAACGTCTCTCTTGTAAAAGGTTGACCTGGATATTGAATAAGATATGAAAGCACATCGTACTCTTTTGGAGTTAGAACTAATTCTTGATCTTCAACAAGGACCTGTCGCTTTTGTTTAAGCAACTGAACGTTCCCAACTTTCCAACCGTCAGATAATGCCTGCTGACCTGTTCCATTTACACGTTTAAACAGGTTCTTAATTCGTACGACAAGCTCTCTTGGGCTAAACGGTTTTGTTAAATAATCATCAGCACCGAGTTCGAGCCCAAGAATCCGATCAAGCTCTTCGTCTCGAGCAGACACAACAATTACTGGTACAGTCGAATGCTTTCTAAGCTGTCTCATTAACTCCAGTCCATCTACTTTCGGCATCATAATATCTAACACTAATAAATCCGGTTCGATCGTTTCTAATGCCTTAAGAACTTCAGCACCATCAGTGAACGTTGATACTGCATGGCCTTCCTTTCTAAGGTACTTTTCTAAAATATCACGTATATTCTGTTCATCATCTATAACAAAAATATGAGGCACCTTATTCAACTCCGTTTCTCATGTGAGAACCTTTTTTCATAGTTTATCTTACCTCGAATAGTCCGTAAATCCTTCGTAAGAATGTCCTACTCTATCCAAGGACTTTCAATTAAAAAGGATTTTTGAATGTAGTGGTTGATTTCCGCTCCAGGATGCTCGCTTTCCGCGGGGCGGGCGGTAAGCCTCCTCGTCGCTTACGCTCCTGTGGGGTCTCACCTGTCCCGCTAGTCCCGCAGGAGTCGAGCATCCTTCCGCTCCAATCAACTTTGATGTGTGGTTTCTTTACAACAAAAGTCTATGAAAGAACTCTTTCAATAAGATTGAAAAACCACTCTAATAGCATAAACTCTACGAAAACAACATAAAAAAAGAGATAGGCGCACCCCTACCTCTTCCTCTCGTTAGCTAAGTTTCTTTATTAACTCATCCATTACTTCATTTTTCTTTTGTACGAGCTCGTATGCCTCTGCTCTCTTTTCTTCCATTTGGGCACGTTCCGCCTCATGGGCTGCTTTCTCTTCATCTGTTAACTGCGGGCGTTCTCCGCTGTCTTTCGATTCTTGCATTTGCGCTTTTCTCTCATCTCGAGCTGCCTGCGCTTCTTCATGAAGGGTCGTTAGCTGACTGTTAATATCCGCTAGCTCCTGTTGAAGCTCATCAACTCCCTCAATGCTTGATGCATCTTGATCTAGTAGTAGATCGATTAGTTGATTCTGTTTGGTGTATGTTTCCATAATCGCTTCACGGTGTTCAGAATTCTCTTTGAAGTGTCCTCTCTTACCATGATGACCTTTAACTTCTTGACCCTGACTTTGCTCCACAGCTGGTTTCTGACTCTCGGCTGAACTGTCATCTGCAGCATATACATTCGCTCCCGCAATCCCTCCAGCTAATACGATCGATGCAAACGTTCCAATCATCCAATTATTCATATCCTTCAATCTCCCTTCGTAGGTCTTTCTTACATTCTTTATTATGGACAACAATCTACGAAGAAATTTGTAAGAAGTATGTGAAAAGGATGTGAGTTACAATTACTTGTCTTTTAACTTTTGAATAATACGGTCATCGAGACTCCGGACATGTAAATCTCGTTGAGGGAATGGAATTTCAACGCCATTGTCTTCTAGAATACGGTTCAAGCGGAAGTTCAGGTTACTCTTTGTTTCAACTGCTGCTTTCGGTGTGGAAATCCAAATGAAAAGTTGGAAATCAAGTGACGAATCTCCAAAGCCAAGAAAATTAACAATTGGTTTTGGTGTGTTCAGAACATACATTGATTGTTCCTTCTCTTCCTCTGCAACTTGCAAGAGTAGGGTACGAACGAGTTCGACATCAGAACCATAGGCAACGCCAATTGGAACGACTAGCCTTAGTCTTGAATCGCCATATGAATGATTCACAACCTGTTCTTCAATAAAATAGGAGTTCGGCATGATGATACGTTCGTTATCAAGCGTCCTGATGATCGTTGCACGCATATTAATTTTCTCTACATCGCCAATTACATCATTGATGATGACACGATCGCCTACTTTTATTGGCCTTTCAAATAAAATAATTAAGCCGGATATAAAATTATTCGCGATATTCTGCATCCCAAAACCGATACCCACTCCAAGTACACCAGCAAACACAGTTAATGCACTAAGATCAAGACCGACCGTCGTTAAACTAATTACAACTGCCACGACCATCAATGTGTAATGAAAGATACGATTGAAAGTAAATTGCAAGCCTGTATCAAGGCTGTATCGATCATAGAGAGGCGGCATTAGAAAGGAAGTGATTATTTTCGATAGTCTATTAGCTAGTGTGATAATAAACAGTGCAATTAATATAAGAAAGAGCGAGATCTCAACACTCCCAATTGCAAACAGTTTACTAAACATCCACCTTGTATCTGAGAAATAAAATAACACAAAGAGAAGGATTGCATAGACGGTTGTCCAATTAATAAAAGACAAAACGGCTGGTCGAATTCCATTCGGATATTGATCTTCCCTATCTCTTCTTTTAAGCCATAGTTTAATTAGGAATCTAATAAAAAAGAGAACAGCCATTACGGCTAAGGTAATTAGAATATCTCTGATCATCCTGTTATCGATTAAAGTGACCAAGACCTGCAACTCCTTTTTGGTGAATTCAGTTATCTTTCATCATACCATTTTTTGTGTAACCCTTTTACAATCAATGTCGTCTAAATACGAAAAGAAGCCAGGGGGGCGAAATCATGGGAAGATGGATTCTCTGTTTCAGTATGATATTTCTACTATTAACAGGATGTAGTTCAACAGATGAGCATTCTTCAGAAAGTGCAGATATGGCAGGGTCTGATCATAGTGCTAGTAAAATAGAAGAAGCACCTAATGAAGACAGTCAATTGCAAGGCAGTGAAAGCTCGCAACTCTCGCCTTTGCAAGCTGAACGTAAGGTTGTATTTAACGCAAATCTTTCCTTAACTGTGGAAGATTTACCTCAAGCAACGGATAAACTAAACGAGCTCACTACTTCTTATAAAGGCTATGTTGTAGAAGAGAGCACATATACCGAAGGGGAGTCAGTGCTAGGATCTATGACAGTGCGCATTCCACAAGGTCAGTTCTATGCATTTCTAGATCAAGCTGAATCGATTGGTAAAGGCGTATCACAAAAGTCCATTACTGGAGCTGATGTGACCGAGCAATACATCGACCTTAACTCGAGACTCAAAGCGAAAGAAGCCGTTATGAAGAGACTTCAGGGATTCCTTGATGACGCAACGAAAACCGAAGATCTTCTTTCCATTTCAAATGATCTATCGCGTATACAGGAAGAAATCGAGCAATTGAAGGGACAGATTAACTATTTAGATAATCAAAGTGAATTTTCTACTGTTACTCTCTCACTCGAACAAGAGAAAATCACCGTACCCACTTTTGCAGAGAATGAATTTAGTACGTTTACCGAAGCGAAAAAGCTTTTCATGACAACTGCAAATGGATTATTATCTTTTGGCTCAAAATCAATCGTATTCTTGATCGGTCTTTCCCCAATCTTCCTACCTCTTCTTGCAGTAAGTCTTTTCTTCTATATCCGCTATCGTAAGAAAACGAAAAAAGTCGATCAGAATCTCTGATCGACTTTTCGCTATGCGGCCACGTCTCGCTTCGTAAACAATAGCCAAGATAATAGGAGAAATACAATTAAGTAAACAAAGAGCATCACGACAGAGAATCCTAACGTCATGCTATCTACAATTGGAGAGCCATCGAAATAGACACTCAAATCAGTATTAGCAAACAGGATATATTTCACCCAGTCGTATTGGCTCAGAATGTAGGTTAACTGACTTCCTGAAAACATTAAGAAAATCGCAAGTCCAATCGCAAGGGAAGAGCTTCTAAATATGCTCGACAGCATAAAGGCGAATGTCACCATCATCAGAAGATTAACACTTGCAAGTGCATATTCTATAACAAAGTGCAAAGCCATACTTGCTTCTGTTACTTCTCCATTCGAATAAGTCAAATAAGGTTGATCAATTGATTCAAACCCGAGAAGCAATCCTCCAATGAGGAACGAAGATATGTAAAGGACTACAAGAGAGAGCAGTGCAAACAATAGTGTTGCAATAAATTTTGAAGCTAATATTTTGGTTCGTGATGCAGGTCGAATGAGGAGTAGCTTAATCGTACCCCAAGAGTATTCACTCGCGATAATGCCTGCACCAATGATAATGGTAAAGATGGATATGAAAGTTACAATCTCTGTTGAGTTACTCATGAAATTCCATAAAGACCCTCTCTCGAGAGGTGGAATATTCTCTTTTAATCTGTACTCATTTAGTGCAATCGTGCGCTCCAGGCTATCTTTATATGCTTTAGGCATCCCTTCAGAATCATTTAACGTTTGCTCAGAATCTTGTATCGCATTTTGAGCATTTGTTCGCCAATCGGCTGATTCATCACTACTGTTTAAACTTGTGAAAATCCCTGCTGTTAATACAGCTACAACAACAAGGGCAATCATCACCCAAGTACCCACTCGACGATAAATTTTCATGTTTTCATTTTGAATAAGATTGATCATACTAGACAACTTGTTCACCCCCTGTTACTTCAAGGAAGACGTCTTCCAACGTCTTGACTGAAGACTGAATGCTATAGATCCGAATCCCTTTCTCAACTAGCAACGCAGTCACTTCAGGTATCATTTCGTGCTCCATTTTCATGATCAACTTTCGATCAGAAGGATCAATTTCATGCGTTGGGAATGCCTCTTTTATTGCCTTTACAGCAGACTCAAGAGGATCAATTTCAAATGCTACCATTATAGCTGTATCATTTTGAATGAAGTCATTCACTCGCTGCACATCAACAATCTTTCCTTTCTGAATAATACCAATGCGATCGCACATTAACTCAATTTCAGAAAGCAAATGACTGGAAACGATGACGGCCACATTCTCCTCTCTTGCAAGAGTACGTAAATACTGTCTGATCTCACGAATTCCGGCAGGATCCAGACCATTTGTTGGTTCATCGAGAATAAGAAGCTTTGGTCGATGAAGAAGTGCCTGTGCAAGTCCAAGACGTTGTCTCATTCCAAGCGAGTAGCCCTTTACCTTTTCTTTAATGCGTCCTTCCAGTCCAACGAGTTTAATAACCTCTTGAATTCGCTCTTTCGTTATCCCCTTCATCATTCGAGAATAATGAACGAGATTTTGATAACCTGTAAGGAATTTGTACATTTCAGGATTCTCTACAATTGCTCCAACTTTCACAATCGCATCCTCGAAATTTGTTTTGATACTACTCCCGTCGATCAACACTTCTCCCTCGGTCATGTCCATTAAACCGACCATCATTCGAATTGTCGTCGTCTTACCCGCCCCATTCGGCCCAAGAAAGCCGAATACTTCTCCTGGATAAACATCGAATGACAAATGATCGATAATCGTTTTCTTGCCAATTACTTTTGTTAAGTCACGTATTGACACAATTGGTTCTACTGACATCGTCACACTCCTTCCTCAGTTTGGTAGACTCTTTTCATCCACTCCACTAATCTAATACGATCTTATTTATAATTAGTTTCAATATCTTCCATTTTTATAAAATTTCAATAAAGAAAATTGTATAGAAAGTGATCCATTCCCCCTTTAATTTCGTTAGCTTACTATGATTATGATGAAGATAATGAGATGAATAGATTAAAAGAGGTGAAGATCATGAAGAAGTTCATGTTACTGATTATTGGTGTGATTATCTGGCTTGTACTCGCAGGTTACAACAATAATTATGCCAATACAGAACAAGTCGAGGAAGCGATGAATGAAGTAGTGAAAGAGGCACAGACTTCTGAGGTTAACGTGGAGGAGGTAGAAAAGCCTGACGTATTGTCAGATGAATTTCTTCTTTTAGATTCTCAGAAAGAGAAAATCGAACAAGCTAAGAAAGTTCAAAATACGCAAGAAGGCATCAATCCTGTGAAAGTAGAAATCCCAGCCATTGATGTAAGTGCAAATATTGAGAACGTAGGGATTCTAGACAATGGACAAATGGGCGTTCCTGAAGACATTAGTGAAGTGGGTTGGTTTGAACCTGGATTCAAACCAGGTACAAAAGGAAACTCTGTTCTTGCTGGGCACGTCGATAGTAAGGAAGGACCTGCTATCTTCTTCAATCTAGACAAACTCTCAAAAGGCGATGAAATCATTCTAACGGGCAAAGATGGAGAAAAACTTACTTTTGTCGTAACTGGAAAAGAAAGCTATCCTTATCAGAACTCACCTATTGAGAAAATCTTTGGACCAACAGATTCACGAAGCTTAAATCTCATCACATGTACAGGAACATTCAATCGTTCGGAAGGTACACACGAAGATCGACTTGTTGTATCAACTGTTCTTAAAGAAGATGTACAAGAGAAAGAAGAGAAAGTGAATCCAAACGAAGTGCCAGATGCTCCAACAAACGTGAATGCTAGTGGTAATTTCTTATCATGGCATGCTGTTCGTGATGAAAACGTAGTCGGTTACCGTATCTATAAAGCTGATCAAAACGGATCATATAAGCAAGTTGAAAGCATTTCAAGTATTGAACGAAAAAGCTATACAGACGAAAATGCATCTACTTCTTCTTACTATGTAACAGCCGTTGATATTTTCGGAAATGAGTCTGCTCCTTCTAAGAAATACATTTCTGAGAAACAATGAAATCGTTAATTTAATAGAAGGCATTTACACACATTGCATGATATGGCGTTCTCTATCGAAAAATCTTTGAAAAACAACAATCTTTTAGAAAAGAGCCTAATAGAAACAGACCCGCAAATCGAAGCTAGATTTGCGGGTCTGTTTTTGTCTACCAATAGTTCTAGATACGCAATTAATATATGGGTGGAAGATTCACTGTCACATTAGGACAATCTGACATAAAGTAACAATAAATGAACTTATTATGAAGGAAGTGAATAGATGAAAAAGGGAAAAGGTATTTGTAGTAAATTTGAAGACTTACCACCTGGAACTTTAGTTTCCATAATGGTCAAAGGCTCTTCAAGTATGATGACCTTTACGTTTGAGAGGATTCATAAGAATTGTGTATTCGGTACGTTAGATTCTGGTGCACCAATCGTACTAGATTGTAAATGTATTTGTTCTATCACATTCCCAGAGCCACCACCTTGTACACCAATGGTTACCTTATTTGTTCCTGAAGAAATATCTTGTAGTGGTATGATTAGCGGATGCGTAAGTTGTGGGGGCGAGTTAGTCGCTAACGCTCAAGTTATATTGAGCAGTAACTCTGGGAATGTATCATTTGATCCGAATCCCACTACTACTGACGAGTTTGGAACATTCATGGCACTTGTAATGGTCGACCCTGATACTAATTCACAAAATGCGACGATTACTGCCACAACGACTGTTCAAGGACAAGTCGCTTCCGATACGAAAACAACAGTAATTGATTGTCCACCAGAACCTTGTAGAAATCCAAACATTACGCTTACAATTCCAACTGCGATAGAATGCCAAGCAGAGCTTACTGGAACGGTCACATGTGATGGTGATCCAGTAGAAAATGCAATGGTGAACTTTAGTAGTAATCCTGACATTGTCACGTTTCTTCCTAATCCAGCCACAACTGATGCTAGTGGGAATTTTACAACGACAGCAATGGTGCCAGCTGGAACTGACCCTACAGCAGTTACCATTACAGCAGTAACCATTGTAAATGCTGTCGAAGCCACAACTTCTGAAGATAGCACGGTCTCGTGCCCAGGTGAAGAATGTCCTTGTAAAGTTAGAATTGGAACACAGGATTCTGACACTACAGCCATGATCACCACTAGTGATGGACCATCTACTATAGAGGGACAAATTAACATATCAGCTGTAGAATGTTTCACAGCTGCAACAATGTGTAATCCTGCAGTGGATAATTTCCAAGTTGCTTTCAGCAGACAAGGCACGACAATAAACTTTGTAATGGGAAGACGTACCTCCCTCAGCTGTACGAATGGTACCCAAACTACTATTGAAGGAACAGCTAAAGCTGCTGGAAATGTGTATCCACCTAACACCACATTCATGGTCAAAATCGATCTGATGATCTCAGGACCAACCGCAACCTGGACCGTTATGGCTACTGATGGCGGAAGCAACACATTCTCAACCACATTCATGGATGATGTAACACCTGAGACCTTTATCGGAGATTGTTCTTCTACTCCATAGAACTACCAATGGTTCTATTCTCATAAAGACATCTTGTATTTAGCTAAGTAGTTCAAATGTGGAGTACAATATGTCGAAGGTAATAGAAAATGCCCCACAAATTGCAAGATAATTTGTGGGGCATTTATATATCGTAGCAACGATTCTTATTGTACTTGTATGGTTTTTAAAAATCAGCCAAATTAATGAACACTTAATAGGTAAACTTCAATTTTTCACGCCACTTACTTGTAGCCTAATAACAGAAGATGCAATTGCTGTTCCTATTTGTTCAATATCTCTCCATATAGAGGTAAGAGGAGTGTAATTTAAAGACCTAAAAGAATTTATTCCGTACGTGTTATCACCTAATACCACTGGGAACAGCGTTACTGAAATAACCATAAATATGTATATTACAGCCAGCATTCTTATTAATTCTTTCTACCATTTAAAAGACTTTTTGTATTTAAGTTTTAATGCGAAAATTATCCTCACAGCTATGTAACATATAATTCCAATGACAATAACCACTTCTCCATCAACTAACAAACTTACCAACCATCCTTAATACAGTGAGAATAATGTATTTTAAACCCTTCATCTGATCACTCCACTAGAAATCTTGAATAATGGAAAAAGAAGTATATTCACTCCTTTATTCCAGAAAACTTCCTTATTGGGTAATTGAAATTATTTAAACCTATTCTTGAAAGAAAAGACGTCATTCCTTAGTGCGGAATAACGACTGATTGTTGAAGCAAGTTCTTAAACATTTACGCTACTATGAAATTGCAGAATTGCTCGGAGATAAATGAATATCTACTACTAAAATTTAGTGTAGGAATTATCCTGTAGTATTTTCTCTGACAGTTTGATGTTAACCTTTAAATATTCCGGCAACTCTGTATTAGCAAGAATTTCTGAAGTAGTCATCCAAACAACATCATCTACTTCATCACTGCTTTTAGGATAAGGCTCAATTGACTTATGGTGACATAGAAAAACAATATCAATGACATTGATTCCAGAATCAGTAACAAAAGAAGAACTATTTACGTATTTAAGTCCTGTTACTTCGCAGCCTACTTCTTCAAAAATTTCTCTTTTCAAAGTTCTTTCTAGAATATCAGATGAAAAGCCTTCAAGTTCACATTTTCCACCAACTAGTGTAAGAGTACCTCCAGCGTGTTCTTCCTTTTCACTTCTCAAGATTAAAAGCCATTTACCGTTGCGCTCTATGGCACCTTCTACATTTACTACAAACATAAAACGATCCCCCTAAACATCACTTAATACCAATTATTACTAAAAACCCCATATAACTCAATCTTTTATTTCAGATAAAAGGAGCCCATCTTATTACAGATAAGCTCCGATTTAATTGAAGATGTGGAATTAAAACTTCTTAATTAATTCTATGTCAGCGTAATGATCAGCTCTATATTCATTATCTCCATAAAATCCATTAATCGTATCTAATCCAAGTCCAGTCCAAAATCTAATAGCTGGCCAATTTTTTATTGCTACACTTGCTCGGACCTCTCCAAATTTATACTCTCTTAAAAAACTTAACAATTCACTAATTACTTCTTTCCCTAGTCCTTGTTTGTGATATTCCTTGTCGATGTATAGATAGTTAATATAATAGGTTTCATTCTTCGGATATCCTTGATAGGTGGTAAGTATTCCAACAATAGTATCCGTTTCCTTCACTCTAATCACCTGGATTTTAAACTTGTCTTTGGTTCCATTGGGAGGTAAGTCGCCATCAGTAAAACAGCGATAAGCATATTCATAATCTAGGCTACCGCCGTCCCATTGGTGTATGTATCTCCCTTGTTCATATAACTTTTGAACAATATGAATTTCATTTTCACTAAGATCTTGAATTGTAAGCCTTGCTGTTTCCCACACACTTGGAATTAATTTCATCAGCACTCTTAACTCACTCCTGTATTCTTGAAGATCGTTCTTCAACACTTATGTTGCTATGATATTCCAGAATTGCTCCGAGTTTGCTTAACATCTAATATATCTATAAAGGCATTAATGATGAAGTGGTTAACTCTTCACTTTCTATTACAATTGCGGTTAGTCCAGTATCAGTTTTGGTTTCGTGCCACTCGTCTTTTTCCCAAAATACTGCTTCGCCACAATGAACTTTTATGAATTCATCTGATTCACCTCTAACCAAGCCTTCTCCGTTTACAATTAAAAGAAGCTGAGGTACTACTGCTTGATGATAACCGATTATCCCATTCTCATCTAAGTGCATGCAACCTATATGAGCTGCTTGTTGTGTTTGGGTAATACGAGACATAATAAAATCAGAATCGAATTTCGTAATTTTCTTACCTGTTTCTTTTTTAAATTGGTAAATTTCCATTTAGTACCTCCAAATAGCATCTAGTTTACTACGATACTCCGAATTGCATTGAATATGAAAATTAGAATATTAAGGTTTGATAGCATCAACTATGACAGAAACAAAACCTAATTCTCCTTCTGCATTGCGATGATCAAACCTCTTTGAGCGATAGATGAACCCTTCTTTCTCATCCCAATCATTATAAATAAACTCTCCGTTTTCATTACAATATTCTAGTAAGTTAACTTTATATCCAGCCTCTTCAAACATTGATTTTAACGTTTTATAATTATGTACAATTTTATGACTCGCTGCTGGATGATCACTTGGACCAGGTCCTCCTACTTGTACTACCTGTTGGTAATCTTTATCAGGAAAATAACCATCTGGAACGGCACAACGAATGTAACCACTTGGTTTTAGATAGTTAAAGCAATTTAATGCGGCTGCCTTCCCTTCTTCGTATGTTAAATGCTCCCATACGTGTTCCGCTAAAATAGCCTCTATCGAATTCACTTTAAATCTGCTTTTCCAATGGTTTTCATTAAATAAATTTAATTCTGCTTCTTGAGTTTGAATCCAATCAGGATTATTCGAGTGTTCTCCTGCTCCAATAACAACTTTAATTGATTCTTTTGTTTTAATTGTAGACAACCCCTTTGAAATTAATGAAATATATCACATTCTATACATTTATAGTTAATACCTTTTAATTCCAGTGTTTTTACACAAATTTTGTTATTATCTCGAATTCGAGTCTTCCACAATCCTGCCCTTTAATTGAACACTATAACTTCCACACAACACCTTAATTTTACCATTTCACCACACTGATTAACTTACAATTTTTCTGTACATTTCCATAAATCATTCGTGATGCGATTATATGTTAAAAAAAGTAGTCCATTTAAAAGTACAAATAAAACTTTTGTACTCCTAAACTGAACTACTTTGAACTTCTATATTATTCTATTGGTGTGTTTTCGCAATCACTTCAATTCAGCTAGCCTGTTTCATTTCATACTCTACTAGATAACGATTAAAGTAATCGTCTGTTTCACTCTTAATGACTTTATATAGTAGTAGCAAAGCAATTAAGTTAGGAATCATCATTAGAGCGTTTGCCATGTCGGCGAATGCCCAAACTGTGGTAAGATTCGCGACGGTTCCAACAAAGCAAGCAAGAATATATACCGCTCCGTAGTAAACCGTTACTTTCGTGCCGACCAAGTATTCGAAACATTTATATCCATATACATACCATCCAATAATGGTTGAGAAACCGAAGAAGATGACAGAGAATGTTACGATATACTCTCCGATTAGACCAAGGCTTGATCCGAATGCCGCAGTTGTTAGTGCACCCGCTTCAAGAGTTGGATCATGTACTACACCAGAAAGGTCACCACCTGTTGGATCCCAGAATCCAGTCATGATGAGAACGAGTGCTGTCATTGTACAAACAACGATCGTTACGATAAACGTACCTGTCATCGCAACAAGAGCTTGTCTCACTGGATGTTCTGCTTTTGCATTACCTGCAATAAGGGCTGCCGTACCAAGACCAGCTTCGTTGGAGAAAATTCCTTTCGATACGCCAGATCTTACTGCTTCCATTACAATAACACCAGAAAATCCTCCTACTGCTGAAATAGGTGAAAAAGCATAGGTGAAGATTAATTTCATTGCTGGAATAATTGAATCGACATTTAGGCCAATAATAATGAGTGAACCTACGATATATAAAACAGCCATAATTGGCACAAAGAAACCAGCTACTGAACTGATTCGTTTCACTCCGCCAAATATGATGAGTGCAGTAAGAACTGCAAGTATCACTCCAGTCACCCAACCGTCGATATTGAAGCTTTCATCGACAACACTTGCGATAGTATTGGATTGTACACTGTTCCCAATTCCTAATGAAGCAATCGCACCAAATAATGCAAAGGAGATTGCAAGCCATTTCCATTTTGGGCCAAGTCCTCTTTCGACATAATACATGGGACCCCCCGCATATTCGCCTCTGTCATTTTTCACACGATACTTCATCGCAAGTAGGGCTTCCCCATATTTCGTAGCCATTCCCAGCAACCCTACAATCCACATCCAGAAGATTGCACCAGGTCCGCCAATGGTAATGGCCGTAGCTACACCAGCAATATTACCATTTCCGATTGTAGCAGCAAGTGATGTCATTAACGCTTTATAATTACTTACGTCACCTTCAGCACCACTATCTTCTTCCTTCTCCTTTGAAAAAGCTAGTTTGAACGCATATCCAAGTTTGCGAAATTGAAGTCCTTTAAGGACCATTGTCAGAAATACGCCTGTTCCAAATAACAGAATAAGGCTCGGCGCTCCCCACAGAATAGCATTAATTTTCTCTAGCGATTCTAAGATGTTCATTCTCTCTCTACCCCTTTTTGTTAACGCTTTCAACGATCAACCTTTACCACATTATCATTACTTAGATTTATTCGCAATTTCTATTGAATAAATGATGATATAGTCACTATTTATTTTTTACTATAGTTATGTAGATATGACAATTAGTAACTTTCTCCAAGCGAAAAGAGACTTAATGGGAATCCCATATCCCATCAAGTCTCTCCTGCACTTGCATTATTTCTTATAATTGGCCGAGTGCGTCACTAATGCTCAGGTCACCATTTAGAATTTCAAACGTGCGATGGTACGTATTTTCATTTTCCAGAATTTCAGTTAATACAGCCGCAACATCTTCACGTGGAATTTGACCTGATTTATCTTCAAGGCTTTCTGCAGCTCTAATTTGGCCTGTGCCCGGATCATTAGAAAGGCTACCTGGACGAAGAATTGTGTAATTTAAATTCGTCGCTTTCAAATGCTCATCGGCGCGCTTTTTCGCATATAGATAAGGCTTCATGTTGTCAGGACCTTTTTCAGGATCGTCAGAACCTACTGTACTCAACATAACAAAACGCTTAATTCCCTGCTGTTTCGCTTCGTCGATTGCTTTAATAGCACCTTCCTGATCAATCATAATCGTTTTATCAGCACCTGTATGTGGACCAGATCCGGCTGCAAAAATGACTGCTTCACACCCGTATAACGCTTGAGAGAAATCTTTCTCAAGATCGCCTAATACAGTTTTACCGCCGGCATCTTCAATCGCTTTGACTTGATCTGTATTTCGAATCATACCTACTGGTTCATGGCCACGTTCAGCTAGAGATTTAATTAAATGTGTACCTACTTGTCCGTTTGCTCCGATCACTAGTACTTTCATTAATAATTCCTCCTTTAAAAACCTTCACAACTGTTATATTCCGCAAAATAACTTTTTTAAAACCCCTTGATGTTTTTTTAGTGGATATAACAAGCTCTTAATGTAGAGAGGATTACGCCCAAACTTGATTTCTTCCGTTTTTCTTTGCCAGGTAAAGGTGTTGATCGGCTTGATCAATGGTGAACATTATCGATTGAGTTCGCTCTCGCTCAGCTAGCCCAATTGAAACCGATACCTCTTCAATTGTTTCCCCTTTTTCGGTTGTAAAGAGATGGTTGTTCAATTCGCTTTGGAGTTTTTTCATCCGATTACATGCATCGGATAGCTTCTCAACTTCAATTAGCAAGATAAATTCCTCACCACCATATCTTCCCACGAGCCACTCATCACTCTGTCGAGACAAAAATGATGAAAATTCCTCAAGAACTCGGTCACCATTCAAATGGCCATACGTATCATTAATCACTTTAAAAAAGTCTAAATCAATCATCGCTACGACTTGATTCATCTTGCTTTCTTGTTCTTCAGCTCGCTTAAGGAAACTTCGTAAATTAAGAAGACCCGTTAACGGATCATGCTCTGCATAATAACGAAGTTTTTCACTCATCTCTAAATTCTTTGTACTAGTTTGAATGAAGAAATACATGATCATCGCTGACAGTTGAAACGAGAGAAAGTGAAGCGCGTAAGTAGAGAAGGTGGAATTGGCTCCAAAAATCATTAACCCTAATACTGCATCTGAAATAAGCCATATGCCTGTAAAGTAAATGAACAGGCTCAAATACGAAATAGCATTCATTACTTTTTCTCGAAAGACCAACGTCACAAGTGTGGGAATTACGACTGTATAAAGGAGCTCAACGAAGATAAAATCTCCTGGGAACGCAAATCTTGCAATAAATATAATAAAAAGCACAGAAAGGCCATATTTGTATCCATGATATAAAACAATAAAAACTAACGGAATTGTTCTTAAATCAAAGCGATATCCATTCAACGTTACAGGAAGCATAAATAATACGATAATGCCTACAACTACAATTAAAACATGGAGTATTGCAACAAATCGATCCGGCAAATGTTTGCGAAATGCAATATAATATACGCTTTGAATACATAGATGCATAAACAAAAGAATCGAGAAATTAGCCAACAATGATTGCATCATATCTTTCACTTCCACTCTATTTTCCCTTTACTCTACCATCAATCCAACAAATGATACACATCAAATGAACCAGATGAATGTGCTACATTTTCTAGAAAGCATGTGAGGTTGTTCCACCGTCTATTACTAAGTTTTGCCCTGTTGTGTAAGTTGAATATGGGGAAGCAAGATAAAGCACAGCTGGAATTAATTCTTCTAACTGCCCAATCCGATGCATCGGGTTACTTCCATTAATTTTGTTTACTAAGATGTTGTTTTCAAGTGCTTTTTCATTAAATGGCGTTCTAATAAACCCAGGACTAATAGCATTAACGGTAATGCCAAGTGGTGACAACTCCTGCGCCAGCTGCTTTGTTAATTGCACAACTGCAGCTTTACTAGGTCCATAAGGAGTAGAGAAAGGCAACCCAACCTCACTAGCCATGGAAGCAATGTTAATCACCCTTGTCCCTTCACCTTCTTTCAAATCAGGTAGCACCGCACGTGTCATCATATATACGGATTTAGCATTCGTTGACATTACTTCATCCCATTCATGTGGTTCAAGCTCTTCAATCGTTTTCCGAATCGTCTTGCCAGCGTTGTTCACAAGAATATGGATTACCCCAATTGTGTGATGAATTGTCTTTATGACGTCATTGATGCTCTCTTCATCTGTTACGTCCCCTACAACTGTATATACGTTCCGATTTGTTTCCCTATTTATTTCACTCGCTGCTTCATCAAGCACACTTTTGGTCCGACCAACGATGGCAACGGTAGCACCTGCTTCTGATAAAGCAAGCGCGATTGTTTTACCAATTCCTCTTCCTCCACCAGTTACAACTGCCACTTTATTTGATAAATCAAAGTAACGCATGTTCAGTTCCTCCTTTTACACTCTCTACACTATCTAATTCTACCCATTCCCTCCATCTGAATGCTTATGACTCCAATAAAAGAAAGTGCTTTCATATAATTACGACATTTTTTTCTGAAATTTATTTGGCATTATAAAGGTTTTTGCGGTAATTTGTTAGAATATTTAGTATTAATGTACATAAAAGGAGGAGTTTGTATTGGAAGCAGCATTAAATACAATAAGTGGATTTGTGTGGGGGTGGCCGTTGCTCATCTTGCTTGTAGGAACGGGTGTTTACCTCACCATACGTCTTGGTTTTCTTCAAATCACGATGCTTCCATATGCTTTAAAGCAAGCATTCTCGAAGCGACAGGATAAGACGTCTGAAGGAGATATATCACACTTCCAGGCGCTCATGACAGCACTAGCAGCAACGATCGGAACAGGGAATATCGCTGGTGTCGCAACAGCTGTTTTTGTTGGTGGTCCTGGTGCCGTTCTTTGGATGTGGATTAGTGCTCTCTTCGGAATGGCAACGAAATATGCAGAAGCCATACTAGCTGTTAAGTATCGTTCGGTTAACTCGAAAGGTGAAATGTCAGGTGGCCCGATGTACTACCTCGATAAGGGTCTAAACATGAAGTGGCTTGGTATGACCTTTGCCTTTTTTGGAGCTTTTGCTGCATTTGGGATTGGTAATATGGTGCAGTCTAACTCTGTTGCGGATGCAGTCGAGACATTTGGTATTGCGCCATGGATTACTGGCCTTGTACTAATGATCTTCACCGGCATGGTTATTCTAGGTGGTATTAAAAGCATCGGAAAAGTAACAGCTTTCTTCGTTCCAATTATGGCTTTATTCTATGTAGTCGGTGGATTAGTCGTTATTTTCATGAACCTTGATTTAGTTCCTGCAGCAGTATCTCTCATTTTCTCTGATGCCTTTACAGGCGAGGCTGTAGCAGGTGGTGCAATCGGTGCCGTTATCCGTTTTGGTGTAGCACGAGGCGTATTTTCGAATGAAGCTGGTCTGGGATCCGCTCCAATTGCAGCCGCTGCTGCGAAAACAGACTATCCTGGGCGTCAAGCACTTGTTTCCATGACACAAGTATTTATTGATACAATTGTTGTCTGTTCCATCACGGGAATTGCGCTTGTTATGGGTGGCCTTTACAAGGGAGATTTGAATGGTGCTGCCTTAACGACAGCCACTTTCGAGAAATTCCTAGGTGTTCCAGGCGCACTTATTGTAACAATCGGACTTATCCTTTTTGCTTACTCTACTGTTCTTGGCTGGTCTTATTATGGTGAGAAGTGTTTCTCTTATCTTTTTGGAGACGCATCAATTAAATACTATCGCTATGTGTTCGTCCTTGCTGTATTTGTAGGTACGACACTGAAGTTAAACGTTGTCTGGCTACTTGCCGATATCTTTAACGGCTTAATGGCTCTACCAAACTTAATCGGTCTTCTCGGACTATCCGGAGTAGTCGTAGCCGAAACAAAACGATTTATGGAGAAAGTTAAAGAAGAGAAACGCGCATCACAATCAACTGGCGTATCGAACTAAAAGCATTACAAAAGAAAGACGATGCATCCATTTATACTGGAGGCATCGTCTTTTTTTAAAAGGCTCTTTTCGTATATATTGTTGCTATAAGAGTGGGTGAATTTCCGCTCCAGGATGCTCGCTTTCCGCGGGGCGGGCGGTTCCTCGTCGCTTACGCTCCTGTGGGGTCTCACCTGTCCCGCTAGTCCCGCAGGAGTCGAGCATCCTTCCGCTCCAATCCTAAGTATGGTTTTTTCACTTATTTTTTCAAAAGCAACAATCTTTTAGAAGGAGCCTTTCTTTAATTAGATGATGGTTTTACGTTTATTTAAACCGTTAACGAACTACGAAACCCCCTGGCTGCGTAGTAAGATTCTGCACCATTGTGATAGACGAAGACGTGACCGAATCGACGATCGCAAAAAAGTGCCCCGCCAAGTGTTCTAATATCATCCGGTGTCTGCACCCAACTCGACGTTTTCATATCGAATTCCCCAAGTTTCTGCAAAGCTCGATAGTGTTCTTCAGTCAAAAGTTCAACACCCATGGACGTTGCCATATCAACAGCGCTATGTTCAGGTTTGAATTTCTTTCTTGATTCTAGCGCTTTACGATCGTAACAAACACTTCTGCGACCTTTAGGACTTTCTGCTGAACAATCAAAAAAAGTGTATTCGTCTTTCTTTTCATCATAAGCCACAACGTCCGGTTCGCCGCCGGTTATCTCCATCTCATTGAGCGACCAAAGTTTCTCAGGTTGATCGTTCAATTTTGGATGAATATTAGCCCACTTAAGATCTTCATGGCGATTCATGTTTTTCTCAAAACGTCCTTTTAATAGTCTCAGTAATTCTTCAGTTTCCTCTGATGCCAATGCTTTTTTATTTCCGGTTTTATTAGTCATAATCGCCCTCCTATATTTATATAAAAGATATGGCAAAGATTACATGCTATACAATTACATCCTTAACGCACTTCAACTGGATTAGTATTCTTTATATCTTCTTCCTTTAAGCTTTATATACCTCCAAACGGATTAACTATTTCCTACCAAGTCTACAGTTAAAGTTGGTACACTTCTAATGAAGAAAAGTATGCAATGTGGTATAAGAATTGAAGGTCTAGCTCAAACCATCTAATTATACAACCGTGATCAAAAAACATTTATTTACAACTCACCAGCACCTCATTCAGAACTAAAAAGTCCACCGTTTTTTAACGGTGGATCAATGTGTGAACGTTATGCTGCGCAACAAGAAAGTTTGGAAACATCCAAATCAATGAAACTAGATTTCTATCTCTCATCTAACTGACCTTTTATCCTTCCACTTATAGCCGATTCCCCAGATCGTTATCAAATGCTCCTCAATCTGAAAGCCAGATTGACGACATTTCTCTCTAAGATTTCGAATATGGGAATCAATCGTACGGCCTTCAGTATTGGATTCAAATCCCCATATCAGTTGTATCAGGTGCTCTCTGCTGAATACTTTATCAGGATTTCTCATAAAAAGGCCAAGAAGGTTAAATTCGATTGGTGTCATTGTAATCGTTTTTCCCTTATAAGAAACCCTGTGCTTGTCCATTTCCCACTTTAATCCATTCATGACTTGCATGTTTTTGTCTACCTGATGAATACGCCTCGTAATCGCTTCTATCCTTGCAAGGAGGACTTCTTCATCGAATGGCTTCGTTATGTAATCATCTGCTCCAAGCTTTAGTCCTTTTACAATTTCGTTCGATTGATCTCTAGCTGTTAGCATAATAATAGGGATATCAGACATACTACGAATCTCTTTACAGGTTGCCCACCCATCCAATTCTGGCATCATAACATCTAGTAGAACAAGATCCACTTTCTCTGTTTGTATTTTCTCTATTGCTTCAAACCCTGTGCTTGCTTTATAGACCTTATAGCCATGTGGCATTAAGAACAGAGAAATTAGATCTACCATCCGTTCCTCATCATCTACGATTAAGACACTTTGCATATTACTCAACTCCTGGAATCACAATTTGTACCGTCGTTCCTTTTCCAACCCTACTTTTAGCAGAAATCGTTCCATGATGCTTTTCAATAATATCCTTTGCAATGGCAAGACCAAGTCCTGATCCCCCATATTTACGAGACCTAGATTTGTCTACACGATAAAGACGATCAAAGATATATGGAAGATCTTGTTCTGGAATTCCTTCTCCTTCATCAATAACGTCTATTTTTACCTCATTCTCGATTTGGACTGCTTCAATACGAACGGTTTTTCCTGCTCCTGAATAATGGAGGGCGTTGTCCAAAAGGTTAAGCAAAACTTGAGAAAATCTATCGGAATCAACTGAAATCGTGATATCATTTTCACAATTTGTATATAGGGATAAACCTTTGTTTTCGAATGCAGGCTTCACTTTTTCTCTTACTTCATCAATTAATGGACAAAGCTTAATGTTCTCACGTTCGATGGAAAACCCTTTTTGGTCCATCTTTGCCATATCAAATAAGTCTTTCACTAAATTCGTAAGGTTTTGGGATTCTTCTTTAATAATCGTCAAGTACCTGCTTCGATCTTCAGGAGAAAGATTCTCTCTTTTAGCAATTTCCGCGTAACCGCTTAAATAGGTTAAAGGGGTTCTCAACTCATGAGAAATACTTGCTAGAAAATCACTTCGCTCGTTTTTCAAACGAAGCAAGTCATTTGATAAACGTTGAATCGCTCTAGCCAATTCTCCTAATTCATCATTTCTATTTTCTTTTAAAGAAACATCATGCTCACCACTGCTCATTTTCTGTGTAGCTTCCTTCATATGAATGAGAGGTTTCGTAATAATTCTAGACAAGTAGATTATTGTAATAATTGTGAGAAACAATGCAAGACCCATGACAATCAAGAATTGAGACGTCAATCTGTCACGAACATCTCTGATTCCAGAAGTGTCCAGAAACATATAGACATATCCGACTTGCTCCCCTTTTATTTTCACAGGTGAAATTGAAGAAATGAAAGGCGCTTTCCCCCAATCGCCTTCAATAATCCCACCATCTACCACAGTACTATTAACTGATTCAATGGTATTTTCTATTTCTGAAGTCATTTCATTAGAGTGTGAGAGAACATTGTTTCTTGTATCGGTTATGACAACCTGTGTTTCAGCTTCAGACTCCATTAGCGCAACGTGCTCTCTCGTACTTCGATCGAAATGTTTCTCAAGAACATCTCGGTGACTGTTCCCACGAGCAATCAATGCATCCGTCTCCACCATCACTCGCTCATTTAAAAAGCCAAAATAGAGCACCACAAAAAGAATTCCTTCTAATAGCATGATACTCGTAAGAAATAACACACCTAACTTTGTCGCTAATTTATTCTTTCTTTTGAATCCCATACTAAACCCCTTTTACGATTTATCCTATCACTAGTATATCGAGAAATTGTGCATGTCGCTTCATTTATCACCATCTGCTATAACATTAAAAAAGCTACAACATCGTTGTAGCTTTCTCTTTAAGTAGGTATTTTATTATGATACTAGTTTTTTACACTCTTCCGCACATTTGAAACAAGCGTCTGCGCATTTCTGGCAGTGTGTATGATCGTGTTTCTTACACTCGTTACCACATGCTTCACAGATTGCTGCACAAGCCTGAGCAAGTTCTGCGGCAAAAGGGGTCCCTCTGACTAATGCTTGTTCAAGGAATCCACAAATATCTGCACATTCTCGATCAAGACGGATGCATTCAGCCATCATCTTAACATCATCTTCTTTTAAACAAGAATCATAACAATGGTTACAAGCAGTCATGCACTCATGAAGCGTTTCAATAATGGATCCATATTTTTCGTGCGACATAACTAAACTCCTCCTATTTATTATTGTTTACATTGTAGTATTTTGCCAAGAATGATCTAATTAAAACGGATAATTTAAATAAAGTTACTTCATGATAAATTTCACATTCACTGCACATTTTCTCGACAAACTAGGGGTAATCTAATATGTTACGCCGTTGAAGTACTTGATGAACTCTTGTTTAAATGTGTATTTAAAACCAGTAAGTGATGGCATCTACTATTCCGATTGTAACAAGAATTATTCCAGCGATTTTCTGAAGAACAGAACCAACTTTCCTGCCTTTCTTTAAGAACGCTCCACTTAAACCGAAATACCAGATTAAGAACATCGCAGTAATAAAAGGCAGCGACGTCCCTATTGCAAAAGTAGCCGGTAGAACTGCACCATACGGACTTGCCAGAGTAAGAGGCATCAGTAGTATAAAAAACAATGAAAACATAGTAGGACAAAACCCTAACGAAAAGCTTCCTCCCATAAGAAAAGCTCCCCATTTCCCCTTCTTCAGAAACCTTTCTGGAACTTCACCAAGATTTACACTCCAGTTCATTTTGAATACCCCAAGTAAATATAGTCCTATTAAAACAACAAGAGGCCCGAAGAATTTCCTTGCTACTGGTAAAATCTTTGTAAGACTTTGTTGAAACTCTTGACCTAGGATCCAAACGATTAACCCCAGGGTAGAGAAAACAACGATTTTACCTAGAATAAAGCAAACTACTTCGCTCCAGACAATGCCTTTTTGAAATGAACGATTTCCATAGAACGTAATCGCGCCAATATTGCCTGTGAATTGGCATGGTGCAGTCGCTCCAAGCACTCCAAGAATGAATGCTGATAACAAAGGAATTGAGTTTGTCTGGTATGCAAGTGTAGTCAAAGGCCCACTAAGCATTTGACTTAATGAATTAAACACATCATACATAGTAAGACTCCTTACTTCAGACTTACTTACTCAACGATCTCTCCATTTTTAACAAGTTGTTTCCATTCGCTTCCTAAATTCGTTGTTATATAGATCGATTCGCTTGCGGTATGAAATACAATCTCTTCTTCATTCTGTGGATTGACAGCGATATAATCGATCGTTTTAATTTCATCTTTTGGCATTGGCAATTCCTTCTCATCCCCATTACTAAGATTTTGAATGACTAACTTGTTATTTCCTTTTGAATAAATTAGTTGGTTTGGCCTTAATGAAACTGAGCTGACAGATATTTCATCCGAAACACGATCAAATGAACTTCCCTTATTACTTGAAAGATATAAACCCGTTGGGGATGTTATCGCTAGTACATTTGAATCAATTGGATGAGTCGCTATACCAGATAGTTGATTAGGAATCCCATTTAGCTGAATTTCCTCCCATTTAGCTGCATCCTCGCTATAATAGACACCAATATCCATCTCACTATTCTTTTGTTGATTCACTGCATATATAGCATGACTCTCATACCCTACTGAGAGATAATGAAAATCTGATTCTCCCTGAAACCCTAGCTCTTCTAATGTTTTTCCTCTGTCCGTACTTTTAATTAGACCAAGTGGGTTAGGAAGATCAGATCCTTCTCCTGGATGCCCGCTACTATAAAATCCATCAGAAACAGCATTAAAACCCATGTAATCATTTTTATTCTCTTTCCCTTCATACCAGAAGTCCTCATAATAGATAATCGGGCCATTATGAGTCGCAATCATTAATTCATTGCGATTCCCTGGGTATCCCATACCATGAACATGTTCTATTTGTTTATTTTGTAATTCACCATATAAACTGGAATCCTTTAAAGAAACGAGATTATCTTCACCATCTTTGACTTGAATCATCTCAGTATTCTCTTCAGGTTTCGCTTCATCATTATTCTGACATCCTGCGCTAATTAGTAAGGTTGTTGTTCCTACTATAAAAAACCATTTTGATTTCAAATCATGACCATCCTTCTTTTTCAATTTTGACATTCACTAATACTCTAGCACTTAATTATTGAGAAGTTGTGCAAAATGAATTGTTCCAACTAGAAGACTCCAAAAAAACCTTTAACAGGAACATGAGAAGGATGTTTTGCACTAGATCAAAAAAAAACATGCACCTATCTTTTGATCAGAATAGGTGCATGATAAAAAGACAAGGCATGGAATCTATTTAACCGTTAGTTCAGATTCTGTAACCCATTTATGATTGGTTACTTCTTCCCCTCCAGAAGCAGACATATAATCTACCATATAGACAGTCGTAGGATTTGATGATTCAATGATACCTTTAGCTCCGTTCATACCTTTCATGTGCGAAGCTGTAATGGTAACTTCTTTTCCTTTTTCTAAATTTTCATCTCCAGCTTCTTCTATTTCCTCTTGTATAATCCACTTGTGGTTATTTACTTTTTCACCACCGGAAGTAGGCGTATACGAAATCACATATGCCGTCGTCTCATAAGCACCTTTAATTGTAGCTTCAGCACCTTCCATTCCTTTCATATGACTTGCAGTGATGATCGCTTTGCTACCAACTTCAAAAGTTGGGTTTTTTGCTTCCTTTAAACCTTCTGGAATATCACTAGAGCCTGAATGATTCATGCCGTCCATACTTTCCTCTGAATTAGAATTCATTTGTGAAGATTCCTTATTTGTCTCCTCATTCATCATGCTTTCATTATTACCGCATGCAACCAATAATAACGAAAGAATAGCAATGGTCATAGCTATTGCGCTTTTATTCTTCATCGTATTCCTCCTACTTCCCTTAACTTTTATTTAGTATGGCCGAAAGAGATGGCCAAGGTAAATATTACCTTCAGAGTATGAATTTATTGTGCAGAAAACATTACTTTTTTACGACAATAATTATGAGGAATCAAATCGGAATTTTGTGGTCTGTTCAAACAAATCAAAAAAAAACATCATTTCGAATCAAGATGAACGAAATGATGTTTTATTATTATATTTAAATTGGCTATGTTAGCTCATAATGTTGATTTCTTAACTTTTGGCTCATTCGAGTGAAACCTCAGTTTCACTCGAATGAGCCAAAAATCAACACTGTTCATTAACATAGCCTTTAAATTAAGCTAACGCTCCCAATAGGTGGAGAGTTAATTATCCAAAACTACGTTTATAGAGGAGGGAGCACCTTGGAAGCACTTTTAGAACTGACTCGTTGCAGCATATATTCAAGGAGGAAAAGATAATCTTTCTGATTCCCTGTGTTTTTAGAAAGCTCGGATAATTGCTCTAAAATATACAAACAGTCATTTTCGTATAGGCTATAGTTATCAAATCCTAAAATTGTCTGGCGAGCAAATTCCCATAGGTCTTTGTGTACTTCCTTATCCATCGTTTTACTTAGAAGGGAAATCATCGTTAACAGCTCTGTCAGAACTGTCGAATTCTGATTTGCAAACTCACGAATGGAGGCAAATCCTTTATGAAGAAAGTAGGGAAAGTCCTTCTGATTTAAGATAATACGAAGCTCCTGTTTCTGGTCGAAAAGGTAAGGAGAGAAATTCCTAGACTGACCAATGCTTTTCAACAAATCAGCAATCTGATGTATTGTATTTGTAACCGTAAGAGGGTCATTATGACCTAAAGCCTTAATGGCTACTTCGGCAAGCTTTATTAGGCCATACTCGAGGTCTTGAATTTCTGTTCGTTTGACTCCAATCTCAATGGACTTAAGGTAGCGGTCGGGATTAATGGTTTGTCCGTATTCCCAATAAGTCAGCAACGGGGTTCCTTCTATTACAAATTCTCCAATTCTGACATCGAACCTTAGGATGATGTCATCTCTATTCGCCTGTTTAATTAATCTTGAAAAGTCAGCGACTTGAAGATAACCAGATTGACTGGTTTTTATAATTTTGCCATCAGCATCAAGTGGAAGGGATTCTTTCTCTATCTCCTTCTCAAGGTGGTAAGGATTTAATTCTTTTTCTAGAGAAGCCTGGACTGATTTTGACTTGGCATTCATATTGAAGCTGATATTGTGAACCTGCATCCAAGTAGCTGTATGGTTTATAAAATAAATGAAGGTCACAGCAGCTGTAATAGCTGTCAGAATGGATAAGACCGGTGTCGCAACGACATACTCCTCTTCTCCATGCGTCACGTATAAGAAGTTTAAGAGCACGTAAATAAAACTTCCGTTAAAAATACCGAGTACGTGCTGGGTCGCTCGGTCACTCACAAAGTTCACTAGCATTTTGGAAGAGAACTGCCCGCTAAACGTCGTCAGGGCGACGAGCAAGGAGTTAAGTGTAAAGGCACTTAAGGTCAGCACCCCTCCTACGAGTGCACTCAATAGAACTTGCAGAGTTTGTCCGCTGAAACCAATCCCAATTGGCAGATACAAGCTAACATCCACTACATAATCGAGATAATAGGTAAAAGCGGATAAACCGACAGCTCCAACGATATACCAAAATGGCATAAACCAAATGGTAGAATTTAATTCACTTTTCCGCTGACGTCTCGACATTCTTAAATATTTCCTTATATAGTAAAAGAACCCCATTTGATCACCATTCTGTTTTTATGAATTTCAATACTTCTATCTTGTCCTACCCCACAAAATAGCAAACTAACCTGGATTTTAATGTCATCACAAAATTAAGTGAACAATCGAGTTCTCCAAGGCTCCTTCGTCTTTCGGGATGTGCAATTCACGATAGAAGCGCTTATAGCAGAACCTATCGCCCTTCCATCGTTCAATAGTGTGGTCTTTATCTATAAAAAATGACCTCCAATTTTATGGAAGTCATAATATCGTTTATTTAACTAACGCTCCTATATCTCATTACGATATAAGGTCTTGTTTTTTCTTCCTCTTTTGTTTGAATATAATAGGGATCAGTTCCTTTATAATCTATTTCTATAATTTCCTGACCTTTAAACTTGTGATCTTTTGAGATAAATTCTTTAAGTCCATTTTCTTCATTAAAATCTTTTAATAGGTTAAATGAACCACAAGAAGATATTCCTAATATAGTTAGTAGAAATATCCCATTAGTATAATTTCCTTCATTCCAACCCCCCAAATACTTTTTGCATCTAAATCTCTTAAGCTATCCTAAGGGAAAGGGAATCTCCTATGCTAATTATTTCTAATCAGTCCACATAAATCAGTCATTTGTTTCCTCCCCACTTAAAAAGTTACATAGATCCTACAAAATTTATACACTTATTATTACAATTCTTTAAATTATAATTAAAACTTTTAGTATAACATTATTTTTATAGTTTGCAGATTGGGAAACTAGTTCTATTAACAACCAATTAAACCTCTCGTCGGACGGTACATTTCCCAATATTATTATTTTCTGGGTCATGTTACCATAATATTAGTAATAGTCGAACTTTTCTGACATACATATTCGGGCCCGGGACCTGAACACCACGAGTACATAGTTTGATTGTTATACGCTATAAAATTATGGGAGGAAATGAAATGAAAGCTACTTTAAGAACATTAAGTGCTTTGTTTAGCCTGGTTCTCGTTCTATCCTTATTGGTAGGAAACTTACATTTCTCTACACCGTCTGCCTCTGCCGCTCCGGTAGACAAAGGACCGAAAGACTTCCTCGTTGGTTTTAAATCAGATATTAAAACAACTCAAATCAATAACATTAAAAACATAGGTGGACAAGTTAAACATCAATATAAATTTATGGATACGATGCTTGTCTCTTTGCCCGAAAAAGCAGCAGAAGCTCTTAAGAAAAACCCTAATGTGTCGTATGTAGAAGAAGACCAAATGGCGTATGCGATCGGACAAACAACGCCGTGGGGTATCTCTCACATAAAAGCAGATCAAGTTCACGCAACTGGAAACACTGGCTCTGGTGTTAAAGTTGCTGTTTTAGATACAGGAATTGAAGCTAGCCATGAAGATCTTAATGTGAGTGGCGGTGCAAGCTTCGTTTCTGGTGAGCCAGATGCTTTCACTGATGGAAATGGCCATGGTACGCACGTTGCAGGAACTGTTGCTGGACTGAATAACAACGTTGGCGTCCTTGGTGTTGCGCATACTGCTAGTCTATACGCTGTAAAAGTATTAGACAGCTCTGGAAGTGGAACTTATAGCGGCATCATTCAAGGAATTGAGTGGGCAGTGGACAACAATATGGATGTGATCAACATGAGTTTGGGCGGTAGTTCTGGATCAACTGCACTTCAAGAAGCGAATGACAATGCTTACAACTCAGGTGTGTTAGTCGTTGCGGCAGCTGGAAACGAAGGAACAAGAGGTAAGAAAAACACAATCGGCTATCCTGCAAAATATGCTTCTGTAATGGCAGTAGGTGCAGTAGATTCAAGTAACAACCGTGCTTCGTTCTCTAGCGTAGGATCTGAACTAGAAGTAATGGCTCCAGGTGTTAACATCTTAAGCTCTGTGCCTGGTAATAGCTATGACAGCTATAATGGTACGTCGATGGCCTCTCCTCACGTAGCTGGAGCAGCTGCGCTTATCATGGCAGGCAACTCTGGGTTATCAAACGCACAGGTTCGTCAAAAGCTTATTGATACAGCCATTCCGCTTGGAGAATCTTTCTATTATGGTAACGGCGTAATCGATGTGTACGAAGCAACCAGATAATAAGTTAATAGAAAAGCATGGATCGATAATTATAATGATCCATGCTTTTTGTCTTGTTTTCCATACCTAGATTATACTCAATACTTTTTTCAGCAGTGATGTCCGTCTTTTCCAACCACTTATATCCTTTTTAGATTAACGCTCCAAGATTGTTGAATAAGTTTAAATAATCCAACCATTGAAAACCATACCTAAATTAATGAGCATATGAAAGACTATAGATGGGTAAATACTTTTTGACTTTATTACCACGATCGCATAGAAAAGCCCACCGAAAGAGAATAGTATACTCAGCATTACAGGTATTCCGATTGATATATGTAAGAGACCAAAACCGACACTTGTAATCAAAACAGCATATAAGGTGGAGACATTCCTTTTTAAACTTGATAACATCACACCTCTCCATAATACTTCTTCCAAAGTAGCATTTATAAGGGCAAACAAAATCCCAAAGAGGAATAGTGATTTTATATAGCTCGTCTCCTGAAAGAGAGCTGGTAAAAGGATGATGCACGAACCAATCAATCCAAAAAGCAAGAAGCGCGCTACCTTTATCTGATGAAAGGGCATAATAATTTGATTGTTCCAATTAGGTAAATGAGAGTATAAGAATATTTTTTGCTTGGAAATTTTGAGTGAAATGATGGTGCTAGTAAGGATAAACAATAGGAAGCTTCTATTTATTAAAACTTTCGTTTCTTGAGAGATACTTAACTTATACATATAGGCACTCCCAATTTGAAAGATAAGTAGCCCTAACAAAAAGAATATAAACAAAGAAACTGAAGAACGGTAGTCCTTATTTAGAAAGTATAATAAAAACAAGCATGACAGTGGTATTAATCCTAAAACAAACAGTTTAAAAGAAAAAAGAGTAATCCCCCCAAAAAATAGGGCTGCAGAAAGCAAGAAAAATGTATTCTTTCTCAAATTGATGATTTAAACCTCCACCTTTTTCAATATCCACTGTTAAGGGACATTTCCAATTTCAGATAAGCTCCGAGACTGTTTAATAATTAGATTAACTGTAACCCTATTATTTGAGATTAAACATACCTTTTCCAGTTTTCATATCTATTGGTAATGATGAATGTTCGTGTGTTATGAGCCAAGATTCATTTACTTTTCTTAAGCCTAATGTAAAACGGTTTGTCATTTCACGAAGTTTTTCTTCAGGCTGTTCTCTGTAAGCAACGAACGTAACAGCACAATGAGCAAATGCAACATTAGTATTTTCCTCAATAGTTAAGTCATCAAAATCTACTTTTAGAACATCTCTTTCTTCACTCAAGCCATTAAACCACTCTATTACATTTTGTCTCCATGACGAAATCCCCCTACACTCCCATTTTCCCCAGCAATCGTAAATATGTACATCAGCAGCATAGGTAGATAGGAATTTTTCAGCATCTTGTTCATAAACGGCAGATTTGTAATTTTCAAGAACGTCCTGAACCGTACTAATACCAATCGTCATAAGTTACCTCCTTTATAAAAAGTGAAGTTCATTATATTATTTCCCTATTCAATCCTTTTTTCCTTCTTCAAAAATCCTGCCCAAAACATGCTAGGTCGCTTATCTATTTATTAAGCAAGCGCTCCAAAATTGTTGTAGATTTATTGATTTCGAGGGTCAATTTACGGCATCCCCCGGAGGACCTTTGTTGAAGATGCACCTGATTACAGTTCAAGCTATTTCTTGAAGATCTCGTTATCTACATCAAAAAATCCTTCATTAAAGAAAGGCTATGTTAATTGACAATGTTGATTTTTGGCTTATTCGAGTGAAACTGAGGTTTCACTCGAATAAGCCAAAAACCGAGAAATCAACATTATGAGCTAACATAGCGTAAAGAAAAAAACGGCACCCCTATGAAATAGTGTGCCGTTTTGCTTCAAAATAGGAAAACTATTCAAGTTCATCTGATAAATTAGCAAGCGGTTTATCTGCTGGACCTTCCACAACTTTACCATCGTATCCGAAACGAGAACCATGACACGGACAGTCCCACGTTCGATCGCCATCATTCCATTCAACTTCACAGTATAAGTGTGTACAGGTTGTATCGACGAGATGAATACAACCTTCAGAGTCTTTGTAAGCTCCAGCACGTTTTCCGTTAACGCGAACAACCGCTCCTTCATCGTCCTTTAACTCAGAAAGTTTTTTCTTCGGAATGGACAATTTCCCTTTAACGAAATGTCCTGCTACATCAGCATTTTGGACCAAAAATGTTTTCATGCTTGGGTCAGCATAGAACCTAGAAGGGATAAACAAATCCATATAAGGATTATCGTTTGCTAGTACATAATCTCGGAAAAGAAGCGCTGCAGCTGTACCATTCGTCATTCCCCATTTATGGAATCCCGTCGCTATCAACACATTTTCCTGTCCTTTTGTGACAGGACCTATGTAAGGCAGTTTATCTAATGTATAAAAATCTTCTGCCGACCATCTGTAAGCAACTTTCTCTATCCCTAATGTTTCTTCGCCGAAGAATTTAAGCGCTTTGTAGTGATCGCTCAATCGGTTACCTTGACCCGTTTTGTGGCTTTCACCACCGAATAGCACAAGTTTCTCACCGTTAAACGTATGACTTCTTAGCGATCGCTTTGGATCCTCAGCACTTAAATACATGCCCTCAGGAAACTTCTTCTTAGTCGAAGCAGCGACAACGTAAGAAGCTTCGGCATACATTCGTGTGAAATAGAGAGCATTTCCGTCATAGAACGGGAAATGCGAGCATGCTAGAACATGTTTACATGTAACAGTGGACCCGTTTTTCGTCACGACAACTGGTTTTGTCCCTTTTTGAACATCGATTGCGACCGTTTGTTCATACAGTTGTCCGCCCTTTTCTAAAAACGCCTCTACAAGCGGGGTTAAATAAGCAACAGGATCAAACTGAGCCTGATTTTTCATTACGATTCCAGCTTTGATCGAGATGTCAATTGGCATGCTGTTTACGAACTCTCCTTCAATACCAAGCTGCTGGTAAGCCCTCATCTCGCTTGTCAGCTTTCTTGCATATTCGGGAGTTGTCGCATAGAGGTAAGCATCTTCTTCAGAGAATGTACATGAAATGGAATTTTTCTCAACCGTTTGCTTAATGTACTGCATCGCTTCTGTGTTTGCTTGATAGTATTGCTTTGCTTTTTCCTTACCGAAGTGATTTAAGAACTCATCATAAATAAGGTCATGTTGAGCAGTTATTTTGGCTGTGGTATGACCGGTTGTTCCGTTTAGAATCTGATTTGCTTCAAGTAGGACAACTCGTATCCCTTCATTTGCAAGAAGATAAGCTGATGTAATACCTGTTATACCACCACCTACAATGACAACATCTGTTTCAATATTTTCTTTTAAAGGTGGATGAGAAGTACGTTTTTTATTAACTTGCCAGACTGGTTCTGGAGCATCTGGCCATTCTTTACTCGGTGTCAATTGGATAACCTCCTTTATGGATCAACTTTCCTATTTTCACCATTATTTAGCGAATCATTCTTTATAAAAGCTCTTTTCGTATATATTGTTGTTGAAAGAGTAGGTCAATTTCCGCTCCAGCGGGGTCTCACCTTTCCCGCTAGTCCAGCAGGAGTCGAGCTTCTTCCGCTCCAATTAGCGAAGTCGGGTTCTTTTAAGAAAATCCTTTCAAAAGCAACAATCTTTTAGAAAAGAGCCTTATAAAAAAAAGACACCTCTCGATGAAGAGAGATGTCTTTCCTTTTTCGAACGATTACGAATGCTTTTCTTCTATTTGAAATTGTTGCTGAGCTAATTTCTTATAGAGGCTACTCTGTGTCATAAGTTCTTCGTGCGTTCCTTTTCCTGAAACTTTCCCATTCTCCATCACAAGAATTTGATCCGCGTGAACAACTGTAGACAGTCGGTGAGCAATGACAATGGTCGTTCGTCCCTCCATTAAATTATTCAATGCTCGTTGAACCTGAACTTCAGACGTACTGTCGAGACTTGATGTTGCTTCATCCAACAGCAAAAGATATGGATTTCTTACAATGGCTCTAGCAATAGCAATACGCTGTCGCTGGCCACCGGAAAGCTTAATTCCACGCTCACCTATTTCAGTATCGAAGCCTTCTGGGAGATCCATTATGAAAGGAAGAGCAAAGGCTTGTTCGGCTGCATCTATTAATTCTTGCTCTGAAACGTTCTGTTCCAAGCCGTATAGAATGTTATCACGTATTGATCCTCCAATAAGCGGGCTTTCTTGAGACACATACCCGATTTGCTTACGCCACGATTGAAGCGAGAATGTATGAATATCCTTGCCGCCAAGCGTAATGGACCCTTCCTGCGGTTTATAAAATCGCTCGATCAAGGAAAACGTTGTCGTTTTCCCGCTTCCACTAGGACCTACAATAGCTGTCACTTTGCCAGGTGGAACATCGAAAGAAGCCCCTTTCAGTACTGCTTCTTTACCGTATGAGAATTCAATGTCGTTAAACATTAGCGACTGAGCTGGATCGACGACTTCATCGCCACTTGTTCGTTCTTCGCTATCGTGGTGCAACAGAACTTGAAGGCGTTCGGTTGCTCCCATAGCTTTCTGGATCGCGGTTAAGAAACGCGCCATCGAGCTAAAAGGAATGATGATTTGGAACAGATAGAGTAAGAAGGCAACAAGTTCACCTGCTGATAGTTCCCCCGTTGAAACCCGAACGCCGCCGTACCCTACAATAATAACGAGAACGCCCATTAGTAATAACGTGATAAGTGGCATTAATAGTGCGTATATTTTAGCTTCTTTCATACTGTAAGAGAAAACGTTATTAATTCCCTGCTTACCATTCTCCTCTTCAACATTTTCCGCCATGGAGAATTTCACAAGGCGTACTTCTGATAGAACCTGTGTAATGGTTGCGGTGAATTTAGCCGTTTCCTCCTGAAGTCCCTTTGATACTTTATACATTCGCTTACCAATGAAACGAATGCCGATCATCATAATTGGGACAACTGCAAGTAAAATAGCTGTTAGTTTCCAATCAAGATAGAGAAGTATACCGATTGATCCTACAATAGAAAGAGTGCTAGTTAATAAATTGATTAAGTGATTGGAAACTAAGTCTTTAATGACGCCTGTATCATTTACAATACGACTTGTTGTATCACCGACACGATTGCTATCAAAATAAGCGACCTGAAGAGATAGTACCTTATTCATTAAACGCTCACGAAGACGAGCGACTACCGTCTCACCAATATAGAGAAGTAGATACATTGAGAGACCAGAGAAAATAGCTTGAACGATAAAGGCCGTAATTAATAAAGCAATCACACTGGATGAAAGCGAGTTTGCAGACAGCTGATCAACCAAGTTTTTAGTGAAGAACGGCACAATTAACCCTGCGATTGTCCCCACCACGCTCATGAAAATCGCAATTGACACTAAAGGTTTGGACGGTTTTGTCTCTCGAATCAGTTTAGAAAGATCGCGCCAATTCATCCGTTTTTCTGTATTGTTTTCTTTCATACTAGCTTCCCCCTTGATTCCCTAGTATAGCTCTATTTCTTTACCAATGAAATCTAGCTCTTTTTTATACAAGCCTCTTTTTGTAGACAATGTTTCTATAGTGAGTTCATTTCCGCTTCAGGATGCTCGCTTTCCACCGGGCTGGCGGTGAGCCTCCTTCCGCTCCCATTAGCAAAATGTGGTTTTTAATTTGTTCCAAAATCAACAATCTGTTAGAAAAGATCCTCATACAAAAAGAAGGAAGGGGTTTTCCCCCTCCCTTGCTTTCAAACGTATTTTATTTAGAAGCTTTCTTTCACAACGACACGCTCTAGTGGAAAACGAGCTGTACCGTGTGCTTCTACTGCTGCTTTACCAACAGATATGAGCATAGTCGGAACATAACGTGTTGGAATGTTAAACTCTTCTACCAGTGCAACCGGATTGAAACCGCCCATTGCAACCGTGTCGTAGTCTTTAGCTTTTGCTGCTAGCATAAGCTGCATAGCTGCGAGTGAACTGTTTTTGATTGCTTCGCTTAGAGCAAAGCCTTCTCGTTCATAAGCACCATTGATCTGACTAACGAGTGCTTCTTTCACAGCATCTTCCATAAAGCCTAGTTCAACAGCTTGACCATATATTTCTTCTGCGTGTAGGTTAGCTTCTGTGTCACCTAGAATCACAATTGTTGCAGAACTATCAACAATTTGTTGTTGGTTAAACGCAATTGGCAGCAACTTTTCTTTCTGCTCTTGATTTTGAATAACTAAGAACTTCCAATGTTGCAGGTTCCAAGATGATGGTGCTTCAATAGTCGCATTGAGCATTTCATCCATTACGTCTTCAGGGATTTCAACACCCTTTTCAAACTTTCTTACTGAGTGTCGATCTTTCATAACTTCTAATACACTTTGCTTTTCTTGAGTATCTACAGACATGATTTCGCTCCTTTAAGTTATCTAAGGTGTAGTTTAGTCCAGTTAACAGTCGATGCTGTTATCCACAACCATAATGTAACATATTAAGTTACAGTTAGTAACCAAAAATACTTAGCAATTATGACAGTATCTTCCCTTTTTGCCTGTCGTTTTATTAACCCAGTTTTGGATACCGCTTTTCACTTGTTTCATGAATGAGTTTGCTGTTCGCTCTGGAAAATCAATAATTAATTTCAATCGCGAAAGTTCCGTCGTTAACTTGATTGCGAGTTCTGGATATGACAGGTATAAAGCTCGATACGATGCTTGATCGAGTTGAATGAGCTCAACATTAGTAATGGTTTTTGCATACAAATTCTCATGTACAAAAATGGATCGGTTACCAAGAACATCATTTGCACCTAGCACCGCGAGTGGTGTTTCCATATTGTCGGCATGGTAGATTGCCACACTTCCCTTTTTGATAATGTAAACATCGCGATTTGTATGTTCTGGCTTAATTAGCATTCTAGCTTCATTTCGTTTCATCAACCGACCAGAACGTTCTAACTTGTTCCAATCCTTCATGTTCAACTTGCTTTCTACATTTCTTTCTGCCAGACCTGTACTCATGTCTGCTCACCCCCAATAAAATATTGAAATTATTTTTATTACAGTTTAAACAATAAACAAAAACAATCGATTACAATTGTTTTTGTTTTAGGCTTTGAATAATATCACGAATCGTGTATTGTTGCAAAAATGCTGTTAAATGATTCTCAGCATCTGTAAATATGTCGCCAAGTACACTAGACAAATTCGCTCCTACGAGGCAATATTCATTTGAATCAGGACACTTTGGCTTAAGAGCCCCAACAGATGTTAAGTTGTAGATCTTATCAAGCGTAACATCTTCTACCCTACAAGCGAGGGTGAAGCCACCACCCGCGCCTTCTTTAGAAGCGATATAATCGCTTTTTTTGAGTAAACTAAGAATTTTCCTCATACGAACGGGATGGACTGAAGCACTTCCAGCTAGGTAGTCACTTGTCGCCATTTGTCCAGGCTTTATCGCAAGCAACGCCAGGCTGTGCACGGCGAGAGTAAAATCACTATTCAATTCCAGCGCCTCCCTACACTTTCTTCCACTTCCATCCTACCGTATTTCTTTTATAGCTTGCAAGAAAATTTTAACAGGGAATGACTTCCTCTGATTCATTTCGCAGCTGGTTGAGCTGATCGGAAAGTTCCATAAACCATTCCTTATCTTTCGTAATTAAGGATACCTCAATTAAGTTTAAAAGATATGATTCGTCTTTTTCGAAATCTGGCTCTTCAAGTTGAGCAATACGATTTTGGAAAGTTTCAATTGTTTTGCCTACTGTTTCTGGATTATCGCACTCAAGAACGAAGATTTTAATCGTTCCGAGATAGTTATTAACTGATTCTACATAACCATGAATCAATTCATCATGGACTGACTTTCCTTTAACCCAATCACCTTTTTGGTAAAGAGATTGTTGATGTAGTTGGTTCATCATTGTTTCTCCCTCCTAATTTGGAAGACTAGTTTGTGTTCCAACTGATTCGAGCTATAGTGTAATTTTAATTATTACAGTTGGTTTTGTCAAGACTAGCGTTTTCCTTTAATTCGAACGCTTCAGCAATGAGTCTATATGACTTCAGACGTGATTCAAAGTCATGAGTGATCGTATTAACAATAACTTCCTGGGTTTGGTATTTCGAGGCAAGTTCCTCGATTTGTTGCTTTACCTGCCTAGGGTCGCCTACGATCATTCTACTTCTGTTTTCCCGAATACGTTCTTTATCAAACACGCTATAAGGAAACTGATGTGCTTCATCTGGAGATGGGAATCCTTCCCCAGATTTCCCCTGTTCAATTAAAAGAATAGCAAGGTCAAGACTTGAAGCTAAGTATTCTGCTTCTTCTTCCGTTTCTCCGCAAATAACAAAGATAGCGACGTTTGTTTTGGGTGTATCATTGAATTCTGACGGCACAAAGCGATTCAAGTAGCGATCGACTACCGTGGCTCCCCCGTCACCATTAATGAAATGTGCAAAGGTGTAACCTAGTCCACGCTGAGCTGCCATCATCGAACTTGCGGCACTTGAGCCAAGCAACCACATGTCAGGAGTTGTATGACCTAGCGGCGTTGCTCGTACATTCATTCGATGTGGATCTTCACCTTTTAGATAAGAAGCTAATTCATTCACTTGTTCTAAATAGCGATCCATACCCATACTATTTCCACCGGCAAGTGCTTTTGTAACGTTAGGCATGCCACCTGGAGCTCGTCCTAGTCCTAGGTCTATTCGATTGGGATTCAGTGTTTCTAGCATTCGGAAATTTTCTGCTACTTTATATGGGCTGTAATGTGGCAATAGCACGCCACCTGATCCGATTCTCATTGTGTTTGTATTTGCAGCCAAATGTGAAATCAACACCTCTGGACTAGATCCTGCAAGGCTTTTCGTACTATGATGCTCAGAAACCCAAAAACGATGATACCCAAGCTTCTCTGTCTCTTGAGCTAACTTAGTCGTTTCTCTAAGTGCATCTACTGGTGTATTACCTCTTGATACAGGAGATTGATCAAGCACACTTAATTTCATATCAAATTGCCCCTTTAATGTAAATTGAATAATTACAGTTTATCGTAACAGCTTTTCTTAATCTGACCAAGCTTTCTGCTTTTAACCCGTTCCCCTTATCGCATACAAAAAAACGGACCGTCACGCCCAATTGGTTACGCCGGTCCGTTTCTATTATTCCAGCAGCCTAAGCTGTTACTGGCTATTCACTACTTCTCTGCAATGATAAGTTTCACGTGATGAGCATCGAGCATTTGCTCAACATGCTGATCAGGTGTTTTATCCGTAATAATCAGATCCACATCTTCTAGCTTTGCAAAACGGAAGAATTCTGATCGCCCAAACTTTGATGAATCTGCGAGAGCTATTACATAGTTCGATTGCTCAATCATTTTTCTTTTAACCATTCCATCTTCTTCATGAGCAATTGTTAATCCTTGCTCAGAAATTCCAACAACCCCTATAAAAGCAATATCGGCATTATAAGAAGATACTTTCTCAACAACTGCTGATCCGTATAGAAAACGGTGATCCTTCTCAAGCTTTCCTCCAAGAAGGTGAATATTAAGCAACTCACCATTCGAGAGAATATCAGCTTGGTGGATTGAATTCGTAATCACAGTTGCTTGCTTATCGAGCAGAAATTCAGCACACGCCTGAACAGTAGTAGACGCATCAAGAATGACGACATCCCCATCTGTAACAAAAGTGGCGGCTTTCTTTCCTATCCGCTGCTTCTCTTCAGATACGACATTCAATCGATCCTGATAAGACTTAATTTCATGCCGAAGCTGCGGAAGCACCGCTCCACCCCTCGTTCTTGTTACAGCACCTTCTTCTTCAAGCTTCACCAAATCTCTTCTAGCCGTATCTCTTGAAACGAGAAATAGATCGCAAATCTGATCAACAGAAATACGCTCATGCTTTTTAAGATAGTCCAATATAGCTAACATTCTCTCCTCTTGATACATCCCATTCCCTCGTTTCCATTCCCTTACATTATAAGTTAACGTAAGTATATAATCAATATAAATAAGTATTATTAATTTTTATTAAGCATTTGTAAGTTAATTAAAGATTTTATCATGTTTTCAAAAGGCTCTTTTCGTAGACATTGTTACTATAATAGGTGAATTTCCGCTCCTACCCGCTTTCCGCGGGGCGGGCGGTGAGCCTCCTCGTCGCTAACGCTCCTGTGGGGTCTCACCTGTCCCGCTAGTCCCACAGGAGTCGAGCATCCTTCCGCTCCAATTAGCGAAGTGTGGTTTTTATTCAATAATTATTTCAAAAGCAACAATCTTTTAGAAAAGAGCCTTTCAAAACCACTTATCATGTAACCCGCTCGATTTTTGACTCATTCGAGTGAAACCCCAGTTTCACTCGCCTTTCAGCAGAGCTGAAAGGTCGTCTAAGAAGGACGGTGCGGTGAGCAAATTCATTTGCTCAAACCTCACCGTCCTTCTTAGGCGTAAATGAGTCAAAAATCACTCCCACAGTCCTCGCAAAACCTTAAAATCCTTTTGCGCTTCACATCGAAATAGTGTATGATTTTAACTATTTAACACCAATAGGAGGCCAGTGATGAACCAAACTGAAAAAGGTATCTTACTAGTATCATGCCCAGACACCGAAGGAATTGTAGCCGCAGTCTCCACCTTCCTTTTCTCTAACGGGGCAAACATCGTCCACTCAGATCAGCACTCCACAGACCCTGTTCAAGGTCATTTCTTCATGAGAATAGAATTTAGTCACCCAAACTTGCTTGAAAAACTACCAGAACTTGAAGCAGCTTTTGCCGAAACAGCTTCTCCCTTCTCCATGCAGTGGTCCATCACAGCCACATCGAAAAAGCCTCGCGTTGCCATCTTTGCTACGAAAGAAGATCATTGCTTACAAGAATTAATTTGGAGATGGCAGTTAGGTGAACTTCATGCTGAAATTGCATTGGTGATTAGTAACCACAATCACTTCAGAGAATTAGCGGAGTCAGCTGGGATTCCTTTCTATCACGTGCCTGTAACAAAGGATACGAAAGCAGAAGCAACAGCAGCCCATTTCTCAATTCTCGAAGAAAATCGAATTGACACGGTCATTCTTGCACGATATATGCAAATTATTCCTGAACAGCTTATTCAACGTTATCAGAATGAAATTATTAATATTCATCATTCCTTTCTCCCAGCTTTTATCGGTGGAAACCCGTATCAACAAGCATTCGACCGTGGTGTAAAGATCATTGGTGCAACCGCACACTATGTGAACGAGCAACTGGACGAAGGACCTATTATTGAACAGGACATCACACGCATTACACATCGCTACAATGTAACCGATCTTAAACGACATGGTAAAGACATAGAACGAATTGTGTTATATCGTGCGGTCAAATGGCATCTTGAAAAACGAGTGATTGTTCACGGTAATAAGACAATTGTTTTTCAATAAGGCACTGTTACTATAAAAGTAGTGGTTGATTTCCGCTCTAATCAACTATGATATGGGATTCTCTATAGAAAAACCTTTGAAAAGCAACAATGTCTACGAAAAGAGCCTTTCTAAAAGACTTTGTTTTCAAAAGAGGTATTGTGAATAACTATATTTAACACAACAATATGTACAAAAACGCCCCTCAATTAATAACTTCACCGCTATAACCAACTTTATATCAAGGAAAAAAGCACCCAAATTGGGTGCTTTTGCTTATATTAGTAAGCCCATACTGCGCCAACGATAATCAAAAGAATAAACAATACAACGATTAACGCAAATCCTTGACCATAACCGTAACTCATACTTATCCCTCCTTTCATGCTAGTTCAACAAGAAAGGTTTAGTAGCCATAACCGCCGTAGCCGCCGTAACCACCTTTTCCGCCACATGGACCGCATCCGTAACCTGCTCCGCCAACTGCTGCTGCTCCTACGATAATCAAGAGGATGAACAATACAACAATTAACGCAAATCCTTTACCGTAGCCGCCGCCACGTACTTGCTCTTTTCCACTCATTAGAAAACCCCCTTTCCTGGAAGGTTACTAATACTATATGTTGCAATGAAAAAGAAGGGTAGGCAGGTGTCCATATTCTGTTAGAAATATCCTAAGCCTATTTGTATGTTTTTAGATGATCCCAGCTACTGCAAGCAAAATAATGATGAGAAGAATAAAAAGGACAAGAAACAAGATCAGTTCTTCCACTGAAATCCCCCCATTTTTGTTTATCTTCTATCTTATGGAATACTGGGCACCCCGGTGAATGAAGGAGGATCTTGAACCAATAAAGAACTCCCTCCTATTAAGAGGAGGGAGGATAATGATCTATTCCATTGTGTTTCCTTTAGCTGGGATTGGGTTATCACAAAAAATTCGTGCGAAATGTACTAAATTATGTGCCATTGTTTTGGCGTGACCTGTAGCGAAATCATTTTTCTGACCATTCGCTTCAATATACGAATCACCTGGTCCTGCTTCACCTACCCAATAAGCATCTACATTCGGAGGCACGGTTATCCCAATATGTGAGAAGCCGTATAGGACAGAAGCTGCTGCATGCTTTGCTCCATCCTCATTACCTGTAATGACTACTCCGCCTACCTTATTATAGTAAAGAGATTGTCCGAGGTCGTTTGTTAATCCGCTTCCGCCATATAGGCGCTCAATGGCAAGCGTCGCGATACTACTTTTCTCACCAAGCCAAAGGGGTGTTCCAAGTACAACGATATCCGCAGCTTTTACTTTCTCAAAAATCGCTGGCCACTCATCACCATTGCCTTCATCATCAGATATCCCATAAGCGATTTTATAATCAGCTAATCTGACACTCTCGGTTTCAACACCTTCTTTATCAAAGATAGCTTCCGCCTCTTTATATAAAGCGTCTGTGTTTGATGGTTCATCGCTCGTTTTTAGTGAACAGTTAAGAAATAATGCTTTCATGCGATCGTCTCCTCTCTAAATCATCGTCTTTTCAAACCTATTACCTTTTGAAGCGAAGCTTAAACAAAAGAGCACTCGAATTGTATAATCGAGTGCTCTTATTATTCTTATTCTGTAATAAGTAGAAGTGGTGGCTCATCAAGAAACTTCATCATGTTCTGGCCATCTTCCGATACTTTAGCCCATGCTGGTGACTGCATTGCATCTTCTAACTGCTCTTTCGAACCAAATTCAATTGTAGCTGTTAGAAAATATGGTTTGTCCGTGTTCATCGCAGCAGAAACATAATTCACTTCCGCATGCTTCACGTTTGGCACATCTTTTACAAGTGCCATGTGGTTGTTCTCGTAATATTGTTTGAACTCAGCAACGTCCTTAGGTTCTTGATAAATCACCATAATTTTAGCCAATGCAAATCTCTCCTGTCATTTTTATTTCTTTCTCACGTTCATCATAATCTCAAGAATTAAATTAAGAAAGTGAAATGCATTTTTATGAATTAGCTTTCGTTTGATTTGCCTTTTGAGAACTTCTCAGCTTTCCAATGATTAATAAGACAACTAGAACAATGCTTGTCCATATGAAGCGATCCTGGTATTGATCAAGGTTTGCAATATCATGCCCAACAATCGTATATAGAACTGTACCAGGAATCTGTCCTATACCAGTTGCAATAACAAACGATCGGAACTTAATGTTACTTAGTCCAGCAATCAGGGAAATGATATCAAAGGAAACAATTGGAATAATCCTTGCAACAAGAATTAAGAAAAATCCATTCTCACCACTATACCTGTTCGCTTTAGCAAGCAGATCGCTTTTCTTCGTTATTTTTTCAACAAACGAAGCCCCAAGTATTCTAGCTAGAAGGAACATAACAAGTGCAGCAGCCATTCCACCTGTCCATGAAATAATTATTCCAAGCGGTATTCCAAAAGCAAGTCCATTTGCTGCTGTAATAACAAATGAAGGTAGAGGTGCAATGATACCCTGAGCAATCATTAAGGCAATACTAATAAAAGGCGCCCAGATCCCAAGCGACCGAAAATAATCTGCAAGGAGCGACAGCGATTCAAGTGATAGAAACGAACGAATCGCAGTAAACCATTGTGGATTTATAAAGAAAATAATTGGAATCATAATGAGTAAAGCTAACCCTGTCCATTTAAGGGGAGATACGTTCTTTTTCATAATTAATCCCCTTTCTGAAAAAACTAGTATGTGAAGAGGCATTTAAGTGACTTTATAAGGCTGTTTTCTAAAAGATTTTTGTATAGAAAACCAAAATTCGCTAATTGGAGCGGAAGGATGCTCGACTCCTGCGGGACTAGCGGGACAGGTGAGACCCCGCAGGAGCGGAAATTACACCACTCTTATTGCAACAATGTCTACGAAAAGAGCTTTAATTAAGACAAAGCTTATCATAGCACCAGATCTCATTGTAATCCATTAATATCACTTAAAAGACCACTACCCAATCAAGTATTATGAGAAAGTTAGTTTCACATTATCCCTATTAAGGAAAACATCATTATGCTAACGATAAACATACTACTACATAGGAGGTGAACCCTTACACTACTGTAAGGGCATCATTGGAAATTATTAAAATAATTGCTGTACTTCTACTTATTGTATTAACGGCGTTCTTTGTGGCTTCTGAATTTGCAATCGTCAAGATTCGAAGAACGAGAATCGATTCACTTGCACGTGAGGGAAACAAAAAAGCAAAAGCTGTTCAAAAAGTGCTAGGAAACCTGGATGGGTATCTCTCTGCTTGTCAGCTAGGTATAACCATTACAGCACTAGCACTCGGTTGGCTTGGTGAATCAACAGTTGAACAGCTACTGCATCCACTATTTGAACTTATTGACGTTCCAGAAGCCATTGTATCACCGCTAACTATTGCTCTCTCTTTCAGTATTATCACTTTTCTCCATGTTGTACTTGGTGAACTTGCGCCTAAGACATTTGCCATACAGAAAGCAGAGAAAGTTAGTTTACTTCTAGCAAGACCACTTATTTGGTTCTATTGGATTATGTATCCATTCATTTGGGCACTAAATGGCTCAGCGAGAGGCGTTGTTAAACTGTTCGGCTTACATTCCGCCAATGAACACGAGCAAGCTCACTCAGAGGAAGAGCTTCGTCTCATTTTATCGGAAAGTTATAAGAGTGGTGAAATAAACAAGTCAGAGATGGAATTCGTTAATAATATTTTCGAGTTCGATGAGCGTATGGCGAGAGAAATCATGATTCCCCGTACTGAAATGACGTGTCTATTTGTAAACAATACGACCGAAGAAAATCTAGAAATTATGAAAAACGGTAAGTACACTCGCTATCCAGTCGCAGATGGAGACAAAGATAAAATCATCGGTGTCGTTAATATTAAAGAGATTTTAACTCAATATAAGTGGGGCGAAGAGCTTATTCTTAACGACTACATTCATCCAATCAACCACGTTATTGAGACTTCGCCAATTAAAACGCTTCTTAAAAAGATGCAAGAAAGCCATAATCATATTGCGATCGTCGTTGATGAATATGGTGGTACGGCTGGGCTTGTTACTGTAGAAGATATTCTTGAGGAAATCGTTGGCGAAATTCAGGATGAGTTTGATTTTGATGAGAAACTTCCAATACGTGAAGATGGAAAAGGAAAAACAATCGTTGATGGCAAAGCGCTAATCACTGATATTAACGAACTTCTCGGAACTTCGCTTGATCATACGGACGTGGATACGATTGGCGGGTGGGTCTTGACACACGATATTGAACCTGAACAAGGAACCACATTTACAGTTAATGAATACGAATTTACCGTTCGCGAAATTGATGGACATCAGATCAAAGAGCTCGAGATTAAGAAGCTAGAATAACGGAATTCAACTTATCATGATGAAACAAAAAGCTGTCTCCCTGGTTTATAAACCAGGGAGACAGCTTTTCGATTATTTAACTAGTAAATCAAACCATATTTTAATCGACGTTCCAAGAATTAGGGCTGCAAGAACCCATTGGAGAATCTTAGTATTTATTTTCTTACCTGCATTTGCACCAAGTGGTGAAGCAATTAAGCTCGCAACAATCATGATTGCAGCTGGAAGCAGTAGTACCTGCCCTGTGGCTAGCTTACCAACCGTTGAACCGATTGAAGATATAAACGTAATCGCTAGTGACGATGCGATCGTCATGCGGGTAGGAATTTTCAATACGACAAGCATAATCGGAACGAGTAGAAACGCACCAGCCGCACCAACAATACCCGCGCCAATACCTACGATAAAGGCAAGACTAGCTGAAAGCAGCTTATTGAATTTCACTTGATCAAGTGGAATATCATCAATACCCTTTTTCGGAATAAACATCATGACTGCAGCAATCGCAGCTAGGGCACCGTAAACAACATTGATTCCCTGTTCAGACATAATCGTTGAGCCGTACCCACCGATAAAACTACCGATCAGAATACTAACACCCATATAAAGAATCAATTGTTTATTTAAATAACCACCCTTACGATAGGCCCAAACACCACCAATCGTAGCAAAAAACACCTGCACCGCACTAATTCCTGAAACCTCATGCGCACTAAATGCGGCAAATCCAAGTGCAGATGGGATATAAAGAAGCATTGGATATTTAATAATCGAACCACCAATACCAACCATTCCTGAAATAAACGAACCTATAAAACCAATCGCAAAAATCGTAACAATAAAACCAAAATCCATGGTGTTTCACCTCTTTTCAAATAAAAAGGAGGTACTGAATCAGTACCTCCTTATAATGCTGTTAGGCTTTTTTGATCCAGAAATAGAAAACGCCATCTGCTTCTTCTGATTTCATAAGATCGTGTCCGCCAGATTTTGCCCATGCTGTAAGATCACTTTGTGCACCTTTGTCAGTTGCTTGAATTTCAAGAACCTGACCAGATTCCATATCTTTGATTGCTTTCTTCGTTTTAACGATAGGCATTGGGCAAGCTAGCCCTTTTGCGTCTAGTGTTTTTTGTGCTTCCATTGTTAAATCCTCCTTATTAGTTAACCGCACAGCGGTTTGGTCCAATTTCCATTTCTCTTCTTGTTTCTTCATCTGGGGTGATTTTCCCCATATTTGTTTCACGTATTTCTTGGTAAGCGTTCGGCTGTGGTGGAAGGTTTTCTGTTACCATTCTACGGAATTCAGCTTCTTCTTCCACATGAAGTCCCTCGTTTTTCTCGTAAAGTTCTTCAAGCTTAGCTGAAACGACACCTGTCTCACCAAGCTCAGCCATTTTTGAAAAGTGAGCTGGTAAAACGACTAATTCGCCGGCCATTTCTTTGTAACGGTTATAAAGCGTAGTACGAAGGTCAAGTACCCAATCCTCAGCTTTTCCAGCTAGATCCGGACGACCAATTGATTCAACAAACAATATATCACCAGTTAAAAGATAAGCATCATTAATCATTAACGATGTACTACCGATTGTGTGTCCTGGAGAATAGATAGGCTCAATTGTAACTTCACCAATTGTAACGTTATTACCCTCTTTAAGAGCAGTAAATGGGAACGTTACTTCTCCTGCATCTTCTTCCGGTAGGTAGTAAGTTCCATTAACTTGATCAGCTAATGCTTTTCCCCCAGAAATGTGGTCTGCATGCAGGTGTGTATCCATTGTTGCTTTAATAGTAAGACCTTTGTTTTCAGCGAATGTCGTATAATTCTCAATCATGCGAGTTGCATCAACAACTGCAGCTTCTCCGTTTGATTCAACTAGGTAAGAAAGACATCCTTTACCGATTCGAACAAATTGATAGAGCGCTCCTCCAGGAAGATCACCTACTTTAACAGGCTCTAGATACTCACTCCACGCTTTCATCCCACCTGATAGATAAGATACATTCTCAATACCTGCTTCAATCAGCTCTTCACCAACGAATACCGAAGAACCTTCTTTCGCACATACGACTAGAATTTCCTTATCTTTCGGAAGTTCAGGAAGAAGATCTTCTACTCCATCAATCAAATCAAAATATGGAACATTAATTGAAGTAACAGATTCCCCTTCAATCTTCCAATCCCCGTATGCTTCTTCGTTACGCACATCGAGAATAAAGAGATCTTCCTTGTTCAATACTTTTGAAGCAACTTCACTTGCTTGTCTTTGTTTCAAATCCATTCTTTATACCCCCTGCGGTATTATTGTTTTTAAATTTTTTTATAGACTTGAAGTTGTTGGTCCAGCCCATTCGGACATTCCTGGAACAACATTGATTACATCATAACCGCTATCAGCTAGTTGTTGAGCTGCAAGGTCACTGCGTGTACCTGTTCTGCAGATCACATAAATTTGTTTGTCAGAAGAGAGTTCAGACATACGATTTTCCATTTCTCCAAGTGGGATAGAAATCGCATTCGGAAGATGACTAAATACATATTCTGCTGGTTCTCTTACATCAACGATTGTGATGTTTTCATCAGCCAATTTCGTTTCAAGGTCATCATTTGAGATAATGTTTGGGTGATTCTTTTCGGATTCTACTTCACTATCTGACGCTTTACGAAGATAATGCTTTAGAATCTCTCCTTCTTCTACTGTTCCAAGATAATGATGTCCTACTTTGTCTGCCCATGCTTTAATATCTGCCTTAGAGCCTTTATCTGTAGCCTGGACCTCTAAAACAACACCAGCTTCAAGATCTTTCATCGTTTTCTTCGTTTTGACGATTGGCATCGGACAAGCGAGCCCTTTCGCATCCAAAATATGATCTGTTTTAATCATAATCTACCTCCTGAAAGTTATTATTCTGTATCTCCTGACCATTGAAGCATACCGCCGGTCATATTCAATACTTTATATCCATTTGATTTCAGCACCATTGAAGCCATACTACTTCTTCCACCAGATTGACATACAATAATATGCTCTGTATCTTTATCAAGTTCATCCATTCGTGATTGAAGCTCATTTACAGGTAGATTGTATGCGCCAGGAATTTTACCGCTTGCCACCTCTTCTGGTCCACGAACATCTACAACACTAATGGATTTATTTTGTTTAACCATTTCGTTTACTTCTGTAGGTGTCACATCTTTTACATAACCAGACATTCTTATTCCTCCTCTTATCTCCACATATTCAATCCGCCACGAACGTTAGACACATTCGTAAATCCCTGTCTCTTCAGTTCGCTACAAGCTTTGGCGCTTCTCATTCCACTTTGGCAAAGCACAACAACTTCTTTATTAGGATCAAGTTCATTTGCGCGTTTTCCAAGTTCGTGGAGCGGCATATTTTTGAACTGCTTTACTTTTTGTCCTTTATATTCACCTTTTGTTCGAACATCAATAAATTGTACATTAGGTTCTTTCAACTTCGATTTAGCTTCTTCAGAAGTAATCGTTTTAACATTTTTTCCAGGGCCTACTTTCTTATACAAAAGCCAGCCCACTATCAATACTGCCGCCACAATAACTAATTCCATAACCTATCGCTCCTTAGATGAAGAGATTTACATTACCATCTTCAGCATCGCCTAGATATGCTGCAACACCTGCATAATCGATTTCTTCTAATAGTTCTTCTTTCTGAAGTCCAAGAAGGTCCATCGTCATGGTACATGCAACAAGCTTCACTTCTTGTTCCTGAGCAAGTTCAATAAGCTGTGGTAGCTCGGTTACGTTATGTTTCTTGATAACATCCTTAATCATTTTCTTACCCATACCGCCGTAATTCATCTTAGAAAGACCCATTTTATCAGCGCCACGTGGCATCATTTTACCGAACATTTTTTCTAGAAAGCCTTTATTCACGTCAACTTGCTGATCTTTTCGAAGTGCGTTTAGGCCCCAGAACGTATGGAAGATCGTCACTTCATGATCATATGCAGCTGCACCGTTTGCAATAATGTAAGCTGCCATTGCTTTATCATAGTCACCACTAAATAGTACAATCGTTGTTTTCTTCTGTTCACTCATTCTATTTCCTCCTAATATACACCCTAGGGTATATTTGTTTTTAAAATTTTTTTATCTACTTCTTACAAGTAAGTTAACGGCTTCTTTCACAACATCATCTGTTGATTCACCTTTTTCAATTTGGTCCTGCAGGCATTGTTCTAGGTTAGAACTTACCATCAGTCCAATTGAACGATCTATACCTGACCTTGTAGCTGAAAGCTGCGTAACGATCTCATCACAACTTTTTCCCTGTTCGATCATATTAATTACGCCGCGAAGCTGACCTTCAATTCTCTTCAATCGATTCGTAACGGCTTTATCGTATTGCATTTATAATCCTCCTCATTTTTACCCTAAGGGGTATAAAATAAAGTAAAAAAATATGAATGTTGCCTTGAGTAGTGATTGATTCTCTATACGAAGTTCTTTAAATAATAATCTTTCAGAAAGCAAAATGTTCATACAACGTTTTTGATTAATTAAATACCTATAGGGGTATTATAACGTATGTGATTTATTTGTCAATAGGCGGGAATGAACTCAGCCAATTGTCTATAATGAAAAGTACATCTCAGTAAAGCGATAACCATCAAAAGAACGTTGGCTTGTTGTATTACTCTTATTACTATATACCCCATTGGGTATATAGTCAACCAAAAAAATTTGTGAATTAATTGCTTTCTTCGAATACCTATAAGGGTATTATAACGTACATGATTTACATGTCAATAGGCTCGTATTAGCTAAGCCAATTGATTTGAATGATAAAGTACGCTGCTATTAGAACAATGATTAATAGTACAACTACCATTAGGAAGATGACGATCCATGAAGAGGATGGAACTTCAAATTTCAAGATTCTTTTCTTGGTTTGGTAAAACTGAATCGCTCCACCTACCATCGTTAGCAATCCAAAGAAGAGAGAAGAAAAACTAATAAAAACGGCTACTTGATCATCTGCTCTCTCACCTACTGCCCTTGTAAAGTGAAGACTCGCAGTTAAAAAGCCAATCCCTATAATCGCAATTGAAGTTCGTACCCAGGCAAGAAACGTTCTCTCATTCGCAAGAAGCTGTTGTACTCTGCCATCAGCTTTTTTATTTTCAATGCTCACATTTTATACCCCCGCCTGTATTATTGTAATATCCTTTACTATATCTCTCATCTATAATTCGTGCAACCAACCTCTCTTTTATTATGTCCCATATAATGAAGAAAAGCAGAACCCTATTCGGATTCTGCTCCATTTTTCACAGTTTCGATATACTCTCCGTACCCTTTTTCCTCCATCTCATCTAACGGAATAAAATCCATTGCAGCTGAGTTCATACAGTAGCGAAGACCCGTTGGTTCCGGTCCATCTTCAAACACATGACCAAGATGGGAATCCGCTTCTTTACTTCTAATTTCAGTTCGTACCGTAAAAAAGCTTTTGTCTTCTTTCTCTACGATATTCTGAGGAACTAGCGGCTTCGTAAAACTAGGCCAACCCGTTCCGGATTCATACTTATCTGAAGAGCTGAACAGTGGTTCTCCTGATACGATATCTACATAAATACCTTGTTCTTTATTGTCCCAGTACTTATTATCAAATGCCTTTTCTGTACCATCTTCTTGAGTCACTTCATATTGTATCGGTGTTAACATCTCTTTAAGTTCTGCTTTTGAATAGGAAGTTGACTTTACTTCTGGGATATCCACTTCTCGTTCATTACCCCAGTATTTATCAAGAAACTGATCTCTTCCTGAATTCTTTCGGTAGAATTTATAACGTAACTCATTCTCTTTGTAGTAATCCTGATGGTAATCTTCAGCTACATAGAATGTTGTTGCTTCTTCAATCGGCGTTACAATTGATTGATCGAATCGACCAGAGTTTTGTATATCCTCCTTCGATTGCATTCCTGCTTTTTTCTGATCTTCACTATGGTAGAAAATAGCTGACACATACTGATCACCGCGATCCACGAACTGGCCGCCATCATCTGTAGGATCAATTTGTCTCCAAAATACATCTAACAGTGTTTCATACGAAACAACATCGGGATCATAGTAAACTTGGACGGCTTCAATATGTCCCGTTTCTCCTGCAGATACTTCTTCATAGGACGGATTTTCAGTTTCTCCTCCAATGTAGCCAGATACGACTTCACTGACACCATCCAACTTCTCAAATGGCGGTTCCATACACCAGAAACAGCCACCTGCAAATGTTGCTACCGAATCATTATTTTCAATTGCCTGTGCAGGTTCGCTACCATAAGACCGTTTGAATACAACATCATATAATTTCGGTACTGCAAAAATCAGTACGACAGCTATACCAACTAATAGAATCCATCTCGTTGCCTTCATTTACAAATCCTCCTTCTTTTCCAATGGAAGTGTAAAATAGAACTCACTTCCCACTCCAATCGTGCTTTTCACTCCAATTTCACCGCCGTGTAGTTCAATTAATTGTCTTGAGATAGCAAGCCCGAGTCCTGATCCTCCATGTTTACTATTACGTGATTTCTCAACACGATAGAAACGATCAAAAATACGATCTAACGATTCGGTTGGAATCCCGCTTCCTTCATCTCTTATAAGGAAGAGTGCTGCTCCATCTACTTTTTTCAAGCTAATGTGAATCGTTGATTGATCGTTAGAATAAGCAATTGCATTCTGGATTAGATTTGTTAGTACACGCTTGATTGAATCTGGCATCATGGGGATGACTTCGATCTTATCATCAACATGTACTTCAAATTCAAGTTGCCGCTCTTGTAACTTTCGTTCAAATTGCTGCAGCGTTTCAACTAGCACCACGTCTGGATGAACGAGTGAAGGCTCATACGGAGACGTTCCGCTTTCAAGCTGTGACAAATTTAAGAGCTCCTCAATTAAATGACTAAGTCGTTCAGTTTCCTGCTCAATGGTTTGTAAGTATTTTTGCTGTGTTTCTTCATCTGTAATGACTCCATCTTGAAGTGCTTCAGCAAATGACCGAATAGACGATACTGGTGTACGCAGATCATGAGAAACATTAGCAATAAGCTCTGTTTTATATTGTTCAGAACGCTTTACTTCTCTGAACATTAAATTTAATTTCTCAGACATTGCATTAAAATGTTGTGCAAGCTCCCGTATTTCCGTCGGCCCCTCTTCTGCAACCTTCACATCAAATTTCCCTTCTGCTATTCTGCTAGTATCAGCCGTCATTTGGTTAACCGATTTAAGGATTTTTGAAGTGAAAACAAAGTGCGCAATCATTGAGAGAGAACCTGCACCTATTGTGATAAGCGTGAGTGTTAGAATAAGCTCAGGTGACAGCAACATACGTGCATAACTAATAATGAGGAATACTAGAATGAGCACAATGGATAAGGCGTTGGCTAACATGAGCATCGTTCTAAGATTCATGTAGATTGTCCTTCAAACTTATATCCAATACCCCATACGGTCTTTATCCACTTTGGTTCTGCCGAATCTTTCTCGATTTTCTCACGAAGTCGTCTAATATGAACGTTGACGGTGTTACCATCTCCATCAAATTCGTAACCCCAAATGGCCTCAATTAACTGTGATCTTGGGAAAACAAGAGTTGGATGACTTGCAAGTAAGAATAGAATATCGAATTCTTTAACCGTAAGTTCGATTTCATTCCCACTCAGCATCACTTTTCGTCTTGATTCATCAATTACTAAATCTCCATAAGTGATAATGGAAGGACTCTTGTCTGATTCAACCTTCTTTGTACGGCGTAAGATATTTCGAACTCGGAGAACCAGTTCCCTTGGACTAAACGGTTTCGTTAGATAATCATCTGCTCCTACTGTCAGTCCGAGAAGGCGATCACGTTCCTGCCCTAAAGCAGTAAGCATAATAATTGGAACATCTTCCACGGCACGAATTTCCTCAGCTGTTTCAATCCCATCTTTTAACGGCATCATGAGATCTAGCACGATAAGATCTGGCTTTTCATTTCTCCACTTCACAATGGCTTCTTCCCCATTTGCAGCAGTTATCACTTCATAACCATCTCGCTGTAAATACCTTGTGCTAACATCAATGATCGATTCCTCATCATCAACAAGCAATATTTTCTCAGCAATCGCGCTTCACCTCGATTCAGTATTCTTATTAAGATAGATAACCTTATAATAAAAAATAAAAATTAGTGTTTTCTGAAGAAAGTATTACGATTATATTAACTTTCATTTAGTGTAACGTATTTTGTTTCTAACCCTTAATTTTTTGATTGCAGAAGAAGATCTTTTTAAACCGAGTAAATGCAAAAAGCGGTACGCCATATGGCGTACCGCTTTTTACTATCTACGTGCTGACGTTAATTTCTCAGGTGAAGGAAGCCATCGATCGAACGCAAGTAACTTCGAGAACAACGGCATGCTTAGTATTGCTGATATGAATATGGTGAATATAACAATAAACGGGACACCCCATACCGTAGCAATAACGTCTGAGGACTGCTGTTCTAAGAACCATTTAATGATAAATCCATGGAACAGGTAAATAGCAAATGTACGTGACCCAATCGGTGTAAACACCATTGGACCTTCAGGTATCATAGAGAAAAACAGGAACATTACAAGTGCAGTTCCAACATAATAGACTAGACGTACAAGAAGATCGCTATTGGAGTCGTACACGTAAGTACCATAAAGAAGATTCGTTAAGCCTTCAATTTGGTAAAGATAAAATATTACGAATAGACCACTTAATACAATTGGCGCAACCCACTTCATTTGTGGCATGCGAATTGGCTGTTCTCTTCGTCCCATCATCATACCTAGCACGAAAAATGGGAGGAATACGAAGAGACGATCTAGTGATAGGAACCTTTCAATATCAAAGTATCCAACAGCTAATCCAGCCGCAATACTTAATGGAAGTAACGTGCTTGCTCTCATCTTCAGTAGGATTGGCGAGATTAGCTTGTATGCTGCAATACATAACAAGAACCACATCGCCCATCTAGGCGTTAAGAGCTCGATCGCAAACGATTTTTGATAAAGATTTGTGTAATAAATAGAATAAACCACTTGAAAAATAATATAAGGCAACAAAAACGTTGTGAATATCTTCCAGAAATATTTAGTTCCGGACGCTTTCCTCGTGAAATAACCTGTTAGAAAGATAAATGCAGGCATGTGGAAAATAAAGATCACATGATAAAGACTATAAAGGAAACGTGAGTCATCAAGATAAGGCGTGAGCAAATGTCCCCCCACAACTAACAATATTAATATAGCTTTGCTGTTATCAAAAAATGCAATTCGCTTTGACACGAAAACAACCTCCTCAATGATACAAGAGACGATTGTGAAGATTCGTCTTCTTCTATATACCCATTTTTTCATGAATTCAACTATATTCTTTGTAGATTATTCGTACTAAATGTTTATTATTCTGTCATTCAAACGAAAAGTAGAACTATTCGAACTATAGTTCTCATGAAAATATGACATATTTACTAATTAAAACAAGGTAAATTGAACTAATTTCATTTGGAAACGTTTTAATTAATAGAAAAATTAATTTTTTCTGAATAATCATGTTGTTTTTTCTAGATTAGGTGAGTAAAATGAATGTTATATTTTCGAACACGCAAAAGGAGGCGGGAAACATGATCACATTTGTCGGAGCTATCTGTTTATTGATCGTAGGTTATTACGTTTATTCAAAGGTGGTTGAGCGAATTTTCGGCATAGACGATGATCGTGAGACCCCTGCATATACAAAAGAAGACGGAATGGATTATATGCCGATGAGCTGGTGGAAAGGTAGTTTGATCCAGCTTTTAAATATTGCTGGACTTGGACCTATCTTTGGAGCAGTATTAGGGGCACTATACGGACCAGTTGCTTTTATCTGGATCGTCATTGGGTCAATTTTTGCAGGAGCTGTTCATGATTACTTCTCAGGAATGATGTCGCTTAGACACAATGGCGAACAATATCCTTCACTTGTTGGACGCTATCTTGGAAAAGGTGCAAAAGGAACAATCAACATTATTTCTATCGTATTGATGATTCTTGTGGCAGCTGCATTTACTGCAGGTCCCGCACAGCTAATGGCACAAGTTACACCACTTAGTTTCACAATGTGTTTGGTCGTAATTTTCGCTTATTTCGTACTAGCTGCCGTGCTTCCTGTTAATAAGATCATCGGTCGAATCTATCCTATTTTTGGTGTCATTCTTATCTTGATGGCTGTATCTATCGGTATTGGGCTTTTCTTTATGGACAATCCTGTTCCCAATTTAACAATGGCTAACCTTCATCCTGATAATCTGCCACTATGGCCACTCTTAATGATTACCGTCTCTTGTGGAGCGATTTCAGGTTTTCATTCTACACAGAGTCCAATTATCGCTAGAACGATGAAAAAAGAGAGCGACGGAAAAAAAGTATTCTATGGTGCCATGATTGCTGAAGGTGTTATTGCTTTGATCTGGGCAGCTGCAGGAATGACTTTCTTCGGAAACACAGGTGGTCTTCAAGGTGCACTTGCTGCTGGTGGCCCGTCAGGCGTTGTAAATGAAATCAGTTCATCCTTACTCGGCACATTCGGTGGTGTGTTAGCGATCATTGGCGTTATCATTTTACCAATCACAACTGGGGACACATCGCTTAGATCTTCTCGAATGATGCTTGCTGATTTATTCGTAAAGAAAGAAAACAAGGGTAATGGCGGCAAAGGTAAAACGTTGCTACTAACTGCAGTAGTTGCAACACCGACCTTCCTATTAACACAAATTGACTACACATTTTTGTGGAGATACGTAGGCTTTACTAATCAACTAGTTGCAACCGTCATGCTATGGACAGCCGCCATGTATCTTGTCAAAAAGCAAAAATTCCACTGGATTTGTTCTTTGCCAGCACTTTTCATGACCATGACCGTCTCAACCTATCTATTCCTTGCACCAGAAGGATTTGAACTGCCATACAATGTGTCAATGATGTTTGGCGCAGGCATTACAGCTTTAACAGCCGGATGGTTTGGTTATCAACTATGGAAAGCTCGTAGAAGTAACCCTGTTACGGTAGAACAAGTTGCATAAACAAAAACAGCTACCTTTTCACTAGTGAAAAGGTAGCTGTTTTTTTGTGTAAGCTTTTCGATTGCAGATGGCTCTTCTCGTAGATATTGTTGCTTTAAGGTAGGGGGAATTTCCGCTCCAGGATGCTCGCTTTCCGCGGGGCGGGCGATGAGCCTCCTCGGCGCACAAAATCATTGCGCCTGCGGGGTCTCATCTGTCCCGCTTGTCCCGCTAGTCCCGCAGGAGTCGAGCATCCTTCCGCTCCAATTTGCGAAGTTTAGTTTTTAAAACAAAACCTTTTTTAGAAAAACTAGGCGTCTTTTGGTGAAGGGCTCTTTTCGTAGAGGGTTGATTTCCGCTCCTATCTGGTTTCAACAATCTTTTAGAGTAGTATCATTATAGAAAGAAGCTACCATCTGATCCATTACTCTGCTTGTTCTGAGTGCTGATTGACCGGTACTTGGTGATTCTCCTTCACCGTTTAACTCATTTACAATGGTTTGAATGAGCGGCTGCTGAACATGCTCAGGGTAGATCATGTTAATTTCCTGTTCACCATCAGCATTTTTCAAAATCATCGGCTTTTCCTGTAGTGTGGAAAATCGTAAGGAACCTTTGTCCCCCACGATTTCATTCCAATCTTCATTCTTATAAGAATTAAAGCACCACTGCCCTGTTCCTTGTACACCTGAACGAAATATATATGACCCAGAGACCATATCTTCTGCCTTATATAGACCGCCCTGGTTACTAGCAACCCCATTTACTTTGTCGATTGGACCTAATAGGAAATCCAAATAGTCGAGCGTATGACTCGCGAGATCAAAGAAGTGACCACCACCAGCAATTTCAGGCTGTACTCGCCAAGGCAATTCACCATTTTTCTCCTGCTCTGATGCCTTTTTGTGATGTACAGTTGTAACAAATCGAATGTTACCAATCGCGCCGCTTTCCACTACTTCCTTCACTTTCAGAAATGCAGGCATTGCCCTACGGTAGAATGCGACAAATAATGGAACACCGTTTTCGTTACACGCTTCAATCATTTCACTACACTCTGTACTATTTAACGCCATGGGCTTTTCAACATAAACTGGTTTCGAAGCTTTTGCAGCGAGGATCGCATACTCTTTGTGACTCGAAGGAGGTGTTGCAATATAAACCGCATCCACGTCTTCATCGTTCACTAGTTCTTCAGCATTTGTATACCATTTAGGAACATTGTGTCGTTTGGCATAATCCTCTGCTAGCTCTTTATTTCGTCTCATCACCGCTACAAGCTCCGAATGATCTGCTTTCTGAAACCCAGGTCCGCTTTTCTTCTCTGTTACATTTCCGCATCCAATAATGCCCCATCTAATCGTTCTCATTTCTCCACCCCCATTTCTTCTAATTCAGCTTCTTTTTCATGTTCTTTGAACTCTGTAACCTCTTCCATTATTCGGATCATTTTTGAATCCAGGTAATGAACAATATCAGCTGCTTCTTTTAATTCAGTACTAAGATTACCTGGTATTTCACCTTCGAATTTATAGTAGATTTTATGTTCCAAACTCGCCCAGAAATCCATTGCGATCGTACGAATTTGAATCTCTACTTTTACATACTCAGGTCCTTTTGATAGGTATACTGGTATTTCTACAATTAAATGAAGACTTTTATATCCATTAGGTTTGGGATTCTTAACATAATCTTTTACGTTAATTACCTTAATATCATCTTGGCTCTCAATCATGTCATAGATTCGATAGATATCTGTCGTAAATGAACAGGTAACCCTGACGCCTGCAATATCTTTAATGTGCTTTTCTACATTTTCTGTTGTTACTTCAAGACCTTTTCTCTGAAGTTTAGACATGATGCTTTCTGGTGATTTTATACGTGACTTTACATGTTCAATTGGATTATGTTGGTGAACAAATTGGAATTCATCGTTTAATATCGTCAATTTTGTATTGATTTCATCTAGTGCGAATTTATATATAAATAAAAAATTCTTCCACTCTTCAATTCTCTCTTGGAAATCCTTATTCATTCCTAAATCATCCTCTCAACAGATAACATATCATAGCTACATAGAAGAACTAGTTACGTTCTATGACGAACTCATAACAATATTCGTTTCGAGAGGTGATTTTAGATCTAGTCTAAAAAAAAAGAGGTATCTATGATAGTATTAAATTACGAGGAGGGAAATAATGGATAAAACTAAAATACAACCTCTTATTCTTATTATTTTGCTTATTAACGCACTAACAATGGGGATGTTAGCTCATGATATGTACACTGAAAACAAAACCGGGTATAGCCTAACATTTATCGGACTCTGTATCTTTTTCATCCTCTTTTTAGCTTACGGATTGATTAGAAATCGACGTGTAAAACAGTCGATTCGATAGCCTTAGATAAAGGAAAAAGCATCAAGATGCTTTTTCCTTTATCTAATTAATTAATTAATTAATTAATTAATGATTACTAACCCTGCAGAGATAACTACCCCACTTACTAGTAATACAATGAAACAATAACCCATAATATCTTTTGCCTTCAATCCCGCTATAGCAAGGGCAGGTAACGCCCAGAATGGTTGAATCATGTTTGTCCAGGCATCTCCCCATGCTACCGCCATTGCGGTCTTCGGGATAGAAACACCAAGCTCTTTAGCTGCATCAAGCATAATTGGCGCCTGAACCGCCCACTGTCCTCCTCCAGAGGGGACAAAGAAGTTCACGATTCCTGCGCTTAGAAACGCAAAGAATGGAAAAGTGAATTCATTCGAAATTGATACGAAACCTTGTGAAAGCTGAGCAGCAAGACCAGAAGCAACCATCATCCCCATAATTCCCGCATAGAATGGAAACTGAATAATAATTCCACTTGCTCCTTTTACGGCATCACTCACTGACTCAAGAAAGTTTCGTGGAGTTCCATGAAATAGAATCCCTAAGAAGAGAAACCCAAAGTTAACGATATTGAGATTAAGTTCAAATCCTGCATTTACAAAATAATAGACCAGATATGAAAGACCTACAAAAGCTATTATGATTGAAACAATTTTGCTATTTTCTAAACGCTCAGCAGGAGTCCATTCCATCTCCGAGGCTGCAGCTTGAAGATTGTCCTCCCTCAGTAAAGAGGGGTCTACATGTACTCTTTCATCTTCAGAAGGTGACATCAAATAATTGACAACAGGTAGAACTACAAATAGAGAAGCAACAATCATTAAATTAAAAAATGAAAAGATTGTTTCACTCGTTGATATCACACCAATGAGCTCCTCTGTAAAATGGCCAGGTGTTGCAACCGTTAGTGGAATTGATCCTGCAAGTCCGCCATGCCATACAAGAAAACCACTATAAGCGCTCGCAATGAGTAAACGATAGTCCACTTTCTTTATTTTCCTTGCAAGTTCCTTTGCATATAATGCGCCAATAACAAGTCCAAATCCCCAATTAATCCAGCTTGCAACAAGTGAAACTAGCGTAACGTAAATGATAGCTTGTCCAGGTGTTTTTGCAAGAGTAGCTAAATAGCTAAGCCCTTTTTTAAAAAGGGGACTGCTTGCTAGCACATAACCTGTCATAAGAACAAGCACCATTTGCATGGAGAAGGCTAGAAGACTCCAAAATCCTTCCCCAAAGTATTGAACCATCTGAACAGGCGAACTACCTGTAAAGATCAATCCAAGACCAAACACTACTAACGTTAAAATGACAACAAATAAGAATGGATCGGGTAAGTAACGCTGCATGATTCGATTCGACAACGCAATAGAGGCTTTTAGCATAACGACAACTCCTTTAATCAATGATCCTATCCCAAATCCATTCGTGGAATTTCACCACGATTCCTCCACAAAATCAGAAAACGCTTTCATAAATAGGCAAAAAGCCGCATAAATGCGACTTAATTCTCCTCTATTCTGTTAAGAAACTCCTGTACCTGATCAACAAAAGGCTGCATAGGATAACTATTGTAATGCACAGCCTGCAGGCGAACAGGATCTCCAAAGAAAAACCTCTCAAACTGCGTTTGTCTTGATCCGAATGCACTCATACTCAAATCCCACGCCACTCGAAACAGCCTTACACGTTCTTTTGCTTCAATATTTGCTCCTTGAAGATAGCGCTCAAGATCTTCTTTTATCTCCGATTGAAAATCCTCTTGTGTTGGGATAGAGATGAGCCCACTAGCGCCTAACATCTCAATAATTTCGATCAGTCTTGGATAGACACCTGGAAAATATTGAATAGCTGCTTTCAAAGGGGTACTTGCTGGAATAACTGTACCGTAACGATTCGGTTGGCTATTAACTTCTGAGGATAATAGAAGTGCTTTCATAATTTCAAGAGCGTTAATAATCTCACTCATTTTCAGCTTCACGTGTTCATACTCTTGTATTTGAATCGCATCTCCGATCATTTCACAGAGACCTAGAATGTATTCGAGCTTTACAATTTGCCTACAAACAGATTGGTACTGTAAAAAGGCATACATACCTGTTTCCTCATCAACAGTTGACATCGCTTCGAGGTTCTTGTAAACGAAAACACATTCCCACGGAACAAGAACTTGTTCAAAAACAACGATGGAATCGGTCTCTTCAAATTGCGATGCAAGTGGATGATCGAAAGTACAGTCACTGTAGCAAAAGGATTCTCTACATAGAAATTTCAACCCTTTTGTATTCGCCGGAATCATAAACCCAAATATATACGAATCATCAAAACTAGGGCCGCCAGCAGGAAGAACAAGTAACTCGTCAGTTAATCCTCCCTGTGTTGCAAGTAATCTGGCACCTTGAATAACAATACCTTCCTTATTCTCTTCTACTACTTTTGCTGCTGTGACAGTTGAACTATTCAAGTAATGTCCCATTGACCTGTTAACTTGAGGATTAATAAATGTATGGGTAATCGATAGATCTTCGTCCCTTGCACGTTCATACAACCGTTTAATGTTATCCCCAAATTCTTGTCTATCTTTTGCAAAGTGAGGTGCTGCAGTACCTAGTGCCATGAGTAACGTATTCATGTAATCTGGGGAACGTCCCATGAGACCCGCACTCATACGCGCCCATTCCTGAGTAGCTTTCCGTCTATTAATTAAGTCTTCCAATGAAAGAGGCTGATGATAAGAAAAGCCATATTCTCCTTTGCCGTCAGGATGAGAATAACGAAAAAGCTCGCGATTTTCTTCTTGACACTGGTAGTCATAAAGAGCAGCCTTGCTCTTCAGTATTCCTTTAAAAGGAGCGAGTTCTGTAAGCTTCCCTGAACACTTCTCTCCCTTAATCCAAATTTCACTTTGAAGAGCATCCATTCTATTAATATACTCCTTACCATTAATCACACAGTCACCTCCCTTATAGCTTCTTTACTACACTATGCACTAATGATAGGAGGAGACAGTGCACATGCCTTTATCCTGTAAAATGTAATAATAATATGGTTTTTATCCCATACTTATGCAAAAGGGTTTTCAATTCAGTATATATGTGGAACAATAGACACAGCATTTCGAAAGGAGCATGTGAATTGCGTAAATTAACTTATCTACTTATCACAGGATTATTGTTAGTCGTTCTAGCAGCCTGTGGAGGTAATGAAAACAGCAGTAATGACAAGAAACAAGAAGATACAAAAACAGAAGAAAAAGCCGGGGAACAGAAACAACCTGAAGTTGATGAAGTAGATGCAGATAAAGTGATGGCTACCGTCAATGGAACAGAAATTACTGGGGAAGACTTTAATCCGGTCTACACTCAGAATCAAATGCAGTACGTTCAGATGGGACAAGAAGTTCCTAAAGAACAGCTTGAACAGATGAAAACACAAATCGTTGAAAGCCTTGTTGGCCAGGAACTAATCCTTCAAGATGCAAAGGATAAAGGCTACGAAGCTACTGAAGAACAAGTTGATGAAGAGCTTAAAGGTGTAAAAGAAAGTTTTGAGAGCGAAGATCAATTTGAAGCTGCACTTAAGGAAAATGATATGAAGGTTGAGGAACTTAGAGAGCAACTCGCGAATAACGTTCTATATACCACTTACGTAGAGAAAGAAATAAAAGTTGATGATGTAACTGAAGAAGAAATGAAAGAATCTTATGATAAAGCAAAAGAGCAAGGAAGCTCTGAAGAGATGCCTGCTTATGAAGACGTTAAGCCTCAGATTAAAGAAGGCTTAGAAAAAGAGAAACAAGGTAAGAAAATGCAAGAACTCGTAGAGAAGCTTAAAAAAGATGCAGATGTTGAAATGAACGTCTAATCGATGAAAACCGCTAGAGATTTATTCTCTAGCGGTTTTTTTATTGTCATAGAGATGCGCTTCAAGTTGTTCACGAATGTGCTCAGGAATCGGTTCACTTTTCTGAACATCGAAATGATAATTCACATATGTAGCGCGTCCCTTAACACATACGGAATCCCCTTGGTGAATTTCCTCATACACCTCAAAGCTTTTGTTACCAATCCGACTGATCCACGTCTTAACCGTAACCACTTTCCCATAATAGAGCTGGGCAAGATATTCCACATTCATTTTCAATAGAACGCAATGCCAATCATGAAACGCTAGATCGGGATTAAACATACGAAAAATATCATCCCGACCTGATTCAAACCATACTGGTATAACCGTATTGTTAATATGCCCGGCCCCATCTGTTTCAGAAACGCGGGGCTCAATAACTTTCTCAAACATAACGTCACTCCTTTTTACTATGTATTCGTTATCACTATAAACCTTCCCTTTTTCAAAACGTAAAGAGCTTCCAGGTGCATAACCTGGAAGCTCTAACGTGGTGTCTATGATTGATATTGTTCTTCGTTAATAAATTGCTTGAAGTTCACATCCGCTTTCTCTCCAAGCGTATTTCCTAACTCCTCATCCGCTTGATAGAAGTTAGCAATCGCTCGTCCAACAATTGCTCGATCTTCTATACCATCGAAATCATTCATTAAGTTCTTGATTAACGTCTCTTTCGTATTCTGATCCCAACTGCGATAAATACGTCCAGTCTGACCGAAATGGTTTACTTTATCGATTACTTGACGTCCAGCTTGACCAGAAACTGGCTGCATAGCGTCTTCATAACCTGGCACTTCAGAAGGAGCACCAGAAGCACTATTTGGCTCATAGTTAACATGACCCATATCTTTATTGTCGTTCATGCTTCCTTCTTGCTGATAGTTGTTCACTTTAGTCTTTGGTTTATTAATATCCAATTGAAGGTAGTTTGTACCGACACGATGGCGCTGTGTATCAGAATAAGAGAACAAACGACCTTGTAGCAACTTATCTTCTGAAGGAAGCATACCCGGTACTAGTACACCAGGATTAAAGCTAACTTGCTCGGTTTCAGCAAAGAAGTTATCTACGTTACGGTTAAGTGTCATTGTACCGACAAACTCCCATGGAACGTCCTCTTCAAGCCAGTCTTTCGTCGCATCAAGTGGATTGAAGTCAAAGTTATTCAATTCGTCTGGGCGAAGAACCTGTATATATAGATCCCACTCAGGAAATTCTCCTTTTTCAATGGCATTATAAAGATCACCCGTCGCATGATTAAAGTCCATCCCCTGAACTTTTTCAGCTTCTTCAAGCGAAAGGTTCTTAATACCATCTTTCGGCTGCCAGCGTTGCTTCACGTAGAATGTCTCGCCATCTTCATTAAACCACTTAAACGCATGGACGCTCGATCCGCGCATGTTACGGTAAGTTGCCGGAATTCCTTCATCTGTGAACAGGTGCATCGCCATGTTCGTTGTCTCTGGGGAAAGTGAAAAGAAATCCCAGTAGCGTGCAGGATCTTGAATATTTGTAACCGGATCTGGTTTTAATGAATGAATAACATCCGGGAATTTAATCGCATCGCGAATAAAGAAGATAGGCAACGTGTTTCCTACGAAATCATAGTTTCCTTCTTCTGTATAGAATTTAATAGAAAAGCCACGTGGGTCACGCGCTGTTTCGGGCGAATGCTTCCCATGAATAACTGTTGAGAAACGAGCGAATAGCTCCGTTTCCTTTCCTTCTTCTTGAAGAAATGCAGCTTTTGTATATTTTTTCATGCTATTTTTCGTTACAAAAACACCGTGAGCGCCTGCTCCTCGCGCATGAACGACGCGTTCAGGAATACGTTCTCTGTCAAAGTGAGCAATTTTTTCAAGTAATTGATAGTCTTCTAAAAGTGTTGGACCATTCTGCCCGGCCGTTTTTGAATTCTGATTGTCTGAGATCGGTACACCTTGATTGGTCGTGAACTTCTTTTTGTTTTGATCGTCCATGCAAAACACTCCTTATTATATAGATATTCCCTGCAGAAAATAATGCAGGAAAAGTAATCCTTAGTCACTTAGGATATGTTCCCAGAAGCTACCATTCGTAAACTTGAATTTGAATAATAATAGATAGGAATTTATATGAAAAGAAAACAAATGTTCTCGTTTTTCTTTTCGATTCACTTAGACTATAATGAGGAAGGAAGCATCCTACTTAATCACAAAGGAGAGTGAAGTAAATGAAGCACCATCCTATTCCCTATTTCTCATTTGAAGGAACAGCGCGTGAAGCATTAAATTATTACAAAGAAGTATTTGAAGGTGAGATTACTGATATCCAAACGTTTGGTGAGGCAGATTTCGAATCTCCACCTGAACTCGATGATCATATCATGCATGCTCGCTTCAAAAAGGACGACCTCTTTTTCATGGTCTCAGACGTATTCTTGAATCAGAAAGTGACTGTCGGTAACAACATCTCACTAGCTCTCGAACTTGATAGTGAAGAAGAAATCCAAAAGCTATACTCTCGTCTAAAAGAAAAAGGAACAGTGTACATGGAGCTTCAAGATACATTCTGGGGAGCAACATTTGCTAAAGTGAAGGATGCATACGGTGTAATTTGGGATCTAAACTACGAAAAAGCGAAATCTAAATAAGGTATTTGAGTCTGTCACGGTGGTGGCAGGCTTTTTTGGTGGGTGGATTTAAGGGAGGGGTGGTGGGGACGGTGAGAGGGGGCGAAATAGTGAGATATCCGCGAAATATTGAATATATCCGCGAAATTTTCTTTTTATCCGCGAATTCGGATGATATATCCGCGATTTTTCAAATATATCCGCGAAACCTTAAAGTTGATGTATTTCGAGCAAATACCGCCTACCTTTGTTTGCACCACTAAATTCGAGATTCATCGATTTTAATAGTCTTGTAGCCGCATCCTCTGAACTTAATTCCAGGAATCCTCTCAACTCTTGATTCGTAATCTCCTTTGAAATAAGCAGTGCATAATCATTTATAGCTTTTAAATGAGCATTCTTAGAAGCAAATGAGCAACTCTCACAAAACCACTTTCCATGTACTCTTAGCATAGGCAACCGCGCACAACCTGAACACTGAACACCAACTAACAAATCAGCAACGGGAATAGAAAACTGTTTTAATATATCCCGGTCAAGAGGATCATGTTGTTTTACTAAAAAGCGACCTAATTTACGTACTTCTTTCATCGTTAGAATCTCAATAGGATACCGTTTATCAATAGATCTAACTTTTGTAGGCAAATACTCACTACGAATCACTTTAGAAGTGATAGCATCGATTTCATGAGTGGCTTTCAAGACCGTGCTTCGATTACTTATTACAATCAATGTTTCAATTGGAATTTTGCGTAACTTTAATTTTGATAAAAAGAGTTGAAGCTGGTATCTCTGTCTCTCGACTTGTGTAAGAGGATCTGGGAAAGCTTCTTCTTTTGTATTAGAAATACGAATCATTTGATTAAAGTTCGGATCAAACATTAAAGTTCCTGAAATGTTCTTCACTTCAATAATTAGAATATAGTGTTGAGAGATCACGAGCGTATCAATTTGAAAGTGGTGGGCGCCATCGTATAAACGCAAATCATGATAGATCATAAACCGTTTCTCTTCTAAAAAGCTAAGTGGGAAACCTATTGATTTTTCACCATAAAATCCTGCGCTATACATTTTCAGTTGTTCTTTCACTTCTTCATATCGGTTGTGATAAGGCGGCAGTCGACGCAATAGTGCGTCCATCTTGAGGAGGTTAAGCGGGGCATCATGTAGCTTTCCAATCAATTCATTTATCGCTCCTTTTTCAGTTCTTCCTTCCTCTTCTCCTCTCCCTATCCAATTCCCTTCTCTCCCCCTCACAAAAAACCAGCTCCCCAAAAAAAGGAAAGCTGGCTGAACTCTTCTCTTCTATTCTATGCTCTACTCAATATCCAGATCCGTTACCGCACCTTTTGCAGATGAGGAAACGAGTCTTGCGTATTTTCCTAGGATGCCTGTTTTGTATCTTAGCTCGGGTCTAACCCACTCTGCTCGGCGTCTTTCTAGCTCTTCGTCGGAGACGGCGAAATTGATTTGTTGTTTGTCGCTATCAATTGTAATGGTGTCTCCTTCTTTTAATAAGCCAATTGGTCCGCCGACGAACGCTTCTGGCGATACGTGGCCGATTACGAATCCGTGTGAACCGCCTGAGAATCGGCCGTCCGTCATAAGGGCTACCTTACCGTTCAATCCTTTTCCTACAATCATAGATGTGATGGAAAGCATTTCTGGCATACCTGGTCCGCCTTTTGGACCAACATTGCGGATAACGAGAACGTCACCTTCTTTAATATCATCGGCTTCAATCGCTGCTGTCGCTTCCGCTTCGTTATTATAGACACGAGCAGGTCCTTCGAAACGACTGATCTTCTGACCGGACATTTTCGCAACAGAACCTTCTGGAGCTAGATTACCACGAAGCACGACAAGTGGACCGCTTGCTTTAATTGGATCGTTTAGAGAACGAATGATTTCCTGTCCTTCTTTTAATGAAGGTGCTTCTTCCAAATTCTCTGCAACTGTTTTCCCTGTTACTGTTAGACAATCACCGTGAAGCAATCCATGTTCATGAAGAAGCTTCATTACAGCTGGAACACCGCCAATTTCATAAAGGTCCTGCATCACGTATTTACCACTTGGTTTCATGTCTGCGATATGTGGCACGCGCTCACGAACACGCTCAAAATCATCAAGCGATAAATCGACACCCGCTGAATGAGCCATCGCTGTTAGATGTAGGAAAGCATTTGTTGACCCACCAAGCGCCATGACGACTGTGATCGCATTCTCAAAAGCTTCTTTTGTCATGATATCGCGAGGATAAATGTCTTTTTCAAGAAGATTCACGACAAGTTCCCCAGCTTGGCGACATTCTGACTCTTTGTAATTATTTACTGCTGGTGTTGATGAAGAGCCAGGGATACTCATACCGAGCGCTTCAACTGCTGAAGCCATTGTGTTTGCAGTGTACATTCCACCGCACGCTCCAGCACCTGGACAGGCATTGCATTCGACTTTGTGAAGTTCTTCGTCATTTATTGTGCCAGCTTTATATTGTCCAACGGCTTCAAAAGAAGAGACGATATCGATGTCATTGCCATTTAATTTTCCAGGCTGAATGGTTCCACCGTATACATAGACAGATGGGATATTCATGCGCCCAATTGCCATTAAACAGCCTGGTGTTGTTTTATCACAGCCACCAATTGCAACGATGCCGTCTAAGCGCTCGGCATTTGTCACGGTTTCGATGGAGTCAGCGATGATTTCACGACTCGGTAGTGAATAGAACATTCCTTCATGTCCCATGGCGATGCCATCAGAAACTGTAATCGTGTTAAAGATCATCGGCGCGCCACCATTATCCTTCGCTCCACTCTTCGCCTCGCGAGCAAGCCCATCAATATGTACATTACACGGCGTAACTTCACTCCATGTACTTGCAATGCCAATCATTGGTTTCTTGAAATCCTCATCAGTAAACCCAACAGCTCGAAGCATGGAGCGGTTTGGAACACGGTTTACTCCTTCACTGATCACTTTGCTTCGAATACGTAAGTCTTTCTTTCCTTCCATTCCAATCACCCTTCCAAGTCGCATATGAAATTAGATAATTTACTCAATTCAAAATTTATATTCTTTGATGATACTAGTTTTCACACGTTAACGCAAACAATTATCAGAAATTTTATTTCACAACCAATAATTACATGTATGCGATTGTATAAAGAGTACTTTCACCATAACCGTTACACGTGTAGTTGAACTTGTAGAAATGGAGCAGAGGTTACAGCTTTTGTAGAAGGAAATCCTGGCAACTTATTTAAGCTCGCAAAACCGCTTATGAAGAAAATGGTACAAAAATCTGTGACTAACGATTATAGAAATCTAAAAAAGTTGTTAGAGAAATAACAAACAAGCCGGTCCCCATAGGTACCGGCTTTTACTTATATCATTTGAATCACGCTATCGAGAAGATGAAGAAGCCATCAGGTGTGCTGCTTTCGAATTATAAGGTTCCAGGTTCGAACGTCTTACAATCCGTTTCTTCACTATTGCTAGCTTGTTTTCCTTTATGGCTAACAACGAATATTTCATCAGCACCGCATTTCTGGCCGTTACGGTTGTGGACACAGTTTGCAACTTCACACAATACATCCAATGCCATCCCCTTCACCTCCTTAGTCTTAGCTTGCCCACTCTATAGGACACCATACCACTATCCAATAAACAATCGCATAAAAGACGATTACTGTTCGTGGTATGATAATAAAAAAAGATCAAGGTAGTGAAACAATGTGGAGAAATAAAAATGTATGGATTTTGCTTATTGGAGAATTTGTGGCAGGTCTAGGGTTATGGCTCGGAATTATAGGTAATCTTGAATTTATGCAGGAAAAGGTTCCATCTGACTTTATGAAATCTGTGATTTTGGCTGCAGGGTTATTAGCAGGGGTCGCGATAGGACCGCTTGCAGGAAGGGTGACTGATCAGCATAAGAAGAAAACGGTCATGCTTGTAGCAGGTTTCGCCCGAACAATTAGTGTCGTTTTTATGTTAATTGCGATCCAAACTGATTCAGTGTTATGGATGGTGGTGTTTCTTGTCATGATTCAAGTATCTGCCGCTTTCTACTTCCCTGCTTTACAGGCTGCGATTCCGCTTGTTGTGAAAGATCATGAACTATTGGAAATGAACGGTGTACACATGAATGTAGCAACATTGTCACGAATCCTCGGGACAGCTGTTGCAGGTATTTTTCTCGTTATGATGTCGTTATCGATGATGTATGTTGTTTCATTAGCAGCTTACTTATGTTTAGTTATTATGACATTCTTCATTCAAATTGATGAAGATCAAGATCAGAAGCAAAGCGCTTCGAACAATCGCGGTGGGTTTAAAAATCTATTTCCGATCGTTAAGCAGCTGCCGATCGTAACGATGACACTTATCATGACAATGGTGCCGTTATTATTTATCGGTGGCTTCAATTTAATCGTTATTAATATTAGTGAAATTCAAGACAGTTCGTTAATAAAAAGCTGGATCTACACAGCAGAAGGTCTTTCATTCATGATTGGCGCGTTCACAGTTAAGCGATTATCGAAGCACATGTCACCTTATACGATCTTATTCCTTTTCTCATTTATCATCGGATTATCACAGCTCTTATTATTTTTTGCGTCCAGTCCAGTGTTAGCAATCATCGCATTTGTCACGTTTGGTTTCTCTGTCGGATGTTTCTTCCCAACCGCTGCGACCATCTTTCAAACAAGAGTTCCAAAAGAATATCACGGTCGATTCTTCTCGTTTCGAAATATGCTTGACCGGATCATCTTCCAGGCTGTTCTTTTACTCACAGGATTGATGCTAGACTTAATTGGCTTACAAGCAATGGCGATCGTTTTTGGGGTAGTATCACTTACCATCACGATAACGTTCTTCTCAAAGTACCGTCGAAGCAATACTTCTGAAATTGTAAATGTGAAAGCAGGGTAATCAATAAAGGAACTTTTTAATAAAGAACACACTTAGCTTATTGGAGCGGAAGGATGTTCGACTCCTGCGGGACTAGCGGGACAGGTGAGACCCCGCAGGAGCGTGAGCGACGAGGAGGCTCAAGTGTCCCGCCCCGCGGAAAGGGAGCATCCTCGAGCGGAAATCCCCCTACTCTTATAGCAAGATGTATACGAAAAAAGCCTTAAAAAATGATATAAGTTTTAATTAACCAATCGCTTATCGTTTGTATAGAATACTATAGGACGACTATAGAGTAGGCGATTCGGTATGGATAATGAAGTAAAAGCAGTATTTGGTTCTTGGGTTCAGGCAATCGGAACCATTTTATCAGCAATTGGAAGCACGCCGATAAAAGAACTGAGCACAGACCTCCTTGATAGCCTTAACTTAATCGGTAACGTTATGCAGGGAACAGGCAATGCTCTAATTGCCGATACAATAGAAACTGAAACGCTAGATAAATTAGGGAATCAGATTCAGGCTGTTGGTAACTCCACTGTCATTACTGGTATATTAATCGACTTTACTAACGATGTGAAACAAATATTAAATATTGATGGAAACTGGCTTCAAGCGCTCGGTGGGGGTGTCTCCCTTGCGGATGCGTTAGGTGGGGAGCGTTCAACAAGTGCACTCTACTCAATCTACGGAAACTTATTACAGGCTATTGGTAACTCCCTACAATCAATATCAGGCATTAAAGAACTTCAAGGTAAAGAAGGGCAAGAACTAAATGTAGTCGGAAGCTGGATTCAAGCTGTTGGATCGGTTATTTCAGCTATTGGGCAAACAAAATATCCATAAGAAACCCCTGGACTTCACGCCAGGGGTTTCTTCGTTTATCTTAATGGCTCTTTTCTAAAAGATTGTTGTTTTTTGAACAAATAGTGAGATAAATCACACTCAGTGATTGGAGCAGAATGAGGCTCATCGCCCGCCACACGGAAAATGGGTGTGTGGCAAATCGACTACAGGTTTTTTTCTCCTCAAAGTAGTGTCTAACCAAATTGGACACATGTTCGTTTAAGAGAATATAGTCAGGTGCCCTTCCACCTGGAATCATTAATCCGTCGTATTTAGACGGATCGACATCACCAAAAGAACCGTAAGCATCTACTTGTTCTAATAGTTACGATTACTACTGAAGTAAAGCGTGAACATCTTCCATAATTTTATCGTTATCAACATTCTGTTTAATTGTTGCCATATCATAGATCCCCCGTATTTGTTGCTTTCCATCTACTAAATACATATTCGTACTATGTGTTACAAAGCCATCATCCATCTTCTTAGCAACCATGTTAAACGTAGTAGTCACTTCTTCGATTTTCTCTTTTGAACCAGATAACCATTTCCATCCTTGAACGTCCGCATCATATAAAAGTGCGTACTCTTTGATTTTTGCAAGATCGTCCACTTCTGGATCAAGCGTAATCGCTACAAGTTCTACTTCTGTCTCGAATAAGCCCTCTTCCTTTAAAGTGGTTTGCAATTCCTTCATATCAGAGAGAGTTAATGGACAAATATCCGGACAATTCGTATAAAAAAAGCTTATAATTTTCACTTTTGAGTTATCTAACTGATAGGTCTCTTCTTCGGTCGAAATTAATTCAAATGAATTAACCTTTTTGATCACTGGTAATTCATCTTGTGGCCAAAAAAAATAAACTAAGCAAAACCCTAATAGGAATAGAAACAAATAAATCATTTTCCTCATTTGCTCCGCCCCTCCCTTAGTAGTAAACGTATGAACAACTGTAGTGAATGAGAACAGAATAGATTCTCATTATCCAATTGTTTGTAAATTACTTATTTAAAATCATGATAATGAACCAAGCACCTAATTGAAGTTCACATAAGCTATTAGTGGTGAAACAGATTGGGGGGTATTAGATGGATTATCATGCTAACGGCGAGTATTGTATGTGTGATGAGTATTGCGTTTGTGAAGAATATTGCAATTGCGATGAATACAACTTTTGCACTTATCCACAGGCTGATTTATGTCATGCCAATCAGAAGGTTAAAAGTAAGAGGAAGTGGAGATCCTCTTCACTCTTTGACGAACCTGTAAAAAGACCTAGATCTACAAGGAGAAAGTATCGTTAAAATTATTATTCAATAAAGGTGATTCCATTTAAATAAATGGCTATGTTAATGAACAGTGTTGATTTTTGGCTCATTTACGCCCTGTTGTGACAAATCGATCAATCAACATTATGAGCTAACTTAGCTAGATAAATAAAACAAAAATAGAGGAGGAATAGAATTGAGTTGTTCTTATGATTCAAATTGCCCAAAATGTAGAAAACCTTATTATGATAAATACCATAGTCGGTACGATAGACATTCAAAATGCGATCGTTTTATTTGTGATGATCGATTTAAAGTTCGTTTAGGTGGTTTACAAAGTGGATTGAATTTCCGGCTTCGTCAACTTATTGACTGTGAAGTTAAATTAACAGTTGAATGTGGTGGAGAGTGTGAAGAGGTTATTGCGAAAATTTGTTTTGTTGGCAGTGACTACGTAGAGATTAGAAAAGTAGATTCTGACCCAGGTGATGAATGTGAAGTAAATAAAAAAGACACATTTATTATTCCAATAAAGAACATTAGCGGAATAAAAGTTAATAATTGCTGCAGATGCGATTGTGATTGCAACTGCAAATAAAGATTATAAAGAAAGTATGCTTAATTAAGCATACTTTCTTTGACTTTTTACTTCTTTAATTCAATAAAACATAGATCACCAAACGAAATAAGTTGATTCTCTTCTTCTATACATAGAACGAGTGAACTTTTGTCTACACATTTTAATATCCCCTGATTTTTTTTATTTCCTATATGAACAACTAGATCTTCATTAATGAACCGCAACAAATATACCGCTAAATCTAAACCATAGAATAGTTGGATTAACTCAGGTGAACCAGAGACAATTGAACCGAAGTCTGTTGTAAGACATTTACGAAAAAGAGGACCAATATCAAGTAGCGCTGGCTCATGAATGGGCTTAGCAAATCGATTGTTAGGATAGATAAAACAAATACTTTCATAAGGAACTAATCGTTCTTTTTCATCTGATTTCAATGAACAAAAGTTGGTGCCTGCTAGAAATACTCGACCTGTAACGGTTAAAGTGTCTTCCTCTCCCTCTTCCTCTTCCTCTTCTTGAACCTCACATTCGTTCTCACAATTTAATTTCAACTCTACAACCTGACCTATTAACCCTTTAAACGCTTCACTGAACGATTCATCTAGAGTCCTTTCTCCGGATAACGCCAAATCTAACAGTAATTCATTCGCTTCTTTAATCTCAGCTTCTAGTTTTTCTAGAACATCTTTAGGTAAACAACTATTTGGTGATGGGAATTGTTCCTTTTTGCATTCCTTTGAACGTCTTGACTTTGCTTTCTTTTTCTTCCCCAAAAAAGGTGACCTCCTTTACCACTCCCCAAAATAGAACAACCGCCGTATACTCTATTTTTCCAAAGGGGGTAAGTGTGCCTGTATCGCATCATAAACTCGCATTATCCCCCATATTCCCTGTTCGAGATCCCAGCGGATATTGCCAGAACGATACATATAATCTCCTGAGAGGTTATAGAAACTACCAGCACCATAATGCAAAGGTAAGTCAGCAGTGAATCCTGTTACGATTCCAGGTGAGAATGACCTAATTTGTGAAGATAAATCCGTATCATCTGAGTTCCAATAGTGACCATGAAGGTGGAACCCATGGGCACGTCTTCTTTCCGAAGGATTTAATAATCGTATCGTAATAGGATCTCCCTTGTAGGCTTCAAGCAATGGAGTTGAAGGGTCTCCATGTACGTTTGAACTAAACAAATCCTTCAATACTGCACGTTTAGTATAGCGATTAATCAAACGCTCAGTACGATAATTAAACCCTCTCGATCCATTATCATACGTATCAACAAGATCTTCATCGATTTCATCAAGAAGAAGAATTCCATCAACTGGATCGACAATTAGTTGTTTTGATTTATCCACCAATCTTGCACCGTCATACATAATGAGGACGAATTCTCTTGTAACAGGAAGTAGTGGATTTACTACGATCACTTGAGCTCCGCTATTGACTGGCTGAAGGGTATAAGGGTCATAATACTTTGTTCCTTTTGGTTCAGCGATGAAAGCTCCATATGTTCCAAGGGACCGATGATTTCGAATATCGGTCATATCCCACATACCACATGTACCAACTGGGTTATCCACATACCACCGATACGTAACGGTTTCATTCGGACCTGCTGTTTGATCTGGATTAAATCCTACTGTTTCTCCAGAAGATGTTTTAATATCGTAATCAATTAACTGAGGATGAAGTGAAATTCGAACCGATGGTGGATAGAATGCCTGTTCTTTAACTGGTGGATATGGCCAAATACCATCGAGAAATGGAAATTGATTAAAATTTAAGAAACTCGTTAAGTGAACTTCAACCTCGTCTCCTACATTTGCTCTTATAATAAGCGGTTCTGGATCCTTATAACCTTTTAGAATATCATTCATGTCTTTTTCTAACGCGAATACAATCCCAAATGGATCACGTTCACCAAAATGGCTATATAGAATAGGAATTTGAAAAGCGACAATTTCAAAGCGCTTTAAAGGTGCATTAGATGGAGCAGCGCTTTCAATCACACTCGGTGGAGCCGGCGGACACCCAGTACATTCAGGTAGGGGCTGCGTTCGCTTCGGTGGTGGGTCTCGATCTTGAAGTGGTATGAGGAAATCAACTTTTTCGTCATACGCACGAATTAAGCCCCACAACCCATTCCATAAGTCCTCCTCCGTTTCAAATGTCCACAAATAATCTCCTGAGTTCTTTGCGTATGTCTCAAATGTAAACGATTCTGAAATGGCAATATGCTGTTGAGAATCAAATCGTGATTCTACGTCAGGTCTTTCTGTCTTCCACCTTAGTCCATGAATATTAAAGCTATGTGACTCTTCTTGAGCACCTTGCAATAAACGAATGCGCAACGAATCACCTTTGTAACAATGAAGAATAGGCGTAACTGGATCACCATTAACAAAGGAACTAAATGAATAAGCAGGATCACATTCAGGACTATTTAGACGAAATTGGAGTGGTTCACATTTATAATTCACCCCGAACAATCCTGGATCATCAGGCGAACTTGGATACTCTGGTGGATTGAGAGGACATCCATCTTGATCATAGATAAGTGCAAAGTCATGGACCATTAATGTTAGGTCTCGATAATCTGGAATAAGAGGCTGCGTCGCAGTAACCTGTGCTCCGCTATCAACTTCTTTGCCTGAACATGAATCGAGAAGCTTGGTGAACCTAGGATGAACAACGCCTGATCCAAACAACCCATGCTGCTGATGATAATTGGCAAACAAATGGTCGTGAAAAAACCATGCTTTTAATTCAACATCAGCAAAATATTCGTATCTAATTGTTTCTCCTGGTAAAACACTTGAGTCATAGTTCCATCCCACATTCGCACCATCGTTTACCAATACATCAAATTTCACGAAGTGGATATGCATACCTACCTCATATGTCCGCGTAACTAACTGAAAAACATCGCCATCTGCTACATGTGGAAGGCGATTCGTGAAATTAATTCTAATACACGTTCCTGCTGTCATGTGAATAATGAGTGGTTCTGGTTCTTTCCTTCCTGCACATATATCTTCAATATCTTCATCTTTCACAAAAATCCTACCTTTTGGATCATTCCAACCCTGACGGTTGTAGATAAGAGGCAATTGAATAACTGATATATTAAACTCTTTCACAACTGGTGCATCCGCTACGGCACATGGGTCGGCAAATACGGCGCCAGGTCTTGGATTTCTCACCGCAGCATTCTTTTCTAATTCTGTTAAACCTCTTCCACCAACAATTCCGAGTGGTGGTCTTGGTGCCTTGCATCCTACTTTACCTGGAATAAAATTAGGGAATCCTGGTCTTTTTTTCGTCGGAGAAGGGGGTCTAGGACGATCAGGTAGTGGTTGAAGAGCATCAATCCGTTCTCCATTTGGATAGCATTGACTCCCATCCTGAAGCGTGTCAAATATTCGATTCATCCCCCACATACCAACAGCAAAATGTGGATAAAGATGACAGTGTATAATCGCATCGCCTATTGCTCCTTGTAGACTTCCTAGTCCATAAAATGGCTTAATATCGTACCATGTTTGAGGACTGATTGCCTGTGAATCAAAGATCTCTGAATCCTGGTTTGTAGGATCATCAAACCATTGATGGACATGGTAGTGAAAAGCATGAGTTTCTTTAACGCCACCATGAACGATTCGTATCGTCGCTGGATCTCCAACATACCCTCTTAGAATTGGAGATGCGGGATCTCCAAACACCCATGAGTCATGGTGGACTTCCTCCCCATCGCAATCTGGACATACCACTCCTTCGTCAATCAGTTTTTTCCGATTCTCAAGTGGTTCGTATCGATAGTTAATAGCATGAGTCGACTCTCTTTCCTGATTCGTAACAGGATCGAGAGGTTTATTACCAGTTAAATCCACAGTAGGCATTTCATCATGAAATATCCAAGCATATTCGCGAAAAGAAGGTAGAAAGGGATGGTGGATATCCGCATACATTCCGCTTTCAATACATCCCCCTGTTATCGGATCTGTCCATGAAGATCCTCTTGATTGAACAAATAACGCTCCAAATAATCCGTTAATATTTGATCCCTGATCACTACTAGCAGGATTACCTAAATCCGAGAAAAAATAGACACCCTGATGATAGGCGGTTATCTGGTACAGTGTTTGTTCGCCGCAATCTACTAGTGTATTCTCGTTAAATCCAACATTCGCCCCATCCGAAGTTTGAACATCATAATCTGCTTCCTGAAAATTCATTCCCGTAGCAAAAGGGAGTTGGTTTTCAAAAAGGATTTCTACTTCATCCCCCTCATTCGCACGAATCACTAGTGGCTGAACTAAGTCGACTGGACTAAATGGATGCTTCTCTACCAATTCTTTTACTTTACATTCATTTTCTTTGAGCACATACATCATGCCATTTGGATTGTAGTCACCAAAATGATTAAGAACAATCCGAATGGGAATGGCAACGACATGATAACAACGTTTCATTCCTCACCACTCCTAATTTTTAATCTCCGTCTCTTAACTCAGGAATTCGTGGCCCTTCACCATCTTCAATATAGAAAACCTCTATATCATGAATATGAATATACCAGTCCCTGTCTTCTAATTGAGAAATACTCGTTGTCTCTACATCAACAACCACATAGTCATCAATGACCTCTATAATAACTCCTATAAAAACAAATGGAAAAGAAGAACATAAGATTATCGCTTTTCTTCCTACTTCATCTTCAAAGTACTTAATTAACATTTGATCGTGTATATCATTTATGGTAGGAACCTTCACAATATAATCTTCATTATTTGGCACTTAAAATCATTCCACCTCTCTAGTTTAAGTAAGAGGAAATTGTCTGTCACAATCAAAATCCAACGTGAATTGCGAAACTTTTTCTAATGGAACACAAAGGGGCGTCGGAAATTCAAAAAATGGTGCATTTACCATTTTAATAATGACCGGAAATAACTCGATATGACCACGATAAACATCTATCAACTTCCCGCAGAAAATAGGTCGAAACGTTTGCCCGAATAAATTCAATTGATCTGATTCAGTTATAATCAATACCTCTTTCCCCAAATGAGATTTTAACTCTTTATATAACCGATCCTCTTGTTTTGGATGACGTTTACTCTCCACAAACAGACCTCCCTTTTCACTGCTTCATTCTTCATTCCATTACTCACTACCCTTTAGTACTCTTCTAAATAAAAAAGCCGTCACTTGAAAAAAGCGAAGGGTTTTAATAAATTGTATATTTTGCATTTCCACACCATCATCTTTCACCTGAGAATAAAGGGTAAGCTTTCCTTGTTCAGAATTTGTAATCCTTCCTTTCTTCTTGGCCCCATCCTTAATGTGAACATCTACCCAGGAACCTTTCCATGAGCTAAGATTGGTTTGCAACGTCTCTTCATAGAATTGTTGCCGCAAAACTTCTCGTTTTGAAACCGTTTCTCCAAAGTTCCTTAAGAGTTTGGTCCGTAGATCATTGTCATAGATATAATGTTGATGCGAATTGGAATAATTCGGTATACCAAACGGAATATTCGCTCTGTCAATATAGTCATATGGAATCCAAATACGGTCTTTTAGATTTGTAAGCATTACAAAATCTCGCCCAATAGCACTCACCTTCCCTTCTGTGTAGATTTTCTCGTTGACACCAGATCTTGAGTAAACTTCAACCTGTTGGTTCCGTTTCGACTTAAAAAACTTCTTAAGAGTCAAATACTTCCCTTTTAATTCATCTGTACTTGCGATATTTTGCAAATTACTAAGCGACATGTATTCCATAAAAAGCCTAGTTTCTTCTGTAGTGGTTGAAGTCGTCGGAGATGTTAACTGATCATCACTATCTGCAAGATTGTAAAGGTCTTCTGTAATCACTTCTCTTTCACGTTTTTCGAGTAACTCCTTTGTATACTCCGGTAATCGAATCGTTTTATTTTGCTTCATAAGCTTCCCCCATCATTCTAACCTCAGCTATATATATCGAATTCTCTTCACATATATGTCATTCTTTTTCAATACAACTTATTCCACAAGTTAATGTAATGGTTATGTACGAAGGTTTAACTTAATATTATAACGTTATGCGGTGTTTTGATTTGCTCTAGGAAAAAATCGTGTTTCATGGGGGAGGGAGATATTCATTACTATACTTGGTTGGATTTTGTACGGAAATTTCTTAATGATGTCTATTAGTTACTATTATGTAAATAAAAATCGTAAACTAATTGGTTTTCAACTGGGTATGAATATTTCGACCATTATAGGTGGAATGGCTGCAATGACAACTGGTATCCTTTTGATTTACCAATATCCTTTCCACTTTACTTGGATAACCATTATCTCAACCTTAACAGGAATTTTTATTGGAAGTTTATTCGGGGGTATGTTTGATTATCAAACCCTTTTAACAGGCTATGGAAGTGGAATGACGATGGGATTAATGGCACCCATGATTGGAGCATCTGCAAACTTTAGTACATTATTTATTGGACTAGTCGAAGCAGCATTTGGTATATCGTTCATTATCTTGTTTCTAGCCATACGAAATTCATAAAAGAAGGTAATGTAAATGGAGCACTATGTATTAGGATCATTGCTATTTACCTTATTATTAGGCCTGCTACTATTCAGAAAAATGTTTCAATCTCGTAAGTTATTTAGTGATCGATTCGGGATGATTGTAGCAACTACTTACAGCGGTGTATTCAACTTCTCTATTGGAATGCACCTTTATCTTCTGCTGCCTGATTATGCTGAATTCATTAGTTGTGTAGTTGTTGTAATTGGGGGTGGGTCTGGGGTCATAATTGGATCTATCGTCAAGTTCCACTCTGTTTTGGCCGGCTTCTTCCATGGCACAGTCGGAGCGCTAATGGGCATGATGTTAGGAGTAGTCGTCTATAATCCTTCTCTATGTCGCTTGCCAGCGGTTAATGAAGCGATGTTAAATCAGTCTATTATTGTTCTATCCTCCTTTATATCATTCTTAACGGTTTCGACACTTGGGTTACTTTACTACTCCTTTAAAGTATGAACATACCAATGGAAGCGAACTTCAAAACAAAAGCCACCAAATTATGATTTGGTGGCTAAACTTATGACATAATCCCATGAATAAGCCCGAGCAAGGTGAAAACAACAAGGTGATCACCGATAGCCATCAAAAATGCTCTCGTTGACATCAGCCCGAATAATTGATTTTTAAAATATACGATTGAGATCAGCAGGCCGATGACAAAACCTATAGCACCTCCCGTAAGGATGTTGTCAGAACCAGTTGCTTGTACTAGAACAGCTACGAAAAATGAACTAATAAATGCAATGATGACAGCGAAAACATATTTGCCTAAACCTTTACTTTGATTGCTTATAATTTCCTCGTTATGAGCTCCTTTTTTATCAGAAAGTAAAATAGAATAATAAATTCCTCCGTACATCATGTATACGATTGCCCCTATAAGTACTGCTAAATAATTAATTGCTAACATATTGTTACCCCCTATTATTTTGGCTCTATGGCTAAAGCGATCGCCTTTATTTTCGTGACTACTGTTAAAGAAGAATTTTGCTGTTCAAATTGAACTAGTTCAATGGGATTGCCAAGATACTTATAACCACTTCCCGGTAACCAGTAGCTATACAGCTCTGCATAGCATTCAATTAATTTGTTTCGTTCAGCGTAATCAACTGGCTCAGCGAATTCATACAAAACGTGTTTTCCACCTGTAAATTGAGTTACAATCTCATTTTCAAGGTCTTCTGCATTACCTTTCTTTATTTCAATGCAGTAATCATAGCGACTTTTACTTGGTGGTGTAATATATGGATTATTCTTTGGGGTACCAAAGACCATCCCTTGATTGAGCAAACCTCTCGCATTGGCGTAGTGAAAGAATTCTTCCCAAACTTGCGGGATCCCTTCTGTGTATGGTCCTCTACTGTACCTTTTCACAATGGAGCGGTTCGGTAATTCAACTACTTTCACTCTCTCTAACGCCAACCACTTAAATGTAGTATACGTGCTACTGCTACTATTATCTTTCACATTATGGCTCATTTGTTTAGATTTCTTGCTATGATGATATTCTCTCGAAAAATGCTCTAAATAAGCACCCTCTCTCCATTTCTTCGGGCTAACCTGAAAATAGGTGTTAAATGAATACGTAAAATAGGATAGCGATGTGAAACCACACATAAACGCTATCTCTGTAATCGGTATGCCTTGTTCATAGATTAATAAATGGGCAGCTCTCTCGATTCGGAGTCGTTTAACGTAGTTAGCTGGTGTTTCACCAACAATGCCTTTGAACAACTTTTGAAAATAAAAAGACGAATAGGTTGAAACTTTGGAGAGTCTTTCGAGAGGCAGTGATTCCTCTAAATGCTCTTCTATGTATTCTAGTACAAGATAGATCTGTCTTTGTTGATCAGTTCCGTATATCACTGGATAACTCCTTTGTTAATTGCATTTGCGGGTATGTCGTTTCGCTATATTTAAAGTATCGGACTTCGAAGTTGAGATGTTAAGGTCTTCTTTCATTATTAACGATGCACGATAAATCAATACAAAAAAGGATTTGCCTGAGGTGGCAAATCCTTGGTCATTTAGGTATGATCTTTTCGTATATATTGTTGCTGAAAGCGGGAATTAGCTATGTGTGACTTTTTTTCTTTTAAGAACAACAATCACATAGAGAAAGTTTTTAGATATAAAAAAACCACCAAATATGTATTTGGTGGAGACGGTGGGAGTCGAACCCACGTCCAGAAGTATCGGCACTTAAGCTTCTACGAGTGTAGTCGTTATATTATTGTTTCACTACAATTCTGCCTAACGACAGGCGTCTTTGTAGCTAGTCTGGTTAATCTCTTCCAACTTTCCTCAGACGGTGGATTGTTGGCGTATCCCACTTAAGTTGAGTCCCTTACCCTACCACATGGGCGATGGAGGGAGGAACCGCAAAACAGCTTACGCTGCTAGTGCGAAGTTGTTGTTTTCTTTGCCAGTTATAGGCATGGCGTTTTTAACGTAGCTCGCCAACTCGACTCGCGACTTAAGCTCGACCTACCCCTGTCGAATCCGTAACGTCCCCATATAAGAAATGAGAACCGAAAACGGGTAAGCAGTTAAGCTTAGTAATGTGTTTCGGTAATTTTAGTATAACATAAACGAACTTCCAATCAAATGGAAACTATATCCGTTGACGCTCTTTCAATGCTTTATCTACTTCACGCTTCATCGTCTTATCTTTCAGATCCTGACGCTTGTCGTACTTTTTCTTACCTTTGGCAAGACCAAGAAGCACTTTAGCGTAACCATTCTTGATGTAGACTTTAAGCGGAATGACCGTATAACCTTGCTCTTTCGTAAGGCCTATGAGCTTATCAATCTCTTTGCGTTTCATCAACAGCTTACGTGTACGAGTTGGATCGTGATTAAATCGATTGCCCTGCTCATACTCGTTGATGTGCATATTCAAGAGAAAGATTTCACCTTTACGAATGATCGCATGAGAGTCTTTCAGGTTTACGCGTCTTGCCCTGATGGATTTGATTTCAGTACCTTGTAGAACCAATCCTGCTTCGTATGTTTCAATAACTGAATAATCATGTCTAGCCTTTTTGTTTTGTGCAATGAGTCCACCATCACCTTTTGGCATGACCGTCCCCCCTCTCAAACGTCGAACTCCAGTATATCAATTTGGTCAGAATAAGTCAAGATGACTTACTCTGACCGATGACTTGCTTCTTTCTATTTAAGCATTGTTATTTCGACGCTTTTTCTTTTTGTTTTTCGGCTTCTTTTTCGTTCCTTGACCGTCTTTTGGCGGAGAGAACTTTCGCTTTTTAGAGCCGGCATCTGTTGTTTTGTTTGAAGACTTACCGCGTTTTTTACGCTTACCGCCTTCAATAACTTTCGGGGTCTCTCTTCTGCGACGTTCTTTCGGTGGCTTCATACCAACGATCTCAAAGTCAATTGCGCGATCATCAATGTTAACATTCAATACGCGAATCGAGATCTCATCACCGATGCGATAGACATTACCTGTCCGTTCGCCAATCATCGCATAAGCACCTTCGTCATAATGGTAATAGTCATCTGTTAAATAACTAACGTGAACAAGACCTTCAATTGTATTCGGTAATTCAACAAACAAACCAAAGTTCGTTACGCCACTAATGACACCTTCAAACTCTTCCCCAATTTTATCTAACATAAACTGAGCTTTCTTCAGATCATCTGTTTCGCGTTCTGCCTCGACTGCACGTCTTTCCATTGCGGAAGCGTGCTGAGCGATTTCACCTAGCGATTCGTTCCATTTGGAAATCGTCTGATTATCAACCTTCTTCTCGAAGAGGTACGTGCGAATTAAACGATGCACAATCAAATCAGGATAACGACGAATTGGTGATGTGAAATGTGTATAGAAGTCTGTAGATAGTCCAAAGTGACCTAGACTTTCAGGGAAATACTTCGCCTGTTGCATAGAACGAAGCATCACTTTACTAATAACAGCTTCTTCAGGCTCACCTTTCACTTCTTCTAAAAGCTTCTGCAACGCGCGAGGATGAACCGTATTGGCATTCCCTCTCACAACATAACCGAAGTTTGTAATGAACTCGAAGAACGTATTAAGCTTATCCGCATCTGGATCTTCGTGAATACGATACATGAACGGCACTTCCATAAAGTGAAAATGCTGTGCGACGGTTTCGTTTGCGACAAGCATAAATTCTTCAATTAATCGCTCAGCTACTGAACGTTCACGCTGTACAATTTCTTGTGGAGTTCCTTCTTCATCGACAAGGACTTTCGCTTCAGCGAAATCAAAATCAATTGCGCCTCGTTCGAAACGACCTTTACGTAGAATTTCTGCAAGCTCACCCATGCCATCGAAAAATGGTACAAGAGATTTGTAGCGCTCAAGCACTTCATCATCTTCACGCTGAAGGATTTTACGTACATCTGTATAAGTCATTCGTTCATTCGTACGAATGACACTTGGGAAGATCTCATGGTTTACAACTTCACCCTGTGGCGAAATTTCCATTTCACAAGAAATGGTCAAACGATCGACTTGAGGATTTAAGCTACAAATACCATTTGAAAGTCGATGTGGAATCATTGGAATAACGCGGTCTACAAGATAGACACTCGTTCCACGATCAAGAGCTTCCTGATCAATAGGAGAATTCTCTGTTACATAATACGTTACGTCAGCAATGTGAACGCCAAGCTTATAGTTACCGTTTGGAAGCTTCTCAACATTAACAGCATCATCCAAGTCTTTCGCATCGGCACCATCAATCGTAACGATGGTATCTTCACGAAGATCTCGTCTTCCTTCAATTTCTTTCTCATCGATTTGATCTGGGGTTTTATGAGCTTGATCCATCGCAGCTTCAGGGAATTCACCTGGAAGCTCGTGCTTATAGATGATTGATAAAATATCGACGCCTGGATCGTTTTTGTGGCCAAGGATTTCGGTAATACGTCCTTCAGCACTCATGCGACCTTCAGGATATTTGGTAATTTCGACAACTACTTTGTGGCCATCAACAGCACCACCGGTTGAACCTTTTGGAACAAAGATATCGTGAGGGATGCGTTTATCATCAGCAATAACAAAACCAAAGTGCTTGCTATCAGAATACGTACCGACCGTGCGCTTCACACCACGCTCAATAATCCGGATGACTGTACCTTCCGGACGAGTTCCTGATGATTTTTGATGAAGACGAACGATCACGCGGTCGCCATTCATTGCTCCTTCTAAATCACCTTGATTAATGTATACATCTTTCTCACCTGTATCACTATCGGAAATGAGAAATGCAAATCCTTTCGCATGAACCTGAAGCTTACCTCGTACTAGGTTCATCTTCTCAGGAATACCGTAGCGATTGCTTCTTGTTCTAACGATTAACCCTTCATCTTCCAAACCATTTAACGTTTTAACAAATTCCTTAAATTCACTGGAGTCTTTTAGACCAAACACTTCTTCAAGCTCCTGAACGGTAAGAGGCTTGTATGCCTCGTCTCTCATGAAGCTCAATATTTTCTCATAATGTTCTTCTGCCATTGTCTTCCACCTTCTTTCTAGTTAACTAAATTATTACTCTGACCACTCAAGGCCATCTAAAAATGCATGTACATCTTTATGAAGCTGTTCTTTCTCTTTACCAAGCGTGATGGCATGCGTCGAGTTCTCGTACCATTTAAGACTTTTCTCATCCGCTTCAATATGATCGTGAATAATAGTTGCGCTTTCTGTATTGATCATTTCGTCATGACGAGCTTGTGCGACAAATGTTGGTGCATAAATCATATCAATGTTTTCGCGAACGTCGTAGATTAAGTCTCTTAATTCACCAAGCGTGTTCATAGGCGTTTCCTTAAATGCTTCCATTTCCTCTTCAATTTGTTCAGGAGTTTTACGTTCGAATTTCTTATATTCTCTCGCATAGGAGAGGACACCCTGATACATCGTTTCTTCATCTTTCATATCCATTGGAGCGCACATGGGTACGATTCCCTTTACAGGAACAGTATAGCCTAGCTTTAGAGAAAATACGCCTCCAAGAGATAACCCAACAACTGCAATTTCATCATGGCCCATCCCCTTAAGCTTTTCATAGCCATCCATTACGTTTTTCCACCAGTCTTTTGGACCTGTATGTACTAACTCCTCAGGTGGCACACCATGTCCATCATATTGGGGCGCATGACATGTGTAACCTTGCTCCTGTAGATATCTTCCCATCATTCTTACATCAGCTGAATTTCCTGTAAAGCCATGCAACATTAATACCGCGCGATTGCCTCCCTCAAATGTAAATGGCTTGGGTGCAACTACTTTCATGCTGTAATCCTCCTCATAGTGATCCGGTCATAATATTAGTTTTACCTTCAAAAATGCGGTTTATCCTGCCCTTGAAAGTTGTAATGTATCTCTCTTACTATATTTTACCTGTTTGGAACGGAAGGCAAAAGAAATTCGTCTTCTCTCTTCTTTCCCTCTTCTATTCGACAAAAAACCAGCTTTTTGAATTTAGCTTAATCGTTGGTGTCATAGACATTGTTTCTATGGAGAAATGTTAATTTCCGCTCCAGGTGCTCGCTTTCTACGGGACTTGCATCCTTCCGCTCCAATTAGCGTAGTCAGGTTCTTTTACGAAAATACTTTCAAAAACAACAATCTTTTAGAAAGGCTCTTTTCGTAAACAATGTTCCTATATGAGTGGTTCAATTTCCGCTCCAGGATGCTCGCTTTCCGCGGGGCGGGCGGTGAGCCTCCTCGTCCCTAACGCTCCTGCGGGGTCTCACCTGTCCCGCTAGTCCCGCAGGAGTCGAGCATCCTTCCGCTCCAATCACTAAGTGTGGTTTTTTATTCAATAATTGTTTCAAAAACAACAATCTTTTAGAAAAGAGCCTTTAGAAAAGAGCCATTTAAAAAAATCATTCTTTATAAATGAAAAAAGCAGCAAGTGGATCACACCTGCTGCTTTCTCTAATACGTTACACAAGATACGCAACGAGAATTGAAAGAACGAAGAACAAAACGGCGAGTACGACCGTTACTTTATTTAAAACCGCTTCAAACCCACGGGCTTTCTGTTTTCCGAATAATTGTTCCGCTCCACCTGTAATCGCTCCTGATAATCCAGCGCTTTTACCTGATTGAAGCAAGACAACAGTGATTAATAAGACTGATACGATAACTAACGCAATTGTTGCTGCAAGATGCATGATTCCACCTCCCGGACTATAGCCTTTCCAATACTATAAATTTACCATAAAATTTTCAGTAAAAGCAATCTATTTCGGGAATAGAGGACATTCTCATACCTTCTTAACATTGTGTTAACACTTCTTGAGTGGTACCAACTGTTTTTGTAGACCTTGTTGCGATAAGAGTGGTGGCTGATTTGCGCTCCAGGTGCTCGCTTTCCGCGGGGCGGGCGGTGAGCCTCCTCGTCGCTTACGCTCCTGTGGGGTCTCACCTGTCCCGCTAATCCCGCAGGAGTCGAGCACCTTCCGCTACAATCAGCTGTGAAGTGTGGTTCGTCATACAAACCCGTCTTCAAAACAAAATCACTTAAAAAAGGCTATGTTAGCTCATATTGTTAATTTCTCGATTTTTGGCTTATTCGAGTGAAACCTCAGTTTCACTCGCCTTTCAGCTCTGCTGAAAGGTCGCCCTGGGGTGACCAATCGTCTGAGCAAATGAATTTGCTCGAAGCGTTTGGTCACCCCAGGGCGTAAATGAGCCAAAAATCAATACCGTTTATTAACATAGCCTAGAAAAAGAAAAGCACCCATCAAAAGAAACCCCCGCGCTTTCACGCGGGGGTTGTTCAACTTACTTCTTATCTAAGTTGTAGAAGCTAGTGCGACCACCGTAGATTGCAAGGTGCTCAAGCTCGTCTTCGATACGAAGAAGCTGGTTGTACTTCGCAACGCGGTCCGTACGAGACGGTGCGCCTGTTTTGATTTGTCCAGCATTTGTTGCAACAGCGATGTCAGCGATTGTTGTATCTTCTGTTTCACCAGAACGGTGAGAGATAACAGCTGTGTAACCAGCGCGTTTCGCCATTTCGATTGCATCAAACGTTTCAGTAAGTGTACCGATTTGGTTAACTTTAATTAGGATCGAGTTACCTACGCTACGCTCGATTCCTTCAGAAAGTTTGTTTGTGTTTGTAACGAAAAGATCGTCACCAACAAGTTGAACTTTCTCACCAAGAGCTTGAGTAAGTTTCTCCCAACCTTCCCAGTCGTTTTCATCAAGACCGTCTTCGATCGAGATGATCGGGTATTTCTCACAAAGCTGGCTGTAGAATTCGATCATTTCTTCAGACGTTTTTACAACGCCTTCTCCAGCAAGGTTATATTTACCGTCGCTGTAGATTTCAGAAGATGCAACGTCAAGTGCGATCATAACTTCTTCGCCTGGCTTGTAACCAGCTTTTTCGATTGCTTCAATGATTGTTTGGATCGCTTCTTCGTTTGAACCAAGGTTAGGAGCGAATCCACCTTCGTCACCTACAGAAGTGTTAAGTCCTTTTGCTTTAAGAACACCTTTCAAGCTGTGGAAAATTTCTGCACCTGTACGTAGTGCTTCTTTGAAAGAAGGTGCGCCAACAGGCATAACCATAAATTCTTGAATGTCTACGTTGTTATCAGCGTGCTCTCCACCGTTAAGGATGTTCATCATTGGTGTTGGAAGAGTTTTCGCGTTGAATCCACCAAGGTATACATAAAGTGGTAGTTCAAGTTCTTCAGCAGCAGCACGAGCTACAGCCATAGATACACCAAGGATAGCGTTAGCGCCAAGGTTACCTTTGTTGTCAGTACCGTCAAGGTCGATCATCATGTGGTCGATTCCTAGTTGGTCATAAACGCTCATACCTACTAGCTCAGGAGCGATTGTTTCGTTAATGTTCGATACTGCTTTTTCTACACCTTTACCAAGGTAACGATCTTTGTCACCGTCACGAAGCTCAACTGCTTCGTATTCTCCAGTGGATGCACCAGATGGTACCATTGCGCGTGCTTTTACGCCCGCGTCTGTAAATACTTCTACTTCAACTGTTGGATTACCACGGGAGTCTAGGACTTCGCGTGCATATACGTCAGTAATGATTGGCATAATGTCATCTCCTTTAAATGTTCGTTATTTAATTAATGATTTTCCTGTCATTTCTTTCGGTTGCTTGCCGCCAAGCAAATCAAGAAGGGTTGGTGAAAGGTCCGCAAGAATACCATCTGTACGAAGCTCAGCACCGTCTTTTGTAACAATAACAGGTACAGGACTCGTTGTATGAGCAGTCATCGCATCGCCATCAAGCGTTGTAACTTCATCTGAGTTCCCGTGGTCAGCGGTAATAATGGCATGTCCGCCTTTTTCAGTAATTTTGTCCACGATCTTACCAAGACATTCGTCTACAGCTTCAATCGCTTTGACTGTCGGTTCAAGCATTCCGGAATGCCCTACCATGTCAGGGTTAGCAAAGTTCAAAATAATCGCATCGTGCTTATCGGCATCGAGTTCTTTCAGTAACGCGTCCGTTACTTCGTAAGCGCTCATCTCCGGCTTCAAGTCATAGGTTGCAACCTTCGGAGAGTCGATAAGAATACGTTCTTCACCAGGAAACTCTTCTTCGCGTCCACCGCTAAAGAAGAAAGTAACGTGTGGGTATTTCTCTGTCTCAGCAATACGAAGCTGAGTGTAATCCTGTTGTGCTAATACTTCGCCAAGCGTGTTATCAAGATTTGTTGGTTTGAAAGCAACGTCGCCTCCAACTGTTTCACTAAAACGAGTAAGTGAGACAAAGTGGAGATTTTTAGGACGTTCTTCTCCACGATCGAAACCGCGGAAATCATCATTCGTAAAGACTTGTGAAATCTGGATTGCTCGGTCAGGACGGAAGTTAAAGAAGATCACTGCGTCTTCATCATCTACCGTCGCAATCGGTGAACCGTCTTCTTCAGTCATGACAGAAGGAAGAACGAATTCATCATAGATTTCATTTTTGTAATTATCATCAACTAATTCGTATGGGTCTTTGTAAGAAGGACCTTCACCGTATGCCAGGGCACGGTAAGACTTCTCTACACGATCCCAACGCTTGTCACGGTCCATGGAATAATAACGGCCTGATAGCGTCGCTAGACGACCAACGCCGACTTCTTTCATTTTGTCCTCTAACTGCTCAATGTAGGTTTTCGCAGATTGTTGGCCAACATCACGACCATCAAGGAATCCGTGAACATAGACATCTTCTAGTCCTTGCTTTGCAGCTAGTTCAAGAAGAGCAAAAAGATGTTTGATGTGACTATGAATACCACCGTCAGAAAGAAGTCCGAACAAGTGTAGGCTTGTCCCCTTTTTCTTCGCATGGTCAATAGCCTCTAGAAACGTTTCGTTCTCGAAGAAGTCGCCTTCTTCAATAGAAAGATTCACTCTTGTTAAACTTTGGTACACAATACGGCCTGCGCCGATATTCAAGTGACCAACTTCAGAGTTACCCATTTGTCCATCTGGAAGTCCAACAGCTTTACCACTCGCCTGTAGGGTAGCGTGTGGGTATTGGTTCCAATAACGATCAAAGTTAGGTTTGTTAGCGTGTGCTACGGCATTTCCTTTTTCCTCATCCCTTAGGCCGAAACCATCAAGGATAATTAAAGCTTCTGGCTTTTTAGGCATTCTGACCAGCCTCCAAAAGCTGAAGGAAAGATTTCGCATCAAGGCTCGCGCCGCCGACTAAAGCTCCATCAATGTCGGATTTACCCATAAGCTCTTCAATGTTACCAGGTTTAACACTGCCACCATATTGGATACGAACCGCATTAGCTGTTTCGTCAGATGTTTCATCTTTTAGTACGCCGCGGATAAACGAACATACATCGTTCGCTTGATCGCTTGTTGCTGTTTTACCAGTTCCAATTGCCCAGATAGGCTCATATGCAATAACAGATTGAGCTACCTGTTCATTTGTAAGACCAGCAATTGCTTTTTGAACTTGTGCTTTCACGATATCTTCTGTAACGTCGCTTTCACGCTGTTCAAGCGTTTCACCAACACAGATGATCGGTGTTAGGTTATGTTTGAACGCAGCATGAGTCTTCTGGTTAACAACTTCGTCCGTTTCACCAAATAGCTCACGACGTTCTGAGTGGCCAAGAATAACGTAGCCTACTCCAAGATCGTTAAGTGCTACAGGGCTAATTTCACCTGTAAACGCGCCGTTTTCTTCAAAGTGCATATTTTGAGCACCTACATGAAGTGCTGTTCCTTCTAGCTCATCCGTTAAATAATCAAGGAAAAGAGCAGGAGCACAGACAACGGAATCTACGCGATTGCCATCAGGAATAAGTCCTTTCACTTCGTCAACAAAGCTTTTTGTTTCCGTAAGTGTTTTGTTCATCTTCCAGTTACCTGCGATGATTGGTTTGCGCATGTTCACTCACCATCCTTTTTAGAATTAAACATAAGTATTTTACTTGTCATTAAGTGCGACAACGCCTGGAAGTTCTTTACCTTCCATGAATTCAAGAGATGCACCGCCACCAGTAGAAATATGACTCATTTGATCAGCATATCCGAATTTCTCTACAGCTGCTGCAGAATCTCCGCCACCGATAACAGAGTACGTGTCATTTGCATTTGCTAGAGCTTCAGCTACAGCTTTTGTACCATTAGCATAAACTTCTAGTTCAAATACACCCATTGGTCCGTTCCAGATAACGAGTTTAGAGTCAGCGATTACTTTGCTGTACGTTTCTCTCGTTTTCGGTCCGATATCAAGTGCTTCCCAATCGGAAGGAATTTCTTCGATGCTTACGACTTTCGTGTTTGCATCATTTGAGAAATCATCACCAATGATAACGTCTTCTGGCATGTAGAAGTTAACGCCTTTTTCTTTTGCCTTATCCATGAATGATTTAGCAAGATCGATTTTGTCTTCTTCAAGAAGAGACAAACCAACTTCATGTCCAAGTGCTTTCACAAATGTATAAGCAAGACCGCCGCCAATGATCAAGTTATCTACTTTATCAAGTAGGTGATCAATTACACCGATTTTGTCTTTTACTTTTGCTCCACCAACGATAGCTGTGAAAGGACGAGATGGCTCTGTTAGAGCACTACCAAGTACTTCAAGCTCTTTTTCCATCAAGAAACCAGCTACAGCAGGAATATGATGAGCAATACCTTCTGTTGAAGCATGCGCACGGTGTGCAGCTCCAAAAGCATCGTTTACATAGAGATCTGCCATTGCAGCAAATTTCTTCGCAAGTTCTTCATCATTCTTCTCTTCTCCAGCTTCAAAACGAACATTCTCAATAAGAAGAAGATCGCCTTCTTGAAGGTCTTCAATAGCACGGTCTACTTCTTCACCATAGACAGCGTCTGTTTTTGTAACGGTTTTGCCAATGAGATCACTTAAGCGGTCTGCAACCGGATCAAGACGTAACTCATCAACAGCTTCACCTTTAGGACGACCCAAATGACTTGCAAGGATTACTTTTGCTCCTTGATCAGACAAATGCTGAATCGTAGGAAGTGCAGCTTTAATGCGTGTTTCGTCTGTTACCTTTCCATCTTTCATAGGTACATTGAAATCAACGCGGCAAAATACCTTTTTGCCTTTTAACTCGACGTCGCGAATTGATTTTTTGTTCATCACGCGTGTCCTCCTCTGCAAAAATTAATAAAGGTAATCTCTCAAACCTTTTAAATGGAGCTATAATTCCTAAAATACATGGAAAAGGAGGAAGGCTCAAGACTTCCTCCTCCTCTATTAACAATTCTTATTATAGCCCTTTTGCAGCAATGTAGTCGACTAGGTCTACAACGCGGTTAGAATAACCCCACTCGTTGTCGTACCAAGAGATAACTTTTACCATGTTACCATCGATACCCATTGTAGAAAGACCATCTACGATTGAAGAATTAGGGTTACCATTGTAGTCTTTTGATACTAGTGGCTCGTCGCTGTAACCAAGGTATCCTTTAAGGTCGCCTTCAGCAGCTTCTTTAAGAGCAGCGTTTACTTCGTCAACAGATACATCAGCATCAAGTTCAGCTACAAGGTCAACGATTGATACGTTTGGAGTAGGTACACGCATAGCCATACCATTCAACTTACCATCAAGCTCTGGAAGTACAAGAGATACTGCTTTAGCAGCGCCTGTAGATGTTGGAATGATGTTTTCAGCTGCCGCACGTGCACGACGGTAGTCTTTATGTGGAAGATCAAGAATTTGCTGATCGTTTGTATAAGAGTGAGTTGTTGTCATTAGACCACGCTTGATACCGAACTTGTCGTTCAATACTTTAGCAACTGGTGCAAGACAGTTTGTTGTACAAGATGCGTTTGAGATTACGTGGTGGCTAGCTGCATCGTACTTGTCTTCGTTAACACCAAGAACAACTGTGATGTCTTCGTCTTTAGCTGGTGCGGAGATGACAACTTTCTTAGCGCCTGCTTCAAGGTGCTTCGCAGCGTCTTCACGGTTTGTGAAACGTCCAGTGGATTCGATAACCACTTCAACACCAAGGTCTCCCCAACCAAGTTGTGCAGGGTCGCGCTCAGAAAGAACTTTGATTTCAGTTCCGTTAACTACAAGGTTCTCACCGTTAACTTCTACTTCTACATTAAGTTCTCCGTGTACGGAATCGTATTTAAGAAGATGCGCAAGCATGTTTGCATCTGTAAGATCGTTTACAGCTACGATATCAACACCAGGGTTGTTTAGTGCTGCGCGGAATACATTACGTCCAATACGTCCAAAACCGTTAATACCTACTTTTGTTGCCATTGTGTAGTTCCTCCTTGAATTTCCTCGTTTCCCGAGGTGTGTTTTATTTATTAAAGGGATGTACCCTCTAGTAACGCTTTTGCTGCACCTTCATCAGTGACGAGGATGCTTTGAATGCCAGTCTTTAGATAGGCTTCGATGGCTTTCGCTTTCGAACGGCCGCCGGCTACCGCAATGACTAGTTCACTTCGTTCCAAATCTTCGAGTTGCAGTCCGATTGTCTTCACTTTATGAACGACTTCTCCTGACTGATTGAAGTAATACCCGAACGCTTCAGCGACAGCGTGTTCCTGCTCAATCTTGTCAATCACATCAAGCGTGGATTTACGCCTCTGCGCCATTGTTTTAGCTTCTCCAATCCCATGAATCACAATACCGGCTGACTTGATAATTCCAAGTAAATCTTTCACACCAGGTTCTTCAATTAAAGATTGATAAGCCTCTTCGCTTAATTGATCAGGTACATGAAGCAAACGATAATCAGTATGGGCTTTTCGCGCCATCTTCGCACATATGGTGTTTGCCTGATTTTCAACCTGTTCGCCAAGACCACCACGGGCCGGTACAAACAGCGTTCCTTCCATATCAGACGAAGGAATCATCATGTCGGCTACACCTGCGAGTGTGGTACCGCCTGTTACAGCAATCACTCTACGCGTGAGCTGAAACTTTTTCAAGCGTCCCACTGCGGCTCTACCCATTTCTTTCTTTACCCAGGGAGTATCATCGCTATCACCAGGAACAATAAAGACTTCTGGAATGTTGAGCGCTTCTTTCAAACGTTCCTCAAGGTTATCAAGACCGGATACTTCATTCATAACCGGTTCCAATTCCATTAGAAGCTGTTCGCCTTCCTCGGTCAAATGCATGCCTTGGATAGACATTTCAAGCAACCCCTGATCTTTCAGGAAAGTAACTTCACTTCTAAGTACCCTTTCGGTTATATCGAGACTGTTCGCAAGACTGCGTCTACCAATTGGCTGCATCAGTCTTAACTGTCTCAATACTCTATAGCGCTTATTCATAACCTCCAGCATGTCCGGTAATAGTTTTTGTTGAAGTGACAATAATGAGCGCATAATTCGTCTCCCCTGTGATTCTTTTCTTTTCCTAACTGAGACGTATTATGTCCCGCTTAGACATTTTTAGTCCCACCTGGATCAAAAAAGAACTTCTTACAATTTTCATTGTAGCAGTTGCCAAAAGCATGGGCAACTATGATATACTGAAAATTTTAAAGTAAGCGTTTTCTTAGCGATATTTTTGATAATCGCCCATAATCGACTACTTCTCCATCCACTTCAACTACTGGAATCATCACCATAAACTTCTCCAAAAGTTCTTCATCTTGATAAATATCCTCTGTTTCAAAGGTAAAGTCCACCTCTTCTTGGAGATCTTGGAGAAGGTAATATGCTTCATCGCAAAGAGGACAATTCTCCTTCGTATACAAAATAACCGACTTTCCCATCTACTAAACCTCCTGTCTTTCTTTAGTTTACTGAATAGAAGAATTCTAAGCAAAAAAAATCAGCTGCCTCTGCAGCTGTTATACAAACCTTTTTCGTTTTGAAGAACTAACGATGTTCAATTCATCTCGATACTTCGCAATTGTTCTTCTCGATACTTCCACGCCTTTCTGGATATGAAGCGCTTCTACTATTTTCTGATCCGAGAGTGGCTTTAGCTTACTCTCATTCTCAACAAGTTCCTTAATGAACAATTTTACACTAGATGAAGAGGTACCTTCTAATGAGTCACTCGATAGTCGTGAAGTAAATAAATCTTTTAATGCAAACAAACCATGAGGCGTTTGGACATATTTACTTTTGATTGCTCGACTCACCGTTGACTCATGAACGTTCGCTTCCAACGCCACTTCTTTCAATGTTAAAGGTGCAAGATCAGCTACACCATATTTCAAGAATCTTTGCTGATGCATTATAAAAACTTTCATAATTGAACGCAGCGTTTGCTTCCTTTGCTCGATGCTTTTTAATAGCCAGTTAACCTGCTGGTACTTATCTTTTAAATATTCAGCTGCTTCAATCGTTTTAAATGATTTATAGTCGTTACTTACTTTCATAGCGGGTAATTCGTCATCTAATAAGGTGATTGTAAATGTACCGTTCTTTTCGACAATCATTACATCTGGCACAACGTAAGACGGTCTCTCAACAGCCCATTTTGACCCTGGACGAGGATCGAGTGTTGCAATTAGGTCAGCTGCACGCTGTATTTCTACTGTGGATACGCTGTACTCTTTAGCAAGGTCTCTAAACTTTTTCTCTGCTAGCGCTTTCAAATTCTCTTGAACTAAAACACGAGCCAGCTCATTTAATGAATTCGATTCATTAAGCTGTAAATAAAGACATTCCGAAAGAGAACGCGCGCCAATTCCTATAGGATCAAGAAGCTGAACATGTCGAACCGCTTCGTCTATTTCGTCTTTCTGTACATGAAGTAAAGACATCATTTCAAATTCATTCAATCTTAAATAGCCGGCATCATCCACGTTATCGATAAGGTAATGAACAAGACTTTCAATCCTGGGTGTCAGCTTTAAACATCTAGCTTGTTCGTGAAGCTCATCCTGTAAGGTTTTTCTTGATTCCGCATACTCGAGTGGATCCTTCTTGGTCTCCCCATCATATACTCGTTTCGAAGAACGAACGCCACCTTCCCAGGATGAAGTCTGCAATTCTATAAGAGGATTCTCAAGAGCCTGCTCTTTCACATACTCCATTAATTCAGCCGTAGAATATTGTAGTATCGAAATTGCCTGATGCAACTGGGTTGTCATGACTAGTTTCGTTGTCTGCTTTTGAATCAATCCTAATTCCATCGCAATCCCTCCACCTTTATCATACTATATAGCTTTATCTTATGGTATGGAAAAAAGAAAATCACCAGAATTTTCTGTTACTTAACGGCAGGTCTTGACACCTTTTTTTATGTAAATTGATGAAAAAGCCCGTCCTTAGGTCAAATTTCTACATAAACTGTCTTATAGAGAGAAAAGGAGGCAAATACCATGGATTTAGCTGTATATGGAATTGCTTTGCTTCCAGTCATCATTGGAATTGTTCACCTTTTTAAGGTGTTTGGTTTTCCGTGTAGATTTTCACCCATCCTTTCAATCGTTATCGGAATTGTGATGAGTCATGTTTATGTCGATCCCGGAGATTTCAAGAAAGCCTTCTTTGTTGGATTATGGCTTGGTTTATGCGCTACTGGAATGCACTCAGGCTTCAAAAACACGATGATTGGAGCAAGCAAAAAACAAAAAGACGAAGATGAAAATAAGCCGTGTTAGAAGGTAAGACTAATAGCACGAAGAGTGGACGAGTTCTACTCTTCTTTTTTATTGGCTTTTTTCTAAAGTCTCTTATCTAAAAGATTGTAGCTTTTGATACAAATATTGAAAAAAAACCACAATTAGTGATTGGAGCAGAAGGATGCTCGACTCCTACGGGATGAGCGGGACAGGTGAGACCCCTCAGGAGCGATAGCGACGAGGAGGCTCAAGTGTCCCGCCCCGCGGAAAGCGAGCATCCTGGAGCGGAAATTACCCCACTCCTATAGCAACGATGTTTACGAAAAGAGCCTTTTTATTTCATAGAAAACAAGAAACCATCCATAACAGTCTTTATCGCACCCTGATCTATTGAGCACAAAAAATCCCCCTCGCATTGCGAGAGGGATTGTGAAATTATGTAATTGGTGCGCCCGGAGGGATTCGAACCCCCGACTGACGCGGTACCGGAAACCACCGCTCTATCCGACTGAGCTACGGGCGCATGTTCAGCGCAAGGATTATTATACGTGATGACCCTCTTTTTTGCAAGATGAGTTTTCCCTATCCTACCGGCTTTACTTATTCAAATACCCTATTGCTTTTATACTACTTCTTGACGTCTCAAACGTCTCATAGTAAAGTTGAACCAAACACATGTTCTCAACAGGCGGTGGCATTCATGTTCCAATTAAGTAAAGAAGAGACTAAGGCTGTACGAAATTACATCATACTTCCTTACCTTAAAAAAGTGCTGGAACTCGATATGAATTGGATTGCACATTCTCATATGAAACTTCCACGACCTTATTTGGAACTTTTACGTCATGTCGTTTCACTTGCTGTTCAAGATTTAAAACAAGCAAAATCGCTTCTCTATTCGAAAGGTATTCGAGTTTATATAGAGAATACAAAAGATGAGATTGTTATTTGTACAGTGTATTGTCGTGGCTATAATCAAACGTACCGTTATAGTTCTGTTCAAATAAGAAATCAAGTAGAGAGAAGAATCACCGCATACTTTCTTACGGATAGTCGCTTTCAAAAAAGGAACAGTCGATCCGTTTAAAATAAAGGAACGCGGGGAAAATGGATGTAGGTGGACGGGGGAAAGCAACCTCTATTCCTCTATTGATAAAATCGCACAGCACTTCATTTGACCTATATTGACCTTTTAGGTATGATGAACGTACAGCAACTACATATTTAATGAAAATAAGGGAGGAATTTAAAATGGTTTTAATTCCAACGGTAATTGAACAAACAAACCGCGGTGAAAGAGCGTACGACATCTATTCTCGTCTTCTTAAAGACCGCATCATCATGCTTGGTACTGCAATCGATGATAACGTATCAAACGCAGTAGTAGCACAGCTACTTTTCCTAGCAGCTGAAGATCCTGACAAAGATATTTCACTTTACATTAACAGCCCTGGTGGTTCAATCACAGCAGGAATGGCAATTTACGATACAATGCAGTTCATTAAACCAAAAGTTTCTACTATCTGTATTGGTATGGCAGCTTCCATGGGGGCATTCCTTCTTGCAGCTGGTGAGCCAGGAAAACGTTATGCACTTCCAAACAGTGAAGTTATGATTCACCAACCATTAGGTGGTACGCAAGGTCAAGCATCAGACATTGAGATTCACGCAAAACGCATTATCCAAATGCGCGAAAAGCTTAACAAAATTCTTGCTGAGCGTACAGGTCAGCCACTTGAAACAATTGATCGCGACACTGATCGTGACCGTTTCATGGAAGCAAATGAAGCGAAAGAATACGGCTTGATCGACGAAGTAATGGAGAAAAAAGCTTAAAACGTTCAAAACGCCTCTCCCGAAATGGGAGAGGCGTTTTTTTGTCGTGTTTTAATAGAAGCTTCTTTCTAAAGAGTTTATTGCTTTCGAACGGTTTAGTATATGAGAAACGCACGACATAATTGATTGGAGCGGAAGGGTGCTCGACTCCTGCGGGATTAGCGGGACAGGTGAGACCCCGCAGGAGCGTAAGCGACGAGGAGGCTCACCGCCCGCCCCGCGGAAAGCGAGCACCCTGGAGCGGAAATAACACCAGAAAACATAAAAAAAGGCTTCTGCTAGGTTTTAGCGGAAGCCTGTCATGCTAACCTTTTTGTACAAATTCGATTAATGAAGAGATCGCATCTTCTTCATCATTGCCGTCTACTGTCAAGATAACAGAAGCTCCTGTTCCAACAGCTAGGCTCATGATACCCATAATGCTTTTGGCATTTACTTTTTTCCCATCTTTTTCGAGGAAAATGTCCGAGTTAAATCGATTTGCTTCCTGAACGAATAATGCCGCAGGGCGTGCTTGCAATCCTGTATCTAACGTAACAACAACTTCTTTTTGAACCACTTCTTCATTCCTCCCATTAAATAGAGCAGATGATTAACCTACCTGAGCGTTATGGCAAGACATCACTGAATTCTATACTTTCTTATTATTTGGATAAGTAAGCGCTATCTCAAAATCAGAAAAAGTTAGAAAAACGTGTGCTCCATTCTGAAGACAACGTTTTTCTTATTGTAACTTACTTATTAGTAGAAAAAGTAGCTCTCCACCAACTGCTGGTGGAAGCTTTTCTTTTTCAACTGTTCATTTATGAAATAGGACTACCTGTTCGCAGTTTGTCGGCAATCTGATCAATCTTACGCAAACGATGATTGATGCCCGATTTGCTTATTGCTCCACCAGTTACCATTTCACCAAGTTCTTTCAACGTGACATCCTGATGCTTTACACGAAGAACAGCGATTTCCCTCAATTTATCAGGGAGAATCTCAAGTCCAACCTCTTTTTCGATGAAACGGATGTTTTCAACCTGACGAAAAGCTGCGCCGACAGTTTTGTTCAAATTGGCAGTTTCACAATTTACAATTCGATTAACCGAATTGCGCATATCTTTCATAATGCGGACATCTTCGAAATAGAGGAGCGCCTGATGTGCACCTACTACACTTAGAAACTCTGTGATTTTCTCGCCTTCTTTGATATAAACAATATAGCCTTTTTTTCGTTCAAGCATTTTAGCATTTAATCCGAACTCATTCATTAAGTTACAAAGAGATTCTGTATGCTCTTCATACATGGAGAAGATCTCTAGATGGTAAGAAGTTTCCGGATGGTTAATGGATCCTCCAGCAAGAAATGCTCCTCTTAGATAAGAACGTTTACAGCAATTTTTTTTCGTAAAATCGATAGAAATAGTTCTAGTGAATGTGAATGCACTATCCATAATACCAAGATCCTCAAGTAATTCTCTCGCCTTCGCGGATACACGAACAATGTAAACATTGTTCTTCTTAAGTCTCATTTTCTTACGGACTAGCAGTTCAACATCATAATTGTAAATTCGCTTAATAAGCGTATAGATCCTTCTTGCAATGGCAGCATGTTCAGTCGGAATATTCAGGATCAATTGTCTGTTACCAAACGATATAGATCCGTTCATTCGTATGAGTGCTGCTAGCTCTGATCTTGCACAGCATGCTTTACTTTCTAGCTGTGTTAACTCTTTCTTTGTATCAGCAGCAAATGACATTGCCATCCCCCCTTTTCCATGCAGGGACCCCACTGACCCTTCACCCTGATTTTTTATCGTCTAATAACGATAAAAGAATAGATGATATCTTCTTCGCATCATGGCGTACATACTTCTCATCGTATTGGATAATCTTATCACTTATAACTTCAAAACCAAAGCTCTTTAGACGATTTTCGTCGTATTGCACAACTTCTGCTCGTTCTTGTGCATAGCGTTTTGCATAAAAAGATGGAATAATCTGTTCGTTAACAATAATGGTATCCATAAGTTTATAACCGATGTGGTCAATGAGTGCCTGCACGTGGTCACTCGCTGTATAATTTTCTGTCTCACCTAACTGGGTCATCACGTTACATACGTATACTTTTCTTCCCTTTGCTTGCCGGATTTCATGTGCAACGCCCGGCACTAGTAAATTTGGAAGGATACTTGTATAAAGACTCCCTGGACCAAGTACAATGAGATCCGCTTCACGAATCGCCTGTAACGATTCCGGAAGAGCTTTAATACCAGGTGGTGAGAGGAATACTTTTTTAATGGTCTTGTTCATTTTTGGAATTTGAGATTCGCCTTTAACAAATGTACCATCAGCCATTTCAGCATGTAGAACAACGCTTTGATTAGATGCAGGAAGTACCTTACCGCGTACGTTAAGAACACGGCACATTTCTCTCACACCTTGAACAAAATCTCCGGTAATATCAGTCATCGCTGCAAGCATTAAATTGCCAAGTGAATGTCCTGATAGACCATTTCCATTCTTAAAGCGGTGTTGCATAAGTCCTTCTAGTAAAGGTTCAACCTCTGATAAAGCCGTAATTACGTTTCGCACATCGCCTGGCGGAGGAATATCAAACTCTTCACGCAAACGTCCTGAACTTCCTCCGTCATCTGCGACCGTAACAATTGCAGTAATGTCTACAGGAAACGTTTTAAGTCCACGAAGTAGTACAGATAGGCCTGTTCCTCCACCAATGACAACAGCCTTTGGCAGATTAGTGTCATCCATATTAGTTATGACCCTTCCCTTTTTCAATATCCCTGTGGGTAATGTTGGTTCGGTACTCCAATTCGAAATGCTTTCCAATATGCTCAGCAAAGGCAACAGATCGATGCTTACCACCAGTACATCCTATTCCAATCACTAACTGGCTTTTCCCTTCCCTCTTATATTGAGGAAGCATGTAGGCTAACATATCAATCAATTTCGCAAGAAACGTTTGCGTTTCTTTCCACTTAAATACATAGTTCGCGACTTCTTCTTCCACTCCTGTTTTTGGACGCAAATGCTCGACATAATGAGGATTTGGAAGGAAGCGAATATCAAAGACAAGATCGGCGTCAATTGGTATACCGTACTTGAACCCAAATGACATCACATTAACTCCAAAGTTCTCTTTCTCGTTATTGGTGAACCGATCCATAATTTTTTCTCTAAGCTGGACCGGTTTAATGTCACTCGTATCGATAATTTGCTGAGAGCGTCCCTTTAACTCTTCAAGCATTTCTCTCTCTTTCTTAATTCCTTCGAGCGGCAAGCCTTCAGGTGCAAGTGGGTGAGATCGTCGTGTTTCCTTGTAGCGTCGCACTAATGTTGAATCTTTTGAATCTAGGTAAAGAATTTCCGCATCGAGGCGGTCATGTGTATCGAGGTGATCAACAGCTTCGACTAGATGATCAAAGAAGTCACCACCGCGGAGATCCATTACAAGCGCTACTTTATTCAGCTTTCCCTCTGATCCGTCGACCATTTCAACGAACTTCGGTAAAAGCGCAGGTGGTAAGTTATCAATACAGAAGTACCCGATGTCCTCAAAACATTGCATGGCAACTGTTTTACCAGCGCCGCTCATGCCTGTAATAATGACCATATGAATGCGTTTGTCGTTAGATTCGGTCATTTTCCCCACTCCATTCTCAGTTTCTCTTATTGTTCCACTTTGATTAAGACGGGTCTAGCCTATAAGAAAGTAGCTTGAAGTCAGGTGTATAAGTAAATGTGCCGTAAATAATACCGTGACCTTTTAACATGTAATCAAGAATATGATAATCACCTGGAGCCATAGGAAGTTCGCTAACTTCTTCTGTTTTAACCCAGGAAACTTTGCCTTCATCTGACTCTTTCACAGACTCCCCATCGTATTCAGTTGCGAGGAACGTGAACATCATCCATTCTGATTTTGTAACATCATTTTCTTTAATAATAAACGTGAAAATCCCTTTAAGTTTCGGGTTCTTTAAGTAGACTCCCGTTTCTTCTCGAAACTCTCGAATCACCGAATCGCGAATCGATTCTTCCGATTCCATTTTGCCACCTGGTGCAACCCACCATCCGCGTCTTGGCTTTTTCAGTAGAAGTACTCGATCATTAGCTTGGTCGTTTAAAATACAGTTTGTTACGCGTTGCACAATTGTCACCCCAATTCGGTCATCCGATTTTTAATACGAGAGTCTGAACGTACGACAGACTTCAATATTTTCTAACCATAGTATACTATGATTAAAGTTCATGAACAATGAGAGCGGTTCGGAAGGTAGAAGATGGTGATTTAAAATCTGTCATTTTCGTCATTTTAATGGCTGTTTTCGTAATCATTGTTGAAATAAGAGTAAGGGGATTTCCGCTCCAATCAGCTAAGTTTGGTTCTTTATACATTTTTTTCAAAAGCAACAATCTTTGAGAAGAGAGCCTAGTTAATTGAATTAAGCTGATCACATTACCCCTATACAACCATTGTGTTTTAAAGTACAAAAAAAAGCGCGGAGCAAATGTCCGCGCAATGACTAACTATGTTAAAGGGGGTTAAATCTAATTCAAGTTTACCCCACTTATATTGCATCGCTGTTACAGGAGAATTAAAACCGAATTACGCAAAAAAACCGCGGGTGACAGGCACCTGCGGTTACCTGCGGTTTTTGTCAAAAAAAGCAGAGAATCCTTAGATTCTCTGCTTTTGTACGTTATTATACGACCGCTTCTTTTCCTGCATCTTGAAGTGTTTCGATATAGTGCTGAACGGATTGTGCAGCGATACTGCCATCACCAGTTGCAGTTACGATTTGACGAAGCATTTTGTCACGGATATCACCAGCTGCAAAAATTCCTGGAACGTTTGTAGCCATGTTCTCATCCGTTACAATGTATCCTTCTTCATTCGTAATATCTAGACCACTTACTGCTTGGTTCAGTGGAAGCATACCGATGTAGATAAAGACACCATCTGCGCTAAATTCACGTTCTTCACCAGTTTCAGTGTTAACAAGAAGGGTTTTGCTTACTTTACCGTTCTCACCGAGAATTTCTTTCACTGTGTGGTTCCAGATAAAATCAATTTTCTCGTTATCAAATGCACGCTGTTGAAGAATCTTCTGAGCGCGAAGCTGATCACGTCTATGAACGATTGTTACTTTAGAAGCAAAACGTGTTAAATAAACGCCTTCTTCAACTGCGGAGTCTCCCCCACCAATAACAACAAGTTCTTTATTCTTAAAGAAAGCACCGTCACATACTGCACAATAAGATACGCCACGACCGCTGTACTCTGCTTCTCCAGGTACACCGATTTTTTTGTATTCTGCACCGCTTGTTACGATTATTGCTTTTGCGTGATACTCTTTATTACCGGCAACAACTGTTTTATAGTCGCCGTTATCACGGATTTCCTTCACATCACCATACTGGTATTGAGCTCCAAATTTCTTCGCATGTTCAAACATTTTTGTTGAAAGATCCGGGCCTAGAATGTGATCAAACCCTGGATAGTTTTCTACGTCTTCTGTATTTGCCATTTGTCCGCCTGGAATCCCGCGTTCAATCATGAGAACATCGAGATTTGCGCGAGAAGTGTATACAGCTGCAGTCATACCTGCAGGGCCAGCACCAACAATAATGACATCATGAATTTTTTCAGTCATCTGTTTCACTTCCTTTGATTTATATGAATTATTTATATTAATTATTAAAAAGTAATGTTTCTTGTCTAGAATAATAGCTCAATGTGCTTTAAATGTCTACCCGTTTGCTCACAGCTCTTCGCTCTCAAGTAAACTTGCTATTTTTTTGCGGTAAGAGTAAACAGTAGAAGTCGAGATTCCGAACGCATTAGCTATTTCAGTCTGTGATACGTGTGACTCATTCGCACTCTTCCACATGTATAGCATAGCTGCAGCTGTTCCTTTTGCATTCTGGAAAGAAAGCTTTCTTTCTGAAAGTTTAACATAGCAGCGTAGCCAAGTGGTTGCAATAAGCTCATGCAATTCAGAGTCACTAATGTTTGCCTGTTCAAGTTCAGCAATCACACGCATTCCAGAAAGTACGTGTTCTGGAAAATCATTAACGTTAGTCACTGTAAACTCATTGTCCTCTGTTAAAACGCGAACAGGTTCACCAGATAGGGTTAACGCAATGTAGGCTGAAAGCTCTTTAATAATCGTGGGCTCGTCCTTCCGTTTACAATACGTTTGAAGAAGAGAAGCACTCTCCGCGTCGCGTCTCGTATAAAGAAGCATAAGATGCGTCATTCTAGCGTGATAATCATGCTTTTTCTCTTTTTCATCTTTAACTTCAGTGGCTTGAGAACGATAGGAAACACGATTTTTCTTTAGCGTTCCTTCTTCTAATTTAGTAAGATGGCCTATCGCAATCTGATTAGTTGGGTCTAGTTCTTTCATTTTGTTCCAGTAACGCTTAGCGAGCTCTGGACGATCAAGTTGAAAAGAAGAGACAGCCATCCAATGGTAGAAAGAAACATCCCATGAGTGGCGCGTTACTTCTACTTTACGAAGCCAGTGAAATGCTAGCTCATGCTCACCAAGAAACCCAAATGTACTACCGAGCTTATAAGAATGATCTGGATGGATCGGATAGACATTCTTTAATCGCTCTAGCATAAGATCACGTTTTACATGCTGACCAAGGAAGTCATAGAACAATGCAAGGTTACAAACCGCATTCAGATTGCCCTCGTTTTTCGTAAGAACGAGATCAAGGACACGTATCGCTTCCTCAAATTGCTCATCATAGAAATACGCAAGTGCAAGATTATTATAAGCTGGCCAGAATTCAGTGTAAGCGTCCGTCATATTCTCAAGCAGATCGATTGCTTCAGAAAATCTTCCCGACTCAATCGCTTTTCGTGCTTCTTCATGCTCAAGAATAAGCTGTTCTTCGTCCCCGAGTTCTTGAGGTAAATCCTCAGATTTCTCAAGTAAAATCAAGTCAACAAGTTCTTCTGCATCTTCAACAAACTCACCATCTGGTTCATGGTTAAGGTATTTTTGTGCATTTTCTTCGGTTTGTTTAAAAAGACCCATATGAGCGTAATTATTTGCTAGAAAGAAATAGCAATCATAATACTCAGGATCAAGATCATCTAGAACGAATGTTAACCATTCGTTGGATGCTTCATATTCACCTAATTCCGACAGGACCGCTGCAAGTTGACATATATAATCGACTTCTTCGGGTGAAAGTTTGACAGCACGTTCAAGGTGCTGTTTTGCTTTATCGAGGTTTCGCTGCTGATAGGCTCTCATCGCCTTTTTATAAAAATAATCTCCGCTCTGTACGAACGGAATCAGCCGGCCTTTCATTTCCGAAGAAGCAAGAAGTTGTTTCTTCATGTTTTCCCCCATTAATTTCATCAAAATAATTCTACTACCAGTCATATCCGTTCAAAAGTATAACATACATCTTCACCCAGTCGTGTAAGAAAAAAGTAGAAATACTTGCCTATTAAAAGGTTTAAGGCAGATGCCTTATTTAAAGGGGAGAACCACACGCAAACTAAAAACGAGCTCGAAAGCTCGCTTTTATTTCCACATATCTTTCCTGCGCTTCATAATCTCATCAGCAATGAAGCCTACTCCCATACCAAGAAGCACACCCGGTCCCGGTTGACCGAGAAACAAGCCTATTGCAAGTCCAACAAACATAAAACCTACAAACATGATTTTACTCCCCATTTCATTACTCTCATTTCCTATTTCTACGAGTATAAGGGGAAAAGGTTTCATTATTTGGAAGCGTGACGTTTTTCAAGCACGTTGAGTACATCATCAAGAGGACATCCCTGCTCTCTTAATAGAACCATAAGGTGGAATAGAAGATCCGCAGACTCCCAGGTTAATTCTTCAAGATCGCGGTTCTTCGCAGCAATAATCACTTCAGATGCTTCTTCCCCAACCTTCTTCAAAATCTTATCTACGCCTTCACTAAAGAGATACGTTGTGTAAGCTCCTTCTGGACGTTCTTCGTGACGCTTTGCAATAATTTCTTCTAGTGTATTTAGAATAGCGAAGCGATTCTCTTCAGGCGTTACCTCATTACCTAGTAACGAATCAGAAAAACACGTGTAGTCTCCTTTATGACAAGCTGGTCCAGCCGGCTTAACTAGAACGAGCACCGCATCCTGATCGCAATCATAGCGAAGGTCCGTAACGGTCTGCGTGTTTCCTGAGGTTTCGCCCTTATGCCATAACTCTTCACGTGAACGACTATAAAACCACGTTTCTTTCGTTTCAATCGTTTTAGTAAGCGATTCTTTATTCATATAAGCAAGGGTTAATACTTCCTTACTTGCTGTATCCTGCACAATAGCTGGAACAAGACCTTTTTCATCAAATTGGATCATATCTAGATTCATCGAATTGCCACCCCGTTTTGTTTTAAGTACTCTTTCACATGTGTGAGTGAGGTTTCTTTGTAGTGGAAAATAGATGCTGCAAGTGCCGCATCTGCAGAAGCATCATTGAAAACATCTAGAAAATCGTCTGAAGAACCAGCACCACCTGATGCAATGACTGGAATCGTGACCGCATTTCCAATCGCTTTCGTAAGGGAAATATCGAAACCGTCTTTGCTACCGTCCGCATCCATACTCGTTAGAAGAATCTCACCTGCTCCCATTTCCTGTGCCTTCAAAGCCCATTCTACAGCATCCCATTCTGTTGCTGTTCGACCACCATGCGTATAGACACGCCAAGACCCGGTCTCTTCTTCCCACTTTGCATCGATTGCAACGACCATGCACTGTGTTCCAAAATAGTCTGCACCTTCACGAATTAGTTCCGGACGAAGTACAGCTGCTGTATTCATGGATACTTTATCAGCTCCTGCGCGAAGAACACGTTTCATGTCTTCAAGCTTGTTGATGCCACCGCCAACTGTAAAGGGGATAGCAAGCTCAGCTGCGACCTGGCGCACAACATCAACCATTGTTTCTCTTCCTTCATGTGATGCTGAAATATCGAGAAAAACAAGTTCATCTGCGCCTTCTTTATCGTACACTCTTGCAAGCTCTACTGGGTCTCCAGCATCACGAAGACCGACAAACTGAATCCCTTTTACAACTCGGCCTTCTTTCACATCAAGACACGGGATAATTCGCTTCGTTAGCATCCTTATACCTCCAGTGCTTGTTCTAACGTGAACTGATTTGTGTAGAGCGCCTTACCAATAATAGCACCACTGATTGAATCACTTCGTTCACGAAGACTTAGCACATCATCAAGTGAGCTCACACCACCAGATGCGATAACTTCCTTACCTGTTGCTTCGCCGAGTTCAGCAATCGCCTCGACGTTCGGTCCAGATAGTGTGCCATCTTTTGAAATGTCAGTGAAAATGAACACCTCTGCTCCGTGATTAGCAAGCTCCTTACCAAGGTCAACCGCCTTAACTTCCGATGTTTTTAGCCAACCTTCAACAGCCACGTATCCATCGCGCGCATCAATTCCAATTGCGATTTTTTCTTTATAACGAGAAAGCATTTTCTTAACGAAATCGGGGTCTGAAATCGCACTACTTCCTAGAATAATGCGGTCAACTCCGTTATCTAAGTAATACGCTACATCTTCTTCTTTACGAATTCCGCCACCAATTTGAACGCGAGCGTTTAGTTTGTCTGCAACTTCCAAAACATAACGATCGTTCACTCGTTTGCCTTCTCGAGCTCCATCAAGATCAACCATGTGAATCCATTCTGCACCGTCGTCAGCGAATTTCTTTGCCATGTCAAAAGGTGAATCTCCATAAATTGTTTCCTGATTGTAATCGCCTTGAAGGAGACGAACGCACTTGCCGCCTCTCATATCAATTGCTGGATAGATTGTCATTGCCATATTATGCGTCATTCCTTTCAACGTATTGGGCATAGTTTCTGAGAATCGTAAGTCCTGCATGACTGCTTTTCTCTGGGTGGAATTGTGTACCAAACACGTTTCCTTTTCCAACAACCGCAGGTACTTCTTCTGCATAGTCTGCAGATGCGATCAGCACATCACGATCTTCTGTATCAACATAATAAGAGTGAACAAAGTAGACATGTTCATCCCCTACTTCATTCATAAGGAAAGATTCCGGTTTCTTAATATCTAGCTTGTTCCACCCCATATGAGGGACTTTATAAGATGTTCCGGATGAGTCTTGACCTGGAAACTTCTTCACTTTACCTGGTAGAAATGAAAAGCCTTCTGCAAAGCCATTTTCATTACTTTCTTCAAAAAGAAGCTGCATGCCAAGACAAATGCCAAGAAGGGGTTTACCACGAGCTACTTCTTTATCTATAAACGCTTTTAATCCTGTTTCATTCAATATCGCCATTGCATCTCGAAAAGATCCTACTCCAGGAAGAAGAAGACCTGTCGCTTTTGATAGTTCTTCCTCTTCTTCTGAAACGAAGTAATCATATCCGAGACGTTCAAGCGCTTTACTCACGCTATACAAATTGCCCATTCCATAGTCAATAATACCAATCATCTATAGCATCCCTTTCGTTGAAGGAACACCTTTTACACGAGGATCAATCAGCGTTGCTTCATCCAATGCTCGTCCAAGTGCTTTGAAAATCGCCTCAATAATGTGATGCGTATTATGGCCGTAGTGAACGATGACATGCAAATTCATTCGTGCTTCAATCGCAAGCTTCCATAGAAATTCATGAACAAGTTCTGTATCAAAGGTACCAACTCGTGTGGATGGTAATTCAACGCGATATTCAAGATGTGGACGATTGCTTAAATCAACAACAACCTGGGCAAGCGCATCATCCATTGGTACAAACGCATTGCCATATCGCTTGATGCCTTCCTTCGAGCCAAGCGCTTGCTTTAACGCTTCGCCAAGACAAATACCAATATCTTCAGTTGTATGATGATCATCAATTTCTGTATCGCCATTCGCTGCGATCGCTAAGTCGAACTTTCCATGCTTTGTGAACAGGTCGAGCATGTGCGTTAAAAACGGAACGCACGTCTGTAGATCTGACTTCCCTTCTCCATCTACCCCGAAAGAAAGGTTAATAGACGTTTCAGATGTTTCTCTAGCAATGGAACTTACTCTCTCTTCACTCATTTCAAATCCTCCAATCGAAGTTCAACCGCTCTTGCGTGAGCACCGAGCCCTTCAAGCTTTGCAAGCGCAGCAATGCTATTGCCGTTCTGCTTCATTGCTTCTTTACTATACGAAATCACACTCGATTTCTTAATAAAATCATCCACTGAAAGAGGACTAGAAAAACGAGCTGTCCCATTCGTTGGTAGAACGTGATTTGGTCCTGCAAAGTAATCACCAACCGGTTCCGAGCTATAAGGTCCAAGGAAGATCGCACCTGCATGACGAATTTTCCCAAGTAACGTCATTGGCTCATCTACCATAATCTCAAGGTGTTCAGGTGCTAGATCATTCACTGCTTCAACGCCTGCTACCATATTGTCAACAACGTAAATGACGCCATAATCTTCAATCGATTTCGAAGCGATTTCGGCACGTGGAAGCTCTGCAAGCTGCTTCTCTACTTGTTCTTGAACGCGCTCAGCAAGTACTTGAGATGGTGTAACAAGTACTGCGCTTGCGCGTTCATCATGCTCAGCCTGTGATAGCAGATCTGCTGCAACATAAGCAGGATTCGCTTGTTCATCGGCTAGAACGACGATTTCACTCGGTCCTGCAATCATATCAATATCGACAATACCAAACACTTCTCGTTTGGCAAGAGCGACGAAGATATTTCCTGGACCGACGATTTTATCAACTGCAGAAATCGATTCTGTTCCATAAGCAAGGGCAGCGACAGCTTGTGCACCACCCGCTTTAACAATCTCGGTAACGCCTACTTCATTAGCAGCAACAAGTACGCCTGCTGGCACTTTTCCTTCTGAATCAGGAGGTGTAACCATTACAATTCTCTGAACGCCTGCCGCTGTAGCAGGGATAACGTTCATTAGAACAGAAGAAGGATAAGCAGCTTTGCCTCCTGGCACATATACGCCAACAGAATCTAGTGGCGTTACTTTCTGGCCAAGTAGCGTACCATCCAGAGACGTTGTAAACCATGACTCTCGACGCTGACGCTCATGAAATGTTTTGATGTTCGAGGCGGCTTCTTGAATAATTGCAACAAGCTCGTCAGACAATTCCCCATACGCTTGTTCAATTTCTTCACTCGTTACGCGCAAATCATCGAGTGTAGCACCGTCAAATTTTTTCGTGTATGTTTTAACGGCATCATCACCGTTTGTTTTAACCTGCTCAAGGATCGAGAGCACAACCTGACGTTGCTCCTCTGTTCCTTCTTCAATAGACCGCTTAATGGAAATCCCGTCGTTCATGTTAACGATTTTCATCTCCGCTACCTCCTTCCACAACAGCTGAAAGACGCTCGACCATATCATCAATAATGGCATCTTTTGTTCGATAGCTTACTGGGTTTACGATAAAGCGAGATGTTATCGGCTCAATAAACGCCGTTTCCATTAGTCCGTTCTCCGTTAACGTTCGTCCTGTTGAAACAATATCGACAATGCGATCCGCAAGGCCTATTAACGGCGCAAGTTCAATAGATCCGTTCAATTTAATAATCTCTACTTGCTCACCTTGCTCTCGAAAATAATTAGAAGCAACGTTCGGATACTTCGTTGCAATCTTTGGAGCAACTCCTTTGATTGGACCATCTGAAAGCCCAGCCACAGCGAGATAGCAGCCGCTGATTTTCAAATCAAGTACTTCATAAACATTGCGTTCTTCTTCAAGCATTACATCTTTTCCAGCAATCCCAACATCAGCAACACCGTGTTCAACATAAGTTGGAACATCCATCGGCTTCGCTAGAATGAAACGGATATTCTCTTCCTCAATATCTAGAATCAGTTTTCTTGAATCATCAAATTCAGGAGGGAGCTTGTAACCAGCTTGACGAAGCAACTCAGATGCTTCGTCAAAAATACGTCCCTTTGGCATTGCGATCGTAAGCATTACAACGTCCCCTTTCCGTTCTTACCAATCATATATACAACATCATCAAAACGTTCTGAGTACTCATCAAGATTCGTAATGCCGCTCAGTTCCTGCATAACGACTTTTTCGCCTTGAGCTCGTCTTTCTGAAGCCTGCTGGATAGCTTCCTCTCTCCGTTCTGGACTAAATATAATCGCATCAGGTAGCTTTTCATCACCCGTTAGGCCAAGCGCTTCAGCCAAATGATCAAGACGAATCCCAAATCCAGTTGCTTGTGCCGGACGATCAAAGCGAGATAATAATTCATCGTAACGACCGCCATTACTTAATGGAACGCCAAGCTCATTTGCGTACCCTTCGAATACGACACCTGTGTAATAACTCATGTGACTAACAAGCGTGAAATCAAACTTAACCTGATCTGCAACCCCATAAGCCTCAAGCGTTTGTATAAGCGTCCGGAGCTCATCTAACACACGTTCACCCGCTTCAGTAGGAAGAAGTTCGATGGCGTCACTTAGCTTAGAACCATCTCCTCTAAGGGTTAGAAGATCCATTAGTCTTTTTTGATCAATTGATGAAAGCGGCATTTCGCGAACGTGCTGACGGTACCCAACGTAGTTCTTCTCATATAAATAGCGACGAAGAACAGCCGCACGATCTTCATTTCCAACAATTGAAAGAAACAGCTCTTGGATAAATCCAACATGTCCAATTGCGATCTGAAAATTCTCAAGCCCTGCTTCTTTTAGAACAGCAGCCATTAAGGCAATGACTTCTGCATCTGCACTAGTCGTGCGATCTCCAATTAACTCGACACCAATTTGTTCAAATTCAGCCGGTTTGCCACCTTCGTCCTCTTGTGCACGGTACACATTAGAATCATAAGCCAAGCGCAATGGAAAAGGCTCTTTCTTCAAACTAGACGCAGCTACGCGGGCGATCGGTGCCGTCATATCGGGTCTTAACACAAGTGTATTCCCACGCTGATCAAGCAGTTTAAAAAGCTGCTGATCTAGAATTGCTGACGCCTCACCTACTGTTTCGTAGTACTCAAGAGTAGGTGTATTCATAAACCGATATCCCCACGTTTCTGTTACGTGTTGAATTTTTTCTCGAATGCTTGTTTTCAGATCGTATAGTAACGGTAGCGTATCTCGCATACCGAGTGGTTTCTCAAATACAAATGGTCTCGTCATTTTTTGCACCTCGCATTTACTTTAGTTCGCTTTACTTTAGTTCGCTAATATACTAACAAGATGAAGTTATTTGTAGTTTACACGCCTAGAAAATTTTCGTCAACCAATATGAAGCGATTATTCCCCTTACCCTTCCCGAGTACTCTTAATCAATCCTTTTTGTTGTTTTTGAAAAGGAAGCTAAGGGTTGAAGCCAAACTTCATCGTTGATTTGCTCTCTTTTCACAGCAACAATCTTATAGAAAGGCTCTTTTCGTAAAGATTGTTGTTTTTAAAGTTTTTCTATAGTGAAAACTCCTTCATCGTTGATTGGAGCGGAAGGTGCTCAACTCCTGCGGGATTAGCGGGACAGGTGAGCACCTGGAGTGCAAATCAACTGCTATATAGCAACATTACGAAATGAACCTTTCACGAAAAGACCCTACTGGTAAAACTTTCTTTCCCAATAAATGAAAACTATAATAAAGACAGAATAAACTAATGATAAAAAGTAGAAAGGATGTGCACCGTGGTAAACAAAATCTTCTTTATCTTAATTGTTATAGGAGTTCCTCTGTCTGTAGCGGGAAGTCTACTTCACTGGTCACAAATTCTTATGTTTACTGTTTATTGTTTAACCATCGTATCCCTCGCTGCATATATGGGTAGAGCCACTGAAAGTCTCGCGATTATATCAGGCCCAAGAATCGGTGGCTTATTAAATGCAACTTTCGGTAATGCCGTTGAACTCATTATTTCAATCTTTGCCTTAAAAGAAGGATTAGTAGAAATTGTACTAGCTTCCCTCACAGGATCTGTACTTGGGAATCTTCTTCTTGTTGCCGGACTATCGTTCTTCGTTGGCGGCATTAAGTTCAAACGCCAGAAGTTCAATGTTTACGACGCAAGGCACAACTCTGGACTATTAATGTTCGGTGTAATCGTAGCATTTGTCATTCCGGAAGTATTTGCAATGGGAATGGATGATGCTGAAGCGATTTCATTAAGTATTGGAATTTCAGTTATTCTAATCGTACTTTATCTTGCCGCTCTCTTCTTTAAGCTTGTTACACACCGTGGTGTCTACCAGCATAATGAAGAAAACGGAGCAGAGCCTCATCATGAAGAGCCTGAATGGAGCAAGAAGAAGGCGATGATCGTTCTAGCACTTTCAACAGTTGCGGTCGGTTATGTAGCGGAAAGCCTTGTTCATACATTTGAAACTGTAGGGGAAACCTTTGGATGGAGCGAGTTATTTATCGGGGTTATTATTGTAGCGATTGTAGGAAACGCAGCTGAGCACGCTTCTGCCATTATTATGGCTTACAAAAACAAAATGGATATTGCTGTTGAGATTGCAATAGGCTCTACTCTTCAAATTGCCATGTTTGTTGCTCCAATACTTGTGTTGATCTCACTGTTCTTTCCTGTACAAATGCCGCTTGTCTTTACTTTACCAGAATTAGTGACAATGGTAACCGCTGTTTTATTAACAATTGTGATTAGTAATGACGGTGAAACAAATTGGTTTGAAGGAGCAACATTGCTTGCTGCGTACTTAATTATGGGAATTGGTTTTTATTTACTCTAATTTCGAAGCCTGCAATTTGCAGGCTTTTTTGTTACAGTAACTGAGGGAAGATCCTCTGCATAACGTGTTAGTAAATTTACTAGGTCACACGCAAATACTTAAACAAACCGCAGAAAGTAGGCGAAAACATGATTCATCGTAAAACAAAAAGAGAAATCGAATTAATGAAAGAGGCAGGAAAGGTTCTAGCTGACTGTCATAAAGAGTTACGCAACATTATTAAACCTGGCGTAACAACGAAGCAAATTGACGATTTTGTAGAATTCTTTCTAGAAGAACGTGGCGCTACTCCTGAACAAAAAGGCTATCATGATTATCCTTTCGCAACTTGCGCTTCAGTGAACGACGTCATTTGTCACGGGTTTCCTGGTACTCAGAAGCTAAAAGAGGGAGACATCGTAACAGTAGATATGGTTGTAAACTTAAACGGCGCTCTTGCTGATTCAGCATGGTCCTATGCTGTAGGTTCCATTTCTGATGACGTGCAACAGTTGCTTGATGCTACGAAAAAGTCTCTATACCTTGGAATAGAACAGGCCGTTGTCGGCAATCGCATTGGAGATATTGGCCACGCCATCCAAAAATACGCTGAAAGTAAAGGATATGGCGTAGTACGCGACTTTACAGGTCATGGCATAGGACCAACACTTCATGAAGAGCCAATGATTCCTCACTTCGGGGAGCCAGGAACTGGTCCACGGTTAAAAGAAGGTATGGTTATTACAATTGAACCAATGCTAAACATAGGAGCTCCTTTTAGCATAATAGACGAAGATGGTTGGACTGCTCGTACAGTAGATGGCTCTATTTCTGCACAGTATGAGCATACTCTCGCAATTACAAAAGACGGCCCTGTTCTGTTAACAGATCAAGGCGACGAATAAGTGAACACAAAGAAACCCGTAGCGCTCGCTACGGGTTTCTTATATGTCTTCCTTCGGCTGTTCTTTAATATGAATTACTTGCATTGGATTTCCACCAACGAAAGCACCTGCAGGTACGCTTTTGTGTACAAGCGTTCCAGCTGAAACGATGGCTCCGTCACCAATCGTAATACCAGGAAGCAGGGTGCTGTTAGCTCCAATCATACAGCGATCACCAATGATCACTTCACCAAGACGATATTCATCAATTAAATATTCGTGAGCTAGGATCGTTGTGTTGTACCCGATAATGGAATTTTTACCAACCGAAATTTTTTCAGGAAACATAATATCTAACATTACCATTAATGCAAAAGCGGTTTGGTCACCAATTTTCACGCCAAGAAACGTTTTATATAGCCAGTTTTTCACCGGAATAAACGGCATGTACCGGGCAAGCTGAATAACGATAAAGTTTTTGACCACTTTCCAGAACGGAACGGTCTTATAAATTTGCCAGAGCGCGTTGCTGCCAGTAACGGGGTACCGCTCCGTGTTTCTCACTTTCCTACTCCTGCGATCTCGAGTAGTTCTCCCATATGATCAACTAAGTAATCAGGCTTATACGATGCAAGGAACTCACTTCCTTTAATCGTCCACGAAACACCAACAGTCGTAACGTCCGCGTTTTGTCCAGCAAGAATATCGTATTGGCTATCTCCAACCATAAGCGTTTCTTCTCGAGCAGAACCAAGCTTCTTCATTGCTGTTTCAAGCTGCTCGGGATGAGGTTTAGGATTCTCTACTTCATCAACAGTGATAACAACTGGGAAGAACTGATCAAGCTTCGTTAATGCTAGTCCCATTTCAACTGTGTTTCTCATTTTTGACGTTACAATCGCAAGCTTATACCCGTTTTCAGATAACGTCTTCACGGTTTCAAAAACGCCATCGAATTCCGTTACGAGGTTATCGTGATTCGCGATATTATGTTCACGATAGAAAGCGACCATTTCTTCTGCTCGCGATTCATCATGCTTAGCAAATGTATGGTAAAGTGGCTCCCCAATAAACTGCTTTAACTCTTCATCCTCATAACGCCCAGGATAAAAATGCTCAAATGTATGTTTAAATGAGGCCATAATTAAATCATTTGTATTAATTAGAGTTCCATCTAAATCAAATAGTACTGTATTAATGCTCATACGTTGGTTCCTTTCTTTCTGAAGTGCTAACGTCGCGACGCTTCCAAATAACTGAGACAACAAGAGTTAGAAGAATGGCTGTTACGAGTCTAACAAGCAAAAGCCATATAACTGGAATCCCTAGCGGAATAAAAATGAGCGTATCTTCAATGACAGCATGACACGCAACAAGAAAAATAAACGCTAAATAAAGATCCTTCTTCTCTACTCCATCTTCTTTAACGGCCTGAATCATAACGCCAGCGCCATATGCAAGACCGAAGACAAGACCTGCCGCTAAAGTCGTTGAAGTATTTTCTTTCATCCCAAGACTCCTTGTTACAGGAGACATCCAACGCGAAAATGTTTGCAGCCATGAGAAGTCTTTCATAACCTGGATAAATAGCATAAGTGGGATAACGATAAGGGCAAGCTGAAGGACACCGAATGAAGCCTTTTCAAGTCCTTGTAACAGAATTGCACTGAAGCCTTGAACCGTTTCACTCGTCTGTGAAACAAGGCCATAAGAAGCCTGCTCCCCACCGCCATTCCATACTAAATTAATCACAACGGCCGAAACGATTGCAAGACCGATTCTTACTACTAGCATAACCCACAGTTTCACACCTACTCTTGCTGCTACGCCTGACTCAATCAATAAGTTATGAGAAAACGAGAGCATAACCGCAAGAATAAACACTTCTTTTACAGTAAGATCAAGCGTTAAAATAGCACCGATTCCTGCGTACAGATTTAAGAAGTTTCCGATTACTAACGGAATAGCTGCTTCCCCTGAAAGTCCGAGCCATTTCATCGCAGGTGCAATAAAACCGATGAGCCATTCGAGGACAGGAGTATAGCGAAGAATTGTCACAGCAAGCGTAATTGGAAAGATAATTTTACCTAATTCCCACGTTGTGGTAAGACCTGCTTTCAATCCACGTCGCAATGTTCCCATTCTCCCACCTCCTTTTTAAACTTTTTCGTTGTAAGGCTTCGTCGACTTTTTCGTACGTCGATATACAATAAGTGCAATTGCAACAATAACGAGAACAACTGAAATCACCTGAGCCACTCGCAGTGTTTCTGTTAACATCAGGCTATCTGTGCGAAGCCCTTCAATGAAGAAACGTCCGAAAGAATACCAGATGACATAAGGTAAGAAGATTTCCCCTCTTTTAAGAGCTGCTCGTTGAAGAACAAGAAGCAGTATAACTCCAGCAAGATTCCACAGTGATTCATATAGAAAAGTAGGGTGGTAGTAGGTACCATCGATGTACATCTGGTTCACTATAAATTCCGGTAGCATTAAATTCTCAAGAAATTCTCGAGTCACTGGACCACCGTGCGCTTCCTGGTTCATAAAGTTACCCCAGCGCCCTATCGCCTGACCAAGAAGGAGGCTAGGGGCAGCGATATCAGCAATTTTCCAGAAAGATAGTCCGCGTTTTCTAGTGAAAACAATTGCAGTTATAACAGATCCGATTAAAGCACCGTGAATCGCTATTCCACCTTCCCAGATCGCAAAGATATCACCTGGGTTGTCTTTGTAATAGCTCCATTGGAACAAAACATAGTATAGACGTGCAGATACAATGGCAATTGGGACAGCCCAGAGGATTAAATCTACAAACGTTTCTTTTGGAAGCCCTTGTCGCTGCGTTTCTCTAATCGCAAGTAGTAGGCCGAGATAGGCACCAAGTGCAATAATGATGCCATACCAATAGATCGAAATCGGCCCAAGCTGAAGCGCGATTCGATCAAGCGGCTGAATGGAAGCTAGCATGATTTTGTCTCTCCTTTATTGTTCGAGTATTAAGTTTAAATGCTATCGTGTTCGTCTCCATCTTCAATTTCTCTCGTTAACCTTTCAGAGAATTGCTTGGCAGCGTTCATTCCCATGTTCTTCAATCGGAAGTTCATAGCTGCTACTTCGATGATGATGGCAAGGTTACGTCCCGGACGGACCGGAACGACAAGTCTCGGAACATTAGAATCAATAATTTTCATATACTCTTCTTCTAAACCAAGACGATCGTATACTTTCTTGGAATCCCATAACTCAAGATTCATAACGAGAGAGATCTTCTTATAATTTCGTATCGCCCCAGCGCCGAACAGCGTCATCACATTAATAATACCAAGACCTCGAATTTCAAGGAGATGCTGAATTAGTTCTGGAGCACTACCTACAAGCGTATTTTCTGCTTCTTGACGAATCTCAACAGAATCATCCGCTACAAGGCGATGACCACGTTTTACAAGCTCTAGTGCTGTTTCGCTTTTTCCTACTCCACTTGAACCTGTAATTAAAACACCAACACCATAAATATCAACAAGAACACCGTGAATCGCCGTGTTTGGAGCAAGCTGACTTTCAAGATAATTCGTTAAACGACTGCTTAATCGAGTTGTTGTCATCGGTGAACGAAGAATAGGAACATCATTCGCTTTTGAAGACTTCACAAGCTCCTCTGGCACTTCCATATCTCTTGAAAGAACAATACCAGGCGTATCATCCGTACAGAGTTTCGCCATTCGTTCTCCCTTTTGCTCGTCAGTTAACCCATGAAAAAAAGACATCTCTGTCTTCCCTAGAAGTTGTAAGCGCTCTGCTGGGTAATACGTGAAAAAACCAGCCATTTCAAGTCCTGGGCGCGAAATATCGCTCGTTGTAATCGGGCGATGAATTCCTTCTTCACCACTAACTAATTCAAGATTAAATTTCTCCATAACATCTTTCATACGAACTTTAACCATGCGTGATCCTCCTATGTACGAACCGTAAACCACGATTCAATTTCAACTATCCCCTATTGTACCACTTCCTATTTGAAAGGACATAGAAAAGCAGACGCTACATTTATAGGGAGGGTGGGGGTCAGGTCCGGACCTGACCCCTCCTTCCCCTCTACTACATAAAAAAAGAACCGATGCACCCGCATCGGTTCTCCTATCTCTACTTATTAAGCATTCACTGGAACGACAGAATCATGAATCTGTTGATCAAGTTCCTGCATATGTGCTTCTTTTCTTTCTTGTGACCAGTTCAGGCGTTTTGCCATGTACTCGATAACCGGTTCCTTCCAACGACGAACCCAATCAATGTCGAAATACAGAGCACTGGTTCTGCGGTTGAAGTAATCAAGTGGTGTTGCTACCATTTCTTCTTCAATACCATAGATAAGCGTTGAAAATACTTCAAGGCTTAAGTGATGGAAATTTGCTTCTGTTCCAACTGTTTCAATGATTTGATAAATGCGTTCAATGTTTGAACCGTAACGTTGCACAAGTGTTTCGGCTTCATTAACAGTTAGACCAAGCGTCGTTCCGCGACGAACCTGCTCCTTCGCATACTCTTTGAAGCCTTTACTTCCGCCAACATATCCACCTGAAAGAACCATGTTTTTCGTAGTAGACGCAGGGAACTTCCCGTGCTTTTCTTCTTTCAATTGATCTGCTACAAGATTAATGACACTTTCAGCCATTTTACGATAGCCTGTTAACTTACCCCCTGCAATTGTAATGAGTCCAGAGTCTGAAATGAATATTTCATCTTTACGTGAAATTTCAGATGGATCTTTTCCTTCCTCATGAATGAGTGGGCGTACGCCTGACCAGCTTGATTCCACATCTTTCTTCGTTACGTTAATGCCTGGGAACATGTAATTGGCAGCATCAACAATGTAATCACGATCTTCAACAGTCATTTGAGGATGCACCGGATTTTTGGAATACTGTGTATCCGTCGTTCCGATGTACGTTTTACCAGCTCGTGGAATCGCAAACATCATTCGACCATCATCAAATGGTGTATCGAAGTAAACCGCTTGTTGAAGTGGAAATTTCGATTGATCAAACACAAGGTGAACACCCTTCGTTAAGAACATGTGCTTACCTTTTCTAGATTTATCAAGCTCTCTAATCTCATCCACCCACGGTCCAGCAGCGTTAACGACTTTTTTAGCTCGAATTTCACGCGTTTCACCAGTGATCACGTCTTTTGCACGAACACCAACGACTTTACCATCTTCATATAGTAGCTGTTCTGCTTTCACATAGTTAACAGCCTTGCCACCACGGTGGACAGCCTCTTTCATAACTTCAAGTGTAAGACGAGCATCATCTGTACGGTACTCAACGTAATACCCACCGCCTTTGATGTCACTCTTACGAAGCAATGGTTCTTTATTTAAAGTATCTTTTTTCGACAGCATCGTTCTTCTTTCTTTTCGTTTAACTCCTGCTAGTCTGTCATATAGAGCTAGTCCAGCGCTTGTTGAGAATTTACCAAACGTACCGCCTTTAATGATCGGAAGTAACATCCATTCTGGTGTTGTCACATGCGGAGCATTTTCGTATACAATAGCTCGCTCTTTCCCTACTTCAGCAACAAGACCAACTTCGAAATTCTTGAGATAGCGAAGGCCACCATGAACAAGCTTTGTTGATCGACTTGATGTACCAGCCGCAAAATCCTGCATTTCAATAACGGCTGCATTCATGCCTCTAGAAGCTGAATCAAGAAGAATACCCGCTCCGGTAATCCCACCTCCAACAACAAGAACATCTAGCTCTTCAGATACGATTTGATCGAGGACTACGCTTCTTTGTAATCCGGAAAATGGTTTAACCAAGATGATCACACTCCCTGTTTTTATCTTAAGTTTCACTAGTTAACATTTGTCTTCAAAATAACTCTCTTCAGTACTTTACCCATAAACTAGGGTAGCTTAAGCATCGTAATACACATTGTTTGAACAGACCTGCTTGAAAGGACAAAAAAAGACCACAACACATCAGAACATGGACTTTCCATGTCTGAAGGCTGTGGTCTTCTCCTATTCTCCGACCAAGTCATTATTAACTTATTTTAATTGTAGCACAATGACGGAACGTTGCCTACTCTTAAAGCTTATTTAAATGCCATTGTAGCATGCACAGCTTTCTTCCAACCACTGTATAATTCTTCTTTTTCCTCTTCTTCCATTTTCGGTTCAAACGTTTGATCAATCATCCATTGTTTTTCAATTTCTTCACGATTTTCCCAATATCCCGTTGCAAGACCAGCAAGGTAAGCAGCGCCAAGAGCTGTTGTTTCACTAACTGTTGGACGTTCAACTGGCACGCCAATCATATCACTCTGGAATTGCATTAGGAAATCATTATTAACTACGCCACCATCTACGCGAAGAGTTTTAAGATCAATTCCTGAATCAGCTGTCATTGCATCTAGTACGTCTCTTGTTTGATAAGCAAGAGATTCAAGCGTAGCGCGGACAAAATGCTCTTTGCTAGTGCCCCGTGTTAAACCGAAGACCGCTCCTTTAACATCACTATCCCAGTAAGGAGTTCCAAGTCCAACAAACGCTGGTACCATGTAGACCCCTTCCGTTGATGTGACTCTTTCTGCATAGCGTTCACTTTCAGGTGACTCATTGAACATACGAAGCCCATCGCGAAGCCATTGAATAGCAGAGCCGGCTACAAAAATACTACCTTCTAGCGCATATTCTACTTTCCCATCGACACCCCAAGCAATTGTCGTCAATAAACCATTCTCGGACTTAACTGCTTTCTCTCCTGTGTTCATCAGCATAAAGCAGCCTGTTCCGTAAGTATTTTTCGCCATACCTTTTTCATAACAAGCCTGTCCAAACAGAGCCGCTTGCTGGTCACCCGCTACGCCTGCAATCGGAACGTTTTGTCCAAAGAAGTGATAGTCAACTGTATTCGCATATACTTCTGAAGATGGACGAACTTCGGGAAGCATTGATTTAGGAACGGATAGCATGTCTAGTAACTCATCGTCCCATTCGAGATCGTAAATGTTATACATCAGTGTACGAGATGCATTCGAATAATCCGTTACATGAGCTTCTCCACCTGAAAGTTTCCAGATTAACCAGGAATCAATTGTCCCAAAAAGAAGATCACCGTTCTCCGCCTTCTCTCTTGCTCCTTCAACGTTATCTAGGATCCACTTTACTTTTGTTCCAGAGAAATAAGCATCAATGAGCAAACCAGTTTTGTTTCGAACCATTTCCTCATGCCCTTGTTCTTTCAGTTCATTCACAATACCTGCTGTTTGACGTGATTGCCACACGATCGCGTTGTAAACAGGTTTACCAGTGTTTTTATCCCACACGACTGTCGTTTCACGCTGATTCGTAATTCCAATTGCTTCAATATCTGATGCCGATAAGTCAGACGCCGAAGAAAGCACCTGTGCCATTACGGAAAGAATTGAACTCCAAATTTCCTGTGCATCGTGCTCGACCCAACCCGATTTCGGAAAATGCTGTTTAAATTCCTTTTGTGCTACGTTTACAATTTCACCTTTCTTATTGAAAAGAATGGCACGTGAACTTGTTGTTCCTTGATCAAGTGATAAGATATACTTTTTCTCCATGGTAATTCCTCCCTAAATAAAGTTAAGTTTCGTCTTTAATTCTTCGCCTCTGAATTTGCTTTAACCGTTTCCTGCAACTTGTCCCCTATTTGATAAAGGCCAATGAGTAGTACGGCCACTGCTACGGTCCAAATCCAGAATAGTGTGCCGTAACTTGCTTCGGTCACTGCTTGATAAAAGACCGCGCCATACATTCCTCCTGCTACAGGGCCAACAACAGGGATCCAAGCATATTGCCAATTTGAATCACCTTTTCCTGGTATCGGTAAGAAAAAGTGAGCAAGTCTTGGTCCAAGGTCTCGTGCTGGATTAATGGCATAGCCTGTTGTACCACCAAGTGACAGACCAATCGCTACAATTAGAAAACCGACAATAAAAGGATTTAATCCTTCAGTAAACTCATTGGAACCGATTGCAAGTAATCCAATCAATAACATCGCTGTTCCGATAAACTCACTAAGAAAGTTGCTGAAAGTATGCGGAATCGCAGGGTCGGTAGAAAAAACAGCCAATTTAAGCGCTTTATCATCTTCTTTACGGAAATGAGGAAGAAAATGAAAATACACAATACATCCACCGAGAAATGCACCAATCATCTGGGCTGTTATGTAGCTCGGTACATCACTCCATGGAAAATCACCAATTGCTGCTAGTCCAAGCGTTACGGCTGGATTAATATGGGCGCCACTGACCTGACCAGCTGCGTATACAGCCATTGTAACACCAAGTCCCCACCCAAGAGCTACAACAATCCATCCGCCTCCCTGAGCTTTTGAGTCCTGTAGGTTGACGTTAGCTACAACACCTCCGCCAAAAATAATTAAAATCATCGTTCCTAATATTTCACCAATAAATGGAGACAACCTGATCACCTTCCTATGAGTTTAGATAAAACCCTTCCCTGAAACTATTCCCTATTTTTTCGTTTTAAAAATAGAAATTAAAAAAACCACACAAATTCCCCCATCAGCTGATAGGTTTCTTGTGTGGTTCTCCTCATCTCAGGCACGGGCTATTAACATAGTACTTATTAAAACAGACAAATGTAAGCGATGTCAAGATATTTATTTAGGTTCATAATGTTTCCAAAGATCTTTCTTGGATGTTGTAACAGCAGCTGCACCGCCTCTTAACGCTGCTTCAACGTCATCTACTGAGCGAATAAATCCTCCAGCAAAGATCGGTACTTTAATTTGCTCATGTAACTCTTCAAACACCTGCGGAATAATTCCTGGCATCACTTCTACGCAATCAGGCTTCGTATTTCTGACCATACTATAGCTAGTATCTAGCGCCATAGAGTCGAGCATAAATAACCGTTGCACAGTAAGAAGACCACGTCTTTTTGCAACGGAGAGTACGTTTGACCTTGTTGAAATCAATCCTGCTGGCTTAACTTCCTGACACAGAAACTCCGCGCCATGCTCATCGTTTCGTAACCCCTGTACGAGATCAGCATGAAGTAATATCTTTTTACCGGCACGATTGGCTTCCTTAACAACCGATTTTAACTGACCAATATGGGTATCAAGAAGTACGATATATGTGTAGGAACTAGTAAGCAACGTCTCAAAGTCCCTCATTTTCCTTACGGCTGGCAGGATACTCTGGTTATGAAATGTCATAAGACTACCTCTCCTTTACTTTTATATCTTACCAGAAATTACGATATGATACGCTAAAAAGAGCACGCCCTCAAGGAGAGCGTGCTCTTAGCTGTTACTTATTGGTTTTACAATGATTTTATCAATTAAGAGATTCAATACTCCGATTACAATGGAAGCTAGAATGGCCATTAGAAAGCCGTCTATTTGAAATGCATCTCCCATAAGAGCAGCGGTCATTGTTAGTGTTATCGCATTAATAACAATGAGAAATAACCCTAGTGAAAGAATCGTAACAGGGAGGGTCAACAAGATTAGAATTGGTTTAATTAGTACATTCACGATTGCAAGAATAACACTTGCAAGTATCGCGGACCATACACTTTCAATATAGAAACCTTCAAAAAATCCTGCTACCACCATTAAAACAATGCTACTAACAAGTAAGCTTACGAGCCATTGTCGCATAAGAACCCCCTGCCTTCCACTTTTCATTGAAGCCTAGTATTCACCAAAAAGAGGAGTATTAGCCTAAATTAAAGATAGGAAACAGTAATTGAACCTGCAGTTGAATTCGCTTCAATTCGATAATTATGTTCTGATTCCTCTTCTGTTTTGAACTTCTTCATACGATGAGAAATTTCCTTTTTCTCGCGAATAATACTCATATTGTCAAGATCCGTCGTAATTGCACCAATGGTAGATTTCAAGTCACCTTTAATAGTCATTCCTTTTGGTACAACAATTTGAATCGTTCCGTTTACTGTTTTGAAATCTGCACGACCACTTACAGGCTTTTGTAGAGTATGGCGAATTGCGCCATTAAATGATTGAGCTTCTGTGTCTACGAACGTTCCATCAATCGTTATTGGTCCATTAGCTGTTTCAAGTTCACAAACTTCGCCAGCCGTCCCTTCTATAACAATCGCTCCGTTACCCGTTACAGCTTCTAAGACGTTAATCTTTGATTCACGAATACCGACTTTCCCATTCGCTGTTTTTAACTTAACTTTTTCTGCAGAAATATTCTCACCTGTCACATCACCGTTAAACGTCGTCATCCAGACCCCTTTGTAATCAGTAGCCGGAACATAAATAACGAGATTAGCCTTTATATCTGCACGCTCTGACTTAAACGTCAACTTGTCGTTATCTACAGAAAAATACGTTTCACGCAATAGCTTATCCGTCGCTTCTTGTACATTGGACGCTCGGTATACATTTGCACGACAATCAATCTTCACATCATTTCGATCCCACGTTTGAAAAGTGATTTCTCCATTTCTTACATGAACATCTAACGTGTTTGGATCAACTTCAGACTGTTCAAAAACATGTGAAACTTCTTCTGAAGAACCAAAATTAAAATCAAAGTCCATATCTTTCACTTTTTGAATCAACGTTTCGACGAATTGGCCAACCTTATAAGTAGGGGCAGTGCGCTCTGAGTAAGATTCTGATTCTTTTGTATACTTCTGTTCTTCTTCTTGAGGCCCAATCGCTTTTAGTAGCTTTGCACCTTCATCTGCTGAAATCTTGCCATCCTCGATCATCTTAAGAATCATTTTACGTTCTTCATTCATTCTACACATCTCCTTTTTATCGATTGTTGTAAACATGCACTAGACCAACTACCAGCGTAGAACCTGAATGCCTTTAACAATGTTCCATATGAACACAATGACATTTAATAAACCAAACAGTATCATACCTAAAAAGATAACCGATCCCGCATCCATAACAAACACCGCAAAAAGGGCAAGTACGAAAGACAGGAAAGGAAACAAGTGAGATAATACGGCACGTTTGGCGTGGTATGAAACCTCTTCATCTCTCATCACAAAAAAGACGATGATCGGAAAGAGAAAAGGCGCGAAAAACACACTGAAGTAACAAAGAGAAGACATTACTTTTTCAACGGACATTGTTGTTTCCCCTTTCAATAATCTCTACCTATCTATACGATTTGGTAAAAAGAAAGTTTCATAAAGGGAAAATAAATATCATAATTGATTAGCTAATGATGTGTAGTTAATTTCCGCTCCAGGATGCTCGCTTTCCGCGGGGCGGGCGGTGAGCCTCCTCGTCGCTTACGCTCCTGCGGGGTCTCACCTGTCCCGCTTGTCCCGCAGGAGTCGAGCATCCTTCCACTCCAATTAGCTGAGTGTTTCTTCAAAAATCGTTTTAAAAACGACAATCTTTTAGAAAACTCTTTTCGTAGATAATATTGTTATAAGAGTGGATTAATTTCCGCTCCAGGATGCTCGCTTTCCGCGGGGCGGGCGGTGAGCCTCCTCGTCGCTTACGCTCCTGCGGGGTCTCACCTGTCCCGCTTGTCCCGCAGGAGTCGAGCATCCTTCCGCTCCAATTAGCTACGTGTGGTGTTTTTACAAAAAATAGTTCAAAACCAACAGTCTTTTAGAAAAGCTCTTTTCGTGGGCGTTGTTTCTATAAGAATGATTAATTTTCGCTCCAAGATGCTCGCTTTCCGTAGGGCGGGTGGTGAGACTCCTCGTCGCTACTGCGGGGTCTCACCTGTTCCGCTTGTCCCGCAGGAGTCGAGCATCCTTCCGCTCCAATTAGCTAAGTTTGGTCTTTTATTCAATAATTGCTTCGAAGTAACAATCTTTTAGAAAAGAGCCTATAAGAAAGAACCAAATATAAGAAAAAAGACAGCCAGAGGCTGTCTTTTCCCTCTTATACAGACTGAGTTTGCTCTAATCTTTTCTTCATGCGATTTTTGTCTCGTTCAAGAATAGGGGCAAGGTAGTATCCTGTATAAGATCTTTCTTCTTTCGTGATCTTTTCTGGTGTGCCTGTGGCGATCACTTCACCACCGCCGTCACCACCCTCAGGTCCAAGATCAATCAAGTAATCAGCTGTCTTAATAACATCTAAGTTATGCTCAATGATTAATACTGAATCACCATTCTCAACTAGACGCTGTAATACTTCTAGCAATCGAGATATATCGTCAACGTGCAAGCCAGTAGTAGGCTCATCTAAGATGTAGAGCGTCTTACCAGTCGAACGTTTGTATAACTGAGAAGCGAGCTTCACGCGCTGAGCCTCTCCTCCAGAAACAGTGGTTGCTGGTTGCCCTAGCTTAATGTAACTTAGACCAACATCATATAAGGTTTGAAGCTTTCGATTGATTTTCGGGATATTTTTAAAGAAATCCAGTCCATCTTCAACCGTCATCCCAAGGATATCGGCAATATTCTTCCCTTTATACTCAATCTCAAGCGTCTCACGGTTGTATCGTTTACCATGACAAACCTCACATGGTACGTATACATCTGGTAGAAAGTGCATTTCGATCTTGATAATGCCATCTCCACGACACGCCTCACAACGACCGCCTTTTACATTAAAACTGAAACGCCCTTTTTTATAACCGCGAACCTTAGCTTCATTCGTTTGTGCAAATACATCGCGAATGTCATCAAATACACCCGTATAAGTTGCAGGATTCGATCGCGGTGTACGTCCAATCGGTGACTGATCAATATCAATAACTTTATCTACATATTCTAAACCATTGATTTTCTTATGCTCACCTGGCTTATCCTTTGCTTTATGAAGCTTTTGTGCGAGTGCTTTATATAAGATTTCATTAATTAACGTACTTTTGCCTGAACCTGAAACACCTGTCACACACGTAAATAATCCAATCGGGATTTTTGCTTTCGTGTTCTTAAGGTTATTCTCTTTTGCCCCAACTATTTCAATATATCGTCCATCGGGTTTCCTTCGCTCAGCCGGAACAGGGATGAACTTTTTGCCTGAGAGGTATTCTCCAGTTAACGATTCTTTATCATCCATAATCTCTGCTGGGGTACCTTCTGACGTAATGTAGCCGCCATGCGCACCAGCACCAGGACCAATATCAATAATATGGTCAGCTGCAAGCATCGTATCTTCATCATGCTCGACAACAATTAGCGTATTACCAAGGTCTCTCATGCTTTGAAGCGTCGCAATTAATCGATCATTGTCGCGCTGATGAAGACCAATTGAAGGCTCATCAAGAATATATAAGACACCCATCAACCTGGAACCAACCTGAGTCGCAAGCCTGATTCGCTGTGCTTCCCCTCCTGATAAAGTTCCTGCTGAACGATTTAACGTTAAATAATCCAATCCTACGTTCACGAGGAAACCAAGTCGATCCTGAATTTCTCGTAATATCATTTTACCGATCGTCGCCTCTTTTGGCGTTAAATCAAGCTCGTCAAAAAAGCCAGCAGCATCTCTAATGGCGTATTCTGTCGCTTCGCCAATATGCTTTCCATTAATTAAAACGGAACGAGATTCTTTCTTTAAACGATAGCCTTTACAGCTTGGACACGGTTTCTGTGACATGTAAGCTTCCATTTGCTCGCGTATATAGTCAGAACTTGTTTCACGATAGCGTCGCTCTACGTTAGGAACAACACCTTCAAAGATAATATTGTTTTCACGTACTTGGCCAAAGTCATTCTCATATCTGAAATAGACCTTCTCTCCATCACTTCCGTACAACACTTTATCAAGCTGCGCTCTTGGAATTTTATTAACAGGTGTATCCATATCAATTCCAAAATGATTACACACGCTTTGAAGAAGCTGTGGGTAATAGTTAGAACTAACTGGCTCCCATGGAGCAAGCGCATGCTCGCGTAGTGACTTATCCCAGTCTGGAATAACTAAGTCTAGATCAACCTCAAGCTTAAGTCCTAGACCATCACAAGAAGGACAAGCTCCAAACGGACTGTTGAATGAAAACAATCTTGGTTCAAGCTCACCGATCGAAAAACCACAGTATGGACAAGAATGGTGCTGATTAAAAAGCAGCTCTTCTTGACCCATCACGTCAACAATTACCTGACCACCGCCAAGATTCAGCGCTGTTTCTAGTGAGTCCGCTAGCCGGGATTGAACACCGTCTTTTACAACAATCCGGTCAATCACAACTTCAATTGAATGCTTTTTATTTTTCTCCAAATTGATTTCTTCTGCAACTTCCATCATTTCGCCGTCCACACGAACACGAACGTACCCTTGCTTCTTAATATCTTCTAAAACCTTAACGTGCTCTCCCTTTCGTCCTGATACGACTGGAGATAGAATTTGAAGTTTCGTCCGTTCTTCATATGTTAAAATGCGATCCACCATCTGCTCGATCGTCTGTGACGTAATTTCCACACCGTGTCTCGGACAGACTGGTCGACCTATTCTTGCGAATAATAAACGGAGGTAGTCATAGATTTCGGTTACGGTACCTACAGTAGATCTAGGATTCCGACTTGTTGTTTTCTGATCGATTGAAATAGCCGGTGATAAACCTTCAATCGCATCCACATCAGGCTTATCCATTTGTCCAAGAAATTGTCTTGCATATGCTGAGAGTGATTCGACGTAACGTCGCTGTCCTTCAGCATAAATAGTGTCAAATGCTAATGAAGACTTACCCGATCCAGATAAGCCAGTAACAACGACTAGCTTATCTCTTGGAATGGATACGTCTATATTTTTTAAATTGTGGGCCCTCGCCCCTTTGACGACGATCTCATCGTTTGCCATCTGTTCGTCATCCTTCCGCTTTAAGCTCTAATAATAGGTCACGAAGTTCAGCAGCACGCTCGAAATTAAGTTCTCGTGCAGCTTCCTTCATTTCTGTTTCTACGTTTTCAATTACTTTAGCACGTTCTTGCTTCGTCATTTTACCTTGCTTCGGTACTGTGTATTCTTCGCCATCCTCAGCAGCAACAGTAGCGCGAATACCTTCGCGTACTTTCTTTTTAATCGTTGTTGGCGTAATGCTATATTTTTCATTGTATTGTTGCTGTATTTCCCGACGTCTATTTGTTTCACCAATTGCAAGCTCCATGGAATTTGTCATTTTATCAGCGTATAGAATAACATGTCCTTTGGAGTTACGTGCTGCCCGACCGATTGTTTGGATTAATGAACGTTCTGATCTTAAGAACCCTTCTTTATCAGCATCCAATATTGTAACAAGCGATACTTCCGGAATATCAAGACCCTCTCTGAGGAGGTTGATTCCAACAAGAACATCGAATACACCTAAACGCAAATCACGAATGATTTCAATTCGTTCAAGCGTCTTAATTTCAGAATGAAGGTAACGAACCTTTACTCCCATTTCTAACAAATAATCTGTTAAGTCCTCAGACATCTTTTTCGTAAGCGTAGTAACAAGGACTCGCTCATTCTGCTCTGATCGTTTGTTTATTTCATCTAACAGATCATCAATTTGTCCTTCAATTGGACGAATTTCGATCGTTGGATCAAGCAATCCTGTAGGACGGATAATTTGTTCTACTACCTTTGTTGAATGCTCCTCTTCATAAGGACCTGGTGTAGCTGATACGTATACAAATTGATGAGCTTTCTCTTCAAATTCTTCAAAGCGAAGCGGACGATTATCCTTTGCAGAAGGAAGACGGAAACCGTGATCAACAAGAACTCCCTTTCTTGCCTGGTCACCATTGTACATTCCTCTTACCTGAGGAAGTGTTACGTGGGACTCATCGACCATAATTAAGAAATCTTCAGGAAAATAATCCATCAGCGTATATGGAGTAGCACCAGCATCTCGTAACGTTAAATGTCGTGAATAGTTCTCGATTCCTGAGCAAAAGCCCATCTCAGCCATCATTTCAACATCATATCTAGTCCGTTGTTCGAGACGTTGAGCTTCTAATAACTTTCCGTCATTGTTTAAGGCTTTAAGTCTTTCTTCAAGCTCTGCTTCAATTCGTTTAATGGCGATTTTTAATTTCTCTTCACGAGTTACGAAGTGGGAAGCAGGAAAGATCGCTACGTGTTCTCGTTCTCCAAGAATTTCTCCAGTTAACGAGTTCACCTCTGTGATTCGGTCGATTTCGTCCCCAAAAAACTCGACACGAATGCAATTTTCATCGCGTGAAGCAGGAAAGATTTCTACTACATCACCGCGAACCCGGAATGTTCCTCGCGTAAAATTGATATCATTACGTGAATATTGAATATCAACCATGTCTCGAAGTAATTGATCTCGATCTTTCTCCATCCCTTTTCGAAGAGAGAGCACAAGGCTTTTATATTCTTCTGGATTACCTAGACCATAAATACACGAGACACTTGCTACTATAATAACGTCGTTACGCTCAAACAAGCTGGACGTAGCCGAGTGACGAAGCTTATCAATTTCATCATTGATACTCGCATCTTTTTCAATAAAAGTATCAGATTGAGGTATGTATGCTTCAGGCTGATAATAATCGTAATAGCTGACAAAATATTCGACAGCATTATTTGGAAAATACTCTTTAAACTCACTATACAGCTGTCCGGCGAGCGTCTTGTTATGGGCAATAATGAGCGTTGGTTTATTTACTTCTTGAATGACATTTGACATCGTGAAGGTTTTACCAGTCCCCGTTGCACCGAGAAGAGTCTGATGTCGTTCATTGCTTTGAACGCCTTCAACAAGCTTTTTAATTGCTTCAGGCTGGTCACCTTGCGGTTCATAGTCTGACACCAATTCAAACTTTCTTTCCACCATCTTCGCCTCCGTTCGAATCATCTATAGGAATTATTATATCACATTACGTGGTCATTTCTTCAATTAAAGCGAACTGATATTCCCATTTTTCTTTCTTATCGAAATCTTTCTCTTCTTATTAAACTGAGGTATGCTATAGAGTGCAGTCTTGCCCAACACTATTCATCCACTCAGAAGGAGTTTTGACATTGTTTGTCTTATGGGCTTTGCCACTCGGCATCGCAATTGGTGCAATATCCGGTTTCTTTGGAGTAGGAGGCGGCTTCTTGCTAACACCGATCCTACTATTGCTTGGGTACTCACCAGCAACGGCGATTACAATCAGTTTATTATATAGTATGAGTACCTCTATTTCAGGAGCGCTAACCTATATTAAGAAAAAGCGTGTTCTCTGGACACAAACACTGATTCTTTCAATAAGTGGAATGATTAGTACTCAAGTTGCCAATCCACTTGTAATAGCAATGGAAGGAACCGGTATTGATACTTTCATTATTCCACTATTGTATGTTGTTTTACTTTCCTATTTCGCACTGACTATGCTTTCTAAAGAATCTTCAGTCGGCGAACGAAATACCACTTCCCCCTATTCCCCAGTTCTTACGATTTTAATCGGTCTAGCTGGTGGCTTTATTTCATCCATTCTTGGAGTAGGTGGAGGATTTGTTATGGTTCCATTGTTAATACGCGTTCTACATATGCCTGCAAGATTAGCGATCGGAACTTCTCTCGCAACGATTTTCTTAATTGTTACAACAGGATTCTTTACGTACATACGAACAGTTGAGATTCCGTTGTTTCTTGCATTTACTCTTGTCATTGGTGCTGTTATCGGTTCTCGTTTTGGAGCAAGTTTAACTGACTCTTTTTCAGAGAGTACGATTAAGAAACTATTAGGCACGCTATATATCTTTACATTAACTAGTATCGTCTTTAAACTTCTCCATCAGCCCCTATTGGGATTATTTATTGTTGGAGCTTATGTTCTTGCTTTAATGACCCTCTTCACTTACCAGTATCGAACGAAAAAAAAGCGTCTACTCCAGTCGGAATAGACGCTATTTCATCTTTTTTTTGTTTTGTTTTTGTGTTTTCTTAGATAAATAGAAACCAACAACTGCTGATAAAATCGTTAGCAGAATGAGATGAATCGGATGATCTAATCCACCAAACACAGCCCACATAAATAGAAGCGTTAACGCAAAGCTAACAAATGTATTATATGTAACGCGTGTAAACACGACCGTAATAATCGCTGGAACGAGTAAAGCAATTAATATCTCTTGCATAAAAGTAATTCACCTCTCAAAGTAAAGCGTCTCCCCCCATCTTACAACAAATAAGGGAATGAATGCTACGATGAGCTAAAAGAGATTAAATTAAAGTCAGCGTTCTATAAGATTGTTGATTTAAAAAGGGTTCTGAATAAAAACTACATTTCGCAGATTGGAGCGGAAGGATGCTCGACTCCTGCGGGATTAGCGGGACAGGCCCCGCAGGAGCGTTAGCGACGAGGAGGCTCACCGCCCGCCCCGCGGAAAGCGAGCATCCTGGAGCGGAAATCAACCGCATTAAAGACCCAATTATATTTATTTAATTATTGCGCTTCTTCAATGTTATGAAGGCGGTGTTCTTTTACGAATAACAAACCTAGCTCATGATGCTCGTTGTGATACAGCGCTTTTTGTACAAACCTTACTTCTCCGTTAAAATCGAGAACCTCTAATTTGCAATGTGCCGCATTTCTTTGGAGTGCGGTATAGAAGTCAGTCCCTTTTCCTAGCGGAATACCGTTCACTTTGGAAATCACTTCACCAACATGTAAATTCATTTGATCTGCTGGAGACTCGGGTAGAATACCGAGAATGACGAGACCTTCATTTCGTTCGTTAAAATAGGCTGCTTTATTTTTACCGCGATGCAGCAGGAGAATTGTCGCTCTCATAATAACTACAATACCTAACGTAATCAATGCAAGCCAATGACTATTCATAACATAACTGACTAATCCAATAGCGACAGCACTGATTCCTAACAGCAATACCTGTCTTCCATTCCGTTTAAGTTCAGGAACTGGTAGTGCATGGTGAATGAGTTTTTGAAAACCAATTGGGAGTGGGATTAACAGAAATGAATAGGTTTGTTCTCCAAAGTGTAAAAGCGGCCACCATGAGAATGCTTCGACATTGCCAATTGGAAGAAAGAGAAAGAGTGGAATCAACCAGAGTCGCTGAACTTCATGACCCCCGACAAGCTTTCCACGTTTACTTTCCACTAATCTTGGCGATGTCTGCCTAACAGCATTCCTAGAAATGAGTATACCTTCCATGATCACAAGAATCCCAACTAACAGGACGATCGCAATCATTGAGCTTGAACCTATACCGTCTTGAATGGAATTTATTTGTTCACTTCCAAAATCAATTGGTGTGTAAAATATAGCGGCAACGACTGGTAAGATAAACGTAAACGCCGGAGAAAGAAATCGAATTTGTCCTGTCACAAGAAGTAAGAAAGCAGCAATGCTTAAAGCTACCGTACTACTGAATGGTAGCGTAATGCCTAAAAATAAGTTTGCTACCATAAATGCTGCACCGGCAATTATTCCCGGTACAATGGCAAACGCCACATCATCAAGAGCATCGTGTACGCGTGTATGAAAGTCACGACGATCTCGTTTCACACGTGAGAGCCCAAGGATGAATGCCCCAATTAGGGTGATATACGTTAAGGGATGTACAAAAAAGCTGATTATCCCCTTTAGTATGGAAAGACCAATAATGTCCATTTAATATTCCTCCATGCTTTTGCCCCTGTCAGAAAAAAATTCCGCAGAATTTCCTGCGGAATAGCTTCGACATCAACAGTTTGTTTCCTTCTTGGAATTATTTAGCAAGTAGCTCCACAGCTGTTTCAAGCTGAACATCGTTCTCAGGATTACGAATCGAGTCTATGATATTCTCTTGAAGTGTCTGAGCCGTTTTTTCGTCGATTTTTCCAGATACATCGATGTTGTTAGAACGCTGGAATGCTTTCACAGCAGTAACCGTTTTGTCACTATAGTAGCCGTCCGTTCGTCCAGGTTCAAAACCAAGTCCCTTTAACATGACTTGCGCTGATTCAACTTGTTTGTTGTTCTGATCGAATTCAAGTGTCTTCTCTGCTGACAATGGATTAACATAGAAATAAGCAGGCTGTTCAGCTTCTACAGTCGGTTTAATGCCTTCTTTATGAATCCAATTTCCATCTGGAGTAAGCCATTTGAACATTGTGAGCTTAATATTGCTTCCGTCTCCTAGATCAACTGTCGTTTGGACTGTGCCTTTTCCAAACGTCTTCTCCCCAACAAGATCATATCCACCAGCTTCTTTAAGAGCTCCCGCTAGAATTTCAGCAGCAGATGCACTTCCACGATCAATTAAACCAACGATTGGGTAGTCTTTTTTCTGTTCTAATGAAGAGACCGAGCGCTGTTTCTCTCCCTGACGATCTTCAATTTGAACGTATGGTTTATTACTTGGAATAATCTCTTCAGCCATATCAGATACAACGTTTAAGAGACCACCTGGGTTATTACGAACATCAAGTACTAGTCCTTCAATACCTTCATCTTCAAGCTTTTTAAGCTCTTTAGAGAAATTTTCTGCTGTGTTTTCTGAGAAAGAAGTCACTTGGAGAACGCCGATTTTCTTACCATTTTTCTCAACCGTTTCGGCATACACCGTTTCAATTGGAATCTCGTCTCTCGTTACCTTCACTTCCATGATTTCAGATACACCTGGACGTTGAACACCTAACTCTACAACCGTGCCTTTTTCGCCGCGTATCTTTAAGACAGCATCATACAGATCAAGTCCTTCCGTACTTTCACCGTCAATTGTCATGATTTTATCGTTTGGACGAAGACCTGCTTTTTCAGCTGGAGAGTCTTTATAAGGTGACACGATTGTCACTCGACCATCATCCATATTAACCTCGGCACCGATTCCTTCAAATGAAGAGCCTAGTGATTGGCTAAACTGCTCTGCAGTTTTTGGATCCATATAAATGGAATAAGGATCATCGAGGGTTTCAATCATTCCTTTGATTGCCCCGTCTAGTAGATCTTTTTGATCGACATCTTTCACATAGCGATCAGTAATCAGCTCATACGTTTTATTTATTTTCGAAAGTTCCTCTGACTCCATGTCGTTTCCTGAGCCGAGCGTCATCGACTGTTCACTTCCTTGAGACTCGTCCTGAAAGAGTGCGAAAGCCGCATATGTACCACCAGAACCCACAAGTAAAGCAATCACGACGAGTAACGCGACAACTTTCCCCTGTATCTTCAATGTACTCACCTCTTCTGATTTGAAGGAAAAGGCACCCCATCATAACGATGCGATGCCTTTTCATCTTATTGTACTATATGATTCAGTTGTTTTCATTATGTTTCCATCTCAGTTTGTGACAGAAGAGTCGATACTTTCGATAGATTAACGAAGGTAGTTCATTGGGTTAACAGAATTTGACTTGCTAGCATTCCATCCACCTTTGTGGATTTCAAAATGCAAATGCTTCCCAGTTGATCTACCAGTATTACCCATCGTACCTAGGTAAGTACCTGCACTTACCGATTGACCAGTAGATACAGCACGGTTTTTCAAATGAGCGTAAACTGTTGTATACATTTGACCGTTAATGCTGTGAGTAATAAATACTACATTACCGTATGAACTTGAGTGATAAGATTTAAGAACTGTACCTGCTGCAGCTGCACTTACAGGTGTATCTCCAGCTCGAGCAATATCAATTCCTTCGTGCATGCCACCCCAGCGGCTTCCATATCCAGATGTGATCGGACCTGCTGCTGGTTTGTTAAAGATTGCGCTACCTGTTGGGGCAGGAGCTGGTGCTGGTTCCGGCTCTGGTGCTGGAGCTGGTGCAGAATTTGAGCTACTTTCACTTGAGCTAGAAGATTTCTCTGCTTTTTTAGCTGCCGCTGCTGCTTCGGCTGCTGCCTTCTCTTTAGCCGCTTTCTCTTTAGCTGCCTTTGCTGCAGCTGCTTTGCGTGCTTCTTCTGCTTTACGCGCTTCTTCTTCAGCACGCTTAATTTCTTGCTGAACAGCCTTTTCTTGTGCTTGTAAAAGTTCAGCACTTTCGTTTAAATCCATCATATGATTATGAAGTTCGCCTTCTTCTTCTTCAAGGGATTCCATAAGTTTATCTTTTTCAGCTTTTTTAGCATCAAGGTCTTTTTTAAGCTGTTCAAGTTCAGCTTTTTGATCTTGTAGTGATGCTAGCTTCTCTTCGACTTCCGCTTTTTTCTCTTCAACAGAAAGCTTGTCGGCTTTATGTTCTTCTAGAATCTTTTTATCTTGATCCGCAATTGTATTAAGAGCTAGAACACGTTCCACTAGATCTCCAAAGTCTTTAGATCCAAGTAATACTTCCATGTAGTCGACAGTTCCGCCACCGTTTTGTTGCATGGAACGAACGCGATCTTTCAGTAGCTTGTCTCGTTCAGCAATGCGATCTTCAAGAACAGCAATTTCTTCTTTAAGCTGATCAATTTCTTCATTTGTTTTATTGATTTCATTTTCTTTTGCTGAAATCTGATCGTCCGTTTCAGCTATTTCGTTTTCAAGACGTTCAATATCTGCATGCACGTCTTCTTGTTCTTCATGTACATCAGCAAGCTCAGACTCTTTTTCTTTAAGCTCCTGCTCATTTTCTGATTGCTTCTTTTTTACGTCATTTAATTTCTCATCAAGATTTGCTGCGACCGTAGTTTCCGGAAGTGCTGCGGCTAATCCGCCAAATCCTAGAGTTAATGTTAATGCTGTTGCGATCAATTTACTCTTCAATCTTTGTTCCTCCCCCGATATAGATGAATCTATTTATCTAGTAATTGTGTCATTAAACTTTCAAGAACTTACGCATTGACGTAAGGCTTCCCCAGACCCCGATAATAACTCCCAGAACGACGAGAAGTCCTGATAGCTGATAAACGAAAGGCGTTACTGGTAGTAAGTCGATAATAAAAGTCGGAAAACGATTTGCGATTAAGTCGATTAAATAATAGTAACCGTAAATTAAAATTCCAATTGGTATGAGCGCACCCAATATCCCAATTAAGACTCCTTCTATTAGAAATGGCCAACGAATAAACCAATTTGTTGCACCTACTAATTTCATAATCTCTATTTCATGACTTCTAGCAACAATTGTAAGTTTAATAGTGTTTGAAATGAGGAACATAGCTGTAAATAGTAATCCGATTACGAGAGCTAGTCCAACATTACGTGCGATTTCCAGAACTTTAAATAGCTTGTTCACCGTATCTTCTGCGAATTCAACGTTCTGTACATTTTCTAGTTGCTCAATTTCTTCCGCAACTTTGTTAACGTCTTGAGGATCCTTTGTTTTCACAAGAAAAGCATCGCTCAATGGGTTTTCTTCTCTTAAGGATTCGAAAACTTCGCCTTCATCCCCAAGATTATCAATTAATTGATCTAGCCCCTCTTCTTTCGATTGGAAAGTGGCTGATTCAACTTCTGAAATATTCTCAATTTTACTCTTTAGTTCGTCCTGTTGTTCTTGTTTAGCTGTTATGTCAACAAATGCACTAATTTCAACATCACTTTCAAGCTGATCACCAAAAGCATTTAAGTTGAGTAGCAGTGCTAGACAAACACCTACAAGAAGTAACGTCACGGTTACAGCTGAAATAGAAGCAAAGGTCATCCAGCCATTTCGACCAAGATTCTTGAAACCTTCTTTTCCATGACGACCAAACGTTTTAATTTTCATACCCGTACTCACCTCTTGCTTCATCACGGGTCACTAAACCGCCATCAATTGCAATAACACGTTTTCTGAATGTATTCACAATATCTTTATTATGAGTTGCCATAATAACAGTCGTACCGCGATTGTTAATTTGATCTAATAAATCCATAATCCCCCAAGCCGTTTCTGGATCCAGATTCCCGGTTGGTTCATCCGTTAACAGAATGCTAGGATTATTCACGATCGCTCTTGCTATTGAAACCCTCTGCTGTTCCCCTCCAGATAGTTCATCTGGTAGAAACCTTGCTTTGTTCTTCAAATTTACGAGACTTAGAACTTCCATGACTCGCTTGCGAGTAGATGCTTTGCTTTCTTCGATGACTTCAAGAGCAAAAGCGACGTTTTCGTACACGGTTAGCTTTGGAAGAAGTTTGAAGTCCTGAAAAACAACGCCGATTTCGCGACGAAGTTTAGGGACGTGCTTGTTCTTCATTTTGCCAACATCTTTTCCATTGATAATGATTGTTCCGCTTGTAGGCACTTCTTCACGATACATCATCCTCATGAAGGTGGATTTACCAGCTCCACTTGGTCCTACTATGTATACAAACTCACTTTTACCTATTTTAATATCAATTCCATTAATGGCTTTAATTCCATTGTTGTATGTTTTCCATACATCTTTCATTTCGATCAAAATATACCACTTCCTACTTGCTTAATTTCTCGATGCAAACTCTTAGGATTCAGGTTTTTAAGTATAGTAAATATCTAATGTATCTTTTACATCTGTAGATATTATAACAGACAATTTCGCTATTTTAGGACAAATTTTTATTACATTTCTGTTTCAACTTCGTGCTAATATGACATCTTCTGCAATGACGCATTAATATTTTATAGAAACTTACACAATCTACATTTTTATACAATCCGTTCTGTTTAAACTTTATTACTACTCTTATTTTAAAGCTCTTTTCCTAGACATTGTTGCTATATGATTGGGTTAATTTCCGCTCCAGGATGCTCGCTTTCCGCGGGGCGGGCGGTGAGCCTCCTTCCGCTACAATTAGCGAAGTGTGGTTTTTATTCAATAATTGATTCAAAAGCAACAATCTATTAGAAAGGAGCCTTTAGAAAATAGACTTTCAAAAAATAGTTGTTCTTGAGTTGGTTCAAAATAAAATTTACATACGAACGGTGGCTGGGGCGGAAATCAACCATTCTCCTTGTAGCAAAAAAAGCTACGAAAACAATCTATTCTAAAGAACCTTAATAAAAAAACACTCACATTTATGCGAGTGCCGACTGATCTTTATTTCATATCTGCTAGCCATTTAGCTACATTTTCTTCTTTTTCGGTATCTCCTCTAAGAATATTACCTGGCATTTGGCCTTTACCGTTTTGAATAATGTTCAAGATTTCATCTTTTGAATAGCTTGAACCAACAGCAGTTAACCCAGGACCTACTTTACCTTGCAAATTCTCACCATGACAGCTTAAGCAATTAGCTTCGTACGTAGCCCGTGCTGCTTCAGCGTCATATTCTCCAGAAGACTCGCTCGTCTTATCTGAAGAGTTGTTTGTGGATCCATCATTCATAGAGCTTTCATTTCCACCGTTTTCGTTACCGCCACCACACGCAGCTAGTCCTAGAATCAGAACCATTCCAAGCACCATACTCATCCACTTTTTCAATTATTTCACTCCTAATGAATCTTTTTACATTACTATTACCTGCTTACTCTCTTTTAAAACCTTCACCCAACACTTCAGTTGCATTTGAAACAATTACAAATGCAGAAGGGTCAACATCTTTAACAAGTTGCTTCAATTTCGTTACTTCGTTTTGTGCGACAACGACCATTAAGATCGGGCGCTTATCGTTTGTATAGCCACCCTGTCCTGAAATTCGAGTTACACCGCGATCGACTACTGTTATAATTCCTTCACGAAGCTCTTCCTCTTTATCTGAAATTATGAGAGCCATTTTGGAATAACCTAGGCCTAGTTGTACAACATCAATCGTCTTTCCTGTTAAGTACATTGCGATGAGCGCATAAAGTGCTTCTTCAAGGCTGAATACAAAAGCTGATGCGACGACGATCAGCCCATCAATCATAAAGACGCATGTTCCTAGCGAAACACCACTATATTTGTTTACAATCTGTGCAGCTAAATCTGTTCCACCAGTAGACGCTTTCCCTCTAAAAACGATCCCAAGACCAAGTCCTACTCCAAGACCGCCGAATAATGCAGCTAGTAATGGATCTGTCGTAGCTGGTTCAACGTTCTCCGTTAATTTAACGACAAATGGAAGAAACAGAGTACCAACAAGGGTTTTCGGACCGTACTTCTTTCCAAGAAAAATCAATCCACTTATAAATAAAGGAATGTTAAATGCCCATTGGACGTATGCAGGTTTCCAATCGAACACCCCTTTCGTAATCGTACTAATTCCGCTTACGCCACCTGAGGCAATACTATTCGGAAGTAAGAAGAGGTTAAACGCAATCGCAACAATGGCAGATCCTACTATAACGCTTATGTACTCTAATATTCTGTGTGATAATGAAACTCTTTTGGCTGTAAACTTCGCTAACGTTGCAATCATAAAGGCATTCACTCACTTATTGTATGTTTTTCGTCCCTGCCGAATTTTCAGCAAAATCCTTCAGTAGTATATCACCGGGCATTTAGGGTGTAAACCGCATTGTAGCAGCGCGTTATCAGATTGAAGTGTTGCATTCCCCTTATCAATTTCGAAGTAACTCCAAGGTTTCATTATCCCTTTTCTTCTTTTTTACTTTGCCCCACCTCAGTTGAAATTAGTTAAACAATTGAAAAAGCCTCTGTTCGAAACAGAGGCTTTCGTATTTTTATTTATTCTCATTTAAACGTGATCGTAGGTAAGCATCAATAAATGGATCGAGGTCTCCATCCATAACCGACTGAGTATTCCCAACTTCTACATTTGTTCGGTGATCTTTCACCATGCTGTAAGGATGAAAAACATACGAACGAATTTGGCTTCCCCAACCAATTTCCTTTTGTTCGCCTCGGATCTCATCAAGCTCTGCTTCCTGTTCCTCAATTTTCAATTGATACAGTTTAGCTTTCAGCATTTTCATTGCTTGTTCACGGTTTTTGATTTGAGACCGCTCTCCCTGACAACTAACGACAACATTTGTAGGCAAGTGCGTAATTCGGACAGCCGAATCGGTCGTGTTGATATGCTGTCCACCAGCACCACTTGCACGATACGTATCAACTTTTAAATCTTCTGTTCGAATATCAATTTCAATTTCGTCGTTAAATTCAGGCATAACCTCACAGGAAACAAATGATGTATGACGTCTCCCACTTGAGTCGAACGGAGAAATACGAACGAGACGATGAACGCCTTTCTCAGCCTTTAAATAGCCGTAAGCATTATGTCCTTTAAAGTTCAAGGTTACGCTCTTTACTCCCGCTTCATCACCAGGTAGATAATCAAGCGTTTCTACTTTGAACCCTTTTTTCTCTCCATAACGTGTATACATACGGAGAAGCATAGATGCCCAGTCCTGCGACTCTGTGCCACCAGCGCCAGGATGAAGTTCAAGAATCGCATTATTCTTATCGTGCTCTTCACTTAAGAGAAGTGTTAATTCGAATTGATTGACTGTTTTTTTCAGATCTTTAATTTCAACCTCAAGGTCTTCAAACAGTTCCTGATCATTTTCTTCCTTTACTAGTTCATATGAAACTTCAAGATTTTCGTACCCTTCTTGAAGCGAATCAAATTCATGAACAACCTCTTTTAAAGCATTTGATTCATTAATAACTTTCTGAGCAGCATTCTGATCATTCCAAAAATCAGGATCTGTCATTTGAATATCTAATTCATCAATCCGAGCTCTCTTATTTTCGAGGTCAAAGAGACCCCCTAAAATCATTTAATCTTGTTTCTATTGTGTTTAGTTCGCTACGAATTTCATGCATTTCCATTGCGTACACCTCAGCTTCGTTATTTTCCATACAATCGAGTGAACCTGCTAGAGCGGCTTGAAGCATACTCCAAGTTCAGTTCGTTTAGTTACAAAGGTGAACCCCACCTCAACGTATTGGTTATACGCTTTAAGATGGGGGACTTCACCAGATAGGCGAGACAGGAAAGTGCTCAGTTGAACACGATATTATTCTGCTTTGCCGTGACAATTCTTATATTTCTTACCGCTTCCGCACGGACAAGGGTCGTTACGACCAATATCCTGCTTCTTCTTAACAGGCTTTGCTTTAGTGCTTCCTTCTTCTTTTGGATTAACAGCTTTTCCTTCAGCTACTTTTTCGCGCTTCAGATTACTTTCAACCTGTGCTTTCATAATATAAGTAGCCACTTCTTCTTCTATTTCTGCAACCATATCTTCAAACATCTCATAACCTTCGAATTGATATTCACGAAGAGGATCGTTTTGACCATATGCTCTTAAATGAATTCCCTGTCGTAGCTGATCCATAGCATCAATGTGATCCATCCATTTACGATCAACACTGCGAAGAAGAATAACTTTCTCAAACTCACGCATGCGCTCTGGCTCAAACGACTCTTCTTTCTCATCGTAATTAACCTTCATTTTCTCTACAAGTAGTTCAACGATTTCCTCTTTATCAAGACCTTTAATGTCTTTTACAGTAACCTGGCCTTCTTGAAGGAAAATTCCTTTAGCATGGTCGATGATCGCTTGGTGATCCCATTCTTCCTGAATATCTTCATCACCTGTATGTGCATCAACCACGCGATTAATAACAGAAGTTAACATCGTTTCAACAATTTCACGTAGATTATCAGATTCAAGCACTTCTGCGCGCTGCGCATATATGATTTCACGCTGTTGTCTCATAACATCATCATACTGAAGAAGCTGCTTACGAGCATCATAGTTGTTACCCTCTACTCGTTTTTGTGCTGATTCAACTGCTCTTGAAACAAGTTTTGATTCAATCGGTTGATCTTCTTCCATACCTAGGCGATTCATCATATTCATCATATTCATCATGTTATCTGAACCAAATCGACGCATCAGTTCATCTTCCATTGAAATATAGAATCTTGATTCACCTGGATCACCTTGACGACCCGAACGTCCTCGGAGCTGATTATCTATACGTCTACTTTCATGACGCTCCGTTCCAAGAATAAACAGTCCACCAAGATCAAGTACACCCGTTCCTAGTTTAATATCTGTACCACGACCAGCCATGTTCGTCGCAATTGTAACAGCACCTTTTTGGCCGGCTGATTCAATGATTTCCGCTTCGCGAGCATGGTTTTTCGCATTCAATATATTATGTGGAACACCCTGTTTTTTTAGGAATTGCGAAATCAATTCTGACGTTTCTACAGCAACTGTACCAACTAGAATTGGCTGTCCTTTACGATGACGTTCTTCGATTTCTCTTGAAAGAGCCTGAAACTTTCCTTTTGTTGATTTATAAACAAGATCAGGATAGTCCATACGAGCAATCGGTTTATTCGTAGGAATCGCAATAACGTTCATATTATAGATGTTACGGAATTCTTCCTCTTCCGTTTTAGCAGTACCTGTCATGCCAGAAAGCTTGTCATACATTCTAAAGTAGTTCTGGAACGTAATCGTAGCAAGCGTCATACTCTCTCTTTGGATGACAAGACCTTCTTTTGCTTCAATAGCCTGGTGTAGTCCATCACTGTAACGGCGGCCAGCCATTAAACGACCTGTGAAGGAGTCAACGATTACAACTTCTTCTTCTTGTACAACGTAGTCCATATCCAGTTGCATAATGAAATTCGCTTTCATCGCCTGGTTAATATGATGATTTAACTGCACATTTTTGTAATCGTATAAGTTCTCGATCGCGAAGAATTTCTCAGCTTTCGTAATTCCATCTTCCGTTAGCTGAACGTTCTTTGTTTTGATATCGACATTGTAGTCGTCTTCTTCTTTTAGTGTCCTAACAAATTGATTCGCTTGAATGTAAAGCGTCGTTGATTTTTCAGCACTTCCAGAAATAATGAGCGGCGTTCTCGCTTCATCAATTAAAACCGAATCCACCTCATCAATGATGGAATAGTGAAGCGGGCGTTGCACCATTTCTTCTTTATAGAGAACCATGTTGTCACGCAGATAGTCGAAACCAAACTCGTTGTTTGTTCCGTAAGTGATGTCAGCAGCGTATGCTTCAGCTTTTTCTTCTTTTGAAAGACCACTAACATTTAAACCAACCGTTAAGCCAAGGAAGTTGTAAAGCTCACCCATTTCTTCTGCGTCACGCTTCGCAAGGTATTCGTTAACTGTGATGACGTGTACGCCTTTACCAGTTAACGCATTAAGATAGACGGGCATTGTGGCACTTAGCGTTTTACCTTCACCCGTTTTCATCTCAGCTATGTTTCCTTCATGTAGCGCTGCCGCTCCCATAATTTGAACAGGAAATGGACGCATGCCTAGAACACGTTCAGATGCTTCGCGAACGGTTGCATACACTTCTGGTAACATTTTATCTAGCTTTTCACCTTTTTGAATTCGCTCTTTGTACTCTTCCGTTTTGTTACGAAGTTGATCATCTGATAACTTTTTCATTGCATCTGAAAAAGTTTCCACTTGATCAGCAATCTTTTGCAAGCGGCTTATCTGACGCTCATTGCCATTCGGTATAATCTTACGTAATAAACCCTTCATAGAAACGCTCCTCTTTTGTTGTCAGTAGAGTGCTATCATGTATCTAACTAAACTTTGAATTTTTTATACTATGTAGTTATTTTAACAATTAGTTGCTAGAGGTACAAGAAAGTTAAAAAACCGTACCTTCATATTCGTATCATGATGAGCAATAGAACGAAAGCTACTTGCATATTTAAAGGGCAGGGGGAAAAATCCCCTGCCCTAGTTCATTTATTCTTTAGTCCTGCTCAATTAATCCGTATTTTCCATCTTTACGGCGGTAGACAACACCTGTGCTACCAGATACGGCATTAGAGAAAACGAAAAAGCTATGACCAAGCATGTCCATTTGTAGAATTGCTTCCTCTACGTCCATTGGCTTGAATGTAAAGCGCTTTGTTTTCACAACCTGTAGTTCGTCTTCATCTACCTCAGCTTCAGCAACGCTTGTTGTTGTAGGATTAAGTTCATCGCGGAACATATATTTAACGCTACCTTCCTGACGGAATTTGCGGTTTACTTTTGTTTTATGCTTGCGAATTTGACGCTCTAGCTTCTCTACAACTAAATCAATTGCTGCATACATATCTTGATGCTCTTCTTCAGCTCGAAGTAGAAGGTTAGGCATTGGAATTGTTACTTCGATCATTTGCTGATCGTTGTAAACCTTCATATTTACATGAACATCAGAATTAGGTGGAGTATCGAAATACCTTTCAAGTTTACTTACCTTCTTCTCAGTATATTCTCTCATTGCAGGTGTAACCTTAATGTTTTCACCACGGATGTTAAAATTCATCATGTGGCACTCCTCCTTCCATGCTATAACTATATATTCGTTATACCCTTCTGATTACCCTCTATAAACTTAAAAAAAATCCAATTATTTTTACGTTTTTTTCACAAAACACCCTATTATCCGACAAAAATTTACACAATTACTTTTTATTACCTTTTTTGGGCATATAAAAAGCTTCTATCGATGATGATAGAAGCTTCATGATTGGATTTTTTATTTAAGATACTTTTTCTACGTTAGCAGCCTGTGGACCGCGATCGCCTTCAATGATTTCGAATTCAACAGTTTGACCTTCTTCTAATGATTTGAATCCTTCGCCACTGATCGCAGAAAAGTGAACAAATACATCGTCACCGTCTTCTCTCTCAATAAATCCGAAACCTTTTTCATTGTTAAACCATTTTACTTTTCCCTGCATCTTGTTCAACATTCCCTTCAGAAATCTTCATGGCATTGCCATATATCAACTATACGCCCAGCTTAAAGTACTGTCAAAGGGGTGTTTTTGTTGATTTAGCTCGAATGAAGGCGTTTTCTTAATAAAGTTTCGACAAAGGGTTAGCCACGGCATAATGTTAACGAACATACGTGCGATGCGCCAGCATGTTTAAGGGTTTTTGCAGCATAATGAAGCGTCGTTCCAGTCGTATATAAATCATCAATCAGTAAACATGCTTTGCCTGTCATGGTCACATTAGGAAGCAACTGAAACATGTCTTCTTTCCGATTCATTCGCTTTGCTCTTGATTTCTTACTTTGCTTTTCTTCATGGTTAACTCGGCACAAAATAGGCTTCTCATGAAACTCAGTTCCTTCAATCCATACCTCGCATTGATTAAACCCTCTTTCATATAGCCTTTCTAAACTAGAGGGAATTGGAATGACGTAATCAACATAGGCATAAGACTTCTTGATTTCATCCTGAAAAATAGCAGAAAATACTCTTCCCGCTTCAACATCACCTCGGAATTTATAAAGAGCAAGAATGTCTTTCATAAAATCGTTGTATTCATAGAAGGATCGATTGAACTTTAGTACATCGCCAAATTCACTAGTACGCCACTTCATGCAATCTGAGCAATCGTGATCGTAGATGTATTCAGGTTTAAGTTTCGAAAGTGGACGACCGCACGTTAAACAAAGTTCACCTGTAATCGGAACAAGCTCCGCCTGACAGGTGTCACAAATAACGCGTTGTGCTGCTAATCCCAATAGGATGCGCCACGATACCTTTCTGTCCAAATCTTCTCCACACCAGACACATCTCACTATTTGAGCCACCCTCTTTCATCCGCTTCTCGATTCATATCGTTAATATGGCAAATAGCTGCTATCATATCATTTGTCTTTCCATAATGAAAGAATCTTACAGAGCCATCAGGATAATCCTTGCTTCTTCCCGCTCTTCCAGCAATCTGAACTAATGCACTTTCAGTAAATACGTCATCCTCAGCACCAATTACAGCAACCGAGACATTTGGAATAGTAATGCCCCGTTCGAGTATGGTTGAGGACAGAAGCACTGGTAGCTCATTGTTTCGAAACTTCATCACTTTATTTACACGATCTTTATCTTCAGAATGTACACCTTCGCACTGAATGTATTCGTTTAAGAGAGGTGTTATTTTATCAATTAACTTAATAGAAGGAAGAAAAAGCAATACCGGTTTTCGGTCATCAATTTGTTGTTGGATCCATTCGATTAAAATAGAGGGTAACTTCTCTTTCTCTATTTTCTTCCTCCAATTTCCTATCCATGTTAAAGATGGAATTGGAAGTGAGAAGCCGTGAAACCTTGCTGGAATACGAACGATATTCTGCCGATTCCGAATCATGGATTTAGGTGGAGTAGCCGTTAAATAAATGAGGGAACTAGTCTTTTTTCGGGATTTTTCAACCGCATACTGGAGAGAAGAATCAGCGTTGTAGGGGAATGCATCTACTTCATCGATAATCATGACATCAAAAAATTCCTTATACCTGATCAATTGATGTGTAGTTGAAATGACAAATCGGGAAGAGTCTTTAGAACTTCCACCGTAAAGAGCCGATAGATCAATAGAAGGAAATACTTTTTTAAAGCGTGGAAACAACTCGAGAACAACGTCTGTTCTTGGCGTTGCAATACATATCGTTTTGTTTTGAGAAAGAGCTTCTTCTAAACCTCGGAATAACACTTCCGTTTTTCCACTGCCACATACCGCCCAAACAAGTAGATCTTCATTTCGTTTGATTGCACGAGTTACAGCTTGAGAAGCTTCTCGTTGGCCACTTGATAATGTCCCCGTCCATTCAAGTGAGATTGAAGATTCCTTTGGTTGGAAAGAAGCAGAAGCAGAATAAAGCGGTGAACAAGAACTAACTTTTCCCATCACGATACAATTTCTACAATAACGGCAGTCTTTCGTTTTACATCGTGCACAAGAAAAGGAGGAGAATGACCGCTTGCTTCCACATCTTATACACGTAAGCTCGCCTTCTTTAAACTGAAGACCAGCTTCTATATGGATAAATCCGTTCAAATAATGAGCATGTAAATCCAAGAGAGGAAAAGGGATTTCATCTATTAAAAGATGTTTCCCTTGTAGAACCTGGAGAAGTTGAAAATTTGGCTTGAAGGACTTGCCTATTGGTTGAAGAGGAAACGACTTATAGTAACTAATGGGATGAAGTAAGGATGAATCTTGTGTCGGGGAGAGTTGCTCAGGGATGAGGACAGTTGAATTGTTAAGTTGAAGGGAAGCAAACCTCATTAGCCTGCTCCCCTTCCTAAAAGGGTAATCATGTCCGGTACCAGCCAAGGCCAAGCGAACCTTCGCCAAGGTGGGTTGCAATAACTGGCCCGAAGTAGCTTAGAATAATTTCTACGTTCGAATACTTCTCTTCTAATTCAGACTTCAGTTTGAGTGCTTCCTCTTTATTATTTGCATATATGACAGTCGCTTTTATAGGTGCGCCATCCTTTGCTGATTCATCAAACAACGAAAGAATTTTGTTTAACGCCTTCTTTCTCGTTCTGATTTTTTCATAAGGGACTATTTGTTTATCTACGAATGTCAGAACAGGTTTAATTTGTAGGAGATTCCCAACAACTAGCTGTGCCGCATTTAATCTGCCTCCTCTATGGAGGTTACTTAAATCGTTTACGAGAAAATAAGCATGCATTCCTTCGCTCTTCATTTCATTAAGTCGTTCTAATATACGATCACTTGAATAACCTTCCTGCGCCATTCGAGCCGCTTCAAGTACATAAAACCCTTGGACCATACAACTAATCTCAGAATCAAACACATGAACATCAGCACCTTCAACCATTCCACCTGCCGAATAAGCAGACTGGAATGTTCCACTTATTCCACTCGAAAGAGTAATGGTTATAATTTCCTCATGTGTTTTCGATAATCTCTCATATGTTTCTATGAAACTTCCTATAGACGGCTGGGATGTTTTAGGGAATTCATTTTCACTCCTGAGTTTTTCGAAGAAGTCGTCTACACCGATCTCCTTCTCTTCTAAAAACGATTCATTTCCAAAAACAACATTAAGCGGGATCATGCTAATGTCATATTCAGAAAGCATTTCGTTAGGTAAATATGCGGTACTGTCCGTAACGATTGCTACTGTTTTCATAAAAACGCCTCTCTTCAATCTATTAAGTGCTTACTTTCATTCTAAACTCAGTCAAGTTAATGATAGAGTATTTTTGTAAATGTGCCAACAGGAGCTTATAATATTTTTGATAATATTTGTCAACCATTATACCCCACATTTTTTAATGTAAATGTCGTAAAATGATGCAATTAGTAAATTAGGCAGTTATTTTGTTACCTGATTGTAATGTTATATTCATCGTTCTGTTATCTCAATCATGTAGACTAGCATTTGTGATAGAGAAAATTTAATGTTTAAACTTATAAATCAGGGGGAATTACATAATGTTTAAGAAAGTCGTGATCACTACTACACTCGCAGGTACTCTTTTGTTTGCACCATCCGTAAGTGAAGCAGCTTTAGGCGACCGTACCCTATACAATGGCATGAGCAACTCTGACGTAACTGAACTTCAAAACGTATTAGACGATAAAGGATATTTTGACTACCATAGAGCAACAGGATATTTCGGAACGGTAACTGAAGACGGTGTACGTGATTTCCAACGTAGCGCAGGAATCAGTGTTGATGGTGTTGTTGGTCCACAAACAGTAAGCGCGCTTACTGGATCTAAATCATCTTCCTCTAAATCTAGCAGCTATTCTTCAAACAGCGGAACAGTTCGCTACGGTGACCGCGGTCAAACTGTTAAAAATCTTCAAAGCCAACTTAAATCAAAAGGTTATTACAGCTATTCAGTAGATGGTGTTTTCGGCTCCATTACTAAACAGGCTGTTCGTAACTTCCAAAGTGCAAATGGTTTAAGCGTTGACGGTGTTGCTGGACCAAACACATTTGGAGCACTTTCTGGTGCTGCATCTGCTAGCAAATCATCTTCTTCAGTGAAGAGTGCATCAACTTCTAACTCTTCTCTTGTATCCATTGCAAAGCAATACATCGGCGTACCTTATGTATGGGCAGGGACTACACCATCAGGATTTGACTGCAGCGGTTTCCTACAATACGTATACAACAAAGCTGGGGAGTCAATCCCGCGTACTGTAGCAAGCATCTGGAATGCAACAGATAGCGTTTCTTCACCATCTGTTGGCGATCTTGTATTCTTTGAAACTTACAAAGCTGGACCATCTCACGCTGGAATCTATATCGGTAACGGTCAGTTCATCCACTCTTCTTCTTCTTACGGAGTAACAATTAGTGATATGGACAACTCTTACTGGGCTCCACGTTACCTTGGTGCTAAGCGCGTATAATAAAATAAGAGAAAGAACCTTCGAATCGGAGGTTCTTTTTTTTATGTTCAAATAATTAGCTGTGTGCGACAGCATTGTTACTTTTGCTATAAGGGAAAAGTAACTTTGTATGAAAACCACACTTCGCTAATTGAAGCGGAAGAATGATCGACTCCTGCAGGACGAGCGGGACAGGTGTGACCCCGCAGGAGCGTTAGCGACGAGGAGGCTCAAGTGTCCCGCCCCGCGGAAAGCGAGCATCCTGCAGCGGAAATTACACCACTCTTACAGCAATAGTCTTTAAGAAAGGCTATGTTAGCTCAAATTGTGGCTTTCTCGATTTTTGGCTCATTCGAGTGAAACCTCAGTTTCACTCGCCTTTCAGCTCTGCTGAAAGGTCGCCGTGTGGTGCCCATTCGCCTGAGCAAATTCATTTGCTCGAAGCGAATGGGCACCACACGGCGTAAATGAGCCAAATATCAACATTGTTCATTAACATAGCCTTAAGAAAAAGCCAATAAAAAAGATGCGCCTCAGCGCACCTTTACCCAACCTTTTTTAATTGCTTCAACAACAGCTTGTGTACGGTCATTAACATTCATCTTTTGAAGAATATTAGACACGTGGTTTTTAACTGTCTTCTCACTAATAAACAAATCTTCACCGATTGAGCGGTTACTCTTTCCATCTGTTAGTAGCTGAAGTACTTCGCATTCTCTTCGCGTTAAGATATGAAGCGGTTTGCGGTATTCAACTTCTTTATAACCGATTTGCGTAGAAGGTCTTTTTCCTTCTGTTGCAAGACGTCTATACTCATTTACAAGGTTGTGCGTCACCTTAGGATGAATGTAAGCTCCACCAGAAGCAACTACTTTCACCGCTTCAACAAGAGAGTTAGCATCCATCTCTTTAAGGAGATAGCCAGCTGCTCCAGTTTTCACAGCATGAGTCACGTACGTTTCGTCATCATGAATCGATAAGATAATAACCTTTGTTGCGGGTACTTGATCAATAAGCTGTCTCGTTGCTTCAACTCCATTGACGTGTGGCATATTGATATCCATTAATACAACATCAGGTTTGTAATCTTCGACAAGACGAAGAGCGTCTCCGCCATCATCACCTTCAGCGATTACTTCAAAATCGTCTTCCATATCTAAAATACGTTTAACTCCCTCGCGAAACAAGCGATGGTCATCTATTATAACAATTTTTGTTTTGGTTTTTGCTGCATACATCGTTTACACGCCCTCCTGTTCATGAATCGGGATTCTGATTAATATATATGTACCCTTTTTCGGCGTTGAACGAACCTGAATCGTACCATTTAATAATCCCACTCGTTCTTTCATCCCGATTAATCCAAATGATTGATCTTTCCGTTCGTTTACATCAAATCCAATTCCATTATCTTCAATGGCTACCACAATCTTATCACCATCAAGACTCAGGTCAACATTTATTTCACTTGCTTCTGCATGCTTTAAAGCATTTTGCACCGCTTCTTGCACAAGACGGAATATTGCTGCTTCTAATCGAACATGAAGTCTTTGAATACGTTCATTATAATCAAAGTAAATAATTGCATCAGAGCGGTCATCTACCTTGTTCAAATACTTCAACAGTGTAGGAATTAATCCCAAATCGTCCAACGCCATTGGACGAAGGTCATAAATGAGTCTTCTCACTTCTTTCAATGCATCTTCAATTAAAGATCGCATATCCTTAATTTCTTTAAAGGCCTCGTCTTTACCCTTTTTCTCGTAAATTCGTTCAATTAACTGTGAGCGCAATAGAACATTCGCTAATACTTGAGCCGGACCATCGTGGATTTCACGCGACAGACGCTTTCTTTCTTCTTCTTGCGCCTCAATAATTCGAAGCCCATACTCTTGCTTTCTACGAGCATCTTCAATCACTTCGCCATAAAGTCTGAGCTCCCCTCCCAAGTAACTTAGGACAGTTGAGATCTGACTCATAAACGACTCTGCTTTTTCTGACGTATTTTGGAGAGAACTTATACGGTTTTCGAGGTCAGAAATTTGATCTCTCAACATTATTTCCTTCTCACTACTTACAGATAGCTTTATTTGGGCGTTGGAAGCCTCCTCATACGCTTTTCTGATTACCGGTTCCCCATAGTCATGGAAGTTCTTACTGATCTTCACAAGCTCCGCACGAGCGATTTGATCTTGCTTAATGCACTCATGCTTTTGGTTCTTCACAGTTTCAAGCTCTTCTCTTAATAATAGAAGCTGCTCATTAATCTCCTGGCGTTCATCATGTGAATGCTCTCCAATTTCGAACAATTTCGACTTACTCGTGTTGATGCTCTCCATTGTCCTGTCTAGAATGACATCTAACGCATTTGGATCCAGCTTTTGACTATCCAAGCTAAACTCCTCCATTCCTTCAAGGGACGGCCATTGGGAAAAGAAAAGATAGTCCAAAAGTACTTCTTTTACAAAATTCGTATGTGGCCGTCTGTTTATGACTTGAGGATATATATTTGATGGATTTATTTAAGGCACTTATAATAAGAAAGACACACGTCGGACTTTTCTTAGGCTTTTATTAATAGATTGTTGCTTTTGAATCAATTATTGAATAAAAAACCACACTTTGCTAATTGTAGCGGAAGGCTGCTCGACTCCTGCGGGACCAGCGGGACAGGTGAGACCCCACAGAGGCTCAAGTGTCCCGCCCCGCGGAAAGCGAGCATCCTGGAGCTGAAATTCTCCCACTATTATAGTAACAATGTCTACGAAAATAGCCTATTCTTATCCATTATAGAAAACCTTTAATTATGTAGTATTCGATGATAACAAACAAATCCCTTTCATTCCTAGTAATGTTCAAGGATTATCTGGAGGAATCAACATGCTCACTTCATATTATACCGTCAAAGGTGATGGACAAAATGAACTTGTGATACAGAAATCACGGTTTATTACTCATGTGAAAAGAACAACAACAGAAGAAGAAGCCCAGGACTTTATACAGTATATTAAGAAAACACATCACAGTGCGAACCACAATTGCTCTGCATATTTAATTGGTGAGCACGACCTTATACAAAAAGCAAACGATGATGGCGAACCTTCAGGTACAGCGGGCGTACCTATGCTTGAAGTATTGAAAAAGCGTCATCTAAAAGATACTACTGTTGTCGTTACCCGTTATTTCGGAGGAATCAAACTTGGGGCAGGGGGATTAATCCGGGCTTATGGACAGGCTGTTTCTGAAGGCCTTAATGAAACAGGTATTGTCGAGCGCAAACTCATGACAAGGATATCTATCAAAATTGATTATACTTTATTAGGTAAAGTCGAAAATGAAATTCGATCATCGAATTATTTATTGAACGACATTCATTATTTAGAGCAAGTTCAAGTTATTACATTTGTGGAAAGCGGTTCTGAAGATACATTTAAAGAGTGGATAACGAACCTTACTAGTGGTCAAGCTTCAATCACTGAGGATGGACAATTATATAATGAGTATGATGTCTAAAATGGTTACTCCTTAGCAGAAAAGGGTACTGGTAATTATATGAATCGCTCCATTTCAACATGAAAGGCCCTCATCAGGGGAAACTGTAGTTAATTGACGAATTTCGAGAAAAAGGGACCACAAGAAACATCTTGCAATAACTACTTATTTTGATATGATATGGAAGGAATGAGTTACTATTCCTCAATTAGAGGGGGATTTCATTGTATTCGTTAACGGAATATATAATAGCGTTTTTGATCTCAATAGCCGTTGCAATTATTGCGACACCTATTGTTAAACGTTTATCGCTTAAATTTAAAATTGCTGACAACGCAAATCAACGTAAAGTCCATAAAGGCGTTATGCCTTCAGCTGGCGGACTCGCTATTTTCGCTGGTACTGCTGCTGGTTTTCTTTACCTCATGCCTTATTCACCGTATATGACCGAGGTTGTTATTGCTGGAACACTTATTATTTTCCTCGGTGTTTTTGATGATAAATTCGTTATTTCACCTAAAGTAAAGCTAATTGGTCAAATTATTGCAGCTGTTATCGTTGCAACCTCAGGACTGCAGGTTGAATTTGTTTCACTTCCATTTGTAGGTCGAATAGAATTTGGCTTTATGAGTTTCATCATTACTGTTCTTTGGATCGTAGGAGTCACGAACTCCATTAATTTAATTGATGGATTAGACGGTTTAGCAGCAGGCGTTTCTACAATTGCTATAGGATCCATTTTAACTATGGCTGTTCTCGATCAACAGTTAGTTGTTATAGCCCTTGCCGTGATCCTTATAGGTAGTACGCTCGGATTCTTGATCTTTAATTTTCATCCAGCCAGTATTTTCATGGGAGATACGGGAGCGCTTTTCCTCGGTTTCTCTATATCGGTCATTTCGATGTTAGGTTTATTTAAAAGCGTTACAGTCTTCAGTCTTATTATACCTGTCATTATTCTCGCTGTTCCAATATTTGATACATTCTTTGCTATTATAAGAAGAATTATGAAGAAGCAAAAAATATCAACGCCTGATAAGTTTCACATTCACCATTGTTTATTAGCCATTGGATTTTCTCATCAGTCTACCGTTATCATCATTTATCTACTCAGCTTCTTCTTTGGCGTATCAGCCATTCTTTTCTCAGCATCTACCCTTTGGGGATCTCTGTTCTTGCTGGTGTTACTCCTAGTCGTGATTCAATTTACTGCTGAGCTAATTGGTGCTATGGGAAATCAGCGTAAACCACTGATCAATACTCTGAAGAAAATTCTGATCTTTACAAGCACGATGAAACGTTAAAAAAGCATCCGCACATGTGCAGATGCTTTTTTCTTTGGCTCTTTTCGTATACATTGCTGCTATAAGAGTGGGGGGATTTCCGCTTCAGGTACTCGCTTTCCGCGGGGCGGGCGTTGAGCACCTTCCGCTCCAATTAGCAACGTGTGGTTTTTTATTTTAAATTCTTTTATTAGAAAAGAGCCTTTCTTTTGTCTATTGAGCTAACGTAAGACCTCATTGGGTCAAAATAGCGTTTAGCTCCTGACTTAATGAAGCAACACTCTCATCTGTTGGGATAAAGTAATAGACGCCGTCTATTCGTTGGTCCGTTCCATCGAACGTCATGCTTTCAATGCTAGATGAGCTAACACCTGAGTATGCTTTTTGCAAAGCAAACAATTCAGTTGGTTTAAGATTCGTTTCAATGTTGTTGCCGATATGTTGCGCAATATCATCTAGCTTCATTAAACCTGAAGCTGAAGAGACTTCATCCATAGCAGCTTTAATCACTTGTTTCTGTCGATCGCTTCTTCCAAAATCGCCTCGTGGATCACTTTTCCGCATTCTCGCATAAGCAAGAGCTTCCGTTCCATCAAGGTTCATTGGACCTTCCGTAAACTCTGCCCTACCACCCGGAACATCTGTGTGAGCAATGAAGTCAAATGGAACGTCAACAGTAATGCCGCCGATCTCATCAATTACATCTTTAAAACCTTCGAAGTTTACTTTTACATAATAATCGATTGGTATATTTAGAAAGTTCTCGACTGTATTAATGGTCATTTCGGTTCCACCATATGCATGAGCATGGGTGATCTTATCTTCGATTCCCTTGCCTACAATTTGTACTCTAGAGTCACGAGGGATACTTAGTAATTTTACTTTTTTCGTATCTGGATCAATCGTTGCGACCATCAACGTATCAGTACGTCCATTCTCTCCACCTGTTGAATAGTCTTCAATACCCATAATAAGAATTGATATAGGATCCTTCGTAACCGCGACCTCTGCTTCTCGTAAAGCTGATTTATCGCCTCGTGAGAGCCCCTGATAGGAGCCTGATGCGGCATCATAGGCATTATAAGCAAGATATGCGCCATACCCGATAAGGATCAAAACAACGAGAAGTACAAAAGTTAAAGTTCTGCGAAAAAAACTCTTTTTTCGCCTTCTTCTCATCCTTGATTGCTTCTTTTTCATTATTCATTCCCCGCTTTTTCCAAACTTCTCATTCTTTACCGTTACCTTCGTAACAAAGTGTGGTAAAATTCAAGGAGTTTTTTTTCTTCGCATGACCAATTATACTTATTTTCAAAGGCTTTTCTAGCGTTATCGCCCAGTTGTGCCGTTTCGTTAGGTTGATTTAATAGTTGTGTAATTTTTTCGGCAATGTCTCTAGAATCTTCAGGATTAATCACAAGTCCACCCTGACTATCTTCCATCACCTTCCTATAATGAGGAAAGTCTGAAGCAATAATGGCATTGCTTGCTGCCATGTATTCAAATAACTTGTTAGGTAGCGCTACAAGATGGTTAGGATATGGCAAATATGGAAGAATACCAATCGATGAGCGATTAACATAGGAGGATATTTGTTCGTAGGGTACCCTGCTTATAAAGGATACATTCTCTTCAATCCCCTTTTCCTTAATCAGGTTAAATACTTCTTCTTTAAATGCATCAGATTCAAAACTTCCTAGAAAAAGAAGCTTTGCTTGAGGAGCATTACCAACTGCTTGACTAAAACCATCCACAAGCTCAAGGACGCCTCTAATTTTTGTAATCCCACCTAAATAGATAAGTTGATGCGGATCTTTCTCTCTTTTTCCTTCTGGAAACATTTGTTTAAGAGGATAATTTTCAATTTTGCATCCCTTATAAGATGAATAACGGCGACCAATTTCCTCCGTTGTATAGATCACACCGCTTATTTTCATAAGCGCGATTTTTTCTACTGCAATATAAGCAAATTTCATCGGTACTTTAATGACGGAAGGAATATACTCTCTTCCCATTATTGTATTTGGATAATGTTCATGAACATCATAAATAACGGGCTTCTTTAGCACCATTTCAATCATTACGCCTACAATCATAAGTTCTGGATCATGAAAATGGTAGATGTCCGCATTTGTATTTTTTGCTAATTTATATAGATGGAAAGTAGATAGTATTCGTTCCTTAATACTTGAAGGACGCTTAAAAGTGATAAGAGGAATGTCTTCAGACTCCTGAACTTCTGGTTCAGGAGCAATGAGAACAACATCGTAACCGGCTCTTTTTAAACTTTTACACTGTTTGTGATAAATACGTCCATCATAAGGTGAATGGATGGAAGTGATGACACACGCTTTTTTCATTGAGACCAACCTTTTACACTATAGAGAGTGGATTGCAGTAATTGAGCTAAATTCTTCGATAGCTCCTGACGGTTATACCTTAAGAGCATTTTGCTCCTAACGTCCTTTTCTAGGAGCTCCATGATTTCTGGATTGGACGCCGCTTCGACAACGACATTGGCAAGTGACTCGGCATTTTCAGGTTCAAAAAATAATCCTGCATTCAAGCTTTTCACAATATCCTTTGATTCTCCACCAATTCCTAGTAAAACAGGCTTATTCATTGCTAGGCAATCAAATAATTTAGATGGAATGGTGATTTCGAAAAGCGGATGATTTTTCAAGATCACTAAACAAAGATCTGCTGCTGCATAAAACCCATTTAGCTCCTGCTTTGCTCGGCTATCTAGGATTAATACATTATGAAGACCTTTTTCTTCTTTGTAGGTCTTCAGTCGATCCTTCTCAGCACCTTCTCCAATAAGAACAAACGTTATAGAATGATCTTGTTTAAGGCGCTCTGCCGCTTCGAGAACTGTATTAAGCCCCTGCGCAATTCCCATGTTGCCTGCATAAAGAATAATGAATTGATCTTCAAGTCCATATTCATTTCGAATTGTTCTTCCATCTTCAGGCAACAGTTCACCCGTTTCGTTAGGATTAACACCATTTGTAATTACATCAATTTTGTCTTCCGATATCCCTTTTTCAACAAGGTAGCGCTTGTATCCATGCGTCACAACGATAATATGATCTGCCTGGTTAAACAGAAACCACTCAAGCTTACGCGCAAGTGTTAATAGCTTTTTATTATTGATTTGGTTTAAAACCTCGGCAAAGTCGACCCATAGATCTCTCACTTCGATGACAAATTTCGCACGCTTCAGTTTGCTTAGTACATAACCAGATAGACCAGCAAACAGCTGAGGTGTTGTAGCAAATACAACATCAGGTTTGCTTACAAATAAACCTGAAAGAATCGACGTCACCATAAACGATAAATAATTCAACATTCTACGTAGCGTACTTTTCTTCGTATCTTGTACGACGAAAGAACGAATAACCTTCAAACCAAGATGTTTGCTGGATTTGATGAACTTTTTAGAAGAAATATGATTAGGAAAAGCAGTAACAACCGTTACATCACAGCCTTCTTCTACTAAATTCATTGACATATCATAGGCACGCGCTTGCGCTGCACCTATCTCCGGGGGGAAATGTTGAGATATATACAGAATCTTCATAATAAATCCTTTCCCTCTTAACAAGAATACGACATTTAAACACTTCTTCCATTATACTTCGTTAAGATTCGAATGAAAAGTTGATTACTGAAACCGTTGAAGCTGTAAAGGAAAATTTACAGCTCCTTAACATTTGTTTCTTTAAATGAGAGCGTAATTTCCGCTCCAGAATGCTCGCTTTCCGCGGGGCGGGCGGTGAGCCTCCTCAGCACGCTTGGGCGTGCCTGTGGGGTCTCACCTGTCCCGCTAGTCCCGCAGGAGTAGAGCATCCTTCCGCTCCAATTAGAGAAGTATTGCTCTTTAATTAAAACCAATCTCAAAACTAAAACCTTTAAGAGAGACTCTTTTCATAGACGTTGTTGATATAAATGAGATCGTAATTTCCGCTCCAGGATGCTTGCTTTCCGCGGGGCGGGCGGTGAGCCTCCTCAGCACGCTTGGGCGTGCCTGTGGGGTCTCACCTGTCCCGCTAGTCCCGCAGGAGTCGAGCATCCTTCCGCTCCAATTAGAGAAGTATTGCTCTTTAATTAAAACCAATCTCAAAACTAAAACCTTTTAGAGAGACTCTTTTCATAGACGTTGTTGATATAAATGAGATCGTAATTTCCACTCCAAAAGAAGAAACCTGGTGAGGTCACCAGATTTCTTGCGTTTTGGTTAGCTTATGAAGTAAGTCATAATAGCGGGAAACCACATGTTCAATTGAATAATGCGACCGCACTTTGGTCAAACCATTACTTATTTGTACAGATCTTTCATTAGCGTCATCTAGAAGATGATTCACAATCGTTGCACAAGAATCAATATCGTGGAGTTCATAAGTTAGCCGTTCAAGCGTTTCAGTGTAAATCTCAGGAATGGCTCCAACTGTAGGCGCTACTGCAGGGCATCCACAAGCCATTGCTTCAATTAAGCTCATCCCAAAGGATTCTCCTTTAGAAGTACTAACGGTACAGCCTCCACTTTCGGCGACCATAGAATAGAGTTCAGGCATTTCACTATACTCCATTCGATCAATCCAGTTAATACTCACCGTACGCTTATTTACTTCATCAAGGAAATGCTTTGTTGCTTTCAGTGAAGCCGTCTCACCACCCACAATCCAGAAAACACAGTCATCTCGATATTGCGCAAGTTTTTCAGCTAGATCGAGAAATCCAACCCAATTTTTGTGATCGTTTAACTTTCCTACCCAACAAATGATCTTCTTATTGGTGATCAATTCTGTCTTTCTTGGAGTAAAGAGGGTCGTATCCAAACAGTTCGGAATCACAAAGGTCTTTTCCTCTGGTGCATGGTAATCTTCTATGATTCGTTCTTTGCTAAATGATGAAGGTACAATATAGCCCTGAAAAGCGTTCGAATCCTCTTCGACTAAGTAGTTAAGCTTATATGATATACCATGAACTTCCTGGATGATTGGCGTTTGACATTTTTGTTCGATTAAGTAGTCTGTTATTTCTTTCGTATCAATCGCAATAATTAAATCAAATTGCAGCTTGGTAATATACTCGTATATAGGAGCAGGCTCTGATAGAACCTTCAATTTCTCATAATCTCCAAATGCTGTTCTTCCCCCATGGTCTGATAAAAAGACAAAATGGGGATCGCTAACATTTCGTAAATAACCAAGTCTGTTTGCGAGTTGCGTAGTAACACCGCCAAGCAGTAAATAGCGGTAGATATAAAGTATTTTCATAGACTGCCTCCCCTTTCACCTGAATGGAGACACTGCTCTATACCATCACTCATTGTTTCCACATTTGTAGAACGTAAGAAATCGTTCTCTTGGATGGGATCGCTCCAATCCTTGATATCATAAATCGGTAAACCAATCGCATGCATCATTCGAATAGCCGCGTTTTGAGCTTGATGAGAAAGTGGTACGATTCCACCAGTCCACCTTTGGATCCGTTTCGTCACTTCATCACAATGCGTGTACTCTCGAATTTTCAATCTGTTTGAGCGAATAGGCTTGGTTTCTGGAACATTGTAGCCGATTAATTCAATGGTTAGATCTGCATTTGCCACTAGCAATTGCTTTAGAAGATTGTAATTTAAATGATCCTTCGCTAAGTCTCCAATAAAACCTACGATTCGTTTCGTAGTTTCAGTAGAGCCTTCATATTTGGGAAGGCGACTCTCTTCTATTGCTTCAAAAGGAACCATACTCCCCATTCCAGCAATAAAGTGATCTGGTTGAAGCGTATCAACTAAAAATGAGTGAGCCTCACTCTGAGACGATATATCCGATGCATTAAAATAATAGATCCCCCATCTTTTCCATTGAAGGCGACCTATTTTTTTGGCTAGCTGAAGAGCTGCTTCTGTTATGACTAACGTCGGTTGTTTGAAGAAAGAAACAAGTTCCCAGAATTCTTTCTGACTGATTTGCCATAACTTACTTGCTTCATTAAAAACTGGCTGTATCGTATGTTGTTCTTCACTAGAAACATAAATAACCTGAGAACCTTTATTCAGTAGAGAGCGCGTTAGTTGATGGGAAAATTTAAGACTATTTTCACTGTAGTACTCTGCTTCTCCCATCACAATTGTGACGTTCTCGTTACTAAAATAATTAGACACTACTGTATGTTGATCCATGGTTTTTGTATGTAGGTTAACCTCTTTTGAATGAGGTATAAGTTCTAGCTTCTCTTTATGGCTGAGCTCCATTAACTCCACCTGGTCTTGCAGTTTTTTCCTCATAAAAGGAATACTCATCTTAAGCTTACTCTCTTCTTCCAACCGTGCTAACTCAGCTTCTTTTTTGGATTGAAGAGCTGCTTGAATCTTCAATTCTACCTCTTCATCAATTTGATCGATTTGGCCTTTTATTTCACATAGAATTTGCTCTACTTTTCCTTTTGGCGGATCTGTGTTTCTCCCAACCCAATTCACATATTCTGCATCAACACGTTTATCAAGTTCTTCAAACGCAGTTAACAGAGAGGTCCATTGCTTTGATAAATGAAGAGCTTCTCTAAGTTTATGAGTAACAATGATTTTCCCGTTTGGTTTAAGCAATCTTTTTACATTCTCTATATTTTCAGTGTCCGCTATAGCTTCGAGACGTTCATCAATAATGACCGTGTCAAAATAGTTTGTAGGAAAAGGGATGTGATCGGATACGTTTCCCGTCCAGAAAGACGAACAACTGCTAAATGACTGATCAATTATTCCTGAGCGATCTGGATGGAATAGATTAACCATATCTAACTCATCATCCTTATTTATAAGGGACAAGATCCCTGGTGATTGACTAATTTGGAGGATATGACGACCTGAAGCTCTAGAGCCACACCATCTTAGCCTGGCTATTTGAGATTTAGGTAAAGAAAGACGTTCACTTTTCAGGTGTTCTAACTGATTTTTTAACATGCCATTCTCCTGATTTTTACTGCACATGCAGTTTATTAATGGCTCTTTTCTAAAAGGTTGTTGTTTTTGAAAGAGTTCTTGAAAAAAATCACACTTCATAGTTGATTGGAGCGGAAATTAACCGTTACTCTTATCGCTAAAGCAACAACGTCTATGAAAACAGCCTTATTAATTGAATACCATTTATTAGAATTATATATGATTCAGCATGTTCAAAAAAGGCTAGTGTCCTAATTCGTTAAACAATCGAAAGAAATAATTGAAAAAGCTGTCGGAAGAGCTACTCCGACAGCTTTCAATCTCAAGAATATTATCCCCAGAAATTACTGAGAATTTGATTTTTCTCATTCTCATCTTCAATCAGCCCATCAATATATCGGTTTTCAAATGACGTCGACATATTATTGGAGTGAATTACCTGTACATAGTTTCTAGGCTCTAACAATTCATGATTTAAGTTATGAACAGATAGATGTCCTTTTACAGGGTGGCGCTTTCCTTCAAGGTACTCAGCTACGTTATAAATTAACGTGTAGAAAGGAGGAGACTGGATCTTTGCAGTCGCCACTTTATCTGAATACTCGTCATAGAAGTAGCCATACTGATTGATGAGAGCCTCAGTACCTTCTTGTGGTTCGTGATTCTTAAGAAATTCAAAGTAACCTTTATGGTACATATCATCAGAATCAATTCGAGCAAAATACACTTCATCATAATCCTGGATTTCTCGTTCAAGTGTTTTGTTATAAGCATTTTTAGGCACAAACTTAATGTTTTCAGGAAGTGGATCATGTTGTTTAAGAGCGTTTAATACATGTTCTTCTGAGCGCTGATCATATTGAAGGATCGTCGTAAAGTCTTGATTCGTTTGAGCTTTAAGACTTTTACACGTATATTTCATAAAGATCCCCATGCGGTGATCAATCCATTCCTTCGTCAAACGGTTGTCATTCACATCAGTTAATGCCCAGTTATTAAATGCGATTGGTACTAAGATCTTACGTTTCACCATCATCACTCTCCCAAAAATATTCTAGTTGTTTGCTACGACATTGGCCACAATCATTTCAGCCATTTGCTGAGCACCATTTTCTTTCATAAGAGCAAGTGCATTCTTCCTCATGTCGCGATTGTTATCTTCATCTAACGCTTTTTCAATCGCTTGTTCAAAGTCAGAAGCTCCAGGTTCTCTTAATACAATTGCAGCCCCAGCATTTCCAGCGATCATTGCTCTAGCTACTTGATCATCTGTTTTCGTGTTTTCATTTGGAATTAAGATTGAAGGGACTCCAAAGTACATCACTTCATGGAACGTGTTGTATCCAGTCGCAGTAACGATTAGATCAAACGCATTGAAATAAATCGAGTTGGGATAATCCCTTAGCGTAAGGACACGATCCATCTTAAGATCCATTCGGTTACCAATAATGGATTCGCCGATGACCACAAAAACATCGTCTCTCTTTAGTAGCTCATTGAGCAAGATTGAAATGGTGGAGTGAATGTCGTTGATTTTACCTGCACCTAGCTGCACGTAAACCATCTTCATGCCTTCTGGAATATTCCATTGCCTACGGACACTTTCTCGGTCCTTAAGCTCTTCTCGATCAAGATACAGGACTGGTTCACAGTACGTTTTAATACCTTCTTTACGTAAACTGTTTTCCCCACCAGCTTCACCAGGTACATACACTTCGTCGAATTCACTTTCCTTCGATTCAACAAGCTCAGCCTTACCTTCTTTATGCTGTCCACGCTTGACCCAAATTTTCCTAAGGCCATCTTTCTTACGCATTGAAGCCACAAGACCCGCATATGGAAATGCACCATCAAACACAATCGTCTCTGGTTGGTGGATACTAATCACGGTTTCAAGATGGTCACGCAACATAGCATTCCATTGCTTTGCACTCATTTCCTTTGGAAATAGCATTTTCGAAGGTAAATGATATCCGAGAAAACCTTCCTGTAGAATTAAGTGCATCGCAGAACTTGTTGTGTGAAAAATGATTTTCTTAGATGGGTCGATTCGCTTCACTCGTCTTGCAATCGCAAGTAAGCGCGTTAAATGACCAAGACCAGCTCCGTTTGTAGGTACAAAGAGAATTGCATTTCCATCATCAATTGGTTCAACCTCAAACGAACCTGAACCATTTATATTCCGTCCTAACTTACCACTCTTCGCATCGCGATAAATCCGAAGTAGACGCTTCGGAAGGCGAATGGCTCGACCGAAAGATTTCGAAGATCCCATAACCGCATCACCGATTAGGTACCTTGCGGAGGCATTAGAATTCATATGATTGACGATATGCTGAGCTCGATTGTACCTCTGGGTTACGCGAGCAAGCTGTTTATCTTTCTTAGTTGTTTCATTCTTCACACTCTTCAACTGTTGTTTAAGTTCGCGAATCTGGAATTGCTGTTGAATCATCTGTTCAAGATTTTGGTTCGCTACTGCTTTCGCAATAGCGTCTTCCTCGTCTTCATTTTTTGTCTGTACTTCTTGCTGAGTCACATTCAACTTCTGCAGTGATTTCTCCAGTTTCAAAATCGATGCGAGAAGATCGCTTGTTACTTCTTGCTTGATTCGTTCCTCAGAAAGTACAGTCCTTGGTTCACCTATAAAGTAGAAGTAGCCATCTTCAAATCCCATTGAAGTTGCGATGAAAAATTGATTTAAACAAAGAACGACTTCTGAGATGTCTTCAGTAATATTAACATTTAACGGCAGTTTCACTGCTACGGATCCGTTTAGTTCATCTGCTAGAAGCGTATGAACACCTTTCAGAAAAGCTTCTTCAAAGAAACGCTTTGTAAACGATCCTTCGAGAATAACCATATCTGAATTGTAAGATCGAAGTATTTCTGAATCATAGAAATTACTCTGTTGTAGCGTTACTTTTTCACGAAGTTCACGCGGCAATGTTTGGTACATTTCACTTTTGGTTTGCAGTTCCTCATCATAACGAACGAGTTCAATGACCTGTTGATCAAGCTTTACAAGTTCTAGTGAAGATTGTGTTTCCCCATTTCCAGAAAGAACTAGAAGGGAATTCGCTTTTTTCCCCTGTGAAACCAATTTATTATTTAAGCAACCCTCATTAACCGAAACTGTTATATTTTCTGTATAAAATGGGCTAACATCAAAATTCATTCAGAATTCTCCTTTTACTTCAATTACTTTGGATTGACGCTAGAATTTTCTTCAACATTCGTAGGTAAATCAAAGTTCTGCTGTCCGCCTAGAAGCGTTACTTTACCTTTCGAATCTTTGTAGTTCTTCGTCACATTCCGCGTATCATAGATAAGCTTAGAACGACTAATCACATAATCGTAATCCACTGTTGTATGGTCAGTTGCAATCACTACCAAATCAGCGTCATCTAGATTCTGGTCGTTCAGCTCAACGGAATAAACCACTTCATCTCCATTCTTGAAGCTAGATACAAACGGATCATGGTAATACACATGAGCTCCCTTGTCTTCAAGAAGGCGATAAATTTCAAGTGCAGGAGATTCACGAAGGTCATCAATGTTTTTCTTATAAGCCATACCAAGGATAAAGATCTTAGAACCTTTAATCGACTTCTCATTATCGTTTAAGATATCTGCTGCTTGGTTAAGAGCATATCTTGGCATATTCCCATTCACATCGCTTGCAAGCTCAATGAATCGGTTGTAGAAGTTAAACATTTTTGCTTTCCAAGAAAGATAAGCTGGATCAAGCGGGATACAGTGTCCGCCAATCCCTGGTCCAGGATAGAATGGCATGTAACCGAATGGTTTTGTCGCTGCGGCATCAATTACTTCCCACGCATTAATCCCCATTCGATCACACATCATTGTAAGTTCGTTAACTAGTCCGATGTTAACACTACGGAACGTGTTTTCAAGCAACTTCACCATTTCTGCCACGCTCGTTGAGCTAACAGGAACGATGTTTTCAAGGAAAGAACTGTAGAGAGCAACACCTAGTTCAAGGCATGGCTTTGTTGCGCCACCAAGTACTTTTGGTGTGTTCTTCGTATTAAATTGCTGGTTACCTGGATCGACACGTTCAGGTGAGAAACAGAGGAAGAAATCTTCTCCAGCACGGAAAGAAGTTTGTTCTTCAATAACAGCTTTAATTAACTCATCTGTTGTTCCAGGGTACGTTGTACTTTCAAGAACAACAAGTGTGCCTTCTGTCATATACTCAACTAACTTTTCTACAACAGCATTGATATACGATACATCTGGTTCTTTCGTCTTTGCAAGCGGTGTAGGAACACAAATGCTTACAGCATCAAGCTTAGAAAGAACAGAAAAGTCATCACCAGGGAAGAAGTTTTTACCGATGATCGCTTCAACTTGCTCATCGGAAATATCCATCACATAACTCTTCCCTTTACTTAGAATGTCCATTTTTTCTGTAGATACATCGATTCCATATACTTCAAAGCCTTTTTGAGCCATTTCCACAGCAAGCGGAAGTCCTACATATCCTAGTCCAATAACCCCAACACGTGCATTACCTGTTTCAAACTTATTTAGCAAAGATTCCTTCATCTCATTCATCCTTTATAAATGTAATAAATTCGTGTTGATTTGGGATTTACCCACTTTTTCATACTTAAATCCAGCACGTTCTGCTTTCTCTTTATCGATCATGTTCTTTGTATCATAGAGTAAAGCATGACGCATGAGAGGCGTAAGTGCTTTTAAATCAAGCTCTTTATACTCATTGTGATCTGTCAGCAGCACAAGACAATCGGCATCTTGTACAGTTTGTTCGACTGTCTCACATTGATTAGTAATTCGTTTATCTAGAACATATGGATCATGAACAGAACAGCTAATTCCCATCTCTTGTAAGTGTTGCAAAATAGTGATCGATGGACTTTCACGAGCATCGCCAATATTTCCTTTATAAGCTAGTCCAAGTAGCGCCACTTTGGGTTGATCTATACCATCAATGCACTCCTTGATTTGGGTTGCAACAATTTCTGGAACACCATCATTAATGGATCGTGCTGTTCTAATTAGCGTCGCATCTTCTGGACTAGCTTCAACAAGAAACCATGGGTCAACAGCGATGCAGTGACCACCAACACCAGGACCAGGCGAATGCACATTCACTCTTGGGTGACAGTTAGCTAATTCAACAGCTTTCCAAATATCGCAACCAACATTTTCTGCAATTCGTGCTAGCTCATTTGCGAGCGCAATGTTCACATCACGATAGGTGTTCTCCATTAATTTTACCATTTCTGCTGTCGTTGCATCAGTTTGGTGAATAATTCCTTTTACAAAGATTTTGTAAATTCGCTCCGTCATTATGCTCGACTTAGCATTAACTCCTCCTACAATGCGGTTGTTATTCACAAGTTCCTCTAGCAGCTTACCAGGTAAGACCCGTTCAGGGGAGTAAGCTACATGAAGATCTTTACCAACCTTTAATCCTGTTTCCTCAAGAATAGGCGCAAGAACCTTCAATGTTGTTCCAGGTGGGCTTGTTGATTCAAGAACAACAAGATTGTCCTTTTGTAAAAATGGATTAATCATCTTTGTTGCAGACCTAACGTAGTTCAAGTTTGCACTTTTGTCAGGATTAACTGGAGTCGGAACTGCAATAATAAAGCCATCTGCAGGTACCGGTGTTGTGCCAAACGTTAAGTTACCAGAATCAATTGCTTCAACAAGCATCTCACCTAGCCCAGGCTCTTCAATATGAAGCGCCTTATTCTGTAACGTCTCAACTACTTGTTCATTTATATCGACACCATGAACCTTAACACCATGCTTTGCGAACATCACAGCGGTAGGAAGGCCAATGTATCCTAAGCCCATTACGACAAGTTTCATCTTTACAACTCCTCACTTACAGTACTCAACTTCTGAATTAGCTCGTGATGATCTAAGGAAGCAACTCATTGTACATATGAGTGAGCTTGCGTGATTCATTCGGCCAATTCAACACTTTACTTGCTTCGTGACATTTTTGAACATAATAGTCTCTTCTTTGCCCAATCGCTTTGATTGCTCTAACAATGGCATCTTCGGTTTCATCAACGGCTAAACCAAAATCATATTCCTCTAGTAAATAAGCTTTCCCTGGATGATTAGAAGATACTACCGGAAGTCCCATAAGCATGTATTCGAATATTTTGTTCGGTGTCGAGTAATAATTATTTTCACTAACATTTTCATACATCACGAGACCGATATCCGCTTCTTTCGTAAGTGAAAGAATTTCTGCAGGTGATACTTTAGGATGAAAATGAACGCGAGAATCAAGATGATTTTCTGTAACCAGCTTTTCAAGATCCCCTTTTATATCGCCATCACCAAGTAGAACGAGATGATATTGTTCATCCAATTGCTTCATTGCATTCACACAAAGCTCAATGCCTCTATTTCTTGAGAAGCCCCCCTGATACAAAAGGACAATTTTATCTGTGCTTAATCCGTAAAGATGGTGGAAATACTGATTGTTTTTCCTATCCTTTTCGTCTCTTAACAGTGGGATATTCTGCAAATAAATAGAAGGTGGTAATTCACCGTATCTCTTCTTAAATTTATCTAACAAAAATGGGTTAACCGAAATGAGGCGATCGACTTTTTTAAGTAACTTCCCTTCAATAAAGTAACCGTAGCGTCGATCCACATTATTTCTTCCAGTCATTTCATTAAAAAGTTCATGTGAGTCATACACTAACTTACCCCCAAAGTGGGCAGCCAAACGTTTCCCCGCAGGGAGTGTATTTAAATCATGACAGTGAACAGCATCAATTTGATGACCACCCATTACCTGCTTTACTTTAGTGTAGAATTCGTACCCGGCATACTGATCTTTCGCGAGTTTAATTAGTGGACTCCTCACTACTTTCGTTACGAAGGATGGCTTTCTTGATGGTCCGGCCACCATTCCTTTCTTTGCCTGCTTTGTTGAGATCGACAACTTGTGTATCGTAATCAACTCATGCAAGAAAGGAGGCTCTGTATCGTGCTCATTCAAGCAGCAAATCGTTACCTCATATCCACTGTCTGCAAGGGCAATCGCTTCACGCTGTACCCTCGCATCGTATTCAATGTCTTTAAACAGAACCATAAGAATCTGCTTCATTTGCGTTTTGCCTTCATGAATTCATCGTACTGATCAACGATTTCCTTAGTTTCACCAACAGCTTTCTGTTCACCGCGATGAATCCAAACAACCCGATCGCAAATTTGCTTCACGAGCCCTGAGGAGTGCGTAACAAGTATAACTGTCCGTTCTTGTTGGATTTTCTCCAGAATCGCATCCTTACATTTCTTTTGAAAAGCAGAATCACCAACGCCCAGAACCTCATCTATTAATAAAATTTCAGGATCAAGCATGATCGCAGTGGAGAAGGCAAGTCTAGCCTTCATTCCTGAAGAGTAGGTTCTTACAGGCTTATAAATAAAATCGTCTAATTCAGAAAATTCAATGATCGATTCAAGATTGTCATCGATTTTCTTTTTGCGATTTCCTAGAAGGAGAGCATTTAGATAGATATTCTCAATTCCTGATAATTCCGGCTGAAAACCCGCGCCAAGTGAAAGCAACATTGGACGCTTTCCTTCTACATGGTAATCACCCTTATCAGGTTCAATCAAGCCACTCATCAGTTTCAAAAGCGTACTCTTACCAGATCCATTACGACCAATAATACCGAGCACTTCTCCTTTTTTAACAGTGAAATCAAGTCCCTTTAATGCCCAGAACTGCTTTTTGTCTTTACTAATTAATTGTTTAATTGGATTATCCGAGTGTTCAGGATAGGAAACCCATATGTTATTAAGTTCAATGATGTCCTTTTTCAATTAAATCACCTTAGCGTATTGTTTGTCGTATTTGTTCAAAATGCGAAGTCCGATGAACAACAGGACTAATGAAAAAGCTAGAATAATGAAGAGATTGTCCCAAAGAGGTTGTCCTTTGTATAAGAAGATATTTCTGTAAGAGACTAGGAAATTTGTGAATGGATTTAAGTAAAGCAGTTCTCGCAGTCTATCAGGGACATCCTCCATTCTGAAAAGAACAGGAGATAAATAAAGCAATGTTCGTGAAATGTATTGCATCATGTTCTTAATATCTTTCATGTACACTCCGATATGAGCCATGATAATCATGATTGGGAGCAATAAAAGAAGGTTTAATCCGATTAATATAAAGAAATTCAGCGCATTGACGGTTAAGTCCACTCCACTAAAGTAGAGGAATAAAACCATAATGAACGAACTTACTAGAAACTTAAATGTATTCACGCCAAGCCTAACCAAAATAAACGTTAGCTTTGGCACGTATACTTGTTGAAGAATTCTCGCTTTAGACGAAATTGCTGTCGTTGCATCAACCATACACGCTGTTGCCCATTTCAGTGGGATTAACCCGGTGAAAAGATAGACAGCGTAATCGTCGCCACCTTTACCAAGAATAACGCCAACGAGAAAGTAATAAATCGCCATATATAAAATGGGATCGACAATCCACCATAACGTCCCGAGATACGTTCTTGCTGTATTCGATTTGAGTTCAGAAACTGTTAGATGATAAAGCAAATCTTTGTTGTTTCGCCAATCATTGATTAATTTTTTAAACATTCGTCAATTAACTCCTAATCTAACTGCATTTATAGTTACAAACGTCTTTATATAGTTTATATAATTCCACTTCAACCGTCTACTATAACAAAATAAGCTCAATTCTTATCGAAAACCCTTGATAAGCGGGCATTTCTCTACATTTTTTCGTCAATACACCTCCTTATTCAACCGTAATTTACAAAAACTTAACGTTTTCATATAGTAGCAATCATCAACTCATTCTTACATAATTAAACCTGAATTACCATCTTTTGCAGATTGGATTGTTAACTCGCGAAAAAAAGAAAAAGCAACCCTTTAGGCTGCTTCTCTTGTTTTACTTAATGGAAGAGAGTTCTGCAATTTCTTTTTGTGGATTTTCACCTGTTGTTTCATGGATCTGCTTAATAAGTCCGACCGATTCTGCGTAATACGTTGTGATGATTATGCCTTCTTCTCCTGCTGCTTTTCTTACCTTCAAGACATTCTCAAAACTTCCGAATGGAACTTGAAGGCTGTCTACTTTGGATATCTCCAAATCTGACCCACCCGATGGTTGTTCAACAAGGGTATCAACCTCTTCCATCGCTTCGAATTCATCTAGAATACTTGCAATATCTCCACCAGAACTCTCATCTTCGTAAACGACTGTTACATTTTCATCAGACCACTTTAAAATTTGCGTTGTCTTCATACTACCAAGCGTGATGATCCGCTGAACATATTGATCATCCTGGTCTATAATCTCCTCTGTAAAAAGTGTTTCATTATTCGATGTGAATACTTTAGTATCCCCTGTTTCAGGACGATATGTTGTTAATTGAACGTCTACTTCATTCGCCTCTCCATTTGCTTCTGTGGATGTTGCGCTTTGATTCTCTAACGGTGCCGTGCCACATCCAGCCGTAATGAGAAGCAGTAGAGCAATCACTATTCCTAATGTGTTCTTCATAGATCCCTCCATACAATCTGACTTTAATCTACATAGGAAATGAATCAATACAATCGATTCAGCACTTGATCTTGCGCTCGATCCTCTACTCTTCCTCCAATGATGAGTAGCGACGTCACACGATTATCAAGCCCATATTGCCAAAGCGCATCTTGAACAGATGCCTTTAGATCTTGATTCACAAGGATTAGCGGGGCACCTGATTGAACCGATAAGGAAGACGATACAAGCGCATCCGGGAAATCATTCCCTATCGATAGGAGGACTTGATCTGACTTCATTTCATTACTAAATTCACTTACAATAGCTGCAAGGGTTTCATATCGGTCTTCTCCAGCTAAACGTTCAACACTTGACGCTCCGTTCAAATCGGAAAGCTGGCGTTCAATGGTAGGAGACATAACAGCCTCCCCACCAAGAACCTTCGTTTGCTTCCCGTCCAGGTATGCTAATGCTTGCTCAGATAATCCATCTTTATCAGACAATAGAATAGACCAATTAGCTGATGATGCGATTGGAGCACTTGCTAATGCATCTGCATAGCTGTACCCATTTGCCACAAAAACGCCTTCTACATCATTGTCTAACTTTTTATTAATCATTAAGTTCGTTTCATAGCGATTCTCTCCACCAATACGCTCAACCGCTACACCTAACTTCTTTACTTTCGTTTCAACGGATGGTGATATAGCATTTGGACCACCAATAAGAATAACTTGATCTGCATCTAATCGTTTGATTTCGTCTTCAGTAAATGAATCTAGTGCTGAAGTTCTTGTAAGAAGAATTGGCGCATTACCTAATTGGGCAGCAAGAGGTCCAACTGAGAGCGCATCAGCATACCCGAACCCGTCAGTCAGTATGACCGTCTTCTCTTCTTTACTAGCCTTAAAACCATCCGGATAAAGTTCCTTCGATATCTTTACAGCTGTTTCAAAGCGATCAATTCCAGCAAGGGATGAAACATCCACTGACTTCGTGATCTCAACACCTGAGATGTTCGTCCATAAAATATCACCTGAGGAACGTTTGACGATTTTCATGTTGTCCTTTACTTTCGCACTCGCGACAGCCTGGGACAATTCATAGTAGCTTCCCTGACTGACTCCGTTGTCATTCTGGATTTGGTATGGGCGATACAGATAGTTTGACCATTTCACAGTACCTGTTTCTTGATCTATTACTTTTGCATTTGTTCGGTCGTCAGCATACTGAATAGCATCTGAAAGCTCAGTGAATGCTTTAACAGTATCTGTTCCTTTAACAAATACTTCGTACCTTTTCGTAATAGAGTCATAAATTGTTTTCTGCTTATCTTTATCAAATACTGTCACGTTATCTAATTTCTTAGCATAGTTAATCGCTTCATCTTGCGACTTAAATTGTTTAATGACTTTGCCTTTTTCATCTTTCACTTCAAAAACTTTAAAGAATTCAATCGCCGCTTTCGCAAGTGACTCTGCTGCATCATTTTGAAAACGACTTGATTTAAGTAAGCTTTCTTCATTCGGATTGGACATATACCCTAATTCAACAAGTACTGAAGGCATCTGTGCATTACGAATGACATAAAAAGCTTGATCGTTATGTATATCTTTGTCTTGTAATCCCGTTCCTTTCAGAACGTGAGGATGAACAATAGTAGCTAGACGACGACTCTCTGACTCATAGCCAACTTGAATAGGATCTGGTGGATATTCCTCGTCCCATGCAGCCGCTTTACTATAATAGTACGTTTCATAACCTCTCACGAGCGTACTAAACGGATAGGCATTATGATGGATCGACATGAATAGCGAATTATCATTATTTCCTTTTGCATATTGATTCGCGACTTTCGTTCTTTCAATAAGATCCTCTTTCGAATCATTCGCGAAATCCCGATCGGTATCTCGCGTCATAAAAACCTTAATATCTGTTCCTTTCAATTCTTCCCTGAGCTTTAACCCAATCTTGAGCGTACCTACTTTCTCATAGTAGCCTGTCTTGTCACCAGAGTAGCCTGATGTACCAGTAAAGCTCCCTCCATGTCCGGGATCAATAACTAGAAACTTCTCTGCATTAGCAAATGACGGTAGCTGAAAAAGCATCAACATAAATATAAAACTACTAATAATATAACGTTTCCTCATGGTTCACTCCCCTATCAAGGTATTCTATACCATTTTATTACAGAGAGTGGTTGAGTTCTATGCTAGTTTAATAACTTTTCTAAAATAAGAGTATTCTACTAGGGAATTAACATCTTAAGAGAATCTTATTGCTATAAGAGTGGGGGATTTCCGCTCCAGGTGCTCGCTTTCCGTGGGGCGGGCGGTGAGCCTCCTCGGCACGCTTTGGGCGTGCCTGTGGGGTCTCACCTGTCCCGCTAATCCCACAGGAGTCGAGCACCTTCCGCTCCAATCGACTATGACGTGTGATCCTTTATACAAATATTTTAAAGAAAAATTTTTTTGAATATGCTTATTTAAAAGATCCTAATAAAAAGAATCATTCTGGTATATCAGAATGATTCTTTACTAAATATTATTCAACAAATGATGCTGGTTTTGTGTTAGATAACTTGAAATAGTAGAGGATGGCATCGACAATTCGTTTAGATGCTAATCCGTCACCATATGGGTTAGAGGCTTTAGACATCTTATTGTACTCAACCTCGTCAGTTAGGAGTGTTGTTGCGGTTGTATAAATCGTTTCTTCATTCGTTCCAACGAGCTTAAGGGTCCCAGCGGATACTCCTTCTGGTCTTTCTGTATTTTCTCTTAGCACAAGCACGGGGCTTCCGAGGGATGGGGCTTCTTCTTGGACACCGCCGGAGTCTGTTAGGATAAATGAAGCTCTTCCAGCGAAATTATGAAAGTCGATAACGTCCAGCGGCTCAGTGAGGTGTATTCTTGGGTTTCCACCTAAAACCTCATCTGCCAATTTACGAATCATGGGATTTAGATGAACAGGGAAAACAACGTGAACATCTTCATGTTCTTTCACAATTCGATTAACCGCTTTGAAAATATTCTTCATTGGCTCACCGTGATTCTCGCGTCGATGGGATGTAAGTAAAATCATTCTTTTTCCAGCAACCTTCTCTAATAAGGGATGAGAATAATCTGAACGAACCGTATTTTTCAATGCATCGATTGCTGTATTTCCTGTGACATAAATGCTATTTTGTTCTTTACCTTCATTTAATAAATTGTCGTAAGCTCGCATTGTAGGGGCAAAATTAAGATCTGCAAGCACTCCAGTTAACTTACGGTTCATTTCTTCAGGGAACGGAGACCATTTATCATGAGAACGGAGACCTGCTTCTACGTGACCTACCGCAACTTGATTATAAAAAGCTGCCAAACTTGCCGCAAAGGTCGTTGTCGTATCACCGTGTACAAGAACGAGATCTGGTTTCTCAGTTTTCAATATCTCATCGAGCCCATTTAGTGCTCGAGTTGTAATATCTGCAAGCGATTGTTTGCTTTTCATAATATTTAAATCATAATCTGGTTCGATATCAAAAATAGATAGAACTTGATCAAGCATTTCCCGATGCTGGGCTGTTACTGCAACAAGTGGAGTTATGAATTGGGGATGCTTTTTCAATTCATTCACCAATGGTGCCATTTTAATTGCTTCAGGTCTTGTCCCAAAAACACTCATTACTTTAACAGGTGCCATGTCGACTCTCCTTTTGTCCTTAGGTTCTTTCCTTAGACATTGTAGCTTTTTCTATAAGAGTTGTGGTTGATTTCCGCGGGGCGGGCGGTGAGAAGTGTAGATTTATAGACCTCTTACAAAATTACGTTCTGTTCCATCTTATAAAAACAGATCACAAAAAGCAAAAACCTTCCCTTTAATAAGGAAGGTTTTCATTTACTTTCCACTCATATAATTTACAATAGCGTCTCCCCAGACTTCAAATCCTCTATCATTTGGTCTATAGTCCTTTACATAATCTTTAATCTTTTCGCCATCTACAGAAGGCCATTCTTGCCAATGATTCAAATAAACAAGATCTTTTACTTCTGCATATTCACCCAGCGCATTGATTTGAAAAGAATAATACTGAGGATCTGGAATAGGGTTTGATGGCATTAAGATGATACTAACTCCGGGAATGCTTTCCCTTAGTTTTGAAATAATTGTCGATATATTCTCATGACCTTCTTCAATCGTCACGTTCCCATTATCATTAAGCGTAAAGGCTTCCAGTAATACGACGTCTGGATTCTTCTCAATGACATCTTTATATAATTCTCCATCAACTATTGTGTCTGTTGTTTCCTTCTTAAAGGTTAATTGCTCTACAGTAAAAGCACCATCCCAATAGGAAGTTGCTAAACCTTCTTCTACAATTGATTGAAGTCCGGATTCTTTTGTTCCAAATGATTCAGAACCCATCAGAACAACGGAAATTGGCTCATTCGAACTCATCATCTTCTCTTGAAGTTGTTCAGGAAAATTAGCTACCAAACCTTTTAGTTCATCATTTGATATAGGTTGTTCGATTAGCTTTGCGCTTTCACTTGCAGATGAGGACTCCTCCTCAGCACTTACTGGCTGTATAGACTGTTCAATTTTCTCATCCCAATGAACTTTACCAGCCCCCACTAGTGCGATGCAGCCAATAACCGCAAGTAGGAATACTACATTTTTCATATCTTCCCCCTAAAAATCTGTCGAATAATGGTATCTACTAGTATTATTGTAATAAAAAGAAAATGATTGCAAGTATAAATTAAGGTTCTTTTCTAATAGATTATTGTATTTGAAAGATTTATTATATAAAAACCAAACTTAGCTAATTAGAGCGAAAGTTGCTCATAGCCCACCTAGCGGAAAGCAAGCATCCTGAAGCGGAAATTAACCCACGCTTATAACAACAATGTCTACGAAAGGCTCTTTTCTAAAAGATTGTTGCTTTTGAAAGAATTTAATATAATAAATCCACACTTAGCTAATTGGAGCGGAAGGTGCTCGACTCCTGCGGAATTAGCGGGACAGGTGAGACCCCGCAGGAGCGTAAGCGACGAGGAGGCTCAAGTGTCCCGCCCCGCGGAAAGCGAGCATCCTGAAGCGGAAATTAACTCGATTTAGTAACATTGGCTACGAAAAGAGCCTAAATTAAAAAGCCGCTCATGAATGAGCGGCTTCTAAAAGATTAGTTATTTAACCACTTATTAAACTGATCTCTTACTTCTTTGTTAACTGCATTATCTCCACCAAGTACTGTAGCACCACTTACATCTGTTGTTGTAAAGTACTTAACAAGATAAGATTCAATTTCTTTCGGAATCTTATTGCTTTCAACAAGGAACATGCTACCTTGATCTTTCACAACAAGCGGAGAAGCGGCAAGAGCATCTGGGAAGTTACGTCCATTTGCAACGAACAGGTTATTCGTTGTTGATCCAAGCTCTTTGTGGATCTCAACAAGCGTTCCATATCGGTTCGCACCAGCAAGACGTTTTGTTGTCGCAATTTCATCAGCCATATCAACGACTTGATCAGAAATGACAGCATCTCCACCAAGAACATATACCAACTTACCTGCCATTAGCTTTTTCGCATCGTCAGTTAGTGATTTACCATCGGTTAAGATGATTGGCATATCATTTGCACCAGCTATAGAAGCTGCGCTAAGAGCATCTGCAAAGTTTTTGCCTGTTGCTAAGAATACTGCTTCACTCTTTGAACCTTTTTCTGCAAGCTTATTGATAATTTGTACGTTCGTGTCATAACGATTGTCACCGCTTAGACGCTCAATATCAGCCGTACTAATACCAATGTTAGCAAGCTGGGTATTTACTTTCTTCGAAATCGCATTCTCTCCACCTAGAATGACAACATTCTTCGCTTTCAAGCGGGAGATCTCATTTAGAACTTCATCTGATAGCGTGCCTTTGCTTCCAGCAAGAAGGATTGGCGCATCATAAGCACTTGCAAGTGGCCCTGCAGAAAGTGCATCTGGGAAGTTATATCCTGTTGCAATGAAGACTGTGTCTGTTGTTTCTCCTTCAGGATACATTTCCTTAGACACTTCAATAGCTGTTTCAATACGATTCTCACCAGCTACAACATCAACCATTTCACCGTCAGTTTTCACAGGGACAATGGATAGTACTTCACCTGTTGCTTTATCCGTCAAGAATATTCCAGCAGTATATTTACCGCCATCTTCAGGAGTTGTGATCTTTACATCTGTTGTTGCTTTCTTACCAACACCTAAATCGAAACTGGATTTTCCAGTAACTTCAATGCTACCAGCGCCTTTTTCACCTGGCTCGAGTACTTGTGCTTCGGTAATTGAGAAATCGAAATCAGTTGTAGGATCAACAGTTGAATACCCGTCTACTCTGATTGTGTATTCTCCATCAGCTAGGTTTTTAAGAGAAATCGACTCTTCTGAGTCACCATCTGCGTCAATTGCAATATAGTCTCCAAGAAGTTTACCGTCTTTCGAACGATATAGATAGAGATCTAGATCGTCTCCACCATTTGTTGTGTTTCCGATCGATACATCTAGTGAAATATTGTTTTTCACTGTAATTGTGCGATCATAAGCACCTTTATCAGCTACTGTTTCACGCGTTTTAGACGTTTCTGGCTTGCTAAACGCACCGCCTACTACTTCAACTGAGCGCTTAGTAGATAGATAGTTTTCAAATGTGATTGATTTAGATACTTCAGTACCAGGGATAACACTACCAAGCTCAATTTTACCTGGGCTAGATACAACATCTTGAACGAATGCTTCAAGCTTATACTGGTTCATTTCATAGCCCTCTTTAGGACCTGAAGCACCATAAACGGCTACTTCCCATACGCCTGTTTTAGGGCTTTTCACTACGTAGTCTTCTACACCAATACCAGGAGAATCCTCTTCATCATAGCCGGCATATCCCTGGAATGGGTTAACTTTGTCCCCATCTGGATTAATGACCATCATTCGGACCCGGCCTTGGAAGTCATCGTTTTCTTTAAGTGCTTCAAGTGCAAATCGAATTTCCTGCGCACCTGGTTTCACATTAAAGAAATAGCTCTTTGTCTTAGAAGCTTGTACTTCATCTTCGTGAGTAATGCGGAAGCGATCCTCAGATTTGAAATCTTCACCAAGAATGATTGTCTGGAAAGAACGAGCTTCTGCATAAGCAGTATCAAGATCATCAATCATTAATGTACCAGCGTTAACGCCTACATTCATTTTGCTCTTATCATAGCTTACAGTCATTTCTTTGTATTCACCTGGTGCAAGCTTAATGTTATCTACTGAAGGTGAGAACCATTCAGAATCTGATGAGATGGTAAGGTTTTTTGTTTCATCAGTTGGGTTCTCCACCATAACAGTTACTTCTTCTGGTACGTCTTTGTTACGTACATAAAGACCAGGGCCTCCAGAAACTTTCTCACCATGATAAACCGTTACATTTACTTCTTTCACTTCGTTAATGTAGTGTTTACGAATGTATTCGTAAGCAGCCGGTACGTCAATGAGTCCAGCTCCTTCAGCTACACGCGTATAGCCGTCGATATGAACAGCTGTTTGAATAAGCGCTTCGCGTGCAAGCTCGAAATCAAAAGGAATACGGTCCTTTAAAGCTGCTTGCTTTAATACCGCTACAGCTCCTGCTGCGTAAGGAGAAGACATACTTGTTCCCTGAAGAACTTCATAATTACCTAAGTGAACAGGGAATGAAGCATAAGCTGATCCCGGTGCAACGAAGTCTGGTTTTTGCTGACCATCTTCAGTAGGTCCATTCGAAGAAAAATACCATAGTCCTTCTCCATCTACTGGAGACCCATCGGCATTTTTACCGTATGGATAATCACCATACTCTGTCGCCCACATCTTGCTGTTAATATATGCACCTATAGATAAAGCCTTAACACTATCTCCAGGAGCACCAACCGAGTCAACACCAGGCCCAGCATTACCAGCTGAAGTCACATAGACTGTATCGTATAACTCACCCATATCTTCAATGATCTTCCCATATGCTCCAGATCCATCATTTAAATCAGGAGAGGAACCAAGACTCATATTAATAACGTCTGTTCCAAACCCACCAAGCTCTTCTGGGATTGCAGCTAGATACATAGCATTTGCAATGCTCCATCCATATGTTCTACCAGCTGAATCAAATACTTTTAGTCCATAGAGATCAGCCCCTGGTGCAACACCGTCTACTGCAACAGCACCAAATTCATTTACTTGAGTAGCTTTTTCTTCTTTTTCTTCATCTTTAACTTCTTCTTTTTCCTCTTCCTCTTCCTCTACTAAATCAGGACCATTGGCAGCTGCAATACCTGAAACGTGCGTACCATGACCATCTCCGTCAAAAAAGACTGTCGCTACTGGCCATGGATATTTTGTAGTGTTAGGGAATTCAGTTCCAGGATAAGCAGGACTTGGTGAAGCAATTTGGAAGTTTGCCCCTGCAACATCATCCTCTTTGTCTACATCAAGATTGTCTATATCCCCTTCTCCGTAAGGCTTTTCATCAGTAAAGTCCTGATCTTGGTCCGTATCAATATAGACTTCATCATCAACTAAAAGAACGTCGAAATAAGAATCCCCTTTACCATCTCCATTTAAATCTCGATATAATTTCTTCCCTTCTTGATCTGTTTCATAAGAAGCCGGCTCTAAACTACCGAAATAATATGTATCATCTTCATCATCGATACCTTCGGTTTTATAAGTGCCTTCGTTAACTGTTATTGTAGCTCCTTCACTTGCTTTTTGGCGGAACCACACATCTCCCTCACCGACAGTATCCAATACACCTTTAACTTTAGTAGATACAATTTTTCCATCTTCATCGTACTGAGTAAATGCTTCATGCCCAGGGTCAATTCCAGTATCAATAATACCTACTTTAACCCCTGTGCCATCGTACTTACTATGAAATTCATCAACACCGGTTGCTGAATGAGTTTCTTCTGTTGCAGGTTTCACAACTTCTCCAGGATTTTTATCAATTGGTTTAAGATCGGTATCTTCTTGATTATTTTTATCTAGCACAATTTCATTGTTAGCTCCAAGCATTCCAACTGAGTCTAAACGGTAAACTTGTAAAATTTTGCGAGTAGGAACTTCTGCTAGATAAAGATAGTTGTTAGTATTCTCTTTCACCTTAACCCCTAGACTCTCAAGCTCTTTCGTTAGATCAGGGCCACCATGCTTATTCGCTACAATAATCAGTTCCTGCTTTGCTTGTTCACTAGCTGCAAGTGATGCAATTTCCTGTGTAACTGGAAGCTTGAATTTCTTTGTTTCTGTTAAAGCTGCTTCAGCTTTTTCAGGATTATAAGTCGTCACCCCAGCAAATGAAGAAGCAATTAACGATGTCCCCGCAACAACTGTAAGAAACTTTTTCTTAAACTTCATTTATTAAAATCCCCCTTTTAATTTGTGAAAACCTGCAACTCGCCCCTCCCTAAGCGGTATATTATTATAATAATTCACTATTTTCAGTTTAATTTGAAAATAGTGCCTAGTCAATAAATAACTGTAAAAATTGTGAAAAAATTTGATATTTTGTAGATAATATAGGACTTTTGTCCATAAAAGTGTAATAAAGGAAGGTGCCTTCCTCCCCCTAAACATACAAAAAACGCCAGTATCTGTACTGACGTTTTCCGGTCACTTTTCTATTTTTCTAGTAATCGATCAATCTCCCATGCCTTCTCAGGTAAAATGGCTTCGGGTCCTCCTAATATTCGATAGTCACTAATGCCCTTGTTCGTTAAGTACAATAGTGATTTTTCTATTGCCTCTGTATACCTCGTTGGATGAAGCAAAAGGATCGCATCTCCAGATCGTGACGCAGCAGCTCCACCTGTTAAAGCATCAGGAAATTTAAGTCCTGTAGCAAAGTACGTCTTTTTACTCGTTTTAGATGCGCCGAACCGCAGTAGTACTTTAAAATTCGTATCATAACGGTTCTCTCCACCTATTCGTTCTAGCTCATTTGAAGGAATAGAAGCATAGGTATCTTCACTAACTACCTCTTTACCACCTATCACGTATGCTCGTTTTGGAACCTTTTTACCAAGGTAACCTTTCGTTTCTTTTGGTAAAGTGTTTTGCTTTGTAAAAAGAACTGGCGCTCCGAACCTGGCCGCAAATGATGAAATCGAGAGAGCATCAGGGAACTTTTCACCTGAAACAATAAATGCTTCGTCTACATTCTCAGAATCAATTAGACTTGCAATTTCAGTTGCGGTTTCGTACCGATTGGCTCCTGCAATGCGAATTGGAGTGATTCCAGTTGATTTTAATTCATCTGAAACCTTTTCTGGTATAGCATTTTCGCCACCTATAATAAATACACGATCAGCTTCTAATCTCTTTAATTCTGCTAACACTTCAGGAGAAATACCGGTCTTTTTCGTTAATAATATTGGACTGTTCAGTTTGGAAGCAAGTGGAGAAGCTGCGAGACTATCAGGAAATTCATCAGATCGGGCAAGGATGACAAACTTACCTCTAATGGTATCTCCTTCCATATTCAGCGTTTGTTCTTCAAGCTTGTCCCAGTTATTCTTAGCGATTTCAACAGCTGTTTCAATAGCTGTGTTACCGTATATTCGGTTGTACTCTGTTACACCTTGTACAGCTAAATCGACATTCAACAACCCACTACCGAGAGAATAACCAGGGTTGACTGGATCAGCCGTCTCTTTCATGAGTTTAATCGTCTGTTTATTCGTTAGATAGGGGGCAGATTCATTTATCAGCACGGCGGATGACGTTGCTATTGGAGCCGCCATACTTGTTCCCTTATCAAATTCATATGTACCATTCAGAGAAGTACTATAGATTTCAGTTCCTGGCGCCGCAAGATCAATGAGTGACCCATAATTTGAAAAGGAAGCTTTCTCCTTTGAACCTGTTTCAACAGCGGCAACAGCTAAAACGTTTGGGTATGCTGCCGGATAGACGGCGGATGACTCATTATCATTCCCCGCCGCCCCAACGACTAGAATGTTTTCTGCTATAGCCTCTTCGATAACTGTTCTTAGAGCATAGGAGTGATTGTAGCTTCCTAAACTTAAGTTAATCACGTCTGCATCGTGATCGATTGCATACCGTATTCCTTGTACAACGTTTGATAAATCACCTTTGCCACTCTCAATAACCTTAATCGGCATGATTGAAGTGCCTCGAGAAGGAGATGCCACGCCTAGATTGTTGTTTGTTTCCGCTCCAATGAGTCCTGCTACTCTAGTTCCGTGTCCATCAACGTCCTGAGCGGATTTACTAGGAGTTACGAGATTAACGCCGTCTACGATATTCGCCAACAAATCTGGATGTGTTAAATCAATTCCCGAATCAATAACAGCAACCGTCTGAGTGCTTTTCTTAGTAGATGCTAGATTCCAACTCTGAGATAGATTAATTTGATCAATCCAAGGCTTTTGGTAAGAGTAGAGAGAGTCATTTGGTTCAGCGTCTCCCATAAGATAGACTGGCTGATCTTTCTCAACGTGTTTTATGCCTTTTTTGGAGGTAAGATGATCAATGGTTTCTTCCACTTCTGTTACTGGTACATCAATCACATCTACTTTCGATGGCTGTTCAGAAGTGCGAGATGGAGCTTTTGTCGTTTCATATGTAACGAGTAAACGCTCTGTGCTGTTCTCTGATTCTGCTTTTGAAACATCAGGATGTAATGAAAAGAGTAAACTCAAAAGAAATAAGACTAGTATTTGTTTAGATTTCAGTTGTGACACCTCTCCCGTGGTTTGTTACTTATTCATTAATACGAGTATATAACGAATTTTTCGACAAATCACTTGAATAGTATCACATTAAGAGTTAGAAAAAAATGGTGAATTGTATCGATTTAGTGATAGAGGACGTAAATGGGATGATTGAAGGATTAAATACGTTCGTGAAGTAGGTGCTGCTGTTGTTGCTTTAGAGTTTGAAGTTTTTCTTCGAGGATGTGCTGTTCTTTCCGCATGCTTCCAATAATCTGAATTAAATTTGTAATCATATTCTCTACTCGCTCAAGTCGATCATCATGCATTTTTTGTCACCACCTTTTCATTTACATCTATCAACGAATGACATTTCATTTTTATCATATTACCGATTGTGTTAGTTATCAACAAGAAATTACAATATTTTGAATTTGTTGCTTTTTATTGTGTTCTTTCTAAAGGGATCTCGTTATGAAAAAGCACCTTTGCAAAAGGAAGGCACACCATCATTTAGGAGTTTTATGAACAAACGTCACTTTAAACTTCTGAGCCTCCTCTTTACCAACTTCTTGAGTGAGATAATGAATGAGCGCAGCTTCTCGCAACGAATACTCCCAGCTCGTCAATTGATCGTTGAGTTTATTTCTAAGCTTTTCATTTGAAATTCCCTCAAGTTTCTCAAAGGATATCTTCCCTTCCTCCCTTATCATCGAAAACGTTACCTTGTAGTTATTCATCATGAATCCCCCCTTACTCATACCTATTCCATTAGTAGTCAGGGACAAACCTGTCAATTTCACACACTCATGACATGAGCTTTCATCTCATATAAATGGGACGAGACGACGGTTACAAGGAGGAAGCAACATGGAAAGTAAGCCACCAGAACACGCCAATCGTTCCATTGCCCTTTATTGCCGTGTTTCAACGGATGAACAAGCAAAAGATGGCTTATCTCTTCACGAGCAACAGGAACGCTTGGGATCTTATTGCAGGGCAATGGGTTGGGAGAACCCCATGCAAGTCTATGTAGAAAAAGCGATTTCCGCTAAAAATACTGATCGGCCAGAATTAACAAAATTAATGAAAGCCGTTAAAAACAATAAAATTGCTAAAGTACTTGTTACAAAGCTCGACCGGATTAGCCGAAAGCTTCTAGATCTTTTGAATTTGATCAATATTTTTTATGAGTACAAAGTTGATTTTGTATCAATCAGTGAGTCCTTTGATACAAATACTCCTTCTGGCAGATTGACAATGCAGGTGCTTGGTGCCGTTGCCGAATTCGAGCGAGAAAGCATCCGGGAGCGTGTCTTTGAAACGATGCACTATGCTGCAAGGCAAGGGAAATGGATGACGCAAAGTCCTTACGGCTATCAACTGCTGGACAAAAAACTTGTTGTATTTGAACCCGAAGCAAAGATTGTAAAACTCATTTTCGAAGATTACTTGAATAAAGGCATGGGTTACCAAGCGATCGCAAAAAAACTAAACTTCGAAGAAATTCCTTCTAAATTCAATAAAGGATGGTCAACTCAAACAATTAAACTATTGTTGTCCAACCCGGTATATAAAGGAACGCTCGTATGGAATCGGTCCGACTCCACTAAAGAAAAGCGCACATCAAAAGACGATGGTGAATGGATAACCGTTGAAGAAGCTCATGATCCGATTATTGATAAGAAAACATGGGATGCCGTACAAAACAGAATGAAAGAGCGACAAATAGCCCCACGCGCAAAGTCCAGTCCTCATTTACTAGGAGGTCTATTAAAGTGCGGAAAATGCGAAGCAAGCATGATAATCGGATGGTCCGGTTCCAAAAACAATCGCTATCGCGTCTACCGCTGTTCAACGAGTAAAAACAAAGGAACATGTAGCATGAAACAATTTCGTGCAGATGACGTAGAAGCCTGGTTCAAACAAGGGTTAGTAACCTTATTTCAATCTGTTGATCATAAGGCTGAGATAAAGGTGATTCCGAACGAAGATCAAACTCACGCCAGTATCAAACAAAAAATCCGCACCTCGAAAAAAAGGTACGAAAGGAAAGTGGAAGCTTATGCTGCGGGGTTGATTTCGTTGGAAGATTTGAATGGGGAGAAGGAGGGGTTGGATGGTATTCTAGAAGGGATTGAGAATAATCAACTATATGATTTAGAAGCCATCAATTCACTTGTTCTCGAATTTTATGATCAACGTGAGAGTATTGGAAAAATAATTGACACTCTTCATATTCAAGAAATTAAGAAGTTAATTCAGACATTTATCTATCAAGTCAACTTAATTGAAGGAAATAAAATCGAGATTGTTCTGAGACTTTAGAAGAGACTAAAAAATTTTCGGCTCATTTACGCCTTGTGGTTACCAATCGCTTCGAGCACATTCATTTGCTCAGGCAATTGGTTACCACAGGGCGACCTTTCAGCAAAGCTGAAAGGCGAGTGAAACTGAGGTTTCACTCAAATGAGCCAAAAATCGAGAAATCAACAATATGAGCTAACATAGCTTTAATAAAAAGGCTGTATACCTGATGAATATGCCGTCTCATATTAACTCCTTCTTGCATTTATTATACAAGGAACTAGCAAAGTGCTAGCTTCACTATAATATATTAGGAGGAAAAAATATGGGTTTTAAACCTATTCGTAGATCTGCATCTACAAACTTTTGTGATAATACTACAAACAATCCCCCAGTTCCAGCTCCCGGTAGTCCGGACTATATCAAGGTCCCAGTTGTTCTAGGACAATATAATATTCAAATCCCAATGCATGCAGAGATTGATTTCCCAGAAGGGCAAAACGTACTTGAAATCAAAGACATCAAGAAAAGAGCCTATTTAACTCAATGCAAATTGATTTCAGTTGCACGTGATCCTGAAGGCGGTGACACTGTTACAACGGGGAAACTATATATCAGTGGGTTTGTACGCAAAAACATTAAATATGCAGCTAATCCACGTGTTGTATCAGGTGAATTTGACACACAATTAAGTTCCAACATTCGCTCTCTAACAGTGCCGGTTCCTTTCGATTGTGTTACTGAAGTAACGTTTCAAGGAAATGCTTCACCTGTTGGTCCATTTCTAAATCAACGAGCTGAGTGGGAATATTTGATTTCTCAAGATCTTCCTTCAGGGTTTCCGGAAAAAGATGAGTTGCTTGGAACAGACTTATCTCAGTTCCATCAGCAAAGCACACAATACTTTAATGAACTTCCATTTTGTGAGCTAAACCGAGCAGAGTTCCTTCAAATTGATGAATCATTGAACCGAGTTCCAATTTCAGCTTCATCTGATGGCGATGTACTAGGCGAAGGAACATTTACTCAGTTATCAGAAAAAATGGTTTTAGACTTAACTCTTACTTTGCTTCAAAAGCAAACTGTCGTAAGGCGCTAAAAAACTTTTCTGAAGCTGGTCCATTTGGACCAGCTTTTTTCCATTCAATAAGAAATGTTTTTCAATTCTAAATAATGAAGCATGTAAAAAGGCCGATGACTAGAGATTCGTCCAAACGACTGTGTAGATACCGCATAAAATATCATGAAATGAAGAATGAAGGGGGAATAATAAATGGAAATAGAACCAAGGATTCGAAGCGCGGCCATTAACGAATGTATAGCTGATGAAGTTCCAGTGGTTGCTACTTCTGGGAGTGGTACGATTGTAAAAGTTCCAGTCTTATTACAAAAGCTCACCATTCAAATTCCAACTCATGCAACTATTGAGTTTCCAGAAGACGAACATGTACTGGAGATAAAAGATATTAAAAAGCGAGTGTTTTTAACTCAATGCAAAGTTTTGCATGAACCAGGCAAGAACGAAGGAACTCTTTTTATGAGTGGCTATGTTCGTAAAAATATCCACTATGCCTCTAATCCCATAAGTTGTAATCGTAATGAGATCCAGACAAAAGATAAATCTCTTACGGTTAATATTCCATTTGAATGCTACACCACGATTGAAAGTTTTTTGACGCAGCCAGTCGGCCCATTTTTTAATACAAGAAAAGAATTCAATTTTAAGATTTCCGCTCAGCTCCCTTCAGGGTATCCAGAAAAAGACGAGTTGCTTTCAGATGATTTGTCACAATTCAGCCAACAAAGCACAGAGTTCTTTAATGAGTTACCATTTTGTGAACTAGTGAAAGCCGAAATATTAGAGATTGATCAATCTCTTAACCGCAAACCTGGAAAGATTATTAAACCTTTTCCAGAAAAAAAGATCATTCTAGAATGCACCTGTACTGCAAAAGAAGAAATGCGTCCCAAAAAGAAAAAAAATCGTAGAAAAAAGAGTTCTTTGTTTGACGATCGATTCACTGTTCATATTGAGCTTCCTAAAGAAAGAGTAGGTAAGACTAAAAAGGAATGTTTACACTGTAAAGAAAAAAACAAAAAGAAAGAGACGTCTTTTGAAGGTATCTTCACTGAAATGTCAGAGAAAATGATTCTTAACCTTACTGTTACCTTGCTTCAAAAACAGCTTGTTCAATTATCTTAATGGACGATTTTTACATTCAATTATGTTCTGACATAACACCTTTTAACAAGGTGTTTTTTCAATAGTACACTTGATAAAATGGTTACCTGTATTAACTCATTTACCTATACCTCATCCAAGCTCAAACATAAACTATTAATAAGCCAGGATAAGAAACGAGGTGAAGATAAATGTGCAAAGAATACAGAACTCTTTTTTATGATTGTTGTTGTGCTAAAGAAATAAAATTCATATGTAAATGTGAACCTATCAAAAAGGAACATGGATGTAGAAAAAAACAGGACAAACACCTGATTTGTAAATGTAAGCCAATTGAGCATTGTTCATGGAACCACTCCACAAAACACGAAAAACGTTTTATATGCAAATGTAAAAAAGTTGATAGTGATACTTGTTGCCACCAGTCCTATGAAGATGAGATTATTTGGGATTACTAGGTCTACACGTTCTTCCTAATTATTAAATCTATAATCTATAAAACTCCATCCTCTCAAGCAGGATGGAGTTCTATTTTAATCTCGAATATGAACTGCAACACCTTTATCCACATTGTTCAGTACGGACAGCTTTTTTATTCAATATGAATCAATAGAATTATTACAACAAAGATACCAGATAACAAAAGCCATCCTATTAACAGGATGGCTTTTGTATTACACCTCTAACCGATTCGAAATTACACTATTACGTACTTCACTATTTACAACCTTAATCTCCCTCTACAACCTCACGTAACTGCTCTAAAACATCTTTCGCAGCTTCAGGACTCAACACGATATTTCCTCCTGCTAGCGAGATGTTGCGACTGGACACGTCACCGGTTACCTGGCATGTCATACGAGGTGTATATTTTTTCAGAATGACGGCGTCATTCTCGACGAATATTTCTAAGGCGTCGGTTGTTTCAATTCCGAGAACCCTTCTTAATTCAATTGGAATAACGATCCTACCCAATTGATCAACTTTTCTTAAGATCCCAGTTGATTTCATAATTGCCTCCTCCCTCTCCCACATTAAAACTGAGTCCATACAGTTTATGGGAGTAAAGGTTGTTTTGTTAATGGGATTATGAAAATAACTATTGATCAGGTATTTCAGATAAAATTTTCTTTAATTCCTTTATTTCTTCTTCACTTAAATAAACGATTTGCTCGCTCTGTTTTTCACTACTCTTCTGAATTATTTTTATAGACCCGTTGTCTTCTAAAAGGAAATAGAGATATTCCCTGGAGTCATCCTTGATAATATATGTTTTCATTGCCCCTCCTCACTCCATAATGGAGTTGCTGAAGTGTAGAAATGCTTACCTATTATTGTTGAACAGATCTTAATTATTTTAATTTAAAAGTAATTAACACTCAAAAAAAACCACCCTTCTATTCAGAAAGATAGTCGGTTGCACTACTGGCTCCATCGAATCCAAGTGCCCATATAAAGACTCGATTTCATTGCCTCTCTCTTCTAATTAATTCGAAAGCTTTTTAACTAATCAAAAAATAGGCTTTAATTATAATATATTAAAAAGTAAGCGCTTTTACCATTGGTAATATTTTCTTTACCATCATTAGGTAATTAAATTCCTTTTAAAAAAATGCTGAACCAAATTAAAGCATTCAAATGTAAACAAATGGGTATGCATTTCTAATCTATTTCATACCTATAATTAAACTAGCCTTTAGAAATGGGATAACTCAACTAGGCAGGTGGTTATAAAATGGAAGAGCTAGCAGTCGCTGTAAGTAAGACGGGAAAATTAAAATTTGTTTCTTATTTAATTCAAAAGACTCTAGGTCCAGAGCATAAACTATTTAAGAGTCCCTCCGTCTTTCATTTAGTTCATCCTGATGACATTCCTAAAATCGAACTAGCTCTTATCAAAACAATCGAAGCAAAGGAATGCCATACCATTAAATTCCGATATAAAAGGAGGTCCGGAGAATGGATCATCATTACAGCTAGTGCAGTGCCCTTAATGAATGGGAATGAAATCGACGAACCCCTTGTTCTGGTCAATCAGTTCAAAACGGCTGATGGAAAATGTTTAATATCAGGAAAAAACACTTCGATTGATCATCTTAAAAGCAAATGCAATTTACTGTTTGAAAAGAATCCGGATGCAATGTTTTCACTAGACCTCGAGGGTAGATTCACTTCTGTAAATAACGCCTGTAGTCAGATTTCAGGATACAGTAAAGAGGAACTAGCAAGTTTACGTTTATTTGATTTGCTTAGTAAACCACTTAGAGAAGCAGCAATTGAGAAATTCAATGAAATAATTCAGGATAGCGATGATCAAGTTACTTCCGTCATTCAAATCTTTCATAAGCATGGCAAAACCATTGATCTTAAAGTAACTTGCATTCCTATAATAGAAGAAGAGAGAATCAGTGGCGTTTATGGAATTGCGAAAGACATTACGGAACGAAGATATCTAAAAAATGAACTCCTTAAAGCAAAAGAGAATTTTCGAATGCTTTTAAACACGTTTCATTCAGGTATATTTATAAGTGAATTTAACCCCAATGGCCCAACTTGTCGTTTTATTGAAGTGAATAAAATGGCGTGTGAAATACTTGGCTATACGAAAGATGAACTTCTCGAAATGTCGTACATTAATCTTCATCCACCAGATTTACATCAAATCCTATACAAGCACGTTAAACGATTCCGGAAAAATGAGAGCATCTCATTTAAATCCGTCCATATAACTAAACATGGAGAGAAACTCCCTGTCGAGATTACTACACAACTTCTTACTTTAAATCACAATAAGGTAATCGTTTCTATTGTTGATTACCAATCAATGAGGATGAAATACCTCTATAACGAAGAACAATACCCTAGAGACCCTGGGAAAAACTTAAGACTTCTAATGGCTGAAATGGATATCAACACGACGGAACTTGCTACAATAACAAATCTTACTCAAGCGACAATTTCAAACCTTAGAACAGGAAAAGTAAAGAAGCCTAATATCGAAACAGCCAGAAAGATTTCGGCTGCATTAAACGAAAAAGTCTCAACTATTTGGCCTTCTCTTGATTATTAATTCCCGATCTTTTAAATTATTCAAACATAAGCGTTTCCCTTAGATAATCGGACTATATATGTATTAAGAATATGGTATTCATAAGATCAGCGTTCCACTACATTCACAAATGGATCGCTGATTTTGCCATGTTTTTGTGGAGAAAACCATCTTTCTAAATTCGACTTTCCAGGGGGGATTGGATTGAGTGGTTATCAGTCAAAAAGGAAGGGATATCGCGGTGAGGCAGAATTTGCAAAATTGACGAAAGGAGATCGCGTGCCTTTGTCCGGTAGTACAGCACAATACAAACATGACGTCATTCTACCCAACGGTTGGTCAGCAGAAGTTAAGAGGAAGAAATCTGGTTTAACTACTTTATATAACTGGCTCGAAAAAGACGATGTCGATCCCCCAGATATTGTGGCGTTTCGTGCAGATCATAAGCCCTGGGTTGTAGCGATGACCTTGGATAAATTTCTATGGTTATTGAGACAAAACGAATAAATCGTTAATTCAGTAGCAATTACTGACTCATGAGTGAGAGAAGCTTAAGCTTATGAGTCAGTTTTATCCAATCCCCCACCTCAGGCAGAAAAAGCATCTTTACCAAATGAAGGCTTCCCTTCCTTTAGATTCCCCCCTGAAAGTAAAGGAGCTGAACAAAACAGCTCCTTTACAGAAAAGTCTTTCCTACAAATTCCAGACCCTCTTACAGTATACTTTCGACAAGAAGCGGCAATTTTCTCATCGACCTACTATGATCATGTCAGCGACTCTTCCCTTCTCTCTACTCTTTCTAGTATTTTTTTGATTATTTGTAGTTGTCTGGAATCCATGATATAAAAGAAGGGACATCTTGTTTACTTTATTCATTTATAAAGATTACCTTTGAGCAGGAAAGCGCTTTTCTAGCGTATAACCTGCAAAAGACCGTACAAAACTTGTCTAGTGAGTAATTCAAATCTCATTTAAGATGAGGTCGACAAAGGCATGTTGGGAAACACATCTCGAAAAAGGGCCATAAAACACCAAAAATCGATGTATATTTCCCAACCACAAAACTATTCTCTTTTCTGTGAATTTTTAGTAAACTATAATCAAATAGTTCTAGGAGAAAGGGAGCAAAGAATGATAGGGGCAAAAATTCGTTACTTTAGACAAATGAAAGGCATCACCCAAGAACAACTTGCTTCCGGGATCTGTTCTATTCCATATTTAAGCAAAATCGAACACGGACTTGCCCAGCCGAGTGAAGAACTTGTCGAACACTTGTGTAATGAGTTAGGCGTGTCTCTCGATCAAGTGGATGATGAGGATAAAATGAAAAGGCTTCATAATGATCTCGATGCGTGGTACAAAGAAATGCGTCTACGTAATTTTGATGAAGTCACAAGCTTCAAAAAGCGTATTGAAGAAGAGATTGAAGGTGTAGAAGATCCTGATATGCTAACAAAGTATCTACTTCTAACTTTCAGATATCATATTCTCTTCAGGGAAACGGATAAGGCCAATGATATTTTAGAAAGACTTTATCATGTGCAGGAAAGACTATCTGAAGATCTTGAATACTTCTATTTTTATTTTCTTGGTTTGTATTACTATCAAAACCGGAAATTTCGTGAAGCTGGAGAAAAGTATAAAAAAGCTAATAAACTATTAACTTCGATGAAGTCAAACAATGCAGAATGGGCTGAATTCTATTATCAACAGGCTTTAGTGCACAATCGACTTAGTCAGATCACACTATCCAATAACCTTGCTACAAAATGTTTGGACTTATTTAATAAAGAGTATAACTTCAAGAGAGCTGCTGATACTGAAATCCTTTTAGGAGTCAATAACAGAGTTATTTTAAATTACGGTGAAGCAGAGCATCATTTTCAAAATGCATTAAAGTATGCTGAATCCTTTAACGATAAGCGCCTCAAAAGCATTATTTACCATGATTTAGGGTATGTCTATTCTTGTCAGAATGAATCTGAGATTGCATTGGATTACTATCAATCTGGTCTCCAAAACAATGAAGACCACGAAATAGAAGATCGTGCAAAAACTGTTTATCTTATAGCGTCTGAATATCTGAAAATCAATGATTTGGAGCTCGCTAAATATTGGATTGAAGAAGGTATGAGGATTGTAAAGAAAACAGAGTTCTTGGAGTACATCTATCACTATAACGTGTTAGAGTTAAAGCTCTCCAATTCAGAGGATGAGCATACTGAATCCTCTTTGAGAGATGCTGTTGATTACTTCGAGAATAAAAATTACTGGAATTACGTATCTGAATATGGGGAAATGCTGGCTGATTACTATTTTAATAGTAGTCAATATAAAAACTCCAGCTTTTACTTTAAACTAGCAAATGATGCTAGAAAAAAAATTATGAATTAGAAAGGAAGAAAATCTATGAAAAAGTTTCTTGTTAACATGTTATTAGTTACTGGTGTTGTAGGAATGGTTATTGTACCAAATCATGACAAAGTACCTGATTCTCACGATAAGGTACCTGATTCAAGCCCTGCTAAAACTGAAGTTCACATCTAATAATCCAAACCTGGCGCGGTGCGCCGGGTTTTTATTTGCCCTCGTTTCCCCTATAACGCTATAATACGGTCATACTACTAGGCTCTTTTCCAAAGATTATTGCTTTTGAAAGAATTTAATATAAAAACCACACTTAGCAAATTGGAGAGGAAGGTGCTCGACTCATGCGGGACTAGCGAGACAGGTGAGACCCCGCAGGAGCGTTAGCGACGAGGAGGCTCAAGTGTCCCGCCCCGCGGAAAGCGAGCACCTGAAGCGGAAATTACCCCACTCTTATAGACTGTATACGAAAAGAGCCTACCACTAAGACAGGAGCGTGCTAAAATGGCATTTTATATGTTTGATGTTGACGGTGTTCTTACGGATGAGAATGCTAGACCTGATCAAGATGCGGTGAACATGATTGAGAAACTAGCGGAAGATGGACATGTTATTTCATTTGTCACAGGACGTTCAAGAGGATGGCTTGGGGACAATTTATTTCCTCTTTTCAGAAGCGACTTGGATTGGTCTTCACTTTATTGCGTATCTGAACACGGTGCTATTAAAGGACGCGGCACGGATATCTCTTCATGGAACCTTGATAACGAGTATGTCGTTTCTGATGAGGTTAAAGAACAATTATATGAGGTAAGTCAAAAAGACGACTATAGCGGGTTGATTCAATGGGATCAAACGAAGGAATCGATGGGTACGGTGGAAGCTGTTCATGGCGATCCCGGTGACAAAGAGCACTTAAACAAAACTCGCGAAGCCCTTCGCGACTACGCAGATGATGTTGAATCTATTTCAACGAATTCTGGTAACAAAACCGTCGTTTCTACATACGGTGTAGACGTTATTCATCCAGACTTATCTAAGAAAATTGGTGCGAAGTGGATTCTGGAGGAGATATCTACACCAGAAGAAGTATATGTTTTCGGTGATAGTAGCGGCGATCTAGTGATGGCGGTCACAGCAAGAGAGCATGGACTTTCTAATATCACATTTCACTGGGTTGGCGAAGGTGAAACTCCTACAGAAGAAAATATTGCAACAGAAGCAAGTTCTTCTCCTTACTCAGAAGGAACAAAAGAATTACTGAAAAAGCACATTGGCTCATAAGCCAATGTGCTTCTTTCCTTATGTCATTTCAATCGGGCTATTGTTGTCTAGTGATCGATAACAAGCTTCAATTGCTTTCAGATTGTTAACCGTTGCTTCACCTGAATAAGATGGTGTCTCTCCAGTCGCAATACAGTGCGCGAAATGATCAACCATTAACGTATACTGTTCCCCGTCAACCGTTTCTTCTCTCACTTCGCCTTCACTGTTTATGACCTGAACAATACCGCTAGCTCCAGGTGCATCTGGACGATAGGCATGCGGAACTTTAATGCTTCCTTTTGTTCCGAGTATTTCGTACGTATTGCTCATTTGACGCTCAAAGCTACAGTCGAATGAAGCAGTAACTCCGTTCGCAAATGTTAAAATACCCATTGCAGATAGATCGACACCTATTTCTGCAGGTACGTTTCCTTCTACATATACTTTGGTCGGTTCATTTCCAAGAATGTTACGAGAGGAATGGATGCAATAACAACCAACATCCCAGATGCTTCCTCCGCCCAATTTTCGGTTCAGACGAATATTTTCAGGTCGATCGCCTAAAAAGAACGAGAAGGTAGAACGCATGTGTTTAACATCACCAATTTCACCTGAAGCGATCACGTCTCTGACAACATCGTGTTGAGGATGGAATTGATACATAAAGGCTTCCATGAAAGTAACTCCATGATCTTCACAGGCTTGTACCATTTCCATCGCATCTTCAACTGTAATGGCAGCAGGCTTTTCACATAACACATGTTTTCCTTTTCTAGCTGCTTCAATTGTCCATTTCTTATGTAGTGTGTTAGGCAGTGGAATATAGACTGCATCAATTGAATCATCATCAAGCATCGCTTCATAGCTATCGTGGAACCGTTCAATACCCATTTCTTCTGCAAATGCTTCTGCGCGGCCGCTACCACTTGCAACACTGACTACTTTAGCATGTTCAGAGTTTTTTATTGCAGGAATAACTGCTTTCCTAGCAATATTCGCTGTACCCATAATTCCAAATCTCAATACCAATTCAATCTCCCCTTTCACTCATTCATACTACATGATTTGATCGCTATTTTGTTCTCATCTGCTAGTTTTATCTTCCTTTTTCATCTACCCCCATCTCCCAATTCAATAAACCGAAACATTAAGTAATCCCTTTAATCCCCCCTTTTGATTATATGGATAACAAGAGCCGGACCCATTCCCTGGGACCGGCTCTTTTCTTTAGTCAACGAATCTTCTAATAACCTCTATTAATTCAGGTCGTATATGTTTTTCTAGATTGCTAATTTGCGTTTCATTTCGGTATTTCTTCTCAATGATGTCTCTTTGCTTACTATTCTCTAACATCCAGTGTAGCCAATTTAGATCTTCCGTTTCTTCGAATGCTTCTTTTTCTTCATACTTATCATGTAAATCCTTTAATAAATGTCCGAGATTCTTCTCAGGATGTTCATTCCAATAAGTTCGTAAAGCATCGCAAAGAATTTCAATTTCCTGCTTCTCGTGCACTACATCACATCCTTATTCATTCGCTAATGTCATCTCTCTATAGCCTTTACTAATCGAGAAGGACTTTTAGCTATTTTTATATTTATTCTATAATAACACAAAACACCTCCCATTCATTTGAAATGGGAGGTGCCTCTCATTTATTTAGTTAAAATACTCACTCGTTCTTCTATTGGCTTACTAATGGCAGCCTCACCGCCAAGGAAGTAGAACTCTCTGCTTAGCGTTGACTGAAGATACTTCTCTAACTCGGTTGTAAGTGTATTTTGCTTTGTAAGAATAACTGGCGCTCCCATTGCTGCTGCAAAAGGTGAACCTGGAAGTGCATCAATAAAGACATCACCATTTGCAAAGAAGACACCTTTGTTCTCAAAATTAAACGTTTGTGCAATTTCCAAGCTTGTTTCATATCGGTTTGCTCCAGCTACACGATCAACGATAGAAGAAGTCGCAAGCTGATCCCTAACTACGTTAGATACTGCATTTTCACCACCGATAATCGTCGCTTTAACAGGATTCGATGCTGTCATATATTCTGCCGTATCTTCACTAAGCTTCTCTTTGTTAGTTAAAATAATCGGAATTTGCTTCGATGCTGCGTAAGAAGCGATGGAAAGAGCGTCGGGAGATTTCCCATCTCCAGTCGTTACAAATACCTGATTGCTATTTCCAATTTCATTCGCAACAGCAACAGACGTTTCATAGCGGTTATCTCCACTAATTCGATCTATTTTTGCAATGTAACCTTTAGCTGAAAGTTGATTAAATACCTTTTCTGAGATAGCTGCAGGTCCGCCAAGAATATAAACTTTTTCTGGCTTTAAACGATCTAACTCCGCTTCCACAACAGACGGAAGTTCCTTACTATTCGTTAATAGCAAAGGCGCATTGTGCTTTTTAGCAAGTACACTACCTGTTAAAGCATCTACAGACAAGTCACCTCTACCAAGAACAACAACATTCGAAGCTTGTTTCCATCCTGCTTTAGAGATCTCAACACTTGTTTCATAACGATTATTTCCAGCAAGTCTATTCATAGGGCTTGAACTTGCTTCAGTAGTTAGCTCTGTACCTGGATAATAGAATGATAGAATTTGATCGTGCGAACGGCCCTCTTTAGACTGTTGATACGCTCCGTATTGGCTCATACCAATCCCATGACCATATCCACTACCAGAAACAACAATAGAGTCTTCTTTATCTTGGATGCTCTTTACATATGGGCTCTTCATAATCGTTGTTCCGACCATGAATCGAATATTGTAAGAAGAGTCCTGGATTGTCATTGTATGTTTCTTCAACTCACCTTTTGAGTCAAATACAAATCCATCTTTGTTTTTAAGGAAATAGTCAATGGTCATACTTCCCTTTAATACCTGATCTGATTTAAAAGGTGGAAGTGTAAATGACACGTTTGAGATATTCGTAATTTTTATTTCATCTGTCTTCGCAATTTTACTCTTTGAAGTAAGCCAAGATTTGATATTCTTAATCTCAGTCACATCTGAACTCAGTTCAGAAACGCTTGACCACCATGTATCCGGCTTTTTCAAATCTAGTTTACTTGAATCGATTTGTTCTTTACCGAGCGTATACTCCCAATGATCATATTTCGTGACCATTTTCTCATCGTATGGATCGACTTTACTTTGTAAATAAGGAACTAACGTGCTTCCCCAGGAGTTTGTATTCGACATAACCATACCGCCGTTAGTTGAAGAGTAAAAGGCACCTATGTAGTTAGCCCCGTGCTTTAGAACCTGGCCAGCTGTATCATCAATGGCCTCATTCGTGGTTTTGTACCACTCATACCCTTTATACACCTGACTTGATTGACTATCTGTTAATTTGTCTTTTCGTGGTAATGCAAACGTTCTTGCTGCAACAACTTGAGCTTTTAACGCTTCCATACCACCGTTATTCCCCCAATAAGCTGGCATTTCACTTGGAACCACACCTTTTAAATACTCTTCCATCGAAAGCGTATTTATTGGTCGAATGTAGTTTCCTTCTACTTTGAATTCCATCTCACCAAGGTATCGCTTATCACCAAGTTCAACAAAGCTGTCCATAGCGTTTGTAACTGTAGGAACTAACTTCATCGCACTTCCAAAATTCTTAAGCTTCGAGTCGCCCATGTATAGCACTACATTGGTACCTTCAGCCTTAACATGATATTGATTCAAACGATTGCTGTCTAACACAATGTCGCTACCTTCAATTTGATAGCTACCATACACATTGAATGATAAGTCATTACTATTTTTCGTATAATTTACTAGTTTGACAGAAACCGTATCCCCCGCTGCCTGAACGTCATGCATCGACAATGAAAATGCTAGAATGCCAATCAAAAGTGACATCAAAATCTTCAAATCCCTTTTCCCCCTAAATAGTATTAAAGAAAATTTTAGATATATTCTCCCTTTTTAACACTTTAGCATAAATTTGCCATAAAACAGATTTCAATTTGCTGATTTTATAAAAATAAAATAGAAGACCTATGAACGGTGTCGAATACATAGGATATTTTTACTATAAAAGTATTACTTTTGCTCGACTGATGTAGAATTCAAAAACCCTCTCCGTATGGCGGAGAGGGTTTTTGAAGCTTATTTTCTTTGTAAAAAAACCAAAATTAGCAGATTGGAGCGCAAATCACCCGCATAGTATCTATTTTTCTAAGTAAAAAGCCTTACTGAATAACACTTTCGCCATACACTATACAAAATCAAACTGTGTAAGCTTCCTAAGAGATCAACGACCACATCCATTACTAATGACGTCCTTCCTGGAATAAAAGCCTGTACAAATTCGTCGCTAACAGCAATTGTGCTTACAATCATAAAAACAAGTATTGGTTTAAAGAAAGGGGATTTTGTGAGAGGAAGATAGAGTAGAAAGATAGTTAAGAAACTATAAACGAAGAAATGACCTAGTTTACGAATGATAAAATGCGTTAGTCCTAACTCCCCATTGTTGATCACACTAAGGGTCAGTGGACCATATTGGAATTCCTTTGCTTTGACAACTGATGTAAACACCTTCACCAAGAAAGGGGATGGCTCATGTCCAACTAACGTGAGCATGGCTACAGACGCTAGAAATAACCCTAGACATAGCCAGCACCTTACCATTACTGTCACGAACATCGATACGCTCATCAGAACCCCTCCTTTCAAAGCAATTCAAGTATTGCCTAAAAGGAGGAGTGCTATTCAACGGTTTTCAGCCATGCTTTTTAACTGAAGCGCTCTTTTTTCTAACAGTCCTTTCATGTATTTCTTTAAAAACAAAACATTAGCTATGGACCCTACTACGCCAAATGGCGCTTTGTAAATAAATTGATCAATCATAAGGGTCACTTGCCCCATATCCTCGAACCGGTGTGTATGTACAAAAGACTTAAAAGCACCAGAGACCATTTCATCAATAAACCAATCAGGTTTATGCATAGCGGTAATCTCAGCAGTTAAACGCTGCTTTATTCCAAAATGTGTAGCTTCCCATGTGACGGAATCACCATTTTCCATTAAGCCAGTTGTTACCCCTCCAACTGCTCGTTCTTTTGTTTGTTCAGTACTTTTTACATGTGCTTCAACGTTTCTAGCATAATTAAAGCATGTCTCAATTGGGGCTTCTATAAAGGTTTCAAGATAAATAACAGGCATTAGTCCACTCTCCTATGACAAATGACTCTATGTACTACCATTATTTTGAATAAATTCAGGACATAAAGATTATTTTTCATGTTTCGACAAAAAGACCTATTTTCAGACTTGGATGTAGCCGATAATAAAAATAAAAGTCTAAATTACTTTTCCCGTTATTATATCAAACAATAACAGGTGCAAAGAGACTACGCTAAGACGGAGGGGCAAGATAATATGAATAAAAACTGGCGAACACCTGAAGAGATCCAATTCCAGAAAAAACGCAAGGAAAAAATGCTTTTCCTTGCCATTCCGATCTTTTCAATCATACTAGGTGTTTTAATTGCGATCATTGCGAATCAAGGTATTTAACACACACTTACTGCTCTAATTTAGGAGCTGTTACTTCTTTATGTTTGCTTCGCTTATATTCTGATTCAGGATTAGGAAGACTTTCTACAGGAGTTTGATTGTTTGTTATTGCTGCATGTGGTTGAGCTTTACGTTTCTTCATAAAAAACGACCTCCCTTCACACCTTAGTTTGAACTTACTTTGCACTTTCATGTGCAACATTAAAATATCTGAATTTTCTGTTAAGTACACCCATAAACATAACTCCTTACACGAATTGGCTTTGATAGTGGAAGTTCATTCATAAATTAAGGGGGAGAGATTTATGGAACAATCAATCATTCACCTTACGTCATCTTCTGAATCACGCTACAGAGAATTGGTTTATGAATTTGAAACGAAGCTTGGTCGAAACCTTCAAGTAAACGAACGCCACTTGCTTTTATCCATTATAGAGCGTGAGTTGTCAATACAGGAAAAGTCGACTCCTTAACGCTTAAGAGGACGAAAGGCTATTTGCCTATCGTCCTCTTCTCTTTCGATCCCAATATCCTGTAAGAAAACAAAGCATCACGTGTACACCTGCTTTTACAGTTGCTTCCCTCACATCTAATCGCGGATCAAGACATACAAGATCCATTGCGGAAGTTTTGGGTGCTTGACCTGCAAGAAATACAGCCTCAAAGAGCTCGTCTGTCCTCATTCCACCTGGTGTTGACGCTGGAGCACCAGGCGCATATGCCGTATCCAGTACATCCATATCTACCGTTATATAAATAGCATCAACGTTCTGACTTAGCACTTCGAGCGATTCTTTCACCGTTCTTGAAATGCCATTTCTTCGCATTTCGTTCATCGTGCGATACGTAACACCAGCTGAATCAGCATACTCTTTCAGTGACCGACTATTGAAAAACCCGTGTAGACCAAGAGTATGAATGTGTTTTCCGTCTACAATTCCTTCTTCAATTAAAAAACGCATCGGTGTGCCATTCGAAGGTCCCTGATCAAGCGGTCGCAAATCAAAGTGCGTATCAAATTGCAAAATTCCGATCGTCTTCTTTGGATGGGCTCGTTTCCATCCCTCAATTAGACGTGCTGTAATAGAATGATCCCCACCAATGCATACAGGTAATGCCTTCGGATGGTTGGTTCTCATTTCATACATCGCTTCACTAATGGAGCGGTGAGATTGTGCTATATCGGTAATGGACTGTTTTACATCACCTAAATCAACGATTTGCATATCAGCTAGGTCAATATTCGTTTCAATCTGATAGGTGGAGAAATATTTCCATGCGTTTCTCAGTGCGTTAGGAGCTTCGCTGGCTGCAGAGGCACTGATTGATGAACGTGAAAGTGGTATCCCAAGATGAACAACATCAAAGTTCTCCAAGTTATCGTAACCTGACATTGGTAACGTTTGAATCCACTCATTCACCGTCTTTTCCTTTTTTTTATCATTTTTTCGAAAAACAGCAAACGGTCGATCCAGCATTGGATAAGGATACTGACTCATATCAACATCCCTTCTTTAACTCGTACGACTCCATTCTTAATAACACTTTTTACATGATTTTCTCCAAAATGATAATGAAGATGATGATGAGTTGGGACCGAAAATAGAAGAAGATCTGCTTTTTTCCCTACCTCAATACTTCCAATTAGACTTCCTCTATTAATCGCATGTGCAGCATTAATGGTTACTGCTACAAGAACTTCAGCAGGCGTCATTCCCATTTGCAAACAACCAAAATTCATCATGAGAGCTGTTGAAACGGTTGGTGAGGAACCAGGGTTACAGTCAGTTGAAAGAGCTAAAGGTACACCGCGATCAATCATTTTCCTCGCATTCGCCATCTTTTTCTGTAGAAAGAAGGCTGTCCCAGGAAGTAAAACAGCTACTACTCCCGCCGCAGCCATTTGATCGATTCCTTTATCAGAAGCGCACAATAAATGATCGGCAGAAACAGCTTCGAGCTCTGCCGCAAGCTCCGCTCCACCATATGACTCCAACTCATCCGCATGAATTTTGGGAGAGAGACCAAGTCGTTTTCCAGCTTCTAACACACGTCGTGATTGTTCAACTGTAAAGACGCCGTTCTCACAAAAAACATCGTTGAATTCAGCTAACCCTTCCTTTGCAATGACCGGCAATACGTCGTTTATTAAATAAGCAATAAACTCATCTGGATTTTGTTTGTAAAAGGATGGAACAGCATGGGCTCCCATAAATGTACTAACAAGATCTAGAGCGTGTTTTTGATTTAATTCCCGAGCCACTTCAAGCTGCTTTTTCTCATTTTCAAGATCTAGCCCATAACCACTTTTAGCCTCGACCGTCGTTACACCCTGTTTCATTAACCGATCAAGACGCTCAAAGCTTTGAGTATATAATTGTTGATGACTAGCTAGCCTTGTCTGCTCAGTCGTCGCATAGATTCCTCCACCAGCGTTCATGATGTCCATGTACGAAGCACCTTTTAACCTCATCACAAATTCCTTTTCCCTAGAGCCAGCGAACACAAGATGCGTATGAGGTTCGACGAACCCTGGTGTTACGAGCGATCCGCTTGCGTCAATTACATCTGCTGCACTCGTCTTTTCGGGATACATTTCTTTCAATTCAGTTGTTTGGCCGACCGCTAGAATTGTTCCATTATCAATCAGAACACTCCCGTTTTGAATAATCGATAGATCAGATTCAACTGGTTTAACTAAAGGAGCATTAGAAAGTCCTTTAAGGGTAATCAACTCACTCGCATTTTGTAGGAAAATTGGTTTCATGTGACTCCCTCCCTAATCAAGCGATGGCATATCAATCCCATTGTCACGGGCAAACTTAATTGCTGTTGGATAGCCAGCATCCGCATGTCGGACGACACCCATTCCGGGATCTGTCGTTAATACTCGACTTAACCTCTCTTCTGCAGACTTCGTCCCATCCGCTACAATGACCATACCCGCATGTAGCGAGTATCCCATCCCAACTCCACCTCCATGATGAAATGAGATCCAGCTAGCACCACCTACTGCATTAACGAGTGCGTTTAAGATAGGCCAGTCGGCTATCGCATCGCTTCCATCAAGCATATTTTCTGTTTCTCGGTTTGGTGATGCTACTGATCCAGCATCGAGGTGATCACGACCAATGACGATTGGAGCTGCTAATTCTCCTGAAGCAACCATCTCGTTAATAATCGTTCCAAATCTAGCTCGTTCTCCATAGCCAAGCCAGCAGATTCTAGCTGGAAGTCCTTGAAATGCAATTTTATTCTGCGCCATCTTAATCCAATGACAGAGATGCTTATTATCTTTAAATTCCTTCAGCATTCGCTCATCAATTTTCCGAATATCTTCTTCGTCACCAGAAAGCGCGACCCAGCGGAATGGTCCTTTGCCTTCACAAAACTGCGGTCGAATGTATTCAGGTACAAAACCTTTTATTGAAAAAGCGTTCATAACGCCTTGATCATACGCAACTTGGCGAATATTATTTCCGTAATCAAAAGCGATTGAGCCTTTATCCTGCATCTCAAGCATTGTCTTTACATGAATCGCCATGCTCTCCGTTGAACGTTTACAATATTCATCTGGTGAAACGCTTCTTAAACGCTCTGCTTCTTCCACTGTAAAACCTGATGGAATATACCCGTTAAGTGGATCGTGAGCAGACGTTTGATCGGTTACGATGTCAGGTACGACACCTTTTCTCAGTAGTTCCGGAAGCAAATCTGCTGCATTACCAGGAACGCCAATTGATAAAGGAATCCCAGCCAATTTCGCCTCATTTACTTCCCGTATCGCCTCATCTATATCTTCAATCATTCGATCAAGATAGTGAGTCTCAATTCTTTTTTGAATCCGTTGTGGATCGGCTTCAATACAAAGGCTAACCCCTTCGTTCAGAGAAACCGCTAATGGTTGCGCCCCACCCATGCCACCAAGTCCAGAAGTTACTGTAAGCGTACCTTTCAGTGTCCCACTGAAATGCTGTCTAGCACATTCTGCAAACGTTTCGTACGTTCCTTGCACGATACCTTGACTCCCGATATAGATCCAGCTTCCTGCCGTCATTTGCCCGTACATCATGAGACCTTTGCGATCTAATTCGTGAAAATGGTCCCAAGTTGCACGTGAAGGTACAAGATTGGAATTCGCTATCAGTACTCTCGGAGCCTGTGAGTGTGTACGAAAAATGGCTACAGGTTTCCCTGATTGAATGAGTAGCGTTTCGTTTGATTCAAGTCTTTTCAGAGATTGAACGATGTTCTCAAACGCTTGCCAATTACGAGCAGCTTTCCCTATTCCTCCGTAGACAACAAGATCCTCTGGTCGTTCTGCAACATTCTCATGAAGGTTATTTAATAACATGCGCAGTGCAGCTTCTTGCTCCCATCCTTTTGTATGAAGATCCACACCAGTATATGGATGATTCACTACATATCGCTCATAAAGATCAGACATACCTACACCTCATTTCAATTGACGTTAGATATTGGGAAACATTGTTTACAAAACCTTAATATTACAAATCATATTAAATGCATTTTCCCAATATACACCCCCACAAAAATACGCTATACTAATAAAAGAAGTCATTTTTCGACAATTTCTACTTATTGATGACCTTTATTCTAAAACAACTACTATGCAAATCGTACGAGAATGGCAAAATCATTGAAAAGTGATGACGCAAAGCTAAAGGGACTTAGCGGACCGAAAGACCGAAAGTCAGCCAGTTGCCGAATACGGCCTCCACTGCGATCGATGCAAAAAACCAGGGGGATATGACATGAAAGGTTCATGGTTAACACCAGAAGAAATTCAATATAAAAGAGAACGCAAAGAGAAGATGATTTATCTTCTTTTACCTGTTACAGCAATTATGATTGGAGCAGTTATTGCATTCCTCACTCAAATGACCTATTAAAGATAACGAATGGAGAGCTTAAACGGCTCTCCTCTTTTACTATCATGAAATACATTACCTCGAGTAAAAATCCGAATATTTACACTTCTTACTTCTACTCTTACTTCTACGCAAGATGCAACCAATCCTTTTTTGTCCATATTCTTTCATCACAACAAAAAAAGAAAGCCCGAATAAGGACCTTCCTTTATAAATGCTATTTGGTATGATTGTGCTTATTAGTAAACGAGTTCGTCAACTTTTTACTCCAAACGAGTAGAAGACGTATGACTAGATACACTAGGAACAGGACAATAAACCCTTGAATTCCAATGACTGCATCGGCGAATTCCATATTACCTCTACCTGTAATCTTCTGCTGAATTTCGATTGCAAATACGACCACTAAGAGTACCGTTATTGAATAGATAAATGAAATGGCTGTAATACTCCATTTTGCGAGAACGCGAAACAGTAGTTGAACAACAATGAATCCACCCATTCCGAGTAAGCCGATAACCCAGAAATGCAGTTGCTTATCGGTTACGTTGAACCCAAGCCCATACATAATCGTGATGACGATGTCATGAAGTTCATTGACGATGGCAACGATAAACTTAATAATTTCTCCCATTCTCCACGTTCCTTTTCTTTTGACTATCTCTATTTTAGAGTGGTAACAAGATTGTAGCAATAGCAAGATTTAACAAAAAGCCTATGTTACTGGACAGTGTTGATTTTTGGCTCATTTACGCCCTTTGGTGACCAATCGCTTCGAGCAAATTCATTTGCTCAGACGATTGGTCACCAAAGGGCGACCTTTCAGCAGAGCTGAAAGGCGAGTGAAACTGATGTTTCACTCGAATGAGCCAAAAATCGAGAAATCAACAGTATGCGCTAACATAGTCAACAAAAAAAGAAGCGCATATCGCTTCTCACGTTTTATTTCTTCATCACTTGCTCATTCATATAATCTTCATTGTTTACAGGAATGTTTGTCATATCAACTCCACAATACGGACAAATCCACTCTCCTTGATAGTTGCTGCTATAAGAAGGCTTTTTACATTTTTCACACGTTTTCTCTACCATACTCCCACTCCATTCGGTGGCATTCTTCTTCACTTGTAACTAATAGAATGCAATTCCTAAGTCAACAAACATATTTTACCAGACTGAAGGATTAATTCAAGTACTAATATTCTGAATTAATGAGTAAAACGTACTAGTCAGTGTGACGTACGAACCATTTTATCTTTATAAAGGGTTATGTGAATATAAGGCTCTTTTCTGAAAGATTGTTTCTTTTGAAATAATTATGGAATAAAGAACCACATATAGATGATTGGAGCGGAAGGATGCTCGACTCCTGCGGGACTAGCGGGACAGGTGAGACCCCGCAGGAGCGTAAGCGACGAGGAGGCTCACCGCCCGCCCCGCGGAAAGCGAGCATCCTGGAGCGGAAATCAACCACTACCACTACTCTAACTATCACTACGAAAACAGTCTAAAAGAAAAAAGCAGGGATTACCTGCTTTTTTATCTCATCTCGTATTCAGTGAGTTTCCTACAAACCGATTTTGGACTTCAGGTCGTCCAATCGAAATGTAATGAATGGGGTGCCTTCTCACTTCGTCTAATGAATAACAGTTCCTTCCATCAATCACGATAGGTGATGTCATAAGAGTTGTGTATGTTATGAGATCGATTGACTTAATGACCTCCCATTCTGTAATGATCAGAGCAACATCTGCTCCGCGTAAAGTTTCTTCAATCGTTTCTTTGAATTGAACTTCTTCTGGTAGAAACGATCTGGCATTGGGAATTGCAATAGGGTCATAACCTACTACATCAGCACCCTGGTTCACAAGTTCTTGTGCAATTGGAATGGAAGCAGCTTCTCGCATATCGTCTGTGTTTGGTTTAAATGAAAGACCAAGTAGCGAAATTCGCTTACCACTTAGATCACCTACCGCCTCTCTAGCTCTTTCAACTAATTTCATTCGTTGCGAATTGTTTACTTCTATCACTGATTTAAGGAGCTTAAAGTCATGCTCGTTATTTCCTGCGATTTGAACCAATGCATTCGTATCTTTAGGGAAACACGAACCTCCATAGCCGATTCCCGCATTTAGAAATTTGTCCCCAATTCGGTTATCTTTTCCCATTCCCAAAGCAACATCTTCAACATTTGCACCTACTTTTTCACAGATGGCAGAAATTTCGTTAATAAAGCTAATTTTGGTCGCAAGAAAAGCATTGGAAGCATATTTAATCATTTCAGCACTTTTCAGATCTGTGTGATAGATAGGGAGACCAAATGAAGCATTAATATCGTCTAGAATTTCTCTCCCTTGGTTGTTTTCGGTACCAATCACGATGCGGTCTCCGTTGAACGTATCATAAACCGCAGAACCTTCTCTCAAAAATTCCGGATTCGAAACAATCGTAACCTTAATCTCCTCAGGTGCTGCTTCTTCAATGAGTGTTTTAATCCAATGATTTGTTCCTACTGGCACAGTACTTTTGGTGACCACAATTGTGTCTTTCGTGAGCGAGCGTGCAATAACTTGTGAAGCTTGTTCAATATACTGCAAATCTGACGTTCCATCTGGAAGTTGTGGTGTACCAACCGCGATATAAATGACATCTGCTGAAGAGAAATGAAGCTCGGTTGTAAAAGACAGGTGTCCTGATTGAATATTCTTCTCCATCAGATGTTCCAATTCCGGTTCATAAATAGGAGATATTCCACTTGCCATCATCGCTACTTTCGCTTCATCAATATCAATACAGGTGATGTGATGTCCTATTTCAGCCAAACTAACTCCAGTCACAAGTCCTACATAACCGGTTCCGATTACAGAAATGCGCATCGAAAATCTCCCTTCGTTTTCATCTATTCCTATTATAAAAAGTTTCTACCTAGTAAAGAGCACATTCACTATTTTCAAACAATACTTTAACATTTCTCTAAACATCCACTACCTATTATGCACAAATTTCGATATGATTGTGACTAAACTGATTTAGAATTAGGAAAGAAAGTGTGTTGATCACCATTACGATGATTAAGAATTGGAAATGGTCCATCCTCTCAGTTATGATGATGGGAATTCTCTTTATTTCATCCCATACACCTTATCAACAGCAGGATATGAAACCATTTTTTAAAGATTACGTTACTCTATCTCAAGAAGACTTACCGCAGGTTGAGTTTACGTATGACGGTTCGCTCGTTACACCTTCAGAACCGTATCAGTACGTAGAGTTTTTTATTAGAAAAGCGGCGCATGTCGTATCATTTGGTCTTCTTACGCTTCTCTGTGTGATGGGCTTTAAGGAAAGAGGACGACATCCATCCTTACTGCTAGGATCTCTTTCGGGATTTGGATATGCATTGTTTGATGAATTTCATCAAAGCTTAGTGAAAGGGAGAACGGGGCATTTGATAGATGTGTTTATTCCAGACACATTAGGGATTCTTCTAGCAGCACTTCTTTATATGATTTTTAATCGATTCCATTTAAAAAAGTCCCGCTAAGCGGGACTTTAGTTAAACGTATTGATTTAATCTTTAAGCTGTCCTTCGTTTTCAGTATCCTTCCCCATTCCCTTAAGAAACGTAATGAGGATTGTTAGAGAACGATTCACTTCAGGATCTTTTAAAGTTCGTAGCAAATCTAAGTATCCTGTTTTCTTAGTATCTTCTCCGTGCTCTGCAACATTTTCAATTCCAGAGTTAATTTTTAATAGTAGAGGCTCAAGCTCCTTAACATTAATGTTTCCCATGGTTCCAACTAACAGAAGCATATTCTTTAAGGCTGCTGTATTTTCAGGTTGGTTCAACAAATCAACAAGTACTTTTAGAACTCGATCTCCTTCTCCAAACAAACCGTTAAGGAGAGATAGAATACCCCTCTCCTTCATCCCACCAACAACTTGAAGCGTCTCAAGAAGTGCATCTTTATTTTCAAGCAAAGCATCTTCGATTTCGCGTAAGTCATTCGCCCGTTTTTCCTCTTCAGTAACTTCGATCCGTCTAATCTGCTTAATGGCTTTTGCCATATGAGTTTGCCTCCTTGGTTACCATATCTCCAGGGAAAATATAGTCTTTTCGTGCCCATTTCCGCTCAACCATCACGCCTTTTTGTGGCTGCGGATTACCGTAACGATGATTAACCTTAGGAAGTGGAGAAGTTCCTCGATCTTTCAAGATCTCCATCTTTGCTTTTACTTCTTTATAAACTGGTGTATCTGTATCTTTATCCGCTCGACTACTCGTTAATAAATTGACCGCTGCATCGTCTGTATCATTGAGGGGAATGTAGACTTCTTTTCCTTGAACACGATCCGTTACGAGACACTTGATTTTCACAGCACCATAAGGCGAAGTTAGCCTTACAAGTGTTCCATCAGTAAGGCCCCGCTCATCAGCTAGTTCTGGTGATACCTCGACAAATGTACTCGGCGTCTTTGATTTAATTCCTTTATTCTTATATGTCATATTGCCTTCATGAAAATGCTCGAGCAGTCGACCATTGTTAATGTGAAGATCGTATTCGTCGTCATACTGAAGCGGCTGTGTCCATTCAACAGGAAAGAGTCGCGCTTTGCCATCAGGGAACGGGAACTCATCTTCAAATAGAAGTGGAGAATCTGTCCCATCGGCTGCTACCGGCCACTGTTGACTGTTATACCCTTCAAGACGATCATAAGAGACGCCTGCAAACATATCGGCAAGCTGAACGGCTTCTGCCATGATCTCACTAGGATGAGAATAATCCCAACCTGCTCCCATTTCATTCGCAATCTCCATAATAATCTGCCAGTCTGGCTTCGAATCGCCAAGCGGTTCAAGAGCTTGATAGAGGCGCTGGAAACGGCGTTCTGTATTCGTAAACGTTCCTTCTTTCTCAAGACTTGGGCTCGCTGGAAGAACAACATCTGCGAATTCAGCCGTCTTAGTGAGGAATAGATCCTGCACGACAAAGAAGTCTAGTTTCTCAAACGCTTTATGCACATGGTTCATATTGGAGTCAACAATCCCCATGTCTTCCCCTTTTAAGTACATCGCTTTCAGCTTGCCTTCATGAATATGCTCAACCATTTCATGATTATTTAAACCAGGCTCTTGTGGTAATGGCGTACCCCAGGCTTTTTCATACTTGTCACGAACCTTCTCATCCATTACATTCTCATACCCAGGCATTTTATCTGGCATACTGCCGAAGTCACTTGCTCCTTGAACATTGTTATGTCCACGAAGCGGGTATGCACCTGTACCAGGTTTACCGTAGTTTCCTGTTACAAGAAGCAAATTCGAAATCGCGGTACTCGTATCTGCACCACCGCTATGCTGTGTAACACCCATTGCCCAGAGCGCAACTGTTGTTTTTGCTTCATGAATCATTTCAGCGATGCGAATTAACTCCGCTTCATCGATTCCAGTTACTTCTGATGCATAGCTCATGGTGTACTGATCAAGACTTGCAATATAATCATCAAGACCATTTACACGATACTTCAAGAAAGCTTCATCAGCCCAGCCTTGATCGATGATGTACTTTGTAACAGCTGAAAGCCAGATAAGATCTGTTCCAGAAGATGGACGGATAAATAGATCAGATCGTTCTGCCATTTCATGCTTTCTCAAATCAGATACAATGAGCTTTTGACCGTGAAGTTTATGGGAGCTTTTCACTCGTGTTGATAGAACAGGGTGAGATTCAGACGTATTTGAACCGATGACAATAACAAGTTCAGACATTTCGATATCTTTAATCGATCCAGCGTCACCACCATGACCAACTGTTCTAAACAAACCTACCGTTGCAGGAGTCTGACAATAACGTGAGCAGTTATCAATATTGTTTGTACCAATAATGCTTCTACCAAGCTTCTGCATTAAATAAGATTCCTCATTTGTACATTTGGAAGAGCTAATGAAAGAAAGCGCATTTGCACCATGATCTTCTTTAACTTCTGTGAACTTGCTACTAATTAGCTTAAGCGCTTCATCCCATTCCGCTTCTCTAAACGTATCGCCTTCTCGAATTAATGGTTTTGTTAGGCGTTCTTCACTGTTTACGTAATCCCAACCAAATTTACCTTTCACACACGTTGAGATCCCATTTGCTGGCGCTTCCACTTGCGGCTCTACTTTAAGAATATCTCTTCCTTTTGTCCATACATCGAAACTACATCCTACGCCACAATACGTACAAACGGTTTTTGTTTTCTTAATTTCATTTTCTCTCATAGCAGATTCCATATCTGAAATAGCAAGAATAGAATCATATCCAGTTTCTACGTTTTTCGTCAGTTCAATCATCGGACGAAGGGTATCCTGTTGAATTCCTGTTAGAAACCCTGTTTCACCCTCCATGCCTTTCTCCATCATTGCGTTACATGGACATACGGTTGAACAGTGTCCACAAGAAACGCACGATGATTCATTAATATCAACGTCATTGTCCCAAATGACGCGTGGACGCTCTCGTTCCCAATCAATTGTTAGTGTCTCCGTTACCTGCACGTCCTGACAAGCTTCTACACATCGACCGCATAGAATACACTGATCAGGATCATAGCGATACCAGGGGTTAGAGTTATCAACGGATTCTGGCTTTGCTTCAAATGGGATACTTTGATGATTCTTTTTCATCTCTTTGACTGTGTTATGTACTTCACACGTTCCATTATTGTAATCACAGACTGTACAATAAAGTTCGTGATTGTAAAGAATGCGATCCATCGCAATGTCTTGCGCTTGCTTCACATGAGAAGCTGTCGAGTTAATGTTGTCACCGTTCGAAAGGGTAGTTGAGCAACCTCTCACGATCTCTCCATTAACTTCCACCATACACGTATCACACGTTTCAATCGCACCAAGACTAGGGTGATAACAAACACTTGGTAAATCTAAATTTTGTTCATTTAACGCTTGCAATACACTTTGTTCCTTAGACACTGCTACACTTTTACCATTAATCACGACCTGAATTGATCCCTGCAAATCACATCACCCTTTTTTGTATAAGCTATTTTTGTAACCATTGATAGAATTATAATAGTAGTTGATTTCTGCTCCAGTCAGCTAAGTATCGTTTTTTCAGAAAACCGCTTTCAAAAAAAGCTCTTTTCGTAGACATTGTTGCTATAGCGGAAATTAGCGAAGTGTGGTTTTTTATACAAAAATCGTTTCAAAAACAACATTCTTTTAGAAAAAACCTTTTGAAAAGAGCCTTCGTAATTTGATGCACTATTCTATCCCTTTCCCTACTTCAGGAATATTTAGACAATCCATTTCGAAAAAATTCATAATTTTGCACATTTAAGATAATAGCTATCCAAAATTAAAAAAGCACAGCTCATATCGAGCTGTGCTTCAATTGATTTTTTAAGTGATGGAGGAAAGAGTCTTTCATAGGTAAATCAACTTTTCCCGTTACGCCATCAACCATATAGACTTCTCTTCTATTCCCTTTAATATAACCTACCCAATAGGGCAAATAGAGCTGTGATGGATTTTCCAAAGAAATGCTAATCTGCTTTCTCTTTTTTTCTTTTCCAAACGCTTCCCAATATAGCGCATGTTTTGCCTTTTCTGGATTTGGAGGACAATGAGCAAAAATTTCTCCAGGAACTTCTCCTTCTTGAAGAGGATAATCAACTGGTAGAATAGCAGCTTGCTCAGAGATCGATTCAATCGCTATTCTCCCATTAATTTCTTCTTTTAATGAGGTAGTTTCCAGATGATACTCATACATCCAAAAAGGGAGATAGACGAGTTCACTCGATTCAATCTTTTTTTTATTCTCAACGATGCGCAGCAGAAAACTCGAAGTATATTGCTTCATAGCTTTCAATGCTTTCTGCCGATTAATTGTAGGTTCGATATAATAAGTCATCTTCTTGATAACCCCTCTCTAGATCAACCCTATTAGATAAAGGACAATCATAACAACAACGAAATACCCAATTAAATATAGCGGCCATCTTGATGTACGACGTTCTTCTTCAATTTCTTCATCACTTAGAGACGTTGCAGCTTCCGAACGTGCTTTTAATACTTCTTGTATGTCGTCATCTAGGTCGAACAGTGTTAGCCCTGCTAGCTTCTCGGCTTTAGGTTTTTCACCAATAAAGCTAACAACATATCCAACTCCTACTGAAATAATCGCTCCGACGAAATTATTGTATAACCATGATACTTCCGCAAACTGTGTGACGCCCCAAACGGACAGCATCCCGGCTATAATACCAGTCACAGCACCTACTCCATTTGTACGTTTTGTAAATATAGCAAGGATAAACACGCCCAAAAGTGCACCATAGAAATAAGAGCCGATCTTATTTACTGCTTCAATAACCGGGCCAAGATTAGCGGCAAAGAAAGCGAAAATTGTTGCGTAAATTCCCCAAAAAATCGTTGCCCAACGAGAAGCTTTTAGATAATGCTCATCCGATGCGTTCTTCTTCACAAATTGACCATAGAAATCACGAATTGACACGGCTGACAATGAATTAAGAGCTGAGTCTAAGCTAGACATAGCAGCTGCGAAAACTCCTGCAATGATCAGACCCGATATTCCTGCCGGTAACTGATTCACAACGAATAGTGGAAATAGCTCATTCAAGTTATCAATATTTGGATCACCAAACGTTTGGTAGAATGCAAACAAAAGAATACCGATAAAAAGGAAAAGTAGCATTTGCGGAATTAAAAGAACGCCGCTTAGAACGAGTGAAAGCTTACTTTCGCGTATTGACTTACTTGTTAAAACACGCTGAATTTGACTTTGATCTGTTCCAAAGTAAGCTGCATGAAGGAAGAAACCGCCAATCACACCTGCCCAAACGCTGTATTCAACGGAAAGATCAAACGAGAAATTGAGTGATTGAAGCATACCAGCGTCTGAAGCGCTGGTAAGAATACTACTCATACCGCCCGGAACTTTCACTAGAATAACAACGATACTAATCGCAGCTCCTAACCATAAGACAAACATTTGAATGACGTCAGTCCAGATAACCGCACTGATCCCACCAAGCACCGTATAAGATACTGCGATCACAGCCATTAGAATAATCGTTAGCTTAATGTCCCATCCTGTTACAACTGATAATACTAATGCTGGTGCATAAAGAACAACACCTGTCGCTAGTCCTCGAGCTACTAGAAAGAGGGCAGCCGACAATGTTCGTGTCCCCGCTCCAAAACGTCTCTCCAAATACTCATAAGCCGTATAAACTTCTGCTCGATAGAAAAAGGGGACAATTGTTGCGATAAGAAAAGCCATTGCAAGAGGTACGTTAATAAACGTATTAATTCGCTCTAGCCCGCCTTCATACCCCCAACCAGGAGCACCTATAAAAGTAATCGCACTCGCTTGTGTCGCCATAACTGAAAGTCCAATAGCCCACCATGGGATGCTTCTGCCTCCAAGAAAATAGTCTTTTGTCGTGTTTTGCTTTTTACCAAAACGCGCTCCAAACCATGCAATCCCCAGAATATAAACTACAAGCACAATGTAATCAAGCATCGTAAATTGACTCATCTTTTATTCCCCCTTTTCTTCACTAATCCATTGGTATAGCGTCATAAAGCGTTTGCTGGCACGATATAATAAATCAGGTCCTCGTCTTATCGCTTCCTTCAATTCCATTGGTTCATCAATAATAGGTAGAACGGTCATAATGCCCTTCTCTTTATCTTCTAAAATCGTTGAAGTTCCAGCGAAAGCGATTGCAGGAACGTTAACAGATTTAGCTAGCTCAGAAATACCTGAAGGCACTTTCCCATATAACGTTTGGGAATCTAATTTTCCTTCGCCTGTAATCACCAAGTGACTCGACTTCATTTGTTCTTTAAGACAGCTATGCTCAGCTATTAAAGAGAATCCGCTCATAAAAATGGGATCTAAGAAAGCTAGTAAGCTAAAACCAAACCCGCCAGCTGCTCCGCTCCCCTCGCTATTCTCCAAATTCATACCGATTTTTTCACTCACTCTACTTGCATAATTGTTCATTCCAGCTTCAAATCTAGTAATATCACTAACACCTTTTTGTGGTCCGAACACAGAAATAGCGCCTTCCTCCCCAAGTAAAGGATTCGTTACGTCAGACGCTACGACAATTTCCACATCTTTTAGACGAGAATCTAATAAGGTCAGATCGATAGAAGAAATATGAGCCAGTTTAGCTCCAGTAGCTTTTATTCTCTCGCCGCTCTGATCGCGAAACTGAACGCCTAACGCTTCAAAACAGCCCGTTCCTGCGTCTACAGTTGCGCTCCCCCCCAAACCGAGTATGATTTTTCGTGCTTTCTTATCCAGAGCGTGTTTGATTAACTCTCCTGTTCCATAAGTAGACGCTTGATCTGGATCGAGTTCACTTTCTTTAAGCAGCGGAAGACCTGATGCAGAGGCTGTTTCAATAATCGCTGTAGATGTTGATTCCACCCAACTATATGTCGCTCTGATCGGGCGACCCAGGGGATCGCTGATGCCATCAACCGCGACCTCTTGTCCATTAAGAATAGTCGCTAGGGCTTCAACAGTCCCTTCTCCTCCATCAGCCATCGGAACGAGAATCGTCTCGGCATCAGGAAACACTTCCTTTATCCCACGATTAATCGCTTGAGCCGCGGTAAGACTGCTCATAGACCCTTTAAAAGAATCAGGAGCTATCACGATTCTCATGAACTCACCTCCAATGTTGAGTGCAACCAAATCACTTCATAAGGAGATAACGTTATATCTGAAGAGATTTTACGATCGGAAATAAGATCGTGAGCGGTACCCTTAACGTAAGAATCAAATGTTTCTTGTTGAACCGGAACGGTTTCGTCTGAAACATTGATTATTGCTACCACTCTGTCTCCCGTTTGCTCATTCGTTCGAACAACAGAGAATACGCGACGATCCATTTCCAAAACTTGTTGAGATGCATTTGGGTGAAACGCTTTAGTTGATTTGCGAATACTGATAAGTGCCTTAAGATCATTGAAAACTAGATTCCGCAAACTTCCTTCTGTTTGAAGCTCTTCTTCAAGACTTGATCTTGTTAGCTTCTCGCGATTAATGGAACGATAACGTCCTGTTTCTTTAACGCCTTCCAGATCGTTTTGAGACCCTAGTAAACTATGAACGTAAATGCCAGGAACACCCATCAATGAAAGAAGTACAGATTGAGCTGCAATAAAACGCTTTGCTTTCTTCTCAACCGATTCCCCGTTAGTTGAAATCGCATCCAAATAATTGATGTTCAATTCATACGGGCTCTTAGTACCGTCTCCATTATCTTTATAAGATACGTATCCACCATTGGTTTGTACTTTATCTGCCATTCTCTCCACTTCAGACGGTGTTAGGATCCCTTCTACTGGTCGAACTCCTATTCCATCATGAGAAGCAAGAAAGTTAAAATACGTCGTTGAATCTGTAGTCGGTTCAAGGGATTTTGCCCACTGCGTTAACTCCGATGCCTCTCCTGTTTGAAACGAATGAAGCGTTAATGGAGGTAAAGGGAATTGATAAACAAGGTGTGCTTCATTTGAACCGTTTCCAAAATAACTGATGTTATCTTTATGAGGAACGTTGGTCTCTGTAATAACGATCGTGCCTGGTGCCGCTTCCTCAAGCACTTCTCTCATAACCTGTACTAGCAAATGTGTTTCTTCCAGGTGAATTGATGTTGTGCCGAGCTTCTTCCACATAAAGCCTATCGCATCTAATCGTAAAAAACGTGCTCCTTTCTCAACATAAGTGAGAAGAATATCAAGTACTTCGAGAAGCACACGATCACTCTCATAATTTAAATCAATTTGATCTTCACTAAACGTTGTCCAAATGTGCTTTTCTCCATTACTCGTTTCAACTTTTGTTAAAAGAGGAAGCGCGCGAGGACGCGTCACTTTGCTATAGTCTGCCTTAGGATCCGCTTCAACGAAGTAATCCTGATACGCCTCGTTTCCTTTCAAATACTCTTTAAACCATTTGCTTTTACTTGAAATATGGTTAATAACCGCGTCAAACATTAAGTCTGATTGATGAGAAAGCGCTCGAATATCATCCCAGCTGCCAAGCTCTTCATTTATCGTTCTATAGTCCATTACAGAAAAGCCATCATCACTCGAATAAGGATAAAAAGGAAGAATATGCACCGCATTAATTTCATTTGTAAGGTGATCAGATAAAAATTCTCGAAGCGTTTTGAGAGGGGCCTCTCCCTCCTCTTTAATAGAATCACCATATGTGATCATCATAATATCTTTTTCATCCACCCATTTTTTCTCAGGCTCGATTTGCTTCTGCTTATATGTTTGAATTAACTCCATTACTTCTGATGTCACAGAAAGCGCTCGTTGTTCCCCGTAGAGCCGCTCTAATTTATTGACTAAGCTTTTCTTCACTGTCGTTTCCATATGTCCTGCCTCCCGGTTGTTATTCTACTATTAGTGTAGTAAAGCTTCCAAAAGCATTCTATGTTACACAAAACCAAAACAAACAATAATTTAATCTACTTTTTAGTACACATAACAAAAGACACCTTCTCAAAGGTGTCTACGCAGGGTTTGATTTATAAAAAGCAAGAGCCACTTGCAGAAGAACAGCATCCTCATAGTTTCGAGGGTCATATCCAGTCAATTCACTGATTTTCTTTAAGCGGTATTGGAGAGTGTTCTTATGAATAAATAACTCACTAGATGCTTTTTGGATGGAGCCGTTTGCTTTGTAAAATGTTTCAAGCGTTTGAATTAATTGATCTTTTTTCTCTACTCTTTCTAAAGGGAGAATACGCTCAACAAAATCTAGTCTCACTTCTGGTGAAAGATCATACAAGAAAGATTCAATACCTAGCTGATCATAGAAAAATAAATTACTCTGCTTTCTGGAATGGAGCAAGGCTTTCTCAGATTCTTGTACAGATTTTGAAATTTCTCTTGGCGTGTTATACATTCTTCCAATACCGGCCGCCATTGTAAAAGGATAAGTTGATTCAATTGCCTGTTGGATTTGTTCCAATCGAAATTGAATCTTACGTTTACGATTCGATTCAGGTACCTGATCGTTAACAGATAGTAAAAGTGTATATCGAGTACTTCCTGTTGGAATGATCACATGCTGACTATTAGGTGGGAACCTAGATTGAATTTCTTGAAGAATATCACGACGAAAACGTTGAATCTCAAGTTCTCCTTTAACATCAGCCTGATAGCTTGATAGTTTCTCATAAATTAGATCATTCATCCCAATCATATCAAGAATAACAGCCACTCTAGGGATATGAACATTGATACCAAGTATCCAGCCTCTTGAGGCAAATAATTTATCGTTTTCCCACTTACCATCAATCCATTCATCAATAAACGCTTCTTTTGCTCGATCTTCTAGCTCAAGCTGTTCATCCAGATACGCTTCCTTAACAAGGATTTCAGTCATTTTTTGAATAACCTCACCCATCTGTTTAATTTCTTCAGGAGCACCGGTTATGCCTATTACTCCAATAATTTGATCATGAAGAAAAACAGGAAGGTTTATTCCCTTTCTCGTTCCTTCTAACTCATCATCCTCTTCAATCACAAGGCTTTGATGCCGTTGCAAGACAGTATAGGCTCCTCCATGAAAATGTCCAATTCGATTAGGATCAGTGCTAGCAATAATTTTGCCTTCTCCATCCATGAAATTAATATTACGACTAATGATTTTTTCTGTTTCTTCCACGATCGATTGAGCAAGCGGAGGAGAAATAATCATCCATTTCCACCTCTTTTCAAATGATTTAAAGTTAAAGGGTCTACTCTATTACATGCTAGCAAATTTCTTATACCTAAGGAATTCGACAATAAAAAAAACGAGCAGCTCGTTATCAGCTGACCCGCTCTTCTAAATTCTTAACACCTACGCTCACATTGAGTGTATGTGCCCCGCCAATATAAACGCCTTTTAACGGTGAGATGTCACGGTAATCTCGACCGACTGCGATACGAATATGCTGCTCCGCTGCAATCGCATTGTTCGTTGGGTCGAGGCCAATCCAAGGTAACCCAGGAACCTTAACTTCTAGCCATGCATGTGTAGCTGCGTCGCCGCGATAAGCGGAATTTTCACCAATGTAGATATACCCGCTAACATAGCGAGCTGGAATTCCGCGGTACCTGCAAAGCGCAAGCATCAGATGCGTATAATCCTGACAAACGCCAGTTCGATGCGTTAGAATTTTCTCAGCAGTCGTTTCCACATTGGTTGCGCCGGAAACATACTCCATTGTGTTATAAATATGCTCGTTCAATTTAACGGCAAATTCAAGCTCGTCACGAGCGTCTTTCCACAAACCCTCTGTCTCGGCTTCCATCACACCATCGGACATGCTCGTATAGTCCGTTTCAATCATAAACTCCGTATGTGCTTGCTTAAAAGCTTCAGAATGAAGTTCTTTTCGCTGCTCATCTGTTAGTGGCAAGCTAAGGTCAATCTCAAAAGGCTTTGTTTCAACAGTCGACACGGTTTCAATCGAAAGATCCTGATGCTCTCCCCAAAGATAGAACGTTTCAACATAATTACCCCAATAATCAGTATGACCATATGTTTGACTAGCAGGTTTAATCAGTACATTGTAATCATGAAGGATTTGCTGCTGATCATGTAGTGGCTTTAACCTGAACTGATTAATGCTCTGTCTTACTGGCAAATCATATTGATAGGTATTCGTTTGGGTAACTTCGTATTTCATGGTATCACAACTTCCCCCAGATAATAGGTTTTGGTAATGTGCATGCCAATTGTCATGCACCTGTGTTGAAAGCTTTGAAGAAACGCATGTGCTCCCTGACCTAGAATTTCTTCAATTGAGAAATCGATTAAGTCATTCGTAAGGTGCTCAAGTTCCTGTGCAAGCGATTCTGAGTAATGTTCAACATGACCATCTTCAAGGGCTACGAAGGCATTTCTAACTTTGTGAATACAATAAATCATAGACCTAGGAAACTCAGCATCAAGAATGAAAAACTCAGCTACGTTACGGCTCTTAATTAGCGGCCTGTACGTTTTAATATACGCCTCATGGCCACTAACAGACTGAAGAACGGACCACCAGTGGTGATACTCAACAATTTCTTTGTTCTGGTAGCATTCTAGATCTTTATGATAGTAGACATCCAATATGCGTGCTGCTTTTTCCGCTCTTTCCAGATGTTTACCCATTTCCATGAAAAGGTAAGCATCTCCTCGTGGCATTGTTGCTTCTACAATCCCCTGAAAAAGAAGGGACTCCTTTTTAACAAGCTCACATAAATCATTCACTTCTTCCATCGTCCACGGAGTGTGACTATGACGCTTTAGTTTCAGATAAAAAGAGTTTATGCTTTCCCACAGCTCATTCGGTATGATTTCACGAACAGCCCGTGCATTTTCCCTCGCAATCGTAATGGTATTGAGAATAGAGTTAGGATTCTTCAATGAAAAAAGTAAGAACTCTAATACATTACGGTCGCTTGAACGGTTATATTCCTCATCAAACACTTCCTGAAATCCACTTATTTCTACTAGTTCATACCAGTTTTGATTCGTTTCCTCGATTGGGTTTGCATTCTCTAGACGGCTTGTTAACTTAACGGCAATTAACCTCGCATTGTTTTCAGCACGTTCCACATTACGTGTTAGCCAATACAATGAATCTGCAACTCGACTGAGCATAAGCACCTCTCCTCTCTATCGTTAAACTTCCAAAGGATTTTCTTCAAGTACCCACGTATCCTTTGCACCGCCACCCTGTGAAGAGTTAACGACGAGCGATCCTTCTTTTAAAGCAACACGTGTTAAACCACCAGGGAATACATGAGTTTTCTCTCCACCAAAAATAAAAACGCGTAGATCAACGTGACATGCTGCAAAGCGATCGTCTTTAAATGCGGGAAGACGAGATAGCTTGATCGTCGGTTGAGCAATGTACTCAGACGGATTCTTCAAGATTTGCTTCTTGTATGCTTCGATCTCTTCTTTCGATGCATGTGGACCAATCAACATGTTATATCCACCCGACTCGCTTGTATGTTTAACGACGAGTTCTGAGATATGATCAAGTACATAATCCAATTGATCCTGATATCTCAGAAGATACGTATCCACATTCTTCACTAGGGGTTCTTCATTCAAATAATAGCGAATCATATCAGGTACAAAATGATAGATTGCTTTATCATCTGCAACACCATTTCCGATGCCGTTTAGAATCGAAACATTTCCTGCACGATAAACATCGATTAGTCCTGGTACACCAAGAAGGGAGTCTTCTCGAAATTCAAGTGGATCAAGGAATTCATCATCAATCCGACGATAAATCACATCAACTTTTTTCAAGCCACGTGCAGTTTTCATAAACACTTGACGCTCGCGCACCACAAGATCTTTCCCTTCAACTAGCTCAATTCCTGTTCGCTGAGCAATGAAAGAATGATCATAATAAGCTGAATTGTGGACGCCAGGGGTAAGCAATACTATCGTTGGATTTTGGCTAGGTGCAAGAGAAGCCATAGCAGAGTGAAGATATGAGAATTGTTGTTCAAGCGATTGAACGGAATACTCATTGAAAAATTCAGGGTAAACCTTCCTCATTACATATCGATTTTGAAAAACATAGGAAAGACCAGAGGGATTACGAAGGTTATCTTCAAGAACACGATATTCTCCTTGATCATCTCGAATTAAATCAATACCCGCCATGAAAATGTGCTGTCTTCTTGGCAGATCAATTCCGGCTACTTGTTCGAAGAAATGTTGACAATTGACAATAAGGTCTCTTGGAATAACGCCATCCTTCAGTATATTTTGTTCGTGATAAACATCATCAAGGAAAGCATTAAGTGCATCAAAACGCTGTATTAACCCGCGCTCAAGTTCTTGCCACTCATCTGGAGGAATAATTTTGGGAACGAAATCAAACGGCATTGTTCGCTCAGTTCCTTCATTATCACTATAAACGGTAAACGTAATGCCCTGACGCAGAAAATCACTCTGCGCAAGTTCGTATCTTGTTTGAAGTTCTTCAGGCGAGATATCCGTTAACTTCTCATGGAACGGTTTGCAATGCCCTCTCGGTTGTTGACCTTTCTCAAGCATTTCATCAAAATACCCTTCCAGCTTGTAAGAATGAAACACTGACATTCCCCCTTCACATATGTAGTAACATCAAACTAATTTTACCATTTTTCTAACTTTTCTAACAAATTTCAATATGAAAGATCGAAATTCCTCTATTTCACGGGAAATAAGATGATTTATTTGTTACTAGATGGAAAAGTACTAGCACGGAAGTCACTTTTCCATAATCCTCCTCATAAGCTAGTACATCCCCTATAAAAGGTTCCTTCCAACAAGAAGCGAATCATTAGTATGAGAGAGTATAAGTCCAGATCGAGGTGAAAAAGTCATGCGATTATCAGAATTGAACCCTGATCGTCTTTCAAGAGAGCAGCTCACGTCATTTATGTTTGATGACACGTGCGATGACGGAAATAGCGGCGACTGCATTCTAGTATTTGGAGCCAAAACCATCCATCGAGTCGAAAAGGCAGCGAAGTTATATCACGATAAACGCGCACCTACTATTCTCGTGACAGGATCCGCTGCAAGATGGGGGGTGAACGAAACGCCTGAGGCGATCTGGATGAAAGAGCATTTAACGAAGTTAGGTGTGCCAGAAGAAGATATTCTTGTTGAGCTTGAGGCTGCTAATACGACTGAAAATGTGATTGCTTCAATGATGGTACTTCAACAAACGTATGGTCTTCATATGATGAAGAGACTACTTATTGTAAGTTCACCCTTTCATATGAAAAGGTGTTTGTTGACGTTGAGAACCTATATGCCAGACTGGATCACCTATACGTTCTGCTCAGATGATCGAAAAATCGGCCAACGAGGCAATTGGTGGACAGATTCAACTGAAAAAGCAAGAGTAATAAAAGAAGTCCATTCCATCTCAAAATACGCAGGTCTTGGGATCATTAAGGATGTAGATGTTCCACAACTTTAATTCCGTTTCAGTACCTTTATAAAAGGCTCTTTTCTAATGGATTGTTGCTTTTGAATTAATTAATAAATAAAAAACCACACTTCGCTAATTGGAGCGGAAGGATGCTCGACTCCTGCTAGCGGGACAGGTNGGTGAGACCCCGCAGGAGCGTTAGCGACGAGGAGGCTCACCGCCCGCCCCGCGGAAAGCGAGCATCCTGGAGCGGAAATGAACCCACTCATATAGCAATAATGTCTACGAAAAGAGCCTTATAAAAAAAGCTGTCTCTAAACGGTACACTCCGTACCGTTTTAAGAGACAGCTTTTTTAACGCCATTCTTTCCAATTATCTATTACCTTCTGCTTTTTCAATTGAAGAAGCGTATTACCTTCATTGTCTCGGTTTTGCTTCTGCCATTCATAGAAACTTGCAACAGCAATAAGTGTCGAACCAGCAATTAATAGATACGCCCACCATGGCATGTTCCCCCAGTATGGTCTTGTTTGAACAAAGACATTAAGCAACAGGACGCTACAGCCAATAATAAAGTAGGACTTGATGCGATAGAGGAAACCTCCGAGAACAGAAGCGAGTGACAACCCTCCCGCAATAATCGCATCATAGATTGTGTTGCTTATAAGCGCATCCGCTACTAGGATGGAAGCGATAATCGTTAGCACCGCCCATTCAATGAGCATCATTCCTCGCTCTTCTTTAGACCACGTTCGTTTTACTAGATAAATAGTAAGTGCAAGCCACGGTAACACATACACTTCAGCAATAATGTATTGATTTAGTTCAATATGGTTTAGCAATGTATAGTAAGGAATCAAAAATGTTGCCGCTGTAAGACTTTTAACGATTCTAGAAGCCAGTCCACTCGGTACCCTTTTTATTTGAAGGATAAAGAGAACAACAAGCATGATAGCTGGAAGTTCATCTATCCAAAGCGCTGTTCCGTTTGGATAGAGAGTTAGCACAGTTAACAATGCTGCAACCGAATACCAGTCTACATGATTACCCTCTATGTTCTTAGACTGCATTGAGTAAAGTGTGCGATGAATGAGTAATCCGGTTACGAAAATGATCGTTGCTGAAAGAACACGAACAATCGTTACAACTTCCACCGTTTCGAATGGAAGCATCAATATAAACATCACCATAAAAAGAAGGGGTGCGATTGTAAACAATTGCCATCCTGACTTGTGCATCACATAAAGTACAAGGACGCTATACGAAACACCTAGCGCGAACGGAATCATTGACATGTTAATCAATTCAGTTGTAAACGGAACAAGTCCGATGATAGAAAATGGCACGGCGTACCATTTGATCCGTTCCTTCCACTTTTCATCCAGCATGAACCAGAGAGCAAACATCACGAGGCTTGCGGAAAAACCAGTATAAGTGAACGCATCACTAGTTAATTCAAACCAACTTACAATGGAAATGTAGAGCAGCGGCACCATTGTAAAGCCTGCATAAAGAGATGAACGAATTTCCCATTCCTTCATTCTCGTTAAGATCGTATACAAATAAATCACGAGTGCTATTGCATATAGAATCGGAACATTTCCTTGCTCACTTACCGTATAGATGATCGCAATTGGTAAGTATAAATGAGAGAGATAGAAAAAGATCCGTTGTACAAATTCGTTTTTCTTCGTGATGGTATCCGCAATGATGATGAGAAGAACGCTTCCTAAGATCCACTGAAAAACTCCCTGAATTGGAAAAGCTTCCGCTGCCGAGAGATACGCGCCGAGCGTAAAGATGCTCATAAGATACCAAAGCGATAATTCGTTCGTTCTCTTCAACATAAGGTAAAAGATACCGATTGCTCCGACTAGTAAACTTGTTCGAACAAACAACTCATTGACTGGTGCAACAAGTAGCATAACTAACGAAATGCCGTAAGCACTCACTCCTGTCCAGAAAGCAGTCGCTTCCAGCAACTTCTGCTCTTTTCTTCTCCATAAGTAGTGAAGAGCAATGATCACACACGCAGTAATACCTGAATGAAGTGGAAATCCATACCCTTCATATCCATTGTCATTCGTAAATAGAAGGTAGAGTACAAGTAAAGAAAACGTCCAAGCAATTGGATTTAAAACAGCGCCAGCATAGCGAATCCATAACCATTTTCCTTTTTGGTAAATACTTAAGTAAATGATTCCGATTACGTATAGCATGACACTTTCAAGCCACCACTTCTCAGTAACCGCACCAAGTAAGAGCGCAATTCCCATTGGACCAAATGATACAAAAAGCGAGCCCGTTCGAATTCTGATTGTGTACTGCCATTTATTCCAGTAGAAGCCAGCTGCGTATAAGACAAGTCCTGTTAGAAATTGATGAACTAGTAGGGTTGTATTAGAAGGATTCTCGTAAACCAAACTAATCGGATAAAGAAGCGCTGCTGCAAGAAAGAAGGGTGAAAGGAACCCAAACATTCGATAGCGTGAAATGTTTGCAAGGTACAGATAGTTTAAGCTGATGATGAAGTACCCGAGCACCAGCAACCAAGATGGATCATCATAACGCAAGACAAGCCCTTTGTAACTAATAAATACAAAAGCACAGAATGAAACGACGCCGCTTGTAAGTTGAAAAGTTTTTTTCAAGTATGGATTTTGGAGAGGGCCAGCATTCTGCAGACCGATGAAAACAAATCCAACGAGTGCGTATAACATAACATCCAAGGAACCAAGGATGGAATGTTCAATTAATTGATAGATTCCATATACGAGTAATGCAGTGAACACAAAGTGATATTCTTTTTGTTTCCCAATATAGATCATCGAAAGGTAGAGTACAGCAGTAAGAATAACGTTAAAGCTGTAGAACACTTCGCTTTCGAAGAAAAAAAGCAGCAGTAGGGTTGAAAGAATTAAATTCCCTTGAGCATATAGTGGTAATTCTTTCGTAAAAATCGCTAGATTCTGAGCATTTTTCGTTTTAGCATACGCTAAAAGCAAAAGACCATTAAACAGAACAATGCCGAGATAAAATACGTCTACTGTTGGATTAAACAGATTGATGAAAAAAGCGGCACCAATGCTGAGTGTGACAAATGAAAACCAAACGAACAATCTTGAAGTTTGGCGTATAGCGTGGAAGGCATACAGCGGTAAACAGATGAGTGCACCTATGAGACCAAGCACGTCATTTCCTGCACCTGTTACCGATAGCCACTCACCAAAAAGCTGGAAGTAACCGGCTGACAACACCACGATCGGTAGAAACAAGCTGCCAAGAATCAAAAATGCAAAAGCTGTTTTCTCGATTCTCAACTTATGCCCGCTCAGCCAGCTGATTCCAAAGAACACTCCAGATATGCCCCCGATTAAGGCTGTTTTCATAGCTGAGGTCATCACATCCCACGTACTTGTCGCGAGTACTAACGCACCTAGTAGAAGAAACACAACGCCAATAACTAATATCCAAGTTAGATTACGGTCTCGTAATTCCTGAGGTGATTTCACTTTCGTTTCTTTGACCGGCGGTTGTTTTTTCACCGGTTCTGATGGCTGCTGCCAGGTCTTCTTACTTTCTACCTCTTTTTTCTCGACGCTAATCTCATCAAGCATTTCCTGATAAGCAGCCGCAACAAGTTCGTACGTCTCACCCTCTATGTAATCGTGGAGCCTTAACCTTTTTAATTCATCTTGAAATACAGTTTCTCTTTCTCTCTCATTCACCTTCCCCACCTCCATACATTAACATTATTTTCCTCTTTTTATTCCTGCCTCTAGTGTACTCATACTCAATTCAACCTTGCAACATGCTCATTGAATTTCGCTTTTTTATACGAAAGAAAGTGTCCGCCTGGGGCGGACACTTTCTTTGATTTGTCTTTGAGGGGGGTCAGGTACCGACCTGACCCCCTAAGGTTAATCCTGCATAATACCCTCCACGGGCGAGTAGTTCTTTGTGATTTCCTCTTTCGATGATCTCACCGCTGTTCAATACGATAATTTGGTCAGCTCGTTGAATTGTATTAAGGCGATGAGCAATGACGAAGCTTGTGCGTCCTTCCATTAGCGACCACAGTGCTTTCTGAATTTGAATTTCTGTTCTTGTGTCGATGCTGCTTGTTGCTTCATCAAGAATTAGAATCGCGGGATCTGCAAGAACGGCTCTCGCAATGGAAAGGAGCTGGCGTTGGCCATGGCTGATACCACCGCCATCCTGCTTTAAGATCGTGTCGTAACCGTCAGACAACCTTGAAATAAACGAATGAGCATTAGCGACTCGTGCTGCTTCCTCAACTTCCTCATCCGTTGCATCAAGTCTTCCATAGCGAATGTTTTCTCGAACCGTTCCATTAAATAAGAACGTATCTTGAAGAACAAACGCCATATTTTCTCTTAGACTAGTTCTCTTTATCTTCGTAATGTCGTGTCCTTCTACTTCAATTTCTCCACTCGTTACTTCGTAGAAACGCATAAGTAGATTAACAATTGTCGTCTTTCCGGCACCAGTCGGGCCAACGATTGCAATTGACTCACCAGGATTTGCTTCAAATGAGACACCTGACAGCGTGCTATCTTGTTCATAGGAAAATGAGACATCTTTAAAAGCAACCTTTCCCTTTACATGCTGAAGTTGAATCGCGTCATCGTCATCCAACTGTTCTTCTTTCTCATCAAGTATAGAGAAAACCCGCTCCGCCCCTGCCACCGCAGACAAGATCGTATTAAATTGGTTAGCAAGATCATTCAGCGGTCGTGTAAACAGCCTAGAATATTGAATGAATGCAACAATCACACCGATTGATACCATCCCTTTAAGAGACAGCCACCCTCCAGCAGCCGCAATTAACAAGAAGCTTACGTTGTTCAACACGTTCATCAGCTTTGGAATAAACCCTGAATACGTCATCGACCAGAAACCAGACGTTCGAAGTTCTTCATTTCTATCAGCCATTTGCTTTAATACACGTTTTTCCTGCGAAAATGATTTGATAATCTGCTGTCCAGACAGCGTTTCTTCTATAACACTATTAAGCTCACCAAGGTTCTTCTGCTGCTCCTTAAAATAATAACCCGTCCGTTTCGTGATCCATTTCATACCCATAAACATAACGGGAATGATTGTGAATGTAATCGCAGTAAGCACTGGGCTGAGCCATAACATCAATCCGATCGTTCCTGAAAGGGTCAGTATACTAGCAAAAATCTGAATAACTGAGCTATTTAATGTTTTACTCACATTTTCGATATCATTCGTTAATCGACTCATGAGCTCACCGTGCGTTTTTTTATCAAAAAAAGGAATGGGTAAACGATGGAGGTGGTGAAATAAATCTTTCCTCATGCGATACACCGTTTTTTGTGCAATACCGATCATCCAGTAATTCTGAAAAAAAGTGGCAGCTGACTGCAATATGTAGACAGCGATCAGAAGTCCCAAAATCAGCGGGAGCCCAGTGAGTTCAGTCGGAACAAGATACTCATCTATTGCAATACTTGTTAAGTATGGTCCAAGAAGACCAAAGCCTGAGCTTGCGATGACCATGATGATGACAAGCGTTAAAAGCCATTTCTGTTCTGAAAGGTAGCGCCAGATTCTTGCGACAGTACCTTTCAAATCGTCGGGTCGCTTTTTACCGTTATGATTAGGTTTGCCGGAGCTCATGATACGCCTCCTCCCCATACTGAGAAACAAAAATATCCCGGTAAATGGAATGATGCTGTAGCAGTTCGTAATGAGTGCCTTCACCTATTAGTTCCCCGTCTTCAATAAGAAGAATGGTATCTGCATCTTTAATAGAGCTTATCTTCTGTGCAATCAAGATCACCATCCCCTGCAAACGAGTTAACTCCCTCTGCAAGGCAGCTTCAGTATTTAAATCGAGTGCACTCGTACTGTCATCCAAAATAAGAATTTCCGGCATTCGAATCAGAGCACGTGCTATCGCAAGGCGCTGTTTCTGTCCACCAGAAAGGTTAATCCCTTTTTGCCCTAGCACCGTCTCATACTGATTCGGTAGTGACATAACAAACGAATGAATCTGAGCAGCTTTTGCAGCAGAAACGATTTCATCTAAACTGGCATCTTCTTTCCCCCAGCGAATATTATCGCTAATCGATCCACTGAAAAGAATCGCTTCTTGCGGAACCATTCCTATTCGATTACGTAGCTCTTCTAGCTGAAACTCCTGAATACAGCGTCCATTCAGTGTGATTTCTCCCTCTGTTGGGTCATATAATCTTGGAATAAGCTGGACAAGGGATGATTTGCCTGATCCTGTCATGCCTATGACTCCAATTAATTGTCCCTGAGTAGCTGAGAAACTAACTTGATTCAAGACATTGTCCTGTGATCCAGGATAGTGGAAGCTCACGTTATGAAATTGAAGGGTTTCAATTTCGTTCAGTGAAGTTTCTAATTGCTCTTCCTGAGCTGTAGGAGTCGAGAGTACTTCTTGCATCCGTGAAGCTGAAGCCTTAGCACGCGAAAGAATCATAAGGATAAAAGAAAACATCGTAAGTGCCACTGTAATTCTTGTGCCATACGTAATAATGGCGGATATTTCACCAACTTGTGTGTTGCCAGCTACGACTTTTAACCCACCAAACCAAACAACAGCTACAATGGCGATATTCATTAGAACGAGAAGAACGGGTGTAGCGAGCTCAATAAGGCGAAGCGATGAGACGGTTTGATTCATTAGATCTCCGTTGACACCTTTGAAGCGACGCTGCTCGTGCCTCCCCCGGAGATAAGCTTTAATAAGCCTAACGCCAACAAGATTCTCTCTCATCACACCATTTACTCGATCAAGTTTATCCTGAACTGAACTGAAAAGGGGAACGCCTTTCTTCATGACGTAATACAGAAAAACCATAACGAGTGGAATCGCAGCTGTTAAAAGAAGAGCAAGTTGCACATCAACAACGAAAGCCATGACAATACCACCGACTACTAGTAGCGGTGCTCTGACCATAATACGTAGACCCATAAACACAACGAGCTGCACTTGATTCACATCATTTGTCAGTCTCGTAATGAGTGAAGAAGTAGGAAATCGATTAAAATCTTTGAAAGCGAACGACTGAACTTTCTCAAAAAGTGCTTTCCTTAAATCGAAAGCAAAATGCTGACTAACGTATGCTGCAAGAAATGTATTAATGATCGAAGCAATGAATGAAACCACCGTTAGAACAACCATGTAAATTCCTAACCTTGTAATGACACTAAGATCTTCGTTCACTATACCGTTATCAATAATGTCTGCCATCATTAAAGGAAGCCACAGCTCAACAGCAAGCTCAACTAACATTAAGAGCGCTGCAATAATTGCAGCAACCCGGTACGGTTTAATATAGGCCAATATTTTCTGCACAGCATCCTCCCCTATTCATAAGGCGTCTAATTGTATTTATATTGTACAGGATATTTAGGGACTCGAACAAATATGTACTTTTAAAGTAGACATTGTTGCAATAAGAGTAGGTGAATTCCGCTTCAGGATGCTCGCTTTCCGCTCCAATTAGCGAAGCGTGGTTTTCTATACAAGAATCGTTTCAAAAAACAACAATCTTTTAGAAAGGCTCTTTTCGTAGACATTGTTGCTATAGGTGATCAATCTCCGCTCCAGAATGCTCGCTTTCCGCGGGGCGGGCGGTGAGCCTCCTCGTCGCTAACGCTCCTGCGGGGTCTCACCTGTCCCGCTAGTCCCGCAGGAGTCGAGCATTCTTCCGCTCCAATTAGCGAAGTCAGGTTCTTTTAAGAAAATCCTTTCATAGCAACAATCTTTTAGAAAAGAGCTTTTGATAAAGAGTTAGCAACCTAAAGAGCCAGCTCACGAGTTGAGCTGGCTTCTCTTTTATTCTTTATTGCTTTTCGAAACAATCATTTCAAGATCACCCTCGAAATGGCATTCTTTCATTGTAGATGGAATGATAAAGTGATCTCCCTGGTTCAACGAGTAAGAAGCTTCACTTGACGTTATATTCCCCTCACCACTTAGTACACTTACGAGCAAATAAGGATGATCAGAATGAAGAGCATATTCTCCGTCAACTTCCCAGCGGTACACAGTAAAATAATCCGAATTAACTAACTGGATTTGCGTAAGTCCATTCTCTTCAGTCGTAACAGGATGGAATGGAGGATCCTGATGCGGAATTGTAGATACATCAATGGATCGTTCAATATGCAACTCTCGAGTATTACCACTAGCATCTTTGCGATCATAATCATAGACGCGATAAGTTGTATCAGAGCTTTGTTGGGTCTCAAGTATCATCGTTCCTGCACCAATGGCATGAATTGTACCGCTTGGAACAAAGTAGAATTCACCTGGTTCGATTGGTACGCGACGAAGAAGCTGGTCCCATTCTCCGTCTTCTATCATTTGTTCAAATGATTCTTTTGTTTGTGCGTGGTGACCAAATATTATTTCAGAACCTGGATCACAATCGATAATATACCAGCACTCTGTTTTGCCATAATTCTCGCCTTCAATTTCCCGTGCATATGTATCATCAGGATGAACTTGTACAGATAAATCTCTGTCCGCATCAAGGATTTTAACTAACAGGGGAAAATGCTCTCCCGATTCATGACCAAATAGTTCTCGGTTGCTCTCCCATACTTCGTTCAGCTTTTTACCTGCAAGTGGTCCATTTCTAACTTCACTCGGACCATTTTCGTGAGCGGAAATACCCCAGCATTCTCCTGTCGTTTCCGATGGAATTGTGTAACCAAATACATCTCTTAGCTTTGTGCCTCCCCAAAGCCGATCTTTAAATTCAGGATTTAGAAAAAGCGGTTCATTTTGATACATCTTCATGTCCCCTATCCGTTCGTTATTGTTCTACCATTCGGCGTCCGTGCATTGCTGCGCCAATAATCCCAGCTTTGTCATCTAGCTGAACAGGTTCAATTTCTATTTTCCCTCGCAAACCTTCATACACATACTGATTCACTTTCTCCTTAAGAAGTGGAAGAATCATCTCTTTCGCTTGCATGACCCCACCTCCTAGAATGAAAACGGCTGGATCTACGGAATGAGCAAGATTAGCGATCCCGATTGCTAGCGCATCAATAGCTTCATCTATAATGAAGATCGCTTCTTCATTTCCTTCCTCAGCAAGTTGAAAAACCTCTTCAGCTCCACCAGTAATGCCCATTCTTGCTTGTCCTTCTCGTGCAATCGATGTGCCAGATGCCAATGCTTCAAGCGACCCTGCATTCATGTTGGCATGCTTCTGTCCGCCGGGTTTAATAATCATATTTCCAATCTCTGCACTATAGCCGTGCTCACCTTGGATGAGACGATCGTCCTGAACATACCCACCGCCTATACCAGTACTCACTGTTATGTAAAACGAACTACTTCTTTTCTTACCGGCTCCGAATAGCGCTTCCCCAAGAGCGGCAGCATCTGCATCATTCACAAGGAATGTGGGAATATTTAGTTCTTCTTGAACAATAGACGTAATCGGAACATCTTTCCATCCAGGTAAATTAGGAGGTGCTACCACAATACCATCAAATGGATTTAATGGACCAGGTGAGCCTATCCCGATTGATACAGCTGAATAGGCTTTTTTCACGTCCTTTATTAAAGCGATCATTCTTTTAATAATCGATTCATAGCCTGTTTCCGCATCTGTTGGAATTTGTTTAACGTTAAGCATCTGCCCCTTTTGATCTACAATCCCAACTCGAAGGTTCGTTCCTCCTAGATCCACTCCAATATAAACGTTCTCCATTGATCTAGCCCCCTCTTTTCTTTTCTATAATACTATCATGAATTTCCTTGATTAGGACATAGCTCACATTCTATCTGTATACTCCTCTACAAAAGAGTACAAAAAAGAATATAAACTCGTGAAAACTGATAAATAAATACAATAATTTTCAGAAAATTATTCCTAACCAACTCTTCCTTTGGTAAACTAGTACTAAATTCTTATAAATAAGGTGACGTAAATGGTATTTGACGGAATTATATTGTCTATCCTTATCGGTTTCCTGCGAAGAGGAAGCATAAAAGGATTTGCCTATCTATCATTTCGAGCGGGTTGGATTTTCCCTTTATTACTTCTTGTCGAAATCCTTGTTTTTGCATTCCAAACTTCTTATTCCTGGGTAGCTACTCTAAGCGCTCCCCTATTTATGATCATCTACATAGTAGGGCTTATCTTTCTCTGGCTAAATAGAAAGATGAACATCGGAATATTGCTTCTCTTTATTGGTGTTCTTTTGAATTTCATTGTTATGTTCGTAAACGGAGGGCGCATGCCAGTTTCACTTGAAGCTGCAACCATTCTCGACCCAGCGTATGCTGAAGCCATCAAAAATGGTTTGTATGGAAAGCATGCTGTTCTAACAGATCACACATTAGTCGGTTTCCTAGGTGACGTAATCCCGATTACTGACCCCTATCCAAAAGATCAAGTCATTAGCATTGGCGACATTGTTATGAATATCGGAATTTTCATTTTCATACAGCACGTTATGGTCAAGACCAATCATCCAGAAGAAGTCCTCACCTCGACCCAAATTGAAGGGAGGTGAACGTGTATGGAACGTAAAGAAGGAATTAAGCTAACAGGTATCCTTATGAATATTGCTATTATTACTACAGCTGTTATTGCACTAACTTCTGGATTTAAATTGGTTTAATACGAAGGGAGAAGCTTAACTAGCTTCTCTTAAAAAACTACATTTAAATGAGCGTGATAGAGACATGAAGGGCATATTTCAGAAAAACTCACAAGTTGTAGGCGCATATATACTATTAGCTTCAATCGCAGGAACAACTTTGTTTACCACACAATACTTGCTTTCATTTACATCGCCAAACTGGAGTCTGGCCTTCACGTTTATAGTAGCCATTCTACTTCTTAATCACTATACAATTCTTCTACCGCCTAGCGGAAATTCACTCTCAATGGATTCCTCTATCTATTTGGCAGTATTATTTGTACTTGGACTGAACTTGGCACTTACAATCTTGCTCGTAACCTCGATCATCTATGCCTTATTTAAAAGGAGCGTTGTTTGGTGGAAGCACCTCTTTAACTTCTCTATTTATAGCATTATGATTGTTGGCGCTTATGAGATTTTCATCCTTTCAGGTGGAGCACCTGAATCGCTATCATTTTATAACGTAACGAGTTATATTTCTTCATTAAGCATCTACTTTCTATTAAATGTCTTATTAATAGGTATTTTCTTTCTCCTTACAGCAACGGAAAACTTATTAACTATTTTTCACAGCATTTTTAAAGAAACGATATCAAGTTATTTAATAACACTCGTCCTTTCACTAATTCTTGTTTTATTAATGCAACAGGAAATTATCATTGGTCTCGTACTATTTACTTCAGTAGCGGTTCTACTTTCTATGTCATTCAAGCAATATTTTGAATTATACTTGGAAGTCTCTCAAAAAGCCGATGTCGATCATCTAACAGAGTTGTACAATCATGGTTATTTCAAATCCCTTTTAGAAGAAGAGATTCGAACGGCTAGAGCAACAGGTCAACCGATTTCCATAGGGCTCATTGACCTAGACGATTTCAAAAAGTACAACGACCAACATGGCCACTTACAGGGAGATAAATTGCTCAAGCACTTTGGAGCTGAACTAAAAAAGAATGCGAGTGAATCATCTACCGCTGCAAGGTATGGTGGCGAAGAGTTCGCCATATTAATGCCCGGGAAAACGGAGCTTGAGGCTTATCATTTTGTGAACCAATTCCGGAAGACAGTAAATGATATTTATTTCAAAGGTGTCGAAATTCTACCGCACGGCTGTTTATCCTTTTCAGCAGGCGTCGTTCAATTCAATAAAGATATGTTCCACACGTCTGAAGTGCTTGAGAAAGCAGATCAAGCGATGTATTACGCTAAGACAAAAGGCAAAAACAACGTCTGTATTTACAAAGCAGAACACATGGCGAGAGAAATGCACTACAATAAGAACGAAATGGAGCTCCTAGAGCAACAGTTGAAAATCTTCCTATATAAAGATGTTTACACGTACAAACATAGTCGACGAGTATATGAATACGCCATTGAGTTTAGTTCGAAGCTTAACTTAAACGCAACTGATGAGAAGACACTGGTGATGGGTGCCTTAATTCATGACATTGGTAAACTTGAAATACCACGTGACGTTATCAATAAAGTGGGGAAACTCACAAAAGATGAATGGACCATGGTTCAAAAACACGTGATTTGGGGTAGGGAAATTGTCGCAACCAACCGAGAGCTTCACCATCTCCTGCCACTAGTCGAGCTCCACCATGAACGTTATGATGGCAAAGGCTATCCTTATGGACTAAGCGGAGAAGAAATCCCAAGACTTGTGCGGATGCTAACAATCATTGATTCTTTTGACGCAATGACCACAGAAAGACCTTACCAAACAACCAAATCATTTAATGAAGCCATTATAGAGTTAGAGAAATGCGCAGGAACACAGTTCGATCGCGAGCTTGTTCAACAGTTTATTCCAGTGATCAAAGAAAATCCAACACTGTACGAGAAAACAAATGAAGAAACCGTTCATATTGGTATGTAAGAGAAAGAGGCTGGGACATAAGTAAATAACAATGAGAAAGACCCGAACAATTCATTTGAATTAGGTCGGGTCTTTCGTAAAGATAAACAACNCACGGCCTCAGTCTCCTCAGAAAGCAAAAAACGCTTTCTTGCGGGGTCTTCGGACTCGTGCTGTTCCCGCAGGAGTCTACGTATGTTGGCTACGCTAAGGTCTTACTCTTAACATTCAATATTCGCGATTTCCTTCATGTATTTTAGTTTTGTCCCAGCCTCTTTTTTAATTTAGATTGTTTTATAGAAAATGTGGTTTAACAGGTTGTTACGTTTGAAACAAGTAAATCAAAAACCACAGTTAGTCGATTGGAGCGGAAATTCATTCACTCTTTCAGCAACAATGTCGATGAGAAGAGCCTTTTTAAAAGGATTATTTTTGGGGAAGAATTTTAGTAGAAAACACCACACTTCGCTAATTGAAGCGGAAGGAGGCTCGACTCCTGTGGGACTAGCGGGACAGGTGAGACCCCACAGGAGCGTTAGCGACGAGGAGGCTCACCGCCCGCCCCACGGAAAGCGAGCATCCTGGAGCGGAAATTCACCACTACTTTTTTATAAACTTTTGTTAAAAGCTAATATAATTAAATCCTCCCCCTCTAATTAATCAGTCAAATGGTAAATTGAATCAATAATATGAGCGCTACCGGTAGAAACAGGATAAGGTAACCAATTGGGTTTGCTAAATTTATTGTATAGCCTATACCAAACCGTTTTTCTACAAAGATAGATGGGTCATTTGGATTATAGTAGATAAGCCCACCTTTCCAATAGCGATCCTCATCTATACTATCCTGCTTTTTGGTATGATCCATCACTAGCGTTCCTTCTAAATCGGAATCCACTTTTCCAACCTTGATCGCCAAGCCTAGTGCACCAGCTAAAATGATTGCGAAAAAGGCAAATGGGACAAGCATTAAGACGGAATCGTTGAATAAGTTCTCATATAGTAAATTCAGCTGTAAAAAGCTAAACAAAATTGTTAAGAGTATGTTAGTGATAAATAAAAACCAGCTCGTATATTTACGTAACCGCAATTGTCTTAGCTTTGCTGAAGTGACATTAGCTGCGTTCAGCTTAATTCCAGATCTCTTTGTATAATAATTAATTCCAAAAAACATCGTTTGAAAGATGAACAAAATCAAAGGCAAGCTTATAACAGACATCCAACTTTTATCCGTAAAAGCATCAGGCTGACCATTCGGCCCCCAATGAGTTGGGATTTGGTTAGGTAATTGGTCAAACAATTGCGCTGATAAAATAATAAGCATAACCGTAATTAGTGATGGAATTAGATGTACGTATGAAGGTAGCATTTCATCCTTTGAGCGCAATGCTAAATCCGCAACACGAACTTGCTTGACTCCACGAAACCATTCTTCTCTTTTTTTAAGATTCATCGTTTTATAATGGAAATAAAAATAAAGGGACAAGCTTGTTAGTAAGACGACAAAAAGTGAAATCATACCAAAAAGGACAAGTTTCGTTTCTTCCATGGCGCTTTGATTCCCCAAAATATAGCTAATCATTACAGTGATTCCTACTAAAAATGTAAGAATGGCATATTTACGTTTATAAGATTGAAGCATAGGATGACTTGCTTGCTCATACGGAATAGTCACTCCAAAAACGACAGTTCTCTTTATCAAAAATGGGATGGCTACCTGAATGACACTTATAAATAAAATCGTAATCAACAACATGGTAAATGCCATTGTTAATCCTCCTTTATATTGTTCATAATCGTTGTGATCAATCTTTGCAGTTCTTCTTCTTTCATTCCTCTCACGAGTGCCTCCGCTAAAAGCGGTCTAAACTCTGCTGACATTAATGCAAGTCGCTGATTCGAGACACCTTCATCGACGATAATAACAGCGCCTTTTTTCGGAACGATTTCAATGATCTCCTTTGAAACGAGTTCGTGATAGCTCTTGTTTACCGTGTGCATGTTGACTCCAAGATCTCCAGCTAATGCGCGAACAGAAGGTAATGTGTCACCTGTCGAAAGATCTCCTCTTGCAATAGCCTCCATAATCTCATTCCGTAACTGTAAATATATTGGCACGGTTGATTCTGGATCAATCGTTAGCATCTAAATCCCATCCAATCTTTGGTTTTCTTTTATACGTAAACCACAACTTTTTGTTCTATATATACTATAACAAAACTGTTCTATATTGTGTATAACAAAATTAGCACACAAAAAAGTTTAGGCTATTCCAAAACTTTTTTGTGTGCTAATTTTTATGTTAAAAAGCTGACCCGTCGCGGATCAGCTTTTGCTTCATTTATCATTAGAAGGATGAACGTTAATCATCGGAGAGTGCATAAATCATAAGCTTAATCGAATCACGAATGCTAGTATACGGAAATCCTGTGTGTGCTGAATGATGAAGCGTCATCTCGAATGTAGGAGGGACATGAATGAATCCTGCAGGAATGTCCATTTCTTTTTGTTCAAGAGCGTAAAGGACACTATACATCACATTGTTGCAAAGATACGTACCAGCTGTATTTGAAACCTCTGCTGGAATGCCATTTTCTACAAGCGCATCGGTCATTTTCTTAATTGGGAGCGTTGAGAAATATGCAGCAGGTCCGCCTTTAACGATGGGTTGATCAACAGGAGCATTCCCAGAGTTATCTTCAACACTATCATTGACGTTAATGGCAATCCGTTCAGGTGTGACCTTCGTTCGATCAGCAGCAAGTCCAAGCATCATAATAGCAGCAGGTTCACATTGATCAACGTATTCAATCAACATCTCTGCTGCCCTTTCAAAATCGACCGGAAGAACACGAGAAATAACCTCAAATTCTCCGACTACCTCTTCGTCTAGTTCAAGAACAATTTGTTCTGTAGGATTGTGACGATTCTCTAAAAAAGGTTCAAATCCAGTTAAGAGTAATTTGCTCATCCTGCATTCTCCTTTCTCATAGTAGCGACAAGTTAGAAGGAAGATCTTCTATTATTATATACTGTGTATTACCTAAATCAGCGTAGTTCAACCTTGTAATTATAGTAAATTTTTACCACTAATTGAGAAGGTGTCTCCGGTGACGGGTCTGTCCCCCACTGCTTTAAAGCAGGGATCGATATCTTCAATCGAGAATGCTTAGTTATAGAAATGAGATAATCTGAGGAGGACGCTACATGTATTCAAAGATTGTTTTTACTCCGTTAAGTTATACAGGCTGGGGCTCACTTGAACAGCTGCTCCCAGAGGTTGAGAAATATTCACCCCAGAGAATTCTCGTTGTGACTGACCCTGCTCTAGAAAAGATCGGACTAGTTGATCGCGTGCGGGAACCGTTAGAACAAGCCGGCTATACGGTTGATGTCTATACCGATACCGTTCCTGAGCCTCCTCTTGCTGTTGGTGAGAAACTCGTAACTTATACAAGGGACAACGCATTTAATCTTATCATTGGTCTTGGAGGCGGGAGTGCCCTTGATCTTGCTAAATTAACGGCCGTTCTTTCAAGTCACGAAGGATCTGTTGCTGACTACCTTAATTTATCAGGCAGTAGACAGATTATAGAAAAAGGACTTCCCAAACTATTAATTCCTACAACAGCAGGTACAGGATCAGAAGTAACAAATATCTCTGTTCTCTCACTTGATCGAACAAAAGATGTTGTCGCACATGACTACCTACTTGCTGATGCAGCCATTGTGGATCCTGAATTAACAATTTCAGTTCCATCTAAAGTAACTGCAGCAACCGGCATTGATGCCCTAACACACGCCATTGAAGCCTATATATCTGTTAATGCGAACCCAACAACTGACGGACTTGCTCTACAGGCGATTCGACTGATCAGTCGCTCGATTAGACGAGCTGTTGTAAACGGAGAAGACAAGGAAGCGCGTATTGATTTGAGCAATGGGAGTTATATCGCTGGTCTCGCTTTCTTTAATGCAGGCGTTGCAGGCGTCCATGCACTCGCCTATCCTCTTGGTGGACAATTTCATCTTTCTCATGGTGATTCGAATGCGGTTCTTCTTCCATATGTCATGGGTTACATACGAAAAAGTTGTGCAAAACGAATGAACGACATCCTTAATGCGCTTGGAGGAAACTCCCAGTATTTATCTGAAGCAGAAGGTTCTTACGAGTGCGTCCGAGAGCTCCAACGACTCCTTCGAGACGTAGGCATTCCAGAAACGTTAGGCGGATTCAATATTCCAGTATCCGCACTCGATTCATTAACAGAAGATGGAGTGAAGCAACAAAGATTGCTTGCTAGAAGCCCACTTCCTCTTCATAAGGAAGATATTCGCGCCATTTATCAATCTGCATTTGATGGAGAGATCGTTGAACAGACACATTCCAATATTCATCATCCATAATTTTAATGATTGATACGTAACTTCATAGGGAACACGTATAGGAAAAGCAGAACTGGTGGTGTATCCTTTGGGCTATTTTTTACTTCTCATTCTTTCACTCGCAATTCTTATTTTTCTAATACGGGTGCCATTAACTGAGCGCTTTCCCCCTGCTATTCGGAAAATGGGGATTGTCTTCCTCGTTGGGTTATCTGTTATATTTCTAGTACTACTGATTGGATCATTTTTATAGCACTCTAAAAAAGCAGGGGTGAGATATCTCGCCCCTGCTTTCAAATCCTTCTCAACTTTCCAAAAGGAATGGAGTATTTTGTTCATCCATACACCGAAGTAGCCTTTCCTTATACCGTTCAAGTTTAATTTTGCTTAGAGATTCTCCACGTGTAAAATAACCCACATCCCACGTTTCATTTGATAAGCTTAGCTCTCCACTTATAGGTCTTCCCTTAAAAACAAACACGTTCAGTCTTTTTGAACTGATTTGTTCAACACCAACTAAATCAGTGACTTGGATTTCAATCCCGGATTCTTCTCTCACTTCTCGTGTTGCAGCATGCTGTAGTGTTTCTTCTTTATCAACGTATCCCCCAGGAAACTCCCACCCTCTATTAGGATTTTTAACCAGTAGAATGTCACCCTCTTCATTTACTACCATCACAACTACGGCTATTTTATATAAAACCAACTTGCGCACTCCTCCTATCCATTAAGATATTGATCAAGAAGAGTAAGAAAACACTCCATGTCTTTGTATGTGATATCGCCTATATTTGCTACTCGAAATGTATTTAAATTGTCTATTTTACCAGGATAGATCGTGAACCCACGTTCATATAGAAAATCATGCAGCTTATTAAAATCGTAGCCTTTGTGTGGAGGTTCAACAATGGATGTAATAATTCTAGAATGATTGGCTTCATCAATTAAATGCGTCAAACCTAATGCCTTTATTCCCTTCAGGAGCGTTTGCCAGGATTTCGAGTATCTATTATATCTCTTCTCAATACCCTCCCACTGCGTTTCCAATATCGCTTGCTCGAGAGCATAAAGGGTCTGAACAGGCGGAGTAAATCGCATTTGCTTCGTTTTAACAAAATGCTCATATTGTTCATATAGATTCAGATATAAATTTCGTGGCTTAATTTCCTTAATCTTATCAAGTTGCTCATTATTTGCTATGACAAACGAGACGCCTGCCATCCCCTGAAGATTTTTGTTCGAGCTTGCTGCAAGATAACTAATGTTCATGCGTTTCATCTCAATAGGGATCGCACCATACGAACTCATCGCATCAACAATCATAGCAACGTTGTATTTCTTGCATATGTTCCCAACTGCTTCAATGTTATTTAACAATCCTGTTGTTGTTTCACAATGAACAATTACAAGGTGAGAAATCGTAACTCCTGCATTCTTTATAAGCAATTCTAGCTTAGTTAAATCTATAGCACTCTCAAGTGGTGATCGATATTCAAGCACATTTAGTCCATAGACCGTTGCTATCTTCAGTATTCGTTTACCATATGCACCATTGTTTACAATGACAATTGCTTCTTTATCAACAACAGAACTTAGAATGGACTCAACAGCTGCTGTACCCGATCCACCAAACAAAATAGTCGAATACTCATTAGGATTTCCAACAAATTCAGTAAGTGCATGTGAAACAAAAGTCATCGTTTCTCCAAAGTCCTGTTCTCTTGGGCAAATGTCTGCTACAAGCTGTGCATGTTTTACTGTATCTGTTGTGGTTGCAGGTCCTGGATTCAATAAGATCTTTCGTTCGACGGGATAACAGGATTCCCTTGCCTTAATAAGTGGGGCAATCAGGCTAACAGCTCTTTGCAAGTGTTTTTCATCGTCTACCTCACACCAGACTAAATTGCGTACGTTCTGAACATATAAGTCTACTTCTTTTGCGATTTGAACAAGACCATCTTCATAGTGAAGATCCTTACTCGATTGAAACATCTGACTCCCTTTCTTACATAAGGTTTTGAATGTAGGAAGAGAGAGCTTTGATATCCCTACGAGCTCAGCATATACTGAATTCAACTCATTAGATTTCTTTGACATCTTAATAAGGTTTTGATTCTTATCTACTTCAATAAACACTTCATCTCCCGATCTAGTTAGCTCACTTGCCAGGATGGTATCTGGTTGTTTGTTAGAAAGTATAGTCTGCAAAGCCTTCTTCTCATAAAGTAAATCGGATTCAAGAAGCAAGAAATCGTCTTGAACATACGATTCCATTTGATAGAGTGTGAACATGCTTCCACTTGTGTTGTAATCTGGATTATTAATACAACTAATCTGTGTATATTTTTGAGTTAAACGTTCATATTCTTCTTTTTTGTAACCAGTTCCAATATAGATATTCTCGATTCCCGCTTCCAGCAATTTTTCAATCGAATGTTCAATGAGAGGCTTTCCTTCGATCGTTAAAAATCCTTTAGGACGTCCCTCGCTTCGATCCCGGATGCGACTCCCCATACCTGCCGCTAAAATAACAGCTGTTTTAATCACCTAAAAACACCTGCAATCTCTCTTTCACTTCATAGGGCTTTAGGGTCGGTCGTCCAAGAGATGACTTGCTTCCACCTGCAATACGCATATATAGAAAAGTTAATTTTGGATCCTGTCTCCAGCTTTCAATGTGCTCCTTTAACTCTTCTAGAGTGTGAACATAGATTGCTCGGTCATACCCGCATGCTGAAGCAACTTCCACAAAATCGACGTTGGCTGAAACGGTTTGCTGTCCCCCGGTTGAGTCATGCATGTTATTGTCGAGAAGAATGTGTAGCAAATTAGGTGGAGAACAATAGCCATTTGTAGGTAAATTACCGAGCCTCATTAGTAATGCACCATCCCCATCAATTGCGATAACTGATTTATCCTCTCTCGCAAGCGCAAGACCTAACCCTATTGAACTAACACACCCCATCGATCCAACCATATAGAGATTATTAGCTGCATCTTCAATGTCATAAAGTTCTCTTCCCGTTTTTCCAGTCGTTGCTAGCTGAAGTGTTTGATCGTCTTTTAAAGAATTGATTTCACATAAAGCTCCATACCTCGTTGGAAGCTGGTCTTCACGACTTTTATGAGAAGCCAATGACGTCGTTACTTTCGTATCTTGAGCTTGAAGAATCACAGGTTCAAAGGTGCCTTTTTTCACTATGAAAAAGTAAGGTTCATTCCGCTCAACCTTTTCATTAGCTCGATGCAATTGTTGCTTCGCTTCTTCTAGATTAGTTGATAAGTAATCCCAACTAATCTTCAGTAGATCAAGGGTATGAGGAGTGATCTCTCCCATTAATTCATGCTGCGGTTCATCTTGGACACCAGGTTCCCCTCGCAAACTAACAAACCCTAGTATTGGAATTTGAAACGGTTGTATGAGCGAAACGAGTGGAGAAACCGCATTCGTTAATCCTGAATTTTGCATTAATACAACAGACTTCTTTTGACCTAATGCAGCTCCAGCAACGATCGCTACAGCTTCACCTTCATTCGTAGCTGCAACATATTCACATTCATTGATTGCGTAATTAATGAAATGCTTTAAATAAGAACAAGGAACGCCACTATAGAAATCAAACCCCAGTCGTTTTAATTCAGCGCCATACTCAGGAAGTGAAATCACATTTTTTCACCCCTTATCCCGTATCGATAAATAGGTTTTACGATCTAACCACGAGCTTTTAATGTAGGTCACAGAGATAGAATGCGAGCTTTGAATATGATTTAGAAGATCTGCAAAAGTAAGTTGGTCAAAATTCGATTTCGCACCTAAAATCTCAAGAGATTCCTTTAGAACCTCTGCTCCTTTTCCTTTGACCCTCCACAATCCAAAAAACTCTCCATGAATTTGGTCTTCACTTAGACTCGTATCAACTTCAACGAGATTAACAGACTGATCATATAGCTCACGAGAATAGGGAATGTCAGCTTTCACATAGTAACCTGACTCTTTGTTCGCATCATAATCAACATCAACAACAATCGAAATATCATGATCAGTAGCCAGTAACTCAGTCAGGACGTGAGGTTTATACATCATCTCGCTGTGACTTATGATGACATCACCGTTAATTTTTTCTTTTGCACGATGTAGAAATTCCAACTCATCACCTTGAGGCATACTGGCCCCTTCTCCATCTTCATCTGTGTCTCCTATTACAGAAACATGATGTATGTTGTGAGACTTCAGTTGGGCTATTTGATCAGTTAGAGTCTGCTGATTCTCTACGCCTTTATTAAGGATAATTGAATGAATAGTTGCTTCAGAACCTTTTAGATAGATGCTTTCAGCATGAGCAAGCTCTTCTGCACCTTGAAGTTGAAAAATTTCATCTACAGATGTAACGTTACCTTCCACATTAGCAAGGCTTTCCTCGAGGAAGATTTGGTTAGACGTCCTTTGCATCGCTTTAATAGAAGCTCGTAAATTATGATTCGCCCATATGGCCACACTTACGCCTATATCACGGAAGCGTTCAGTAGGTACTGAATAGTATTTGGTTGGTACAATTACAACCGGTAAACGATCTCCCCACTCCTTCATAAAGGCCTCAATTTCCAGACTATCCGATCGCTTGCTATGCATAAGAATCGCATCACTTCCTGCTAACCTATAAGCCTCAGCGCGTTTCAGAGCCTCTTGAAGTCCCCAGCCCGCAATTAACGCTTCAACTCGCGACACTACAACAAAATCATCGTCCGTTTGACTATCTTTCATCGCTTTAATCTTGCCACAGAATTCATCAATACGGGCAAGCGGTTGCGCTTCACCTTTAATAAAAGAATTTGTCTTTGGGAAAATTTTATCTTCAATACAAACCCCGGCAATATCACGCTGCTCTAGCTTCTTTACAAGTCTTCTAGCATTATTAAAATTTCCATACCCCGTATCCCCATCAAGAAGGATTGGAATAGATGTCGCATCACTCATAAACTCTAAAACGTCTAAAACCTGTGTCCATGACGCCTCATTGTTGTCTCTTACACCTAATGATGCTGAAATTGATAATCCACTGCCCCATATCCCTTTAAAGCCAGCTTCTTCTACGATTTTTGCAGAAAGGGCATGGTGGGCTTCCATAATATATTCTAACGATGAGCTTGTAATGATGTTTCTAAGTTGTGTTGTTTTCCTCATATCGGTCACCTCTATTTGAACTCCTTACAGGATGAGCTTATTTCTCAATTCTTGAAAAGACGGTTGTTTCATAACACGGTGCGTTACTTTCAACAAAATCGTCGTATCTTTATTCAAATGAGGTTGCAATACCTTGAATACCTCATCACCAGTTTCGCAAAAGTGAACCTTTTCTTGCTCCATTCCAGCTTTTATTGCTGCATGACCGATTTCTTCAGCTCTCTCTCCGACAATGATCAACAAATCAATTTTTGCCTCAGCTGCTTTTTGCCCCATTTGTTCATATTGTTCAGTAGCATACTTGCCCTTCCCCAACTGAGGCATATATCCTAATAGACCTATCGATTTCTTACCATCTGTAACGGCCGAGAGTACGTCAAGACCAGTCGCCATTGAAAGAGGTGCAGAATTCCATGTGTCGTCAATTATGGTCGATCCATTAGCTCCTTTTTTAAACTCAAGATGCTCTTTCACTTGCTTATACGACGCCAGCCGTTTAAGCGTTATCGGAATATCAACGCCAACTGATGAGACAGCAGCGATCGCTGCAAGTGCATTGTAAATATTGTGAATGCCATAGCCAGGGACGAATGCATCATAACTCTTTCCTTTGTGGAGGAGAGTAAACGCCATTCCACCTGAATCATATCGAGCATTTATTGCACGGTAATGGCATTTTTCGTTCATTCCGATATGGATAGCATTTGGAAAACGGCTAAGATCAAGAACCTGACGAATATTCTTGTCATCTGAATTTAGAATGAGCGTTCCATCCTCCGGTAACCCTTCCACAATTTCACCTTTTGCTTTCATGTATTCTTCTGGCGTATCGCAATCAGCTAAATGGTGAACACCTATGTTTAACAAAACACGGATTTGCGGCTTGAAGTACCGGCAGGCAACTCGTAAATAGCCGGGATAGGCAACTGGCATCTCAAACACTGCGACTTCCGTATCATCGTCTAGTTTATTTAAATAGCGGAGATTCACAGACATTGAATTCATACTCATCCAAGTTGCTGTCACATTGAAATCTTCTAATAGTATTTGTCGGACCATTTCTTTCGTTGTTGTTTTACCACAAGTACCAGTTATTCCGATGATAGGGAAATCAAAAAGGTTCCGATAATACTCAACGAATTTCCAATAATCTTCTTTTAAGTGTTCAGTTTGAATCAATATGATGTTTTCTCCCAAATCAATGCATTTGTCTGGACGATCCGTTATAACAACTACAACTTCATATTTTATCCAATATTTACCTTTAATACGTTCATGATCGAGATGGAATAATAGGGTATGATCTTCAATATCTTTCTTCGTGCGATTTACAACGTGATGGATCATCGGGTCTCCGGAACCTTGGATAACCTGACCGTCAGTAAGCTTGAGAATTTCGCTTAACCTTAAGTTTCTCACCTGTCATCACCTACCGTCTTTTTTTTCATAACCCCTCGTAACCTGCTAATATGCTTGCATAGTTTAAAAGGCGATGCCCAGCTAAAGTTCGTAATTTATAAGCCCTGATTTGTGAGAATAAATTATCAGGTTTTGCATTTATTTCTAATAGTTTGATTGAGTCATACTGATCGATACATAAATCAACTGCGATTTCTCCAAAGGTGCCAACTTCATCTTGAACGGTTTCAACAATCCCCCCTGCAAGCTTCCCTATCTGTTTAGATATCAATTTCCTCTCGGTACTATCTGGATATAGATGAAGTAGCACTTTGCTGACTCGCAAGTTAATTTCGGATTCTTCCGTCAATACATCCTCGTTTGATAGGCGAGCTACCATGCCTGTTCTTAACCAGCGATTTTTTATTCCTTTTTGCATATAAACACGTATTTCAACATTGTATCCGTTGTATTGTTTGCGCCGAATCCCTTCTTGAATAACATAGTCCGTGTGTTTAATATGGGGAGCCATGTATATGAGTAATTCATCGATATTCGCGAAATCATGACTTGTATTTTGTTGTACATCTGTCATGATGATGTTCGTTGGTTTACGAAGAATCCGATTAATTCCCATACTCAGAGCTCCACCTACAGGTTTCACAAATACTTCTCCATGTTTATTCAACATGTTAACTAAATCCTCAGGCTGCTTTAGTGATTTTGTTTCGGGCAAATGGTTGCCATAATCATTTGAAAGTAGTTGATGAGTCTTCCATTTATCACCTGTCAATTTGAAGAGAGAAGGAGAATTGATGAATGGAATTTTGTAAGTGTATTGAAATTTAAACCGTACATCTTTAATAACCTGACTCTTATCGCGAATTAGCAAATAACGATCATAAATCACAGCCGGAAATGGAAAAATACCTTCCCCATCGATTGACGTACCTTTAATAGTCATTTGATCCCAATCAATATCATCAGGTTCAAATGCATAAACGAGCATCTGTTTTTCCTGTGCCAGATTGAACAAATGTTGAAAATAGGTTGTTTGTCTATCAAACGGTCTATTTGCCAAAATTCCAACGATTGGTCCAAGTGTCAGTACATCATTTGACGAAAAAACGGTGGGACTCCACCCCTCGGGCAATGAGAGTTGATCTCGTAACACTTTTGAAAGATGGACCTTATCCGAATTTTGGAACGCAAAAGGATAAGGTTTAATGGTTGCTGGCACAAGTTTGATGCCTGCTCTAACGTGAGTGGTATCCCCTTCATTAAGGTTATGCTTCATTCTTAACTTTTTGGGAATTTGAATGCTTGCATCTTGTTCATATCGTTCCGTTGTCTTCTCTACTCCCCAGTTCACTCGAAAATCGCACTCTTCTTCAATTGGACAACCACGTTCAATCGCTTCAAATAACAATGTCAATTCACTCTTATATTGAGCGTAGGTTGATGTAGTTTGAATGTTTTTTTTGATATGTGGCCATAGTTGTTTAAGAACAGGGTAGTTCCCGTTATAGTAAGCCCTCTGAATAACCGGGTAAAAAACAAAGTCGTCTTGGAATTCATGGTGGTGATTTCCAACAAGCTTCGCGAGACACAGAATAGACAACGACAAGGTTGGCTCGATCACCCATGAACTCAGTGACAAATACTCCATTCCATACGGCTTCACGCGATAACGACCTAACCCGCCATGGTTTGTTCTCCTTCTTCTTTTTGCTGTTCTAGAGTTTTCAATCATAGCTATAGGAATGGCAAGGTATTGATCTAACGCTTTTAACAGTGATGCAGAACATGGAATTCCAAAGTGCAAATGTCCTCCACATTGATAACCGACAAATGGCATGCTCCCTGCCCGAAACGCTACGTTTTCGTAAGGAACAAGTGCTGATGCCTTTTGAACAAGGGTTTTCATATTTTGAAAAACTTCATGAGGTGTTTCAGCTTCTACTGGTCTCAGTTCAGCTAAAGCATACTGACCACTATCTTGCTCAATCTGCCTCTCGTCACAGCCCACTGATCCTTGTATAGGGAAGAAAGTGGAAGCAGGTAGTAATTCATTGTCGCAGCTCAACATGAACTCAATATCTGCACCGATTGTAAATGGGCTTACCGCTTTTGTAACAGGAGCTTGTTTAAAACGATTGGATTCATTAATGTCTAATACAATGTGGGATTCATTAGGTAATACGCCTATCTTGACCACGCCTTGAGGCAGTCCGACTACATAAAGAGCGCGTATTGCGGTTTTGATCCATTCCTCAGGAATGTTGTGAAGTTCGACCTGCCTCGATGTCCAACCATATGCCTGCGTCCTAATAGGTAACTCAGTGTATATGACTTTATCTTCCTCAGTAATGAAAACTTTTTCAGCCTTAAGACCTTGAATATGAAACAGGTATTCTTTCTCAACGATGCATAATTTTGTGAAAAAATCATATCCTTTTTCAATTGCCTCAGACTGAGTGTGAATGATTGAAATGTCCTTCCCCTGGTAGTGACCATATTTACGCCCAACAATTGGATACGTGCACGTTTGGGGATTTACTAATTCAAGAGATCGAATGTTGTTTAGTGCTAAAGTTTGAAGCATAAGTTCTTTATCAGAACTTATGCTAAACTGCTCTCTCAACAGGTTCATGTTTTATAACCCTCCATTGTGGAAATTTAATTTTCCACCCACCTCTACAAAAGGTCGTATCGCATTTAATATATTGAGATTTCATCACTTTGTTCCTGTACATCTGTATAAAGATTCTTTATATACAACGGAACGTCAAAGAATTGGTAAGTAGGAGACTACTTTCACCAATTTCATTTCTTTTGCATTTTTTAGTAATAGACCACTTCTTGAAAATAAAGGAGCTTTTCTTATGGCAGTGAAGTTTATACAAAAAAATTATGTGAAGTATAACCTCGGAAATGGATATATGTGTTGCCATGTAGAAGCTTTACATGCGACACCACCTGCCGCTGATCTCTATACCGACTTACTTGTTAGGAAGTTAATACAAAAAACCGGGTCTGCCGGTATTATTAGCACCGTTTCAAGAACTGTTATTGACCTTAACCGACCACCTACTGATGATAACCAAGAAGCTTTAACAGAATACCGGAAATGCATTGAAGAGATTTTGAATCAATTAGGAATATGTGAAGAGGGAATAGATCATATCACTGTCCCTTATTTGCATCTATCATTCCACGGAATGAAGGACACCCATTTCGGCCCCCTTGCAATTGAAATAGGCACATCACGAGGAAGATCCTGTTCTAAAGAAGTTAAGAAATGGTTTGAAGAAAAGCTAACGGAGAACCTCCATACCATTCTTCCGAATGCTACAGTCATTTTCGACAATAAATTCGCTGGAAATAAAGCGATTCACCTTCATAGAGTAGGAGATGGAGAGGCTTACAAAGGTTACAAGGAAAACTTTCATTCATTTCAGATTGAATTATCACGAACCATTCGTAAAAAGCATAGAACTAAGATGGTTCAAGTCTTTTCAAATTTAATTGATGAGTTTCAATTGAAGTTTGTACTTGACTCAAAATGATGAGGTACACATACGTAATGAAAAAAATGAAGGATGGAGGTTATATCCTCCATTCTTCAAATACAAGATAGTCGTATTTTAAAGCATGTTTCTAATATAGTTCGGCAGTGTGAAAGAGGAAGTAAAGATCTCTGGATTAATATAGTTCGTGTCCTTATCCATCAATTTCGTCAAATCCGCCTCCAACGGATCTGGTTTTTTTGAAGCCATCGTAAAACTCCATATTCCACAAGGAAAAAGTGGAATGGTGAGGATATATGTCCGAACGATTGGAAATAGCTTCTTTAATTTATACCTCGTTTTTTTAAGTATTGATTCATTGTAGAATGGAGATCCCGATTGGAATGTCACCACTCCATCTTCTGACAGGGCATCATAAACATATTGATAGAAATCTGAGCTAAATAGCTTTTTACCTGGCCCAACTGGATCTGGTCGATCAATCATGAGGACGTCGTAAGAATTCTTTTGCTTCTGAATCCATTCATACCCATCTTGATGAATCATCTGGAATTGTTTATCTGACTTAAAATCTTCTTCAGGTGTTAACCATTTTCGACAAACAGACGTAACCCTCTCGTCAATTTCAACAACGTCAATTTTTTCTATGCTTTTATACTTCATCGCCTCACGTGCGTGTCCACAATCTCCTCCACCGATCATCCCGACGTTTTTAGGATCAGGGTGTGTCACTATAGGAATATGGCTTATCATTTCGTTGTAGATGAAACCTTCATTTGTTGAAACCTGCGGAATTCCATCCAAAACGAGCATTCGACCGAATCCTTTTGTTTCAACGACACTAATCTCCTGAAAAGCAGACTGCTCATAATGCAGTAAAGATTTAACTTTGTAAGCCACCTTCATTCTTGTTTTCCCTACATAATTTTCAATCCAAAGTACATGATAAGGATCTTTTTTGTATCCATGAAACGTTCCATTATCCTCCACCCTAACCACCATCCATATCCTAATTTCACTTATTTTTATTCTTATGTAATGAAAGGGATGCCTGTCACAGCAGATGTATATTGAATATTAAATAAATGGCAAAATAAAGGGGGGGCCAGGCTCGTACCTGACCCCCACTGTGCTACAACGTTAATAAGCAACAGAATTTGTTAAGTCAATGCCGTCAATTTCTCTCCGACTATCGATCAGCCATTTCCCTCCACTATTCACTAACTCGTAGCGAAAAGCACTAGAAGTTACTTCTGTTACGACATTTTGATCTCCAGGCTTGTGATTGGCAGAATCCATCGTTACGAGAACATCGACGACAGCTTTCTTACCAGAAGAACTTATGGAGAGGCTATCCATATCAAAAGCTGCTTCTAGGACATCTCCTGTGAAGGCTCCGTTATTTTGCTTAACCGATACAAAACGATCTTCAAAATAGGAGTATAGCTCAGGTGTAAGGTTTGTGAAATAACTGGCATCTACATTCTCGTAAGCATTAATCCAATCTCTTAAATACGTATTAACTGCATCAATAACTGACTCAGAGTAATCTGGATCTGAAGAAATTTGCTCTCTCTGCACCTCCTTCTCGATCACAACCGGATCTGGTTCACTATAATCTACTGCTAAGTAGACTTCCCCTCCATCAAATGGAACCGAGGGGCTTTTCACTACGCCTGCTTCAAACTTCTTTTCAGCATGCATTACAACTGAACCATCAATAGGAAATGGTCCTATTTTTCCAGCTTCATCGATTGTAACGCCTGTATCTTTGCCATTCACAAACAGAACCGCATCGTCATGATTGGATTCTGGTGATACATAAGCTCCGTTTACGGAAAGATCGATTTTCGCTGTTTCCTCTGATGTCATTAATTCAATTTCTGCTTTTCCCTTCATCGTGTAGCTCTCATTCTTAATCTCTGATGCAAATTGATAGAGACCAGGGAGAAATGGCCCTACTTTCTTCCCATCTTCCGTTCCTCCGAATACACCTCCGTCTTGACTATTAATCTTAAGAGACGTACCCGGAAACTGCGTATACACGCTTGCATAGATTGGGGCTGGTGCAATCATATAGTCATCGAAAAGAAGAAATTTCTTACCTGATTTGGTTAGCTTCATGTCAACAAATAACGCCTCATCCCGTTTACCAAACTCACGATCCGTTAAACCTCTAGCCTGACGATCAAGATCTTGAATGAGAAGAGAACGTTGCTCAGGATGGTTCTTCATTAACTCAACAAATCCTTGTAATTCAGCTTCGTGTGAAAGAAGAGGATTAACTTTGGAAACAACCTTTTTCATTTGTTCATAGTTTCCTTCGAACATAGCCTCACGAAATTGGTCAATCGTTCGTTCCGGTGATGCTAGCATCCGTAACGTATAGTAACTGCCGACAAAAAGAATAACGAGTGCACCTATACTGATTAACCAGATTGTCCATTTCTTACCCCTAATCGGAGTTGTTTCCGTAACCTTTCGCCCACACTTTACACAAAAGGCTCCGGTTTCTTCCCTATTACAAAACTCGCAAAACCCATCTTTCCACCTCCTACCATTCATTCCAATCATATGGTAGTTATTTCATTTTATGATCGCTTTTTGTATCCCTTTTTCTATGTATTTTTCTAACATGATTCAAGACTTTGGACATAACTATGAAAAAGTACACGCTAAAAAAGGGGGGACTGTCATGTCAGATTTGCAAACAAAAATCGGTGGAGGAATATCTAAACTCCAAGATGGACTACAACAAGGAAGGAACAAACTTCAAACCGCTCAAGAAGTGTCTCAATTAAGAAAAGCAGCAAGTGAAGCGGCTATGAATCGAGCCAAAATCATCAGACAGCTGGGTGAAATGGCTTATCGCCTTGTTCGAAAAGGAGAAGTTCAGCATACCGAGTTAAATGAGCAAGCAGAGCGAATCATCCAATATGACCTAGAACTCTATCAAGCTAATAAAGAACTTGAACAACAACTTCGTAGGGAATCAAATGGACAGACGTGTGAATGCGGTGCATCGGTGAGCGAAGATGATACCTTCTGCGGAAGTTGCGGAAACAAAGTGCATGTGCCTGAAACACCGATCGTTTCAACCGTTTTTTGCACAAGCTGTCAGGAAAACATACCAGAGGGAGCCCAATTCTGCGGTTGTTGCGGGATGAAAAACGGGTAGGAGGTGTTTCGGGATATGTATTGTACAACCTGCGGAAATGAAGTACCGTTTGGCGATAATTACTGTCCGAATGACGGGACATTTCAACAACATGATCTGCAGCAGCACGTCACATCCGGGGCAACTCCGAAATTCTGCTCTGACTGTGGCACGTCTAATACAGATGAACACCTTTATTGCATGAAGTGCGGGGCTTTTCAACTAACATTCATTCCATTTAAATTCGAGCGAACGAAGGAGAAAGTAGCAGCCCCATCTCAAGCCCTTCCAGACCTTAGTGGCATCAATAAAAGGATGGCTCTTCTATGCGCATTTCTTGCCTTTCTACTAGTAGGAATTGCATCGTTTATTATTGCGGAGAGTTTTCAAGGGGAAACTGTTTCTTTGCAAGAAGCGATTGCAGAGTATGCAAGAGTAGGGCAGGAGGGGATATTATACGATTTCTATGATAATGGAGAAGCTAACCTACCTACTGATCCTTATACAGGGATGACAGATTACTGGATGGCCACTCATTTGCTCAACTCTAAGGTTTCATTTGATTCCACATTTGATGATGAGACCTATAAAGGTGGCGTTTATTTAGAGTCTGGCTACATCATACTCCTTCTTATACCACTGATTGCGCTATTACTTAGCGGCTATTTATACGGCAGGAGAAATCCTTTAGATACACAGCAATACTGGATATCCTCCCTTCTCATTGGAGCGGTTTACGGTGGACTAACAGCTATAGTTGCCATCTTTGCAGGCTTTTCATTTAGTGGGGAAGTAGCAGATGATTGGTACTCGGCAAGCTTAGCCATTGAAAACAACTACCCATTTTTAAAAGCATTCTTTGTAGCATTTTTCATTGGGACAGTTTTTTCTTTTATCGGATGCTTACTTGGAAGTGGCACGTTAAAGTCACTTACTTCTTCTCCTCTTAAAGAAGGAGTAAGAACCATAACCATGGGGATCACATCCTGTATTGTAATAACGATGGCTGTGTTCTACGGATTTATTGTAGATGATTTAAGGTTGCTTGGATTGGAAGACATACCAACAAGCGTATTTGTCTTTACTATCGTCCAGCTTGGTTTTCTCTTGTGGAATGTTCTCAACCTCTCATCACTTTCACTTAATATGAGTGGATACGGTGAAAATGTTCAAATTGATTTCTCCACGCTAGCAGGAATGAAAGTCATTCCAACAGTTACAGATCAAGATATCACAATGTTATTGAACAACGTTCAAGATCTACGATTCTATTTGCTACTTGGATTACTCCTCCCCATCACACTCTTTGTCTGGGCAGGCTATCGAATGCAGCAAGAAGGCTCGGTTCGAATTCATCAGATTGCAATGTTTGGTTTCATATACGCTTTGTTTATGTCATTACTAGTGGCCGGAACAAATATAGGAATTGACTTCTATAGTAGTCCTATCACTGACTCTTCCTTAGAAATGGAAGAGTTGCCGACTCTTTTCTATGGCTTCTCCGCGATCAGCACGTTCTTCAAATGCTTTATCTTCTCAACCCTCCTCGCAATTGGGGGTGCTTATTGGAAGAAGCAACGAACAAACAAATAGAAGTCAAACAAATAGGGGTCAGGCACGAGCCTGACCCCTAATCTACTTTCTTCTCTCCGTACTCACCGCTCCAACACCGCAGGACGCACAAACGTTACGCCATCTACTTCAACTTCCTGATACACCCACTCGCCTGTATGTGTCATAAATTCGATTCCTTCTTCCGTAAGGAGAATCGTATCTTCTGACTTCACACCTGGTAAAGAAGGGTTCCAAGCATAGGCTTGATTCACCACAACTTGATTCGTAGTTTCAGGGTTTGCTAGAAATTCGCGTGAGTTATAACCTGTTAATCCACCCTGGTGTAGTAACTTCCAGTCATCAGGAAATCCCTGGTTTGCGTACTCATTCACACCAGCTACAATCACGTCACCCGCTGTAACGCCTACTCTCGTTGCTGCGTTCATCACACTATCGATTTTAGCGACTGAAGCGCTGTTTCTTCGTAGTTCTTCTGGCAATTCCCCGAAATAGACGAGTCTTGTGACATTGGCTACAAGACCACCTTCTTCTGCACAAAGTACAAGCATCGCATGTCGCTCAAGTTTCTTTTCAGTAGGAATTGGATGACGGTAGCGGTAAATTCGTTCATCAGTTGCTACAAGTAGCACTTGAATCGACATCCCACTACTCAACACCTTGGAAGCGAGATGTGCTTCAATTTCATTCTCGGTTTGTCCAGGTTCCAATTCCCAACACGTCTCTTCCACCGCTTTCGCCGCTTTTTGACAAAGATTTCTGTATCGCTCCCGTTCACCCTCTGTTAACACTGAGCGATAATGTGAAAGCTCTTCATCTACGACATCCCAGTCAGAATAGATCATATCTGTTGCCATTCGCTTATTAGAAGTAACCTCTTCAATTAAACCGTCAACTGATGTGTACCAATCAACAGAAAGCACTTCAAATGAAAAGGACAACTCCCTGCATTCTTCCTCGACAATACGCCGTTCTTCCATTTTTGACGTAACAAGGTACGCTTTCTCAGGAGTAATGATCCAGTCCGCCACGCCCGCTTCCATCGTCTGGACGATATAATTCGTATTTCCACCCGTTACCCACGAGAAATTATTTCTTCTTCGTAACAGAATGCCATCATAGTTCTTCTCTTCTAGAAACATCCGCACTTTCTCTATACTCATTCGTTATCACCATACCCTTTTGGATTGTTCTGATGCCAGCTCCAGGCATGTGCAACAATTTGAGATAGTTCAGGGTAGACGGGATTCCACCCAAGCTCATTGATCGCTTTAGATGAGGAAGCGATCAGCGTAGCTGGGTCTCCGGCGCGTCTTGGTGCTACTTCAGCTTCTATCGTTTTCCCCGTAACACTTCTACACGTCTCGATTACTTCTTTTACCGTAAATCCTTTGCCATTACCAAGGTTATAGACGCCACTTTCATTCGTTTCTTTCATCTTCTTTAACGCAAGGTAATGCGCTTGAGCAAGATCAAGAACATGGATATAATCTCTAACGCACGTTCCATCCTTCGTATCGTAATCATCTCCAAAAATGGACACCTGTTCCCTTTGACCGAGCGCTGCCTGAAGAACAATCGGTATTAAATGAGATTCAGGATCATGATCTTCCCCGATTCTACCTTCAGGGTCAGCTCCTGCTGCATTAAAATAGCGAAGTGATACGGACTTTAAGCCATATGCATCATCACACCAGCGCAGCATCTTCTCAATCGCAAGCTTCGTCTCCCCATATGGATTCGTTGGTGCAGTCACATCACTTTCTTCAATCGGCGTGCGTTCAGGGTTACCGTACGTTGCAGCCGTTGATGAAAAGACAATGTGCTTTACCCCATGCTCGACAAGCTTTGAAACAAGCGCATGCGACCCTGCTACGTTGTTGCGATAATACTCGAGCGGGTTCGTCACGCTCTCTCCGACAAGTGAACTCGCTGCGAAATGAATGACCGAATCAATGGAATGGTCCTCGAAAATTTGATCAATCACTTTGCCATCCGTTAAGTCTCCCTTATAAAAAGGAACGTCAACGACAGCCTGCTCATGACCTTTCGTTAAATTATCTAGCACAACGACTTCTTCATTCTGTTCACGTAAATACATTACGGTGTGGCTACCAATATATCCAGCTCCACCTGTGACTAATATCGCCATGATTCTCCCTCCAATTCGTAAAATCAGCGTCGAAAATGATCGTTATTTCCCGGAAAATACTACTTATCTTGAACGAAACACGTGCGCTGCAAGCGGTTCTAGCGACAGTTCACCCTTAACAACTTCTTCTGATACAGGATCGACCCATGTTCCTTCAGGCAATGTTAATGATCCTTTATTCTCAGTAGAATGATTAACAACGCTCAAGAACACTGAGCCATCCTCTGCTGTACGGGTAACTGCTTCTACCTCTTCCCCGCTAGAAGACATGATGGTCACACCAGCGTCTTTGAAAATGTCAGCATAAAGGGCATCCATGATCTCATTTTCAAGCGCAGTGCCAACGTAATAGACCGTCCCTTTACCAAATTTATTTTTCGTAATCGCTGCCGTTTTCTCATAGAAACAGCTACGGTATTCAGCAAGTACTTCAGCTGTTGTCGGTTCTACTAAATCACACCAAATCGATGCAACAGAATTCACCCCAGAAACAGAGCCCTGAACACCCTCAACGCTATTATTCTGACCAAGCTGAAGCGATTCGTATTCGTTGATTTCAACACCAGCAAGCTCTCGCAAAGCGCCTGGTAGTGTGTCTTCTACTACGAAATTATTCTGCTCTTTCACACCTGCTCGGTAGGAAAGAATGACAGTTCCGCCATCCTTTGCGAAGCGAGTGATTTTCTCATTTACGAGAGGATCTGTTAAAAAGTAAACAGGAACAACAAGCACTTTATATCCATCCAGATTGCTTTCTTTCGTTACAATATCCGTCAGCGCATTCATTCGGTGTGCTGGGCTATAGAATCGTAGGAATTCATGCTTATAGTCAAAGGCATTGCTTTGTGGCTGAATTCCCCAGGCCCACGCATTCTCAACATCATAATAAACCGCTACATCAGCTTTGTACTCTGACGCAATCCAGTCATCTCCAAACACACTTAGCGAATCAATAACTTCTTTAACTTCTCTATATTTCCGTTTTGGTTTCCCATCGTGATCAAGTACACCATGGCAGAATTCTTCAGTACCAAAACGAGCAGCGCGCCAGCGGAAATAAACAATCGCTTCTGCACCACGGGCAATCGCTTGATACGTCCAAAGTTTAATGTGTCCTGGGCGAGGCAAGTAGCCGATTGAACTCCAGCCCTGCGCACCTGAGAGCTCTTCCATTACCCAGAAGCCTTTGCCATCTTTGGAGGAACGACAAAGATCATGCTGATGTGCAATCGCAGCTGGAGCGATCGGTTCAGGAAGACCACCCCAAACTGGATAGTTATCGAACGAAATAAAGTCGAGATCTTTCGCCATGTCCCACTGATTAATGGCTTGACCTGTGTAGACGAAGTTATGTGTGATCCACTGTTCTGATCGAATATGTTTTCGAAGAAGATCCGTTTGAAGTTTGTTATAAGATGTATAGGCATCAGCACAGAAGCGGTCAAAGTCTAGAAGTAGGCTCGGATTGTGTTCCTGGAACACTTTACGCGGAACAGGAATTTGCGTCCATGCGGTGTACGTTTGACTCCAAAAAACCGTTCCCCACGCTTCATTTAACGTATCGAGCGTTTGATATTTCTCTTTTAGCCATGTTTGAAATGCTTTTTGATCTACATTCCCATAACTACGGTCGGACTTCTCATGTCCATATTCATTATCTGTCTGCCAGCCAATGATGCTTTCATGCTGACCATACCGTTTTGCCATTTTCTCTACGATTTTTGCTGAGAAGTCTCGGTATACTTCACTGTTCACTGTATAGTGACGTCTAGCTCCAAAAGAAATCACTGTTCCATTCTGATCGACTGGAAGAATTTCAGGATACTTCTCAATCATCCATGCCGGCGGCGTTGCTGTTGGTGTCCCAAGGACTACCTGAATTCCGTTTTTCGTTAGAAGTTCAATTGCTTCATCATAGAGCGAGAAATCATATACCCCTTCTTCTGGCTCCATCAGCTGCCAACCGAATTCTGCTAGTCGCACGACATTTACACCAAGTTCTTTCATCAACCTTACATCTTCTGTCCAGCGCTCTTTCGGCCACTGTTCTGGATAATAATCGACACCAATATACAATGCAATCGCTCCTTCTGCTTCTTTAATTATATTGATCTACTATTACAATGAGAAAAGAAGCCAGCCACGCTCGGCCAGCTCTTATTGATTTAAATGATTGTTTAATGCTTCTGTGAAGCGATCAAATGCAGCCCGACCAGCAGCATCCTGCTTAAATACACCAGCATGGCTGAGGATCTCTCTGAATATCAAACCAATTTCATCTTGTAGAACCTCATCTACAGTAGCTGATGTTAGCTCGGGATACTTTTCTAAAAGCGATTTAGCCCAATCAATATGCTTAGAGATGCGTTCATCTGTTGCAATTCGATCAAGAGCCTTCTCACCAACAAGCAAATCACCAAGAAGTTGAAGTTCTTCTTTCAACCTTCCAGGTAGCACCGCAAGTCCCATCACTTCAATTAAGCCGATGTTTTCTTTTTTAATATGATGAACCTCTGCGTGAGGATGGAAAAGCCCCATTGGATGCTCCTCTGTCGTACGGTTGTTGCGAAGAACAAGATCAAGTTCAAACAACTCACCACTGCGACGTGCGATTGGGGTAATCGTGTTATGTGGCTCTTCACCAGTATAAGCATGAACATCCGCTTCTTCGTCGCTGTATCCCTTCCAAAACGTGAGGATAGCATCAGCAAGCTCTCCAAGCTCTTCCCTGCTTTCACCCTGCAAGCGAAGAACAGACATTGGCCATTTCACAATTCCGGCATAGACCTCCGGATAAGAAGAAAGATGAACAGATCGCTCGATTTCTGCTTTCGCCATCGGGAAATCATGCTTTCCTCCCTGAAAGTGATCATGACTTAAAATCGATCCTCCTACGATCGGAAGGTCAGCGTTCGATCCTATGAAATAATGAGGAAACTTCGTGACGAATTCAAGCAGTCGATCAAAGGTGCCACGAGAAATTTTCATCGGTTCGTGTTCACCAAACAAAACGATCGCATGCTCGCTATAGTAGACATATGGAGAATACTGCAAATACCACTGCTTGTCTTCAAGTGTTACAGGAATCATACGAAGATTTTGCCTTGCAGGATGAGTTAAGTGTCCCGCATAGCCAACGTTCTCCTTACAAAGCAAACAGTCAGGATAACTACTTGCTGTGGTTGTTTTTGCAGCAGCAATGGCTTTCGGATCTTTCTCCGGCTTAGAAAGATTGATCGTTATTTCCATGTCGCCATACTCTGTAGGCGTTAGCCAGTGTTCATTTTTTGCGATTCGATCGGTTCGAATATAATGAACGTCTTTAGAGAATTGATAAAAAGCGGCGGTTGCTGCTTCCGCTCCAACCTCTTGATACGTTTGTTCAAAACGATCAATCACACTCGAGGGACGCTCAGTTAAGCACCCCATAATTTTCGTATCCAGTAAATCACGATACGTGACTGTGTTATCTGTTAATCTTCCATTCTCATAAGCCCAATCAAGGATGTTCTCAAGAATCTCAACTGGACTGTCAGGACTGTCGCTAACAATCAGTTCAGAATCAACCTCTGATAGGTGAAGAACATCTAGTATCTGATTTCGAGCATAAGATCTGTCCCACTCACGAATGATCTCTTTCTTTATCGCGTAGTGGAGGAGTCGCTCAATTTCGTGATTAATTGTCATGGTTTCTCTCAAGCTCCTCCCTACAGCGCTTCGCTTAATTGTTTAATTTCTCTTGCACCATTACCAATTTCAACAACATAAAATTCAGGTGATAACCCTGTTTTCTCTTTATACACTTCTGCTGTATTCTTTCGGAACGACTCAAGAAACTGATTTTCAACAATACTAATTGTACAGCCACCAAAGCCCGCACCCGTCATACGAGAGCCAATGACACCTTCTTCAGACCAGGCTGCTTCAACTAACGCATCAAGTTCATCTCCTGTTACTTCATAATCATCACGCAGTGAAATGTGAGATTCATTCATCAACTGACCGAACGCCTCAATGTCCCCTGCCTTCAACTGCTTCGCAGCTTCAATTGTACGTATGTTCTCGGAAACAGCGTGTCTAGCACGCTTGCGATCAACTGGATTTGTAATATGGTGCTCATTTGCCTCAAACGCTTCAATTGTTAAATCACCAAGCGCTTGAATATCCAGGTGATCTTGAAGCTGAGCAAGCGCCCTCTCACATTCAGCTCGGCGTTCATTGTATTTCGAATCAGCAAGCCCTCTTCGTTTATTCGTATTCGCGATGACGAGAGATGCATTTTCGAGTTGAACCGGACTATAGCTATAATCAAGCGTGTTGCAGTCAAGAAGAACCGCTGCATTTTCTTTTCCCATTCCAATTGCGAACTGATCCATGATCCCGCAATTGACACCAACGAATTCATTTTCAGCACGTTGACTCATTTTAACCATTTCCACCATATCAACCGCTAATCTATTTAGCTCATTAAGTAAAACAGACGTTGCGAGCTCGATCGAAGCCGATGAAGAAAGGCCAGCGCCGTTTGGAATGTTTCCATAATAGAGAACATCAAATCCAGTCACGCGATAACCGTTCTGCTTGAAAATGGAGACGACACCTTTCGGATAATTCGCCCAGTCGTGCTCCACTTCATAAGTGAGGTTCTCTAACTCCACCTCAATGACACCTTTTTCTTCAAAGTTCATCGAATAGAAACGAATCAACGAGTCCTCTCTCTTCCGAACGATGGCATATGTTCCAATGCTGAGTGAACAAGGAAAAACATGCCCGCCATTATAGTCAGTGTGCTCTCCGATTAAATTGACGCGACCCGGTGAGAAAAAGCTTTTTATTTCTCCACCATCTCCAAACACGTTCTGAAATTGTTCGTATAATGTTTTCATTTCAATCACCGACCTCGCCGTATTATTTACTACTTTTTCTTAGCTTGAGCTTTGTACCCATCGTGACTTTTTTTGCGACCTTGCGTCTTAGCAAGCGTTCCATCAAAAGTCCTACTGCCGTTTCACCCATTAATTCTGTATACACTTTTACTGTACTTAAAGCGGGATAGACGTATTTAGACACACTAATGTCATTCACGCCAATGAGACTCACTCGCTCAGGTACCGATATACCTTGTTCATGAAGCGCACGCAAGCATCCGATCGCCATCGTGTCATTTCCAACGAAAAAAGCAGTAGGGAGCTCTTCGCCAAGTTCATTTATCGCTTTATTCATAAGGGAGTATCCATCATCAACGGTAAAAGATCCTGTATAAATATAGGATTCGTTCCCCTCGCCGCGGGCTTCAATATAAGTACGGAATGCCGATTCCCGCTCATCTACAATCGCAGCACTCGCATCACGAAACGTTTCTCTTCCTCCAATATAGCCAATTCGTTCATGGCCTTTGCTCACAAAGTAATCCAGCACTTTATCTGTTGCCTTCTTGAAATCAACAACAACTGAATCGTATTTCTCATGACCAGGATCATAATCGACGAAGACTATGTTTGGTGTCACTTTGCTAAGAGAAGCGATTTCATTCGCACTAAATTTACCGACTGCTATCATACCTTGAATGTTTTCTTTCTCAAGCTCATCGTAGCTATCTTTAAAAATCTTTACGAGTTCAAGCCGCTCTTCCTGGCAACGCTGTTCAACGCCAAGTCGGATCGACATATAATACAGGTCATTCAATTCTTCCTTTTCTGTATACCAGTGAATAATAGCTATCTTCGGTGTGAGCGACTTTTTCCCTCGTTTCTTACTGTAAGATAGCTCTTCTGCCACCTCGAAAATCCGTTTTTTCGTATCATCTGAAACAGATAACGTCTCGTCATAGTTCAAGACTCGTGAAACAGTTGATGGTGAACATTGCACTTTTTGTGCGATATCCTTAATCGTTGCCATAGCCATCATCCTTTGTCATTCTCTTATTCTGCTTTTAAATAGCCTCTTTTTGTAGACATTGTTGCTATCAGAGTTAATTTCCGCTCCAGGATGTTCGCTTTCCGCGGGGCGGGACACTTGAGCCTCCTCGTCGCTTACGCTCCTGTGGGGTCTCACCTGTCCCGCTAGTCCCGCAGGAGTCGTGCATCCTTCCGCTCCAATCAGCTACTTGTGGTTTTGTTTAATAAGTAATTTAAAAGTAACAATTTTTAGTAAAGAGCCTTTAAATAAAACACCTTCGACTGAAAATCTCCACCGCGCTCTGCGAATGCTTGATTCGCTCCATTAAATTCAATGGGAAGCGGTAAACCGTTCTGCATTAATTCATCGCCGTAATAGGTACGGCTTTCCACTTGATAAGCCAAGTCATAATGAAGTCCTTTTAATTTCAATACTTGATTCGTCCTAGGATTCGGTGTACTTGAAGCTTTGTACCACCCAACAATGGCTTCCTTTTGATCACTAGAAACGATCATCCATGCTGTTTCATTTCCTTCAAACGGACTTTGCAAACGAATAAACGATCCATCTCGCACGAGTGGTCTGAATGATTTGTAACGACGAATTTGCTCTTTCACAATGTCTTTCTCTTCATTCGATAGACTAGAAGGATCGAGTTCATATCCGAACGTTCCAAAATAGGCAACATCCGCTCTTAGTGACAATGGCGTTGAGCGTAATGTTTGATGATTTGGTACAGCTGACACATGAGACCCAATACTATAGATTGGATATGCCATTGACGTGCCGTATTGAATTTTCAAACGTTCAACGGCATCTGTGTCGTCGCTCGCCCAAGCCTGAGGTGCATAATAGAGAAGTGCGGGGTCAAAACGACCTCCACCTCCCGCACATGATTCAAACAGTACATTTGGAAACTCTGATGTTAAGCGTTCATAAAGATCATAGACGCCAAGGATATACCGATGGAAGAACTCACCCTGGTGATCTAGTCCTGCAGAGTAGGCCTCGGTAATGTTTCGGTTCATATCCCACTTAATGTAATCAAGATCTGTTGCTTGAATGATCGCTCTCATGCGTTCAAAAATCGTATCCACAACGATAGGATTTGTATAATCAAGCACACGTTGATTGCGACCAAGCGTGTAATGCTCTTCTGGTACACCAACAGCCCACTCAGGGTGCTCGCTATAAAGGTCGCTATCCACACTAATCATTTCAGGCTCAAACCATAACCCGAACTTAAGACCCGCTTGTTTCACTTTTGAAGCAAGCGACGCAATCCCTTCAGGTAGCTTCTCACGGTCTACAAACCAGTCTCCTAGAGAGGTTCGATCGTCATTTCTTTTCCCAAACCAACCGTCATCTAGCACAAACAGTTCAACGCCTAAATCCTTTGCTTCCTTCGCGAAGTGAATCAGCTTTTCTTCATTAAAATCGAAATACGTTGCTTCCCAATTATTAATAAGAACTGGACGTTCCGCTGTTTTCCATTGCTCAGAAATTAGATGGTTTCGGTACAACTGATGAAACGTTTGACTCATCCCATTTAAACCTTCACCAGAATAGACCATCACCGCTTCAGGTGATTGGAATGCTTCACCAGGCGCAAGGTTCCACTCGAAACCGATAGGATGAATACCAAGCTGAACCCTTGCAACTCCATAATGATCGACTTCTGTTTGCGCAAGGAAGTTGCCACTATAAACAAACTGGAATCCAAACACTTCACCGGTATGCTCGGTTGCATCCTTCGCCTTTAGTGCAAGGAAAGGATTATGATGATGAGAACTAGCACCACGTATACTTGAGATAGACTGAATGCCTTGTTCAAGAGCGCGTGTTTTCACATGACGCTCACGCGACCACGTTCCAGAAAGATGAAGCAGATCCATCTCCGCCTCTGGAAGATCAATCGACAGTGACATCATCCGCTCCACAGAGAGTGCAGTGGTTGACTTGTTCACAACTCGAGCATTCCGAGCAATAACCGCTTCATTCGCAAAAATCGTATAGCTTAAATGCAGCTCAACACCACTGTACACGTCTTCAAGCACGATAAGCACCGTTTCTGCTTCAGACGATGCGGCATACGTAGCAGGTAGACCACTTAGGGCGGGCTTCCCTTCTAGAATGTCATGCGATTTGTAAACAAAGTTCGCTAAGTATTTTTGCTCCTGCGACATTAGAATAGCCGGTTCTCTAAAATCGCCTTTTCCATACACCGGATACTCCTGTCGAATCGTTTCAAGTGAAAACGCTGGATCATCTTCATACGTGTGACAGCTTGCAGGTGTCGGATTGTGATACTTCTCAAAATGAGTATAATCGCGATCTGGGCGGAGCGCTTTTCCAAAATAAAGGTGCCCAAGCTGGCCGTTTTTCAAGACGTGAAAAACGTAGCTGATCTTTCCATTTGTCAGGTGAAATTGCTGTTGATTAACCAGTATGCTCATTACCATCGATCCTTTATCCGAGTTTAGGTTCGTTCGTTAACGTTACACTGCTTGCAGTATGTTCTTCTAACTCAAGAACAACAAGCTCATTCTCCCCTTCATGTAGAAGAGGTCCAGGCACGTAAAGACGCTGCTGCGGCCCCATCGTCTGCCAGTACCTACCAAGGTTAAATCCATTAATATAAACATTCCCTTTCGTAAATCCTTCTAAATCAACGAACGTATCACAACAAGCATTCGCCTGGAATGTTCCTTTCAAATACTTTGGATATCGCTCACCAGCTGAGAACGTGGTCGGTAGCACATCGCCTTCAATGCTTACCATTTCCCAGTTAAACCAGTACTGATCGTTAAGCCAGAGATTGCTAACAATCCCCTTCTGATCAGATAAATGCTTGCCATAATTAACTCTTCCAAGGTTTTCAACAAGAATTTCAAGCGTATTCGTTTCGTTAGGAAAGTGGAGAGAAACAGATTTTCGATCATCATTCACGGAAACCGTCCCTTCGTGCTTTCCATTCACGTAAATGAAGGCCCGATCACGGATTGGCGTTGTATCAAGTTCAAACGTTCCTGTGTCGTTAACCGTCGTGCGATATAGCGTGTAACCAAAGTTCTGATCGAGCTTCTCCATGCTAAGTGGTGTGATGTGCTGAACGTTATGGCCTACTTCTCGCAGAACATCGAATAGACTCGCACTCTCAGTAAGCGTTACTTCTCCATAGCTCTCCGTCTCAACTTTAGTAACATTTGTCTCGCTTTTTAATACGTCCGCCATGGCGAGGTACTTCTTTGTCACATCGCCCCACTCTGTTAGGAGGGAATCATAGTCGTAGCTTGTAATCGTTGGTGCATATTTTTCATAATGATTGGCGCCGTTATAGAAGCCAAAATTCGTCCCACCGTGAAACATGTAGAAATTCACCGATGCACCCATGTCCATTAACTTCTGGAACACTTCTGATGCTTCCTTCGGGTCACGCGTATGATGCTCACCGCTCCAGTGGTCAAACCACCCAATCCAGAATTCGGCAACCATTTTCGGTGAATTAGGCTTCATCTCTTCAAGTGCCGCAAAAGCTTCTTCAGGTCGTGAACCGAAATTCAGCGTTGTTACGACGTTATCCATTGAACCTTGCTTAATGAAATCAGGACCGTCAGATGTGAAAAAGAACGTCTCAATGCCAAGCTTCTCATATTGTTCTTTATGAAAAGTGAGATAGTTCTGATCGTTTCCATATGCCCCGTATTCATTCTCGATTTGAAACGCAATAACGGGTCCGCCATTTTGTAATAAGTAAGGCTTCAATCGTGGTAGAAGCTCATCAAAATAGTCTTCCACATGCTTCAGAAAAGCTGGGTGGCTACAGCGAAGGGCCATATCATCTTCTTTTAGTAGCCAGGAAGGAAGGCCACCCATTTCCCACTCTGCGCAAATATATGGAGAAGGACGAAGAATAACATAAAGTCCAAGAGCCTGTGCTTCAGCTATGAATCGTTCCACATCAGCCATTCCTTCAAAATGAAACTGACCTTTCTTCGGTTCATGAAAGTTCCATGGGATATACGTTTCTACCGTATTCAATCCAAGGGCCTTCAGCTTTTGAAGACGATCTCTCCAGTACTCCGGAACAACCCTGAAGTAATGGAGACCTCCTGAAAGAATCTGAAAAGGTTCGTCGTTTAAATAAAATTGGCTCCCTCTCGCTTTCAGCATAACAGCCTCCTCCTATTTCAAAGCGCTTCCGAGCATACCTGAAATGAATTGTTTTTGTAGTGTTAAGAAGAATGCAATGATCGGAACAGTTGCGAGTGTAACGCCCATCATCACTTGCCCATAATCGATATAAGATAGTCCCATTAAGCTAGATAGTGCAACCGGGAATGTGTACATGTCATTCGTATTCAAAACAACAAGCGGCCACATGAAGTTGTTCCACTGTGTCATGAATAGGAAGATCGACGCCGCAGCTAATGCCGGTCGCATGGATGGAATTACGATTGAAATAAAGATGCGTGTTTCGCTCGCACCGTCAAGACGCGCTGACTCCATAAGCTCTGTTGGGAAAGCTAGGAAGTTCTGTCTTAATAGGAAGATCGCGAACGGGAAACAAAGTTGCGGAGCGATAACCGCGAAATAAGTGTTTAGTAGATTGAAATCAGACATCATTTGGAAAAGCGGAATTAATGTTGCTTGATAAGGAATCATCATGGACAACAAGAACGCTGTGAAAATGAATTTTTTCCCTTTGAAATTGTATTTCGCTAGAACGTAAGCTGCGCTCGCACAAACGGCAAGAGCAATAACAACGTAGAGTCCTGATACGAATAGAGAGTTAAATAGAACTCTGAAAATCCCGATCGATTCATTTAAATTTGTTAGATTTGTCATAAACTGATCGCCAGGTAAAAGCGTCGGCGGGTTCGTAAACATTTTACTTGAGTCGTTCGTTGCCCCGATAAACATCCAATAGAATGGGAAGATCGACACCACAAGGAAAATACTTAGAAGCGTGTACATCCATACTGCTTTTAACTTCTTTTTCGTTTTCTTCGGCTTCTTCTGCTGCCTCTCAGCAAGCGTGAGTTCATTCGTAGACTGTTCAATTACCTCTAGGTTCTTAGCCATTAATCATCACCTGCTATCTTGAATTGGATAATGGAGAGAATACCAACCATCACGACAACCGCGTATGCAATGGCGGAAGCGTAGCCAAAATCGAAGTATTCAAATCCACTTTGATAGATATAAAGTCCAAGAGTCATAGTCGAATCGGCCGGGCCACCACCAGTTAAGTTAAACGGTTCGTCGAAAAGCTGCAGTGTCCCGATCGTTGATAGGATCCCTGCAAATAGAATAACCGGCTTAAGCTGAGGAACAGTAATATAGAAAAATTGCTTAAACTTGTTTGCTCCATCAAGCGAAGCTGCTTCATATAAATCTTCTGGAATGTTTTGAAGAGCTGCAAGGAAAATAACCATGTTGTACCCTGTCCATCTCCAAGTCATGGCGATAATAATCGAAGCCTTCGCCCAAAATGGATCAGATAACCATGGGATAGCCGTAATGCCAATGTAACTTAGCGCCGTGTTAATAATTCCTTCCTCTTGAAGCATGATTGAGAAAAGAATCGAATATGCAACGAGAGAAGTAACGGCTGGAAGGAAGAATGATACTCGGAAAAAGCCTTTGAGCTTAAGTAACTGGTTGTTTAAGACATTAGCAAGCACCATCGCTAGAATAATCATAATCGGCACTTGTACGACAAAAATAATGAATGTGTTCTGCATAGCTGTCCAGAAAATATCGTCGTTCCAAAGACGCGTATAGTTCTTCAATCCTGCGAAGACGTACTCTCCACCAACACGCTCCTGAAAACTTAGAACAAACGAAGCGATAATAGGATAAACAGTAAACGCAAGGAACAATAGAATGGCCGGAGCTGCGAAGAAATAAGGAAATGTTTTCGCTTTATTCATTAATACCCCTCCTTAACATGAAAGGGGTTGACGCGAATCAACCCCTAATGATTTCAGTACTTATTGAATACGGTTTTTCAAACGTTCTTCTGATGCTTTCAACGCCTCGTCAATGGCTTTACCGTTCGCAATTTCAGACTGTGCTTTCACAGCTTCATCTTTTGCAACAGCATAATCACCTGTATAATTCACTGCCGGAATGTTTTCCATTTCGCTAGCAAGCAGATTCCAGATTGGCTGATTGTTAAAGAACTCAACTTCTTTCGTGAAAGCTTCGTTGTCATAAATCGTGTTAAGAGAAGGGAATAACCCACCTTCCATTGCGCTTAGTTGAACATCTTCATTCGTTGAGAAGAATTCCATGAAATCATAAGCAAGATCTGCATTAGCACTTGCACTCGGTATCATATAGTTACTTCCACCAAGGTTGGAAGCGCGATTTCCGCCTTCTTCAAATGCAGGAAGTTGAATCATTCCCCAGTTACCAGAAGTGTCTTTCCCTTGTTGCGTGATAGAACCATATAGCCAAGCACCAGACGGAGCAGTTGCAACATCGCCTCCTACCATAGCGCTAATCCATGCGTCCCAACCTACCGTTTCCTTCACAAGGCCTTCTTCATTAAGCGTTTGTTGAACTTCCATCGCTTGCTTTGATTCTTCAGATGTTAGCGCAACATCTTTGTCTTCGTTAAAGTAGAACGTGCCTTGCTGATTTAACATCATGCGATAAAGACCGTCATCACCGTTAAGATCAAGACCAATCATCGCTTTGTCCGTTTTTTCTTTAATTGTTTTACCAGCTTCGATGTAGTCATCCCACGTCTTAATGTCTTCTGCCTTTACACCCGCTTCTTCAAAAATGTCTGTGCGGTAGAAAACGCCTGTTGGTCCACCATCAAACGGGAAGCCATACATTGCGCCGTCTTTTGAAAGAAGCTCTGTCTTATAAGACGGGAAGCTATCTTTCATCTCATCGAATCCTTTATCTGAAACGTTTACAAAAGCATCTGGAAACGCATTCATATAACCTTGAACACGATCGTCTTCAACAAGAACGATATCAGGTAATCCTTTACCGCCAGCTTGAAGTCCTGTTGTTAATTTGGAATAAACATCGTCAGTTCCCATTTCAACAACTTCTAGTTCAAAATCAGGATTTTCTTCTTTAAATTTCTTAGCCGCTTCTTCGAGAACTGGTACGTTAATGTTCCAAGCCCAAGCCGTTACTTTATTGCTATCTCCTGCTTCACCGCCAGTTTCGCTATTTCCACAAGCCGCAAGAAACATACTCAAAACAAGTAGCATACTAACAAGACCCGTTACCTTTTTCATCGACTACCCCTCCATTTGTTTACTAAACGATCATTGATGCGCTTATTGAAAGCGCCTACACATATTAGAATAGTAGAAGGGGTAAACATAGTCAAGTAAATGTTTACTAAAAGTTTACTAGAGTTTTTACTAATGGGGTCTGACCCCTCTCTGACCCCCTGCTTATAAAAAGAAGAAAGTGTCCACCTATGATGGACACTTTCCCCATTTTGTCTTTATAGGGGGTCAGGCACGTACCTGCCCACCCTTTTCACTATTGAATCCGATTCTTCAACCGATCTTCCGCTGCTTTATACGCTTCTTCAATCGATTTCTGATCATTCATAATTTCAGATTGTGCTTTGATCGACTCATCGCTCGCAATCGCATAGTTGCCAGTAAAGTTAACAGAAGGAATATCGTTCATTTCACTTGCAAACAGCTCCCAAATCGGTTGATTACTAAAGAACGAAACTTCTTTTGTGAATGCTTCATTCTCATAAATCGTGTTCAACGTTGGGAACAAACCGTTATCCATAGCAGTTAACTGTACGTCATCATTTGTTGAGAAGAACTCCATGAAATCGTACGCCATGTCCTGATTGTTGCTCGCACTCGTAATTACATAATTACTTCCACCAAGATTTGATGCTCTGTTTCCATCTTCTTCAAATGCTGGTAGCTTGAACACACCCCAGTTTCCTTCTGTATCTTTCGCCTGTTGAGTAATAGATCCACTCAACCATGCTCCAGATGGTGCAGTTGCCACTTCACCTTGAGCCATCGCACTTATCCATGCATCCCAACCAACCGTATCTTTCACAAGTCCAGCTTCTTTCATCATTTTCACTTTTTCAGACGCCTGCTTTGACTCTTCAGACGTAAAGTTCACATTTTTCTCATCATCAAAATAAAACGTTCCCTGCTGCGTCATCATCATACGATACAGTCCATCATCACCATTCAAATCAAGACCAAGCATCGCTTTACCCGTTGCATCTTTGATCTTTTTACCTGCTTCTATAAAGTCATCCCACGTCTTGATCTCATCAGGGTTTACCCCTGCTTCTTCAAAATAGTCGGTGCGGTAGAATACACCTGTTGGTCCACCGTCAAATGGGAAGCCATACATCGCACCATCTTTTGAAAGGAGATCTGTTTTATACGTAGGAAAGCTACTTTTACTCTCATCAAACCCCATATCCGATACATTCACAAATGCATCCGGAAATGTTTCCATATACCCTTGCACACGATCGTCCTCTACAAGGATGATATCAGGTAACCCTTTTCCACCGGCTTGAAGACCAGTTGTTAATTTCGAGTAAACATCTTCACGTCCGAGTTCCACAACCTCTAGTTCGAAATCAGGATTCTCTTCCTTAAATTTCTTAGCTGCTTCCTCAAGCACTGGTACGTTAATGTTCCACGCCCATGCCGTTACTTTATTGCCTTCGCCGTCTCCTGCAGATCCTTCACTTGAGCTGTCAGAACTTGAACATGCCCCAAGAACGAGAATTAAAATAAGCATTAAACTAATACGACCCGCTACCTTTTTCAAATTTACCCCTCCAATTTGTTTACTACACAACTTGCGAAAAAACTTAATGAAAGCGTATACATAAATTTAGATTAAGTGACATTCGAAAGATAGTCAAGTAAATATTTACTATAATTTTTACTTTTTATTGCACAATGTTTTTTATTTTCTTTACATAAAAAACACCCTCTTCCTAAGAAGAAAGTGTTTATGTTTGAGAATGTCCACAGTGGGAGGACACTTGTATTTGGAGGGGGTCAGGCACGTGCCTGACCCCCTCTGCCCCTCTCACTCCCCTTTTAAACCGTCGCCGCTACCGCATAAACGGCTTCATTGAAATGCTTAACCACTGGTTCTAATCCATTCTCCACAAAAATCTCCTTCATCATCGCAGAAGATATCCGTTCCTCAATCGGAGGACCCATATCCATTTCAATGGCTTCCCATTCGAGAATGAGCAACTTCTGTCCTGGCTTAATGATTCGCTTAAACTCTTGAAATGCTTTAGTAAGATCGGGAACTTCATGAATTACAAAAGCCGCAATGGCTTTGTCAGCTACGCGATCAGGCAGGTTAATTTGCTCAAGACTACTCACAACATAGTCAATATTGTCTGCTCCATCCGTTTCAGATGCACGCTTTCGAAGAAGATCTAACATCTGCTTTTCAATATCAACAGCATATACCTTTTCAACTACTTCAGCTAATGGCAATGTAAAGTACCCATTTCCTGCTCCAAGATCAGCAACATGATCCGTTGCCTTTACGTCAAGCTCTGTCATCACTTGCTCAGGTGAAATGAACTCTCGTCGTTTAGGATCAAGAAGTCGATCCGCCTTACTAGGTTTGAACCGTTTACCAGCCACAATCAAAACCTCCTTGGGATTTATTTTTAATTATTGATACCATCGCAGGTATTATAACAAAAGAAGCTCATCCTAAACAAAAAACCCGCTCTATTAAAGAGCAGGCCTAGGTGTCCTCCGTGGAGGGACATCTGTCTTTCGAGGGGGTCAGGTACGCACCTGACCCCTTTTATAACCGTCAGGGTTCTTAGACTGCCAGCGCCATGTGTCTTGGCACATTTCTTCGATTCCCTTCTCTGCGACCCAACCAAGTTCTTCTTTTGCTTTTGTTGGATCTGCATAGCATTCTGCGATGTCGCCTGGGCGACGTGGTGCAACGGAATACTTTACTTCTTTACCTGTTGCTTCTTCAAAAGCTTTCACCATCTGAAGAACGCTATAGCCATTCCCTGTACCTAGATTATATGCCTCAACACCTGTTGTACCAAGAATATGCTGGAGCGCTTTAAGATGGCCGTTCGCAAGATCTTCAACGTGAATGTAATCGCGGACGCCTGTCCCATCTGCCGTATCGTAATCATCACCAAACACGCTGAGCTGCTCAAGCTTACCAACGGCTACCTGGCTAATAAACGGCATCAAGTTGTTTGGAATGCCATTAGGATCTTCTCCAATTCGACCACTTACATGTGCACCAATTGGATTAAAGTAGCGAAGAAGCGCAATGCTCCAATTGGAATCTGCTACATACAAATCGCGTAGAATTTGTTCGATCATGAGCTTTGTCTGACCGTACGGATTTGTTGCACTTAGCGGCGCTTCTTCCGTAATCGGCATCGTATCAGGCATACCATATACAGTAGCAGACGAACTAAATACGATGTTACGAACGTTGTACTTTTCCATCACTTCACATAGAACAAATGTACCTGTTAAGTTGTTGTGGTAGTAATGAAGCGGTTTGGAAACAGATTCACCCACTGCTTTTAACCCAGCAAAATGGATTACAGCTTCAATTTCATTCTCTTTAAACACTTGCTCAAGAGATGCGCGATCGAGTAAATCAACTTCATAGAAAGGAAAATCTCTTTCCGTTAGCTCGCGTACACGATCAAGCGACTCCATTTTACTATTCGAAAAGTTATCCACCACGACAATATCAGAGCCGTGATTTAAAAGCTGTACACACGTATGACTTCCAATGTACCCTGCTCCACCTGTTACCAAAATAGCCATTCCTTTTCCCCCATTCACTAATCGAACTACAAAAAATCTCTTCTCATCATACCATAAATATCCTAATTTTTGATGTGCTGTTTAGGAGTGATTCGGTGCAATTATACAAAAAACCGCCCTACACAAGGACGGTTTAAGACAAGATATCAATCGGAAAGAAGCAAGTATACTAAAACAGAATCCAGGACTTTTTACGTTTCTCTTTCTCTTCGCTACTAGCTGATTCAGCCGTCGCGAGTCCTTCTTGTTTCTTAGTTCCCTCTTCTCTAAAGCGTCGTTTCTCTTCTTTCGACCACGATTTGTATTCTTTAATGAATGCCTCATAGTGCGGCATCACTTCTTTCATTGGCCCGTACTCACGAATTGTTCCATGCTCAAGCCACAATGCCTTGTTACAGAATTTCTTCATCTGTCCGTTCGAATGACTGACGAAGAAGATCGTTTTGCCACGTTCTTTAAACTCATTCATTTTCACAAGACATTTGTCAGCGAATGTTTTATCACCGACTGACAGCGCCTCATCCACAATGAGAACGTCTGGATCAACACTAATGGAAATGGAGAATCCAAGACGAGACTTCATTCCGCTTGAATATTTCTTCACAGGCATATCGATAAATTTACCAATGTCGGCAAATTCAATAATGTCAGGCTTCATTTCTTCAATCTTATTTTTCTTATACCCCATCATAAGAAGCTTCAACTCAATGTTCTCACGGCCTGTTAGTTCTTTGTTCAAACCAGCAGACACCGCAATAAGCGAGACATCACCTTTCACATCGATTTCGCCACTTGTAGGTGGTGTAATGTTTGCTACAAGATTGGAGAAAGTGGATTTACCCGAACCGTTTACGCCGATAATGCCAACAACGTCACCTTTACCAGCTTCAAAGGTCAAATCGCGAATCGCATAGAAATCTTCCCCATAGCCACCAGGTAAAATAATGTCCTTTAGCTTATCGGAATTCTGTCTGTGCATTTTATATTTTTTGGTAATACCGTTTAGTTTTACTGAATAACTCATAAACGACAGTCCTTATTAGATATAGTCTACGAAATGACTTTTGAACTTCATGTGAAGGTAGGATCCAATCATCAATAGTAACACCACAACCACCCAATAATAAAGGGTGTATTGAAGCGATTGATGAACCCAGCCCATTCCTAGAAGTGCATCTCTGTAGCCCTCCACTATATAATACAGTGGATTAAGTTTCATTCCTACTTGGATAAATTCCGGTAGGGAATCAATTGTCCATAGAATTGGAGTTAAATAAAGAAACATACGAATAAACGACTGCAACATTTTGTGCACATCCCGAACGATTGTCGATAGCGTCGACGTAATCAGCGAGATCGCAAAGATTAAGATAATTAGTGCAAACATATAATAGGGCAGTTGAATCAAGTGCCAGGACAATCCCTGACCTGTCATTAATACCGCCGCAAAGTAAATGCCAAGTAAAATTAAATGTTGATAGAAAACCGACATGATTACAAAACTAGGAATCGTACTCATCGGGAAATTCATCTTCGAGACCATCGACAGTCTCGTGTAAATGGATTTTGACCCTTGAATTACAGCTGGATTAAAGAAGAACCAGACGACAAGTCCTGCTGACATCCATAAAACAAAAGGAATGCCATCGACAGGTTCACCCTGTCTAATCCCAAATCCAAACACAAACCAGTATATACTCATCTGGAACAGCGGATTAAGTACTTCCCAAACCATGCCTAGATAGTTATTATTATTTGTACTTTTCACCTGATAAACCGAAAGACGGTTAATTAGGTAAAAGTTACTTACCTGTTCTCTTATAACTGCCATCATCGAATTCATGCTTATTTTGCCTCACTAACAAAAATTTGGTCAACAACCTTTTTGGTAGCAGACCCTCCTTCGAGGTAACAATACGTATTATAGAAATCATTGTATCTTTCCTCGAATGCGCCAAATCCTTCGTTCTCAAACGTTTGGATGGCTTTTAACACTTCTGCAGAGGTTGTAACGACTGGACCTGGGGCTTCTACTTCTAGATCAAAATAGAAACCGCGTAATTTGTCTCGATAAGATGCGAGATCATAAGTGAAGAATATAATCGGACGTCTTAAATTCGCATAATCAAAGAACACCGACGAATAATCCGTAATGAGTACATCTGACATTAAATACAGATCGTTCACATCAACGCCTACAGACAAATCAAACGCAAATCCTTCATAACGCGATAAATCAAATTGCTCCGCGATTAAATAGTGCATCCGCAAAATAATAACATACTCATCGCCTATTTCACGTTTCAGCAAATCCAGATCAAGCTTCAACTCATGCTTATACTTCCCTGCTTGATAGAATTCATCATCGCGCCAAGTTGGAGCATAAAGAACGACTTTTTTCTCAACTGGAATATCATAGATCTTTTTGATTGCATCAATATGATCATGTGCATTATCCAAATGAAGACGATCATTACGCGGATAGCCTGACTCAATCATGTTTTTCTTAAAGCCAAACGCCCGCTTGAAAATGTCACTTGAATAGCGATTTGGTGAAATAAGATAGTCCCACTTGGCGGCTTCCTTATAGAAATTCTCCTTATAAGAAAGCGTGTTAGTTCCTGGCATATAGACTTCATCCATATCTCCAGCAAGTTTTTTTAGCGGTGTGCCATGCCACGTTTGAACGTATACTGTATGAGCTGGCTTTGGAATCCAAAGTGACATTCGACTGTTCGTCACCCAATACTTTGCACGCGCCATAAGATAGAACCACCTAAGCGAAAAGCGCCTTACCGTTGGTATACCCCTTTTGCGAAAAGATTCAGCATTAGCTTCCTCAACGCTCCAAATCATTTCAAGATCGTAACCATGTTCTTCAAGGTACTCATAGATTGCCCTCGGATTACAGCTGTACTGTTTTCCCGAAAAGCTCTCAAAAATGACGAGACGCTTATTTGCTGGAAAGCGACCAAGCGCCACAAAAAGAAGTCGACTAAACGCCTTCATCATTGGATAGATTTTCAACATCTTCAATAGCTTTTTCATGAACTTGACACCTTACTCTCAACAAATAGTTGATGCTTCTATTGTTCTGAAAAACAGGATAGTGCCTTACCAGCGGCAGTATCCTGTTCTAACGTATTCATTAAAGTTAAGCCTTTTCTGGCTCAAACACTCTATTAATAACTTTCTGTGCAGCATGTCCATCATCAAGATGGCAATACTTATCATAAAAAGCATTGAATTTGCTTTCATAGTCGTTCTCAATTCGTCCGATGTTCTCAATCGCATCGAGAACAGCATCAGACGTTTGCAGTAATGGACCAGGGGCTTCATTCTCGAAGTCCATATAAAATCCGCGAAGTGAATCACGATACTTCGCAATATCATATGTGAAAAAGAGAATCGGACGGCGCAAGTTTGCGAAATCAAAGAACACAGATGAATAGTCCGTAATTAACACATCTGATAGTAAATAGAGCTCTGCAATATCTCCATAATCAGATAAGTTATAAACGAAGTCGTCCATACCCGTTGTATCAATATGATCAGCAATTAAATAGTGCATCCGTAAGCCAATAACGTACTCATCACCAAGTCGTTCCTGCATTTTCATGAGATCAAGCTTAATTTCAAACTTGTACTTCCCTTTTCCATGAAACTCGTCATCACGCCATGTTGGCGCATATAAAATGACTTTCTTATCTAACGGAATCCCAATACTAGCTTTGATTTCCTGTTGACGACGAGCTTTCTCCTCATCATCAAGATAAAGAATATCATTCCTTGGATAACCTACATCTAGCATTTCATTCCCGAACTTGAAAGCTCTTCTGAAGATGTTCGTTGAATAATCGTTCGGAGAAACAAGGTAATCCCATTTCTGCGACTCTTTATAGAAATTCCGCTTATATTTCTCTGTTGTTGTACCAGGCATGCGCACTTCTTTCATATCAGCAGCAAGCTTCTTCAATGGAGTACCATGCCACGTTTGCAGATAAACCGTTTCTGGTCGTTTAATTGCAAAGTTAGGCATTCTTGCATTCGATACCCAGTATTTTGCTGTAGCTAAGTGATAATAATACGCTGGACTTAAGCGCCGCACTTGTTTCGGATTACCTGGTATGTCTTTCTTCTTTTTATCATAAACCCACAAGTAGTTATACTTGTGATCACTCTTTACTAACTCTTCGTAAATATAGCGAGGACTATCTGAATAGCCTTTACCGCCAAAGCTTTCAAGAAGAACTTTTCGCTTTTTAATGGGCATTTTAACAAGAAAAGATCGATAAACCTGACGCATAAGAAGATGCTTCTTCCTAAATGCTCTGCGCCACTCACGTAAGCTTCTTCTGAACTCCATTGATTTTAGAACAGCTTCCTTATTCCCCTTTTGAATCAAGCGATGCTCTCTTCTTTCAATGATATTCCGTCGCTTTATTCTTCCAGGTGCAACAAGTGAAAGACTATTTTTCAATGAAGTGAAGTGATCGAATAACACGTCTGGTTCCTTCGCTGCTTTATTCGTAATACTTCTTGAATAGTAATTCAATAGAAGAAGATCAAGGTAACGACTAATGCTTTTCTTGTCTCCATACGATAACTTCATTTTGTGATAAATGTAGAATAAATCCGGTAGCTTCTCTTCTACAGCATGAAGCATGAGGGTAGGATGATCGATTGGATCATAACACTCCCCTTTTAGATAAGTTGGAAGTCCCGTTATCATTGGAATGCTCTCAGTGTTCACAATGGCAGGAATTGAAAACGAAAGATCTGTGTAGAACGTTGCTTGCTCATCAAATTGAAGGTCATGCTCCTCTACATAGTCTTTACGAATTAGAAAGTTAACCGAACTTCTTCTGCGAAGTGCTTTTACCTTCTTTCCGCCACGTAACTCACGTAGATTATATGAATCTTCTCCAATGTCGAGTGAAATTTCAACCTTTCCACCTTTGAAAATGGAACCACCAATTAGTGGGGAATCTCCAATGTTCTGAATAAAGAGCTCTAGGGTATATGGTGCAAGGTAATCGTCACCGTCCACAAAATAGATATAGTCTCCTGAGGCATACCCAATCCCAATATTACGAGCTTTCGCTACGCCAACATTTGTTTCGAGATGATGAATTTTCAGCCTCGGATCGGTGTACCCCTGAATGATCGCTCTACTTTCATCAGTTGAGGCGTCATCAATCAGGATGATTTCAAAATCCCTGTACGTTTGGTTGAGCAGTGACGCTAAACAGTTCTCAATATAATCTTCTTTATTATAAACGGTTAGAATTACGCTGATTTGTCCCATAAAAATTCCTAGCACCCCAAATAATTATTATCTACTGCTCGACCGTTATCCGTTAGATACAAGCAGTTCTTCTTTTATTTTTGTTGTTGAAATTCCTGCAGTTCTCGGTAGATAAACAACTTCACAATGATCCTTTAGGAAATCAAATTTACCTTCCCAGTCGTCACCCATTACAAAGATATCTACCTCATGGTTCTTAACGTCATCCACTTTTTGTTCCCAATGTTCTTCAGGGATAACTTCATCAACATAGCGAATGGCTTCTAGAATCATTTTGCGATTTTCATAGCTATGATACGCTTTTTTATTCTTGATTTTATTGAACTCATCAGTAGAGATGGCTACAACTAAATAGTCGCCCAAATCCTTTGCTCTTTTTAATAAATTAATATGTCCCCAATGCAATAAATCAAACGTACCGTAAGTCAAAACCTTCTTCATTTCGACCCCTCCAGTTATTTTTTTTCATTTCTTCACGAGACACGAATTAACAAACAATTTACAATCTTTATTAAGACTTAACATCACAGTCGATGTTATTGATTTATACTAAAAGTGTAGAAAATTAGATGTACTAGCTTCTATCAAATGAACGCGATGTAATAAATACGCGAAGGCCTGTCTTAATAACAAGCATCGCTAGGAAAAACAGCACATAGTAAAGCATTAAATCAAAACTTGTTACCTGCTCAATGAAAGCAATAATGACAATAACAACGAAGAAACCTGGTAAACCAAGTAGAACAGCAACAACATCGAAAAAGAACGAACCATCTCGAATCGAGTTAACAGGATCTTGAGTAGTTGATTGCGACATTGTTAAGTTCGTTAACTGATACGCAATAGGTACAAGCAGCGCCATTATTATCGCTACAAAGGTCACGTAAACAAGTGTGATTTCGAGTGTTGTAACATCAAGCAAACCACTCTTCCTTAGTACCGTTAAAACCATCGATAGAAAGACCGGAAGTGCTGCAGCTTGTATGATAATGTCGATATAGTAGCCTTTAGATGACGTTTGTTTCGTTATTCTTGCAAGCTCTCCATCAACACAGTCGAATAAATATCCTATATTATAGAATAACGCAGCGAACACAATTGAGATCGGCGTCGCCATAACAAGTGATAAGCCAGATAGCAATATGAAGAATGCGCTCATCCAACTGACTGTATTTGGTTTTAAGCGTAGCTTACAAAATAGTAGTGTAATATAAATCGAGATTCTTCTTAATACGTACCATGACCACAAATCTTCTTTGTAGCTTAGTGATTGAGACTGCTTTCGATAAGAAAGAATGGTCTCATTATCAAGAAACGTGGTCGGTAGTAATTCTTGCCCATTTTTCATGCCCGGTTTTCACCTTCCAGTATTGTTTGCTAAAGTATCCGCCCACAAGTCCAAGTCCTCTAGTAAAGTGAAGCAGGAAAAACTGCATCACGGTTGGAACATAGGCACGGAAACCATGTTTCTCAATGACCCCGAGTGAAGACACTCCGATCATCATTAGATAGACAGCTGAAAGGGTAAGCAAACTAATCAGAAACGCATCGTTAAACAACGCTCCCACTCCAAGAGCTGTGCCAGTCATGAACGCCATCAGCGGCGCGAGCTGTCGAAACCTCATCACACCACGAGTACCACTTGAAGCAATAATACCCCATTTACCATCAGCATAAGATTTTTGAACAAATGCTTTCAGGCTATCTCTCGCAAAGTAGGTAGAAGCAATATCACTTGATAAGTAAAATTGTCCTCCATCATTTCTAACCCTTGCATGAAACTCTATATCTTCACTTCTTCTTAAATTTTCGTTAAACAAGCCGACTTTTTGGAACACCTCACGTTTATACGCACCATATGGCACTGTATCAACTTGTCCTTCCCACTTACTCGAGCTTGATGTAATACGAAACATTGAATTTCCAACGCCCATTGGATGCGAATAAACATACGCATTAATGGTGCCCCAGAAACCTTTTCCTTCTGTACGAATAACGCCGCCAACACAGTCCATATCAGGCTTGCGCTGAATCAAATCATAGTAACTCATTAGGAAATTAGTTGGAATCATTGTATGGCCATCGACTCTCAAGATATACTGGCCTTTTGCATTATTAATAGCTAGATTCCATCCTGTTGGCAGAGTTTCTTTTGGATTATCAAACAATCGTATTTTTCCCGGGTTCTTCTGGCTGACATCTTCTACAATATCCTTCGTTCGATCAGATGACATTCCATCAACGACTAGAATTTCATATGAATCTTGAGGAAACTCCTGTTGCAGGACACCGTCGAGCAACTTACGAATATACCTCTCTTCATTCTTCACGACGAGAAGCACGGAAAAGAACAATTCTTTCATTTCTTTTCATCCCTTCACAACTTCGCCTTATCTCTCTATCTTTCTATGAGACTATTTCAGATAAACCTTTTCAATCTAATATTTAAGTATACATGAAAGCAACACAATAATCATTGTAAAATTTAGGAGAAACGAGATTTTCACTGTCAAATCTGTGAACTTTCTTGAAGAAATAAGACGAATTATTTGACTCTAACACTTTTCGTATTCAATCTCGATTTATGATCTTAAAGTGATCGTAATAGAAATTTATCCTTTAAGAGCACATTAGTACAGAACGACTTACATCTAACATTACCATTACCCCATTTGGATAACTGAAAAACACAAAACGTCAGCTGCTCGCTATATAGTTAGAATAATCAGTTAATTATAAATGTAATTACGTACCCTCTTTAATAACTTAGTACACCCTAACTACGATTCTATAGGAGTATTTTCTACAAATTGATTTTATAAGGTTCTTTAGAGGGTATTTGTTGCTTTTGAAGCCATTATTGAATAAAACACCACACTTCGCTAATTGAAGCGGAAGGATGCTCGACTCCTGCGGGACTATCGGGACAGGTGAGACCCGGCAGGAGCGTTAGCGACGAGGAGGCTCAAGTGTCCCGCCCCGCGGAAAGCGGGTAGGAGCGAAAATTCACCCCACTATAGAACCAATGTCTACGAGCTGAGAAGAGGATAGTATTCCTCCTACTACATGCACAGATTGTGTAAAATTTGTAACACCGAATTTAATTATCTTTAATAATAACATTGGTAGATAAAGAAGGAAACCTACACTCCCTGTCGAAAATTCTGTTAGCGGACGTTATTTTAGCTACTAGTAAGGCCTTCATTTTATATGGCAAAAGACACTGTACGTATTGGCTCAATCTTGAAGAAGCAGGAAAAAAGTCTTGAAATATGTTAATATTAGTAAGCACTTATTAGGATTTCAAATTAGTTAGTTACTGGGAGGATTCAACATGAGAGTTAGGAAGGCGATCATACCAGCTGCTGGTCTGGGAACAAGGTTCTTACCAGCAACTAAAGCACAACCAAAAGAAATGCTACCAATCGTGGACAAGCCAACGATTCAATATATTGTAGAAGAAGCTGTGGCAGCTGGAATTGAAGATATTATCATTGTCAGCGGACGTGGTAAACGCGCCATTGAAGATCACTTTGATAAATCGTATGAACTTGAAGAAACGCTAATTAAAAAGCAAAAGAACGACATGTTAAAAGAAGTTCAGCAAATTTCTAACCTTGCGAACATCCACTACATTCGCCAAAAAGAGCCAAAAGGACTTGGCCATGCGATTAATTGTGCAAGCCGTTTTATTGGTAATGAGCCTTTCGCTGTTCTTCTTGGAGATGATATCGTCAAATCTGATCAGCCTTGTATCGGCCAACTAATGGATAGCTACAATCGCTATCGCACTTCAATTGTAGGCGTTCAACAAGTTGCAGATGATGCTGTTTCTAAGTACGGTATTATTGCACCAAAAGGTGAGCAAATCGATAATGGCATTATTCCGATTAAATCACTTGTTGAGAAACCATCTCTTGAAGAGGCACCTTCTAACTACGCCATTCTAGGACGTTACATTTTAACACCAGAAATCTTCTCAATTCTTGAAGATCTCCCTAAAGGAGCTGGTGGCGAAGTTCAATTAACGGATGCGATCAAAGTGCTGAATGAACAGCAAGCTGTATTCGCACATGAGTTTGAAGGACAGCGTTATGACGTTGGCGATAAATTCGGCTTCATTAAAGCAACAGTCGACTTCGCTCTTAACCGTACAGACCTCCAAAAAGAAGTTATGAATTATCTAAAACAAGTTGTTGACCATGAATTGACAACAAAAAAATGAACAAAAACCGCATGTCCTCTTACCTGAGGACATGCGGTTTTTCTTTTACTTTATTTTCTCGAGCTGTTTTTCTGAAAAATCACCAATCCATGGAATTTTATACAAATGACCCTGGTACGCTTTTACCATTAATACGATCCAGATAATCATGCTTAGTGGGGGCAAGAGGAAAGACGAAGCTATAACTCCAATAACAGGAATAACATTTAGAACAAGACTGACAACGAAAAGTGATCCGAACACGATGCTTGATTGCATAGCGTGAAATCGCACAAATTTGTTTTCCTTTTCAATAATAAGAAAAAGAATACCCGTAATGAATCCAAGCGTGTAGGTCAACAGTCCTGCGATGTTTTCTTCCATCCCGTTTGACGTCTTGCGAGGAGTTTGACTCTGTTTCCCAGCTTCCATTTACTTCTCCCCCTTTACTCTTTAAATTCAGAATATTCATTAATTTATTCTATCAAAAGCAGGGATTCCATGGTAGTATACAAAAGTATACTACTTATACGTTTTTTTGTAATTTTATGCATCGGAGAGTGATAGGATATATGCTTCCAGAACCTTCAATAAATGATGAATCTCCCAAGTCTTTTCCATTTAATCTAACGAGAGAGAAAGAACTAGCTACTTTCTCTGAATTACTTGATCGCAACGGAAGTGGTATTCTATCCATATTTGGTCAACCGGGGACAGGAAAAAGTGAATTAATGATACATTATCAGCGAGAAGCAACTAGAAAAGAAGCCGCCTTCTATCTTGTGAATGCGCAGTACTCAAAAGCGGAACCAGCTGTTTTTCTTCAAGCACTACTTGAACAGATGGGTGCCTCTAACCCCTATGTCTCAACACTTGAAGCCATTACGATGCACATTCAAAATCTTGAACAACAGGGGAAAAAATTTGTTATTGCGATCGATTCATATGAGCGTTTTGAAGCGCTTGATGAGTGGTTCAGGCAGTCGTTTCTTCCTTCACTACCTTCGACAACCATCCTCATTTTTTGCGGTCGGAAGCCTTTGAATGATTCCTGGCGAGCGTCGATCTGGTACCCTTTTATACACTCCATTGAGTTGAATGGATTTAGTATTGGGCAATTTGACTTTGCCTTTCAAACACTAGCGCCTGAACTCATCAAAAAAGCATGGCAATTCTCAATAGGAAACCCCTACGCGCTCTCGCTTTGCGTTCAGAAGCTTAAAGAAACCAACGAATGGAACTCAACTGATGAAAAGTCTATTTACCGAACAGTTGTAAAGGAGTGGCTGAGTGAGTTAGAAGATGATCGACTCCTTCCGTATATTGAAGTAGCTTCAATCGGTCGTTACACTCAACAAGAAAAGATAGAAGTCATGCTTGATCATCCAATCTCCCGTCATGATTTCGAAGCGCTCGTTTCACTTTCTTTTTTCGAAGAGACAGAATACGGTTGGAAGCTGAATGCTCTTTTTCAAAGAGCAATGAGAGATGATCTGAAGCGAAGAAAACCTGCCTACTATCATAAGCTCTGGAAACGAGCACTGATGTATTGTCGAACATTCTTTGAACATGACAGGCTAATGGATTCTTCTGAAATTAGCGAGTTTTTCTATTTGCTAGGAGAACCAATGATGCAAGCGGCTCCGTACGATCCAGAATCCCTTTCCACGTACAGTCTATCTTCATCAAATCAGAACGATTGGGCACATATAGAACCTTACTTAACAGAAAGCTCTTTCTTGAAAGATAAGCCAGATCCCTTTTTGTCGAAAGAAATGATCGAAGCGATCGGTATTCAACACGTGAAGTTGCTCCGTAACCGCGATGGGGATGTAGCCGGAATGGCTTTCCTTATTCCGATTCAATCGTCAACGCTCCCAAATCTTAAAAGTAGCCCTGTTACACGAAGCTACTTCGAAGGACTCCCTTCTATAGAAGAGAAACGAATCATGGCTGCCACAAAACCATTCGGATGGGTCATTCGCTACCTTGGAGTAAAAGATAGCGAACGAAGCGAGGATCGAAAAGCGCTTCTCTATCACCTTCTCCCACTCGTTCTAACAGATGGAATCCTTGTAGCATCAACACCGCTTACTTTCTATCAATCGTTATTAGATCAATTTCGCTTCAAAGAAATTCCAGAAGCGAAGCACTTTGACTACGGCCCATCACGACCATCGAAAACATATGAACTAGACTTAAGGAATTCGCGCCTCCCGCTTTATCTTGAATCCTTTGCAAAAACAATTGGCGTTAATTTAACAGAAACGCCGCTAGATCATTTCAGCTTCACACCAAGGGAAAAAGAAGTCGTCGAGCTCGTCATCCAGGGTTACTCAAACGCAAATCTCGCAGAAGAACTCTCCCTGAGCGAAGTGACCATTAAAAAGCACCTGAGCCGGATCTATGAAAAAACGGGAGTAAAGAACCGAACCCAGCTAACGCGGGTAATCATTGGGGGTCAGGCGCGTACCTGACCCCCGCTACGTTAATGAGGTGAAGCGCTACAATGAACGAAACCGAAATTTATTTAGTTCGCCATGCTCATTCGACATATACATCTGATGAGTATGGAAGAGAACTTTCACAGAAAGGACGAGAGGATCAAGAACGACTGACTAACGTAATGAAAAATGTAACTATCGATGCAGTTCTCTCGAGTCCTTATATGCGTGCGGTTCAGACTGTACAAGGAATCGCAGATAACAATGACTTAGACATACAGCTTATTGAAGAATTTAAAGAAAGAATTCTCGCACAAGAGCCAGTGGACGATTTTAATAAGGCAATTGAGACTGTCTGGGGTGATGAAACCGTTCAACTTCCTGGAGGAGAATCAAATGAAATAGCTCGCCTAAGAGGGGTGCATGCTTTTAAAAAAGTGTTACAAACCTATCGAGGAAAAAGCGTTGTAATCGGCACACACGGTAACCTTATGGTATTGATGATGAGCTATTATGACAGTCAGTATGATGTATCTTTCTGGAGAGAGCTTGATATGCCCGACGTATACCAATTATCATTTGTTGGTGACACATTAAGAGCGGTTAATCGTATCTGGGATCGTGAAAAAAAAGAAGACGAATGAGCGGCTACGCTCATTCGTCTTCCTTTTTCTATGTTAAACAAACGTTTCATTAACTTTGAGTACGACACGATTCTATTACTCTAGAAGTCCTTCTTCTCTTACCTTTTCTTCCACGTTTGCCGCTACATTACGATTGGCTGTATTCTCAGGCCCTCTTCCATAGAACTCTTCACTACAATGAGATTGAGTTAAATAATAGGCACTATAAAGGAGTCGTCTGTCCGTGATCGTAATGCCACTGTTAGGAAAAAGATACGTACAGTTTTGTTCAATCTGGGTGCGCTTATCTTTTTGGTCCACGTAATAAAATTCATCAGTCACTGCTCCATATTCCATATCTTCCGTAGATGTTAAATAGAAACCGTCGTCATGATAAGGGATCAAGGTGTACCCCTTTTCCTTTTTTAATTTAGGAGCTCCCTCAACGTTATAAATGACAATTAACTGACCTTCAAATCCTTCAGGGACGAGATGAATCGTATCCGTCTTCTCATGCTGAACAGTAGGCTCTGACGCACATGAAGCAGTACCAACAACTACCAGTATCATCACAAGCAGCAGCCTCACCCATTTCATACACTTCTCCCCCAGTATTGTAGATGTCCCTTTCCTTTTCGACGATCATATCCCCTCTTCCTTCTTTGTGCGGAGTTCGCGGATTCACGTGGCGCTTAGTCGCAGGTCGCAGGTGCCTGTCACCACCCGCTTTTTGACGAAAGAAGTCGAAGTGAAAATAGTCTTAACTCATCTCCATCTTTGGACTGAGGTGAAAACCATTCCCGTGGCTGGTTTAGTTTGGAACACTTCAGCGTACACTAAAAGTAGCAACAGAAAGGGAAGGAGGAAACGACGACTATGGATAATCTTTATGTATTGGAACAAGAAATCATCAACCGCCGCTAATCAACTCATAAATAGAAGGAGAATACGCAATGACCCTAGCAAAATCCAAACACTACGATCACGATTAACCCCTGGATATCAATTATGATAACCAGGGGTTTTTTCTACTAAATCGTAATTAGTAAGTATATAGAAAAAGCCTGCTTCTGCTTCTAAAGCGAAACAGGCAGGCTATGTTTATTGTTTATACTGCTATGTCTTTTTCAACAGCGTGTGAATCGTTGAATTTATCATGATTCAACTTCCCAAGAATTCGAGAGGTAAGCGTACCTGATGTCATTGCACCGTTCACATTGAGTGCCGTACGTCCCATATCGATAAGAGGTTCGACTGAGATCAGAAGTCCAGCTAAGTAGACTGGTAAGTTCATAGAAGAAAGAACGATTAGTGCTGCGAACGTTGCTCCACCGCCAACTCCTGCCACACCGAATGAACTAATGCCAACGATGAGGACAAGCTGAATTAAGAAGCTAGGACTAAGCGGATCGATGCCCACAGTTGGGGCAATCATAACAGCTAGCATTGCAGGGTATATTCCAGCGCAACCATTTTGACCGATAGTTGCTCCAAATGAAGCAGACATGTTCGCTGTCCCTTCGTCAACACCCAGACTATTTTTCTGCGCAGAGATGTTTAACGGAATTGTTCCTGCACTTGAACGAGATGTGAAAGCAAATGTAAGAACAGGCAGAACTTTTTTCAAATAAGTTAATGGATTTAGACCACCAGTAGCAATCAATAGTAAATGAATGATAAACATAACAAGTAACGCTAAATAGGAAGCTAGAACGAACTTTCCTAACTCGAGAATACCACCTACGTTTGTTTGAGCGACAGTTGTAGCCATCAAGCCCATGATGCCAAACGGAGTTAAACGAAGTACTAGCGTAACAATACGCATTACAATCGCATAAACAGCATTCACGCCTTTTGTGAAAACAGCGGCTTGCTCTGGATTTTTTCTCCGTACACCAAGCGCAGCAATCCCAACGATCGCTGAGAAAATGACAACGGCAATCGTAGATGTGGGGCGAGCACCTGTCATGTCTTCAAATGGATTGGCAGGGATGAAAGCTAGAATCTTATCCGGTGTACTCATATCCTGAACACTACCAAGCGTTTCTTCAAGATAGCTTCCACGATCCTGCTCTGCCTGACCTGCTTCAATTTGCTCAGCGTTTAAATCGAAAACGAGAGAGCTTCCGACACCAACGATCGCTGCAACCATTGCTGTCGAAACAAGGATTCCAATGATCCAACCTGACATCTTCCCAAGCTCAGACGTCTTCTCAAGGTTCGTAATCGATTGAATGATTGAAACCATGACAAGTGGAATAACAATCATCATCAGTAAACGAACATATCCACTTCCGACAATGCTATACCAATCCGATGTTTGGCTTACAATGTCTGAACTAGCTCCGAATACGACTTGCAAATAAACACCAAGCGTAACACCAAACCCTAATCCAGCAAAAACACGCTTACTAAACGATACATGTTTCTGCTGCATCTTAATTAAAACACCAATAAGAACAAGTAAAATGGCAATATTCAAAATGACTAAAAATGTGTTCATTCTGTTTCCTCCTTTGTTATTCCGCTTCTAAATCTAAACAATATAATTCGCATGAGTTTAGTCGGCATTAATCTAAAATACTACCATATTGTGGTACTGTCAAGCAGGAAAGCGAATGGGAGTGCCTGTCACCACCCGCTTTTTGTCGAATGAACTTTCCTTTAACTCAGTGTAATCTTCAATGCTTCTAGTGCATGAATCGCTTCACTCACGTCTTTCTTTGTAACAACAGTAGACGTTGGAAAGTGAATTGACTCTCCTTCTCTCGTTGCGTAATCTGCGATGACCTCGCTTACTCTTTCTATCTCTGTTGGCTTTATTCCGATCGATTCTAAAGAGAGTGGCAAACCAACTTCTTTATAGAAGTCAAATAACCCCCTCACCTCTTCCCACTCACCTTCAAGCACGAGTTGTACAAGAATGCCATACGCTACTTTTTCACCATGTAGGAAAGTGTGCGCTTTCTGAACGTGAGTGAGTCCATTATGAATCGAGTGCGCGCCAGCAATTCGACCGTACTGATCACCGAGACCTCCAACCATTCCTCCTGATAAAAGATTCGTTTCAATCACGCGCACAAACGCATCGCTCAATTCACCATTCTGTTGATCGTGAACAGCTCTTTCACTATCCGTAACAAGCACATCTCGACAGCGTTTTGCCACTTCATACGCTAATTGAATCGGGACAGAAGGTGACGGTAAACCTTCAATTAAAGCTCTAGCTTCGTACCATTTGGCAAGCGTATCACCAATTCCAGCCCGCAGATATGAGACAGGTGAACGTAAAAGTATTTCAGGCTCTACAAGAACAAGATATGTACTTCTTGGAAAAATAGTATACGTAATAAATTCACCTTCATCTGTGTATTTCACACTAAGAGGCGTCGTCGCTGCACATGTGGAGGCAAGCGTTGGAACGAGACCAACGTCCTTAATGATTTTGTTTCCGACTGCTTTCGCAACATCTAGAACTTTGCCGCCTCCCACACCTAGAATGAAATCTGCACCGTGTGCGCTAGCTAATTCAGATTGCCTTGCAATTTCCGCATCGGAACATTCTCCATTATACGTCGAGTAAGCTGCTTGATAATCAGTCAGATCTGGAATGTACTCCTGAGCTGCCTTCCACGATCGTTCGCCTGAAATAACAAATACTCTCTTAAATTCTCCTTCACGAAGAAGACGAGGTAACTCTTTAAGGACGCCGACGCGACATTCATAATAACCAGGGGTTGCTCTAACTTGAATAGGTTCCATTGCTCTCTCCTCCTTCCATTAATCTTTTTTCAACCGAGCTGAGAGTACATTTCCGAACGATTGGAGCCCTTGAACAAGAACAATTAGGAGAAACACGGTAACGTACATCACATCAACTTCATACCGCAGATGACCATATCGATACGCAAGATCCCCAAGACCACCAGCGCCGACAAGACCTGCCATTGCCGTTGCTCCAATCAATCCAATGGTTGCAATCGTTAACCCTAGAACAATCGAAGACCGAGATTCTCTGACAAGAACATGCCAGATGATATGCCGTGTTTTCACCCCCATTGCTTCATAGGCTTCAACGACACCACGGTCCACTTCAAGAAGCGCTGACTCCATTAATCTCGCAATATAAGGCGCCGTAAAGACAACGAGTGGAACAATGACACCCTTCACTCCGATTGTTGTGCCGGCGATCATTTTCGTAAAAGGTAAAATGAAGAACAATAGAATAATAAATGGAATTGACCGGATAACGTTAATGACCGCATTTAATAGACGAAAGAAAAATTTATTCTCAAGCGCTTTTTCTGGTCGCGTTAAAACTAGAAGTACACCTAATGGAAGGCCAATTAATACCGAGATTAAGAGTGAAATTCCAACCATTTGAAATGTTTCAATGATCGCTTCCCATATATCTACTCCCCAGAGATCAATAAATTCCGAAATTCTAGCCGACATGTGCTTCCACCTCCTGAACATAGCCTTCTACGACAACACCATTTTCTTCTAAAAAGGCGACGGCCCGAGCAGTTTCTTCCGCTTCTCCATCCAAATGAACAACAAGCCTACCAAAAGGCTGATCTTTCAGCTGCGTAATATTCCCTGCTAAAATAGACGGATACACGTCGAATTTCTTACTAACAAGCGCAAGGGCAGGACTGCCGGAGCTTTCCCCTATAAATGAGAGATTCACAATCTGACCGCGTTCTTTCAAACGAGAGACAAGCGATTTTGGTAGCTCATCCTGGAATAACGACTGTACAAATCGTTTCGACGTCGTCGTCTCAGGCTTACTAAAAATATCAACGACTCTGCCTTGCTCAATGACTTTCCCATTTTCCATAACAGCCACTTCATGACAGATTTTCTGTACAACGTGCATTTCATGTGTAATAAGTAAAATTGTAATCCCAAAATCACGATTAATTTGTTCTAGTAGTGTCAAAATCGATTCTGTTGTATCTGGGTCAAGCGCGCTTGTTGCTTCATCACATAAAAGCACTTCAGGCTCATGTGCAAGAGCTCGCGCAATCGCAACCCGCTGCTTCTGTCCTCCTGAAAGTTCTGAAGGATATGCTTCATGCTTATCAGATAACCCGACAATCTCTAAATATTTATCCACTCGCGCTTCGATTTCTTTCTTCGGAACGCCAGTCAGCTTAAGGGGAATAGCGATATTTTGATAAACGGTACCTGTTTTCAATAGATTAAACGATTGAAAAATCATTCCAATTCGCTGCCTAGTTTTTTGAAGCTTACCCGTAGACAAAGAAGTGAGCTCAATGTCATTAATAAACACTTTTCCATCCGTCGGTCGCTCCAGCAGGTTCACCATTCGAACGAGCGTGCTTTTTCCTGCACCGCTATATCCAATGACGCCATAGATACTCCCTTTTTCAACCTGAATCGAAACGTCATCAACCGCCTTCGTTACCGTTCCGCCGCTCTTATACGTTTTCGTTATGTTCTCTAATCGAATCATTTCGCTCACTCTCCTTCCAACTTACCAGGATGCGACAACAGAGTCTTTGAAATCGTCCTGAATAAATTGCTTCACTTCATCTGATTGATAGTACTCCACTAGTTTCTGAATACGTTCGTTATCTTTGTTTTCCGTTTTTGTAGCAATTACGTTCACCCATGGAGAATTCTCTGGCTCGATCACAAGTGAGTCCTCTTTAGGGACACGTCCACTTTCCATCGCAAAGTTTGTATTAATAGCTGCAATCGCAAGCTCGCCAAGCTGTCTAGGAATCTGAGAAGCTTCTAATGGAACAAACTCAAGATTATAAGGGTTTTTCTCAATGTCTTTAATGGTTGCTTTCACGCCAACACCATCTTTCAACTCAATAATGCCAGCTTGCTCAAACAGCATAAGCGCTCTCGGTTCACCTGTTGAATGGTTTGGTAATCCGACTTTGTCACCTTCTTTTAATTCATCAAGACTTTCATATTGATCGGAATAGATACCCATTGGAAAATTAATTGTTGTAGCTACTTTCGAAAGCTCTAATCCTCGCTCTTGCACAAAATCATTTAAATACGGCTCATGTTGAAACACATTTGCATCAAGTTCTCCTTCGTCGAGTGCAGTGTTCGGCATTACGTAGTCATTAAACGCAATCACTTCAATTTCAAAGCCATCTTCAGCTGCCACTTCTTTCACTTTGTTCATTACATCTTCATGCGGGCCAGCCGTTACCCCTACCTTGAGTGGACCATCTTCCTGATCCCCAGAAGCCTCATTGCCTGAACAACCTGCCAAAATCACCAAAATAAGTGCACCTAATAAGTAGAACGATTTCTTCATCTCTCAATCTCCTCCCGAATCTTCTAATAATGTAAAGCGTTCTAGCGCTAAAATGTAAAAGCTTAAAAATCCCTTTCGCCTTGAAAATCCCCTCCCAATAAAAAAACTCCCTCTGTAAAGTACAGAGAGAGTTGTGTGTTTTCATCATAATCAGCAGCGCTGAACTCTCTCTTATCTTTCAAACGATTGCTCGTTTGCTGGAATTAGCACCTTTCTCACGATCTGAGATGGTTGCTGGGCGTCATAGGGCCAGTCCCTCTGCCACTCTTGATAAGAGTTTTCAATATTATTTAACTATTTTTAATAGTATAGTATCTTACACAACTGGCGTCAAGGGGCAGAAAGTGCCTGGCACCACCCGCTTTTTGTCGAAACGTGTATTATTCACTTTCTCCTAGATGGGTATCAAACCAACCTGCTAAATGCTTTAACCTCTCCACTCGTAGCTCTGGGAGCCCACTACGAGATAAGTTATGATCTGAATCTGGGAATCTCACAAACATGGTTTTCTTTCGACGATGTTTCAATGCCACATACAATTGCTCACCTTGTTCAATTGGACAACGGAGATCGTTTTCGCTATGAAGAATCAAAAGAGGCGTTTCAATCTGATCGACATATTTAAGAGGCGAATGATGCCATAACTTTTCAGGATTCTCATCCAAATCGCTTCCTACTTCCCACTTTGTGAAAAAGTAGCCAATGTCGCTAACGCCGTAAAAACTTTGCCAATTTGAAATGGAACGTTGTGTAACAGCCGCTTTGAACCGATCCGTCTTTCCAACAATCCAGTTCGTCATAAACCCACCGTAGCTTCCACCTGTCACCAAAAGTCGTTCTTCATCAATGAACGCATACGTCTTAAGCGCAGCATTAACGCCTGTCATTAAATCCTCATAATCGCCACCGCCATAATCACCGCGGCATCCATTTACGAACGCTTGCCCGTAGCCCTGACTTCCTCGTGGATTCGTATAAAGAACAGCATATCCTTTCGCAGCAAGAAGCTGAAATTCATGCATGAATGAATTTCCGTACATCATATGTGGACCTCCATGAATTTCAAGAACCAAAGGATACGTCTTATCTTCCTTAAATCCTACTGGTTTCATAAGCCAGCCCTGAATCTCCAAACCATCTTCGCCCTCATATGTAAACATTTCTGGTTTTGACAGTGGATAGGATTGAAGAACCTCCGCATTTGAAGTAGAAATACACTGCTCCTCCACCCGATCTCCACTAAATGAGAGCGTATAAATATCGCCAATATTCACAGGATCACTTATCGCAACAGCCGCTTCATTCACATGGGCCACATAATGAAAAGCGTAGTGGTGCCTGTCACCACCCGATATTTGTCGAATTGTGGAATCAACTCCAGCATAGTAAATGCCAGTGTTCCCTTGTTCACTTGCAAGGAAATAGACGCCACTCCCATCTTTGTTCCACATCGCACCAGGTGAAGCACCTCCCCAATGCATATCTGAAATTAACGCATCCGTACACTCAAGATCAACCGCTTCTGTTATGCATGCAAACTTCTTAGAAGCGAGATCAACGGTCCATACCTTATTTAGCGTTGCTCCTTCATGTTCAAAAAAGTGACCTATAAAAGAGAGGCTCCTTCCATCTGGTGACCATCTTGGTGCAACAAAGCTTCCTCCCTTTTTGTTTAACTGCTCAGGCTCTCCCTCATCCTTTAAGTGCTGGATGAACAAGTCTGTTCGCATATAAGAGCCTTGCTCTTCATAGCGACTTCTTACATAAACAATCGCTGATCCATCTGGAGACCAACTAGGATTCGAATGGTTAAAAGGAGCATCCGTTAACGCTTCAACTTGCTCAGAATCTACCGTTACAGGAACGAGCATAACCTGTGTATGCTTACCATCAAGAAACCCTTTGCCATCTGCTTTGTAATGCAAATCATTTACTACAAGCGGTTTCCTAGCATCCTCTTCCTTTTCTACCCCGTCTTTACTCAACACAAGGAGAGCAGATCCATCCGGTTTCCATATAGGATCTACCGCTCCATTAGTCAGCTCTGTTAGCTGACGAGCTTCACCGCCCACAGTTGATATTAACCAGATTTGATTCTTTCCTGATCGATCAGAAACAAAAGCAAGCGTCTTTCCATCCGGTGACCAGCGTGGGGATTGATCTTTATACTTCCCAGCCCCTGACGTAAAATCATGCTGAATTCCTGTTGCGCGATTCACAAGCACAAGGTTAGAAGCGTATTCTTTTTCCTCATTGATGACTCTCTTAACATACACAACGTAGGATCCATCTGGTGACAACTGCGGATCTCCAACAAATGTGAAATCGTACAGCCATTCTTCTTTCATCATCGCTTGCTCCATACTCATTTCTACTTCCATCGCTTACACTTCCTTTCATTAGTTCTACTTCCATTAAGTGGGTAAAATTCCTGCAATGGAAAATCGTTTAGTAGCCTATTGGCATGTAGCGAATCATTTAGCGACAATCATTTTTCACCATATATAAAAGGAAGTTATTCCCTTTTATGCAAAATTTTCAATAAAAAAAAGAAAAATAAGAATACACGTTCGCGTTTCGCTCCTTTTTCTCTGAACCTACGCTCACTTTCATAGCAATTTCACATCGTTTTTATGCAATACATCTCAAAATGGTATTTGAATCATCTCATTGTGAGATGTATAATGAAATTAATAAATGAAAGCGGTTACCGAGCTTGTCCTACCGCTTAAAATACAGGGAGGATTTACAATGAGCCAGCAAGCACGAAACCAATTTGTTGAAATTTTGTGCGACAAAACGACGATGAACAGGGACGATGTTCTAAGGATGTCTGATGCTGAAGTAGAATATTTTCACTGGCTCTACTTTGATGAATCACCAGCGGACTTAATGTAATCTAATTAAACATTCACACCCCCTGCAGGATCTCGCCTGCAGGGGGTGTTTTGGTATGATATAAGAATTCTCTATACAAATAAAAAACATCCCAAAGCCCTGCTGCAATGGGATGTTTCGTACACGTAATACTTTTCTACACACATTCATCTAGATAACTGATTTTTTCACTTTCGGATTCACCGAAAAAATTTCTCCCCTACTCATTTCGATAACCGTGTCACAGTTTTCTATTGTACTTAATCGGTGCGCAATAATGATCAATGTTTTCTGGCCTTTAAGTAAGTCTATTGCTTTCATAATCTCTTTTTCTGTTCCATTATCTAATGCTGAGGTCGCTTCATCCATAAACAATATTTCTGGATTTTGGTATAAAGCCCGTGCAATTCCAATTCGTTGTCGCTGTCCTCCGGATAACTTTACTCCTCGCTCTCCAACAATAGTATTCAATTGAGCTGGTAGTGACTCAACATAGTCTTTTAACATGGCTTGATCTAAGGCCCTCCATACTTCTTCATCTGTAATCTGATCTTTGTTTATTCCAAAAGCAACATTATTTCGAATTGTATCATCGCATAAGAAAATTGATTGTGGTATATAACCTATTTTTTGTTGTATAACTGACCTTTGATCTTTAATGTTTGTTCCATCTATTAACACCTCGCCTTTTTCTGGAGCAAGTAATCCCAACATTATATCGACTAATGTAGTTTTCCCCGCCCCAGATTTACCTACAAAAGCAACAGCATCCCCGATTGGAATCGTGAAAGAAACGTTATTTATTGTTAAGTCCTCTTCATTTGGATATCTATAACAAATGTTTTTCAATGTAATATTATCAGTAAACGTTTTTTCACCCTGAACATTACTGAATGATGGATTCTGTTTAGAGACTTGTTTTCCCTCATTCTTAAGATCTTCATATACCGCAGATAACGCTGGATAATTGTAACGAATGGCAGTCATCATTGAGAGAATTCGATTAATTGAAGGCAATAGTCTAAAAGCAGCCATACAAAAGAGAGCCAATGTCGAAACGATTTCACTTGTTCCCATATTTTGATACACAATAATTACCATTGTTATTAACACGATCACAATTAATACCGTTTCAATAAAAGGTCTAGGCACGTACTCTAGTAACTTTATATTTCGATTGTTGCTCGCTATAATTTTGCCCTGTGTAGAATATGCATTTACAAAAAAGCTCTCTCTACCGGTTACTCTTATTTCTTTGCCTGCTCCTAGCCCCTGTTTTACCCATTTAATCATAGAGCCAGTTAATTGTTGTTGTTCTTTTCCTAAATCTAAAATTTTTGTGCGAAAGAACTTAAAGAAAACAAATACACTTGCACCTAGTAGAACGCAAGCCGTTATAGTAGCAACTGGTGCTACCAAAAACAATAGTGCTAGTATACAAATTGCTACAAGCAGCTCTGTAACTAATTGAAATGCTGAGATAATAAATTTCTGAAATAACTTTGGTACCTCAATCGTAATATTTCTAAGTAAGTCAGCTGAATTTCTCTGCAAATGAAACGTATAAGGTTTCTTTAAGTAGCTTTCAAACAATTTCTCGGAGAGTTTTAGTTCTTGGTTAAAAATCAATTTATATTGAGCATAATGAAAAACTAGTAAATATAAATTTTTCAATACAAAAATTGACAGGAACATCATCGCTATAAGAATAATAAAAGAGTTTAATGATTCAAAACCAAAATTATCGTAAATATAAGCTAGAAATTGTATGTCATGGATAGATTCAGGATTAGTTATGATTCCAACGAAAGGAACAATAATACCTATTCCGAGTGTTTCAAATAAGGCTGCTACAACCATCATGAAAAACAGTAATAATAACTTTACCTTTTCCTGTTTTTCAAAAAGAGACATCGTTTTTTTAATTGTCTTCTCCATTTTTGACCACCTTTTGATTTAGTAGTTTCTTCGGTTAATTGCTACCATATCCTAAATTAATCAAAGATTTTCGATCCTCTACTATTTCCTCGTAATATTCAAAGACTTCAATCCATTGAGTGATATCTATTCGCTTATCATGGTTAACTGAAAACTCTTCTAATCGTAAAGTGATGAACTCTAAGTAAAATAAATATCTATAATTACGTTTACTAGAGAGATCTCCTACTTTATCTAAGTGTGCTTTAATAAAATGATTAAAATTAATAAGATCCATTTCCAAGTTTTTCGCTATATTGTTCTTGTACTTTCCACGTGCCTCTGAGAGCCTAATAAATAAAATGAAATAGAAGTCAAAATAACAACTTCTTTTTCCTAACGTACTCCAGTCAATAACCTTGATATCCTTCTTACTTTTTAATATATTCCGATCACAAAAGTCACCATGTGAAAATACTAGTGGAATATCTCCTATAACATTACGTTCATAATTATCTTGAATCATAGATATAAATGCTTTTATACGATTAACATGTTTGTGGTTCTTGTTATATTTGTTATTTAATTCATGTATATCCTTTACTAATCTCTGAAAATACAATTCAGATGAAATCACTTTCGGCACTTGGCTTGTCATAATGTTTACCAAGGCAGGAAAGACTTCAACGTAAAACTTCTTCTTACTTTTAAATTGATAAAAAGGAATTCTGTAATTGATATAAGATTCTACAATGCACCGTTCCTGTAGATTCCAATTAAGAATTTCAGGTGCTAAATCACAAGACTGAGCTTTAATTAGATTATTAATTTGCTTCTGTACATCTTCTAGTTGAACCTTTTCTGGAAATATCGTGACAACTTTTTTATTCTTAAAATTAATAACTTTATATTCACCCTGACGTAAAGCGATCAAGCATTGTCCATTAATATTAGATGAAATAATAGAGGAGAGTTCACTGTGGTTTTTTAACAGTTGCTTCTTCTTATAATAGATATAGCTTATTTGTGTTACTCGTATAGTCCTTACTAATAACACAAAGGAATTTATGAAGGGGTATTTATGTATACGATCAAGAAAGTAAATCGATTTAGCACTAAAAAGTAAATAAATGATTAACATTAACATTCTTGTGTTTGAGTTGATATAAAGTGAACTATGAACCTGTAGATAATTGTATTTATTTTTCTCCATTGTTGATCTCCCTTCTTATAGTTGAACCTCCTTGAGTAAATAAACTTAGAAGACACTGAGCCAATCAAACACCAACTAACCTATCCAAAAACTACACTAAATCCGAAAATGATGAACAAGCTTTTTAATAAAGACTTTTATCATTCTTTTTAAAGAACAGAAGATCAGTAACAAAGTAGACATCCACACAAAACTAGCACTTTATAGCTTATTAACAATAAAAAAATAAAACTTAACGACAAAATAATTGTATTTTTCCGACTTCTAATATATACTATTTTAGTTCTTTATAAAGAACGTGTCAACATGAAAAAGAGAAGTAAAGAAACGGAAGACTTTCTAGTTATAGCAAAGTCTTCCTTTGCTTTCATAAAGGCTCTTTTCGTGAGTCGAGCATCCTTCCGCTCCAATCAGCAAAATGTGGTTTTTATTCAATAATTGTTTCAAAAGCAAAAATCTCTTAGAAAAGAGCCTTCATAAAAGACTATCCATTATCACAATCTTCCACAACCTCTTTCATCACTTCTGCAAAATTGTTTTCTTTCTTTTTTAAAATATCTCTAGCCTCCTCAACTTTTATTTTCAACAAGATCATTAGAACTGCAACACGTGGATCTCCCCCTCCAAGTTGTGTATACCGCTCTGCCTCCTCCTGCGTAACCCCAGTCAACTCCTGGACAATCGAAATAGTCCTTTTCCTAAGCTTTTCATTCGAAGCCTGCACATTCACCATCAGGTTCTTATACACTTTCCCGAGCTTAACCATCGACGCGGTTGTGATCATATTCAGAACCATTTTTTGCGCCGTGCCCGCTTTTAATCGCGTTGATCCTGTCACAACTTCCGCTCCTACCGGCAATTCAATGGGATACGTGACAAGTGTAGAAAGCTCTGATCCTCTATTGCACGCAATACCCGCTGTTGGCAAGCCCATTTCATTAGCTGCTTCTATAGCGCCAATAACGTACGGCGTTCGACCACTTGATGCAATCCCGATCACCATATCGTTTGACGTTACGTGCTTTCGAACATCTTCTGCTCCCATTTCCTTACTATCTTCTGCTCCTTCAATCGGGAAACGAAGCGCCCGATCACCACCAGCAATAATCCCATTCACTAGGTCTGCTGCAACGCCGAAGGTTGGAGGGCATTCGGACGCATCCAACACGCCGAGGCGCCCGCTTGTTCCAGCACCAAAATAATAGAGTTTCCCTCCATTTTTCATCACCGCCACTGCCTGATCAATCACTTTCTCAATTTCTGGCAGTGCACCTTTTACAATAACGGGTACGCTATGATCTTCTTCGTTCATGAGCTCTATAATTTCAAGCGTCGTAAACTGATGAAGACATTCCGATTTCGTATTTCTCGTTTCCGTATTCGCTGGGTTCACATCCGTCATCATCATCTCTCCACTCCGTTAGCTGCCGTCGATTGTCTGATGAGACGACAGTAAATTTTCTTTCTGTTGCTTTGTGATCGATTGATTCTCGGAAATAAGTGCACAAATACACGCACCGACTGCTGGAGAAAGGGTTGGATAGCAAATCTCGCCTACCAACTTCCTCTCTTTTCTCAACTCAATAAAGCACCTTCTAAAGTAGTCAGATTGAAAGAGACCACCACAAATGACAAGTTTGTCGTCCTCTCCGTCTATCTCTTTCGTTAAGTCCATCAGGTGATCCAATGCTTTGTTCAAAATAGTCGTCGCTTGCCGGTTCTTCTGTTCAGCAAGCTGAATCACAACTTGCGCAAGCGAAGCGATTTTCATGCGAGGATAGGGATCTTCATAAATGGTCGTTATCAGTTCAGTGGCGTTTCTAAGTTTCAGAAAAGAAAGCACTTCTGCTATAAACGTCTCATCTCGCTTTTCCCTTCCATCGTGCATGGACGCGACAGTACGAAGCGCCTGTCTTCCAATATCATAGCCGCTGCCTTCATCTCCGAATAAATAGCCCCAACCACCTACTCGTCGCGTTGCGTTAGCACTTATCGAATAAGCAATTGTACCTGTTCCCGCAATTAAAACCGTGCCTTCCATGGCGAAGGTTCCACTTGCTAAAGCTCCGTAAGCATCATTCTTCACGACGATAAATCCTCTGAAATCTGAGAGAGCTTCGTTAATCCATTTCTTCCATCTCAACTGATCCTCTTCTCGATCGCCACCAGCCGTTGATACAAAAATGCGTTCGAGCTGCTCCACATGTAAGTCGGTAGTTAACTCCTTGATGACATTCTGAACTGCTGAACGAACGGCATGCTCTGAGCGCGATTTCAGATTCGTAGATCCCGCCGTGCTTTGTGCTAGAATCACACCATCTTCCTTGCACAAAAGTCCAACTGTTTTCGTTCCGCCGCCGTCTATTCCGATATAGTACTTTTTATTTGATTGCACCTTGTGTTAGTCCCTCCATAAATTGTTTGGAAGCGATGAAGAAGAGAACAATCATCGGGAGTGATGCAAGCGTGAGTCCCGCGAACAGTGCTCCCCAGTCTGCAGAATATTCACCGAATAGGGAAAGCATGCCAACTGGAATCGTCTTCTTCAAATCATCCGTTATGAAGATAAGCGGGAAGAAAAAATCGTTCCAGGATTGGATGAATTGAATAATCATCACCGTTCCGAGCGCGGGTCTCATAAGAGGAAGAACGACATTCCATAGAATACGAAGGTTGCCAGCTCCGTCAATACGCGCTGCTTCTTCAAGCTCACGTGGCATCGTTCGAAAGAATCCGGTTAAGATGAGAATCGAGAGTGGAATCCCTGTCGCAACATACATGAAAATAAGGGACCAGAGGGAGTTTAATAGATTCAAATCTTTCATAAGAATAAACAATGGTACGATTCCTAGCTTGATTGGAAGCATCATCCCCATTAAGAAGAAAAAGAAGATCATGTTGTTCCACACAAATGTAAAACGAGCAATGTAGAACGCTGCAAGTGACGATGTGATTAGAATTAATAAGACAGATACGACACTTACAAATACACTGTTCATGAAATACGTTGTAAATGGAATCATTTCAAGCAGGTTTCGATACGTATCAAGGCTGAACGTTTTTGGTAATGAGAGCGGACTTGTGAAAATCTCTGCACTTGTTTTGAATGAAGAGAGAATCATTAAAAGAATCGGGTAGATGCTGATTGATGCGATTAGGAAAGCAAATACATAGTAAAACGGCCTCGTCCAGATTGTATGATTCATCGAATTCCCCCCTTACATATCCACTTGTTTTTTCTGCATGTATCGTAAATAGAGTGCGGTAAAGAATGAAATAAAGATAAACAGCACCACCGCAAGCGCCGATCCTAATCCGACAGCAGTTGTTGATCCTCCAGCTGATCCACCAAATGCAAGGCGATAGAAATAGATCGCAAGCGTGTCTGTGGAATGATACGGTTCTCCCTGTGATCCCTGCATCGCATACACAAGTTCAAATGCTTCGAACGACTGGATAAATGTAAGGACGGTCATGATCATGAAAGAAGGAACCATTAAAGGAAGAACAATTTTCCGAATCATCGACAGTCCATTTGCACCATCGAGTTTCGCTGCTTCGAATAACTCTTTTGGAATTGATTGTAACCCAGCAAGGAAAATAAGGACTCCGAATCCAATGCCATACCAGCAGTTTACGAGAATAATTGAAATGAGCGCAGTATCCGGGTCTCCAAGCCACGCTTTCTGCAAATGCTCAAGTCCTAGCGATTCTAGAATTACATTTAACGCACCGTAGTTTGGATTGAGAATGAGTTTCCATAGAAAACCAACGACAATGACCGATAAAAGCCGCGGCAAAAAGTATGCGATTTTCAAGAATTCAGATCCTTTTACTTTTTTATAAATAATATAAGCAAGGATAAAAGCGAGTCCGTTCTGGAAAATCATCTGTAATACGAAATAAAGAATGTTGTGGCCGAACGCATTCCAGAACAAGCCTGAAAAAGGTTCAAGCGTAAACAGGTCTTTAAAGTTCTTTAAGCCAACAAAATCGCCACGCACGATTCCTTTCCAATCAAAGAAACTGTATGTAAGTGCTGCAAACAATGGATAGACAACGAACATCCCATAAATAAGCAAGGCGGGAATAGGGAAAAGGTGGATGGTCCACCTTTTCCAGTCCCTCTGCTTCTTAATTTTCACGACTGAATTCATGGCTGGTCTCATATTCTCCGCCCCTTATTACTGTAGTGGTTCATACCACGACTTCGCGCTCTCCTGTACAGTGTTCGCTACTTCTTCCGGTGTACGTTCACCGAGATACATGCCTTGAAGTTCTGTTTCAATCGTCGCTTTCGTTGATGGGTTACCACCTGCGAAGTGAACGAGCATCATGTATGGTGTTGACTGATTTTCGACTGCTTGACTAAGCGAATTAACAAGCTCATCTTCTGATGCAATTCCAGGAATCGCGCTGATCATTTTAAATTCTTCCGTGAACATCGTTCCGAACTCTTCCGTTGTCATAAATTGAAGAAATTTCTTCGCAGCTTCTTTCTGCTCGGAACTGGCATTGATCGCATACGAACCATCCACCCACGTTGTAATCGTTGGGTCTTTTCCAACGGCTGAAGGCATTGGGAAGAAACCTAGTTCGAGCTCCGGATTCATTTCACGAAGCACTTCAATTTCCCAGCTACCAAGCGGGAACATCGCAGCATCGCCTGTAAAGAACATTGTTCGGATATCTTCCATCCCCAATCCTTCAAAATTCTCAGGGAAGAACTGTTTGATTTCATCCATTGCATCAATTGAACTCTGGAATTCGTCACTTGTAAAATCGGTTTCGCCAGCTGTGATGCTATCGACGAATTCATTTCCACCATAATGCGCCGGTCCAATGATGCCGTGCGAAAGGGACAGCAACCAGCCTTCTTTTGTTCCTAGTGAAATCGGGGTGATGCCTTCATCTTTAATCTTTTGACTTAGCGTTAGGAACTCATCCCATGTTTGCGGCTCTTCTAATCCAAGGTCATCGAAAATCTTCTTGTTGTAGAACATTTGGGTTGTACTAATATTCAGCGGCACCCCGTACTGCTTGTCATCCGATCCTTTTGAAGCAGCGAGCGTTTCTTCAGGATACTGATCAAGTCCTTCTAGGTCATCAAGCGGTTCAAGATATCCTGCATCGGCAAGCTCAATACCCGGTGTGTACGGACGAAGGTGAATAATATCAGGACCTTCACCACTTTGAAGCGCAGTATTTAGAATCGTATTGTACTCGGTATTCTTAGAAGGTTTAAACTCCACGTTAATATCAGGATTTTCTTCATTAAACTTGTCGATAACCTTCTGATAGCTCGCTTTATCTTCTGTTCGCCAGCTGCCAATGGTTAGCGTAACCTCTCCTTCTGATTCTCCTGAATCGCCACCGCTTTGTGAACTACATGCGGATATAATAAGAATAAAGGCTAGAAAACCGACAAACGTAATCGCTTTCATTTTCTTCAAAACGTTTCCCCCTTAGTTAATGTAGTTGAAATCAATGAATGAAGATGAGGTCGAATTTGTTTCATGTTGTGCTGCCTCCCGTAATGAACCACGTTCGTTAAGAAGGTCACAATCAGTTCTTCCTCTGGGTCAATCCAAAGACTTGTTCCAGTAAAACCCGTGTGGCCGAAGCTTCCTTCTGACCACCTCCTTCCACATGAAAGTGGTGCTCCATGTCCACTCCATACTTCAAAACCAAGACCTCTGTTTCCGATCACATGAGTTCTTGCACGTTTTATGACTGCATCTGAGAGTACGTCCTGGCTATCAGGAAATAAAAAATAATGACCAAACTTTGCAACATCACGTGCCGTCGAAAAGAGACCGGCACTACCGCTCGCTCCACCAAGGAGGAGCGCTTTCTCATCATGAACGTCTCCTTGAATGTAATGATCGCTATGCCATTCCGTTGAAGCGGTATTATCGCGCGAAGGTGGATTGAAGGCTGTTTCTGTCAGCCCCCATGGCTTATATAAATGATTGGTAGTGAACGTTGGAAGGTCCATTCCGCTCATTTCCTCAATCACTTTTCCTAATAAAATCATGCCGATATCGCTGTACTGAACCTTTTTTCCAAGTTCGGATGCGACTGTTGTTTGATTAATTTGTTTAAGAATATCCCTTTTCTCCCCGCGCTTAACAGGAGGTTCAAGATCGGCTGGCAGTCCCGCTGTATGCGTGAGGGCGTGCCAAATTGTAACGTCTGGATGCTGATAGTCTTTGAGGTAGGTTTGAATGTTCTGATCGAGTTCAAGTGATGTATGCTCAAGCAGCCATAGAATAGAAGGAAGGGTAGCCATCACTTTTGTTAGTGAGGCAAGATCAAACTTTGTATTCGTTGTAGCGGGACAGGTTTGTTGATAACGGTCGATATAATGACCAAACGCCTTATGAAAGACGGTCTTTCCATGATGCTGGACATGTAGAACAGCTCCTGGGAGTTTCTTTTGATCGACTAGATTTTGCAAATAGGTATGTACATTACCCATGCTTTTTAACATCCTCGACAGCTTTTCGAGTTCGTTCAAGTGCTGCGACGCTTTCGTCATAATTGCGGCTTGTGATGCCAACATAAAGAATATCAATCACGTTCAGCTGTGAAATACGAGAGCTCATTGCCCCACTACGAATGCTTTTCTCTAGCGAGCTTGTGAAGAGCTTAATTTCAGCTAGATCAGATACTGGGTTTGCACCGTATTTTGTTAACGTGATCACTTTGGCACCGTTATCCTTCGCAATTTGAAGGGATTCAATAATATCTTTCGTCTGACCAGAGTAAGAGATGCCAAACACAACATCCTGCTCACCAAGGTTTGCGCTAATGGTGCCCTGAGTGTCATAATCAACTGCCGCTTCACACCAGCGATTAATGCGCGAGAGCTTCTGTTTAAAATCTTGCGCAATCAAGCCAGATGCCCCGATCCCATAAAGCGCAATTTTTCTTGCCTGACCGAGTACTTCAATGGCCTTCTCAACCTCTTCTTTTGATAAAACTGAGATCGTGTCATTAATCGATCGAATGTTGTTGTTTGATACATTTGCGATAAACGAATCGACTGTCCCATCAATTGAAATTTCCTGATAAGACTTACTCGAATACTTTGTCGCAAGATCACCTGCTATGCGAAGCTTTAATTCTTGAAATCCCTTGTAACTAAGAGTGCGCGCCAGACGAATGATCGTGGCTTCGCTAACCTCAGTTCTTTGAGAAAGCTTCTGAATCGACAGGTTAATCACTTCTTCTGGATAATTGATAATATATTCTGCGACTTTTCGTTCTGATGGTTTTAATGAAGTGATGGATTCCTGGATGCTAATTAATCCTCCGTTCACTAGTACCCCCCTCACCTTTTTGTTGAATTTTCTAATAATTTACTCTAGTATATCAAGTTTTATTTATTAAATAAATACTTTTTTTGAAGTTTTGTTACATCTATATAAATCCATTTTTGTATACTTTGTTGTTATAAAGCGGTTGATTTGCGCTCCAGGATGCTCGCTTTCGGCGGGCGGTGAGCCTCCTCGTCGCTTACGCTCCTGTGGGGTCTCACCTGTCCCGCTAGTCCCGCAGGAGTCGAGCACCTTCCGCTCCAATCAACTAAGTGAGGTTCTCTATAGAAGGTTTTTTTCATTAGTAACAACATTTTAGAAAAGAATCTTTATAAAAGAAACACTTGTGACATGTCATCACAAGTGTTCTCTCCCTAACTTTAATAAAGCAAGTAATTTTCTCTTACTTCGTTAAACTCTCTTAAATCACCCTGCCACTTTTGTTCCATCTCTTCAACTGTTTCCCCATCTTCAATCGCATCACGAATCCAACCGTTCCCTACGAGAAGATCAAAGAATGAGACGCCTGCACTGTTTTCTGCGCGGAATTCGAAGTCTTCTGGATAAAGATCATGGATCGTTTTAACAAGACTTAGTCCTGTTGTTACTGGTTCAAACGCTTCTTTATCCGTCACGTGAATTTGAACCCCGTGCGTTAACTTACCAGCGTGCTTTGAGAAGGAAGGCGTAAAAGAAGCGGCTCGAAAATCAACGCCTGGCAGCTTAAGACCATTTAACTCATTTGCGAGTTCTGTTGCGTTAATGAAAGGTGCACCGATTAATTCAAATGGTTTTGTCGTTCCACGACCTTCCGACACGTTCGTTCCTTCGATTAATGCGGCACCAGGATACACAAGTGCCGTATCAAGCGTTGGCATATTTGGTGAAGGAAGCACCCATTCGAGTGGCGTGTCATCGTAGTACATGTCGCGCTTCCACTTATCCATTTCAACAACTGTCAGATTGGCACCAATGTCAAATTCTTCATTAAAAAGTTTGGCAAGCTCTCCAACCGTCATACCGTGGCGAAGTGGAATCTCATATTTTCCGACGAAAGACGAATACTCATCATCAAGAACAGGTCCTTCGATCGCTTCTCCACCAAGAGGATTCGGGCGATCAAGAACGATAAACTCAATGTCATTCTCCTCTGCCGCTTCCATCGCATAAGCCATCGTATAAATGTACGTGTAGAAGCGCGTTCCAACATCTTGGATATCAAAGAGAAGAACATCAATACCTTCTAACATCTCAGGTGTTGGCTTTTTTGTAGATCCATAGAGGCTGTATACAGGAAGACCGGTTTCTTCATCAATATAATACTCCACATATTCACCAGCCTGAGCGCTACCTCGCACGCCATGTTCAGGTCCATAGAGCGCTTTAAGATCAACATCTGGATCGTTATGAAGTAAATCAACAATACTCGTTAGATCTTGATCAACCCCTGTTGGATTCGTAATCAGTCCAACGCTCTTCCCTTCAATCAGCTCTTTTTGTTCATCTAAAAGAACTTCAACACCAAGCTTGAATTTCTTCTTATGCTTATGATGTCCATGAGCATTTCCTTTTCCATTGTTATCAGCAAGAGCCACCGACAACGAAGACAGAATGAGAATCGACGTTAACAACATAACCAACCATTTTTTCATCGTAATCCTCCCCTATTGAACTTAGTACGTTAACCCATGACCAAAGTGATAGAGCACATCGTCATTTTCCCCAGGTATAGTAATCGGCAGCTTACCAGACGGTTGATTGCTACCATAAATCGTCGAAGCCGTTGCCTCAAAGCTTGCTGTTCTAAATCCATATTGCGCAATATAGCCCTCTACGTTCGGATACGCCATGATGTCGTATGGATTACGAATGCCAACTGCGATAACAGGAGCATCCGCCTCTGTCATAATGCTTTCTACCATCTTCATTTGTGGATGATCTGGTGATCGCGTTCCCACGCTGTACGTATACGTTCCGATGATAATTTTATCTGCGGCATTGAGTGTCTCGCGCTGTTCATCCGTTAGTTTGTACGTTGAATTCACCGAAATAACAGAAGTGTTATCGTGGTGAGATGTAACGGCATCTCCAAGCGAATCGACAAAGCTCCTACCAACCACGACTACGTGCTCGTCGCTAGCTGGATCAAGCGGAAGAACGCGATCGTTCTTAACAAGCGTGATCGATTTATTTGCTGCTTCTTTTTCAACAGCTTTGTGCTCCTCGGACCCAACAACTTGAAGTGCACGGTCGATCTGATCGTTCACGTTAGCTGGTTGTTCTGATTTAATGATGCCTCGCTTTACTTTTAGCGTAAGAATACGTTCAACGGAAGCCTCAATTCGTTCTTCTGAAATTTCACCTTCGTCGACTGCATCAAGCAAGCCATGAGCTACTTCTGAAAGTCCAACGGGCATCAACACAATATCCGTTCCAGCTTTAACTGCACGAATCGCTGCATCGACAGATCCGAAATGATCCTGAATTGCCTTCATATTCATCGCATCTGTCGTAATCACGCCCTCGTATCCCATTTCATCTCGCATTAGCTCTGTGAGTACTTTGTGAGAAAGAGTGGCTGGAAGAGAGATTTCAGTCCCATCTTTTTGAGAAATCACTTTTGTATCATCGATTTTCGGGAAAGTGACGTGAGCAGTCATAATCGCATCGATACCTGCTTCCATCGCCTTCTGGAACGGGTAAAGCTCTACTTCCATAAGACGTTCTTTATCATGTGGAACTTCCGGAAGACCTAGATGTGAATCGACTGCTGTGTCACCATGACCAGGAAAATGCTTGGCCGTTGCTGCAACGCCTGTTTCCTGAAGACCTTTCGTGTAAGCAATTCCGAGATCAGCCACAAGCTTAGGATCTTCTCCAAACGAGCGAACCCCGATGACCGGATTATCTGGATTGTTGTTCACATCCATATCTGGCGCGAAGTTCATGTTCAAACCAAGTGACTCTAGCTCTTCGCCAATGGCATGTCCTACATCATGTGCAAGACTTTCTGAACGCGTTGCGCCAAGCGCCATGTTCCCTGGCATATCGGTTCCAGACTGAAGCCGCGTCACAATTCCACCTTCCTGATCAATTGTCATCAGCATCCCGTATTTCTCAGATGCTCTCTGATAATCCGAGACAAGCTTCGTTGTTTGTTCTGTCGTTACAACGTTTTCTCTAAATAAAATAACGCCACCAAGATGGTATTCTTTAATTTGTGCTTCAATTTCAGGAAGCATTTCAGTCACATTTTTACCATCCCAGTTTCGGTAATCCGGCATAAGCATTTGACCAACTTTTTCCTCAATTGTCATCCCATCGATCGCGTTTTGGATGATATTGTATTGCTGTCCTTTTTGCTTAACGAGTCTAGCTTTTGACGCTTTTTTGGAGGATTTGTCTACCTTGTAATCAAGCGCCATTCGATCGGAATGCAAGCCATCCGAAACGCTAATAAACGTACGACCGCGCTTCCCTGTTAGCGTTACATTTCCATCATCATCAACTTTAGCCACTTTCTTGTTGGATGATTTCCACTTTAGGTTTTGATCTGTTTTCATAAAATGACCGTCATCATAAAGATGAAGAGCATTTAAGGTGATGGTATTTCCATCAAACTTCGAGCTTACTTCAGGGACATTTTCCAATAAAATTAAATCCCTCGCTTCACTATCTTCGGCAGCTGTTTTCATTGGTAACATTCCTTGCGAGAAAACCATTAGTAACGCAAGCAATCCTACGATGATTCGTTTCGGCCATACTCCCATTTCTACCCCTCCTGATTTTGAGAATTAATATGAGCGTTGTATCCATTTATCACTTTCAAAATGAAGATCCGTTCCATTCAATTTGACTTGATCGACATACCATCCGCGTTTGTTAACAGATCCGTCCGTGCTGTAGGTAAAACGAATGGCGGTCGTACCTGCTGGAATGATAACGTCTTCTTGCTCCCAGTCAAGACTACTTCCGGTAAGCGTTGCAACTTCAGTCCATTCACTACCATTCTCAGTTACCTCAACAGTCCCTAGATCATAGCCTTCCTCGATCCGATACCATGTATGAAACGTTAAAGCAGTATCTTTCGTAACATCGACTTCAGCAGTAAGGTGCTTCATCTGTTTATCTCCGTATCCCGCAAACCACGGATTCGCTTTCTTATCCATTGCAACAGGAATCGCGTCAGCAACTTTTCTTGCAAACTCACGCCGTGTTGGTGAAGTTGAGACCGTGTTTCGCGTTGGGTGCACTCGGTTTGTTAATAAGATCGCGATCGTTTGGTTTGTCGGGCTAACAACAATGGATGTACCTGTATAACCAGTATGTCCAAGCGTCGTACTCCCAGAAAGAGCGTCCATAAACCATCCCTGTTGAAGCTCCCAGCCAAGACCATGATCATCACCAGGAAATTCAGGAATACGGTTTTCAGTTAACAGTTTAACCGTCTCAGGTTCGAGGATGCGCGTACCACCGTAGCGCCCTTCCAACAGAAACATGTGAGCGAACTTTGCTAAATCTGAAGCGGTGGAAAAGACACCTGCATGACCCGCAACACCTTCAAGTGACCAGGCGCTTTCATCATGAACCTCACCCCAGACAAGACCTCGATTCGTCCACGGCTGATATTCCGTTGCGGCAATTCTTTCTTTTAAATGTGATGGTGGATTGTACATCGTATCGTTCATTTTGAGAGGCTTTGTGATTTCCTGTTTCACATACTCATCGAGTCGCATACCTGATAAACGCTCAACAAGAGCACCAAGCGTGATCATGTTAAGGTCGCTGTATGTATACGCTGTACCTGGCTCAGACTGTAGTGGATAGTTGAAAACATATTGAAGTCGATCTTCTCGGCTTCCATCAACTGTATAAAGAGGGATCCACGGCTTAAATCCAGACGTATGCGTCATGAGCTGTTCAATCGTAACGCTTTCTTTTCCGTTCGCAGCGAATTCAGGAATGTAGGTTGAGACAGGATCATCAAGCTGAAACTTTCCTTCTTCAAACAGTTTCATAGCAGCGGTTGTGGTAAAAAGTTTGCTAATCGAGGCAAGATCAAAAATCGTATTCTTACTCATTGGAATGGGGTTCTTCATTTCAGTGAATTCATCATCTGTGTAGCGTGCTGAATATCCGTACGCTTCCTCTTTCACAATATGACCTCTTCGAGCGACAAAGGCCACTGCACCTGGCATTACCTTTTCGTCAATGGCATTTTGAAGCATGTCGTCAATTTGCTGAAGAGGTTGCTTCCGCATACCAGCTCCTTTTAATGACCCTTTGTGAAGAACCGGTGATGTAGGACCTGGGTTATCCCATGAAAAATTCGGATGGGCTTTGTTGGATGGATTGTGCTTTTGATGATGATTTACCTTACCTTTTTCTTCAATTGTCGGACCTGGAGCAGCTAATCCGGACGGAGCTAATAAAGACATTCCAAGTACAGTTGAAAGCAACAGTGACAGCGGTTTTCTTCCCATAGTGCCCTCCTTTTTGCTTAAACTTGTCCCAAACGTAAAGTCTCCTCTCATAATAATTTACAGAATATTCTTACCAAAGTGTAACTCGATCCAATATAGTCGTCTATACCACTATTGTCACGTATATAGAAAAAACCACTGGATTTACGCATCCATCTACCCAGGTCTTTGGAAGGAATTTGAAGTATTATGTTTCTGTTTTGAAACGGGGTTTGAAGCATTGTTTCAAAAAGTAGACGATAAGTCGTTAAACAAACGTTTGATTAATGAGTAAAAAACGTAGTGGGGTCAGACTGGTGCCTGACCCCACTACGTTTTTTAGAATGGCTCTTTTCTAAAAGATTGTTGCTTTTAGAAGGATTTTTTTAAAAGAACCTGACTTCACGCTCGACTCCTGCGGGACTAGCGGGACAGGTGAGACCTCGCGACGAGGAGGCTCACCGCCCGCCTCACGGAAAGCGAGCATTCTGGAGGGGAAATTGACATACTCTTTCAGCAACAATATTTACCAAAAGAGCCTTTAGAATAAATTAGGATTAATCACTTTTGGTAGATAAAAAGCGACATCAGGAATAAAGGCAACGACTAGCAGTACTACGAGTACGATTGCGATATACGGCATTACGGCTCCTAATGAACGTTCGACTGGTAACTTTCCTATTTTGGCAGCTAGGAGTAAACACAATCCATAAGGGGGTGTTACTAGTCCAACTGCTAATGTCATGATCGTCACTATCCCTAATAAGATAGGGTCAATCTCGAAACCGATCGCAACTGGAAGTATGACTGGGATAAATAATATCATGGCTGGAATAGCATCCATAAATGTCCCTACGAATAGGAAGAAAGCAATGATGATCAAAAGAAAAATCCATTTGCTATCAATGTTATTAGCAAAAAATTGTTCAGCCCATAATGATAATTGATAATAACTCATCAATTCTCCTAAAGCATTTGCTGCCGCTAAAGCAAATAGAGACAAAGAACTAAGTGTTAGTGTATCGACTAGAATTTTAGGAAAATCTTTTATTTTAAGTGTTTTGTAATAAAAAACGCCAATGATGACTGTATAAAGTGAAGCAAATGCAGCTGCTTCAGTTGCTGTGAAAATACCTGTAATGATTCCTCCAATTAAAATAACTGGTGTCATTAGGGCTGGTATTGTTCCAATAAACTGTTTCATGAAATTTTTCATAGAAGCTTTTTGGTAGGTTGGATACCCTCTTTTCCTAGCTAGAATATAAACTAAGACCATCATGCCGATGCCAACTAAAATGCCAGGAATGATACCAACTAAGAACAAAGCACCAACTGATACATTTGTTAGTCCTGCAAAGATAATCATTGGAATACTTGGAGGAATGATAACTCCAATCGTAGATGAAGCGGCTGTAATACCAACGGCTGTTTCAGTGTCATATCCCTGTTTCTTCATATTAGGGATTAAAATCTTCCCCACTCCAGCCGTATCAGCTTGAGCAGCACCTGAAACTCCTGCAAAAAGCATGGATACTAGAATATTGGCATGTGCTAATCCGCCTCGGATATGTCCTACAATCGCCAGCGCTAAGTCAATTAACTTTTGTGAGATTTGACCGCTATTCATCAAGTTTGCTGCTAATATAAACAGCGGAACTGCCAGTAAAACAAATGAATCGAGACCGTTTAGCATTTTAACAGGTACAGTTACTTCAGGTATATAAGGAACATTCATAATTCCTAGAAGAGCAACAATTCCAATGACGAATGCAATTGGAATGCCTAGAATCATTAAGATTATGAATAAACCAACTAACAGAAGACCAATCATTCTGCGACCTCCTTTTTGGAGAAATTCCTTACATTACGAAGAATGTGTGCAAATGTATAAATAACCATCGTCCCACCCATAATTGGGATGGAGATCCATACATATCCCATTTTCAGTTCTGGTATAGATACCCAGGTGTAGTTCCAAAAATTTTGAACCGCTTCGATCCCTAAGTACAATAATCCGATACTAAAGAGTAAGAGAATTAAGTCATTCACGAGAAACAAGCTATTTTTGCTTTTTCCTTTTAACTTGTTCAATAAAAGATCAAATTTAAAATGTTCTCTTCTATTAAGCATCACAGAAGCTCCCATAAACACAGCCCAAATAAAGGAATACGTCGCAACTTCCTCTGTCCAAATGGCTGAAATCCCCATATATCGAGTAATAACTTGAATCACAATCGTGATAAAAAAGACAACAAGAAACAATACACCGATAGTTAATTGAATTCTCTCAAGCAACTTAATAAGCACACCGAGTTCCCCTTTCCAAAAACCTGAGACGAGCGATTAAATTAAGGGCGAAGGCATAGAATCATACCCTCGCCTCTCTATTCTTTACTTATTTCAGATCACGGATTTTCTCCAATAACTCTGTCGCACCAATTTCTTCTGCAGTTTTGTCCTGAATGGGTTTTGCTAATTCAATGAAAGGTTCGCGATCAATTTCATTCACTTCTGCCCCTTCATCCACCGCTTTTTGTTTGTACTCTTCTTCTTGCTTGTGAAGAACTTCAATTTCTTTCGTTACTGAAGCTTCTGCTGCTTGTAGTACAGCATCTTTTTGTTCGTCTGTATAAGTATCGAATTTCTCCCCATTGATCAGTAATAAGCGAGTGGTGTAGTCATGAGCTGTTTCTGTGATGTACTTTCCATTTTCAGTTTTGTGGTGATTTTGCTGAACAAAATAAGGATAAGCATTTTCAGAAGCGTCCACTACACCCTGTTGTAAAGCTTGGTACAATTCTCCCCAGGCTACAGATGTTGGAACTGCACCTGTTTCTTCCCAATAGTCTGCGATTGCTCCGGAAGTTTGGGTACGGAACTTCATACCTTTAATATCTGACATGGTGTTTAGCGGTTCTTTACCATAATAGTGACGAACGCCTGCAGTCCAATAACCTAGTACTTTAAAAGTATTCTCGGACTTTTCATTAATCGTTTCAGCAATCTGATCGCCTACTTCTCCATCCACCGCTTTCTCCCAATGCTCATAACTATCAAATACGTAAGGCATGGCGAATAAATCAATCTCTTTAATACCTGTTTTCGACATAAATCCAGGAGACACTAGCACAACGTCTGCTCCGCCGAGTTTAAGCTTTTCAACGAGTTCTGATTCACTTGTCCCTAAAGTTCCTGCATGTACTTCTACTTCTATACTTCCATCGCTATTTTCTTCCGCTACTTTCTTAAATTCTTTCATGCCATATTGGTACGGGTTTTCTGGTGATGTTTGGTTATGCGCCGCAATGATTTTGATCTTACCGTCTTCGTTCGCTCCAGCATCCTCACTATTCCCACACCCTGCTAAAACGCCGAGTGATAAAACCAAGACTAACAATAAAGTCGCTACATACTTCATAAAAAGTCCCCCTTTATTTAGTGAATTCGCTTTCAAAAATTCTGCTTTTATTCGATTCCGCTTTGTCAACATATTGCCTTGCCAACTCTTTTAAACTCTCAAAGTCTTCTTTTGTTGATAACTGATCAGGTTTAACAAGCTGACTCCCAATCCCAACAACCTTAGCTCCTGCATTGAAATAATCCAACATATTTTCCTTATCAATTCCACCCGTTGCCATGATTTGAATTTGAGGAAGTGGTCCAAGAATATTTTTAAGATACCCTGGTCCCATGCTGTTGGCTGGGAAAACTTTCACCATATCCGCTCCCGCATCATAAGCTGTCACCATTTCCGTTGGAGTCATGGCACCCATTATGCAAGGGACTCCATATCTGTTTGCGATCTTAACTGTGCTTACATTAACCGTAGGCGAAACGATAAACTGAGCACCTGCCATAATAACTGCTCTTGCGGTTTCACCGTCTAATACTGTTCCTGCACCTACTAATAATCCCTCAATATTGTCTCTAACATTTCTAATTAGTTTTTCAACCTCTGGCGTTTCTGCTGTGATCTCAATTGCTTTAATACCACCCTCAAACAAAGACTGAGCTATCGGGATAATATTAGTATTGTTCGCCTTCCTGATAACAGGTATAATTTTTGCTTCTTGTACCTTTTGCAAGCTAGTCATTCATACACCCCTATTCCATATTTGCATGCTTGGCGGTCATTTTCGCTTGATCTGCAGTCTTTGATTGTTTGACTGTGTAGATAATAATGGCATCCAATAATAAATGTAGAGATTGATCAAATTGATTTCCTAACGGTTGAATCGTATCAGGCTCTTCTGGTAGTCTTTTTTTCGTAGCTGCAGGAACGATTAGGAAATGATCACTTATTTCAGCTAACTTGGAGTGCTTATTTGTTGTAATAGCTGAAACGCACGCACCACTCTCTTTTGCTCTTTTAGCAAAATAACAAATTGACGTAGTTGAACCTGAACCAGAGATAGCAATTAGCAAATCCCCTTTTTCGATATTTGGAGTGATCGTTTCCCCAGTCACATACACATCATATCCACCGTGCATTAATCTCATGGCAAATGCCTTTCCCATCAGTCCAGAACGTCCTTCACCAGTTACAAATATTCGATTCGCATCCTCTATGTAGAATGAGAGCTGCCTCGCTTGATCGTCATTCACTTCTGTTAACACCTGTTGTATTTCATGAACGACTGTTCGAATCACTTCTTTCATACTTCTGAATCGCCTCCTTTAGTTGTGCAGCAGCTAGTTTACGATTGTTCTGTTTCGTAATACCTCCACCAACGATTAAGGTAGTGGGGTCGTAAGAAAGGATATTTGGAAGAGAATCAAGCGTAATTCCACCAGCAACAGCGACCTCTAACCCAGAAATACCATTAACAAGTTCAAAGATATCTCCGGTGATGTTCCCATTCTGCTGCATGTCTTTTCCGAAATGAAGGCTAACCAGATCTACTCCAAGTTCTTGAAGTTGTGTAATCCGCTGTTTCGAAGTGACGCCCAATAAATCAACCATCACTCTACCTTCATGTTCTAAAGCTACATTCAACATGTCTGAAATGGTTTGATCTGACGCGAAAGCCATAACAGTCGTAATGTTAGCGCCCGCTTGAAAGGCCTGAGCCGCTTCATATTTGCCTGCGTCACAGGTTTTCATATCTGTTACGATAGGTGTTTCAGGAAATGTCCTTCTAATTTCTTTTACAATCGACATGCCATATTCTTTTATAACTCCTGATCCTATCTCAATCCAATCAATGGATTCAGAGGTCTCAGTAAGAATGTCTAAACACTCGTCATGCGAAAGCCTGTCCAAGGCCAATTGAAGTTTCACCTTATTCACCTCTCAATAAAATCTCTTTCTCCAAGCTTAGTAAGCACTTCACCAAGCTCTGGCAACCCTTCATTATCGCCATATACACTTACTACCAAAGAACCAATGGCATTAGAGAACTTAAGGGTTCTTTCAAGAGTCCAGCCATTTAGTAATCCATAAGCAAACCCGGCATCAAATCCGTCTCCCGCTCCTACTGTATCCACTACTTTCTTCGGCGGAATGGCAGACGAATGAACAAGTTCACCATTTCGAATGGCGCTAGCACCGTTTTCACCTTTTTTTATCGCAATAGTGGAGATATCATACTTTTGACAAGCCTGAGCAATTTGACTAGGATCATGGACATCAAAAAGCAATTCAGCCTCATCTTCGCCAGTAAGCAAAACATCTACATAAGGAAGAAGCTCTGTTAAGCCTCTTTTTGCTTCTTCAGATGACCACAATTTCAAACGAATATTAGGATCACATGTAATCATCGCACCATTATCTTTCGCGATTGTAGCAGCTCGTTTGAGAAGGGGAATGTTTTTATCAGGATTAATTGCAGCGAAAACACCTGTAATATGTAACAGTTTGCAATTTCTTAAAGTGAGTTCATCAAGAGTAGTTTCCGTCAGCGCTTCCGTAGGAGAATGATGACGGTAGTAGAACGTTTTACCGCTTCCGTCCTCTCTTATTTCCTTGAAATTTATTGAGGTAGAATAGTGATTTAGCAGCTGTACACCAGAAACATCAATCCCCTCTCCTCTCGCAAAATTGCGAATATATTTTCCAAACTCATCATTTCCTAATCTACTAATCCAGGCTGTTTGTAACCCGAGCCTCGCGCACCCAATTGCGAAATTAAATTCAGCACCTCCTGCTTTCCGTTCAAAGGTGGATGCATATCTCATCGGGCCGTGATGTGACGGATCAAATGTGATCATCGCATCACCAATTGTTACAACATCTATTTTCATACCTGGTCCCCCTTCTAATTAGTTCACTGATTCTCTCACCATTAATGTTGGCTCAAATCGATATTCTGATAGATCATCCTGTACCTGTTTTTTCTTAATTTTTTCTAGCAAAAGTTCAGCTGCCATTTTCCCCATTTTAAAAGTCGGCTGAGCTACAGTCGTAATGGATGGATTGTAAAAACTTGCATAAGGTACATCATCAATTCCGATCACCGACAAATCTTCTGGGATACTTAAAGACTCTTGTTTTGAGAAGCGGAGAATTTCTTTTAGGACAAAATCATTTCCTGCAATAATGCAATCTGGTGGAGTAGATAGCGCCAACATTTGCTTAAGAGTTAACGGAATGATTTCGGGATCGACACATTGAATGTACTCTTCATTCACTTCAATGTTTCTATTGCGCAACGCTTTTTTATAACCCTCAACTCTTTCATATCGTGGTGTGACCTTATCTATGAACGAAGTCGTCATGATCGCGATACGCTCGTTGCCTTTCTGAACAAAATGATCAACTGCTAATTCAATAGCTTTTTCATTGTTCAACATAATAGAAGATGCAGGAATATCCGGAACGGAACGGTCTAAAAATACTAGAGGATACTGCTCATCCAACATCTTTTTGTACAGGTCGCGATTATCACCAGTCGGAAAGACGATCAAACCGTCTACCTGTTTAGCACGAAGCATTTCAATATAACGCTTTTCTTTAACAGGATCGTCATCTGCATTACAAATAATTGTATGAAAATCTTCACCATGACACACATCTTCTATTGCTCTACTCACTTCTGTAGAAAATGTATGAAGGATGTTGGCAACAATAACCCCTATCGTTTTCGTGGATTTTTGCTTTAAGCTTCTTGCCACAATGTTTGGTTGATAACCAAGTTCACTAATGGCTTCTTCAACTCTTACTTTCGTCTGTTCACTCATATAGTCATACCGTTTATTCAAATATTGAGAAACGGTACTCTTAGATACTTGTGCTTTGCGTGCTACATCTGCCATCGTTACAGGTTTCATTATTCAATCTCCATATCTTTATATAGTTTACTAAACCGATTTAGTAAATCGATTTATCTGTATTATAAAATGATTGTAAGCGTTTTACAACCTTTTGACTGAAAAATTAGATTTTTTATTTTTAGTCAAGTGCGTATGAAGAGGATCAGATGGATAAAGAGGAGGGTTACATAAAAGGGGGCAGGCGTGTGCCTGACCCCTCTTTATCCTTGCGACATTCTTCGACCAAAACCGGGTGGTGCCTGTCACTCGCGGTTATTCTTACTTCGCTTGCTCGGACCCGTCTCTTGCTGCATGCCTAAGTTCATATGGTATTCTTTATTTGTTTATAGATAGATAAAAAGCTACTAAGTGTCCTGTGAGCGCGGACATTTAGTAGCTTTTTGTTTGTGAGGGGGGTCAGGTACGTCACCGGTACCATCACCGGTAACGCACCTGACCCCTATTTCATGACCCCTATTTCAAAGCACTAAGAAGCAGCACCCAAAACTTTTCGAAATCAAGGCTATACGCAAACTTTACATTCGGCTCTCTTCCAGTCACATGCAGTCGATCAACACAGGTTGTGCCGTATGTGTACTCACCCTTTGTTTCAATATCAACTCGAACCTTCTCAAACTCAAAGATGGATTCATCGATTAAGTATGCAATCGTACATGCGTCATGAATTGGGGCCCCTTCAAAGCCAAAGACTTCTTTATAGGTTTTCGTAAAATAAACGAGGAGGTCTCTAACAAATTCTGAAACCCCAGTTTCGATTGAATTAATTCTATCTAGAATAGCTGGAGTTGTAATTGCCTGATGAGTGACATCAAGCCCAAACATCGTTACAGGAACACCACAGTTGAAGACGATCTCCGCTGCTTCGGCATCCACATAGATATTAAATTCGGCTGTAGGTGTCCAGTTTCCAAATGTTCCGCCACCCATCAATACAATCTCCTTGATCTTCTCCACAATCGTCGGTGCTTTTTGGATTGCTAGAGCAATATTGGTGAGTGGACCCGTTGGAACGAGCGTGATCTCTCCATCAGACTTCAACACTTTTTCAATGATAAAATCGACTGCGTGCTGTTCAATAGCTGTTTTCTTTGGAACTTCAGGAAGCTGTGGACCTTCCAATCCCGAATCCCCATGGATATCAGGCGCAAATTCTCGTGTTTTCACAAGAGGCTGTTCAGCTCCACGAGCAACAGGGACATCTAGTCCTAGCAATTCGCAAACTCTTAATGCATTAAGTGTCGTTTTCTCAACCTCCACATTACCTGCTACCGTTGTAATTCCTTCAATATGAATACGGTCACTGGATGCCGCCAGAATGATTGAAATTGCATCGTCATGACCAGGATCACAGTCGATTATTACCCTTCTCATTCAGCATACCTCCTAGGGTAGGGGTCAGAGAGGGGTCAGACCCCAACTCTACCTTTCACCTCTTTCTACAACTCAACAAACGCCTTCTTCCGCTCTCGAAACACTGTCCATTTCTTGAATCCAATCTCCTTCAACGTATCACGCACTTCTTCAAACTCATCTCCAACACGCGTAGGCCAGTGGGCATCAGATCCAAACGTCACGCCAACACCATAGTGACAGGCCATCTCGAGCATGTCATTCGCAGGATACCAGCCACCGCAATCTTTATTTTTACCTGACGTATTGATTTCGATCGTCGCCTCCACTTCACCAAGGCGTTTCAACGCTTTCTCCACTTCTGGTGTATGCACATTGGTGAAATCTGGATAAAACCCTTTCATCGCATCGATATGACCAAGAATATCAAACACGCCGCTCTCAGCAGATTCTACAATAAGTTTGTAATAATGTTCCTTCTGCTTTCGAACATCTTCCTCCGTTACGTTCTCCCATCTTCTTTTATCGAAAATGTTGGATTCGTTACTGAAATGAACAGACCCAATAATGTAATCAAAAGGATACTGATCGTAAATGCTTTTGTACAGTGGATGATGGTCTCTAAAAAAGTCTGACTCAACGCCAAGAAGCACCTCTATTTTACCTCGGTACTTTTCCTTAAGCTTCAACACTTCCTCAACATAAGATGAAAATTCACTCTTTGCCATCGCAATACCCGGCATAGCCATATCTTTTTCACTCGCAAAGAACGGCGAGTGGTCAGAAATACCTATCATCTGTAAGTCATTTTTGATCGCAGCTTGGATATAATCTTCAATCGTATCCTGAGCATGCCCGCAACGTTCATGGTGTGTATGGTAATCGAATTTCATAGAATCACTCCTTAATAGGTGGAAGTTTTTGTTAACGTCATCCTATCATAAAAATGGGCCTCCAACTGAAGATTCTCTCACTTCAATAATACCTCGACAAATTATGACTGGATGTGCCAAAAACCGGGTGGTGCCTGTCACCCGCGAAACGCGAAGCGCGATTCACCCTCCTTTAGACTCAGGTATATAGATCTGTTTTCACTAAATTCAGACATTCCCTCTCCTTTCTGTTTACGGGTACCTTTTCTTTTTGTATACTAGTAATCGAAACGTTTCACTAATTTATGAAGGGAAGTGCATTGATGAAGAAATTCTTTTTTCTGTTCCTTGCTCTCGGGTTAATTATAAGTGGAGCTTTGCCATCATTCGCAGGTGCTCATGAATTTTCTAAAGGTAAGCAGCATGCTTTTTCTAAACAATTGAAAGCGATTTCAAAGAAAACATATCGATATTTTGAAGATTTTACGAATGAAGAGACGGGACTTCCATATGACGCTGTTCGAATGGAAGATGGTGAAATCAGTCCTCAAGATTTCACTTCGCCTACCAACATAGGAATCTATTTCATGAGCACTGTTTCAGCTGAAGAAATCGGACTTATCTCAAGAGAAGAAGCTGTGTCTCGTATTCAAACAAGCCTTAAAACATTAGAAGAGGCAGAGAAATGGCATGGCCTTTTTTATAACTGGTACTACACGAAAGACGGTTCATTGATGACAGACTGGGGCGAATTCATTTCTACCGTTGACAACGGTTGGCTATCTGCAGGACTGATTGTTGCTGGACAGGCTTATCCGGAATTAAATGACCAAACAAGCAAGCTAGTAGATGCGATGGATTATTCTACTCTTTATGATCCAGAAGTTGGGCAAATGCGTGGAGGCTATGATGTTAAAACGGAGAGCTTAACCGCACATCATTACGGCGCGTTTTATACAGAACCACGCGTTGCTAGTTATATCTCTATAGGGAAAGGCGATGTTCCAGAAGAACACTGGTGGAAGATGTACCGCACGATGCCAGATAGCTGGGATTGGCAGTCGCAAAAGCCAGAAGGATACACTGAGACCTACGATGGTGTCGATGTGTTTGAAGGTCACTATACGTACAATGATCAGAAATTTGTCCCTAGTTGGGGCGGAAGCATGTTCGAAGCATTAATGCCAGGGCTTGTATTAAAGGAAAAAGAACTTGGAAAGAATGCTCTTGGACTTAACAATAAGCGTCATGTGGACATTCAGATTGAATACGCGACAGAAGAAATGGGTTTCAGTGCATGGGGTCTTTCACCCACTGCAACACCAGATGACTATTCGGAATTTGGCGCTACTCCTCTTGGCATGAGCGGCTATAGTGCAGAAGGAGCGATCGTTACGCCTCACGCAACGTTTCTCGCACTTGATTATGCTCCAAAAGAAGTGTACAAAAACTTGAAAACATTGAAAGACTTTGGTGCTTACGGTAAATACGGATTCTATGATTCTGTTAACGTGAAAACTGGTGAAGTGACACAAGCTTATCTAGCTCTTGATCAGGGAATGTCGATGGTTGCCATTGCTAACTATTTAGAAGATGGCATCATTAAAGATTACTTCCATCAAGATGAAATTGGAAAGAACCCTGAAGACTTATTAAAGAAAGAAACGTTTTCTATTAAATAGCACCGTTAATTAAAAGGAGCCGCTACCCAGCGGCTCCTTTTTTCGAAACGTTTTGATCAATTCTCCAAGACTATCTCCAAATCTCGATCACATTTGACTCATCATTCAATTGCTCTTCCACCATATGTTTAGGAAGCACATCTCCACCTTGACGATATGGGTTCTCAGCATCGACTCCCTTGACTTCCTCACCGTTAACCAGAATTTGTCGCTCCCCTTTTGTCAGGTGATAAACAAACGTTATTGGCTTATTCCAAAAGCGATATCGGAACTTTAAACCATCTAGTTTTTGTGGGAGAACCGGATCGACAATCATTTCTTTTGCTTCTTGCCTAATACCAAGTGTATTCGTTATAAGTTGATTCATATAAATTCCTGGGCCGCTCGAATAAATACGCCAGCCACCTTTTACAGGAACAGTCCCTTTTCTTAGTTCATCAAACCGTTCCTGTGCTTCATAACGAGTTTTGAATTTACCATCAGAACTGCTGAAATACGCATTGCTCTGACGTTTCTCTGCATTCGTTACAACGTCCGTTATCCCAACAGGATTGATGATCTGCAGACCCTGCCACACTTCATCCTCTTTACCCAACTTCGCCATAGCTTCAACAAAACGAATATGAGCATGAACATATTGAAGTCCAATTTCCCTACCAAAATTCGCGGCTTGTTCCGCTCTTTTAAAATGGGTGCTTACTCCACCTTCGTATTTAGCAGGCTTGTCCATGAGACGCACGCCATCTGGACAATAGAGGTTTTCTTTAATAATTTGATAATGCGTCTCAGCTTCTTCCGCTGACAACAGCTCACTAATCATCCCTCGAATCATTGGGAGTAACCTATACTGGATGCCTGTCTTCGTATCTTCCGGGTGCAACATTTTCTCAGGATTTTTTTCATCCTCCATATACAAAAATCCGGGCAACACACCTGAGTTTAGAATGAATTTCTTGTAATCTTCCTGAATGCCTTCAGCAAGCTCTTTCAACTCTTTACCCAGTTCCCCCTTCGTCCCTAAAGCTTTCGAAAGCTTCAACACCGCCTGATAGGTAAGGGCGACCGTCCAGGAACTGACCATATAAGTCTTTAACTGGGCGTTGGCTGGTTGGAGCGTGTCATCCCAGTCCCCATCTCCGTAAGAAGAGAGGTGCGTATGATGAAGAAAATTCTTTTTAATGTAAGTAATCTGCTTTTCAATATGAGCATGTAATGTGTCGGTGTGATCTGTCAAAACGAAATCCTTCTGGCTAGTAAATGGTATCTTCTCTTCCAAAATAGCGACATCGCCTGTTGCTGCGATATAATCCCCAACAACTTTCAACGGCCATACGATGACATCGCCATGACTATCAGCCTGCTGGACAGTTGAATACTCATCAAACATAAACCATTGTGGCCAATTTCCATCCTTTTCGTACTGATGAGCATACACTGTTTTGATGATTTCTTTCACCGTATCGTAGTGCTGAGTTGCCATAAAATACTCCATTGGCCCCTGGCAGACGTCACGTGTTCCCCATGCTGCCCCAATATATTGCTCAAGCCCTCTTGGAACAGAATAGTGAACGAGCATGTTGTGCGTGTACCACCAGGCAACTGCATTTACCCTGTCCAGTTCAGCGTTATTCTCTTCAAGACTAAGCTGAAAATCGTTCATCACATTTTGATAAAATAACCGATACCGCTCAATCTCAAGTTCTGCAACTCGTTCATCAGGCTCAAAATCCCCAACACGTGAACCCTGAATACAGAGTGACCATTCCTTATCTGCATTAATCTTTAAAACCGATAGTGAAGCAGATCCTGGCTCAACATGATCAGCTAGTAAACGCTCATCTCCAACTAAAACGTCGCCACCTGAGACGTATAGATGATAAGCTAGCTCGGGATTCATTTTGACACTATCAGCACCATCTCCACTTCTAAAGGTTAAGAGATTCCCATCACGACTAACATTGTAAGTTCCTTCATATTCATGGTTCGACATTGTGATCTGATTTGTTACGAGATAACGATACTCTTTACCATTTTTAGAACTTACATCTAACTGTACCTGTGTAGAATCAACTGTCGTAAAGTTTGTTATAACAATTAAATCGTCCTCAAATTTGTAAAACCACCGTGCATAGTTAAAGCCCATTTCAAACATCGATGGCATAGCAAGCAACCTGTATGTTCCTTCAAGCTCCACATAAATCCGTTGGCCCGATGTTTTGAGAATGTTAAGAGGATTGCGTGCGTTGCTCATCATTTTATGAAAAGATGTGTTTCCTAACGAAATTTGAGAATTAAAAATGCCGTACATGTAAGCTGTCGTAGAAATAACATTCTCATTCATTCTGTCGTTTTCACCTGACATAAGAATATGCCCGTGCGGACGCTCGACGAGAGTTTCTTTTGTCTTCAACACAATGTGCTCAAACGTTGGGGTGAAAAAGGATAATAACTCCCCTTGCTCCCGCTCCTCTTGTATGCGATTAGGAAATAACGTCTCGATTTCCTCTTCCGTCATAGAGAGGGAATGAACCGGATCGCCAGTGAGACAACGGACAGGAGTTCTCGCTGTTTCTAGTTCTTCTTCGATTTCAAGTTGATTCCACGCTTCCAAAATCTCACTTTCAAACTCTCGCTTTTCTACGGCTTCAGGATGATCTTCTTGAAACAGTCCGTAAAAGACAAACTGTTCCTCTCCATTTAAGGTAACCCGCTCGGATTGTAGAGCAGTATAAGCAAATTCGTATTGATACGTTTCATTAGAAAGGGAATCGCTTTTCAATGCTTCTGGCTCGTTCGTTTCCTTATATGATAAACCAAAGAACTGAAACCCATCTGTTGAGTAGCCGGATGTTCTCCCCAATGATCCCTGCTGAAGGTATGGAAATGTATCCTGTTGTGGCTGATTTTGTCGTGTACAGACAACATAGCCATTGTCTGTTTGAAATACAGCATGATCCATATACTGAGACATGTACGCTTCATTTGTTCTTACAGCCCCCTTCTCAGCAAGGCCGAGATCCTGTCCATAAATAACATCAACTTCAACGTCGTTAGCTTCTAACGTAATGGACCAGAACCATACTTTTTGCTCTGTAAGTATGAAGGTTACTTCATAACGCACATTTGCTACCTCACCAGTCCAAACAACTTGATTCTCCCCAAATTTCACCGTGCTATTCGTATGTACACCAATCATCGGGTATGCTTGAATGCCCTTTGATGAAAACACTCGTAAATAAATATTATTTAGCGCTCCGTCAATTGAATTAGAAAGCACTTGGTTAATCATCGTAGTTTTAGAGTGCAATTCAAACAAATCACCACTATCCATAAAGACAGCTTCCATATCACCAACATGCAAACGCCTTTTACCACTCTCTGTTTTAATCAAGTTAACACATCCCCTTTATTTCACTAATTGGAAAGGCAATTCAATAACATCGCGACTGTTAGAACCAACATAGGCAACGAAAGCTCCTGGATCACTTTCAAATGATAAATCACTATGATGGTAACGAAGCTGCTCCTCGGATAGTGTAAACGATACTTCCTTCTCTTCTCCGCGACGCAGCAGTATCTTCTTGAAATCTTTCAGTTCTTTCATAGGTCGCACTACATCTCCGGCGATATCTCTTACATAAAGTTGAACAACCTCTTCGCCTTCTACACCGGTGTTTTTAACAGTGACACGAACCTCTAGCTCTTCCGTCATTTTTGTAGTTGATAGAGACGCATTATGGTAAGAAAACGAGGCATAACTCAAACCATAACCAAATGGGAAAAGCGGCTCGTTTGGGATATCAAGGTATTGTGATACATAGCGAACCTGTGCATCAGGGGCACCTTTGGGACGACCAGTGTTGAAGTGATTGTAATAAACAGGCACTTGCCCAACCGAATAAGGAAATGACATCGACAATCGACCGGATGGATTCGCATCACCATAAAGCAAATCAGCAATCGCAGCACCGCCTTCTGTTCCCGGATACCAAGCCTCCAGAACCGCATCCGCTTCCTCAATAATCCCGTGCAAATCAAGCGGCCTTCCATTAAATAGAACCACTACGATTGGTTTATTAAGCTCTTTTAACCGAGCGATTAGTTCTAGTTGAACCTGCGGAAGACGAATATCAGCCCTGCACCCTGCTTCACCACTCATATCGGAGCGCTCTCCAAGCGCAAGCAATAGAACATCAGAGTTCTTAGCAGCTTCTATTGCATAAGCAAGCTCTTCTTTCGTCCCACTTTCCACACCGCACCCTTTAGCAATCTGGAGTTGGTTAGGAGAAATTTTGGATAATAGACCTTCTTTTAGAAGAATTGCATCTTCCCCTGAGCCTAACCAGGACCATGGACCAAGAAGATCATCGCTCTCTGCAAAAGGTCCAATCAGTGAAACACGCTGACTTTTTTGGAGAGGTAATACGTTCTCGTTTTTTAGAAGAACGCTTGACTTCTGCGCTAATTTCCGAGCTGTCAGACGGTGGTTTTCACACAAAACGACTTCCTTCTCAAGCGTAGGATCGGCACCTCTGAAAGGATTTTCAAATAAACCGAGCTTATGCTTCAACTCCAAAATTCGAAGGACTGCTTCATCAATGATTTCTTCTGAAACTACGCCATCTCTTACGAGTGAACTCAAATGATGTACATAAGTTGTTGTCATCATTTCGATATCTACACCGGCCATTATCGACTTGTACGCAGCTTCACGCTCGTCCTCAGCAACTCCATGTGGAATAAGCTCCTTAATAGCACCCCAGTCCGAAATGACAACCCCATTAAACCCCCATTCATCACGAAGTAATTCTTTCATCAAGCGCTTGTTCCCACTTGCCGGGATACCATCAACTGTATTAAAGGCAGTCATCACCATCTCACACCCCTCGTCAAGGGCTGCTTTATAAGCTGGTAAGTATGTTTCACGAAGCTCCCGTTCTGACAGATCAACATAGTTGTAATCACGTCCCGCTTCCACCGCTCCATATGCAGCGAAATGCTTCACACAGGCAGCCACTCGCTCAAGGTCGCTTCCTAAGTCATCTCCTTGAAAGCCTTTTACAAAGGCACGTGCAAATTCACTATTTAAATGTGGATCCTCTCCTGAAGACTCCATGACACGACCCCATCTCGGATCTCGCACAAGATCAACCATTGGTGCGAATGTGACATGTATGCCAGAGACCGCCGCTTCTCTTGCTGCAATTCTCGCGCTCTCTTCAGCAAGTTGCATATCCCATGAACAACCAATTGCAAGAGGAACCGGAAATATCGTTTTGTATCCATGAACAATATCTGACATAAAAAGAAGAGGAATACCAAGCCTACTTTCTGCTAGATAGGTTTTCTGGATATTTCGTATATTTTCTGCACCAGATGCTCCAAGAACTGATCCACTATTTCGGACGTGATCCTCATTGATATCGAGCTCCTCTAATGGACCTGTAATTTCGCCTGCTTCTTTTGCCCCTTTATAAAAAGGTGTCGCAAGCTGCATGAGCTGCGCTGTTTTTTCTTCTATTGTCATTTGATTAAGTAAATTCATTAACTCACTACGATCCATTTCAATGCGCCTCCTTCTATATATCGAAACGTTTCAATTTTATCTTAATTGGATTATATGCATGAACATTTCTATTCGTCAAAGAGATAATTTTTCGTTAATAGTACTATAATCAGCTATATCAGTGTCTGACTAAAATTTTTGAAACTATTTTGACAAAAACGTTGAAAGCGGATTCATGTTTGATTATAATCGAGTTATCGAAACGTTTCAATACTTTGAGCAAGATGTTATGTGAAATAAAAAAGGAACTCTGTAGTGATCATGAAAATAAGCTTTTTAAAAGGAGATGGAACGAAATGAAGAAGAAAACGTCAGCGCTTTTAGCAGTTTGCCTACTTACAATCTCAATGATTCTCGGGGCATGCTCAAACGAAGACAGCAGTTCAGGAGACGGAACAAAGGAAATAACGGTATGGGCAATGGGGGAAGAAGGAAAGAAGCTTAGTGAGCTTAGCAAACAATTCGAAGAAGATAACCCTGATATTAAAGTGAAAGTACAAGCCATTCCCTGGGAGAATGCACATGACAAGCTGTTAACAGCCGTTGCATCACAAAAAGGACCGGATGTTGTTCAACTTGGAACAACGTGGGTGCCTGAGTTTGCAGATGCTGGAGCTTTACTTGATCTTTCATCCTATCTTGAAGAGTACCCTGAATTTAAACCTGAGAATTATTTCGCAGGTGCAGCTGATTCTATGACATTTAATGATCAAGTGGTTGGTGTTCCATGGTACGTGGAAACACGCGTTCTATACTACCGTACAGATCTTTTAAAAGAAGCTGGATATGAAGAACCTCCTGCTACATGGGATGAATTGAAAGATGCAGCGACTACCTTATCGGAACGTGGCGATGATTATTACGGACTTGATATCGATATGAATGATCAAATAACGCCATTTATCTTTGCTTGGCAGAATGGTTATGAAATGGACGTTGAGAATAAAGAACTGAATTTTGATAGCCCCGAGTTTAGAGAAGCACTGAAGTATTACAGTAGCTACTTTGATGAAGGTCTCAGTCAGACAACAGCCGGCGTTGATATCGTACAAGCTTTCAAAGATGGCAAGAAACCAATGTTCTTCAGTGGCCCATGGATGATCAACATCCTTAAAGACCAGGCTCCAGATCTTGAAGGTAAATGGGATGTTGCTGTGATGCCTGAGAAGGAATCGAACACTTCCAGCATCGGCGGATCAAACTTCTCTATTTTCCATAACTCAGAAAACGTTGATGAAGCACTGAAGTACCTTTCTTATATGAATGAAGTTGATACTCAACTTGAATGGCTTGAGATTTCAAACACACTTCCATCACGTGTAAAAGCATGGGAAGATCCTGCTTTAAGTGATGACGAAATGCTCGCGACATTAGGTGAACAGCTTGAGAATACAAAAGGCGCACCACAAATGAAAGAATTTGAAGCAATGGCACAAGAATTACTCTCATCCATTGAACGAATCAATGTTGGTGACGCTGATTTAGATAAAGAGCTTGACCAATTCAGCAAAAAAGCCAACGAAATGCTAGAAGACTAATCAAGACGGAGTAACAGGCAGATAACTGCCTGTACTCCGTTTTATAGAAGGAAAAGCTTTCTTCAGATAGGTGGGATAACATGCGCAGTATAATAAAGAATGCTAACCAGGCAAAACACGGACTAATGTTCATCGCTCCTGCTGTACTTATTTTAGTTGTATTCAGCATTATTCCGATTCTAATTGCGTTTTTTATTAGCTTTACGGATCTAAACTTAAAAGGGCTTGCTGACTGGTCAAATATTCAATTCATAGGCTTTGAGAATTATGTAGATCTTTTCTCAGACGAACTATTTCATAAATCGATTTTTAATACTGTTTTCTATGTCCTAATTGGCGTACCACTCGTCATTATTTTTTCACTAGGCATTGCTCTTCTATTAAATTACGGAACTTCAAAACTCTTTACATTCTTCCGAGCTGTTTATTATATGCCTTCTATTACAAATATTATTGCAGTAGCGGTCGTTTGGGGCTATCTCTACAATACAGAGTATGGACTCTTCAACTACCTTTTATCCTTGCTTTCAGTAGAGAAAATTCCCTGGTTAACTGACCCTACGATAGCAAAATTATCGCTCATTATTCTTGCTGTTTGGAAAGGCATTGGGATTAACATGATCATTTTCCTAGCAGCTCTGCAAGGAATACCTAAGTCATACTATGAAGCAGCAAGAATCGATGGAGCTAATCGGATTCAGGTGTTGTTCAATGTCACCATCCCTCTCCTTCGATATGCAACGTTTTTCGTAACGGTTACAACTTTAATCGGCTGGATGCAGTTCTTCGAAGAGCCATTCGTAATGACTGATGGTGGACCATTAGATGGTACGATCTCTATTGCCCTCTTCATTTATAAGAACGGGTTTCAGTTTAGTGAATTCGGTTATGCCGCAGCAGGTTCATTTATTCTATTTCTCATCATTATCATCACGACTCTCGTACAGTTCAAACTACGTAAGTCGGATACAGAATATTAATTTAATAGGATCGGAGTGAGAAAGATGGAGTCAAGATCCTTTTTACAAAAGATCGAAAAACCGGTGGTAGCTTTATTTTTAATTGCTGGAGGCGTTCTCGTCTCAATTCCATTTCTATGGATGATTTCAAGTTCCTTTAAACAGGAAAGTGACGTACTCAACATTCCACCGCAACTTATTCCTAGTAATCCAACCTTTGATAACTACATCAATTTGTTTCTAAGCTTAAACTTTGGTGTGTATTTAAAAAACACGCTCATTATCGTGTTCTTCTCATTTATTGGCCTTCTATTAAATGCGATGGCCGGATATGGATTTGCGAAGTTCAAATTTAAGGGTAAGGAAAAGTTATTCTATATCGTCCTTGCTACCATGATGATTCCAGCACAGGTAACAATGATTCCAGTGTACCTTTTATTAAATGAAATGGGATTAACAAATACAATGGCAGGAATCATACTCCCAGGTCTCGCTGTGGCTTTCAGTATTTTTCTTTTCAGGCAATTTATGACCACAATTCCGACTGACCTTATTGAAGCCGCAAGACTTGACGGTGCAGGAGAATTCTATATTTTCTTTAAGCTCATTATCCCAATCGCCAAACCAATCTTTGCAGTTCAGGGGATACTGACCTTTATTGGCGCATGGAATAGTTTCCTCTGGCCACTTATTATTGCAAATGATGAAAGTCTCTACACCCTTTCCGTAGGACTCTCCCTCCTTCAAGGGCAGTATGCGAATAATTACGCTCTTCAAATGGCTGGAGCTGCTTTCATGGTTGTGCCAATCGTCATCATTTTCGCCTTTTTTCAAAAGTATATCGTCGAAGGATTTACGATGTCTGGTCTGAAATAATGGCATTAGGAAAGCACTGGACAGTGACAATTTTCATCCATAAGAGGTAAACTAAATGTAAACTTACAAATGAGTTGTCAAGTTAGAGGATGTGAGAAAATGGCAACGATTAAGGACGTAGCAAAACGGGCAGGCGTCGCCGTATCAACGGCTTCCTATGCCTTGAATAACATTAAAAAGGTTAGTCCTGCTACAGTTAAAAAGGTACAGGATGCCGCAAGAGAATTGAACTATCAAAAAAACGGTTTTGCTTCAGATCTGAAGCGAACCAAAACGAATACCATTGCTCTAATTCTTAAAGACCTTTCAGGACCCTATTATTCTGAACTCATTAAGGGTGTTCAAGAAGTTACGATGACAAATGGCTTCGACTTAATTGCCTGTAGTTCAATAGGTGGGTCACAATCAACAGCAGTGAAGTTCTTAAAAGAAAAACGTGTTGATGGTGCCATCATTCTTGCGCATAACATTACTGATGAAATCATTCATGAATCAGCAAGAGAGGGCTTTCCAATTGTCGTTCTCGATCGAAACCTAGACAATGATCACATTATTCAGGTTGAAGTCGATAATACCCAAGGTGGCTATATCGCAACGGAGCACCTTATTCAAAACGGACATCAGGAAATTGCCTATATTAGCGGACCTTATGACTCGCACGATAACGAAATGCGATATAACGGATTTCAGCAGGCATTAAAGGATCACGAATTAAGGTTTCAAACAAGGTGGAAGATATCTGGCGACTTCACCCGCGAAGGCGGCTACCGCGCAACCAAAATGCTAATTGCTCAAGGTAACCTTCCAACCGCTGCTTTCTATGCAAACGACGAAATGGCGCTTGGTGGGATACAAGCATTTAGAGAAAATCGAATTTCAGTCCCAGAAGATATATCAGTGATCGGCTTTGATGATATTCAGCTATCAGAATATGTTTCACCATCACTCACAACGATCAAACAACCTAAATACGAAGCAGGTGCCCTTGCCGTTCACCTTATTTTCCAGCAACTTTCACTAGAGAAAGTAGAAAGGTACTACAAACTTCCTACTGAACTGGTTGAAAGGAAGTCTGTGAGAACAAGAAGTCTAGATAAAGAAACGGAACGTCCAATCAATTAAAGCAAGAAATATTGAATACCCCCATTCCACTAGTGGAATGGGGGTTCATTTTATTTTATTTCAGCACACGCTCCAATCACTCTTCTTCATCCAACGTCAAACCTTCCAAATACTTTCTCCCCATCAACTTTTTCGTTTTTCGATAGTCCTTCGACTTAAAGATAATATCGAAATCGTAATCCTCTGGATAGAGTTCGTATGCTGAAATATGAAGACGGAGGCGTTTATGATTGTAAGTCTTCTTCTCACCTTGAACTTGAACAATATAGTTTCCTAAATCATCGGGTCCTTTATACACAATTCCCATCTCTTCCGTCGCTTGGATGATGACATTGTCACCCTGCTCATACGAAGCGATGTCCGCTTTCTCTTCCTTCTTTTCTTTTTTCCTTCCGTACCGATTGACCGCTACCTGCTGCTGATAATCGGTCGTTGCTAACAATTCCCTCTCAACCTCAAACTGCTGCTCTTTGTTGTATGTGATCATACTCGCTTTTCTTAGTATGTCAGGGTGTAGGCCAAGCTTATGCGCGATCGCAAATGCCTGACTCTTCCCTGTCGTATCAAGCAATAATTGATAAGTCGGCTGCAGCGTTTCTAAATCGAATTCCATTGCTCCATTAATAAAGCCAGACTTTTCGTTAGCATACTGCTTCATCTCACTATAATGTGTTGTCGCAAGAATGGTCGAACCCTTGCCTGCAAGCTGATCAAGAATGGCCGTCGCAAGTCCCATTCCCTCACCTGGATCAGTACCAGAGCCGATTTCATCTAGAAGAAGCAAGGAGTGATCGTTTGCTTTTCGCAGAATGGCGATCAGATTAACGAGCCGTGAACTAAACGTACTCAAGTTCTCTTCAAGACTCTGACCATCACCAATATCGACAAAAATCTGTTGGAAAATCGGCAACACTGTTCCTGCTGCGGTCGGTATTGGAATGCCTGATTGAGCCATCATACAGAGCAAGCCTACTGTTTTTAACGTCACTGTTTTACCGCCAGTGTTCGGACCGGTAATGAGAAGTGCTTGATCCGTTTCCGTCATGTTTAACGTTAGTGGAACGGCTTTTTCTCCTAATAAAGGGTGTCTTGCTGATTTAATATCAATGGTAAAACCATTCGAAAACGCCGGCGTAATCCCATCAATTTTCCTGCTATATTTTGCTTTCGAGAAAATAATATCGTATTGATGCATCGTTTCTAAGGCAATGTTAATCTCCCTTTCATAAGCAAGTACCTCACCGGTTAAACCGTAGAGAAGCTGTTCAACTTCTTGCTCTTCCTGTAAGTGAAGGAGCTGCAGCTCATCGTGTATATTCGCTAATTCTTTAGGCTCAATGAACAGCGTTGCACCTGAAGAGGATTGATCGATGACACTACCATTTATTTTCTTACGATACTCTCTCTTTATAGGAAGTGTTTGCCGACCGGATTTCTCTACAGGACGAGATTCTTGCATCCAATTCGAATATTTCTTCGCCTGTGCTTCGATTCGTTCCTTCAATTTATCTTTCTTAGTACTAAGCTGCTTTCTGATTTTCAATAGCGTTTTCGATGCATAATCATCAATCTGACCGTGTTTGATCACAGAATGAATCGTCTCTTCTAATGCGCTTAAATCTTCAATTGAATCAGCATACAAGCTGATAGTTGGTGCAACCGTCCCTTTGTCCTTCATAAACCGTTTCAGTTTCGTGCAATGCTCTAGAAAAGAAAGAACCTCTGAGAACTGGATTGCTCGAATAAAAAGTCCCTTTTTCCCCTGTTCGATCAGAAGGCTAATGTCGTTCAAGCTATGCAAAGGAACACTTCCGCTCACGTTTAAGATCGCGACGCCTTCCTCTACCTCTTCTAACCATCTCTCGATCAGCTTCTGATTCGTAGACGGTCGCAATTGCCTTATCGACTCTTTTCCTCTATTTGTTAAAGCGTAAGAACTGATGTCCTCTACGATTTGATTAAATTCTAATGTTTCAAACGTTTGTGTATTCATGTGTTACCTCCTCAATAAAAAAAGCCACGACAAGCTTTTTAGCTCGTCGTGGCTTATGATAAACAGATCGATCCAACGTATGAATCGACTTTCTACCGCCACTACACCAAAAAAGCTATGACTGAATAAGCCAGTCATAGCTTTCTTAATGATAAAAATTAGCTACGCTTATGCTTGTTCTTAACTGCCCTGTTTTGGCATAACGAACTAAACGTCCCAGAGGCACGTTTTTTTCATTACAACAGGTGCTATCCAATTAGTGGATTAGTTAAGAACAGTCACACTCATAAATCATTCTCCTCATTTTTTATAGCGGTAGAAAGTTCTGTTATTGCTACTATCATATTAAATTAGTTTATAGTTGTCAATCGCTTACAAAATGAGGTACAACCATCACCCAAAGTATCATCGACACTAAATGACATAAATCGGGTGATGCCTGTCACCCGCGAATTATGTAGAATTCATTAACGTTTTTATGACGAATCTCCTAAATATGCACCGCAACCGTTCATACCATTTGTCCTACTACCTACTTTAAGATACTAGACTTCATCGCTATCCACCCTATCCTCTTAAACTTAGCAACTCCCAATTCTCTGGGTAATTTGTAAATCGTCGTTTACATCTATCGAATATACTATTACTCGAAAGACGATTTGAAAGGATGATAACAATGAAACGCGGAATGAAAATAGCATTTCTATCATTAAGCATGTTCTTGATTGGTAGTATGTTTGCAGGTGGATTGGCTTCTGCAGATACGAAGGGAAGCAAGCCAGGAATGAATACTAATAAGCTAGCGAATGTTGCCCATCGCGGTGCATCTGGACATGCACCTGAGCATACTATCCCATCTTATAAACTTGGCGATGAAATGAAAGGCGACTACATTGAAATTGACCTTCAGATGACAAAAGACGGTGAATTAATTGCGATGCATGACGAGTCTGTTGATCGTACAACAAACGGGACAGGCCTTGTGAAAGACTATACTCTAGAAGAAATTAAACAACTTGATGCAGGCAGCTGGTTCAATGAGAAATACCCTGAAAAAGCGAAGAAATCTTACGAAGGACTTCAAGTGCCAACGCTTGAAGAAGTGATTCAGACATTTGGTAAAGACGCTCGTTACTACATTGAAACAAAATCTCCCGAAGTATACCCAGGCATGGAAAAGGAACTACTTCGCGTATTAGAAAAGTACAAGTTAACAGGCGTTAACGAACGCTCAAGCAAAGTGTTGATTCAATCGTTCAGTAAAGAAAGTCTACTAAAGATGGAAGATCTTAACCCGAATCTACCATTGGTTCAACTGATTTCTTATAAAGAGCAAGCTACGATCTCAGATGAAGAATTGAATGAACTAACCGAGTACGCTGTTGGTGTAGGGATGTCTTACACGAAAATTGACGAAGATTATGTACAACAGGTAAGAAACGCGGGGTTACACATCCATCCCTACACAGTAAATGAAAAAGAAGACATGGAGCGCCTGTTGGATTGGGGCGTTACTGGGATGTTTACAAACTATCCGGATCGCTTGAATGAAGTACTAAAAAAGAAGTAAACAACTTGCACGAATGAAAAAGGAGAAGAGACCATTTGCTTTTATTGCAAAAGTGTCTCTTCTCTTTTTATGTGGATTTGTATTCACAAACAAGGCAATTCTACCTGAACCATTCACATATTTTCATTTCATAGTGGTACTTGTCCAAACGTTACCTCTCAACATGCGTAAGATGAACAAGAAATGAAAAACATTTCTAATTCGTTTAAGGGAGGATAATCAATGAGGGAATTTTTGCAAACTTTAGTGGAAGATCTATTCGGAAGCAACAAAAAAAGAAAGAAGCGTTGCAAGAATAAGAAGAAGTCTAGATCAAACGACTCAGAGTAAATGTACTATTAAGCTAATGTAGACTCTACATTAGCTCTTCTTTCTTTCACGTGAACGATTCTATTAAGGAGAATGTGCATGTATATTAGGAAAAGAAATCCAAAAAAGGATGATTCTGCGTTAATTTCTATTGTCCTAGAAAACTTTGAAGTATCAGCTAATCGAATTCAAGGTGTTCTAGACCAATCTCGCGAAGTACTTATCGTTTGTCATGATGATGGTAAAATAGCTGGATTTATTTGCTATCGATTCAAAATCAATCAGCTTATTCTAATTGATTATCTTGTGCTTGATCAGAACTATCAGGGAAAAGGTATCACCCGTTCTCTTCAACCAGCGTTCGAGGATTTTTTAGTTCAACAAGAAATCTATTTCATTTACGCTTTGGTAGATGAAGAGAATAAACAGGGGATCGAGAGTTTAAAAAAGTTGGGGTTTGAAACGGTGTATAAGATTAATTCAAATTTCATTATTCGGAAACATCTGAAAAGGAAAGTTTCCGACAGTCTTTCAGTTAGAAGACTCACTGCACCACGTAGGCTTTCCAACAGGTAGACGGAAAAAAGTGTTCATTACCAACCGTATTGCATAAGAAGGTCAGTAATTTCTTTATATTCCTCTCCATCTGCAAGTTTAAAAGCTTGTGCGCTTTCTTTAGATGATGGTGGCGTAGCACCAGATATAAGCATCACTTCCACGAGGGATACATTATTTTGTTTAATAGCTTCGAACAGTAATGGGGCATTTTTGTAGTATACATTAGCATCTCCACCTCTTGCTAAAAGAAGAGAAAGAAACTCTGATGATTTCTCCTCTATCACTGCGACAACAACTGCACTTTCGTTCTCGCTATCAACAGCAAAGTTCGGATTTGCTCCAGCATTCAAAAGCATTGTCGTAAGATCCTCATTTTCTTCCACAATGGCATAGTTAAGTAACGTGGACTTCGAGCCATCTAATTCAGCTTCCAGGTTAGGGCTATATCCGTTATGAAGTAAAGTTTTAATAAGGTTTAAGTTTTCCGCCTCAACTGCCTGTATTAACATATTCTCATTCCCAACTTCAAAATGAGCACCCATTTTTAAAAACAGGTCGACGATATCGTAACTTTTATTATTCGCTGCCAACTCAAGGAGGCGATCGTTTTCTACACCCTCATGAACGTCTGCTCCTGCTTGTACTATCCATTCTACTAATTGAGGATCCTTTTTCATGACGGCATATGTAAGAGGAGTCGTGCCTTCTTCATTTTTCGCATCAATATCTACACCGAGTGAGATAAGACGTTCCATTTCTGAATGATCTGCGGGTTCTATATTCTCTTTATAAACGAGCTCCCAAAAATGATCACTATGACTAAGCTCTGCTTCCACTTCCGAGGATTTAGCAGTACTCTCTTCTTTAATCGGCTCTGAACTAGTTGCTTCTGACTCACTGACACTACAGCCAACAGTAGCTAGAAGAAATGGAATAAGAAACAACAATTTATTGTTCATTTTCAACCTCCAACACAGGGTGCATTTCTAACGAACGGGACTTTTATACTATTATACCGTGTATTCAACCTGTAGAGAGCATCTATCTCTTCTTTTTACAAATAGTTTGCGAGCGGCATGGGACAACTTATGGTTGTCATACACTTCTAGTAGTCAAGCTTCAAGGAGGAAGGAACCTTGTCGCACTTTAAAACGAGTCGTCAGCATGGAGGTCACACAAAAATAATTGTTATCCTCTGTGTGTTGTTATTGCTAGCTGGAACAATCACTTTCTTCATACTCCAACAACCCAAATCCAAAGCCACTGCAACAGTAAAAGAATTTTACCTATATGAACAAAGTGGTGATTTCAAGAAATCCTGGCAGCTCTTTCACACAGAAATGAAAAATCGATTTTCTGATGAACAATACAGTCAGCTACGTTCGCAGCTCATCACACAAGATATTGGCTCTACATCTTTTACTTATAAAGTTGGAAAAGTGAAAACGAAGAAAAACTGGAGATCTGGTGTAAATGGAGTCATTATGAAGAAAGTATACGTCATGAAAGTCACGCAAAATTTCCATAATCAGTTTGGGAACTTTTCACTCGTGCAGGAAGTTTTTGTAGCGAAAGAAGATGGAGAATACAAAGTGGTATGGGATTATCAATAGAAATAGAGTTAATTAAACGTTTGATTAAAGGAAGGCGCCGATCTATTTGGTGTCTTTTTTTGTTTGGTTCATAACTGAATTTCATCGAACGCTACACTTCTCTTAGCATTCACAAAATCACAATAGCTTTTACACTTCGTTTTATAACTGCCAGGATACCCTTCTACCAAAGGAGATAAATTCATATAAGACTTGATTCCGTTGTGACGTGAAAAGTAAAAACGATAGCTCGACCACGGATAGTCTTCTGGACGGAGAACGAGGTTTGCTTTAAGAGGATTGAGATGAATATAACGACTAACTTCAAGCATATTTGCTGACGAATTTAACGGTTCGTCAAAATAGCGCTTCTCAAAAACGTGACCGGTTAACTCGTATCGGGAATTAAAATAGGTAGCGTAGCGTTTGTTCACTAGTGACATGATTTTTGAGATGGGTTGGTCTTTTGAGCGGAGTTGAAGATGAAAGTGATTGTTCATTAAGCAGTAGGCAGCTATTTCAAAGGAGTGTGTTTCGTAGACTTGCTGAAGAATGTATAAGAATGTGCGATAATCTTGGGGATCTTTAAAAAGCAGATCTTTGCGGTTCCCTCGGCTAACGATGTGATAAAAGTGATTGGGAAGCCATAACCGTGTTTTTCTTACCATAGAAAAACGTAATGAAATTCATGTAGCGATTTTCCAATCTTACACCGTCGGTTATCTGTCATATCTCTCCATCTCCTCTTGCATTATTCTACTCTTTCTCTAAGAATAGTTCTCCTCCCTTATCGCCGTCAACACTAACCTCTCGACACTCTTCTACCATATCCAACATAAACCGGGTGGTGCCTGTCACCCGCCGCTGTAATCACCCAGTAATATTGAAACCTTTTTGTAATTTAACACCCAAATTAATCCATAAATGTGGTAGGATGGTTAACGATTAGTCTTAAAGGGGGATGGAATTGAAAAAAATTTACTTATTTGGTTTATTAATTCTAGCAATTGTCGGGAGTTTAGTAGGATTCGGATTTAATGAAGAAAGGGATTTCGGTTCGAAATACCTATCTCAGAAGGAGAGTAGCGCTACTGTAGACGCTGCTGACTCAGATGAAGAACAGAATAACGTTACCGAAACGAACGAGCTTGAATCACAACTTAGAGAACAACAACTCGCAGAGGCAGCAAAAAGAGCTCCTGCTAAGGAAGTGCCTGTCTTAACTTATCATCACATTGTTGCAGAGGAGGATCTAAGGGATCGACATTATAAAGAGGATGGTAGTCTTGTAAACTCAGTCGTTGTCTTAGAAGAATTTAAGAAGCAGATGAAATGGTTACATGAGCATGAATACCTCACACTAACACTTGATGAATTCCAACAGTACATAGAAGGTCAGATTCCTTTACCTAAAAATAGTGTGTTACTTACGTTCGACGATGGTTACAAAAATAATTACATAGAAGCCTATCCCGTTATGAAGCAGTATGGGTTTACTGCGGTTGAGTTTTTAATTACTAGCTTAACGGACGATGAGACCGTGCCTTATACTTCAGAACACAATCAATACTTAAGCGTTGAGGAAATTGAAGCGACAAGTGATGTTTTCGAATTTGCTAGTCATACGAATACCTTTCATAACTCAGAAGAAGACGGAACAGCTTACCTTATTTCCAAAACGCTACCTGAAATACAAGAAGACGTTCTAGCTAGTATTGATTTAATAGGTAACACAAGCGCACTCGCCTACCCTTATGGCGCTTATGATGATGAAACGATGGAAGCGCTTGAAGCTATTGGAGTTGAAATGGCCTTTACTGTTCAAGGGGGTAATGTTCAACCAGGAGATGACATGTTACAGATTCATCGTAATTCCGTAAGACCACATCATTCAATTGATGATTTTGAAGCGATTGTTAGTGTGAGATAGAGAGAATTGAGATAGAGATATTCGACATATTTCGGGTGGTGCCTGTCACCACCCGATTCAGGGGGATTAAGATAAATTGAAGAAAAAGCACCTACTTATTGCACTCGTAGTTTTATGCATGAATCTAGTTATTTTATCAGCTAACAATGCGGAAGCCGCAACACTACAAGTCGATCGTCTTGCAGGAGAAACTCGCTTACATACTGCCATTGAAATAGCAAACAAAGGTTGGCCAGATGGTGTTGATAACGAAGAAAAAGCCGTGATTCTTGCACGCGCTGATAAGCCTGCCGATGCTCTTTCAGCAGCAGGTTTATCAGGTGTAAAAGACGCACCTATTCTCCTTACCTATCCTTCTAAACTACATCAGGACGTGCTTGATGAAATCATGCGTTTAGGGACAAGCAAAGTTTATGTACTTGGAGGAACTACCGCCATTTCAAATAACGTAATCATTCAATTACAGGACGCTAACCTGGATGTAGAACGTATCGAAGGGAAGAACCGCTTTGAAACTGCTGTCGAAATTAACCGAGAAGCTGGTCTTGATCAAAATGAGCATGCTTATCTTGTAAACGGTGTAACCGTTGCTGATGCGCTATCAGCATCCAGTTCTGCAGCGATTAACCAAACACCAATCTATTTAGCAACGAAAGACACTATACCTGCTAAACTACCTAAGACTATTAAAGAAATTACTATTGTTGGTGGGAATGCAGTAGTTAGTGCAAATCTTGAGGATGAACTTAAAAACAATAACGTTATCGTGAATAGAATAGAAGGATCAAATCGGTTCGAAACGAATCTCGAGCTAATTAAAACTACTGAAAGTTCCAGTAAAAACATTCTATTCGTAAGAGGGATTTCTTCTAAAGCTGAAACAGAAGACTATCCAGATGCTGTAACAGCTGGTGGCCTCGCTCATCGGTTGGATGCAACTGTCTTCCTCCTTCATCCTAAGGGAAGCAATCAAGATAAAGCCGTTAAAAATCACCTTAATCAACAAGACTACAACGCCTATATTCTCGGAGGTTTGAACGCAGTTCCTGACAATCCTCTGAGCAAAATCGGAATCGAAATCCCAGATTACGCTGAGGAAGTACCTGTCCTAACTTATCATCACATTCTCAAAAAAGATGATTTACGAGATTCTCTTTATTATCCTTCAGGTCATTTGAACAACATGGTCGTACTGTTAGAAGAGTTCGAAAAGCAGATGAATTTGTTAAATGAAGAAGGATACCAAACCATTACCCTAGAAGAATTTGAATCGTTTATTAAGGGAGTAAAACACGTTCCTGAGAACAGCGTCCTCATAACCTTTGATGATGGTCATAAGAATAATTATATTCGCGCCTATCCTGTTTTGAAGAATCACGGCTTTACCGCTGTCGAATTTCTTGTCACTTCACGCTTAACAGAGAAAACTGTTCCTTTTAACACGGATTTTAATCAATTCCTTAGTTGGAGTGAAATTAAAGAAGGCAATGATGTTTTTGAATACGCCAGTCACACACATGATTACCATTCAAGAGAAAAGGATACTCTCCTACCTTACCTGATCTCTAAGTCAAAAAAAGACATTAAAGAGGATATTAAAAAAAGTATCGAGTTAATCGATAGCAATCCGATTGCATTTGCATATCCATATGGTGCTTATAACGATACTACGATTCAGGCGTTGAATGAACTAAACGTCGATATGGCGTTTACTATAAATAAAGGGAACGCGAAACCAGGCGACAACACCATGGAAATTAGACGACAGTCCGTTAGACCTTATCATTCGCTGAAGGATTTCGAGCAATTGATTGACGTTAACTAAATTGAAGTGCAATAGGCAGAAGGAAAAGTGACCCTTTTCTTCTGCCTATTTTAATATTCTCTTTATACTCCACCGTTCGACACAAACCGGGTGGTGCCTGTCACTCGCGGATTTTATTAGGTGCTTCTTCCCCATCCAACACGCACATCATATTCATCGCAGCTACCTCTGCCATCTTCATTCTTGTTTGAATACTAGCACTCCCAATATGAGGTAATGTTACAAGATTTGGTAGCGTTAATAGTCGATGCTTTACTGAAACAGGTTCCTTCGCAAAAACATCCAATCCGGCTGCCCAAATCTCGTTATTCTTAAGAGCATCGTAAAGCGCGTCCTCATTTACAATTCCACCTCTAGCGGTATTAACCAGAATAGCCGTTTTCTTCATTTTTGCTAGCTGTTCTCGCCCAATCATATTTTCCGTTTCTTTTGTTAGAGGCGTTAAGACACATACAAAATCAGACTCCTTCAACAGCTCATCAAACTCAACATACTGCAGACCCTGCGCTTCCTCCGCTTCGTGATGTCGACTCCGATTGTGATACAGCACGTTCATATCGAACCCTTTCGCTCTCCTCGCAACGGCTTCGCCAATCCGTCCTAATCCAATGATTCCTAGAGTAGCTCCATGAATGTCTTGGCCAGTTAATTGCATCGGTGACCATGTTTCCCATTTTCCATGCCGCAAATACTCAGATGCTTCTGGAATTCTTCTAGCGGTTGCCATCAGCAACGCAAACGTTAAATCAGCCGTTGTTTCAGTAAGAACACCAGGTGTATTCGTAACAACTACTCCTCTAGCTCTCGCCTCATCAACATCAATATTGTTATAACCAACAGCCATATTTGCAACGACTTTAAGGTTATTAGCGTACTTGAGCAAAGGTTGATCCATTTGCTCTGTTAACAAGCAGAGTAGCCCATCAACCTGCTCGATTTCCTTTTCTAACACCTCTCGCGGTACAGGGATTTCTTCTTCTTCCCACATCCTGACTTCATATTTCTCCCTCATCCTATCGACAATTTCATCTGGCAATTTTCTTGTGATATAGACCTTTTGCTTCAACTTTTTCCAACTCCTTGAGTAATAATCGCTGTATCTACACCTTTCACTTCATCTCTCGAATTTCCTTCTCTCACTTTAGACATTACCCGGGAAATTTCGGATTACCGACTATCATTCCGTCAATAAAACTGAATATTGTGTTAACATGAAGAAAAACGAGGTGTTTCATGTTACAGAAGTACCGTTTTTCCCACCGTCTTCGCGTTCGTTATTCTGAAATTGATGGTCAAAAAATTGTTTTTAATGCTCATTATTCTACTTACATCGACATTGCAACAACTGAATATTTCCGAACCATTCTTGATGATCAGATGCTCTCATTAGCCCAATCTCGCACCTTTGATCCTGTCCTTAAGAAAATCACACTCGAATTTAATAAGCCAGCTAAGCTAGATGATTTCCTGGATATACACTGTAGGATTTTCAAAATAGGAACCACGAGCTTTCAGCTCCAGCACACGATTACACGAGGAGAAGAAATTCTTGTTGAAGCTGAGGTAGTGCAGGTAAATTACAATACAGAATCTAGTCAGGCAATACCTATTCCAGAAGAGATTAAGCAGCGGATCACTCGATACGAAAAACTCCCTACGCAATAATGTCCAAGGACTGCATATCAAAAAGCTGAGACGCTTATCATTGCGCATCAGCTTTTCTTCAATTTCAATAAAGTTACAATCACTCCTTTTCACCCTGGGCAATGCGTAACGCCGTCTGATAAAGCAATTGAACACCTTTCTCAATATCATCCATCTCAGCAAACTCAAGCGGATTATGGCTAATCCCCTTTTCACAGCGAACGAAAATCATCCCGTAATCACTGATATACGACATAAATAGCGCATCGTGAAAAGGCCCACTCATTAAAACGGGCGAATCCAAGCCAAGCTCCTTGTCTTCAGCTTTCATGATGTTTTTAATCCAATCCGCACAATACCTCGGTTCACTCCTCGTATCTTCACTAATCGTGTGAGTTAAATTGTATGAAGAAGTTGTTTCCTCAATTATCGTATAAAGCTTTTCCTCAAGCTTTGTTCGATGTTCGAGATCAATGTCACGAAGGTCAATTGTAAACTCTACTTTTTCTGGAATGATGTTTCGCGAATTCGGGAAAACCTGTACGCTCCCGACTGTACCAACAGTCGTATCTTTGCCTTCTTCTTTAATGAGGCGATCAAATTTTGATATGATCTCACTCGCACCAACCATCGCATCTTTTCGTAAATGCATTGGAACAGATCCTGCATGCCCTGCGAATCCTTCTAGCGTTACCGTTAGCCAGGTCGGTCCTGAGATACCAGACACAATACCGACCGGTTTATTCTTTGACTCAAGAACAGGACCTTGTTCAATGTGAAGCTCTATGAAAGCTTCAATGTCTCCTTTTTGATAAACAGGGCTCTCGGATAGATCAGGCTCAACACCAAATTCTTTCAGCGCTTCTTTTCTTGTTACACCGTTCTTATCTTTCCTCTCAAGTTCACCTTCTTCAAGTAAACCAGCCAGTGCTCGAACACCAAAAACACCTTTGTTAAAGCGCGAACCTTCTTCATCTGAAAAGCAGATCACTTCGATCGTCCGCTTTGGTATTACTGCATTATCTTTCATTGTATGTACCACTTCAATAGCACCAAGCGCACCAGCCGTCCCATCAAAGCGACCGCCATAGGGCTGCGAATCGATATGAGAGCCGATCATGAGAATGGGCTTATCTTTCTCCGTGCCCTTCATTCTTCCGATTAGATTACCGAATCCATCGATCTTGGTAGTGAGCCCCGCTTCTTCCATCCAACCTTTTACAACCTCAACAGCTTCACGGTCCTCCTTCGAGTGAGCTAGTCGACAAACTCCCGTCTCTCCGATCTTTCCGATTTCAGCCAGTTTTTCAAGATGCTTCTGTAAACGAGTCCGATTAATCCTCACATTCTCACCCTTTTCACTGTTTTCATCACTATAGCAAAGTTGAATCTATTCCACATTAGTCAAAGCGTCACTCTATTTAGTGACTATGATATATATTTCGTCTATTCGCCTCAGTACCTTTCTTACCTCATTAACTTTCGTTCGACATAATACCCGATAAACCGGGTGGTGCCTGTCACCTGCGAATCCTCTGGACCTCGGTTTTCCCACCTTGTCAGAAGCACCCTGATTGCATATAATAAAACTAGATCACATAAAGTAAAAAAAGAACGCCGGTGCATTCGCACCAGCGTCCATACAGCTGCTCCGCATGAAGAGCGGCGGCTCAGAAGGCAAAAGAAAAAGTAACTCACCTTAAACCTTGGCCGGGGCAGGGTGGGTTACTTCTTTTTATTACTAGAAACCGTAATAATCGTGACCACGAGAGAAGCAAAGCTAATCATTAAAACAAGCGCTTCAAATGTGCTCATCATTATAGGCAGCACCCCCTTTCATTAACGGGGTACCGCCGCCCACCCTGCATTGCAGCTGATACTTACCATCTTACCACAGACTTCCAGCTGAATTAGACAGACCATTTACCTATGTTGGTCTCAAAACACAAGTAACGAAATTCATATCACAAAGAAGGCTTGAAGAGCTGGCATGTGCCCAACTCTTCAAGCCTTTTTCATTACAATGGACGATCATCAAAATCGTAGTCTGCTGGAGACGGCGCAACTCGCGCGTTCTCAAGAGCAGGTGTGTCCGGCCTTGCAATCTGATAGACAGCAGCTCCTACGATTTCAGCTACATTCTGAAGTTTCTCTTTGCTTATTTTATCAATCGTATCATCAGGAGAATGGTACCAAGGTTCAAGTGGAGCATGGATGAACAAAGCGGATGGGATTCCTTTTAGAAAGAATGGAACATGATCGCTTCGCCCAAGCTGTCCATAATCAACTGCGCCTGAAATCCTTGCTCCAGCTGAAGCACCAAGATCAGTTACTAGATTTTTGTTTCCGTCAGGAGTGAACATGATTAATTCTCCTGCATCACGACTTCCTACCATATCCATTTGAAAATGAGCGACCATGTTATCTATCTCTTCATCCGTTAATGTGTCGGCATAATGATAAGATCCGACTAAGCCTTTTTCTTCTGCTCCAAACGTAACAAATCGAAGCTCAGTATCTGTAGGAGTTTTGGCCATAATTCTCGCTAATTCAAGCGTCGCTGCAACACCTGATGCATCGTCGTTTGCTCCTGGTCCATTAGGAACTGAATCGTGATGTGCGCCCACTGTGACGATTTGACCGTTATCTTTTTTAGGGTGAGGTTCTTTCTTTGCAATCACATTATACGATGTTTTATCAATCACACCAGCATTCGTAACGCTCACACTTGCTTGAACGTCTTCATTTTGTAGCTGCTCCACAAGACTAAGTCCAGCTTCCCTTGTGATGGCTACTGCCGGGATATCCTGACCTTCATAAGCATATCCAAACGAGTTACCAGACCGTCCTTCGCCGTTAAACATGATTACACCAATAGCACCTTTATCATAGACGTTTTGAATCTTTTCATAAAAACTATAAGAGCCACGTTCAATTAAAGCGATCTTTCCTTCTACTTCATCACCTACTTCACTTGCAGATGCAAGACCAACATAAACGAGAGGTCCTGTCACACTTCCGTTGATAGATCCTTCGAAGGAGTTAACATCGAAAGAGGGCTCTTCATCATTAAAAGAAATCGCTGAAGTTCCCCCATCCCACTCTTGAATAGTAAAAGGCTGCAATTCAGTCTCATAGCCATAGCTCTCAAACTCACTTTTTATGTACTGAACCGCTTTATACTCCCCTTCTGTACCCGCCGCTCGAGGTTGTTTAGATAGTAAAGCGATGTTGTTATACATGCTATCAGCATTGATTTTTTTGATCACTTTGTTATCAAATGCGTGATCAGACTGTTCATTCGGAGCAGGTTTAGCTGCATCAACCGAGAAAGACATTGGACTTAGAACCAGACCAGTTGCCAGAGCTACTGTAAGCGTTTTCTTATACAATCACAATTCCTCCTTCAGAGTTAAATTACCATCCTTATTATTCCATTAATTGAATGTTTAGTAAATTATTAATTAAATATACAAGTTACTCTACTATTCAAAACTAGACTATTCACCTATGAAAAATTGAGCTAATTCACTCTAATTCGGTCGGAAATTGTATGTTGGTGTAGAGAAAATGAGTACTTTTGGTCATCTTCATAAGTGCTTCGAAAGTACGCAGGATCGCCAGTTCGCAGGTAGTTCGCAGGTGCCTGTCACCACCCGGTTTTTGGAGGAATCTGTCGAATGCTTGATATTCCTTAAGTTAAAAAGCACCTTGCTTGAATAGTGAAGAATAACAAAAACCAGGTGATTTCCACCTGGTTTTTGATTTATCAAACTTTCCACAACCTCATCATAACGGCTTCCTGCACCACCGCATGCTTCCTCGAAAACATCAAGCTAACAATCACGTAACTAACGAACGAAAGAGCGACCGGCAATACGACCGTATGCATCCCGAACGCATTCGGCAGAAACGTATTAAACCCAATATAACTTCCGACCCCAACTAGAATCGAAGCCATCGCTCCGCTTGCGTTGCCTCTCTTCCAATATAGCCCCATCACAACAGGCCAGATAAATGCAGCTTCTAACCCTCCAAATGAAAAGAGGTTCAACCAGATCAATAGCTCTGGTGGATTGACGGCCATCGCAAAAACAAGTACACCGAGCACTGTTGTAACACCGATGCTAAGCCGCTTGATCGTTTGATCATTCGCATCAGGTTTCACGTAATTCAAGTAAACGTCCTTTACAACGGCTGAACTCACAAGCAATAACAGAGAATCAACTGTCGACATAATGGCAGCCATAGGTGCTGCGAGCACGATCCCCGCGAGCCACGCCGGCAAAACTTCCATCGCGAGCTTCGGCATGACGGTGTCCCCAACTTCAATTCCAGGTAGCACCGCCCGTCCAAATACCCCTGCTAGATGCATACCAAGCATAATAACACCAACAACAACCGTTCCGATGATTAGCGCGCGGTGCATGCCTTTTGAACTTTTATAAGACATTGCACGAACCGCAACTTGAGGAAGTCCGACGACTCCTACACCTACTAGAATCCAGAACGAGGAAACATATAGCGGTGTTAGCGATTGATCGGCACCAAATGGTGAGATCAACCCAGGATTCTCAGCAGCAAGTGTGGAAACGATATTCCCTACTCCGCCTCCCGCTATCACGGTTCCAATGAGAATCACGAGCGTTCCAACTAACATCACCACACCCTGGACCGTATCGGTGATCGCAACCGCTCGGAAGCCTCCGATGATCACGTAGACGAGGACAGAAACAGCAAATATAAACAGCGCTCCTGTATACGACAACCCTGTCAGCGACTCAATCAGCCTCGCGCCACCAATCCACTGTGCTGCCATTGCGGAGAAAAGAAAGATGATAATACTAAGCGCTGATAAAATCACAACAGCTTTGCTTTCATAACGTGCCTTCAAAAAGTCAATCAGCGTAACAGCACGAATTTTACGAGCCATGATCGCAAACTTTTTTCCAAGGACGGACAAGACAAAATACCCTGTCGCAAGCTGCGTCATCGAGAGCAGCACCCAGCCAAGCCCCATCGTATAAGCAACGCCAGGACCACCGATGAAGCTACTCGCACTTCCATATGTAGAAATCATCGTCATCGCAAGAATGAATCCGCCAAGCTGACGACTCCCTAGAAAATATTCTTGCAGAAAGTTCGATGTGGATTTCAAATGAGTTGATGCATAAAAGCCGATCACAAAAATGGAAATAAGAAAAAGGATGAGTGGAATTACAACTTCCCAGTTCATTCATCACCCTCCTCATCGAACGGCACTTCTTTAAATAAGAAGACGACCGCTAGAATAACGAGTGAGATGATGATCACGGTTCCAATAATGCAACTATAGAAAAACCATGCGGGCAGTCCCCAAATATAACTGTATTCCTCAACAGGCTTAGACCCAATCCCGTAGGCGAATCCGTACCACAGTATAAAATTTATAATAACAAGTCCAACACCTAGTAGAGCTTCCCGGTTCGCCACGCGATACCTCGGATCATCTTCGGGCATTTTATCATGCTGCTTCATGCTTTTCCCCCTTAAAACAAAACCTCATTCTATTATAACCAGTAGATTTGACGAAATCATAACGATCCGTTTCCGACGTTCATTTTATCACTTTTCTAATGGACCGTAATCTTAAATAAAGGCTTTTTTTGGCAGGAGTTTTGAAATGGGGTTCTATGAAAAATCCTAAATAAAAAACACCATTACTATGGTGTTTGCAAACAAGTATCTATAAAAAAGCAATTAAGTTAATTTATTCATCAATTTCCCAAGTACATTTAATCTGTCTCTTCCCTCACCAAGAAATTCATTTAGCACTCTATTTTTTTCAGAAGTATCATGTATCATACCTTTTTCATATTTTTCTTTGAAAGTAGTCGACGTATTCTGCGCATGAACAATAATCGTATAATTACGGTTAGTTAGAATGTGGTGAGGCATCTCAATAATGGATCGATGACCTTTCATTTCATATCTAAATCCATTTAGAAAGTCTTCTGTTTTATAAATTAACGTGTAAAATGGCGGCGATTTAAACGAAACAGTTGCAAGACGATCTTGAATAGCATCATAGACATATCCTTTTTGGTTGATTACCACATTGATATTTTCACTATCTTGGAAATCATGGAGTTGCTGAATAAATGACTCATGGTAAAGGTCGTCAGAATCCAAACGGACAAAATATCCGAATTTAGCATCTCGAACATGATTTTCAAACTGCATTTTCAATTCACTGTGAGGGATCATTTTTATATTGCTTGGAAGTCGCTTATACTTTCTCATCGCTTTCTTCACAAGGTGTTCAGTATGATCATCATATTGTACAAGTGCAGTGAAATCCTGATTTGTTTGGTTTTCTAAGCTCTTCGCTGTGAAAGACATAAAGATTTCCATTCTTCTTTCAATCCATTCTTTTGTCCAGCGTTGATTCTCTGTATCATTTAACGCCCAATTATTAAACGCAATATCCACTACTATATTCTTTTCTTTTAATGACATACTTATCTCTCCAGTACAGTTAGTTATCGCTTCTGAACATACTATCTCACTTTCAAATTATAGCATTTATTCCCACACGCCTCTAACAGATGCGGAACCTCTTAAAGAAAAGACTTGTGCATACCAAAAACCCGAGAACTGATAAACAAGGACTCAGGCTGATCGTCTGTCATTTCCACTGCTCTTAACTCGCGTTTATTCACTCCCCCTAAGCCTTCCGATACGCTCTCCGCTCAGCATACGAAACGCACTTATAACAAACCGGCTTGCGATTGTCTTCATCATCTAAATAATAGTGAGCACGCGTCGGCTTCTTCTTGCAGATCATGCACTTCTCCCAACCCAGTAACTTTTGAAAAAAACGTTTCATACTTTGTAACACTCCCCATCTTTAGTAAACTAATATAGAGTATTATCTCAATTTCGAACGGTTCTCTCTAATCATACGCATATGACATAGTTTGACAAATATCGGGTGGTGACAGGCACCGCCCGAATGACTAAAGGATGAGCATTCATGAAAGTAATTCTCGCAACTCCTTTCTATCATCAGCTTCGTGGCAATACGATTACAGTGCGACGTATTGCAGAAGGTCTATCGGAAGCTGGGATAGAAACGGAAGTCATTTCAATAACCGAGCAAATTGATGACCTGCATTCCCTAAAGGATGCTGATCTGATTCATGGTTTCAATGCTTATCGTTTTTATCAGTTTATGAAAACAGTAAGCACTCCGATCACGAATTATACAATTACACTTACTGGAACGGATCTCAATCATGATCTACAGAATATAGATCGGAAACAAGACGTCATCACCTGCTTGAATGAGTCACTAGCCGTTCATGTATTCGATGAAAAGGCAAAAGAACACGTGCTTGAAGTGTTACCTGAAGTAGAAAGCAAGCTGTACGTTATAGCTCAAGGCACGAGCACATCCAACAAGCGCGCCCCCCTTCAGCATAACCAGCAGGATCCTTTTACATTTCTACTACCTGCAGGAATTCGTAAAGTCAAAAACGTTCCATTTGCTATTGAAGCTCTTAAACAATTACGTCAGACTCACCCACAAGTGCACTTGAAACTTGTAGGTCCGATTATTGAGTCTGAAGAAGGCAAGATTGTTCAGCAGTTAGTCTCAGAGAACAAAGTATGGGTAACGTACGATGGCGTTATTCCCCACACTGAAATGCAATCGCTATATGCAAATGCGGACGTTGTTATAAATACGTCCCATAGTGAAGGACAATCATCTGCCGTTCTCGAAGCAATGAGTCATGGTCTACCAGTCCTCGTTTCTTCTAATAAAGGAAACCGAAGCATTGTGACCCACGACAGGACAGGTTTCGTTTATGACGGTATGGAGAATTTCCAGAACCTTGCTCGCTCGTTAATGGAAGATTTTTCTTTGCGCCAGGAACTGGGACAGAACGCCGTTGACTATATAGAAAACTACCACTCAGCTAATAGTGAAATAAAAGCGATGATCCGCATGTACGAAAAGAGCTTAACGTTAAATACCTTAGGGGGAGAGTAAATGATTAAAAGTCCATGAATTGTTGATCAAACAAGGGTCGTGTACGACTCTAACGAGAAAGATATTATTACAAAAGGACATACAGGTTCTAAGAAAACGGTTATTTTATCCTTCGATGATGGCCCGGGACGGGCTCTCCCGGAGCTACTTGATATCTTAGGTAAAGAAAACGTTCGTGCCCTCTTCTTCTGGCAATCACGCCTCCTTTACGGTGAAAGACCGTGGAAAAGAGTGATAGACGAAGGACACATCATTGGATCCCATTCGTGTAAGCACCCTAACTTACCAAACCTGGATTATGCACAGCAATACAGGGAGCTTTTATACAGTAAGCAAAAAATTGAAAGCATCACAGGCACCCCTGTCACTTACTTCAGACCCCCTTTTGGTCAGTATAATACGGATACCATTAACGTTGCACAAGACCTCGGTCTCACTACCGTCATGTGGCGAATTGGTTCAATGGACTGGGAACTCGCCAACGATCCTGAGCAAATCACGAAAAACGTCGTTTCGAATCTTGAAGATGGTGCCATTATTCTGCTTCATGAACTGAAGCAAACCGTACAAATTCTTCCTACCTTAATAAAAGAAATTCGAGCACAGGGCTACGAGTTTGCATTATTACCATGACAATAAAGAAAGGAGATGATGGATTCAGCCATCATCTCCTTTCTTCTTGCTCTATCCTTCTACTTCAATCTCATTAACACCCTTAACGTCCTTGAGAAGCTCGTAGATGTCTGTTGTTGCATTTTCTTCAAATGTCATTAATTTAAGTTCTACTTGTGGATTTTTATCTTTCGCATCTCTAACCCGCACATGACGTATTTCAAAATCATGCTCCACAATAGCTCTCATAAATTCAGTCAAATCCACGTTTTTCTTCAGTGTAATCTTCGCACGCATTTCACGTTGCCTGAGCGCTTTCGGACCGATCCGTTTAATAATCCAAGGAAGAATATTTACACTAAAAAGAATTAAGCCAGCACCCACAAATGCCTCATAATAAAACCCAGCACCCGCCGCAATTCCAAGACCTGAAGCTCCCCAAATGATGGCGGCTGTCGTTAACCCGGAAATCGCGTCATTGTTTCTTCTAAGAATAACGCCAGCACCTATGAAACCGATTCCCGAAACAATTTGCGCCGCTAACCGCATCGGATCTGTTCTGATATTCTTTGAAAGTTCCGCGAACGATTCCGCAGATTCAATCGAAACAATCGTTAACAAACAACTACTTACAGCGATAACAATACACGTTTTTAAACCAAGCGGCTTGTGCTTTAACTCCCTCTCAATCCCGATCATTAACCCCAGCAAAGCAGATATACTCAATTTAATAAGTACAACAACCATCGATCGTCAACTCCAACGTCTAAATCAGACTAATAGTCTCCTCAAGTTACTCTATTCAATAGAAGGAAACATTAGAATGAGACCCTGGATGCAAACATCAATTCAACACAAGATGACATTATTGGAGTTCAGTCGACTTAAACCGGGTGGTGCCTGTCACCCGCTGTCTTACCCATCAACCTCCACGAACGTAGTGCCGTCAAGGTCTCGCAGTTGTTGATAAATACTCGTTATGTGGTTACTTTCAAACGTTAATAATCGAAGATCTATCTGATGATCCTTCTCTTTTGTATCGCGCACTCGCACGTGTTTGACCTCAAAATCAGCAGCCTGAATCGAATTCATGAACGCTGTAATATCCGTTCCTTTTTGAAGGGTAATTTTCGCTCGCATCTCACGCTGTCTTAATTGGCTTGGACCAATTTTCTTAATAATAAGCGGTAGTAAATTAACACTAAACAGAATTAGCGCCACTCCGACAAATGCTTCAAAATAAAATCCAGCACCTGCCGCAATGCCAAGACCTGATGCACCCCAAATAATAGCTGCCGTCGTTAATCCTGATATCGCATCGTTATTACGTCTTAAAATAACCCCAGCACCGATGAAACCAATTCCTGACACTACCTGTGCTGCAAGACGCATCGGGTCTGTTCGAATGTTAGGTGAGATTTCAGAAAACGTCTCAGCAGACTCAATTGAAACAATTGTTAATAAACAGCTACTAACCGCAATCACCATACACGTTTTTAAGCCAAGCGGCTTATGCTTAAGCTCCCTTTCAATTCCGATCATTAATCCTAAACAAGCAGATATACAGAGCTTTACAATGACAACAACCATAGTCCCCCACCTCTTCACTATCGATTTTTCTTTTATTTTACCAAAAATATCATGTTCATTCGAAAGAGCATTAGTAATAATCGACCACATTCAAACTTCGAACAATAAAAAAAGTCGCAGGAAGTTAAAGCCTCCTGCAACCATCATTATTCGCAACTATTTAAAGTACACCATTAGAGTCTTTAGAAAATGCTGTCCCGTCAGTTCTGCGGATAAAAAAATCATTCCCCAAAAGGGGATAACGAACAAACAAATCCACCCAAAACAGTCTAACGCGTCTTTCATATTAGATGATTTCTTCTTCATCTTCTCCACCTCAACTTAGATTAGTTTAACTCGAGCTTATCTAGTAAAGGATGGAGTTTGAAAAGTAATTCGACTGAAAAGCATATGCTCCTAAAAAGCCATGTGCATCAGGATGAATTTCTTTCAACGAAAGATTCCTCATTATAAAAGGGGGATGGATTTGAACATTCACAGCTGAAAGAAGTGGAACAAAATGACGAAGAACCTTTTGTTTTTCAAGAGAAACAGACTGTGTATAAGGCGTCATGTTGACGTCAGGAAGATAGTCCAATTCAGTGATTGTAGGCTGCTCAATTGGTTGGTAATCGAATTGATTGAGCTGCTGTGCTGGATATATAAACACGAGAAAGCTAAACAATACGACCAAGAAAAGATGCTTCACCTCGTCACTCCTCCACAATCACCGTAATTCACATATTTTTCTTATTTTAGCACCGTTATACTATTAAAGTCTATTTGTATTGAACGCTTTCCCATCGCGCAATTCGACAAATAATGAGTTCATTCGGGTGGTGACAGGCACCCGCCGCAATAACACAGGGATAAAGACCTAGATCTTTATCCCTTATTTTTGTATTTATTATGTAATATTGTAAGCGTTATCTTTCCTTCGATTAACAAACCTAAGTGAAATCAACACCCTATCAAACGCAGTAGATAAAAGGGTTTATTTTCATTAAATTTGTAAATTCAAACAAATACACCTTCGTAATATCGATGTAATTTTTACAAATTTACAAACATTTTAAAAAGATAAACATTTCTTTTACATCTTTAAATTGACAAATAATTTGCTAAAATGGAGAAGTTCTTAAAAATTGGAGGTTAAATATATGGATACCACCATTCAGGGAAAACCAGCTAAAAACGGAAAAATGAAACACCCTCCTGGTTTGTACCTTTTGTTTATCACAGAAATGTGGGAACGCTATAGTTATTATGGTATGCGTTCAATTCTAGTTCTTTATTTAACAGCTGAATTATTCAGCGGGGGACTTGGTATGGATCAAGGTAAAGCCCTACAGCTTTACGGTATATATACAGGTCTTGTCTACTTTACACCTTTGATTGGTGGTTACCTAACCGATAAATTCATCGGACTACGGACAGCCATTACAATCGGCGGTATTACAATGGCCGTTGGTGATTTTACCCTTTTTGCGATTCAAGAGCAATGGGGACTTTACATTGGACTACTCTTACTTATTATCGGTAATGGATTTTTCAAGCCGAATATCTCCACTCTTGTCGGAGAACTTTATAGTAAAAATGATAAGCGAAAAGATTCAGCATTCACGATTTTCTACATGGGTATTAACCTAGGTGGACTCATCTCGCCATTGGTTGCAGGCTTGTTGTATGCGAATATTTTCTATACAAATACAGGTGGCGTTCCAGTATACGGATTTAAATATGCATTTCTTGCTTCATCAATCGGTATGATTATCGGACAGGTTACATTTAATCTACTTTCGAAAAAATACCTTGGCGACATTGGCCGCACACCATCAAGCAATCGTGTAACACCAACAGTTAAAGGAAAAGCGAAACCACTTACTAAAATTGAGAAGCAGCGTACAGCCGTTATTCTAATCCTAGCTGTCTTTACAGTTACATTCTGGGCTGGATTTGAACAAGCTGGTGCTTCGTTCACATTATACACACGTGATTTCCTAGACCGAACCGTATTCGGGTATGAAGTACCTGTTTCATTCTTCCAGTCACTTAATCCATTGTTTGTGCTATTACTAGCACCAATTGTTTCAGCAATTTGGTTGAAGCTTGCGAGATCCAAGCGTGGAGACTTCGCAATTCCAACAAAAATGGCATTTGGCCTGATCTTACTTGGAGTCGGATTTATGGTGATGGTTCCAGCTGTATTGATGACAGGAAGTGACGAAGGAAACGTTGCAGTTAAGGCAACGATGCTATTTATGGTTGTCACTTACTTCTTCCATACACTTGGTGAGCTTTGCCTTTCACCAATCGGACTTTCTCTTGTTAGTAAAATGTCGCCAGTGAAAATCGCTTCATTACTAATGGGTGTTTGGTTCCTAAGTAACGCAGCAGCAAACTATCTTGCTGGACAAGTTGCAGCACTCACAACATCAGCAGGATATCTTGAAATCTTCATGTATCTAGGCTTTGCCGCTCTTGGACTCGGCATTATCCTTCTGCTACTGTCTAAGAAACTACAGAAGCTTATGCATCTTGAAGAGTTTGATGATGATCATGTTGCGAAGCAAATGAACGAATAAATAGAAGTCAAAAATCGGTTCCCTCTATATAAGATGGGAACCGATTTTTTGTATTCGACAAAAATCGGGTGGTGACAGGCACCCGCAAACCTGCGAACCGCGAATCCCCTCAAGTGCTAAACCCACTCACCTGACAATATACATAAGTTGAAAGCTTAAACAGACATGTCTGGGGGAGTCTATCATGAAAAAAGGAATGATCATAACCCTCTCCATTACTGGAGGAATTGCTACTATACTTGTAAGTGTCCTAATCGGCGTACTCATTGGCAATGCAGATCTCGAGGAGAACTACACAGATCAACTTAAGAAGATCCAATCAGATATCACTAGTGCAGAAGCCAGAGTAAAAGACGAAGAAAGTAAATTACTATCCATTAAAAAACACACTGATGCTGCTGAAGATCAACAAGATGTCGAGAATAAAAAACTAGAAAAGCTGCAAACAGAAGTGAAAGAAGTAGAAAAATTAATTGATCAAAAAGACACGATCACGAAAGAAATCGACTCTCTAAAAAAAGATCAAGATAGCAATAAAAAAGAACTCAACAAACTGAGTGACAAAGTTAAAGAAAAAAAGGCTTACGTAAGCGAACTAGATGATACGATCAAAGCAAAGGAAAAAGAAATCGAGAAACTCGATAAAACCATAGTCCGAAAAAGCGAAGAACCAATCGAACTCATTGCTGGTCAATATCTAGTTGGCACAGATGTGCCTGAAGGTCGATATCAAGTAACAAATACTGGTGACGGCACAAACTTTTTTGTCTATGACTCTAGCGGAATGCCCATCGTCAATACAATACTAGGTGATGGTATGGTCGGAACTGGAGACTACGTCTTCTTCACAACTACAGGTGATATGATTGAAACGCTTGGACCAGTTAAATTACTTCCAATAGAATAAGAGAAAAAGAGCTCCCGCGGCCTGCCGCAGGAGCTCTTTCATTTCGACATAATACGCGCTATTTCGGGTGGTGACAGGCACCCGCGAATCACCCCAAAAACACCGCACCATACGCGAGCGATCCAACAATCACAAATGCAGGATGTACCTTCATTCGCTCCATCAACACGTAACTTGCACCAATGAGAAAGGTCGTTTGGTACAGTCCCGCTCCTTCATAAGACGTTGTAAAAAACTGAAACGCCATGACGCCTAATAGAATGGCGATTGTAGGACGTATGAGCGCAGTCATCTTTTTAACTTTCGGCGAGTTCTTGAACTTAGTAAGCAAGCTCAATAACAAAATCATTAGTATTAATGAAGGTGCTACCGTAGCAAACACGCCAACGAATGCACCGAGAACACCTCCCTGTTGAAAGCCAATGTACCCTGCCATTTTCGTTGCAATCGGTCCCGGCAGTGCATTCGCCATCGCAAGCATTTCACTAAATTCATTCACACTCATCCAGCCAAAGCGACCAACAACTTCATTTTCAACAAGTGGAATAGAAGCAGGTCCACCACCGTATCCAACAATCCCAGGTATGAAAAAGGCAACAAAGATGTCCCAATAGATCATGATGACTGCTCCTCCTTCACCTGATTATTTTCCTTGTCCTCATCCTGCTTTCCACGTGACGGTTTCAATAACGCATAAAGCAACAAACACGCAATAACAATCCCTGGATGAACGCCAGCTAACTCAATCAGTCCGTAGGACGCAACAGTTAAAATAATCGTCAAAATCCATCCCAAATTCCCCTGAGCTTTTCGGAAGAAATCATACGTTAATACCGCTAGCATCACCCCAACAACCGGGACAACTGCCTGGGTCATTCCCTGCACCCACGCCTTTTCACGAAAAGTGGATAGAAACGTTAGGAGGAAAATCATAATGCCAATCGTTGGTACAATCGTCGCTAGAACGGCGTTAAACATCCCGCCTATCCCTGCCACACGATGACCAATGTACCCTGCCATTTTCGTCGCAATCGGACCTGGCAATGAATTACCCAATGCTAAAACATCAGCAAATTCATCATCATCGAGCCATTTGTATTTCTCTACTACTTCTTTATGAACAAGTGGGATGGAAGACGGTCCACCACCATATCCAAGCATTCCCACCCTGAAAAAGGCGAGAAAAAGATGCCACTGTTGCATGAGACACCACCTTTCACATTCTCAGCACCGCCTAACCTAGTAAGCAGCGATTGTGCCATCTGTTCGAGATTCGGTACCTCCAAACAGTGTACCAGATTGGTGATCACGCCAGATAATCTGCCCTCTTCCGAACGCGCCTTTTTCCAATTGAACTTCAATCTTGTGCCCTTTTCGACTGAGCGCTTCTGCAAGATAAGATGGGAATGTCGATTCGACCCATACTCTCTTCCCCTCTACCCACTGCCATCTTGGTGCATCAAGCGCCGCCTGAGGATTCAAGTTAAAATCAATCATGTTTGTGATCACTTGCAAATGACCCTGCGGTTGCATAAAGCCGCCCATTACACCAAATGGACCGACCGCTTCTCCATTTTTACTTAAGAAGCCAGGAATAATCGTGTGATACGTCCGCTTTCCTCCCGCTAGAGCGTTATCATGCTCAGGATCCATCGAGAAATTATGCCCTCGATTTTGCAATGCGATACCTGTCCCTGGTACAACAAGCCCAGAGCCGAATCCCATGTAGTTACTCTGTATAAATGAAACCATGTTACCTTCAGCGTCTGCCGTCGCTAAATAGACCGTTCCGCCTTTTGGTGGCTGTCCTGGTGAAGGCATCAATGCCTCATCCCCTATTAACGCACGGCGACTTTCTCCATACGTTTCTGAAAGCAAATCGTCAACTGCAACTGACATTTGCTCGTGATCTGTTATGTACTTCTGTCCATCGGCAAATGCCAGTTTCATTGATTCAATATGTTTATGATACGTTTCAGCAGATTCTTTATGATCGAACTCGAATCCTTTTAAAATATTTAACGCAGAAAGAGCGATTAGCCCTTGTCCGTTCGGTGGAATCTCCCAAACATCATACCCTCGATACGAAACAGAAATCGGATCCACCCATTCAGGTTGGAAGGAAGCAAGGTCTTCCTCTGTAAGGTAGCCATTGTACTTAGCCGAAAACGCAGCAATCTTCTCAGCAATTGCTCCCTGATAAAATGACTTTCCATCCGTATCCCCGATTTCTCTCAACGTCTCAGCATGACCTTTCGAACGAAAAATCTCCCCAACTTCAGGCGCACGTCCTTCTGGAGCAAACGTTTCAAACCAATGCGTGAACTCATCATCTGTTAAAATTTCTTTAAACTGAGCGTGTGCATTTTGCCAGAACTTACTTAGTATTGGTGACACTGGGAACCCTTCTTCTGCATAATGAATCGCAGGCTCCAACGTCTCTCTTAATGAAAGCTTCCCGAAGCGACGCGATAATTCCGCCCATGAAGCCGGAACGCCAGGAACAGTTACTGGAATCCACCCGAACTTAGGAATTTCATCGTATCCCCGTTCTTTCAATGACTCAATAGAAATCGATTTTGGTGACGGACCGCTTCCATTTAAGCCATGCAACTGTCCCTTTGTCCAAACGAGCGCGAACGCATCGCCACCAATCCCGTTTGACGTTGGCTCAACAACCGTCAGCACAGCCGCTGTTGCGATCGCCGCATCAATGGCATTGCCCCCTTTTTTCAGAATATCTAATCCCGCCTGTGCCGCTAACGGCTGCGACGTCGCAACCATCCCTTTATTTGCAACCGTCGTCATGCGCTGTGAAGCGTATGGGTAATGCAAGTAATCAGTCGTCATAGGAATCTCCTTTCATTATCAAAAAAATAGATCTATCAAATGATATCATAGGCTTACTTTATGACACGCTACATAGTGACCTTCTTTAACCTCTCGCCAATCTGGTCTCTTCTCACGACATTCCTCTGTTCCAATTGGACAACGTGTATGAAAAGGACAACCCGTTGGGTAGTTAGCTGGATTAGGTAGATCCCCTTTCAAATGTACACGCTCTCGTTTCTTGCCTGGAACCGGTCTTGGAATCGCAGATAGCAATGCCTTTGTGTATGGATGAAGTGGATTTTTATATAGCTCATCAGCCGGTGCTAGTTCAGCGGTAGCTCCAAGGTACATAACGAGTACCCGATCACACGTATGTCTCACAACACCAAGATCATGGGATATAAATAAATATGTTAATTGATGCGACTGCTGTAGCTTCTTTAAAAGTGAGATGATCTGCGCTTGGACAGAAACATCTAGCGCTGACACTGCTTCATCACACACGATGAAAGAAGGATTGAGGGCAATTGCACGAGCAATGCCAATCCGCTGACGTTGACCTCCGCTAAATTCGTGAGGATACCGTTCATAGTGCTCCCCTTTTAATCCAACTTCCTTTAATAATTCTCGCACCCTCGCCTGACGCTCGGCTTTTTTCAAGGAGGTGTGGATGATGTAAGCTTCTTCAAGACTATCTCCAATCCGCTGTCGTGGGTTTAAAGAAGCATACGGATCTTGGAATATCATTTGCATTTCTTTTTTGAATTTCTTCAATTTCCGATCTGAGAGGCCACCTATTTCCTGACCTTTAAACTGAATTGTACCCTCAGTTAACGGCTCGAGCCCAAGGATTGTTCGACCAAACGTTGATTTTCCGCAACCAGATTCACCTACAACACCAAGTGTCTCGCCTTCTAATACATCAATCGAAACACCCTCGACAGCTTTCACGTTGGCCATTGTTTTACGAAGCAAGCCGCTTTTTATCGGAAAATACTTTTTCACATCACGCACTTTAAGAAGAGGTTGCGGACTGTTTATCATAGTGCTTCACCTCCTGTAGCCAGCATTTTGATTGATGTTCTGAGCTCAATTCAAACAGTGGCGGTTCCATTTCCATGCATTTATCCATCGCAAAAGGACATCTCGGATGGAAACGGCATCCCTGTATTTCTTCACTTAAATTTGGTAGCGAGCCAGGAATCGCCTCCATCGAGTGATCAGGGTCATCGATGTTCGGAACAGAAGCCAATAACCCTCTTGTATAAGGGTGCTTCGGAGCTTCAAAGATTTCAGTAACAGTCCCTACCTCGACAACTTCACCCGCGTACATAACCATGACGCGATCAGCTACCTCAGCCACCACGCCCATATCATGCGTCACCATTACAACACCCATGCCAAGATCTGCTTTCAAATCATCGATTAAATCAAGAATTTGCGCCTGTATTGTTACATCAAGTGCAGTGGTAGGTTCGTCTGCGATAAGAAGAGAAGGATTGCACGCGAGCGCCATCGCAATCATCACTCGCTGCCTCATTCCACCACTTAATTCATGCGGAAATTGCTTTAGCTTGCTTACAGGATGAGGAATTCCCACTTGATCTAAAAGGGTTATCGCTTTTTGAGTTGCCTCTCGCTTCGATAGTCGTTTGTGTATCATTAGTGGCTCTCGGAGCTGGTAACCAATCGTAAACACCGGATTCAACGCCGTCATTGGCTCCTGAAAAATCATAGAGATCTCGTTTCCTCTAAGTTTTCTCAGTTCTTCTTCGTTTTTCGTTGTTAGTTCTTCACCTGAGAACTGGATTGATCCACGTGAGATTTCACCATTGCTCGGTAAAAGTCCCATTACCGAAAGTGTCGTAATGCTTTTCCCACATCCAGATTCACCTACAATACAGAGGGTTTCCCCTTTGTCTACCGAAAAAGATACTCCCCGTACAGCAGAGAGTTTACCCTCAGCCGTACGAAAGGAAGTAACAAGATCATTCACCTCTAATAATTGATTCATCGTTCACCCTACTCTCTGTGTACGTTATATAACGACCACTGACCTGTCGGATCTAGTTCTAGTCCTTTAACAGATTGATCATATGCCGCAGTCACAACGCCATGGTGCATCGGAATCCAGACAGCATCCTTCATTGCCATCATGTTCGCTTCATGAAGCTTCTCTTCTCGTTCTGCCTGATCGACTGAGACACGAGAGGCATCAACTAACGCATCGAATTCACCATTGTCATAACCTGTTCGATTCGATGATCCAAGGTTATCGGAGTGAAGGTTAGGATATAGTAATTCACTTCCATCAGCCGTACTATTTGACCAGCCTAGGAAGGTCATTTCGAATTTGCCCTGAGTTGTTGTATCAAGGAACGTTCCCCACTCCATAGACTCGATGCTCACATCAAGTCCAACATCACTAAGCTGCGCCTGAACGATTTCTGCCATCTTCATATAATTACCTGTGTTAGCAGCAAGCAACGTGATTTTCTGACTAGCATAGCCATTGTCTTCAAGCATTTGCTTCGCTATTTCCGTATCAAAATCATATCCAGCATCCTTTGCTTCTTCTTTGTATCCAAATACTTTCGGACCGATAATGCTATCATTTTGAATACCAAGACCACCAAGCTGATTCACATAAGCTTCTCGATCGATCGCATGAGCAATCGCTTCACGAAACTTTGGATCGTTGAATGGCTCTTTATTCATATTAAAACCAAGATAGTAGACTGGGGTTCCTTCTTTTGTATTGATTTCAACATTTTCCATTGATTCAATTCGTGGTAAATGCTCACTTGAAATATTATCAAGGAACTGGACTTCACCAGTCTGAAGCATCGAAACGGCAGTTGAATATTCTGGTACAACTTTCATTGTCACTTTCTTAAGATCTGGCGCACCTTGCCAGTAGTCTCCATTTGCTTCTAACGTCACTTTATCTCCCTGTACCCATTCAACAAACATAAAAGGCCCCGTACCAACTGGTTGCTTATTAAGATCACCATTCTGATCGGCTTCAGGACTTACAATTGAAGCATTCGTATGTGAAAGTGCTGCAAGTAAAGGACCGTATGGCTCTTTCGTATTAATTACGACTGTATACTCATCTTCCGCTTCAATCGACTCGATTGGTTCAAGTAGAGATGCACGCGGAGCAGCTCGTTCTTCATTGAGGAATTGCTCGAATGTGTATTTCACAGCTTCTGCGTTAAGAGGAGTACCATCATGGAACTTAATATCCTCTTTTAACTTGATTTTCCAAGTTGTATCATCAGGATTTTCATACGACTCTGCAAGCTGTGGCTTGATTTCCATCGTTTTAGGATCACGTACGAAAAGCGTTTCATATACTTGTTCGATCATGGCAGATGAGACAGAATCATTTGTATCAATTGGAGAAAGACCAACAATATCGGACGTAGCCGCATACGTTAATTCTTGAGATACGTCATTTCCTCCATCGCCTCCAGACGACGATTCACCACTGCAACCTGCTAAAGCTAGAACTAAAATAAAAAGGACGAGAGCGATCGAGTTATTCCATATTTTTTTCATTCAATAGACCTCCATTTGTTTTAAGTATCAAGCTCCATATTCGGATCAAGTGCATCACGTAAACCATCTCCAACAACGTTAAAAGCAAAAACAACGAGCATAATCGCGATTCCAGGGATAACCGTCATATGTGGTGCTGTCCACATAAAATCCTGTCCAGCTGCAATCATGGCGCCCCACTCTGGTGTTGGTGGCTGTGCACCAAGCCCGAGGAAGCTTAACGCAGCAGTTGAAAGAATTGCTGTTGCCATTCTCATTGTCGCGAACACAATAATCGGTGCTGTGCAGTTTGGTAGAATATGCTTCATAATAATTCTTAAATCACTCGCACCAAGAGACTTCATCGCCACCACATATTCTTGCTTTTTAACCGAAAGGACACTGCCCCTTACAATCCTTGCACAGGTGGGAATTGACCAGATGCTAATCGCAATCACAACGTTCACAAGGCTTGTCCCGAGCATCGCAATAATCAACATCGCAAGTAGAATACCTGGGAAAGCGAAAAGTAAATCTACGAACCTCATAATAACTCCGTCTAATTTTCTATAATAACCTGAGATAAGACCAAGAAAGAGCCCTCCAAGTAAACCAAGCGTAACCGATGTGATCCCAACTATTAATGAAATCCTTGCTCCATAAACTAATCGTGCGAACATATCGCGACCGTAATTATCTGTACCAAGGAAATGTCCCTCTGCGCCAGGACCTAATTGAGCTTTCGATAGATTTTGAACGACCGGGTCATACTGAGCAATCCACGGAGCGAAGATTGCTAATAGAATCTGAAAAGCAATCACGATCATCCCGAAAACAGCCAGCTTATTTTTACATAAACGCTTAAACGTTTGGAAAAGCATTCTTTCCTTTTTCGGCTGTTTCACGCTAGTATTTGCAGGACTTATAACTCCAGAAGCCATCGTATCCCCTCCTTATCAGTCATAGCTAATTCGTGGATCAATTACTGCATAAACAATATCCACAATCAGATTCACAACAACAAACAGCGTAGCAACTAGTAAAACCGTTCCTTGAACTACCGGGAAATCTCGTGCAGCAATGGCATCAATCATTAATCGTCCAACCCCATTAATTGCAAAAACCTGTTCTGTGATAATTGTGCCGCCTAATAGAAAACCAAAATTCAATCCAATAACCGTAATAACAGGGATCATTGCATTTCTTAATGCATGTACCCAAGTAACAGCGCGTTTCCGAACGCCTTTCGCTCTTGCAGTTCGAATGTAATCGGCCCGAATCACTTCCAACATCGTCGATCGACTCATTCGCGCGATCATAGCGGCAGATGCTGTTCCTAGCGTTATCGCTGGGAGAATTAATTGCTTCATCCCTTCAATTGTCCAAAACGGTGCACTTAACCCTCCAACCGGAAGCCATTGAAGCTGAACGGAGAAAATCAAGATAAGCATCGCACCAAGCCAGAAGTTTGGAATTGAAATCCCCGCCAAAGCAACTGTTGTACTTGAAACATCAAACCACGAATTTTGTTTCGTAGCTGAAATAATTCCTGCAGGTACACCAATAAGTATCGCAACAATCATGCTCGCAATCGCTAGATTAAAGGTTTGTGGAAACCTCGTCATAATAGCCGAAGAAACCGACTGATTGTTTTGAAAGGAATACCCAAGATCTCCATGCAACACACCCGCTATGTAATCAACGTATTGCGTTAACACTGGACGATTTAATCCTAGCTCCTCACGAATTGCAGCTAAGTCTGACTCAGTAGCTGTCGGTCCTCCAATAATCGAAGCTGGATCCCCTGGTGCCAGGTGCATACTCATAAACACAAGAAATGATATACCAAAAAGCAATAATACGAGCTGAAGCAAACGTCTAACAATTAGACCAAGCATGTAATCCCTCCCTTAGCTAAGTTTTTAGCAAATAATGAATTTACCTATATTTATTTAACTTTAATTCATTTATTCACCTCTTTTTCATACTTTCGTTAACTTAATTTATACTTTTAATTAACAAATGTTTTTATTATTCTAGATTATAAAGGATGATCTATCAGAATAAAAGGTGTTTTGACTAAAAATTTTAATTTTTGTATAATTTCTTCATATTCTGATAAATTATCCAATTCATCGTCGCATCATATGCAAAATGTAAGTAAAGATTTCAGTGTGGTATGTTATCTATAGATCATTAGTGTTGGGGTGTGTAAAAATGAATGAGGATAAAAAACTAAAAATTGATGATACAGATAAGCGAATTATCGAGTTACTTACTGAGGATGGCAGGTTGTCGTATGCAGATATCGGAAAAGAACTCGACCTATCTCGTGTTGCGGTGAGATCTAGGGTTAATCAATTAATTGAGTGTGGCGTAATTGAAAAATTTACGTGCGTCGTGAATAGCGAAAAAGTAGGAAAAGGAGTCTCCGCTTTTTTCGAAGTTGATTGTGAACCACGATCTCTTGTCGAAGTAGCTGAAAACCTCGCGAACAATCCTTATGTCGCTAGCTGTTACCAAATGACGGGACCAAGTACGCTACATATGCATGTGCTCGTCAATGATTTTACACAGTTAGAGTTCTTTGTGAATAATGAATTGTATGCACTAGAAGGAATTACGCGCGTTGAGTCACATATTCTTTTGCGCAGATTTAAGAGTAGAAGCGGATTGAAATTGTAACAAAAACTACAAAAAAACTCGTCATCGGACGAGTTTTTTGTCAATCAATATCCTTCATCACCTTATTTAATCAACAAGGCCATTCGCTATGTATTCCCCGTTATCCACATCAGCAAAAACGGTGATAGTGTTTGTTGAAGAACCACTTCTAATTGGAAAATCAATAGCATACACTTCGTTTCCGATGTATAGAGTCTCACTCATATCATGTAAATCGGAACTCATTATACCCTCTCTTAGCTCTATTTTAGAAACAGTTGCATCTTCCCAATTACCATCAATGAAATCTTTTTGTTCTGATGGTAACTGCCCCCAAACAACTTCACGAACATCCTTGTCATCAGAAGCATCGTTCTCATTCGTACAAGCGATTACTCCCATTGACAGTACTACGATCAGAATCAGTAACATGACTTTCTTCATCCTATAACCTCCATTCTAATAACTCAAAAGTGAAAACCGGTTCAACCCGAATCGCAACTTCACAAACTGTACTACAAATCTCAAATGAAATAAACAACACATCAACCGTGATACATGAGATGAACCCCTTCTATCACAGACTAATCATTCATCTCTTTTAGCAAGGTTTATTACGGAAAAAAGCGCTGCATCGCTATGAAACAGCACTTTAAACTTGATACAAACCCTACCGACTAACCAACTCACTCACCCGCTCAATACTAGTCGAATAGGTAACAACGTTATTTCTCATTTTCTTTGCTTCGTAAAGAGCCAAATCAGCGTTTTTGATGAATTGTTCTTTTGTATCCGCCATCTCTGGATAGGTGGAAATTCCAATCGAAACCGTAATATGACCCATTTCCATAGAATCCGCGCCATAGAAGTCTTTCTCTGCAATAGCTTGTCGTAATTTCTCAGCGAGAGCGAGTGCTTCCGTCTGATTAAAGTCTGGTAGAATCAACGCAAATTCTTCTCCACCGTATCGAAACGCATCAACACTCTTTGGCGTTTGATCAAGGAGGAGTCGGGATACCTCTTTTAACAACTTATCTCCTTCAGGATGGCCGAACTGATCGTTGTACAATTTAAAGAAATCTAAGTCGATCAACAAAAGCGATACCTCTCGATCCAATACAACCACCTCTTCTACTTTCTCTTGAAAGTGGCGGTGATTATAGAGATTTGTTAATCCATCTTTAATCGATAGAATCTTAAAATCATTATACATCGCGTAGTATGTTCGATAAGAAATTCCGAGACCCCAGAGAACAATGACGAAAAGAACGATCCCAATGATCTCCCCCTGCTCAATCACCTTAGTTACGAGCGTTGCAAGTGCCATTAAATTCAGATAAATGATATTCGATTTAACATCAGTTGAGATAAACGTTTGCGTGCTAATGTACATAAAAATCGTAACGAATAGAAAATTTATTACCTGGTAGCACAAAATGTAGAGTGAATACGACAGAACGTTATTCAGATCAAGCGTTCCGATTATGCCCCCTGCGAGTTGATAGACTTGTAGAGCGACATAAACAGAAAGGGCATATTGCGCTCCATTGAATAAAATCGGCTTCCACGATGAAGGTTTCATACATGCGAGAATAATTGTGGAGCCTAATAAGATACAAGCGGTTGGAAAGAATCCATAAAGGACACTCGAAGTGAAAAGTAGCGGAGAGACTAGGGAAAGCTCTTCCCCACTTGGTAGTAAAATCGGGCGCCATTCAAACCAAATCGCAACTAATCCAATGACTAAAATAACAATTACTTCATCTTGATTCAAAGGTCTAAGATGAACGAGCGTTAGACTAACAAATACTCCAAGGCAACAGTACAGGTAAATCCTCAACAGCATATTTTGTTTCAATGTCATTGCTACGAAATTCCTTTCAGAACGATAGAGTACGAGCGTTATAACGTGTCTCAACAACAATCTATTCATATGCATGCTGAATCTCTTATGGTGTAAAACAAAAAAATGCTACTCCAAATGGAATAGCATGACGTCTCTTCGCTATTCGGCAACCTGGCAATCATAGTAACAAACGTTACGTTAGACCCACGGCTTTGTGTCCTTACCTTTCGATAAGTTTACCTTTGCGTTATTGTGTATATTGCTTGTTCTAATCCGGGCGTGTTTTGGTTCTTTGTACCTATGAACACATGTTATGGTATTTTTTACTAATAAGCAAGAAAATTCTTTCGACATTAATAGTATTTTTCTACATTTTATGACATTACTGATCGATCATGGAACAACTGCTGTTCATACTTAAAAGATGCACCCCCAAAGGGTGCACCTCTCTATTCATATTAACCATTTAACTAAAAGCACTACCTGGATGATAATCCTCTAACGGAAGCTCATTTCGTTCTCCAAGAACAAGCCGAGCAATCTCCGCACCAAGAAAGGGCCCGCTCGTTAAGCCGGACGCTCCGAGCCCGTTTCCAACAACTAACCCTTTCACATGAGGTATTGCTCCAATCATCGGCACATTTCCAGGCGTGAATGGACGAAATCCAACTTTGGTTTCCACGTATGTGCTGTTCTCCAATCCAGGCGCAACCTTCAATGCTCGGTCGATAATATGGTTCACGCCACCCATCGTGACACGCAAATCAAAACCAGCTTCATCTTCCTGCGTCGCACCTACGACAATTTTCCCATCTTCAAATGGCAAGAAATATTGAATAAAAGGAGGCATCACTATTGGCCACTTATTTGTATCGGTATCCGGAAGCTTTAGATGAACAATCTGCGCTTTTTGAGGGGAGACGAGAAACTTCATACCAAGCGGCTCTAGTAGCTCTTTCGACCAGGCACCCCCAGTAACGATCGTTTGATCGGAATGATAGAGCTCTCCATCTACCACTGCACCTTTTACTCGTGAACCATCCCAATCAAGCGTTGCATCGCCTTGTAACACCTTCGCGCCGTTCTTTTCCGCCGCTCGAATCAGCGCATTTCGCAATGCTGCTCCATTTACTCGAGCCGCGCCACTAAGATGGACGGCACTGTAGTGATCCGATAGCGGAGGAAATAGCGCATTCGTTTCAGCAGCTGAAAGGCGAGACACATCCCCCATCTCTGGTGTATCTTTTCGTCGTTCCATCGCAAGCTTTAATTTCTTTTCAAGCTTCTTCTCACCTGAATAGATATTAATGGCACCAACACGGGAATAGCCCGTGTCTTTTTCACCATCTTTTCGTAGTTGTTCTATTAGAGTGGGATAATAGCGTGCTCCCGCTTCTACCAATCGATAAAACGCTCCACCGCGACGATTCGTCAGCCATGGACACACAATACCAGCTGCAGCTTCAGTCGCTTGCCCCTCATCTTTTCGGTCGACCAGCATCACATCCGCTCCTTGCTTAGCCAGGTGATAGGCAGCGGACGCACCAAGTATGCCTGCTCCTATTACAATAATTGATTTCATATGTTGCACCTTTTCTTCATTTGTCTGTTACGTCATTTTACAAGATAACGCCAACGGACTCAATCACGGGTTAGTTAATTAAACGTTTGATTAACGATTCAATCCTTAACAAATCTAACATCTACCCCTAATACTTTGTAATTGAAAGTTAACACTTCCTTCACAGTACCCCTTTACACTATAAGTATCACCATCACTAGGAGGACACAACTTGAATAATCGTAGAAACGTTTTAGCAGCCATCATGATTGCTGTTATGTTTATTGGTCCGTTATCAGTATTTTCCGCTAGTAGCCCACTAGGTACTGTCGATCAACAAGATGGAGGAATTGGTAACACAACTCACTTCACTGATGATGCACTAAACATTTCAGTAGACCCGAAAGTAAATGACATCATTGCCCCTCTTTTTGGAACACCTGCGATTAAAGAAAATGGACAAACGTTAACTGTGAAAATGGATAGTCAGGGGAAAGAGGCAGCTGGCTGGAGCGTGAAACTAAAGCCAACAAATCATTCTGCTTTCACAGAAACGTATGAATTGCCTGTTGAAAACGTAACGGCAGGACAATCCCATTGGAAAGACGCCTCGAACATCTATGATGTAGAAGTAGTTATTCCCAAAGACGTACCAGAAGAATTATATGACCTTGAAGTATCCTATACAGCAAACGGACAACGAAAAACGGATGAGCAACCACACTCCGTCAAAGTAGTAAAAGAGTTTAATAAAGATTTTACATTTCTACACTTAACAGATACGCATGTTGGTTCGCCACGTAATCTAGGTAGCACAGATGATCCATCAACTGTGAACGCAGGCCGCTTGAAAGAAGCGGGCATGTGGAATCCTGATGAAGACAAGCGCTGGCTATACCTACAGAAAGCCATTGAAGAAGTGAACTTGAAAAATCCCGATTTTGTTGTGGTGACTGGAGATTTAATGTTTGGTCAAATGAATCCACAAGAATACATCTACGAATATGAAGAAACGTACAGAATGCTACAAAAGCTAGACGTACCTGTCTATCTTGTTCCAGGAAATCATGATTACTATGCGCAAGACGCAACACTAACGGATGGCGCAAAATACTGGGAAGAATACTTTGGACCTCAATACTTCTCATTTGATTACGGCCCATACGCTCACTTTCTTGGGTACAACTCGTTTGATTGGCACAAGTTCGATCGAAGCGGAAACGGTACTGTTTCTGTACCAACATGGGGTGGACAAATTCGCGAAGAACAGCTGAACTGGGTGAAACAAGACCTTGCCGATAACGCCAAAACAGCCCATCCTGATCAAATCAAAGGACTGTTCTCTCACCACAATCCACTCTGGCAGGATCGGGACATCTGGCCAAAAGATGACCCAGACGTACAGAAATATTGGAAGCAGTATGACGAGCAGCACAACCCACAAAAGCTCGATACTCTTATTCTTGGCGAAAAGCTGGGTATCGATTACGACCAGCAGTGGCACGGAGAAAACGCAAACGAACTAATCGATGTGATGAAGCAAAACAACGTTGACCTAAGCCTTCATGGTCATACACACATTGATAATGTGACCGAAAAAGACGGCATCCTCTATACGACAACAACGTCTGTAGAGCTTAGCGGCAAACCATGGGCTGGCTTCCGTCCTTTCGAAGTGAAAAACGGAGAAGTCACGAATTACAATTACGAAGAACCAAGGCACTCTGTTCCTGTTTACCAAAATGGCGACACCGAAAGTGGCGTTATGTCACTAGAATCGACGTATCAAAACCCGAACGACGGAAGTGCTACGAAGCAAACGGTGACAGTCTTTAATCGCTTGAAGAAAGAGATGACGGTAACCATACCTATGTATTTAGTGAAAGGTGACTATGCTGTATCAGAAGGAACAGTGAAGCAAGACGTTACTTCTGGTGATAAGCAGTATATTGAGGTAGAGGTTACGGTGCCAGCGAATAGCACGAAAGAGATCGTTGCAAACGATTAGCCAAACAAACACCCGAGGATTACCACATCCTCGGGTGTTTTCTTTCGACAAAATACGAGCTAAACCGGGTGGTGACAGGCACCACCCTACTATTTACCCATTACGGCTTCACCTCAAGATGGTCAAACGATTTCAACTACCGAAAAACAGTATGATATCATTACTGCAAACACAGATAATCACTTTCGGAACGAATTGAAACAAACATTCTTCTCCATGCTAGAAGAACGAAGAACTGACATCTACAGCTAAGGAGCCCATCTCATGAACTTTAAACAGATTATCGACTTATCCATTCCAATCAACAATGAAACGCCCGTTTACCCTGGAGATCCTAAACCCAACATTCATCCTGCTGCAGAGCTTGATAAAGACGGCTACCAGGTAACCCAGCTTAACATTGGCTCACACACCGGAACACACGTTGACGCACCCTTTCACTTTCAGAAAGAAGGCGAACGAATCGATCAATCAAGCCTAACGAAATTCATGGCGCCTGGACTCGTAATTGATGTAACCGGTAAGGCACCAGCCGAACAAATCACAATGGACGATGTAGCTGACCAAATTGAAAGCGTCGTTCCAGGTACAATCGTCCTCTTTCACACCGGTTGGGCTAAGCATATTGGAACAGAAACGTATTTCGAGCATCCGTACCTTTCTGTAGACATCATCAACAGTCTGCTCGATAAAGGCGTAACGACCTTCTTTATCGATGCCCTTAACGTCGACCCACCAGACGGCTCTGCGTTCCCTGTACATGAAGCGATCACGTCAGAGAACGGCATTATAGGCGAGAATTTCTGTAACTTCGACCAAATCGATTTTGCGAATCCGCTCATCATCGCTTTACCGCTAAAGCTAGAAGGCCTAGATGGCTCTCCAGTAAGGGCGGTTGCAGTTGAAGTTGAGTGAAACGATACAATCATAACAAAAAGCCCTCTTTCAATTAAGAAAGAGGGCTTTTTGTTGCGTTCGACACCGTTCGTGCTAAATCGGGTGGTGCCTGTCACCGCTCAGTTAAATCGAATTCTTCAGCGACTTCAGCCATTCGTGACGGCATTTTCTTGTCGTTCATCACATTTTGAGATTTTTTGAAGTTAGCAGGATTAATTTTGTGCACCTTTGTGTTGTTACTTACTCCATCACTCGCGCCATACCCGACATAAGAGGGATACTTCTCCTGCTCTTCCGCTGGCTTCCGCTCTATATTGCCTCGTTTAGCATACTGGCCAACTTTCAAGGTCGACGTTTTTAATTGCTCTCCATACTTCATAGCCTTTTCAGATCCGTTTAGAATGACATCGCGCGTATTTTTCCTCGCTGTTTTAGAAAAAGCGAGAACGAGCGCTCCTGCTGATAACAATCCTAATGAACCAAAAACTCTTTTCTTCATGGTATGACCTCCTGATATTTCTTTCTCCACTTATCTATTGTGTAACAAGAATTACCAAATTATTCATGTCGCTTCGTTTTGGTTTAATACCCTTAATCCATTCGTTTATAACTTCTGAAGGCACACCTAATCGCTAAGACTAAAAAAAAAAACCTTTCCCCCATTCGAGAAAGGCTCCTTATAATAATCCTAACGTTTAATCTCACTTACCACTGATGAGCTTTCATTCTCGCAAAATGCCTCTCCAATAACTTATTTACTTCATCAGGCTTTTCAAGGGAAATAGAATGTCCCGCTTTCCCTAGTACTTCACATCTACCATTCTCTACTTTCTTAGCAATATTCTCAGAGAGTTTGATCGAATACGCATGATCCTGCTCTCCAGCAACGGCTAGAACTGGAATCTTCACACCTTCTAATTCCTCAAGAATGCTCGTCCGATGGATCACTTGATGCGCAGCATCACCAATCGATGGTTCAAGTTTCTTCATATAGTCGTACCAATAATTCCGTTCCTTCTCAAATACAGGATCATCTAGTGAAGCATCACCGAACATGATGTACATGAGCGTATCCACAACGCCTTCAGCTCCATGCATCTGAAGCTGTGATACGAGGGGCTGAAATTCAGCTCTTTTGTATTCTTCTTCACCCGAACTTCCTAGCACAACACAGGAACTTAACAAGTCAGGACGTCTCGCCGCTAGACGCAGTGCGATAAATCCGCCCATTGAATTTCCGATAAAATGACACTTTTTAATTCCAAGCTCTTCAATCAATGCAGCCGCATCGTCTGTAAGCGTATCCATATCAAGATTCTCCAAAAAGGACCGACCGCTTCTACCTTGTCCGCGATGGTCATAACAAATCACACGATAATTTTTTGAGAAATGTGCTACTTGATTGTGGAACATATACGACGTAAAGAATAGCGAATGACTGAATACCATGACAGGTGCATCTTTTGGACCATAATCTTCATAATAGAGCGGTGTATCGTTTACATCAATAAACGGCATGGCAAACCCTCTCCTTCAATATGAGTATACATATGGCGTATCAAGTAAAAAATTCCATACAAACCACCAAATCCCTGCTTTTTGGCGCAAACGACAAAAGGTTACACCGTTCGGGTGGTGACAGGCACCACCCGACCACCAGAACTAGGCGCAGCGACTAAAAAAGCCCTCTTCATTTAGAAAAGGACTTCTTCTCTCTACTACACACCTTTAAGGCGTCGGATAGCTCTTCGTATTATCATCAAGCATCAAAACCCAGTCGTTCCCTCTATTTGAGCTAGGAGCTGTAAAGGTTCTTGTACCTGTATTCGTATAGGTACCAATAAACGTTGTGGTTCCATTTCTAGGATTGTACCAGTGTGCTTTTACAGATCCTCCGCTGATTTTACTCATATTAACCGTTACCGTTCCTCCAAATGGTGTGTAGACGAACGCGTAACTTCCATCTGAAGCTCGAGTAGCCGCAATATAAGCACCACTTGTAGAAGGTTGGCTGGATGCAATGATTCCCTGATCTGGAATGCGGTTAAGAAATGGCCGACTTAACATTAGCTTTCGAATATGTGACATCTGGAATGCACCAGGGCTGTCCAATTCATCGTACCAGTTCGAATTTGCTCCTATCCACGGCGAATAAAGTGATTTCACATACATTTGCCAGATATCGTTATGACCATAAGTGATACCAAATGCTCCAGAAAATAGCGCCCAATATTGTGCCTGTCTGACATCAAAATCTCTTAATCTCGGATTACCTGCAGTATAGTTATTTGGAATATCTTCGTACCTATTCTCCGCATTCAAAGTTGGCTTTGCTGGAGATAAGCCCCAATCATTAGCGACTGGTGGGTAGTTAGGGAAATCAAAAACCTGCGCAGTCTGATTTGAGTTGAAGTCCAACATTTGTTCCCCATTACTCAACGTAATCGTATGCAGATACTTAGAGGATTGTGTTCGTGGGTGATAAGTTCTTAAGAAACGGCCTCCATCACCATCAACGATACCGTTAGCCATGGCTTGGTAAATCGAAATAAAGTCAAAACTTCCTGGGACTGCAGGATCTCCATCTCCTCCGAGCATCCAGATGATATTTGCTTTACCCTTATATCTCTTAGCAAGAAAGTTCCCGTGGAAGTAGGCTTTGTTCTTCGCTTCTTGTAATCCTTGATTGTTTGTTGATGGATTTAGAGCTGGGTTAGGAAAACCTCTTGATGGACCTTCTAACTCAGCACTTCCCCATAACGGCAACATAACAATATAGAGACCCATTTCCTCAGCTTTATCAACAATCCAGTCGACGTTCTGGTAATAAGCTTCATTCGGTTGGTAAAAGTCATTGTTCAATATTGCCTTATCACCATAAATGTTAGGAGCTACACCAAAACGCTCAAACTGCGTCACAACAACAGCCTGTATGGCATTAAAACCTTTTTGCTTTCGGTTCGAAAAATACATCTCTGCTTGTTCCCTTGTAACCCTTCCGAATAGCTCCCAGGCTGTGTCTGCCATATAGAAAAATGGCGTTCCATCTTCATGGATAAGAAAATGACCATTACCGCTCACTTTAAGATGCCCACGATTAAATGGCTCATTTTGTGTTGGCGAATCTGGATCCGGATCTGGATCTGGGTTAGGAGCACCTGATTCTACTACTAAGCTTGGATTACGGAATACAAATGTTCCTGAGGAAGCTGTTCCGTTTGTTAATCCTATGCGAAGACTTTTCGTTGTACTTTGTGTTTTAAATTCAAGGTCTGCTGAAATAGCCAGGAATTGTTCTGCACCTGATTGATTTCGTTCAAAAATAAAGATAGTCCCATTGTCTTGGTTTCCTACTTTGAAAGTATACTTTGTATTAGATTGAACTGGTTGGATAATCTCAAACACATGCCACTGAGCATTTGCTCGAATCGTGATCTGATTTTGACCCGTAACTGCAATCTGACCTGGGCTGTTATTAACCCATTGACTATTTGAAAGCTCAGGAAGAAGTTCTACCGTATCACTTACAAGTTCTAATGAGGGATTACGAAAGACATATGACCCGTTAGGAGTCGTTCCATTAGATAATCCGATCCGAATGCTGTCTGTATCTTTTTTCGTAGTGAATTCGATATCTAGCGAACCTGTCAAGTAAGTCTCTTTGCCGTTGCTTCTTTCAAAAATGAAGACGGTTCCGTTGTTCGGCTTTTCGATTTTAAAATGATAAGCAGTATTCGACTGAACAGGGAGAGTAATATCCACCACGTGCCACTGTGAAACAGCATTGATGACCACTTCATTACTTCCAATCAGTTCAGTTTGGTTAGGGCTGTGCTTCACCCATTGACTGCTCGAAAAATCTGGCAGCAAATTCATAGCTTGTCTCCTTTCGCATTTACTATATTCTATGGATTAATTCATAAATAGAAAGGGCTATTCGCCATATACATACTATTAATTGGTAAAATTGGTTATTTCGCACACGTTATTTGTGAGTTAAACAAACGTTTATGTAACCAAAAGAAAAACGACCACAATTGGCCGTTTTGTTGAAATCCACATTTAATTAGTTAGACAGCTTCTTTAAAAAGTCATCTCTGCTTTTTCTTCCATTTAATGTAGTCGATTACTTGTTTGTACTCGTTTAAATCGACTTCTTCAATACCTGCCTTTTTTGCTTCTTCATTAAACAGTTCCAATCCTTGACTTTCTTGTGCTGGACTCGCTTGATCTTCCCCTGTCCCGATGATATCGTGCAGATTTGTATCTAACACATCGGCTAATCGATTGATGACATTAATAGAAGGGTTACTTTTGATGTTTCTTTCAAGGCTGTTAAGGTATGACTTAGAAACACCGGATTGTTCAGCTAATTCGGTAAGAGAGATTCCTTTAGCCAATCTGTATTTTTTTAAATTTTCTCCTATCATACACATCTTCACCTTCCAGTATCTCACCCCTCCTTAACGGTAAGATACTATTTGATAGCTACCCGCTCCTTTAGAACACTCCTCCAAGCTTTCAGTGCGATGCTTTCAGGAATATCCACATCTGAGAATTGAATCATTTCTCCCTCTTCAATTGGTTTCTTTAGTCGAGCATTACGAAGAACACCGATAGGAACGTGATTCTCATTCTTTTCAATTCGTACGGCTTCACCCCTTAGATCAAAGCTACCAATTGCCCGTTCTATAAATTGACCAACATCAAGCTTTCTTTTGGCTATTGCCGCTACACTTATGGTTGGCTGCTCGCTATTATTTAGCAATACGCCTTTCCCATCTAGTACTCGTCTTATTGTTTTCAGTATTTCTAGATGACATAAATGAGAGTTTGTAAGGGAAGTGTAATAAGGGCCCATGCCCATTTTGTAATAACGAAGCGCGTCCTGCTGATCCTCATCATGGGTGGCAGTAATGAAAACTCCTGGCGGAAGTTTAGAAGATAGAATATAATCACTAATTGGTAAACTGATTCCTTCGGCTGCTCTCGCTAATTGTTCTCCTCCCTCCTTAGCATCATCAGACGCAAAACCAAGGAGCCCATCTTTTGCAATTGTTGCCCCAAGCCCATTTGCTACAAGCGCCTGTTCAATTTGTACCTTTGTACCATCAGTGAAGGAAGTCGTCATACCGATAGTGGTGCCGTTGCGCTTGGACCAAAACTCCATATCTTCCTTTGAAGGATTCGTTTTCAAAAAGCCTTTTATATTACCATAAACCACTGGTTTAAAACCCATTTGCTTAACATTTTCATCAAGGGCTGCAATACATCCAGGCTGATCGCCTTCAGCTTCTGTTATGAAACCTTTTCGAGCAAAGTAGGAACCCGTCGTTACCTGAAGTTCGGCATTCATCGTAACAATGGGCAAACCAGCTTCCATTGCTCGTTCAATCACTTTACTTCCATAGATAACATCCCCACTGCATTCTACAATTAGATCACTATGTTCAATTAACTCATCAACTGAATTTGTTAAACGCTCTTGAAAAGGATAACCCACCATATCTGTTGTATTTCTTCTGGTCAAAATCCGTGAGACAGATACATCTTCTTGTTTACCTATAAGCCGAATCAATCCAGTGGCTATTAGGCCAGTACCAATAACTCCTATTTTAGCTCGTTGCATGCATCTCACTCACCTTCATTGTTATAATTTCTAGATTTCAATTTCTAACTAACACGTCTTTTTCTTGCATTGATAAGGTCTTATTAATTTACAGAATGCCACCTAGCAATTCAATTGACTATGATTTCATTTCAAGAGATTTGTGTCGCTGCCATCTTGGCATTCCAATTCCCCTAGTAATAAAAAATGGATAAAAACTCTTTCCTTTCACAGGTTGTAACAACTTGACACCAATGAGAGCTGTTTCAACCACTTCAATTGGAAATTGCTTGGGATATCAGATCTATATAAACTATTATACTGTTCATTATAAAGAACACAAGTGTATTTTTTTATAAAACCTCACTTGAATTTGGTGACCCTACTGATTTATATACTTATTAAGAGGTTTCTTGCGTTTTAAGTGAAAATGCTTGGCATCGGTGTGTACTTAAAAACTATAACTTCCTTTTCAAAAGAAAAAGATTAGTGTCAATTCAGTTTATTAAATTAAGGCTATGTTAGGTCATATTGTTTGTTTCTCGATTTTTGGCTCATTCGAGTGAAACCTCAGTTTCACTCGCCTTTCAGCTCTGCTGAAAGGTCGCCCAGTGGTGACCAATCGACTGAGCAAATGAATTTGCTCAAAGCGATTGGTCACCACTGGGCGTAAATGAGCCAAAAATCAACAGTGTTCATTAACATACCTAAATTAAAAACTTTATAAAGAACGGAAGCATGCAAAATAAAGACTACACTAATTATTCTTATTTATTTTTATTCTATATAAAGAACAAAACTCCTTTTTATTTTTCTAATTAGTTCGTTCTAAACATTTTTTCACTCTCACTATAGTGAATCAGTAAAATAAAATTATATTTTATAAATAATACTTTTTATTAAAGGCTCTTTTCGTCGCCCCGCGGAAAGCGAGCATTCTGGAGCGGAATTAAAAGAACTGACAGAAATTATCCTGTCAGTTTGAAAGTTTAGTAGAAATTCTTCACTTATATTTTCCTTGCTTTAATAACACCATTTTCAACAGTTATTTGATACTTTCCATCATTGCCTGGCACAATCAGGTATCGATCTTCATCATTGAATTTCACTAATTTAGGCTTTCCATTTGCATTCAACTGAACTGGTGGCTCTATAGTAGAAATACTACGGTATCTTATGTTTTCTAAATAAAAATAGTCTTCTCCGCTTGAATTTGTATGAATAAGTCTAAGGTTACCTTGTGTTACCTGCTCGTTCATATCACTCGCATAAATAACACCATTGTTTACAGCTTGAAAAACGTAGCCTGGAACATCACAAGACACATTATACAGATCTAGTCCCTGTATACGCAGTGATCCCTTTTGAGATGGAGACCCAGCGATTCCTTCTACTCGAATTAATCCCATATTGGAATTCTTCATATTCAGTCCTTCAATATGGCCGGAAAGGAGATTGATGTTTCTGCAGTACTTGAAATGAAATGCTGAGTCAACATTAGACCATTCTGCATTTAATTGAATCATTGTGCTCTCAGACAATTCCTCGAAATAGTAAGGAGTCACTGCAGCCGACAGGCGGTTATCTCTTCCACCATTGTGGCAGTACAAGTTCGAGAATACATTACCTGTATTAGCACCGCTTCTTGCTTTAAGATGATAAGCATTTTTTGAATACCAGAACGTATAAAGATTCTCGAAATTATTCGAAAACACGTTTCCACCAATTGTACTTGTTGGGTCAATGTAGAAAGCTCGTGTTACCGAAATAAAACGTAAGTTCTTGAAGCTTGAATGAGCAATTTGGCCACGGAACAAAATCGCATTACGATTCTCACCTGGTGACCAATCACCATAAGAAAGTTCCATATCACTAAATTGGCTATTGAAACCATTCTCCATAATAAAAAGAGGAGCGTCCATCCCTGCTACTCCAATAACGCCACTCGTTCTCATACCTCGTCCAATAGTGTATTTCGAAGAACCCGTTTTAAGAGGAGCATTAATATAGTATTTACCCGGAAAAACAAGATAGTTGTTTTCATCGATTGCCTTTTGAATTGCCGCTCGATTCTGTGAAGCTTTTGAAGGATCGTTTGGCACAGCACCATAATCTTCTACTGTAACATCAATCACATTCGCGCTTGCAGGGGGTTCTACCGGAGGTTCCTGTGGATTTCCATCACTATTATCTTCAAATATATTTGAAGGAACTTTCAAGTCAAGGTTACCGTTCTGATCAAAGGAATACGAAAATACTCTCTCCATTCATACCACCTTATCTGTATTGTTATTCACCTCTCCAGAAGTAGTATTGAAGAAAATTCCCTCTATATTAAATAGAGATAAACATTCATTTGTAATACCTACAAATTCTATTCAATTTATCATCTCATTCTATTGAATTTAGTTATTTAATTATAAATAAAGGGTCTTTCAAACTATCGGATTGGTGTTGATTTAGTATATTCCAGCTAATGTCCATTGCTTGTACAAATATTGGGAATTAGTTAAAAAAGGGAATTAAAGCTTCTTAATCACTCGATATTGTGCATATCATCTTAGTTTCGGGTTATTAATTCATTGAACTAATCCTAATATTTTAAGTATTAAACATTAAAAATAGTGACCAGATAAACCCCGGTCACTCTTAATCTTATTTTTTCAGTTGTACATCATGCTCCTCCGCCAGCGATTTAACATCCTCCTGATACTCCCTCATCATTTTCCCGGCTTCATGTAACTTCGCATTAGCAGCATCCATCTCACCATAATCCTGGTGCTCAATGGCGCTCACCACACCGAGAAAAGCACTGTGCTGAAGATGAAGGGCATCGATGTAGTTCTCATGAATTTCCCGTAGTTCACTTGTCTCAATTTCAACTTTTTGCACGCGATCCATGTACCCTACATACTGGGGGATCACTTCTGTTGTTAGCGTTTGATAAGTTATGGAATCATCCTGATGATTTGGCCCGATTACGCTATCGTACAAATCAATAATCGCTGTCTCTTCTTGCACAAGCTCAGGCATCTCGTCATTCACGTAATGTAGAAGATCATCTTGAACAGGATCAGAACAACCGACAAGAGCAAGTAAAGCGAACAACGCTAACAACAGCCATTTCTTCCTCATTAGAACACCCCCTGCTTACTTTATTAGAAGAAGAGGGAGTCCTATTACCAATCCGCTATAATAATTAATTTAAGAGGTTAAGAAGACGGAATGGTCTTAATCAAACGTTTAATTAACATGAAAGCTACAGCTCAAACCCATCTTTCCGAACGATAAACCACGGGTTCAGCAAATCCTGCTTGTTATACGAAAGTGGTTTACGTGATTCAGGCTGGGTAACCGTTCCGCCTGCACAAGTTACAATCGCATGGCCCGCCGCTGTATCCCACTCCATTGTTGGCGCAAAGCGAGGATAAACGCTTGCTGTTCCTTCTGCTACAAGGCAAAGTTTAAGAGAGCTTCCTGCTGAAGTGATATCAATTTCGCCATACTTCTTTTTCACCTTACATAAATAGTCCTCTGTCTCTTTCGAAAGGTGCGATCGACTAGCAACTGCAGAAATTTTCTTTTCTTTACAATCTAGAGGTAACTTCCTAGCTACGGTTATAAATTCTTCGATTGATTCAAACTTCTTTTTAGTTGCTTCCTCTACTTTAAATGAACCTAATCCTTCCTTTGCCACATAAAGCGTATCGAGCACTGGCGCATAAATAACACCTATGACTGGTTTCCCATTATGGATGAGCGCAATATTAACCGTAAACTCTCCGTTTCGTTTAATAAATTCTTTCGTACCGTCTAACGGATCAATCAGCCAGAAATACTCCCAATTTTTTCGATCCTCATACGTTAACTGCTTTCCTTCTTCACTTAGAATTGGAATATCTAATTGTAGAGCTTCGAGACCTTTCACTATCGTTTCGTGCGATAGTTGGTCTGCTAAGGTTAGAGGCGAGGCGTCTTGTTTGGTTTGAACGTGGAAATCTTCAGTTCGATAGATTTCCATAATGTTCGCTCCTGCTTCTAGAGCAATTGGGATAATTTCTTCTACTTTCATCTTTTCTAACATAGAAACACACCCACCTTCACTTTAATTTTCAACACAATTCTAGTATTACCCTATTCACCTGAAGATCGCTTGGTGTAGGTTGTCCTTTTAGCTTAAATAAAAAGGCTCTTTTCTAATAGATAGTTGTTTTCGAATCAATCATTGAATAAAAAACCACACTTCGCAATTGGAGCGGAAATTAACTCGATATAGCAACAATGTCTACGAAAAGAGCCTATAAAAAAAGACCCCATTAACATGGGCCTTAATCTGTTGATTGATATTTCATTAAGTTACCGGCCTCAGTTCACACTTAATTCCTTCGTTTTCATCGTATAAGAATGAGAAACTGAACCATTCTTATTTGCTTCCTTCACGGTAGATAACGACATGGCTTTATTAATAAAGACGGACGTTCCAAGAACGAGTGCGAAAACGAGAACAAAATATCCCTTGCTCCACATCTCCTCAGGAAGTACAGTCGAAAAGACAAACAGGACGAGAGGATAGATGAGATACACTCCGAACGTATTTCTTCCAATAGCTTCTAAAAATAGATCTAGCAAAATGACTTTTTTAATCGATTCATACATCGCTAATAGTGAAATCGTTAGAATCGGAATGCTTAGCATGAACGTCCAACTTGAAGTTCCCATTGCTTGACGGTCATAAATGATGAAACCAATTATCCCTATGAAGCTTGCAAACCCTGTCCAGTTAAGCTTCTTAGCAATGCATTGAACAAGTTCACTATGATGTGCAAGAAAGGCTCCAAATACAAAGAAGAAAATCCACTTTACTAAGATGGCTTTCTGTCCGAGAATTTGTCCAATTACAGTAGCTGTGTCAGGTGAATGTACGAAAAGAAAATACGCATTCACGACAAAAGAAATGACTAATAGAATGGACCAGCTCATTTTTGAGCGGATCAATTGTAGCAACGGAAAGATTAAATAGAATTGAAGAGCAGCTGCAACAAGATAGAGATGAAAATAGGAGTTGCCCATTGCGAAATCAAGAACGTGTGTCTTCCAACCAGTAAATATCGATATTTCCATTACGATTTTTGTGATTGCAAGATATAGAATACTAATTCCTATAAACGGAAGAACGATCTTTACGAACCCTGATCGATAGAATCGTTTACGATCAGATCCTACACTTCGCTCTAGCATCACAAACAGCATCCCACCTATGACGGCAAACATGGCAACGCCTGGAAGGTCGGCTGTAACTAATGGAGTCGTTACTGTCTCACTAAACAAGCTAGATACGTGAATAAGTAGTATTCCGATACAGGTTATCGCACTTAAGAAAAAGATCATCTTCATTTCTTGATTCGCTTTCTGCATGAGCTCACATCCTGTTCTGAGTTTGCTTTATATACTCATTATAAAGATGGAAAACGCATTATGGAGATACAATGGGTAATCTTTACAAAACATTAACAGGCGTGTCATGAAGCTTACATGAGTTAATCAAACGTTTAATTGAATAGTCTACTTCAAGAAAAACCCTGGAGAAATGACTCTCCAGGGTTTTTTCAATTCACCATTTCTAAATTATTTTTCATACCATGCCCCTTTTTCCATTTTCAAAACGATATATAGGGTGAAAGGAGGTGATCAACATGGCAACATCATCACTCATGAACACGCAGCTTCGCTTGGTTCTAGAAACTGGCGTTGACGAGAATGGTAAGTCGATCTTCCGCAGCAAGAACTTTAACAACATCAAACCGTCCGCAACTCCAGATGCTCTTTTCGCAGTAGCTCTTGCGCTAGCACCACTTCAGCAGCACAGCCTTTTCGCAGTTGAGCGTAACGATTCATCTGATTTACAAGCTTAAAATCACCAAACACTAAGAAAGGAGGTTAACCACAATGGCCAAAACACTTGAACTTCAATTCGATACGCGTGACAACAAACCATTCTCGATCACGCTAAGCGATCCAGTTGAACCTGTTAATCCAGCCGCTATTGCAGCAGCAATGGACGCGATTATCGCTCAGAACTGCTTCACAACAAGCGGTGGTGATGTCACTGGAAAGAAAGGCGCACGAATCGTTGAACGTAACGAAAATGAGATCGTCATCAGCTAATGATTTTGAGGAAGGGCACTGTCCTTCCTCTTTCGTAAGTTCATAAATGAAACGAACAAGGAGGGAAAACGATGGAATCCTGGATGTCACTCATTAGCGATGTTGGCTTTCCGATTGTGGTGACGCTCTACCTTTTACACCGCATCGAACAGAAACTAGACACGCTGAATGATACCATTCTGCAGCTACCAGATCAGTTGAACTCGCAACGTTCCGATGCTCTAAAACAAACATAGATAGGAAACGGAGGTTCATCACGCAGTGAACCTCCCCCATACATACTTCTTCAGCTATACATGCTTGCACCTACAACTTCATATCGAACAACGGCTTCCACCTCTTTTTAAATTGAGAGTCTGTGAGGTTTCTTTAAATGCGCCGTTATTCAGAACGTGGAAGGCCTACCACACGTTTCAAAACTAAACTTGTCAGGTGAGCTGAAGCCGATGCAGAAAATTCAGCGTTCTCAAATGATCACAGTTCCCGGTTTCTGTGTTGAGAAGCTATGGCGAGAACGGCCCTAACGGTTCGGTAAGGTAACCAGGCGTACTACGGTACGGGTAGCAGCGCGCAGATCACGCACACTGGTTTGATGTGTAGAAAGCGCACTGTTGAAGAAATTCAAGCGTTCAAATCGGGTGATACGGTGGAAACCTAAGACGGTCTCAGTATACTTCAGTATGAAAGAACGGCTACTTTTACAGCGCTGATGCTTCTTATCAGCGCTGTAAAGGAAGTCATTCTCTGTCCAATGTTTCCTATCGAATCTAGTGCCTTCAGTGATTTGAGGAGCACCTAAGCTTTGAAAGGTTTATCTATTTAAGGCGGGATGCATGATCTCTTAAAGGAAAGACAGTAACTAGAGAAAAGTTAAGAGACAAGCGATAGCAACTTGGTAAGGAAGATGGTGGAAGCGGATCAGAGTTTGACGTTGGTTTATCAGAATACATACTGAAGTGGTACCTCAGAAGTCAATTTCAAGCACGCCTAGTTATTTTGTTTCATAAGCTGTTTTGATGAAATGAATAAGCAAGTGAGAAAAGTGAAGGAATGGTCAAAGCAGCGTTTCTGGAATGAGAGACGCGCCTATCAACCAGTAACTGCATATACGGTAACTCAACCCGTCATAGTTGAAGGTCAAAATCTAACAGATGGCTCCTATCCACCGCTAAATTACCAACCACAAGGAGAGCCCTACCCTATTATTTAAGTTCCAATTGCATCGTTCGATAAAGTTGGAGCGAAAGTGAAATGGAATTCTGATACTCAAACGTTAAACGTAGAAGCTGGGGATTATAATAAATTGAAACAAGATTATGATTTACTACAAAAAGGTGCAAGAGCGTTATATAAATCTTATGAGTATGAAACAAGGGGTCGTAACCCTACTAAATGGCGCTATTATGGGGACGGAGTATTTGAAGGTTTTCCATACACTAGTCGTCCTAAAGGATTTACAATTGGGAATTACTACAGTGTAAGGGAAGATGCAACGGCAGGTACAACCTACTATTTCATTACAAATGATTTTGGTGAAGAAGTAATGTATTCTCTTTCTAATCAAGAAAAACTTATGATAACTAGTCAATATACGTAAACGGTTATTTGTATGGAAAATTTAGAAGGCAGTCGTTAATCACGTGTTTGATTAACGACTGCCTTCATTGTTATAGAGTGGCTCAATAGTCGCTATACCAACACATCCCCATTCTATCTAGTCTCTTCCATCATTTCTCACCTATTTTACTAGCTACTACAATCATCTAGTAATCTATTGAATAAACTAGTAATGCCTTACAACTATAGGAGGTGTTACCAATTACTATGAATTACTTGCCAGACAGAATAATCATTGGATTTATACCCGGCGTTTCACGTAAACGTGCGTTAGAAATTATTGCTCATGTTGGTGGTCTTACACTTATAGACGAAATCCCAGTGCTCAATGTCTACACTGTTTCAGTTGACCCTCTTCTCCTAAACATTAAAATGACGATTCTCTCTAACTTCTCAGGAGTTCAATATGTAGAGTATGATGGTATCCTAGCTACTCAATTGACACCTAACGACCCTCTATTCCCTCAGCAGTGGGGACTATTAAAGATCAACTCTGTAAGGGGTTGGAACGTTACGCGTGGCTCAACGCTAGTCAACATAGCGATTCTAGATACTGGCATTCAAACGAGTCACCCCGATTTAGTGGACAAGATTGTACTAAATCAAAACTTTTCAACCTCTTCATCCGTTCAAGACTTGAATGGTCACGGTACACACGTAGCAGGAATTGCCGTAGCTACAACGAAAAATGACCTTGGCGTTGCAGGACTAGGAATTAACCCTAGAATTATGAATATAAAAGTATTAGACGACACCGGAAGCGGATCGTTTAGTGACGTAGCGCAAGGAGTTGTTTTTGCGACTGATAATGGAGCAAAGGTCATTAACATGAGTCTTGGAGGTACTATGTTTAGCACGACGATGCAAAATGCTGTGCAGTACGCGAAAGATAATGGCGTACTACTTGCTGCGGCGGCTGGAAATAATAATTCCAACGACCTTTTCTATCCGGCCGCATATGCACAGTGCATTAGCGTAGCAGCATTGAATCGAGACGATACGAAGGCTTCTTTCTCAAATCACGGCTCTTCTTGGGTTGATGTCGCCGCTCCTGGGGTCGATATTCTATCAACACTTCCTACCTATGCGAATTCAACAGGTCAAACCAATTACGGTTCGTTATCAGGTACATCAATGGCAACTCCATTTATTAGTGGCCTAGCAGCGCTAATGCTTTCTCTAGATTCGAACGTTAACAACGTTATCAACGCTATTGAGACAACAACTGTACCGTTAAATGGGACAGGTTCTCTTTACGAAAGAGGGCGAATCAATACGTATGCTGCATTGTTGAAAATCAAAGGATAAATTTATCCACGCTAAAACAGGCTCCACTCGTGAGCCTGTTTTTTTCGTGTTCTTTACTTACTCTAACAGTAGATCATAAGAGTCGTCCCCGAATTCTGCTCATTTCAAAACCCGAATATTCTTCTTCACATACGCCCAATTCTGTGGAAAAAGAAAACGTAACCGCCAATAAGTACTTCCAAGTAAATTATAAGCTTCTAGTTGTTTGTATTTCGCTGTCATACTTTTGATGTCTTCAAACCAAACGACATGACCTTGATTCACAAGATTATAACTGTAGTTTGGAGCCTGCGCTATCGAATTGTATTGAATTGGAATCCAACCATTCAGCGCACGATTCTGAGCATTTAGACTTGAAAGCATTTCGGCATCTGCTAGACGGGGAACCGTCCAATCATACCCATAAAGGCTCATCGCCATCATGATCTTCCTTCTGTCGATCTGACCGGTCGCATACATCAACACCTGTTCAATCCACCAAACAGGTGCAATCGGATCAGGTGGTCCAATCGCATAGCCATAGTCAATTGTCATGATGGATACAATATCCACTACTTCGCCAGTTGCTTTGTAATCAAGAAATCCAACCAATCGATTCGTTGGCATGTCACTGCTTTTCGCATGTGCATTAAGTTGGAGAACCAGGTTACCAAGGCCCTGCTTTAATTCCTTTAAGAATGCTGTAAAATCATTTCTTCTCTCAGGAGGAACAAACTCAAAATCAATGCTAACACCTGCATAACCCTTTTCCTTTACTTTTACAACAAGATTTTGTACCAACCTCTTTCGTTTTGTCTCATCCTTAAGAACCGCATCGGCTAATGTAGAGCTGAACATTTGCACGTCGTAGTTACTGATGACGAGCAGCGGCTTAATATTCAACGCTTTCGTTCTTTGTAGGATCAGATCATCATCTATCGTAAGAAGGTCCCCTTCAGAATTAAAGGAATAGGTGAATATCGCTAAATACGTAATCGAATCTGCGAGATCAGTAATGGTTTCTAGGTAAGATGCACCCGATAACGCATCAAAAAAGACGAGCGTTTGCATAGAATACTTCTGCGCAGTAGGAATACGGATTCTGAGTCCAATCGGAAGTGTATTTGGATCTACAGTTGGATTGGCTGTCATCATATCTTGAATTGTAGTCTGAAATTGTTGAGATAGCTTCCAATACGTATCCCCTGGCTTAATCTGATAATACCGTTCAGGCAGTGCCTGATCTGGAATATATAAATTCAATCCGGGAACGAGTCGATCAGAAACAAGACCGTTCACAGCCTTCAACGTCGCTATCGGTACACCATAAGCAATTGAAATGCCCCATAGGTTATCACCCAGCATCACTGTATGGATCGCCATTGAATCCCTCCGTTGCTCAAAAGCTATTAATAATAGTCTATTTTGTAAGAAGGATCTTAAGAATCACTGCAACTGAATTAGCGAAAAAGGGTCGTTGATTCACTTGCTTTTAATACAACAAAAAAGCCAGGTGTGCTACTAATAAGTTAGTTAGCTACCTGGTCTTTCTTTTCATAATTCTAACAGTGAATCATGAGAACCGTCCCCGTAATTCACTTTTGTTTTGTACTTAATATCGTAATAGTAATGAGAATAATAACGAGTCCTATACTTTGCGTGACTGTAAGAACCTCTCCCAAAATCACTAATCCAAATAGAGAAGCTGTAACCGGTTCTACCATTGCTATGATCGCTGCAACGGATGCTGATGTTTTCTTCAAACCTTCTATATATAAGTAAAAAGAAATTCCTGCACCAATTATTCCAAGAGTTACAAACCAAATCAAATCCTCAGAAAACATTACGTCGAGCGCTTCTTTATGGTCAATAAGTAGAAACATAACAATGGTAAATGTAGCAAAAGCAACGGTTAGAACAAAAGGAGGACGTCCTTCTTTTGAAGCATTCTTAAGTCCAAAAATAAACAGAGCGTATGAAAGACCTGATAGTAGCCCACTCATAATCCCAAAAATATTTAAACTTCCAATCCCTGCCTCATAAACGTTTGTTAATAAACTAATTCCAACCATCACGATTACCATTGCGATCACCTTAAAAGGAGTGACGGTCTCTATTCGAAATAGAAATGAACTAAAAAGAACGAATAAGGGTGCCGTGTACATCAAAGTTGATGCTATTGCTACACCAGATTCTGAAATACTAAGAAAGTAAAAACTGAAATTGCAAGCAACAGCGAAACCTGCTACTATCGACCACTTCACTGCTTTAGATGAATACTCTCCTTTATTTCCTCTACGATGAAGAAGCAGCCAAACAAAAATACCAACAAATCCTATCGCACCTCTATAGAAGGAGATGACGATCGGACTCCACCCTTTATCCATTAATATTCCTGCTATCCCCCCTGAAATGCCCCATAAAACAGCTGCCATGATAACTAAACCTATATGATATAAATGCATTGCAATCCTCCTAAACTAAAGCCTTAATGACTTGTTCAGAGGAGATTCCCATCAATTTATACACTAAAACGAAAAGTATGAAAATCCATTCACTTTCGATACTTTTTACTACTTTGCAGTAAAATAACCGTGACCGTTTTACTGATTTATTTGCTTCTATACAGATAAAACCAGGTGAACTATAAACAACATAGTTCACCTGGTTTTTCATGAAAAATTCATTGTCGATCATTTTTTAAAAAGAATCATTCCCGTGAAGCTACTCACCATCATAATTACTCTCCGGCAACGTGTCCCAGAAAGATGTATCCGTCGAATCAATTGAATCATCTGCCAAAGCTTCTAAACTAGCTTTCATTGCAGTAACCGCCTGTTGAATTAAGTAGCCATTGCTCTTTTGACCCAGTACATAATCATCTCGATAATGATCGGCCATTCCACGCATTTCGAACAGCAGTGTTGCAATGCCGTATTCCATCGCTAAGCCGTTTCGGCTAATCGTTGGCGCACTGCCTCCTGGATACTTCGAAAGTAGGCCATAGCCTTTCGCATCTACTGCATTATAAACGACCGCTCCAAGTTGCTTGGATTGCTCTACTACAGTAGGATCAACACTCTCGTTCGTTGGATAAAGAATTGACCCAGAGACGAGTTCTCCTGTGTCACCGAGCGTCGTTTGCGTTCCCTGATGATGGAGATCAATCATGTAATCCGGTTGATATTTCTGCAATATGTTCTCGTGCAACGCCTTCGTTTCTGGCTGTTCACGATCCACGTGATCACGATTAAGATCGACTCCATTCGCATTATATCGAGTATGAGTTCCAGAGACGTAGTCTTCTAATGAGAAATCAACATCCCCTTCTGCTCCATCCACGTTTAAACGTGGAGCGATTAGAACATTCACATTCTCTAAAATATCTTGTACATTCTTCCCATTCGAAGACAAATACTTAATCATTTCAAGAGCGCCTTCTGTCGTTAAAGCCTCATTCCCGTGCTGCTGGGTTAAGAAAAGTATTGTTGGGTTGTCTTCGTTCATAGTTCCAAACTTAGCGAGGTACAAATCTCTCCCTTTCACTGATTGACCGTAGACTTCTAATTCAAGAGCTTCAGAGCGCTTGTCTACTTTTTCTAGAAAGCTTACCATCTCTTCATAAGAGTGAAGTCGTTCATTCTTGATCGTTTCATTGCCACCATAGTTCGGTCCATTAGGTCCATTATCTCCAGCTAGTACCGTATTTCCTGTTAGGAATGACCCTGACACCAGCATCGTTCCCGCTACTGTTAACGGTAGAATTTGTTTTTTCACATTCATCCTCCTAGAAATAAAATCGCACTTATTTTTCAAAACAATTTAATGACCATAATCCTGATCGCGATCTGTTAGTGGGATATCGTCATATTCTTCAGGATTAATCGAATACACATCACCACTCGTGATGCCATCAATAATTCCGTAAAGGCCAAGTTCAACCACTTTAACCAATTGACCAATTTTCTTTTGTCCATAGCTTTGCGTTTGCCCCGTAACTTCAAACAGCACAGCGCCACTTCCATTTAGCGCAAAAGAACCAAGTGCTGTACCAGGTAAATCAAGATTTTGTGGATAAAGTGTAATGTTATCAAATGGAGAATTACCCCTCTCCTGTAAGGCGTTATAAGCAGCTACATTTAACTGTTTTGAGAATTCACCATCATATGTATCTGCGTACTCGCTATATTTTGCTCCTTCAGCACTATCAGGATCAGGAATAAAGTCTCCTGAAATCGAGAGCGTTACTTTATCATCTGTCCCTTCCACATAGTACTCACCCTGGTGATGCAAGTCGACAAATACATCCACTTTGCCATAGTCATTCATCAATCCTTTATAAACATCACGGACTGTTTGGGCTTCAGGGGTAATGTACCACCCTGGATTGGATGAGTTATTTGGAAAATCTTCAGGTTGAGGCTCATAATCGAGATCTGGATTGAAATCCCGGTTCACGTCAAAGCCAGGGTTCGAAGCATAATTCCAATATTGGTTTGTATACGTGTAATAGTTCCAAGAAGGTGACGCACTAGCTAGCTGTGGAAAATCTTCAACAACTTCGCTCCACGACATATCATTACCACGTCGATTTAATTCCGTTGCATCAGGATTCACCATCGGCATCGCAACGATCGTCACTTCACTTCTGATTTTCTCAGCTTCTGGAGAATTCGAGCCTAGCTGCTGCAAAATCTTCAATAGCGCAGCCGTCCCGGTTTTCTCATTCCCATGAATCTCACTTTGCAATAAGATCACTTTGTCTCCTGAACCAACAGTTGCTTTGTAGATTTCACGCCCCTGATTCGAGTATCCCACTACATCTACTTGAACTTGTCCCTGGCTGCTCTTATCAATCTGCTTTAGCTTCTTACTCAACTCCGCATGACTAATAAAAGCAGATGTGGCGTATTGTTGAGTTTGCGCTTCCGCACGCTGCTCACTTGGCGCCGCCATTGCAGGACTTACTAGGACAGATGACAATAACAGCGTGCTACATACGTACGTCATTTTCTTCTTTCGACTCATTTGATTCCTCCTCAGTTTTAAAAGTCTACAACTGAGTATTTCTCGTTTTTCGTCGCCTCTACCTTTTGATTACTTTTAAAACAAAACGTTTGAACTAGGTATTTTTTGGTAAATAGTTCGTTTTACATGGGAATTAGCTTAATGAACGCGAGATGAATAGTACATTAGAGGGGTGTGGTTTTTTGTTAAACAAGAGAAGAAATATAGGCATCCTCAAAACTAATTCTGATAAATCTTTGTGCAAACGGTTGCTTAAACGCATTACTATAGTATATACTTTTCAAGTATAATTTTTTACCAATAATAAGCATGTATTTCTTGTTAATTGAACAGGTATTACATAAGTGTTTTTCTGACTAAGTTAGGAAATCTACCTTTACACTGCGTTAGTAAACGATGTTAAAAGCAATTGAAAAGCGCATTATTTTTCAGTTATGTGCAAACGATTGCAATAAAACTGTAAACGCTTCGATGAATATCCGTTTCATCTATTCGTTACGTCACAGGAGGGAATTAAATGTTAGAAGAAAGAGTTGTTGAATCCAGCGAAAAAAGATATCAAAAAGAATTACCATCCCTACCAATCAGCACAATTTGGTTAATTAGTTTCGGTTTTCTAGGTGTGCAAATGGCATTCTCACTGCAAAGCGCGAATATGGGACGTATTTTCCAAACACTTGGGGCAGATCCTCATAATTTAGGATTATTCTTTATCCTGCCACCCCTTGCAGGTCTAATTGTCCAACCGTTAGTTGGTTATTTCTCTGACCGGACCTGGATGCCGAGGCTTGGCAGACGGATACCTTATTTACTAGTTGGAGCTGTTGTTGCTGTTATTGTGATGTGTCTACTTCCTAACTCAGGTAGTTTTGGATTTAGTGCTGTAACAGCCATGACATTTGGAGCCATTGCCATTCTGTTTATGGATGTATCATCAAACATGGCAATGCAACCTTTTAAAATGATGGTTGGCGACATGGTTAACAAAGAGCAAAAAGGATTTGCTTATTCGATCCAAAGCTTTCTATCAAACAGTGGTGCTGTATTAGCAAGTATTTTCCCTTTTGCACTAACCGTTATTGGTGTGTCAAATAGTGCTCCAAAAGGTGTTATTCCACAATCTGTTGTTATTTCATTCTACGCTGGTGCAGCTGTTCTCATCATTTGCAGTCTTATTACAGTCTTTAAAGTGAGAGAGTATGATCCAGATGAGTATGCTATGTATCACGGAATTTCAAAGGAATCTACGAAAGAAAAAGCAAACCTTTTCAAATTACTTGGAAGCGCTCCAAAAGTGTTCTGGACCGTTACACTTGTTCAGTTATTCTGTTGGATGGGTTTTCAATACTTATGGACGTACGGAACAGGAGCCATTGCCCTGAACGTCTGGAATACGAGTGATCCTGCGAGCGCAGCTTATCAAGATGCAGGGAACTGGTTTGGTATTATGACAGCCGTTCAATCAATTGGCGCTGTTATCTGGTCACTTGTACTATCTCGTATGCCAAACAATCAGAGAAAACCATTTTATGCGATCAGCTTATTCTTAGGTGGGATCGGATTTGGTTCCGTCTTCTTCATTCACAATCAGTGGGCATTGGTTGTTTCCTTTACCTTGATTGGGATCGCATGGGCAGCCATGATGACATTCCCATTCACGATCTTGACGAATGCACTGAAAGGAAAGAATATGGGAACTTACCTTGGACTGTTTAACGGTAGTATTTGTTTGCCACAAATCATTGCCTCTCTTCTAAGTTTCGTGTTGTTCCCATTAATCGGATCTTCCATGCCGTTCATGATCTTGCTTTCAGGTGTTTTACTTGTTGTAGGTGCTTTATCAGTACCGATTATTAAGGAGACTTATGCGAAGTAAGTAAACAAAATCTAGTAATTAAACACGTTGAACCAGGTGAGCTTGATAGATAGCTCTCCTGGTTTTTCTATGTTCTAGTACTGATTCCCGTATTCTTTCATGACTCACACCTATTTCTTCTACTATTACGATCATCTCGTAATCTATTGAATAAACTAGTAATGCCTTACAAATACAGGAGGTGTTACCTAATACGATGGATTATTTTCCAGATCGATTTATTATTGGATTTATACCTGGCGTTTCACGAAACCGCGCCTTGGAAATTATCGAACATGTTGGAGGTCTTACTCTTCTAAGTGAAATCCCCGCACTGAAAGTTTATACCGTTTCAGTTGCTCCTGCTCTCTTAAACATTAAAATGACGATCCTCTCCAATTTCTCTGGAGTTGACTATGTAGAATATGTTGGTATTCTTAATGCACAATTGACACCCAATGATCCTCTTTTCCCTCAACAGTGGGGGCTTCTAAAGATTAACTCGGTAAGGGCATGGAACATTACCCGTGGATCAACTCTCGTTAATATCGCGATTCTAGATACCGGCATTCAAACGAACCATCCTGATTTAGTGGACAAGATCGTATTAAGTCAGAACTTCTCAGCTTCTTCTACAGCTGAAGATTTACATGGTCATGGAACACACGTAGCCGGAATTGCCGCAGCTACAACAAAAAACAATCTCGGTATTGCTGGAATGGCGATTAATCCTAGAATCATGAATATTAAAGTATTAGACGATAGTGGCGGAGGATCGTTTAGTGATATCGCTCAAGGTGTCATCTACGCTACAGATAATGGCGCAAAGGTCATTAACATGAGTCTTGGCGGTACGTTATTTAGTACAACCCTTCAAAATGCTGTGCAATACGCAAAAAACAATGGCGTGTTGATCGTTGCAGCTGCTGGAAACAATGATTCAAACACCCTCTTCTATCCAGCCGCATATCCCGAATGCCTTAGCGTAGCAGCCTTAAATCGAGACGATACGAAGGCACCATTCTCAAATTACGGCTCTTCCTGGGTTGATGTAGCCGCTCCTGGAATCGATATCCTCTCTACTCTACCAACCTACCCAAACACATCAGGACAAACTAGTTACGGTTCATTAGCTGGCACATCGATGGCTGCTCCTTTTGTAAGTGGACTAGCTGCACTAATGCTTTCATTAGAACCGAACGTGAACACCGTTCAGAATGCCATTGAGACGACAACCGTTCCACTTGCCGGAACAGGAACACTCTATGAAAGAGGTCGTATTAATACGTATGCAGCGTTGTTGAACATCACACAGTAAGAAATCATCGGGATGGAGCTTATCATTCGCTTGCTTACGTCTAAAAAAACAGGTGAGCTACTTGTACGAATAAGTAGCTCACCTGTTTTTCTGCACGGTGAAACCGGCTAATCTTAAAAACGCAACTCCCTGATAGAAAGGAAGTTGCGAATGAATTACTTCTTAAATTGTTCTTTCAGTGACTCTGAAATGACGCTTTCTCCACCATAAAGATAGATGGACTTCACTTTTCCTTTTAGGTGATTCCTAACTTCTTTTTTGACTTCATCTTTGTCTGTCAGTATGACTGGAAGATGATGATCAAATGCAAAGCGCGAGCCACTCAAAGCATCTGCAAAGCTATAAGCATTTGTTAAAGCGATCGCATCTGTTTCAGGATAAAGTTTCTTGGCAATTTCCAGTGACGTCATATACCGCGTTTCCCCAGAAATTCGCTCAATGGTTTTAATACCAAGCTTTTTTAATTCTTTTTCTACTGCTGTTGGAACGACCTCTGTCCCACCAATGATCGTTACTTTTTTCAACGTGTTTTTATTCTGAGTCATGTACTTAGCTACATCTTCTTGAAGATGATTCCCTTTCGTATTTAGAACGATTGGAATTTCTTTTTCAGTAGCATATGGTACGATGCTAAGCGCATCTGCAAAATCTAATCCGTACGCTACTATTACTTCATCAGGATTGTCATTCACTTTGTCAGCGATTTTCAATGCTGTTTGATAACGAGTATCACCACCAAGACGTTCGACAGGGAATGCTTTTGCAAAAGCATCTTCGACTTTCTTTGAAACCGCAGCTTTCTCTCCTAAAATAACCACTTTCCCGTCTTCTTTTAGTACACGTTTCGCCTCTTTCAGTTGTTGTTTGATAACGGATTCGCTATCGTTTACAAGGAGTACATTCCCATTCAACTTATTATTTAGAACCCCACCAGCTAAGGCATCTGGAAAGTCTAATCCAGAAGCCAGAATGACTGTGTCCAACGAGTTGGATGGAAGCTGTTCTGAAAAGGCTCTAGATGTTTCGTATCGATCATCACCAGAAATTCTCTTAAACTCTACTTCTTCTGATTCTGTTTCTTCAACTACTTCTACTAATCTCACATTGTCGATAAAAACATCATAAGGTACTGCAAGTTCAGGATCATTTTCTCCTCTTCCTAATCCAAACATTAAGCTGTAATCACCATCAGATCCTACTTTGATGTACGTTTCATATGTTTCCATTGTGCTTCCTACATCAAATTCCTTAATGCCTGATTCTGATCCTACAAGCTCAACACTCACATCGCGATCACGTTCACTTCTCATGTCAAATTCAACTTTATAGATACCACTTGGAACAGTAACATCTTGCATCAACTGAATATGCCACCAATCCCAACCAACTTTTTGAACTTCAGCTTTTAACTCTTCATTTTCAATGGAGAAGTCAGCTAATCCTGCCCATGTTTCATAGTCTCCTAAGTTGAAAACGTTCCATACTTTGGGCGTTTTTTCATCACCAAACTCTGATGTTGCTTCAAATGTTCCATCAACGATTAAGCTATCGCCAACTTCTTTCCAATCCTTCGACTCATCTACTGGATCCGCACCATCTCCTGGCTCTTCACCATCTCCAGGATTAGTAGGTTCGCCTGGTTCTGGATAGTCAGCTGCCAGATCTTCATACACTCTGACATAGTCTACTTCCATTTGACCTGGGAATCCTGTCGTTTCATCAGGTTCGCCACCGTACCAGCCACCAACTGCCAGATTCAAAATCATATAAAATTCTTGGTCAAATGGTGCTGGATAGTCGCCGTTCGCTGTGTGCCACTCGGTTTGCGTTGTATACAATTCATCATTCACATACCAACGAATTTCACCTGGTTCCCACTCCACACTATAAACATTAAAGTCCGTCGTCGATTGCCCTTCAGGAAACTCGTACTCTCCCGCTGAGTATGAATTTTTTGGCCATAAATCACCATAATGGATCGCCGCTCCGACTTTATTCGTTTCAGAACCTCTATTTTCCATAATGTCGATTTCACCTGAAGCTGCCCAGCCACCATAAACGTCATCTTGAGGCATCATCCAAAATGCTGGCCAATAACCTTGTCCTTCAGGAAGCTTCATTCTTGCTTCGAACTTTCCATAAGCTTGGCTAAACAAATCTTCCGTTACAATTTTCCCTGACGTATGATCATAGGTACCATGCTCATCACTAGCCGCTTCTTCTCTCGCTTCAATAATCAGCTTGCCGTCTTCCAATTTCACATTATCTTCAGCGTAATATTGTGACTCATTATTTCCCCAGCCACTTACCCACTGATCGCCACTATAGAAACCATTTCCTATGCCATATTTCCATTTCGATGTGTCCAGTTCTGTCCCTTCAAACTCATCATTCCAAACTAATTCCCAATCCTGCTCTGCACTCGGTTCACCATCAGGAGGAGTGGAAACTTGTCCTAAGAACGTCAAATCATCAAAGGAATACGTTTTCCCAGTTCCTTCTTTTCCAAAATCAAAAAAGATGGAAACCATGTTAAACGTATAATTTAAATTTAATGCTTCTGTTCCTTTAGACTGATTCGCAAAATCAAACACGAGTGTTTCCCATTCATTTGATTTCGTCGTTACCGCACTCGTTTCACCTGAATGAGTAGGATCGCCTTTTTCTTCAACCTTAAGTCTTACTTCAATCCCTTTATCCGGTGAAAATACGCGAACTGACATGTTCGTATCCGATTCTGAGAAAGGGATAGGAGAAATTGTGTTATTCGCTGCATTTCCAAAGGTCGTTCCAGCCCATGTTGCAGCCCCCTCACCTTTCACTACTTCTACCACATGATTTGAAGCAGCATCATGATCTTCTTTAATCGTCGCTGTTGCTCCTCCAAAGCCCTCAACAACATACGAGTTTCCACTTTCATCAAAGTCTACTAATACTATTTCATCACTACTTTGTTCATTCGCATTAACAGGAATGCTAAAGCTTGGTGCTACTAGTAAAATGGCCAGTAACCAACTAATACCTTTTAATTTCATCCATTTTTCCCTCCAATTTATTAAAACTACGATTCTAGTTTTTCTATTAGGGCTAGCAGACAACCCTTGTCAGAAACCCATCACCTCCAATAATCAGAGCATTAGGAAAGCGCTTTCCAAAAGAGCGACGATAACCCTTCTCCGTTTCACCTTAAGTTTCCGTTCTGATCTTTCAATCCACTATCGAAAGCGGTTTCGATTTGTTGTAAAAAAAGAAACAATTAGATAGAACTTTCTCAAAAAAAAGAAGGTATGTTAATGTATTGTGCTGATCTTCAAAGGCTCATTTACGTCTATGAAACTAAGGTTTCACTCGAAATAGGCAATAGTTGAAACAGCAACAATATAAACTAACATATCCTTATAAAAAGAAAAAACAATGAGAACACCAAATCATCTTATTGTACGTTCTTGCTCTTATAGACACTTCTCTTCGTATTGGTTTCCTTTATTAAGTTCGTAAGCATAGATGTTATGTACCAGGCGATCCAATAGTTATTAAGCAATAATTAAAGATCCTCAATGTTTTATCCTTACTAGCTTTTTTTCGAGAACATAAAATACAGGTAATAACGAAAGCGCTTTCGATAGTATGAATTATAATCTATTGGAATCAAAAATAGCAAGGTTAATTATCAGTTTTTTCTAAAAATAAGGACTTTACTACTTGTTTATTTCCCACCAACGTGATTAATATTGCAATTCACCTTGGTTGACCCTTCCTTTATCCTTCTCCCAACATTTGTAATGAATTCTGAAACTTTATAGACTAGTAAAACGTATTCATAAAAAAGGGGGAATGAACATGACAGCATTTTTTGTGATTTTGCTAGTGATTGTTTTTATTGCAGTTGGGACTTCTAAGGCGTCTTCCACTCGTCGTTCTTCAGGTGGAACGGATCATTCAACCTATACTAGTAGTGTACATCACAGTTCAGATTGTGATAGTGGCGGTGGCTTTGGTGGAGGCTGCGGTGGAGATGGCGGTGGCGGTGCCTAAATAGCTGCGTTTCCCTACATAAGAGAAACACAGCACCTAGATGCAAATAAAGCCTGTGGTTCGTGGAGGCATATCCACGAACCACAGGCTTTATTGATTGTTGCGGGGGTTTGGCTAATAAATCTCGAATTTGGCTAATATAATCTCAGTTTAGCTAATATATTCCGATTTTGGACAATAAATTGGGATTATGGACAATATATCATAATCATCAGCTAGTGATGGTCACATAATTCACGGCCAATGCAATAATTGCAATAGCCAAGCTGCCGGACATGCCAAAATAGAGTAGAGCACGCTTTTTGTTACCCTCTGCTCGTTCCCGTATCGCACCACGTAGACTGAGAATAAAAACGTACACCACGAAAAGCCCAGTTGCAATAAGGTTATTATCGGAATTGGAGTCGAACATCAACAAAAAGAAGCCTCCTATTAAGGCAATATAAATGATTCCCATCACAATTTTACTACGTCTCTTTTTCAAATTGTCTTTGTCCATTTTCATCTCTATCCCCTTACTATGTAAAGCACTTACTTCATTCTATTAATGATGGAATACCCCACAAAACGAGCAAGTAGTCCTGCGACTATTGCAATTGCGATGCTTATGACTGTATTTCCAGTCAGGGCTTGTCCCATGTTAAATCCAAGCGCTAATGCAACACCTATCGCTATTCCAAGCAACAAACCTTGCTTTTGACTCATATTTTCACCGCTTTCTTCTGAAACTCATTGTTTTCGTTTCTATTATTCTCTCAGAGATAAAAAGGTAATCAAACGTTTGTTTAACTTCCAATGCACCATCTATTTAGTCGTCTTTCGAAACCCTCTTCACCTCTTGAAGCAACGGCTCATAGAGGTCTGAACCCTTTTTCACATAGTGAAGTTCTTTCACTCCTGGAACTTTGAGGTGAATCCCACCGCTTTTTTTGTCATACCACAATCGCAGTCCATCAAGGAAAACGGACTTTTCCGTTTCGGAAACTTCTAGCTTCATCATATTTAATCCCATCCTTTTCAATCTAATAAGTTATCATTATCAATTACTTTTAGTTGTAATGCTCTTCGACAAACGCTTGCTCCTCTTCAGCTGTCAGTAAGCGATCCGCTCTTCCTACTGTACCGCCTTTCATACTCCAGAGCTGATTATGAATGTCTACAGCATTGTCAAAATTACCATTCTTCCATTGTGTTAAGGCTTTGTCGTATAAATCATAATGTTCATATTGTCCTGTATCTTTTACTTTATCGAGAATCGAGAGCATATCATCAATGCGCTTATCCGTCATTTCAACGAGCGTCCACTTCTCATCCGCAAAAACTTTTTGGTGTGTCATGCCGTGAAGGGTCTTAATAAAATGGTTCTCAGTAGGTATGTTGTCATCAGCTGTTGAATTTGTTCCGTCATCGACGTAGCGCTCTGGATCAATCTCCTCTTCTGACTCCTCCCCGGACTGCTTTGTTACACCCTTTTCTTCCATTAAGTTTGTGTTCAGATCTGAGATCAACCAGTAAGTAAGGCCTAGAGTAAGGATGACAATGATGGTTATGGATAGTAGTAACGTTTTGGTTGATGGCATTTAATTAGACAACTCCTTAATTATTTATAGTGCAATTCTATAAATTCTTGTTCCTCTTCATCAGTTAACAACCGTGTCGCTTTGCCCTTTGTACCGCCATTCCACCTCCAAATTTGATTATGAACATCCACAGCGTTTTCGAAATTCCCTTTCTTCCATTGAGTTAATGTCTCGTAGTAGAAGTCATAATGTTCATAGGTTCCCTGTCCTTTTATTCTTTCTAGAACTTCCAACATCTCAACAATGCGCTTATCCGTCAATTCAACGAGTGTCCACTTTTCATCCGCAAAAACTTTCTGGTGTGTCATGCCGTGAATAGTATTTATGAAATGCTCTTCTGATGGAATTGAATCACGTTCATTGGTTGTATTTTCTGATGGAGATAATGGTAACTTCTCCCCATCGGGTAATTTACTTGCTTCCGAATCCTCAGTTTCGCTCATACGAGTCATCTCTTCAGATCTTTCCTTATCACCTATTTGTTTTTTCAAGATATTGTTTGAATACCCATATGAAGTAAAGATGATAAGAAGAATAAAACATGAAGCAATAGAAAGAACAGGCACGAATCGCGCACCTTTCCGCTTCGGCTTCTTCGAATGAATAACCGCTTGATAGATCCGCTCCTTATCCACTCTACTTACCTCACCCTTCCTCAGCACCGTTTCATCCATTTTACTCCGAAGGTTTTTTAGCTTTTCATCCATTTATTCAACCTCCTTATAAAGCTCACGAAGTTGTAATTTGGCACGCCTTAATCTAGTTTTTATTGTCTCTGTTTTAACACCTGTTAACTGTTCTATTTCTTGAATGCTTAGGTCCTCATAATAGAACAAAATAATCACTTCTCGATATTTAATCGAAAGCGAAAGCACTTTCTGAGAAATTTCTTCCCCTTCACTTTTTTGAATAAGACCGTCATCAAGACTACCTACTGTTTTCAACTTTTCCTCACTGCGAAGAGGCATTATGGCCCTAAACCACTTGCTCTTCAAATAATCTTTACAGCGATTGACGGTAATTTTGAACAGCCAGGTTTTATAGCTACTGTCTCCCCTAAAATGATCTATGTTTTTAAAACAGGATATAAACACTTCCTGCGTGATATCATCCGCTACCGCCCAATTTTTCACATATGTATAAGCAAGTCGCTTGATCTGCTCAGCATAATCATCAATTAACTCCCTTAATAATTCATTTCTCTCATTCCTGTTCTCCCGTTTCTTCTCCCCCAACTAGCTCCCCCCTGGATTAACCTACCTGATAGACGATTTGCTTTCTAAAATCGGTTCAAAAATTTCACTTTTTAGTTTTGAACCACCAAAATTTCCGTAAATTGGATTAACTTAAGTAATATAACACATGTAAGAACCACAAAAATCCTCCACCGTTTCGCTGCTAGAAATGATTAAGATAGCGCGACTCTTTTTCCATATCGGTTCAAAAAGAAGAACCTTCCATCACTTTCAGCAAATTGATGGAAGGTCCACTCTATGTTATCCCCAAACCTCTTCTAACGTTCTCCTAAAAAGACCATTCAGTTGTTCTGTCGGATCCTCTATCTCAACATCTAACGTTTTTGCATAAGCTTCTAATTGCTCAATCTCTTTCTGTAAGTAGGTTTTGATCAGATTAATTCTCGGTTCAACAATCCATTCCTCACCAGCTCGTTTACGTTTCAACAAATTCATAATAGCTTCCTTGAGCTCTGTAGGAAGCGAAGCATCTTCAACTAGTTCTTCAAACCCAATTGGCGGGATCGATTGATACTTTTTAATCCAATTGCCAGCAAGAACAGGTCGCAGGACATTGAAATACATCTTAATCCGAACGTCTTCTCTCTTCAGACACTCACGAAAATTCCCTTTCGCCATGTTTACGTAATGATACAAACAAGACCTAGGTGAGAAAATCGTTTGTGCCAAGTCTCTGATCTGCTCAGCCGTCGAAAAGGGTTCATGGTAAACAATAGTTGAATGTAACCATTCCAGCAAAGGTGGATTCGACTTTCGGAACAGTTTAAGTGCTTTTGTAAGCTCCCAGCCGCTCATATCCAATCCATCATCAACCGGAATTGACACCTCGTCCCGATTCGGGACTTCGATCACATCTCTTTCTTGATCGATCGACAAGTACCAATTTTTCTTATGTAAGTAAATAAACCGAACATCGTAATCAGAATGCTTAGAAGGTAACCCCCATGCTCTACTTCCCGCTTCACAAGCATAAAGGATTTTAATATCATGATCCTTTTCCGTTTGTTTAATCACATTGATTATATGTTCATGCACAAAAACCACCCGCTTCGCTTGTTTGTCTCACATATATGCAGACAAAGATACTTTTTTTTATTCTATATTGAATGAATGAGAAACTCACTATTAACAAAATTACCTCTTTTTAACATATTCACCACCTCTTTGTGATAATATAGATCTTTCCCCTGACTCAACTTCACATCCAACTAGTCACTTTAGGAGGTACTCGTGAAAAAGCAATGGATAAGTCAACTGGTTATATCGATTAGTCTTATACTAATTATATTGAGTCAAATAGGCTTTGGAGCGAATTGGAGTGAGTTGTCCTCTCTTCGACAAGGGATCTATATAGCTTTAATATGTATATGGGCACTGCATCTAATAACTTTTGTAACAGCAACTGTGTTTAGCAACAAAGCTAAAGCTAACTAATCATAAAGACACATGCAAAAACCAGGCGAGTTCATCATGTCATTGATTAGCTCCCTGGTTCCTATGACTATTCATTTTCGATTTTTGATTCTAAATTCCATTATCCCATCCTCGCCACACGCTCATACACCTCACGCAAGTTCGTAAACCCTAGCTCCTGAACTTTTTTCACATAATAACTCCAAAGATCTGCAGTCATTTTGGCGTCTCCTAATGCATGATGGCGGTCTTTGACTTCGACTCCGCAATTTGCACAGCAGTCTTCCAATTGATACCCTCTTTGCTCCGGATCAACAATTCTTATTAAAAAAGAAGTATCTACAATGCGATGATCAAAATTAGCGCGCATTAAACTCCAACTCGCATGCTGCATGAAAGCTTGTTCATGCTTGGCATGATGCGCAACTAAGGTATGGCCCTTCATAAACTGATAGAAACGAGCCAGTACATCTGAAAGAGGTGGTGCTGATTCCAGATCTTCCTCTGTAATTCCCGTTAATGTTGTAACCTCATCAGAAGGGGCTGTACTCGATTGGACTAACGAATAAAAAGTATCCTTTTCGATTGTTTCACCGGTTACTTTCACAGCCCCAATCGAGAGTATTGCATCCCCTTTATTCGGATAAAATCCTGTTGTTTCAAGATCAAAGACCACAACTCGTAATTCATTTAAAGGAACTTCTAACGTGTTTTTCATTTTCATTTCTTTTTGCATTTGCCTTAACATCGAAATATGATGAGGATTTGACTGATCTTGCATCGAGGCGTACATACTCGGATTGACCTTTCCGGATAGCTGCTTTAAATAGTGAATCATGTGATTCATCCGCATTTACGAACACCCTTTTTCGATTACCTTTTTGGTGTGGTTGTACAGTTCAATTCCTTTTTTCATCATGTCCTTTAGTTCCTTCTTCTGTTCTTTAGGAAGAGAGTCGATCGTCACATAGTGAACGGCATCATAATTTTCTTGTTTACCGCACTCTAGACGAAAGTGTAAGAGCTTCCTAAATTTATCTTCATACTCCCTCCGTTCTGAGCGACCGAGCGTATGATCAGAAATAGAAGCGAGTCTTGATAACGTAGTCGTACTCATCAGTCTCTCCTTTAAGGCAAGAAGCCTTACTGCATTAACATAGGGGAAGAAAGCGGTCTGTTTTAAATTAACATCGCCAGCGTGCGAACCGTGTGTTTCGGCGAGCAGCTGGCCGAATACACCGACTCCCTTTTTAACATGCATTGTATTTTTCAACATTCTCTTTAATAAATACGGCGATTCGTCCATTTTATAGTGAATTTCTTTCTTTAAATCATCAATAAACTCATCACGCCCAACGATCACTCTCGCATCAACAAAAATCAATAGATGGCGGACAGCTTCGAAAGTTTCTTCCTCCATCCAACCGTCAAGCTGACCTTTCCACTGTTCGAATGATTTACACCACAATGGATTTGACGCCATTACATGTCCATCACAAAGTTCATAACCCACAACATTTAATCCATCCGAAATTTCTTTGCCAAGGTTGAGAAAATAATCATGTGACTCATCGCTTGTACTCTCATAAACAATGCCATGATCTTGATCACTCCATAACGCTTGTTCAAACCGACCTCCGCTTCCCATCAGAAAAAATGAAAAAGAAGAGGGGGCTGGACCCCACTCTTTTTTCACTTTCTCTTGAGCAAGCTGAACAACTTGAGTCATCAGCCCATCATGGAAGCGATTCAGCTCAGTATGATTCTTAGCAACTTGCTTTATTTGTTTATCTCTCATTTTTCTTAGATCCTCATAAGTGTCACAACCATCATACATACGACCAGCCTCCATTGCCGTTAAATAGGTAGCTAGTTAACTAGATTTTGTGCTGCCTAGCTGTTGGTCTGACTGGTAGTTTGTTTGCAACAATTCTGGATAGCCGTAGCTACCGTGCTCACTGAGATCAAGACCAATGATTTCTTCTTCTTCACTCACACGTAAACCGTTGAGTACTTTCTTGATGATGAGTAGAAGAATAAACGATACAACAAATGCGTAAGCACCACTAGCACCAACACCTAGTGCCTGAACTCCCAGCTGTGTGAAACCGCCACCGTAGAAAAGTCCCGGTTGACCAACCGTTGCAAGTTCTGGAGTGGCAAAGAACCCAGTTGATAACGTACCCCAAACACCAGCTAGCCCGTGAACGGATAAAGCAAAGATCGGATCGTCCACTTTACGTTTTTCAAAGAATCTCATGCTATAGAACACGATCATACCCGCAACTAATCCAATCACGACGGCACCCCACGTGTCGACAAAAGCACAAGACGCTGTAATTGCAACTAATCCCGCTAATGCACCGTTTAACATCGTTGGCACATCCGCTTTTCCTGTTACGGCCCACGCGACAAGTAAAGCGGCTACTGCTCCAGCACCTGCTGCTAAGTTGGTGTTCATAGCGACAAAGCCAAAGAATGCTGCGTCAGCAGATAACGTACTACCTGCATTAAATCCAAACCAACCTACCCATAGAACAAGCACGCCAAGTGCCGTGAATACCTGGTTATGGCCGGCAATATTGTTTGGAGATCCATCTTTGTTGTATTTCCCAATACGAGGTTTAAGGAGAATCGTTGCAGCAAAAGCACCCATTGCACCTGTTAAGTGCACGACCGTTGATCCAGCAAAGTCTTGTTTACCATGCTCTGCTAACCAGCCTCCACCCCAAATCCAGTGCGCAATAACGGGATAGACAAGAACTGAGAAAAGAATCGCAAACAGAATATAAGCAGTTAACTTCGCGCGTTCGGCAAAGCCACCAAATGCGATGGTTAATGATATCCCCGCGAACGCTAGTTGGAATAAGAAGAAAACAGGTGCGGATAGCCCTAATCCTTCAATTTCATAACCTGAATAGAAAAAGTCCGTTAATCCGAAGAACGCATTTCCTTCACCGAAAATCAACCCATATCCAACTGCCCAAAACACTAATGAGGATATCCCAAATGTAAAGATGGTCTTACCCGCAATATGCCCGGCATTTTTCATTCGCGTTGACCCTGCTTCAAGTAAAATAAAGCCACCTAACATCAAAATAACAAGCACTGCTGAAAACATCACCCAAAGACTATTCATCAGAAACATCGAATCCATCCTAACTTCCCCTTTCAATTTTCAGAACCCTAAAATACAATCGTTTTTGGAATATGCCAATTAATCTGATATTTATTATTATTAGTATTTTTGCATGAACTTAAATCCACTACAACAATCATGTCACATTATCTCTCCTACAAATCGTTAGCACAATTCAGTTCTGATTCGTAAGTCTTTTTGAGCCAATTAAAAAATAGATTAATAACAATACACTCTACTGCATAAAGGTGGCGAGGAACAATCCTACATCATCTTGGAAGGAAGAATGAGTATCCTGTTGTATTTGTACCTGGTCTTTTTGGTTCAATGAGTGATGAAATTATTCCAGGGACTGGAGATTGGCACTTTGGTGTTGCCGGTATTGTTTATAAGCCTTTTATCGAGTTGCTCCAGAAGGAATTAGGGCTCACTGAAGGGGAAAATCTATTCATCGCTTATTACGATTGGCGAAAACCTATTCGTCATTCAGCACAACATTATTTATATGAATCGATCCAAAGAGCTAAGGAAATATCAAAACAGAAGAAGGTGCACATTGTTTGCCATAGTATGGGGGGATTAGTGAGTCGAACCTATGCGCAAAGCTCTTATTACAGTAACGATATCGATCAAATGATCATCATGTGTACACCGAATGCAGGATCACCTCCTAACTTTAGCTATTGGACTGGCGGCTCTCTTCCGATCAATTCAGGAGAAAAGATCAATCTCGTTCGTCTTTATATGGAGGCGTATTTATGGTTGCTTCCAAAGGTCCACCATTCCAACGAACTAACGGCGATCCATCACTATTTTAAAGGGCTACACGACATTGTCCCTAGTCAATCATTCGGAAACTATTTGCTATGTAAACAGAGCGAATACACCCCCATCCCCTATGATTCAATGAAAACCAAAAATCACTTCCTAGATCACCTTAATTCGAAAACGAAGAAGTTACAAAAGAGAAAGATCACGGTCACACTAATTGCTGGGATTGGAAAAGAAACAATTGAATACTTCGAAGTAGTGCCTTCCTCTTCCAAACAAGAATGGGTCGATGGTAAAGTGATCAACGCAATCAAAACGGATGCTGGAGATGGGAACGCAGCGTTAAAAAGCGTGTTTGCGATCGATGGAGACAAACATGTTGTAAAAGGAACTCATAATGAAGTTCTCTTTAAAAGTCTTCCGATCATTTCGCAAAAGCTCGAAATCAGTGATACCAGAGCAAACGAATCGTATCTTCTTGATGAGGACTATTGCCTTTTACTACTAAAAGGGAAAGGCAAGATTAACATTACGGAGAATGAAGAGAACTGCAAGACGGATCCGGACAACACTGGTTATTATCAATTAACTGTTAACGATTTAACTAGCCTGTTTCTATCAGAAAAACTTCTTCAATCACACAGCGTGAACTATGCGCCAACAAGGAAAGAAACAGTTAGCTATATGATTATCAGGGGTAACGAAAGAGTAGAGAAGACAGTAAAGATGAGCGATCATACTCCGTTTATAATTTTATAGTTGATCACGAGGAACAGTTCCACTCATTTACTGCTCTTCTACCCAAAAATAGTGGTAGGATAGCGTAGGATGGTTTAAAATAGTGCATTAACAAGATAGCTTTACAAAAAGGTAGTGATTAAGAAACATGTTATATATATGGGATGTCGAAAAAATTATTAAAGACACGTTGGAAGAACACGATTTAGCGATCAATTATGAATTCAATAACGAGCTAAACGCTCCAATGAGCTATAACGTATCAACGAACACGATTAAATTTAACTATTTACAAATCAACGGGTACCAAGCAAAAGTAAACTTTAAACTAAAAGAAAACGAAGAAAATATCGCTCTACTCCTTCTCTACCACGAGATCGGATATTATTTAGACTTTAAAAAGCACAGGCATGACTTGAGGATCTTAATGTACGAAGATGAGGAAGTTCAGCAAAAGCTTCTCGCTGAAATTGAAGAGAACGCCTGGGAATTCGGGCGGAAGTTTGTTCCTGATCATTTGAAGGAGTCTTATGATAAGTTGCGGGAGATCGATCGGGAGTTTTAGAATGGGTTGGTACAGAAAAGGGCAAAACCAAGATGGTTTCGCCCTTTTCTTTAAGGGATTAGCAGTACGGGACTGTTGATTCACTTGTATTCATAAAACAAGGAAAGCTAATTATTCGTGCAGATATCGTCCTAGCTCTACTTTACCTTTACATACTTTGAAATGAATCATGAGGACCTTCCCCTGACTCTCTAAACCACAGCTCTACCAACATCCACCTTAACAACACGACCGGTTTCATTCGCTTCAAGCGCAGCCAGGATAACGTCCAATGACTTCATTCCTTCTTCCCCACTCACTTTTGGAACTTCATCATTTACAATGCAATCCACAAACTTCTCAATCACATGGGTATTCAGTTGTCCACCTTCTTCGTTCGTCTGGATTTTTTGGAGTTTATTCTTTACCACGTCACCGTTCTTATACTCAACAACTAATGAATAGTCCGGGTCATCTTCAAGACGCAGAACAGCATTTTCACCATAAATAATCGTAGAATTGTCCCCGCCTGATACATAAGACCAGCTAGCTGCTAGAGTACCTACAACACCTGTTTCGGTCTTAAGAATACATACTGCGTTGTCATCCACATTTGTATTTTCCTTGGCATTCGTTCCAACAAATGCTCCTACTTCAACAATTTCTCCAAGAAGGTATCTCAACAAATCTGATTTATGTACACCAAGGTCCCCCATGGCACCAATAAATGCTCTTTCTTTATCGAAAAACCAGCTAGTCGCTCCATCAATGCTCCAGCTCTCAGGTCCCGGGTGGCCGAATGTAGTCCGAAAGCTATAGATCTTACCAACTTTTCCACTTTCAATCAGCTCTTTTGCTTTCACATGAGAATCTACAAACCGTTGGTTATGAGCAATCATCAGTTTTTTGTCATTTGCCTTTGCAGCCCGAATCATAGATTCAGCTTCTTCACGTGAGGTCGCCATCGGCTTCTCACACAACACATGCTTCCCTGCATTTGATGCAGCAATGGAAACAGGGGCATGCAAAGAGTTTGGTAGACATACACTTACTGCATCGATTTTATTATCCTCTAATAAATCACGATAATCCGTATAGGCCACCCCGCCATATTCCCTCGCCATTTCCTCAGCACGGTCCTTCACAACATCACAAACCGCTACGATTTCAACCTGTTTATGAGACCGATATTCCGGTAAGTGACGTCGCCTTGCAATACTTCCGCATCCGATAATAGCTACTTTCATTTTCTGCATCTCCATCCCTCTTTCATTTTGTAATTTCACTCGGAAGTGCTTCAGGTTGACGGCACGTGCTTGTCATCCGGTAATGCTCACCTTTTATTGACGATTCATGAATGCCATGCATGGTTTCCAGTATATGATAAGCAAGTTCTCCATTTGCTCGATGCGGCCGCCTATTTTTCAAAGCATCTACCATATCGATTACACCGATTCCGCGACTATTATCAATAGAGCCATGGGTAATAGCAATTTCAGACCATTCTACTTCACCAGGTTTCCTCAAGAGCACTTGTCCGCCGAACGTATTCGGATCGGGTACACTCAGTGAACCTTTCGTTCCATAGATTTCTATAAAGTGTGTTTTAGATCCCCACACATCAAAGCTCGTAATCAGCGTTCCAATCGCACCATTTTCGAAGTCCAGAATCCCCGCTACATGCGTAGGCGTCTCCACCTTAATTTTCTGACCGTACTTTGGCTCGCTTGTAATCGTCCGTTCAGGTGACGTCACTCGCGTCGATCCAGTGAGACGCTGAACAGGTCCAATTAAATTGATAAGAACCGATAAATAATAAGGACCCATATCAAACATTGGTCCGGCACCAGCACGATAGAAGAATTCCGGATCTGGATGCCAGCTCTCAGGACCATGCCCCATCATAAATGCTGTCGCAGCAATTGGTTCTCCGATTGCGCCGTCCTGAATGAGCTTCTTGCATGTCTGAAGACCCCCACCCAGAAATGTGTCCGGAGCCGATCCGACTAAGAGACCCTTCTCTTCAGCCTTCGCTAACACTTTTCTGCCATCCTCAAGCGTAATCGCGAGCGGTTTCTCTGAATAGACATGCTTTCCTGCTTCTATTACACGTAAACTGATCTCTGCATGTGCCGCCGGAATAGTTAAATTAAGAACGAGATCAATCGCATCATCATCAAGTAATTCATCTACCCCGAGCACTAGATCAATCCCGTATTTATTCGCTTTCTCAACTGCTTTCTCATGATTCAGATCGGCTACTGCAACCACTTCAAGACTCTCCAGTTCTCGAAGGTTCGTTAAATAAATATCGCTAATATTTCCGCAGCCAATCACACCAATTCTAATTTTGTCCAACTTCTCTCACTCCTTTTAAACCTCTCTATCCTTTTACCGCTCCACCTGTTAGTCCTTTAACAACTTTTTCTTGCGAGAACAAGTACACAACGAGCATTGGTAGACTTGCCAATGATAACGCTGCCATCAAACCTGGTACGTTGACTGAGAATTCCCCATAGAAGTCCTGTAATCCTAATGGCAATGTCATATTTTCCGGACTGGAAACAAGGACAAGCGCAAAGATAAATTCATTCCACAGATGGATAAAGTTATAAATGAAAACCGTCATGAGTGCAGGTGTTAGCATTGGAAGCATAATACGCCAAAAGATTCCAAAATGGGAGCATCCATCGATCTTCGCTGCTTCTTCCAGTGACTTCGGAATTTCCTGCATGAATTGCGTTAAAATAAAAATTGAAATCGGTAGACTGAATGCGATGTATGGTCCAATCAGGGCAAGCAATGAATCATATAATCCCATATCTTGTGACAACTTGAAGATCGGAATTAACGTAGCATGAATCGGAAGCATCATTCCTGAAATAAAAAGAAGAAACAATCCGCGGTTCAAGCGAAATTTCATTCTGCTTAATGGGTAACTCGCAAGAGCGGCAATCAACATAACCGCCACAACAGCTACAACCGAAACAAGAATACTATTCAAGAAGTATCGTGTTAATCCCATCTGAAAGACATCAGCATAGTTTCCTAGTTTTATGCTAGTAAAGATGGCGAACGGCTTCTCAAAGAATGTGCTCTGATCTTTTAAGGAAGTCGAAATCATGTAAACAAATGGATAACCAGTAAATACGAGAAGCAGTAGACCTACTAGATATAAAGGCGCCTTTCTTAGTGATTGAACCATTAGAAAGCTCCTTTCTTCTTACGGTTATAATCAACAACCTGAATTAGAACCGTGACAACCAGCGCAATCAGAAACATAATAAACGCGATGGCACTTGCATATCCCATATTGAAGTTAATAAACGCCTGTTTAAACATGTATGTTCCCATTAACTCTGTCGCATGGTTCGGGCCACCGCCGGTCATAATGTAGAAAATATCGAACGCTTTAAGTGATCCAACTATCGCTAGAATCGATGAGCTAACGATCGTGGGCATAAGCAAAGGCAATGTAATATGAAAGAATTTCTGCCACGAATTCGCCCCGTCAATTTGTGCGGATTCATAGAGTTCCTCTGCAATCCCTACCATTGCAGCCTTAAAGAGAATCATGTAGAATGGCGAGAACTGCCATACCACAACTAGTAGAATGGCAATCATAGCCGTATTATCATCACTCAGCCACGCTACATTTTCAAAACCTAGCACGTTCACAAGTTGATTAATGATGCCATTAATCGGATCAAACATGTACACCCACAATAACCCGATTGCAACAGTTGACATTAAGAATGGTAGAAAATAAACACTACTAAATAATCGAATCCCTCTAATGGGTGCAAACAGCATCAGCGCCATAATCATACCTAAAGGGATTTGAACAAATACGGATGTCAACACAACCCAGACATTGTTCGTAAGCGATGTCCAAAAAATCGTATCATTGAATAATTGAATATAATTATCGAAGCCAATGAACGTTTTATCACTTGTTCCATCCCAGCTGTAGAAGCTATAGCTGAGCGTAGATAGAATAGGGTATACGACATAAACGAGATAAACAATCAGTGCAGGTGCCGTGAACAGTCCAATCGTTACGGCTTTCCTGACATTTCGTTTTTTCGTTCCTGCCATAACCCTGGCCGTATTACTTCTTCTCGTCACCTCAGCAGTCTCCATGTGTAACACTCTCCCTCCCTATGATAAGAAAAAGGGGATGCCCCCTCTTTCTCTTATTCAAGAAGCTCTTCAGCCTTCGCTTCCATTTTCTTAGCCGCTTCTTCTGGTGTCATGGATAAGCCAAAGAGTGCCTGCGTGGTGTCTTTATGCAGTTCAGCAAGCTCTGGAGGTAGTGTTTGGTCATAAGGCATTTGGATATGGGAAGCATTCTGTGCCACCTCATAAAACTCTTTCACAAAATCATCCTTCGGAACTACTCCCTTCACAGCTGTGAGTGTCCCTGTTCGATCCGTAAACTTTTGTGAGGTTTCTTTAGTTGTAAGTGCCTTAATAAATTCAGCAGCTAGTTCAGGATGCTCTGACTCTGATGCCACTGACCACACTGGCCCAGTTGCACCACCAACTTGTGTTTGATTCCCTTCACCGCCAGGGATCGTTGGAAAAACGAAGAAACCAAGCTTTTCCTCAAAATCTGGAGCTTCCTCACGGACATTATTTAAGAAGGAAATCGTCATGTCCATCATTGCAGCCTGTCCAGAATACATTAACTGACGGCCACGCCCTTCATCATATGGAATGCCATTAAATCCTTTGTTAAAAGCATCCATCTCAACTAATTCCTGAATGTATTCTCCCGCTTGAACGTATGCCGGGTCATCAAATCCACGTCCCTCTCGGTTAAATGCGCTCTCGAATAAATCGGGTCCACCAATACGACTCGCAAAGTTCATTAAGTAATACGCTCCAGGCCACTTTGTTTTATTCGTTAACGCAAGAGGCGTCACATCATTCTCATTCAACGTCTTGATTACATTGGTAAATTCCTCATATGTTTTCGGTTCTTCAAGATTGTATTTCTCGAAAATTTCCTTATTATAAAAGATGACATCAAGCGATAATCCCATAGGCACACCATATACCTTGTCATCAAACGTTCCGTTATTTAACGCCATCTCCAAGTAATGGTCCTGATCCACATTCGCCGTAATATCTTCAACATTTCCCTGATCAACGAAATGCTTCAGCCATCCGCCGCCCCAGCTCTGGAAAATATCTGGCGGATTACCTCCCGACATGGAAACAGCTAACTTCTGTTTGTATGCATCATTTGGCGCTTGCAACAACTTCACTTTCACACCGTCATTTTCTTCTTCAAACTGCTTGGCAACTTCCTCAAAAAGGGCTTCACGCTCACCCGTTTCAATGTGCCACATTTCAATAACCTTCTCATCTCCATCACCTGAACCGGTACTTGTCGAAGCACCTTGATTCCCACCACAAGCTGCTAACAAAAGCATTGCAATTACTGATAATAAAGCCGTTAGTTTCTTCATGCTTTACCCCCTCATTTGTAGTAAAGACAACAATCGAATTCATTAAGAATGCTTGCTAAGGAAATAGTTCATGCTGATTTCAATACTTTCTAAAGGAGAGCGATTACATCTATCCTGTTCAACAATCCACCATTCAACGTTCGACGCATTTCCCTGATTCAATACCGCGTTAAGATCAACTCCGCCCGTTCCGAGTTCAGCAAAGACTTTCTCACCATCCGTTGTCATATCTTTTAAATGAACAAGTGGTGTTCGATCCTGATAACGTCTCATCCACTCCACCGGATCCTCTCCAGCGCGCGTTAACCAATAAATATCGAATTCTGCTTTCACCCATTCTGGATTCGTCTCATCTAAAATAGTTTCAAGCGCCGTTTTGCCATTTCTTAAACGCTCTAATTCGAAATCATGATTGTGGTACGATAACGTGATACCTTCTTTCGAGCATTCCTGTCCAATGTCATTCAAGCTGCGAATAAGTTCCGAATAACCTTCCTCCGTTCGTTGTTCCGGTGCAATAAACGGGCAAACGATCTTGTTACTTCCAATTTCACGCTGGTACGCTATTACACTTAGAAGATCTTCTTGTAACGAATCGAGTGGAATGTGGCTAGAAACTGCTTTTAATCCAAGTTGATCAATTACTTTTTTCAAATCTTTTGCAAGCATGCCGTAATAACCAGCAAATTCCACACCTTGATATCCGATTTCCGCAACTTTTTCTAATGTACCAACAAAATCTTTCTCACACTCTTCTCGTAACGTGTACATCTGTACTGCAACAGGTATATTTGCCATTTTTCTAACTCTCCTTTGTAAAATAGATATGACTTTCTAAACTGAAGATCAGTCATTCACCTCCCGAAAATAGTTAACCGACAAAATGTAATGGATTACATTTTAAGCCATGATAGAACACAAGAAATCATATTAATCAACGTTCTGCACTTCTCTCAAAAAGTAAACGATTACATTTAATTGTAACAGAATAGTCATAAGACTAATCCTGATTCTGAGATCCACATGACTCCCTGATAATAAGCTTTGTATCAAGAACATGCTGTTTCTTCTCGAGAGGTTCCCCTTTAATCTGCTTTAGTAGAAGCTCCATTGATCGCTTTCCCATCTCAATAAACGGCTGTGCAATTGTTGTTAGAGCAGGTTCAAAGATAGCAGAGAATTGGATGTTATCAAAACCAACCACAGCAACATCTTCAGGTACACGAAGCCCATGTGCTTTAACCGCTTTAATCGCCCCCATCGCCATTGTGTCGTTTGCTGCAAAGATCGCAGTTGGTGACTTATCTAAAGCTAGAAACTTCTGCATCTGATTGTATCCGGACTCATAGGAATGACTACCTTCCTGGATCAAAACACTTTCTACTCCTATGTCACGCTCAAGAAGCGCTTGTCTGTAGCCTTTTAACCGATCCCTGCTTAACGGAATATCCAAAGGACCTGTAATGATGCCTACTCTTTGATGACCAAGTTGCAGTAAGTGTTCTACTGCAACACGTGCACTGCTAATATTATCAATCGCCACAGTAGGTGCGGTTAATCCTTCAATATAATCTGAGGTTAAGACAACAGGATAATCGTCTCCTAACTCTGAAATGATTTGGTAATCTAATCTTGTTGTTAATAAAATCATTCCATCAACTTGCTTCTGCTTCAGCTCCTCTATGTAGCTATAAGCTTTATCAGGTTCCTGATTTGTATTACCAAGAAGAACTTTGTAACCCGATTGATTCGCGACGAGATCAATTCCTTCAATCATTTGAGGAAATACATTATTTGCAATAGACGGTACCATAACAAGAATCGTTTTTGTCTCCGTCCTTCTAAAATACCGAGCTAAAATATTTGGCTGATAATTCAACTCATCAATTGCCTTGAGAACCTTAGTACGCGTCTTCTCTTTTACCGTCTCAGGGTTTTGTATCACCCGAGATACGGTCGCCGTCGATACATTCGCAAGCCTTGCCACATCTATCATGTTCGCCATTATGCTTGTCTCCCTAGTGTTTAAAATACGTGTCCTATTTTAAACTATAAATGGCTGTTCGTCATAATTCAACCCAAAATGTAATGGATTACATTTTATGAGATGGTTTCCCTTAGTTGTGTCGTTTGACCTCATTATAGAGGAACATTTGGAGTATCACAATGGTTTTTTGAAAATTAATTATATTTAGTTTATTTAGTGTATAGGAATCATCATTGAGTGACTGGGACGGTTCTGCTGATTCATTAGAAAAATATCAAAAAGAAGTTGAACGAATCAAATTCATGATTCGTCCAACTTCTTTCTCTCGAATTACTTAATATTATTTATCCAGTTAATAATTGAATCACCAGAACCGCTTCCGTGATTCACAGTGTGAGATTCATCACATAAAGCTATCTCCTATTCATATATACTCATTTGTGTAAAGTATCACAATCAACTAAGCATACATTAGGGTGATAATCATGAATGGTTACGAACTTTTAACAGCTTTAACCCCCGTCCTCGCGGTATTTATTCTTCTTGTTCTATTGAGACTTCCGCTACAAAAGCGATGCCGGTTAGTTTGTTGCTTACTGCTATTTTGGCTTATGTTGTATGGAAAATTTCTCTTGTACAAATTGTAGCGGCTTCTCTTGAAGGGCTTATTATTTCAGTATCGATTCTTTGGATCGTCTTTGGTGCGATCTTGTTATTAAACACGTTACGGAATAGTGGTGCTCTCGATGCGATTCGGACGGGTTTTATGGGAATTTCAACGGATCGAAGGGTGCAACTGATTATTATTGCGTGGTTGTTTGGGGCATTCATCGAAGGCGCAGCTGGTTTCGGAACTCCTGCAGCGATTGGCGCTCCGCTGCTTGTCGCACTTGGTTTCCCTCCGCTTGCTGCTGTCGCGCACGCTCTGATCGCTGATAGTAGTTCAGTATCATTCGGAGCTGTCGGAACGCCTATTATTGTAGGTGTTGACCAGGGGCTTCGTCAGGGTCCTGCTGTCGCGGATCAAGTCACAGCATCCATTGGGAATCAGTCTATGGGGGACTATTTGCAGGCTGTGACGCAAAGTGCCGTATTTATTGATTTATTCGTAGGTACGTTTATTCCACTTATTTTAGTCATGATGTTAACACGCTTTTTCGGGAAAAATCATTCTTGGAAAGAAGGATTAGCTCTATGGAAGTTCGCTCTATTCGCTGGACTTAGTTTTACCGTTCCAGCTTTTATTGTCGCAAGCCTCCTAGGACCTGAATTTCCTTCGATCATTGGCGGACTTGTAGGGCTTGCCATTGTCATTCCTGCCGCAAAACGAGGATTTCTACTTCCTGAGGAGTCGTGGGATTTCGAAGAATCTACTGTAAACACACCGAATATAAGTAGAACCCTTCCGCTATGGCTTGCCTGGATCCCTTACCTTTTAGTAGCAGTTTTCTTAGTTTTGACACGGTTAGATTTCCTACCGATCAAAGACTGGTTAAGATCAGTGAAAGTAGGCTGGCAACAAATTCTCGGTACAGAAATTAGTACATCATTTGAACCACTGTATTTACCCGGATCCATTTTCCTTGTCGTCATTCTCATTACCATCTTCATTCATAAAATGTCTATGAAAGCAGTCAAAGTAACCGTTGTTGATTCTCTAAAAACAATGGTTGGGACCGTTAGGTACAGCTGTACCAATGGTTCGGATCTTCATCAATTCAGAATTGAACGGTGCTGATTTAATGAGCATGCCAATGGAACTAGCAACAATGGTTGCGAACTCTGTAGGAGATGCCTGGCCACTCGTTGCGCCCTTCATCGGAGCACTCGGATCATTCATTTCAGGAAGTGCAACCTTTAGTAACATGATGTTTTCCCTCTTTCAATTCAGTGTAGCCGATCAGCTCCAAATGAAAGAGCAACTCGTGCTGTCTCTCCAAGTTCTTGGAGCAAATGCAGGTAATATGATCTGTGTCTTGAATGTTGTTGCTGCCGCGTCTGTTGTTGGAATGGTTGGGAAGGAAGGTACGATTATTCGGATGACGATTGGGCCTATGCTGTTTTATGCTTTGGCTTCAGGGGTGTTGGGGTTTGTTTGGGTTTGAATCACGTGAATCACCGTTTCCCTTTATCATGTGGAACGTCTACTGTGACTACTTCAATCGAATCATTACCAGCATAATCTGTTACTAAGTAAGTTATTGTATACACACGCCCCGATTTTTTTCCTGACCGCTCTGCACGTAGGGAAAACTCTGTATCCTCGGTACCATACTCTACACCTTGAATGTCATCTTGACGTCCATCATCTTCATTACTTGTGATTGACACTAGCTCAACAGAGTCGACTTCTGAAGTGGTATCAGAAGAGGCCAACGTGGCTAAGATCTCATGCATCTTTTTATTCGGTGACCATAAATTATACTTGTTCAATCCGACTTCTAGCTCCGGTACAGTAGTATCTACGTTCAAATCTATCGTTTGTGTATCTTCTACGTTTCCTGCAACATCAGTTGAACGAAACTCTACGTAATGCATTCCCTCTTGCAATGTAACTGGAATCTCATAAGACATCCATTCTCCTTTATTTAACCTAAACTCTGTAGTATCAATTCCAGAGCCTCTATCTTCAGGTGAGAGAGTGAGTGTTGGATTTGAAACATACCAGTCGTTCTTTCCTTTCGTTCCTTCTACTGAAAAGTTTGATAGTGGTTTGGTTGTATCAATCTTCAGTTGAACCGTCTTTCTATCTTCTACATTACCCGCTTCATCTGTCGAAAAATATTCAACTGTCCATACACCATCACCTAAGGATTCAGGGGTAGTATATTGGATCCAATCTTCACCATTTTTACGATATTGGATAGTGGCGTCTTCGTTTACTGAGAATTCTAGTGGAATGTTTTTATTAAACCAACCAGTTTCAGGAACTTCAGGAATGACCATTGATGTGACCGGTGAAGTTTGATCTTTCATCAATGCTTTTAACCGAGGGAGGTTGTTCCCAGTTCCGATGGTCCATATTGTGTTATTCCATTCTGGGTAGATTAGCTCGCTTACTATTGAATAATTATTTTTTTCTACCAAAAAGGAGTTGTTAATAGTATTTCCCCGATCATCTCCAAGAAAATTTACTTTTCTTCCCACCGGTGCTATTACTCCAAATGAATTATGAATTGAACTATTGTCTGCTATACCTATAAAATGTTTATATGTTTCGTCTTTCATAGTAGTATAAGAATTTTTTATAGTATTTTTATAAGAGTACCCAATCATTCCTCCAGTTTGGATCGTATTAGAATCTAGTGTCCCTTCAACAAATACATTTTTAACTTGAACGCTAAACGAGTAGCCAATCATTCCTCCCACCATATATGTGCCGTGTACATCTCCTATAAAAATTGACTCCGACAATGTACCTCTCATGTAATTCCCAACAATTCCGCCAGTATAATTAGCACCACCACTTTCTACAGTCCCATTGACAGCTATTCTTCTTATTATAGATGAATCAGCCCCTCCAGCGATCCCTGCAGTGTAATACTGCCCTCCTGTAATTGAAGCGTTTAGTAGATATAAGTCTTCTATTGTAGAGGATTTAATGTACCCAAATAAACCTACCTCCCATTCATCTGGTCGTTTGATAGTTAAATTTAAAATGGTATGCTGATTTCCATTAATACTGCCAGTAAATGGGGAATAAATAGCACCAATCGGATTCCAGCCTTTACCATCAAGATCGCCGTATCCACTTAAGTCAATGTCAGCACCTAATTCGAAATGTGCGTCCAAATAATTTCTTACTTGATCTAATTGGTCAGCCGTTTCGATAATATAGGGATCATTTTCTGTACCTGCTCCACTAGCAAAGGGATGATCAACATTCGCACTGACTTCCCCTGACAGGCTTGACAATGCTACAAACATCAATGAGGTCAATACAAAAAGTTTGATAACTGATTTGTTCATTCGTTAGTCTCCTTACTTGGTTTAGTTAAAAATCTAATCCGTTCTCAATAAAGAACAAAATAACATCCCCCATCAAATAGTAAAACAGAAGGACGGTTCTAATGATTTCCTTTCCCTATAATTAAATTAATCAAGAAAACCAGTATAACCTTCCTTTAGACCGCTCTTTCTCTTTTTATCCTTAAAACCGTAAAACCAGGTGGCCTAATGTAAAAGGGTTAGCCACCTGGTTTGCTTGTGTCTTAAGATGAAACCAAGAGGAACTTACTAAGGTTCTTCATCTATTTACTACTACTTTGAATTACCACACCGCTATCCCCCTTTAGGTTAAGTGGTAAAGCTAAGTGTTTCGGAATTATCTGCAATAACGGAATTAAGAGATCTTTGCGTTTCAACATCTTTAAGATCAATTGTTGAGTTTGCATAAAAACCAACTAAGATGTTCTCTGTGACAATGATGGAATTTGGGATTTTATTAGTATTAAATACCTGATCTATGTTAAAACGCCAAAAATGATGTTTTTTCCATTTGTTTGGATAATTAGTCCAAAAAGAACCAGACAATTTTGCTTCGTACACTATTTCCACTTTCATACTCCCTCGACTTGCATTTATTATCGCTTCTACTGCTTGTCCTGGTTCTAAATTCACATGCACGCCAGAAGAACGGCCCACCTCTATTTGTTTTGAATGAGATGTTTCTTCTCCCCATGAATGGGAGTAAGCTATTTTAGTTTCACCTCCAGCATCACCACCTGGGAAGCCTACTGTATAATTAATAGCTTGCGAAGCCTCAATCTTATTTGAACTACTCCATGAACTTTCAACTGTTTCACTTACTGAATCTTTAATTGCACAGTCAAATGTAGCATGACTACTACTGTCGTTCTTAAACGTTTGGCTTGATATAACAACTGGTTTAGAGGTAATATCAATTACTTTAGCGTCCTTAACCTTCAAAACAGTTGAGGTTTCATCTCCACCAAATTTTCTAAACAGATCACCCCATGGTGTCGGACTATAAAGAAATACATCCTTAGGCGCTTGGCCGAAAAAATTTCCTACGGATTTCTTTAATTGATCTCTCTCAACTCCAAAATTCTTCATTTCCTTTTTGGTAATAATGTGACGAACACTTCCAACTGCTGTCACGCTAGATGATTCTTTGTCCAGACCAGGCTTGATACTAATCTCAATACCGTCTTGGCTCATTAAAATACATCTCCCTTTTTTTATTACCATTTGCTACAGAACAACTGGACGAAAGGTCATACCATTTATAACATACTAAAACATTTACTTCAATAAATTTACAGATTATTCCGAAAATAAAAAGGTCACGGGTACGGTTCTACTAGAATCAGCGGGACGGTTCTCGTGATTCCCTACATTTCTGATTGATTTAATGCAAACGACTTGTTATAACTGTTAATCATCACCGGCAATGTACCGTGAACCTATTCATTCAAGCCCTTTTATTAAAGTCTGCGAAACTCCCAGTATTCTTGCCATCTGCCTTTGTAATAACCCCTCAACACGCTTCAACCTCTATAAAATCGGATCTCGTTTCTCTATCTGCAAACTTTTCACCCGAGCGCTTCCCACCTTTCCAAGTATTTCTACAATAACAACAGCCCTTACCATTTTATAGAAAGTAGTCATTTATTTTGATGAAGAATATAGTAGCATGGAGTAACTCGTCTTTTGGGGGAATAACGATGAAGTTGTGATGAGTAGATAACATTTTAAAGGTTAATCTTTCAGAAGATAATTGCACTTTATCTTATTCTCCTTTAACGAGACATTTCCTAGCACTACTCGTCAAGGCGCTTTAATCAAACGTTTGTTTAACATGAAGATCAGTTGTGTCATTAGGAATGGGTGAATCATGAGAACCGTCCCCGTGATTCCTTCATAATTATTTGTTACTTACATATAGTCACTGTATGCTGGAAATTTCAATTATTGGAAAAAGAGGGAGGAATATGGATGAGTAGTACTGAGGTTGGATTTATTAAGGGTATGGAACTGGGGCAAGGATTTAACACGGCAACTTATGATATTAATCCTCCAGGGTTAGATCATGTAGAAGTTTCTAAGGGTGATACGGGTACTGGAGGTCAAGATGTTTCATACCAGGTAGACGTGAAAAGCAGTACACAAGAGGTCAAAAAAGTATTGAATGTATCAGCTAGTGCATCATTTAAGTATGAAATGAGTTTTAGTGGATCGGCGGCAGCAAAATTTGCTAATTCAATTGAACAAAAAAGCTACAGTCTTTATATTATTGTTCGTGTTAAAGTGATAAATAAACAGATTATGATGAATTTAGGTGAAATTAAGTTAAAAGACCATGCAAAAACTCTGTACAAAGATGATCCCAATGCGTTTATTAATAGGTATGGTGACTCCTTTGTATATGGAAGAATTAACGGTGGAGAATTCATGGGCGTTTTAGAAATTGAGACTCAATCTGAATCAGATTTTAAGGAAGTTCAAGCCTCCCTTTCTGCTACCATTAATACTGGAGAGCTTAATGCAAAAGGTAAAGCTGAATTTCAGGAATCATTGAAGAATTTAAATTCATCCTATCACATGAAAGCTTATGTAAACCGGCAAGGTGGAAATGGTGAATTAAACAAGGTAACACCTGAACAGCTTCAAAAAGATTCATTGGCTTTTCCTGGTACAATTAATGATAAGGATGCATCCCCCCTTTCGGTTTTAGTAATGTCATATAGCAACATTCCTATCGAAGGTGTTGACGAAGATAAAATCTCTTCCATAGTTTCTTCACAGGTATCAAAGATTGATGAATTAGGAGCATTACAACAAAAGTTTGTCAGCTATCATACCAAGCTGAACAATTCATTGAACAAGCAGGAACTTTATCCTGGGATAAAAGTAAATGAAATTCAAGAACGTATATACAAAATAAGCGAACAGATTTCATCTATTAATGAAACGGCAAAACTCTGTTTCTCTGATCGTACACAATGTAACTTACCAGAAACGATTGATAAAACATTATTAGAGGATATTCTCCCCACTCAAATTCCCAACTTAGGTCAACTTTGGGTTTCATCAGAAGGAGGTTGGCGTGGAGAATGGGTTCGAAGGGATAATACTAACAAATTTGATGCTACTTGGACGAAGAATGGTAATAAGAATAAAGCAGTGTTAACAATAAAACGCAACCAAAATAAGATACTTATCGAAAGGGTGGAAAAAGGAGTAAAAATTATGTATACAGGTATTATAAGTGGAAATACAGTGAAAGGCACACAATTTTATGCTGGAAGGGAAACCCAATGGAGCGCTGAAATTTATGGTCTTGTTTAATCTTAAGTTTTCTGAATAACCGTGAATCACCGCGTGAATCACCGGGACGGTTCTGCTGATTCGCTCGCTTATACAAAATCAAATGAACAGGGGTGCTAATCAATAGTATGGTTAGCACCCTCTTTTTGAGTCAACTAGTAATAGATATTATAAAAAACTCACTAGCGAACTTCATTAATTATTTTCTTACACTTTGAAGTGAATCACGAGAACCGTCCCCGTGATTCCCAGAAGACAGTAATAGTAGTTCTTTTATCCAGAAAAAACAATTTTCTTACACCACATTTCATTCTCCTGATACCACTTAATCGTCTCCACAATTCCTGTATCAAAATCAAAACGAGGTTTCCAACCTAATTTCTCTATTTTGGAGGGATCAATGGCATATCGTTTATCATGCCCCAGGCGATCGTCTACATACGTGATTAATTCTTCTGATTTCCCTAAGCTAGATAGAATGTTCCGTACAACCTCCAAATTAGTTCGTTCATTATTTCCACCAATATTGTATACTTCCCCCACCTGTCCACTGTGTAGGACAACATCCAATGCAGAACAGTGATCATATACGTGGAGCCAATCACGAACGTTTTTTCCATCACCGTAGACCGGAATCTTTTCATCGTTCAGTGCTTTTGTGATGACAAGAGGAATGAGCTTCTCCGTATATTGATAGGGACCATAGTTGTTGGAGCACCTAGTAATAACAACCGGCATTCCAAATGTTTCGTGATAGGAACGAACAAGCAAGTCTGATGATGCTTTGCTTGCGCTATAGGGGCTGTTTGGTTGAAGCGGCGTATTTTCGTGAAAAAGCTCTGTTGAGTTAAGCTCCATCTCTCCATACACTTCGTCAGTAGAAACGTGGACAAACTTTGATACACCATACTTTTTCGAGGCATCAAGCAAAACCTGAGTTCCAAGTACGTTCGTTCGAACGAAAACCTCAGGGTCTACGATTGACCGATCGACATGACTTTCTGCAGCAAAGTGAACAACGTAATCAAAGCAAAACTCAGAGAAGAGTGCCATCATTTTTTCTCGATCCGCTATGTCTGCCTTAATAAAATGATAGTTATCACTTTCCTCTAAATGGCTGTGCTTAAGTAAGTCACCGGCATAAGATAAAACGTCGACATTATAGATAGTGTACTCCGGATAGTGCTTAAGCATATATTGAACGAAGTTCCCACCAATAAAGCCCGCTCCACCGGTTATTAACAGATTTTTTCTCATGATTTGCTCACACTCCCACACAAACTACTTATTGTTCTTCCACTTGATATAGGAAATGACTTAAATGACTTCACAATACTCACCTACATGGTCACTTTCAATCGAATTTTCTTTGTTCCAGTCTAGTATCACTACACACACTATTCTACAGAACTTGCACCTCTTCACTTTCAAAGTTGATCTCCGCATCCTTCAGCATTGGATGCAATTGATCTTTGTTTGAAAGAATCGGCTCTTTAACAGGCCAATCGATTCTGAGTTCGGGGTCATTCCAGATGATGCCACGATCATGTTCAGACGAATAATACTCATCTACTTTGTAACAGACGTTCGTTCCTCTTGTTAGCGTACAGAACCCATGGGCGAAACCCTTTGGCACAACCAGCATCCGGTGGTTATACTGATTTAAGATATAGCCTTTCCACTGCTTGTAAGTCGGCGATTCTTTTCGAAGATCCACAACGACATCGTAAATCGCACCTGTTATGACACGAACTACTTTTAGCTGAGCTTTAGGATTCAGCTGATAATGAAGACCTCGAAGTGTCCCAGCTTCCTCTGAGAGAGAATGGTTGTCCTGTACATATTTGGTTTCTAAACCAAGATCCTCAAAGCTACGCTCGTTGAAGCTTTCTAAGAAAAAACCTCGTTGATCACCGTACACAGTCGGCTGAAGAAGTTTTACACCGTTTAGAGATGATTCGATTACCTTCACTATCCTTCTCCTTTCCTAGGGCGAACTCTTTTCTACTATCGATCACTAGTGTTCTATACTATTATTATAACGTTCATTATTGAGAACACAAGGATAATTTTAGAACTCTCTAACGAACAGGAATCACGGGGATGGTTCTCGTGATTCAACCCTAAAAAAAGAAACACAGGCGAACGAATCATAAAATGATTACGTCCTCCTGCTTTTCTTTGGGTAATCATGAGAACCTTCCCCGTTATTCTCTATGCAGATGATCTTACACTTGATATGTTCGAATCTAATCTAGTAGCAACATCTTTGAACAATACGATGCCTATAATAGCCGTTATAAGAAGTATGATGAACAGGATCGAATGATGAATGAATCCTGCAACGATTACAAGTAATGAAGCCCACATTTCGGCTGCGTAATACCCCATTCCCTCTAAAGCCTTGTAAGTGCTCATTTGATCTTTTGGTGGAATTCTAGAAGAATAAGTAGATCTCATAGGTAAATACATTAGCTCACCTATGGTTGCAATCAACATGGCAAACAGTAAGATCCATATATTTAATGATGCCGCAATCATTAGATATCCTGCAGAATATAGAATTAATCCGGCTACTAATATAGTTTTTTCTGAAAGATATTTAAATAAGTAAGTAATGAATAAGCCTAATAGTACCACTAATACTGTATTCTCAGTTAACAAGACACCTAAAAATTCTTGACCAGACATAGCTATTGACCATTTGGCTATCTCAATAGGTGACGAATCATGCATTTCTTGTGAGAGACGAATGCCAACAGAATAAGTTAAGTGTAACTCTAATGAAATGATGAGAACTAGAGCAACGAGGTATTTACTCATCAGTTTGTCTTTTAGTAGGATACTATACGTTTTTATAATGCCGAACTTTGTTGTACGAATTGTATTGTTTTTCACGGGTTGGGTGTCTTTAATAAAGCATTTGAATACAAATGAAAGGAAGCAAACTAGACCATATAAACAAAAGAGCAAGAAGGTATAACGATTAAACATGAATCCTCCTGCGACACCCCCTAAAGCTACTGCTAGATTTGCAAACCAATTCGCTATCGTAAACATATATTTTCTCTCATTGGTTCCTGTTGACTCGATAAGTAGAGCTTGACCAACAGGGCCTTCTACTCCATTAGCAATCCCTATTAATGTAAATAAGGGGAATGTGAAATAGATTAGAAGGTAGTTGTTAACATCTAATAACGGAGAGTGCAGTAAGATAATGCAGATGCTAAAGAAAAGTCGGAAGACCGATGCATATATTAATAATTTCTTCCTACCCATTCTGTCAGAATAATGTCCCCCTACCATTGAACCTGCCATAGAGAAAATGATGCTGACTAAAAGGATTAGACCAGCCATACTTTCTCCAAGATTCTTCGCATAATAAATAGCAAGAAAAGGAAAGATCATAGTTGATAATAAAATATTTATGGTGGAATCCATTAATCTTAATTTGACATTGCGATGAAATGATAAGAACTTCATATAAACCCCCTTCAGCACTAATTATATATAATTTTCTCAATATTTGACAAGTTATGTATATTTAGGTTATTCTGTTAATGTACTGCTATCCGGGTAGTTAATTTATCATTGAGAGGAGTGATTTTTTTATGAAAAAGACTAATGAAGTAGTAGTAATGGCAGATTGTGAGCATACATGGGCGGGACCAAGATAATAACAACTAGCGGAAAACACTTCAGTGTTTTCCGCTTTTTATGGGGGTTAACATGAGCAATATTTTACGATATAAACCATATATAAAATGTATTTTAAATTCTGATGAGAAAAAAGTGATTTTCAATAGACCGTTACAGGACGGCAATCAAGGAACCGTTTATGAATTATCAGATGTAGGAGTAACTGTGATTAAATGCCTTGAAGGTGGAATTACTCGTGATCAATTATTCGTAGAAGTTCTCTCTCGATTTCCAGATGCACAAATGGAAGTTGAATCTATCTTGCATCTTTTATTAGAAGAAGGATTTGTGGAAAAAGAAAATCATACTCAACCAGATCTTGAGCTAGAAGAAAAATACAATCGTATTCTACCTCTTTGGGCTGAACTAGAGGCAAGCGATACAAACCGTTATCAAATACAACGTTCACTAATGAAGAAAAAAATCGGAGTAATTGGATGCGGAACAATTGGTTTCGGTGTTATTAGTAAATTGCTTTCAATGGGTATCTCTCATTTCTATCTTGTCGATGGAGACAATGTGGAACGTACTAACCTTACTAGACAACCCCTTTTCACCTTAAAGGATATAGGAAGACCGAAAGTAGACTGTGTAAAAGAATTTATTGAAGCACGCATTGAACATCCGATTGTGGAGACCCATATCAAGACGGTTCAATCAGAAGATGATTTATCTATTTTAAGTGACGTTGATTTAATCGTAGTAGCTGCAGATGAAAATAACATAGAGATTATGGCAGAAAGATTTGGTGAAAAGGTAAATAAACCAATCTCTTATACTGGAGGATACATAGGTCATACTGGCAAAATCTATCCTTTTTATATCCCAAACCAAACACATAGTCACTCCTGTTTAGTTAATCGCTTTCAAAACACTAGAATAAATAAAGGAACTACCCTCAATGAGGATAAAAGACTAATTAGTAGTACGTCCCAGATGGCAGATTACATAAGTAGTATTGTATCATTCGAAATTGTTAAGTTTCTCATTGGCTTAGTTGATCTATATTTAATTGATAAACTAGTCATTGTTGATTTTAAATCCTATTCGAATCATGAGATTTCTTTAGGGGAAGGTGAGTGCATCTGCCAGTTCGGCTGATTCGAATCACCGGGACGGTTCTCGTGATTCAATCGCGTAAAGAAGAAACACAGGCGAACGAATCATACAATGATTACGTTCACCTGCTTTTCTTTGGGTATTATTTGTGAGTAATCAGAGATGAATCATGAGAGCCTTCCACGTGATACGGAGCAAATATTTAATGAATTGTAAGCGCTTCAGTCCTATAAGGTCTAGTTAGTAAAAAGGGTATTTACATATTAATAACGAGTTGTTGATGAATAGAGTATGAAGGATAGTGTTGAAAATGAAATTCAGACCGTGTAAAGACATTGAATAGTGATAAGTTGATGATCGGAATAAGTATAGCAACGAAGTGGGAATATGAAGCGACATTGGCATATTTCGGCGTAAAAGATAATGAACGTATCGGTTATCCTTATGGGGAGTATTTCATAAGAACGATTAATGCTACCGACCTTGTTTTTTATTGTACTGGTGTAAGAAAAGTAAATGGTGTTGGTGGTAATCAGTATATGATTTCTAAATTCAATTTAATTAAAGTAATTGTTGCTGGAACATGTGCAGGAATAGATGATAGGTTCAGTAATTTGGATATTTTTGTACCCAATAAAGCCGTTCAGTATGATTGCACAGTAAAAGAAGTCGAGCCTCTGATTAAACAATCCTTCATAGTTGATATGGATCTATCAAAATATGAAAAAGGTTTTTATACCGGAACGATTGGCACTGCTGATAAAGCAGTCGTTATGTGGAAGGACTATTTAGAACTGAAAGAAAACGAAATAACAATAGCCGATACAGAAGCGGGTGCAATTGCTTATATCTGTCAGAAGAATGATGTTGAATGTATTATTATTAAAGGAATATCTGATTTCCCAACAGATGAAAGCACCTCTGATAAATTTCACTCAAACATTGAACAAATGAGTGTTTATTTAGAAAACACACCCAAAGTTATGAGCAAAATATTTGACGAATATTTAACACGATTTATATAAATAGATTTGGAGTTTGAATCATGGGGACGGTTCTCATGATTCATTATCTGTTACAACAATTAAAGACTCCCTGTTATTCAATACGTACATACTTAATCATTCAAGCCCTATAAATCAACGTCTGCGAAACTCCCAAAATCCTTGCTATCTGCCTTTGCGACACACCCTCAATACACTTCGCCTTCCGTAAAATCGGATCCCTTCTCTCTTTCGGTAAACTCTTCACCTGTGCAATTTCAATCTTTCCAATGATTTTTTCAATAAAAAACCTCGCTTCATCGTCAGTCAACCTTCTCCTATAAGACTCCACATCCTCTAAACAACGATCATCGTTTACTATCTCGTTAAACTCTTTAAACCGCTCAATCGCCGGCGATCTGTCTTTTCCAAACATGTTTAATATCACATCATAATCTACCAACCGCGTTACCGAAGTTAATTGATAATACTGCTTACAGCTACTCCACTCCCATTCCTCCACAGTCCCTTCGTTCCCTTCTTTCATAAGAAGGTGAACGTGATTGCTCATTAAACACCACGCATAGATTTTCACCTTGTACAGGGTTGAATACTTTTCGAGGGTTTGAAGGAATTGAAGCCGATCTTCATCATCATGAAAGATTTCCTGTCTGTTTGCTCCTCTATAGATAATATGATAGATTCCTGTATGGCTTTTTTGTCTCGCTTTACGTGGCATGACGCATCACCACAAGCTTTCTATTTGTAGTGCACATCTTGGTTTTCTCCCGTTATTGATCTCTTATGAAATGATTTAATAGAACGGAGGGATAACTTTCTTAAGACTAGCGCTTCTTCAATGGCTGCATCTGATATGCTAGATTCACCATTCAAGTCAGCGATTGTTCTGGCAAGGCGTATGATTTTGATTTGGACGCGATTGCTGAATCCCTGTGCACTTGATAAGGACTGGAGGTTTTGTTGCTGGAGTGGTGTGAGAGGGCTACTGCTTGTGAGTTGTTCAAATGAAACGCTCCCGTTGCAAACTTCTTTTCCATAACGATCATATTGTCGCTCTCTTGAAGCAATCACCCGCTTTTTCACCTCTTCTGATGGTTCGATACCACTAAAATTGTGTTCCTTTAGATTCACCGGTTTTAGCGAAAGTAAGATGTCAATTCTATCTAAAATTGGACCAGATACGCGACTTTTATATGCTTTGATTTGCTTTTCTGAACAAGTGCAGTAGTGGTCACTTGAGCCCAAATACCCACATGGACAGGGGTTTATAGCAGCGATGAAGATAAATTTCGCAGGATACGTAACGGTGGAATGCACGCGGCTTATCGTCACTTTCTCATTCTCCATAGGTTGCCTCAACATATCGAGCGTCTTCTTTGAGAATTCACCTTGTTCATCTAGAAATAACACACCTCGATGAGCAAGCGAAACTTCGCCTGGCTTGGGATTGGTTCCTCCACCAATGATCTATACAGATGAAGCAGAATGATGAGGGTGACGATACGAAGGTAAAGTAAGCGAGTCGTACGGCGCACCAGCTAATTGGTATAAGTTGATTTTTTCAAGCTGGGCTTCCTTTGATAGTGGCGGGAGGATGGATGAGAACGTTTCAGCTAAAAGACTTTTTCCACAGCCTGGTGGACCATCCATGAGAAGATAGTGTTCTCCGTTTGCGGGAATTTCTAAAGCTCGCTTTGCGAAATCATGCCCTATTACTTGATTGAAGTTTCGTTGAAAGTGAATGAGTTCATCTGTCGATTCTTTTGGCTTCGTCACCGACAGGATCTGTTGACCCGAGAGTAGATCAACTACATCCTGAATGGTCTGGATGTATACCAATTCCAGCTCGTCAATTTCCACCACAGGAATCGTGGGGTCAAATGGTAGGAATAACGTTTGAAGCTGTAACTTTTTTGCGGCCAGGATTGCGGCTATCATACCTTCAACTGGTAAAATCGTTCCGTCTAAGGATAACGCACCAATAAATCCGGTGTTGGGAGGGATTTTATCATTAATCGCTTTAAGTTCTTTCAAAATCCCAATAGCGATAGGAAGATCAAATAACGGACCGTTCTTTTTTTGCTCAGCTGGTGAAAGATTGATGACAACTTTGGAATCGACTAAAGGAAAACCTATACTATAAAGCGCAGCCGATACCCGCTCCTTCGATTCTTTAACAGATGCATCAGGTAATCCAACCATAATAACGGTCTCAATCCCTTCCGTTACTTGCACTTCTACCTGAACACGGTAACCTTCTAAACCTTTTAATCCTATGCTTGTGATTTTTGCGGACATGGATTAGCTCCTTTGTATTTTGTTTTTTATTAATAATTGGTTTTATAAGGCATTTTGGGAGGGACTATCATTCATAGAAAGGAATGTGGAGTGGTTGTGGTGTTGGGATAAAGAATGAGTTGTGATGTTAGCACATATTAGGCTTGCTCTGTCACTAGTGGTATTCGTAACATTTTACTTAAGAGGTTAAAACAAAGAGCTTAATCATTCTCACGTGTATAAAGGTTAGGAGAATATCGTTTCCTAGTTGAGTAGTTGATACATCGATATTAAATTCTCTCTTCGTACATGAAGTCCTTCATTAAAGCCATTAAAAACGATCCTTTATTTTCAAGTTCCAATACTCAACATAAGTAACATACCTTTGCTTCTCTGTAAAATAAGGTAAGAGTTGCTCTCCTTTTAGTTTATACGATTAGATTGTAGGGATATTCTGTCGATATGCTTTTTCAATTCGATAGTTTCCATCTATAATTTCATACATTCAGGTCTGATTTCAGCTTGAATAATGGTTTGTTGACGTCGACTGTTAGAAGGTGCTCCTCGTTTATTCTGCTATGGAAGTGATGTTTGAACCACACCTTTAATTCAATTGTTTCTAATTCTACTTTAATACTTCCGGATTGGATGTGCTCTGCTATTCGAGTAATATTGAAATGAAAGATTCCATTTGGATAAATTTCATCGCCTATATTACAAGAGAGCGGAAGATAGTTTTGGTTCATCTGAATTTTTCTATGCTTCATTCTTACTCTCCATTCTGGTGTTGTTAGTTACTTTTATTTTATCACTCCTCCTACAAATTGAGGGATCATCTATAGAAAAGTGATTTAATCAAACGTTTGTTTAATAAACTGGATGTTTGCAATGAGAGTCAATAGTTATAACCACTCCTTGATACTTATCACTAAAAACTCCGGTTTAATAGACTTGCAACTTGTTGTGCGAGTTTATTAAATCGGAGTTTGGTCCTTACAATGGCATAGGCCGATGAATGATATGGCATTGCTACGACTATAGTCTTTGACTTTATTTAAGCTGTCTTCTGTTGCAAAGGTCTGCACTTCTATATTGCAACAAACAACATGTCTAATTGCAATAAACACTAGCACTAATTTTATTTCAAACAACTAAAACAATCAGAAGCATCTTCCTATTGATTCATGACTCCCCAAAATAATAAAAAATGGACATATCGTTAGAATGGTTAGTTCATTTAGTATTCTTTACCAAAGTATCAATCAAATAACCTTTTACATACCATTAATATCCATAAAGCGTGAAGTGAATCAGGAGAACCGTCCCAGTGATTCCCCTCTTATGATGGAAGAGAGAAAGCTATACAAGCTCCTTTTTTGTTACAGGCCTCCACTGTACCTCCATGAGCTTCAACAATTTTTTTCACTATGAACAATCCCAACCCTTTATCTTGATCTCCATTATTGGATCGTTTTGAGTCTTCATTTTGGTAGTACTTATCAAAGATATGGGGGATATCTTTGAATTCAAATCCTGGTCCACTATCGTGAATAGTTATGCTTACCTCATAAGAGTATAATTCTAATAATACGGATATTTCTCCCCCTTTAGGGGTGTATCGTACTCCATTAGAAATAATGTTGTCTAAAACTTGGCGAATGCGCTGAGTATCTATTGCAACTAGTTCAGAGCTTTCACGATGATCTATACATTCTATACAGAACAAAAAACCTTTAATTTCAATAAAGCGTTGATACTCTTGGAATTCTTGCAAAAAATAATGTTTAGGTTCAATAAAGGTAGTTTTCAATGGCATTAGTTCTTGAGGCATATCTTCAGCCCCTACTAGTTCTTTAACTAGCATGGTTACCCTAGCAACTTGTTTCCGAATTGCTTTCGTATACTTCATGTTACTTTCATCAATTTTTTTTGAAAGGATTTCTGCATTCGCACTCATGATTGTCAAAGGTGTTTTGACATCATGAATGATAGCATCCACGAACTCTTGGCGGTCCTGCTCCAGTTTCCATTGCTTCTTCAATGATTTTTGAAGAGCGATCTTCATCGTCTCAAACGCAACCGTTAAGTCACCAATTTCGTCATTCTGTTTTGGAGTAAGCGTAAAGCTTAAATTCTCCTCTCGTACCTGGTTGGTAGCTTGTAGCAATTCATTGATTGGAGTATAGATTCTGCTCCATAAGCGCCCTCCAAAAAGGTATGTAAATAGTACAATAAAGATAAACGGTAAAATAAATACTAACAAGAAGACATAACGCATGATGTTTTCAGCTATCGACTGAATTTGGTATTGAATTCGAACAGCTCCAATCAAGACGTTGTCCTCGTTCGTGATAGGGATATATTCTGTTACCCTTTCCTCATCTAATTTTGCAGTATTTATACTATTTACTACGGAAGAAGAATCTTCCATTGGGTGCATATATTTGTATTGATAATACACATTTCCCTCTGTATCCATAACTTGATAGTTCATACCTGAAAGTGGTATCACATTGTCTAATTTTTCTTTAATAGTAGAATCATAAGTTAATAATCTCCCCCCCATTTTATGTACAAATGATTCTACAGTAGGCACTTGTGCTTCATAATAATTTGCATAGTATTTATTATCGATCGATTTTATTACGAGAATAAATACTATCACTACACCAACAGTAGACAAAAAGCTATACAATATCGTTTTCAATATTGTATTTCTAATTTGTTTTTTTAGGGGTTCTCTCTTATCATTCAATCTTATAACCTACTCCCCAGACGGTATGGATCATATTCGAGGTAGATTCGATTCGCCTCAATTTTGTTCGAATGTTACGTACATGTTCTGTGATGGAAGAAGAATCACCTATAGCATCTATCCCCCAAATCGTTTCATAAATTTGCTCTTTGGAGAATACCTGTCCAGGACGATTGGTCAGAATATCAATAATAATGAATTCACTTTTGGTCAACGTGAGTTTTTCACCATGATAAAACACTTGATGTCCTACTGAATCAATAGATAACCCCTTGAACATCTTGTAGTTATTCTGTATTTTAGATCTTTTTTCTCTGCGAATGTGAGCTTTGATCCTAGCCAGAATCTGGTGGACGGAAAACGGTTTTTCTATATAATCATCAGCTCCCTCACTCAGCCCCTCTATTTGATTTCTTGATCCTGTTTTAGCCGTTAAAAATAGTATAGTGACATTAGCAATGAGGCGTATTTCTTTACAAACCGTAATACCATCGATGTTGGGCATCATAATATCAAGAAGGATGAGATCATAGCTTTTTGATTTCACTTTCTCGATAGCCTGTGCACCGTCGAAAGCTATGTCGACAAGGTAGCCTTCTTCTGTCAAGAACTCCGCTAGAATATCTACTATTTCTTCCTCATCATCAACTACCAATATCCTTTCCATGTGATAACTCCTTTTTCTTCCATATTACTTATATTATAAGTGACTTTTCACCAATTTCAAACACTTCACTTAATCAATAAAAGTCTCTATTTTTCCACGTTAAGGAAGAAATCGGAACGAAAAGGGCAATCGTGAAAAACATCAGTACATACATATTAGGGAGTCCCTCAACAGATAATGATTCAAATATAAATTGTGTAGGTAGTAACAAATACAAAAAATCATCCATGAAATAAACCGGCATAATAAACATAAATAGAGTTGAGAAGAAAGCAATCATCGCGTTCGGCATGAGTAATGCGATCGAAGAACATAAGCAAATATTGGCCACAAGAATGAAATAGAAAAGTGTATAGTACTTAATTGTGTATAGGTAGCCTTCTACTATATTGTATCGAATAGGGTCATCAAAGAATTGAACATACTCTGGCATCGAATAAAGTAATGCGCCTCCAATGATGCCTGCAAGCAATATGAAAAGTGTCACCCCCGCCATCAACATAAAGAGTGTAATCCATTTTGAAAGCAAGAGCTTCATTCTGTTAAAGGGACGGCACATGATGAGATAGTATTTTTTTGATTTCACTTCGCTATTGAACATGATGATCGTAAGGATTGGGGTAAGTATTAACGATACAAAAAATGACACCTCACGTAATACAAACCAAGAGAAGTTCACAGCATTTAGCTGTGTGTTCACCTCTGGAGTGAATTGTCCATTATCAAATAGTGTTAAAAAATAAATACAAGCTCCCGTCGTGATGAGTGTAATGAGCAAAAGCCCCTTAACAATTTTCATTCTCCACATACGTTCAAACTCACTTTTAACCAATTGAACCATTAGATAACCCTCCCTAGACAAAGTAACTTCTTCGAGTAAAAATAAGATAACTTAGTGTGCTGAAAATAATAATATAAGAGCCCGTTACGCCTACGATCCAATACCAATGTTCCCAGCCTGACAGAAACAACGAAATTCCTGTGTATTGAATCTTCATGATGGAGGCATAAGCAAGAAATGTAACAAATGTGGATTCGCTTCCAAATGCTGTGGATTGCTCTAGCAATTGCGGAGCAGCAATTAAGAATAAAATCAATGATGCTCCACATCCAAGAACCGCGTTGATTGTTGGGCAAATGATTCCTATAAATAAAAACAAAGCTAACACCGCTACGATCGATATGAAGGCGAGTATATAATAGTAAACGATATAAAACACCATTGCTCTATTCGATATAGGCTCATCTGATATGAATAATATGGATTGCTGAGGTATATCAAAGAGTACCCACCCTGTGAAAAAGGAAGAAATCCCATAAACGAGCAACACAATTAGTACCGTTAACGATATAACGATAAATTTAGCTCTATAAATTTGAGCTAACGAGTATGAGCGTAATAAAAGCAGACGCAAATGACCATGTTGATATTCCTCCGTGACTGTAAAACCAATCAGCATAAGAAGTAGAAGATTAAATGTTATAAATAAGTGTTCCGCCAACCCCAGAATAGGGAAGTTTAAAGCTGTCGCAAAATCTGGTTGAAGTTGAATAATTTCCTCATTATTCGATTTATAGTACATACCTAAAGCAAACGTTAACGCAGGAATACTTAAAAACAGAATGATTATAAACTTTCTAGACCACAGACGTTCAAATTCACTCACTATTAATCCCTTCATGATGACATCAACTCAAAAAAGATATCTTCTAGACGTTGGTGATCGTCTTTTAACACATCCTTTGCACTTCCTTGATATTTGATCTCTCCATCCTTAATCATCACGAGTTCGTTACAAACGTGTTGTAACTCATCTAGTAAATGGCTCGAGATAAAAAACGTAATGTTCTTTGTAGAGTTTAAATAAAGAATAAGTTCTCTAAGATCCCTCATACCGATAGGGTCAAGTCCATTAGCTGGCTCATCCAAAATGATCACTTTCGGATTTCCTAATAATGCTTGGGCTATCCCTAGCCTTTGTTTCATACCTAGAGAGTAAGTTTTTATGATGTCGTCTCCTCGTTCCTTTAAGTTAACGATCTCAAGTACTTCCTCTACTTTTTGTTTCCTTTCAGATTTTGACAATTGATGTAAACGAGCTAAATTATTCAACATCTTCCTGCCTGATAAATACTCAAAGAAAACAGGAGCTTCAACGATTGCACCTATATGTCTTAATGCTTCTTCACGGTCTTTGTTCACATTTTTACCGTTTAATAACACTTCACCTTTATTCGGCTTTACGAGCCCCGTTAATAATCTCATCAATGTTGTTTTACCAGCTCCGTTCGGACCTAAAAAACCACAGATTACTCCTTCTTTAATACTGATAGAAGCATCATTAATTAGTGTTTTACGCTTTATCTTCTTCGTTAAATTACGTACTTCGATCACATTTTCCATAACTGTTCCTCCTTCATTCCTGTATAAAATAAAGATAACGAGAAAATCCCAAGGAATTATCAAGATTGGGAACTTTCTCGTTATGATTTAAAAACTTTTTCGATTATGTAATTCACTCTTTAGGTCTTTTAAAATAGATGGTACGTCCGGTATTATAAAGTTTGTTTTAATAGTACCAGATGCCACCTCATACGCGGATTTTTCTTCTGGCTGAACAACCATATGACCATCTTCTTTTAAGTAGTCAATATTTCGCTGTAAGCTAGCCTTTTCCCACATAAGTTTGTTCATGTTCGGATAAAAGATTACTGGATGATGGTGAGCTAATATGGTCGATAATAGTAAATCTGGGGCTAAACCGTGGGCAGCCTGCCCAATGGTATTAGCTGTAGCAGGGAGAATGATGAATAGATCTGCCCACCTAGCTAGTTGAACGTGATTATACTTATTTTGTAACTCATCCTCGCTCGTCACCATAACATCATCACAGAATAAGGAGATCGTTGAGGATGGTAGCATCTTGCTGGCTGATTCTGACATAATAACTTTTACGTTTCCGAAGTTATGTTTGATTGCCCCTAAATAGGTTGGCAAACTCAACACAGATATAGAACCAGTTATTCCTATTAATATATTCGCCTCTTCTCTCATAGGAAGCCCTCCTTAATCTATCCTTTTAAGATAGTAAAAATGCTTTGTCCCATCTAGGCGTCCCATTACCTAGTAGGCCCATTAAACTTAATCCTGTTCCTGAACTTCCTTCCAATAGACCAGCTTTGGTGATCGTATTTCCTTGGCCACCAAACTCTTCTATATCATAAAACCCTAACGGATTTTCTTTATCATATTGACCTAAAATGGAATCAGTTAAAGACCAAATTTGTTCATCCAGCCACCCTTCACCAGTTTCTGACCTCATTCTTACAAGACATTGGAGCAACCCTGATTTACCATGACAAAAAGATGCACTAACTAAGTCATCATTGGGTTGACTAACAATCCCTTTAAAACCATTCATAGCCACTTGTTTGTATCTTTGATTTCCTAAAACTTCCCCAGCCAAGTATAGAGATCTAGCTACACCGGGATTTCCATAACACCAACCGTTCCGTGTATCTTGTATGACAAAATCATTAGAGAGCATTTCTTTATAGGCTAATCTGTGTGGCCAAACCGGATGATTATCCGAATCATACCTCATTACTCGGAATAAATCTTCTGACATACTCTCAATCGTTTCTTTTTGGAGTGGAACCTCTACCCCTTCAGAGGCTGCCAATGTTAATAAGTTCATTGGACCTAATACCCCATGCGCTAATCCGAAATTAACGTTACCCTCAGGATATTTCACTTTATCCTTCTCTAAGAATTGGTCCTCTCTAATCACATGCCAGCCAAGTAATGGGTTCCTGTCTTTTTCCAATTGATAATACGTAAAAAGCTTTAAAAATTGTTTTAGTGGAGCGTATAATTCTGGGTTTTGTGGAGCTCGCTCAAGAAGGTATCTACCGATTCCTGTTCCTCCCTGTATCACATCATAAAATGCTGGTGTTACACCTTTTTGTTCTTCTAATCTCTCATTTTCGAGTTTCAGCATATTCTCGGCTTCTCTCTTGATAAACGTATCTAAATTGAATAATAAATTTTGATACCTTTCTCCATTCTTAGAAACATTTAATATAGAAAGAGCTAATCCTGTAACTCCGCCAAACAGCGAAATGGAATGTACCCCCATTTGTAAGTATTGGGTTAAGTACACAATATGTTTATGTGCGATTTCATCCCAGCCTTGATTTGGAAAGAGATCATCAAGCTCCCCAAAAAACATGATCGTACCGGGGAATCCGTGCGATAAAGATAAAGGCCCCCAAGGATTTACCTTCCCTATTAATGTTTTATTGTCTTTGGCCATCACCTTCCTTTCAACTTCCTCAGGATTATTTAGTTTCTTTGCTAAGTTAAAGACAACATCTTGAATTCTACCCTTCATTTCTTCATCTCGTACTATGGGATGTTTGACGTTCTGAACCATGCAAATTCCTCCTTATGATGACGAACTAACAAGTTTTTGTGGTCGATAAGTTTTGACGTAAGATTCAGCTTGAGTCTCGTACAGCTTCGCATATTCGCCTTTTTTTCGAATCAACAATTCATGGTTCCCTTGCTCTACAATCCTCCCGTCTTTTAACACAATGATGTTATCTGTGTATTGGACTGCAGAGTAGCGATGGGAGATGAAAATACCAATCTTACCTTTTGTAACTTCATTAAATTTCTTGAAGACTTCCGTTTCTGATTCCGGATCTAGTGCTGCAGTAGGCTCGTCTAATATATAAATTTCAGCATTCTTCATGTAAGATCTGGCGATAGCTATCCTTTGCCATTGTCCTCCTGATAACTGATAACCATCTGCAAACCACTTTCCTAACTGAGTATCCAGACCATATGGCAGCTTCTCGATAATTTCAGATGATCCTGATAAGATTGCCGATTCGTTAATTGCATGTATGTCATCGCTTTTCTCGAAGTTTCCAAACCCTATGTTATCCTTAACATCCAATTCGTATTTCACAAAATCCTGGAATACAGCCGTTATCACTTGACTCCACTCTTTGGCCGTGTAGGACCGTAATTCCTTGCCGTTAAGTAAGATCAGACCATCATACTCTGTGTATAATCGATTTAACAATTTAACGATGGTCGACTTTCCAGAGCCGTTTTTTCCTACTAATGCTAATGTTTCTCCAGGCTTTATTTGAAAGCTCACATTTTTCAACACATAATGATTGGTATTGGGATATTTAAAAGACACATTCACAAACTCTATTCCAGTGTTGGTAAAACCATTTGAAGTTTCTGGTTGTTTTAAAGAAAGTGGACGATCTGTTTCTTCTTCAACGTCAAAGAAAGTGAAAAGTTGACTAATATAAAGGTTGTTCTGATGCATTTCAAATATGTTATACATCAATCTAGTAGAGGTGGTTTGAGAGGTGGTCATCGCTTGAAAATACGCAATCAAGCTCCCAATAGCTATCAACCCCAGCAACGATTCATAAATAACTAATAGTTGGATGCCAACCACTACGATTAATGTGAGGATTTGAAAAACCAGGTCGATCTTCATCCTTTTCAACAATAAAAACTTATCTTGAGCAAAAAACTTTTGATATAGCCCTTTATACTTACCTAAAATCAATTCTCCTAGTTGGAACGTTTTGATCTCTTTAACATTCGCATCAGTAGTCAACAAATGCATAAAGTAGAATTGTTTTCTTTTTTCAGTAGCACGTTGATAATCCACCTGAAAGATTTGTTGCCCCACTTTTAAGACAGACCATGCTGATGAAATGGGGATCAATAGTAAGATAAATCCTATCCACCACTTCCAAGCTATCAAAATACCCGCGACTGAAAATAAGGTTACCGTTCCTTGAATGATTCCCATGACTTTTTCAAATATTTGATACGGTTTATAGGTCGCATCTTGTCTAGCTCTTTGTAAATTGTCATAGATTCGATCATTTTCAAAACTAGCATACGAAAGATTTATCGCTTTATTCATTATTTTGATATTGATTACATTCGAAAGTAATTCACGATAGATAGATTTAAATGTTTCCAGTATCAATCCAGATATCCCAGAAAGGATCGTGACGATTGCAAATACACTAAATATAGGCCCAAATTCTCCCAAGGAAGTAGAAAAATCTAAGTCTTCAGAATAGGAGGATTGAACATAATTGACCAATATTTGAGTCAAAAAAATTAGCAGGGCTGGTAAAAGCCCGCTAAATATATTCAAAAAAATAACAAGAAAGAAGTAGCCCCGGTGTGTTTGCCATAGTAATGAGAAAATTCTTGGCCAGTATTTAAATGTTTTAAAAACTTCTCTCATAGACAAGTTAGATACTTCGGGAATAGACGCTTTCACGCTCTTGCTCCCTCCAATACTTCTGTCCTTCTAGCACATGCCTAACTGTAGCCATAACTTTCTTCTCGAGCTCTCTGTTCGTACCGAAAATCCTATTACAATGCATATGAATCAAACTTCCAATAATCCTCTCTGGGTTATTAGTTAGGGAGTTTGTTTCCAGATTTCGATCAATCTTTTCTGCAAGTACAGATAGGATTTGGTCTTTCATAGAAAGCAGTTTATACAGATTGTAATCACTCTTTTGTAAATGTGCCCACCCGTCAAAGGGTAGGGTGCGCGATACAAGCTCTTTTCTAATTGGTCTTACTTCATCTATATAATCAAGCTTGTCTGTACCAGTCTTGATCCAAGTTAGCTGTTTATCATATGGCCACCCGATTTTATCTAGTAAATGTAAAATGTTCATGGCAGCAATATACGGTAGATCAAATTCTAATTGGTTGAACTTCTTCATCTTAAGTAGTTCGATTGCGATAAAGCTATCGACCTCGAAGTAATCTTCAATAGTATCGATTAGACCTAGACCGCCGTACCTTTCGATTTCTCTTTCAAAAGTATTTATTGAAAAGTCTCTTACATATCCTTTTTGCTTTGTAACATTGAACCAATTCCTAAATTTCGGTAACACCGATCCTATTAATTCTTCTGGTGCACCTTTCATCCGCAACCGAATATGGGGTTGTGGGTCCTGATATCTAATAAAAAAGACATTTTCCACACCTTTTTGAGATTTAATCGTTTTGACGAACTCATAAAACTCTTGAGCAATTAATGGTTCTTGTCGACTGAAAGGTAAGTATATTTTAAAGTACAGCCACTCAGAGCCGATCTCTTTATAAATATCTTCTTCAGAGATTTCCGATGTAGTTAGCAACCTAACTTTTGGCTTAGGGTGTACTACTTCATTCTTCTTAAAAGGAATAATCAGTTCAGAGTTATATGACCTACTATTATTTTTAACCCAGTGATGGTCTTTGTAATTGCTTATAACCTCTCTTAGTTGAACCCTTCCCTTCTTCCTTAACTCTCCTCTCAGTTCTTTTAAATGAAAGTCATTTTGCAGATCGATTAGTATCCTATTGTCTCCAAAGGTTAAAAATACTACCTCAGGGACTTTCCATTTAGCTTTCCACTCTTCAAAATTCTTCTTCCATTCTTGAAAGTCGAGGTCTGGATCAGCTAGTTCTACTATCGATTGATTGATTTTCCATAGTGCTGGATTTAAGATCAACCTTCCAACTCTGACTCTCGGTAAAAATGGTGAATGTTCTAAAACTCCCCAGTTAAAGGGTTTAATAGGTTTGGTATCTTCCTTGGAAACTTCCTGTAAAAACCTATATATATTTGGTGCATTATTGAAGTTGAACATATTGTTCGATTTAATAACTAGGCGTTTGTTTAATGATTTCGATTTTAGGTAGAGTCTTCCCAATGTTGCACCCACCATGATATCGTGAATTGCAATCGATTTTCCTGACGAAGAAGTATTTGTGCCCAAAGCCAGTTCGAATTTTTGAGATGAGTAATTTACAGAGACATTTCCAGTTCTACCAGAGTTCGGTAAAAAAGTTGCTTCTACGAATTCAACAGAATCATCAGTGAAGTTTTTCTGAATTTCTCTTTGATCGTTAGTTATATTAAGTAATGAATGCTCATCCAACATGTCAGAGAATCTACCAAAAGTTTGTCCTACTTCCATAGAAGCTGCATTACTGCCTATCGCTAATAAGTAATCCCCATTATCAAGATCTTCTTTTGAAGGCGATAGTAACTCAGTATATAATTCGCCTGAATCAGGAGCGAACATATCAACTGTTTCATCATCTAATATTGGTTGAAGCTCACTCTCTGTAAGAACTACTTCTAAACTTTCACTTGCGACACATTCATGGTATTTTCCAAATAAGAGACGGTCCATTTGTGAATTAGAATAGTGGTCATCACTAAAACTTCTGAAACCTTGCGGGTGTTTGTATGTCGCAGGTGCCCCTAATCCTTTTTCCTCACTAAGCAACTCTAATACGCTAATTTCTCTATTTGTCCCATACTTTTCAATAAATTCCATATGATAGTCTTTTAGATGTTTATATCCTATGGTAGGTTCTGATAGTTTCCATAATAGTTCAGCAGCAAAAGCTGCATCTTGCTTTACATTTTTATGTATCTTAACCTCTTCAGGAAAATGAAGCTTAACATCCACTTGTAACGGTGTGTTGATTTTATGTAAACTCTTCATATTACTGGTTATTTGCTCATATTTCTCTAAACCTTCACCAATAGATAAGCTATTATATACATCTATTTCACGAGCTATCTCAACCAATTCGTCTACCAGAGTCTTTGCTCCATCAACGTTTTTTAGCTTATTAATTATGTAGGTAAAAGAATTTGTATTAGTAAACGGAGGTCTTAACTCACTAATCAAAAATTCTTCTTTAAATAATTTCCATATAAAATCTCTAATTTGATCCTTTTCTACACCTGGATATGCTTCGTGTATATTTCCTACTAAATCAGAGAAATAGATATAACCATTAGCATGAGCAAACACTTTCTCAACTGCCTCACTGTACTTAATCGAAATATTCTCTGTTTTTTCAACTTTGTCGTTGTTGCTCTTTCTTCCTCCATTGGAATGATAACCTAGATAAACTCTCTCTCCAACGAAATAGACAGTGTCATTCACCTTCACTTTTACATCTTTCACAATGCTATACTCATCTTCGGCTATTCCTACAATTCCCAACAGCCATTCCATATCTGGCCGCGCCCTCTTGATATGCTGGTCTATTTCTCCTATATTTCCCATCGTTTCTTCGCTGAAATGACCACTGGCAAAGCCTGAAAATAAACCAAATGGAGTTGGGCGTGTCGACATTCTTATTAAAAACTTCATAACACTTGAGATTGCGTTTCTTGTCTTTTTAGATTTAGGATCACCGTTTAGCTTGTGTAAAGATTTATATAGTGTTGGACTAGATACTGCAATAGCCTCCTTAACTTCAGGCATATCAGAAATCATTTTGATATTAGCAATAAATGAGTCACTTCCTGCGTGTCCATAACTTTCTGATATCGGGAGTAAAGGTGCCCTGAGCATAAAATAATCCATCGTTCCGTATAGTTGGCTCGTTTTTTGAGAAAACTTATCTAATCCCATCTTCTTTCCTCCTTTGGACAGAAAAATAATTAAAGGGCTGCTCTATGTATTAAACCTCTAAGGTTTGAAATCATGGAGTGCAGCCCTTTATGTATTACTTATTAACAGCAGTAACTGTTAAAACTACCTGTTTCCCCACAACCAGGTGTACAGAAGCTATAACTAGTGATGTTAGGCTCAACTACATCCTTAGATTTTGTTACTTCAAGATCAAGGTCAAAAGCATTTTTCGCATTTTCCATTTTACAATTCCTCCTAAATTTTATTAGTAGCTCGCGAGTACAATTTAATCTTAACGGTTATGAGAAGAATTGATATCCGTATATACCGCAAATATTTCACTGCATTTACCGCAAAATCTTTTTAGAAAAACTTGTAATTTATGTAAGACTTCCTTAACATGATGTTTGGTGGATTAATTTATAATAATTTTCCATTTTAGTCTAAAACTCTTAGTACATAGCTGCTATCTTATTGGATTGGGGGATTCTAATGACAAGCAATGGGAAGAATAAATTGGTTATGTACAGTGTAGGCATTCTGTTTCTAGGATGCGTATACTTTTTCACGCCATTCGTATTTAACTTTAGTTCAGGATATATATCAATAAATCCTAAAGTTTCTAATATTGGAATAGGTGTTGCCTCAGGAAACTCTTCTTTTAAGAGTGTTGAAGAAGGAGATATCATCATCAGCATAGATGGTAATCCATATGCTAGTGAAACAGGAAGTGTGTGGGGAGTTGTATCTGGAATTGATTATGCTTTGCTTAAGGATTCTTCGAATAACATTTATTCTGTCACTCTAAAAGAAGATCCTCAAAAAAACCTTTATCTATTACATGTTTTCATTTCAGCCTTACTTCTAATGTTTGCATCTTATACATATATAAGAAAATCGTATATAAAAGAAGCCCTAGTTTTTTATATTTTATGCTCAAGTATGGCTTTTACGATCATTAGTATTACTCCTTCACAGATGGGGTTACCTTATGCCCATGTCATAGGGGTGGTATCGATTTTGTTAACGTCTCATTGTTTAGTTCATTTTTTTACAACATATCCTACGCAAATTAGAAAAGTATTGAAGAGTAAACTTCTACATATATCCTATTTCTTTATTGGTTCTTCGTTAATCTTTTTATTGTTGATTTATTTCACGAAATTCTCTCCTATACGAGTAATCATCGAAGGATTAGTAATAGGACACTTCTTATTTGCAGGCACGACCAGTATCTTTTTATTGATTATGTACCAGAGATTCACTTCTGCAGTAGAAACGAAAATTTACTATATAATCAGCTGTTTACTTATTGGGTTTGTACCAGTAATACTATTCGTCATTATTCCCATAATGATGAATTGGAAAAGTATAAATTCCGAATTAACCATTCCATTTATATTGGTACTTCCAATAACCTTGAGTCTACTTTTAATGAACAAGGGGTTAAGCATTTATATAAAAGAAATAATCACTACCGTTCATTATGTGGTCTCTATTTTCCTAACCTTGACTCTTATGTACCTTTTATCTTTCTCTATGAAACATAAAATTGGATCGATTGAAAATCTATCAGGTAGAACGTATGAAACAATAATTATAATAAGTTCAATCGTTCTCTTCATTTTTTCTTATAAATTCATTAAATATCTACATAACAAACTATTGCCTGATGTTTTTTCTATCTCTCCTCCATCTCCTGTACTAAGTAATGTCATTAAAGGAGAACATGCCTTACATATCGGTAGGACAATATGTAACCTTATCCATAGCATCGCACGTGTAAATGGCGTTTGCTTAGTTTGGAGAGATCGAGAAACTCAAAAGATACTCCATTCGACCGGTGTATTGCATGGAAAGGACATTCTTACACTGAATATAGAAAAAAAAGATAAAGATTCTGACTTACGATACACATCATTTGTTTTACGTGATTTTGAAACAGAATTAGGAGTTCTATATTTAGCTAAATATAGTAGTGAACCTCCTTTAAAACCTAAAGAATTGAAAATCATACGTTCGTTTATAAAGGATATTGTCGAACTATTAAGAAGCGTAAGAAATTTAAAATACACACAAGAACACTCTAATTCTTTTCAATTTTCAAAATCATCACAATCATTCAAGAAAATTAGTGACCTGTTAATTAAAACAAAAGAAGATGAGAAAAAAGAGTTATCGAACTGGTTACATGATGGTGTGCTGCAAAACCTAATCTTTATCTCGAACGATATAAAGCTCAGCCAGAAAAACAATCATGAATTAAATCTAGTCCATTTAAATCAACAGATCGTTGAAACCATTTCGATGATTAGAAAAATGTGTAACGAATTACATCCTATCATGGTTGATGATTTTGGATTAAAAGCAAGCATCAAATCATTTCTTAATAAACTTAATCCTCCAACCACTGAACTTTCCTTTGTATTTGAAGGGAATTGTCATGAATTAACCAGCTATGTAAGAGTGCACGTTTTCAGAGTGATTAGAGAACTCATAATCAATGCTATAAAGCATGCACAAGCCTCTAAGGTCTCCCTTTATGTAGAAATATCTAGTAATACTATTCATGTCAAACTCTCAGACAACGGGGTAGGTTTTCAAGTGCCAAAGGAAATTACGGAATTATTACACAAGAAAAGTATGGGATTGTTCACGACTTATAAACAAATAGAAGAATTGAATGGAAACTTAGAAATCTATTCAACTATTAACGAAGGGACAACCATTTATTTTGAGGTTCCTATCGAGGGGGAAAATGCTAATGAGGAAAATAAATACCGTATTAGTTGATGATCACCATATGGTTATATCCGGTATTTTAAAGTCTTTGGAGAACGAGCAGGATATTAAAGTAATGGATGCAGTTGATAATCCTGAAAAGTTGTATGACATACTATTAAGAAAAGAAGTTGACGTCTTGGTCATGGATATAAGAATGAACGATTACAACGGCATTGAACTTACAAAGCAAATTACTCATGAATTCCCTAATACCAAAGTAATTATTCTTTCTGGTTATAACTTTGAAGAATATGTACGTTCGGCTTTCAAGGCTGGAGCTAAAGGCTTTATAGCCAAAGAAAACTCGATAAATAAATTAGCAGATGCTATTCGAAAAGTAAACGATGGAAAAACAGCAATATCGATCTCCTTAACAGACCCAACTTATTCAGAGAATCGCTTAACAGAAACAGAAACAAAGGTATTACACAACATTGCTAAAGATATGACTAATTTAGATATTTCTTTGTCTCTAGGGATGAGTAAGCGTACTGTAGAACATCACGTTTCAACAATCATACAAAAACTCAATTGTTTTTCACGAGTTGGTGCTGTGGTGGAGGGAATAAAAAGAGGAATTATCGACCCTTTCTATTCCAAAAGTTAATTATGAATCAGCGGGACGGTTCTACTGATTCATTAGTACATAAAATTCAAAAAACCAGGTGAACTAATCAGTAGATTAGTTCACCTGGTTTTTCTTTGAGATTAAAGAGATTTAATTAAATGTGGGAATGAATCACAAGAACCGTACCCGTGATCCCTTAATCTTCTTTTATGTATAATGGTCCTATTTCATCTTTTTGTATGTTTATTGAATCATTTATGATGGCTTTAATAGTATATTTTGGTGTTATCTTATTTCCATCTCTCTTTGCGATTATATAAGTATCTTCAAAGTAATCAATAATGACATTATTCTCATCCGTTGATTCATATGTTTCTTTTGACATAGCCTCAAGATATCCATAATTATAGGCTGCAAAACTCATTCCTGAGAAAATTATGATAATACTAATTAAGTAAAGTCTCAATCCTAACGAAATATATAATAGAAGACCTGTAGTAATAAATGTCATTACTATTAGGCAAACCAAAATATTATAATAATTATCAAGATAAATATATATTCCACCTACTATTATATATAATAGTGCCAAAATTCCTGGACAACTAATTTCAGTTCTATTCTCCTTTATATAATCCTTATACCAATTATATTTACCTTTCACTTCTTTCTGAGCTTCTTCTTGTTCTATCACATAAGTATTATAGGGCATAAATTTAGTAAAATTATGCTTTGCTGCACTATCAATGATCACAACAGCAATGTAGATAAAAGCTAAAACTATTAATATTAGTGGTAGCTTGATTGCTAAGTAAGTAACATTAAGGTTCATATACATAGCAGGTATTTTATAGTAGGAAAAAAATCCATATTTATAATAATAGGCTGTGAAAAAGATTCCCACGGATATTATGGGGATCATCAAACTTGTGAATTTCTTAATATAGCTAGATACACTACTAGTATTATATTTATCTTCACCACTCATTAGATCGCCTCTCCTCTATTGAAAATAAAATTATTCCTTGATTATATGTCATCCCAAACTCTACGATCCTTATATCTCTAACCAAAGTTCTACTAGTCACACTTTGTGAAGGAACAGCTTCCAACATAATAGCCTATGTTCCAATCATCGGAACAGTTCTGCTGATTCTTAGCTAATAAAATAGAAATAAGTCAATAAACCTTGTGAAATGTGTAGTGAATTAGTTAACTCATCTGGTGTTTCTTGAAGTAATATTATACTTAGAAGTGAATCATGAGAACCGTCCCCGTGATTCCCTGGAAACTCCCGATCTAACTGCCACACAATCTATCATAAGACTCCTTTAATAACCGCACAATGAAGTTGAGCAATTAAACTGAGACGGTATAAATAAAGATGACTATCTCAACCATTATTATTCATTCCAGTAAGGTTACCCCCTTACAAAAACAAACTACCAATCATGATCGCTACTACCATTGCTCCTAAATAAATTAGGAACACTCTCTTTCTTGTTGGCTCATCTTTAGAAAAGTTAATAGGGATTAACGGGTTAAAAAGCGCTAATATAGCCATTGCGCAACAGAACCATCCCATAAAGAGAAGTGCTCCAGAAAACTTATCAGGGAAGCTTAACTCGGGATTAAGAATGAATGCACCAAGACAAATCGATATAATCAAAGTAGCGCTGTACGTTTTGAAAACTAGTAATCTTGATCTCATTTTTTTCGTTATCCAAGGTAAAACTAGTCGTGGATTAATCATTCCTATTAGGAGTGCAAAAAACGAAATGATTAACGTTATAAAGAATAAAATATCCATGTTTCCCTCTCTTTATATAGTCCTAAATTATTGTTTCACAAATTCTAAAGCCTCACAAATAACATCAATTATTTTACCATCATTAGTGATGTCCTTCTATGCTAAGATGATTCCCAATTCATTGAATCATGGGGAGGATGTTGTCGATTCAATCGGGGAATCACCGGGACGGTTCTACTGATTAACACGGGTAAACAACATAAATAAACCAGGGGAGCTATTCATTAAAATGATTAGCCTCCTGGTTTTTGTTGACTCATATTTGTTTAAACTCTGAAATGAATCATGAGAACCGTCCCCGTGATTTTAGGTTATTCAATATATTTATTAATCAGCTATTTTTACTTTTACAAAAAAAGAAGGATATGGGATATTGTATTTTATTTTGCTTTGGTCATAGCACTAGTTATTGCATTAATGCTAACTTCTTAGGTATTGTGGTATTTAATTTGAAATCAACAGAGAAGGTTCTCGTGATTCAAAACAAAAAAAGATCGTATCAAATTCGATACGACCTTGAAAAGCTACATGAGATTGAGGACTACAATATTCATTATAACTATCCCCAATACAAGAGATATAAGAAGTTGTTTGACTGGGACCTTCTTGTTTTGTTGTTTTCTTTTCCTGGATGAAAGAAAAAGTATTAACACAATAATCATACTCGATATTGAAAATAGTAAATATAGAACTGTTATATCCACAATCCCACCGCCTTTCTTTTATTGAGGATCAATATTGAAGAATTGAGCATAAGTGATCTCTACGATAATTCCATAACCGTGATTGTTTGCAGAAGCACGAACTGACATTATTGTAGCATGCATACCCATGACACCGGCAGCAACTCCTGCTGGAGGGAACCAAAGAGCTGCGGCAGTTCCTGCTCCACCTGCTCCAGCACCAACAACTGCCATATCGTACGCAAACTTCTCTGCTCTACAGCTATCCATGTATCGTGAATAACCCCACCAGTGGTATTTTACAGAAGTATTCTTGCCAAGACAACTACTAGCTTTTGCATATGGCACAGCAGATGCAACAACATTATCATCTGGCGAATTAGGTTCGATTACAGGCAGATCAGGATTAGCCTGTTCAACTTCGACTTTAGAATCAGAATCTACTGTAACAATCTCAAGATTGTTTTGAGCCTTTAGCTTACCATTTTTAATCTCTTTGTTCATACCAGAAAGGTGTTCTTTTTGCATTTTAACTAATTCTTTATCAAAACCGTCTTTTTTAGCTTGGCTTGAATCAAATTTGAACTTGCCATTCTTAACAGATACATAAGGCTTTAATTCCTTGATGTCTTCATATGTATATTCAGTAATCTGATGCTGATCAATACCATTCGAGTTTGCTGCTTGTGCATTGTTACTCGCGAATGATGGCATGATCATTAATACTGCCATTAAAGCTACTAAAAACTTTTTCATTTGTGTCATCCCCCTGAGTGTTTTTTGAACTTCCCAAATATTAAAGGAGATTTTTTGTAAAAAAGAGCCTGGTAATATGTTTCCATTTATGGTAACTAAGTGAAATTTTTAGGGGGAAAATCAAACAGACGGAATTTTCCTATTAATCATTTGATTTAAAAAAAGAGCCACCCTGTCGAAGAGGAGCAGCTCACTAATATATTCATCAGATAATACCCGCAAATGTATACGTATTTTCAATGGGAGAACATGTATTACAGAAATCACAATACAGACATTCGAATGACGTAGGTTCAAACTCCTTAAGTGGCATCTCATCTTTGTCGATAAATTAAATCACATAATGAATGTCTGAAATAACTTCCAGCTAGCAAAGGGAGACTAAATTACAGCATAGACTTTTGGGTTTTCTAAACCCAGCTATAAAGGAACAGTGGAAGAGGTACCTACTCCCAGCACCAGCAAATATCTAATATTAAAACACAGCAGACATAATCATAAATTTTCTACAATTACTGAAGCATTACTGTATTGTATTGATACTAAAACAGCGATTCCCTGTGGGACAGGTAACCTGTCCCACCTGGTTATACTTAGAAATGATTCACGAGAACCATCCCCGTGATTCCCCGTTATTCGAATCCAAGGGAAACCCAGAGAATTATTTCTTAAACAACCCCAGATATACCTATCTTGGAACAATAAAGGATGTGTTGAAATGAGCCATTTTAAACAGGTGTAAACGCTAAAATAAAGTGAACACTTTCTCCTCTATAAAAATGAACACAATCACACTCTTATAGAATGCAGGTACTATTATTCCTAGATAGCCTCACGAGAACCGTTCTCGTGATTCCTGCATTATTGCAGAAAATCCCCTGTTAGTTTATTACGAAGACACTCCTTCCTAAATTTCACGGTACTACTAAATGCATAAGCGAATCAGCGGGACGGTTCTACTGATCCACTTGCTTGCACAAAAAAGAAAAACCAGGTGGACTAATCAATAGAAAGATTAGCCTCCTGTTTTTTTCTTTGACTCATATTTAAACCTGTTTAAACTCTGAAAATGAATCACGAGAACCGTCTGATTCCCTGTGGTTGGTCCTTACAAGGCAAAGGTGAATCAAAATCATTCTCTAAGTTTATTAATAATATGGCAATACATGGTCTAGCTCATCGCTTAATTCAAACTGTTATTGCGATATAGACTCTTGAGAATTGTCTCTATGATTCTGTGTTCGACACAATCTAGTACTTAGAGAAGTGGATCAACGCATTTTCTAATTGAATCAATGAAATTCTATTTAAATCTTACATTCTTTTACCGATATAATTTCATGGAAGGAGTGAAGTTATGCAACTAAGAGGATCTAAGGATATTTATAAATACATGAGAAAGTATCAAAGTGATGTTATTCAGAAAAAATCCAATTTTGAAAACATATTGTTTTTAACTAATAACATTAGTAAAAATCATAAAAAAGAACATTTAGTCTTTATCAGAGATATGTTGATAGTAGAAATTGAAAAGCATAAACATACTTCCCCATTACATAATAATTTTAATACAATGTTCTTTACTGTTTTAACACTTTTTGCTGCTAATTTGTTCATATTTTCAGCTAATTACATTTCTGGTCTTAGTGAGAGAACCTATGATTTGTCAGATAGGTATGTTGATATTTGGCTTTCAGATTATAATTTGATTGTATCAATTGGAGGATGTCTCTTATTAGCTGTTGTAATTAGTATGGTACTTTCATATAGTATTGACATATCTTTGAGCAAAAAATATAAAAAACTATTACTATTTAAACAGATAGTAGAAAATGCTCTCAGTAAAAAAAACGAAAGCTAATATTAAACAATCTATTCTGTAACATAAGTGCTTTAGATGTTAAAGGAAGTGCAAGCCTGAGTAATTGATCACATGGTATTTTTATTTTATTTGGTAATGTATTTTTGGGGATCCACTATTATTATTACCGAATCATCCGAACAGTTCTGCTGATTTACTTGGTTTCACAAAAAACAAAACCAGGAGGCTAATCACTATATGGTTAGACTCCTAGTTTTTTTCTGGATCTTAATTATAGAAAATTGTCTGTACTTTGAAATGAATCACAAGAAACGTCCCCGTGTTTCATCTTAATATGATTTTATTGTTTATTTTTGTTATACAAATGACAACATGTGGTTGAACCAACGACATTGCTAACTTAATAAAATCATGAAGGAACAACGTCAAAACTATTGCGTTCACGGTCTATACCCAACCACTGATGACCACCTTGATTAAAGAATTTAAAGTACATATTAAAATTGTGCTCTCCTCCACCCTCGGTGTAAATATGTTGCAATGTATCTATATTAAGTATCCAAGGTGTTGCATTTTCACGTTTGTCGAGATACACCCAATTCTTAGAGGACTTAGTAAGGTAATCATACCCAGGATAGTTACACTTAGTCATTTTTATTAACAACCCCCCTTCAGCTTGTTCGAATTTCACTGGTGTGCCCTTAGAATTATCAGATAGCCTAACGTAATCCCACTTATCAGATGATTGGAAAGTGAGCCCTATCTTTTCATAATCAGTAATGTAATATGTTTTACTCAACTTCTCCATATATTCCTCGTGTCTCTTTTTAGCTGCTTTAGTAGAATAATCTCTAGTAATGATGTTAATCTTTTTTATTGTTTCATCGCTTATTAAAGTATTTCCTTTTAATTTTTGAATCATCAGATACTCATCAAGAACATGCAATGCCCGTATATTATCTTCATTTAATTCACTATCTTCAACTTTTTCTATTAACTCCATCAAATACAGCATATCTTCCTCATTAACATTTCTATTTCCGTAGGTTAATTCATTTACCATTAAATTTAGGTTCATAAATACTTCGCTCCCAACGATTGAATGTATAGTTACCTCTAAACATTATCATGGATAATATTGTTTATAAATCCAACAAATGGTATATGTTGGATTTATAAAAATAGTGCTAATTACATGAATGGTTTAAATTTCCATATGTAGTTTTATAGATTCCTAGTTAGTTATACTCACCGAAGTCATTCATAGTGATAGGCTAAAGGGGATATTATCGAATTTTTTTATCATTAATCATTATCGGTCTTTGCTAGAATTTCGAGGTTAATATAGATTTAGGCACCAATAAAAGCATAGCAAGGGCTATGTGTAAACGCTAAAATAAAGTGAACAATTTCTGCTCTATAAAAATGAACACAATAACACACTCTTATAGAATGCAGGTACTATTATTTCTAGTTAGCCTCACGATAACCGTCCACGTGATTCCTGCTTTATTGCAGAAAAGCCCCTGTTAGATTATTACGAAGACACCCCTTCCTAAATTTCACAGTACTTCTAAATACATTTAACGATTTTTAGATTACTGACATTCCAATTATTAGGATTATAACTCTCACTACCAGCATAAGATAGTTTGTATTATATTCTATGATATTAAGAGTATAGGAGGATGAGGGATGGGGGTCTTTGATGATTTATTGTACCCAGACAACAAGAATCGAGGTAATCGAGCAAGTGAGTTAGGCAATGATTGCGCTATCATTACACACGAATTAGTTGAAAAGAAACAAACGATTGACCTTCTATTACAAGGTGCAAACGAAGCGATAAAAGAAGCTTATCAAAACATTGGACAGTCTGCTATTCCAGTAAAAGAAGTTGACATAGGTAATGGAGAATGGATTACATTTGTAGCTGAGGGACTTGGTTCTGTCGTTACTTACTATGGTGTGACAACAGCTCTGGAAACAGCTGCAAAATCCTTTTTATTATCTGAAGGACGAATTGGAGAAGCTGCATTTGCAAGTTTGGTAGGGCTTCCAAAATGGTTTAATGTTGGAAAAGTAATGGGAGGCATAGCAGCTGTTGTGGCTGTTGAAATGCTTATTGATGCTGGAATGGGCGCCGAAAATCGAAGCAATTTAAGAGATGCCATTCATAGCCTTATCCCTCCACGAGTAACACTGAAAAAGTCTGCAATGATTAATGAGGTAGTTTGTATTTCGTTGCAATCGGCTATTAATGCTTATGATGCGGTAAAGAATGTACCAGGATTGACCCCAGAACAACTGGATAACATTTTACAGAACATAATTGACCAGCACAAAGCAAAAGTCGATGACATAACTGATGACAGTGCAAAAGCAGCCCTACAAGAATTAGACAGTAGTCGAGGATCTTGGACAAACGAGGATTCATAGGAAGGAGAAAACCATATGTCATTCTGGGATGATATCGGAGGACTCTTTACCGGAGACACTTATTTTCCGGATAATCCAAAAAGAGAACATCGCGCACAGGAACTAGCTCAGGATTGCGGTGATTTTACAAGTAAACTATCATCATTGGCGGAAAAGGTTAAGAATGATCTAACTCAGTTGAATGATGAGTTAGCTTCATTGTACGGTGACCCAACCAAGCTCCCATCAGATGTTAAACCAGTTGAAATGGAATTTGGACAGTGGGGAGTCGATGTCGCCCAACTAATTGTTCCATTAATAACAGTTCCTGTCGTATCTGCATCATTAACCATTGCTGCAACGAGTTACTTACTAGCTTCAGGGGAAATTGGAGCGGCCGCATTTGCCGGGCTTGTTGGATTACCTGCTGCTTTTGAAATAGGAATTGGTGCTGCAGCAGGAGTTGCTGCTATCGGTCTTACATTTGCCATCGGTGCGATTTCCGGATCGATTAAGCGAGATAAACTTAGAGATACAATTCATGAAGGTGTTAGATCTCGTGTTAAACTAAAAAAAGCCTATCTGGTTAACTATAAATTATCTATTTCAATTCTTGCTATGTCAGGGACGATTAAAGCGCTAAAAGAATCTAAAGTAACAATTCCAGAAATCATTGAAACACTAAAAGAAATGGTAAAAAAGACAATATCTGAGTTAGATAAGATGAATGATCAAGACGCAATTGAAGTATTAGCTGGTTTGGATAAAGGACGAGGATCTTGGACATCTGAGGATCAGTGAGGAATTTAGACTATTATTACGCAACCGCCGTGTATATTCGTGTAGATTTAAAATAATGTTTGATTAAATATACTTTGCATGCCCTTTTATTTTACGATATAAAGGGCTGTTAGTTTAGAAAAAAGTTTGATTAAAAATGTATTTAAAGGCTGATTAAATAGGGAACGAAAAGAACCCGTTTTGAACAACGTGAACTATACCCCGAATAAGGGACACTTTTAAAAAGTGCCCCTTATTCGGGTTACAGTTCAATGCCTGCGTTTTTCTTTATTTTTTCTGTTTGTACTGAAGCATAATGAATCCTATCATTCCACCAGCAACTGCAGGAATGAGCCAGCCTACCCCTTCGCTGTCTAATGGTAAAGCGTGTAAGAATCCAAACTCGACCAATCCTGCTCCTTCAATTGCGTTAGGAATACTAATCAAGATTGTAAGTAAGATAGCCCCCCTGTAAACGTAGGTGTGAACTGGAATCGCATAGTTAATGAAGGTTAAGAAAATCAGAACGATTGCAACTGGATAGATTGCGATTAAAACAGGCACAGTGAATCACGGGGACGGTTCTGCTGATTCACCTACTAATACAAAACGGAAAAACAAGGAGACTAATCGATAAAACGATTAGTCTCCTTATTTTCTTTTGAATCTTATTTGTTGACACTTTGTTTATACTCGGAAATGAATCACGAGAACCGTCCCCGTGATTCTAAGAAGGACTTATCCAACGTATTATCAAGCGTTACTGTCGTCCAGATCTACTTATTATGGATGAAATAGGCTATTTTGCCTTCGATGAGGTAAGTGCTCACACCCTGTTTCAAATCATATCACAAAGGTACGAACAAGGAGCTATGATCTTAACTTCAAACAAGTCTTACGTAGAATGGGGAAAGATTTTTGGTGACGATGTGCTGGCTACGGCAATGTTAGATCGAATTGTTCACCACTCTACTACATTTAATATCAAAGGTGGATCTTACAGATTAAGAGAAAAAGTAAAAGCTGGCATACAGCCAGCTAAGATGCGCTAATATTAGGGAATTTGTTTCCGTTGAAATTAGGGAATTTTAAACCGTTATTGACACGAGCTACCGAATGAATGAAAAAAGCATCAACTAAGGTGCCACTTTTGTATAATTTTAACCCGACGATTTTGTATAAAATTAAACGTCATTGACACCGTTACAAACATTGCACACAAAATACAAATAAACCAAGTGATCTAATAAGTAGATTAGATCACTTGGTTTTTATCTGAGGTTGAAGAGATTTAATTAAATGTGGGAATGAATCACAAGAACTGTCCCCATGATTCTGGATTCTGGGGTATTTATATTTAGTAATTACCTTTTATGATATCTATTTCTTTATTTACATTATTTACTTTGTCATACAATGTTAATTCATTTGAATTTGTTCCAACCCAACAGAAGCGCGCGAACCCTCCCCGGGCTTCGTACTCAACCCATTTCTAGATAAAAATCCTTATTAGAATTGATTAGGACTTTTAAAAAAAACTATTTGCTAACTAAGAAACATTTAGGTTCTTGACTCCCCGATTATTCCTAATACTTTTTTCCTTTACAAGACTTTTAAGTTTCGAGCCAAACTTATCCTCTATTAATTTAAAGGAAATATACGATCCTATTATTGCAAAAACCAAACCCATTAATCCAAATAATGTAATTCTCACATACTCATTAACTATAATCATCTTAAGTTGTTCAGTACTGAAAATTATTTTTAAAGGAAATAAGACCAAAGGATGAATTAAATAAAGGCTGTAACTAATTGTACCTAAGAATTGAAATACACTGTGTCTCAATATTTTTGATAATAGCCCTTCTTCATTAACCACAATCCAAAATAATATTAAGCTTAAAGCTAAAATCAAAATAATATTATATTGGTTGTAAATATAAAATATTACTGGTAACATAACTATACCATTTAAAGTAAAGTATTTTTTATATGAATACTTACTTTTGATAATATCCTCTGCATAAAATATAATTACACCAAGCACAAAAAACATGGCTGTATTATGGAAGTAAATTATTACACATGACAGTAATATCAACAATGAAAAGGATACAACTTTTAATAGTCTATTTTCCAGCCTCAATATTACTAAGAAAAATAGTGCCGAAACAATATAAAATGTAAATTCATAACTTAAAGACCACGCATTTTTTTGTGCGATTGGTAGATTAAATATTCCAGGTAAAAAGAACAGATTAGATAAAAACCCAGCAACATATCCTTTGAAATCTACCTCTCCAAGCCATTCGTAGTTTATCACTGGTCCAACCAAAAATATAATTAAGTGTAAAATTAAAAACACTGGATAAATCCTAATAATCCTATTAATGATGAAACTTTTAACATTACCATGTCTTGCTAAACTTCCAATAATTAAGTAACCACTTATTATGAAAAATAGATTGACTCCCATTGCTCCAAAATTATGAAATATAATAAAAAAACCTTCTACGTCTCTTTTCTCAAAGAACCCTCCCAGATATGCCATACCGTAAATATGATAGAAAACAACTAATAAAGATGCCATCCCTCTTAATCCATGTATGGTATAATTCTGTTCACCCATGATTTTTTCTCCCTCTAATTAATACTTATAATAGTATATCATAACTAATTGTATTCAAGTAGTTACTTTAAGGACATTGGAATCTTATTAGACTTTCATAAAAAAGTTGTTATTTCACAATAACAATATCCTCCTGTTTCTAATGTTAACCTTAGATGACTATATCCTTCACTATTACTAAAACTGTTTCACCAATTTCACTATTGATGAATCTGATAATCGATGCTCTCCTTATTCTAATTATCTAACTTTAGCTGCTCGTGTAAACCATGTCTTTTAAAGAAGTGGTTTGCAATGTAACCCCCCCATCTTCTCCCCCGCCCTTTTTAGTTAGAATGTAACTTTGTCCTCGTAACCCCTATTTAATAGCTTCTAACGAGATTTCCTTTAGCTCTACTAAATTACTAACTTCCTTCTGAAGCCATTCACTAATGAGACCTTTTATTCCTTTTTGAAATAAGTCATCTTAATTCGTGAAAATCAGTTTTATCTTTTTTTATTCACCAGATCATTATTCTTTGATAAAACGGAAAAATCTAAATAAGCTAAACTCATTAAATAAAAGAAGCTTACTTGTAAAACGTCTAAGATTTGTACAGTAAATGCTGAAGTTATTACTACTATTTGGACTCCTAGAATAAAATAAATTAGTTTGTCTGATAAGAATTTTTTTGAAAATATCATTCTTAAGTTTAGAGTGATATTTCTTAGGAAAAAGATACAAATAAATACGAAGCCAACGAGACCGTAGTAGTAGGAATACTGGACAAAGGTATTATCAAAAACCAAATCATTACTTTTCTGTATCCCCACTCCAAACAAAGGATTAGCAAGAAATTGTTCATAGTACTTCTCCCATATTTCTAACCTTCCTCCAAAGGTGCGCCATTCATTTATGTTGTACTGTAATCTCACGGAAAAAAAGAATTCTTGAAAGTGAAAGCTTACATAATAGAATATAAATGCAATAAAACCGAATAAAAGAATTGAAGAATTTTTTTGTTTTTTCATTCTCACTGATTGAATAATAATGACTGTTACTAAAGAAATAAGACATGCTACCAAAGAAGTCCTCGACCCAGTAAAATATAGGAAAAACCCACTTAAACTTATTAATACTATTTTATATACAAGTCTCATTTTTACTATGTAAAAGAACAAGAGCATAAACGATAACCAAATACCATAATAATTTGGATTTCTAAGTGTTCCCACTATGCGGTTATAATATTGATATATATTTCCTGATTTATCCATATCATATAGACTTCTTAATAGTTCTTTTAAAGGTAGATTAAATAGCTCTATTATTGAAACAATAAAAACTGTTACAGCGATCTTAATTATATTTTTCTTAAGTAGCTCCTCTATCGACATCCCTGCGTTCTTTATCAATATAAAAATATTACTGAAATACATATAGATAATAATATATTCTACTGATCTAATAGCTTCTGCTATAACACGAATACTAGAGATATTTCCACTGATTAAAGAATTTGTCATACCAATTATATTTAACAAAAGGAACCCGCAAAAGAATAGAAACGTTTTAGTCTTTGGAATGTTAAATTTTTTTAATAAAATCATAAATAGTAAGTACCCCATTAGCAAAAGATCACTAATCCATAGTGCCATTGAGTACCCTATAATTTTAGAAGGGAATGGGAATAAAATTAATAAAAATAATGGAATGAAAATTAATATCGTACTATTGAAACCATTATTATTTTTCATGGTAAAACTACCCTTTCAATGTTTCACTATGCTCATCTAAGTGAAACTTTTTCTAATAGAAATTAGATCATTCTAAATGTTTATTCTACATGTCAGTTGTAACTATATTTTCAATGACATTAAAGTGCTTACTCCATGTATAATTTTCCATTACATAATCACGTCTGTATTTTTGATTCTCATTACCTTGTTCTAAGCAATTACTAATTGCCTCAATTATTTCTTTTTTTTGATCATAATTGACTAAATAGCCTATTTTATCATTAATTATTATTTCATCACTAGCCGTAATTGTAACTGGGGGATTAGATCTGGCAGCAATGCAGGGTAAACCGCAAGATAATGCTTCAAGATATACATGTCCAAACCCTTCGTATTTTGAAAGAAGTATAAAAGTATCAGCCATTTTATAAAAATCTTCAACGTTCTGCCTTGCTCCCCAGAGTTTAACTCTTTGTTCTAATTTATACTTAGAAATTAGTCGTTCTAGATTGCCTCTAGAGTGTCCCTCACCAACAATTGCCAGTTTTATATTAGCATCTTTCATATCATTTATTGTATGAAATAAGATTTCTAAATTTTTTTCAGTAGATAACCTACTAACGCAAACAATTATTTTATCCTCAATTGAGTATCCTAAAGAAGACCTTATCGAATTCTTCTCATGGGAACTAGGAAGATTGAAACGGGACATATCCACACCAGGAGGTATAACTGAAATAGACTTTTGATCCTTTATATTATAATAATCTGCTACTTCTTTTTGTTTCGAATTACTTAAAACCGCAATAAATGGAGAAAGCTTAATGGCCATTTTATCCAGAAAAGCTAACTGTGGTAGTGTGAAATATAAATATATTTTTTTGAATTTTTTTGTTTCTTTAGCTTCAATATATTGAAGCTTACTAGCAATCAAAGGACTGATAAAAATATGCTTTTTAATTTTTTTTGCTAATGCAACTGCCAATGCAAATGTATAAAACCTAGATATTACTATATCGTTTTCCTTTATATCTATGTTTTTTATGTGTTTATAAGTAAGATAAAAGTAAACTAGAGGAGCAAACGGTTTAAGGAATATAGGTACACTTGAATAGTCTATCCTAGAAACTTCTACACCTTCTATCTCCTCTATTCTCTTTAAATTCTTGTCTTTTAGGTTGGAAGTAATAATACCCACATCTTTACCCTCTTTAATTAGTTGCAGGGCTAAATTTCTCGTATAAGTTACCAAACCACCTTTTTCGGGTAGATAGGCATTTGTAACCAGCCATACCTTCAAAATATTCACACCTTTCCACTTTAAGCTTCTCCTTTAATATATACGTCTTACTTCTTAAGAAGCTTTTTTACAACAATTACTGTTTTATTAAAAAATACTTTTCTTTTAGTTAACACGTGGTTTTCATAGCCTTGATATTCGCATTTATTTAAATTCTTTAAACCTGTATTTATCATCTCTTTGATATTTACATCACCGTTAATCAATATATACTCACTAAAGGCATGTAATAACCATGCATCTGACCTTGGGTAATAGCAATCTTCTACAATTTCACCTGTTCTCTTTATTACAGGATAAAAATAAGACCTTTTATTCCACATTTTTTCATACATAAAGTTTTTAATATCGTTCGTTAACTTTTGATTATTCCAATAGAGTGAACAAGCTAGTAAAGCACAATATCCCCAAGTATGAATATCACTGGAAGCCTTATCTTTTACTTCAATATAAGGTACAGCAAGTGACTTGTTAAGTTTGTCCTTTAGATAATTGGATACACATTCAATAATCTCTTTGTTATCCTCATTGTCATAAAACTGATCAATGCATTGATGGAAGAACAATTGTTGGGCAATATGATAATTATCTACCTTTATATAGAAAGGGTCGCCCATTAGCTTTTTATCAAAGTAATTCCAATGTCCACTTTGGCCTTCTTTGATTAACTCATCGTTCATGAACAGAAGCATACCATCACACATTTCTTTTACACTTTCATCCTTAAAGACATACATATAGTAAGCTAATGTTGCAACTGTAAATGTAATTGCATTTGTTATATGAACTTCCTTATATGAACAAGGGGCATAAGGAATAACCCAGTAATTATTTCCAATCTTATATGAGTAGTTTTTAACCCAGTTTATCCCCTTCAATATTGCCTGTTTCACAGAATCATCTTGATATACACTGTAATATTTGATAAGTGCATATATAGACAATATTTCAGGTGCTGTAGATTCTTTTTGATGTTGTTTATTCATGTTTTTTCCAAAAGAAAAATTATATCCAATATCAAATCCGCCATCTTCAAGCTGCGTTTTAATAATTAGCTTTGCAATCTCCTGTGATTGTATTTTATATGTTTCATCCCCATATTTTAAATCCATATTTATTGTAGTAAATAATGCTTCATATAAAGTTTGAGAACTTAGAATATTAGCAACGGGCTTATTTACAAATTTCAGTATATTATCTTTAATCATAGTTCCTCCTCATAAACATTTGAGATGACTTTATTAATTCCTACTTTACTATTGTTTAATATATATATATATTTCTTTTGGTAAAAAAATTAAGGACGCTCAGTAACACTATTTAATGTAATTTTATAACAAACAAAAGAAAGCTCCCTTTGCAATCTAGTAACTCATAACAAAATAAGATAATCTTTTATCTAACCTGATACTCAAAAATAAGTGCATATGATATTAACCCTACCTAATAATTAATTCTTTGATACTTGCTCTATTAAAGTAAATGTACGTAACTAGAAATAGTATTGTTATTAAAATTTCATAGAACACTGAGAAATCTAGTAAATTACTAAATAAAATTAGGAATATTGCCATGATTGAATAGAAGAAGTAATTTCCAGGTAATTCAATATTGTATTTTTCCTTTTTAAGGTAGAAAAGACACATTGTAATAATTAAAACATTTGTAAGACCCTTTGCAATTACTAGTCCTTCTACACCTAGCAAAGACATTAAAGGGAACATCACTGCAAGCTGAACAATAACCGATATAGTACTTATTACAAAATATTGTTTAGATCTTCCTAATGCAAAAAGACAATTATTTAATACCATTCCGGGAACTCCGATTATGATAATACCCATGAATATTTTTAAAACATTCGAGAATTCAAGATAGTCTTTTCCAAATAGTAATTGGATAATGAGTCCAGCATTTAGGATTACAACAAATATAATCGGTACTACTACTAGTAAATTTCTATTTAACAAGCTTCGACAAAGCTCATTTGCATTTTCTTTTCGAAGTTCTCTACAGAAATAAAGGTAGAACGTGGAATTGTAAATATTAGGAAGTAATTTAACCATAGTAGATACTTTAAACATTAAATAATATCCACCTAACACAGCAACACCTAGTGAATTTAGGATGAGAATCTGGTCAATCCTGTCAAAAAGAAAGGCAACTATTGTAGAGGCATGTAGGAAAATAGTATATTTAAAGAATTTGTATTCCGAGCTCTTTATTCCTTTAATATTTGGCAAACTAAAATTCAACTGAAAAATAGTAACCGGAATAATGAGAATATAACTAATTATCATTCCATAGTAGAATACATTTTGCATATTTTCCATAGGATTAACAAAGATAAAAATGGTTGCAAATAACATTACAAAATGAAAAAGCTTAACTCCTATTGAGTAGTTTAAAAATTGTTCTTGCTCTTTTTGGAAAGAAAGCAATATATTATGAAGTACTATTAGTACTCCAACAACGTACATTAAAAACGATGTATTAGAATTTGAGCCTATTATTAATTTTATAATATCTATATTCAGTAATCTTAAAACACCAGCAAATACTAGAAAATAACCTATGCAAATGCCGATATAGTATAATATAAAGCTTTTTTTTGAGTTATTCCCTTTAAAATCTGAGAGTAATTTTACAATCGCAGTTTCCCCGCCAAAAAGAAAAAACGTTACAATGGCATTATAAAATAGTTCTACCACACCTAGAGTTCCTGCTGCTTCAGGAGAGACTCTACTAATTAACATAGAAGTTAAGAGCTGTATTGGAATAGCAGACAATGAGATTAATAAAATTATCTTTGCACCTTTACTATATTTAACTTCTTTTGATTGATTTTGAATGGTACTCACCTCTAATTCCAAATGCTAAAAATAATGGCATGTCTAGACCTAACTTAATTATTTTATATAAGAACTGATATCTTTTTTCGTAATAGGATAGATTTACTTCCCTCATTTGATTCTTTATCTTATTTTTAATTGTTTTTCTGTAAAGTTTATAACCGGGTATAATTTTATATTGCTCCGCTAGTAGTTTTATAATCTGAATATACGATGCAAAACTATAGTTACTAACTCCTATTGGGTATTTGTCACCATATTTTTCTCTCAATGAGGTTATAACTTTCTCTCTAATTTCATATAATTCCAAGCCCTCGTGCCCTGTTGATAGAGAATTGACTGTTTTCACATACTTATAGACCATTAAATCTGTAAAGAGAATTTTGTTCGCTTTCTCGATACAAGAAATAGTAAAAATTAATTCTTCAGAATCAACAATAGTTTCATCAAATTTTATATCATAATCCTGTAATATACCTCTTTTAATCAACTTGAATTGGCCCCATGGCAAATTCCAAGATAAAGTATTCGTGATGATATCTTTTTTGTCCAGTCCATTAAATTTATCTAATAGAAATCTTCTTAGTGAATTTCCATCTTGATCAACCTGTTCAAAATTGTAATAAATAATATCGGCATTCAAATTTAAGCTCGTATCAATTAATTTTTCCAACTCAGATGATTTAAGATAATCATCTGAGTCCAAAAACATTATGTACTTGCCTTGAGCATGACTAATTCCATTATTCCTTGCAGCACCCGGACCGCTATTTTCTTGGTAGAAATATTTAAATTTAGAATTTCCACTTGTGAATTTTGTGCAAATTTCACAAGTGGAATCACTAGAACCATCGTCAATTAAAATGACCTCTATAGGCTTATTAATACATATGGAATCCAGGCATTTAGCGATTGTATTATTAGCATTATACATGGGGATAATAATTGATAAATCAAAAGTACTATTCATTCCTTTTTTATAACCTCCAATAACTATATCCACTTTCTTCTGGTTGTTTTTTATCAAACATCCCTTTTACATCAACTAATATTTTATTTTCGTTATTCTCCAAAGCATACATACCTTCTATTTCGCTCCACTTCAACTCTTTAAACTCCTGATGTGTTACAGCAAAAACTAGACAGTCTGCATCTTTAATATCAGTCATATCTCTTAATTCAACACCATACTCATGTTGCGCATGTTCTTTACTAGCCCATGGATCAACAATAATAGGTTCGATACCATATTCTCTTAATCTAGTAATAATATCTTCTACTTTGGAATTTCTTATATCAGGACAATTTTCCTTAAAGGTTAATCCAAAAATAACTACTTTTGCTTGCTTAACGAGTTTATTTGCTAAGACAAGTTTCTTTATGATAGAGTCCGCCACAAACGCACCCATTCCATCGTTCACTTTTCTTCCTGATAAAATGATTTGACTATGGTATCCTAGATTTTCTGCTTGGTAAACAAAATAGTATGGATCTACACCAATACAATGCCCTCCTACTAGTCCAGGTCTAAAGTTCAAAGCATTCCATTTAGTATTCATTGCCTCGACCACTTCGTTTGTATCAATTCCCATACGATCAAATACCATTGCAATCTCATTCATGAACGCAATATTAATGTCACGTTGGCTATTTTCTATTACTTTCGCCGCTTCTGCAACTTTGATTGTTGGTGCTCTGTGAACACCCGCTTCAATAACAATCTCATATACACTAGCAATTTCTTTTAGAGAATCTTCATCCATACCTGATACAATTTTAATAATATCCTCTAGTGTATGAACTTTATCTCCCGGGTTTATTCTCTCAGGTGAATAACCAACTTTAAAATCATCTCCGCATTTTAAACCTGATACTTCTTCAAGTATTGGAATACAAATATCTTCTGTTACTCCAGGGTAGACTGTAGATTCATAAACTACTATTGAACCTTTCGTAAGGTTACGCCCGATAATTTCACTAGCACCAATAACCGGGGACAAGTCGGGCGTTTTATCTAGGTTAATAGGAGTTGGGACTGCAACTATATGAAATTTTGCTTCCTTTATTTTTTGTTCATCTAATGTAAATTCAACTTTAGTATTTCTAATTACATCATTACCAACTTCATTCGTTGGATCAATCCCCTGATTTAGCAAGTTTATCTTTTCTTCGCTTATATCAAATCCAATTACGTTTACTTTCCTGGCAAAGGAAATTGCAATGGGCATCCCTACATACCCCATACCAATAACAGCTATCTTCTCTTCTTTATTTAATAACTTTTCAAATAGCATCATCGTTTTACACCATCCAATTTACATTTTTTCTATATTCTTGAATAGATAGTTTTCATTATTTTTTGAACATTAACTAATTCGAATTTTTTGATATATTCCACATTTCTATTTTTAAATTGTTCTTTCAAAGAATAGTCAGACATAACTTTCTCTATGGCAATTACGTATCCATGAACGTCTGAATGAGATACTAAAAATCCACCTTCCCCATTACTTATTAAGTCCGTATTCCCTCTTATCTTCGAAGCAACTACTGGTAGCCCTGTTGAGATTGCCTCCATTAGCGCTACTGGCAGCCCTTCTTGCAAAGAAGGGAAAACAAATAAATCTGCAGCTTTATATATGTCCGAAACATCCGTACGATATCCAAGGAAGAAAACTTGATCTTCTACTTGATTATCTTTTGCCAACTTTATTAATTCAGCTTCTAGTTGGCCTCTTCCACAGATATAATACTTTACATTCGGGTTGGCTAACTTAGCTAAAGCCTTAATCACGACACTGTGATTTTTTCTTTCAATAAGCTCTCCTACTGAAAGTAGTACCGTATCTGTACTAGCAACACCCATTTCAGTTCTTTTAGACTCTCTATCAATTGAACTGCCACCAAATTTTTTAGTATCAATACCAATACCAGGTATATAGGTAATATCCTTTGCTTTAAACTTTTTATTAGCAATATCGTGGTCTTCTTTATTAATGGTAATTAATATATCTGTGTATTTAGAAAGATAGTGTTCAATCGGATAATACAACAACCAATTTATAAGCGGAGCACTTTTAAAGAAATGAAAGCCATGAGCAGTATATATTACTTTAGTTCTTGTACTTCGAGATACTAGTCTTCCGATTACACCACCGATAGGCGAATGACAGTGTATAAAATTATATTTTTTTTCCTGAAGTAGCTTTTTAAGTTGTTTATACGCAGTGACATTTAATCTTACTTTGGTAATATTCCTTGCAAAATCTATTTGGAAATAATCAATATTTAGTTGTCTTAATTCTTCTTTAAAATCATTCACTCTTTGCTCCGAGCTAGTATTTCCTTCTTTCATGTTACAAGCTACATCTACTTTATAACCCATTTCTTGAAGAAGTTTTATATTAGGCATATTAAATTGATCTAACATTGAGGATACAGAAGCTAACATTAATACTCTTCTCATAATTAAACTATCCTTCCGTTTGTTTCACAGACTCTTCCAATGAACTTATTCTATAATTACCCTTTTCATAAAAACTTAGAGATTTATCATATACTAAATTTCCAAATGCCTTATTTACTAATTCACTAGGTTTACCTGGAATATAACCGATAAGTCTAACAAAAACATTTAATAGGCTCGTTATCCAAATCTTCTTTCCGTGGCACATTGCAATTAATTTTACTAATTCTGATGTTTTTACATATTCTTTATTTTGAGGAAAAAACGTCCCATTTTCTTTATTGTCTATAATTAAACGAATAAATTCACATAGGTTATTAATAAATAACATTGATCTCTCATTTTTCACATCCGGAAAAACAGGTAATTTTTTAGCTAACTTTGCAAGTAACGGATAATTACCTTTGCTATTTTTACCATAAATCATTGGCGGTCGAATAATTGCGACCTTAAAGTTTTCCGAAGTTAATAGTGCTAATCCCTTTTCCGCTTGCAACTTACTATCACCATAAAAGTTTGTTGGTTTAGGAACTGTATCTTTTGTAATAATTTTAGCTTCTTTAATAGAACTACTAATATCATATACAATAATTGAACTCATAAATAGTAATTGTCCAACTCCATCTTCCTTTGCCTTCTTTGCAACCTCTAGAGTTAAGTCAGTGTTTACTTTGTAATACTGTCGTTTTCTTTCTTCCGAAACATTCCCAACATCTGCATGTGCTATCCCAGCCACATGCAGAATCACATCGTACTCAGAGAAACTTTTTTCCCTCCACCTACTATCTCTCAAGCTGATAGTGCTGATGTTATAAAGACCTGGGAACTGCTCCATCCATTCTTTAAAACCAGAACCTACATAACTATTTACACCTGTTATTAGTATTTTTTTCATTTCGAAACGTTCTCCCTTGATATCTCAGAGTGCTTTTTAGCTCCAGTACCACCTTCCAAAACCCCATCGCGCTTTAATACACTCAAAATGGTTCCATAGAAGCACTTAACATCCAGCAAGAAACTAATTCTCTCAACATACTCCCCATCCAACTTGGCCTTAACCTCAATAGCCAACTCATCTCTCCCATTAATCTGCGCCCACCCAGTCAAACCAGGAGGCACATCATTAGCTCCATACTTATCACGCTCTTTAATAAGGTCATACTGATTCCAAAGGGCGGGGCGAGGACCTATCACCGACATCTGACCAGTCAATATATTAAAGATCTGCGGAAGTTCATCTAAACTAGTCTTCCTCATAAACTTCCCTACCTTAGTTATATACTGTTCCGGATTCTCTAGTAAGTGAGTAGGAGTGTCCTTTGGCGTATCAACCCTCATCGTGCGGAACTTTAATATACTGAAATGCTTTTTATGAATACCTACACGTTTCTGTTTAAAGAGAACTGGACCTTTTGATTCTGCCTTAATTGCAATAATTAAAACGATAAATACGGGTGATAATATCACAATACCTATTGAAGAAAGAACAATATCCATTACTTTTTTAACTTTCATATACATATGTAACTCTCCTTCTAAGTCAGTTAGTTGGGTAATTGCTAGTTCTAAGATAGTTTTTCTATCAATCTAGCAACTAACCAAGTACCCCACTATTTTGTCTATCTTTAAATTACACTTAACTTCTTATTGTTAAAGGTGTTAAGTGCACGTAAATCTGAGTGTACTTAACACCTATATATAATAACTAGTTGAAAATTAGTAAGAGTAGTTTATTTCGCATATAACATTTCCTTTTCAGAATTGACCCTATTATGCGCAATATCCAAAGCCCTTTCTCTAACACCCAGCTTATCCATATACTCAAACCGCTTAACAAAATCCATCACAACGCTCAAATCCGCATTAATCGACTTCCCAACATAAATCTTAGGATAAATCTGCTCATCATGAACCTCATCTTTCCCAAGAAGCTCCTCATACAACTTCTCTCCAGGTCTCACACCCGCAAACTTAATCCCAATCTCATCAACTGAGAAACCGGAAAGCTTGATGAGATTCTCCGCTAGATCAACAATCTTAACCGGCTCACCCATATCAAGTACAAAGATCTCTCCGCCTCGTGCCATAGCACCAGCCTGAATCACTAGTCTTGATGCTTCTGGGATCGTCATAAAGTAACGAACCATATCCGGATGCGTAACCGTCACCGGTCCACCTGTTTGAATCTGCTTCTTAAATAGTGGAATCACACTCCCACGACTACCAAGTACATTACCGAATCGAACAGCAACAAAGCGTGTGGCACTAATGTTATCCATCTGCTGCACGATCATTTCCGCAAGACGCTTCGTCGCACCCATGACGCTTGTTGGATTAACGGCTTTATCAGTAGAGACCATTACGAAGGTATCAACATCCGCATCACTTGCTGCTTCGGCCACATTTTTTGTACCGATAACGTTGTTTTTCACCGATTCATGCGGGTTTGCTTCCATTAAAGGAACGTGTTTATGTGCTGCTGCGTGATACACAACATTTGGACGATGAAGCTTCATCACTTCACCAAGACGTTCTCGATCTTGAACATCCGCTATGACTGGAATGAAGGTAATGGCGTCACCGTACGTATTTTTTAATTCCATTTCAATTGTATAGATACTATTTTCTCCATGACCGAGTAAAACAATTTGATCAGGGTTGAATTTTGAAACCTGGCGACAGATCTCAGAACCGATTGATCCACCGGCACCTGTGACAAGTACCGTTTTTCCTGTTAACGTTTCTGCGATGTTTTCCGTATCCAATTTAATTGGCTCTCGACCAAGTAAATCTTCAACTTTCACATCACGGAAGCTGTTAATCGAGACTTTACCAGTCATTAAATCTTCAATCATTGGAATGATTTGCGTCTTCGCAGCTGTTTTAGAACATTCTTCATAGATGCGCTTCATTTCAATTTTAGATAGAGAAGGTATTGCGATAACAATCGTATCAATTTCCAGTTGTCTTACTTGGTCTTCAATGTCTTCCGTTGATCCTAGGACAGGAACTCCCATGATTTCTAAGTTCTGCTTGCGGATATCATCATCAATAAAACCAATTGGATTAAGGTCAGAATCAACACTTTGTCGCAGCTGTCGAACAATCATCATTCCTGCTGATCCTGCTCCGATCACAAGTACTCGTTTCTTCTTATTCCTTGTATTCATATATGTATCCCTGAACATTCTCCATGCAAAGCGAGAACCACCAATCAACAACATGTGAAGCATCCACGTAATAGATAATGCGCGGAAGTAGATGTCCTGAAGCAAGATAAACTGAGCTAATGCTGCAAGAATGACTGAGAAAGTGACTACTTTAAATATAACGACAAGTTCTCCGATACTCGCATACTGCCAGGCTCGTTTGTACAGATTGTAATAATAAGAAAAGAAATGATGACCGAGTAGTAGAACAATTGAGCTAGCAACAATCGGCTTGGATGTTAGAAAGTCATTGTAATTGAGAAGGAATGTACTGATAAAGATGGCAAATGCAACGATGATGGAATCTATCACTATCAGATAAGATAACCGTTTTCCATAGGTCATTTACTTGCACCCCACTTCTGATTTTGCCATTCTTTCTTCAATAGACTTATTTACTAACCCCTGTATTTCAAGTAACTTCTGTTCAGGTGCATCTTGCTTAATGTATCGAATGGCTTTTCGAATCGACTTTGGCAATTGATCCGTCCCCTTCATTTCACCACTCCCCTTTTTGATAAACGCTTTTGGTGACTTAAGACACGCGCCTTTAGTCACGCTAATCTCCCAAAAAAATACTTCTATCAAGAAGTATTTTGCTATCTACTTTTGCGCGTAGTAGTAGTAATAGCTGCCGTCTTTCATTTTCTTACGGTTTAGCACAACTCCAAGCAATTTCCCTTTAGCTGACTCTAATCGTTCTTTTGCTTTAATCGCTGCTTCTCTCTCCGTCGTTCCACTACTAATAACAAGAACCGTTCCCTGCACTTTATTAGCAATAATTTGCGAATCTGCCACCGCAAGTACGGGAGGACAGTCGAAGAGTATAACGTCATAGTGCGAAAGTGCCTCTTCGATTAACGTATCCATCGCTTTTGAACCAAGAAGTTCAGATGGATTTGGTGGTACTGGACCACTTGTTAGGACTTCTAAATTTGGTACTTCAGTTTCGAGCGTCACTTCTGTTAGCTCGGCTTGACGAGTAAGAACATTTGTTAACCCTCTCGTATTCATCACGCGAAATGTATAGTGTACTGTCGGTTTGCGAAGATCCGTATCAGCAATTAGAACGCGCTTCCCCTGTTGTGCTAGCACAACGCCAAGGTTTGCGATCGTGGTCGATTTCCCTTCCATTGGTCCTGAAGAAGTAACCATGATCGTGCGGATTTCTTCTTCAACCGCTGCGAATTGAATGTTCGTTCGGATCGTTCTGTATTGCTCAGCAATTGGTGACTTCGGATTTTGATGCGTTAGTAGACTTCTTTCTTTGCTAACGCTAATCGCGCCTCTCTCTTTACGACTCAACTGCTTCACCCCTTACTGACTTTTTAGACTTCTTAGAAATGCCTGCTTCTTTATCTTCAATAACGGCAATCGTACCGAGTACTGGAAGACCAAGAATCTTCTCAATATCTTCTTCATCTTTAATCGTGTTATCAAGGTATTCTAGTAAGAATGCTAGTCCAACGCCAACCATTAAACCAACAACTAAAGCAATCGCCATATTGAGAACTGGATTTGGATTAACTGGAGCTGGCGTTCCTTCGAATCCTGCTTTTGATAGGATGCTTACGTTGTCGACGTTCATAATGCTCGTAATCTCTTTTTCAAATACGGTTGCTGTTGTATTTGCAATCTTCACGGCAAGTGTTGGGTCAGGATCTGTAACAGAGATCAGGACCACCTGCGAGTTTTGTGCATTGCTAACAGAAATTTTATTATTAAGTGCACTAGTCGTCATATCTAGTGATAAACTGTCTTTTACTTCATCAAGAATCGTAGGACTTTTAATAATAACGCTGTATGTATTAATAAGTGCTACATCTCTATTTACTTGGTTTACATCTATAGTGCTTTCTTTATCTGCTTTTTGATTTACAAGAATTTGGGTTTGAGTTTCATAGATTGGGGTAAGAAAGAAATAAGAGACAACTCCGCTTGTTGCTGTAGCGAGTAGGGTAATAAGTAGAATAAGAGCAAGTCGTTTTTTAAGTACTTCGAATATTTCCTTTAAACTGATTGTTTCTTCCATAAGGTGCCTCCAACGCAATCGTAATTTATTTTGATACAGAAAGAATTACAGGTTTTACTATAACACAGAAAATCAGTAAAAATTAGGGTTTTTTTTAGCTTAAAACCAATATTGCGTCAATTAGTAAGATAGGTACATAGAAGGGTGTCGAACGCTGTCGAAGAAAACGCTGTCTTTACAAAAACAACACGAAATTTCTTTATAAAAAAATCCGCTCATTTCGTTTGAGCGGATTTTCTTGTCCTAAAAGAGACCGAGTACTTTCTTCTTTTTAATTCGTTCTGGCATGTCTTTGTCGATCATTCTTCCTTTAATCAATTCCTCAGGATTCTCCTGCAACATATACCGCATTGTCGTTCCAAGCTCTTGCTCCACTGTTTCATAAGCGTGTCTTAACTCGAATGGTCGAGTTGTTGTATTATGCGAGTCGGATGCGATGAAATGGGCAAGGTTGTGAGATAACAGATCTAATGAAAACTTCTTAATTTTCTTCCCCATACTCCCTGTGACACTAGACGCTGTTACCTGACTGAGCGCGCCTTCCTTAATGAGTTGGTATAGTTTCGATGGGTTCTCCATGATTTCCCGGTTCCGCTCAGGGTGAACAATGATCGGCACAATACCTTTTAGTTGAAGATCAAATAACAGCTTGTTCGCATAGCGTGGAAGGTGGCTTGATGGAAACTCTACTAATAGGTAGACGCCCGAATTATTAACCGTTAATAGATCAATATCAAGATCGTCTATCATTTCGCCATACAATCTAATCTCCTGACCAGGGAGAATTTCAAGGTTAATTCCTTCTCGCTGAAGATCACTGTTTAATTCAGACACTTTCTTCAAAACATCGTGCAAAGCGTTATCAAAGCTCCCGTTTTTATGATGGGGGGTTGCGACAACTTGGGTGATTCCCTGAGACACCGCTTGTCTTGCCATCTCAACACTTTCACTTGTATCCTTAGCCCCGTCATCGATTCCGGGTAGAATATGACAATGGATATCTATCATTCTCCCATTCTCCTTTCGTATTAACTGTTAACAGTTTAGTAAGACCGATTGTTCTTTTTGAAGAACATGCATTTACTATATCCTACCATATCATTCAACCATTTGCACATAGAGAAATGAGATGACTGGTAGGTATTTACTTTACAAAATAGTTCGACTTATAATGGAATTTAGACTATCGCAGCGTCAAGACTACTACTCTATGGAAAGCTGGAATGTAAAATGAAGAAGTTCCTTATTATTACTGGTGTTATTGCGGGCGTCCTTCTCTTAGCTGGTGGTGGATATGCCTATTACTTATACTCTACGGTGAAGAACACAGCGAGCGATATGCATGAACCGATTAGCCGTGAAACATCTACACTACGTTCGGAGAAAATTAACACCGAAAAGAAAGACCCTATCTCGATTCTATTAATGGGAGTGGACGAGCGTGAGGATGATCAGGGTCGTTCCGACACGATGATTATGATTACGGTCAATCCAAACGAAGATTCCATGATCATGTTCAACCTCCCTCGCGATACGCGTACAGAAATCATTGGCCGTGGAACCGTTGAGAAAATGAATCATGCGTATGCGTATGGGGGCGTCGAAATGGCGATGGATACCGTTGAGAATTTCCTTGATGTCCCGATTGATTATTATTTTAAGGTTAACATGGAAGCTTTTCAGGATGTGGTCTCTGCCTTAAATGGCGTAACCGTGGATAACCCATTCGCGTTTGATTATAACGGATACTCCTTCCCTGCAGGTGAAGTGAAGTTAAATGCAGACGAAGCCCTTGCGTTTTCACGTATGCGCTACGAAGATCCAAAAGGTGATATGGGTCGTAACGATCGCCAGCGTGAAATTATTAAAGCCATTATCGACGAAGGCGCAAGCGTCGGAAGTATCAATAAGATTGATGAACTGCTTGCAGCTGTTGGAACAAATGTGAAAACAAACATGACATTTGAAGAAATGAACAACATCTTCAAGAATTACAAAGGCGCTCGTAAAGACATGGAAACCTTTGAAGTTCAGGGGAGTGGTGAGATGATTGATAACCTCTGGTATTACATTGTCCCTGATCAAGAGAGACAATCGATTACACAGAAGTTGAAGAATCATCTAGAGATTAGTTAATGTAAGAAGGCCGCTCACTGGGAGCGGCCTTCTTTGTAGATTCAGTCTGTTTTCAAGTTCGATGTCATGCCCATGTTCTTTGATAGAATGCTTCGAATCTGTTCAATGTATGGTTTTGCTTCGCCCGCCTGCTTCTGTTCTTTTTCGACCTGCTGCACAAATTCCTGCAGCTCCCCCCACATGGGGTTCTGTTTCTCTTGCCCTTTCATTCCGAATCCTCACTCCGTTTTCTAGTAAACTATTTTGAGAGTATACCACTATCTTCAAGTAATTCCCATTAAAATTTTGTAAATAATCTGTAAAATATTTTTGTCACAATTATTTCGATACCGTTTCGTTATCCTATCAAAGCGTTTACTCCGGAATAATCATACCCTTATCCGGGTATACTTAATCATAGCCTCATAGATTCAAAATTAACCAAAACAAGCCTATTTCTTTTTCATAGACCGACAGATTATGATAACGCTTTCATATAAAATAAAAAGAAAGTCACCCTGCTTTAACCGGATGAATTTCTTAAAAGGGGTTGAGATCATGCATTACCAAGAAGAAGGCAACTTCGCCAAAGGAATGGTATGGGGCGTCTCATTAAGTATTCCTCTCTGGATCGCAATTTTTGGGTGGGCTAAGGTTGTCATTAAACTAGTAAGTTAACATCCTTTACAATAGAACAAACGAGTAGCGCCAATGTGGCGCTACTCGTTTTTATTTAGGATTTATTAGTTAGAGTGGCACTGGCTTCGTCAACTGCTTCTCTGTATGGCCATGATAAATATTATTATAAGCAATCTCAGCTTGCACTCTTCTTAAATCTTCTTCTACCATCATCTTCACTAATTGTTCGAAGCTTACTTCTGTTTCCCATCCGAGTTGCTGTTTGGCTTTCGTGCAATCACCAAGTAGCAGATCCACTTCCGCCGGGCGAACAAATTTAGGATCTAAGACTACGTAGTCTTGATAGTCGAGATCAACCTGTGAAAAGGCAATGTCCACTAGCTCCCTTACTGTATGCATCTCTCCTGTAGAAATGACATAATCATCAGGAGTATCCTGCTGTAGCATGAGCCACATCGCTTTCACGTAATCCCCCGCGAATCCCCAGTCTCGCTTCGCATCAAGGTTCCCCATACGAAGTTCAGATTGAAGTCCAAGCTTGATTCTCGCCACAGCGTCCGTTACTTTTCTTGTCACAAATTCATGTCCGCGTCGTGGTGATTCATGGTTGAAGAGGATTCCTGAGCAGGCATACATATTGAAGCTTTCACGATAGTTCACTGTGATCCAGTGTCCGTACACTTTTGATACACCGTATGGACTTCTAGGGTAAAATGGTGTTGTTTCTCGTTGCGGTGTTTCAAGTACCTTACCGAACATCTCGCTGCTTGAAGCTTGATAGAATCTGGCATTTGGTTTCACAATACGAACGGCTTCAAGGATATTATTAACGCCAAGCGCTGTCACTTGCGTTGTTAAAGAAGGTTGGGGCCATGATGCCGCAACATACGATTGAGCGGCAAGGTTATAGACTTCATCTGGATCAGCTTCACGTACCGCTTCAATCATAGAAGGAAGATCCGTTAGATCACCAGAAATCCACTGGATTTGATCCTTGATAAGCTCGACGTTTTGAAAGTTAGGTGTACTCGTACGACGTCGCATGCCATAGACTTCATATCCTTTACTAAGAAGAAACTCCGCTAGGTATGATCCATCCTGTCCTGTAATTCCAGTAATGAGCGCTTTTTTCATGCTATTCCCTCCCATTTAATTAACAGCTTGCGTTTCATAGTTTTCGAGATACCAGCGATACGTCTCGTGCAACCCTTCTTCAAGAGAAGTTGAAGCTTCAAAGCCTAATGAGTGTAGCTTTGTAACATCAACGAGCTTCCTCGGTGTGCCGTCTGGCTTGTCGGTATTGTAGATCACTTTCCCTTCGTACCCAACAACAGCTTTGATTTTCTCGACAAGTTCAGCGATTGAAATATCCTTCCCAACACCGATGTTTACAATGTCGTTCCCATCATATGTTTCCATCAGATGAACACACGCATGAGCGAGGTCATCACTATAGAGAAACTCTCTTCTCGGTGTTCCTGTCCCCCATACTTCAATCGATGAACTTCCATTCTTCTTCGCTTCATGACATTTACGAATGAGCGCAGGAAGCACATGAGAACTGTGTAGATCGAAGTTATCATTTATGCCGAATAAATTTGTCGGCATCACAGAGATGTAGTTCGTTCCATATTGTCGATTATAAGACTGACACATTTTAATACCGGCAATCTTCGCAATGGCGTACGGCTCATTCGTTTGCTCAAGCTCTCCTGTAAGAAGGTACTCTTCCTTCATTGGTTGCGGAGCGAACTTCGGATAGATACACGTACTACCTAGAAACAATAGTTTCGTAATCCCTGCTTCATGTGCTGCCGTAATGACGTTTGTCTGAATGAGTAAGTTATCCCGAATAAATTCAGCCGGATAGTCGCGATTAGCGACAATCCCGCCAACCTTCGCTGCTGCTAAGAAAACAACATCAATGTTCTCCGTTTGGAAGAAGTGATCAACGGCTCTCTTATCTCGCAGGTCGAGCTCTTTGCTCGTTCTTGTAATCAGTTGATTGTATCCTTCCTTTTCTAGTCTTCTTACGATCGCCGAACCAACAAGACCTTTATGTCCAGCTACGAAAATTCTGTTCTGTTTATGCAAATCGCCACCCCTTTTCTCTCATTCTTAATCGTTTGAATTTACTTTGAATGCATCAAGGCCGCTGAGCGACGCTTAATCTCTCTTGAGAAATTCCATCTACGGTGCTTCCATTGCAGCGCTCTTTTTTCAATGAAGTGCCAGGATACATACGCACAAAGGAGAACCAGTGGATACGCTAGTAAGAAGTTAATATACGGATCCATACTGCCACCGAACTGTTTCGATATGATTTGTTGAATCGGAAAGCCGTAAATATAAATGCCATAAGAAAAGTCACCGCGTTTACCAAATCCTGATAAATTAACTCGCCTACCATAAGCTAGATAGAACGTCAGGTAACTACCAACGATCGGAAAGGCTGCAATCATGCCTCCATATTCAATCGTTAAAGCGAGTACTACAAGTGAAAGTAGCGCTAGTCCACCGTGATACGGTATTTCTTTACGGTAGAGGTAGAACACCATGCCAGAAGAGAAGATGGAGAACAACTCAACTGTGTTTCCACCGAAAGGTAGTGGTACATTCGACAAAATGACTGTTATAACGAACATTAGTAGCATAAGAACCCTTTTGTACAACAGGCCTGTTATACCTAGACCTGCCACAACTAGATAGAACAGAAACTCGTAAGCAAGCGTCCAGAGTGATCCATTCACAATACCGGTATTGACGTTCCCTTCAAACACACCGGGAAGTTCATAAGGCATTGGCCATAATAAGGAAGCTCGTAAGTATCCATACGTTTCTGTTTGCATAAAGTACTCTTTAAGATTCATTGAGGTCATTAATGGACCAATGATAAAGACTGTTAGGGCTACAATAATAATTAGGGCTGGGAAAATACGTAGTATCCTTGCTTTAAGAAAGTAGCCGGGCGATCGTGATTTATCAAAGCTCATTGTGATAAGAAAGCCACTTGTAACAAAAAACACAAGGACTGAGAAATAACCTAGTGTGGATTGACCATGACTCAACAACATGAATGGTTCAGTATCTTCGTGACCCAGTGAAATAGCATATGCATGTGTGAAAACGACGAGAGAAGCGGCGACGAAGCGCAAGATATCGAAGTGATTTCTTCGGCCTTCCATCCGGTCTACAAGCATATCTTTCTTGGAATTCACATTTATCCCCCCTCGAAATTAAGGCATTACCCCCTGCCTTTTCTAACGAACGACATCCAATACACGCTCGGAGAGTAGAAGTTCTTCATATTGTGATTTCACTTTATCCGCATTGAACGTTTTTGCAATGGTCTCCTGTGCTCCACTTGCCATCTCTCTCGTTTCCTCAGGATTGAGAAGCATATAAGAGATTTGGGTCGCGAATTCTTGAGCTGTGTTCGCTTGAAGAATATTTTTGCCGTTTACAAGTGTAGATCCTTCCATCCCGGCTCGCGTTGATATGATCGGAAGACCATAGCTTGCAGCTTCAAGCGTCTTAATTTTGATGCCACCTTCTTGTCGCTCAGGAACTAGGAAAATATCTCCCGCTGTTAAATAAGGTTCAATTTCTGGAACATCGGAGTGATATTCGATATTTGACAACTTACCAAGCTCTTCCTCTAGCTGTGAAGCCGATTCACCAACAAACTTGAGCGAAAGATGTGGGAACGTTTCTCGTACAAGTGGCATCACTTCGTTTGCCAACCAAAGCGCATTCTTTCGTTTTGGATACCATTTGTAACTACCGATTAATAGTAAGTTAGGCTTAAGGATTTCGCTTTTGATGGCTGGTAGCTTAATAGGGGGTGGAATTACCTTGAATTCAGGTTTACTAGAAAGTTGCTTTAAGCGATCACGATCCTCTTCCGTTAGTGCTACGCATGTATCAACCGCATTAAGAATATCCGATTCTAATCTTGTTAACTTACTCGATTCGAGCTTCGTAATCTGTTTCATCACACCTGATTCGTTCTTTGAAATCGAACCAATCGCATGTGCTTCAGCATTGTGAGCGATATAAACCAATCTGGCGTAACTTTTAATATGAGGAGCTAGCCATGCACTTCGCATATGGTTAAGAATAATAACGTCCGGTTGGATCTTAGCGATTCGATCATTGACAACTTCAACAAGATCTCTATGTTTAAATTGCCAGGTGACCATGGAATCCTTGCTAATGATCGAACGGATTTGGGATACCTTCTTATTCTTTTTAGATTTGAAAAGGACGTTCATGGAAGCTAGGTTCTCTTTCTTACTATCTCTTATCAACTCGCTTCCTGCTAAAGCAAGCAGGTGAACTTCATGCTCTTCACTTAGCATCGTAAGAACTTGTCTTGTTAGTTTGTAATAACCATCCCGCCCCTCCCACGGATGATCACCATTTAGAAACAATACTTTCAACCTGATCACTCCTTTCTAGTTTGCTTCACGCTCTACTTTATAACTGTCTTCCTTTTTCGGAAGGGATAGCTTTGTAATCCACTTCATATGTGCCCAGATGCCAAGCTTGCGCTTCGTGACAACAATCATTAGGAAATTCTGAAGTAAGAGACCAGCTGATTTCACAACGGCTACACCTGTAGGTCCATATTTCTGTACAGCGATAATACTTCCACCAATCATCAGGACGCTTGAGAAAAGCGTAATATACATGATTGCTTTCTGATTACCTGTCATCATGAGCGTTGAACCAGCCGCTCCAGCAATCACATTAAAGAATTGACCGATGCAAAGGATGGAGAGAATGACTGCTCCTCCTTTATAGAATTCGCCAAAGATTAACCCAAGAATAAGCTGACCACCTGCTATAAAAACAATGATCACAGCAATGGCTGGGATGCTTGCGATCGTCGAAACACTTCTTAGCGTCCCTTCAATCTCCTTTAATTTGTTCTGTGCATTCATTTGAGCAATGAGCGGTGGTGTGATCATATCAGCAATTACAATCGGCATGGATACGAGTAAGACGAGACGAAAGGCGGCTCCATAAATCGCCACTTCTTCTTCTGATCCAAACGCCCCTACAATCCATAAGTCGGATTGATATAAGAAAAATGCCGTCACGGTAAAAATTAATAGCGGCATGGATACGCCGAGAATACCCCTGTAAGAAATCGTCTCAAGAGAAGGAAGTGTTAACGCTGGATCAGTTTCACGAACACTACTCACCTGACGCTTAAATAACCAGCCGGCAATCGTGACGCTCGTTAGTAAGGAAATGACCATCAAACCAACGACCGTGATCAGTCTCGATTCACCTAGAAAGTAGATTAAGAAAAGACTGATAACGAGCATAAGACTTGATAGGAATCCTCCAAAGATCGAAGCGAACTTAATGTTGTGAAAGCCTCGAAACCCTTCTGAGATGATTTGTTGGAAAATATCAATGAAGATCCAAACAGAGACAAGAACAACGATTGGCATCACGATCTTCATATTAAACACGCTTGTCGCAATCGATTGGAAAAAGATGACGAAGAATACTGCAAAACCGAGTGCTCCTACAAGACCTATTTTCAGGATCCGTTTCACGAGTATTCTCACTCGATCGGGCTCGTTTAAATTCTCAGCAATCAATCTCACAACCGTTTGACGTAACCCTAACATTCCTATATAACTACCGAATGTTACGATGCTAAATAGTAGGAAATAGATTCCTACCTCTTTAGGAGAAAGAATTCTCGCCAAAAGGGAATTGACTAGTAGGCTTAGGAAAACCGTACCGAACTTCCCTGCCATCGCCCATACTCCGTGACTTAACAGTCTTTTCGCTACTGGATTCTCCATGAGTCGTGCCCATGTATTCTGAAACATTACTCATGCCCACCTTTCTTACTTAGCCTTTCATTCGTTCTCGCGATCCTGTTTCTACTTCTGAAACCATCCAACACAACCACCGCTTCCCCTGATTGAAATCATACTATCCGATGACTGACTCAAACTTGTCTGTGATCCGTGTAATGTCAAAAGCTTCTTCTGCATAAGCTCTTGCGTTTATGCCCATTTTCTTAAGAGCAACGTCATTTGAAATTAAGAGCTCTGCTTGTTTCACGAATTCATCTGCTTCGAATGGTTCTACCACTTTACCTGATTCTTGTCGGGTAACGATTTTGGCTGCTAGATTTGTACGAGGTACGCTTAGCAGCATTGGTTTTCCAGCGCAGTGATACGTTAAGACTTTAGAAGGAACAGAGAATGCACCTGCGTCTGGCTCTAATACAGCAACAAGTAAGTCGGCTGTACCAAGCACGTTCGCAACTTGATCAAACGGCTGAAATCCGAGAATAAGAAGATTTTGTAAACCAAGCTTCTCTTTTTGCTGTTTCAGCCAATCTGCACCGGCACCTTCAGACACAACCACAACCTTCACATCACTTTGTTCCTTAAAACGAACAGCTAGATCTAAAAGGAGTGAAGGATTGTGTTTCATTCCGAGCGTACCAGAGTAAACAATGCATTTCGATTCGTGAAGACCATGTTCGATTGACCACTCATTTCTTTTGGATCTGAGCGGTAAATCTTCAATCGGTGCCCAGTTCTCAATCACATGGAGATTCTCTTCCTGTACTTTCCAATCTTTCATTTGCTGTTTAAAGTCTTCAGTGATGAGTACAATTTCTTTGCTTTTGCGTAATAGTGATCGTTCTAGATTCACATAGTATCGACCAATTAGTGATCCAATGACCGGGATTTTTTTGCGAAGAATCCGATCAACCGCTACTCCATACAAATCCTGAATCCAGAAGATAAATTTTGTTTCGGTTGCATGGCACTGCTTTAGTAGAAGCTTCTGTGTATCCAGTGGTGTATTTCCTGAAAGAACAACATCAGGTTTCCACCTTTTCACTTCTTCAACTAGCAGGCGACCGTACTCGATTTCTTGCTGGCGCCTCTTAAGATAAGACTGTTTTTCAATAACAGCGGAAAGTGAAATTCCTTCAAATGATAGGTGATCTGGATCTCCTTCTTTACGCTGAAGTGAGCCTTGTGGCGACAGAACAGATTTAGAGAACACATGCCGTACTTCATGCCCTCGCTGTGAAAGTGCTCGGCTTAATTGAATGGGGAATGAGTAACCTCCGTAATCATGAACCATAATCTTCATATATACTACCTCCTTTGTTCGATTAGATAGAGTGGCTGGAGTGAGTGATGATGAGGAGGAGGCTTCTTCTGAACAGCAACCTCTTCTTGGACACTCTCACCTGTCGCAAACATCATGATGAGTATGTAACACATATAGAAAGTTACCGCTTCAAGTAACGCTCCTGAGAGAATCGCATAATTCACGAACATACAGAACGAAAGGACTCGGTTCGGCGCATTTGCAACGAATGAATACGTAATAAGAATGCTGAAAGCTGCTCCCCCGAGAAGTCCGTACTCAATTAGTAACTTAATGAATGCTAGACTATGAGCCTGCTTTAATGGACTGTTCTCACCAAACGTGTACGTGACACCTTCATAAGCATCTAACGTACCTGGTCCTATACCAAATAGAACGGTCGATAGTTGTTGCGTTTGAAAGAACTCCCCGTAAGCAAGATATGGCGCAACAAAACGAATATAAGCGCTGCTTTCAGGATTTGTAAACTCTCCGACTCTTCCAAGCATTAATTCACCAAAATCACTCGTTAGAAAGAAATAGATTGGAACGAGAGATAGAATAAAGATCGGTACAAGCTGTTTCGCTTTCATTTGAAATAGAATCGGAAGTGCTGCTAGTAACAGTAGGATGAATCCTGTTCCAGAGAATCCAAAAAGGATCCCAATCACGAAAAGTATGATGATTTTCATACGTTTGAAATAGAAGAATTCAATGATGATCGCTGTCGCAATAAATTTCGAATAGAATGATGGCTCCAACAAAAACATGCCATGCGATTTAAAAATTGGTGAGCCGAACACGAGTGGAATATGTGTATTGTAGCCCTGAAGCATGACGGTTGGTGGCAAGCTCTCGAAAGGATCAATAAATCCACCTACGAATTGAAACAGAAACTGGAAGATTCCAATTAGTGTAATGGCAACAACGACTCCCTGAAAGCTCTTCAGTAAAAAATGAAAATGCCGCTGATCTTTATATGTAAAGATAATTGGCAGATAGAATGCTAGTAAGAACAAGAGAGAAGTTAAACTAAAGCTTGTTGTAGCAAACATCGAATAGACACTCGATAGTAACAAACAACATAGCGCTATAACGAACAGAAAGAACTTCTTAGTATCTAACACTAAACGATTAAACAGAAACAGGATGAGAATGATCGGCAATCCTAAACAAAATAGAAGAGGTACAACCATTCCACTAACTGTAACACCAAGGCGTTGGAAGAAAACGAGGAGGATGACGAAGAGAAGAAGCAAGACACGTTCAATTGTTAGACCACTACGCATATCCATCTTCTTCGCCTCCTCTTATTCATGCAACTCACTTGTTTTGTTCTTTATATTGAACGATTACGCATATTATACTAATAATGTTATAAATGACAAACCATTAAAAAAGACCATTTAGTTGGAATAACATGCCATTTCCTTCTTTTATCTCACATATTCTTATATTATCAACCAAATGTACTTTATATCGAACGAACTTCTTACTCAATCTTTTTCCATTTGTATAGGGATCCTTCTTTAATACATATATAAAGTTCATCTGTTTGGCCGTTCTGAATTAAGATGATCCTCCCTCGCATTTCCTCTGTTGGATTAGGGAGTTTACTTTCATACTGCACACCAAGTTTCTCATAGAAATTCTGGTCGTTGTATCGCTTGAGGATCGGTGTGCCATCACTGTTTACTAACTTATTAAAATCCCCTATCTTCTCCACATCCCCAATGAACCGTTCGATAGTTGCAGAATTGTCTTCTTCCCCTACCGTTTCAAATATGGATAGTGTGCCACCTTCCTGGACTGTGTCCCTTGTATGGACACCATCAACAGAGAGGTTGGAATTTCCATACACTCTAAAAATGGAGCTATCTGAATGAATCACGTTATTAATGAAATCATTTCCCATCACTTTAACGTTAGAGTTATGAATATCGAAATATGATCCTTCTTCAAACAAATCGGTTCCCTCAATATGAGGACTTATAATGACGACATTTCTGCTGTTATTCAAGCTAAAAGCTGTCGTGATATCTGACCACTCGGCATTAACTTGGATAAGGGTTAGCTCAGATAAATTATCAAAGTAATAAGGTACCACTTTCTCTTCGTATCGATCGTCGCGAGTTCCGTTATGAGTATAAATGTTCTCCATGACGCTGCCCGAAAGACCACCTGTAGAAGGGGCGAAATGTAGAGCGTTTTTTGCATAATTGAATACATAAATATTACGAAGATTTAATGAGAACGCATGATTTGTTTCTTTACTAGAAGGCAGCACATAGAAACCGCGATAAACTGAAACGAGCTTAAGATTCTCAAAGCTCGAGTGCCCAACTTCACCTTCAAACACAATCGCATTTCGCTCAGGATGTTCGTCCTGGTACCAATCCTCATACTGAAGTGTTAGATCTCGTATATCACTATTTGATCCAACGACTTTAAAAATTGGCGCATCAGCATTGCTCATAATAACTGTATTCGCCATCCCTGAGCCATGAATTTTGTGTTTGTCGACTTCAAAGGATTGTGTCACAAGATACGTTCCTGCAGGAAAAAACAAATACGCGCCATCTTTAAGAGCCTTTCTAATCGCTACAGTATCATCCGTTACGCCATCGCCTTTCGCACCGTACTCCTTCACATTGATTCGATCTGGTTCAACAAACTCATCTGAAGTATTATCCGCATTAACAGGTGTCGTACGCTGAACATCATCAAATTGAATAAAGACTAACCCAGCTACAACAAGCATAAAGGCGATAACACTTGCAATTAACAGTTTCTTCATTAATCCCGGTGCTCCTCTCCACTGCCGTTCTCCTATTTTATCTGAAATTCTTTTTTACCGGATCGTTCACGAAAGCCATCAAGCGCCCCTAACATAATGAGATTGCTACGCCGTCTCTTGCTATCCTGATTCTTCACAACAACCCGTACATGGTACTCAAACACCCGCCAGAGAACATTCATAAATGCACTAATTCTAGCAAGGCCTCTCCCCTCATTCCTTAAAATCATGAGGTATGCATTTCGGATGTTGTAATACGCAAAAAATGGCGCTACTTCTCTTGAAGAAGACGCACTGGATATCTTATGGTAAACAATTGAATCTGGAACGTAGAGAATCTTCCAACCTAACCTCCCAGCTCGAATGTTCCAATCGGTGTCTTCGTAATATAGAAAATAATCTTCCTCAAGATAACCGACCGATTCAACCAGTTCTCTTCTGAATAGGAGGCTGCAGCCTACAATGTATTTCACACTCTTAATCTCATCATATTGCCCTATGTCTCTTTCTTTATATCCAATATGATGAGTTGAACCAGAATAACAGTTCACTTCGCCTCCAGCGAACCAAAGCAATCCTGTATCTGAGAAGTAAATCTTCGAACCGACAATCCCCACCTTTTCATCTCGATCAATAACCTCTACTAGTGGATGCAGAGCATTCGAATCAATTGTTGTATCGTTATTTAGTAGCCAAATATAATCATGGCCATCTTCATAAGCTTGCTTGATTCCTTTGTTGTTCCCTCCAGCAAATCCGAGGTTCCCGCCAGACTGAATAAACGTAACACCGATTGGATATGCCCCTGCATCATAGTCGTTTATAAGTTTCTGATAAGAATCATCACCCGATTGATTATCAACAATGTACACATGAAACGGGTCATACTTCAGCTCCCCTAGAGACAAGAGGCATTGAGATGTATCATCGTAGCTATTCCAATTTAATAGAATAATCGCCACAGAGCGCTTTTTAGAATTCACCATCATGATCCTCACTTTCAACTGTCATACAGGCGACTAACGCTTCTTTCCAATGTCGCGGTGTCATGCCTGCCTGATTCAGCCGCTTATGTTTTAGTACGGAATATGCCGGTCTGCTTGCCATTTGATAGTCTGGCGCAATCTTCTCTAGCTTCGAACTTATTGCCCCTATATCCAAAATGGCTTTAGCAAATTCATATCGTGAGCAAGAACCTCTATTTGTTACATGGTAGGTTCCAAACTGATCTGTCTCAACCAGTTTCATAACGATATGAACGAGATCTTCCGTATAGGTCGGGCTACTTATTTGAACATCCACAACCCCAATTGTCTCTTTCGTTTCCGTCGCATCTAGGAAGTTCAAGAAATAGTTCTGTCCTGACCATCCGTACACCCAAGACGTTCGGATAATGAAATAGTTGTTCAATGTTTGCCGAACGAATTCTTCTCCTGCTAGTTTGCTACGTCCATATGCATTGATCGGATCTTCTCTATCATCTTCTGAGTATGGTAGATCCGCTTCCCCATTGAACACATAGTTTGTACTAAGAAAGACAAGGCTTGCATTAATGCGCCTTGTCTCCTCAGCCAACCATTTCGTAGCATGAGCATTTATTTGGAATGCACGATCTTGTTCCCTCTCCGCTTCGTCAACACTTGTAAAAGCTGCACAGTTTACAATCACATCGGGTCTGACGTGATTAAGTAGGTTCGAAACTTTCTCATAATCAGTGATATCGAGATCTTCCCTTGTATACGAAAAAACCTGATGCGATGACCCTTTCAGCAATCGAACAAACTCTAATCCTACCTGACCACCAGCTCCAATAATCATCAGCTTCTTTGTAATCGAGTTGGCTTCCTTGGTTGCACCACCTCTAGACTCCATCACCATTGGACGCAATCACTGAAAATGACCGTTTGGTGGCCAACCTTCGCGCTCCATAGTCTCATCTTGCTATTCCTCCGTTATCCTTATTTAATAAGAGCAGTTTCTTTACTAAATAGTGGGCTAAAATCAATATCCTGAACAAGGAGGTTCGCTCTTGCAAGTGAGGAGTGTGTACCAGCATCTGTCCAATATCCTTCGAGCTTATTAAAGGTTAGAGCTCCCTTTGCAATATACGCATTGTTTACATCCGTAATTTCAAGCTCCCCTCTCGCCGATGGAATTAGCGTATCGATGATATCGAACACAGTTGAATCGAACATATAAATCCCAGTCACAGCATAACGAGATTTCGGAACCAGTGGTTTCTCTTCAATTGAAACGATAAAGTCTCCAACGATTTCAGGGACGCCAAAGCGTTCAGGATCATCTACTTCTGAAACCAACAGCTTTGCGCCAAGACCCTGATCTTTATAACTCTCAACATAAGGAGCAATATTATCTTGAAATATATTATCTCCAAGGATCACGACCATCGGTTCATGATGAGTAAATGTCTTCGCCAAACCTAATGCTTCCGCAATTCCACCTGCTTCATCTTGAACGCGATACGTTAAGCTAACATCAAATTCTGCCCCGCTCCCAAGTAAATTCACCACATCACCCATATGCTCTCGTCCCGTAACGATTAAGATGTCTTCGATTCCAGCTTCTTTCAGCTTGTAAATCGAATGATAGATCATAGGAAATTTCCCAACGGGTAATAAGTGTTTATTCGTCACTTTCGTTAACGGGTAAAGACGTGAACCAGTTCCTCCAGCTAGAATAATTCCTTTCATAACGATCCATCCCCCATTTCAAATTTGCCTCTCGCTAAATGAGAAGCATTCCGTTCCTTAGTAAGCACCTCTCTTTTTCAATACTGCCGAAAACGTTCCAATGATAATTTTGATATCCATCTTGATCGACTGGTTGTACACATAGAATAGTTCCACATCAATACGCTCTGGATAACCAACTGCACTTCTTCCACTTATTTGCCAGTATCCGGTCATACCTGGCTTGACTGAAAGAAAGACTCTTTGTTTGTTTCCGTATTGCTGAAGCTCTTCGTTCACAATTGGTCTAGGACCAACAAGACTCATGTCGCCTTTTAACACATTGATTAATTGAGGGATTTCATCTAAGCTCGTTTTTCTAAGAAAACGTCCCAATTTCGTAATACGGGGATCTTCATCAGGTTCGAGCTTAAAGTTATTGGTGACGTATTTCTGGTAAAGCGTCTCATCCTTCTTCAATACTTGTTCTGCATCAGTTACCATTGAACGGAATTTGTAAATAGAGAAAGGCACGCCGTCCTTCCCAAACCGCTGCTGTTTAAAGAAAATTGGACCTCTGTCAAAGATAGAGATGACCATTATGATAGCCATTAGAGGAGAGAGAAGAAGAAGGGCTATCAGGGCAGCTACAATATCCATTACGCGCTTGGCTGCATAGTATCCAGCTGATAATTGACTTGGAGTTACCGGTTCGGAAGCTGGATATGATTTAACTGCTTCTATCTCTAAATTAGACTTTGACACTGAACCATCATCCTCCAATCGTTATTATTATTCTGTCTCGTTAGCCTTGGATTCGTTCTTATTAAAGAACGATAGGGTGCAATATCTTTTATTTACTCGCAAAGGCACAGTGAGCCTCAATCTCATCCCATGTAAGGAAAAAACGCTCAATATCTCCTTCAATTAGCTCTGACCCGGTCTGAACTTCAATTAATTCTAGGTCAGTCAATGCTTTGATTCCATGCTTGCTACCAACTGGTACTTGCAGAACATCGCCCGCTTTAACAAATCGAATTTCACCATTTAGTGCAAACAGTCCTTCGCCTTTAAGAATTGTCCACACTTCACTTCGTCTCGTATGAAGCTGGTAGCTAATGTTCTTACCTTTGAATACTCCGATTCGCTTCGTAAGAACTTCATCACCTTCAGCATATTTAACATGATCGAGTACTCTGTACCAGCCCCACCTTCGTTCTTCAAACATTGGTCGTTGCACAAGATCTTTAATGAGATTCTTCACATTTGGACTCGACTGTTTATCCGTTACAAGAATTCCATCTGGACTAACGGCTACAACTGCGTTTTCAATGCCAAGGACGGTGACAGGAATATCAAGCTCATTAATGATGTGGGTGTTTGTTGACTTGTCACAGAGCTTTCCTTTGCCAATCTGCGTAGTCGACATTTCTTCTGTGAGCGTATTCCACGTTCCAAGGTCCTTCCAGCTCCCTGCATAAGGTAGAGCTACAATTTTCTTTGTTTTCTCCACAACTTCATAATCAAAGCTTGTTTTCATTAAGCGCCCGTATTGCTTGGTTAACTCTTCATAATGAATCGGTAACCCTTTCTGAACAAGTAAATTGATGATGTAATCGAGTTTGAAAGCAAATACACCACAATTCCACAGTGCTTTCTGTTTCATTAATCCTTCTGCATCCTCTTCGCTCGGTTTTTCTTTAAAATGACTAACAGTGAGTCCGCTTGTTCCAGGATGCTGTGGGAGCTCTGGAATGATATATCCATACTTTGAAGAAGGATATGTAGGCTCCACCCCAAGCAAGGCAAGATCAGCATCAGATGTCATCAATACGTCTTCCAGTTCCTTTACTTTCTTGAAAAAATTATTGTGCACATAAGGATCAACTGGAAGAACGCCAATGACCTCATTTAAACTAGCACCAGCCATTGAATATAAATAGGTTGCTGCTAGAGCAATTGCAGGAAACGTGTCTCTCCGTTCCGGCTCAATGATGAGAGGAACCTCCCCCCCAAGTTGGTTCTGAATCATATCAACCTGACTTTTGCTCGTTGCTACGAAAGCGGATTGGTCTAGATCAACGGCTTTAAGCTGTTTCCAAACACGCTGAACCATTGATTCCATTTCTCCATGTTCATTCTTCAGCACTTTAAGGAATTGTTTCGAGCGTGAATCATTCGATAGTGGCCATAATCGCTTACCCGATCCTCCAGATAACAACACAAGCTTCATAATCTCAACCCTTTCGATGTTGGAATATATCAATCGTTCTTTTTATGATTCGACAAAGTTCTTTAAAAAGAACGATATCACCAAAAGAAAGAACGTTGCTACTGACGTCCGTAGTAATAGAATGTTTTATCTCGACGTTTGTTCTTGCGATTTAGAACGACACCTAATAACTTCGCCTTCGCATGAATGAGGGCGTCCTTCGCTTGATTAGCAGAGTCAGACTCCGTTTTACCGCTATTCACGACTAGAATCGAGCCTTGGCAACGGTTTGCCATGATTTGTGCATCGGAAACAATAAGAACAGGCGGAGTGTCAACAAGAACAATATCGTAGTGTCGACAGGCTTCTTTCAGAAGTTGCTCCATTTGTGGAGAAGCAAGTAACTCAGATGGATTTGGTGGAATTGGACCGCTTGCTAGAATATCGAGATTTGGCACTGCTGTTGGAATAACGGCTCCTTTTAAAGAAAGTTGACCGGTTAAGACATTTGTAACGCCTTTGATGTTATTTCGTTGGAAAGCGTAATGCACAGAAGGCTTTCTCGTATCAGCATCAATAATCAACACTTTCTTCTCCTGTTGAGCCATCACAACAGCAAGATTCGTAATCGTTGTTGTCTTCCCTTCTCCAGCCATTGGAGAGGTTACCATATACGTTTGGATTTGTTCATTGATCGAAGCAAATTGAATGTTTGTGCGAATCGTTCGATATTGCTCAGCTACAGGAGACTTCGGATTAAGGTGGGTGACCAACATTTGGTTTCTTTTCATCTTCGGTTTATTAAGAGCCAATCATCTTCCCTCCTACTTCTTTTTTCTTTGCTTTCGTTTTCATTTGGGCTATTTGTTGAGGTGTTGTGGTTTCTTTAATCTTTGTAATTGCACCAAGGGTCGGTAGCCCAAGTTTGCTCTCAATATCTGCTTCTGTTTTGATCGTATTATCAAAATACTCTCTCGTAAAGGCAATGCCAATTCCAATAAAAGCACCAGCAAGTCCTGCGACAATAATATTCAGGAGTGGTTGAGGTTTAATTGGTTTCGGATCTGCTTTTAACTTTGCAGGATACAGGACATTAACGTTATCCACCTTCATGAATTTCTTAATTTGATCTTCAAATACTTTCGTAATTGAATTTGAGATGTTCACTGCTGTTTTTGGATCTTCATCTTCTACAGTGACAACAACTACCTGAGAATTTTCCTGACTGCTTACTGTAACCTGCTCATAAATCGTATCGAAATCACGATTCAGATCAAGTTCAGTAATCACCTTTTCAAGGATTAGAGGACTTTTAATGATGACGCTATACGTATTAATCAATTCAATGTTAGATTTCACTACGTTCACATCGAAAATGTTATCTGAGTCAGCTTGATTCACAAGAATTTGCGTTGAAGATTGGTAAACAGGCGTTATGGCATACTTCGAAACAACACCACTAATGACCATTGCTACAATTGCAATAAGAACAATCATAACCAAATTCTTTTTAACCATCTTATACAAATCTCTTAAATTCAATTTCTCTTCCATTACAGCCTCCATCCCAATGAATTAGACTTGTAGGAATTCGTCTGTACTTTAAAACGAACACCTAGATAAACAACAATACTGACTCTTTTGCTATCTATAACTCCCCCAAATACTTTATAAAATACCTATCTGTTCTTTTTAATGAACTTAATGTTATTATAGTGTATTCTATACAAAATACAAGTTTAAATTTCTAAGGGGAACTGCGATTATCTCAATTCACACTCTATTTTACTTTAATTTCCTTATAAAGTCTTCCGTTTTGACTTTTTGTGGGAAATTAAAAAGAAAGAGGGATCAGACACGTGTCTGATCCCTCTTAAGTCTTTTATTCAAACAACATTCTAATATCTTCTTCTACCCCGTCACCAACTGCGCTCTTTCCACCAAGAATCGTGTAGTACATTGTTTCGTTATCTTGGAAGAGTGTAGCTGCTGGATCCGGGAGGCTGTCTTTTCTCGTTAAGACAACTGGCTCGTACCAGTTTGCTGCGAGTACTGAACCTGTTAATGCGTCAGCAAAGCCTTGACCTGTTGCGAGAGTTGCTCCGAATACTGGGACATCAAGCTGCTTTACAACTTGTACAGATGTATCGTAGCGGTCTTTTCCAGCAATACGCTTACGGTTAGGGAGTTTTTTGTAAACAGTATCACTTATTACTGCTGTTCCACCAATTGCATACGTATCGTTGTAGTTCTTCAAAGCCTTAGCTGTTTCAGCTGGAAGCTCTTTTGTTTTTGTTAGAAGAATTGGGCTACCTTGGGAAGCAGCGATGGAAGCGACTGATAGGGCGTCTGGGAAGTTACCACCGTATGTTACGAACGCTGTGTCACTCCATGGCTCTAATTCAGCAGCAATTTTCGCAGCTGTGTCATAACGATTCGCACCAGCGATGCGGTCGAATGTAATGTTCATTTTCTTAAGCTGGGTTTCAACGTCTTTCGTAACAACAGATTGTCCACCAAGGATCGTCACGTGCTCGACTCCGAAGTAAGTTAACGCCTTTTTCACAGAATCAGGAATTGATTTTGTTTTCGTTAATAGAATCGGTGCATCCATTTGATAGGCAAGGGGCGCTCCTGCAAGGGCATCAGGGAAATCGAGTCCTGTTGCGAGAACCACTTCAGGTGTATTTCCTTCTTCAAAGCCAGCTTTCGCGATTTCAACTGCTGTTTCGTAGCGATCTAGGCCTTCGATACGAGTGATTTCTGGTTCACCTGTGTAGGCAGATGCTGTGAAAAAGTACTCAACGCCGTTGTTTTTATTAGCTGTATCAGATACGACGAAATAATAGGTTCCTGGTGCAAGGGCATCGAAACTAGCGTAGAAACCACCATCTTTATCCGTAAAATCTGGTGTGATCTTTTTCTGAGAACTGTTATACACATCAACCTGAAGTTTTAAAGATGGTTTCTCTTCATCAGTTCCAGCAATAAGGTCTAAGAAAACTTCCTTATCCGCATCAACTACGAGCTTATAATAGTCTTTATCATTGTTTGTTAGTTTACCTGATGCGAAATCACCATTTTGTAGCTTGTTCGCCTGAGCAAAACTATTGTTTGGTTCTACCTCATTAAAAAAGCCAAACTCATCATAGCCGTTCATTGAAATGTTCTGCGCTTTTTTGGCAAAAGCGTCCTGGTTATTGGCTGAAGCAGCAGGAGCACCAATCAAGCTTCCTGCAAGGATTACTGTAGATAACATAGCGAATGCTTTTTTCATTCTTTTCGTTTTCCCCTATCATTCTAATTTTCTAGTACACATCCGTTATCGAGCACGTCCCCCTGCTCCTTCATCACCCTTCCATTTTTTCACACTAAGATGATTATATATAGAAATGGGTGTAAGCGCTATAGGAAGATTTTGTCGGAAAATGGAGATGTTTTGAGAGGGGTCAGAGAGGGGTCAGACCCCTACCTACTTTTTTACTACAGTTCAAACTGTTCCTTTTGGTTTGAACTGTGCTAAATTGAGGAACTCAGTAAGAAAAGATACGGTTGTGACTCTCTATTCACATTTAAAACACCTTCACAATTTGTTTACATCTTGAAGGTACACATACACATACAGCACGATATGAGCGAAAATCCTAACAAAGGAAGGAGGTTTGTTAAATGGGCGTATTGCTTCGTAAAAGGATTACTGATCGTAGAACCTACCTTATTCGCAAGCTATTAAACTCACCTGACAACAGAAAAGACCTCACTCAACTTCATTTGCTTACACTAACAGAGCTTGAACGTGTGTATGCAAGGGATCTAAAGCGTAAATTAGTGCTGTAAAATAGAGAAGCGCAAAGTCCGCCTGAGGCGGACTTTGCGCTGTTTTTGTCTTTGTAGGGGGTCAGGCACGTGCCTGCCCCCCTTTCTTACTTCAACTGCTGATTCAATCCATACCAAATGACATCAACTCGATCTGCGGCCTCTGTCAGATCTTGATAAGCCCAACCTGTTAAGTCCCGCCAGTCGCGTTCTTCCCTTTCTAATGGGACAATCCCCTTCGTAATATCGGTCCCGATAATTACAACGGTTCTTTCTTTATTTTCACTTTCCCACGACTGCCAAATGCCTAATAATGAACGCCAGATCGCTCGGCATTCTTCAAGACTTGCGTCTTCAGTAAGACCTTTAATCCATTCCTCCATCCTTTCAAGAACGACTACATTTCCATAGAATCGACTAACATCAATTGGGATCTTCGGTTTATCGCTTGGCGATTTCCAATAGTGAATTTCCGTTAATCCATAGAACGACTTCACCCATTTTGCTTTGCCGTTATTGGCGCCTCCTGTAACGAAGTGCATCGCATCTCTCTCCTTCGTTCATCCTCTTCTAATTTAATTCCGTTCCTAAACCATTCGGAATGAGACAGTACTAGTACGACCGCTTCATTTGTAGTTGCTACGAAGAAATAACGGAGAACCTGTGAAAATCAATATTGCTTATGACATTCAAGGTTATCGTGTGTTTTTCCTTCTTGATTGTGAAGGAGCGGTTTTTTGTGGGTGGGGTCAGACAGGGGTCTGACCCCTTGTTACATTCTTCACAAAGTCTTAACACACAATAGCATCAAAACACGTTATGCTAGAGTAGAACGTGATTGTAATGGAAGGAGGTTGTGTAAACATGGGCGAACTGCTCCGTAAAGGCATGACCGATCGACGCACCTACCTCATTCGTAAGCTACTGAATTCACCAGACAATCGAAATGATCTAACAAAGCTTCACGAGCTCACTCTAACTGAGCTTGAGAAGATGTATGCTAATGAGAATCGTAAACAAGTACACGTACACTAATTGAAAAATAAATAGAAAAGCGCTCGAAGTCCGTCTGAGACGGATTTTAAGCGCTTTTTGTCTTTTTAGGGGGTCAGGCACGTGCCTGACCCCTCTTATTACTCTTATAAATATATTAATTCATCACTTCAATTTTTTATCAATCTCAGATACTAGCTCTTCAAAAAGCTCCTTAACAGTCATCTCCTTATTCAATCGCGTTCCTTGTCCTGCCCAGAGTGACATATAGTCTGCATTCCCCTGGTTAGCTGATTCTTTTCTGATTGGTTTTGTTAGGGTGTTTTGAATAGGATATGGTGCAATAAAGGCATTATCATTCATGAGACGAATAAAGTTATTCTCCATTCCTCTTGCTTCTTTTCCTGAAAAGGATTTGGTTATAACGGTATTCTCTTTGGTGGCATTCATAATTGCTTTCTTGTGAAGATCATGTGCCCCACTCTCGACAGTTGTTAGAAAAACCGTACCCATTTGTACGCCTTCTGCACCTAACATACTAGATGACGCGAAACCTCTTGCATCCATAATTCCGCCGGAAGCGATGACTGGAATCTTTACATGATCGACGATTTGAGGGACCAGGGCCATCGTTCCAATGAGACCACCTTTGCTCTCTCCTAAGAATGATCCACGATGACCTCCTGCTTCACTTCCCTGAGCGACTACCGCATCCATGCCAGCTCTTTCCACTGCTATCGCTTCTTCAACCGTCGTTGCTGTGCCGATAACGATGATGTTGTTTTCTTTTAGACGAGTGATGATCGATTGAGGAGGAATACCAAACGTAAAGGAACACACTGAAACACCTTCTTCAATAATGACTTCCACATGTCGTTCGATAGTTAAGGAAGCTTTTACATCTGGTACTTCATTCGGTATTTTTAATGCCTTACGTATGGGCTCTAGTGCATCGAAACTTTTATGTAAATCACTTTCTGAGATTTCCTGTTCTTCCACTACAAACAAGTTCACTCCGAATGGAAGCTTTGTTTGTTGATGAACTTCTTGAATCACTGTTCTTACTTGATCTGCGCTTAAGTAGCCCGCCCCAATCATTCCAAGACCGCCCGAATTGCTTACTTCTGAGACTAGTTGAGGAGTTGTTGGTCCTCCAGCCATTGGTGCTTGAATGATTGGATACTCGATTTGTAGAAGTTGTGATAGTACTGTTTTATTCCACATACCATTCCTCCTAGAGCATTATTTTTGATTATGTACCTAGCATAGTTGGGTTAGCTCAAGTTGTAAAATGCTGTTAATCATTTATGTAATTAAGATTAGTAGTGAAGGTAGGATGTCAAAGTCCGTGTGAGGTGGACTTTGACTTGCTTTTGTTCTTTTGTGGGGTCAGGCACGTGCCTGACCCCATTTCTTCTTTTCTTACATTCTTCCCATATCTTTCCTATACCACCTCATTTATAATGAACCTATTATCGATGAAAGGAGAGTTTCTATGAAATTTGTACACGTATTAGGCTCTATCGTTCTTGCGGCATGCTTTTATTTATTCATCCTAGAAGACAGTGCTTCTGCTTTAATGGATACGGGGTCAAATGGATCAGAAGTTGAACACATGCAGTCGATTTTGGAGAAGTTAGATTACTTCCATACAACGCCAACAGGCTATTATGGATCCATCACGAAGGAAGCTGTCCGAGATTTCCAAGTCGATTTCGGGCTCAGAGCAGATGGTATAGCGGGAACGAATACGCTGAACATGCTAAGCAATCTTGAAATGATGGCTCACACTGTACATGGCGAGTCGCGTGGTGAAACATACGAAGGAAAAGTTGCGGTAGCGGCCGTTATTTTAAATCGCGTCCAGTCTACTTCATTTCCTAGTAGTACATACGGCGTAATCTATCAGCAAAATGCCTTCACGGCTCTAAATGATGGACAGTTCTGGCTCACGCCGGATCCTTCTTCTTATCAAGCAGCTAAGGATGCTTACTTCGGATGGGACCCGTCCGGTGGGGCAACGTATTACTACAATCCAAGTGGCGTAACGGACGAGTGGATTTACTCTCGTGATGTGATTAAGACGATCGGGAAGCATGTTTATGCAAGGTAAGCTCTAAAGAAAGCCGCAAAGTCCGCCTCAGGCGGACTTTGCGGCTTTCTTGTTTGTGAGGGGGGTCAGGCACGTGCCTGACCCCCTTTTTATTTTTCGCTTTCTTCTTCTATTTCTACTTCGATCTGATAAAAGTGTGAACCTGCCTCATCTTTCACCTGCTCATGAACAGCTTCATCATACGCAACAATAAAACAAGTCGAAGGTCCTGCAGATTTATGAAGGTCGAGATCCACCGTCACCATTTCCTCTTCAATGTGTACAGAGGAGGATACAAGCTGATTCAATTCATAAAGAATCCCCTTTGATCCTACAGGAATAACACCTCGAACTCCTTCTTGCTCACACATCCATCTGAATAATAAGAGCGGTGCAATGACAGATTCCTGACTAACGACTTCTTCCCCAACTAGCGGCTCACCAATAACAGCAAATTTCAACTCGCCGATACGAATATCCGCTAGCTCATTCGTTTCCTTCTTCCCAATCACAACAACCCCAAGCGCTGACTGAAGCAACGGCATATTTGTTTCCGAACTACCTGTGATCGTTGTGTCGCTTAATCCGATCTCCCGTATTCCACGCTCAACTCCGCTTACTAGTGTCGCCCATTCTGAATCACCGCAAAAGTTATGCATGACAACGGAAGAGGGGGTAGCTCCAAGTGACAGGCACTCCATTACAGCGACCCTGAACGAATAGTAGGAAACAAGATCATACGGAACTTGGACAATATCGTGCTCTTTACGTCCAATCCCACCGCTGTTATCGCTCGCAATAACAAGATACTGATCTCCTAAAGGAATAACTGTCGCATCTCTCATGAATTCACCACCCCTTTTTTCTCAACTATCATCGCGAGGCGTGGGATTAACACGATCCCTAGACCAAGGTTAAGAAGAGAACCGACAACAAGGACTGGTACTAGAGCCACATAAAATCCACTTCCAAGTATAAAAAGGAACGGCAGTGGTGCTACGAAAGCATTTCCTACCAAGAATGAGACCGTAGCCAACTTTCGTTTATTATTCTTATACAGATTTCCGAAGAGCCAAACGAGCGCTGCCATTTCTGCTGCGATTAACAAGTGGAGCGGGCCAAGTGGCAAGCCAACGAGTAAGGCTGATAAAAGATGTCCGAAGCTTGCGATCAGCGCTCCGCTTCTACTTCCGAGCAGAACGGCTGCAACGAGGGCTGGGAACACGTCGAGGGCAACGCTTCCAACGATAGCGGGTATTTTAATGAAAGCTCCTATGACTGACAAAGCAATGAATATGGCAAGGATGCTTGCCCGTTTTCCATTCATTGCTTACTCTCCTTTACGCTTCCCACCGCGAAATACTTTCGCGCTTCTTGCGTATTCTACGTCATTTACGTTCAGACGGAAGTTGATGACTCTGGCAAGAGCGAAGAAGTAATCGGATAGTCTGTTCAAGTATTTCATTGGAACAGGTGGTAGATTCTCCGCTTCCTTTGCTAGTTTCACAACATGGCGCTCAGCGCGACGGGTAATCGTGCGGGCGATATGGATGGTAGCAGACGGTTTGCTTCCACCTGGAAGGATGAAGCGCTCGAGGGCTGGTGCTTCTTCAATGTATTCATCGATGCGTCCTTCAAGGTACGTAATCGATTCTTCCATTAGTTTGTCTTCACGTTTCGGTGAGACGTTCGCTAAGTCCCCACCGCAATCGAACAGCTCATGCTGAATTTTTTCTAAATCTTCTACTATGTCACTGAATTTCTCCTCAGCCAATTCACTCAGTTCAACGATTGCTTGTCCGACAAACCCATTCACTTCATCGACCGTTCCGTAAGCTTCCACTCTCACATCGTCTTTATCAACTCGTCCACCGATGATGCTTGTTTTTCCTTCGTCCCCAGTACGTGTATAGATTCTCATTTCTTTTCCTCCTTATTTTAGCTGTTGATTCAGGCCATACCAGATCACATCAACGCGGTCTGCAACAGCAGTTAGATCTTGATAAGCCCATCCTGTCAGGTCACGCCAGTCTCGATCTTCTTTTTCCATTGGCACAATTCCTTTTGATAGATCCGTACCAATGATCACAACGGTTCGTTCCTCTCGCTCGTTTTCCCATGCATGCCAGATGCTGAGCAACGATTGCCATATTTCTCGACATTCTAAAAGGTCCGCGTCCGAGGTTAGCTCTTTGATCCAGTGCTCAACACCTTCAAAGACGACTACATCTCCATAAAGGCGACGATCATCAAGGGGAATCTTTTTCTCATTGAATCCAGATTTCCAGCAGTGGTTCTCCGTTATTCCATAGAACGTTTTCACCCATTTGGCTTTGCCGTTATAGGCACCTCCCGTAACGAAATGCATCGTGCATCACTCCTCCATTCGCTCCGTTTCCATTCGAGCGAAACGCCTGTGCCGTGTTGAACGTGCCATTCCCAGAACGAACGCTCTATAGGTGCGTACTTCGATAACAAATAGCGAATAACGCCACCGTGCGTCACGATCGCTGCACTCCGATTTGGCGTTTGCTTGACCTGATCGATGACGGAATCGAACGCTTTATCAACACGTCCCCCAAATTCTTTGAAACTCTCTCCACCAGGAGGGGAAACGGTTAGAGGGTCGGATATCCACCTTCGATAGTGATCGTCATGCTCAAGGTCGGCATACGCCTTTCCTTCCCATTCGCCAAAGTGCATTTCTCGAAAAGCATCATTCTTCTTCTTTCCCTTGGATGGAAATAGGTGTTCTGCTGTTTCCGTACACCGGTCGAGATCACTCATCCAAATAAGAGCGTAGTCATCCTCATCTACTTCTGGAAACGTTGCTTCTTCACTCAAGTGAGAGTTCGTCCACCCGATATAAGCACCGCGCCGATTGTCTTCTGTTACCCCATGACGAAATAATGTAATAACCACACGATCATCCACAGCACGACCTCCGTTCCTTCCACACTAGCTCCAAGCAAATCACCCGTCACACCGCCAAACCAGCGAATGATTTTCCTTTTCATAAACCATGCTACAACCACCGTCACTCCGCACAGCAGAATGATAAGCATACTTCCAACGGTTGAACTAAAGAGCGTTGCGAAGATGATTAGCCCAACATAAACGAGATAGATCCATAGAGAAGACCTTGGCATTTTATTCTGAAAAAAGTAAGCGAGACCTTCCTGTTTTGCCGGCTCGATTGTTATGAGAAACAACCCCATCACACTTTTACTTAAAAAGGGGATGATAGCGATTAATAGATACGTCATCATCTCCGCTTGTCCGGCAATTTCATAGAGAAAGAGAAACCTCGCGCTAAGCAACACAGTGACTGACAGTACACCGAACGCTCCTGTTCGCGGATCCTTCATAATGTCTAGCCGCTTCTCAATATTTTGATAAGAAAAGAACGCATCGCTCGCATCGATCCAGCCGTCAAGGTGAATGCCACCTGTTATGATCATCAGAAATAGCCAGAGAATAAACGCGACGGCGAGCGTGCTAAACGGCGTCCATTCAATCAGCGAATAGAGAAGCGCTGACGAGAGAATGCCCTGGAGAAGCCCAAGCAGCGGAAAGGATTGGACCGAACGCTTGAGTTGCGCCTGCTCCATCGGAATCTCACGGTGAACGGGAAAAACTGTGAAGAATTGTAGGTTGATGAGAAATCCCTGCCACCAGCTCATTCGTGATCACGCTGGAAAAGAAATTCTTTGATCAGCTCCCAATTCAGGTGCGGCTTCAGCTGATTCGCGAGATTTTCGTAGATTTGCTCTTTCATTTGAGAGCGATTGACTTGTTTTTGGTGCATAAGTCCTTTTCGCGTACGAAGGCGGTTCAGCCACATTGTCCGCCATTCATCATTGTGAAAAAGATGATGCACATACGTTCCGATCACTCGACCGTCTTGGCTGTAGTACCCTTCCGCGCGACCGTCATTCAATTGAAGAAAGGGCTTTTCAGCTGGAAGTTCGAAAACCGTTTCTCCTAAATGAATCTCGTACCCTTCCATTTCGCACTCTACGTTTGTAGCTGGATGTAGCTTTCCGCTCACTCGAATGGTCGTTTTCCTACTGTGAAAGGATGTTGTCGCCGGTATCATTCCGACACCTTCAATTGATGTACCGGGCTTGCCTGTGTCTGATCCGTACTCATCAACGAGCGTATCCGTCAGCATTTGATAGCCACCACAAATGCCGATAACGCTTCCTTCATATTCGCGTAAATAATCGCCAAAGCCTCGTTCGTTCAGCCAGTTCAAATCGCGAATCGTGCTTTTCGTTCCTGGAATGATGATCGCATCGGGGTTCCCAAGGTCACGGACGTGCTGAACCCAGCGTATCGTGACATCTTCTTCAAGAAACGCCTCCAGGTCACTATAATTTGATAGATAAGGAAGCTGAATCGCAGCGATATCAATCATGCCTTTCTGGCTTGAAAAGCGATCGGTTATGGAGAGAGAATCCTCCCCTTCCACTCTGTGCTCGACGTAAGGAAGAACACCTACTACTGGAATCCCGGTTCGCTCTTCCATCCACGTAATCCCGTCTTCAAAAAGCTCCGGATCGCCGCGGAATTTGTTAATGATGATTCCTTTAACGCGCTCACGCTCATCAGGTTCTAGTAACTCAAGCGTCCCAATAACGCTTGCAAACACGCCGCCGCGGTCAATGTCTGCCACAAGAAGAACGGGTACATCGGCCATTTCAGCTACCTTCATGTTCACAAGCTCGCGATCTTTGAGATTCACCTCGACTGGACTGCCAGCCCCTTCCATGACAATCACGTTGTAAGTGTCATTCAGGTGACTGAGGGCACGCTGAATGCTTTCGATGCCCATGTGATAGTAGGAATCGCGGTAGTCTTTTCCGGAAAGCGTACGGTAGGATGTTCCAAACTGAATCACCTCAGCATGCTGATCAGACCTCGGTTTAAGCAAGATGGGATTCATCCAAACGCTCGCTTCCGTTCTCGCCGCTTCTGCCTGCGCGCCCTGTGCTCTACCAATTTCCTTCCCTTCCATCGTCACGTACGAATTGTTGGACATGTTCTGAGATTTAAAAGGAGCAACAGCGTAGCCTTCGTTTGCGAGCAGGCGACAAAACGCGGTCACGATTAGGCTTTTCCCAACGTCTGAAGCCGTGCCTTGAATCATGATTCCATTCATTCCATCACCTCTCCTTTCATTAATCGTGGTATTCCATTCTCTACGAGATAAGCTTCATTTGATTGCTCAACGATCCACTGATGAAGCTCACCAAGTAAGCGCGCGTAGACCTGGACAAGATCTGTTTTCAACGGTTCGTGCCCTAGTTCGTTGCTAACGATGATGAGTGTGGCACACCTTTTACCGATCGAAGCGAGATCGCTTTTTATCGACTGCATGACCTTTTCCTGAAAGGCTTGATCTGACCAATCACCGGTTTTGAAGAGTTCATTTGAAAGTAGCGTTGTTAAACAATCAAGGAGCACAACCCCGTTCGGGCTCAGGTGAGGTGCGACATTCCCTATCGCAGTCGGGCATTCGAACGTTTCCCACTCAATAGGTGCCTCCGCTCGCTGCCGTTTGTGATGGGCGATTCGTTCTCTCATTTCCGAATCGCTCGGTTCACCACAGGCAATATAGTGTAGGAATTGACCTCCGCTTCCAGCTATTGTCGTTGCCCGCTTTTCCGCAAAGCGACTTTTACCGCTTCTAACACCACCGCTAATAAAAATCACCTTCGCCATTTGCCTAAAACCTCCATCAGAGTTCGGTTCTCATCCTTTGTTCGAATGGCGAACCTAAGCCATCTTCCTTCGAGTCCCGGGAAGTTTTCGGTGTGTCTTGGAACGATTCCATTGGTCATGAGAAAGCGAAGCAGTGGCGTTTGATCGTCTAAATTCAGATCCTTTAAAAGGTAAAAGTTCACGCTTGATGTAGAATGTATGTAGTTGTTTTCCTTGAAAAATTGATGCAGCTTTCTTCGTTCTTTTTCAATCAGTTCACACGTTTTCGTCATATGATCCTCTTGATCAATGCACAGTTCGCCTGCTATTAATGCGAGTGCGTTCACGCTCCAATGTGGTTGTAGTGCTTTGATGGAGCTGATGATACCTGAGTGCGCAATCATGTAGCCGAGACGCAAACCTGGTATCGCATACATTTTCGTAAGTGAACGTAGGATGATGAGCTTTGAAAAGGTAGGTATCGCTTGCGCATAAGTTGCATCATCCGAAAGAAAATCGACAAACGCTTCGTCAAGAATGAGAAAGCAGTTGCGTTTCTCTGATTCTCTTAAAAGTGCCATCATGGAATCCCGCTCGTAGACGACGCCAGTCGGGTTGTTCGGCGTGCAGAGAAAGATCGCGTCGAGGTGATCCATTTTTTCGATAAGGTGCTCAGGATCAAGCTGCCATTCTCCATCTTTCAACGTGTGATCGATGAGGTCGCATCCGGCGCTTCGGCAAGCCGCCTCATATTCTGAGAAAGCAGGTTGCACGATGCACACACGCCCCCCTGCTAGAAACCGTCCTATCAACGTGATTAATTCGGCTCCTCCGTTTCCGACGAGAAGCTGATTTTCTTCTACATGACATTGCGTTGCTAGTTTACTCGTTAACGATGAAGCGTTCGGATCTGGGTACGTTGTGATTAACTCGTACGCTTCTGTCCATTTTTCCTGAAGTGCAGGAGGTGGTCCGAATGGATTCAGATTTGCGCTGAAATCGATGAATTGCTCCGGCTGAGATAGGTTAAGAGATTCATATAAATAGTGAGGGTTAGAGCCATGTGAAGGTAGCGCCAAGGATGAGACCTCCTATCCATAGTGTGATGAGAAATATTAGTGAAGCACGATGCATGATTGTGATGGACTTTGGGATATGTATCGCGCTGAGCTTTGTAATCGAATCACCCATACGAGCTCGATTTGACACTACACCTTTATATGTATTGATGCCACCAAGCTGAATGCCTAGAAGCGCTGCCGTTGCTGCTTCTCCCCAGCCACTGTTTGGGCTTGGATGTTGGTGGGCATCTCGAAATAGAATGTGCCATGCGTGTTTAGTTGAATGGTGATCAGGCTTTTGGAATAGCATCATACAAAACCCGGTAAGTCTGCTTGGAATCCAGTTCACAAGATCATCGAGTCTCGCAGATACCATGCCAAATTTTTCATATTGCTCATCGCGGTAGCCAACCATCGAATCGCACGTATTGATGGCACGGTAAGCCATCGCGGCTGTGCTTCCCCCCATCAATGCCCAAAAAAGAGGTGCGGTAATGCCGTCGCTTGTGTTTTCAGCGACCGTTTCGACTGCCCCTCTCACAATTTCGCTTTCTTCTAAATGCTCGGTGTCACGTCCGACGATATACGAGAGATTCACTCGTGCTTCGCTTAGCTCGCCTTTTTGTAGTGGCTCGTACACATTGAGAGCTGCTGTGCGAAGGCTTTTCTGTGAAATGGTCGTAGCGATTAGGACGGCTTCAAAGAGAACGCCAATCAGGGAAGAAAGAGAATAGGCGAGATACACACTGAAACCCGTTGCGCCGATCACAATAGCGAGAACGGTTAGCGTCATCCCGCCTCCCTTCAACTTGCGATGCGAGCCTTGGTTCCATCGCTTATCGAAAAATGAAATGAGTGATCCCATCCATTTGACCGGATGCGGCCATTTTGGCGGATCGCCGATGATGCGATCGAGCACAAAAGCGATGCTGATCGCGATCAGGTGGTTCGTGATCATACCGATACCCTTGCTCTATATTTCTGAAGCGCTTCTGTCGTACACGTGTAAACGCCTTGACTGATGAGTTTGCCTAACGTTGTAATCGTCCCGGCATACGGGAGATGCTTTCCTCTTTGAGTAGCGGCGATTAGAATGCTGTCAGTTGATGTGCCTGTTGCAGATGATCCTGTAACAGCGTCTTTCACATCCTGATCCTGCATCACTTTTACCTTCGCTTCAGTTGCGGTCATGATGCTTTGGATGAACGCTTCATCCGTTAATGTTCCATTGACGAAAACCCACGTGTTAATGGTGCCTGGTTGAGGTTCATAGATGTGCTCTCTACTTCTGGAAGCATCAACGGCGTTTCCAACACCAGCGGTTACAACGATAAAGACAGAAACCCCTTCTTCTTCGATCAGTTTGTAAGCTACATCTTCAAGCCTAACCGCTGTCATCATGCCTACTGTTTCAGTAGGATCGATCATGTGGCCTTTTAAATACTCCAACATTTCCTCACGATGATTCGAGCAGTTGTAGCTTTTATCAACATGGCGATTAACGAATGTCGTATACCAGCCTGTCCCAGATCCGACGACGCCTGATGACATTGTGCGAAGTGGGAATGGCGAGCGAAGCGTAATTCGTTCATCCGATCGATCCAGGTAACGCTCATCAATGATTAGTCCGCTCAAATCCTCCGCCTGCTTCTCTGGTAAAAGGAGCATTTGCGGTTTTGGCACGGTTGGGTGCGGATGCTTCTCGATCGTTGTGCGATACACCGTTTGAATGCGCTCCTCGTTTAGCACCTCGTTCGGCTTGTTGTGAAGATTGATCTTGCCGTTCTCAAGAAGAAGCAGACTATCGCAGTAAAGGCCAGCAAGGTTCAGATCATGAAAAATCGAAATCACCGTGAGCCCCGTCTCGCGGGTCCATTTTTTCAGTAAATCAAGCAGTTCTTTCTGATAAGAGAGGTCAAGATGGTTCGTCGGTTCATCAAGCAACAGAATCTCCGGCTCCTGCGCGAGTGCCTGCGCAAGAAAAACGCGCTGGCGCTCACCGCCTGATAACTCGTTCACGTAGTGATCCTGAAACTGAGCGATTCCGGTTTGCTCCATCGTCTTCTGCACGACGGTTTCGTCATGCTCACTCCACATTTGGAACCAGCCGGTGTGATGCGCATAGCGACCGAGCGAGACGGTTTCTTTGACGGTATACGGAAAGGCCTGTTCAGCATGCTGTGGCAGGACGGCGAGCACTTTCGCTAGCTGTTTCGCAGAGTAACTCGCGATCGTCTTTTCTTTTAGTAGAATCTCTCCTGCTTGCGCCTTTAGAATGCCGCTAACCATTTTGAAGATGGTCGTCTTTCCGCTTCCGTTCGGCCCCACGATTCCGAGGAGCTCTCCTTTTTCCACATTAAATGAAAGATCATGGAGTACGTCATGACCTGGATATCCTCCTGTTACGTGATTCACGCTTAGCATACTTATCCTCTTCTTTCCTTACGTCTTCGAATTAAAATGATCGCAAACACCGGTGCTCCGATTAATGATGTGATGACGCCGATCGGAAGCTCAGTTGGTGAAATGATCGTTCTTGAAATCAGGTCTGCCACGATGAGAAAAGCAGCCCCGAGTAGTATCGATAGCGGCAGTAAATGCCTGTGATCCGGTCCCCATAATAGCCGGGTAAGGTGTGGGATGACGAGGCCGACGAAGCCGATCGTTCCAGAAACCGCGACGGCCGCTCCTGTTAAAATGGAGCCTCCGATTAAGATCCATAGTTTTCGTCGTGCGACGTTCACGCCAATGTGCTGAGCGCGTTCTTCGCCAAACGACATCGCGTTCAGTTCCTTGCTACTGAATAGCAATATGGCAGTTCCGATGATGAAAAACGGAATGATAATCGCGATATACTCCCATCCCCGCATTGAGACGCTTCCGAGTAGCCAGCCGATAATTTGGCGTAGCTCCTCTCCCGTTAGCGCGATCATGAGGGAGAGCAGTGAGCCAAGGAATGAGCTGAATACGATACCTGTTAGAATGATAGTCTCCACTCGCATCGATCGTTCAATTTGTCTCGCAAAGAATAGCACGAGAAAAATCGTAAGGATTGATGCGGCGATGCTCATGATTGGCAGAGTGAAAATCCCGATGAACGGGAGCGATAGGTTAAAAAATAAGACGAGCACCGCTCCTACTGAAGCACCGGATGACACCCCGAGCACGTACGGGTCTGCCAATGGATTACGCAGGAGACCTTGAAAGGCCGCTCCCGCTATCGCGAGAGAGGCACCAACAAGTCCTGCCAGGATCACACGCGGCAGGCGGATGTCCATCACAATTGTTGTGTACATTGAATCAATTGTTCCCATTCCAGGGAGATGCAAGACTTCTGCCCCGATTAATTGAAGGATGGTGAGCACTGGGACAGAAACCGTTCCGATGGAAATGCCGAGTAGCATGGCTGCTATGAGCAATGCTGTTGCGATGACATAAGCGATCAGGCGATTATTCCGCAAAAACATCCGGGTAAACCGCTTTTGCAAGTTCCTCTACTCCTTCAACAAGACGAGGACCAGAACGTGTGACAAGATCAGAGTGAACGTCGACTACTTGCTTTTCTTTGACTGCCGTTACATCCTGCCATCCATCTCGGCTCATCACTTGTTCAACTGGTTTTTCTGTGTAGTAACCGTAGGTTGTCACGATCACGTCAGGATTCGCTTCGATAATCGCTTCCTGATCGACTTTTGGCCAGCCCTCTTCGTCGTGCGTTACGTTTTTCGCATGAATCATCGTTAGCATGTCATCCATGAACGTGTTTTTACCTGGCGAATAGATTTCTGGTGCAGGAGATACTTCGACAAAGACGTTCTTCTGCTCATCTTCACTAATCGCTTCTGCTTTTGTTTTCACTTCATCAAGCTTCTTCTCCATGTCTCTGATCGTTGTTTCTGCCGCTTCCATTTCACCGGTTGCTTGTCCGATCATTTCCATAGAGTTGTACACTTCATCAAAGCTTGTTGCGTCATTTACAACAACGACTTTTATACCCGCATCGCGAAGCTGTTGAAGTCCTGCTTCTGAGTTATGTGCGCTTGAGCCATGCGCTAGCACAAGGTCAGGCTCCAGGGAGATGATTTTCTCAAGGTTGAATTCCATCCCGCCAACTTTTTCGATATCAGCCGTTTCTTCGGGGTAGTTCGCGAAGTCCGACACGCCAACGACTTCTTCACCTGCACCGAGTGCAAAAAGAATTTCTGTGTTACTTGGAATTAGAGAGACGATTCTCTCAGGATCATTTTCGATCGTCACTTCCTGATCAAGCGCGTCAGTGATTGTGACTGGGAAAGCGCTATCTTCTGTATTCTCAGCCTGTTCTGTATTTGTATTTCCTTCATTCGTATTGTTCTGCGCTTCATTTGATCCACATCCGGCCATGATTCCTGTAACGAGTAGTAGTAAGACGAGTAATGAATAGAGCTTTTTCATGTGTGTTTCTCCTCCTGTTTTTAGAAAAACCCAACTTGGTGCCAGATGGCAGTAGTCTTCGTTTTCTTATGCTTTACTCCTCCGAAAGGGATTTTTCATTTTGGCTTTATTCTTATGAATTGTTGATTTGAAAAAGGTTTTGGTAAAAAACCACACTTAGCTGATTGGAGCGGAAGGATGCTCACCGCCCGCCCCGCGGAAAGCGAGCATCCTGGAGCGAAAATTAACCACTTTTCAGCAACAATATCTACGGAAATTGCCTTCAATAAAACAAAAAATCCCCACGCACGAGCATGGAGATGGCCGAATGGAAGTAGAGGTTGTTGAGTTGAAAAAGTATACACCAACACCTGAATCCGTTCGCACATCCCTATCCTCGTAGGTTGTTCGTGCTTGTGATTCAGGCAGGTCTCCTGGCTCATGGTTAACGCGCGCTGCTCCTTCCCATTCGCTGAGCGAACAGTGGATTTTGCAGCTTACGACCATTTACAGTGGCGGGACCGCGCTGGATTTACACCAGCTTCCCTTTTAAGTCTTCATCGTGAAGACACCTGGATCGAGTGATATGTAATTGCAGTTTTTATTATACACGATTGGAGTGGAAAGTGGGAAGGGGGTCTGGGAAGGGGGTCAGACAGGGGTCAGACCCCACAAGACCTTTTTACTATCTTCTCTTCGTCAGAAAGTACAAAAACCATACAGAGTGATTTTGTTCATCAGCAGCTGCTCGTTTGAACGTTTCTTTAATGTATGGATCCTGTGTTTGATCTGCAATATCTAGATAGAAATCGACTGTCTCTTGTTCATCTCTAAAGGCGAAATCAATAGCAGCTCTATAGTCATCAGGGCATTCCTCTGTCACCTGAGGTGAAGACGGTTGACCTGTGAGCTGGGTGTAAATGGTTTGGAAAGCTTGAAGGTGCATTTTCTCATCTTTTCTAATTTCCTTAATTTGCTTTCGCTCGGCTTCATTTGGTGCGAGCCTAGCGAGTTTCTTATAACACTGAACAGCACTGTATTCACCGTTGATTGCGGTGGCAATATCCTCTACAAGCGTGCGGTAATACGGATACATGATCTCTCTCCTTCTGAACACGTGATAGCACAGTGTATGATGGATGCCTATGTTTTGGTGAATGGAAAGGGCGGGGGGTCAGACAGGGGTCAGACCCCGTTCGTTATATAGCACATCCTCTAACCCCCATTTTCTCCTTTCGCCCGCTCTTCTCCCCTCACCCGCTCATATGCTAATAGCAATAATTACCTTATGTAGAAAGGAGAACGACTCAGTGATTGAACCACATGGAGGACTACTCATTAACCGAATAGCGGAAGACACTGAAAGGAAATCCCTATTAGAAAAAGCAGCTTGGTCACCGTCTATCACCTTAACTTCCTGGAGCTTATCTGATCTTTACCTGATTGCGACGGGGGCATTCAGTCCATTAACGGGCTTTATGAAACAAGCGGATTACGTGAATGTGCTTAAAGAAATGAGGCTCGAAAACGGGACAATCTGGAGCTTGCCTATTACACTTTCTGTTTCTAAAGAAATGGTCGAAACGCTCTCTCCTGGTGATACCGTCTCTCTAAAGGGTGAAGATGGAAAGATCTATGGATTACTTCAAGTTGAAGAGATGTATGAATATAGCAAGAAAGCTGAAGCGTTTTTTGTTTATGGGACGGTTGATCCCGATCATCCTGGCGTTCAGAAAACGCTAGAAAAGGAAGATTATAATCTCGCAGGTCCGATTACGCTCCTCACTCATCCTGAAAAGCTTCGTGAGAATTTCCAAACGCCGGCTGAGCTAAGGACAACTTTCGAAGAGCTCGGTTGGAAGTCAATTGTCGCCTTTCAAACACGAAACCCGATTCATCGCGCACATGAGTATCTTCAGAAAACGGCGCTTGAGATCGTGGATGGTCTCTTGATTCACCCGCTCGTTGGCGATACGAAGAAAGATGACATTCCTGCTCCAATTAGAATGAAGAGCTACGACGTTCTTTTGAAAAATTACTACCCGAAGGACCGTGTTATGCTGTCTGTTTTTCCAGCTGCAATGCGATACGCCGGTCCGCGTGAAGCTGTTTTTCATAGCCTTGTGCGCAAAAATTTTGGCTGCACTCATTTTATTGTTGGAAGAGACCATGCCGGGGTTGGCGATTACTACGGAACTTATGATGCTCAGAAGATTTTTGAACAATTCTCAAAAGAAGAGCTTGGCATCGAGATACTGGCGTTCGAGCATGCCTTTTACTGCATTACATGTGCGAGCATGGCGACGGCGAAAACGTGTCCGCACGAAGCGAATTTCCATATCCATTTAAGTGGCACGAAGGTTCGTGAGATGTTGAAGAATGGACAAATCCCTCCGAAAGAATTTTCGCGACCTGAAGTGATTGAGGTATTAATGGATGAAATGAATCGTACTAATGAAGAAAAATAACTGGCGATGGAGCATCTACAATGATTGAATTTTATTTTGTAGTGATTGCGATGAGTTTGATGTTAATGAGCCTACTCTTTGAAATCGAAAGGCCAGAAGTAATCCTCGCTTCCACGCTGATGGTATTTGTCTTAACAGGCATCATTACACCTGCTGAAGCGATTTCTGGCTTTTCGAATGAAGGGATGCTGACAATTGGGCTGTTGTTTATTGTCGCCGGGACAATCCAAAAAAGCGGCATTGTCGATCGTGCTCTTCAACGTTTACTTAAAGGCGCAACGTCCAATCATCACATTATGGCGAGACTGCTCCCTCCGATATCGCTCCTTTCTGGCTTCGTGAACAACACCCCGATCGTGATTGCGGCGACGCCGATGGTGAAGAAATGGTGTGAGGATAAAGGCATTTCTCCGTCTAAATTTCTCATCCCACTCTCCTATGCCACCATTCTCGGTGGCACGATTACGCTAATCGGAACGTCAACGAACCTCGTTGTTCACGGACTTTTAATTGAAAATGGGCATAAGGGGCTGTCCTTTTTTCAGTTAAGTGCTGTCGGAATTCCAATTACGCTTATCGGGCTTGGGTATTTGATTTTCTGTAGCTCGGCGCTATTGCCAGATCGCAAGGTGAACGTGATTACGGAATCAGAGGCATTAAGAGAATTCACTGGCGAGGTACTGGTGACTCGTGACTTTCCTTACTTAAATCAGACGGTAAAAAACGCAAAGCTTCGGAGTTTAAAAGGGCTGTATCTTGTTAGCATATTGCGAGACAACACGGCGATCGCACCAGTCTCAAGCACAACGCTCTTGCATGAGGGTGATCTTCTTCTTTTTACAGGTGATATCTCAACGATTACCGAACTTCAACGCGTAAAAGGACTCGAGCTTCAAAGCAGTTCAGGCTCTCATTTCCCTGAAGATCACCGACTTATCGAGGCGGTTGTCACGCATCATTCTTCGCTTCTTTTTAAGAAAATTAAAGACACCGATTTTAGAAGCCAACACCAGGCCGCTGTTATCGCGGTGCATCGTCAGAACCATCGATTGAAAGCCAAAATTGGTGACATTATCCTGAAGCCTGGCGACATTCTTTTAATGATTGTAGGAGACGAGTTTAGTAAAAAGAAGCGTTCAGCTGATTTTTATTCGATTACACTCCTTGATGAGAAGTTGGTAACGCCGAAGCAAATCAAGAAGGGCTGGTTAGCGATTGGCTTATTAGCTGTGATGATTGGGCTTGTGACGAGCGGGATCTTATCGATGTTAACGGCGATGGCTATTACAACGCTGCTCCTTTTTCTCTTTAAGTTCGTATCGCCTGGCGAAATTCAAAATCAAATCCAATGGCACGTCCTCCTTATGATTGCTTGCTCATTTGGAATTGGGTTAGCTCTAACAAATTCAGGAGTGGCCACGTCGATCGCCCATTTTCTTATGAATCTTGCGAGTCCGTATGGCCTGATCGCGGTGCTTCTAAGCGTATATCTTCTAACGAACATTTTCACAGAAATGATGACAAATAGCGCAGCAGCGGTCTTAATGTTTCCGATTGTTGTGGAGGTTGGAAAAACGATGCAGATCGATCTATTGCCACTCGCGATTATTGTTGCCATCTCTGCATCGTCGAGCTTTATGACACCAATCGGGTATCAAACAAATTTGATTGTCTATGGCGCGGGCGGGTATCGATTTAAGGATTTTATTAAAATTGGCGCTCCACTGACAGTCATTGTGATGATTGTAACGGTTATTACTGTTCGGTTTATGTGGTTCTAGCTTAGTCGAATGAGGTAGGAGGTGTTAAGTGGTGGAAGAGAATCATTTAACGTGGCATGAAGGAAAAGTGACGAAGCATGACCGCGAGACGTTAAAGAAACATAAGGGCGCAGTGCTCTGGTTTACTGGACTTTCCGGTTCAGGGAAATCAACCATTTCGGTCGAGCTTGAAAAAGTGTTGCACGGGTTGAATGTTCATACGTATCGGTTAGACGGCGATAATGTGCGGCACGGGTTGAATCGTGATCTTGGATTCGCTGATAAAGATCGGGTTGAGAACATCCGTAGAATCGGGGAAGTGTCTCGGTTATTTGTGGATGCTGGGATCGTGACTCTGACGGCGTTTATTTCTCCGTTTCAGCGCGATCGAGAGATGGTGAGGTCCCTTTTCCAGGATGGCGAGTTTATTGAAATTTACGTGAAAGCAAGTCTTGAAGCGTGTGAAGCGCGTGATCCGAAAGGACTTTATAAGAAAGTGCGGAATGGCGAGATTAGTCAGTTTACCGGCATTGACTCTCCATACGAAGCGCCTGCTTCAGCTCAGATTGTGGTTGATACGGAGAAGCAAACCGTTGTGGAAGCGGTGGAGATGATCGTTGGGTATTTGAAGGTGAATGGGTATTTGGAGTAGGTCTTTAGGAGGGGGTATAAAGAAGGGGGTCAGACCCCTGTCTGACCCCCTTCTTCTTTTTCTCAATAATAGGATGCGTACAAACAGGGTAACTTATCTGTAAGTAGACCTATTAAAGGAGGAACTTACATTGATTATGAAGCTTGTGAACATAGCTGCATTCATCTATTTACTTATTGCATCGTTCGTTTTTGCTGGCGATATGGGTGGGAGCGATGAAGCCTTTATCGCACCTTCTGGATTTACGTTCTCCATCTGGTTTTTAATCTATTTGTTAATTTTAATCTCGCTTGTAAGGCAATTTACGGCTGATGAACGAGATCGAGCGCTTTATAAGAAGATCTCATTTTTGTTTTCATCAAGCATGTTGCTCTCAGGTACATCAGTGCTAGTTGGCACCACTGCTTCACTCCTCTTTATCGCAGGTTCGTTAATTACACTGTCTGTGCTTTACGCACTAATTACGAAAAACCCTGACCGCTCTTCTTTCTTTATTATTCCTTTCTCCTTCTACCTCGCCTGGACATCGATCGCAACGATTGTGGATGCCTTTATCGTTGCAAATGCAAATGGCGTGGATTTGATATTTGGATTGAACGAACTCGGTTGGACCATCATTATGCTGATTATCGGAGGCGGACTTGCGGTTTACTTTAGTCTCTATAATGATGATTTAATCTATCCCTTCGTTTTTCTATGGGGTTACTTCGGCATCTTTGTGAAAGATGACAAACCTGTGCAAGTAACCTACACGCTGAGTATTGTGATGATTGGGCTCGGAGTGTTTATTATGTGGAAGGTGTATCGTGAGGTTCGTGGGAGAAGGATGCGGGCTGAGACTGTTTGATTGTGCAGTGATGGGGGTCAGGCTCGTGCCTGACCCCTCTCACCACTTAAATGCAGAAAACCGCTGCCCTATAAGGGTTTAATGAACACTAACCGTATAAGATGTTGAGAAAAAGTGTCCGCCAATGGTGGACACTTTTTGTTGTTTTGTCTTTTAGTGGGGTCAGGCACGCGCCTGACCCCACTCTTTTTTAATTCTCTTTTTTTCGCTCCGACCCCCACCATAGAGCCTTTTATACTACTCCCACACAAACTCTCAACTAATCAAATTAATCCGCTTTCACTTGTAAAAAAATCGTAATAATTGACATTTTATAGCCTCTATTTTCGCTTAAACCCTTAGCCCTCATAGAAAGTTTTATTACAAAAGTGATCCACCCTGTCCAAAAGATGGAAAAGTAATGCTTCTTTTTACCAATTACCGTTTTGGTGACGTTTCATCCTATTCATAACGAGGTATATTCCGTTTAATTCACTGCCCAAGCAACTGAGAAAAAACGGGTCTAAAGACTTAAGACACACAATTAGGAACAGATTGGAGTGAAAGTGATGAGTATTCAAAAAAGTTCGGATAGCTCGAGTCTTGCGGAAGTCATTGATCGAATTTTGGATAAAGGAATTGTGATTGACGCTTTTGCGAGAGTTTCTCTCGTGGGAATTGAAATTCTTACCATTGAAGCTCGCGTGGTTATTGCAAGTGTGGATACGTGGTTACGCTATGCGGAAGCTGTTGGGCTTCTCCGTGATGAGGTTGAAGAAGATGGTTTATCGAAACAAGATAACGAACGAGCACCACAGTTCAGTGTTTAACGTTACTTCTATATTTTTAACAGAGATGAGGGTGAATCATGGCTGAAATCAAAGATAAAAACACAAGCAGCAAGATCCTTTCGCAACCAGCGGAAGGCGATACACAAACACAGGGTAACAGCGGGGATCGGCCTTCTGTTAATTACGCGATTCTCGGAGGCGTAGTTGGTGCAGGGATAGGTCTTTTATCGAGTCCCGGCGCTAGCAAAAAGGTTGTTGATAGCATCGGGAAGTCTGAAGCAGTTCGAAACGCTGGGCAGGAGATTAGAAGAACTGCTCAGGAATTCATTACGGAACAGGCTCTTATTACGTTAAGGCAGACAGCTACCGGTTATATGAGCAAATACGAAGGACGTTTGGCTCCAAGGAAGAAAAACGAAGAAGCGCAGGAAACGGAACAACCTTCTTCCCATTCAAACGAAGAAATCGAAGAAATTAAGGAAGAGAATAAGAACTTAAACGAACGACTGGATCGTATTGAAAACATGTTGTCGAGTCTTGTGGATTCAAAGTGATCAGCATTCAGCTTTCCTTAAAGGAGGGATTGGATGAGTAATCCGGGTAAGAAAATCGCCAAGAAGGTCATGGAACATGCACCTGAACCTGTGAAAGATAAGGTGAAGGAAAAAGTGAAAGAAAAAGTAGTCGATGATTTTCGGGATAATGTTCAAGACGGGATTCAATCGAAAGTAACGGAAGCTTCTGAGAAGTTGGAGCGGACGAAAAAAGAGAATGCCGATCAGGTTCACTCGAAAGCAGAAGATGCGAAAGAGAAAGTTCAGGACGTTCTCTTGTCCGTCCGTGAAAAACTAGGCAATGCGAAGGAAGCTGGCGAAGAGTTCCAAGAAAAAGTGTCTTCATCCAACAAAAGTCGAACGAAGATCAAAGGTGTTACCGATATTAAGAGTTCGATGGACATTAAGAGCTCGACTCAAATTAAACGTTCTGAAAATATTAAATCATCAAAAAACATTAAGAGCATGACTTCTTAATTCGAAAGGAGAATGAACATGGCTATTCAAAAAAGTTCAGATAGTTCAAGTTTAGCGGAGGTTATTGACCGAATTCTTGATAAGGGGATCGTCATTGACGCGTTTGCTCGCGTATCTGTTGTCGGAATTGAAATTCTGACAATTGAAGCTAGAGTCGTAATCGCGAGTGTTGATACTTGGTTACGTTATGCCGAGGCCGTTGGTTTGCTTCGTGATGACGTTCAGGAAGAAGGACTTGCGAACCAAACGAATGAACGAAATGCACAGTTTAGTATTTAAGCACAAAACTAGGTAGCGAGGTGGCTCTAGGGCCATCTCCCCTACTTTAAGATGGAGGTCCCTATGGAAATTAAAGAGATCATGAATAATGTAGCTGATTTTTTCAATAATCATATCGCTCCTCTCCACAAGATTACCTCAGTTGAAGTGAATGAAAATGAAGGCTGGCGTGTCATTGCGGAGGTTATTGAGGAGAAGGAATATATGAAGAAGTATGCAAAAGATGAAATGCTCGGGACGTATGAAGTCCTTTTAAATAACGATAAAGAAGTAACGTCTTTCTCAAGAAAAGATATTCGTTACCGAAGTGCGATTGGGCAGGAAATGTAGGAAGAGCGGGAGGTTAGTGATGTGACGGTTCTAACGAACAGAAGTAAGAACAATCGAGAGCTCATACAGGACGATGAAACGAAAGAACTGCTCTCTCGTTCTCTTCAATACCTGAAATCAGGTTATCCTGTCCATTTTATTGGTCCTTCTGGAGCTGGGAAAACCTCTCTCGCACTTGCGTTAGCGAAGAAAAGAAAGCGTCCGGTTATGCTGATGCATGGAAATCATGAATTAAATAACAAGGATTTAATTGGTGATTTCACGGGCTATACAAGCAAGAAAGTGGTCGATCAATATGTACGATCTGTTTATAAGAAGGACGAAAGTGTAACTGAAACGTGGCGAGATGGACGATTGTTAGAAGCAGTCAAAAACGGCTATACGCTTGTTTACGATGAATTCACTCGTTCGAAGCCAACGACGAATAATCTTTTCCTTTCGATTTTGGAAGAAGGTGTTCTTCCGCTCTACGGATCTAAATTAACGGAGCCGTTTATCAGGGTTCATCCAGCTTTTTCAATCATTTTCACAAGCAATCCTGCCGAATATGCTGGTGTTTATCAAACGCAGGATGCGTTATTAGATCGCTTGATTACAATCCATGTGGATTACAAAGACAGTGAGCGAGAAATGCTAATCGTTTCTGAGAAAGCAAACTTGGTGCTGAGTGAAGCGCGGGCTATTACAAACCTGATCTCGGAAATGCGTGATCATTGTAACGGCGGCGGCCCTAGTTTACGCGCCTCTCTCATGATTGCAAGGCTCGCTATTGAATCAGATATTCCCATAGACGGTAAAGATTCTGAATTTCAACGTCTATGTCTCGATATAATTGCACACAGCGTCAGTCAATGCATTGACGATGAGAATCCGATCAGAAAAGCAGAAGAATTAATTATAGATGCATGTGAAAACATGAAAGTCTACGAAGAGTAAAGGAGTGCTCAGCATGAGTCAAAACGAAGAAATGGGTATTTATATCTTTTGTGCCATCCAAACAAATGAAGATGATCAGTTTGGAACAATCGAACTTGAAGATGAGGAAAGAGAACTTTTCACGATTCGATATAAGGATGCAGCGATGGTTGCAGCCGAAGTTCCGATGAAAATCTATCACCCTAACAAAAAGAACCTATTAACGCACCAGGAAGCCGTTTCCTTCGTAATGGGTCAGAAAGATACTGTCATTCCAATCAGTTTCGGGAATACGTTCAAATCCCGTGACGATGTGAAGGTTCTTCTAGAAAATCTCTATCCGCAGTTCGAGAAGCTATTTCCTAATATTAAAGGAAAAATCGAAGTTGGTCTGAAGGTTATTGGCAAGAAAGAATGGCTGGAATCGATGGTGAATGAGAACCCAGAAGTCGAGAAGATGGCCGCGTCTGTTAAAGGGAAATCACAAGCAGCAGGCTATTATGAACGCATTCAACTCGGAGGTTTGGCTCAAAAGTTCTTCGCTTCCCTTCAAAAGGATATTAAAGAGGAAATTTACGCTCCGCTTGAGGAAACATCTGAGGCAGCGAAAACCAATGATCCGCTCGGAGAGAAAATGTTACTAAACGCAGCTTTTCTTATTGATCGCGAAAATGAAGAGAAGTTCGATCAGCTCGTGAATGAGGCTCATGATAAATGGAAAGACAAAGTGGATTTCAGCTACACCGGTCCATGGCCTGCCTATAATTTCGTTAACATTCACTTAAAGGTCGAAGAAGCCTAATGATTCACAAACTGGTTACCGCGCCTTTTGATTTAGTCATAAAAGTCGGTGAGAAAATAAAAGAAGAGGCAGATAAAGAATTATTTGATCTTCCTACCATTCAACAGAAATTAATTCAGCTTCAAATGATGTATGAGCTTGGCGAGATTCCTGAAGAAGCCTATACGGAGAAAGAAGAAGAACTGCTCATCCGTTATGAAATCGCGAAACGACGAGAGTTAGAGCAATGGGAAGAACTTACGAAAAAGGATGGAAGGTGAACACATGAGTAATCTCCTCTATTTATACGGTTTAGTTCCTAGTCATGAGGCTACTACTACTCCCCTCCCTTCTATTAAAGGGTTCGATCACGATAGCGTCATTTATTCTATATCTCTTAACGACGTAACAGCCTATGTTTGTGAACTAGATTCCGATTACTATTCTGAAGAAACGATTAGCGACAAGATTAATAACGATATGGAATGGCTTCAGGAAAAGGCTTTTCATCATCACGAAACCGTCCAGCAGCTAGCCAAACAGTATACAATCGTGCCGTTAAAATTCTGCACGTTATATAAAAGTGAAGACAGCTTAAAACACACAATTGAGAGCAATAAAGAAAAGCTGAAAGAAACATTCAAGATGTTGGAAGGCAATGAAGAATGGAATCTCAAAATCTACTGCAATGATGAACAGCTTAAGAAAAAAGTGAGTGAAAGCAATGCTTCAATTGAAGCGAAGAGGCAGGAAATAAGTCAGTTACCTCCTGGAAGACAATTTTTTGAGAAGAAAAAGATTGATGAGCTAATCAATCAGGAGTTAGAGAATGAAAAGAATCTCTTTTGTGAAGAAATCCATGAAAAGTTAAAAAAGATCTCTCTGTTTGGGAGTATTAAGAAAAATTGGAGCAAAGACGTGACGGGACGGAAAGAAAAAATGGCTTGGAATAGCGTCTTCCTCCTTCCTACTCCTAATGTCGAGGAGTTTATCGAGGAAATTAAGCTCGATGAAGAAACCTACGGAATTGATGGATGGGATTTTGAAGTGTCAGGTCCATGGCCAGCTTATCATTTTTCTAGTTTTACTTAATAAAGCGAGGATGAAGATCCATGACAGTCAGAGAGTCTATTGAAAACAAAGACATCGCCCTTATCGATATATTGGATGTCATTCTCGATAAAGGTGTTGCCATCAAAGCCGATTTAATTATCTCCATTGCAAACGTTGATCTCGTCTATTTGGATTTACGCGTATTGATTTCGTCAGTCGAAACCTTGGTACAACATAAGCAAGGAACTCGCCATACACTTCAATCCAATCAATTCGACAAAGAAAGGGAGGCATTGATCAATGCAACTGGCCAACCAGACAAATGGCAGAATTAATATTGACCCTGACAAAGCTGAACAGGGATTAGCACAGCTTGTTCTGACTGTTGTTGAGCTTTTGAGACAAATCGTCGAACGCCACGCCATGAGACGTGTTGAAGGCGGTACACTATCAGACGAACAAGTTGAGAACCTTGGTGTTGCGTTAATGAATCTAGAAGAAAAGATGGAAGAATTAAAAGATGTTTTTGGGCTTGATGCTGAGGATTTAAATATTGATCTTGGACCACTCGGGAGCTTACTTTAATTCGGCCGAGCCAGAGGAGGCGTTTGGATGGCTGTTGAACATCAGGTTCAATCAAATACCATTGTAGATGTGTTAGAAAAAGTGCTTGATAAAGGTGTTGTCATAGCAGGCGATATTACCGTTGGCATAGCAGACGTCGAGCTTCTCACCATTAAAATCCGTCTAATTGTCGCGTCTGTCGACAAAGCAAAAGAAATTGGGATGGACTGGTGGGAAAATGACCCATATCTTAGTTCGAAAGCTGCAGATAACAAAACAGCAGCGCTCGAGCAAGAAAACAAGCAACTACAAGAACGATTAAATTCAGTTGAGAAAATGTTAGAAAACAATCGCCTTAACATGGCAGAAAAATAATAACTGGAGGGATTTAAAATGACAGAGCAAAACACGACGGTAGAGAACCAAACAGAGGAAAAGAATTCGACGAATGAAAGCACGAATCAAACAAAATCCGGCATGAACGGTCCATTAACAAGAACGGTTACCGGTAGTATTCTTGGCGCGACGGTTGGTTACCTTGCCACTCCTGAAAACGGGAAAAAGCTGATCGCCAAAATCGATCAGGAGAAACTCAAAAGTAAAGGGAAAGACTTCGGTAATTCCATCAAAACGTCAACTGCTAATCTATTTAAAAGGGACAAGCAACAGGAATCTGAAGCTGCCAATGAAACGGAACTTGAGACCGCTGCAAGCTCGCAGAATGCTACCGCAGATCCAGAGGTTGAAGACGATCAAGAGCAAGACTACGATTCACTTCAACAGGAAAACGAAGAACTAAAAAGTCGTCTCGAGCAAATTGAAGATAAAATCGATCGACTGACTCGCGCTTTCGAAGCAAGTACTGATGAGGATGAGGACGAAGAAGAGCCTACTTCCTCTCGCGCCAAGAAAAAAACGACTAGAAATGAAAACGAAGAAGAAAGTGAAGATGAGGACGATGATGATGAGCAGGTCTCTTCTTCAAAGAAAAAGAAACAAAGTTCGAAAGCTTCAGAGCCAACGAATGAGGATGACGATGAAGACGAAGAAAACCTAGAATTGAAAGATAATGAATCGAGTGATGAAGAAGATACTGAAGATGAGAACGAAGACGACGATGATAGTGAGCCGAAGAACACTAACAAGAAGAAACGTCGTACAACTCGCAAAAACGCTTCTAAGAAAAACGACAATACGAATACAGAAGACGAAAAGGAGAAAGTCACAACTCTATCTAGTAACGATGACACATCTTCTTAAGTAGATCGATTAGAAAGGAGAAGTGAAAATGAGCTTTGAATCAACTACCCAAAAAGATAGTATTCTAGAATTTTTCACACAAGCATCCAATAAACACGACTTTTCCCTAGATATCACATTAAATATCAACGGTGCCATCGTCACAGGAACAACCGTCTCCGCAAAAGAATATTTCGATACGCTGAGCGATTCCATTGGCGCTGGGAACGATGTTGCTGAGAAGCTAAGTGAACAATTCGCAAATGCTGGCCAGGCATTGGAAGACAATAACGGTGCTGAAACGAATTATATCCATTTAAAAAACACAAAAGTGTACGTAGGAGATAATAAGCCCACTCCTTCAAAGGGAAAAATTCTATGGCGAGGTAAGATCAGTGAGATTGATGGGTTTTTTCTTGGGAGAATAAGTGATTCGAAATAGGTAGTTAGGGCGGTGAGTGGGGGTCAGGAGGTGAGCGGGGTCAGGTGCGAGTCTGACCCCCTCACTACGTTTTAACCTTCAAACCCTTGGTATATATGGTCTCGAGGAGTTTATATGCATATGATAAAGTGCAAAAGTGTCCGCCTGTGGTGGACACTTTTGTTTGTTTTGTCTTTTGGTGGGATCAGGCACGTGCCTGACCCCCGTTATTATCAATCCACATAGACCGAAACAGATCCGCCATTCACATGGAATTCTCCCCATCCGTCGTTATTGATCTTAACGGAGTTGGATTTGTTTCCTGTTATGTCATTCCACGTTTCGCCAGCGTTTTGAACGCCAACGTACATCCACTTCGATCCACCAGGTCCGTCTGTAATAAGTGTGGCTAGGCCAGAGTTTACATGTGATGCGTCGCCTTCTCTTGTCCAGCCGATAATGTCCTGGTGATTTAAATAATCGTGCTGCGTTCCATAAGCAAAGGATTTTCTTGCTTCAAGCAATGGATCGAGCTTTGCCTGTTGAGCTGGGATTTCATATGATGAGCTCCCTTTTGTTCCATAGTAATCACCGTAGAATACGCTTGGATAACCCTGCCCTCTTGTTAAGATGAACGCATAGGCGAGCGGCTTAAACCATGATTGCACTGTAGACTCAAGTGCTTGTCCTGGCTGCGAATCGTGGTTATCGACGATTGTAACGGCTTTACTTGGATTCGACCCCATTACTGTCCCGTTAAGGAGATTCCTCATGTCATAAGACCCACTGCTCGTTGATGCTTGATGGAAATTGTAATGAAGCGGCACGTCGAACACCGATTGGGTGTAATTTGTTTTTTGAAGGTAATCGTTAATCGCGCCAAGGTCATTTTTCCAGTACTCCGCAACTGTGAACATTTCTTTTCCTGTATCCTGTCGAACGGATGTAATCCAATCGCTGAGATAAGAATGCTTAATGTGCTTCACGGCATCAAGTCGGAAGCCATCGAGGTTCAACTCGTTCGCATACCAAGTGCCCCACTTTTTCATCTCACTTGCAACTTCCGGATGTTCAAAGTCGAGATCGGCATACATCAAGTAATCGTAGTTGCCATTTTCAGATGAGACAGTCCAATCCCACGCTTTACCTGTTCCTTTGAACTGATAAATTCGCTTCAGACTACGTGACTGATCCCAGTCCGTTCCGTCAAAGTGATACCATTTCCAATCAAAGCTCGAGTATGTATCTCCTCTTCCTGGAAAATTAAAACCTGTCCACGCCTCAATCTGGTACTCTCCTGAGACAACTTGATTGCGATTGCTGCTGTTCACTTCAACCGCTGTTACAGTTTCCGTGTAATCCGCTCCACCTTTATGATTCATAACAACATCACCATAGACGTCGATGTTCTTTTGATGAAGCGACGTTATTGCATTTTTCAGCTGACTCTTTGTCCCATATTTCGTCCGGACTGTGCCTTTCTGATTAAACTCACCTAAATCATACAAATCATAGGCTCCGTACCCAACATCATTCTGCTGCGTGCCTTTATGAGCAGGTGGAATCCAAACCGACGTTACGCCAATATCTTTCAGATGCTGCGCGTCACTGTTCAGACGGTTCCAATGCGCACCATCATTCGGCAAGTACCACTCAAAATATTGCATCATCGTTCCATTTGTTGAAGCAGCCTCGGCAGTCATTCCCGGACCAAACATAGGTAGTAACATGACAGTTGCAACGATCAACGATAACAGTCTTCTTCCCTTTTTCAAAAAAGCCCTCCCCTGATTTCAATATGTGAAAGCGTTTGCATTTTTAAGTTTACGTGTGCAACTTGTGCATCTCAATCGACTTTCATCACATATTAGGGGGTGACTTTTGTCTTGTTATGAACACTAAACTGAATTGTCAGGTGTATAGACTTAGTTTAAAAGTCACGGTTATATTGTCTATTAAACTAAAGGATTGTGGTCGACCAGCCTATTTATTTTTCTAAACAGGCTGAATCTTTCTCCTTTATTAAAATCGTATCGAGTAAATCAGATAGGCTACCGGTGCACCTAGTCACGTTCGTTGTATAGTAAAAAGTAGTTGATTCTGATGCTGCCGGAAAGTCTCCTTCTGAGTACAGGTAAACCGGAATTGAGAGGCCGAGAGCGATGCCCATTTCAATATGAGTCCCCTTGCCACCTGGGAGAAGAACGACTAAAAAGTCAGCATTTCTTACAGCTTTTAGTTCGTTTTCTCCAATATCCTCAAGCTCTTCTTCAGTTGATGCCCTTACGTTCTTAGTCCAATCATACGTTTGAGTGTATCCCTCTTTCTTTAATTGCTCGCTAAACTGCTGTACTTTTGCTTTGTTTTGAAAGCCTGATGCGACGTAGAATTTCATGATTGTTACTCCTTTTTTGGTTTACTAGTGTAATGAAGGGGGACAGGTGCGGGCCTGACCCCCAGTGCTTTAAATCGATAACAACTTAGCGCGTTTTGCATCGACATGTTTCCGATCCAAAACGTCTAGACCATTTTGATCAAATCGATTCATAATGTATTCACTAATCTTTTGAACTTCCTTTTTCACATCATCTTTACTATGTTCGGAAATATAGATCAGTGTATCGAATATAGCAAGAAGAATCGAGATATCCTCTCGGCCATAGAAGCTGATTTGATAGAAAGTAGAATACAATAATTCCTCTACATTTTTTTGAGTGCCAATGACACGAGGTTTGTTGTCTTCGTAATAAGTAACAAAATCTCCCCCTAATTGATATGCTTCAACTAAAGGTACTCTCAAATAATCGATACAGCCGATCGCAGTATTTGGATCATTGATTCCAGGAGAAATCGCTCTTAATGCAATTTCAACCATCTTTTGAATACCGAAATCGATGTCTTGAACGCTTGATCGCTCGTCTCCAACTGTAATGAATTGGTTAATATTGACGGTAACTTCTTCGGTTTTATGATAAATGGAAAGGATTTTACTTTCTGGTGTAACAAAGCTACCAATTGGTTCACTCACTTCAATCACATAGTCATTGTTAATAGCGAGCGTTAGAAGTCCATCATAATCGATCAATTTTATATAACCATAATTTGTTGCGGTGACTTCTTCGACAGATGCATAGCTTGAAGAAAATTGAGGCTTCACTTCAGAGACTTTATTGCGATCATCATCGAGTGCAGCTTTTGCCTCACGAACCATTTCTAACGACTCGTCTGTTAATTCTTTTATTAAGTTACTAACTTGAATGGAACTTGCTACTCTATGCAAAAAGAAAGCGAAAAAGGCAAGACATACAAACGCAGTAATTACGCCTACTGTTGCGGATATCACTTCATGGTCGATCAGTTCTTTTCGCATAAATAATAGCGATAGTATCGAATATACAAATCCGCCCATGAAGATTCCTAGCACCCTCATCGTCGTTGGATTTGTTGTAAAGTTCTTGAGTGTTCTTGGTGAAAATTGTGAGGAATAAGTTGTTAAGACAACCATGATTGTAGAAAACGTAATCGTTGTCATCGTTAATAGCGCAGCAGATAGAGACGCAAGCGTCGTCTGGGCGAGATCAACAGTCGTTGTTAAAAAAGAAGGGATGTATCTCTGTACCTCATCGTAATACACTGTATCAATTAAAATAACTACTACAGCTAGTAGAAATGATAGAACAGAATAAGTTCCAGGAATAAACCAGATACTCTCTTTAATGTGTAATAGAATCTTCTTTATCAACTAACATCTCCCCTTACTAGTTTGGCATCCTTTATACAACATGCCTATGATTCTAGTATAGAGTAGTTCATAGAGATTTGCGTATCTTCGTTTGGTGAAGTGTCCTTATTTTGTGGACTTATTAGCGTTTTTGTCTTTTAAGGGGGTCAGGCTCGCACCTGACCCCCTAGCTGCTTTTCTAATTCTTTCATCAACCTTCGCTCTTTCCTCTCTTCATACATCGTTGAGTTCTTCATCCTCTTCATCCTCATCTTACCTATGACATAACGGACAGAGTCATTCTTCCTGATTAACTCTTCATACTCAGGATTTTTCCTTAGTTCTGCAAACCAGCTAAATGCCATCAGTGCCGCTATGTTTTTTTCGATCCGCTGTTCATCTGGACCATCGCCAAACATGAAAAACACCTCACCTATAAAGCCGAGGAATTCTACAATCAATTCCATTATAAACCCACCCTTCTACGCTATTCATTTTCCGATACTCTTACATCAAATACGAACAGCGGCTGCCTTTTGTTTCAAACATTTGGTAATAAAATAAAAAAACAGACGAAGTGTCCTCAGTTTGTGGACTTTTCGCCTATTTTTGGATGTTTTGTCTTTTAGGGGGGTCAGGCTCGCGCCTGACCCCCCCCTTCTCCTTTTACCGCACAGCCGGTATAACAATAGATGATGGATATTCTTTCGTATTCATTATCGTTGCGATACCACCTAACTGGTTCAGTTGTTGTGGTGCTGGAGACACAGCATGCGGGAAGTCACTTGGACCGATTGCGACACGCAGTTTGTGTCCTTCTTTAATGACAACATTTGTGGGGAAGATTTCTACGTTTAACTCCATCACTTCATTTGGTGTCACTTTTTGAACAGCTTCTTTTGTAAAAGGGTGCCATGGCTGGATGTTTTCTTCATTTAGAAAACGACTTTTCGTTTCATCGACGGCTCGATGCGATGCAGCGAGCCAGCCGGCAGTTATTTCACTAGAGCTTCCGTCAGGGGCAACGTCTGTTAAACGTACGGAAAGAGCTAACTCTTTCGCTGTTGTACTTGCATAGACTTTCGCTGCAATTGGACCTGAGATATGCAAGTCGCTGTTTACTGGTGCAGTTGTATAGGTGAGTTCTGTTGTTTCTGTTATGCGATTGTCTTTTGTACATGGTAGCGCACTTGGGATTCCAGCAGTCCATTGATTTGTACTACCAGAACATATGCCGTTAAATGGCTGTTGTGCCATTGATGAAGAAGATTCAAGTGTTGAAGGTGTTTCTTTTGTTAGCATCTTGCCAGAGCGAAGATAAAATCTTTCAGCCGTCGCTTGTGCATGTGGCCAACTTGGTTGTACTTGAAATTTATCTTCACCAAGAACATATTGTGTCACATCAGGAATTTGATTATTTTTCGTACCATCAATCCCCATCAAATATTCGTCAAACCACCTTAAAGCGATTTGATCTAGTGGAGGAACGTTATCAGCAGGCAAACCACTGCCATAATCTCCGTGCGTCCAGTTTCCCATTAAGAGTTTCGTCGTTACACCCTTGTCTTTCAATTTCTCGTAAAGAAGTGGAGTGCCTCGCTGAAAAAGATCATGCAAGCCGCCTGTAAAAAAAGTTGGTACTTGAATTTGATCAGCAACGTAAATTGGCGAGCGTAGATGTGCAGCAGGACCATCATAAGCAAAATCCCCACCCGTAATGGCTGAGCTAAGCGTACTAGTTGGATACCCGGTTGTTTGCCCTGCGTGGTTAATGAGAACACTACTTGCCAGAATTGGCTCTGACATCGTATACGTTGGTGGAAGAAGGCCGCTACTTGTTACTAGTCCTAACCAGAGTGGGATAAAACCTGTATTCACCATACCACCTGACATCGTTATGTCTCGATAGACGTCAGCCATTGGCACGATTGGGAAAATAGCTTCTAAACCTTCAGGCTGCTTTGCTGCAGTGAGAAGTTGATTGATTGCACGATAAGATGAACCGTACAGCCCAACTTTTCCACTACTCCAGGATTGCTTAGCTGCCCATTCGACAAGCTCTTTTCCATCACTCTGTTCTGCGATACCAAAAGAATCCCACGCTCCTTGAGAAGAACCTGTCCCACGCACGTCTACAACCACATGAGCATAGCCTCGCTTAATAAAATAGTCATTGTGGTTTTCTTTGTTATCCTGATTTTTGTTGTATGGCGTCTGCGTTAGAATGACTGGAAACGGCCCTGGTCCATCTGGACGATGAACATCAGCTGCTAAAATGACACCATCTTGCATCGTAATAAAAACATCTTTCTCTGTGATGTAGGTCGAGTAATCCTCTGGCCGATCATAGCTCTCCTCATCCCAAGATTGAGTTGTTTCGCTAGCTGCTTTCGAAGAACTCTTTGATTTTCCACTGGAGGATGCCTGTACTAGCGCTGGGGCAATAACCATACTCAATATGATGAAAAAGAATATACTGAGCCGAACCTTTTTCCACGACATAATATGACCTCCCTATTTTTGTAAACTCTTACATTAATGGTACTAACCGTTGAGCCATTAATAAATAGAGTGATGTTACTATTGTCTATACGCCAAAGGATGTAATGTGTGGTGCGCAGTAAGGTTGGTTGGAAAGTATTGAAGAAAGAAGTGTCCGTCTGTGACGGACACTTCTTTGGTTTTGTCTTTTAGTGGGGTCAGGCTCGCGCCTGACCCCATTACTTAAAGAATAATCCTTAATCGTTAAACAAACGATAAAAAACAGGGTTTTTAGTTCTATCAAAACGGAAGGGTTTGAGAAATGAAAAAATATGTGGTGTTTCTACTATTATTTATCTTCTTTATCCAAATGAATTTATCAACTGTTCATGCAACTAATAATCCAAGAAACATATATGAAGTAAAATCCGGAGATTATTTATGGAAGATTTCAAAGATCTATGGGACTACAGTGAAAGACCTGAAGCTTATTAACGGTTTGCAGTCGGATTTAATTTTCGTTGGTCAGAAATTAAGAGTTCCGGTCATGTATGAAGTTGTTTCTGGTGATACACTTTGGAAGCTTTCGCAAGCATTCAACTCGTCAGTTCAGTCGATAAAAGGAATAAATGGACTTACCTCAAACATGATTTATATCGGGCAAAAAATAAAAATCCCTCCGAAGAAGCTTGCCATGCAAGGACAATATGTCCTGATGACTAGGGAAGAATTTAAAGATTGGCTATTTAATCATCAATTCTCTAGGAGGATTGGAAAAATCCAACAACATCACACATATTCACCTTCGTACACGCAATTCAACGGTAACAATCATTTTTCATTGATGAAGGGAATGGAGAATTATCATATTAACGGGATGGGATGGAGTAACATCAGTCAGCATTTAACCACGTTCCCAGATGGGAAAGTAGCAGTAGGTAGACCGATTAATACGCCTCCTGAAGGTTCATTTGGTCTACATAACAAAACTGCAATGGAGAAAATTGAGTCAGATTCTTTAGCTATTGAAAATCTCGGTGACTTTGATGCAGGTCATAATCAAATGACGGATGAACAAAGGGAAACCATCGTAACAATCACCGCATTGCTGAGTTTAAAATTTGGCTTAACTCCTTCAATAGAAAGCATCACTTACCATCATTGGTGGGATATAAACTCTGGGGAAAGAGTGTTGGATAACGGTGAAGGACATGCTGTTAAAACTTGTCCTGGAACAGGGTTTTTTGGAGGGAATTCCACACAAAGTGCCGAAAAAAACTTTTATCCATTAGTGTCGCAAAAAATGAAGGAGATTCTAGCGTCAATGCAATAATGGAGGTCATTGAAGATAGGGTGTCCTCCGATTGTGGACTTTTTGGCTATTTTGTCTTTTAGGGGGGTCAGGCGCGCGCCTGACCCCCCTTCTACTATTTTTTACTCACTGACTCCCTTTTAAATAATCCTCTATCCACACTTCCTGCGGGACAAGCTTACCTCCCGTTGCCCAAACAAGATGCGTGCCGCTCTTACTCTCCAAATGATCTTTAGTCACTACAGGTCCGATCATCCCGGCTAATGCAGACGGTTCGAGCTTAATTCGTTCGGTGTTATAAATCCATCGGAGCATGTCGTAGAGTCGTTGGTCATCGATTGTGTAGATGCCGTCGATAATAGACTCAACCTCACGACCCACAAAGCCAGAAGGTCTTCCCACTGCAAGCCCATCTGCAGCGGTGAGGTTATCGATGCCGAAGTCTTGAACAGAAATCTTGTCATGTTGACCCGTCATTAACCCAAGTAACATCGAAGGAGAATGCGTTGGCTCTGCGAAATAGCAGTGAACATGTTCGCCAAATACATGATGAAGTCCAAAGGCGATTCCGCCTGGCCCTCCACCTACGCCACAAGGGAGGTAAACGCTCAATGGATTCTCCACATCGACCTTGATTTTCATCTCATCTAATTGCTTTTTTAAACGAAGTGCCGCAACGGCATAGCCAATAAAAAGATCGTTCGAATTCTCGTCATCAATAAAATGACACGTCAGTTTTTTCTCACACTGCTTTCGGCCCTGTTCCACCGCAACACTATAGTCAGCTTTATGTTCAACGACGTTCACGCCCTTTTGGCGAAGAAGATCTTTTTTCCACTGCTTAGCGTCGCTCGACATGTGTACCGTCACGTTAAAACCTAGCTTAGCTGACATGATGCCAATGCTTAAGCCAAGATTCCCAGTTGAACCAACTGTAATGTGGAAAGCTGAAAAGAACTCGGTAAATTTTTTATCAGCTAGGATGGCGTAATCGTCATCTTTTTTAAGTATGGCATGCCCTAAAGCAAGCTTCTCGGCATGCTTGATTACTTCGTAAATTCCACCACGTGCCTTAATACTGCCTGCAATCGGCAAGCGATCGTCGCGTTTTAAGAGCAGCCGTCCAGGAATTTGTGTGTCGTATTCTTCCTCAAGTTTTGCTTTCATCGTATTGATTTCTGAAATTGGCGATTCAATGATTCCGTTCGTTTCCGGGAATACTTTTTTGAAGTAGGGACCGAAGCGTTTAAAGCGTTCTTCGGCTTCAAGGATGTCGTTGTATGAAAGTTCGCTTTGCGATTGACTTCCTTTAACAGGATTTTCCCAGACGACTTCTTTTAGGTGTACCAAATCCCTTATAAGAGGGTAGTCTTGAATCCACTTTTCAATCGATTTTCCTAATACTATCATTCACCTCACTCCTTTCATGCTAAAGCAAAACCCTCTGAATCAAGTCAGAGGGTTCGTTTTCTTTATTTTATCGTAAGCTTTGCAAGTCTGTCTTCTACACTCACCACATCAGGTCCACCGAGAAGTACAAATTGTTCTGTTTGCAAATCTGTAATGGTAGCTTCCATGAAAGGAGAGAGTTGATCTTTTTTCGCTAATAACAGTGGTGAATCATTCTTCGCAGCTAGAACCGCACCTGTTAGTGCATCAGCAAAATTCACGCCAGTAGCAACATAACCTGTTTGTGCTTTGTCATCGAAATATCCGATAATTTCAGCGGCTGTCTCATATCGGTCGTCTCCAGCAAGACGTTTATGACCAGGAAGTTGATCGTACACATTTTTTTGCACCACGTCATCGCCACCAACAACGATCGTTTCTTTGGTGTCAGCTAATGCTTCTTTTGTGTAATCAGGTAGCTTATTGTCACGTGTAAGAAGGATCGGCATCCCTTCCTTAGCTGCATACGGTGCGACGGCTAAAGCATCAGGAAAGTTATAACCATAAGCGACAACTGCTTTATCACTAGACGAATCAAGTTTTTTTGCGATAAGCTGAGCGGTTTCAAAGCGATCTTCTCCACCAATTCGCTCGGTTTTAAGACCTTTATTGATTAGCTCTTTTTCCACTGCAGGTCTGACAGCATTGTTGCTACCAAGAATAATAACCTTTTTGGCGCCGAGTCTTTTAATTTCATCCGCTGTTTCTTTCGTAAGAATCTTATCATCAGTTAGAAGAATTGGAGCGTCCAGCTGATAAGCAAGAGGTGCACCAGCTAACGCATCTGGGAATTCATAGCCTCTGCTAAGGACAACTGTGTCAGCACCATCCTGCCAGCCGTCTTTGGAAATTTCGATTGCTGTTTTATACCTGTTATCACCTGAAAGGCGTTGGGTTATTGGGATTAGACTGCTTGAAGCCATATATCCTCTTGTTCCATCTTCAAGCTCTACGTGATAGCGAACCCAATGGTCGTATGGAATTTTACCCTGGTTCTTCGTTTCATCAATATGAAATTCACTACTCAACACAGTAGCAACCTGAGACTGTTTCACATTAACTCCGTTTTCTGAGCTTGGTTCTTTCTTCAAAAGCTTACCAGCAACAGTTGCAACTTTGTCGCCTTCTTCTAATAAAGTTCTCGAACGTGTTAATTCAGAGTTAACAGTGTAATGCATTTTATTAAACGTGATCGGTTCGTCTTTTTTCTTATCGTAAGTAAAGTCACTTCTTTGAAATTCAATAGCATCAAGGTTCACGGAAAAATAATTACGCTGCTCAACTTTATTGAATACTTCATCTTGATAAGTGTCTAGATTACGTGTTCCATCTTTTGCATCTCGGAAATAAGGACTGTTTACCGGCACAGTTCCGTTATATGCCATCACTGCAAAGTACCAGTGTTCGAGAATGTCTCGATCATTTGTATTGATTGTCGGAATAATTCCTTGATCTCCATAACTCCATTTTTCATTTAAAATTTCCAAACCAGCATCGATGTTATATTGAATGTCATCCCCAAGTCTGTCAGGGTCATAACAGTTCTTTGTATTGCCTTCATCACACACATTGCTTGTCACTTGCATTAATCCAATACCACCATCAGTAATATTGATAATCGGTTCGGTTTGCGCATCATCCGACCATTGCTTCCATCCGTTCTCTTGAAATGCGACAGCCTTAGCAATCTCGGGTGGAATGTTATGTTCCAACGCACTTTCAGTTAACATTCTGTTGATATCATTGTAAGTGACAGTATCCTTTGCTTCCGCATGTGCAAACGAAGGCACCAAAAGCGATAGAAATAAAGCTCCTACCAATAATCTACTAATTCTTTTTTTCATATTTTCCCCCTTAATAATTACTACCATTTTCCATTTTGGTATCCTCTATCATTCTAGCATTTGCTTATCGAAATTCCAATTTCTATCAGAAAAATGATTACTTTGTGATACGATATTTCCTACTAAAATAAAAAATAAATGGTACAAGTACAATCGTAGGCAATATCCACAGATAAAAACTACGAAACCCTCCACCTAGTAAACGAGGTGCTCCGAAAACCGTAAAGGCTGTAACAGTAGAGATCGAACACGCAATCATCCCCTGGATATGCTCGAGCAGCCAGCTATTTCTAACAGGCATGGGGCGGAGCCAGTAGGCTAGCTGACCAAGTCCTAGAAAGATTCCTAAAAAGGGAAAGAACGAAATGAGCGTGTTTCCAGAGCTGAAACCATAGATTGAACAGGAGAGTCCTGCTAGAAACAACAGGCTTGAGAAAGCAAGATCACCAAGGTGTCGATGACGATCGGATTTACGCTTAAATCGCAAGACGCGTAGCCCATAGTACGCTGTAGAGGCGCTTAGTACAGAAATAAATAAGAGGAAGATAGAGAATGAGAATCGCTCAGGTGAAGTATCTGGTTGAATGAAGATGCGAATGAATGCCATTCCTGTTGCCGTGATGCTGACAATGCCCATCATGACAACAAAGAACCAACTGATTCGAATGTGCCAATTGCCGCCTTTTTTTAGGACAAGCGGTAACCAGAACGTGAGAAGGGCGCTAAACCCTGCTGTGATGTGAAGAATGAGAAACAAATTGAACATTATGTACTCCCCCTTTAGTTAGCGGGGGTCAGAGAGGTACCTGACCCCCACTGCATTAATGCACTAAACAAACACAAAAAAATGTCCGTCGGAGACGGACATTTAAGTGGTTTTGTCTTTATAGGGGGTCAGGCACGTGCCTGACCCCCATTATAAAATAAATAAAATCAATGCGCCCGCTTCGCTCCAAGATACCTTGGTTTCCAGTAGCTTGAGTTCATGTCACTAATGGTCACTCCGGTTGAAGATCCAGCATGTATGAACTTATTGTTTCCGATGTAGATGCCGCCGTGTGAGGCACCTGGTTTGTATGTTGTGAAGTACACGATGTCACCAACGGATGGTGAGCTGACGGCAGTTGTGACGTTCCACATTTGCGCCATTGTTCTAGGCAGAGAAATGCCTTGTTTTTTAAATACATGAACGAGGAAGCCACTACAGTCGAAGCCCTGCGTTGGGGTATTTCCGCCCCAAACGTACGGTACACCTATGTATACAGATGCATCAGCGATGAGATCCATTACGCTGAAGCTTGCGTTCGAAGATCCGTTATTGCTACCCGTATTCGAATTTCCTGTACCTTCATAACCAGTTGATTGCTTGAGCTTTTCCCATGTAGAAGGGCCAACCACACCATCGACCGTGAGCTTGTTACGCGACTGGAATGATCGTACAGCCGCATCAGTTCCGTTCCCAAAGTCGCCATCAAGTGGTCCCGAATAGAGTCCAATTGCTTTTAATTTCGATTGAAGCTCTTTCACGAGTGAGCCAGTTGAGCCCTTCTTTAGAAGATCGCCCTGGTCTTCACCTGTTGACGGTGGTGTGACAACCTTATCTGTCGAGCCGTCAAGCGCATCCATTGTTTCCTTCGTTGCAGTTCCTGTTACCTGCAGTTTTTTTGCTTTCTGGAAGTCCTTGACCGCTTTCTCAGTTACAGGTCCAAAATAGCCTGTCGCCTCAACATGGAACGTGCCTGCTTTTTTCAACTTGTTTTGTAAATCTGTAACGGCATTGCCTTTCGATCCTACTTTTAAAACCGTTACGGTTTGTTGGTTGCTTCTCGATTTCAGCGAGTCGATCGTTTTGTCGTCAGCAACCCCAGTTACAGACAAGCCTACGATACTTTGAAACTCTTTAACGGCCTTCTGCGTATTATTACCAAAGATCCCATCGATCGAATCGTTATAATAACCGCGATCTTTTAGCAATTGCTGAAGGGAAGAAACTGAGCTTCCGCGTGATCCGATCGTTAGTCCAGAAACCGCTGCCTCCTGCTTACCTGTTTCGTTTTTAGAAAGAGCAGCTAGCGTTTTGCTGTCTGCAACGCCTGTTTGTGATAACCCGGCTGATTTCTGGAAGTTCTGCACAGCTTTCTGTGTGATTTTCCCAAAAATCCCGTCTACCTTGTAGTTGTAATGCCCTTTTGATTTCAGCTTTGACTGAAGATCAGTCACTGCACTACCACGCATTCCAATTGTAATGTCTGAAGAAGAACTAGATGGTTTTGAGTTAGAGTGAGCTGTGCTTGACGCTAACGCATTCAACGTTGCTGCATCTGCTTTACCTGTTATGGAGAGACCTTTCTCTCGTTGAAAATCTTGAACTGCTTTTTTGGTAATCTGACCGTAGATTCCGTCTACGTTGTAAGCGTAGTAGCCTTTGTCTTTGAGCGCTGACTGCAGATTCGTAACCTGCTGACCTCTTGAGCCAACCTGTAAGGACGAAGACTGTGCTGATGATTTGCTTACTGTTTTTGCACCAAGCGCCTTCAGCGTATCTGTTGTTGCGACGCCTGTTACGTTTAAGCCAACTGCCTGCTGAAACTTACCTACCGCATCTTCGGTAATGGGACCGTAGTACCCTGTTGAGGTGTGATATGTAAAATACCCCTTCGCCTTCAATACATCTTGTAGCACTTTAACATCTTGATTGTTCATGCCTTTCTTAAGCTCTTGATTCCCAAACGCTGCTTCTGCACCATCAGGTTGAACAAACATCACTCCAGCTACAAACGCAGAACCAGTTATTGCTTTCTTGACCAATGAAGGTTGCATCCAGATCCTCCTCATTCCAATTAAGTTGTTGCCCCAAATATCGACACTTTGCTTATACTATCGGCTATTATTCAACAAAGTTTAACGGATATCCTGTTATTTTTTCCAAAAAAAAGAGATACAGGTGAAATTACCTGTATCTCCCTCATTTTCTACTATTTGAAAAGCATATTTTCCACGCTTTTATTAATGGCCGCTTCTCCACCTAATATTCTAAAATCAGTTATGTTCTTGATTGCATCACTGGTTTCTAATGGAATGCTAGTCGTTTTGACAAGTAGCAGAGGCGCATTCTGCTTACCTGCAAGAACCGATCCTGTTAGGGCGTCAGCAAAACCATATCCATTTGCGAGATACGTCGTTTTAGAGTCGGTGTAATACTTGGCTTTCACCGCTGCAGCCGTTCCAAAACGGTTCTCACCGCTAATCCGCTCTGGTGAAGGAAGGTTATTGTATACCTTGCTCGTGATTACCTGATCTCCACCAACGACGATTGTGTCGTTAATCGTTGCGAGCGCCTTACTCGTTGCTGTTGGTACCTTGTCGCTTTCTACTAATAGAATTGGATAGCCCATTTTTGCGGCATAAGGAGCGATTGCTAGCGCATCAGGGAAATTCCGGCCGTACGCAACAACCGCATAAGCAGGGTCCCCGCCCATTCGCTTCGCAATCTTGGCTGACGTATCATAGCGGTTCTCACCACTAATGCGTTCGATCGTTACTCCAAGTGACTTAATCGCACTCTCTGTTGAAGGTGAGATCGCATTCTCTCCTCCAAGGATGATCGCTTTCGTCGCTTTCAAGCGCTTGATTTCGTCAGCAGTTTCCTTTGGTAAACGATCTGTTCTCGTTAATAGAATTGGTGCATTCAATTGATAAGCAAGCGGTGCACCTGAAAGGGCATCTGGAAAATCATATCCTCTTGCAATAACGACTGTTTCCGCTACGTTGAACGTATCTTTACTAATTTTAGCTGCTGTTTCAAATCGATTTAACCCTTCGATTCTAAGCGTTGTCGTTGCGGATGTTTTCGTCTTAAGAGATGGACCATTACCGGTCACATATCCTTTTTTATCAACCGCTTCTACTTTAAACGAGTACTCTTTATTTGTTGCTAGACCTTGTACTTTTAAACTTTTCGTCGTTGCGCTTACTTCTTTTAAGAAACTACCATTCTTATAAATGATATAGGAAGCTATTCCTGATGGATCCGTTGCTGATGGCCAATTCAATGTAATCGTACTATTCGTAATAGAGGATGAAGTTAATTTCGCGCTTGTTGGCCATTCTGGCGGACTTTTATCTTCTCCATTTGGTACTTTCACAGACACGGCCATTGAATCGCGATTTGAATCAATAACGGTTACGGAGACGCTCGAATTGGATCCACCGTATCGTTTACTATTCGGTTTCGATGAGTTCGTAAACTGAGCATATCCATTCCCACTAAAGTAATGATCATAGTACACGTAAGGATATTGCTCTGGATCTTGATCAAGTTCAGGATAACCGAGTCTACTTTCATTTGCCTCTTCTAAATCAACCGCTTTATACGTTTCGTCCAGGTTATTCATTCCGTTAGAAAATTGATCTTCATCAATATGCCAGATGGCGATACCCGGTGAGGCAACGTATTCCGCTAGCCCGATATCGAATCCTTTGAACTGGCGATTTTCAACTAAGAAGTATTCCGACTCGTCTGTTGTTTTCAGCTTAAGAACGGAATAATTGTTAGCGATAAAATTCGCCACTTGATACGTTCCATTGTCTTGAACCTCAACAGGTTTGACGAATCCTAACACCATCTTAGACCAGGCATCCAGATGCGCTGGGTACTCTCCAATGTCTTTCCCATTCGCAGTTGTCCATGTACCGCCACCCATAAGGCTATGAACGCCAACTGCAAAGGAGGAATTATCGTAATCATATAGATCTGGTAAGCCAAGATCATGGCCCATCTCGTGAGCAATAATTCCAACCGTCGCCATGTGATCTCCATGATTCTCACCAAACATGGTATAACCACCATTTGCTAAGTAGGCACCAATTTTCACACCATCAAGACGAGGTGCTTGACCATCGTACAAATTGGTCATATGACCCCATACCACTCTTCCTTCATCACCATAGCTTGCTTCGCCACCGGCAACGATGGTCACAATATGTAATTCTTCTGATGATAGGTAACCATCTTTGTTCTGATCAAACTGTGCGTAGTTCACTTTTGCATTGGAAGCTGCAACGGCATCTTTAAATAGTTGAGTGTAAAGCTCGTTTTGATTATAAGCTCCTTCAGGACGAGGGTGGTTTTTGTTAATCGACACTTTCACAACACCATCATTTACTACCCCACTTGTTTCGCCTGCTGCTTTGAACTGAAGTTTCCCATCAGAAACTTCATCAAAATAATTATTCAATGTACTACCTGAAGAACCGAAAAAGCGTTTGTTCCAATCAGCTTCTTTATTTTTTATTTTCACATCATTAAATTCAACTAATAACACAAGCGTTGGATGTTCGCTTGCGCTAAGTAATTCTACTTGATCGTTAGTTGGAATGTCTTTCGGCTTTGCCATCAGTTTATGACCGGGCTCTAGCTTCAACACTTCCTTAAGATCTGCTGCATCAGAGGGTTTTTCATCAATCGCATACTTGGCATTTGTTAGTTGTAGGTCTTGATCCACAATTTTTGCATAATACCAGTAGTTATCGTTCCCTATTTTGATCACTGAAGCATCTTCTGTCGTCCACCAGTTCAGGTTCTCATTTCCATTCAATGTTGCTTCAAAAGTCTCACCTGATGGTTGAACTAGCTGTTTCGTTTCTTCTCTTGCTGGCGTGGCGTTCACATTACCCGAAAACACAAGCACTAACAAAAGGCTACATAATAGTACTCCAAAACCGTATGCGCTTTTTCTCATCATCTTCCCCCTAAGGTCATTCGTCCCCGAATCTGATACTTTACTAGTCTACCATTAGCGAGTAAAAGTTTTCCATAATTCAGCAGCTTTTAGGAGAAAAAAGAGGCCAGCCCTATGCTGTCCTCTCATAATCGGTTTACTTTACGCCTTGAAGCTCTGTTTCGATTGAAGGGCTAACAGCTTTCGGTCCTCCAAGGATCGTGAAATGATAGATTCCTAGATCTTCCTTCGCTTGAAGCACGGCATCCTGCATCTTTTCAGGATGAACGAGAAGGAAGCTACTTTCCGTTTTTGCTGCAAGCACGCTTCCTGTTAGGGCATCAGCAAACTCGAGACCCGTTGAAACAAACGCTTTATAAGAAGGGTTCAGTTCCCTTGCAATAATAGAAGCCGTCTCATAGCGATCCGCTCCGCCATACCGTGTTGCATCCGGTAATGTGTTAAAAAGATCTTCAGAAATAACAGCAGTTCCTCCGATTGCTAGGCTCTTAGGATAGTTCTTTAATAGCTTAGCAGAAGCTTTCGGCATTTCATTCTGCTTCGTTAAAATGATAGGATACGCATTCTCAGCTGCGTATGAAGCAACGGCTAGGGCATCAGGAAATTTCGTTCCATTAGCAACAACCGCTGTGTCTGATGATGGAAGATAGGCTCCAATTAAAGCTGATGTTTCATAGCGGTCCGCTCCACCAAATCGGTGGGTTTTAATATCCATGTCTATAATTTCCTGTTCAACTTCAGGTGAGATAGCCACGTCACCTCCAAGGATATATACCACTTGAGGGTTTAGTCGGAAGATTTCTTCTTTTACATTTGGATCTAACTTATGAGAGTGAGTGAGTAAGATTGGTGAGTCTGCGTCATACGCAAGCGGAGCACCAGAAAGTGCATCTGGGAAGTCATCTCCACGAGCTAAGATGACAGACTGGGCAGATTCCTTCCATCCAGCTTGTGAAATTTTAATAGCCGTTTCGTAGCGGTTCTCACCAGCTATACGCGTTGTGCTCACTGGTAGATTGGTACGAATTTGCTTCCAAAATTCATCTGCTATCGCCATGTAACCTGCTGGTGATGGGTGAACGTTACTTGGATTAGGTAAGTACGTTGGGTAGTCTTCGGCTATTTTATCAAAAGTAGGAACATAGTAGCTGTTCGTTGCGAGAGCAATTTGTTTAATAATTTCGTTAACGGTATTTGTGAGTTGGATAAGTGGTTGTTGTTGTTCTTCAGGATAGGCGTAGAAACCATTATAGTAACCCATTAAATAAACTTGGGCAGTCGGATTTACTTTGCGGATAATGTGCATGCTTGTTGCGTAGTTTTCAGTCAATTGTTTCATGATTTCGGCAACTTCAAGTGGATCTTTCAATCGTTCTGGCTCTGTCTTAAGCACCTGAAGAAAATCGTTCGCACCAATCGAGATTGTAATCATATTAGTCGATTGAAGCTTAAACTGCATCTCAGGTTGTGAAAGGGCAGTCAATAAATCCATTGTTGTGGCACCTGGCACAGCGTAAGGTTTCTCAAAACTCCCCAACAGTTCCACACGTTGCAGGTCCTGCGCTATGTAGTCTGCAAAGCTTAAGCCAATCTTGTTATTGAAATCGACTCCAGCCGTAATGGAATCTCCTAAGGCTGCATAGTGAACATTCTTTTCCTCTTCCGATCCAATTGTAGCAAAAGCTTGCGTTGGTACGAGCATGGCGATGACAAGTAGTAACGACAGTAGTAGACGACTGTTTATACTTACCTTCAATCTTATCCCTCCCCATATTCCATTCGTTATTACGAATGTCAGTATATAGTATTGGCTATTCTTTCCTGTATCCCTGCTTGCTATTTTTTAATTTAAGTTCATTTCACATAAAAAAGCACAGAGACAAGGCTCTGTGCTTCAGAAAAATTTATTTTTGATTTTGAAGCTTCGTTACGACATCTGGTCCTACAGCATCTTCTCCACCAAGGACGCGGAAGTCGTATGCTTCTAGTTCGCTAACTGCTTCTGCTGTTTCTTTTGGAAGCATATCCGGTTTAACTAGAAGCATCGCTGCATTTTTCTTCGCCGCAAGTACGGATCCAGAAAGCGCATCAGCAAAGTTCATTCCAGTAGAAACGTAGACACGAGCAGATGAATTGAGCTCTGTTGCAATTTCAGCTGCTGTTCCGAAGCGGTTCTCGCCTGCATAGCGTGCAGAAGTTCCAAGAAGATCATCCAAGTCCTTATTAACAGCTTGCTCTCCACCAACGACAATTGCATCTCGGATGCTTATAAGAGCGTTGTTCGTCTCACGTGGGATGTCATCTGCTTCTGTTAGAAGAATAGGGTAGCCCATTCTTGCTGCGTACGGAGCGATTGCAAGCGCATCTGGGAAGTTTCTTCCGTTTGCAACAATCGCTTTATCTGGTGAGCCACCGAGTAATGCTGCAATGTTCGCTGCTGTATCGTAGCGGTTCTCACCTTCTACACGGTCAACATCAAGCTTCATTCCTTCAAGCTGAAATTCAACATAGTTACTAACAGCACTGTTTCCACCTAGGATAATCACTTTCTCTGCACCAAGGCGTTTGATTTCTTCTTTAACTAGAGAGTTCAGTGAACCCGTTTCAGTTAGTAGAATTGGAGCGTCATACTTGTATGCAAGTGGTGCGCCTGCAAGTGCATCAGGGAATGAATCGCCTCGTGCGATCACAACTGTATCAGCCGACTCCCATCCTTCTTGCGAGATTTTGACAGATGTTTCGTAGCGGTTCTCACCTTCTACTCGTTCAACATCTGCTTCAACGATACGTGCTTCATCTGTTTGCTTCACCGTTCCAATTTCTTCAAGATACTCAGTGAACACTTCATAGTCAACGAAGTTAAGTTGTTCGATACGTCCTTCTGAAGCCGCTTGGCCCATTACATCATAACCGTCTCCGCCTTCAGCGATATAGGCGTTTGTTGCAACAGTGTACGTCGCGTCTGGATCGATATCTACATAGCCTTCATCAGTTTTCACATTCACATCTAGAATGCGTCCGTCTACAGGAAGATCTTTATCAAACGCATATTTAATTCCAGATACGTGAGCGAATCGCCCTTGACCTGTTTCTAGTCCACTTACTCCGTGCTCAAGAGTAGCAATAATTTCTTCACCAGTAAGATCAATCGTAACAAGGTTGTTACCAAATGGCATTGTAGTCAACACTTCACCTAACGTAATAGGTCCTTTATCAATCGATTCACGGATGCCTCCACCGTTCGTAATTGCGATCGTTGCATCTGTGAACTGCTGTGCTTTAAACAGCATGCCGTCTGTAATCAAGTTACCAAGGTTTGTTTCACCAGATCGAACCGAACCACGTTTTCCATCTAAGTAAACCGTTGACTCTCCGACTACTTTCTTCTCTATTTCTTCAAGCGGTTTTTTTAGTTCTTCGAAAAGCTTCTGTGCTTCTGGGTCAGCTTCGTAAATTTTCTCATTATCTTTACTAGTGCTTAGGTCTAGAAGCTTCTCATCCCATTCCGTTAGAACGCCGTCTGCATTAAACGTTACTTGTAGATCACCAAGGTACTTGCTATATTCATTAGCTTGTACAACAAGTGTTGGCTCTTTGTCTTCATTTACAACAACTGCATCTTCAAGCTTCGTATGGCTATGTCCACCTACAACAACGTCGATGCCTTTAACCGTTTCAGCAAGCTTTACTTCAACAGTCTTACCAAGGTGTGTAAGAGCTACAATTTTGTTAATTCCTTTATCTTGGAACATCTTAACCATCTTCTCAGCCTGCTCTTGATGGTTTAGGAATGAAATGGTGTCTCCAGGGCTTGATAGCTCGTCAGTTGATTCGATCGTTAGACCAAACACACCAACTTCTTCCCCGTTTACATCAAGGATCACTGCTGGATAAATCGTGCCATCATCGCCTGTCATCGCCATTTCATTTTTATAAAGAGGAGCGAGATAAGGATCTTTACTATAATCAATATTCGAGCTTACGATTGGGAATTTGGTTTGCTGTACGAATTCAGAGAATGTTTTTGGACCTTCATCGAATTCATGGTTTCCTGGTACCATCGCATCGTATTTCATCATGTTCATGAATTGTACGTCAGCAAGGCCTTTGTATTTATTGAAAAATAGCGTTCCAGAGAATACGTCACCAGCATCTAATAGAATCGTGTTCGCACGTGCAGCGCGAATTTCCTCTACTGCAGTTAGTCGTCTAGGTGCATTATCAAGATGCGCATGCGTGTCGTTTGTATGCATAATTGTAAGATCAAAATCTCCAGGTGCTGCTTCTACAGGAGCTGATGGTGCTGCAGCAATTGCCATTGCTAGTGCAGCTGTTGATAAGACGCCAAAAAGAGGTTTTTTCATGTTCATGTACGTAATCCCTTCCCTTTCGAAAACTCTATTTTTGTCGGAATTTACCCTTTTTTCATTATATAACAGATTACTAGGTTAATGGTCCCTTTATTGGAACATTTAACAAATTCTAACTCATTCTTTAAGACTAGTTTCATAGGGTAAGGAAAGGCGGATTCCCCCGCCTATTTCCTCACTTATTTTCCTTTTAGTTCAGTCATAACATCGTCACTAACCGCATTTGTTCCCCCAAGAATATGGAAGTTATTGATATCACTTTCTTGAATCGCATCTGAGATTGGATCTGGAATGTCGTTTTGTTTCACAAGTAGAATCGCTGCATCTTCTTTTGCAGCAAGTACAGATCCAGCAAGTGCATCGGCAAACTTAAGTCCTGTTGCAACGATTGCTGTATCAGCGTTCGGTGTAAGAACCGTAGCGATAGCGGCTGATGTTGCATAGCGGTCTTTTCCGCTATAGCGGACAGCGTTTGTTAACTGATCGTACACTTTTGGGCTAATAACGTCTTCTCCGCCAACGACAATTTGCTCGTCGGTTCCATTAAGAATCTTTTTCGTAACGGTTGGTAATTGTTCTTTCTCTGTAAGAACAATTGGATAACCATTTTTAGCTGCATAGGAAGCAACAGAAAGGGCATCCGGGAAGTTACGGGCACTTGCAAGAATTGCTTTGTCCGGATTTCCACCAAGCTTAGCTGCGATGTTCACTGCTGTTTCATAACGATCTTCTCCGCCAACGCGTTCCACTTTAAGCCCAAGACTTTTCAGCGAGTATTCAGTGTACGTAGAAATAGCGGCAGGGCCACCAAGAATAATCGCTTTTTCAGCACCTAGACGATCAATTTCCTTCTTTAGAGCAGAACTTAGCTCGTATTTCTCTGTTAAAAGAATCGGTGCGTCGTGCTTGTAAGCTAGCGGTGCGCCAGCAAGTGCGTCAGGGAACATGTCGCCTCTTGCAAGAACAATCGTATCCGCCTTGTCCCATCCTTTTTTGGAGATCTCAATCGCCGTTTCGTAGCGGTCTTCACCAGCTGTACGGTCAACCTTATTCTCCATTTGAATCTTCGCTAGAACTGGATCATGGTCACTCGCACGTCCATCTTCTTCGCTAAAATCAGCATTGATGTTAATGCTATCGATTGTAGTACGTTTTGCTAGATTGTTTGATACGAGAATATGATCAAGAACTTGAGAGTTTCCTTGGTATACGTAAGTGTAGCGCTCTTCAGATGGTAATTTCTCCATCATGTTTGTTAGCACGTCACCTTCAAGCGTATTGATTGGTGTTGAGAATTCGAAGTCATTCAAGTCACCTAGAACAACAACATTTGCATCGTCCATGTTTGAAACAACGTCTTTCACAAATCCATTAACGATTGACGCTTGTTCCATACGCTGAACTTCACTACCAAGAACAACTGGATGCTCTGCACCAAATAGTGCGCCATCGCCGCCTTTTGAGTTGAAATGGTTCGCTACAACAACGACTTTTTCACCATTAAATTCAAACTCTGCAGCAAGTGGCTTACGAGAACTTTCGAATGCTTCGTTTGTAGGATCGATGCGCCCTGGGTTAAGTGTTAGGCCATTCGCATCAACACCTACTGAAGATGCTGCATCGCCAGCTGTTTTCTCTGGAAAATCAACGCGCTCTGGATTGTAGATAAAACCAACGCGAATGTTTCCGCCAGGCTGCCCGCCGTCTACTTTGTTTGCTGGTGCGATATCAGTAAACTTATAAGTAGGCCCGCCCGCTTCTTCAATAGCTTTAATGATTGTTTTGTAAGATTCACTTGCATCTGTTGTGCCGTCGTCAGTCGGACCATTGTTGTCCTGTACTTCAATGAGGCCGATAATATCAGGTGTTTTCATATTGTTTACGATTGAATCAGCAATCTTCGCTGTTTTGCTTTCCCCAACACCGTTGTAATAGTTCTCGATGTTGTATGTTGCTACAGTTAAATCGCCTTCTGAAGATTCAATTGTCGTTACTTCACGCTCTGTATCACCGTCGATAACAGTAGGGAACGTACCTGTTGGACGAATTTTGAAATTGCCGTAATCGTAGCTTACGTTACCTGTAACAGAGCCATCTAATCGATCACCTGTCGTTACATCAATATCAATACCGTCTACATCAATGAGCATACGCTCAGGGTTGTAATCTTCTGGTGAAATTAATAGGCCATCTGCACGTGTGAAAAGTTGATCAGAACTTGCATTCACGTACACTGGAAGTTCATCGTATTTCACTGGACCTGAAATGGTTGCATCAGGAATTTCGATGAGCATGCCTTCAAGACTTTCATAGAAATCAAGTCCGTCCGTTGCAGCATCGAATGTTGTCATCTTGTCGTCTTCAATCACTTCAGTTGGAGGCGTACGATCGTCTCCTATAACAATTGCTTCTGGAAGTGTGTTACCAGAAGAAGCAACTGTCACGCTTGATGCTGTAATTTGAGTTGTTAGAAGATCTTTTGCGTCGCTGTAACCATCTTCTCTCCACTCTTTTACTTGACCATCTACTTCAACTCGATCGCCAACTTGAACGCCAGCGCCACCGCTTTTATAAACATAAATACCTTCTGATGTTGCTTCATTATCATCTGGTTGCTCTTCTTGCATGTAGAAACCGTTTGAACCCTTTTTCGCTGTTACGATTCCTTCTACTTTCGTAACGGCCATACCTTCGTATGGAGATGTGTGGTCTGCAGCTTGGATATCATGAATGCTGATTCCATCTGCTGATTTGAGGACTTTGTATTCAAAAGTAGCGACTTCACTAGTGTTACCGTCTTTTGCTGCAACGGCTTTGATTGTCATGTTATTCGTTAGTTCGATTGGAGCTGTGTATTCCGTGCTACTAGCCGTTGGTGCACTACCATCGGTTGTGTAATGAATTGTTGCACCATCTTCAGCTGTCGCAAGTGTTACTTTCGTGCCTTCTACTACAGATCCCGCTTTCGGATTTGCTGTAACAGAGAATGCTTTTTCAATAACGTCTGCTGCGTTACGAGGTACGAGTTTGTATTCATTATAGTTATAATCGATTACGCCTTTTATGATCTCGTAGGTTGTTCCAACTTCAAGTAACGTTTTGTCGTTAGGCTTAAGGACAAATTCACCAGTATCGTCTGTTGCAGTGAAGTTTCCATTGCTGTCGACAGATTCAACTTTAACGTTAGTAAACTCTGTGAATTCGGCTTCGTGCTGCTCACCATTATCTTTTGATAGATCCGTTGACTTAAGAGACTGCGGAGATGGAATTCCTTTATCAGGAGTTGTATTCTCTACAGATGATGCTTGGATTTGCTCCATGCCGTAGAAATCAGTGATTGAACCTTGAGCTGTTACTTCATCACCAGGCTTAGCTGTGATCCCAGCTGCGCGAATGATAATTCCAGCTGTTTCATCTTGAATAAAGAGGTTCGTTTGACCACCAGCTTCAAATGCTGCTGTTGCGATCCCTTTTACTTTAACTTGTGTGTTTTTTGCTTCTTGTCGTGCTTCATTTATTGTTGAGAGTTTAATAGGGTCAGGGTCTGGGGTTGTGCTATCAGGGAATGTGTACGTTGATGGATTTTTAAGACCCGGTGCACCGAAGTATGCTTCGAGGCTTCCGGTGATCTGGATTTTCTTTCCTTTATTTTCGGGATGATCGACTAGGTTGAGTTCTGTTCGTAGATTGTTATTAGGTAACTGAACAGGTAGAATGTTCTCTGCTTTTGTTTCATCTGCAGAATCTGCAATAGCGATGTTTGTTTTCACATTATTCGGATCATCTAAGTTATAAGATGGTCCACTTGACGTGGTTCCTACAATATAACCTTCTACTGTTGCAGAACCAGTATTGTTTGCGATCGCTTCACTTACGGAAATGGTTCCCTCAGCAGAAGCATATTGTGAAACTGGTAATGCGAAAAAGCTAAGAACCATTGAGAAAATGAGCGCAACGCTCATTAAACGACGTGTTGACCTTCGTTCCAAATTTTATTCCCCCCGGATATGTAGTCGAATTTTGGTGTTACTACCACCAATTGTCAGTATACAATATCTTTCGACCTAGATGTGTAAAAATAGCGTAAATAGTCTAATAGTTGAATACGCTTTCTTCGTGTTTTGAGAGGGGGGGTCAAGAGGGGGGGGTCAGGTACGTGCCTGACCCCCCTTAAAGACAAATCGCCCCATTTAGCGCGTTTTGTCCACGCTGGGAGGACACTATTAAAATACTTCTTTTCCTTACTTATGAACCTCTGCACAATGTATAGATTTTATTAAATCATTATACAACTATAGAATTATAGGGAATTGATTCAATTATTCTGTCGTTCAAAACCCAGATCAAAAGACCTAAATCGTATCGTATTCCGGACATTAAAAAAACCACCTTATCGATGGCTCGATTTGGTGGTTGAGAGGCAGGTTTATCTTCTTCTATCTTTCATCTTTCCCTGATGGGTTGGAAGCCATCATGCTCTTGGTAGGGAAGATGGATCTTGAAGATCCTTGAGGGATCAATACGGGGTTTTATTAAGTAGATTTGTTAATTATGATCGTTTGGTATTTCAGAGACTATGGGAATCTCGATTTCTTTCCTTATTATTGACGCTTGGAACTCCAATCGACTAATAAAGGAGGTAGCGCTTACATAAGGGTGAACACCTTTTGATAATAAATGATTTAGTCCATGAGACGATTGACTGTCATTGTTTTGGAAGGCAAAGACTTTTCTTGCTTGCTTCTCTGCAAAGTGTGCTGTCGTCATGGCACCACTTTTCACTTCAGCTTCCATAATGACAACATGACTTGACCATGCGCTAATGAGCGCGTTTCGCTGGATGAATTGCTTCGGCTTGGGCGCTGTGCCAGGTGGATACGGGGAGATAACAGCACCCTGATCAATGATGGCTTCGAAGAGCGAGCGGTGCTCTTTCGGGTAACAGTCATCGACACCATGTGCAACAAAGGCTATCGGACGCCCACGATTCGCGAGGCAGGCTACGTGAGCGTATTGATCGACTCCTTTTGCGAGACCGCTTATAACGGGTATACCAAGGCTTGAGAGCTTGTAGGCTAATTCTTCAGTAGCAAACCTTGTTTGATTGGAACACGTGCGTGAACCAACAATGGCTACGGAAGGGAATTGTGGCTGGATAAGGCCTTTGTAATACAAAAGAACGGGTGATTCAGGTACATCTTTTGCGTAATAAGGATACAGCGGGTCATCTCGGGGTAACAGCCAGATCTCCTTTTGATAAACAAGTTCAAGAATGCGTTTCGGTTTCTCTAATGACCGTGCTGCTAGTATCGCTTCACGAGCACGCTGTGAGATTCCTTTTACTTCTTGAAGTTCAGCAGGAGAGGCATGATAGACTCGTTCGGGACTTCCAAATACAGCCAGCAGCTTCTTTTGCGTTACTGGTCCAATATGCGGAATTGAACTAAGCCAGATCCAGCGCTCCATTCATTCACATCTCTTTCACAAGTAGTTTTCAAAAAGAGGTTCTTCCTACCATTCAGGAAGATTTGTAAGTAAGTAGATTCGTTTGCCACTAAAAGTAGGCAGTTGCTTTTTTAGTTCTGGTGGAGCTAATGGATCCGAACTGTGCATATAACGGCGGTAAGCTTCTCGGGCTGGTTTTTCAAACAGTGATAGTATGTAGTCGGGATATGCGTGTGAATCCTTTTTATATGAAAAATAGGCGCGATAACTGCTCCAGGCATAGTCCTCTGGTTTAACAACCATCTGGGCTTTAACTGGATTAAGGTGAATGTATTTGCTTACGTCAATTTCATATAACATTGAATCAAGCAGTTCAGCGGAATAGCGGCCTTGAAATACGTGTCCTGAATACTCATATTTGTCGTTGAAATATCTTGCATAATTGGAGTTAAGAACTTTCATGATTTCACCAGGGGGATGATCGAAGGTTTCAATTGAGAGGTGCACATGGTTAGTCATGAGACAGTATGCGTGTAGGCGGAACGGAAATACCTGACGAGCTTGTTCTAGAAATGCAAAGTACTTCAGTCGATCAATTCGTTCTTCAAATAACGGCGCCTTACGGTTCCCTCGGCAAGTAATATGATACTTCGCACCTGGAAACCAATTGCGTTTTTTACGAGCCATTCGAATTGCTCCTTTAGCAAGGAAAGTGGGGAATTTCTACTATATCGGGGGGTTGATAATTGTAGTATACCACCTTTCAAGAATTTGGGAATAGCTAATTTATAAATTATTCAGAAATATTTTTTATTTCATTTGGAGGAATTTTGAGGTGATGGTAATAGGGAGAGGGGGTAGGGGGTCAGGCACGTGCCTGACCCCCTACCCCCTCTCCTCTCCAAACCCCTTACCACATATAATCTCATCGCTATTTGAAGTCTATAAAACAGCAAAAAAGTGTCCGTCTGGGGCGGACACTTTTCGCTGTTTTGTCTTTTGATGGGGTCAGACAGGGGCCAGACCCCATTTTGCGCTCAATGCTGCTATTACTCTCTCTACTTCAACTTCTCCACAACACCATCACTAACTGCACTCGTTCCACCGAGAATTGTGAATGTATCTGCTTCAAGCTTCTTAAGAGCTTCTGCCGTTTCAGTTGGCATCTTGTCAGGCTTAACAAGGAGCATTGCTGCATCCTGTTTTGCTGCAAGGACCGATCCTGTTAGGGCATCGGCGAAGTCCATGCCTGTTGCGATAAATACGTTCTTCGATGAATTTAGTTCAGTCGCAATGGATGCTGCTGTTCCAAATCGGTTTTCACCTGCGTAGCGCAACGCATCTGGTAAGCTATTAAATACTTTCTTACTGATTACCGCATCTCCACCAGCAACGATTGTTCCTTCTACGCTACGTAGCGCTAGCTTCGTAGCTTTTGGAACTTCATCCTTTTTAGCAAAGAGAATCGGGTAGCCGTTCTCTGCTGCATATGATGCTGCAGCTAGTGCATCCGGGAAGTTCATTCCGTTTGCGACGACCGCTTTATCAGGACTGCCACCAAGGCTTGCCTGGATGTTAGCAGCTGTTTCAAATCGATCTTGCCCGTAAATACGCTGTACGTTCAAGTCCATTCCTTCAAGTTGATATGCAATGAACTTTGGTACAGCTGATGTACCGCCGAGAATAATCGCCTTTTTAGCACCAAGACGCTTGATTTCATCTTTCACAGACTTCTCAAGTCCTTTTTCACGTGTAAGAAGAATTGGCGCGTCTAGTTTGTATGCAAGAGGTGCTCCTGCTAACGCATCAGCAAAGTTATCTCCTCTCGCAATCACAACGGTATCCGCTTTGTCCCAGCCAGCTTTAGAGATTTCAACCGCTGTTGCATAGCGATCGTCTCCGAATAAGCGCTCAGGGTCTTTTGGCTCTGGATCACCTGCATTTGACGTTACCTTCCATGTGTACTCTTTCGTGTTCTTAGCAATCGCTCCGCCATCGTTGTTAAAGATTTCGGATTTGTTCTCTTCAGAAGGTACGATTGAGACAGGAATATCGTTCTCACCATTCTTAAGCGTTACTTCGTGTGTGAACGTCATATCGTCGTTCACTTTTACTTTTTCACCATCGATTGTAAGGTCGCCTTCTTTAATGGCATTACCTTTAAACGTTACTTTATCGCCTTCAACGACTGCTCCGTTTTCTGGAGAATTTACAACAAGAGGCATATCGATCCAACGGTAAATTTCGTCCTGGACGACCATTTTGTTACCGCCTTGATTTGTTACAGTTACTTTCAAGTCAGTTCCCTGTGCACCATATCCGTAATAGCTCACATCATCATCTGACTTATCATTACGAGTGTGGTCAGCAAGACCTTCTTGATCCCATGACTCGCCTTTCGTATACTTGTACGTCAAATTTGTACCTTCAGGGAATGATTTCGTCAGTTCCCAGTCTGGAGATACTGCACCATTACGAGACATTTCCCAAGCGCTTGTGCTCCAACCGTTTTGATCTCCAGGCATTGTCACTTTTGCGCTTAGTGGCGTGTAATCTGGTGCGTGCACTTTGAACGTCACATCAACCATAACGATATCAGGTGTAACCGACACTTCGTTCGAAACTGTTTGATTTCCAGCCTGATCGTAAGCCACTACTCTGTACTTGTATGTTTTACCGTTCTCAACTGCAAAGTCTGTATAGCTTACAGCATCTGCTTCTTCTAAAAGCTCAATTGTTTCGCCGTTTCGCTCAATTGCAAGAAGATATGGGTTATCCGCTCCTTCAAGCGTCCAGTCTAATGTAACCTGACCCGACTCTTGGATTGGTGTTTCAAGCTTTACTGCGTCTGCAGGAGCTTTCACATCATCTGCATTCTGAGTCAATTCAACATCTTCTGTATTCGTTGTTTTCCATGTTGCTCCGCGATCGGTCGAAAAAGCTAGACGGTACGTGTATACGCCTTTTTCAATTGGACGGAAATCTGCTTTGAAACTGTTATAAGCATCCTTCTCTCCACCTTGGCCAGTATACGTAGCTTGCTTTTCAGTCCAATCATCGTCTCCTTGTTTAACTTGAAGCTTCGCAATCAATCCTTCTGCAAGGCCTGATTCTGTTGCTCCTTCAATTCTAACGCTACTTTCAATCGCAAATGTTTTTGATAGATCAAGCACTTGATCATCTACTGCTGTTACAGGAGTGATTTCGTACTTGCCATCTTTCCATTCAATGTGAGGGATCGCCGCTTCTGTTGTTTCCACTTTCAGCGATTCGTTTCCTTCATCATCGACTGCAGTTACTGCAAAGAAGTAAGATTGACCATTCGTTAACTTATCGATCGTCATTGACAACTGATCCGTAACGGTTACTTCTTCGTACATTGCACCCTGAAGTGTTGATTTATAAACTTTATATTGCTTTGCATCGCCAGTCCATGAAAGGGTTGCACTTCCTTCTCCTGCCGTTGCTTTAAGCTCACTCACTGCGTTTGGACGTTCAAAGTTTTGACCGCTATCTGCGATCAGCATGCGTCCTGTCATAGCTGGAATTGTAACATTCAACTTGCCATCTTTCACGCTAGCCTGATAATCCTTATCTAGTCCATCTGTGAACGCAATATTATTTAACAGAACATCATCCACTTTCAGTTCAAGCGTTTGTGCCTTGTTGCCACGGTTAACCGCAATAACTGCAGCACCGTCTTTAGATGTACGAGCGAATGCATACACATCGCCTTCAGCATGCAGTGTTGTTAGCTCTCCATACGCTAGAAGATCAGCGTTCGCTGTTCGAACTGCACCTGCATTTTGATAATGCTTTACTAAGTCAGCATTTTCATCTCCCCATGGATATGTGCGACGATCATCTGGATCTTTAGAACCAGTGACACCCGCTTCATCGCCATAATAAATCGTTGGCGCACCAGGGTAACCCATTTGAAGAACTGCTGCTAATTTAAGACGCTTAACACCTAGTTCATGATCGTATTTCGGATCGAACTCAGCTCGTTCATAACTATCTGTTCCACCACCAAGCACATAGATCGCACGTGGCGTATCGTGTGAGCCCATCAAGTTCATAAGAGCATAGAACGCTTCTTCAGGATAATCTTCCTGAACTGCCATCAACTGCTCGTCCGCGCTAGCTGCATTCCCATTTTTCAAGAAGTTGAGAATCGCTCCTTCAAAACGGTAGTTCATAACAGAATCATATTGATCCCCAAGGAAGTATTTCGATGCATCGTCCCAGATCTCTCCAAGGATAAGCGGCTCTTCTCCTTCTTTCAATGTAGCCCCTTCACCAGCCATCTCTTCTGACTTAAGTTCTTTACGGAACTCGCGCCAGAATTCCATGTCTACTTCATTTGCTACATCTAAACGCCAGCCAGATGCACCATTCGTTAGCCACGATTTTGAAGCTGAATCTTTGTCATACATAATGTAATCAGAGAATTTCTTATTGTTCAATTCACTTTCGTAGTCAACCGCATCTCCGTCGATGCTCTTCACTTCAGGAAGCGAGTCGTAGCCCCACCATGCTTGATAATCATAGCGTTCGTTGCCATTTTCATCGACGACTTTCTCATTCTTAATGTTGAACCAGTTGTGGAAGCCATACTCGTCGTTAAACGTCTGACCTTCCTTTTCAAGCTGCTTTCGTGCTTCCGTTTTTGCTTCTTCTTCATTTAATTCTTCATCATTCATCAAGTCATAAATACGCGACCAATATTCATACGCACCAACAACATCGTATTTGCCATATCGGTCAAAATAAACGGAATCATCCCCAACATGGTTGAATACTCCGTCCATAATCAAATGCATATCACGCTTCTCAAGTTCATCTGTAAATGCTTTGAATTCTTCTGGTGTTCCAAACATTGGATCGATTGCTTTCCAATCAGCTGCATCATACTTATGGTTCGATGCCGCTGCAGCAATTGGATTTAAGTAAATTGTATTTACACCAAGCGACTGAATATAATCAAGCTTGTCCTGAATTCCTTTCACGTCACCGCCAAAGAAATCGTTACTCCAGAATCCATCACCCTCATAACCCGGCTGATCTTTGAGTCTTGGGTTATCAGGAAGCTCGCCCCATTCTTTATCTTCAATTGGTTCAGGTCCTCTAGCGTTTTCCTTTGCATCATCGTTACCTTTGTTTCCGTTATTAAAACGATCTGGGAAAATTTGATACACAACAGCTTCTTTCATCCAATCAGGCGTTTCGAAACCTGGATCAAACACTGTTAGCTGATACAATTCAGCATTCGCATCGACTGCTTTCCCTGCTGCTCCTTGCTTTGTATCTTCGCCGTACTCGGCTTTCGCTGATCCATCACGCACGATAAATTTGTACCCGTAAAGACCTTTCTCATCAGGTGTTACGTTAGCTTCCCAGAAATCTTTTCCGTCTGTCGTTGCTGTTTTCTCCATTGATACAAGCATGCTCGTTCCTGAATTCTGATTCTTCAAGTACAAGTCCGCTTTTGTTAAATCATCCTTCTTTGAAGCAAGGCGGATTGTTACTTCCTTACCTACTTGCACTGCACCGAATGGAGCACGGTACGCTTCTTCCCATGAATTATGTAGAAGACTCGCTTTAGTCACTGCACCATCAGAACCTTTTGCACTGTAATCTGTGCTTACTTCTTTTGAATCTGAATTGAAAAAGAATGTCACTTCCGTTTTCTCTAACACGTTTAGCTTCTCATTATTGGCAGGGTAATCTTCTCCCCACGCATTTCCAAGGACAACCTTGTATTCATAATTCCCTTTAGGCACACTTGTTGTAAATGAGTAGACGTTATCAAAATTGTCATCAGTAAATAGCGCTGTAGACGTTTCTGGACTCCATTCAGATCCTGCATCAATCGCAGGTTGAATCGAACCTACTAATCTAGGCGACTTCTCTTCTGTTATTGGTGTGTACGTTGTTGAGTTAGCCACTGCATGTGTTCCATCATGATAGTAGAACGTTACTTTAGTAGCTTCAGAGAGTGACAGTTTGTAATTGTTAGCTCCGTCTCCATAGCTCTCTCCCCATGATTGGTTAATGGCGATTTTGTATTCGTAATTTCCCTTTGGGAGTTCTGCCGTGAGTTCATAGAATCCATTACCTTTCGCTTCCATAATGGTTTCTTCTGCTGCAGGATCCCATTCCTTCGCTGCACCCATTTCGTCCTGCAAATCTCCTGCAAGTGTAACGATTCTTTCAGAAGATGGCTCACCGATTGTAAATGTACTATTATCGTTTCCGTTTGGATTTAGCGGATCTTTCATCCATTCGTCCCCCACGATAAATTTATATTGATGCTGTCCATCCGATAAATCATTAACCGTTATACGCCAGACATTGTTCTCATCTTTTTCAAGTGGAAGAGCTCCGTCCTGCCAGTTCGTAAAATCACCTGCAACAAGAACCTTGCTTTCGCTCCCATCTCCTTCATAAACAAACGTTGCGCTCGATCCATCAATAACCGGGCTTTGTTCCGCCGCTTTTGCACCTGGAATAGCACCAGCTAAAAGCTGCAATACAAGGACCATAACAAGTGACAGTGAAAGCTTTCTTCGATTACGCCGTTTCATTCTTTTCCCCCTCTTAAATACCTACATAGTCGTGGAACCGTTTGCACACTTTCGCAAAAGGAAGGAAACCGTTTGCATTAACAAAATAAAAAATAAGCGAGTCTTTTCCGAGAGTAAGCAAACGCTTTCACGATCTATTTTGCCACAGGATTTGGAAAGAATCAACTTATTTTCATTAAATTGTGCTACTTTTCGTATAATTCAATGGGTAAACCATCTGGATCAGCGAAAAAGGTAAACCTCTTATTCGTTAACTCATCAAGTCGTATTTTTTCAAGAGAATTTATCCCTTTACTCACAAGCACACTCACAGCTTCATCAAGGTTCTCCACTTCAAAAGCAAGATGTCTCAATCCTTGTGCCTCTGGATAGCTCGGTCTTTCAGGTGCATTCGGAAACGAAAACAATTCGATTCGTGTATGTTCCCCTACACCTAAATCAAGCTTATAGGAATTTCGCTCTTCACGATACGTTTCTTCAATTTGATGTAGGCCAAGCGTATTCACATAAAAGGACTTTGAACGTTCATAGTCTGAGCATATTATTGCTACATGGTGTAACTTAGTAAACATTTCCATCACCTCTCGCTTAACGATAATAGGGATGATTCTATTCGTCAATACGAAAACCCGACAACCGTCGGGTCGGGTTCATGAGGTTCTTATAATAAGGACTCTGCTCCATCAACGTACATTGCCGTACCTGTCACATGGCTCGAGGCATCTGAAGCAAGGAAGTACACGACATCCGCCACTTGCTCTGGACTTCCAGATTTATGCTCTAGGGGATGGCTTCCTTCTGGATACGTTATCGGGATCTCAATTTCTTTCACGCTTTCCTTTTTATCTGTGCTCTGGTCGATGTTTGTTTCAATGGCACCTGGACAGATCGCGTTAACACGAATACGATATTGCGCGAGCTCGAGCGCTGCCATTTTCATAAACGCTACTTGTCCCGCTTTTGAAGTACTGTAAGCCGACATCCCAAAATTAGAAAATGTGCGATTGCCATTGATGGAACTAGTAATAATGATGCTTCCACCGCTTTCCTTCATATAAGGAATACTGTGCTTCACCATTAGAAAGGTGCTCCTTAAATTCGTATGAATCGTTTTGTCCCATTCTTCTACTTTCATCTCTTCAATCGAATTCAGTGTGCCGTTAATTCCAGCATTATTGAATAGAATATCGATGTGTCCCCATTCCTGTTTAACAGTTTCCAATGCTTCAACCACTCGTTCTTCGTCTGATACATCAACGTCTAATACAAAAGCTTCCCCACCGTCCCGAACAATCTCTTCCTTAACATTCTCTGCACGCTCTTCTTTTAGATCAAGCAAACAAACACGAATGCCTTCTTTCGCAAATCGCTTTGCTGTAGCTGCTCCTATGCCTGAGCCACCACCCGTAATAATCGCAACCTTCTTCATATGTAATCCCTCCTTTTTCACCTCTATACCCACTTCTCTCTTTTTTTAAGACAACTTAAAAAAAGACCTCCGAAAAGGTCTTTACTCTTTACTACTGATCTTCGGTCTCATCACTCTTTTGTTCATCGTTCTTATCCATGTTACCTTCATCCATATTCCCATCTTCGTCTGGATCGCCTTCTTCTGATCCATCTTCATTCATACTATCATCATCTTCCTCATCAATCGTTCCTTTGTCCTCGTTAATGTTCTCTTCGTCTTTTTGTGAATCCTCCTGCATCTCTGGGTCTTCAACAGGGCCTTCATTCTCATTAGCATTCGAGCAACCTGCTAGAATTCCAACCGAAAGCATGACAGTAAACAGAGACAATAACCACTTCTTCATACCATTACCTCCTAGTACGTTGTAGTGGTATTTTTTGCCGAAAAACAAGTAACTATTCGATATAAGATAATAATTTGATCTAGTTCTTAACACCTATGACAAAAGTAGTCATAAAAAAAAGGTTATTTATTACAAATTCCAACACATTTTTCACTATACTTGAACTATTATAATGATATTGATTCATATGACACACTAACTAGCAGGGCATCCTCCAGTACAAAGGCAACCTATTTTGAAAAGAATTGGACGCAAAGTAATCAGATCTAAGGAAGTAATCAGGTGGAAACTTCTAGGATGGCTGTACTACCTGGAATTTTGCAAGGAGGATTAATATGGGGGTACATACGCAGGAGAAGCTTGATCGTGAATGGGTTGAGTTGATCAAAGAGGCAAAGGATCTTGGTTTAACACTCGAGGAAGTATATGCCTTTCTACAGCAAAAAAGGAAGTAAGAAGACACAAAAGCGACAATAAACTTGTCGCTTTTGTTCTATTTACGGAACAATCACATACTGGTATACTTATGAATAACAGAGAATTTTGTCAAGGGCATCGGAGGGATCGATAAATGATTGGTGAAGAAGTTAAAAAGTACCGGTTACGAAAAGGGTTATCACTTTCAGAATTAGCGGAACGAGCGAATGTTGCGAAATCGTATTTAAGTTCTATCGAACGTAATATTCAATCAAACCCTTCCATTCAATTCCTTGATAAAATATCAAACGTACTGGATGTATCCGTTGAAGTCTTGCTTCAAGGCAATGATTCCATTCATCAGACTGATTTAGACTCAGATTGGAAAAAGCTTGTAAAAGAAGCGATGGAGTCTGGCGTTAGTAAAGATCAGTTCAGGGAGTTTTTGGAGTTTAACAAATGGCGTGCCAAAAAAGGGTCCGATCAATAGCATTAATATAAGAGCCAATGTGATGGCTCTTTTTTAGGTTGCTATAAAAGAGAGTAATAGTAGCCAGTAGGCATGTAGACATAATAAAAACGTATAAATAATGGACGCAACGCTTAAAAGAATTCGCACAATCACCGATTTAATCTGCTTATTAAAAAGTAAAAAACTAAGTAAAAGTAGGGAGATACCTGTTTTATAAGATAGAAAGGCAATTGGATGCCACTCGTACAGTGATCTCATTAAGGGATTTACTTCTTCAATCCAACCGTTCTCAAGTCCCAAGAACGTCACAAACCCATCAAGAAGGTTGCAGCACCCAAGATAAATAATGAGAAATCGAAACGTGGACTTCCCCTTCATTCTGGTTGTGGAGATATCTTCTGGGTTTTGATGATTTCACTTAACTCAGAATAAAGTTTATGTTCATCACGTACCATTCCCTTTATATCCTGTTCTTTCATCTCAAACGAATTAATCTTATTCAATATTAACGATAATTCACATTTCCCTTTGTACTCATCATTAATATAAAGGCTAGCCATGAGTTGATCTGTGGCGATAACTTTAATTCTTTTTCCTAAAATATAAGAGACGAACGTATCGTTTCCTAACCGGATCATTTCCATTCCTCCTTAATTTTTCGAGGAACTGGCTATAAATTGCTTCACTTCCTCCTTAGAAAGTCCAAGTTTCTTTGCGATTGAAATAAGCGTTACCCATTCTTCATCCAATTTTTCGTCAGTATACGTCCTCATTCCCATCCCCCTCATACGATTCTCCAATAACCGACATTAATAAAGAACGTTTTGTTCTTTATTTAGAATGTACATCTAATATAGTATTATTTTGGAAGATTAAAAAGACTGAAAATTCATTGTTTTGGTTCGTTTTATCCTAGTTATCAAGTATATCCTTTTAGATTCTCAGCTTTCCTTACACTTTCATTTATTACTGTATAAGATAAACTTTTAAAACCATGACAATCGTTCTGTTTACAGAACGATATGTTCTTGATAAAATAAAACCACCAAATACAATTTAAAAGAGGTAAAGGGATGATCGGTGAAAAAATTAAACTATATCGAAATCGGATGGGATTATCGTTGACGGAATTAGCGAAGCGAGCTGGAGTCGCAAAATCATACCTTAGCTCAATTGAGCGTAATCAACAAGCGAATCCCTCCATCCATTTCCTTGAGAAGATAGCTGCTGAGCTTAAAGTACCTATGGAGGTTTTTATTCTTGAAGAAGAGATGGGAGAGCCTGTTCTCGATACAGAATGGAAGGAATTAATTGAAGAAGCCATGCGCTCCGGCATAACGAAAGAGGATTTCGCTGATTATTTAGAGTTTAAAAAATGGCAGTTGAAAAGTAACAAAGATGAGTGAAGCAGACGGATATTGATGCCCTGCTTCATTTTTAGTTAGTAAGTAGAAACTCCTGCCCAGGCGGGCAGGAGTGAAGGTTCTTATTCAGCTGAGTTCGTGGAATTTTCGTTTGTAGCAGGTTCTTCGGTGTTACTACCATTGTTCATTGAGTTGTTTCCGTTTTCTGTGTTGTTCCCTTCATTGCTGCTACAAGCAGTGATTAACATGACAGCTACGAACGAAGTTGCAATTTTGAGCATGAATTTCTTCTGATTCATTTCCAAAATTCCTCCTTGAACTCAAGTAAGTTTTTTCCGCTAAGTTGCGGTTAAGATCATCATAACAAGGAGAAAAGGGAATTTGTTAAAATTTACATAGTCTCTATAAGCGTTTTACATTACTAATAAACGATTAACAAATCGCTTGAAGAACATAATCCAATGGCTTAAGTGTGGTGGTTGATTTGCGCTCCAGGTGCTCGCTTTCCGCGGGGCGGGCGGTGAGCCTCCTCGGCGCATAAGAACATTGCGCCTGCGGGGTCTCACCTGTCCCGCTAGTCCCGCAGGAGTCGAGCACCTTCCGCTCCAATCTGCGAAGTGTTGTTCTTTTATCCAAACCCCTTTTCAAAAACTAACACTTTTAGAAAAGAGCTTTTAAATAAAATAATATAAAAAAACCCCAAACATGATCAGCATTTTTCAACGCAAATCGTTAGGGATTTAATATATATTATTTTAGTGCAAACATGATTTCTGCTTCAGCGGCTACTTCGCCGTCTACTGTTGCGGTTGCTTTGCCTTTGCCGATTGGTCCTTTGATTCGGATGATTTCGACTTCAAGACGAAGCTGATCACCAGGTTTGACTTGTCTTTTAAAACGGCATTTGTCGATGCCCGTAAAGAAAGCGAGCTTACCTTGATTTTCTTCTTTTTTCAACATGGCTACTGCGCCTACTTGAGCTAGCGCTTCTACAATTAGGACGCCTGGCATTACCGGGTAGTCCGGGAAATGGCCGTTGAAAAATTCTTCATTTGCTGTAACGTTCTTTATACCGACAGCTCTTACTTCTTCCTCAACTTCAAGAATACGATCTACAAGTAAGAAAGGGTATCGATGCGGGATAATGGATTTAATTTCCTGACTATCTAACATAGCTCATTCTCCTTTCAATCATTCCTTTTCTTTCTCAACGATATCAGTGATTTTCACCCATGTGTCTTTCTTGAAGACATCACCTGGACTTCCATCTCCAATAACGCCATAACCTAGCATGGCTCCTGCTACAAGCGAGACTAGGAGTAATAGGACCACGAGAAGAAGGCGCAGCCAGATCGGGATTAACCGAATTCTTGGCATACGCTGTTTCTCTTCTGTATTCTTATTCGTTTGTTTGGCCTCTTCTGTCGCAATGTCCTTACGCTCTGAGGTCTGGTTCACCTTTTCATGGTTGTTCGCCATTATGATTACACCCTTACGAATAGTTTCCGTTACGAAATTAGATTAGTTTCTTTTTAGCGATCTTGTCGATATGTTCAAGCATAAGGCCTGTCCCTTTTGCAACGCAGCTCATTGGTTCTTCAGCTACTAGAACAGGAACCATTAGTTCTTCAGCAAAGAGCTGATCGATTCCGTGAAGCAATGCGCCTCCGCCTGTCATAATAACACCGCGGTCAATGATATCTGCTGAAAGTTCAGGAGGAGTTCGTTCAAGTACGCTCTTCGCCGCCATTACCATGTGGGAGATTGGCTCTTGAAGCGCCTGCTGAATTTCATCAGATTTTACTGTAATTGTGCGCGGAAGTCCTGAAACCATGTCACGTCCGCGAATATCAAGCTCTTCGTTCCGGCCGCCTGGAAATACCGTTGCAACATTGATTTTAATTTGCTCTGCTGTACGTTCTCCGATTAAAAGCTTATATGTTTTCTTGATGTAGTCCAGGATTTCGTAATCGAACTTGTCCCCTGCCATTTTAATGGAAGAGGCGGTGACAATATCGCCCATTGAAAGAACTGCGATATCCGTCGTTCCACCGCCAATGTCCACTACCATATTACCGCTTGGCTGAAAAATATCCATACCTGCGCCAATGGCTGCTACTTTTGGTTCTTCCTCAAGAAAGATCTGCTTTCCACCGCTTTTTTCCGCCGCTTCTTTAATTGCCTTTTTCTCAACCGATGTAATATTGGTTGGCGTGCAAATGAGAATACGCGGCTTCGATAGAAAACTTTTCACATTAATTTTGTTCAAGAAATGTCTCAGCATTACTTCTGTAATATCAAAATCTGCAATGACGCCATCTTTCAATGGACGTGTTGCAACGATGTTTCCAGGAGTCCGGCCGACCATCTGTCTTGCTTCTTCACCAACAGCAAGCGCTCTTCCAGTACCAGTGTCAATCGCAACTACTGAAGGTTCATCAAGAACTATGCCTCTGCCCTTCACATAAATCAGTACATTCGCTGTACCTAAATCGATCCCTATATCACGTGAAAACATGACGTATCCTCCCTGTGTACTATAACTCATCTATTGTTCCAGTCCTAGTATGTATAAACTACGTATCCATTAGTATATTGTACCACAAAAGTATCACAAGAAAGAAATGATTTAGAAAAAATTGTCGTTTTAAGGCATGCTATTTGACTGCTTCTTCTTTCTCGGTATCCTTTCTATATTTTATTCTCGTCGCTTCGCCGCCGCGGAGATGGCGTATCGATTTATGATACTCTAGAATCCCCTTCACCTCATTGGCGAGGTCCGGATTAATTTCGGGAAGCCGTTCCGTTAAATCCTTGTGAACGGTACTTTTGGACACTCCAAATTCTTTGGCGATCACCCTCACCGTTTTCTTAGTCTCCACGATGTAATTTCCAATCTTGATGGTTCGCTCTTTGATGTAATCGTGCACACCACTCGCCTCCCTAAATTGGATGTGAGAGATGCGAAATGAGACTGATAAAGTGATCATGCTACGAAGCTCTAGTCATCAGGTGACCTACATGATGTCAGGAGTATTGCATGCAAGAATACTTCGAAGCGTTACCACAACTTCTCACCTCTGCCCCTCATTTACTAAGTTTTGTAACATTTTATTAAGGCAAAGGTGGTTATATACCAAAAAGTCAAGAGGGACAAGGGTTTTTATTTAAATTTTCTTTCAAATCGCTAATATTGCTTATGTTGTATGTTTCTAAACACAAAAAAGAACCTCTGTTATTATTAAAAATCAGAGGTTCTTGCCTGTTTTTAGATGTGCTATATTATAGACATTTTCGCGATAGAGTAACGGATTTCCGCTCCAGGATGCTCGCTCGGGGCGGGCGGNGGTGAGCCTCCTCGTCGCTAACGCTCCTGTGGGGTCTCACCTGTCCCGCTAGTCCCGCAGGAGTCGAGCATCCTTCCGCTCCAATCCGCTTAGTCTGGCTGTTTAATACAAACCCTTTTCAAATTCGTTTAGAAAAGAGCCTTTAGATCACTTTATCATCTTTCCAAACCTCTCCATCTTTATAGGAGAGCTGCTCTGGGTAGCGGAGGTCCATGACTTCATCTTGTAGCTTCTGAGACGGTGGCTTTGTACTGAGTGAGACGATGACATTTGTTAAGAATGCAGAGCCTGCACCAAATACACCTGCACCTGTATCGATGATGCCAAGAATTGTGAAGCCTCCGAATTTCGCGAGGAAAATATACGTTAAGGTAACGAGCAATCCTACGATCATTCCTGCTATAACCCCTGGGGCGTTTGCTCGTTTCCACCAGACTCCTAGAATAAGAGCTGGGAAGAACGTCCCTGAGGCGAGCGCAAATGCCCAGGCGACGATTTGGGTAATAACTCCTGGTGGGTTCAGCGCAACAATTCCAGCTACAACTGTTGCAATTAAGATGGACCAACGTGCAACTGACATTCTTTTTCTCTCTGTAGCACTTGGATTAATGATCCGGTAATAAATATCGTGTGAGAAAGAAGAAGATATGGCAATTAATAGACCACCTGCAGTTGATAAAGCGGCAGCCATTGCTCCTGCGGCAACAAGACCGATTACGAAAATACCAAGGTTTGCAATCTCTGGAGTTGCCATTACAACGATATCGTTACTAATCGCAATTTCTTTCCACTGAAGAATGCCATCACCGCTCGTATCAGCCATTTTTAGAAGACCTGTATTAACCCACTTTTCGGTCCAAGCAGGTAAAGAATCAATCGGGCTCCCTGCCACCTGCTTCATCAAAATGAATCGTGAAAAAGCAGCGTAAGCAGGAGCTGATAAGTAAAGAAGGCCAATAAATAGCAAAGCCCACGCTCCGCTCCACCTTGCCGCTTTCATAGTAGAAACTGTATAAAAGCGCACAATTACGTGTGGGAGACCTGCTGTTCCTGCCATTAAACTAAACATAAGTGCCATGAACTGCCATTTCGAAGCCGTATCGAACGGTGCAAAGTATTCAGAGATACCTAGTTCCCGATCTAACGCTCCAAGCTCAGAAACAACATTTCCGTAGCTTAGCCATGGTATAGGATTATTCGTAATTTGCAGAGACATGAAGATGACAGGTATTAAGTATGCGAGAATGAGGATGACGTACTGAGCAACCTGTGTCCAGGTAATCCCTTTCATTCCACCAAACGTCGCATAGATCGCAATAATCACGACTCCGATCATAACACCAATTTTGGCATCGACTTCAAATAAGCGACCAATAACAACACCCGATCCTGCTAACTGACCGATTGAATAGGTGAAACTAATCAATATCGTTGCAATTGCAGCAATGACGAGTGCTGTTTTACTTTGAAAACGATCTCCGATGAATTCTGGAACCGTATAGCGGCCATATTTACGAAGCTGCGGTGCAAGTAAGAAGGTTAATAACAAATAACCTCCTGTCCACCCCATGATATAGGCAAGTCCATCATAACCGAGAACCATAACCGTTCCTGCAAGACCAATGAATGAAGCTGCACTCATCCAGTCGGCGCCAATCGCCATTCCGTTATAAATCGCTGGTACACCACGACCCGCAACAAAAAACTCCGAAGTTTGACGTGCCCGATTGTATACGGCTATGCCAATATAAAGACCAAATGATGCAACGATAAGTGTAAGCGATACTAGAAATTGGCTATCCATTCTTTATCCCCCTTATGATTGGAAAGACTGTCCCTTCGCCGGTTTACTTTTTCTCTCTACTAAATTGTATTTCTCATCGATTCGATCCGATATGTAAGCGTTAACAAATAGTAGTAGGATAAACACAATAATTGAACCCTGTGCGCCCATGAAATAATGAAGTGGAAATCCGTTAAATGTGTATTGAGCTAGCGTTTCCGCAAACAGAACCATCCCAAATGAAACAATGAACCAGATGACTAAAAGAACGGCTATTAAACGAACTCTTGCATGGAAGTAAGCATCTGCTATTTTCTTATCAATCTTTTTCATTTCTTAACCTCTCTTCTTATTAACTAGTTATTTCCGAAGTCACTTTCGCTATAGGAAGTAGTAGTTGATTTGCGCTCCAGGTGCTCGCTTTCCGCTCCAATCAGCCAAATGTGGTTGTTTAAAAATATCTTTTTCAAAGAAAACTCTAACTAAGAACCCATTTATTTTAAGTTAAAAATAAGCTCCACAGTTTCGACAAATCCAAGTGGCACCCTGGCGATTTCTACTATAAAGTAGGCGCCCATCATTCCAATTGGTAGTAACAAATACTTCTTCTTCTTTTTCTTGAGTGTGATCACTAGACTTACAACTGCCGCTATCACTAATGCTAGTAACAAATAACCTCCCCCTTTAATTATTCTGAATTTTCCGAAATACATTTCTAATTATGTTTCTATCAGAACTCGAAGTCAATGCGACTATTATCCCAGTATTTGTATATTTAACCTCGACAATTGACCTAGTAAAAGCATCCCATTTCGATTTACTCTCGTAGATTCCTTTGAATAAGATTCTATAATATTGTCGATTCCGACGGGAACTATCATGCTATTTCCCGGGAAAGCTCGAATGTTGTCATTAAATACGTTCTTATTTCCCCTTGCATTTATACGTTAATTAAACTCGAAAACCACAAAAAAACCTCCGATTTCTCGGAGGTTCTTTCTTATTGTGAATCCTTTGTATCTGATTTTTGTTGGTCCGATTTTTGCTCATTGTTGTTTTGCTCGTTGGATTTACCCTCGTCTGCACCTTTTGCATCATCTTCGGCTTTCTTCTCAGCATCCATTTCGGATTCAGTACCTTTTTGCTCGGTACCTTCTGAGGCTGATGGGTTAGAAACAGCATCCCCAGCTTCTGTGTTTTGCTTTCCTTCAATGGCTGAAGCAGGCTGATTGAACACATCAAGTGGATTTACTGCAGTTCCATCTTTACGAACTTCAAAGTGTACGTGAACGCCAGCGTCAGTATTAAACGTACTAGTTCCCGCTTTACCAAGCTTGTCTCCCTGTTCTACTTTATCGCCTTCTGCCACTTCAAGGGCATCAAGAGATTCATAGACAGTCACAACACCATCTGCATGTTCTAGATGAACGACATTACCAAGTAACTGATCTTCTGTCGCTTTAACGACTTTACCAGTCATTGCAGCTTTGACATCAAAACTTGATCCATCTTCTTTCGCATAATCGATTCCTGCATTCTGGTAGTAGGTATTATTATAGAAAACAAGAGCTGCTTGTTGTTCTTCAGTGCTTGCTGCTGTATCGTAGAATTGTTTCTGCACAAATACTCCACTATCTTCGGCTGCAGGTACTTTAAAGACTTCTGAATCACCAAGGACTGGAACAGACTCGTCATTCGTGTCAAAGGCACTTCTTTCTTCATTAACACCACTTAAATCACGTGGCCCTGCATTTTCTTGTCCGCCTTGCATCCAGAGAACTGCTGCAAGAACTAATGCTGCAAAACCAAGATAGACTGCCGGATAGATCCAGCGTTTTCTTGCTAGCTTCTGCCATTTAGAAGCGCTTTTTTCAATAGGATGAGATCGTTGTTTTTCATCTCCCATTTGTTCATCACCTCAGCAACATTGTGGTCAGATTGCGAGATTTATATACATTTAACCAAAAAAATATCTATTTATTTTTCGACAAAGGGATTTATTTTATACATTGAATGATTTTCTCATCAAAAAGGCTATGGCTGTTTTCTAAAAGTTTGTTGCTATTGAAAGGATTTTTGTATATAGAACCATACTTCGCTAATTCGTGTGGAAAGATGCTCGACTCCTACGGGACGAGCGGTACAGGTGAGATCCCACAAGGGCGTCAGCCACAAGAAGGCTCAAGTGTCCCGCCCGCGGAAAGCGAGCATCCTGGAGCGGAAATTCACTCCACTCTTATTGCAATAGTGTTAAAGAAAGGTTCTTTTCTAATTAATCTTTGCTTTTGAAAGAATTTGGTTTGAAAACCACACTCCGCTAATTGAAGCGGAAGGATGCTCGACTCCTGCGGGATTAGCGGGACAGGTGAGACCCCGCAGGAGCGTTAGCGACGAGGAGGCTCACCGCCCGCCCCGCGGAAAGCGAGCATCCTGGAGCGGAAATTCACCCACTCTTATTGCAGTAGTGTTAAAGAAAGGTTCTTTTCTAATTGAAGCGGAAGGATGCTCGACTCCTGCGGGACTAGCGGGACAGGTGAGACCCCACAGGAGCGTTAGCGACGAGGAGGCTACTGCCCGCCCCGCGGAAAGCGAGCATCCTGGAGCGGAAATTCACTCACTGATAAATAGAAACTGGGTCTACCAATAAAAAAGCATCAATATCCCATTTACCACAATGGTTTCCTCAATTTCCAATTTACTTATTATGTAAGTGTCTTTTGTTTACTTATTGTAATATATTTGAAAGAATGATTACTTAAGCATTAGGGTATATAATCCTCAAGTGCAAAAACAACACAGAATTCTATCGTTAAGAATTCGAATTGACTAACTAAAGGGGATTAACTAAAAATGAATTACGTTATTACGTCGACACTGCCTGAACAATATGGTGGAAGAACTAAGTCCCTTCTCGATCGCACAAAGAAATTAGTAGAACAAGCTAACATGGACTATACGATCATTACAACGAACTATAACCCTTATTACGGGGATATTTATGAACAATACTATACGCAAGATAAAATCCCACGCTCTGTACAACTGATTAACATCTATGATTATCTATCAGGACGCTCGTATTCTGGTAAAACAGTGGATCAGCCTGTTGAGGAAGAGGGGCTTGCTTATCGGGAAATTAAGAAGAACACTGCTTATCGTTTCTTTGAAAATGGCGAATACGTCCTATATAAAAAGTACGATAAAGAAGACGGTTCATTACAATTTGTAGATTTTATGGATCCTTACAATCGAAAACGAGCTTGTCGTAAAGAATTTAATAGCCTTGGGGTTTGCCATCGCAAAATCAATTACAAACAGGGTACAACAAACAAGCTTGAAGAGATTCTATATGATGATTACGGCAATGCCTATGTAAATCGTACGTTCGACGGAACAAGTGAAAACAATTTAATTCGCATGCACCTTTTCACTGACAATGGCATCGTAGAATTCAAGACGGAAAAAGATTTCTTCCGCTATTGTTTTGAATTGATGATTGAAGACAATTCTACGATTATTAATGATGCTCGCCTTCTTGATAAACCGATGTGTGAAATGGAAGGTAACAACCTGACCAAAATCGCCATTCTTCATAACTCTCATCTAGCGAGTGATGACCGTAATGATATCAAATCATCGTATCAGTACATCATTGATCATGTTGAAGACGTTGACCATATCGTAGCGTTAACTCATGAACAAAAGAAGGATCTTAGTCACCTGATCTTTAACAATGAGAAAATCTCTATTATTCCGCACTCCATTGCTCCACCGAACTCGGACACAAATGTGAAGAAAGAAAATAAATTTGTCTTTATCGGTCGCCTAACTGATGTTAAGCAAGCGGATCACATTATTGAAGCGTATCAACTAGCAAAAGAAGAGCTAGGTGACTACACGGTGGAAATCTACGGTGATGGACCCGATAAGAACAAGTTAACTGAACTAATTACTGAATATAACCTGGAGGATAACGTCTTTATGAAAGGATTAACAGACGATCCAGAAGGCGTCTTCGCCTCTGCTAAAGCTTCTTTCTTAACAAGTCAGTATGAAGGATTTGGCCTTGTTATTATGGAAAGCTTAAACAACGGTTGTCCAGTCGTTGCTTATGACACGAAGTACGGTCCAAACGATTTAATCACCCACGGCAAGAATGGTTTACTCGTAGAAAGAAATAATCTTGAGGCGCTTTCCGAAGCAATGATCCAAATGAAAAATGCTGATTTCAAGAACGTCGATGTTGATCAGGAATTCCGAGAAGATGCCTTTATCTCGAACTGGTCTACTCTCTTAAAAGACGAGAAAAAACGCTTTAAAATCCCTTTCTTTAATTAAGGCTCTACAATAATAACAATCTTTGTGTAAAAACCACACTTCGCTAATTGAAGCGGCGGGTAGGAGCGGAAATTCACCCACTCTTATAGCTACAATGTCTGCGAAAAGAGACTTCCTAAAAGATTGTTGGTTTTGAACTAGTTTTTTTTATAAATTACCACACTTCGCTAATTGGAGCGGAAGGATGCTCGACTCCTGCGGGACTAGCGGGACAGGTGAGACCCCGCAGGAGCGTTAGCGACGAGGAGGCTCAAGTGTCCCGCCCCGCGGAAAGCGAGCATCCTGGAGCGGAAATTCACCACACTAATAGAATCAAGGTCTACGAAAAGATCCTTTAGAAAAGATCCTTTAGTAAAACAACCTTAATTAAAAAAACACAAGCAAAAGGCCGCGAATCCGCGGCCTTTTGCTTTATTTTTGTGCAGTTAAATTGCTAACATATCGTCCCATTTCGCTAATTGCGACGTCTTTATAGTAATATTTCACAATGTCTGAGTACGGTTTGCCTTCTTCCGCCATTCCATTTGCACCATACTGACTCATCCCCACTCCGTGTCCGTATCCTTTGGTTGTTACAGTTATGCTATCGCCACTTCGTTGCCACGTAAAGTCAGATGAGCGTAGTTCTAATAAGTCTCTTATTTCTCTACCGGAGAACGTTTTGCCGTTAACCGAGGCTTCTGCGACTCGTTTCCCTTCAGTTAAGTTTTTAATGGTTCCAATAGTACCGTCGCTTGGAAGGGTTACGCCTAACTTCTTTTCAAATTCTTGAACTGTAAAGGACGCTTTGTCTTCGTATTTCGGAGAGTCTACATCCCATGGACTTTCAACACTCCGTAAATAAGGTGCTGCGTTTTCCCAGTAGTCCTCTGAGTTTTCCGTATATCCGTTACTTGTTGAGAAGAAAGACGCGTAGATTGGATTCCCATCATACGTAAGAATTTGTCCTGCCGTTGCATTTACAGCTTCTTCAATCTTGGCGTATTTCTTCTCGTAATCTTTGCCCCATGCCTTCTCCAGCTGATCTTTATCTTTATACACCTGGTCCATAATCGTATCTGTTACAACGGCTTCAGAAGGGAGATCTCCAGGTGGATTTGTCATTTTTGCAACAACAAACGTCCGGGCTGTTAGCGCTTGGGCTTTCAATGCCTCAATGTTGAACTCTGAAGGCATTTCAGCTGCCACGACGCCTGTTACATACTCTTCGATCGGAATATCCATCGTTTTCGATTTCTCTGAACGATAAACGGCCACCGACACGGCTTCTTCTTTCGTTTCTTTCTTCTTCACCTTATTCGCTACGCTAGCAGGTGCCGGCTCTGTGTAGGTTGTACCGTAGGGTAAAACGAGAAGTGATGGAAGAAGGATTAGGATTGCGGCAAATAGAACAAGTGTTGCAAGAATCGGTTTCATTCGCATGCCTCCTTCTAGATTGTTTACCCCTACCATCGTATGGAGTTGGACAACCAATTAGAACTGAAACAGAGCATGCAAAGGGAGTGATTACCAGAACTAGCTAATTGAATCGAAATCGGCCAATGCTTTCAAATGCATACAAAAAAACCGTAGCAATCGCTACGGTTTCTTCTCATATACTATGCAAATTTAGGTTTCATGTTCACTTCTTGCTCAGAAGTTTCTGTTGCAGGCTTTTGGTTCTCGTCAACTGTAACGCGTTCTACGTCTGCACCAAGGCTAGCAAGCTTCTCTGAGAAGTTCACATAACCACGATCAAGGTGCTTCAGTTCATCGACACGAGTATAGCCGTCTGCGACAAGTCCAGCAAGAATCAGGGCAGCACCTGCGCGTAAATCTGTTGCGGAAACTTCTGCACCTTGTAGTGTAGAAGGTCCTTCAATGATTGCTGCGCGGCCTTCAATCTTAATGTTACCGTTCATGCGGCGGAATTCTTCCACGTGCATGAAGCGATTTTCAAATACAGTTTCTGTAATTACACTTGTACCTTTCGCTTGAAGCAACAGTGCCATCATCTGAGATTGCATATCCGTCGGGAACCCAGGGTGTGGCATAGTTTTCAAATCAACTGGCTTAAGCGTCTCTGGTCCTACAATACGAAGGCCTTCACCTTCTTCTGTAATCTCCACGCCCATTTCTTCCATCTTCGCAATAAGTGGACGAAGGTGTTCAGAAACTGCGTTTTCGATAAAGACATTTCCGCCTGTAATTGCTGCAGCTACCATAAATGTACCTGCTTCAATTCGGTCTGGAATGACAGCATGCTCAGCTCCAACAAGCTTCTCAACGCCTTCGATACGGATTGTACCCGTTCCAGCGCCACGCACTTTTGCTCCCATTGCATTTAAGTAGTTAGCAAGGCAAACGATCTCAGGTTCTTGAGCGACGTTTTCCATTACTGTTGTACCTTCTGCAAGGACAGCAGCCATCATAATATTCTCTGTTGCTCCTACACTTGGGAAATCAAGATAGATCTTTGCACCTTGAAGTCTTCCTTTAATAGAAGCTTCAATAAATCCGTTCCCAATTGTTACGTCTGCACCCATTGCTTCAAATCCTTTAAGGTGCTGATCGATTGGTCTTGAACCAATCGCACAACCACCAGGAAGTGCAATACGAGCATGACCCACGCGGGCCAAAAGTGGTCCCATCACTAGGAACGAAGCCCTCATTTTACGTACAGCTTCAAATGGTGCTTCTGTTTCCAATGGCTTTGTTGCATCTACTTTAATTGTATTACCATCTATTTTCGTGTCTACGTTCAAGTAACTCAGTACTTCGCTAATCGTGTGTACATCTGATAGAGCAGGCACATCTTTTAACGTGCTCGTGCCTTCACCTGCTAAAATCGATGCTGTGATGACGGGCAAGACTGCATTCTTTGCTCCTTCAACTTTAACAGAGCCAGCCAATTTCCTGCCACCTCGGACGATGATTTTTTCCAACGTATTCCCCTCCGCGTCCTATTTGTATATTAATATTCAGTCGTAATTATTGGTGTGCCAATTGTAGCGGTTATTCCGCCGCCTATTCCTGTATTGCGTAGTGCTATTTGTAAGTTCATTCTCTTGTTGTTTGTTACAAGATCTTCTTTCCACTCTTTATGGTATGCGGAAAGAGATACAAACGTCTCTTCATTGACTTCTTCTACTTTTGAAGCGGAAAAAGCTTCTAACAGCTTGTCTGCTTCTTTGTACAAAACAATGTTCATTGTATCATTCTTTGCCCCTTCAAAACAAGTGAATACAGGGGCTTCTTCAGTGACTAGTTGTGACTTTTGTGACTTAAATCGTTCGTACGTTGTTCGCCATTCCTCCTGAGAAAAACCAAACTTTTCCATGTGATAAATAAGATAATAGCTATTGCGATTGTTTTCTGGATACGAAACGAGTGTTAGTGTTTCAGTTGATCCCGCTTCTGAATCCATTCTTGTCCCAGTTACTTTGACATTTTCATCATGCTTTTCAAGCGAACCCCAAGTGAATCCTGGTGCTCTTTTGTTGAGCTCTGACATAATACCTGTGTTCCCTAAAGGTTGCGGTGTAAAACTTACTTTTTCTCTTGTGTAAAGTGACCACCTGTCAATTGAGTAATCTTGGGTCAATAATACATTCGCCATTTCGGCAACTTTTACTTCCGTTTCGTCTTCAAATGAGACGGATGTACCATTTGAAAAACTTCCCAAAAGCAAAATAGATAGTACTCCGATTAGAAGCTTCATCTTAACCCTCTCCCCGTTCAGGTCTTCTTATCTTTAAGTGTGACCATGGGGAGGGAGTACATACATGGAAGTTGTAGTCAGATAACGACAATTTCCGTACGAAGCTTCTGTAGTGTATATATGAGTGTGTGTACTTTCAGTAACGAAACAGCGTTTAGAAGAAATACTGCAAACGGATGGACCAGTTGTAGTAATCAAGGAAGAAGTTGCTTGCGAGGGAACCAATGCTAAGGGTCAGTAGGATCATAAGGACTTTGGCCTGTGGACTATTCGGTTTTTTAACAAAAAGATCGAACCGAAATGTTTGCAACGCCCACCAAGTTATCATTAAGAAAACCAGGTTTATGACAATCGAAAAGATCGATTGTTGCGCCAATGCTTCTGTCATCATATCTACCTCCCATCTGCAAGAGCACCATTCGACAAACATACTTTTTTTCCATCTAATAGCCTATTATAAAAGATTTTCCTCACGATAGATACCCGACTTTACCCCTATATCTCACTTTTTTGTGTGTAAAATAAGTTATTTCAGACATAATATGGCTAAAAAACCTTTTAACGATAAAAGTAGTGGTTGATTTGCGCTTCAGGTGCTCACCTGTCCCGCTCGTCCCGCAGGAGTCGAGCACCTTCCGCTCCAATCAACTTTGATATATGGGTTCTATAAAATAACTTCTTTCAATACAACAACAATCTTTAAGGAAGAAACCAAAAGAAAAACAGCAGGAATCCTGCTGTTCTAAGGATTAAAGATTTCTAGAAATTGAAAATGATCATGGATAAAGGTTAACGCAATTGAAGGGAAAACCCCAAGTAAAACGGTTCCGGCTGCTGTAATGGCAAGTACTGCCGTTACACCGTTCGAGATCGTAACAGGTGTCTGACGTTTGGAAGGTCTGAAATACATTTGCACAAAGAGTCCAAAATAATAAACGTACGAGAGCACGGTTCCTGCAAGCATTGCCGTGACTAAGAGATAGCGCTTCGGTTCCGTGCCAAGCGCGCTCATAAAGATTTCAAATTTTCCTATGAAACCTGCTGTGAGCGGTATTCCTGCAAGGGATAGAAGGTAAATGCTCATTGCAATTGTAAGATAAGGCGCGCGTTTGAAAAGCCCAGCAAATGAAGCGACTGTCACTTCTTCTTCAGCTGACATAACGTGAATAACAGCGAAGGCTCCGATGTTCATTAATAAATAGGCAGTAAGATAAAACCAAACAGCTTCGAAGACAAGTTCAGATAATGCCGCTAACGGCACAAGAAGGTAACCTGCATGTGCGATGCTAGAGTAAGCGAAAAGTCTTTTCGCATTAAGCTGCCTAAGTGCAATGACGTTTCCAACAAGAATCGTTACAATCGCAAGAAGAACGAGATACGGTCGAACGGAGACAAGCAGTGTTTCGTAACTAATACCATCAGGAGTGATGATCTCCCCCGTTCCAGGTGCAAAAACAAATGGAACCATTAACAGGCGAAGCATGATCGCAAACCCTGCAATTTTGGAAACTACGCTTAGAAATGCGGTAACAGGCGTTTCAGCTCCTTGATAGACATCTGGTGCCCACATATGAAAAGGTGCTGCCGTTATTTTGAAAGCAAGACCAACGACAATCATGAGAAAGGCAAAAACGGCTAGAAAGCGGTTGTCTGTTACAACGTCACTGCCCATTAGTCCTTGAATTTCATAAATGTTCGTTTCCCCTGTTAGCCCGTAAAGATAACTCATGCCGAACAAAGTTATTGCGGTAGCAATTCCGCCATTAACAACATATTTGAATGCTGCTTCGTTCGCAAGCGGGTTCGTTTTCCTAATGCCAACGAGAACATATGATGAAAGGCTTAATAACTCTAACCCTACAAATAGGGTAATTAAATCGGCGCTTGAGGCCATCATCATTCCACCTAGTAGAGCGGTTAGAATGAGATAAATGTATTCGCCCCGAACGCTTGTAGACTCGTCAGGCACACCTAGAAGAAGCACAAATCCGGTTCCAATTAGCATCAGAAATTTAAATGCTTTTGCAAAGGAATCTAGACGATAGGTCTCATTTAAGATTGAAACTACGCCATCATCAAATTGAAGGACAAGACATACGATCGCTACTGCAATTCCTGCAAGAGCAAGCCATATGAGTAGCGATCGGTCTTTCTTTTTATTCATGAAAAGATCAATAAGAGAAAGCGCGACAGCTGTTAGGAGTATTGTAAACTCTGGCCACATGCTGTTCCATTCATATTGTAGCAACGTTTCCATATCCATACCGCTAACCCCCTATCCCAATTGTGCGCGCTAGTTGAAGTGTGTTGGATAGCACGGCAGGATATACTCCTATCCAGATGATGATACTGAGTAGAATGGCCGATGGAACGATTTCTACAGCCGTTAAGTCTCTTATACCATCAAAGAGCGGGCGTCTCTCACCAAATGTGACCGCAAGAACCGCTCGAAGCATATAAACTGCCGTTAATATAAGTCCAAGAATCCCGACACTGCCGATAACAGGCATGGATTCAAACAGACCGAGAAAGGCTAGGAATTCACTAATAAAACCACTCATGCCAGGGAGTCCAAGAGAAGCTAACCCAGCAGCGAGAAGGAATCCTGCAAATAACGGAGCCTGACTCGCCACTCCACCAAGCTCTTCAAGCTTTGTAGTATGAAAGCGATCCACGATCACGCCGACAAGCAAGAAGAGAAGCGCCGCAATCAAGCCGTGTGAAATGGTCTGGAATACTGCTCCCTGTAGCCCAGCCGTGTTAAAGGAAGCAACGCCTAACAGCACAATGCCCATATGTGAAATCGATGAGTAGGCAAGCACGGATCTTAGCTCGGTTTGAACAAGCGCAATGAAAGCACCATACAGGAGATTGATAACTCCAAGGATCGCTAGAACAACGGCCATATCCTTCAACTGCTGGGGGAAGAACCCTACTCCAAATCGAAGTAACCCATAAGCCCCTATTTTTAATAAAACGCCTGCATGGATCATAACCACTGCAATGGGTGCTTCCACATGAACCCGCACCATCCATGTGTGAAAAGGAACGATTGGAAGCTTAATACCGAATGCGATGAGTAATAGAACGAATAGCCATGTCCTTGTGTCACCTGAAAGAAACTCAAGCGAATCGGTTTCTTTTAGAAGCATTGTTAATTCTGTGATGTTGGTTGTTTTCATTTCAACAAAGAGAACAATGATCACAATGAGAAGGAGAATGGATCCGATACCATTGTAGATCATGAAAGAAAAGGCAGCTTTTTCTCGATTAAACCCGCCCCACTTTCCAACGAGTAGAAACATCGATACAAGCGTTATTTCGAAAAACAAGAAGAAGAGAAATAAATTTTCGCTAACAAAAACACCGAGCAATCCAAGCTCAAGAAGTAAGAACAGAATGTAGAAGCCTTTTGCGCTTTCTTTTAACCGAAGCGCTGTCAGGGATGCTAGAAAGGTGATTAGTGAAGCTAGCATAAGAAACAAGACAGAAAGTCCTGTCACCCCAAGATCATACGCAACGGTGTATGGCTCATTTGGACTAATGGATGTCATGAGTTCGAACCATTGGCGGTACTCGACGAACTGCACACCTGAGACCGTCCGATCAAACAAGGAAAAGACAATCAATGTGAGAACAAGCGGTAGAACCGTTCCAAGCACGCCCATGTAATTAATAAAACGGTGATTACCGGGCATCACACTTAGTAGTACAATCCCTAATAATGGGGAGAGAATGAGGATCGTTAATAGAAAAGATTCATTCATTAGAAGTACCCCCCTAATACGGCAATTAAAAGAAGCACAACGACTAGACCCGAGAAGGCAACCGTACTATATGTCTGCACTTGACCGGACTGAAGCTTAACTCCAGCTTGCCCAAATCGTTTAACTGCGTAAGTTACGGCAGCCGCTCCTCCTTCAATAATGAACCGATCCACATACATCCAAAAGTAAGCAACCACTCGGCTACCTCTTACAAAAAGACCTTGATACAGTTCATCCACGTAATACTTACGGTAAAGAAGAGTGTGAAGCCCATTTCGCTCATTGGATTCCTCAATAGAAGTTTTCCTACCATACACCAACCATGCGACGGCTATGCCTCCAATTGCAAGAAGACTCGCTACTAATGGGATCCAGAATGGTGCTTCAGGATGAACGAATGCAATTGTATATGGCGTCGTTTCAAGCCAGTCACCAAGGAAGGTTCCAAACCAATTCGTTTGAATGTAGCCTCCAACAACAGCAAGTACTCCTAGAACCATCATAGGAATGAGCATCACGCTCGGTGCTTCACGCGCTTCAGTCGAACGGTTTCCTAAAAAAACAAGGAAATAGAGACGGAACATATAGAGCGCCGTTAGAAAAGCGGTAAGAAGACCGATTACAAACAAAACGTATCGACCATCTCCGTAAGTTGTGGCAAGAATTTCGTCTTTGCTAAAAAAACCAGCTAGTAGTGGAAAACCAGATATGGATAGACTGCCAATTAAAAATAAGGCAGCAGTTTTTGGTAATTTCTTACTCAGTCCGCCCATTTTAAAGATGTTCTGCTCATGAACAGCGTGAATGACACTACCCGCTGCAAGGAAAAGCAGTGCTTTGAAGAACGCGTGCGTTGTGAGATGAAAGACTCCCGCCGTGTATCCTGCAGCGCCAAGTGCTAGCATCATGTACCCAAGCTGGCTGATCGTTGAGTATGCGAGAATCCGTTTCATATCGGTCTCTGCAAGGGCAATTGTCGCTGCAAAGATCGCTGTAAAACCTCCTGTTACAGCGACTGTTGTCATCGCAACTTCAGAAGCTGAGAAAAGCGGATAAGTGACGGCGACGAGGTATACGCCTGCCGCAACCATCGTCGCTGCATGGATGAGAGCAGATACAGGTGTAGGACCTTCCATCGCATCAGGAAGCCAGGTATGAAGTGGAAACTGCCCTGATTTCCCAACAGCACCAACAAAAATCAGAATAGCGATAAGTGTTAAGAGTGATGGAGCGATATCCCCTGCTTGTGCCGCTTGAAAAATCACGTCTAATTCAAAGCTACCGGTTTGCCAGAACAAGAGAAAAATCGCAACAAGCAGTCCAACATCTCCAATTCGGGTCATAATAAATGCCTTTTTGGCAGCTGCTCTCGCTTCAGGTTTATAGAAATAAAAACCAACTAGAAGGAAAGAACAAACGCCTACTAATTCCCAAAACATATACAGCTGTAGAAGATTTGGCGAAAGAACAAGTCCAGTCATCGAGAAAGTAAAAAGTCCTAGATAGCTGAAAAATGTTGCATACCGCTCATCATTCGCCATATAGCCCATCGAATACATATGTACGAGAAAACTGACAAGCGTGACGATCACGAGCATAAGAGCATTAAGCGGATTTACTTCAAGACCAACCGAAATCATGACCGTATCAATTGAGAACCAATTCGCCTCAACTAAATAATTGCCTTGAGCAAAATGACTAAACAAGACAACAAGCGAACAAAGGAATGCAGCTCCAGTGAGGGTGGTGCCGACAAGTCCCGCTTTTTTGTAAATGGGCTTGGTGAACAGAATGATGAGAAACGATAGAAGTGGCAATATCGGTATAAGAAAAACGTAGTCCACTTTTATGCCCCCTTCGCTACTTTTTAAGTGTGTTCATTTCATCAACGTTAACGGTTGCCCTGTTTCGATAGAGAGCAATTAGAATAGCAAGACCAACGGCTGCTTCAGCTGCAGCAACTGTAATCGTAAAAAGCGAGAACACCTGTCCACGAATGGAAGCCCCAACACCGTATTTAGCAAACGCAACAAGGTTCAGGTTCACAGCATTTAGCATTAATTCAATGGAGATTAGAACAATGACTGCATTACGCTTTGTTAAAGCGCCATAAAGTCCCATACAAAACAGCAGCAGTGCTGTTACAAGATAAGCAGAAAGCGGGACGGAACTCATGATTGCTCACCTTCCTTCTCATCCTTCTCGTCTTTCTTAGCAAGAACAACTGCTCCAACGAGGGCGACAAGGAGCACCACAGAAACTAACTCAAACGGAATCACATAATCTGTATAAAGCATGATGCCGATTTGTTCAGTGTTATTCACATGAAGATCATCTGCCTGTGGGCCAAGCGAGATCGTTCGGATGCCTTTAAACATAATAAGAAAGAAAAGGACGATACCAGTGAACACAACCCCCTTCTTTGCCCACCCTGTCTTTGGCTCTGCTTCTGTATGTTTTGTGAGCATGATCCCAAACAACATGATGATGGTGATTGCACCGGAATAAATTAAGATTTGAACAACCGCTACAAATTCTGCAGACAACATAATGTAAAAACCTGCGATACCTAGAAATGTTAGAACAAGCGCCATCATCATATGAATCACTTTAGTGAGGTTAAGCATCAGCAGTCCACCGGTTATTGTTATAAGAAAAAGCACAATGAAGACTAGCAGCTCACCAGTCATACTTTATTTTCCTTTCTGAGGTTTGTATCATTTTCGTCTAGCCATTCTAGATTCTTAAACAGTTCATCACGGCTAAATTCAGCGAGCTCAAAATTGTTTGTCATGATAATCGCTTCAGTCGGACACACCTCTGTACAAAGGTCGCACAAAATACAAATCTCGAAATTGATATCGTACGTTTCAATGATTTTTCCTTTTTTATTCGGATCAGGGTGAGCCTTACCAGTGAGACTGATGCAGTCGGTCGGGCAAATGGCTACACACTGATTACAAACAATGCATTTCTCAGGATAGAATTTCTGAATGCCTCTAAATCGATCAGGCATTTCGAGTGGTTGATCTGGATAGTTATATGTCACTTTTTCTTTGGTCATGTTTTTGAGGGTGTAAGCTAAGCCTTTCGCAAGTCCACGCATGTTGTGCTTCCTCCCTTATCTAGAATGAACGAAATAATTCGATGACAATGGTCGTGAGAAAAATATTCAATAGCGCAAGTGGTAGCAGAACTTTCCATCCAAACGACATAAGCTGATCCGCTCGCAGACGTGGAAACGTTGCTCGAATCCAAATCATGACAAACACGACGGAAATGAACTTAAGCCCAAACCAAACCGCACCTGGAATAAACGTTAAATAAGGAATCGCCTGCCATCCACCAAGAAAGAGAATTGTTGTAAGCGATGCCATTGCAAAGAGGTATACGTACTCAGCAAGCATAAAGAATGCCCATCGAAATCCTGAGTACTCCACATGATAGCCAGCTACAAGCTCCGATTCAGCTTCAGGTAAATCGAATGGCGTTCGGTTCAATTCTGCTACCGACGCAATGAGGAAAATAAAGAAAGCAAGCGGCTGTTTAAATAGAAACGCAACAGATTGTTGCTCTGCTATAATGTCGTTTAAATTAAGGGAACCTGTAAGGAGGACGATGCCAATCACGCTCATGACGAGCGGTATTTCATAAGAAATCATTTGTGCTGCTGATCGCATACTTCCAAGAAGTGCGTACTTATTGTTTGATGCCCATCCACCTGCAAGAATTCCGATCGTAGTAATACCAGATATCGCAATATAGTAAAGCAAGCCAACTCCAATGTTCGCAAACGAAATTCGCTCTGTTAGTGGTAGCACCGCAATGACGAGAAATGCTGGTGCAAAAGCAATAACTGGCGCGATAATAAATAACGGTCGATCCGCATCGCGCGGAATCGTATCTTCCTTTAAAAGTAGTTTAAGAATGTCTGCAACGGTTTGCAGTAACCCAAATCTGCCTCCAACTCGGTTCGGTCCATGCCGCAGTTGCATAAATCCGAGTACTTTCCGCTCCGCAAGAATGGCGTAGGTTACAAATCCAAGCACAACCATCAACATCGCTACACCAACAAGGAAAAATCCGCCGGTTTGTAAGTAACTAGGTGTGGATTCAAGCATGTTTTGGATCATCAGCCATCCACCTCTCCGAGCACGATATCAATGCCTCCTAGAATGGCAATTAAGTTCGAGATGTTTTCCCCTTCAAGAAGCTTTGGAAGGATTTGCAGATTATAAAAAGACGGTCGGCGGAACTTTAAGCGGTAAGGCTCTTTCTTTCCTTTCGATGCAATGTAGCAGCCAATTTCTCCACGCGGCGATTCAATTCTCACATACGTTTCACCAGCTGGTGGCTTAATGATTCTCGGCACTTTCGCCATGAATGGCCCTTCTTCAGGAAACTGCTCAACGGCTTGCTCAACAATCTTTAATGCTTCTTCAATTTCTGCCATACGACAGTTATAGCGTGCCAATGCATCACCTTCGTGGAATACAGGGACGTCGAAGTTAAATCGATCGTAAATGGAATACGGTTCGTTCTTCCTAAGGTCCCACTTCACACCTGTACATCGAAGATTCGCACCGCTTAAGGAATAAGACAGCGCATCTTCTTTCGAGTACGCTCCTACCCCTTTGATCCTCGCCATGAAAATTTCATTACCTGTCACAAGGTCGTGGTACCCAGCAAGCTGCTCTCTCATATAAGGTACAAACTCTCGCACTTTATCAATCCATCCGTCAGGAGCATCCCACTTCACCCCACCAACGCGCATATAGTTAAACGTCAATCTACCACCCGAAATTTCCGTTAATAGATTGATAATCGCCTCGCGCTCACGAAACGCGTAAAGAAACGGACTCATCGCACCAATATCAAGCAAGTACGTTCCAAACCAGACAAGGTGACTCGCAATTCTCCCAAGCTCCATAACAATCACACGTAGATAATCAGCTCGCTCCGGAATTTCCATCGCCATCATTGTCTCCACCGCATGACAGAGGATGTAGTTGTTCGTCATAGCTGCAAGGTAATCCATCCGGTCTGTATAAGGAATGATTTGCGTGTATTGAAGATTCTCCGCAATCTTCTCCGTCCCTCTGTGAAGGTAACCTATGACAGGCGTTGCTTCCTTAATAATCTCACCGTCTATTTTCAGGACAATGCGAAACACGCCGTGTGTACTGGGGTGCTGCGGTCCAACATTCAATAGCATTTCCTCAGTACGAATCATCGCTACACCTCCACATCATACGGTTCATAGTCTTTTCTGAGCGGATGACCAACCCAATCATCTGGCATCATGATTCTCGTTAAGTTTGGATGTCCCTTAAACCTAATACCCAGCAAATCATAGCCTTCTCGTTCAGGCCAGTTTGCCCCCTCCCAAAGCGAAGTTAGCGAATCAATGACAGGTTCATTCCGGTCTAGCTTCACTTTCAAAGCAACACTTTGATTGTTCTGATACGAATAAAAATGATTGTAAATCTCCATATGCGTTTCAAAATCCGTTCCATGCGTTTCAGACAAATAATCAAAAGCAAGAAGCTCGTTGTATTTGAGAAACTGAGCGAGCTTAAAATACGTCTCTTTCCTAGCAACAAGAGTTGGGACATGTTTTGCGAGTCTATTGATGTACGCATCTTCTAATAGGTCTTCACCGAGGTTCTCTCGAATGATCTGTACATAACCATCTAATACTGGCTGATTATGTGACGGCTTCTCTTCCTCAACAACAGGTTCTTTAGGCTTTGCTCCCTTCGCCTTAGCCGCCGCGGCAGCTTTTGCTTTAGCTTTTGCCTTGGCAATTGCGATTGCTTTCGCCTTGTCATCGTCGCCACTCTCTTTTTCTGCTTTCTTCGTTAATGCAGCGGCCTTTGCCTTAGCGGCTGCAGCCGCTTTCGCTTTATCATCATAGACCCCAGTCTCCCCTGATTCTTTCTTTTTCTTGAGAGCAGCTGCTTTGGCTTTTGCTGCGGCAACAGCTTTCTTTTTGGCGAGGTCGACATCCTTTTCTCCAAAAGGGGCTTCGCTTTCCTCCGGTGATTCGGTTGCTGTGCTAGACTCAAGCTCTTTTTTCTTTCGAAGCGCTGCCGCTTTCGCCTTCGCTGCTGCTACGGCTTTCTTTTTGGCGAGGTCTAGATCTTCTTCTTCTCCAGATGATTCTTCGCTTTCTTCCGGTGATTCGGTTGCCGTACTAGATTCAAGCTCTTTTTTCTTTCGAAGTGCTGCCGCTTTCGCCTTCGCTGCTGCTACGGCTTTCTTTTTGGCGAGGTCTAGATCTTCTTCTGGGTTTGCCTCTGTAGCATTCCGTTTTTCTCGCTCTTTTCTAAGCTCTGCTGCTTTTCTCTTTGCATCCTCAACGGCTTTTCGTTTTTCTTCAGCTAGCTCTTCAGGTGTCTTCCCATCGGTCATCGATTGGTCACCCGCTTTCCAGTTCGTGCTTCGTATCGAATTTTCTCCTGTAGCTTATTTATTCCGTAGATAAGGGCAGCGGGATTCGGTGGACAACCTGGAATATAGACATCGACCGGCACAATTTGATCGACCCCTTTTACAACGGCATATGAATTGATATAAGGGCCTCCAGCTGTTGCGCAGGATCCCATTGCAATGACCCACTTCGGTTCAGGCATTTGATCGTAGAGACGCTTTAGGACTGGAGCCATCTTCTTCGTAACGGTTCCCGATACAATCATGACGTCAGACTGCCTTGGAGATGTTCGGAAGAATGTTCCGAAGCGGTCCAAATCATAATGCGATGCACCAGATCCCATCATTTCTATGGCACAACAAGCAAGCCCAAAAGTAAGTGGCCAGAGTGAGTTACTTCTCGCCCAGGCTTTTACATTCTCGAGCGTTGCTAGAAAGACATTTTGCTTCATTTCTTCGTATTCTTCTGGTGTAATGTTTTCTAAATTCAGATCCATTTCAACACCTTCTTCTTCCATGCGTATAGTAAGCCAATAAAGAGCATGATGATGAAGAGCATCATTTCAATAAATGCAAAGAAACCGAGTTTCTGATAGGCAACTGCCCACGGGTATAAGAAAACGGTTTCGACATCGAAAATGACAAATAACAATCCGAATAAATAATATCGGACATTATACTGAATCCAGCTTTGGTGGAACGGCTCAATGCCGCTTTCATAGGTTGTTTGTTTTTCTGCGGATGGCTTTGATGGGCGTAGGAATCTCCCAGCAGTTAGAGCGATAGCTGGAAGTAGAAGGGCAAGGATAAGAAACATAATAACAAAGAGGTAACTATTCTGGTACACGTTAAGCGATTCACCCATGCAGGTCTCTCCTCTCATCGTGCTGCTAAATATGCTAGTCTTGTATACTAATTCAACATCTCTTACCTTATTCTTGCTTTTCTTGGGAAGTTTTTTTAAAATTTCGAGCAGAGGTGGTCTTATGTCTACTAAACGAATCCGAACATTAACCGAAAAACTTTGGGCGCGAAACAAATATACCGTTATGGCAAAAGGGTACGAGCATTACAAAAACGTTAGTACTGCATTAAAGAATGCCGAATCGAACGAACAGCTTCTAGGCGTTTACACCTTATTGAAGGACACGCTAAAACTTCCTTACACTAGAAAAGGTATGCGGACAACACTAGAGCATATGTGGGGTTATTTTAAAAAGTTCGCTACAAGTGAAGAAAAAGAATTGTTTATTATGAAACGAAACGCACTAGATGATACTGAAATTCTTACAGATCAAGATATCGAGAACATTCGCTCATATTTATCGGAGCTACTCGCTACCTATTACTCTGATTATTTAAAGAAGAGTCATTTTCTTCATCCTAAGGAGAAATGGAATGAAGTCTATGATCGAAAACAATTAAAGGTTATTACAGAAGTCGATTATCTCTAAACCACTACATTCAAAAAGGAACTTCAGGAACCTCAGCGAATTAGATTTGGTAAGATCGAAAAAGTGAGGGGTGGCTCGTTGACGAATTACATTGGGTTTTTACGAGGAATCAACGTTGGTGGCAGAAATAAAATCAAAATGGCTGATTTGAGAACTATGCTTGAAGAAATGAATCTAAACAATGTAAAGACGTATATTCAGAGTGGAAATCTCTTGTTCGATTCAGATCAACCAAAAGATAGCTTATGCGATAGAATTGAAAAACAAATAAAAGCAACATTTGATTTAACCGTTCCAGTTGTCTTGAGAACAGCTAAGGAGGTAGAGAATATAAGAGAAAGCTGTCCTTTCAGTAAAGAACAGCTTTCTAAAGCAGAAGCATCTTCTACGGGGGAAAGTTTATATGTGGCGCTTTTATCTGAATATCCTTCCCAAGAAGCCAATACAACTTTATCGTCTTGTACCTTTGAGAAAGAGGAATTTCATGTCCATGGCAGGGACGTATATCTTCTTTTCTATGACAGCATTCGGAATGCCAAGGTAATCCCTAAACTTAATAAGCTCGATCCCAAAGCAACGATTCGCAATTGGAAAACAATTAATAAGTTACTTGATATGGTGACATGATGCACATTAACAAATCAAAATAAGCTTTATACACATTGTTGCGATAAGAGTAGCAGTTGATTTCCACTCTGAGATGCTCTCTTTCCACAGTGTGAACAGTGAGCTTCTTTATATATGCTCTTTTATAATAGGTTTTTCGTATGAGAGGTTACACATAGCTGATTGGAGCGGAAGGATGCTCGACTCCTGCGGGATTAGCGGGACAGGTGAGACCCCGCAGGCGCGCCCAAGCGCGCCGAGGAGGCTCACCGCCCGCCCCGCGGAAAGCGAGCATCCTGGAGCGGAAATCAACCAATTAATAACGACAATCTCTCCGAAAAAGCCTTATCAAAATCCTTCTTTAGAAATGAGACATAAAAAAAGCATCAGAGGTTTGCACCTCTGATGCTTTTTATTTACCTGTCAAATCCAGGCGGTTGATTGCACGCTTAAGCGCTAGCTCAGCGCGTCTGAAATCAACATTGTCCTGCTTCGCTTGATTCAAGCGTTGTTCCGCTCTTTCCTTCGCTGCACGTGCGCGTTCCACGTCAATATCAGAAGGTAATTCAGCAGACTCAGCAAGGATTGTCACCTGCTTTGGTCTTACTTCAACAAACCCACCGCTAACGGCCAGTAATAGTGTATCCGCTCCATTTTTGAAACGAACCGCATTGATTGTAAGAGGGGCAACAAGCGGAATGTGTCCTGGTAAAATACCGAGCTCACCGCTCTTTGCTTTTACGCTGACTAATTCAGCTTCCCCTTCGTATACCGGGCCGTCAGGGGTGACTACACTGACTTTCAATGTATTCATCGTACCCCTCCCTGGGTGTGATCGTAATTAGAAAAGCTGGCTTATCGCCCAAATAGCCAAAAGTGAGAGCGAAGGCCTATGGGTCTCCGCCCTACTTTTTATTTACGCTATCTGTTTTGCCTTTTCTACTACTTCTTCAATTGTTCCAACAAGACGGAATGCGTCCTCTGGAATATCATCGTGTTTACCATCAAGGATTTCTTTAAATCCTTTGATTGTTTCTTTAACTGGTACGTAAGAGCCTTTTTGTCCAGTGAACTGTTCAGCTACGTGGAAGTTCTGAGAAAGGAAGAACTGAATGCGACGAGCGCGAGAAACAGTTAGCTTATCTTCGTCAGAAAGCTCATCCATACCAAGAATTGCGATGATATCTTGAAGCTCTTTGTAACGCTGAAGTGTTTGTTGCACTTCACGCGCAGTGTTGTAGTGCTCATCTCCAACGATTTCCGGAGAAAGCGCACGAGAAGTTGAAGCAAGTGGATCCACCGCAGGGTAGATACCTTGTTCAGATAATTTACGTTCAAGGTTCGTTGTTGCATCAAGGTGAGCAAACGTCGTTGCCGGAGCCGGGTCAGTATAGTCATCAGCTGGTACGTAGATTGCCTGGATTGAAGTAACAGAACCTTTGTTAGTTGACGTAATACGCTCTTGAAGTTGACCCATCTCAGTAGCAAGTGTAGGCTGGTAACCTACTGCTGATGGCATACGTCCAAGCAATGCCGATACCTCTGAACCAGCTTGTGTAAAGCGGTAGATGTTATCGATAAAGAGAAGAACGTCTTGTCCTTGCTCATCACGGAAGTACTCTGCCATTGTAAGACCTGAAAGGGCAACACGCATACGTGCACCTGGTGGTTCGTTCATTTGACCGAATACCATTGCTGTTTTCTTAATAACGCCAGAATCAGTCATCTCGTAGTAAAGGTCATTACCTTCACGCGTACGTTCACCTACACCAGCGAATACAGAGATACCGCCGTGCTCTTGTGCGATGTTGTTGATCAGTTCCTGGATAAGTACCGTTTTACCTACACCGGCACCACCGAAGAGACCGATCTTACCACCTTTAACGTAAGGTGCAAGAAGATCTACTACTTTGATTCCTGTTTCAAGAATCTCAGTAGTTGTTGAAAGTTCATCGAATACCGGTGCAAGACGGTGAATCGGATCGCGGCGAACTTCGCCGATCTCTTCATTAAGGTCGATTTTCTCACCTAGTACGTTAAATACACGTCCTAGTGTGATATCTCCAACTGGAACGGAGATTGGTGCACCTGTATCGAGTGTTTCAACTCCACGTACAAGTCCGTCTGTTGAACCCATTGCTACGGTACGAACAGAGTTATCGCCAAGGTGAAGCGCGACTTCAAGCGTCAATTCGATGCTCTCTTCGGCACCAGTTTGAGCGATATAATTAACTTTAAGGGCGTTGTAGATTTCTGGGAGCTTGCCGCTCTCAAACTTAACGTCTACAACCGGACCCATAACCTGGGTAATGTATCCCTTGTTCATCCTGTTCCCTCCTAACTTGCTTTAAGCTGCTCATAAGAGATCGACGATCTCTTATGTAGCATTAGTGTTTTAAAACTATTCCAGTGCAGCCGCTCCACTTACAATCTCAGTAAGTTCCTGAGTGATTGAAGCCTGACGAGCACGGTTGTAAGAAAGTGTAAGGTCGCCGATAAGATCGTCCGCATTGTCTGTCGCACTTCTCATCGCTGTCATACGGGATGCGTGCTCTGCTGCTTTCGCATCGAGAAGCGCTCCGTAAATCAAGCTTTCAGCATATTGAGGAAGGAGGATTTCAAGAATTTCTTCTTCTGATGGCTCATACTCGTAGCTTGCGAGTGATTTGCCTCCACCTGTCTCAATATCGGTTAACGGAAGAAGCTTTCTTTCCGTTAAATCTTGCTGAATGGCACTTACATAATGGTTGTAATAAAGGTAAAGCTCATCGAAAGCTCCATCTTCAAACATACCGACTGTTCGAGACGCGATGTCTTTAATGTCTGCAAAAGCAGGCTGATCAGAAAGACCAACGATACTTTCAACAACAGGCATTCCGCGCTTTTTAAAGAAGGATAGTCCTACTTTACCAGCTACGATAATCGCGTATTCATCAGTTGAGTTATGACGCTCATTAATTGTTCTATACACATGACGTAGTACCGAGCTATTGTATGCCCCAGCAAGTCCACGGTCGGATGTGATTACCACATAACCCGTTTTCTTCACTTCGCGGCTTTCTAACATCGGATGACTTCCGCCGCTCGATCCATTTGCAATGCTTCCAACAACTTCTTGAATTTTCTCCATGTATGGAACGAATGACTTGGCATTCATTTCAGCACGGTTCAATTTCGCAGCAGAAACCATTTGCATTGCTTTTGTAATCTGCTTTGTTTTCTTAGTCGACGTAATTCTCGACTTTATATCGCGTAAAGATGCCATTCATTTCACCACCTTTTAAGCTGGCCGCGGCGTTTCCGCCGCATCCCTCTTATTCAGATACTGCGAAGCTCTTTTTGAATTCTTCGATTGCAGCGTTGAATTCTTTTTCATCAGGAAGAGCTTTTGTTTCACGAATTGTATTGAAGATTTCTTTCTTATTGTGTTCCATCCATGTCATCATTTCAGTTTCAAAACGCGTAATATCGTTAACCGGGATATCGTCAAGGAATCCACGAGTTAGAGCGTAAAGAATCGCAACCTGCTTCTCAACAGCAAGTGGCTTGTTTAGCCCCTGCTTAAGAACTTCAACCGTACGAGCACCGCGGTTCAGCTTCGCTTGTGTTGCTTTATCAAGGTCAGATCCGAACTGAGCAAATGCTTCTAGCTCACGGTATGATGCAAGGTCAAGACGTAGTGTACCGGCAACTTTCTTCATCGCTTTAATCTGAGCGGAACCACCTACACGGGATACAGAAAGACCTGCGTTAACCGCTGGACGTACACCCGAGAAGAAGAGATCAGATTGAAGGAAGATCTGTCCATCAGTGATGGAGATAACGTTAGTTGGGATATAAGCTGATACGTCACCAGCTTGTGTTTCGATAAACGGAAGGGCAGTTAGTGAACCTGCTCCTTTTGCATCACTAAGCTTCGCTGCACGCTCAAGAAGGCGTGAGTGAAGATAGAATACATCCCCTGGATATGCTTCACGACCTGGAGGACGACGAAGTAGTAGGGAAAGTTCACGATATGCAGAAGCCTGCTTTGTTAAATCATCGTATACAACAAGAACGTGCTTGCCGTTATACATGAATTCTTCACCCATTGTTACACCAGCATATGGTGCAAGGAAAAGAAGTGGAGAAGGCTGAGATGCGCCTGCAGTTACAACGATTGTGTAATCAAGTGCACCCTGCTTACGAAGCGTTTCAACAACGCCACGTACCGTAGATTCTTTCTGACCAATTGCAACGTAGATACAGATCATATCTTCGTCTTTTTGGTTTAGGATTGTATCGATTGCAATAGAAGTCTTACCAGTCTGACGGTCACCGATGATTAGCTCACGCTGTCCGCGTCCGATTGGAATAAGAGAGTCAATTGCTTTGATTCCTGTTTGAAGTGGCTCATGTACTGATTTACGATCCATAACCCCTGGAGCTGGGCTTTCGATCGGACGAGTTTTTGTTGTACCTAGTGGGCCCTGTCCATCAACAGGTTGTCCAAGAGGGTTTACAACACGGCCAAGAAGCTCTTCACCGACTGGAACTTCCATGATGCGTCCAGTACGACGTACTTCATCGCCTTCACGAATTTCAGTGTATGGTCCAAGGATAATGATACCAACGTTGCTCTCCTCTAGGTTCTGAGCCATACCCATAACACCGTTTGAAAATTCAACAAGCTCTCCTGCCATCACGTTATCGAGACCGTGGGCACGAGCAATACCATCACCAATCTGGATAACGGTACCAACATCATCAACTTTAATATCAGTTTGATAATTTGCGATTTGCTGCTTGATCAGCGCACTGATTTCTTCAGCATTGATGCTCATGCATATTCACCCCTATCTTCTAGCTCTTCGCTGAAACTAATTCTCGTTCCATGCGTTTAAGTTTTCCGCTAATGCTTCCGTCAAAAATGCGATTACCGATACGTACTTTAATACCACCGATTAGAGTTGGATCGATTACATTCTCGATGTGAAGCGTTGTTTTGCCTACTCGTTTCGCAAATACGGCAGAGACCTTCATCTGCTCCTCTTCGGTTAGAGGCTTCACAGAATAAACTTTCGCTGCTGCTGTTTGCTTTTGTTCATAAGCGAACGTTTCATATTGATCAACAAGATCGAAGACGATTGCAGTACGCTTTCGTTCGATCAGTGTAAGAAGCAAATTCATCACGTGAGTGGAGAGAGACGATCCAAAGCTTGTCTGGATCATGTTCTTCTTCTCTGCTGTTGTGAATTTTGGATGCTTCAACACATTCATTAAATCTGGCGTTTGATGAAAAACAGTTTTAACAACAGTTAGCTCATTCTTGATTTGCTCGACGTTATCGTTCTCACGAGCGATGTCAAAAAGAGCACCGGCATAACGTTTTGCGATTACTGCGTGTTCTCTACTCATTTCTGATCGCCTGCCTGATCCAGATACTCATCGATCAGCTGCTTTTGAGCACGCTCATCAAGTTCCTTCTCGACAACTTTTGATGCGATCATAACTGATAGTGATGCAACCTGCTCACGCAATGATGCAACTGCACTTTCGCGTTCGCGTTTGATTTCAGCTGTAGCAGCTTCTTTCAAACGTTCAGATTCAAGGCGAGCCGCTTCGATCAATTCTTGACCTTGTTGGTCAGCCATTTGTTTCTGGTTCTCAAGCATAGCTTTCGCTTCCTGACGAACACGCTTCATTTCTTCGCGCTGCTCATCTAAGAATGCTTCAGCTTCCTTACGATTCTTCTCAGCTGAGTCGATTTCGTTCGCAATGTGCTGCTCACGTTCCTTCATGATGCCCATGAGCGGGCCCCATGCAAACTTCTTAAGTAAAGCAAGAAGGACAATAAATGCAACAAGTTGGAAAAGGATATCGCCTGCAGCAAATCCTGCTCCTAGAATTAAACTATTGAACACCGTGTTCACTCCCTTCAGAGGTCATACAAAACGAAAGGCGAAGGTTTCATTTCGAAACTTTCTCCGCCATCATGAAACAAATCTGTATCTTTATCTAATTAAATTATTGACCCATTACGATAAATGCAATAACTACCGCAATAATTGGAAGTGCCTCAACTAGTGCAATACCGATGAACATTGTTGTTTGAAGCGTACCACGAAGTTCTGGCTGACGAGCGATTCCCTCAACTGTACTCTTTACGATAAGACCGTTACCAATACCGGCACCTACTGCCGCTAAACCTACTGCAATTGCAGCTGCTAATAAACCCATGCTAAATTTCCTCCTTATAATTCATAAATATTTTATATGATAATAACTCATTGATACCTTGTTTTAATGGTCGTCTGCGACTTTGTGCGCAATGTAAACCATTGTTAGCATTGTAAAGATAAACGCTTGAATTGTACCGACAAAGATACTAAACCCTTGCCATACGAGCATAGGAAGAAAGGCTCCAAGCGCTCCAGCAATTCCTGCGCCACCGAGTCCTGCGAGAAGTCCAAGCAGAATTTCACCAGCGTAGATATTACCATAAAGACGAAGGCCAAGCGTTAAGGTGTTCGAGAATTCTTCGATAATTTTGAAAGGGAATAAGAATTTCAGTGGACTAACAAATCCTCTTCCATACTCCTTTGCACCTTTCATCTTAATACCGTAATAATGTGTTAACACCACGACCATCGTTGCTAAAGTTAGCGTGATTGTCGGATCTGCAGTTGGAGACTTCCACCAAAGCTCAGAATCGATTGCGATGGCGAACGGTAGCCCAAGCATATTCGATACAAAAATATACATCAGTATCGTCATCCCGAGAAACAGAAAACGTCCACCGGTTTTCCAATCCATCGTTGAACCAATAAGTCCTTTTACAAAGTCCATTACCCACTCAATAAAGTTCTGCAATCCCGTAGGTCGCATCGCTAAGGAGCGAGTAGTAACTACCGCAAGAATGAATACAATGGCAGAAGCAATCGTGATCATCAAGACATTGGATAGATTGAAAGTCATTCCTAAAAATTCAGTTGTAGGTGCATGATGTTCCAACAGCTTTTCACCTCTCTTCCTACTTAAAGCGTATTTTGGATATTGAATCTATGAGAATGATAAGGTAGGTTGTCATTAACCCACTTACCACACCTAGCAAATTGAAATACTCTGGGTATCTTAATGCAATCAGTACGGCGAGTCCAGCAACAGCTTGTCTTGTTAGTAAACCAAGTGATCTTGCCTTTGTCCCTTTTACTGTAGCTTCACCAAGGCGATCGACCTTACGAAACATGTTGAATAGATTGTAAATGCTTAAGATGGTGCCAAGAATTAACCCGAGGAATATTGCTTTATATGAGGTAATCCCCCAACCCATTACGAAAATGGCGAGCAAATACAGGGTAAATTGCATGTAGCGGCGGAAACTTTGAGTATATTCTGTCATTTAATCTTCCCCTGTAAACTTATGTAGAAGACGTACCAAACCATATACTCCACCACCAAGACCAATGAAAAGCCCGATGATTAGAAAAAGTGGAAAGGTGTCGAAAAGGCTGTCTATCCACTTACCAACAAATATTCCCGTAAGAATTGATCCAACTAGGTAAGATAGGATCGTTGTATGGATTGCCATCGCCTTCAAATCAAGCGCCCCTTTACGAAAAGGTAAGTCAATTAAAAGGTTGTGTAGAGCAAATGAAAACCTTATCACTATACCCTTTGTAAGTCTACAATAGGGTCTTCTTCATGTCAATGTGTTTGGGGGAAATGGTGTGATCAATTTCACAAATAGAATTACTTCTAAAAAACCCAGCATGACAAGCAATAGTAGCGCTTTCAGGAGCTGAGTTGATATATTGGTCTTTAACAGGGAATGATTACCTGTATTTCATATCGAATATTGTCACTATTCTTTCACATTTACAGTCATCCGACAATTTCTGCTCTTCCTTTTATGTAGTAGGATCTTAACTAATGTGCGGTTGATTTCCGCTTCAGGATGCTCGCTTTCCGCGGGGCGGGCGCTGAGCCTCCTCGGCACGCTGGGGCGTGCGCTGAGCCTCCTCGGCACGCTGGGGCGTGCCTGCGGGGTCTCACCTGTCCCGCTAGTCCCGCAGGAGTCGAGCATCCTTCCGCTCCAATCAGCTGAGTGTGGTTTTTTATATAGATTCTATTGAAGACCACCATAACAACAATCTTAGATGCAATAAAAAAAAGACTCCCCTAAACAAATTGGGGGAGTCTTTCGTCTATTTTTTACTTCGTTCCATATAGGCGGTCACCGGCATCGCCAAGACCTGGAACAATATATCCTTTTTCGTTCAGTTTCTCATCAAGACCCGCAATGTAAATATCAACGTCAGGATGTGCTTCATTTAGAAGCTCAACGCCTTCAGGTGCTGCAATTAGACACATCATCTTAATGTTCTTTGCGCCGCGTTTCTTAAGGGAGTTGATCGCTTCAACAGCAGACCCACCAGTTGCGAGCATTGGATCGATTACGATGAATTCACGCTCTTCGATATCAGGTGGAAGCTTTACGTAGTACTCAACTGGCTGGAGTGTTTCAGGATCACGGTAAAGACCGACGTGTCCTACTTTTGCAGCTGGGATTAGCTTTAGAATTCCATCAGTCATCCCAAGACCTGCTCTAAGGATTGGAACTAGTCCAAGCTTCTTACCAGAAAGAACTTTTGATTTTGCCTCTGTTACTGGCGTTTTCACCATCACTTCTTCAGTTGGAAGCTCTCTTGTAATTTCATAAGCCATTAGTGCAGCTACTTCGTCGACAAGTTCTCGGAATTCTTTCGTTCCCGTTTTCTCGTCACGAATGTATGTAAGCTTATGCTGAATCAATGGATGATCGAACACGTATACTTTACCCATCGTATGCACTCCCCTTTTCTTTAATTTCGTTCACAAATCTTCTTGGCAATTTTACAGAAAAACACGCTTCGGTTCAAGGCTTTCTAAGATGATGAAATATTCACAATTATACTTTCCGCTTAAAAGTTTCCGTTAGCCCTATAAAAAAGCCGGAAGTTTGTGCTTCTTCCGGCTTTAGAAACTATATAAGGCTGCCTTCGTAGACGTTGTTTCTATAAAAGTGGTTGATTTCCACTCCAGGATGCTCGCTTTCCGCGGGGCGGGCGGTGAGCCTCCTCGTCGCTAACGCTCCTGTGGGGTCTCACCTGTCCCGCTTGTCCCGCAGGAGTCGAGCATCCTTCCGTTTCAATCTGCCAAGTGTGGCTCTTTTAATTAACACCACTACATTTAATAAGTTAGTTCCTCATACATTGGGAATTTGTCAGTTAGTGCTTGAACACGTTCTTCAGCTTTTTTAAGAACTTCTTCGTTCTCAAGCTCTTTAAGTACGTCGCCGATGATGCTTGCGATTTCTACCATTTCCGCTTCTCCAAAACCACGAGATGTTACGGCTGCTGTACCAATTCTTAGACCGCTTGTAACAAATGGGCTTTGTGGATCAAATGGAATTGTATTCTTGTTTGTTGTAATTCCAATATCATCAAGAGCTTTTTCAGCTACTTTACCTGTAATATCAAGGCTCTGTAGATTTAGAAGCACTAGGTGGTTATCTGTACCATTCGATACAAGGTTGATGCCTTCTTTTTCAAGAGCGGAAGCTAACTTTCTTGCATTAGCAATTACGTTCTCAGAATAAGTTTTGAAATCATCAGAAAGTGCTTCACCAAATGCAGCTGCTTTAGCAGCAATCACGTGCATAAGCGGTCCACCCTGGATACCAGGGAAAATCGACTTATCAATCTTCTTCGCGTACTCTTCTTTACAGAGGATCATTCCTCCGCGAGGGCCGCGAAGCGTTTTGTGTGTTGTCGTTGTAACAAAGTCTGCATATGGAACAGGATTCTGGTGATGACCTGTAGCAACTAGTCCAGCGATATGCGCCATATCGACCATTAAGTAAGCATCTACTTCATCTGCAATTTCACGGAATCGTTTAAAATCGATTTCACGTGGATAAGCACTTGCACCAGCTACAATCAATTTCGGACGATGTGTTTTTGCTTTCTCAAGAACATCATCATAGTTAATGCGCTCGGAGTCTTTGTCTACGCCATACTCAACGAAGTTATACTGGACACCACTGAAGTTAACTGGACTTCCGTGTGTGAGATGTCCACCGTGTGAAAGGTTCATTCCTAGAACAGTATCTCCCTGCTCAAGGATCGTGAAATAAACAGCCATATTCGCCTGTGCACCTGAGTGAGGCTGAACGTTGACATGATCTGCACCAAATAACTGCTTCGCGCGATCTCTTGCAATATTTTCAGCGACATCGACATATTCACAACCACCATAATAACGGCGACCAGGATAGCCTTCCGCATATTTGTTTGTAAGAACAGACCCCTGTGCCTCCATAACGGCTTGTGACACAAAGTTCTCTGATGCGATTAGTTCTATCTTGCTGCGCTGTCTGCCAAGCTCATCTTTCATTGCCTGTAAAAGTTCTTGATCCTGCTTTGCTAGGTTTTGCATTGATATCCCCTTTCCATCCCACACAAATTTCCATTCGTTTGCACGAACAGGAGTGATTCAATCTAGTTTGCATTGTACCATAGAAGTACGGAACCGTATATTGAATTAATGAAGTAAATTATTGTTCGGTTTTAAGACTAAAAACAGTGTTCATTTTTCCCAAGATATGACGCTCGTTCTCCCCCTATTAACTTAGGTCTTGACCTGGCCATCGTTAAGTGCGCATGTCCAATTGACTTATGTCTGCTTCTTACTGGTACTGCCACATGTCGAATGTGCATACCAATAAACGTATCACCAATGTCGATTCCGGCATCAGCAGAAATGAACTCAACAAGGACAGGATCACTCAACTGCGAATAGGCAAGCGTTGCCATGGAGCCACCCGCTCGCATCGTCGGAACAGCCGCTACAATATCATAGCCTTTCGCATAAGCTGTCTCTCGTTCCACAACAAGAGCACGATTTAAATGCTCACAGCATTGAAACGCAAGCTGAACGCCCGTTTCCTTCTGAAAGGATTGAACACTTTCGTAGATAACTTCAGCAGCAGAAGTTGTACCGGCTGTACCGATTCGCTCACCAATAACTTCACTTGAACTCATCCCAATTACAAGTAAGTGACGATTCGAAAGACGGGCATCCACTTGCAGATCTTGTAGCGCTTCAAGCGTATGCTGCGCTAGATTACGGACTGTTTGTTCCTCCATACGTAACGCCTCCTTATGCTCTTGCTTCATACTCTGTTATTTTACTAACACGTTTTGCATGACGACCTGCTTCATACTCAGTTTCTAGCCACACCTTTGCAATTTCTGAAGCAAGACCAGGTCCAATGATGCGTTCACCCATTGCAAGCACATTCGAGTCATTGTGGAGTCTCGTTGCTTTCGCACTGAAGAGATCATGGACAAGGGCACAGCGAATGCCACTCACTTTGTTAGCGGCAATCGACATTCCGATACCCGTTCCACAAATTAGAATGCCTCGGTCTGCTTCACCAGAAGCTACTTTTTCAGCAACCGGAATAGCATAATCCGGGTAATCGACTGATTCATTGCAATCACACCCGAGATCAATGACGTCCATGCCAAGTTCTTTAATAATATGGATGATATCTTCCTTAATGTTTACACCTGCATGATCTGCTCCAATAGCTACTCGCATGATTATTCCTCCAAACCATTGTCGTTATTTATTTTTTCAACCATTCGATCTATTGCGGCTTCTATTTCAGCATAGGTTTCCCGATACTGCTCAATTGTACCGCCGAATGGATCGGAAATATCTAATGAAGGAAGCTTGGACTGGAGCAATTGGAGTTCTTCAAGATCCTTCTTTAGCTCTTCTTCAAACTGCTGACGCTTTGTTTGTTCTGCTTCACCTTCGAAGCTCGTAATATCATGCAGAAAAGCCGCACGCTTCATTTCAACTTCAGCCGCTTTCTGATGATACTCATTGTATTTCTCTTCGTCCTCACCAACTGCAAATTCTTTCAATGTATATACGTTCTCAGCAAGCTCTGGGAAATCTCGAAGGACGAGCGCTTTATGACTACTTGTCATCGTCAACACGATGTCTCCCCACTCTGCAAGCCGTCGATCGAGCATTTGCGCAGTATGCGCGAACGGAATATTCTTCTCTTCAAAAAGAATCTCAACCTGACGACTAGCTGGCGAACCGTTCGCCGCAAAAACGCCTGCTGATTTCGCTTCAATCGCAACGTCTTTATTCTTTAAAACCACTTCAGCCATTGGACTGCGGCATGTGTTTCCTGTGCAGACAAATAATACTCTCACCATGACCACTTCCCTTCTCTCTTTATTATGAGAGATGACGATGGATAAATCCACCCTCTATCAAGCGAGAATAAATGTGAAAAATGATGGGAATTCTGAAACCTTTTTGTTAACTAGACGTAATACTTGTTATAAGCAAATCAAGGGGGGAAATCATATGTCTCAAAGAAAAATCGTCATCCTATCCGGATCCATCGTACTGTTTCTTTTACTAGGGGTTATTCTTGTTACAAGCTGGTATACAGTCGACGAATCTGAACAGGCGGTTATCATGACATTTGGAAAGGTAGATGAAGAAATTAGCGAAGCCGGGCTTCACTTCAAGTTACCGTGGCCGATACAACAGGTTGACATTCTACCAAGAGAAACGTTCAGCTTAACATTCGGCTATGATGAAGAAGATGGGGAGATCGTTGATTATCCAGAAGAAACAAAAATGGTCACAGGGGATGAGAATATTGTTCTCGCCGACCTCGTAGTTCAGTGGCGAATTACGAACCCAAAACAATTCCTCTACTATTCAGATGAACCGAAAGAAATTCTTTATAACGCAACATCCGCTTCTCTACGTGGCGTTATTGGAAGCTCTGAAATAGACGAAGCGCTTACATCAGGTAAAGCGGAGATTGAAGGAAATGTGCGTGATATCCTAACAAAATTAATTGATCGCTATGAGATTGGAATCTCCATTCTAGATGTAAAGCTCCAGGATGTTGAACTTCCGAATGATGAAGTACGTAAAGCATTTACGAACGTTGTAGATGCTCGTGAGCAGAAGGAAACAACAATTTATGGTGCTAGAAAATACAAGAATCAAGAACTAAGCGTTGTAGAAGGCCAAAAAGATGCACGGATCTCTCGAGCTGAAGGAGATAAAGCGCAGCGTATCGAGCAAGCTCGCGGGGACGTCGCTACATTTAATGCATTATACAACGAATTTAAAGACAACCCTGATATTACACGACAGCGACTTGTGCTCGAGACGCTTGAGGAAGTTCTTCCTGATACGAAAATTTATATTACAGATGAAGGCGGAGATACGGTAAAGTACCTGCCAATTCAGCCGGCGAAAGAAAACAAAACGACGACTGAAAAGCCGAAGGGAAGTGAAACGAATGAGTGATCAAAACGTTTTTAATATGGATGAGCATCGCCGGAACATGAATCCTCGTAAAATCGTTAAAAACGCATTGCTTATCGTTCTGCTTATCATCATCATCGGCTCGATTTTCAGCACAGTGTTCGTCGTGAAAGAAGGAGAATATAAAGTTATTCGACAGTTTGGTGATGTTGTCAAAATTGAAACGGAGCCTGGATTAAAATTCAAAATTCCATTTATCCAATCAACGACAACTCTTCCAAAATACCAAATGCTTTACGATGTGAATCCTGAGGAAATTACAACGAAAGATAAAAAGCGAATGACCGTTGATAATTATGCTGTCTGGTCTGTAAGCGATCCAAAGGATATGATTACAAACGCGAGGACAATCGAAAACGCAGAAGCGAAAATGGGAGAATTCATTTTCTCTGTGATTCGTTCAGAACTAGGGCAACTGGAATACGAAGAAATCATTAACGAAGAAAAATCAAATCGAGGTAGTTTCAATGACAACGTACGTGAACGTGTTAATAAGTTGCTTGAGCGTGATGCTTATGGCATTCATGTAACGGATGTACGAATGAAGCGAACGGACCTCCCTGATGCGAACGAACAATCCGTTTTCCAACGTATGATTTCAGAACGGGAATCGAAAGCTCAGGAATACTTATCGCAAGGTGACGCTGATTCAGACCGTATTAAAGCAGAAACCGATAAAGAAGTCGCTACGATTCTAGCAAAAGCTGATGCTGATGCTCAGGAAATTCGAGCCGAAGGTGAATCAGAAGCAGCGAAGATCTACAACAAAGCCTTTAGTAAAGATCCAGCGTTCTATGAGCTATACCGAACACTCGAATCTTATAAGACGACGTTGAATGATGAAACGGTTATTATGCTGCCAGCTGATTCTCCATATGCGAGATTACTACAAGGGATTACCGATTAACCCCAAAGAAAAAGCCGCTGAGTTCTCAGCGGCTTTTTTTAAGGGCTTTTTCTTGAAGATGGTTGTTTTTTAAGGGATTTGGTATAGAAAGTAACACTTCAAGGTTGGTTGGAACGGAAGGTGCTCGACTCCTGCGGGACTAGCGGGACAGGTGAAACCCCACAGGAGCGTTAGCGACGAGGAGGCTCACCGCCCGCCCCGCGGAAAGCGAGCATCCTGGAGTGGAAACCAACCCCTACTCTTATCGCAACTATGTCTCCGAAGAAAGCCTTTTTTATATAATGAGTAGTTTAAGTCCAAAACCAAATAGAATACAACCGCCAAGCAACTCGCTGTATGATCCGATGTAATGCTGAAATTTGCGTCCCATCATTAAGCCTGCCCAAGTTAACATCATACTGATAATACCGAACAGGATAATCGTTACAAAAACGCGTGCACCGTAAATTCCGAGACTTAACCCAACTGAAAAACTATCAAGGCTAACACTTAATGAAAAAAGCAGTAAACCAAAACCTAGTGGTGTTACGAATGGCTTATCACTTGAAGAAAGCGAGGATAGTCCCATCTGAAGGCCTAACAAAAGCAATAACCCTCCACCAATCATTGTTGCGATTGTACCGAAATGCTCTGATAAGAAACGTCCGATCAACATGCCAGCAAGTGGCATTCCCATATGAAACAGGCCAATAACCGCACCGATTTTGGCAATTTGGCGAAGTCGCAAAGGAATCATTCCCATTCCAAGTCCAACTGAAAAAGCATCCATACCGAGAGCAAATGCCATTATGCTTAACGTTGCAAGCTCTCCAATTAACGCAGTGGAAATCATTCCATCTCCTCCCGGGACGTGCTATTCAACATTTATGCGTGTCCACTTGAAATTAGAAGGGAAAGAATGAATAATAGAGTAAGAAGTGCTCACTAAGGGTAAAGCTTTTAGAAGAGCCAAATTGGAGGTACTAAAACGATGAGCGTTCACAAAGGAATTTCAGATCAGCTTCGCCAAAAAAACCGCGAGATTAGTTTATTTATACAGTTAGACAAAGAACGGGAAGCTGCTATTACAGCTGCCGTTGATCGTTGTGAAGCAAACGAACCTTTCACAACAGATCGTATCAATGAACTTGCCTCTCAGATTAATGAACTTGCGAAACAAGGAAGCATTCCAACACGTACTTATGTAACGAACGCCATGATTGAAGAATATGTTCAAAAGAGACGCTAGCAAATTAGAAAGACCCGCTCAGGATAATAAGCGGGTCTTTCTTTTAGGCTTTTTTCGTAGACACTTGTTGCTATAAGTGATTGATTTCCGCTCCAGAATGCTCGCTTTCCGCGGGGCGGGCGGTGAGCATCCTTGCGCTCCAATCAGCGAAGTGTTGAGTTTTATTCAATAATTGTTTTAAAAGCAACAATCTTTTAGAAAAGAGCCTTCTTTTATTCTTTGATGATTCGATTGTTAGCGGCTTTCGATAAACGATTCATAACAGCTGCCCCCACACCTTCATGCGTAAATACTTCGCTATATATTTCATCCACGTTCGATTCATCGAATTTCCTTAGTACATCATATAATCGATTAGCGACCGTAATAAGCTCCTCTTTAGATCCACATGGTATTACAACGTCGGCGCTCAATAATTCTTTGGACTCTTCTGTTGCCAATACACCAACCTTCAGTCCTTCTGCTCTTCGTTTATCCACAATTTGTTGAATAAACGAATAAGAACCATCCACAAGTGTAACCGGTGCTGTCGGTGCATAATGCTTATATTTAACTCCAGGCGACTTAGGCTGATGGCCATCATCACTAAGCGCTGGATCAATTTTCACTTCGCCAACAACTTCTTCAAGCTGCTCTTTCGTCACGCCACCTGGTCTAAGAATCGTCACAATATCGCCAGAACAATCAACGACTGTCGATTCCAATCCAACTCCAGTTGAACCTCCATCCACAACTCCAGCAATCCGACCATCCAGATCATGAATAACGTGTTGCGCCGATGTTGGGCTTGGTTTACCAGATAAATTCGCACTTGGAGCTGCTAGTGGCAAATTCGCTGCCGTAAGTAACGCCAGTGCGACCGGATGATCAGGCATTCTAATCGCAACCGTATCAAGACCAGCTGTTACATTTGATGCCACACTCTCTCCCCCAGGTAAGACAATTGTCAATGGACCTGGCCAGAATGCATTCATTAATTGATCAGCTTGCTTCGGAATAGTCGTTACTAACTTTTCCACATGTGGACGAGATGCAACGTGTACAATGAGTGGATTGTCTGCAGGACGTCCTTTTGCTTCAAAGATTTTTGCGACAGCCTTTTCAGATAAGGCATTTCCTCCAAGACCATAAACAGTTTCTGTTGGAAAAGCGATCACTTCATTCTGTTTTAGTAACTGCGCTGCCTCCACAATCTGTGGATAACATTTATCGCTGTCCACATTTTCATCCACATACCAAACATTTGTGTGGATACCTTCCACTTTATTCACCCTCTTACTTGATAAAGACTAGTAAACCCGCTTATTTCGGGATAATAAGTGGTTATTCCACAGATTTCTACATGTTTTGTAAAAACGCTTCCTTTTTGCTTTTCCACCACTCATCCACATTGTGTGGATAACATACGTTCGTTTTGTGTATAACATTGTTGATGAGCCAAGCTAAACTAACCGTTTCTTCATAATGACTCGATTACTTTCTTGATCTGTGAATAACCTATTGCTTTGCATTTGAATCGGTAAATCTTCTACGTTAATTGTCGAGAAACCAAAAACTTGGAAGAAAAACGACTCTTCATTAGACGTGAGATACAACTCGTCCACTTTTGTTTTCTTTGCATATTGAATGACTGAATCAAAGAACTTCAGCAATCCTTCAGAAGTTGAGTGCGAGCTGTTCAAAACAAGCGCTCGCAGAAGTCCTGCACCTCCGAACGTTTCAAGCCCAATCACACCATAAAGTTCTTTCGTTTCTGTCTCTGCAATTAGAAATGATTCAATTTCAGGTAGCCCGTCCACTTCAAGACCAGATCCTTTTACAATGTTCCAAACGGCACATTCGTCTTTTGCTGTTGCTTTTCTTATTAGAAACAAATGAATCATCCTCCTTCATTCTTCTTTAAAGAGCACAAAACCGTTCTGTTATGGTCTTATGCGTAAAAGGAGGATAATAGACTATCTATTTAAATATTCCCTTAATCCAATCGCTAATTCCATCGATTAGTTTCACAAGAAAGAATTCAACTTCCACTTCTTCTGAAGGTTCTTCAACCGTTTCTTCATCGCCTGCTGCTTGTACGGCATCACCATTGGAGAAGTCCAGAAAGCATAGTGGCGGAAAAAGTACACACCACCAGTTATCCCCAAGTCCTTCACCGATTGTAATCAGTACCGCTTCATAATTTCCTGCAGGATACACAAAATCACCATACAATTTTGTTGGGAAACCTACTTCTTCAAACTTCACGGAAAATGATTCACTGCTTCCTACTTTTTCAAGCTCCGTTCTAACAATCTTCTCAATCTCACCTAACTGACTTTTAATCACGTTACGTGACGCTTCGATTGACGTTAAATCAGCAACCCAACCATTTATAGATTCATTTACCTGATCACGAATTTGGCGTTTTACCGTTTGATCTTCATCGCTATTGCTATTTGCTAGAATACGAAGACGAATCGCTTCGTCTGGAATCACCTGGTTTGCTGATACTCCTTCAGAACCCTGGAGACTTGAAGCAAGAATAAAAATGGAGATTAATAGATTTATAAGTCCTTTTTGATTCATCATCTTGTATCCCGCCCTTCTAGCTCTCATTCTGGCCAGAATTACACGTTCTAAACGTATAACTCTTCACCAGAATATGAGTAGATTCGACGAGACTAGTTTACAACACCAAATACCATGCGTTCTTTGCCGCTAATGTCTTTGACAACTTCAACTTGAATCCGATTCCCGAACGAAGCTTCTAACATACCTGCTACCGTTCTTGCTTGTGTTTCTCCCACTTCAAACCCAATTAACCCTGGGCTTGCAATCATGTCCGGAAGATCGGTTGCAAGACGGCGATACAAGTCATATCCATCTTCTCCTCCGACGAGTGCCTGAATCGGCTCATGATCGCGTACAAGCGGATCTAGTGCTTCGTAATCGGCTTCTGAAATATAAGGTGGATTCGATACAACAATATCGACCTTTTTTCCTTTAAGAGGATCTAGTAAATCACCATGAACAAACGTAATTGGTGCTTGAAGATCACGAGCATTTCCTTTTGCAACGTGGAGCGCTTCTTCTGAAAGATCAACAGCTGTTACATTGCTATTCGATAATTCAAGAGCAAGACTAATCGCAATCGCCCCGCTTCCTGTACCAATATCTGCGATCGACGATTGAGCAGGATCAGGAAAGAGGCGTTTCGCTCGAGATAAAATGCCTTCAACTAATTCCTCTGTCTCTGGACGAGGTACAAGAACATGATGATTCACACGAAACGTTCGGCCATAGAATTCTTCTTTTTCACAAATGTGTTGAACTGGAATTCCACTAGCATGCTGATGAATTTTATCCTGAAAGCTAGCATAATTCGGCATTTCATCTCTCATCATAAACAAAAGTTCTGTTCGAGAGAGATCGAGCTCATGTTTCAATAGCCACTCTGCGGCTGTTGCTTCTCGACCATGCTTTTCTAAAAAAGAAGAAGCCCATTTAAGGGCTTCGAATACAGTCGTCATAGGATCACTCTCCAGCTTCTGCCATCAAGCGCGTTTGCTCTTCCGTAATAAGCGCATCAATAAACTCATCAAGCTTTCCTTGAAGAATCTGGTCAAGCTTCTGGATCGTTAGGTTAATTCTGTGATCTGTTACGCGATTTTGCGGGAAGTTGTACGTGCGAATACGTTCAGAACGATCGCCAGTACCCACTGCAGATTTACGGTTATCATCATACTCTTTCTGTGCTTCTTGCTGGAACTTATCATAAACACGAGCACGAAGAACCTTCATCGCTTTTTCTTTGTTCTTAATCTGAGACTTTTCATCCTGACACGAGACAACAACGCCTGTTGGTGTATGTGTTAGACGAACGGCTGACATTGTTGTGTTAACACTCTGTCCACCAGGTCCACTAGAAGTAAATGTATCCACACGAACATCTTTGTCGTGAATCTCTACTTCTACTTCTTCCGCTTCAGGAAGCACGGCTACAGTTGCAGTCGACGTATGAATACGACCACCAGATTCAGTTGATGGTACGCGTTGAACACGGTGTGCACCATTCTCATACTTCATCTTAGAATAAGCACCTGCACCATTGATCATGAAGATAATCTCTTTAAATCCACCAAGCTCAGTTGAGCTGTACTCGATTACTTCAGATTTCCAGCCTTGCATTTCCGCAAATCGACTGTACATTTTGTACAAGTCACCAGCAAATAAAGCCGCTTCATCTCCACCCGCAGCACCTCGAACTTCGATAATTACGTTCTTATCGTCGTTGGGATCTTTAGGAAGAAGAAGAATTCTTAGACGCTCAGCATACTCTTCTGCTTGTGGTGTAAGTTCTGATAGTTCAGCTTTCACCATTTCACGCATTTCTGCATCTTTCTCTTCCTCAAGCATTGCTTTCGCATCTTTAATGCCTTCAAGGACTTCCTTATATTCACGATAAACTTGCACGGTTTCCTCTAGGCTTGATTGCTCTTTGGAATATTCGCGGAGTTTCGTAGTGTCATTAATGACTTCAGGATCACTTAACAACTGATTTAACTTATCATAACGCTCTTCTACTATTTCTAGACGGTCTAACAAGATCTTTCACCTCGTTTTCGTTGCATAACATTCTAATTATAGTATAGGACATTTCGTCCGTCAAAAGCAAAAACAGCTTTAACTTCATTTAAACAGGGTAAAGTAATAGTAAGAATGGCAGAAGAAAGGTGATGGGATATGAAAGTTGTGATTATAGGTGGAGACGCTGCAGGAATGAGCGCAGCGATGCAAATTGTTCGGAACGATGAAAATGCAGAAGTTGTAACGCTCGAAAAAGGAAATATTTACTCTTATGGCCAGTGTGGTCTTCCATATGTCATAAGTGGAAAAATCGAATCATCCGATAAGCTCATTGCCAGATCTGTTGATACCTTCCGTGACAAATACGGAATCGACGCACGGGTTTATCACGAGGTAACTGAAGTTGATACTGAAAACAAGATCGTCAAAGGAACGAATCTAAAGACAGGTGAAACGTTCACGGAAAACTTTGATAAACTTCTTGTCGCAACAGGTGTGAGTCCCGTTAAACCAGGATGGGATGGCATTGAGTTAGATGGAATACATACACTTAAGACCATTCCAGATGCTGAAAAAGTGATAAAAGACTTAGATGAATCGGTTAAGAAAGTAGCCGTAATTGGTGGTGGATACATCGGCCTTGAAATGGCTGAAGCGTTTAGAGAACTCGGTAAAGAAGTTCGAATCATTGAATTGGGTCCTCAACTCGCGAGTATCTTTGATGAAGATATGGCAGAGCTCATCCACGAAGAAGCAGAGCGTAACAGCGTTTCTGTTCATACGAATGAAGGCGTTCAATCATTTAAAGGCGATCAGCGCGTGGAAAAAGTAGTTACAGATAAAGGAGAATACGACACTGATCTCGTTCTCGTTTCTGTAGGCGTTAAGCCAAACACAAGCTTTCTCAAAGAATGCGGAATTCACATGACAGAGAATGGCGCTATTCAAGTAAATCGATACATGCAAACAAGCATGGAGAATATATACGCAGCAGGTGATTGTGCGACCCATTTCCACAGAGTAAAAGAGCGAGATGACTTTGTTCCCCTTGGCACTACAGCAAACAAACAAGGGCGAATTGCTGGATTGAACATCATCGGACAACCAAATACGTTTAAAGGTATTGTTGGCACATCTGTTATTAAATTCTTTGATTTAACACTAGGGCGAACCGGATTATCTACGAAGGAAGCAGAGGAGTTAAATCTTCCGTTTGCTAATTGTTCTACAGAGGCAACAGATATCGCTGGATACTACCCTGAAGCAAGAGAACTTCGAGTGAAAATCGTGTACAGAGATGATAACGAACGGATTCTCGGTGGTCAATTCATCGGAAAATACGGTGTTGATAAGCGCGTAGATGTTCTCGCAACAGCTCTCTATCACCAAATGTCCCTTCACGATATTGAAGATCTTGATCTCTCCTATGCACCTCCATACAACAGCGTGTGGGACCCATTGCAACAAGCCGCAAGAAGAGCTCAGCATTAATACAAATAACCCTCTCAGCTGAGAGGGTTATTTGGCTCTAACGTGAATTTTATATCTTGGTACTGCTTTGTAGATTTTCATTGCTAGCTTGTTCTTAAGCCCATTTCTATCTTCTTTCGCATTACCGAAATTTACATTAACCCAGGCATGGTTGCCTGTAATAGAAACAGCCCCTGCGTTGTACCCTTCTGCTTCAACAACTTCTCTAATCTTGTCCTGGTCATCACTGATTGTGGATTTATTGACACTCATATTGCGGTAGGATTGGGGGTTTAAGTTAATATCGGTATTTAGCTGTTGCCCTTCACCAGCTTGTCCATCAGCAGTAGGCGGCTTTAGCGGCGAACAAGCAGAAGCAGAAGCAACTAGAACAGTGACCATGATTAAGCATGCAATCATTCTCATACGACTGACACCTCCTGTTCTTAAAGTGCCCAATGAACGGGGAGATAGTTGAGTTAAAAAATGTAAATGCAATAAAATAATTCACCTAACATTGTGGCTTTGAAAGTATGTTGTGGTGATTTCCGCTGCAGGTACTCGCTTTCCGCGGGGCGGGCGGTGAGCCTCCTCGTCGCTACGCTCCTGCGGGGTCTCACCTGTCCCGCTCATCCCGCAGGAGTCGAGTATTACCGAAAAGCGGAAGTGGGCGTTTAGGTCCGACAAGCGCTGGAGGCCATTCATTTGAACACGGTCTTTGTGTTCGGATGAATGGCTGAAGCGACTCGAGGACCTGCCCACTGCAGCTAGATCACCAAAAGCGAAACCGGGCTTTGGAAGCAATGAAAAAAGCCCGGGATTCCGGGCTTATTTGGATACTTCTTGTTGTTTTGGGTCTCTTGCTGTTGGCTTGCCGGGTACTTTGTGGCAATGGCGACAGCGGGGCTCGTATGATTCTGATGCTCCTACGAGGATGATTGGATCATCATAATGAGCGGGCTTGCCATCGATTAAGCGCTGCGTTCTACTTGCTGGAGATCCACACACAACGCAAATCGCCTGAAGCTTTGTAACCGATTCTGCTACTGTAAGAAGCTCAGGTACTTGTCCAAATGCTTTTCCACGAAAATCTTGGTCAAGACCTGCTGCAATGACACGCACGCCTTCATCAGCAAGCTGCTGAGCTACATCAACAATACCGTTGTCGAAGAATTGTACCTCATCAATTGCGACCATGTCCGTGTCTTCTGAGACGCGATCTAGAATGGCCTGTGAGTGATCAACTGGAACTGCAATAACTGACATCCCGTTATGAGACACAACAGATTCTTCACTATATCTATTATCAACTTTTGGTTTAAACACCTGAACCTTTTGCTTCGCATAAGTCGCTCTTCTTACTCGACGAATCAACTCTTCTGACTTTCCTGAGAACATACTCCCGCAAATAACCTCAATCCAGCCGCTGTGTTTCATGACATGCATGCAACCGCTTCTCCTTTCTCTAGCATAGGCATTAAAAAATCGGCCTAGCCACATTAGTGGCAACAGCCTGATCATTGTTTACTGCTTATACTTTCATTCATTTTGATTTATATTAATTAAATTTATTGGGGATAGAGTAACACTAATAGCTACCACGATTTTTGGCTCATTCGAGTGAAACCTTAGTTTCACTCGCCTTTAAGCGTAGCTTAAAGGTCGCACTTGTAGAAAGAAACGAGTGAGCAAATTCATTTGCTCGAACCGTTTCTTTCTACAAGTACGGAAATGAGCCAAAAATCATCCCCGTGCAAAAACACTAGGAATAGTGTTTAAAAAAACAGGCAAGAAGTAAATACTTGCCTGTTTTCTATTATTAACCTTAACGGTTGTATTTTTTTCTAAACTTATCTACGCGTCCACCAGCGTCATTAAACTTCTGACGTCCAGTATAGAACGGATGACACTCAGAGCAAACCTCTACGCTGACGCCGTCCTGTTTTGTAGAACCAGTTTCGAATTCGTTACCGCAAGCACACCTAACAGTGATGTTTTCATAACCTGGATGAATTGCTTGTTTCATGAATTTCATCTCCTTCCGCCCTGATTCCTGAGGAAACAGAGTTATCTGAAGCTAGAAGACAATGCCTTCTAGCTTCTGCACACATAGAAGTATTATAGCAGGGAGATACCTACAATGCAATTGATCATTCTGACACTAAATCAGTTCAACCTTTAACGTGAAGAACCGCTTTTTTCTTTCTCAAATAGATCGAAAAACTCACTGTTTGCTTTCGTTTTCTTAAGACGTTTCAAGAAATTATCAACAAATTCAAAGGAGTCATCCATGCTCTTACGCATTGTCCAAAGCATTTCAAGCTGCTCTTTCGGAAGAAGAAGCTCTTCTTTACGCGTACCCGAGCGGCGAATATCAATAGCTGGAAATACGCGACGTTCAGCGAGCTTACGATCAAGGTGAAGCTCCATATTACCTGTTCCTTTAAATTCTTCATAAATAACGTCATCCATACGAGATCCTGTTTCAACAAGAGCTGTGGCAAGGATCGTCAAGCTACCGCCTTCTTCAATGTTTCTTGCGGCACCGAAGAAACGCTTAGGACGATGAAATGCTGCAGGATCAATACCACCTGATAGCGTACGTCCACTCGGTGGAATAACAAGGTTATAAGCACGTGCTAGACGTGTAATACTATCAAGGAGAATAACAACGTCTTTCTTATGCTCAACAAGACGCATTGCACGTTCAAGAACGAGTTCAGCGACTTTAATGTGGTTATCTGGTGTTTCGTCAAAAGTTGAATGCACAACATCGCCATCAACAGAACGTTCAATATCCGTTACTTCCTCAGGACGTTCATCGATTAGAAGAACAATAAGTTCTGTTTCTGGGTGATTGGTTGTAATGCTGTTTGCGATTTCTTTCAATAGCATCGTTTTACCTGCTTTTGGCGGTGCCACGATTAATCCACGCTGACCAAAACCAACCGGCGCAATCATGTCAATGATACGTGTTGAAAGATTGCCTGATTGAAGTTCGAAATTCATACGCTTCTCAGGATAGAGAGGTGTGAGCGCAGGGAAATGGACACGCTCTTTCGATGAGTCAGGGTCTTCACCATTTACTGCCGCTACATGCAGCAGTCCATAGTAACGCTCATTTTCCTTTGGAGGACGGACTTTTCCAGACACACGGTCACCATTACGTAAATCGAATCTACGAATTTGCGATGCCGAAATGTAAATATCTTCTGCACTTGAAGAGTAATTAATCGGTCGAAGAAATCCGAATCCTTCAGAAGAAATGATTTCAAGTATCCCTTCCATGAAAAGAAGTCCAGATTGCTCTGCTTGTGCTTTTAATATGGCAAAAACAAGCTCTCTTTTGTTCAACTTGCTATAATACGAGACTTTATACAATCTTGCCTGCTCATACAGGTCTTTTAACGTCATTTGTTCTAATTCTGATAAATTTACTGCCATGTTGACACCACACTTTTTATATAATGATAGGTTTTATCCCCATTGAAACACGAAATGACAACTAGGTCACAGTGCGTAATCAAATACACGAAAACACTGGGATCTAATTTTATTCCATAAACTAAATCGATCTTCGAAAATAAAGAAAGAGAGAAAAGAGTTTGTTGAGATCCTTTGAGAGGCTATCTATTCAGGCATCTCTTAAGTGAGAGTAGAGGAAGAACACAACGAAGATGTTGGTTAGCAATCGTTACTCTTTGTTTACTTGGTTCAATAACGTTGAAGGTTTTCGGGATATTGAATCCGAAATGAACAAGGACGTTTTACTACTTTTATTACTATACGTTAATCATACAGCACCTTATAGTTTTACCAGATTCTACGAGAATATTCAACATGAAATGAGCGATGCTGGTTATGACAGCACCACTCTTTCCTATTCTCTAAGCTCTAATTACAAGATCAGGTTTCTTTTTCAGGCTGTGTTTACCGTCAATAAAGCGGACTGTACCCGATTTTGCACGCATAACCACGGACTGTGTTGTTCCAGAAGTTCCCTTGAATCTTACACCTTTTAATAATTCACCATCTGTCACTCCTGTAGCAGCAAAAATGGCGTCTTCACCTTTTACGAGATCTTCCATGTAAAGAACACGGGATACATCTTCAATCCCCATTTGCTGACATCTAGCTAACTCTTCATCATTCTGCGGGAGAAGTTTCCCCTGTATTTCGCCACCTAAACATTTTAGCGCAACGGCAGCAAGCACACCTTCAGGAGCTCCACCAGATCCAAACAGAATATCAACTCCAGTATCGTCAAATGCTGTATTAATGGCAGCAGCCACATCTCCATCTGATATCAGCTTAATTCTGGCGCCGGCAGAACGAACTTCTTCTATAATCTTTTCGTGGCGCTTACGGTCTAATATGACCGCCACACAATCTTCTATTTCTTTCCCCTTCGCTTCAGCTACTGCTTTCAGGTTATCAAGCACGGAAGCGTTAATATCGATTTTACCTACCGCAGATGGGCCTACTGCAATTTTGTCCATGTACATATCAGGGGCATGCAAGAGGTTCCCGTGGTCTGCAACAGCAAGTACCGCAAGTGCGTTCCATGTTCCGGCAGCTACAATATTCGTGCCTTCAAGTGGGTCAACTGCAACATCAACACGCGGACCATAGCCTGTTCCAAGCTTTTCCCCAATGTATAGCATTGGTGCTTCGTCCATCTCACCTTCACCAATAACAACTGTTCCTTTCATTGGCACAGTGTCAAATACGTCTCGCATAGCTGTTGTTGCTGCATCATCAGCTTCTTCCTTCTTACCTCGACCCATCCAACGAGCTGAAGCAAGTGCAGCGGCTTCTGTTACCCTAACTAGTTCCATCGATAAACTTCTTTCCATCGTGCTCTCCTCCCCGATTTAAAACGATCTCTGTTTTTAAAACGCTTACACGAAAAGATTACAGAAAGGCGGTTTGCACCGCCACTTCTGTTGCATACTACTTTAAGAGCTTTCTACTTCTTTCAATTCTTCCTGATCGAGCTTTTCTCGCCAAACTCGTGCACCAAGGTTATTTAGCTTCTCTACTAGTCGCTCATATCCTCGATCAATGTGCTCAAGTCCGGATATTTCTGTTACGCCTTCAGCCATCAGTCCAGCTACAACAAGCGCTGCTCCAGCACGTAAGTCTGTTGCGCGCACCTTAGCTCCCTGAAGCTTAACTGCGCCATTAATAATAGCGGAACGGCCTTCCACCTTCACGTTTGCTCCCATTCTGCGAAGCTCGTCAATGTGCTTAAACCTTGCTCCATATATCGTATCCGTTACAATGCTACTACCTTCAGCGTTCGTTAGTAACGATGTGAACGGCTGTTGAAGATCTGTTGGGAATCCTGGATAAACGAGGGTTTTCAAGTCTACGCTTGTCCATCCTTCACGCGGAGACCTTATATACACCTGATCTTCATTCGTTTCCACCTTCACACCCATCTCACGGAGCTTCGCAATGAGCGATTCAAGGTGCTGTGAGATGACATTATCAATGACAACTTCGTCTCCCATCGCAGCTGCCATAATCATATAAGTTCCTGCCTCAATTCGGTCAGGAATGATTGAATGATAGCAGCCACTGAGCTCGTCTACCCCATCAATTCGGATAACGTCCGTTCCAGCACCTTTGATCTTTGCACCCATGCTTGATAGAAGTGTTGCAACATCAATAATTTCAGGTTCTTTTGCAGCATTTTCGATTACTGTGCGGCCTTTCGCACGAACAGCAGCAAGCATAATATTAATTGTTGCTCCGACACTAACTACATCAAGGTAAATGCGCGCACCTTTTAATTCATCAGCACGGAGGTAGATTGCACCTTGCTCATTTGTTACTTTTGCACCTAATGCCTCAAAGCCTTTAATATGCTGGTCAATCGGGCGCGGACCAAGGTTGCATCCGCCAGGAAGTCCGATGACCGCTTTCTTAAAGCGCCCTAACATCGCACCCATTAAATAATAAGAGGCGCGTAGCTTTTTCACTTTCCCATTCGGCAAAGGCATAGCAATCATATCCTGTGGGTTCACAGTTAATGTATTTCCATTCAATTCAGCTTGTCCACCGATCTCTTCAAGAAGATCACGGAGAATTCCCACGTCAGAAATGTTCGGTAAGTGATCAATCGTGACAGTGGAATCTGCTAAAATAGCCGCCGGGATTAATGCAACCGCGCTATTTTTGGCACCGCTCACTTGAACGGTTCCACTTAAACGGTGACCTCCGGCGATCATCAACTTTTCCATAATGGTCTCCCTTCTTCGTCCGCATCTCATTCCTCTAACATTGTCGAAATTTGATACTTCTTAAGAATAGTATGGGCAAAAACAGGAAGTTCATGCCAATTTGTTCTTGTTATTCCATCTCTTTTTTTGCTTCTTCCCAATCAGTAAGGAATTGGTCAATCCCTTTATCTGTAAGAGGGTGTTCAAGCATTTGTAGAACGACTTTAAGCGGCATAGTTCCAATGTCAGCACCGCGAAGGGCTGCCTCTGTTACATGTAGAGGATGACGAATGGATGCAGCAATAATTTCTGTTTCGATACCATGTACAGCGAATAGATCCGAGATTTCAGAGATGAGATCAAGACCGTTGTGCCCGATGTCATCTAGACGTCCAAGGAATGGTGAAACGTAAGAAGCTCCTGCGCGGGCAGCTAGCAATGCCTGATTCGCTGAGAACACAAGCGTGACATTTGTTTTGATACCAGCTTCAGAGAATGCTTTAACAGCTTTCATCCCTTCACGATTCATTGGCACCTTCACTGTAATATTTGGCGCAATATCAGCTAGTTGCTTTCCTTCCTCAATCATTTCTTCTGCTGTCGTCGAAACAACTTCTGCACTAACAGATCCAGATACAAGGCTTGTAATTTCTCTAAGGCGGTCATGAAAATTCACTTTTTCTTTCATCACCAAAGAAGGATTTGTTGTTACTCCAGCAACAACACCCATGTCATGTGCTTCTTTAATATCATTTAGGTTTGCAGAATCTATGAAAATTTTCATTACGTATGTCCTCCTTCAATTTAGAAAGCGTTTACGAGAAAAATTTTAACATATTTTGTTTAATGTTAGACGATTTGAAGGTAAATAACTGAAAAATAGTCGCAAGGTAGTAGATGGGGGGTTAAAACGGAAATCAGAAACCGCTCGAAGCCGAGCGGTTTTGATGATCCGATTTTAAGAAGTTTATGCTTTGTTAGAAGAACCGAACTCACGCATTTTGCCGATTACTGTTTCTTTAATCGCGTCACGTGCTGGTCCCATGTATTTACGAGGATCGTAAAGGTCAGGCTTCTCTTCAAGAACAGAACGAACTGCTCTAGCAGAAGAAATTTGGCTTTCAGTGTTCACGTTGATTTTAGCATGTCCAAACTTGATCGCTTTTTTAACGTCAGCTGTTGGAATACCAGTACCGCCGTGAAGTACTAGAGGAACACCAGTCATTTTGCTGATTGTTTCCATGCGGTCGAATCCAAGGTTAGGTTCACCTTTGTAAGGACCGTGTACAGAACCAAGTGCAGGTGCGAAGCAGTCTACACCAGTTTCGTTGATAAGGCGCTCGCACTCTTCAGGAATCGCGTAAGCAGCATCAGCGTCTTCAACAACTAGATCGTCTTCTTGTCCGCCGATACGTCCAAGTTCAGCTTCTACAGAAACACCAACTGCGTGTGCAGCTTCCACTACTTTAGAAGTAAGTGCGATGTTTTCGTCTAGAGGGAAGTGTGAACCATCGATCATAACAGAAGTGAATCCAGCGTTGATCGCTTGCATACACTTCTCGAAGCTAGAACCGTGGTCAAGGTGGATTGCAACTGGTACTGTAACCTTGTACTCTTCCATAAGAGCTTCAACCAATGTCACGATTGTTTTGAATCCGCCCATGTAACGAGCAGCACCTTCAGAAACACCAAGGATAACTGGTGATTGTTCTTCTTGTGCAGCTTGTAGGATCGCTTGAGTGAACTCAAGGTTGTTAAGGTTAAATTGGCCAATTGCGTAGCCTTCTGCTTTACCTTTTTCGAGCATTTCTTTCATAGAAACTAAAGGCATAATAAATCCTCCTCAATATAATTTAGAATTGCCAGGCTTTGACCTGGACCATCTTATTAAACCCAATACCTGCCGTTGAAGCATGCAGATGCATCCAGAAAAAACTGTCTTCTTCAAGATGGCACAAACATCGTTATTTTATGTATGTCCCGTTCCAAGAATTTTCTGCTAATCCGAATCCATGACCTCTACAAACTCTTCAAAAACACGGTTCTATTATAGCATATCAAATGTATAAAAGAAGGGGAAAAAGCTTGATTTAATGGGATTTGTTTATGTAAGCGCTACCTCTCATTGAGAGAGCGCTGCTAATTCTTTTTTCACTGAAGCTTTAATTTCATCAATATCAAATGGTTTCGCAAAATGAGTAATGGCGCCAAGGTCCATCGCTTCGTGAATCATGTCCAATTCACCGTAAGCTGTCATGATGATAACCAGTGCTCTTGCTTCCATCTTCTTGATTCGTTTCAAAATTTCAAGTCCATCCATTCCAGGAATCTTCATGTCTAAGATAACTAAATCAGGGTCCTCACTTTTAACGATCGAAAGGGCTTGTACACCGTTCGCTGCCTGAAATGTTTGATAGCCTTCTTTTTGAAAAATTTCGTTTAGAAGGATTCGAATGCCATATTGGTCATCTACTATTAATATTTTCTCCATGTGTGAGCCACCTCTTCTTTTCAGTTAGTCTTTTAGTCTTAGTGAGTTAATTCGATTAAAGTTGACAAATCCCTTCCTGATTATAACTTTCAAGCAGGAATTCGCAAGGAAACGTTGTACGCGTTATAATGGAGAACGCTGGTTTTTTGTTTTTGCGTTAAATAGCTGGCGCTTTTCACTATGAAAGTAGTGGTTGATTTACGCTACAGGTGCTCGCTTTCCGCGGGGCGGGCGGTGAGCACCTTCCGCTCCAATCAACTTTGTATTGTTGTTGAAAACATTCAATACCTAAAGTCTTTTAGAAATAAAGTAAGCCAAAAATCGAGCGTATTCTTTTAATGAGTTCTTTATCAGTAGTAATGACATCATAATTACAAATACAAATCAAATAAAAAATTTCAAGACAGAAAATGAGAGATCGAAAGGTTGTGGGCAGGATGATGAAGATATTTACTACGCAATTGATGGGTAAGTTTAAGTTGATTCAAGATGATCATGAGATGGTGATTGAAGATATTTCGCGTTTGTTTGCTCAGACGATTAATGGTGGAGGGACGGTTTATTTTAATGGTGAGCATGAGCTTCAAGGTGCTGCACTAGAAGCTGTTTATGGGTCTGAAAAGTTGCCTTCTTGTTCTATTCTACATGATCCATCCGATTTAACGGAAAAGGATTGCGTTATTTTATTTAGTCGATTTAATGATGATCAAGATGCTGCAGATCGAGCGAGTATGTATAAAGAAACAGGTGCAGCTGTTGTAGGTGTTTCGGCAACGCGAAAGGATGCACTACCTGCTCTCGAGGAAAATGTGCATTTCCATATAAACACGGGACTTACGTCTGGACTTGTTCCAAATGATGATGGTGAGCGTGTTGGATATCCGTCTCTCCTCACTTCTCTCTATGTGTACCATGCTCTTTATTTAACAACGAGAGAAATACTAGAAGAACACGGATACGAATTCTAATATAATTAAGTTAACTTAAGATAGAGTTGATTTCCGCTGCAGGTGCTCGCTTTCCGCGGGGCGGGCGGTGAGCCTCCTCGGCACGCTTTGGCGTGCCTGTGGGGTCTCACCTGTCCCGCTAATCCCGCAGGAGTCGAGCACCTTCCGCTCCAATCAGCTATATGTAGTACTTATATAAAACTTCTCTAAAAAATTATTGTTGATCTATACGCAAAAAAACATCCACTTCAACGTTGAAGTGGATGTTTTTAATATTATCTATTATTAGCGATTGTTGCGCCGATGAATTCTTTAAAGAGCGGCTGTGGACGTGTTGGACGTGAAGTGAATTCTGGGTGGAATTGTGATGCAACGAACCAAGGGTGGTCTTGCACTTCAACAACTTCAACAAGGCGTCCATCAGGACTAGTTCCTGAGAAGATAAATCCTGCCTCTTCCATTTGAGCACGGTATTGATTACTGAACTCATAACGATGACGGTGACGCTCGTATACAACCTCGTCATTGTATGCTTCATATGCCTTTGTGCCTTCAATAAGCTTACAAGGATATAAGCCAAGGCGTAGTGTACCACCGAGGTCCTCAATATCTTTTTGCTCAGGAAGAAGGTCAATAACAGGGTATTTAGTTGTTGGCTTGATTTCAGCAGAGTGAGCACCTTCTAGGTTCAATACATTGCGTGCAAATTCAACTGATGCAAGCTGCATACCAAGACAAATACCGAGGAAAGGAACCTTGTTTTCACGCGCATATTGAATAGCCGTGATTTTCCCTTCAATTCCGCGATCACCGAAACCACCAGGTACAAGAATACCATCAACATCTGAGAGAAGCTCATGTGCATTCTCTTGTGTAACTGTTTCAGAGTTAACCCATTTGATATCGATATCCGCATCAAAAGCATATCCTGCGTGTTTCAACGATTCTACGACAGAGATATAAGCATCTTGAAGGGCAACGTATTTACCAACAAGGGCAATTTTCGTTTTCCCTGAGAGGTTCTGAACCTTCTCAACGAGCTGATTCCACTCTTTCATGTCAGCTTCTTGACAGTTCAATTTCAAGTGACGGCACGTAATTTCATCGAGCTTCTGCTCTTGAAGAGCTAGTGGAACTTTATAAAGCGTGTCAGCATCTAGTGCTTCGATAACCGCATGCTCATCAATGTCACAGAACAACGCAATCTTATCTTTCATTTCCTGTGGAACCGGCTGCTCTGCACGAACAACGATTACGTTCGGTTGAATACCAAGGCTACGAAGCTCTTTAACGCTATGCTGTGTTGGCTTTGTTTTCATCTCACCAGCAGCTCTCAAATAAGGAAGAAGCGTACAGTGGATGTACATCACGTTCTCTTTACCGATATCGCTCTTGATTTGACGAATCGCTTCAAGGAAAGGAAGGCTTTCGATATCTCCAACCGTTCCGCCGATTTCTGTGATAACAACATCTGCGTTCGTTTCGTTGCCAGCGCGGAAGATGCGCTCTTTAATCTCATTTGTAATGTGAGGAATAACCTGAACTGTTCCTCCAAGATAATCGCCACGACGCTCTTTACGAAGTACAGTCGAGTAGACCTTACCAGTTGTTACGTTCGAGTTCTTTGAAAGATTAATATCAATAAAGCGCTCGTAGTGTCCAAGATCTAGATCCGTCTCAGCGCCATCATCCGTTACAAATACCTCACCGTGCTGATATGGACTCATTGTTCCTGGATCGACGTTAATGTATGGATCGAACTTTTGAATCGTTACGCTCACGCCACGGTTCTTTAAAAGACGTCCAAGAGATGCTGCTGTTATTCCTTTACCTAGCGATGATACTACGCCGCCTGTTACAAAAATATACTTCTTCTGTTTGCCTGCTGTCATATTTATGCCCCCTCATGGTTTGTATTCTGCCCTTCTTGAAAGGAAGAGGATTCATCCGAAACGGTTGATTTTAGATTTTTTTAAATAAAATCAATGCAGATGGTTAAAATGAAATAAATTTATTGGAAGGTTCACTTACTGGGTTTTAGTCGCTCATTAGAGTCACACTGCTTATATTAAAAATAAATTTGTTTTCGTAACAATGGTTTCTATAAGCATAGTTTTTTCACAAGGCTCGTAAACTTCGTTGCTCTTACTGAATAGCGAATGATTTCCGCTCCAGGATGCTCGCTTTCCGCGGGGCGGGCGGTGAGCCTCCTCGTCGCTTACGCTCCTGCGGGGTCTCACCTGTCCCGCTAGTCCCGCAGGAGTCGAGCATCCTTCCGCTCCAATCAGCGAAGTATATTGTTTATTCAACATTTGTTTCAAAAGCAACAATCTTTTAGAACAGAGCCTTTCACAAAACCTGTTTCAAAAACTCTTTTTAGTAATGAGACAAAAACAAAAAAAACAAAAGTGGCACCTGTCCCATAAATGAGGGGGCACTTTTGTTTTCATATCGTATCTATAAGTATATTAGTTTATTGGTGAAGCCCAAAAATGATTCTACCGATTTCGTTACTGAAAGTCAAGATGCGACAGAAATTATTTCTTGTCTTCTTCTGAATCGTCTTCTACGTCGTCATCGTCGTCTTCATCAATGTCTTCATCATCTAAATCTTCTGTATCATCATCGAAGTCATCGTCGTCGAAGTCATCAAGATCATCAACTTCTAGGTCTTCAAGATCATCTTCTGCATCTTCATCAAAACCTAGCTCGTCATCATCGCTAGACTTCTTGCGTTTCTTCGGCTTGATTGTTGTTGCTAGCTCTTCCTGTGATTGCTCAACAGGATACCAGCCTTTTAATCCCCACTGGTTGTCTCCAAGCGTAACAAAACGGCCGTCTGTATTTAAGTTTGTGTATACTTCTGCAAGCATTTCTTGAAGCTGAGCAGAGCTAAGCCCTTTCATCTTCCCGATTTGATCCATTAGTTTATAGAAAGAAACGGGTTTCTTCTCATCTTGCAAAATGAAATACATAATATCAATCATCGATGTTTCTTGAATGTCTTCAGCAGATAGTTGCTTTAAGCTACTCACGATATCGGCACTCCCTTTCCATTATCTCCTACGCTATTTAATTGAACGACTCAAGGCTGTCTAGTAGAACAGGTTGAGAAACTAGCTTATCGCTCATTCATAGCATTTATTACGTCTAACTTGTTGATTCTAATACAAAACATACCATTCATTATAAACAAATTTCAGCAATCTATGCTACGATTTTTAAACAAATCTATTGAAATGGCTGTTTTGCAGACCGCGTTCCTTTGAGAGAAGGGGTGATTTCCGCTCCAGGTACTCGCTTTCCGCGGGGCGGGCGTCGAGTACCTTCCGCTCCAATCACCTTTGAAGTGTGGATCTTTTAAGAAAATCCACTTCAAAACAACAACCTTTTAAAAGAGAGGCATTAAAAATAGAAGGATCAATCCTGTAAACTCTCCCTTTCCTTCAGTAATTCTTGGCTTTCCTCCAACGAAAAGGAGGAAGGCTTCCCTTCCTCCTACAATAATATGAACGCTTGCATTTGACAAGTTGTTAACCGTCTACATATTTCGACGGTATTTCCCACCAACTTCATAGAGGGCTGTCGTGATTTGACCGAGACTCGCAACCTTAACTGTTTCCATTAATTCTTCGAAAATATTTCCTTTTGTAAGGGCAGCACGCTTCAAGCGATTGAGCGCTTCATTTGTCTTGTCAGCATGCTCTCCTTGAAACTGTTTCAAATTGCTAATTTGTTGCTCTTTCTCTTCTTTACTCGCTCTCGCAAGTTCCATGTTCCACTCTTCTTCTGCAGGTGGATTCGGATTTTTGTACGTATTCACGCCAACAATCGGAAGCTCTCCACTATGCTTAAGCATCTCATAATGCATTGATTCCTCTTGAATCTTACCACGCTGGTATTGCGTCTCCATTGCCCCAAGAACGCCACCGCGTGCGTTTATGCGTTCAAATTCCGTTAGCACAGCTTCTTCAACAAGGTCCGTTAGCTCTTCAATGATGAAGGAGCCTTGAAGTGGATTTTCATTTTTCGTTAATCCATGCTCTTTCGTAATAATCATTTGAATTGCCATGGCGCGACGAACGGATTCTTCCGTTGGCGTTGTAACAGCTTCATCATAAGCGTTCGTGTGAAGCGAGTTACAGTTGTCATGAATCGCCATTAACCCCTGCAACGTTGTGCGAATATCATTGAAGTCCATCTCTTGTGCATGTAGCGAGCGACCGGACGTTTGCACGTGGTATTTCAATTTCTGACTTCGAGCATTTGCGCCGTACTTCTCCCTCATAACAGTAGCCCAAATTCGACGCGCCACTCTTCCAATAACGGTGTATTCTGGATCTAGACCGTTACTGAAGAAGAACGATAAATTAGGTGCGAACTTATCAATATCCATACCACGGCTCAAGTAATATTCAACATACGTGAAGCCATTTGCGAGCGTAAACGCAAGCTGAGAAATCGGGTTCGCTCCCGCTTCGGCAATATGATAGCCAGAAATCGAGACAGAATAATAATTTCGAACGTTTTCGTTAATGAAGTACTCCTGAATATCTCCCATCATTCGAAGCGCGAATTCTGTTGAGAAAATACACGTGTTCTGGCCTTGATCTTCTTTAAGAATATCAGCTTGAACCGTACCACGAACCGTGCTGAGCGTACTTGCCTTAATATCTGCAAGCTCCTCGTCTGTTGCTTTACGCCCTTCATTTTCTTCGAAACGATTGATTTGCTGCTCAATTGCCGTATTCATGAACATCGCAAGAATGATTGGTGCAGGACCGTTAATTGTCATCGATACAGACGTTGTTGGTGCACATAGATCGAAGCCTGCATAAAGCTTCTTCATATCATCAAGCGTACAAATGCTAACCCCGCTCTCGCCAACTTTCCCGTAAATATCTGGTCGATAGTCTGGATCTTCTCCATAAAGGGTTACTGAATCAAATGCGGTACTAAGACGCTTGGCATCTTCGTTCTCAGAAAGATAATGGAAGCGGCGATTAGTTCTTTCCGGCGTTCCTTCTCCTGCGAACTGACGCTTAGGATCTTCCCCTTTTCTCTTAAACGGAAAAACACCGCCTGTATACGGGAATGAGCCCGGTACATTCTCTTTCAATACCCAGCGTACGATTTCTCCCCAGTCTTCGTACTTTGGAAGAGAAACTTTCGGAATATCAAGTCCTGAAAGACTTTTCGTTGTTAATTCTGTAACGATCTCTTTATCTCGAATAACTGTCACAAATTCCTTGCCGCTATATTTCTCTTTTACCTCTGGCCAGCTCTCAATGATTTTTCTCGTTTCAGCATGCATGTCATCCATATTCTGATCTTTCATGGCTGTTAGCATGGTAATCGTCTCATCATTTCTTTCTGAACTCTCGATCATCTCAATGGTTCCTTGAAGCTGGAACGCTTTCCGAGCAAGCTGTACTTGCTTCTCCACGTATTCATGGTAGCGACGAACAGACCCTGAAATATCCTGTAGATATTGCTGACGCTGAGGTGGAATGATTAAGTTTAATTTCTCAACGATATCGCTCGTTTCAATATCTGTCGCCCAATCATTGCGGCATTTGCGATGAATTGTATCAACGAGTGCTTTAAAAAGCGTATTTGTTCCTGGGTCATTAAATTGACTCGCAATCGTGCCGTATACAGGCATCTTATCAAGGCTTTGTTCGAAAAGCATATGACTGCGCTGGTACTGCTTCTTCACATCACGAAGTGCATCTTCAGAGCCTTTTCTCTCGTATTTATTAATAACAATTAGATCTGCAAAATCGATCATATCAATCTTCTCAAGTTGTGAAGGCGCACCGAATTCACTCGTCATCACATACATTGAAACATCGGCAATTTCAACGATCTCGGCATCCCCCTGGCCGATACCGCTTGTTTCAATGATGATCAAGTCATACCCAGCCGCTTTCACAACCGTTAGTGCTTCTCTAATCGAAAGCGAAAGTTCAGTTTTGGATTTACGCGTAGCAAGACTTCTCATAAACACACGATCGTTATGAATCGCATTCATGCGAATACGGTCTCCTAGAAGAGCGCCGCCCGTCTTTTGTTTCGTCGGATCAATCGATAGAATCGCAACAGTTTTCTCATTAAATTCATTAATAAAACGACGAACCAGCTCATCTGTTAAGGAGCTTTTCCCCGCTCCACCCGTACCTGTAATACCGATGACTGGTGTTTCAGTTGCCATGGATTTCAGCTTATCGAATACCTTCTCAGCTGTAGCTGCTGTCTCTTCTGTTCTCTCTGCTCCATAGCTTTCAGCAAGTGTAATCAGGCTTGAGACTGCCTGAGGATCGCGTTCGTGCAGACGATCAATCTGGTTATCAACCTGCTTAAATGTCGGAAAATCACATTCTCTAATCATTAAATCGATCATTCCCTGAAGACCAAGATCGCTTCCATCATCAGGTGAGAAAATACGAGAAATGCCGTATTCATGTAGTTCCTTAATTTCTTTCGGAATAATAACGCCACCACCGCCGCCGTAGATCTTAACGTGTGAAGCGCCTTTTTCTTTTAAGAGATCATACATGTACTTAAAGTATTCCATGTGTCCGCCCTGGTAAGACGATATCGCAATCCCCTGCGCATCCTCTTGAATCGCAGCATTCACAACCTCTTCAACGGAACGATTATGACCTAAATGAACAACCTCTGCCCCGCTAGACTGTAAAATTCGTCGCATAATATTTATGGACGCATCATGACCATCAAACAAACTTGAAGCGGTTACAAAACGAACGTGATGAACCGGCTTATACGTTTCCATAACACTCACTACTATTCCTCCTCTAAACGTTATTCGCTTCAACAGGATTTAGCGCTTGAATCAGAAAAGCTTCCTGCATCTTCGTGTATTCTCCTATTGAATAATGATCCCGTAGCGCCCAGCGTCTGAACACCCACATCTGACCTTGAACGAGGATATTATGAGCAGCCCCGTATATTTCATCATCTGAGAGAGTAAGCTTTCCTTCTGCAACGCACTCTTCAATCAGCTTTTCAAAAATTTCAGCCATGCCAAGTTCCTTTTTAAGCACATATGGAAGTGTTTCACGTGGAAGAGACTTTGCTTCCTGGTACATGACAAGCACTTCATCCTGCATATCATCCATCACATGATAAAACGCATGAAGAGCCTGTCGTAACCGTTCAATTCCAGTAATGTTCGGCTTTAACTGCTCTTCTAGACGCTCACGAACTTCATCATAAATGCTGTCACAAACAAGGTAGAGCACATCTTCTTTTTTGCGAATGTATTCATATAGCGTTCCGATGCTAAATCCAGCCACCCGTGCGATTTCTCTCGTCGTTGTACGATGAAATCCCTTTTCTTTAAAAAGGGACACCGCCGCCTTAATCATCTGTTCACGCCTTTTCTGGATGAGCTTTTCATCCTTCACCATCGAAGGAACGTTCTTTTTCACCTTCCCATCCCCTTCCTCTTAGCGATTGTCGACCAACATAATCCTCAAGCAGCCGGACCGCCGCTGAGTAAGGGTCAACTGAACCACTCGTCACTTCTTCGATCCAGCTTTTGTCGCGAGACTCTTCTTGCTCAACGAGTTTTTTCATCATTTCCGCATGAACGACTTCAATGACTTCACGTTCTAGTGATGTCTTACGCCTCGCTTCTCGTTCACCTGACTTCTTGCTGTATGCAAAGTGTATTTGCATCTTCTCCCAGAGCTCTTCAAGACCTTCGTTTCTCACCGAAACAGTTTTCACAATCGGTGGCCGCCACGGCGCGTCATGCTTCACAATATCAAGCATGCTCTCAAGCTCAGCTAGTAGCTTCGGCACCCCTGACAAATCGGCTTTATTCACAACAAAAAGATCGGCAATCTCCATGATGCCTGCTTTGAACACTTGAACAACATCACCACTACCAGGATTCAACACGACCGCAATCGTATCAGCAATTTTCATAATATCGAGTTCTGATTGGCCAACTCCAACGGTTTCAATTAAAATCACGTCGAACCCAAACGCATCCATCAGTCGAACCGTTTCTTTCGTTGTACGTGATAAGCCACCAAGACTTCCTCTCGTTCCCATGCTACGGATGAAAACGCCAGGGTCAGTAAAATGCTCCGCCATGCGCACCCGATCCCCAAGTAAAGCACCACCGCTAAATGGGCTTGTAGGGTCGACCGCAACTACTCCAACGGTTAAACTCTGTTTCCTAAGGTAAGTAATAAGCCTGTTAACGAGCGAGCTTTTACCAGCACCGGGTGATCCTGTCATTCCAATATAATGAGCGCGTCCCGTCATTGGATGGATATCCTTCAGCAGCTCTAGCTTTTCTTCCGAATCATTCTCAACAGTGCTAATCGCTTTCGCAAGCGCTCGTTCATCCTGATTTGAAATTCGTTCTGCGAGTGGATGCATTGCTTTCACCCTTCTTAATCAGCCATCAACATTCTTGAAATAACCAGACGCTGGATTTCATTCGTTCCTTCGTAGATTTGCGTAATCTTCGCATCTCTCATATAGCGTTCAACTGGATAGTCCTTCGTATAACCATAGCCACCAAACACCTGGACAGCTTCAGTTGTAACTTCCATTGAAATGTCACCAGCATATAGCTTAGACATCGCTGATTCTTTGCCGTATGGAAGTCCCTGACTTTCCTTCCATGCTGCTTGATAAGTTAATAGTCTTGCAGCTTCGATTTTCGTTGCCATATCAGCAAGCTTGAAACCAATTCCCTGATTCTCACCGATTGGTTTACCGAACTGCTTACGCTCTTTCGCATATGCAGTTGCCGCATCAAGTGCACCCTGTGCAATGCCGACTGCCTGAGCTGCAATTCCGTTACGACCACCATCCAGTGTTTTCATCGCAATCTTGAAGCCCTGTCCTTCATCGCCAAGACGATTTTCAACTGGCACACGGCAATCTTCGAAAATAATTTCTAGTGTTGGAGATGAACGAATGCCAAGCTTTTTCTCCTTCTTACCCATTGAGAATCCTGGCGTATCTTTTTCAACGATAAATGCCGTGATCCCCTTATGACGCTTTTCTTTATCTGTTTGAGCAAAAACGATATAAATATCTGCTTCCCCACCGTTTGTAATAAAGATTTTCGATCCGTTCAAGATGTAATCATCGCCATCAAGTTTAGCCGTTGTTTTCATGCCGCCTGCATCTGACCCTGATCCCGGTTCAGTTAGGCCGTATGCGCCCATTAATTTACCTTCTGCCATCGGACGAAGGAATTTCTGTTTCTGCTCTTCCGTTCCAAATGCATTTACAGGCCATCCGGCAAGGGATGTGTGAGCAGAAAGCGTAACGCCTGTCGAAGCACAAACGCGAGATAACTCTTCTACTGCAATCACATAACTTAAATAGTCAGACCCAATGCCACCATACTCTTCAGACCACGGGATTCCTGTTAAACCAAGCTCCGCCATTTGTTCAAACAAGTTGCGATCAAAACGCTCTTCTTCATCACGCTCTGCAGCAGTTGGTTCAACTTCCTTTCGTGCAAAGTCGCGCACCATTTTACGTAGCATTTCATGTTCTTCTGATAGTTGGAAATTCATATGTTTTCTCTCCTTTAGGTGGTTTGGACAATAAAATGAGATTTTGGACAATATATCTCGGATTTGGCTAATAAAAAGGCAATTTGGCTAATATATTTGATTTTTGGACAATAAAGCGGGTTTCCGCGGCTATTTTCTAGCGGAGTAGGTTCCTACTAATCACGATCTTCTGTATTTCACTCGTGCCTTCATAGATTTCGCATACTTTTGCGTCTCTAAAGAGGCGCTCGACTGGGTAGTCTTTTGTGTAACCATATCCGCCGTATACTTGAACGGCTTCGATTGAGGCTTTGACGGCTGCTTTGGATGCGAAGAGCTTTGCCATTGATACTTCCTGCATGCACGGTGTGCCGTGGTTCTTTAAATCAGCTGCACGATAGGTTAATAGTTTCGCTGCTTCTACGTCCGTTGCCATGTCAGCGAGCTTGAAACCAAGTCCCTGATTCTGGCCAATCGGCTTGCCAAACTGCTCGCGTTCTTTTGCGTAAGCCGTTGCGTAATTCAATGCCGCTTCTGCAATTCCAAGAGATTGTGCAGCGATTCCGATTCTGCCGCTTTCAAGGTTCGCCATCGCGATTTTAAATCCCTGACCTTCTTCACCAAGACGATTTTCAACGGGGACACGGCAATCTTCGAAAATGATCTCGACGGTGTTTGATCCGTTTAGTCCCATTTTCTTTTCCTTTTTGCCGACGCTAAACCCAGGCATATCCCGTTCGATAATAAAAGCAGTTACACCTTTACTTCCTTTTTCATCTGGATTCGTGCGTGCGAAAGCAACATACGTATCCGCTTCGCCACCGTTCGTAATGAAAATTTTCGAACCGTTCAAGACATAGTGATCGCCATCACGGACCGCGCGGGTTTTCATACTACTCGCATCTGAGCCTGAACTCGGTTCTGTTAAAGCAAATGCACCAAGGTACTCACCTGTCGCAAGTTTCGGAACGTACTTCTGCTTCTGCTCTTCTGATCCAAATGAAAGGATTGGCAGTGTGCCAACTGAAGTGTGGACAGAAAGAATAACGCCTACGGTTGCACTGACTTTGGATAATTCATGAATCGCAATAATATAAGAGGTATAGTCCATTTCAGAGCCGCCATAGGCTTCTGGAATCGGGATACCCATTAATCCGAGCTCGCCCATTCGTTTAATTAGTTCCCGTGGGAATCGATCCGTTTCTTCCATTTCCTCAACGATTGGCGCAATTTCTTTCTCAGCAAAATCACGGACCATCTTCTGCATCATCTTTTGCTCTTCCGTAAATACAAGCTCCATGCTCGTTCCTCCTCGTGGTGTTAATCCTGGTATTGGTAGAAGCCTCTTCCTGTCTTACGTCCGAGCCAGCCGGCTTTCACATACTTACGAAGAAGCGGGCATGGGCGATATTTATCATCGCCGAATCCTTCTTGAAGCGTTTCCATAATATAAAGACAAGTATCTAGACCAATAAAATCCGCGAGCGTAAGTGGTCCCATTGGATGATTCATTCCTAGCTTCATTACGCTATCAATGTCCTCTGGAGACGACACACCTTCATACACCGTATAAATGGCTTCGTTAATCATTGGCATCAGAATCCGGTTGGAAACGAAACCAGGGAAGTCATTTACTTCCACCGCTGTTTTTCCGAGATCGACTGCTAACTTCTCAACAGCCTGATAACTCTCATCAGTCGTCGCTAGGCCGCGAATGATTTCAACAAGTTTCATAACAGGCACCGGGTTCATGAAGTGCATTCCGATTACTTTCTCAGGACGCTTCGTAACCGCTGCGATTTCTGTTATTGGTAGTGATGATGTATTTGTTGCGAGTATCGTATGCTCTGGTGCGATTTCATCAAGACGCGAGAAAAGGTTTCCCTTCACTTCCATGTTCTCAACTGCTGCTTCAATGACAATATCAACGTGCTTCGCATCGTGAATATCTGTTGTTGGCTTCAAGCGATCCATCGTTCCGTTTAAATCGTCCTGTGTAATTCTCTCTTTAGACACTTGCTTAGAAAGATTTTTCTCAATTCGTGCTAGCCCTTTGTCGATATACTCCTGCTTTAAATCGTTCAAATAAACGGTGTATCCAGCAGCTGCACATACTTGTGCAATGCCGCCACCCATTTGTCCTGCACCGATTACCATAATTGTTTTGATTTCCATCATCATTCCGCCTCCTATACCTGAACCATAATTGCGTCACCTTGGCCGCCACCGCTGCAAATTGCCGCAACGCCGATACCACCGCCACGTCGTTTTAATTCATGAATAAGTGTAATTAGAATTCTTGCTCCACTAGCCCCAATTGGATGTCCAAGCGCCACTGCACCACCGTGCACATTTACTTTTTCTTCATCAAGCGAAGAAATTTTGCCGCTTGTTAACGCAACTGCTGCAAAAGCTTCGTTAATTTCAAAAAGGTCAATCTCTTCAAGCGTCTTGCCTGTTTTCTTCAATAGTTCATTGATGACGAGACCAGGCGTTTTCGGGAAATCTTTTGCTTCCACGGCGATGGCTGTATGAGCTAAAATGGTTGCCATTACTTCTTTGCCTTCCTTTGCAGCACGGTCTTCAGACATGAGGACAAGCGCCCCAGCTCCGTCGTTTACGCCAGGTGCATTTCCTGCTGTGATCGTTCCATCTGCACCAAAGACAGGCTTCAGCTTGCTTAATTGTTCAGGCGTTGTGCCTTTTCGCGGTGCTTCATCATGTTCAACAACAAGTGGATCACCTTTACGCTGAGGTACTTCAACTGGAACGATTTCTTCAGCGAAAATGCCTTCATCCATTGCTTTCACAGCGCGCTCCTGACTTCTAGTCGCCCAGCGATCTTGTTCTTCTCTTGATACTTCATACTCTGCTGCTGTTGTGTTGCCGTATACACCCATATGACAGCCGTCAAATGAACACGTAAGCCCGTCATGAACCATCAAGTCAACGATCTGCTTATCACCCATTCGCATGCCCCAGCGTGCATCTTTCATAATGTAAGGTGCATTGCTCATCGATTCCATTCCGCCTGCTACAATCACTTCTTCATCACCAGAACGGATAATCTGATCACCGAGCGTCACACTGCGTAGGCCTGATGCACATACTTTATTAATTGTTTCAGTTTTTACTTCCCATGGGATACCAGCGTGTCTAGCTGCTTGACGAGACGGAATTTGTCCCTGACCTCCTTGAAGAACAGACCCCATAATCACTTCACCAACTGAAGCAGGATCAACTCCTGCACGCTTCAACGCTTCTTTAATAGCTGTTCCACCAAGCTCTGATGCTTGTATTGACTTTAATGCTCCGCCAAACTTACCAAAAGGTGTTCTTACTCCACTTACAATGACTGTTTTACCCATCTGTAAAACCTCCTCAGATTATTGAAAACGCTATCATAATAGGGTAAAGCTCGACTGAACGCTCGCTCACCTTATCCTCAAAGAACAAAGGAAAGAGCTCATACAGGTTGTTAAAAAAACCTGCATAAGCTAACCCTCCTGAAACTTTCTATCAATTTATTGAACGATCGCTTCTTTTTGGACGATGGATCGCTCAAGAATCTCAACGATATCAAGCGTCGCCACTTCTTCTTCTACTTCTTTGGCTTTCGTTCCATCGCTCATCATCGTTAAGCAATATGGACACGCACTTCCAATGACAGAAGGCTTCACACTAAGTGCCTGCTCAGTTCGCGTCACGTTGATGCGAGAGCCTGTGTCTTCTTCAGTCCACATCAATCCGCCACCAGCGCCACAGCACATGCCGTTTTCACGGTTACGATCCATTTCGATGACTTCTACACCTGGAATGCTACGTAGAATCTCACGTGGTGGATCATAAACTTCATTGTATCGACCGAGGTAACACGAATCGTGATAAGTGATTCTCTCGTTTACTTCGTGTTTAGGCTTCAGCTTTCCTTCTTTAATCCAGTCATACAATAGCTCGGTATGATGGAATACTTCCGCTTCAAGCCCGAACTCCGGATACTCGTTTTTCAACGAATTATAAGCATGGGGATCGATTGTAACAATCTTAGTAATGTTATGTTTCTGGAACGTCTCAATATTCTTTTGAGCAAGATCCTGGAATAGGAACTCGTTCCCCACTCGTCTTGGCGTATCGCCTGAGTTCTTCTCTTTATTACCGAGAATAGCGAATGAGATGCCTGCTTCGTTCATAATCTTCGCAAAGGAAGCAGCAATCTTTTGGCTACGGTTATCGTAAGAGCCCATTGAACCAACCCAGAAGAGGTACTCAAACTCTTCGCCAGCTTTTTCTTTCTCTTTCACTGTTGGTACAACGATATCATCACGCATATCGCGCCAGTTCTCACGCTCTTTACGGCTGATGCCCCATGGGTTGCCTTGACGTTCGATATTTGTAATCGCTCGCTGTACATCGCTATCCATCTTCCCTTCCATTAAGACAAGGTGACGACGCATATCGATAATTTTATCAACGTGTTCATTCTCAACTGGACACTGATCTTCACAGTTACGGCAAGTTGTACAAGCCCAGATTTCTTCTTCTGTGATAACGTTACCAATTAACTCATCACTAACAAGTCCTTCAGCTGTTGCTGCCGTCTCTTGCTGACCACGCGATTGATAAGCAATCTGGTTTCCTGCTGTATTTGAGAATGCATAAGCAGGTACCCATGGTGTTCTGGATGTAACGGCTGCACCTTTTTCAGTTAAATGATCACGAAGTTTCACAATTAAATCCATTGGTGAAAGAATCTTACCTGTTGCTGTTGCTGGACACATGTTTGTACATCTGCCACATTCAACACAAGCGTATAGATCGACAAGCTGCTTCTGATTAAAGTCTTCAATCTTATTCACACCATACTCTTCCTGACTCTCATCTTCGAAATCGATCGAAGCAAGCTGACCGACTTTGTTCGTACGACCAAGAAATACGTTAACAGGTCCAGCAATTAAGTGTGCGTGCTTAGACTGCGGTACGTATACCATGAACGTTAGAAGAACAAGAAGGTGAATCCACCAGGAGAAGAAGAACAGTGCAATGGCTGCTGTCTCATTAATCCATGAGAAGAGAAATGCAATTCCAGAAGCGACAGGTGCACTCCAAGTATACTCAAGATCATGCCAGAGAATTTCCATACCATTTCCAAATAGAACAGAGATCATTAAAAGTCCGATAAACAAAAGAACGAGTCCTGCTTTGAATCCTTTTTTCAACCTTGCTATCGCTTCGATATAACGGCGATAGAATGCCCATACAACGGCTGTCAAAATCATAAGCGTTACAAGCTCTTGAAAGAACGTAAACGCTGGATATAAAGGTCCAAGAGGAAGATGTGATTCTGGCGATAGACCTTTAATAACCATGTCAATCGCACCGAATTGAACAAGAAGGAAACCATAGAACATCATCACATGGATGGTTCCACTCTTCTTATCTTTTAATAATTTCTTTTGCCCGAATACTTTGACCAGAATCGCTTCTAGTCGTTCTTTCATGGAATGATCAAATTCTGCTTTCTTTCCTAGCTTGATGTATTCATACCTTGTTTTCACAACATAACCAAACAAAGAGAACGCGTAAGCGGTTACAAGAATGAAAGCAATCCAGTTGGCGATCAATAAAGCATCCATGTTGGCAAACCTCTCCTTTCATGTCATTCCTTCTCGTTAGCACGCTTTACGATATCTGAACAGTCGAATGAACAGATCATTTATGAAAACGCTTTTAAGTCAGAATGAAAGTAATTTTCTGACTACAGTATAACACAAAATAAACTGAATGAGCATTCAGTCAGAGAAATATTTTTACTTTTTTCTAATTTAGGACAAACTAGGACGACACTAGGATTGATCGGAGGGATTTGGAATGAGATTTGTACTGGCACTTATACTAGCTATCATCATATGGATCGCGATTGATCTTATTCTGGGATCTCAGAAAAGACGTCATGTCCCCTCTTCTTCCAAGTTAACGATGCATGGCAATATTGAATTTATCGCTGATGGTGAAGACTTTTTTGAGATGTTGCTTGAAGATGTTGATAAAGCTAACCAGCATATTCATATGATGTTTTATATTTTTAGAGATGATGAAACCGGCAAGAAATTCATTCATAACCTATGCCAAAAAGCATCTTCTGGTGTAAGCGTCTATGTACTTGCAGATTACGTTGGAAGCCATGGTCTGAAGAAATCTACCATCGAGCAAATGACATCATGCGGTGTTCATTTCTCTTTTTCACGGAAAATCCAGTTGCCTTTTCTGTTTTCCTCTATAAACAATCGAAACCATCGTAAAATTACTGTCATCGATGGGAAAATCGGTTATGTAGGTGGTTTTAACGTAGGCGATGAATACGCTGGGAGAAAACCGAAATTTGGGTATTGGAGAGACTACCATCTTCGCGTAACTGGAGAAGCTGTAAAAGGCTTGCAGGAGCAATTTCTAATTGATTGGAAGGCGGATAACACACCATTAGAAGAAGACGAGACTTTTTATCCAACTTTGCCTAAAGGCGAGACAGAGATGAAATACCATATTACAAATGGATCTGGAGTTAAAGAATCATTTGCGGACTATATTAACAAGGCCACCACCTCCATCATTATTGGTTCGCCATACTTTATTCCTGGTCATATGGTCCAAGATAGTCTCGTTCGTGCCATTCGTCGAGGTGTATCGGTTAAATTGATCCTTCCAATGAGAGCCGATCACCCGCTCGTTAAGGAAGCATCTTATCATTATCTAGTCGAGTTACTTGAGGAAGGCGGAGAAGTTTACCAGTATATGAACGGTTTCTATCACGCAAAAGTGATGATCGTCGACAATCGAATTTGCGATATAGGTACAGCTAATTTTGATAAGCGAAGTTTCCACATCAATAGTGAGATCAATTGCATCTTCGAAAGTTCCGAGGTTCTATCTCAAGTAATGGAAGTGATTAACAGCGATTTCATTCAGTCAGAGCGCCTTGATCTTGCACGACTTAAAAAGCGGACAATAAGCAACAAGTTCATTAGTCCCTTCGCTCGACTCCTGAGCCCCTTTTTGTAGTAAGGATGTGCGGAGAGTTGTTTTGTTTCAGTGTGAAAGGGAATAAACCACCAGACACATCGGAGAAAGGAATGCCATCCTATGCAACTGCGCTTCGGCTATGTTTCTAATGCGCTTGCCCTCTATGAAGCGTCACCTGCTAGAACGATGACGTTTGCAAGTTGGTCCAAGCTCTCGAAAGAAGAGAGAGAAACAAAGCTTCACTCAATTACGGATACAAACCTCACAAATACTTTAAGAGCGCTTCACTATAATATTGCTCATGAAATCGAATTATATCGGATGTCTTCTTCCATCGTCCCCCTTGCTACTCACCCGGAAGCAACGTGGGATTACATAACTCCTTTTCGTGATAAGTTCAAGGAAATTGGTGATCTTGTTAAAAAGCATAAACTTCGCGTAAGCTTTCATCCGAATCAGTTCACCTTATTTACAAGTCCGAAGCAACATGTCACTGATAATGCAATTGGTGACCTTGATTATCACGTTGCCATGCTTCAAGCAATGGGTCTTGATAAACGCGCGATTACAAACATTCATATCGGCGGAGCCTACGGCGATAAAGAAGAAACGCTCAAACGTTTCCACAGAAATTTTGATATGATTCCAGAACCTATTCGATCGCACGTTACACTTGAGAACGATGATAAAACATACAACGCTATCGAGACACTTGAGACATGTGAGCACACTGGTGTCCCTTTTATATTTGATTATCACCATCATATGGCCAATCCAGGTGAAGGGCTTCCTGAAGATTTTCTCGAGCGTGTTCACAAGACGTGGAAGTCACACAACATACGGCCTAAATTCCATCTCTCATCACCTAAGTCAGAGAAAGCTTACCGTAGTCACTCAGATTATGTAGATCCTGAGTTTGCTCTCCCTTTCATCAACATGTTGAAAGAGTACGGTGAAGACGTAGACATTATGATTGAAGCAAAGAAAAAAGACCTCGCTGCACTAAAGCTAGTCGAAGATCTTTCATCTGTTCGCGGTGTAAAACGACTTAACGGTGGCTCAATTCAATGGAAGTAACAAACTTAGAAACAATATGATTTAACTCTGCAGAAGACTTTGTAGGCAGCTCATGAAACGCGGCATCAATTCGCACCAATTTGCTATGTGGGATATACTTTTTGTAGATCGTTTGATACCGATGAAAATAAAAGGCGCGCTCCCCCGTTACGTGAAGAAACGGAACATGGAGCGTGCTTAGTTTGTTTGTACAAACATAACGACGACCCTCTTCATAGAATTTCTCAAGTAGGTTAGGATTCGTGCTAACGATGTACCTACGCAGCATTTTAAACTCCGCTTCAGTCCTCGCATGTGCTTTCGCTATGCCCCAGGAAAGAACATCAAGCTTATGAACAAGCGCCTTACCTATTCGGAATTCAGCTTGAAGAAACATATCGCTTACCTCTGAAAATCCCCCACACAAAATAAGTCCAGCTACTTTTTCTTGATGGTGGATACAAAACTCTTGAACCACACTCCCACCGCTGGAATAGCCAAGCAACACAGCTTTTTCAATGCCAAGTTCACTCATTAAATGGTGTAAATCATTTGCTAGCAAAGAAATTGAGAAGTCTTTTGACCCTAGACCACTTCTTCCATGACCTCGCATATCAAAAACAATGACCCGAAAATGCTCAGCAAGCTTTTCCTGTTCATGAAAAACAACATGTCCCATTCCAGGTGGATGTAGGAAGATGATCGGAAGACCGCTCCCTTTGTCTTCGTAATATAAGTCAATATCATCTATCTTTACATATGCCAATCAGCTAACCTCATTTCTTTATAACGAAAAAAAGCCAGACATCCACTCAAAAGCTTTAAACCCTAGATAGATGCCAATAATCCCCGCAATTCCTGCAAAAGCTGGTGGAGCTGGAATCGGAAGCTTTAAGATTGCAAAAATAAGTCCCACTATAAATCCCGTTAATGTTGCAATTAATACCGTTTTCATACTTTCACCTCTTTCTAAAAGTATGACCAAATGGATAATGCATTATGAGAAAGGATCGGCTGTTTGTTTCATCCGTTTGAAAGAGAGTCGGAAATAGTAAAAGCCCCACCGTATAATGGTAGGGCTTCCTTACTTACATTTTCTCCGGTGCTGTTACGCCAATGATTTCAAGCGTGTTTTGAATCGTTTGACGAACGGCTTTCATGAGCTTGAAACGTGCTGCACTCTTCGCAAGATCTTCAGAATCAAGCACGCGTTCAGCGTTGTAGAAACTATGCAGTGCTGCAGCAAGTTCAAAAGCATAGTTCGTGATGCGGTGTGTCATACGCTTATCTGCCGCTTCAGCGATTGCTTCAGGAAGCTCGCCAAGCTTCTTAAGAAGATCCATTTCTTTCTCAGATGTAATGAGAGAGAGGTCAGCATCATCAGTTAAGCCCATTTCTTCACCCTGACGAAGAATGCTGCATACGCGAGCATGTGCATACTGAACGTAATAAACAGGGTTTTCATTTGAACGTGATACAGCAAGGTCCATATCAAAATCCAAATGCGAGTCCGAGCTTCTCATTGAGAAGAAATAGCGCATGGCATCAATGCCTACTTCGTCCATCAATTCACGAAGGGTAACAGCTTTACCCGTTCTCTTGCTCATCTTCATTTTCTCGCCATCTTTGAAAAGGTTAACCATTTGAATGATTTCCACTTCAAGCTGCTCACGCTTGTAACCTAACGCTTCAATTGCAGCTTTCATTCTTGGAATATAGCCGTGATGATCAGCGCCCCAAATGTTGATAAGCTTATCGAATCCACGTGAGAGCTTATCTTGGTGATACGCGATATCTGGTGTTAAGTATGTGTAAGACCCATCACCTTTAATAAGTACACGGTCTTTGTCATCGCCGTAAGTTGTTGAACGGAACCATGTTGCACCGTCCTGTTCAAACGTCTCTCCACGGTCGTTTAGTTTCGCAAGTACATCATCAATTTTACTTGACTGATAGAGGGAAGTTTCTGAGAACCAGACGTCGAATTCAACGCCAAATTCCTTCAAATCTTTCTTCAGCTTCTCAAGCTCGCGCTCAAGACCGTATTCGCGGAAATAAGCATAACGTTCCTTGTCGTCAAGCTGAAGTAAGCGATCGCCTTCCTTCTCAACAAGATCTTTACCGAATTGAACGATATCTTGCCCCTGATAGCCGTCTTCAGGCATTTCCTTCTCTTTACCAAGTGCCTGCATGTAACGAGCTTCTAATGAAACCGTTAGATTATGAATTTGATTCCCAGCGTCGTTAATGTAATATTCACGTGATACGTCATACCCAGCGCGATCAAGGATGTTACAAAGCGTATCCCCAACAGCCGCACCGCGCGCATGTCCTAAATGCAGGCTACCTGTTGGATTTGCTGAAACAAACTCGACTTGAATTTTCTCATTACGATTAGCTGATCGACCGTACGAGTTACCATGATCAAGAATCGTTGGAATGAGCTCTGTTAGATAAGCAGTATCCATGAAAAAGTTAATAAACCCAGGTCCTGCGATGTCAATTTGCTTAATGCCCGCTTTTTGCATATCGAGATTCGCTTTCAAATCCTCCGCAATGGCACGCGGCGCTTTCTTAGCAATTCGCGCAAGCTGCATCGCCATGTTTGTTGCATAGTCTCCGTGAGCTTTATCCTTTGGTGATTCAAGAATAACTTCAGGAATTTCATTTTCCGATGCAAGGTTAGCCTTCAGGACGGCTTGCTTGATCTCCTCTTTCAACTGCTCTTTCTTTTGTTCAACACTATTCATTGACTTGCTCCTTTCCAGGTTAGCGTCAGTTCATGCCGCTGTGTTTCATCTTCTTCTAGGTATAGTAAATAGCGAAGCGTCAGACGTCCTTTGTTCTTCTCACGATCCACTAGCTGTTCAATACGTTCCGTTCGAATTTGCATCGGCATAGAACCAAATGGCGTCTTGTAGATAGACTCGGATACATGCCCAGGTGCAAATTGTTGGCGCATCGAAAGTGCTCCCCTTCGAATAACCGTTACTTGTTCTTGATCTATTTTAACAGTTGTTGAAACCTTACCAATTTCAAGGTCCTCTTCATAGCGAATATAAAGCGCCTCTCCCTTTTCAACAATGCTTCCGTTCACTGTTTGTTTCGATGAATCTTTCTGATTCCCTGACTCAATTCGGGAATCAATCTTTAATTCAATCTCACTACTCATTCTTTCACGTCCTAACTAAAGCTTTAACTTTCTTATTATAAGAAAAGCGGAGGCGGGTTGTCCACCCCCGACAAGCTTAAGGCAAGCTTCAGTGTGACGCTTTTTGTCACATTGGAGATTGACTTAAGACCTCGAGGGGGTACCCGCCGCAGCTAGATCAGGAAAAGCGAAGGTGGCTTGTCCACCCCCGACAAGCTTAAGGCGGGCTTCAATGTGACGCTTTTTGTCACAATGGGATTTGACATTTATGAATTATACTCCTACTCTTCCAATTAAAAAGAGACTGTATTCAATATGAATACAGCCTTGAACCGATATGTTATTTCTTGTGCGTCCAACCTAGTAGCATTTCGCGGATAAATTTACTTGCCGCGATTGGCGTTTGTTCAGATGGATCGTAAGCAGGTGCAACCTCTACTAAGTCAGCACCAACTACGTTCAAACCTGAGTTCGAAATGGCTGAAATGGCTTCAAGAAGCTCTTTAGACGTGATGCCTCCAGCTTCTGCCGTGCCTGTCCCAGGCGCATGCGCTGGATCAAGGACATCAATGTCGATTGTCACATAGACGTTTCGTCCTTCTAGTGATGGAAGAACCTTTTTAAGCGGCTCTGCCACTTCGAATTTGTGCATATGCATTCCGGATTCCTTCGCGAACTGGAATTCTTCACGCATGCCGGAGCGGATTCCGAACGAATACACATTCTCAGCACCGATCAAGCCACAAATTTTACGAACTGGTGTGGAGTGAGAGAGCGGCTCCCCTTCATATTCCTCACGAAGATCCGCATGTGCGTCAATATGAATGACTGCAAGATCATCATATTTCTTATGGAACGCTTTAAGAATCGGCCAGGTAACCAGGTGCTCGCCGCCCATACCTAGAGGAAACTTATCAGCTTCAAGCAACGAATCAATATACTCTTCAATCATATCAATGCTTCGCTTCGGATTACCGAATGGAAGTGGGATATCTCCTGCATCGAAATAGCGAATCTCTTCAAGATGACGATCAGCATACGGGCTGTATTCCTCAAGTCCAAGTGACGCTTCACGAATGCGTCCTGGACCGAAACGAGAACCAGGACGGAAGCTTACTGTCCAGTCCATTGGCATACCGTAGATAACCACGTTACTGTCTTCAAACGAAGGATTGCTTAGAATAAAAACATTACCTGAATAAGCTTCATCGAATTTCATGCTCATCTTATTTCACTAGATCCTGTACGAATTTAGGAAGCGCGAAGCATGCTGTGTGAAGCTCTTTTGTATAATATTTTGTATCAATATCATGGAAGCGGCTTTCAGGAACATCAAGCGGATCCTTCTGCTTCGAACCAATTGTAAACGTCCACAGACCACTCGGATATGTTGGAATGTTCGCTGTATAAACGCGCGTAATCGGGAAAATTTCTCTAACATCTTTTGAAACTTGAGAAATCAAATCAGCTTTAAACCAAGGGTTGTCCGTCTGTGCAACGAAAATACCGTCTTCTTTAAGCGCTCTTGAGATCCCTTCATAGAAGCCACGTTCGAAAAGCTTAGCAGCAGGTCCAACTGGTTCAGTAGAATCAACCATAATTACATCATACTCGCCTTCACTCTTTGCAATGTGCATAAAGCCGTCGTCAACAAGCACTTCAACGCGCTCATCATCAAGTGCTCCTGCAATGGAAGGAAGGTATTTCTTAGAGTATTCAATAACTTTGCCATCAATCTCAACAAGCGTTGCTTTTTCAACAGATGGATGCTTTAATACTTCGCGAATAACACCACCGTCACCGCCACCAACTACAAGAACGTGTTTTGGATTAGGGTGAGTGAAAAGAGGTACGTGAGCAACCATTTCGTGATAGACGAATTCATCTTTCTCAGTTGTCATAACCATGCCATCAAGAACGAGCATGTTTCCGAATTCTTCTGTTTCAATCATATCTAGACGCTGAAAATCAGTTTGCTCTGTATGCAGCGTTTGTTTAATTTTAGCTGTAATACCGAAATGTTCTGTTTGTTTTTCTGTATACCATAATTCCATTTAAACCACTCCTCTATTTCGATCTGCTCTACTTCTCCGTTCCCGAATCACATTCGTCCAAACAGGATTAGTATATTGCAAAAGAATCTATCTTAACAAAGCACAAGAAAAGTATAGTCGACTCGCAGTAAAAAGCAAGTGAATTTTATATATTCATTCAAAATGAGAAACGAAACGTTCTCTTACTCCCACTATATTTAAAGAAATGCTTTTTTCGCTTCTAAAAGATTTTAGTTATTGAAGGGGTTTTGTTTAAAAATACCACTCAATATAGCTGATTGGAAGGATGCTCGNACTCCTGCGGGACTAGCGGGACAGGTGAGACCCCGCAGGAGCGTTAGCGACGAGGAGGCTCACCGCCCGCCCCGCGGAAAGCGAGCATCCTGGAGCGGAAATCAACCACTTTTTAGCATTTAAACACACCTTAGAAAAGCACCATCCATACAAAAAGAGCTAGTACGAATCGATAGATGGCAAACGGGATTAAGCGGACGCGTTCGATAAATTTGATAAACGTTACAATAGCTAAAAGCGCTACGAAGAAGGCGGATAGGAACCCTGTCGCGAATAAAGGAATATCGGACACTGTTAAGTACTGATAGCTCTTCAATAAATCATATCCGCTTGCGGCAACCATCATTGGTACAGCTAAAATAAATGAAAACTCTGCAGCTGTTTTGTGATTCGTACCAAGTAATACGCCACCAGAGATTGTTGCACCTGATCGGGAGAAACCTGGCCAAAGGGCAAGGCATTGGAACAGGCCAATCGAGAAAGCTTGACGCAAGGTCAGATCGTCAAGACTTGAGCTAGTTGGTGGACGCTGCTTTAGATCAGCTACGATCATTAGTACGCCACCTATTACTAACCCAATAACAACAGTGTATGGTGAGAATAAGTACGTTTTAATGAGTCCATGAAGTAGAAAGCCAGCCACTACGGCAGGAATCATCCCGAGTATAAGGTGTGCGAGTGACAAACCACCTTGCTGTTTATTTGGCGAAAGCAAATCAACGAACCTCTTTCGATACATGACAACAACAGCAAGAATCGACCCCAGTTGAATGACAATCTCAAACGTTTTCGCCCTTTCTCCTGTGAAACCTAACCAGTATCCGGTCAAAATAAGATGACCTGTCGATGATACGGGTAGAAATTCTGTTAACCCTTCAACAATACCTAGAATAATCGCAATGATCATTTCCATTATCGTCTCTCCCCTAGCTCAAAATAATAATAAGTATCCCACATTCTTTAGGCAATAAGAATCCTACTACGAAAATAAAACTTAGGTTACATTCGTTCTTACTTCATCCTATTCACAAGTTGGACAAATATATTTCTCTACTGGTTGGAAGTTTATCTTTTTAAGCGTTTAAGAGTTTCGTAATTGTCACATACTAGATTTAAAACGACGAATGTGGGGTGAACCACATGAAATGGCTTAAAGAAGAGCGATTCCAGTATTGGAAACGCTGGGGAATGCTTCTTAGCAGGCTTATGATAATCGGAATTGTGCTGATCGGGGTTTCGTTCGGGTCTCTTTACTTACTAGCTGTTATCATGGGCGCTCCCGAAATTCAGGTGCCTCAAACAACGATTTATTATGACCATGATCAAAATGTAATAGATGAAAGCAATAAGAATGGACAGAATCGTTATTGGGTTAAACTTGATAACATTTCACCCAACGTAATAGACGCGACACTTGCGATTGAAGATCGTAGTTTCTATACTCACCCTGGTTTTGATTTCAAACGAATTGGCGGTGCGATCCTTGCTGACCTTAAAGCGATGTCCAAAGTACAAGGAGCAAGTACGATTACTCAGCAATACGCGCGTAATCTCTTTCTTGAGCATGATAAAACGTGGAAACGGAAAATTGTAGAAGCTTTCTATGCTTATCGTCTTGAAGTTCATTACTCCAAGAATGAGATTCTAGAAGGTTATTTAAATACCATCTATTATGGCCACGGGTCGTATGGCATTGAATCGGCAGCAAGAACGTTTTTCGGTAAATCAGCTAATGACCTCACACTTGCTGAAGCTGCGATGCTTGCGGGTATTCCAAAAGGTCCTGGTTATTACTCGCCATATGCAGATGCAGAACGTGCAAAGAATCGTCAAGAAACAGTGCTCGACGCGATGGTAGCAAATGATTCGTTAAATCAATCCGAAGCACAGCAAGCTCTACTAGAAAACATGGCATTGCAGGCATTTAATGAAGAAACGAAACAAGAAGTTGCTCCTTATTTTGCAGCAGAAGTGAAGAAAGAACTGAAATCAAAGCTAGCGCTTGATGAGCGGGTTATTGATCAAGGAGGACTTCACGTCTATACGACGCTTGATGCTGACATGCAAAAAACGGCCGATCAATGGGTAGCTTCAAGTATTGATAAAAATAGCGATATTCAAGCAGCGCTTGTCGCGATGGAGCCAACAACTGGCGCAGTAAAGGCACTAATTGGAGGTCGCGATTACGAAAAAAGTAAATTTAATCGAGCTACAATGGCAAAGCGTACGCCGGGATCTACTTTCAAACCACTCCTTTATTATGCTGCTTTAAAAAACGGCTTTACACCGTCCACTCTTGTTCGTAGTGAACCAACGACATTCTATTATGATAATGATAAAGAAACATACTCACCACATAATTACGGAGAAGCCTATGCAAATGACGAAATTACGCTAGCTCAAGCTTTAGCGCTCTCAGACAATATTGTTGCAGTAAAAACACACATGTTTCTTGAAGAAAAAACGCTTGTGAAAACAGCAAAAGACTTTGGAATTAAGAGTCAGCTCTCTCCTATTCCGTCGCTTGCACTTGGGACAAAGCCCGTAGGAATGATGGAAATGGCTGACGCCTACAGTATGCTTGCGAACGGTGGTAAGAGTGTAACACCACACTTTATCGAGAAAGTAACGGACCGAGATGGGAAAGTTATTTATCAACATGAAGCCGAAACTGAAGTCGTACTAGATCCAGCTGCCGCCTTCGTCACAACGGATATGATGACTGGGATTTTTGATGAGTCTTTAAACGATTACACACGTGTAACCGGTTCAGGAATTGACCATTTGCTAACTCGTCCAGCTGCTGCCAAAACCGGAACAACATCAACCGATAGCTGGATGGTAGGTTTCACACCACAACTTACCGCAGCTGTATGGATTGGATATGATAAAGGAGAAAAGCTAAATTATCGGAATGATGGTTTGTATGCAAAGAAGATTTGGGCGAATTTCATTGAAGATGCATTAAAAGGGGAAGAAGTTCTTGAGTTCGAACCTCCTAAAAATGTGATTGCAGTTGATGTTGATCCGCAGACTGGTTTGCTAGCAAACGAAAATTGCCCAACCAAACGACTAGCTTATTATATAGAAGGAACCGAACCACATGAACTTTGCGCAGATCATCTAGGACTAGCTGAAGAAGAAAGAAAAAGCCCTAAAGGATTTCTCGATCGCTTCTTTCAATGGATTAGATAAGAAAGGACGCCAAATGGCGTCCTTTCTTATCTTCCTATTTCGGTTTTCTTAAGCGCTTCTAGATCTTGTTCAATGCTCATCCATTTTTGTTCTGTCATCGAGACCGCATCTGATATACCTGCGTTATAAAGTGTTGGTCCGATATCTGACATAATAAAATGAAGAAAATTCTCTGCAGCAAGCTCACCAATTTCTTCATCACGCTCGTCATAGAAATAAGACTGAATTCGTTCGACTAGCTCTTTCTTTTTCTCCCTAGGAATCTGTTTCCACATAGTGCTCATCCTTTCTATGGTTTTTCGTAGGCATTGTAGCAATAAAAGTGGTTGATTTCCGCTGCAGGTGCTCGCTTTCCGCGGGGCGGGCGGTGAGCCTCCTCGTCGCTACGCTCCTGTGGGGTCTCACCTGTCCCGCTAGTCCCGCAGGAGTCGAGCACCTTCCGCTTCAATCAGCTAAATGTAGTACTTCAAACATAACCTCTTTTAAAACAACATTCTCTTAGAGAACAGCACACTTTAAATTTGTAAGCGTTATTATATCTCAGTAACCAGAACAGCCCGAGGAAGATTCCCCGGGCTGTTTTGGGTCCTAGCTATATGTGTTGCGTATAAATAAGTTTACGCTCAGTTATCTAAAACCTCAAGACCTTTTGTCATTTATTCCAAAAACATATTAAAGTTAGTCTTGAAGTCCCAGTTTTACTTCGTCACTGGAACGCTCATACACATCTTTATCAAACTCGATTAAATACTCTCGTAGCATCTTTTTGGATTTGGCATCCATATGGTCAACCACAACTTTACCTTTCATGGATTTATCCATATTGTTTACGTGTTCAGGCATGCTTTTCCAAGCTCGCTTCGCTTCAGCGTTAAGATAGAACTCACATGCTCCAATTCCGTAGTAGTGTGGACCCGTTTCTGTTTTTTGAAGCGTTACCCAAACGATCCATGCCGTATGTCCATCAGGAACTTCTTCACGCGTTTTCACAAGCTTTTTCCGTTTTTCAAGAGCGCTGCGAGCATGTAAGGCACCAACATCTACATATATTTCATCCGTCGTTGGATCAATAATAACCGGTGAGACGTTATCCAGGTTAATGGTACCTACACCATATCCGCCGTGCCCATCTGTTGAGTCACCGCTTAGAATGTTAAAGCCTGTTGAAGGCTTCTTTTTCGGCTTTTTGTCTTCTTCATTTGCCATTTATGTCTACCTCCTTCGATCACAATTCTCCGTTATCATTTTATCACAATTAATCTATTGTATTCATCCACGAGTTCTCGTGCCTATTATGCCGGCTAATGATAAATTCCCTCTTGTCAAAAGGGTCGTTTACGAATATTATAGTATTTGTGCTTAAAAAACGTTCGTATTTAATGGAGGTATCACAATGTTTAACTCCTTTTTTCGCTTAAAAGAAAATGGAACAAGTATTAAAACAGAATTCCTTGCAGGAATAACGACGTTCCTGACAATGGTATATATCGTTATCGTAAATCCAATTATTCTTTCCTCAACAGGTGTACCGTTCGACACGGTGTTTATTGCAACAATCATTGCAGCTGTTGTCGGTACGCTTTGGATGGGACTTTTCGCTAACTATCCAATCGCTATTGCACCCGGTATGGGATTGAATGCTTACTTTGCTTTCTCTGTTGTTGGTGGACAAAGCGGTGTTTCGTATCAAGTCGCTTTTGGAGCCGTCTTTATCGCCGGATTGCTATTCATCATTCTTTCCTTAACGCCTTTCCGCGAAAAGCTGATTGAAGCGATTCCTACTAATCTAAAGCTCGGTATTACAGCAGGTATCGGTCTTTTCATTGCTTTTATCGGACTTCGTATGACAGGTATCATTGTGGCAGACAGTGAAAACCTTGTTGGACTAGGCGATCTGCATTCACCAGCCGTTCTTCTCGCACTAACTGGATTGATTATTACATTGATCCTTATGGCACGTAATGTTCCTGGAGCGCTATTCTTCGGAATGATTGTTACAGCGCTTATTGCAGTTGTCACTGGACAGCTAGAATTCAAGGATGGCTTTATGAACACCCCAAGCGCACCTGAATTCTTCATCTTTGGTAGCCCACTACAGGCCATTAAAGACATGGTTGAATATGGACTATACGCAGTCGTGTTCTCGTTCTTACTCGTTACATTATTTGACACTACTGGAACAATGGTTGGTGTTGCTGAACAAGCCGGCTTAATGAAAGGCAAGAAAATGCCTCGTGCTCGTCAGGCACTTCTTGCTGACTCCATTGGTACAACGGTCGGAGCGATCTTTGGGACTAGCCCAACAAGCGCCTACATCGAATCGTCTTCAGGTGTTGCTGCTGGAGGTAGAACAGGATTAACTTCCGTCGTTGTTGCTGTCTTATTCATCGTATCAGCATTCTTCGGTCCACTCGTTGGTTCCTTATCTGGTCTTGCAGCGATTACGGCACCGACGCTTATCATTGTCGGAAGCTTGATGATTGGAGCGGTCGGCAAAATCGAATGGAGCGAATTCGACGAGGCGTTTCCTGCTTTCCTCATCATTTTAACGATGCCACTTACGGCTAGTATCGCAACAGGAATTGCACTTGGTTTCATTACGTATCCGATTCTTAAAATTGTCAAAGGAAAATGGCGCGAAGTTCATCCACTCCTTTATCTATTCGCTGTTCTTTTCTTCTATCAACTTGCATTTCTACCGCATTAAGATCACGTTCTGCTCTTTTAAGGGCAGAACTTTTTTTATTTCCAAATGGAGAATAACTACTTTCCAAAGGCAGACAAAAATTTAAATTGAATTATTTCCCACCTTGTTTATACTAAGAGATAGAATATTATTGGATACCTTTGGAGGGTGCATATGGAAGCATTTATAGGACGTCAGCCAATCTTAACAGTAGATAAAGAGTTGTATGGTTATGAATTGCTTCATCGATCAAGTAATCAAAATGTCTATCAAGGATTTGATGGCACCCAAGCTACAGCCACCGTTATTTCTAATTCTTATTTAAGTTTTGGACTTGATCAGTTATCGGATCAAAAACGTTGCTTTATTAATTTTACAGAAGATCTGTTGCTAGACGAAGTGCCTACTTTCTTTTCATCTGAATCGATCATTGTAGAAATCCTCGAAACAGTAAAGCTAACAGATGAGGTTATTGCCGCATGCCGTAAGCTTAAAGAGTCGGGTTATAAATTGGCGCTCGATGATGTGATTGAAATGAGCAACTACGAGAAAGTCATCGAATTGATTGACATTATTAAAGTGGACTTTATAGAAACATCTAAGCAACAGCGTCTAGACATCATCGAGCAATTTAACCACTTACCGATCACTTTTCTTGCTGAAAAAGTAGAAACGCTTGAAGAGTTTGAGGAAGCAAAAGAGCTCGGTTACGTGCTTTTTCAAGGTTACTTTTTTAGTAAACCGGTCATTCTTACAACAAGAGACATTAAACCGATGCCTCAACAGTACGTTAAGATGCTTGAGGAAATTAATCGACCCGTTCCAGACATAAGCTTAGTATCAGAACTCGTTGAGCGAGACCTTGCACTTTCATACAAACTATTACGTCTCATTAATTCTCTAGGGCTACCCGTAAAGGTAAGCAACATTAGACAGGCGATCGTATTACTCGGGTTATTCGAAGTGAAGAAATGGATCATGATCTTAATGCTTACGAAAGAAATAAACGAATCTTCAAAGGTCATTCAGCTGTCTCTTATTCGATCCAAATTGTCAGAACGAATCGCTAGGAAAATCCGGATCAATCCGAGTGACGCTTCATTTATAGGAATGTTCTCACTTCTCGAATCTATTCTTCAACGTCCCATTAGCAATATTCTAGTCGACTTGCCAATTGAGGATCATATTAAAGAAGCGTTGCTTGATGAAGACCACTCCTCCATCTACGCACATGTGCTTAAATTAGTAAAAGCGATCGAACGATGTAACTGGGAAGCTGTTGATTCCATGCTAGCTAAAGTCAACATCTCCATGGATGATTTACAAGAAGATTATTTCGAAGCCGTACGCTGGGCGAATTCAGTTATTAGTACATTTGGTCCATAATGCTAAAAGTAAACAAGTCGCACTCAATCCTCTTCGGATTGAAATGCGACTTGTTTTAAAGATTTTTTCTAAAAGAATGGTGCTTTTAAAAATTTTTTCTTTAGAAAACTCCACTTAGTTTATTAGAGCGGAAGGATGCCTGACTCCTGTGGGACTAGCGGGACAGGTGAGACCCACAGGAGTTTTAGGGACAAGGAGGCTCACCGCCCGCCCCGCGGAAAGCGAGCATACTGCATCGGAAATTACCCACTCTTATACCAATAATCTTTAAGAAAGGTTCTTTTCTAATTAATCTTTGCTTTTGAAAGATTTTGGTATGAACCACACTTCGCTAATTAGAGCGGAAGGATGCCCGACTCCTGCGGGACTAGCGGGACAGGTGAGACCCCGCAGGAGCGTTAGCGACGAGGAGGCTCACCGCCCCGCGGAAAGCGAGCATCCTGGAGCGGAAATTATCCACTCTTATACCAGTAATCTTTAAGAAAGGTTCTTTTCTAATTAATCTTTGCTTTTGAAAGATTTTGATATGAACCACACTTCGCTAATTGGAGCGGAAGGATGCTCGACTCCTGCGGGACTAGCGGGACAGGTGAGACCCCGCAGGAGCGTTAGCGACGAGGAGGCTCACCGCCCGCCCCGCGGAAAGCGAGCATCCTGGAGCGGAAATTATCCGCTATAGTAAACGAATAGAGCCTTTTTAACTATTCATTGGTGACAAAACGTTTCCTGTTTCCAAATAGCTTTTCAAATTACTCAGAATGGCAGGCCATCCATTATTAAGTCCTCTAAAAGTATCCTCTTCATCACAATAATCGTCCGCCACAACATTATCATGAACGACAGTAAGTTTTACTACCTCGGCTAACTTCTTCATTTTATATGTAACGACGGATGGTTCCTCTCGTTCAACATCAGGATGATCCCATGTAAACGTAAGCTCTTCGTAAGGCTTAGCTAGTACAACCTCACCTTCAACGTCAACTTCACCATTCTTCCTTATAAAAGCTACTTTCGAACCTTCTTCCCAATCAGACTCAACTTTCATTCCAAAGAAATAGTTTCTAGTCAATTCACCACTAGTTAAAGCATCCCAAAGCGATTCAGGTGTTGTAGCGATATAAATTGAATACTCATATGGTTTCATTTCCGTACTCCTTTTGATGATTTTTTATATCATGGTTAAAGACTAACTCATTATGAGTAAAGAATCTTATCATGTCCATTCAATCATTCTTTTTTCCTCGCTACTTTTCACTGCCAGTTCAATTACTTTAATAACATTCAATGCTTCATTTGCCATGACAGGAAGCGATTCGTTCTCACAAATAGCTCGATACATATCTTCATAGTACGTTTGATAAGAACCGGGAACGCTCTGTACAACTGATTCGTTCGCATTCTGTGTTAAAACTCCATAATACTGACTAGATTCTACTCCCCAACCTGAATCTCCTGGACTTCTCCCCTGTTTTAACGCTTCTTCCTGAGGATCAATACCCCATTTAACAAAGGAGCCCTTCATACCGTGTATTTGGTAGCGTGGTCCGTGTTGCATGACGAGAGAACCCCCGTGGAGAATGATTCTTTTCCTACCATATTGAAGAATAAGATGGAAATAGTCATCCGTTTTGCCATCTTCTCTCTGAGCCATAACATCTGCCGTAATCGCATCTGGAATGCCAAAGAGCGTTAATGCTTGATCAATAAGGTGTGAGCCAAGGTCAAATAAGATCCCAGAACCCTTTCGATCCTGCTCACGCCAGCGATCACGAACTTCTGCCCTGTAGCGATCATAATGTGCCTCAAACGTCATCACTTCTCCAAGATGATCTTCTTTCAGCAACTTTTGAATGGTTAGAAAATCACTATCAAACCGTCTATTATGATACACACTTAATAACTTTCCATTCGTCTGTGCCACGTCAATCAACCGCTCACACTCGTCCACACTAACAGCAAAAGGCTTCTCAATAACAACGTGTTTGCCCGATTCAAGCGCTTGCTTAGCCATTGGAAAATGATGCTCATTCGGTGTTGTAATGATAACAAGTTCGATCTCGTCATCTTCTATCAGGTGATCGAACGATTCAACTACAGATACATCCGATAAGCTCGATCGAACCTTCTCCGCGTTTGATGAAACTACTTTTCTAAGATTTAGACCTTGAACAGCAGTGACGATCGGTGCATGAAACGTCGCACCCGAAAATCCAAATCCAACTAACCCAACGTTTACACTTCTCATCTTTCCCACTCCTGAATTCATGACTTTTGAATCATTTTTCTTATTCGACAAAAACTTTAACTTTCCACGACTTTTTTCCGCAAATTCTGAGCGCAATGAACGATTATACTATTCTTCTAGCGGGTATTAGTCGTAATGAATTCGAAACAACTGTAAAGAAGGTGGTTTTATGTTAAATAAATTACTATATACACCAGGTGTGATTGGGAGTGTACTTGGAACCGTCGCCTCCCTTATCTACATACTCATTCTGATAGCAGGCGGATATAGTTATACAACTTTAGCAGGTTTCATGAGCTTACTCACTGTCATGATAGGCTATTACATACTTTCGACGTTTTGGCTTCCAGCCCTTCATAAATCAAAAGAAACGGTTGCTCTATCAACAGGTATCGCCTTTCATGTTGCTGCTTCCTTCTCTCTTGTCTTCATGATGGCAGGGAGTTTGCCAGAAGTTCACGAGCTCATTCTCCCATTCGCTAGCACTCTTTTATTCTCGCTTATTATGATTTCCCTACTTGTTATTAGCGGATTCGTACTTTCAAAATTAGAATTTAACAAAGACCATTCACAAAATGAGAGAAAGGTATCTATATAAAGTACTCTCTTCTCTAAAAGATTGTCATTTTTGAAGGAGGTTTTGTATAAAAGCCACACTTAGCTGATTGGAGCGGAAGGTGCTCGACTCCTGCGGGACTAGCGGGACAGGTGAGACCCCGCAGGAGCGTAGCGACGAGGAGGCTCACCGCCCGCCCCGCGGAAAGCGAGCACCTGCAGCGGAAATCCCCCCCTTTCAAACTGACAACAACATCTACAAAACAACCAACCAAAAAAAGGTGCCACTATGGCACCTTTTCTAATTCATTCAATTAACAACCAAGCTTCGCCATAAAGGTAAAGGCTTGATCGATCTCTGTATCTGAATAATTTTGTTTGCTTTTTATCGTGCGTACTTTCTCGATGATTTCTTCCTTCGTTAGTCGATCAAAAAAGAGAATCGTAGACACGAGTTCTAGAAAACGAGAGCTTTGGCCATTAATTTCCGTAATACATTCATTCAGTTCTGGCATGTCGAATTCGTAATGACTGAGGAATTCGCTTCCTTCATCTGTCACTGAATACTTATATTGATAATAACCGCCTTTGCTTTCCTTCACTTCTGTGACAAGTCCAAGGTTACAAAGCTCTTCTACCCGAAGCGTTAATTCTTCTGAATACGGTCCATAGAAATGAAATTGATACTTCTCGTTAAATGGAAATTGCAATTTTTTGCAGATGTAGATAACTTTCTGCAGCTTCTTTCGCCCTATGACTTCTCCGGCTTCTTTCAACACAGCTATCACTTTCGCGTGATCTTCTAGCAACCTGCACCCCTCCCATGTACTTTTTTACAGGTTGTCCAAAAAGCTTTCTTATTCTCTAACGCATAACCTGTAGCGGAAGCAAACTTCATTCCAGGGGCTGCACTTCTTTTTGAACAGCTATTATAGATTTAGCAATGACTTAATACGACGAGTAGCATCTGACGTTCCTTCTAAGATCAAATCTTGAGGAAAATACAGTTTATGATCTGTGCGTTTCTTTCCAGAAATCGCTTCAACCACTTCCGATTCACGCGAAAGCTCACGCAAATCTCCGCCTGGCTTCAACAGGTGAATAGGTAAACGCTCTTCTTCCTCACCAGGACGATAGAAATCGTATGGCAAATCTGAAGATGAGTCCATTTCAAGATAATAATCAGGATCGATCCCTGCTTCTTTAAAGGAATCGTACAGTTCTCTCCACGTGTTCATTTGCATTGGATTAAATTCAACGTACTTAAATAGACGACGATTCATAAATCGTTCACATAAATCTCGAAGAATAGCATCGTCTTCTTCTTGCCAAATTTGGAAATAGAACTTTACGACAGAATCATCAAGCTTAAGGAAATCTTCGAGACTGATATCTTCCTTAAACAGTGAATAGAAGTGAACCGGTTCTTGTTTGAACGCATAGCCTTCAGCGTACAATTTCTTCGCTCTGTGAAGAATCTTACTTAGAATCACTTCTGCACTCCGCGTAACAGGGTGGAAATAGACTTGCCAATACATTTGATAACGACTCATAATATAGTCTTCTACAGCGTGCATACCACTTTGCTTGATCACAATTTGATCGCCACCAGGTCGCATCACTCGCAAAATTCGTTCAATATCAAAATGTCCGTAGCTCACACCAGTAAAGTAAGCATCCCTCAATAAGTAGTCCATTCGATCCGCATCAATCTGGCTCGAAATTAGACTAACGACAAGTTTGTTCGTATGCGTTTTGGCAATAACATCTGCTACTTCTTCTGGAAAACCTTCACTTACCTTCCGAAGTACCTGGTTAATTTCCGTATCGCCAAGGATTATCATACGTGTAAAATCTTCATGATCTAGGTTAAACACTTTCTCGAATGAATGTGAGAACGGTCCATGACCAACATCGTGCAATAGCGCAGCACACATGCTTAGCAATCTGTTTTCTTCGTCCCAGCTTTCATATTGAGAAAAGATTTCGTTAATGCGCCTTACTATTTCATATACGCCAAGTGAATGGCTGAAGCGACTATGTTCTGCACCGTGAAATGTTAGATACGTTGTTCCGAGCTGGTTTACTCTGCGTAAACGCTGGAATTCTTTTGTACCAATTAACTCCCAGATTAAACGGTACCGAACATGGATATAGCGGTGGACAGGGTCTTTAAATACTTTTTCTTCGTTTAATCGTTCGAGCATTTCTACGATGGACTCCTTCCGTCAAATTCATCCCTTAATTATATAACAGCTAATGATAAATGAAAACCTTCCCCCGTTACGGTTTACACCAAGTGGGAGAAGGTTCATGAATGTTGGGTATTAAGAAAGAATGGAATGTTTTTTTGTTCTAGCTTTCAAAGCAGCGCCATTTAAATCGATGCTATATTTATGATTAAAGAACCGACTTAACTTCTTTTCCTTCGCGTTTTTCTTCTGATTTCGTAATATACATCGCAGCCGCAGCATCACCAGTGATGTTAACAGCAGTACGAGTCATATCAAGCAGACGATCAACAGCAAGAATAAGACCAATTGGCTCGACCGGAAGTCCAACTTGCTTAAGAACCATTGCAAGCATAATAAGTCCTACACCCGGCACACCTGCTGTACCAATACTAGCTAGTGTTGCTGTGACCACAACGATGACCAATTGAGTAAATGTTAAATCTACACCGGTAATTTGAGCGATGAAAATAGTAGCTACACCCTGCATAATCGCTGTTCCATCCATGTTAATTGTCGCGCCAAGCGGCTGAACGAAACTACTGATTTGCTTAGGAATCTTCAAGTTTTCCTGAGCGGTTTTCATAGATACAGGAAGTGTACCACTACTCGATGATGTACTGAATGCAACAGCCATTGCTGGAGCAAAAGCTTTATAAAATTTGATAGGATTCTCTTTACATAGGAAATAGATTGCACTACCATATGTGAATAGAAAATGAATGAGTAAAGCACCAAGAACAACTAGGAAGTACATTCCCATGGATTGAAGAGCTTCTTTACCTTGTCCGCCAACAGCAGATGCGATAAGAGCAAATGCACCATAAGGGGCTGTTTCCATAATGATCTTAACAAGGTACATCATCACGTCGTTACCTTGTTCGAATAGATTACGTAACGCTTTTGTGCGGTCTCCTAGAATCGCAAGAGCAAAACCTATGAATATAGCAAACGCAATGATTTGTAGCATATTCCCTTCAACAAGTGCTTGCACTGGGTTAGTAGGAATAATATTTATAATGGTGTCCATAACAGGTGGTGCATCTTGTGCTTCGAAATCAGCATTTCCTGAGAACGAACCTTCAACACCTGGTTTGATTAAGTAAGCAAGTGCCATAGCAATTGAAATCGCAATCGTCGTTGTAACAAGGAAAAAGCCTACTGTTTTTCCCCCCATACGGCCAAGCTTTTTCGGATCGCTTATTCCAGCCGTACCAACTACGATTGAGAAGAATACGATCGGTACAACTAGCATCTTAATTAAGTTAAGAAAGATCTGGCCTACAGGACCAAATAGATATTTATCGACAGGTGCAAATGCATCCGGTGCAAAAAGATTAAAGATAACACCTACAAGGATACCTAGAACTAGACCTGCAATAATTTTAACCGTTAACTTCATAAACACGTCCCCTTTCGTCCAATCGACGTTTAATCCACCCTGAAGCGGCAGTCATACATTCATCAGATAAATACTCTCAGATGATGATTGACTACCTCTAGAAGTGAAATTGGTTGGACCTTTATTACTAATGGTCCAACACTATGCAATTTTTCATATTAACAGTCTTATATGAAAGCTCTTACATACATTTCCAATCTTATCAACTATACCCGCTAACTAGCTAACTCGAAACTACCGTAATTACCATTATATCATTTTAGACAATTCTCGCAATTTCCTTTTTTTCGCAACCTACATGATATCCTTTGAAACCAAAGTTTTATAGACAATATTTTGTAGTAAATAGGAAAAAAGGCGGACTAATTTCAACGCGTAACGATCACTATAATCATGTCATCTCCCGGGAAATACTGTCGGATGATGTCTTATGGTTGTTCTAGTACATCATGCTATAATAGAAACCGATTAGCTATAGAAGAAGGGATAAGAAATATGACGAACGATTCCATACTATTCCAGCCTAAATGGCGGATCATCGATCAATCCACGCTTGGTCCATCATTCGATGCACTGCAATCTTTCGCTATGGATGATACGCTTTGCAATTCAGCTGGAAGTGGCGACTCGCCACCCATTATGCGCTCATGGGTTCATCACAATACCATTGTTTTAGGTATACAAGATACGCGCCTTCCTTATTTCGATGAAGGTGTTGATTATTTAAAAGAACAGGGGTACCGCGTCATCGTCAGAAACTCTGGCGGACTCGCCGTCGTTCTTGATGCAGGTGTCTTAAATCTCTCGCTCGTTTTTGCAGAGAAACAGCAGCAAATTGATATCGACACTGGTTATGAAGCGATGGTAGATTTCGTAGAACACATTCTCACACCATATAACGTCACAATTGAAGATCGAGAAATAGTCGGTTCCTATTGTCCTGGACGATATGATCTTAGCATCGATGGACGGAAATTCGCTGGCATTTCTCAGCGAAGACTACGCGGTGGCGTTGCCGTACAAGTCTACTTGTGTGTTGATGGTAGTGGGTCCGAACGAGCAAAAGTAATTCAGGAGTTCTATCATCGAGCTGTTCAAGGTGAGCCTACAAAATTCACATATCCAGAAATTGTGCCTGAAACAATGGCCTCACTTAGTGAGCTGATTGGAGAAGATTTAACTGCGGGTGACTTAATGATGCAAACTCTAAAAACATTAAAAACCTATGCAGATGCCATGACAACCGAACATCTCTCCATATCTGAACTATCACTTTATGACTACAATTATCAGCGCGTTTTTACGCGCAATGAAAAAGTTCTTGCTAAGTAACACAAAAAAATCCCCGAAGGATATCCTTCGGGGATTTTAATTATTTCTTATAAACTTTGCATTGCTGTAATCAATGCTAGCTTGTACACATCTTCTTCGCTACAACCGCGTGAAAGGTCGTTAACTGGCTTATTCAATCCTTGAAGAACAGGGCCAACCGCTTCGTAGCCACCAAGGCGCTGAACCATTTTGTACCCAATGTTTCCTGCTTCAAGACTTGGGAATACAAACACGTTTGCTTCCCCTTTAAGTGGAGACTCTGGTGCTTTCTTCTGAGCCACTTCTGGTACGAAAGCAGCGTCGAATTGGAATTCGCCGTCGATCACAAGATCTGGCGCCATTTCTTTAGCAAGACGCGTTGCTTCTTCCACTTTTTCAGTTTCAGGTGATTTCGCTGAACCTTTTGTAGAGAAGCTAAGCATCGCAACTTTCGGCTCGATACCAAACATTTTTGCTGTTTCAGCACTACTTAGACCGATTTCCGCTAAGTCATTGCTGTCAGGAGAAATATTGATCGCACAATCAGCGAATACATACTTCTCATCACCTTTAACCATTACGAAAGCACCTGAAGTTTTCTTAATGCCTTCTTTTGTTTTGATGATTTGTAGAGCCGGGCGTACTGTATCACCAGTTGAGTGTGCAGCACCGCTCACAAGACCATCTGCTTTACCTGTGTGAACAAGCATTGTACCGAAGTAGTTCACATTAAGAAGGATTTCTTGTGCCTGTTCCGCTGTTGCTTTGCCTTTACGACGCTCAACAAACGATTCCACAAGTGAGTCCATCTCTTTGTAAGTGGCAGGATCCAACATCACAAGATCACTGTGCAATTCAAGACTTAAACTTGATGCCTTATCTTTAATTGCTTCTTCTCCACCAACCACGATTGGCTTAAGAATTCCATCTTCAGCAAGACGATTTGCCGCTGCTAGCACGCGCTCATCTGTTCCTTCAGGAAAAACGATCGTTGGGTACCCTGTTTTCACTTGATCTTTCATGTTTGTAAATAGATCACTCATTGCATTCACCTCATTTATTTAATATCCAATCCCTACGATACTCTTTTTTCCCTTAAAACGAAAATAAATCCGGATTTGAAAGCCTTTGCATTTAAAAGTTCTATTTTTCTGACGATTAGACTTTGGATGGGAGTGAATTTCCGCTCCAGATGCTCGCTTTCCGCGGGGCGGGCGGTGAGCCTCCTCGGCGCGCTTAGGCGCGCCTGTGGGGTCTCACTTGTCCCGCTAGTCCCGCAGGAGTCGAGCATCTTCCGCTCCAATTTGCTAAGTGTAGTTTTTTATCTAAAGTTCTTTTAATATCACTTTTTACTGGAAAGGCATTCACAATTTCCATTAAACTTAGCCTCCACTATCAACCGCATAACAATACCGTTAAAAAGTAACCTCTTCTATTGAGTATGTTAGAAACGCTTCATACCCTCCTAAGTTTCATGGAATCGTCATCCTCAATTGCTTTTAAACAGGTGGAAGTATTGGTATAGTAGGTAGTGGATAAAGTGAAACTTCCATAAGCGGGGCCAGTGCTTTATCCCCCTCTTATGGTTAGTTGAACCAATCGGACCTTTAGGCGCAGTTGACCCCCACTTTAACGCCATAATGAACCTGTGTAGGTGGGGTTTACTGCCACTTAAGGGTGGGATAAACGATAAGGAGTGAATCAGATATGAACGAAGCAGCAGTAACTCTTGATGGTTGGTATTGCCTTCATGACTTCCGTAGCATGGACTGGACAGCATGGAAACAGCTCTCAAGTGATGAACGTGAACAAGCAACTAATGAGTTTCTAACTTTTCTTGAGAAATGGGAAGTAACAGCAGGCCATAAGCAAGGTAGCCACGCTCTTTATTCCATCGTTGGTCAGAAAGCGGACTTTATGTTGATGCTCTTGCGTCCGACTATGGAAGAATTAAATGACATCGAGAACGCTTTTAATAAAACAACTTTCGCTGAATATACGATCCCAACTTACTCATACGTTTCTGTCGTTGAGTTAAGCAACTACATGGCTGGCAAAGACAGCGATCCTGATAACGATCCGCGTATCCAGGCTCGTCTGAAGCCAGAGTTAACAGAAGCCCCTTACGTTTGCTTCTACCCTATGAACAAGAAACGTGAAGGAAACGATAACTGGTACATGGTACCAATGGACGAGCGTCGTGACATGATGAGAAGCCATGGACTAATCGGACGCAGCTATGCTGGTAAAGTAAAGCAGATTATTACTGGATCTGTTGGCTTTGACGATTGGGAATGGGGCGTAACGCTATTCTCAGATGATGTTCTTCAATTTAAAAAGCTTGTCTACGAAATGCGTTTTGACGAAGTAAGTGCACGCTACGGTGAATTCGGTAGCTTCTACGTTGGAACTCACCTACCGAAAGAACGTCTACCACAATTTCTATACATCTAAATCGACAATCCCCTCTGAACATTTCAGAGGGGATTTTTTTTCATTCTTCTTGAACATGGATTGCCTAATTCATGTCTTACCTTCTTGTCATAATCCTTTATTCGCTACATAGAATGAGTTACGTAGAGCCATGACATTTTCATACTTCTTGCATAGGGATGGGTGACAACTGAGAAGAGGTGGGGTATGGCGGTTATTAAGGCGAATGAGAGTGATGTAACTCTTCTCGCTCGTTTAATGAGGGCGGAGGCAGAGGGCGATGGACAGCTCGGTATGCTGATGGTAGGAAATGTTGGCGTGAATCGAGTCAAAGTAAGGTGTATTGATTTCAAGAACATCAACTCGATGAACAGCATGGTGTACCAGAATCCAGGCGGGTTTGAAGCTACGCAAAAGGGCTACTTCTACCAACGAGCACGTGAAAAAGACAAACGGCTTGCACGAAAAGCCATTAAAGGAATGAAGTATGACCCAGCAAGTTATTCCCTATGGTTCTTCAAGCCTGGAGGTGCATGTCCTGAGCAGTGGTTTGATCAGTGGAACGCTGGTCGTTTTAAGTCACATTGTTTCTACAAGCCTACCGAAAGTGAATGCTCTGATGTGTATAACAGCTTCTAAGAGAAAGCTTAAGGAGGGTTATGATGAATAATCAGTACTGGAACAAACCGGCTGCGCAAAATCAGGGAGGCGGCTATCAGCAAATGTCACCACAGCAAGGACAGGGTGGACAGATGGGGCAATACCCATCAGGTTATCCTGGGCAAGGTCAGCAAGGGCAAGTTCAAGGTGCCATGACGCAGGGAGGAAGCCAAGGATTTCCCGGACAGCTACCAGTCGAGCAATCATACATCGAAAACATCTTACGCTTAAACCTTGGAAAAGTAGCTACTGTTTACATGACATTTGAGAACAACGAGAAATGGAATGCGAAAGTGTTCAAAGGCGTTGTGGAAGCTGCAGGAAGAGATCACATTATCCTCTCCGATCCACAAACCGGCAAACGGTACCTTCTTCTTATGGTTTATCTTGATTACATCACTTTTGATGAAGAGCTTGAATACAACTACCCTCTTCAGCAAGTAACGCAATATTCTCCTAGATAATAGCTGAAAAGCTGCCGGAAATCCGGCAGCTTTTCATTTTGGCTAATATAATTAGAATTTGGCCAATAAAATTGGATGTTAGCTAATATAATTGATTTTTGGACAATATCCTGAGATTTTGGCCAATAAATCATTCTCATCGACACCGTTTGACAAATATCGGGTGGTGCCTGTCACCCGCGAAACGCAGCGACAATCAGCAGAATCCATGCCGTTATAAACGCTACCCCACCCAGCGGCGTAATTGCTCCGAGGATTTTAATTCCGCTTAAGCTCAGTACGTACAAGCTTCCTGAGAATAGAACAATCCCTGCAAACATGAACCAACCTGCCCATTGAATAAGTCCAGTTGCCTGGAGTTTATCGGCTGCGAGGGAGATCCCGATTAAGCCTAGCGCATGGTACATGTGGTATTGAACACCTGTTTTGAATGTTTCGAGCATTCTTTCTGATAATCTACTTTCTAATCCATGGGCACCAAAGGCCCCTAGTCCTACAGCAAGTGCAGCATTAATCGCACCTATGATTAAAAATAGCTTCATCTTGTCATCCCTCCATCTCAATCTACTTCCCATCATAGCGGAAAGCGTTTAAGAGAAGCAATGAATTCCCCGATTGTTCATACACCTTTCGATTATTGAGGGGATGAAGAACGAACATCCTGATGCACCATTCGAATACTTCCCATCATCATAACCCATCCTCCCAATGGAAAAAGTAACATCCCGATCCATCCAGGGAACGCTACTCCCGTCATCACACACACCAAGATAAAACACGGCATCGTAAAAACCTTACTAGCTTTTTTAGCCGACAATTCTCTAAGCTGTTGATCCCACTGAAATAACTGGGCATAACTCCTTTCAGAGAATTCATGCCAGTCTGCTTTCGATAGACCGATAAACGCATACAGCGCAAAAAGGAGTACAATCACCTTCACAACTAATGGGAGAAGGAAGATAGCAGCTATGCCCCATCCCGTCACCTGTAAATAATACTGCACCTTACCAGGCGAACGAAGAAGCCATTTCACATATAAATCAACAATTCTCGTCTCAGGACTTCCCTGTTTTCTTAGCCTTTTTGATCCTTTAAAAAGAAACGGTTTCTTTCGTACAAGCACTGTTCTACCAGATGAAACGCCAACCTGTTTCATAAGTAAGTTGGTTACACTTTGTTTATACCCGCGCTCCATCATGACATCGTGAAAAAACGTACCCTTCACCTTGATACGGTAGTATAACTGAGCTATTAGAAGAACGAGGAGAAGAGCAACGCCTACAAACACAAACTCTCTCGACTTCCAACCAACCTGACTCACAAAAACAAGAATCCCAATCGAAACGACGTTCACCATCATAAGTGGAATCCATTTTATCCAAATCGACTGAATGGTAAGATCAATAAAATACCGACAAACGTTCACATTCCAACTTGCAAGTAGCACAAAAATTCCTGTTATGACTACTTGCTCCATTCCCCAATTCCAACCTGTAATGAGGAACGGCAGTACAACAGCGATACTGAAGAGCGTAAGTACAGATCCTTTCAGAAGTGAGTGCACCATTCCCCACTTTTTCAAGCCATCTACGAGATTCTGATTTTGTAAAATATATACTTGATCTGCTTCTTCCAAATACACTCTAAGCGACCACCATGTAGCACCGAGAAATAACGGCACCATCATTGCTTGCTCTGGGACAAAATTTAGCCATTCAGGTGCCATAATCCACCATGACTGATAATAGACGACCGAAACGATTAGCGCTGGAATAAGGATGTAAAACCACACAGTCCAATCAAGTGCTGTTCGAAGATCGCGTAACTTATAACGCCGATCATCACTCACCCGCTTTTTTAGCAACTGAAAAGATGTCATATGGTTTGCTCCAATAAACGATCCACACAATCGAGGAGCGTGCCGGTCTCCATCCCTGTTCGCTCTCTCCATTCATCAAGCGTACCTTCAGCAGCCATTATTCCACTTGAAATAAGCACAAATCGGTCGCAAATTCGTTCTGCTGTATCGAGTACGTGCGTCGACATAAGTACCCCCGCGCCACGTGCTCTTTCTTTTTCGATTAGCTTTAGAAAGTCTTTCGTTGCGCGTGGATCTAGACCTAGAAACGGCTCGTCAATGATATATAAATCAGGCTTAAGCATAAAAGCTGTAATCAGCATTACTTTTTGTTTCATACCTTTTGAGAAACTAGACGGAAGATCGTGTACGACATGACCCAGCTTGAAATAGCGAATGAGCTCTTGTGCGCGCTCCTCCCAATCACCGTCTTGCAACGACACCGCTGTTGCGGCAAGCTCTAAATGCTCCCAGAGCGTTAAACTGTCATAGAAAACAGGCTGCTCTGGGATATAGGCATAGCGAGCATCACCCTCAAATGTTACGGATCCTTTCCACTCTTTCATTAATCCCAAAATCGTTTTGATTGTCGTACTTTTACCAGCTCCATTCGATCCTAATAGACCGAGCAACTCGCCACTTTTCACGCTAAACGATAGATCTGTTATTGTTTGACTGTTCTTTTCATAACCAGCTTCTTCTATTGCAACATTCAGCATTAACCGTCACCTCTACTACTAGTACGAAAGCAAAAAGGAAAAGGTTTCCTACCCTTTCCCTTTCTTCTCCTCTATAAATTGCTCGAAATTCGGTACTTCATCTATGCTATACTTCTCGACTGCTTCAAGGATTTTCACGTAGAGCTCCTGCCTTAAATCATCTCGGTATTCGTAAGGCGTCTGCCTGAGCTCTGCTTCAATTTTTTTCTCAAATTGCCTAAAAATCAGCTCTAACGCTTCATCTTCATTTTGTTTCGCTTGCTGTAAAAGTGTATATAACCTGGCGTTCGTCATCTCTTTTTACCCATCTCCTGCTCAGAAATAGCATTTGTTAAATCATCGATTTTCCTTTCAAGGCGAAATAGCAAATACAGTGATAAAACGATGGGGAACCCTAAATCACCGATCATGGCGTTAATTACATTCGTTACAGTCATCGTACGCTCTCCTTTCGTATTTAAGCTTCTCAAGTGCGCGCTTTCGTCTCCTGCTTACAGCCTGCTGCGATATGCCTCTCGATTGAGCGATTTCCGTATCGCTCGCTCCTAAACGATAAGAAAGCTCTAGAACTTCCTTCTGCTTTCCTGTCAGCCTTTTGTATGCAGAATAAAGAGATCTCGAGACTAGCTGATCTTCAAAGCAGTGGTTTATCTCACTATTCGTTCTACCTTCAACAAGATCAATCCACGTGCTTCCGGATTCTCCTACAGGCTGATCTAACGTTAATGGATAACGAAGATGCTCAAGCCTCCGCTTGCGATCGAAATTAATGGCCGTGTACCGGATTAGCTTCGTTAGATAAGCAATAAATCGTATTTCGACGTAATACATGTGAAACTGTTTATTTAAATTCGCTAACGACTTCGGATTCGGGTTCGTGAAAGCCTCCCTAAAACTTGTCCAATGAACGTCTTCTTGAACGAACGATTTGAAAAGGAGGTTTTCCTTCAGTTCCTCATACGCTTTCGTCGTTATAAATGGACACTTGTTCAACATTCTCACCTCTCCCTTCTCTGTATGTAGGATAGAAAGTATCCTGGGTGGCGATTTTCACAACCATAAATTCGAACGTATGTTCTTATTTATATTATAGAAAAAACTCATGCTTTTTAACATGAGTCAATACTTCCTTTTTTCTTTAGGTCTATTGAACTAGAGGGAAAGATCTACGAGCATTCCTTTGATTTCACCGATCAGTGACAATAGGTTGACGCCATCCTTCTCTTTATCGAGAATTTCTTCCTGCAACTCAACTAACTTATTTTCAACCGTTTCAACAAGTTTAAACGTTCGGTGTCTGCCATACCGATCTGTGCTGTTTTTCTCAGAAAGCGTTAATCCGTGATGAACAGCTTCTTCTAAAAACTGCTTCACCAATCGTTTATACGCCGTTACGTTTTGGAGCGTTCGTTCTTTCGTGAGGACTTTGCCTTGTTCATCAATTTGCGTAAGAAGACGCTCTAGTGCCACGCCTTTTAACTCTTTAGACGCTTCATTCATTGCAGATTGAAAACCTTTTTGGATGCTCCCTTTCTGCATGTCTTTCTTAAACAGATCAGGCGAAGCTTGGCTCTGTTGAATTTTCATCGCTGTCCAGACCTTCCGTGCATGTTTACAATGAGCTCAACTTCTCCGGTTCCGCAATTAAGTAGTCTCGCGATGTCATTTGCGGCAAAGCCCTGTTGGTAGAGCTGAATCGCTTTTTGATTGCGTTCGTTTTTGGAGGATGGATGCTGAATGACGATGGGATTTTTCGACTCTGGCGGTTGAATTGGTTGCTGGCGGTAGTGAACTGGTTCTACAAGTTTTGGCGACTCTGAGTTCTGTGGCTCAGGTTGAGGCTTAACTGAGTTTCCGTTCTGCTCGAGAACCCGAAGGCGGATGTCGAGCTGATTGTCCCGCTTCTCTACAAACGTTTTTACCTTGGTCATCAGCCGGTCATTTTCTTGCTCAAGCTGTTCGATATATTCCTCCATACTTGATGCCACTTCTTCTCTCACTTCAGAGCTCTTCGACTGCTTTAAGTAAAGGAGTACGATACATAGAAAGCTAACGAGATGAAGGGCGATGCTAATGAATATGAATGGATACATTCTAAATCACTCCAATTACATGGATTGAACATGTTCTTTATTTGCACGCAGTACACCCTTCATACGAAGGAGGGCTCTTGAGTGAAGCTGAGAAATTCTGCTTGTAGATAAATCTAGAATTCTAGCAATTTCAGTTAGGGTTAGCTCTTCGAAATAAACGAGCGATACGACTAGCTTCTCTTTCTCTGGAAGACGGTCGATTGTCTCAGCCAAAAGTTCTTTAATGAAGCGCTCGTGTAAATGCTTCTCTGGAAGATCTGCCCGATCGTCCTCAATGACACTATAGCGTTCGATTTGCTGTTGATCGTCATCATGCACCGGTTCATCAACTGATATCATCGTAGCGAGAGAAGCATCTTTCATAACCTGCTGAACTTCACCTACCGTCATATTAAGGTAACTCGCCACATCGTGATCACTAGAGGAAGTTTGGTTTGTCTGTTCAAGTACAGCATAAGCTTCTTCAATTTTACGCGCTTTATCACGAACCGATCTTGGAACCCAATCGTTTTGACGGAGTCCATCGATAATTGCACCTTTAATCCGCCAGCCCGCATATGTTTCGAATTTCAGATCACGTTCAGGCTCGAATTTACCTAGCGCATCCAGAAGCCCCTGATATGCGAAGCTACTAAGGTCATCACGATGAACAGAAGATGGAAGTGTTGCTGCATATCGTTGCACAGCATAATCAACGAGCGGTCGATAGAGCGCGATGAGCTGGTTGCCTGCCTCTTCATCTTTGTCCTCTTTCCATGCCCTCCAGTATTCAATTGTTTCTTTTGTCATCTTGGATTTCATGGTATTCACCACCTGAACATTTTCCAGTTTATTTGTGAAACAGCATTTTTGTAAGAAATCCCTTTACACCAAGCTTATAAGTTGAAGGGAGATCCAGGTACGTATGGACTAATTGATCGACGGCTTCTGACGCTTTGGCGTTTGGATATTCAAGTATATAGGGTGACTGAGCCATAACGGCTTTCCGAACCATTACATCATCTGGTATCCAACCGAGTATATCGATCGTTTTATTCAAGAATTTCTCAGAAGCTTGTTGGAAATTATACGCCGTTCGCCCTGCTTCTTGATCACTAATTGCTCGATTAATAATCAACTTAACAGGTGTTTTTGGATCTTTCGCATGAAGCGCTTTAAGGACACCATAGGCATCTGTAATCGACGGTGGTTCCGGGTTAATGACGAGAAATACATCATCAGCAGCATGAAGGAATCTCATTCCTTCATGAGATAATCCAGCTCCAGTGTCTAGAATAATGTAATCAACCAACCCATGCAGAGCGTTGAGTTCTTTAAAAAAGTGATTCAGCTGTTCACCTTCAAGTGAAAACACTTTACCAATTCCGTTTCCACCTGAAATGTATTGAAGACCGTTTACCCCTTTTTGAATAACCGCTTCAAGCGTTAAGTTCTGCTCAAGCATGGAAACAAGCGTTTCTTTAGGTGATACTCCCATCAACACATCAACATTTGCCATGCCAACGTCCAAATCGATAATCATTACTTCTTTATCGAGAGCAACTAGGCGTAGGGCAAAATTCAGCGATACATTCGATTTACCAACTCCACCTTTTCCGCTTGTAACAGCAATCACTTTCGTATGTCTTACCTTAACCTGTGGCTGAATTCGCTTCATAACCTCTTGCCGCAATCGGTTTGCTTGATCAGACATACACTTTCTCCCCCATAACAAGATCAAGAAGGAATTCAGGCGATGTTTTGACCATATCATCCGGAACGTTTTGTCCTGTCGTCACAACGGTAACAGGCAGTTTGTAATCTTCCATTAAATTAAAAATTGGTCCACGTACAGTCGTTTCATCCATCTTCGTCATCATCACCTCTGTCACGCCGAGAGGTTGGAAATTATCAGTGATCGATTTCATGTCAGCGTATCGATGAGTAAGACTTAGGATCAGGTTAATGGAGATCTCTTTATCTACTAAAAGATACTCTAGCTGGTTAATATACTTATATTGCTGGTAATTACGCCCAGCGGTATCCATCAGAATAATATCGCACGAAGCGAGATTAGTAAGAGCCTGTTCTAGTTCATCAGGTGATTGCACAACTTCTAAAGGAATTCCGAGAATATCAGCATACGTTCTAAGTTGATCGACTGCTGCTATTCGGTAGGTATCTGATGTAATCAAACCTACTGATTTACGTTCTTTTAATAATATATCTCCAGCGAGCTTTGCAATCGTAGTTGTCTTCCCTACGCCTGTAGGACCTACAAAGCATCGAATTCGTTTGTTTGTATTCTCTATATTAGGATAATTATTCAACCGTTTTGAGAATTCCTGTCTCATCCAGTCAAACGTATCTTCCTTCGTGTAGCCAGGCATAGATTTTGCTCTAATTAATAGCTCTGCCATAATACTAGACCTGATTGAATTCGTATATTCTTGTTCTTCAAGATAAGTGTTAACTGGTTTTAAGAACTTAGGTAGTCGCTCGTTCTCCATCATTTGCATCATGATTTCCTTCATCGATCTAAGCTCACCAATCACATCGACTTCTTCTTGCTGTGCTGGCTGTATTGGTGGAGTCACTTTTGAAGGTTCCTCGACTGTTTGCTTGGGTTTCTCCTGAACAACTTTCGGTGCTTCCTCGCGCCTCCTCTTTTCAGACTGAAGAAGGGTTGCGAACTCGTGCGTCTCCTCTTTTGCTACTTTCTCTTCATCAAGAGCCGCAAGCACTTCAAGTCTCTGCTTTTGGAAAAAGCCAAAAAACCCGCCAACTTTTACTTTTTTCGTATTTAAAATAACGGCATCCTGCCCGAGTTCTTTTCGTATCAATGGCATTGCTTCTCGCAAATGGGTTACAACATAGCGTTTAATCTTCATGGCAGATTAATCACTCCTACACTCTGGACTTCTACTTCAGGTTCTAGCTCGCTGTATGAAAGAATCGTCAACTCTGGCATGTAGCGTTCTAGAAACTGACGTAAATACATCCGGATGGCAGGTGATGTTAGCAAAATCGGCTGGATACCCGACTGTTGCAAACGGCTCACCTGTTGAAGAACTTCCTGATAAATGGTTTGAGATGTTTCAGGGTCAAGAGCTAAATAGCTTCCTTGATCGGATTGCTGAACGGATTCTGCAAATCGCTTTTCAAGGCGCGCTCCGGCCGTTAACACTTTAACCGCCTCTCCTGGCACAGCAATTTGTGATGTGATCTGTCTTGATAGCGACTGCCGCACATATTCAGCTAGCACGTCAGTATCCTTCGTACGAACTCCGTTATCAGCAAGTGATTCGAGGATCATATCAAGCGATCTGATCGATACTTTTTCTTTCAGCAGTCGCATTAGAACTTTTTGTACATCGCCGATGGTGAGGATATTAGGGATGAGTTCTTCTAATACAGCTGGAGAAGATTCTCGAACGTTATCAAGTAAATGCTTCACTTCTTGTCGACTGAGTAATTCATGCGCATGTCGTTTAATCACTTCCGTTAAATGCGTTGAAACAACCGATGGTGGATCAACAATCGTATAACCTGAAAGCTCAGCTCGATCCTTCATCTCTTCGGTTACCCAGAGTGCTGGCAATCCAAAAGCTGGTTCTACTGTTTCAATACCTGAAATCGAATCATCTTCAAGACCGCTACTCATCGCAAGATACTGATCGAGAAGCACCTCACCACCTGCAACACGGTTTCCTTTAATCTTAATCACATATTCATTTGGCTCGAGCTGAATGTTGTCTCGAATACGAATGACTGGAACGACAATTCCAAACTCAAGAGCGATTTGCCTTCTGATCATAATCACACGATCGAGAAGGTCCCCACCCTGCTTCTGATCAGCGAGTGGAATCAAACCATACCCGAATTCAAATTCGATCGGATCCACCTGGAGAAGGCTTGTCACGCTCTCAGGCTTCTTCATTTCTTCCACTTCTTCATCACCAGCTGCTGTTTCAGCTTCTTCAGCGATATTAAGGTTTTTCTGCATCGTCCAACCGGCATAGACGAGTAACCCTGCAATCGGAAACGTGAGCAGTGGATTAATCGGTGTTGCGACACCAAGCAGTCCAATAACCGCTCCGACAACGTATAGAAGTTTCGGATATGCGAAAATTTGAGCCGTAATATCAGAACCAAGGTTTCCATCCGATGCGGCCCGGGTTACAACAATTCCTGTTGCTGTTGAAATAAGGAGTGCGGGAATTTGACTGACAAGACCATCACCGATCGATAGTAAGGTAAACGTCGTTGCCGCATCGCCTACAGGCATGCCGTGTACGACCATTCCGATGATTAATCCACCGATAATGTTAATAAGCGTAATTACAATCCCTGCGATTGCATCTCCTTTGACGAATTTACTTGCCCCGTCCATCGCACCGTAGAAATCAGCTTCTCGCTCAATCTTCTGTCTTCGTTCTTTTGCATCTCGATCCGAGATCATTCCAGCATTTAAGTCTGCATCAATACTCATCTGCTTCCCTGGCATAGCATCAAGTGTAAAGCGGGCTGCAACTTCTGCTACCCGTTCGGATCCTTTTGTAATAACGATAAATTGAATAATAACAAGAATAAGAAAAACAAGGAGTCCGATAACAACACTGCCTCCAACTACGAATGAACCGAACGTTTCAATAACTTGTCCACCCGTTTTGTTCGTAAGGATAGATCTTGTTGTGGATACGTTCAAACCGAGTCTAAATAGCGTTGTTAATAACAAGAGCGAAGGGAAAATCGAGAATTGGAGCGCTTCTCTTGTATTCATCGCGACGAGAATAATCGTAAGCGCGAGGCTTATGTTCATCATAATGAGAAAATCGAGTAATAGCGGAGGGAAAGGAATAACCATCATAATAACAATCATGATGACGGAGACAAGTACAGCGTAATCTTTGATTTTCATGGTTAATTCCCTCCTCCTGGGTAGCCTTTAATGCTATAAACGTAAGCTAGAATTTCTGCAACTGCTTTGAATAGATCTTCAGGAACTCCGTCACCGATTTCTACCTGATGATACAGCGCTCTTGCTAGCTGGACATTTTCAGTCGTAATAATGTCGTGCTCTTTCGCTTTTTCTTTAATTTTAAGCGCAACATAGTCCATTCCTTTTGCAACGACCGTCGGCTTGTCCATTTCGTTTGGATCATACTTTAGTGCAACGGCAAAGTGCGTTGGGTTTGTAATCACAACATCCGCACTTGGAATTTCAGCGATCATTCTGTTCATCCCGAGTGCACGCTGCTTTTCTTTTATTTTTGATTTAATGAGCGGGTCACCCTCGCTCTTTTTATATTCATCCTTAATGTCCTGTTTTGACATGCGAATGTTTTTTTCAAAGTCATATTTCTGATAGACATAGTCAAGTAGTGCTAGGAATAGAAGTAGAATTCCAACCGCTAAACCCGTTTGTACGATTAGCGAGCCAACGAGTGAGATGGCGTCTCCTATCGATTTCTGAGAAATCAGCATCACTTCTTCACGTTTGTTCCAAAGAACGGTGAACGTGACGGCTGAGATAAACGTAATCTTGATTAATGATTTTAGAAGTTCAACAAGCGTTCTTGCTGAGAAAATACGTTTTGCACCTTTAAGCGGGTTAATCCGTTCGAGCTTTGCTTGTAAGGGATCTGTTGAAACAAGAAAACCAACTTGCATATAATTAGCGATCACGCCCATCACGAGTGAAATGCCCATTAACGGAGCTGCAATCACAGCAGCCTGCCAAACGTTATCTTTCAGCATCAGATCAACGTTCTGCTCTGTTAATGTCCAATTGGTAATGTAGACAAAATTGCTTCGAATCATTGTCTGGAGACCCTCGATAATCCATCCTCCCAAAAAAGACATAAAGAGGAAGACGCCAATCATCATAAAAGCTGATGGGATTTCAGCACTTCTTGCGACCTGCCCTTTATTCCGAGAATCCTGCCTTTTCTGTGGTGTTGCTTTCTCCGTCTTCTCCTGTGAAAAGTACTGAAGATTCATTTTCAAACGATATGTACGCATCTTGCTACCCACCCAGTATTTGTATAAGCTGCCCCATCGTATCGAGCATTTCGCGGAAAACGCCTCTTAATAGAAAGAAGAACGTCGGAATCGTGACGAGAATGAGAACAAAGCCAACAAAAATTTTCAGTGGCAAACCAACGACAAAAATATTAACCTGTGGCACTGCTCTCGCAAGAAGACCTAGCGCTACGTCTACTAGAAAGAGGGATGCAACAATCGGAAGGGCAAGTTGAAATGCCGAGAAAAACATGCCTGAGAAAACTTCTGCTATGAATCTCGTAAGTGACTGACGATCAGCCTGCGTCAGTAATGCGTCAGCAGGAAGAAGTTCATAACTTCTCACCAGTCCATCAAGCATCATATGGTGGCCATCAACGGAAACGAGAAACAGTAGGGCAAGCATGTACTTAAAGTTACCGATAATCGGAACTTGCGCTCGCGTTTGTGGATCAATGACGTTTGCCATCACGAACCCCATTTGGAAATCTATGAAGGCACCTGCAACCTGAACGGTATACAGAATTAGTGACGCGATAAAACCAAGTGCAAGACCAATAAATAATTCTTTAAGAATGTAAATGACAAATGCTAGATCAAGCGTGAGCTCCGTCTCAGCTCCGAGTCCTGCCGTGACAATCAGTGCGATGAAAAAGCCTAGACCCACCTTGAAGCGGTTTGGAACACTCCTTGTTGAGAACACTGGTGCTGTAATGAAGAAAGACGTCGCCCTCATAAAGACAAGCAAGAATAGCGGTAGGGCGTTAATAATACTTTCCATCGTTAACCGATAAACCTGTACAGGTTCTGATACAAATTCGTCGTGTAATCAATTAGGGTTGTTAGCATCCAAGGTCCAAACAAAATGATCGTTAAGAGCACGGCAATGATTTTGGGAATAAACGCGAGCGTCTGCTCTTGAATCTGCGTCATTGCTTGAAACACACTAACAATCAAACCAACTCCAAGCGCAATCAATAGGAGCGGAGCTGAAACAATAATAACAATATAAACCGCATCTTCTGCGAGTGATATGACCATGTCTGGCGTCATCGTCGGCCTCCTTAGAAGCTTAGTAGAAGTGATTCGACAACTAGATACCAGCCATCGACAAGCACGAATAGTAGAATTTTAAACGGTAGTGAAATCATAACGGGTGGAAGCATCATCATACCCATCGCCATGAGCGTGGACGCTACAACCATATCGATAATAAGAAACGGAATAAAAATAATAAACCCAATTTGAAACGCTGTTTTCAATTCCGAAATTGCAAAAGCTGGTACAAGAGCGGTTAATCTTATATCTTCGACAGACTCAGGCTTTTCAAGCTCTGCGTATTTATAGAAAAGAGCTAGGTCTTTCTCACGCGTATGCCCCGCCATAAATTCCTTAATAGGAAGTTCCGCCGCATCTAACGCTTCCTCTTGCCCAATCTCCTCGTTCAAATAAGGCTGAAGTGCTTCACTATTAATCTCTGAAAGAACGGGCGACATTACAAAAAAGGTAAGAAATAGAGCAAGTCCTACTAACACCTGGTTTGGTGGCATCGATTGTGTTGCAAGCGCTGATCGAACGAAGGATAGGACAACAACGATTCTCGTAAAGCATGTCATCAGTACGAGAATAGCAGGAGCAAGCGATAGTACTGTTAGAAGGAGCACAAGCTGAACGGTGACAGATACGTCTTCTGTTGCGTTAGATCCGAAATCTAATCCCGGGATCGTTAAGTTTATGAGCAAATCCATTTACTTATCGTCCCTTCCATCATCGTCATCCCAATATTTGGTCCGCTTGCTTCTCTGTCGCTTCAAGCTTGCTTGCACCATATCCTGAATACCAGTTTGCTTGTTAGTCATAAATGAGAAGCCCGTATTCTGATCCCGAGCTGTATCCATTATGCTTTGCACTTCTTCTTCATCATTAATTTCTTTCAGCAGATTAACAGTATCGCCAACCCCTAGCATATAAAGAGAGTTACCCACCTTTACCATTTGCACAGACTTGTTGTTCCCAAGCGGTGTTCCACCAATTGGTGTGAACACCGAATGGTGCTGAAGCTTATGCTGTCGTTTTGAAAGAAATCGAATGAGCAAATAGATAAGTCCAACAACAACAATCGTATAGAATACAAGTTTGAGCAGTAGAAAGAAAATATTCGTATCGGCGCTTTCTACTTCTTCTGGTTTTTCTTCCTGGTTAGGCGCATTTCCGTCTTCCGTCAGCCAATCCTTGACGCTTCCATCTCCATCTGTCGCTCCCAACGCTTCTTCTGGAGCAGTTAGCAAAAAGCTTGCTAGCAGGAGTGTCATGATGCCTAAAAAAAGCTGTCTCACTCTAATACACTCCTTGATTTACCGCAGCTTCGATAACCGTTCCGCTGCACTAAGAATATCTGTTACTCGTACACCAAAGTTCTCATCAATAACGACAACCTCGCCTTTGGCGATCAGTTTATTGTTAATGAGAATATCGACCGGCTCACCTGCAAGCTTGTCCAGCTCCAGAATCGATCCATGTGATAACTCGAGAATGTCTTTTACAACACGCTTAGTACGTCCGAGTTCAACGGTCACTTGAAGCGGAATATCTAAAAGCATATTAAGATTCCGCTGCTCCCCATAAGGATGGTCGGCTTGACTGAAATTCGTGAATTGAACGTTTTGAATGTTCGGCTCAGGTTCACTTACTCTTGATGCGAATGACTTCTCCGGTTCAGCCGCTTCATGCTGATCGAGTGGTTGCAAATCAGGTTTTTGCCTCTTCTGCGAATCTTTTTCATTTTCCTTTACTTCGGCTGCACGTAGATCTTCTTCACTTACGAGTAGTTCGCTCATTTGCTTTGCGACAGATCCAAGCATAACGTGGTGAACATTCGTTTGAACGATTGAACCAATGGAGAGATCAAACGATACATCGATATAATCACTCGCTCCAGATCCATCAAATAGAACGGAGTTACTAGGTTCTGAAACAACTTGTAAATTGGTGAACGTGCCGGCAAACGAAGAGCCTGACGCCATGCTTAAGCCTTTATAAATACTTTCCATCATTCCTGTTACAACAGAAGTAAGGCTTTGATCAACGCTACCTTCTTCCTCATCTCCCTTTGCAACAAGCCAAATATCAGCCATATCCTGTGCATCTGGAGGATTTAACATTAAAATGGCATTTCCAGAAGCCGCTCCTTCATAGCGAAATGATGCTTCTACATAAGGAAGCGCTATTCCTTTTCGGAAAGATTCTTCCTCTAAAACGTTCATTGTTACATTGGATACAACGACTTCTTGCATGAAAACAGAAGATAACGTTGTTGTAAGACTTCCCATAGAAACACTAAACAGTTCACTTAGTGCTTCTTTCTCAATCGTCTGAAATTGCACGTCATACTCCTCCTTTCCTGCTGCGGTCTCTTGAAACAGAGCATTTAGTTCTCCTTCTGACAGGCGATCATCCGTCATGGCCTTTATCCTCCTCTTCTTCCTTCACTTCCGTAATTTGGACGGCCATCCGACCTTTTGACGTTCCCGGCTGTCCATGGAACTTCACGCGATTATCCACCTTAACAACTAGCGAATCGGTTACCGTCTGATCTAACCGAATCACATCACCATCTTCAAGATTCAAAAATTCTTCAATCGTTATTTCCGAATGACCAAGCTCAGCAATAATCCCAAGGTTCGTTTTCTTCAATCGCTTTTCAAGCGCCTTGCTTTCCTGAGGTTCTCGGTCTTTCTTCTGATTTGAAAGCCAGTGATGTGCAGAAAGTCTTGGCATAATCGGCTCTAGTACTAAGTGAGGCAAGCAAAGACGGATCGTTCCGTTCACGTCTCCCACTGTCACATTTAACTTAACAGTAACAACCGTTTCATTCGGAGAAACAATTTGTAGAAAATGCGGATTAACCTCAAGTTCTTTCAGCTCTGTTTTTAACTTCAATACAGAGGTCCATGCATCCTGAAAGCTCTCTAGAATCTTACTGAAAATACGTTCAATAACCATCGTTTCAATTTCAGTTAAGTGCGTGAGCTTATCTGGTTGACCTCCCTGCCCTCCAAGCATCCGATCGAGCATCGCATAAGCAAGTTCAGGGGCTACCTCAAGTACCATCTGTCCCTGTAGTGGAGAAGCAACAAACAGACTAATAATCGAATTATCCGTAATGGACTTCACGAATTCCTCAAATGGCATTTGCTCAACAGAATGAACGGAGGCTTGTATAATCGTCCGAAGCTGCGCTGAAGAATAAGTTGTCATTAGTCGGGCGTAATTCTCGTGAATTCTTGTGAGAATTCGTATATGATCTTGAGAAAAGCGAAGCGCTCGTTTAAAATCATACGTTTGAACTTTACGTTCTTTCATTGGCTTCTGACCCTTATCATCAATCGCTGCCAGAAGCGCATCAACCGTTGCTGGTGATAGCATATCAGACAATTTCGTCACCCCCGTTCGTTCTATTTTGGATTAGCTAGCACGTTAATATCGCGATAAAAGTTAGTCACTAACTGCTTCACTTCTTCAACTGATTCAGTCACAACATACCTTTTTCCATTCGTAAGTAGAATCATAGTATCAGGCATGGATTCAATCGTTTCAATGTAAATGGCATTCAACATCATCGATTCACGGTTTAATTTCGTTAACGTAATCATATGTATAGAGCGGGCTGTCATAACTCAGCCCTTACCCCCTATCGTTTTAGGTTGACGATTTCTTGAAGCATTTCATCCGAAGTTGTGATAACTCTTGAATTGGCTTGGAAACCACGCTGTGCAAGAATCATCTCGGTGAATTCTTCAGTTAGGTCGACGTTAGACATTTCGAGTTGACCAGAGATGACTCTGGATTCGTTAGGCATCGCCTGGATAACACCTGATTTATCTGTTTCACGATAAAGAGAATTCCCCATCTTCTCTAAACCAGCGGTATTTGGGACAGTGCTTGTTTTCAATTGTGCTTGTTGTTGGTCTCCATTAGTGTCTTGAAACGTTATTAAACCAGCTTTATCAACACTACTAATTCGATCAATATTAATGATAGGTGCATCATTTTCATCCAATACGGAATAACCTTGCATAGTTACTAGATTTCCTTGACTATCAATTTGAAATGACCCGGATTTTGCAAGGTACTCTTGTTGTCCGTCCGTAACAGAAAAATACCCTTCACCCTGAATACTTAAGTCAGTTTGCACACCTGTTGTCATAGGAGACCCCGGACTATCTACTGTATTAATAGCTGAAAGGGAAGAGCCCAACCCTACTTGTTTAGCATTAACTGAATTTCCTGCTACACTTTGGCTAAGTAGATCCTCAAACAATACTCTACTTTTTTGGAATCCTACCGTATTAACGTTCGCAATATTATTCCCAATCACATCTAGCTTTGTTTGAAAGCCTCTCATTCCTGAAACGCCTGAGTACATTGAATTTAACATGTTTATGCCCCTCTCGATTATGTCGCTGCTTCAATCGGTCCACAGCGATCGGCCTCCTGCTCGGTCCAGCCGTTATAGAATTAGTGCTGAATCAATGTTCGTTACGATTTGGTTTTCCATGCTATCTTGCTTCATAGCCGTGATTACTTTGTTATTCTTTACGCTGACGACAAATGCGAGATCTTTCATCAGCATGAGCGATTCTTTCGATCCTTTTTCTCTTGCTGATGCCACTCCGTCATTGAGCTTTTGAAGCTGGTGATCAGAAAGTGAAATACCATGCTGTTGGAGTCGAACTTTTGCGTGGTGACTAAACGACACCTGTGACTGAAGCGTTTGTTTAAGCTGATCCGCAAAAGATGACTTGGTTGTTTCTTGGTTTTGGGCTGTTTTCAGCGGCTGCTTTGGATAATACACTTGATTGACTTGAATGTTTCCCATGCTATTCACCCGTTTCGATGCGTTCTAAGAGGGAGATATCGATCTGTTTACCATCATCGAGTTCGGCAAGGATTTTACCTTCTTTGGACACAACAGCCTGTACCTTACCAGATGCAACGACGTTATTTTCTGACCACTTTACGTTTTTTCCAATGAGGTGCGCATGATCAGTCATAGAGCTTTGCAGCTGGTTATCGAAAAATTTGGTCATGGAACTGTTCATATTCGTCATTTGCTCTAGTGAACTAAACTGTGCCATCTGACCAATAAATTCCGTATCCTGCATAGGCTTCATCGGATCTTGGTTCGAAAGCTGGGCAACGAGAATCTTTAAGAAATCGTCTTTACCTAGTATTTCCTGAGACTGTGCTGTTTTCTGCTGTTGGGTTGTAGATATTTGTGAAGATGTGACAGAGCCCGTATTCATGGTTTATCCCTCCTATACAGCGTAGTTAATTCCGCTATTCTCCTCTTCTTTGTCCTGTGTGATGAGCGGATTGTCGTCTACTTCATATTCATCCCTACGCTCGCCTCTATGCTGCTTTCCCTGATCAAACTGTTGACCCTGATGTGAGCGACCATCCTGCAACATGGAGCTTGACGGGGAAGTTGGTTGCTGAATCACTTCTACCTTATCGAGCTGAACCCCCTGCTGAACAAGCGTTTGGCGTAGCTGATGTAGCTGTGATTCAATCATTTCCTTAGCGGCTGAAGTTGCGGTTGCAATAAAGGCAGTCACTTTCCCATCCGTTGTGGTTAATCGAATATCCAGCTGTCCTAAATTCTCAGGAGAAAGTTTAATCCGAATGTGAGACTCATCCCCATTCTTCATAACCTGCATTCGACCCATTATCATGTCACTTAAACTCGTACTCACTTGACGAACAGGAACGAGTGTATTGGATTCCTTAACGAGCGACTGTGGCGCCTCACTCGTTTTCATTTGAGGGAGACTCTCAGGTTGGTCGTCTACTTGCGTTTTTGCTGGTTCAAGATTTTCAGAAGGTTCTATTTCAGGTTGCGGAAGACTTTCAGCAGGCTGTTTCGCTTCAGTTTCGAGCTGCCCTCCCGTTCCCTGTCTTATATCTACTTTCTGCATAAGCGTTGCAAGAGAATCCTTCATAACAGGCTGCTTTGCGTCAGTTGCAAGCTGTTCTCCTGTTCCCTGTCTTGCGTCTACTTTCTGCATAAGCGTTGCAAGAGAATCTTTCATACTCGTTACCCCTTCACTACTTTTTAACGTAGCTAGAAGGTTGCTTTGATCCTTTTTCGTTAGCGTTTCATTGTTTTCTACCATCGCTTTAGCAATCGCTGTTTTTAACTCTTCAACGGGTACCGTCTTAGAATTGGCGAGCTTTACTAACTGTTCAACATCCGGATCGAGTTTCAGCAGTTCACTTTTGATAAATCCAGGAAGTTTTATTTCGCTAGGCTTTCCTTTTTCAGGGTTCATCTGAGCAAGCAGAGAATTAAGCGGCTCATTTGCTTCACTTGCTTCTTTCGAATCTTTTGAAGAAGGTAGCGGTTTACTAGTCTGTTCGGCTGGCAAATTAGTAATGGTAAGTAATGGAATGAATGGTACTGTTTGCTCTTCTTTTGGCTGCTTTTCTGACGAATTAGATTCTGCTTGAGGTTGTGATTCTGGCTGTATTGTTTCAATCGTCTCCATGACGTTTGTTAATAACTGCGCAAATCCAGTTGCATCACCAGCGGCTTTTGCCTTTACAGGTTGAGCGGGTGGTGCTCCAAGTGGCTGGATCATTGTTTTCACGTTTTCACCTCCCCTCAATCAGCTAGTTCTGCGATATACATAGAAGCGACCGATTCGTCCATTTCTTCAAGGAGGGCGGTTCTTTTCGCTTTATCGAGCTTTGCTAGAATGGAAGCACCTGTCGATTTATCCTCTTCGTTACCCATTTCTTCAAGGATCGTTGCTGCTTCATCGTCAGGCATTTCTGATAAATTTTTCGCTACGTCACTAGTAGAAAGAGAACTCTTTTTCCGATCTATTGCATTCATCAGAAGCGTCACTCTTTCTTGTAGAGCAGAAATCTCAGGATCAGCTGCTTTCTCAAGATCACGTAAGGCAATTGTGAGATCAGCTGCGATCGAAGAATTCATTTTACCGAGGACCGCCGCTTGCTCTGTACTGCCCATATTATCGAGCAATAGTGCTGCTTCATTTAGCGTAAGCTTCTCCAGAATGGAGGCTGATTTCGAAGCTGACATTCCCTCATACGTTTTCGCTAACCCCTGGAGCTTCTTCTGACGCTCTTCCTTGTCCGCTAACTCTTGCTTCATTTCTTCTGTTAACGATTCAAGGTCTGCCTGCTTTTGTTCGATTTCAATTTCTTGTTCATCAAGCTGTTTGTTCATCCGCGTGATTTCGCTATCCTTCTTCGCCAGTTCTTGCTGAAGTGCTGCTAGCTCATTTTCTTTGTCTTCCGATGCTTCTGCAGAAATGGCATCACCAACATATGCAATTGGTTTCTCGCTAACGGAAGTAGCCATTCCAATGAGATCATATCCTAGAAAAGGCAAGACCACTGCAAGTACCGTTGCCATAAATGCAAGTGGGAGTAGAAAGCCGTGTATGATTCGTTCTTTCCATGAACTCTTCTGTCTTTTTCGCATCGGTCTCACACCCTTAGCTCTCATTGTTTACACGTTTCATAGCTTGAAAGACTATCCATTTCTAGCAAGCATGTATGCACGAACAGTATTTAAGTCATCCAACTCGTTTTGCTCAATTATTTGGAGATCGCGATGAAATTCTTCTTTCCGCGTTTCTTTAATAGATTGCCAAGTTTTCTCTTCTTTTACTTTCGTCGCTAAGGCATCCTGGTGGCTGCTTAATTGCGTGTTGATTTGAATCAATTGATTCTGTTGGCCTTGAAGCTGTCGTTCTAAATAGCTGATGTGCTCTTCTGCTTTTAGAAGTTCCGTTATAGATAGCCCATCGAGCTGTCGCTGTTCAAGTCGTTCACGCATAGAGTAGATTTCCTGATCAAGAGTAGCGATTGCACGTTCCAAATCTACCTGCATTTTAAGCACCTCAGCCATTTCAAGCTGAGCCTGTGCTTTCTCGTTTTCTTTTACATCAAGAATTCGCTGAAATGGGAATTGAAAAGTGGCGATGGTTATTCATCCTTTCCAAATCGTGTTAATAGCCATTCCTGACTATCTTCAAAAGATGCGGTATCATCAATACCTTGCTTTATGTACTTCTCTATTTCTGGATGACTCGCGATTGCTTTATCGATGTTGCTGTTTGTTCCAGCTTTATATGCACCGATATTAATCAAATCTTCAGATGAGACATAAACAGCTAGAAGACGTTTGAACTCTTCCGCTGCCTTCATATGCTTAGATGTCACTATTTCTTTCATAACTCGGCTAACGCTTTGCGATACGTTAATCGCTGGGTACTGCCCTTTTTGCGCAAGCTTACGATCAAGAACAATATGACCGTCAAGAATTCCTCGTACGGCGTCTGCAATTGGCTCATTCATATCGTCACCATCAACGAGAACGGTATAAAAAGCGGTAATCGATCCCGCATCAGACGTACCAGATCGTTCTAACAGCTTTGGCAAAAGAGCGAACACACTCGGTGTATAGCCTTTACTTGTTGGTGGTTCACCGATAGCTAGTCCTACCTCACGCTGCGCCATTGCAAAACGAGTGACAGAGTCCATCATAAGCATCACGCTTTTCCCTTGATCACGGAAAAATTCAGCAATGGCTGTTGCTGTGAGCGCTCCTTTAATTCGCTGTAACGGTGGTTGATCCGATGTTGCTACAACGACAACGGACTTCTTCAATCCTTCTTCCCCAAGGTCGCGTTCAATGAAGTCTCTCACTTCTCGCCCTCGTTCACCGATTAATGCGATAACGTTCACATCCGCTTCAGAATTCCGGGCTGCCATCCCCATTAACGTACTTTTACCAACACCGCTTCCTGCAAAAATACCGATTCGCTGACCTTGACCGACGGTTAGAAGACCATCAATTGCGCGAACGCCAAGTTGAAATGGGGTCGAAATTCTTGGTCTTGTCATCGGATTTGGAGGTTTTCGGTTTGTTGAGACTGCCTTTAATCCGCCGGGTAGTTCTGAATAATCAAGCGGCCTGCCTCTTCCATCCAAAATCGTACCTAAGAGAGAATAGCCCACTTTCACTTCAAGTGGTTGACCTGTAGCGACTACAAGACACCCTGGTCCAATCTCTGATAGATCATGCATAGGCATAAGAAGCACACGGTTCTCTCGAAACCCAACAACTTCGGCTTCAATTGGAGTTTTTGATGGGCCTGGATATAAGTAACATAGTTCACCGATTTTCACCTCTGGACCAAGTGATTCAATCGTCAGACCAATCACCTGTGTGACTTTCCCATATTTCTGAACGGTTTCCATCGAATCAAGTAATGAGAGGTAGGGCTCGACTTTAATGCTCATGTGGTTTGCTCTCCTCAAACATCGAAAGCAGCTGTTTCTTGATTTCAGAAAGCTGACTATTAATGGATATATCATAAGAACCACTTGGTGTATGTACTAGTCCTGAACCTACTTCCAAATCGCTCATTGGCACGAGTTTCAGACTTGCATTTACATCAAGTTGCTTCTCAAGCTCATCGACCATTGGCACCATATGCTGATAGTCTTCAGCAGACACTTGAAAAACAACCTCACCGCGATCCTGCACTTTCTTAAGCGTTTCTTTCACCATGGAAAGCATTGTTTCTGGATTCTGTTCCATTTCTTTCAACATGATTTTCTTAGCGATTGAAGTACTTAATGATAGAAGAAACGGTTCAGCGCTTTGAACCAATTCTTCCTTTTTGTCATAAGCACCCTTCACCACCGCTTCCATCTCTTGCTTTTGACTACTCATTTCAAAGTGAACCTGTTGCATACCCGCTTCATAACCAGAGGCGTAGCCTTGCTCCTCTGCTTCTCTATACGTTTGCTTAGTGATTTCCTGCCATTCGAGCTCTTTTTGTTTCTGCACTTGCTCAAGATTTCGATGAACATTCGCTTCTTCTTCGCTAAGCTTTGTTCGAATGGTGTGGTACATGTCTTCAAGACGAATCATCATTTCAAGAAGCTGAGACTTCTTCTCGTCAATTGTTGTTGTACGAGTCGGCAGAATGCGCTGCTTTTTGCTTTCGATAACGGTTCTTTGTTCAAGAACTTTAGGAACTGCTCTCTTAGTTCCGGATGTATTCCGAATGATGTTAGACAATCAGATCATCTCCTCCGCCACGTGCAATCATCACATCACCTGTTTCTTCAAGGTAACGGATAACGGAAACGATACGCGACTGCGCTTCCTCGACTTCTCGAAGACGAAGAGGACCCATCAGTTCTATTTCTTCTTTCACTGTATCCACTCGTCGGTTAGACATATTGCGGAAAATCGTATTCTTCACTTCTTCGCTTGCCACTTTTAGTGAAATAGAGAGATCCTCGTCCTTCACTTCGCTAATAACGAGACGGATTGAACGATCATCAAGCGTAACAATATCTTCAAACACAAACATCCGCTTCTTAATTTCTTCCGCAAGATTCGGATCGTCTTTCTCAAGCGTACTAAGAATCGTTCGTTCGGTGCTTCGATCGACACCGCTTAACACTTGAACGATCGCTTCGACGCCACCTGTAAAGGCATAGTCCTGTGCACCGGTTGCATTTAGTTTACTTTCGATAATATTCTCAAGCTGACTAATTACTTCTGGTGAAGTACTATCCATTAAGGCAATTCGCCTCGCTACATCTGCCTGACTTTCCTGTGGCAAAGAGGATAATATTTTCGAAGATTGCTTGGCATCGAGATAGGAGAGAACGAGTGCAATCGTTTGAGGATGCTCCTGCTGAACCACATTCAGAATTTGATCTGGATCCGCCTTTCTCGCAAAGGCAAATGGCTTCACTTTCAAGTTCGCTCTAAGTCGGTTAATAATTTCTTCCGCTTTCTTTGGCCCAAGCGCTTTCTCAAGAATCTGGCGAGCATATTCAAATCCACCCACCGCAATATAATCCTTTGCTTTTACCATTTGGATAAATTCATCCACAACACCTTCACGCTCTTCAGGCTCTACTCGTCGAAGCTCTGAAATACCAAGCGCAAGCTGATCAATTTCTTTCTCACTTAAATGTTTAAACGTTTGTACTGAGAGCTCCGGTCCAAGAGAAGTAAGAAGGATCGCAGCTTTTTGTATTCCTGATAATTCTTCTACGTTAGGCACAATCCAACTCCTCCTATTCTTCGTTCATCCATAGTCTTAGTAGTTTCACAAATTCTTCTGGATCATTTTTTGCTAGACTCTCAATTTCTTCTTTACCAATTAGAAGCTCAGGAGTCATATCCACTTCACGTTCTTCCCTCGGCAAATAGTGATCTTCAGGTGCTGCAGCTGGAGCAGGTGCACTGTAGGATTGCTCGAACTCCATGTAGTCGTCTTCCTCTTCTTTTCTTCCGCGTCTACGAAATAGCATCATCATTCCGCCAATAAGGAGAATACCAACCCCGCCACCAACGGCATAAAAAACCCATGGTGGTACTGCACTAGTCATCGTTTGGAAGAATCCAGGTTGAGGCTCCACATAACCTGGACGCCCTTTAAATTCATTCGCAAAAACAGAAATCCGCTCTTCTAGTGCTGGGTCTTCAAGTGGTACATCGCTTTCACTTAACGACGTACGGACAACATTCTTAAGCACTGTGCGAATATCTTCTATTGAAGCAGCTGTTAGGGTTGTGGCATCATCTGCCACAGGTGGCTCTACACCAACATTTATCGTGATATCATCGATAACATATGGACTTTCTTCAATCTCTTTATGAATTCGATTCACTTCACGATTTATACGGTCTTCCACTTTTTCGTAAGAACCGTCGCCCTGTGCATTCGGGTCATCAGCGTTATAATTGGGAATTTCACCTTCGTCCGTTCCAGTACCACTTTCAATGGCATTTGGATCTCCAGAATAGGATTCCCTGATTTTTTCAACGCTGATATCGATTCCTTCTCCAGTCTCTTCATCAACGGGTTCAACTAAATCTTCCGTTCGTTTCTCTTTTGTGAAGTCAACGCTCGTGATGACAGATACAACAACTTTATCCTGACCTAAGATCATTCCAAGCATTTGCTGTAGTTCTTTTTGCAAATCTTTTTCGATACCTTTACGAATGTCCTGCTGTTGTTGATAGGATGATAGAGTTGTATCAACTTGATTCTCGCCATAGTCAAATGCTGTACCGTTTTGGTCCATAATGACAATGTTCTCGACTGGAAGATTAGGCACACTTTTACTAATAAGATGATAGAGTCCCGTTATTTGCCCCTGATCAAGCTGAGCGCCAGGATCTCTTGTTACGACGACAGAAGCCGAAGCTGTGTCTCCTTCTTCATCTAACCAGACACTTTCAGCTGGAAGTGTAATCATTACTTTTGATTCATTAATGCCTGCGATTTGCTCAATTAAATAGCTGAGCTCATTTTGCATTGCATCCCGCTCAACAACGTCGAACTGGCGATCCGTCATTCCCATCCCCATGTTCTCACTGAAAATGCTGTAATTAACATTACCGCTCTTCGGAATTCCTTCTGCTGCAAGACTGACTTTTAAATCAGATGCCTGATCGTTCGGTACACTGATGGTTGTCCCATCGGATGATACCTCTACAGGAATACCCTTCTGTTCAATTGCTCCCTTAATTTCGCCCGCTTCCGTTGGCGTCAAATTCGAATAAATTGGCGTTAAATTTGGTTTAGACATCCAGAAAACAAGGAATAGAAGCAAAAGGAGAGTAAACAGAAATGTCCCTCCGATGAGCCACTTCGTTTTGTTTGAATAGCTGCCCCAGGTTTCTACCCAGCGACTTTTGAAATTAAGTAGTTGTTGGTTCATCTATTATCCATCCCTGACATACTACATTTGCATACGCATGATTTCTTGATAGGACTCAATCACTTTATTCCTTACTTCTACAGTTAGATTAAGGGATAGCGAGGCTTTTTGAGATGCAAGCATAACTTCATGGACATCCTGTACTTCACCGGTAACGAGTTTGTTTGTCATTTGTTCAGACTGCACTTGGTTATTGTTCACTTGTTTAATCGCATCTTGAAGCATCTGTCCAAAATCCGCCGTTGCTTCCCCTGAAGAAACAGCTGGTTTCTGCTGCTGTAGAGCCGGTAATTGCTGAAGTGCATTAATCGTGTTCATGTTATCCTCCTAAGCTCATCACTTACCTAATTCTAAGGCTTTCATATACATACTTTTTGTTGCGTTAAGCGCTGTAACGTTTGCTTCATAGGAACGAGAAGCCGACATCATATCAACCATTTCCTTCACCATGTCAACATTTGGCATCTCAACATACCCCTCTTCATTCGCATCAGGGTGGGTTGGATTATAGACTGGCTTAGTTGGTGCTTGATCTTCTTTAATTGTTGCTACTTTTACGCCTTCTGAAGCTGCATTCCCCTTCCCCATAGCCGACTGAAGCTGACTTTCAAATGAATGTTTTTGAAGCTCTACAACTTTTCTTTTGTACGGCTGCCATTCCCCATCAACTAGTTCAGAACGAGTTGTTTCCGCATTCGCAATATTCGACGATACAACATCCATTCTAAGACGATTCGCCGTTAGCGCTGAGGCACTTGTATTGAATCCATTAAACAAATTCACTTCAGTTAACTCCCTCTAATAGCCGTTTGCAAATCACGGAACTGGCTGTTTGTTTTCTCAATCATTGCGTTGTACCATAGTTGATTTTTAGCAAGCTCTGCCATCTCAACATCCATATCAACGTTATTTCCATTGGAATTATTCACTGTACTGTTATCTGTCTTGATAACGGTATTCGATCTATTTGTTTCGTTACTAAAAGGTACGTGTTTGGGGTTTGATTTGTAGCTTTGGAAGTTCTTGTTCATTGCTTCCTGTAGGTTATCTTGAAATGAAACGGTTTGACGTTTGTAATTAGGGGTGTCGACGTTCGATATGTTAGACGTAACGGTACGCTGTTGCATCATCGAAGCGTTCAGCGCTTGTTCAAGCGGATTAATTGATTTAAAAACATTCACGAAGATTTTCACGCTCCTCGAAAAAATGGAATCTATTCAAAAAAATGGATTTATGGGTAAAATCATACTCATTCGACAATATTTTCGTTATTGCTAGCATAGCATTGTCAAAAATAATAGTAAATGAGAGTTTTAACCTAATAAACGACTTTTTTCACTTAATTTTTCCAATATTGAGCTGTATAATGGAAGTAATAAACTCTTAGTACGTTCTATAGTACTACGTTAGGAGCGAGTCCATGTTCAAAGGTTTGTATACCGCTACATCAGGCATGATGGCAAGTGAACGAAAGCAACAATACCTCACAAACAACCTATCAAACGCAGAAACACCAGGCTTTAAACAAGATGTCGCAGCACTTCGCTCATTCCCTGAATACTTACTGAAAGAGCGGAATACCAACACTTCTCAGGCGAACTCCTCAGTAGGAACACTTCAGACCGGTGTGTATACTCAAGAAGGCATTCCAAGCTTCACGAGTGGTGCATTAAAAGAAACGGGCAAGGTAACGGATATGGCTCTTGTGGACGAAGGGCTTCCTGTTGATGAGGAAACAGGTAAAAAAGGCCTGCTTTTATTTGGTGTTCAGCTTGACGATAATTCGATTCGCTATACAAGAAACGGAAATTTCACTGTTAATGAAGATGGATTTCTTACTACGAGCGAAGGATATCGTGTCGTAAATGAACAGCTACAGCCCATTCAACTAGCGGGCGAGTCTTTTTCGATGGAGAATGGGACGATCATTGAAGAGGGTGGCAATCAACAAAATCTTTGGATCGGTTACACCGGCGACCCTGAACAATTAACGCAAGAAGGGCACGGCGTTTTCGCATGGTCTGGTGAGGAAAATGCAGCACCGCAAAACGTAGAAACGACTAACTTTAATCAATTCTCCGTTAAGCAGGGGTTTCTTGAGGGCTCTAATGTAGATATGACCACGACAATGACGGATATGCTCAATACATATCGATTATATGAAGCCAATCAGCGTGTTCTTCAAACGTATGATCAAAGCATCGATAAAGCCGTTAATGACATCGGCCGAGTTTACTAGGAGGGATACGAGTGAATATCCAGATGGCAACTGCGTCCTCTTCATTAAGTCAGACGCAAAAGAAAATGGATACGATCGCAAATAACATTGCGAACGTGAACACGGCTGGTTACAAAAGTCGAGAAGCAACTTTTCAAAATCTATTAACGAGAACGTACGAGAATCAGACTGGTGAAGCTACTGAACCTGGAAGGCAAACACCTGAAAACTTAAGGGTTGGCTTTGGCTCAAAGGTTGGTATAACATCACTTCGATACGAACAGGGATCTGCGCAAGAAACTGGTCGGGAGTTAGATGTAATGCTAGAAGGTGAAAATGTTTATTACCGCGTCCAAAACGGCGAGGACATTCATTATACGAGAGACGGTTCGTTCGAATTTCAGAACGAAAACAATGCACTGACACTCGTTACGAGTAGTGGCAACGCCGTTCTTGATGTGAACGGAAATGCCATCACTTTTGCAACGCCCCCTGGAAAGCTATCAATTTCTGATCAAGGGGACATTCAGGCTGAGAACGGCCAAACGTTCCAACTAAGCGTAGCGAAAATCAATCGCCCTCAATCTCTTGTGAATGAAGGTGGCAATGAATTCTCTCTAAATGCAGCAGATGGAAATGCAGTGGTCAGTGAAGAGTTCAAAACAAGACAGGGTTTCCTTGAAATGTCGAACGTCGACCTAACGAAACAAACGACGGATATGATCTCAACTCAGCGCTTGCTACAGTTTCAAAGCCAGGCAATCAAAATGGCAGATGAGATGATGGGGCTTGCGAATACGATTAAACGATAGCTTAAACACAAAACACCTCGCCGATGGCGAGGTGTTTTGCTATCTTAGAAAATCTAGTAGAGAAGGCTGAATGATTTTGGCGCTTGATGCGAGTGTTGCCTGGTAGACGCTTTCTTCTGATTTCAGCTTCATGATCGCTTCTGCTAGATCTACGTCTTCATTTTTGGATAAAAAGGATTGAACCGAAATATTCTCGTCTTTCAATCGCTGGTTCATGCTTTCCACTCGCGATTGACGAGCACCCATACCCGTCCAGCTCGTCAGAATTTGATCTGAACCTTTTTGAACTTCTCCTAGTGCCGTGTTCATTTCTTCTGAGTTACCAGTCGTTAACGCCTGTGAAAAGCGATCAAGCGCTTTAAACAAATTCACATCGTTATCAAACACTTCATCTGCACTTACGTTGAGTTTCACTTCACTAAAAGGCGAAATGCGTTGCTTCATTGAGCCATTATCATATTTAAGTTCACCGTTTGCTTCGATGGTAATCGGCTGGTCTGTTTTCTGACCATTAAAGATATATTTCCCATCAAGCTTCATGTTCGCTAGACCTTCTAGTTCTTCGCGAAGCTGCTTAAATTCTTTTGCCATTGTATCTAATTCATCTTGAGAATTTGTTCCACTTGATGCCTGAACACCAAGCTCATTCGCACGTTGAAACACATTCGATACGCTAGATAGCGTGCGCTCCGTCATATCCATCCAAGACATTGCGTAATCTGTATTCCGTTCAAACTGTTCATTTCTTGCTAGTTGGGATGACAGCTTCAACGATTTCTCAGTTCCCATCGGATCATCAGACGGTTTGTTAATTCGTTTCCCAGTAGACACTTCTTGATTGGCTTTTTCTAGGTTAGAGAGATTTCGATTCATTTGAGTTGTCATGTTACTTGTTAGCATTTGCTGCGTAATTCTCATTCCTCTACTCCTCTCTATACGCCCATACGGTTAATAATTACATCGAGTATTTCATCCGTTGTACTAATGTAGCGTGCAGCCGCATTGTACGCATGTTGAAATTGAACAAGGTTTGCCATTTCTTCATCCAACGATACACCGCTAACCGACATCCGGTTATTATCTATGGATTGGAGAACAGATTCATGATTCGATACAGTTCTTTCGGAAGACTGTGCATTTGAAGCAAGACGGGTAATGAGCGTGCTGTAATAATCATTCACATTCGTTGTCACAGAATCAGTAGAACCCGCTAGCGGGAATGTAAACGTTTTGTTCTTTAAATCACTAATGCTTGAGGCAATATCTCCATTGCTAATCGTGTCGTTTTTGGAAGAAGCTCCTATTGTTGAGGGGTTTGCTTTCACATCATTGTTGATTGAGATGCCTTCAAGGCCATTGCCAGCAGTAGTGAAAAGCGGTTTGCCTTGCTGCATCGTTCCATCGGCGTTTCTAATTAGGGAAAAACCAGATTCCATTAAATCGTTCAATCCACCCACTTCCCCACCCGGAGAAGTAGCGTCCTTGCCGGAAATCAAAGTGTTGAACATCTCATTAAGATCACTCTGCATATTCTTTGTCAGAGTAATAGATTCTTGAATTCCTTTAAGCTTCCCGCCGACTACTTCGCCATCTGCAGTACGAACGAGCCCAGATAACTGATCCTTTAATAGATCGCGACGGTCCATTAAATCGTTCGCATTTCCATCTTTCGAAATCTGCTTATTTAAACTCTCGATTTGCGAAGATATCGAGCTAATCTCGTTTTGAACCGCTGCTTCCTGCTTCACCAAACTATCTGTTAGACTCGTAAGCCCTTTGTTGAACGATTTTGCTTGATCAAGAAGCTCTTCTGCACGTCCTACAACAACGGCGCGTGCTGCGGTACTATCAGGATTAGACGCAAGGTCTTCCCACGCTGACCAGAAGCGATCGAGCGACGCACTGAGACCATTTTCACCAGGCTCACCGGATAACGCCTCAATCTGCTCAAGCGTATCAAGCTTCATAGACTCTGAACCTAGCATCGAATTGCGTTCACGGTATTGACCGTCGAGATATTCTGAACGAATCCGTTCAATCGATTGAACACTTACACCAGTTCCAAGCTGAGAGGATGTGCTACCTGTTTGGTAAGGGTACGTGATCGGAGAAGTTGCCTGCATGTTCACGCGTTGTCTTGAATAACCGGGCGTATTTGCATTTGAAATATTGTGCCCCGCTGTTGTGAGAGCTGCTTGCTGGGTGTATAGACTTCTCTTTCCGACCTCTAATCCATGAAATGTTGATGTCATTTCGTCACGTCCCTTTCCTTACCTGACTGCATCAGGCCTTCGTATCAAAGTATCCTCTTGGTGCACCTGTAGACGGCTTTTGATTGGGCCTGCCGTAAGTGATCGATTGATCACGAGGAGCTGTTAGATGACCAATCATATGATGGATAAACGCCATCGCATCTTTTAACAACTCTTCATTTTGTTCATTAAGTGATTTAAGCGTCTCAGCTTGCTTTTTTAACTCAGCTGCACGGCTTTCAACCATCCGTCTTACTGGAGGGCTAAGGAGATCAAGAACTCCTTTTAGCGTTTGTTCTTTATCGCCAGATAGCTCACCGGTCAGCTCCTGACGCCTCTCTTCTTTGTCACGCAGCTTCTGTAGAAGATCTTTCTCTGTTTTCATTACTTCCGTTAGACTTACCATATCCCGTTCAACGAGCGCTGCATGCTTCTGCTCCGACACCTTAATTAATTTCTCATGCACCTGAATCATCTCGCTCATTACGCTCAACAACTGTTGTCCCATCGTGCCGCCTCCTGTTAGAACCACTTTTCAAACAGCTTCTCTGCTGTTTTCTGACTATCGACACGATACGTACCTTCTTCAATTTGCTTCTTAATCGCTGTTACCTTGGCTTCGCGTTCCTGTTCAGTCTTCATGTCGTATAGTTCTCTCGCTTTATTAGAGATTTGGAGCTCATCTTCACGAGGAGCTTTTTTCGCCTGCTCTACTTTCGTAACAGGATTATGCTTCTGGTAAGGGTTTACAATAGGCGGTACTGACGGTTTGTTCACGTTCATGCCCGGTCACCTCTCTCCGATAAATTATTAAACTACTCCTATTCTATTATTCGTACCCTAAATTGAGCATTCTACCGTTATTATCGGAAATTTATCAAAAAAGTTAACCGCTTACTGGATTTTAAAGTCTGTAATGAGAACTCGTTCGACTTGTCCATCGTGTAAAATCTTGTTTGCTTCTGCTTGAATCGTCTTAGCAAAATTCGTGAGCCCCTCTGAACCTTTTAAGTCGTCACGAGATAAACCAGCAAGTGTTGAAATGACGATCGCTTTCAGCTCTGGTGTTCGAACTTCGAGTTCTTTATAGCTCTTCTCGCTGTCCGCAAGTAAATTTAATTGAACAACAGCGTAATTTTCAGATGTTAAATTCGTTGTTAGCGGCTCCATGCTAAAGCTTCTTGCTGCAAGTTCTTCTGCCGTCGGTTCTTTCTCCTCCTGTGCAATCACTTCTTTTAAGTTGATATCCAGAAAGATTACGGCTGCTACCGCTCCTGCTCCAACAATACCAAGTGCCGCTAGGAGGATCATCAAAATCCGCTTCATCTTTTCCACCTCATCATTCTAATTTTCAACGTTGTACGGGAGGATTAGTACTTCTACCCGACGATTTTTCGCTCTTCCTGCATCGGTTTTGTTTGTATCAATCGGTCGATACTCACCATAACCTGTAAAGCTATACAGCTCGGGCTTTAAGTTCTTATTCTTCAAAAGCTCAGTCATAAAATTAAGCGCGCGCTCGGAGCTTAAGTGCCAGTTTGATTGATACTGAGACGTTTTAATCGGTCGATTATCTGTATGACCCGTTACCGTAATCCGGCGTGGTGGATCTGTAACAAGAAGCGAGGATATTTCTTTCGCAAGTTCCTTCGCGTCACCAGTTAAATCCGCTTTCCCACTTTGGAACAGTGCCGCTTCTTTAATGGTGATGAGAAGACCTTCTTCTGTTAATTTCGTCTGTAAGAACGCATCTAGATCCTGCTTTCCAATATACGCGTCAATCCGATCTTTCAACTTCTCGAGCTTATTCAAATCTTTCTCAAGCTCTTCTTCTGACTCTTCCTGTTCCTCTTTCTCTTTCTCTTTTTCTTCTTCTTTGTCCTCTTCAGGATCTTCCTCTAGACCTACAAAGGATCCCTCTTGAGGCTGCATTGTAGACGGTTCGCTTTCCATAATGCCTGTTCCGCCATTTAATACTTCTTCAAACGATTTCGTAATGGCTTCGTACTTTTTCACATCGACAGTACTCGCTGCAAATAAGACGATGAATAGTGCGAGAAGAAGCGTAAGCATATCCGCATAAGGAATGAGCCAGCTTTCATCAACGTGCTCTTCATGTTCCTCGTGCCTTTTCTTACGCATCCGCCCCTACCCCTTCGCCAACCGTCTGACTTGCTTTTACATCCTCGAGATTACGCTCTTTACTTGGCAGATATACGAGTAGCTTGTCTTCAACCATTCGCGGAGATGCACCTGACTGTACGGCAAGAAGGCCTTCAAGCATAATCATTTTGATTCGTGCCTCAGCACTTGATTTACGCTTCAACTTATTCGCAAAAGGGTGCCAGAGAACGTATCCTGTGAAAATTCCAAATAGAGTTGCGATAAACGCAGCCGCAATTGATTTCCCTAGCAATTCCATATCACCAAGATGACTTAGTGCTGCAACAAGACCAACAACAGCTCCGAGCACGCCAAGCGTGGGCGCATACGTACCGGCCTGCGTAAAAATGCCTGCTGCTGCCTTATGACGGTCTTTCATTGCTTCAATATCTTCTACAAGAATTTCCTCAATCACTTCATGAGAATGGCCATCGATCACCATTTGAAATCCACCTTTTAGAAAGGGATCATCAATCTTCTCAAGGCTGTTTTCTAGTGAAAGCAATCCTTCTCGACGAGCAACCGTTGCCCAGTCACGAAACATTGGAATCAATTCTTTTTCCGTTATAATCTTTTGATTCGTGAAAAGAATTTTCAACAAAACCGGAAATTTCTTTATTTCATTGAACGGAAAGGCTATCAATAGTGCCGCTGCTGTCCCTACGAAAATAATAACAAGGGCAGCTGGATTTAGGAGTGCGGCCGGATTTGCTCCCTTTAGAACTAATCCGCCAATGAGGACGAAGAAGCCAAGCAGTACGCCAAACAGAGATGTTTTTTCCATTGCATTCACCCTCTTTGTTTCCCTTTATTTCATCTGTTCCATCGCTGTTTTCCACGTATTTCGAAATTCCTCAGCTAACTCTTCTACTTCTTTCAGCTTGCTAGCATCATTTGTGATATTCGCTGAAACTAACTGTGAAATCATATATTCATAAAGTGAGTCCATCGACTCGGAAAGTGCAATATCCATGTTTAATGAGCTTCGAAGCTCCTGTAAAATGTTCTGAGCCTTAATGATGTTTGTGTTCTTCGCTTCGATGTTCTTCTTCTCCATCGCTATAGCTGAGAGACGAATAAATTTAATGCATCCGTTATAAAGCATTAAAGTTAATTCCTGTGGTGAAGACGTTGTGACTGCATTTTGCTGGTACGTTTGGTAAGGGTTTTTCATTGCCATCTTACGTGCCTCCTATTTTCGCTGATCGAAAAATGCGCCGTCTGTGTACGAGTGTGCTTTATACTTACCTGCCGCTGATTTCCCTTGCTGAAGTCGTCTCATTTGATCTGAAAATGCCGCATATAGCTCGGAAAGCTTTGGTTGAATTGTCTCTTCAAGTCCACTCAACTGCTCAAGCAAATGCTGCTCATCCGGTGACCAATCGTTTCCTTCCTCTTTCAACGCCTCATCTAGAAGCTTAATCGTCTCTTCCCGCCGACTAATAATATGGTTTATGCCATCAAGGTCACTCTGCTCATTATCGTCCATAGAAGGCTTTAATCCTTCAAGCGATCTTGCGATTTGATTTGTAATCACGTGCATTTGATGCAGTGCATCGATTCTTTTCATCATTACATCCCACCAAGTAAGTTTTGTTGTACCCATAAGCTTTGTTGATTCATTCTGTCCATCGCTGTCTCAAGTGCTCCAAACTGCTTCCAATAGCGATTTTCCACCGTTTCAAGCTTGCCTTCCCATGTTCTCATCTGCTCATCTAAATTCTTTAATCGCGTTGAAAGGAAACTGCTATCAATGAGCGACCCTGGCGTACCCGCTTTTTTGCCAAGCTGATCAATGCCTTGGTTCACGCTATCGTATAATCTGTCACCAATTCCATTGCTTCCACTAGTAAAAAGATTTATCACTTCATCAGGCTTCTCTTCAAGCGCGCTTTTTAGCTTCGCTTCATCAATGAAAAGCTTACCGCCATCCTGATAACTCCCTGTATTAATCCCAATTTGCGAGAGCATCGAGAGTTCCCCAGCCGGAATGCCTTCTACAGGAGACATCCAGGCATTTCGCAAGCTGCTCGTAATTCCTCTTACAGTTGAATCACTTTGCAACAAACCGCTTCTCGCCTTTTCTTCCCAGAGCTCTATTTCCTTCTCAGTTAAGTCTTCTCTCTGCGCATCCGTCAGTGGAGGGAAGTCACGATTTCGTTTCTCTGTCAGCAACCCTTTCGTTTTATCAACAAACTCGTTGTATTTCTCAACGAACGACTTCACCATGTCGAACGGGGCCTGAGTGTCACTTTGAATAGAAATAATCGACGTTCCTTTTTGGACAAGATCGATCTTCAAGTTATTAATAGTCGTCGCATTCGTTTTCAGGTTCTCAACGACAATGCCATCAAATGAAACTGACCCATATGTACCCGTTGCAGTGGCGTTCGTTGCTCCCCCTAAAAGCCTTTGGGCAACGGTATTATCGCTAAACGATGAAAGAGTTAACGACTCATCTCCACCCATGGCTTTGGTTGAAATGAAAAACCGTGAAGTCGTGTTGTCGAAATTCGCTCTCATTCCGAGCGTTTCACCTGTCGCATCATCTTTCGCACCGGCGATTTTCTCAGCTAGACTTTTAAATGTATCGGCAGCTGTTATCGTAACGGTTGCCGTTTGTCCTTTTGCATTCGTAAGTTCAAAGGTTGTGTCGTTATCCGCTGCGTGAAGAACCTTGTCAGTCGCTTTCGCATTCGTCCCTGCTTCATTCTGAATCGCTGCAGCAGAAACGTATTTTGCACTTTCGGCAAGCTGATTCACCGTAACCTTGTACGAACCAGGCACAGATGAAGACGTTGACGTCGCTTTAACTGTGTCAGCATTCGAAGACACCGCTTTGTAGGCGTTATACCCTGACTGCAGTCGCATCGATGATGCTGCAGTTCGCATCTCAGACATCATGGTGTTCAGCTCTCGATACGATTCCTTCTGCCATTCAACCACTTGCTTTTGTTGAGACAATTTATCGAGCGGGACCCGCTCTGCCGTCATGAGATCTTTTACCATCTGATCAATATCCATCCCCGTCGCTAACCCGGAAATTCTCATGAACATCTCCTCCGTTCGTTCCTCTTATACATACTATCGGCATAGAAAGGAAAGAGTTTAAGGTGTAAAAAGTCCTAAAAAAAGAACTCTCAGATTGAGAGTCTAAAAACGTCATATTTTCCGATCGACCATAAACCCAAGCAGCTCAGCCGTCGCCGCATACCGATCAAGAAATTTCTTCGAAGGAATCTCCTTCACCACTTCTTCTGTCGTCGTATCAATAATTTGAACATAAAACTCATTTAACTTGTCGTGTAGCTGAAACTTGATGCTCGTGTTGGTTGGTTGGATGAAGTCGTTCAATTCATTCACTTTATTGATGACCGCTTCTTTTGAGAATTCTTCTTGATGTAAATCGATTTGCTCTAGTAGTTCTTGCTTAATCTGATGATCCTTTTGCTGCGCTTTTGGTGGTATGCCAGAAGCCATTTGTGGCACGTTTGAAATTTCCATTGTTTTCGCTCCCTGTCAACGGAGTACAATGGGTTCTATCCTTTGATGTTCACATGACTCCCAAGATGAGGCTGAACCGATTGCTCCAACATTTTCACAAATTGATTCGAGTTATCCTGCGCTTGATTCATTGCTGTTTTTGTTAGCGAAACGTTCACCTGTTGCTGAACCTTCGCTTGGTTTAACACCATTGAAAGTGCTGCAATATCCAAAACACATTTCACTCCTTTATAGAAATGCTCTAATTATAAGGCTCTTTTTGTAGGTTCTTTTGCTATAAAGCGGTTGATTTGCGCTCCAGGATGCTCGCTTTCCGCGTGGCGGGCGCTGAGCTCCTCGGCGCGCAAGAACATCGCGCCTGCGGGGTCTCACCTGTCCCGCTGGTCCCGCAGGAGTCGAGCATCCTTCCGCTTCAATCAGCTAAGTGTGGTTCACTTCTGCAAAATCTTTTAAAAAAGCAACCATTTTCTAGAAAAGAATCAATTATAAAGAAAGACCTTAGAAGAAGATCTAAGGTCTTTCAAAGTAGTATTAAAGATTAACGAAGAAGTTGAAGTACTTGCTGTGGAGCCTGGTTAGCTTGTGCAAGCATAGCCTGAGCTGCCTGAGCTTTGATGTTTTCCTTCGTCATGTTCATCATTTCTTTCGCCATATCAACGTCGCGAATACGAGATTCTGCAGCAGTTAGGTTTTCGGAAGATGTGTTTAGGTTGTTGATAGTGTGTTCAAGACGGTTTTGAATAGCCCCTTGTTTAGATCTTTCATCAGAAACCTTTTTTAATGCAGCATCAATTACAGTTATTGCTGCAGAAGCTTTGTCGGAAGTGCCTATATCTAAAGCACGTTCAGTAGTTGTGCCAGAAGTTCCATCTGTAACTGTAGTAGTAGAAGTCCAAGCTGCATTTAAAACGTTATTTCCATCAGAATCCTTTAGAGCGTCTCCACCGTCATCACTACTAACACCTAGTGCTTCAGCTCTCATATCAGACAAATCTACTTCAAATGTTTGACCTCCATTAGCTCCAATTTGAAGGGAAAGGGCACCATCTGTTGCAGAAACACCATTTGTTGTTTCGTCGACAGAAGCTTTTCCTGTTCCTTTAATTGTAACAGCAGCGTCTTCATTCGAAGCAACCTTTTGTGTCAAAATTATCTTATCTGTTCCAGTTGTAACAGTGTACTTATCATTAAGGGCACTACTTTCAATGGCTGTTTTTAGTGAAGCCATATCTGCTGCTTTAAACTCCCCATCCTTAGAATCGGGAGTACCTGTTGCAGCTATTGCTGTAAACTTAACACCATCAATGTTTAGAGTATCAGTATCAACTGTAGCAGCTGTGAATGATATTTCAAAAACTCCAGCAGTTCCTGTAGTTCCAGGTCCACCACTGTCTCCATTAACTAATTTACGAGAATTGAATTCAGTAGTATTACCAATTCTATTCATTTCTGACGTCAATTGGTTAACTTCCTCTTGAATAGCTGTACGATCTTTTCCTGTCAAAGTGTCATTAGATGCCTGAACTGCTAATTCGCGCATACGCTGAAGCATACTTTGCGTTTCACCTAATGCTCCCTCAGCTGTTTGAATTAATGAAACTCCATCTTGAGCATTACGACTAGCTTGATCTAACCCACGAATTTGACCTCTCATTTTTTCTGAAATTGCTAATCCAGCTGCATCATCTCCTGCTTTGTTAATACGAAGTCCAGAAGACAACTTCTCCATCGAACCACTAGCTGCACTTTGGTTCACATTCATCTGACGGTACGTGTTCATTGCTGAAATATTGTGATTAATAATCATTCTTAATCTACCTCCGTGTAATGTTTTATCAAGAAAATCCACATCCGTTTGGACTTCCTAACACTCCTATTATCGGCAGGTGATTTTAAACGTTTAATAGTTTTTTAAAAAATAATCAGAAAAATTTAAAACTCATCTATTCCCTACTATAAACCTTAGTGTTCCTATAATTTACGTAATCAAGATAGCAAAAAACTCAAACAAAAAAGAACCGCACCCTAACGTGAAAACGGTTCTTTTACCAAATTCCTTATTAAAATGTTCTTTCTTTAATATAGCCACATTTAGCAAATTGGAGCGTAAGCGACGAGGAGGCTCACCGCCCGCCCCGCGGAAAGCGAGCATCCTGAAGCGGAAATTAACCCACTCTTATAGATAGAGCTTTTAACAGTAATATAATTTAATGTATGAGTTTTTTACGAACTCGTCCTCTTCTGAAACTCCTTCAAATCATCCAAACTAAACTCCTGCATCGCTGCAAGCTTATTCTCAGATTGAATTGCTTCATAAATCTCTTTCCGATGAATCGCAATATTCTTAGGAGCTTCAACGCCAATTTTTACGGTGTCGCCTTCAACGCTAATGATCTTCAATTCAATTTCATCATTAATGACAATTGATTCGCCTTTTTTCCGTCCAAGTACAAGCATCTATTCACCCTCCTGCGCTGCCACTTGCTTCAGCAAAGGTTCTTTAATGCCATACTCCTGTTTCAGTACCATCTGTCTTCCGATTCTAGCAACTGTATTAAAAATAAGCGGTGCTTTTAAGTTCATCGTTGCATCTTGTAATGAGCCTTGAACTGTAAGGATTGAGAGAACAAGCGAGTGTTCTGGATCTTTGAGCTCGAGCTGATCGAGGGTACCGTTGTCCAGATTCACCTCATAATTAGGATAGAAAGAAAATGGATCTGCGAGGAAGAAGCAGAGTCCTCTTTCTTCTGTTGATTGTAAAAAGTAAAAAGGAGACTCATCTTTGTCGTCGGCGGGTAAAAGAAAATATGTTTTAAAGTGCTCGAGGCCGGGGATGCCGTTTGCAAACGTCATGAGACGTTCTTCATGAACATCTATTTCTCCAAAGCGTGCAGTGTCTATTTTCATAACGATCTCCTTTGTTGATTGCATTCTACCTTCATTATAAGGGTTTTGGCTTCATTTTCCATGGTGAATTTGTTGTAATTTTGAAATTTCGGTAAAATGAAAGAAACGATTGAGTAGAATTATTGCGATAAAGCGGTTATTTCCACTCCAGGATGCTCGCTTTCCGCGGGGCGGGCGGTGAGCATCCTTCCGTTCCAATCAGCTAATTAGGTTCTCTATCAAAAAAGCTGTTAACAAAAACCTTTTAGAAAAAACCATTTAACATTCACAAGCTAATAGTAACGTACTCACTTATTTAATAGAAAGGAGCGCTTTTCATGTCAATGACCTTTCATCCCCTCGGAGAAGCTGCCGTGAAGGTATCGTTTAATGAAGCCGTTTCTCCATCTCTGAACAAAATGATTAAAGCATTCTGTACGAATCTTTCATTTAAAGATCAAGGAATAATTGAATGGGTACCTGCTTATGATTCTGTTACCGTTTATTATGATCCTTGGGTTTATACGTATCAACAGCTAACAGAGTTGCTTAAGAAAAAAGCGCTTGAAACAGAGCAACAACAGAGTAACTCCAAAACCATTGTTACCGTTCCGACTCTTTATGGAGGCGAATACGGGCCTGATCTTACTACTCTAGCCAAATCGAAAAAGATGAATACTAATGACGTTATTTCACTACATACAAACGGCGACTACCTTGTGAACATGATTGGCTTTTTACCTGGCTTTCCTTATCTTAGCGGTCTTGACGAGCAAATCGCTATGCCACGTCTTAAGGAACCACGACAAACGGTGCCTCGAGGATCAGTTGGCATTGCAGGCAGTCAGACCGGCATCTATCCGCTCGAATCACCTGGTGGTTGGAACTTGATTGGGCGTACACCACTTCGCCTTTATGATCTTGAAAAGGAAAACCCTTTTCTTCTAGAGCAAGGTGACTATTTGCACTTTCGCTCTATTTCTGAAGAAGAATACAAACGGATTGAAGACGAAATCGAAAAAGGTACGTACAAGCCTGAGCGTAGGGAGGAAACGCTATGACCTTTCATATTGATTTAAACAGCGATCTTGGGGAAAGCTTTGGAACGTATGTAATGGGACAGGATGAGCATGTGCTTGAGCTTGTTTCATCAGCAAATGTGGCGTGTGGTTTTCATGCAGGAGATCCTCATATCATGAATAAAACGGTGAAATGGGCGAAGGAGCACCATGTTGGAATCGGTGCGCATCCTGGTTTTCCTGACTTAATGGGATTTGGACGCCGAAATCTTAACGTGACACCTGAAGAGGCGTACACGCTCGTTCTTTATCAAATCGGAGCACTGCACGGGTTCTGCAGTGCACACGATGTGCGTCTTCAACACGTTAAGCCGCACGGAGCGCTTTACAATATGGCTTCGAAAGATCCTGAACTTGCGAATGCGATCGCGCAGGCGGTGAAGGATTTTGATCCCGAGTTAATTCTGTTTGGACTCGCGAACTCTGAACTGATTCGCGCTGCACAGGACGCTGCGCTTCCTTATGCATCAGAAGTATTTGCCGACCGCACGTATCAGCCTGATGGCACCCTAACGCCTCGTGTTGAAAAGAATGCGATGATTCGTGATGAACAAACGGCGATCGATCAGGTGATTACGATGGTGAAGGAAAGCAAAGTAACTGCTGTTGATGGATCGATTATTGATATTGAGGCAGACACGGTTTGCGTGCACGGTGACGAGCCGTCTGCCCTCGCGTTTATTAAGGCACTGCGGAAAAGGTTCGATGAAGAAAACATCGTCATAGAAAGGATCGGTAACCTGTGAAGCTATTTTTAGTTGAAAAACCAGGGTTGTATACAACGTATCAAGATTTAGGACGAATAGGATATATGAAGTTCGGAGTGCCAACGTCTGGCGCTCTTGACCGCTTTGCTCTTGAAGTTGGCAATATCCTTCTAGGGAACGAGCGAGGCGCGACAGGTCTTGAGGTTACCATGAAAGGACCTGAGCTTATTGCCCAGGAAACATTCATCTTAGCTGTAACAGGTGGCGATTTATCGCCGATGATTAACGGGAACCGCATCCCGCTGTGGAAATCTGTTCTCATTAAGAAAGGACAGGTGCTTGAATTCGGCAAACCGCGACAAGGTGTTCGAGCTTATATCACGATATCAGGCGGGTTTGAGGCGGAGGAATATATGGGAAGTACGTCTGTTTATGAACCCGCTGGACTTGGACGTAGACTTCAAGCTCGGGATGAGCTTTTTGGCACTCCTAGGGAACGAAAAACAGGAACCGGGTTATTTTACACCGAGATTCCTGAGTATTGTCGTGACATTGAGGTACGAGTTGTGAAAGGACCACACCACGAGCAGATTTCAGCCGATGTGGTTAAAGCCTTCTTCTCTTCTACCTACGAAGTGTCGCCGCAATCGAATCGGATGGGCTATCGCCTTCGTTCTGAACTTGAAACAAATCATGATGGTGACGTTATTTCCGACGCTGTGCCGATTGGTGGCATTCAGCTTCCTGGAAATGGACAGCCGATTATCCTACTGGCTGATCGTCAAACAACAGGCGGCTATACAAGAGTCGGCACTGTCATTGGTCCTGATCTTCCTTTGATTGCTCAGCTTCCACCTGGTGGAACGATTCGCTTTAAGGAAGTGAGTGTAGAAGAAGCCCAAGAAGCGGCCATTCAGGTTGAGCGGAAGCTTCGAATATGGAGTCGAATGACCTAACGGAGGTGCAAGTAATTGTGAAGTTCATCCTTCACAACCTCCCCCTGGTCCTGTTCGGTCATTTGGAGGCGATAATGATCGCCTTCAACCTCCGCTTGGAAGTTATAGAAGCCTTTATTATTAAGATAGTCGCTTAGATCTTCAATTTTTTCACAATGAGAGAACAAAATTTTATTGCCCACATAATCATCGTTCACATAAACGTTATAGCTATCATGTGCATTTTTTATGGAATCAGCTTCCGCTGGATAAAAAATCGGGAATTGTTCCGGCATTCTGTCTCCCTCCTTTCTTTAGGGATTACTATCAATTTGTCCTTCCTAAGCGTTTTTATGTTGGAAAATCATTCTGCACACGCCAATGTTTATTCCACTAATGAACCGGGAACCTTCTTTAAGGTACACATAAAGGAGGACTATTCATGTCTAACACATATACGAAACAATACATTAACGGCGAATGGGTTACGGGTTCGAGCGACAAAACTGTAACAAATTATAATCCATTTTCCGGCGAGGAATTATTTACATTACAATCTGCGTCTGAAGAAGACCTAAATCGTGCTTACACGATTGCGAAAGAAGCTCAAAAATCATGGGAGAAAACGACTCCTGGCAAGCGTCAGCAAATTCTCGATAAAGTTGCGGCGCTAATGACAGAACGTAAAGAAGAAATCATCGACTGGCTTGTGAAAGAGTCTGGTAGTACAGTAATTAAAGCAAACGTTGAATGGGCTGCAGCGACTCGCGTTGTGAAAGAGTCCGCATCATTCCCTTATCGTATGAAAGGTCAAATCGCACCTTCTGATACGCCTGGTAAAGAAAACCGCATTTACAAAAGCGCTAAAGGTGTTATCGGCGTTATTGGACCGTGGAACTTCCCGCTTCACCTTTCCATGCGCTCCGTAGCACCAGCGATTGCAACAGGCAACTCAGTTGTGCTAAAACCTGCATCTGAAACACCTGTAACAGCAGGATTCCTTATTGCAGAGCTATTTGAAGAAGCTGGCCTACCGAAAGGCGTATTGAACGTTGTCGCCGGTCGCGGATCTGAAATTGGCGATGCATTTGTAACACATCCGATTCCAAAGTTAATTTCTTTCACAGGTTCAACCGAAGTAGGTCAGCATATCGGTGAGCTTGCTGGGAAGAACATTAAAGAAACAGCTCTAGAGCTTGGTGGTAACAACGTATTTATCGTGATGGACGATGCTGATATTGACCAAGCAGCTGAATCTGCCGCATTCGGTAAATTCTTGCACCAGGGTCAAATTTGTATGGCGATTAACCGCATTATCGTACACGAAAGCATTCACGATGAGTTTGTTGAAGCCTTTAAAGAAAAAGTCGCTTCCCTTCAAGTTGGTGACCCAGCTGACGCAAAAACAGCTGTGGGACCACTAATCAACAAAGACGCTATCGAACGCATTCAAGAATCACTCAATACGTCTCTCGATCAAGGCGCAGAAAAGATTCTCGGTGGCGAAGTGGAAGGCAATGTGATGCATCCGGTTATTCTGACAAACGTGACGAATGACATGCCGATTGCGAAAGACGAAATCTTCGGCTCCGTTGCACCAATTCTGAAATTCAGCACAGATGAAGAAGCGATTGAAATGGCAAATGCTTCTCAATATGGCTTGAGTGGGTCTGTTCACTCTAGCGACTTAAATCGCGGCGTTCAGATTGCTCATCAAATTGAAACGGGTATGGTTCATATTAATGATCAGCCTGTTAACGATGAAGCTCACATGGCTTTCGGTGGTGAGAAAGAATCTGGTCTTGGCCGATTTGGCGGAGAGTGGGCTTTAGATAAGTTCACAACAGTGAAATGGATTTCTGTTCAGCAAGAACGCCGTCAGTATCCGTTTTTCAAGTAAGCTGTTTTTAGCAGACATTTATGCTATAAGAGTAGGGGTGATTTCCGCTCCAGGATGCTCGCTTTCCGCGGGGCGAACGCTGAGCCTCCTCGGCACGCTTTAGGCGTGCCTGCGGGGTCTCACCTGTCCCGCTAGTCCCGCAGGAGTCGAGCATCCTTCCGCTCCAATCAGCTATATGTGTAGTTTTTTAATGAAAACAACACCCTTTACAAAAGGAAGCTAACAATATACATTCAGAGTCCTCGTTTTTGCGAGGGCTCTTCTTTTGAGTTGCTTTTTATTTTCATTTTTGAAAAAATAAGAGTTGAAACAGGGAGGTACGCACATGATTGAAATTCGTGAGGAAAAGGAAGCAGACCGTGAGGCGATTTCAGAAGTTTTAAGGGAAGCTTTTAACAGTGAAGATGAAGTTCAGCTTGTGAATGCCATTAGAGAGTCGCAAGGATTTATTTCAGAGCTTTCACTTGTTGCACTGCATAACCGCAGTGAACCTGTTGGGTATATCCTTTTTAGCGAAATCGAACTACATACCGAAAAAGGATCAGTCCCTTCTCTCGCGCTTGCGCCTGTTGCGGTAGTTCCTAAGCTTCAAAATGAAGGGATTGGCAGTATGCTGATTAAGGATGGCATGATGCGAGCAACCTCACTTGGCTATCGGCATGTTGTTGTACTTGGTCACAAAGAATATTATCCGAAGTTCGGGTTTGTTCCAGCGTCCGAAAAAAACATCACAGGACCGTTCCAAGCAGGAGATTCATTCATGGTACGAGAACTTAAGAAAGACGCCCTGAGTGATGTGAGTGGAGAGGTTGTCTATCCGAAAGCTTTTGGCGTATAAAAAAACCGCTGCAGTAGCGGTTTGGTGTTAGAAGTCGAAGATCGATTCCTCGTTTGCATCGTCTTCTTTCATCGGTTTTGAAGAGAGAGACTGCTGTTGGACTGGCGCTTGAGGTACGGGACGCTGCGTTGCTAGAGGTTGGGCCTGACGTTTAGGCTTTGATTCTGATGCCTGAAGCAACATATCGCAGTATGTTTTGATCGCGATGAGTTCTTCACGAATGCCATCCACATCTGCATCATTTTCTTCAACATTATATGTTAGCTGTTTCATGCGAGCATTCATTTGATGAACCAGCTGATTAATTGGTATATCTTTCATGTCGGTAAACTCCTTTATTTGAAGGATCTTATCACTAGTGTACCAAATCATTATGCAAATGAACAAAATTATAAAAGCAAGGAGATTGAATAATGGATACACTTAATGAAGTACTAAAGTTTAATGAGCAGTTTGTTGAGAACAAAGAGTACGTACCTTACGAAACATCAGGTCTTCCTGATAAAAAAGTTGTTATTCTATCTTGTATGGATACACGCCTCGTTGAACTTCTTCCACGCGCGATGAACTTAAAAAATGGTGATGTCAAAATCGTGAAAAACGCTGGAGCAGTCGTTAGCCATCCGTTTGATAGCATTATGCGAAGCCTTCTTATTGCGGTTTATGAACTTCAAGCTGAAGAAGTTTGGGTAATTGGCCACCACGATTGTGGGAACGGGAAAGTTAAGCCTGATCAACTGATTCATAAAATGGAGGAGCAAGTGACGGAAGAAGTTGTCGCTTCCCTAAAGCACGTCGGAATCGACCTTCATTCATGGCTTGAAGGCTTTAAAACTGTTTATGACGGAGTTAGTGATAGCGTAGCAACCATTCAAAACCATCCACTACTTCCGAAAAACACGCCTGTTCACGGACTAGTGATTGATCCTGCAACCGGGAAATTAGAACGAGTAACAAAATAATCAAAAGCTCACTCCAACATGAGGAGTGAGCTTTTCTTATGAGTTAGCTAGAACGTCTGCGAACGCTTTTCCGTATTGCGGTAGATCTGGTGGACGACGAGCTGATATAAGATGGCCATCAATTACGACAGGTTCATCAATCCAGGTTGCTCCGGCATTCTCCATATCATCTCGGATGCCTGGCGTACTTGTTACTTTCTTACCTTCAAGTACTTTGGCAGAAATCAGTACCCAGCCTGCATGGCAAATTTGTCCGATTGGCTTTTTGTTTTCTTCCATATGCTGTACCATTTTAAGGACAGACGGGAAACGACGAATTTTATCAGGTGCCCAACCTCCTGGTACAAGAATGGCGTCATAATCAGCTGGGTTAATGTCGTCATACGCATAGTCAGATACGACAGGTACGCCGTATTTACCGATATACTTCTCACCCGCTTTTTCACCTACGTAGTGAACCGTTGCTCCTTCTTCAATCAAGCGGTAGTACGGATATGTCAGTTCAAGGTCCTCATATTCATGATGAACAAGACTAATTACTTTTTTATTGGATAAACGCATGTTACCACCTCCATGTACTACGATATACCATTTGAACTCAATTTCAAAACGTATGCGTTTCTTATTTTGTTAGAAGGGTAAGAAATTGGTATCTATTCCACTTGCTACAGATTCGTTAAAAACCTGTACTGATCAGGGTTTTGCCACCTCGCTCATCTAGTAAGGAGATGTTGATTGGGGATACTACATAGTAATCAAAGGAGAGATACTCATGGATGTTGGTCTTTTACTGGAGTACGGGTGGGTGCTGCTCGTTCTAATTGGACTCGAGGGTGTGCTTGCTGCAGACAACGCTCTCGTAATGGCGATAATGGTAAAGCATCTCGATCCCCAAAAGCGTAAAAAAGCGCTTTTCTATGGACTTGGGGGAGCATTTGTTTTTCGTTTTGGCTCCCTTTTTATTATTTCATTTCTTGTAGATATATGGCAGGTACAAGCGATTGGAGCAGTTTATCTCCTGTTCCTCAGCTTAAATCATCTTGTTAAGAAGTTTATTCTTAGTAAGCGTAAAGAGGATAAGAAGAAGAAAAAGCATAATGAAGGCTCAGGTTTTTGGACGACTGTTTTAAAAGTTGAGCTTGCTGATATTGCCTTTGCAGTTGATTCCATTCTAGCTGCAGTGGCATTAGCTCTTACCCTCCCTACCACGAATTTACCTAAAGTCGGTGGCATGGACGGTGGTCAGTTTGCAGTTATTCTAACAGGAGGAATCGTTGGTCTGATCATTATGCGTTTTGCTGCCAATTATTTCGTTCGTTTGCTTCATCGTAAACCAGGCTTAGAAACAGCAGCTTTCGTCATCGTCGGTTGGGTCGGGGTTAAACTCGCCATCTACACACTTGCTCACCCGAATCTTGCTATCCTTGCAGAGGATTTCCCTAAAGAGCCCGCTTGGAAAATCACGTTCTGGGCTGTACTCGTTGCCATAGCGCTCGGCGGCTGGTTCCTTTCCTCTGAAAGAGATGAAGACGAACGTGAAGATGATAATGCAGATGTACTTGAAGAAGAAGAAGACGAAGCAGATGAGTTTTAAATGTAGAAAAACAGGTGCCAAGCGGCACCTGTTCTTTATTTCTCAAATGCTTCCTTGATTTCTTCCATACGCTTTTTGTTAACACCGAAGTCAGAATACCCTTTACGAGAAGCGGAGCGGAAATGGATGTGCTCGCCTGCCGTATCAATGTAGAATTCGATATCATCTACGAACTTCATCAGCTTGGACGTTTCCTCCGCACGTATGTAATGCGTATCAGCTTCGACAACCTTCGTACGGTCTCGATTTGTTAAAATGCTTTTTAATTTAGTCAGCGCGTCTTCCGCTGTGCCATTATATGAGATGGGTTCCATGCCATTCTTTTCGCTTGTACTTTGACTTGATACACAGTTCGGTTTATCCGGACATGGCGCTAACTTTCCTTGTTTAACACCTAATTGTTCAGAACTCATTTCGATCGCCTCCTGAAATAATTGTTCTTCTTTCGGTATACCCTTTCATGTTAGGTCTTGAACATATTATGGCTTATTCTTGTGCAATCAACCAGCACATCACTGTGCAAATTTCTCGTTTAGAACAATTTCTCAGCGTGTATAGTATCTGTGAGATGAAAAAAGTGAAATTTTTAAGGAGGCACTAACAATGAGTAGACCAGTAGTACGCGAATACCAAAACGACGAGAAGCTGAAAAGTGACATTGAGGAACTAAGCAACATCGGAGTATCCAAAGACGATATTTACGTGCTATCTCATGACGATGATCGCACTGAACGCGTCGCAGACGGCGTTGACGCGAATACAATCGGCAAAAAGGAAATGGGTCTCAGCAGCCTTAAGAACGTATTCAGCAAAAAAGGCGACGAACTGCGCGAGAAAATGCAGGAAATCGGATTCTCAGAAGACGAATCAGAGCGCTACGAAGAAGAAATGGACCAAGGAAAGATTTTCTTATTTGTAACAGATACAGATAAAGTAGCGGAGTGGAAATAAAAGAGCGTAGTGCTGTAGCGAAGCAGCGCTGTGCAGTAATGGGGGTCAGGCTCGTGCCTGACCCCCTTTTTAAAAGGCTCTTTTCTAATAAATTGTTGCTTTTGAATCAATTACTGAATAAAAAAACCACATTTCGCTAATTGGAGCAGAAGGATGCTCACCGCCCGTCCCGCGGAAAGCGAGCATCCTGGAGCGGAAATTAACCACTTATCTAAAAGCAACAATATCTACGAAAAGAGCCTTTTAAAAAATATATTCTAAAACAGGACAGATCGGGGTCTTCCCACTCTTGTCACTGCATATATTTGTAGGGCACTAAAAATATTTCTTTCAAAGGGAGTGCTGATATGTTGGATCGAACATTGCTTTTCGTAGCCGCTATGATTGCTGGGTTTGCTTTAGTTGAACTGTCTGAGACTGATTCATTCTTATCTAGTCTCAATCCGGTCTTCGAAGTTGTTGGCTTTCTAGCAGCGCTGCTATTTGCACTTGTCTTGATCTACAAAGGCATCATGGCCATATTACCCCGGAAAGCGTAAGCGCTCTCCACTCCTGAAAGAAAAGCGAAAGTAGCCCGTCTAGATCCGTAGGATGTTGGAACACTTTAGAATGAGACGCTTTTTGTCTCAATCTAAAGTGTGAAACAGCCGGAGGATCTGGGCTGCTGTAGCTAGACAAGAAAAGCGAAAGTAGCCCGGTTAGATCCGCAGGATGTTGGAGCTCTATAGAATGAGACGCTTTTTTGTCTCAATCTATAGAGTGAAACAGCCGGAGGATCTGGGCTGCTGCTACACAGAAAAAGCGGAATCTCAGCGATCCCGCTTTTTTGCATTATTCTTTTGGTGCAATCATGTCTTCCGGACGAACGATATCGTCGAACTGTTCAGCCGTTAATAGTCCGCTCTCTAAAGCAGATTCACGAAGCGTTGTACCATCTTCATGGGCTTTCTTCGCGATTTTCGCTGCATTTTCATAACCGATGTGCGGGTTAAGTGCTGTTACAAGCATTAACGAGTTCTTCAAGTAATCTTGAATCACTTCTTCGTTTGGCTCGATGCCAACTGCACAGTTATCGGTAAATGACTTCATGCCGTCTGCAAGTAAACGAGAAGACTGTAGGAAGTTATAAATGATAACCGGTTTAAATACGTTCAATTCAAAGTTCCCCTGACTGGCTGAGAAACCGATTGTAGCATCATTCCCCATTACCTGAGCCACAACCATCGTTAGTGCCTCACTCTGAGTTGGGTTTACTTTTCCTGGCATAATCGAGCTTCCCGGCTCGTTAGCTGGGATGTTCAATTCACCAATACCACAGCGTGGTCCGCTTGCAAGCCAGCGTACATCGTTCGCGATTTTCATAAGATCTGCTGCGAGTGCTTTCAGAACACCGTGCACGTGAACAATTTCATCATGACTTGTAAGCGCATGGAACTTGTTTTCCGCTGATGCGAATGTTTTGTATGTCATCTTGCTAATTTCTTCAGCAACCATGTCACCGAACTTCGGATGTGCGTTCAGTCCAGTACCAACTGCTGTACCACCGATCGCAAGTTCCTTCATGTATTTCACACTTTCTAGAAGCATGCTTTCACACTTCACAAGCATACGGTGCCATCCGCTGATTTCTTGACCGAGCGTAAGTGGCGTTGCATCCTGAAGATGCGTACGACCAATTTTAATAATATGGTCATAATCTTTCATTTTTTGATAAAGCGTTTCTTTCAGCTCGATGAGAGCAGGATAAAGATGATCCTCAACAGATAGGACTGCAGCAACGTGCAGTGCCGTTGGGAACGTATCGTTAGAAGACTGAGATTTATTCACATCATCATTGGGATGAATGCGCGCTTCGCTTCCTTGTTCTTGTAAAAGTTCATTCGCACGATAGGCGATCACTTCGTTCATGTTCATGTTGGACTGCGTACCGCTTCCGGTTTGCCATACTACGAGCGGAAAATGCTCATTATGCTCGCCGTTAATCACTTCATCCGCTGCTTTCACAATGGCGTCTGCTTTCACTTCTTCTAGCTTCCCAAGACGCTGGTTCGCAATGGCTGCGCTCTTCTTCAGAATCGCAAATGCTTTAACAACCTCAAGCGGCATTTGTTCGATACCGATTTTGAAATTCTGCTTACTACGCTGCGTTTGAGCACCCCACATTTTATCTGCTGGTACTTTGATTTCTCCAATTGTGTCTCGTTCAATACGATAATCCATTGTGATCCTCCTTCAATGTATAAGCTAACAGGTTCCACTTCGATAAAAAGCAGTGAAGTCCTTTTTCTTAAAGGCTCTTTTCGTAGACATTGTTGCTTTTACTGTATAGCGTTTGATTTCCGCTCCAATCAGCGAAGTGTTGAGTTTTATTCAATAATTGCTTCAAAAACAACAATCTTTTAGAAAAGAGCCTTCTTAAATTAATTTCTATAAATGACGACGCTTACATCATATCACACTCTTCTACAACCTGGAATCCGCATGATGCATCGTTTTTCTCATAGAAAAAGCTACCCACATGGTGGGTAGCTCATTTATGCATTGGCAACTTGTTTTTTGTCGTCACCCTTCACAACAAATTGAAGAACGAGTAAGGCAATAAAGAGACCAAGCCCAATTAAGTCAGTAAATCCTTCTGGATAAATAAGCATAACACCAGCTGCAACGCCTGCGATTCGCTCAACAACATTCGTTCGGCGGTACCAGTACCCAATCATACCTGCACCAATACTAATCATACCTGTTAAAGATGTGAACAGAACCCATAGAAGGCTTTGCCACGTTGTATCAATCATCATCAGCTCAGGTGAGAGCACGAAAATGTATGGAATGATAAACGCGGCGATGGCGAGCTTTGCCGATTGCACCCCGGTTCGGAGCGGCTCGCCCCCTGACACACCAGCTGCCGCAAACGCTGCGAGGGCTACAGGTGGCGTAATGTCTGCGACGATTCCGAAGTAGAACACAAACATATGCGCAGAAAGCTCAGGCACTGAAAGCACGATCAGCGCAGGTGCCGCAATCGTTGATGTGATAACATAGTTTGCTGTTGTAGGTGAGCCCATCCCAAGTATTAACGATGCAATCATCGTAAAGAAAAGAGTGAGTAGAAGGTTCTCACCAGAAAGGGAAACAAGGCTATTCGCAAGCTTCAGTCCGAGACCTGTAAGTGTCACAACCCCAACAATCATACCCGCTGCGGCCGTCGCTGCAGCAACTCCGAGTGCCGTTCGTGCACCATTTGCAAGTGCATCAATGAAATCACCTATGCCCATTCGCGTTTCCTTATTAATTGCGCCAACTATTATTGCGGTTAGAATGGCATAAAGTGCAGCACGTGTAACAGATGTACCAGACATTAAAAAGAAAATAACCGCTACGATCGGAAACAGCAAGTAAATTTTGACGAGAACCGCTTTTCGATCTGGCATTTCTTCTTCAGTTAGCCCTCGTAAGCCAATTCGTTTCGCTTCAAAGTGTGTCATAATCCAAATTCCTGTGAAATATAGCAGCGCAGGGATTGCAGCAGCCTTAGCAATTTCCCAATATGTAATGCCGCCACCAATAAATTCAACCATTAGGAATGCTGCCGCTCCCATAATCGGTGGCATAAGCTGACCACCTGTTGAAGCAGCCGCTTCAACGCCACCAGCAAACTCTTTTCGATAGCCAAGACGTTTCATCATTGGAATGGTAAAGGAACCAGACGTTACAACGTTGGCAACAGAGCTTCCGCTAATCGTTCCTTGAAGCGCACTTGAGAATATCGCTACTTTAGCTGGTCCGCCAACTCGCTTTCCTGCGATGACAAGGGCGAGGTCATTGAAGTATTGACCTACACCCGTTTTCACGAGAAAGGCACCAAATAGAAGGAAGAGAAAAATAAACGTTGCCGATACACCGAGTGGGGTTCCAAGGATCCCTTCTGTTGTAAAATACATCGAACGAATAATTCGGTCGATGCTTAGTCCTCTGTGTTGAAGAAAGCCTGGCATATAAGGACCAAAATACGAATATAGCAAGAAAATCGACGTAATGATCGTAATCGGTAACCCTACTACTCGCCTCGTCGCTTCAAGAACAAGGAGAATCGCTAAAAGCCCGACAATTAAATCAAGCGTTGTTAGACGACCAACCCGGAAAACGAGCTCTTCAAAGTTAAGCGGCCAGTACATGCCGACATACACTCCAATAAGTGCAAGCAGCCCATCATACCAGGCAACCTGAAATCGCGTTTTCTTTTTTAACCTTTTCTTTGATGCTGGAAACAATAGAAAAATAAGTCCGAGCGCGAACGCTAAGTGAATTGAGCGCTGAAGCTGTGCAGTGAATACTCCAAAGATCGCCGTATACAGCTGAAAGACGGAGAAGCCGACAAGTCCAGCTAATGAGATCCACCCAAGTATGCCTGTCAGCCTGCGATGTCCTGCTTCTGGATCAAATTTGGCCATCAATTCCTGCGTTTGTTCGTCTGTTAGGTGTTCTTTCTCTTCTTTTGTTTTCGGAGGCTGATCGTTATTGCTCAAGAACATTAACTCCTTTCATCCACTGCCATAAGCTGATCGATTCAGATTCTAAATGCACCCAGGAGCCAGGTTTAATAAACGTACTCAGTTCAATTTCTTTACCCTGCACAAGAAGAATATGATCAGCTATTACTTTGCCTGTTCTAAGATCAATAAATGGAAATTGCCGGTTCATATCTTTAATCTTATAGCCATCCTCATCCTGTACAAATCGTTCACCTTCCCCTGCATCTGAAGGCATGCCGACCCCGAACGTTTCATAAGCAAGTTCATACTGAACAATCTCTCCTGATTGAGCAATATAATACGACTCCTGCACAGGTGTTTTATGAACAGAATGCGTGTAGCGAATGTCAAAACTCGATGGATCGTCTTCAAACGGAAGGTACGCAAGAACTTTTCCCGACTCCCCATTTTCGACAGCCATAACTGGGAAAAACGGATACAAGAAAACAATGGATATAAGCACAAGTGCGACTATGGTCTGAAACAAAAATTGTCTCGTCGAATTAGAAGGGTTCATAATAAGAGGACGCAGGCTTTTCACCTGCGTCCATCACATCCTTTTCAAAGAGATTATCTAGCGTTACTCGACACCTTTTTCATCAAAGTACTTCTGGGCACCTGGATGAAGGTCGATTCCAACACCTTCCAAAGCGCTGTCAGCTGTGATGAATTCACCTTTTGCGTGTGTGATTTTATCTGAGTTATCAAAGATCGCCTTTGTAAGTTGATACACATAATCTTCATCTAGATCTGAACGTGTTACTAGCATCGCTAGAACTGCAACCGTTTTGACTTCGCTTTCGAGGCCATATGTTCCACTCTTAATTGTATCTTCAGCATAGTATGGATATTTTTCAACTAGTTCAGAGATTTTGTCATCTTCAATTGGAAGGATCGTCACAGGCTTAACGGCTGATAGCCCTTCAACTGCACCAGTTGGTGTTCCAGATGTAATGAATGCAGCATCAATTGTGCCATCTTGAATACCTTCAGTTGATTCATCAAACGCAAGGTGCTGTGCATCAATGTCTTCCATTGATATGCCGTGTATTTCTAGAACCTGCTCTGCATTCGCATATGTTCCACTACCTGGAGCACCGACTGATACTTTCTTCCCTTTCAGGTCATCAATCGAAGATATACCCGTTTCCTGAAGTGTCACAACTTGAATGGTTTCAGGATAAAGCGTTCCAATTGCTTGAATGTTATCGACTTTGCCATCTTCGAACATTAATTCACCCTTTGTGGCATATGCTGCGATATCTGTTTGGGTAAACGCAATATCTGCATCGCCATCTTGAAGGATTTGCATGTTTTCAACAGATGCACCAGAAGACTGAGCATTCGCACTCTCAATGTCTGTTTCATCTTGAATGATGTTGGCAAGCTCACCACCAAGTGGGAAGTAAGTTCCACCAGTTCCACCTGTTAGTAAACTGAGCTCTGAAGGTGATCCACCTGCTTCACCATCCGATCCCCCACAAGCTCCGAGTACCATCGTGAGTGATAGTACAGCTACGAATAGACTAAATATTCTTTTCTTTCCCATGCTACTTCTCCCCCTTAATAGTTAGAAAATTTCAAATTAAATATACCATAATGTTCTTTTGAATGGTACAGGCAGTTAGAACAGATCTATTTTCAAGTTTCTGTTGTAATACAAAAAAACCTGCAATTCTACTCATTTCGATTTCATTCGACTAGTCCAGAGGGTTGGATTCTGTCGAACAAAAGAGAAAATCAGTTGAATGCAGATGTACTTTTTGTTGCTACTAATCGTTTTATAATGAAATATCCCAATTATGAAGTGATGGAGGTTGAATAAATGAGTTCGGGTGATAAATAAACGTCCATGGAACAGCTGTCATAGATGGAATGATAAGATCATGAGTGAAGCGTTCCTTCGCTACTACGTCATCCTTTTCCTTGTAATACAGCAATCGATCTTGCAAAAGCCAGTCTTCCGTTCCATTTAGAATACAAACAGAAGCAAGGACGCAGCCTTGATGGTTAAAAGCAGCTCGCACTGGAACAAACTTCAGTCTACCTTTCTCAATCGGGTTCTGTTCGTAAATCGTTTGGAACATTTGCCGATCACGTGGAGCAATGGTCCGATCCCACTTCTCCTCAAATAATAGAGTCATCGTTCTCTCTCCCTTTTCGTGTAGCGATCTTCCTTTTGTTCCAATGTGCAAAGATCATCAATCACATCGTTTAATGATAATAGCTCAAAGATCACAATCATCTTTCCTGTAAAATGATGACGTGGTTCATCCACTTCTGTTCGCTCATTATCGAGTCTATGAAACAGGTCGTCTAACTTCTCAATGCTTTCTATGTGTTTTTGGGTCAGCTGGTTGGATGGTTTATGGAATGCTTTTGAAATAGAACGACCCGCTTCGCAAATAATGCGATGATCTTCTTCATCTATTCCTTTTCTCATATTTGTGTATAACATATTGCCCAGGTGATAAAGAATCTTCTGCAAATATTCAAGCTTCTTGAGTACAACAGAAAAAGTACGAACTTCATGCATACTGTGTCTTCTGTACTTCCATTCTTCACGCTGATAACCAATTAATTTATACGTTCGCTCGAGATCTCGGCTTAATCGCTGATAGACGAGCGTTTGCTTTCTAGCGTGAGTTAAATCAGCTATAATCTGTTCCAGTAAATCACCCGCATTATGGTACAGTCGCTCGACACCCTGGTTAATCATAGTATGAAATTTGGGAGGCATAACAAAGTAGTTTACAGCGGTTGAGACCACAATGCCGATTAACGTTGTACTGAGACGAAAGACAAAAGAAGACATGTAATCACCTGATGCGTCTGGGATCATTGCTACTGCCGTAAGCGTTGCAACAAGCATACCGTCATCGAGACCGAGCTTATGGCAAGCAATAAGTGTGAAGGTCGCGGCAAGCGCGTAAGTGAAGGGAGATTGATGAAGAAACGATTCGAACAACAGAGCAAACCCTGCGCCAATCGCTGCGGCTGGAAAGCGCACGATTCCTTTTTTAATAGAATCAGATGCTGTTGGCTCAACTGTTACAATGGCCGTGATCACCGCAAATAGAACAGGTAGTCCAAGCGCATCACAAATCCAGGCCGTCAAAAAAGCTGCCAGACCCGTCTTAAGAATTCGTCCGCCTACAAATTTAAATACTTTCTGTTTCAATTCCACCATACGTATCAGTCCGTTTCTATTACTCCATTATAACGTACGTATTGGGTTTACATGAACCCGTTTTCAATTTAATGTGTACGTAAACAAACATTGAAGGAGAAATCTGTATGACCTTATATGTAGGTATTGACCTATCCGGCCCTTCCAATACAAAAGAGACATCTCTCGCGTTCTTTAAAGAGGATGAGTCCAAGCTTCGTTTCCAACAAATCGTAGACGGCGCAACAGATGAAGATATTTATAAGCTATTGCAAGAGCAAACAGATCCGTTCGTTATCGGAATTGATGCTCCCCTCTCCTATCAGCCTGGCGGAGGAGATCGGAAAGCGGATCGTGCTTTACGAAAACAAATCATCGCAAAAGGAATGAAGAGCGGATCGATCATGACGCCCACCATGACGCGAATGGTTTACTTAACGCTCAGAGGAATCACCCTTTCAAGAGGGTTATCAAGCACAACACCTGCTAGCATTGTTGAAGTTCACCCAGGAGCATCAGTTGGACTACGTTCACCAGATCTCACGTCAGTCCTTACCTATAAATCAGACGAAGAACCGCGTCATCAGCTACAAGCGTTTCTCGAGAATGACGGGGTCCACGGAATTCCAGCTGACGTTCTTCAATCCTCCCACTCCTTCGACGCCTGCCTCGCTGCTTATGCAGCTTGGAAATGGAAGAACGGCAAATCTGAATTTCTATATCCTGCAGAGCCTCCCTTTCACCCTTTTCCATTTAGTTGTTGAAAGGCTGTTTTCTTAAAGGTTGTTGCTATTAGATTAGTGGTTAATTTCTGCTCCAGGTGCTCGCTTTCCGCAGGGCGGGCGGAAAGCCTCCTCGTCGCTACTGTGGGGTCTAACCTGTCCCGTTAGTCCCGCAGGATTCGAGCATCCTTCCGCTTCAATTAGCAAAGTGTATTTTTTTAAACTATTTTAAAAAATTTACGTAAGAAGAACTCACATCATCGCTAACTCCAGCACAACTCCCCCACTAAATACATTATAGAAAAAAACCCTGTGCACTAGTTGCGCAGGGTTTGATCAAAGACTTTTGGAACAATATCACGAACGACAATGTATAGTAAACTTAGAAAAAATGCTGTTATCGCCATTGCAAAAGAAGGAAACACATCCCATTCACGGTCCATGGCCCAGCCACTAAACATCGCTCCGGCAAACGTGCCTATCATATAGCAAAACGGAATCCACCATTTCATTTTGAAAATCACCTCAGAAATGATATACCCCATTCCGACAATATTCGAACCTTTTTAGAGCATTTCCTCTATCTCTTTTTTAAGAGAAGATGGCTCTGTTGTTGGCTCAAAGCGCTTGACTACTCGACCGTCTTGATCAATTAAAAACTTCGTAAAGTTCCATGGAATATCTTCATGTGGGACATGAGGTGCTTCGTTTGTTAAATACTTGTACAGTGGATGCGCCTCTTCCCCGTTCACGTCCACTTTTGCAAACATTGGGAAGCTTACACCGTAATTGATCGAACAAAACTCTTCAATTTCTTCCTCTGATCCTGGTTCTTGTGCACCAAACTGATTACAAGGAAAACCAAGAATTTCAAACGGTTTATCCTCAAAAGACGTATACAATTCCTGTAACCCTACATACTGTGGTGTTAACCCACATTTACTTGCCGTATTCACAATCAGAAGCACTTTACCGCTGTATTCAGATAGCGGAAGCTCTTTTCCTTGAAGCGTTTCTGCCGTAAACGAATGAACACTCATCTAATCCCTCCTCAAATCATTTCACCTCACTTTTACCATAGTTAGGGTTAAAGTGCTACTAACGTGCCCTTGCGATAATGCCATTGTGAACTTTAATAAACCCGTGCCTCACAATATCCAAACCGTTCTCATACGCGTACAAACCCATCTGCCGGATATCCATTAATTCGCGATACGTATGGTTCATCATATCGGCCATCACGTGATAATAGATTCTCGATTTCATCTGATTCCGAGGTGTTGTCATGATGACATAACCATCATCTTTCACGAATTTCCGGTGCCACTCTAGTATAGCTGGCTTGTGTTCATCTGGTACATGCTCAAGCAAACCAACGCTCAGCACAATATCAAACTCTTTATGAAAATCAAGATCTCGAATATCTTTTACAAGATAGGTTATGTTCATTTGATCTTTGTACCAGACCTTTGGAGCTCCTGTTTGTGGATTTGTACCAAGGAATGGATAGGTGTTAGGAAAGTGCGCAAACCGATCCGTCTTACAAAATGCATCATAATCGACCATGACAACCTCTCCACCAGGATACATCGCGTGAAGCTGCATCGCCTCATATCCTTCAGCGGCACCGAGAAAGAGGATGCGAGGGTTTTCTACGTCTAACCCTTCAAATAGAGCTCGTTTCCCACGCGGATCCCAGATGCCATCTTCAATACGGTGGACGTAATTCCACAGAGATAGCCGCGCCATCTCTCCTAGACCTTGCTTGATATCATGAAGGTGGAAGCCTTTGAAACTATCTTTTAACGATGATTTAAGACGCTCCTGTTCGGCAGGCACGTCTTGCATAAACAGATTATGGAACGAGCGATTGAAGTACTCCCAGGATTTTTTCACAGGCATGTCCTGCTCGTGCTCCTTCTCCCAATCTCTCCGTTCCTTTGCAAGCTTCTTTACTTCAAATGGCCTACCAATCTCTTTCCATGACAGCTGTGACCAGTCACTAACAACATTAGCATTCAAAAATCGATTCAACTGCTCGTTTCTTGCATTCCGTAGATCGACGCGATAACTCGGCAAAAGCGTTGTGTACTCGAAGTCCTGTTCTGAAAAAGGATGTTCAGGCGTTATTGAAGCAAGTTCCACTAGAGTCACTCCCTGCTTTTTTTCATCTATTCTCTCACGTAAGCGCTTTCTTTTCAAATATTTTCCGAATAGTCAGACTGTAAGTTCCTTATTCTGTAACTGATTAATTTTTCCTTAAGGTGATATAATGAAGAAATTAAAGATGCAGGAGTTGGAAAAGAATGAAGATTGTCGTTAGTACGCTAAATGCGAAGTTTATCCATACGTGTCTCGCGTTGCGTTACTTAAAAGCCTCCGCCGCCCCAGAGTATGACGTAAAGATGGCAGAATATACGATTAAAGATCCTCTTATGAATATTGTAAGTGACCTTCATAGCATGAAGGCGGATGTGATTGGGTTTAGCTGTTATATCTGGAACATTGAAGAGACGATTCCGGTTATTGAAATGCTGAAAAAAGTAAATCCATCGCTAACGATTGTACTCGGTGGTCCTGAAGTTTCATATGATGTGTATGAGTGGCTCGACCGCATTCCACAGGCCGACTATATTGTGATGGGTGAAGGGGAAGAAACGTTCAAACATCTTCTTCAGTCAATTGAATCAGGAGATGCCGAACACGTTAAAGGCATTGCCTATCGGAAAGACGGGACGAATCACATTAACCCACCTGCACCAAAACTTAGCTTGAGTGACATTCCTTCTCCATTTCGATTTGAAGAAGATCTCGCTGACCTTGGTCGCCGTGTAACGTATGTTGAAACAAGTCGCGGCTGTCCGTATTCGTGTCAATTCTGCCTCTCTTCAATCGAAGTTGGTGTCAGGTATTTCCCTGCCGAACGCATAAAGGAAGAGCTTCGGTACTTAATGGACAATGGTGCCAAAACAATTAAATTCGTCGATCGAACGTTCAACATTCGAAGAAACTATGCAATTGATATGTTTCAATTCTTAATTGATGAGCATCGACCAGGCTGCGTTTTTCAATTTGAAATTACTGCTGACATTATGCGTCCAGAAGTGCTGGAATTTCTAAATCGTGAATCGCCAAAAGGTCTTTTCCGATTTGAGATAGGCATTCAATCTACGAATGATGAGACGAACGAACTTGTTATGCGAAAACAGAACTTCGAGAAGCTCGCACGAACGGTCACAATGGTGAAAGATGGCGGGAAAATTGACCAGCATCTTGATCTAATCGCAGGCCTTCCAAAAGAAGATTACAATTCGTTCCGTAAAACGTTTAACGATGTTTTTTCATTCCGACCAGAAGAGCTACAGCTTGGCTTTCTTAAAATGCTTCGTGGTACAGGTGTCCGCCTAAGTGCGGAGAAACATGGCTATCTTTATATGGATAATGCTCCATATGAAATTCTCGGAAATAACGTTCTATCCTTTGATGACGTGATTCGTATTAAACAGGTAGAAGATGTACTCGAGAAATACTGGAATGATCATCGAATGGATACAACGATTGAATATTTAGTAACAACTGTTTTTCCATCTCCATTTGACTTCTTCCAGGAGTTCGGTAGCTACTGGGAAGGAAAAGGATGGTCACGAATTGGTCATCAACTTGAAGATCTATTTCGTCGACTCGCAGCTTTCATTAGCATCCATGCACCAAAACACTTAGAGCACGTTACAACGCTATTGAAAATCGATTATCTTTCCAAATCAAAAAAGAAGCCGCGTACTGTTTGGTGGAGCGATCGTCTTCCGAAAGAAGAAGAACTAGCTCTATTAAAACGAATTAGCGAGAACCCGCTCCTTCTAGGAGAAGCTTATCAAGCGCTAAATCTAACAGAACGCGATCTTCATAAACATACGATCATTGATGTTCTTCCAGGAACTGCTCCAAATCCTGATCAACAAAATATTTTACTTGTTTACTACGATCCGAAAACAGATGAGCGTGAAGTATTCTACGGCCCGCTTCCTTCAGAATCTTCGGTTGTCCTGTAAAGATAAGAGGCATTTCGTCCATTGAACGAAGTGTCTTTTCTCTTTCTCCTAATAAAGGATTCTGATGGTTAAAGCCGAATAGATAAATTAACCGATGTCGGAGGATAGGCCGACACTATCTGGAGGGATAGCATGAAACTAGTAGAAATGGATGCCTTGTCCCTGTCGAAGGAAATTTCCAATCGAGAAATTTCATCGTACAATGCCGTTAAAACGTATATCGATCACCTAAAGACCATTAACCCTGTCTTAAACTGTCTTGTTGAGAACCGTTTTGAAGCTGCCATAGAAGAAGCAAGGAAAGCTGATTACACACTAACAACTGAAGAACCTAGGGGACGTTTATTCGGGGTTCCAATCAGTGTAAAAGAGTGTTTTCATGTTGAGAATATGACCACTACCGGCGGTCTTAGCTACCGAGCTGGCTCGCGTGAGCAAAAGGATGCAGAAGTGATTAGACGTCTTCGAGCAGAAGGAGCAATCATACTCGGTAAAACGAACACCCCTGCCCTCTGCTTCTGTCAGGAAACGGATAATAAGCATTATGGGAGAACGAATAATCCGTGGGATATTACAAGAACTGCCGGTGGATCAAGCGGCGGAGAAGGTTCGCTAATTGCAGCAGGCGGTGCCGCTGTTGGCATTGGAGCAGATATCGGTGGCTCGATACGCTTTCCAGCCCATTTTAACGGAGTTGTCGGATTTAAATCAGGAAATCGTCAGGTATCACAAGAAGGCAATTTCCCTTATGTCGATAAACCAGAGCAGGAGCGTATGCTTGGCATCGGAGCGATGAGTAAATCTGTTCAGGATGCTAGATTGATCAACCAGATTATCGCGAATGAACAACCGCCGAATCGCAGCCTTTCCGATTTTAAAATAGTCTATCCCCTTCCACACCATCGTTTTCCGATTAACCGTGAGACGTATCAGTTGATAACGAGTATAAGAGATACGTTCGATGGAGAACTTGCCGAAGAACAAGCAAATCCGCCGTTCTTTAATGAAGCCGCCTTAATGTGGCAGCAAATGATGTCAATTGATGGTGGAGCCGATATGGCAAAGCTTATGGTTGATCATGACAGGGCAAGTCCATTTGGAGAGTTTATGAAAGAGAAGTTCTTCCGCAACTCTGATGTCCATCCTTACCTTTCGTGGGCATTAATTGGGGCAAGACTTTTTAAACCAACGCAAAAGCAAATTAACCAGATTCACGTTGCGCTAAAACGTGGTGATGATATTCTAGAAGACTATTTAGACGATCGCATCTTAATTATGCCTGTCTACCATTCGCCAGCTCCCGTTCACGGTCAACTCTATCAAGAGCTATTTTCGATACGTAAAACGTTTCTCAATTACATGCCAAACGTCGCTTACGCCAATGTATGGGGACTTCCCTCCCTTGTCGTTCCTGTTGGTATGAGTAGAGATGGGCTACCGATTGGTGTGCAGCTTGTTAGTCGCGTTGGGAATGAAGAAGCGCTCTTTCAGTTTGGTGAGCAACTTGAGAAGCGCGTTGGCGGTTATAACCGCTGTACAGCACACGACGAAGCCGTAGAACAAGCTGAAGCTGAATTAGTATAGAGTCTTGTCACAATGGAGGAATGAATAAGAATTGTCTACTGAACAAAACACGAAACCGTACGTAGCAATTATCATCGCGGTTCTTTTCGTATCAACATCAGCCGTTTTCGTGAAGCTATCTTCTGCGCCTGCTTCTATCATTGCAATGCATCGTCTTTTGATCGCGATTGTAATTATGTTGCCGATTGTGTTCATAAAGTATAGAAAATCATTTAAAGCAATTAAAGGAAAGGACTGGGGCTATGGAAGTCTAGCAGGCGTGAGTCTCGCTTTTCACTTCATTCTCTGGTTCGAGTCACTGAATTACACTTCTGTTGCGAGTTCTGTTGTGCTCGTTACCCTACAGCCACTCTTCGCATTTGTCGGAACGTATCTCTTCTTTAAAGAAAAACTCACCCTTCCAGCTATTGCAGGAGGGGTGACGGCAGTTGCTGGAGCAATCGTCATTAGTTGGGGGGACTTTCAACTAAATGGAATTGCCCTGTTAGGCGATCTTCTTGCTCTTACAGCATGTGCCATGGTCACCGGCTACCTTTTATTCGGTCAGAATATCCGAAAGAGGCTAGACCTTATTCCATACACGTTCATCGTTTATGGAATAGCGGCTGTGACGCTCGTTCTCTATAATCTGATCATGCGCTATCCTTTTGTATCATACCCCGCTTCTGACTGGGTCTATTTCATCCTGCTTGCTCTCTTCCCTACTCTTCTTGGTCATTCACTCTTAAACTGGGCAGTGAAGTGGGTTAGCGTGAACGTCATTTCAATGAGCATCCTTTTTGAACCAATTGGGGCGAGTGTTCTTGCTTATTTCATTCTCGGGGAAACGCTGCATACAATGCAGTGGATTGGAGGAGGCATCATTTTAGCTGGACTCTACTTATTCATCCGAAGCTACAAACGCAAACCAGCGAACATAAATAAAAAGCGTGCCCTATAGGGTACGCTTTTTCATTCGACATCAATCGAGCTAAACCGGGTGGTGCCTGTCACCCGCGGAGTTTTGGGCAAGTTTTACAGCACATGGTGTCTGGAGAAATTTGGTCTCGCAAGCAGCATGTTTTTCGGGTGCGCATCGTGCCTTCTGCGCGTTCCTTCTTTTCTGTGTAATACGGTAGAAATGGGTTCGTGCCACAAGTAAAGCTTGTGCACTGGAACTGATGAACGATGTAATGAAAGTCCTCTTTCGCTCGTTGCTTTTGCTCTTCATTAGCTTTAGAAGGAATCAAGGTTTCATAGATCCAGAATAAATAAATCGCCGCGTTTTCCCATAGAATGGTAGCAGATAGTTTCGTAGCTTTTACCATCGTTTCAACAAATGGAGCAAGGTTCTGATTAATCAATTCGTTAGCTAGCTTCGCTCTTGCATTCGTTCGGTTTTCTGGACCAATCCATTCATCACGTACAGCAAGCTTCATCGTCCAACTGTCCTGCTCGAATCCAATTCTGTATCCGAGTTGATCCGGACCTGCTTCAATTCGCTTATTCCACATCGTGAATGCAAAGAGAATTGGAGCGATCGTCATTATGCCATAGCGCTTCATAAACTGCGATCCAGCAACAAAAAGATTAGGGAAATGCCCTTCGTCTACAAGGTCTTGGAGTATTTCCGTTATTTTCTCTTCATCGAGAATTTGCTCTATTTTGGGATAGCTAGCTACATCATTTCCAATCTGAAGGCTAAGCTGCTCGAGTATTTCCTTCTCATCTTTACTAAACATCTGCAGGTTCGCGGGCATGAACCATCCTCCCCTTTCCGTGTGGAACACAAAGCGGTGTGCCGAAAATTGGATCCTTGATGATGTCGCTTTGAAGTCCAAACACCTGATATACAAGTTCCTCATTCACAATATCCTCTGGCTTCCCCTGATCATAAATCCCTTTGTCCTTCACTGCAATAATATGATCTGCGTACCGGCATGCAAGGTTCAGATCATGCAGTACCATCAGAATTGTACGATTGCCTTCTTTATTCAATTCAAAAAGCAAATCAAGTATTTCCACTTGATGAGCCAAATCTAGATACGTTGTAGGTTCATCAAGTAGAATAATGTCGGTGTCTTGAGCAAGTGTTAACGCAATCCAAGCTCGTTGACGCTGTCCACCTGAAAGGGAATCCACATTTCGCTCTGCAAACTCTTCCATGTGCGTAGCTTGTAAGGCATATTGGACAGCTTTTTCATCCGCTTCTGACCACTGACTTAACCACGTTTGATACGGATATCGCCCCTGTTTAACTAGTTGCAGAACAGTAAGTCCTTCGGGAGCGACAGGTGACTGTGGAAGAATAGCCATTTTACGAGCAATTTCTTTCGTCGGTTTATTGGATATCGCCTCTCCATCAAGAACAATCCCTCCAGAATGGGGCTTTTGGAGGCGCGCTAGGCTTCGTAACAGCGTTGACTTGCCACATCCATTCCCACCAATTAGCACACTCATATCACCTTTAGGAATAAGTAAATTGAGCTCATCTATAACAGTATGCTCGCCGTATCCAAGCGTTAGATCTTCCGTTTGTAAAGCGTACACTTCGCCCACCTCCTCATTATTTGTTTCTTGATCGATACAATAAATAAATGAAATATGGAGCACCAATTGCTGCTGTGAAAACACCAGCAGGAACTTCTAGGGGAGAAAATAATGTGCGTCCAATTAAATCTGCAATCATAACAAGCATGCTTCCAACTAATGCTGACACAGGTACGAGCACTCCGAACGAAGAGCCTACTAGCTTCCGCGCAATATGAGGAGCCATTAAGCCAACGAAGCCAACGCCACCCGCGAAAGCAACTGCCCCTCCTGCGAGTCCTGTGCTAATAAAGAGCAAGGTGATTCGGTCACGTAAGAGCATAGCACCTGCACCTTTGGCCACATCATCACCGAGCTCTTGAAGATTCACCCTTCTCGAATAGACCATAAGGAGTATGAGAAGCACGACTACCCATGGAAGCAGCGTGAGCACGTCCTGACCGTTTGTACCATGGACGCTACCTGTAATCCAGATGTTCGCATCTGATGCTCTATAAATCGGTCCTATAATCATGAGTAGAGTCGTTAATGCTTGTAATACAGCTGTAAGGCCAATCCCAATCAGCACTAGTCGGATTGGCGAAATGCCATTTTTCCAAGATAGAATAAATACGAGAAAACCCGCCAGAACCGCTCCAATAAACGAAGCAAGCGGCTGCCATTGAATACTAACGGTTAAGGCATTTGCTTTATCACTAAACACCGTTAGAAATCCAATCGTTGCAAGCGCCCCACCCCAGGTAATTCCTAGAATATCAGGCGAAGCGAGCGGGTTACGAATCATCCCCTGTAGGATCGCACCTGAGACGGCTAATGCTCCACCAGCAAGAATCGCCATCGCAATTCTAGGAAAACGGAACTGCTTCACTACAAGCTCATTCATATCTGTTCCATAACCAAACAGCGCTTTTACAACTGCATCAGGTTTTATAAAAATTTCTCCTATGCCAATGCTTATGAGAGCGGTTAGAATTACGGCACCAATGAGAGATACAATAATCAGAATCGCTCGTCGATCAAGGAGAAAAGAGAGCGTCTTCATTCGAAAGGAAGTGTATTTCGTCATAGCTGGTTAAACTCCCTTCGAGCAATATAAACAAAGAATGGTGTACCGATGACAGCCGTTAGAACGCCAACAGGCGCTTCAAGTGGCATGATCACATAGCGCGCTGCAATGTCAGCCGATAGTAATAGAATTGCGCCGAGTATAGCACTGTAAGGAATGATCCAACGATAATCAGAGCCAGTAAAAAATCGCGCAAGATGCGGAACGACAATTCCAACCAATGCAATCGGTCCGGCAACCGCAACGGAGCCTCCTGCAAGAAGAACAATCAATAGCGCAGCACCAGCCTTCACAAAGAGCGTACGCTGGCCAAGTCCTTTTGCAACATCTTCACCCATGACTAGCGTGTTGATTTTCTTACTAATGAAAACAGCACCAACTAGTCCAATTGCGATATATGGAATCACAGCACCAAGCATATCTAAGCTACGGCCTTCAATCGAGCCTGCAAGCCAGAACAGCACATCCTCAAGAGCTTTCTCGTTTAACACGAGCATGCCTTGCGTTAACGAAGAGAACATCGCTGCAATAGCAGCACCTGCAAGCGTTAACTTCATCGGCGTAAGCCCTTCTCTTCCCAGAGTCCCAAGTACATAAACAATCAAAGATGCTACTGCTGCTCCAAGAAATGCGAGCCAGCTGAATGCTGCGAGCGATGTGACGGAGAAGAACGTCACAGCAACTACAATCGCAAAGCTTGCACCTGCATTAACCCCAAGTATGGATGGTGAGGCGAGCGGGTTACGTGTGATCGCCTGCATCAATGCTCCTGCTACAGCGAGGCTTGCTCCAACTGCAGCACCGATTAAAGCACGAGGTACACGATTATCAATAATAATGATATGTTCATTGCTTCCGTCAAACTGAGTAAATGCATTCAGAGCTGTTGACCAAGTTATACTTGTTAAACCATAGACAACACTAGATGCCATTAGCGCTACTACGATAAGGGCGCCAATCGCAAGCCCGAGCCATTTATTTCGTACTGTTTTTAATTTATGAGCCATAAAGGATTTTTTCCTTTCCTTATCATCCATATTAAGTGTAAAAAAAGAACCAATGCGTGTCAATGAATTTGAGAATCAATCTCAATTGCATGTTGACTCTTTTGTGACAATTGAGTATCATTACATTGTAAATGAAAATGATTCTCACTATACATAGGGGGCTATAAGCATGTTTAAAAAAGGTTGGCTTATCCTTACTCTGGCCATGGTTATGATTCTTGCTGCATGCGGAACAAGCGAGAATAATGCAAGCGAGGGTAATTCAGAAGAACCAAAAGAAGAACAAACTGCTCGTACTGTTAGTCATGCAATGGGAGAAACAGAAGTTCCTGAAAATCCTGAAAAAGTTGTTATTTTAACAAATGAAGGTACAGAAGCCCTTCTTGCAATGGATGTTACACCTGTTGGTGCTGTTCAATCATGGCTTGGTGATCCTTGGTATGATCACATTTCTGATCAAATGGAAGGTGTAGAAGTTGTCGGAACTGAAAGCGAGGTAAATCTTGAGGCTGTTGCAGCGCTGAAACCAGACTTAATTATCGGAAACAAACTTCGTCAAGAAGATATCTACGATCAACTAAGTGCAATTGCACCAACTGTTTACTCAGAAACGCTGAAAGGCGATTGGCAGGAGAACTTTACGTTTTATGCAAAAGCGTTGAACATGGAAGATAAAGGCGATGAAGTTATGAGCTCTTATAATGACCGCATCGATTCTATGAGTGAAAAGCTTGGCGAACAGCTGGATAAAGAAGTATCTGTGGTTCGTTTCCTTGCAGGACAAACAAGAATTTATTACAAAGACTCTTTCTCAGGCGTTATTCTCGAGCAACTTGGCTTTAATCGTCCAGAATCCCAGCAAAAACAAAATTTCGCTGAAGAAGTTACAAAAGAGCGCATCCCTGAAATGGATGGAGACGTACTCTTCTACTTCACTTATGATCCTGGTGATGGAGATGCCAATTCTACTGCTGAAGAATGGACAAATGATCCTCTCTGGAACAACCTTGAAGTTGTAAAAGAAGACAATGTTCACAAAGTAAGCGATGCAATTTGGAACACTTCTGGTGGAGTAATCTCTGCTAATAAGATGCTAGACGACATTGAGGGCGTCTTTCTAAGTGAATAATATAATCAAAGTCCGGCATACGCCGGGCTTTTTTCATGCTTGCATCTCAAAAAATAAGGGAAAGAATAAATAAATGTGGCAAGAAGACAGGTTCATGTCAGGTATAATAGAGTAACTCATCTATATAAGGGGGGGACATATCGATGCCAAATGTCTGGACACATATTTTATTCGGGGAAGAAGCTGCTATGGAGGCCGGCATATGGACGACGATCAAAGAGGACCTTCCTTTCTTTCGCCTCGGTGCACAGGGGCCTGACCCCTTTTTCTACCATAATTTCTGGCCATGGAAAAAGAATAAACCTGTCCAAGAAACAGGTTCAGTGCTCCACCAAATGAATTGCGGTCCATTTCTAATCGATATGATTGAATACGGAAAGCACAATGATCCAAAGCTTCGAGCTTATATTCTAGGTTTCGTTACCCACCACATTCTTGACCGTAATGCACACCCCTACATCCACTATCGCTCAGGACTTGAAGGCAACCGCCATCAGCAGCTAGAAATTATTATCGATACCATTTTGATGAAGGAATACAAAGATATCGAAACGTGGAAAACTCCTGTTTATCAAGAAATCCACGTTGGTAAATCTCTTTATCACCCTATTGAAATCATGTTATATGAGCTCATTCAAACACATTATCCGGAAACGGCTGAACGCATGCCGGGTGATTACATTAATCAATCGTATCGAGATATGGTGCTTGCACTTAAGATCCTATTTGACCCACTAGGTTGGAAAAACCAAATCCTTAAGAAGCAAGTCTCTTCCTTTTCTTACCGAAAACAAATTGGTGACGAAGATTACTTAAATCGAGACGGCACAACATGGATTCATCCTGCTGTTAAACAAGAAGAATCTACCGCTACATTCGAAGAGCTACTCGAACAGGCTGAAGATGAAGCAACAAGTATACTCCCTCTTATTCTCGACTACTGGCATAACGAAGAAGATTGTCTCACTGAACTAGTAAATCAAATTGGTGATCGCTCGTACGATACTGGGAAAGACTGTAGTCTTTCGCTCGAATTAAAGCATTTCGACCCAATTGTGTAAGCGGTATCAAAAAATTGCTCAGAGGAAACTCTGAGCATTTCTCATGTGACGTCTAATTTCCAATATATCCGCGATTTTTTCGATATATCCGCGAAAAGTGCTGTTATTTCCGCGAAAATCGAAATATATCCGCGATTTTGAGGTTATATCCGCGAAAACCCTCCTCACACATCAACACCCTCATTCACCATCACAATCTGTGCCTGCTCTTTTCCTTTATCGATGTTAACTTTGCTAAGTAAGTAGATTCCCGCTAGGAAGAAAATGACGAGTGACACGATCCCATAGCGACTTGAGCCTGTAAGCTGCCCAACAAAAGCGAAGAGGAACGGACCAAAGATGGCTGAGAACTTAGCTGATATGCCGTAGAAACCGTAGAACTCAGCGTGACGATGGTCAGGGACCATACTTCCGAAGATGGAACGACTGAGAGCCTGTGCTCCACCCTGGACAAATCCAACCATCATCGCCAGAAGGTAGAAATGGGTAGCTGTTGTCATAAAATAGCCTAACAGTACGATTCCAACATAAATCCAGAGGGCGATCATAAGTGCTCGTTTGGCACTGATTTTCTTTGCAAGGTAGCCGAAGAAAAAAGCAAAAGGTATGCCAACAAATTGCGTAATGAGCAATGCGGCAATCAAATCGTTCGCTCCAATGCCAATATCTCGGCCGTAAATGGTTGCCATTTTGATAATAGTAGAAATGCCATCATTAAATAGCCAGAAAGCTACTAGAAACAGTAAAAGCTGCTTATAGTGATTCAATTCTTTAAATGTCATTCTTAAGCGTTTAAAACCAATCGACATATATGATCCGCTTAACTCGGGCTGGGTATGCCGCTGCTCTTTAACATGTTTGAACATTGGAATGGAGAAAACAAACCACCATACCCCAACGCTTGCAAATGAGAGCTGCGTTGCAACAAGTGCGTTCGGGAGAAGGAACCAGGATGGGTTCATAATCATGAGCAGGTTAATGAGAAGCAAAAGTCCGCCACCTATATAACCAAACGCATAGCCTCTTGAGGAAATACGGTCCATCTCTTCCCCTTTTGCAATTTCAGGTAAAAAAGCGTCATAGAACACGTTACTTCCTGAAAAACCAATCGTTCCGAATATTAATAGAATAGAAGCTATGAGGTAACCACCCTCCCCAATAAATGCCATTAAGATACTTGCGGTCATCCCCATATAAGCAAAGAATCGCAGAAACTTCTTCTTCGAACTAGAGTAATCTGCTATTGCCCCAAGAACTGGAGAAAGAAGCGCAACAATTAGAACGGCAAGAGACTGAGAATAGCCCCAGTAAGATGTTGCAAGACTACGATCAATGTTTTTTGCTGCTACGTCATAATAGAATACAGGTAAGACAGCTGCCATCATTGTCGTCGCAAACGCGGAGTTTGCAAAATCGTACATCATCCAACTCCGGATCTCTCTTTTTCTCATCTCGTTTCCCCCCAATAATATTCGATTGTATTTAGCATAGCAGTTGTATGAACCAATTCTTTCATTATGGGCTTTCTTAATATTTATTTTACAACCAACAGACTTGCCACACTTTCTTCCGGCGAGTACACTAACGGTAGAATAGTAGAACGGAGGGCCTTTATGGACCAAAAAGAGATTCAAGAACAAGTTATTGAAAACTACAAACGAGATGAGAACATGATGATCCTAGTGTTTGCTCAGTGGTGCGTAAACAATGATCTTAATCCGGAAACACTGTATGCGAAAGCATACCCTGATCAAATCAACAACCCTTCTCTAAAACAAAGCATCGAGCTAGTTGTGCCTAAAGAAGAATCAGAGCACATTCCAGACCAAACAGTGATCGGTGTACTTTCTCTCTTCGGTAATGACGATCTTGCTTTTGTCGTTTCTGAGGAAATCGAAAAGCGTCAAAAAGAAGAGAAATAATCACTTTACCAGTTTATTCGGCAACTAGAGGAAACTTACCTTTATGCTAATAGAAAGGCTCTTCTCTAAAAGATTGTTGTTTTTGAGAGGGTGTTCGTATAAAAAGCCACACTTAGCTAATTGGAGCGGAAGGTGCTCGACTCCTGTGGGACTAGCGGGACAGGTGAGCATCCTGGAGCGGAAATCGACCACTACTCTATAGTAAAAACAACAATGCTTACCAAAAGAGCTTATAGAAAAGAGACCCGAAGCACTCGCTCCGGGTCTCTTTCTGTTCAATTAATTCTCACGAAACAGTTTCACTAGCGCCTGTGTACCACTATCCTCTTCCCCTCGTTCAGCGAGATCTTCGTATAATTGCTTGGAAAGCTCAAGTCCTGGCGTGAGCATACCCATATTCTTTGCAGACTCCAGGGCAATCGTCATATCTTTAATGAAATGCTTCACATAGAATCCTGGCTCTAAGCGATTTGAAATCATTCGTGGTGCGAGGTTACTTAATGACCAACTTCCTGCCGCTCCTGAGCCAATGCTCTCTAGAACAGTAGTAGGATTTAGTCCAGCTTTTTCAGCGTAGACGATTGCTTCACAAACCCCGATCATGTTGCTGGCAATTGCAATCTGATTGCACATTTTTGTATGCTGCCCTGCTCCAGCAGGACCTTGCAGCACAATGTTTTGTCCCATTACGCCAAGCACAGGCTTAACTTGCTCGAAGATTTCTAACTCGCCACCTACCATAATCGATAACTTTCCTTCTCTAGCACCTACATCTCCTCCTGAAACAGGAGCATCAAGCGCATAGAGCTGCTTCGACAACGCATGCTGATAGATCTCCTCCGCAAGTGCTGGACTTGAAGTGGTCATATCAATCAAAATCGATTGCGGACGCGCGTTTTCAAGTATTCCGTCCTCGCCTATGTACACTTCTTCTACATCTTTTGGATAGCCAACCATCGTCAAGATCACATCCGCTTTTGATGATAGATCTTTCACTGACTCCTGCCATTCTGCTCCCTCAGTAACAAGAGCCTCCGCTTTCTGTTTCGTTCTTGTATAAATGAGTGTTCGGTATCCTGCATTGGTCAAATTTCTTACCATGCTTTCTCCCATCACTCCTATACCGATAAACCCTAGTACAGGTTTTGTAGACATTTCCATTTCATTCGCCTCTCTTTCAAAATTTACCTTTTCTCTCACTTCTCTTCATCGTACACTAATAGAGAGGTGAAATCATGATGAAAACAAGTAGCTTTGCTGGTCTCTTTCTTTGGGTTCTATTTGTGGTGGCAAAATTAATTACCACGCCAATTGATACTCTCCAATATGTCATGATGTTATTACTATTCGCTTATTTGGTTCTCGTTCCTTTAACACTGAACCTTGTCCCACAAAAGAACGCATTTTATCGTTATGGAACGCGCCTTCAGCCTTTTGCTGCAGTGTGTGCAGGTATATCCTTCTTTTTTGAACAGGGACTTATTGCCGTTCTTTTTGCAGTTCCATGGCTAATCACGACCATTCTTATTGCTCTTTACGGCTTCACTCGAGTCATACAAGAATGGAAGAAAAGTAGAATTTTCGATATCTTAATACAGATTGGGTTGATGTATATTAGCATCGGTGGTGTCTGGCTGGTTCTCCATCGATCAGGCATACAGATTCTTAACTTTAGCGATGTCATTGTGCTGCTAACATCTATTCACTTCCATTACGCCGCATTCATCACACCGATTTCAATGGCGTTCATTGGGAGAATGCTTGTTGGAACAGCACCTGTATTGAAGCCCTGGTTCAAACTAATTGCTTTCTTCGTGTTAATTGGTCCGCCATTTATTGCAGCAGGAATTACATTCGGAGACACCATGCCTGTTCTCGAATTTGCTTCAGTTGTAGAATTCGTTACGCCGCTCGTCGTTTTCTCCATTCTTTGTCTCGTCTACTTAATTCCGAAGTTGGATTACGCAGTGAAAATGCTTCTATCCATTTCATTTGTATCCCTTCTCTTTTCGATGAGCTCCGCAATGATTTACGGATTTGCGCATATAAATGAAACAGTTATTCTTGGTATACCCTTAATGGTCTTTTTTCATGGTTTTGTGAACACATTTGGGTTCTCTCTATTTGGATTACTCGGTGTGACAGCATTTCATGAGACAAAGACGAGTATACAAAAATCCAGCCTCTCGATGTGAGAAGCTGGATTTATTTTAATTAGATCGTTTTCAATGCACCGGCAACTTTCGCTACTCGTGCACCAAGGCGAGATGCCATTGTTAGTTCCGCTTCAACAGGTGAGCGTGAACCGTCCGTACCAGCAATCGTCGATGCACTGTATGGTGAACCGCCGATCCCTTCAGTTGTAAGCTGCTCTGGGTTCTCACCATATGGTAAGCCCACATAAATCATGCCAAAGTGCATGAGTGGAACGAATGTTGTAATAGCTGTTGATTCTTGACCACCATGAACAGAACCCGTGCTTGTAACGACGGCAGTGGCTTTCCCTTCAAGCTCACCATTCATCCAGAGTGAACCAGCTGAATCGAGGTACTGCTTCATTTGTGCTGGCATAGAGCCATATCGAGTTGGAACGCCCCAGACAATACCATCAGCCCAGCGAAGATCATCAAGCGTTGCTTCTGGAATGTCATCTTGTGCTTCTTGCGCTTCTACGTAAGGCGGTTGTTGAGACATTGCCTGTTTCACAGCATCAAATTCTGGAACCTTTACAACCTTCACTTCAACGTCGCCAGCGCCTTTTGCGCCTTCAGCTACGGCTTGCACCATTTGATAAATGTGACCATATGCACTGTAATACGGTATTAAAATCTTTGTACTCATTATGCCACTCCTTTTGAATTGTAATTTATAGAAAAGCCACTGCCGGCTGATCTAGCTTACTCGCTCATAACTATCTCTACTTCGAGATATATACCCTTTTGAAAGATGCTTAAACGTAAACTGTCTTCATTTCAATTGTCTTGAATTCGAGATATCAGGCCGAAAAGAAGCTCTTAAAGCTTCTCTGCGTAGTGACCAAGTTTCTTCAACAAGCCGATCGCTGTTTCTTTTTCACTAATGTCCAATCCAGCAAAGATGGATTGAACCTGCTTCATATGATCAGGGAAAATACGATCCATCAAGCTTTTTCCTTCATCTGATATCACCGCATGTGTAATCCTGCGATCATTCGGGCAAGGATTACGAGTTAAATAGCCTTTGCCTTCAAGCTTGTCGACAACATACGTGATGCTTCCACTTGCGAGTAGGATTTTCTCTCCAATTTGCTGCAACGGCTGACTTCCTTTGTGATAAAGCAATTCAAGTACAGCGAATTCTGTAGGATTTAACCCATAACTCTGGATATCTGTTTTAATTTCATCTGTGACTGATCGACTTGCCCTTGCAAGTACAATAAACAGTTTTAATGACAGTTCACGATCGATTTCATTCATGGTCTTCACCCTTAGTCTCTAATATCTTGAATTCGAGATAATTATACTTATTCCGAGATCACTTTGTCAATGCTTTATTTTTTATCATTTACAGAATGAATATGATCCAGCAACTGTTGGAAACCACTTAACGCTTTCGTGAATTCCTCTTTCGACAGACCACTGTTCGTCGCCATAGCATCTGGGATAATCGAAGCCTCGTCCCTTAACTCTTCCCCTTTTGTCGTTAAACGAACCATCACTTTTCGTTCATCTTCTTTGGAGCGTTCCCTTCTAACAAGCCCGGACTCCTCCATTCGCTTGAGGAGCGGTGTGAGTGTTCCTGAATCTAAATACAATTCCGCTCCGAGTGCTTTAACTGTTGTTTCATGTTGTTCCCAAAGAACAAGCAGGACAAGGTATTGAGGATACGTAATACCTAGTTTATCTAAATAAGGGCGATACATTTTCGTAATCTCTCTCGAACATGCATACACCGAAAAACAAAGCTGATTTTCTAGTTTCAACTGCTCATTGAGTTCCATTTTAGTACACCTTCTTTTGTAGTAAGTTGTGCACAATCAATTTATCCCGATTAGATGACGATGTCAACTCGAGTTGTTTCGTTGACAAAATGAAAGAGGCATTGTATATTTAATTTTGTAAAATTAAATTGTGCACAATTTAAATATTAGGAGGAATTTATAATGGAAGCTTTATACACAGCAAAAGCAGTAGCTAACGGTGGGCGTCAAGGTAAAGTGGAATCATCAGACGGTGTCATCAACATGGATCTTCGTATGCCGAAAGAACTTGGTGGTCAAGGTGGAGAAGCAACTAACCCTGAACAACTATTCGCAGCAGGCTATGCAGCATGCTTCGATAGCGCACTAAATATGGTTGCACGTATGAAGCGTATTAAGATCAAAGACACTTCAGTCGAAGCTCATGTATCGATTGGCAAAGAAGAAGACGGCGCGTTTGGACTTAGCGCAAAGCTTCAGGTAACGATTCCTGGCGTCGATCAAGCAACAGCAGAAGAATTAGTGGAAGCTGCTCATCAGACATGCCCTTACTCTAGAGCTACTCGCGGCAACATGGAGGTTGAGTTAGAAGCAATTGCGAAGTAAGTGAAGAAATGAGAGGGAGCTGCCGGATTGGCAGCTCCCTCTTTTGTTTGGCCAATATAATTGGATTTTGGCTAATATATTCTAAATTTGGCTAATAAAACTCGATTTTAGCTAATATCATTCAATTTTGGACAATAAATACCACTCAAGGAACATAATCATCCTTTTTTTCTACTAAAAACTAGCTATACTAAAATTAGACTAGCGGAAGGTGTGATCCATTTTGCTCACTGTTACGGAATTTGAGAGCATTAAAGCAATTAAAGGTACATTTAAACTCGGCGGCGTTAGAATGAACGTCTATCTTTACCTTGTTGATGAGCTATTAATTGATAGCGGTCCGAAACGGCTGCAGAAGGAAATCCTGAATTACCTCTCACAAGAAACCTATAATCAAATCTTTTTCACTCACCATCATGAAGACCATACAGGTAATGCTTCGGTTCTTAATACAAATGTTCCAACCTATATTCACCCCATTGGCATTCAGTTGTGCGAGCAAAAGCCTCATTTGCCTTTTTATCGTCGCGTCTTCTGGGGCTCAAGAAAACCATTCACACCCGCACCAATCGAGCGTCAGTTACAAACGAAGCACCATACATTTGAACTGATTCATACACCTGGACACGCTCCCGATCATCTTGCACTACTTGAGAAAGAGAAGGGATGGTTGTTTACAGGTGACCTATACGTCATGAGTCATCCCAAAAGCATCTTTGCATTCGAATCGATCCCTGACGTTATCAAGTCTCTTGAAAAAGTGTTAACGTACGATTTCGATACGGTCTTTTGCTCTCATGCAGGTATTCTTCCTAACGGTCGAAGACGATTAGAAGAAAAGCTTCATTATCTCCGTTCCGTTCAGGACCAGGTTCTAAAAAAATACAATGATGGAAAACCAGCGTCTCTCATACAGAAAGAACTTTTTCCTTCGAAACACATTCTTAACTACTTCTCTCTTTTTGAGAATTCTTCAAAGCACATTGTTACCTCAATCATAAACAAAGGAGGATCCCGCTAACGCGCGTGACCCTCCTCCACTTGTTCGTCAAACCAACATATTCGATTTCTTCCTAATCTTTTTGCCTCATACAAACGCTCGTCCGCAATGCGAAGGCACTCATCAATACTACCTTCCGGCGGAAAGATTGCCGTTCCATAGCTCATCGTAACAGAGAAATGCTCTGCATGTGCTGTGAAACGAAGCTTTCTTATTACCGATTGAATACGCAACAAACATGCCTTCGCCTCTTCACTATTTGTTGCATCCATGATAAACGCAATTTCTTCACCACCGTAGCGATAGGCCCTTCCGTCATCTTTAAGTTCTTCTTTCACTACCGTTCCAATCTGCTTAAGAACATCGTCTCCTACCAAGTGTCCAAATCTATCATTAACAGATTTGAAGTAATCGATATCCGAAAGTACGAGCATAAGTGAGTGATTATCCTCTGAACAGATATGGAGATCTTCTTGGAAGGCACGATGATTATAAAGATCGGTTAGAAAATCCTGGCGGGCAATATCCTCCAACTTCGTATTCTTAGATCTCATCGTGCGTTCTCTTGATACTATTATCCCACCTAATACACCCATAAAGAATAGAAACATACAATCAAACAAATAGGCGATTAACTGCTCGTCTTCAAACGAGTAGCCTTTCAAATTAAGAATTACAGTATACCCTGCTCCAAGAAGAAAAGAGGCGATTATTCCCCCACTGAATTTCCAATAAACTGCAACATGTAGAATGAGTAAGTACGCAATGGGAAAGAAAGGACTTCCAGATCCACCAGTCAATGAAACGAGCCATAGAAACGCTGCATAATCAAAAACGACACTCACTTTTGTCATAATCAAATATGCTTTAGAATTGATTCCTGTCTTTCGAAGAGCAAGTTCTGAAATGCCCATGTAAACCAATCCAAAAATAAAAAGAATCAGAAATCCGAAGCTATTCCCATCCAGATACAGATAATAATAACTTCCAGCAATGAGTAAGAAAACCCATCGAAACAGCGATAAGATTATCTCAATAATATGATCGTTCTTTGTTAATAGATTCATTGGCATTCACCCTAAGTAGTTGATAAAATGCTGTTTATTCAACTTTGCAAAATTTACCACAACTCTATTATAACTGAATAATCAAGAAACATGGTTCCATTTTCAAAACTTTCGAAAGGAAATAATATAGAAAAAGGAAAGGCTTCACAACGAAGCCTTTCCTTCCTATCGATCATTTAATTCCTTTGCAGCAGCTAATCCTGACAGAACTGCACTTTCGATTCTCGTTCGACCGGATTGGTCATCGTTTCGTAAAAATGCATCACCAGCGACAACAATAGATTCACGCTCCGACACCCAAAGTGTCGGGGCGGAATGAACCTCTTCAGCCTGCGCATAACGCCATCTCTTAAGCTGTGAAGACGCAGTGTGCTCCGAATTAATAAAGGAGGATACTCTTGAAAGCAGTTCTCCTAAGATGACTTCATCCTCTTCTTTGTAAAGTGATTTCGAGAGCTCCGATGTCGCATAAATGCTGATCACACGCTCTTTTGAAATTCCCTTAGAATAGCTATCAACCATTCGCTCAATCCCGTCGGGTAAATCTGCGTCTTGATGGCCGGAGTTCGGAAGAGTTGTAGCAACTTCTTCATTCAAGGTGATCAAACCCACAAGTGCCGGTTGGAACACAATACGACTCAATGATTGAATAGCATATTCTGATAGCTGAATATCGCTTGATTGGAGAAGCTCTAGTGACTGTGGAGCAGGCGGTGTTAGAAGAACCGTACGTGCTTTAACAACGTTTCCTTCATCCGAAACAAGCGTGTAGAAATCGCCATCACGCTCTATGCGATCCAGTTTATATGACAAATGGACTGGCACCTCGCTCGCTATGTGCTTTACCAATTGATTCATCCCATTCATTGATTTGTATCTTGCATGATTTTCACCATACCATTTAGACACCCAACCATTCTGTTCCCATTGATCTACTAACTGCTGAAATTGATCTGTTCTTACTGTAAAAAATTGAGCACCGTGATCTGCGCGACCACCGTTGATTCGTCTTGTCGCAAGACGACCACCGACGCTTTTACTTTTATCAAGAACAAGTACGTCTCTTCCGCTTTCAATCAACTTGGTGGCTGCAACTATACCAGCAATGCCCCCACCAACAATGGCTACGTCAACTTCTCTCATTCAAAAAGCACTCGATATTCGCCGTAACCTTCTTCCTCAAGACTTTCTTTCGGAATAAATTTCATCGCAGCCGAATTAATGCAATAGCGAAGACCGTTTTCTAGTGGTCCATCATTAAAAACATGACCAAGATGAGAATCCGCTTCCTTACTGCGTACTTCTGTTCGAATCATAAAGTGACTAAGGTCTTTCTTTTCTTTCACGTAATGATTATGAATCGGTTGCGTAAAACTTGGCCAACCGCATCCTGCATCGTACTGATCCGTTGAGCTAAAGAGCGGTTCACCGGAAACGATATCAACGTAAATCCCTACTTTTTCATTATCGTAATATTCGTTTTGGAATGGACGTTCTGTCCCGTTCTTTTGCGTTACTTGATATTGAATATCTGTTAAACGCTCACGAAGTTCAGCGTCATCCTTCTTGAACGCCCAATTCTTATCAATGAAATCAGCTCGACCAGAACCTTTTTTATAACGGTTGTAGTGCGCTGGGTTCTTCTTATGATAATCCTGATGATAATCTTCAGCAGGATAGAACGGTTTTGCAGGAAGAACCTTGGTCACGATTGGTTTTGAGAATCGACCGCTCGCTTCTAATTCCTTACGTGACTCTTCTGCAAGCTTTTCCTGCTCTTCGTTATGGTAATAGATCGCGGTAATATACGTATCTCCTCGATCAAAGAACTGCCCTCCTGCATCTGTTGGGTCAATTTGACGCCAGAACAGGTCCAGAAGTTTACTATATGGAAAAACAGATGAATCAAATGTAATTTGAACGGCCTCAACGTGGCCAGTATTTTTTGAAATCACTTCTTCGTATGTTGGATAAGGCTTTTCTCCGCCTGTATATCCAGATACAATGCTTTGGATGCCGGGCATTTCTTCAAAGGGTTCTACCATACACCAGAAACAGCCTCCGGCAAATGTTGCTAGCTCTAAATTCGCACTCATTCTTTACCACTCCAATATAGAAGATTTACTTATAACATATCCCGAATGGACCGTTTATTGCCAGAAACTTGCTTTGCGAACTGTAATAAAGGAATAAATTACTATAATGTATGAAATCTGGTACACTTGATTTGTATGACTATTAAGATAAAGGAGATCCTTACCTATGGCTACCTTTCATGAAAATTTACAGAAATACGCAGATTTAGCGGTTAAAGTTGGTGTTAATATTCAGAAGGGACAAACCCTTGTGCTGAATGCTCCACTAACTTCAGCTGAGTTTGTTCGTAACATTGCGGAAAGCGCATACGAAGCTGGAGCAAAGAATGTTCACGTTGAATGGAACGATGAAAATTTAACTCGCATTAAGTTCGACAAAGCTCCAGACGAAGCATTCAAAGAATTTCCAACTTGGAAAGCAAAAGGATTCGAAGAACTTGCAGAAAACGGTGCAGCATTCCTTTCGATTACGTCTTCAAACCCAGATCTTCTAAAAGGCGTCGACCCAGAACGAATTTCCAATGCGAGTAAGACAGCTGGAAAAGCAATGGAAGGGTACCGTAATTACATCATGTCTGATCATAATAGCTGGTCAGTTGTAGCCGTCCCTTCAAAAGCATGGGCAGCGAAAGTTTTTCCTGACGCACCTGAAGAAGAACAGGAATCGAAACTATGGGATGCCATTTTCCAAGCAACTCGCGTCTCAACAGGTGACCCTGTTCAATCATGGAAAGAGCATAGTGCAAACCTTGAACAGAAAGTAGAATACTTAAATAAAAAGCACTACAAGAAGCTTCATTACAAAGCACCTGGCACTGATTTAACAATCGAACTACCTGACGCACATCTATGGGTAGGCGGCGTGAGCGAGAATGTGAAAGGCGACCATTTCGTTGCGAATATGCCAACGGAGGAAGTTTTCACAATCCCTCATAAAAATGGAATTAATGGTGTTGTTGCTTCAACAAAACCACTAAGCTATGGCGGAACGGTCATTGAGGACTTCTCTTTAACATTTGAGGGTGGCCGAATCGTTAATGCAGAAGCGAAACACGGAAATGAAACACTTCAACACCTTATTGAAACAGATGAAGGTTCCCATTATCTTGGCGAAGTAGCCCTTGTCCCTCACGACTCCCCTATCTCAAATGCCGAAATTATTTTCTTTAACACGCTATTTGACGAAAACGCTTCCAATCACCTTGCGATTGGAAATGCCTATTCATTCTGCCTCGAAGGTGGAAAGAATATGTCTAAAGAAGAGCTTGAGGCAGCAGGAGCTAACGAAAGTGTGACGCATGTCGACTTTATGATTGGTTCTGAGCAGATGGATATTGATGGCATTAAAGAAGATGGATCTAGTGAACCGATTTTCCGAGATGGTAACTGGTCGATCTAGTGCATTAAGCAGAGCCTATATGGCTCTGCTTTTTATTTGATCTAAACGCTTTCACTTTGAATATCGGTTCGCTTGTTATATACTTGAGTAAAATGATAGGTTTTAACGGATTTAGTGAAGGAGGACATTACATGAGTGCAAAAGTATACATTATCCACGAAAATGATGAGTGGACAAAGCCACTTAAGCATGAGCTAGAAACACTTAATGTTCCATACGAGGATTGGTTTTTAAGCGAAGGTAGCATCGATTTATCAGACGTTCCACCAGAAGGAATCTACTATAATCGCATGAGCGCTTCTTCTCATACGAGAGGACATCGCTATGCCCCAGAATACACAGCTGCCGTCCTTTCATGGCTTGAAAGTCATGGACGTAGAGTACTGAACGATAGCCGTGCGCTAGCGCTCGAAGTAAGCAAAGTAGCTCAATATAATGCGCTTAGACAGCATGGTATTGTCACGCCGAAAACGATTGCAGCAGTAGGTAAAGATCATCTTTCGAAAGCAGCAGATTCGTTTAGTGAGCCGTTTATTACAAAACACAACCGCGCAGGAAAAGGACTCGGTGTTCAGCTTTTCCAACAGCCTGAATCTCTTAAATCATATGTTGCAAGCGAAGCGTTCGATGAGTCAATCGATGGCATCACGCTGCTTCAGCAATACATTCAATCACCCGACTCATCTATTACGCGCTGTGAATTCGTTGGCGGTAAATTTCTCTATGCAGTCCGTGTTGATACGTCTGACGGTTTTGAGTTGTGTCCAGCGGATGCTTGTCAGGTGGGCGATTCATTCTGTCCGACGACGGAACAACCTAGACCGAAATTCGAAATCATTGAAGACTTTGATCACCCTGTGCTCGCAAATTATGAAGCTTTCTTAAAAGCGAACGGCATTGCGTTTGCAGGCATCGAGTGCATTCAGAATGAACGTGGAGAGCTCTTCACATATGATGTGAACACAAATACGAATTACAATGCTGATGCAGAACAGAAAGGAGGCATTTCTGGTATGAAAGCTATCGCGGAGACACTTGAGCGAGAACTTTCCGAGCTTCATTCGTTTATCTAAAAGGCTCTTTTCGTATACATTGTTGCTATATGAGTGGGTTAATTTCCGCTCCAGGATGCTCGCTTTCCGCGAGGCGGGCGGTGAGCCTCCTTCCGCTCCAATCACTAAGTGTGGTTTTTTTAAATAATTGTTTCAAAAACAACAATCTTTTAGAATAGAGCCATCTAGAAAAAGAGCGCTATGTGCGCTCTTTTTTGTGTTAGATTTCATCGTATTGTTCTTTAATGGAGAGGAAATCGTCAAGATGGTTAAGAAAGAGATCGATTAAATCTGGATCGAACTGCTTTCCTTTTTCCTTCGTAAAGTGAGTGACAATTCTTCCAATGCTCCATGCTTTTTTGTAGGGACGATCTGATGCTAGAGCATCAAATACGTCTGCAACAGAGACAATTCGTCCGTATAGGTGAATGTTTTCACCACTCAGTCCATCTGGATACCCGCGTCCATCCCATCGCTCATGATGCTGTTTCGCAATGACAGCTGCCGCATGCAAAATGCTCCGATTCGAGTTCTTCAGTAAATCATAACCGATCGTCGAATGAGCTTGTATAGCGGTATACTCTTCTTTCGATAACCTGCCTGGCTTATTTAAGATGGAGTCAGGAATCGCCACTTTTCCAATGTCATGCATTGGCGAAGCTACTTTAATGAGTTCTGCTTCTTCCTCACTTAATCCGGCTTTAATCGCTAGAAACTTGGCATATTCCGCTACACGTTTCACATGATGGCCCGTCTCCTTCGAGCGCACTTCGCCAATTTCGCCCATCTTAAAAATAATTTCTTTCTGAGCTTCTTCCACCTCAATGTTCATGAGAACAGCTTCAAGAGCTTGTGCTGTATAAGATGCAGCAAGGCTTAAATACTTTACATCCTTGGTTGTAAACACTTCTTCTTCCGTTAACTTATTAATTACCTGATAAACACCAAGAGTTACGTTCTGCTTATTGATTAAGGGAATAACCATAACTGACTTCGTTCGATAACCTGTTTGCACATCAACATCTGAATGGAATCGTTCGTCTTGATAGGCATCCTCAATCACAAGAGATTTTGTCGTTTGAAACACATAGCCCGCAAGCCCTGCATTTGAAGGGACACGTACTTCGTCCATACCATGAGCGACTTTTGCCCATAGTTCATCCGCTCGCTCATCATAGAGCCACAGTGTGCACCGATCAGCGACCGTCATCTCACGCCCCATATCAGCCATTAGCAATAATAGGTTATCCAGATTATGTTCTATTGTAATTTTGGCGGCATAGTCAAAAATGATTTCCAAAAGCTCATCCGATTCAAGCTTCTTTTTATAACGGCCGTTAGACATTAGTCTGTTAGGCCTCCCCTCAAAGTACTTCCTTCCCAAAATAACGAAGCATACAAAATGATGTAGTGATAAACTAATTAAAAAAGCTTATGAATACTTCTATCATACACGCTTATGATCCTCTCTCATAGGTAAAGGAAGGCAAAAAATGACACCATTTGAATACTTATTTATTGCACACCTTGTAGGTGATTACCTTTTCCAGACAAAATGGATGGCCTTACATAAGCATAATCAATGGCTACCGCTATTCGTCCATGTGAGCATCTACACTTTCGTAATTGGTCTCACTGCCTGGCTTGCGTTTGGAGGACTTTCAATCCTACAGCTTGGCTTCGTGTTCATCACACATCTATTCCTTGATCGACGCACATTTGTTGTTTGGTGGACTACTGTGATCATGCAAAATTCCGATCCTAGTTCACGCTGGCTGACCATCATCGTCGATCAAATCTTTCACTTACTTGTCATCGCTATTATTCTATCTTTCTCATTTTCATTTATCGGAGGTTGACGTATGAAAGAAAAGCATTTCTCCCTTATCAAAACCTTCCCTTTGCCAAAAGAAACAATTTGGAGCTTGCTCGCCAACAACGATCACTTGAATCGAATGATTGGTCTCTTTCCTGTCGAATTCACCAAAGCCTTGTTTGATGATCGACTCTTCTATCGTCATGCGAAAGCAAAAGCAGCGGGCGTAGTTCCTTTATCATGGAAAGAATACCCTTTTGAATGGGTGAAAGAAGAACGTTATGTTGTGCAAAGAGTTTACACTTCTGGACCACTAGCTGAATTTAATGGAGGAATTGAATTAAAGGATGTATCTTCTCCAGGAAATCCAGCAACGGAAGTTCATGTATTCTCTGTTTTTCGCCCTGCGAACGCGCTTGGAAAGCTTGCACTTCCAGTCATTGCGCTACCTGCAATGAAGAAAACACTTTCTTACATTGAAAAGTTCATCAATCTACACCCTTCTCGAATTGTGACGCTACCACAACCAGCCATGCGCTCTACTGCAAACAAGCAAACACTAGATAACCTACTAGATAAGCTTCCAACGTCAACGCTTAGGGATTGTTTAAAAGAACACTTAATTCAAGGAGCAGATCACACGGTTTTGAGCATGCAACCTTATAAGCTCGCAGATCAATGGCAGGAGGATCGTGAAGACGTTCTTCACCTTTTTCTTGAAGCAACGAAAGCTGGGGTGCTAAATCTTACATGGTCTCTCATGTGCCCGAACTGTCGTGTCGCAAAAGAGAAAGAGTCATCACTTTCTCAAGTTAAGAACGAGATCCACTGTGATTTATGTGGTATCTCATACCAAATGACGTTCGACCAATCAATTGAGCTTCGCTTTACAGTACACCCTTCTATTCGAAAGGCGGTAGACCAAACCTACTGCATCGGTGGACCAATCCTTACACCACACATCCTTATCCAGAAAAGAATAGCCGCAGGATCTACCATGCACATACCTTCTTTACCTATGAATGAACAGCTTCAGCTACGGATACTATCAAGCAACCATTCAGCAAAGATCAATCAACGTGCAAGTCATGAGATTACATACGGCGAGAATGGATTAATGGGTGAAACTTTCTCTCTTCACAATGCGACTTTTCATAATGAAAGTGAGAATGACATTGTTCTTGTTATCGAAGAAGTGAAGCGCGATCATTATGCCGTTACAGCTGCTAAAGTTACAACGATGGAACCGTTTCGTCGCCTATTCTCCTCTGAAGTACTAGCAAAAGGGCAGGAAATTGGCATAGAGAACGTTACGATTTTGTTTAGTGACCTGCGCGGCTCAACTTCCCTCTATGAAGTAGCCGGAGACGCCAACGCCTATCGCCAGGTAAATGATCACTTTGAATTTCTTTCAAAATGGATTACGCGTCATAATGGAAGCATTATTAAAACAATCGGCGACTCAGTGATGGCTTGTTTCTATGCACCTGAAGATGCATTGAAAGCTGCTCTCTCTATTCAACAATCCGTTGAGTCATTTAATCAATCAAACCAAACGAACTTGATCATTAAACTGGGAATGTATAATGGCCCCGCGATCGCCGTAACAGCTAATAACCAGCTCGATTACTTCGGTCATACTGTTAATTTAGCAGCTCGGATTGAGCAGGAAAGCAAAGGGAGCGATGTTATCCTTCCCGCTGAAATGCTAGCAAGACCACAGCTTGCACAGCTGATCGAACCTTATCCAATCACCACCTATGAAGCGAAACTAAACGGCATACAAGCAGTCATTCCACTCGTTCGCGTAGAACCGCTAAAAATAACGAGCTATGCTTGAAACCATGAACTCCGCTCTTCTTTCTAACTATGAGTATCATAGATATATAGAAAGAAGAGTGGGGGTGTTTACTCATGGCATTTCTCAAATCGTTGTTTCACTCGTCCCTCAATACCTCCCCTTCATCCTTGTTAATAAAAGAGCTAAAACATGCAAATAAGCAGCCAATCCCCTCTTCTTTTACTCCAAACGAATTAAAGCTTATCGAAACCATTCAGCAGAAAACAGCTACATACAACCAAAATAACGTTACACGAACAAAAGCTTATCTTGACTTCTTCCAGCAACACCCTGAGATTCACTGGGCATTCCTTGCCCACCTTGTTTCACGAAACGCAGGTTGGACAATGACAGATTTAAAAGGAGAGTATCTACCTCGTATTCTTTCACCTAAGCAACAAGAAGCTTTTTTCTCATTCTTAGAAAGAGGAAACTGGCTTATTTTTCAGGATGCTTATCCGCAGCTTCTGCTTTATCGTGAAAGCAAGAAAAAAGCTACGTCTCTTTTTCACCTTTTACCCGCATTCCACGTCTCTTCCTTTATGAACGTGTGCTGGGAGAACTACCTAAGAAAAGGCAAGGTAGATCTGTTAACCATTGGACTTATTATTAATGAGCAGCATTACATTGAATCCCGACTCATTCAAATGAAAGATTACCAGCAAACCGTTTTTCATACACTTGCCTTTCAACTACAGAACTTATTAAACACAAACACCCTTCTGTTTCCTAAACAAGATGATAAAGCTGTGAATTTAATCGGTGAAACGGCGCATCACTTTCTATATGTAAAGGAAAGAATCAACCTTGGTAAAAGACTATATGCACAGCTTTTTTCTAGTGATGCTATCGTTTATGGTGTGCTTAAATGGGCAGAATCTCATCCACACACAGGGTCGAGAAAAGATTACTGGCCGCATTTGTTCCACACTGTGAAAGAAGGCGAACCTAACGCAAGGCGTGAACTTAAAAATTGCACCATCATGAAAGGGCCAAGAATCTATAGCCCGCCCCTCACAGTATGGAAAGATGTCACGCATCCAGCTCCACACAGAGGAGACTGGTTCACAACTCTAAAGCCTCTCAACCTATTCAAACTCCCAGCTGCCGACCTGTCTGGAGACGTAAAGAAAATACACTGTTCGACGCTCAATCTTCTTGAGAAATTGCCAACAATAAAGTAAAAAGACCCCCAAATGGGAGTCTGTTAAATCAATCCTTGCATACGTAACACCAATTCAGCGATGAGCGCGGATCCAAGAAACGTACCAACCATCACAAACATCGCGACAACAATGCTTCGCCAACCTAGCTTTACAAAATCCGTCCATGATCGTCCAATCGCAATTCCAGCATATGCGAGGATTGGTGTCGCAAGAGCAAGGATGTTAATATCCTGCGTCCATTTCACTACAAACTCTGAACCCGGCATAACAGGCATCGATACGAGAATACCAATGATTCCTATGTAAGCAACGCTAGGTATATTAACAGGTAGAACGTGCTGCAAAATGAGTCCAGCAAGGCAAATAAGGATTAATACAATCATTCCTGGTATTGCGGAAAGTGGAACAATACTGTATCCGATCCAATTTCCAAACGAGGCTATGACTCCGAAAATGAGCAACAACAGCGACCACTCTTGTATGTTTTTTAATAACATCCTTACGCCCCCTTCCCAATCTCTGCATTACTCTGTTTTTTTCTAGTAAGTACTGCATACATTTTCTCCGTAAGCGGTAGACCAATAAGAATGCTCATATAAAGACCCGTTGAGAGCGATAGCAAATTACTCGCTCCTGCGAAAGCAATAATGTCATCAGAAAACGCTGGAAAAGCAGCAACGAGTGAGCCACTAGCAGCAGCCATCATGCTTCCACTCCCAATGCCTGATGCCATTGCGAAAGACAGTGGATGAATTGGGGTTATGGTCGCAAGGAACCCTGAAATAACTCCCATGAAAACAGCCCCAAACACTGTTCCAAAAATATAAATCGCCATAACGCCTCTTCCTTCAGGTGAATTGAATCCGTATTTATCAACAATTAATCCAACGTTCGGCTCCCTTGCAACAGAGTGCGTCATCCCGATACTCTCTCTTTTTAAACCGAGCATAACCGCGATTGGCAGCGCAATAAAAATCGTTCCTAGATTGCCAAACTCCTGAAGCAGTAAGGCAGGACCCGCTTCAATTAGCTTTGGTAAAGATGGTCCTATAATCACCCCGATCTTCGCAATTAATAGCGTTACACCAAGAACAATTAACGGCTCAGCATTGAGTGCCTGCATTTTCTTTACAGCTGGTGTAAAAAATAAACCGAGTCCAATTAACATCGCATACAACATCGGCAACAGAAGAACTACACCAGGCCCTACAGTAAACGAAAACACCCCAATCCATTCTGTTAACGCAACAATAGCAAAAACAAGCACATGCAAACGCCAATCTTTCCATATCCCCTTTATTTGATCCGCCACCCAAATCCCCCATTTCCTTTTGTACATAAAAGCTTTAAAGTTAATATTATTACAAAATTTCGATTATTTAAAGTGTAATAAGGTAATTTACAGAAATAAGTGCTAGGATTCCAGCTTTTATATTGGCTATGTTAATGAACAGTGTTGATTTTTGGCTCATTTACGCCCTGCGGTGACCAATCACTTCGAGCAAATTCATTTGCTCAGATGAAAGGCGAGTGAAACTGAGCTTTCACTCGAATGAGCCAAAAACCGAGAAATCAACAAGAAGAGCTAACATAGTCTTAGATTAATTTTTTTCAAAAGGAACAATCATTTAGAAAAGAGCCTTAAATTAAAACTGATAAATTGCACGAAATGCAAAAAAAGACCAGGCGAATTGCCTGGTCTCTCCTACGATCTACTGCTTATTTTTTTCTTTCCGACCAATAATCGTTGCCCCAACAAGATCTCCTGTTACGTTCAACGCTGTAGCGCCCATTCCAACTAATGCATCAACAGCTGTTAATAACGCGACGGTTTCCATAGGTAAACCAACCTGTGCAAAAACAGTTGCAATCATCACAATTCCAGCGCCAGGAACACCTGCTGTACCGATTGTGGCTAGTGTGCCGACGATTACAATCATGAGCATATCAGTAAAGCTTAGCGGTGCTCCAACAACGTTTGCTGCAAACACTGCTGAAATCGCAATTCGTATAGCAGCGCCATCCATATTAATTGTTGCGCCCAGCGGCAAGCTAAACCCGTACAAGCTTTTTGGTAGCCCTAGACCATTTGCTGCATTCAACGTTAATGGCAATGTACCGGAACTACTCTGCGTAGCAAAAGCCGTAATCAATGGCGTACGGGCTTTAGAAAAGAACTCTTTTGGACTAACTTTGAAAAAGACTAGGAAGACCACATAGATGGCAACTTGTACGACTAACGCAATATATAGAACAGCAATCATGTTTCCTAAAGAGAGAATCGTATCTATCCCCTGGTTGCCGATCGTCTTGGCAATAATCGCAAAGATACCGATTGGAACGTACTGAAGAACTACGTTCATGATTTTAAAAGTAGCTTCATTCAATCCTTCTATAACTTTGTAGACATGTTCCCCTAACTCAGCATGATTTTCTGATGTTCTTAATGAAGAAATCGCAATTCCAAAAGCAAATGCAGTAAAGATGATTCCAAGTAAATTCATTTCATTAAAAGCTGTCACAATATTCGACGGGACAATGTTTAATAGAACACTGATAATACCTGGATTCTCAGGAACTTCAAACGATTGGTCAGGATCAAGTGATAATCCTGTTCCCGGATCAAACAAACTTGCAACAGTTAACCCAACAATAATGGCAAATGCAGATGTTAACGAATAATAAAGGAATACCTTACCACCCATGCTGCCTAAGTTCGATAGTTTCGTTTGATTAACTCCCACAATTAACGTAAAGAGAACTAAGGGAATAATAAGAAATGATAGCAACTTGATTAATAGATCACCAAGTGGCGCTAATACAGCTGCATCCTCACCAAAAACTAACCCAACCGCAGTTCCCAATATAAGTGCAACGGTTATCTTCAGAATTAATGAAGCGTTTATATAACTCGACCAGACTTTCTTCAATGGTTAACCTCCTCATACATCAAATCTAGATAATTCATATATAATAACTAGGAATTAAGGTACAGCAGAAATTAAAAGATGTCAAAGTAATAGCTTCAGAAAGTATCTCACAGAAAAATAATGTAAGTAAAAGGCTCTTTTCGTATACATTGTTGCTATAAGCGTGGGTTAATTTCCGTTCCAGGATGCTCGCTTTCCGCGGGGCGGGCGGTGAGCCTCCTTCCACTACAATTAGCGAAGTGTGGCTTTTTATATAAGAAATTCTTTCAAAAGCAACAACCTTTTAGAAAAGAGCCAAGTAAGAACTTATACTCTTTCAATCTATTGATATGTATAAATAGATTACTATTTGGTTAGACTTCCTATAGAAAACGACTATTTGATCAGGAGGATGAATATGAACAAAGTAAAAGCTTTTCCCATTACCCCTTTTGAGACCTATCTTGAAATGACTCAGTATGGCACAGAAGTACACTTCGAGCATGATAAGTATGAGCTGCTGTCAGGTGTCTATGAAGACGGTAAGATGTATTTCCTCATCGACTATCATACTGGCCTTACCTATGAAGTTGAACAAAAGATCGCTGAGAATTTGCTCGATTTATATGCAGAAGACAAAGGTGATGAGCTAGTAAAGGAAATTACGCCTCGCCTGCACTCTTCGTCAACCTTATCGTACAGTTAGCAAGTCCTGCCAGGGAGCAGGACTTTTTATTTTTGTTGCTTTTGCTAAAAGAGTAGTGGTTGATTTCCGCTGCAGATGCTCGCTTTCCGCGGGGCGGGCGGTGAGCCTCCTCGTCGCTAACGCTCCTGTGGGGTCTCACCTGTCCCGCTAGTCCCGCAGGAGTCGAGCATCTTCCGCTACAATCAACTTAGAAATGTGGCTACAAACCCCTTTTTAAACCACATACAACAAATTCTACTAAAATAGTAATAACCATTTCATTCCTTTATCCTTAGCCATATTTTCCTTAAATAAACTTTCTCCTATTCAAATTACACATGTGTTCAGTTTTGCAAATGTCCTAATCACAAAAACTGAACATTGCAAACCCTTTCATCTTTGTAATGTAAGCGATATACTAAGCACTATCAAATCATGATTTGTTTCATCCGTATCATTTTGCAACTGTAAGGGAGTTGGAGATCTCCATGCCACTTGATGAAAGAAGTACATTTCTATTAACGAAACTTATTCACGCAACTGATTTAGTCACCGTCGACCAGATCATGGAGCAGCTAGGTATATCAAAACGAACAGTACATTATGACTTGCAGAAGATTAATGATTGGTTAGAAGAGAATAATCTTCCTATTACCCAAACCAAGCAAGGATTAGGCTATTATCTTCCAGAAGAAACCAAACAAGCCGTTCCGGATTTGATGAAGGAGTTAAATGAATGGCAATACCATTACTCTCAAATGGAACGAGTAACGTTAATTGGTGTAGAACTTCTTACGAAAAATCAACCTGTGTTTATGCAGGACTTCATTCAACGCACACAGGTTAGTCGAGGTACAGTCTCAAAAGATTTAAAACTAGTTAAGAAACTATTAAAAGAAGAGGATCTAGCCTTACAATTTGAACGATCTGAAGGTTACATTGTTGAAGGAAAAGAAGAGAATAAGCGCAGAATTTTAAGTCGGTTCATTACTGAGGTTCTAACAAACGAGCAGTTAACTGAAATGACGAACATTCTGTATCCGATGATACAGAATGATGAAGGTAGTACGTATTCGAATCTATTTCCAATGAAGCAAATCATTATGAATATAGAGCCGGTCTTAAAGGTCGAGTTAACAGATGAGACGATTCAAGTTCTAGCTATTCAGCTCGTTGTACTTCTTCAACGTTTAAAAGGTGAGCACCGTATTCAGCTTGATCCAGATGAAAAACAAGCCGTCTCCTTAACGATAGAATTCGAAGCAGCGAAGCGAATTGCTGCAGAATTAGAACATCAATTCAAACTCTCTCTATCGGTAGACGAGATTTGTTTCATCACGATGCAACTACTTGGATCAAGGGTGAACTATTCAGAAGTAAGTACGGTAGGAAACCTTGAGATTGAGAAGCTCAGAAAAGTAGTTAGTGAAATCATTCACGAATTCCAGGTCTATGCTTGTATACTTTTTGAACAACGAGAGGAACTAGAAGAAGCGCTCTTTCTTCACCTTAAACCAACCTATTACCGCTTAAAGTATAACGTTCCTACAACAAACGAACTGACAGCATCTGTTCGAGAGGAATACCCAGAGGTTTTCTCTATTACAAAGCGTGCTGTCTGGCCAATTGAATTAATGCTATCTCAGAAACTACCAAATGACGAATTAGCCTATCTAGCAATGCATTTTGGTGCGTGGATGCAGAAGGAAGAGATTTCTGGCGTAACATTTGGTAAAGCGATTATTGTTTGTGAAAAGGGAATTGGAACTTCTAACATTCTAAGAGGTCAACTAGAAAAGCTTCTGACAAACGTTGAAGTAATCGGAACGGTTTCAAGAAGACAATTCTTAAACAACCACTATGAAGTTGATTACATCTTCTCTACTTCACCACTTCAACATGAATCGTTACCAGTACTTACTGTCAGTCCGATTCTGACACAGCAGGGAAAAGAGAAGATTCTTCACTGGATTGAAGAAGTGCAATCTACACCTAACGACCAAACTGCACCTACTCCAGACGTTATAATGGAAATCATGAAAAAATACGGCACCATTACGAACGAGAAAGAATTAAAGAACGAATTAAATCAATTGTTCGCACCAACAACAGCCACCTCCTCAATAGAAAGGTTTGAAAAACCTATGTTAAATGACTTACTTCACGAAGAAACGATTCAATTTGCATCACATACCGAAAATTGGAGAGAAGCGATTAAAACAGCAGCTTTACCGCTGCTAACGAAAGAGCAAATCAGTTCAACTTATATTGATGCGATGATCAAAAATGTTGAAGACCTGGGACCTTATGTTGTTATTGCACCTGGTATTGCCATACCTCACGCTCGACCTGAAGAGGGTGTCAATACGGTAGGAATGAGCTTGCTTCGATTAGATGAATCAGTATCCTTTTCATCTAAAGATAAGCATCAGGTGAAATTGTTAATTGTACTCGCTGCAGTTGATAACGAAACACACCTTAAAGCTCTTGCCCAATTATCAGATTTATTATCTGAAGAAGAAAATCTAGACTTGATTTATGGCGCTAAAGAAAAAAAAGACATTATTAAACTCGTATCAAAATACTCGAACTAAAAGGAGAGAATGAAAATGAAAAAAATTCTTGTTGTATGCGGAAATGGACTAGGAAGCAGCTTTATCGTAGAAATGAACGTAAAAACAATCTTAAACGATCTTGGTATTGAAGCTGAGGTTGATCATACGGATCTCACAACGAGTAAATCAGAAACGGCAGATTTCTTCTTAGGATCGACAGAAATCGTTGAAAACTTAGAAGATGGCAATCGAAATGTTATTAAGCTTAACAATCTGATGGACAAAAAAGAGCTAAGGACGGCGATTGAAGCAAATTTGAAGGAGGCATAAACCATGGTCGATCTTATTATGAGAGATATCCTGGGGACACCGGCGATTCTTGTAGGGTTATTTGCCCTTATCGGCCTTCTCCTTCAAAAGAAAGATATAGCAAATGTCATTTCAGGTACATTAAAAACCATTATGGGATTTGTTATTCTGGGGGCAGGCGCTGGCGTGCTTGTCGCCTCCCTTAATAACTTCAGTAGCATGTTTGATCACGCCTTTGAAATTCAAGGGATTATCCCGAATAATGAAGCAATCGTTGCCTTAGCACAGGATGCATTTGGTGCAGAAACAGCCATGATTATGCTATTCGGTATGGTTGTGAACATTATCCTTGCACGTATTACTCCTTTTAGATACATCTTCTTAACAGGTCATCACACGATGTTCATGGCATGCCTCATTGCTGTTATTCTTTCAACCGGTGGCTTTACTGGAGCTACTATGATCATAACTGGTTCTATTATTCTCGGAGCTCTTATGGTTCTCTTACCTGCTCTTTTGCAACCGTATACAAGAAAAATCACTGGTAGTGATGATTTCGCCATCGGCCATTTTGGCACATTCGGCTATTTAATCGCAGCAGTTGTAGGTAAAGCTGTAGGTAAAAACTCAAAATCTACAGAGGAAATTAAAGTTCCAAAATCACTCAATTTCCTACGTGACACATCTGTGTCAGTTTCACTTACAATGGCTCTTCTTTTCTTCGTCGTCGCTCTCTTCACAGGACCTTCGTTCATTGAATCAGAGCTAAGCGGTGGAACGAATTTTCTAGTCTTCTCATTTATGCAGGCACTTACTTTCGCAGCGGGTGTATACATCATTCTTGCTGGTGTTAGAATGCTTCTTTCTGAAATCGTCCCTGCTTTTAAAGGAATCGCAGATAAGATCGTACCTAACGCAACCCCGGCGCTTGATTGCCCAGCCGTTTTCCCATTTGCGAACAATGCCGTCATTATTGGATTCTTCTTCAGTTTCGTAGCAGGACTTATTAGCATGTTCCTTCTACCACTTATGGGACTTAAAGTGATTGTCCCAGGCCTCGTTCCTCACTTCTTTACAGGTGCAGCAGCAGGCGTATTCGGAAATGCTACTGGTGGTCGAAAAGGAGCCGTGTTTGGCTCAATGGCAAACGGCTTAATGATCAGCTTCTTGCCAGCTCTTCTTCTTCCAGTCCTTGGCTCATTAGGATTCCAAGGGACAACTTTTGGAGATTCAGATTTCGCCGTAGTTGGACTCATTCTAGGTGGCTTGATGGAAGTTCTATCTTCTAATATTTTGTTCCTTGTTATCGTTGCGATCGTATTAGCTGCTATTTTCGTAGTAGCTTCAATGATCAAGCGTTCTTCAGGACAAAATGATCAAGAAGGAAAGCAAGAAGCAATGTAAAAAAAAGTGGCCATCCTGGTTAAAAGGATGGCCACTTTTAAATTTCACTATTGCTTACATACACTAATTGATCCGTCCAACTCTCTCCCTCAAAAATAAATCCTTTCCTCACACATTCAAAATCCATCCCAACACTTTCAGCAAGCTTAGTTGAAGGTCTATTCTCCAAATTAATATGTGCTTCGATTCTATGAAACTTCAAATCACGAAAAGCTACCTCAAGCGCTGCAGAGACAGCTTCTTTTCCAAAACCATTTCTCCAGTACTGATTATGTATCGTATAACCGATTCTTGCCCACTGAAAGCTCATTCTAGCTAGCGTTGAGAAATCAACCATTCCAATATGTGTGCCATCTTCTTTATGAAAAATCCCAAACACATGAGCCTCGTCCCTCATCGCAAGTTCTTGATGCTTCTGTACTAATGCTATAAACCATTCTTCCGTACATTCACTCATATCCAACTTCCCAGGATCAAACTCATGTTGAGCTTCATACCTCGCATTAAATTCGTGTAACCAATTGTGATAGTCTTCTACTCTTAATGGTCTTATTATTAATCTAGCTGTCTCTTTTTGAAGATTGAACTCTTTCAATTGAACACCTCTAACTCATTGATTATTTACCTTAGGATATACTTCAATTTTATATCGGGATAACCTACAAACTACTCCACCTTTTCTCGATCTAGCTTGCGATTGATTTCATGAAGCAAATAGAGCCCTCGAATCAAACAACCTACTATGATTGCAAATCCAATTATCAGTCCAACCTCTTGTAAGCTTATTAATAAAAATCCTACAACACCGCTGACGATAATAAGGAAAAAGAGAAACATGTCGCACCTCCTTACTTAGGCTACCATTACTTTACCATTTTCTTGTAATTGTTGAGGTTAACTCTTTATGATCAATTGAAATAATAAAAGGCTCTTTCCTAAGAGATTGTTGCTTTTAAAAGGTTTTTTGTAAAAAGGAAACACTTAGCTGATTGGAGCGGAAGGATGCTCGACTACTGCGGGATGAGCGGGACAGGCGAGACCCACAGGCGCAATGTTTTTATGCGCCGAGGGGGCTCAGCGCCCGCCCCGCGGAAAGCGAGCATCCTGAAGCGGAAATCTACCACTACTTTTATAGCAACAATGGCTACGAAAAGAGCCAAAAAAAAGAGCAGCTGCCATTCGACAGCTGCTCTTAATCATGTTTTCCTATATCATCATCTTATGCTGGATACCCAAGAATCGCTTTCTTCTCAAGGTACTCTTCGATTCCGAAGTCTCCCCATTCTCTGCCGATACCTGATTGCTTATAGCCACCAAATGGAGCAGCGAAATCGAGCTCAGCATTGTTCACTTTAATACGACCGGCGCGGATGCTTGTTGCTACTTTACGTAGCGATTCTTTATCTTCACCGAAGACATAACCCGCTAAGCCATACACTGTATCATTTGAAATTTCAATTGCTTCATCAATTGTTTCGTACGTAATAATCGACATAACTGGTCCAAAGATTTCTTCTTGTGCGATAACCATGTCATTTTTCACGTTAGTAAAGATGGTTGGTTTAACGAAATAACCTTTTTCAATTCCCTCTGGCTTACCAGTTCCGCCAGCGATAAGCGTCGCACCTTCATCGATTCCTTTTTGAATATAAGATTGAACAGTATCCCACTGTTTTTGCGACACGAGTGGTCCTACATAGTTCTTATCTTGTGGATCACCAACTGGGAATTCTGGAAGAACTTTTTTCACAGCTTCTTCAAATGCCTCTTTCTTAGAAGAAGGGATAATCATTCTTGTACCTGCTGAGCAAACTTGACCAGTATTTGTTGCGATATGACTGACAGCTGCTTTGGCTGCCTTTTCTACATCAGCATCCTCTAACATAACGAATGGAGATTTGCCTCCGAGTTCAAGCGCTACGTTTTTGATTGTTTCTGCTGCATTTTTCATAACTTTTTCACCAACACCTGCTGAACCTGTAAAGGATACAAAGTCGATATCAGGGTGTGAGCTAATGCCATCACCTATCGTTTCACCCGTACCGTTTACCAAGTTAAATGCGCCTTTTGGAACTCCTACTTTTTCAAAAATCTCTGTTAGAATAATTGCTGCAAATGGCGTGATCTCTGCAGGTTTCAGTACGACTGGACTACCTGCCGCAAATGCACTAGCAATCTTCGTAGATGCTTGGTTAGTTGGGAAGTTCCAAGGTGTGATCAGTCCACTAACACCGATTGATTCTTTCACAACCGTATGATCGCCACGATCTTCTGAGAAAGAGAAATTTTTCAATGCTTTTGCTGCCTCAGAAAAGTGGTTATAGCCCATATTGTAGTGAACTTTCTCTGAAATAGAACGAGGCGAACCTAGTTCTTCCGTAATAACGTCAATGATCTCTTCTTTACGATTAGCATACTCTGCTGCAATATTCTCAAGCATTTCAACACGTTCTTCTCTTGTTGTCTTAGAGAAAGAAGGGAATGCCGCACGAGCAGCCGCTACCGCTTTATCTAAATCTTCTTTTGTACCTAAACTAATTTTACCAATTACTTCTTCTGTCGCTGGGTTGATTACTTCATGTGTTTCTGAACCAGTTGATTCAACCCATTCACCATTAATGAACTGTTTTAAGTGATTACGCATGATGTAAAAAACTCCTTTTGTGTTCCAGATTTATTGCCTGATCATTACCATTTTCTTGTATTTGCTTTCCTAATGACTGTTACCGATTTTTGGTACGACTAAACATCTGAGTATTCGAAAAAGGTGGACTAACCATCCCTTATCTTTGAAACTTGATTCTCCAAACCGTACACTAAAAGGGATAAGATACTAGAAAGGATGATTCGAAATGGCACAAGCAATTAAAGGAAAAATCGCTTACATCACAGGCGCAAGTAGCGGTATCGGACGCGCTACGGCTCTAGAACTTGCAAGAGAAGGTGTAAACGTAGGCTTAATCGCACGAACAGAAAGCAAGCTGAAAGAAGTTGCGAGTGAAGCAGAAGCGCTTGGGGTTCAGGCTAGCGTTGCCACTGCCGACATTGCTGAAATTGAGGAAGTGAATCAAGCTGTTGCTGAATTAAAAAAGAATCTTGGTTCAGCTGACATCCTAATTAATAATGCTGGCATTGGATTATATGGACCTTTCTTAGAACTTGACCCAAAAGACTTTAAGCACACATTTGAAGTTAATGTGTATGGCACCTATCACGTCACTCGCGCAGTTCTGCCACAAATGATCGAGAAAGATGGTGGAGATATTATCAACATCTCTTCAAGCAGCGGTCTTAAAGGAACTTCTGGTTCAACTGCATACAGTGCTTCGAAATTCGCAATCCAAGGAATGACAGAAGCCCTCATGCAAGAGGTACGAAGAAATAACATTCGTGTCTTCACCCTTAACCCAAGCCTTGTTGCAACAGAACTCGCCTTCGGAGACAAGCTCTCTGAGCAAGATAAAGAGAAATACATGCAGCCTGAAGATCTTGCTGAATACATGGTTGGACAGCTGAAATTGCACCCGCGTATATTCATTAAACAATCCTTGCAGTGGGCAACGAACCCGTTTTAATTTCATTTATTAAAGAGCTTGTGGAGATATGAATTGTGGTTGATTTCCCACGGAACTGGTGGTGACCCTCCTTCCGCTCCAATCAGCTAAGTGTGTTTTTTAAGGAAAGTTGGTTTTAATTACTGATGAATAAACCAAGGGAACTTCTATGTGAAGTTCCCTTGGTTTTATTTGGCTCTATTCTAAAATATACTTTCTTACGCCTTGTATCCAGATTCACTTTCTTACCGATTGCGAGAGAATGCGGTGTGTATAACATGTATCAAACTCTGCTAAAATTGGAATTTGTGTATCGAATTGTTGTTATCTTGTTATTCCATTTAAGAGATTGTCTTAGCTTTTTCAGAAAATAGATTCACCATATCCCCTCTATTGACTAAACATTTTCTGAAAAATGGTAGTAATCTTATAATAAGTATATCAATATAGAAATAGAACCTAAAAAGAAATAGATTGGACGTGGAGATATGGAAAAGGAAATAGTGATCGACAGACCAGCCGGTGCTATAAGACGCGGGTTTGGAAATGTATTAGACGGTATTCTATTAGTTATTGTTAGTGTCATATTTGATTCAATCGTAAATGGAGAGCAATTGCTTATTTTTGATTTCATTGAAATCTCCTATTATATTCTCTTGCCTGTGATTTGGGTAGGTTACACAGTAGGAAAGAAATTAGTAGGTGTACAAATTAATCGCATTAACGGAAAGAGAGTCAACCTTTGGACAATGATAAGACGTCATTTACTCGCAGGCATTGTCCTCGCTTCACCTTTTATTATTGCGGCTCTGCTAATGGTGATAATGGTTGATGATATTCCTTATACTTCTCTAATAGGTTCAAATGCTCTTAGTGAAAGTGAGATAGAACTCTTAGACTCAAAGGCACCTGAATTGATTTCTTACGTTGTCGTAGGAGGAATAGCCACTCTCATTCTGAATCTTGTCAACGTGTTCATGGTTGGTTTAAGAAAAGATCATAGAGGGATTCATGATTTTATAGCGGGAACTTATGTGAAACTTACGAAGAGTTGAGGGTGTAAGAATTCCTTAAGAAAATATTGGTTGTATTTCTTATTGTGTTAGAACTGAATACAATATAAATTAAATCCAATATGAAATGGAGATCAAATATGAGGGTACTAGTTTTAGGGGCAAGCGGCGCTACTGGAACACATGTCGTCAGGCAATTAATCAAAAGACAAGTAAATACTCGTATTCTAATTAGAGAAAGTGCCGTTCTTTCTGAAGATATAAAAGAAAACCTTCTCGTGGAAATCATGAAGGGGAACATCAACGAATTAAGGAGATAACTGATCTTATCTGTGATTGTACTGTCGTGATTTCTTGTCTGGGGCACAATGTTACCTTCAGAGGCATGTTTGGTAAACCACATCATTTAGTATTTGATGCGATAAAAAGAATTAGTGAGTTGATTAAAGAGATTGATAGCAAAAAGGTTAAACTCATACTTATGAGTACAACAGGTTATACGAACTCTTTGAGCAGAGAGAAAAATGCTTTAGGAGAAAAAATAATCCTTTCATCACTGAAACTTTTGCTTCCTCCACATCGTGATAATATCAAAGCTGCAGATTATCTAATTACCATGTTTGATAAAGAAGACAAGAATATCGCATGGGTTGCAGTTCGACCGGATACATTAGTCAATGATGAAAAAGAAAGTGCATATGACGTTTATGAATCTCCGGTAAGAAGTCCACTATTTAATGCTGGTAAAACTAGTAGAATTAACGTTGCTCATTTTATGGCTGAACTAGCGACAAATGACTCAACATGGAACGAGTGGAAATGTAAAACTCCGGTTATATATAATAAATAAAGGTAGAATATGGATTTTCCATGAATTTCAACCATTTGGAGAGCTGCAGTACAAGAAGCACCAGACTTTTAAGATACACAGATGCAAAAGATAGAGCTCACTCTTTATTGAATGAGCCCCTTCTAACTTACACGTTAAAAATTAGTTATTCAGTTTCCTTTTTAATTGATTGTACTCTTCTTATGTTATTTCACCTGTAGCAAATTGTTGTTTTAGCGTTACTGTTGAATCTTTTGTTGATTTATTACTCTCTGGTGTTCGCATCTAGAAGGCAACAACAATTGCTATAATAATAAGAATAAAGAGGATGCTGAAACCAAGAAAACGCCCCACCGTTCATCATTTTAATTAACTTTCTTAAAGTTCTTAACGCTCTACTCCTCTTCTTGTCTGTATTTCAAGAAAAAATGTTCTCCAACAAAAATAAATACGATAAAAATAATTGATACGACTACAATCAACCAGTCAGTAGTAGCTTTCATCCACATGAAAGCGAGCAATACAATGGCATCGAGGATCAAAGCAGTCCAGACAATACCAGCTTTCGCATTTACCTTTTCACGAAGATGTTTTAAGACTCCCCAGTGAACAATCATATCCATCACGAGATATAGAATAGCCCCGACTGAAGCAATTCTACTTAGGTCAAATACGACTGCTAACACCATTGCGAGTACGACTGTATAGACCAGAGTGTGCTTTTGAATACGTCCTGGCATTCCGAAATGCTTATGTGGAATAAGCTTCATGTCTGTTAACATCGCCAGCATTCGAGAGACTGCAAAAACGCTTGCGATAATACCAGAAATCGTTGCAATAATGGCGATTGCAACTGTAAACCAAACACCATATTCCCCAAAAGCTGGTCTCGCTGCTTCTGCTAAGGAGTAGTCTTTCGCTTTAATAATGTCACTCAACGGAAGGTTGCTCGATACAGCCCATGCAATGATCAGATAAACTAGTAAACTGATCAGGATTGAAGCGATGATTGCTCGTCCCACGTTTTTCTTAGGCTTTACGATTTCAGACCCACTATTGGTAATAGTAGTAAAGCCTTTAAAAGAAAGAATTGTTAAGGCCACGGCAGCGATTAAGCTTGCAATCGTTGAATCGGGAGTACTGGTTCCGCCCTCTGCTGGAGTGATTGAAAACCCCGCGACCCATAATCCACCCATCGCAAAAATAACTAAACCAATGATCTTAAGTAGAGAAACGATCGATGTAAATGTTTGAATAAAGCTATTCCCTAAAATGTTCACAAGGAAAGCGGAAAGCAATAATCCGACACCTAGCAATGGTACGAGATAACTTGATTGATCAACGTTAAAAATTTGTAGCGTATACGTACCAAATGTTCGTGCAACAAGGCTCTGATTAATAACCATAGAAACAGCCATCAGCATAGCAGCCGATGCAGTTAACGTTCCTTTTCCGTAGGCTTTAACGAGAAACATTCCTATTCCACCTGCTGAAGGGTACTCATTACTCATCTTGACGTAAGAGTAAGCGCTGAATCCCGTCACAATTCCTCCTGCGATAAAGATTAAAGGGAACCACATACCAGCAAGTTCAGCAACTTGACCAAGCAATGCAAATATACCGGCACTAATCATCACGCCAGTACCTAAACCAATTGCTCCAATTAAGGAAAGACTATTTTCTTTGTAATCACTCATATCAACTCACCTCTGCAACATGTTATTAACACTGTCCCCGTACTTTATGCAGATTTCATGCATTTCCTTAAGAACATATAAGAACAATTTATTCCAAACACAAATCGGTACTAAAAACCGCTACCTTTTTCTAAAAAGAAAGGGTAGCGGTATGAGTATTTCACCAGTTATTATCCTAAAAGCTCTACCCAAATTTTAATAGCAGTACCTAATATCAATAGGGCTAATATAATTTGGAGAACCTTCGTATTTACTTTCTTCCCGAAGTTCGCTCCTAGTGGTGATGCGATTAAACTTGCGACGATCATCACGACTGCCGGGATAAACAGGACCTGTCCTGTAAAAACCTTACCTGCCGTCGAACCTATGGAAGAAATAAATGTAATCGCAAGAGATGATGCAATTGTCATTCGAGTTGGGATCTTTAAAACCAACAACATGATCGGTACAAGAATAAACGCACCGGCTGCACCGACGATTCCAGCTCCAATACCAACTAGAAATGCAAAGGTAGCAGCTAACCATTTGTTAAAAGTCACTTGATCCATCGGTATATCATCGATATCTTTTTTCGGAATGAACATCATAATAGCAGCAATTGTAGCCAATATCCCATATACGAGATTTACTCCGCCATCTGTCATGAATTTGGAGCCAAATCCACCGATAAAGCTACCGATCAGAATACTAACACCCATATAGAGTATTAATGTTTTGTTTAAATAACCGCCTTTTCGATATGCCCATACACCACCGATTGTAGCGAATAGGACTTGCACCGCACTAATACCTGCAACTTCATGGGCAGTGAACGCTGATAATCCTAGGAAAGCTGGAATATAGAGGAGCATTGGATATTTGATGATCGATCCGCCAATTCCCACCATTCCTGAGACGAATGAACCGACGAAACCGATTAGAAAGATGACGGTTAAGAAATAAATACTATAGTCCATTTCCATCATTTTCACCTTCTTATCATTTAAATAAGGACCCTGTGGGCCCTTATTTTTTATTTATTTATGCTTTTTTAATCCAGAATTTTAGTACGCCATCTTCTTCTGTATCTTGAAGAAGTTCATGACCACCAGATTTCACCCAAGCTGCGATGTCACTTTTTGCACCTTTATCTGTTGCATGCACCTCAAGTACTTCTCCTGAGTTTAATTCCTGAATTGATTTCTTTGTTTTCACGATTGGCATCGGGCATGCCAGACCTTTTGCGTCTAATACTTTAGTTGATTCCATGATTATCCTCCTTATTATCCGTGAACCGCACAGCGGTTTGGTCCAATTTCCATCTCACGTTGTTCTTCATTATCAGGGGTAACTTTCCCCATGTTCGTTTTTCTAATTTCTTCATAAGCATTTGGCTGTGGCGGAAGATTGTCTGTTACCATGCTTCTAAATTCCTCTTCATCATCTACTTGAAGACCTGAATTTTTCTCATAAAGATCTCCTAATCGCGCAGATACTTGTCCACCTTCACCTAACTCACTAGAAAATGAGAAGTGAGCAGGTAATACGATTAAGTCATTTGAAAGCTCTTTGTAACAATTGTATAACGTATTGCGCAAATCTCCAACCCAGTCTTCAGCCTTACCAGCAAGGTCAGGACGTCCAATTGATTCTACAAATAGAATATCGCCAGTTAGAAGATACTGATCATCGATAATGAGTGACGTGCTCCCAATTGTGTGACCTGGTGAATAGATCGGCTGTACTTTCACAGTTGTATTGCCAACGACAATATCGTTTCCTTCTTCAAGCGGTGTGTAGTCGAACGTAACCTCTGTTGCATCTTTTGGAGGAAGGTTGTACGTTCCATCAACTTTTTCTGCAAGACTACGCCCACCAGAAATATGATCAGCATGTAGGTGGGTATCGATTAAGTGCTTAATCTGCACACCCTTTTCTTCTGCAAATTTTTCATAAATATCAATCATTCTATTTGTATCAACAATCGCGGCTTCGCCATCAGACTCAATAAAGTATGATAGACACCCTTTTCCTAGACGGACGAATTGATAAAGGCTTCCATCACCATTTAGATCTGCAATCTTCGTTGGCTCTAAGTGTTCACTCCAAGCTTTCATTCCGCCCTCAAGAGAATAAACATCTGTAAAGCCAGCTTCATCAAACATTTCCGCCACCATTTGCGATGAACCGCCTTTAGCACAAATTACGATGATTTCCTGATCCTTACCAAGTTTATCTTCTACATCTTCAATACCATCTAGTAAGTTAAAGTATGGTTCGTTAATGACGTGCACATTTCCGCCTTCAATTTTCCAATCATCAAATTCATCGGTGTTTCGAACATCAAGGATTGTGGTCTCTTTGTTATTCACAATTTTATTTGCTATTTCGTTAGTTGTAATCGTCTTTACAGACAAGATAGAATCCTCCTTATACTTAGAATGTTAATGAGATATTAGCATCCTTCGCATAATCGATATACGATGCTGCGCCACCAACTTCAATTCCATCAACGAAGTCTTCTTTTTCAAGATTCATAACGTCCATTGTCATTTGGCAAGCAATTAATTTAATATCTAATTCTTGCGCGATACCAATAAGCTCTTCGATTGATGGTACATTCGTTCTCTCAAAGCCTTCTTGGAAATGCTCTTTTCCTTCAGGAATTGCTAAATTCTTGTGACCTTCTTTATGGATCAAATTAAGACCTTCAAAAGTAAAGAAGATACCTACCTCTGCATCAGACGCTGCAGCGGCTGTTGCCACATTCAATACTTTATATGCGTCAAAAAGACTTCCATTCGCTGCGATAATTGCTACTTTTGTATTAGCCATCTTAAATTCCTCCATTTAAATAAAGTGTAATTAATTACTTTTCTCTGTTGGGCCCTGCCAGTCGGACATGCCCGGTACAACGTTCTTCACATTTTTGTAACCTTTTTCACTTAGTTTTTGAGCAGCTAAATCACTACGGTTACCAGTACGGCATATGACGTGAATATCCCCATCCTGGTTAAGTTCGTTGAAACGTTCTTCTAGTTCCCCCAGGGGTATGTTCACCGCGCCTGGAATGTGTCCGAACGCATATTCAGCAGGTTCACGTACATCCAAGATCGATATATTTTCTTCACCATCTAATTTGCTACGAAGACCGTCTAGATCAAGAACATTTTCATGCTTCTTTTCCTCAGATGTTTCTTCTTCACTTGCTTTTCTTATATAGTGCTTCAGAACTTCTCCGTCTTCTACAGTGCCTAAATACTGATGTCCTGTAGATTCTGACCAAGCTTTAATATCAGCAGTTGATCCTTTATCTGTTGCTTGTACTTCGATGACGTGACCTGGATCCAGATTCTTTATTGCTTTCTTGGTTTTAACGATCGGCATCGGACACGCTAATCCTTTTGCGTCCAAGGTTTCATTTGCTACTAAGCTCATCATGAATCCTCCTTTATTTCTCTACATCGTCTTTCCATTCAAGCATGCCGCCTGTCATATTTCGTACGTTGTAGCCTTTCTCATCTAACAATTGATAAGCCTTACCGCTTCGTCCGCCTGAACGGCATACCATGATATGTTCTTTGGATTGATCAATTTCATCTAATCTGTCTGGCAATTCACCTAAAGGAATATGAGTTGCACCTGAAATCTTACCTTGTGCTACCTCTTCGTCCTCACGCACATCAATAATGCTTAGATTTTCATTATTTTTTACTTTTTTTGCTACATCTTCTGGTTTAATTTCCTTCATGTTCATTACCTCCTTGAGTATTACTTATTCCCCAAATCAATCCATCTCATCATTACCCATGTGGGTATGAGATGAAATAAAAAAATATAATATTTCTTTGTTAACCACATCGTCATTTTATACCCATGGGGGTATCTTGTCAAATAAAGCGTAAAAGGATGAACCATTCATAAACAATCATTTTTTCAATCCTTTTCATAAGTACTATTACCAGTTAACATGAAAAGTTAAACATACTATTCATAAGAAAATTAATATATTTTATTAATTTTTATTAATTCAGCGTTGATTTGCTGCCTTTATGTCCACCAAATAAATTTTTAATTTATTGATAACTCAGAACCGCTAAAACCCGGTAACGAAGCTCTCCAAGTATACTCACCATTTCATATCTCTCAAAACAAATGCAACCTAAACAAAAAACCCCTATTCCTTAAACGTTTAGGAATAGAGGTTCTCTCTCACTCTAGAAAAAGTCCATAAAATTCGTTTCCCTCTCAGGCACAATCTTCTTCAAAAGCTCCAAGTCTTTCTCAGAACCTTCCAACAACCCTGCTTCATATAGAAACTCAGCTTTCTGATACCCAGTTAAAATAGCTGTAAGTGTATTGATTGAACAGCGGAGTCCACGTTTTGGTGGATGTTCACATGACGCGTTAACTTTATCGCCACGGTAAATATCCACTCCATCACTCTTAATATGAAAGCTTCCGTTGTTCCACTCTGCATGGTCATCATTAATATGTAAGAAGAGTGATTCATTTTGATCAAGTGTAAAGGGATAGTCAGTTAGGAAAGATTCTACATCTACGATTCGAGCCATGAAATAGGCTTCTACCTTTGTTTTCACTTTTGGATTGGCAAGGAGAAAAGGGAAAGGATCACCTTCATGCGTAAGGAGCGTACCGTTATCAATCATGGAGTCATGCTGACAAAAGTAATTCCAGAGACCACGTCTAGCTTCGCCGTCTAGACAGACGAATTCCTCTATTTCAAGCGAATGGTCTTTTATTTGATAATATGCGTAGCCAGTTATCTCTCCACTTCTATTTGTATAGCTTGCAAATAAGAAACCTTCAGAATAGACGCGTTCTTTCCACCAGTCCTCCGTTCGAGCGAGCATTCCGTTAAAGCGATTGGCGAACGTTTCGTATACTGGGTTAAGCGTCTCATACACTTGCTCTAGCGGAATTCGGCGCACTTTTCCACTTACGCAAGGTAATGGCTTAAAGTCTTCTTTTTTCAATTTGAGCTTTTTCCAACTACTCAGAACTTCAAAACCAAATTTGCGGTAAAACGAAATATCAAATGGGTGTAGGTAAGAAATGCTTTGTCCTTTGTTTTTCATCTTAGATAAAGCATGACGAAGAAGCTTCGCAACTCGTCCTCCCCTTCTATATTCGGGATATGTAGCAACTGAGGCAATTCCGCCCATTGCAAACTGTTTTCCGGCGATCCACGTCTTAAAGTTAATAAGGTGAAGTTTGGCTGCAAGATCATCGCCATCGAAGTCTCCCCACATCTCATGTTTTAGGTAAGCTGCTTTCCGTTTTTCTAAATCCTTTTCAGGGACATGATATTGAAATGCATATTCGGAAAGTCGAATGGCATCCATTACTTCATGTTTTTCAAGTTTACGCATGGTAGTCCTCCTGTATCGTTTGTTGTTTTTTCATAGTAACAATGAGTGGTCCTATAATTGGAAGGATGCCTGCAAGTCCTGATACTTGATCTCGATCGCGTAACGCGATGATCGAAAGTACTGTTAACACTGCGAAATCAATTGTCATAACATGAACAAAGTTCGATTCAAGAAATGCTTTTTCATAAACACCGGGCTCTCTTGCTACAAGGCCATACACCATTAGTACGATCGTTAGTAGCATAAGAATTACGGCAAGCACTTTGGATGAAAGAAGTCGCTGTACCTTCTCAGGTATTCGATTTGCTCGTTCTACTTTCCTGTTTAGAATAAAATAAGGCAGTAAGCTAAAAGCTCCTAGAGCAAATGAACCAAGAACGAAAGGCCATGCTGGTACAGAGCCTTGATCAGACCGAAGAAGCAGAATACAAAATACAGCTGGCCAAACCCCAAGCAATGAAAACATAGCAAGCAAGCCTGGATCTGGTTCATTCATCGTTAGTAAGTCAGATAAATAGCTACCACTCCCATCTGGTGCTATAAATGCTGAATAGAAAATAAATCCAACCCATATAATAAGTAATATGATCCTTTTCATTGTTCGTCCCACTTTCTATTACATCTACTTACAGCATAAAGTTAGGACGAATAAATCTCAAATATGTGTACAATTTTCAAACAATTGTGGTATACTAATTGTAACAAAACATTCACAAATTATTCTTAGTTTCGACACATAAATAATTTGTAAGCGGTATCAATTAAAGGAGTTGTTCACTTATGGATGTCTATATGGTTTATCTTTTCGTCATTACAGCTACACCGTTGTTTCTGTGGCAGGATTATAGAAAGCTTGCACTTGCTCACATTCCATTCATTGTAACGATTTGGGCTCTGCTAATCTTCTATATCGGTGGCGGTATGACTCCAGCAGCACATACACTCTTTATCTCACTATTTGTCATTAATGTTCTGTTCGCTCACCTTGCTGCATATCTCATCTTTGCACGTCCTTTCCTTAAGGAACGTTCACTTGCGAAGAAGATGTCACCAACTAAAGAATAATACAAAAAAGCTGTCCACCATTTCCAGGTGAACAGCTTTATTTATTTGGCTTTTTTCTAAAAGTTTGTTGTTTTTAATAGATGTATTAAAAGAAACACTTAGCTGATTGGAGCGAAAGGATGCTCGACTCCTGCAGGATTAGCGGGACAGGTTAGACCCCACAGGCGCGCCTTACGCGCCGAGGAGGCTCACCGCCCGCCCCGCGGAAAGCGAGGATCCTGGAGCGAAAATCAGCTACCACTTTTAAAACAGCATATCTTTTGAATAAAGCTTTTTTATTTACATATAATGCATGCCGAATGACATAACCCAGATCGTTCCTGCCACAACCGCAACAGCGATAAAAACGGCGTATAGAATCGTACCAACTTGAACAGTACTATCTTCACTCTCAGTAATGTGCATAAACATTAAGAGTTGAATGGTTGCTTGCACTAGTGCAAGTCCTACGACAATCACCATGATTGTTGTGAGACTAAAACCTGAGTAGAAACCAATCCAGAGAGCTAATAACGTTAATACGATCGATAGACCGAATCCTACGACGTGGCTCCATGGAAAGTGACTATGACTGTTTGTCTGCTCGTTGTTAGAGGCCATCTTACATCACCATCCCATACAAGTAGACTGCCGTGAAGATGAAGATCCACACAACGTCAAGAAAGTGCCAATAAAGACTTGAAATAAAGACCTTTCTTGATGTATCTGGTGTTAATCCACGCTGTTTTAATTGAATGAGAATCAAGATAATCCATCCAATTCCCAATGTCACGTGGGCACCGTGAGTTCCAACAAGAACAAAGAATGCTGACCAGTACGCGCTTGTTGTCAGTGCAGCACCTTCATGGATATAATGCACGAACTCATATATTTCAAAGCCTAGGAATCCTAGACCAAGTGCTAGTGTAATCCCAATCCAGACAAACACGCCTTTAAGCGAGTGGTTTCTCATATAATGAATCGCTAGTCCACAAGTAAAACTACTTGTTAGTAGCAAGAATGTTTCAATTAACACACCTGAGATTTCAAAAAGCTCTGCTGGGCCAGGACCGTCTGCAGTACGTCCTACTAATACTAGGTAGGTCGCAAACAGTGTTGAAAAGAGCGCGATCTCTGCACCGAGGAAAATCCAGAACCCTAGAATATTCAGACGGCCTGTTTCCGTCTGATATTCTAAAGGCGTGTTAGGAGAATGTTCGACTGCTTCCATGCTTCACGCCTCCTTTATTAGGTAGTCTTTTCATGTTCTTCTATCTCTTCTACGCTAACGTAGAATCCTTTATCGTAATCAAATGAGCGAATAACCATTGTTGCAAGAACACCAATTAATCCGAGAATTGACATCCAATTCCATGAGAAGACCATTCCGAACCCTGCGATGAAGAAGAACACACTCATCACAACCGGCACGCCTGAATAGCTTGGCATATGGATCGGTTTATATGGTTTCTTTTCTGGCTTCTTACCTTGTTTAATCTCTTCTTTCATAATCCAGAATGCATCATGACCCTTTGCTTCAGGAAGATGAGCAAAGTTGTAATGCGGTACTGGAGCTGGAGTTGACCATTCAAGTGTTCTAGCATCCCACGGGTCTCCCGTTGTTTCGCGTGGAGAGTAACGGAAGCTGTAGTAGATGTTGTAAACAAGAATCAAGAATCCGATTCCCATTAACAAACCACCGAATGTAGCAAGTACGTTCATGCTCATCCAGCCATCTGCGACACCGTACGTGTAAACACGACGAGGCATTCCTGCAAGACCTAGGAAATACATCGGGAAGAAACATAAGTTGAATCCAGCTACGAAGATCCAGAAACTCCATTTTCCTAGACGCTCGTTCAAACGGTGATTGAACATCTTAGGGTACCAGAAGTATAGACCTGCGAAACAAGCATATACCGTACCTGAGATCAACACGTAGTGGAAGTGAGCGACAAGGAAGTACGTATTGTGATATTGATAGTCAGCTGCAGCCATTGCTAGCATTACACCGGTTACCCCACCGATAACGAAGTTCGGGATAAACGCAAGTGCCCATAGCATCGCTGTCGTAAACCGTATTCGCCCTTTGTAGAGTGTGAAAAGCCAGTTGAAGATTTTCACACCGGTCGGTACGGCTATCAGCATCGTTGTGATGGAGAAGAATGAGTTAACTGCTCCACCTGCACCCATTGTAAAGAAGTGGTGAACCCATACAAGGAAGCTTAATCCAGCAATAATAACCATAGAGTATACCATTGCTTTATAACCGAAAATTGTTTTACGTGCAAAAGTACTAATAATTTCTGAGAACATACCAAATGCCGGAAGAATAACAATGTATACTTCAGGGTGTCCCCAAATCCAGAATAGGTTTGCCCATAGCATCGGCATACCGCCATCCATCATTGTGAAGAAGTGACTTCCGAACAAACGGTCAAATGTCATAAGTGCAAGTGCCACGGTAAGAACCGGGAATGCAAAAATGATAATAACCATTGTAATTAATGAAGACCATGTGAAGATCGGCATTTGCATGAGCTTCATTGATGGTACTCTCATTTTCAAGATTGTAACGAGGAAGTTAATACCCGTTAGCAATGTACCGATACCGGCAATTTGCAAGCCAAGGAGGTAGTAGTTCTGCCCTACTCCAGGGCTCAATTCGAGTCCAGCTAGAGGAACATAGCTTGTCCACCCTGCTGAAGGAGATCCACCAATAACAAATGAAATGTTAAAGAGCATAGCCCCCATGAAGAATGTCCAAAAACTTACTGCGTTTAAGAACGGATATGCAACGTCTCGCGCACCAATTTGTAGTGGTACAACAACGTTTATTAAACCAATTAAAAACGGCATGGCCATGAAAATAATCATGATTGTTCCGTGTGTTGTAAAGATTTCGTTGTAGTGTTTCGCATCCAAGAAGCCTGCATCTGGAACCGTTAACTGCGCTCTCATGAGCATGGCGTCTACACCACCGCGGAATAGCATAAGAACTGCTGCGATGATATACATAATACCGAGTTTCTTGTGGTCAACTGTTGTTAACCATTCAGACCACAACCATTTCCACTTCTTGAAATAGGTTAAGGCGAAGATTGCACCGATCAGTGTTAGCGCAATCGAAACGTCAGCGCCGTATATAAGTGGATCACCGGTAACAAAAAATTCATCCAATCTCATGGTGTCTTCCTCCTTTCTTAATGCGAATGTTCCTCAGATTCTTTGTCATCGTCATCATGGTTCATTTCTGAGTGATCCATTTCTGAAGACTCATCATCAGTTGGTTCGCCGTTACGTACTTTTGTTGCGTATTCGGCATCCATTCCATGGTCAACCCATTGAAGGTGCGTTTCTGAGAATGTCATCTCTTCCACATGACCTTTCATCATGAGTTCATTGTATTTTTCTTGAGTAAGTTCAGGCGCATCTTGTGCTTCTTCTACCCACTCTTCGTAATCTTCTTCTGATTCAGCCGTTACCGTGAACGTCTGCTCTGTAAATCCTTCACCCGTAAAGTTGGCATTACGTCCTCGATATTCACCAGGAACATCTGCTTGTAAGAAGAGCTCATTCATCATACCGGACATTGTATATTCCTGCCCGCCAAGTGATGGGATCCAGAATGAACCCATTGAGTCTGCAGAAGCCAATTTAAATAGAATAGGGTGATCTTCTGGAATATGAAGATAGTTAACCGTCTCAATATTTTCTTCTGGATAACTAAATACCCATTTCCAATCGACTGATGTCGCATGAATGACGATCGGATCTTTGTGTGAAGTTGCTTCTGGAGCTTCCTCTAAAGCAAAGATCGTTTGAACAGTTGGAATTGCTAGAACAACTAGAATTATGATCGGAATAACAGTCCATACGATTTCAAGGAATACATTACCCTCAATATGTGGAGGCTCGTATTCAGGACCGCTTTTACGCTCGCGATATTTTACTAGAATTAGAGTAAATAGAACAAATACGACAACAACAATAAAAAGCATAAACCCAATCGAGAATAGAATTAGATTTGCTTGTTGTTCCGCTACAGGTCCTTTTGGATCAAGCACTGTTAAGTTACTACAGCCACTCAGCACCATAACCGCAAAAAACATACTAAGTGCAAGCATCGACTTCATTCGCTTCACCGCCAGGCCACCTTCCTTTCTTTCTCTATATTAGATAACTAGATTTAAACAAAAAATGACAGTAAACACCTGTTAACACTGGTTATTGTAGCAGGTTCTTACATAGAATGTGACATATGTCACAAAGTGTCAAAAGTTGCTCATGTTTTTATCACTTTTTCGACACAATTCATACATAAATTGTTCATATTTGTGGAATCTTTTAACCTTAATGGATAAAAAAGCGTTTGCTTCTAAGTCGTTTCTATTATTAAGGCAGGTTTATTGTAATACTAATCTTTTATTTGCTACAGTTTGAATGTGCTAAAAATGTCGAAGGAGTGATTTTGATGGACTTACAATTGTCAAATAAATTAGCCCTTGTTACTGGTTCCACTTCTGGAATTGGTAAAGGAATTGCTGAAACACTACTAAAAGAAGGTGCAGAAGTTATCGTTAATGGACGCACTGAGGAACGAGTTAACAATCTAGTCGAAGAGCTTTCTTCTCTCGGTAAAGTTCATGGTATTGTTGCTGACCTTTCGAAAGCTGATGAAAGTGAGAAACTTGTCGACGAAGTTAAGAACCTAGGAAATTTAGATATTCTCATTAACAATATGGGCATGTTTGAAGTAAAAGCATTTGAAGAAGTAACGGACGAGGAATGGATGACGTATTTCCAAACAAATGTTGTTAGTGCAGTTCGCCTTTCACGTCAATTCCTACCAGAAATGCTAGCTCGTGACACAGGACGCGTCTTAAACATCGCGAGTGAAGCTGGAGTTAAACCACTTGCTCAGATGATTCCGTACTCAGTAACAAAAAGCTCGCTCATCAGTTTGTCACGCGGACTGGCTGAAATGACAAAAGGAACGAATGTGACAGTAAACTCTGTTCTACCAGGACCTACATGGACTGACGGTGTAGCAGCATTTATGAAAGGTGCTGCAGCTGAAGAAGGTAAAGATCTAGAGAAGTTCACGGAAGATTACTTTAAAGACAACGAACCTACTTCTCTTATTCAACGCTTTGCGACAGTTGAGGAAGTTGCTAGCACAGTCACTTTCCTTGCATCACCACTATCATCAGCCATTAATGGTTCTGCACAGCGTGTAGAAGGCGGAATTATTCGCTCTATTTAACTATGAAATCCCCGGCAATGGATGCCGGGGATTTACTATATAACATTTTAATGGAGGTTCCATTTGATTGCTTCGAATTGAACTTCACCAACTGCCTTGAAAACAAGACTCTCCTCATTTTCACTTGGGAAAATTCTTGACGTGAAGACTTCTTCTCCACCATTTACAAACACTTCGATTGAGGATGCATCTACATAGAATCGAAGCTCCCTTACTTCTGCAATTGAACAACTACGAGATTCCTCTTTGCCATCAATAAAGCTCACTCGCTTAAATGTGAGTTTCTGTTCTTCTGAATCAAAAATCATCGAGGCATGATTTCGGAAATGAATAGAGAAAGATCCATCTATTTTTTTAAGGTGTAAAAGTAATTCATAAACAGTACCGTTCATTTCTGTCCATTCTATTTTTTCATTTGAAAGACTCGCCGTTTTCTCTACTCTTTCATGACGCAATGCTTGTAATTCTGGCACAGGGCGTTGAATTAGCTTGTCATTCACATAGTGCAACTCACGTGGAATGGTTAACATATGAATCCACTTGTGCTCTCTTGTTGGATGATGGTCTTCTCCCTGCTCAGGCACGCCCATCCAGCCGATTAACAAGCGTCGTCCATTTTCATCAAGCGTCGTTTGAGGAGCATAGAATTCAAATCCACGATCAAGTTCCCTAAACGAACCGTGAGATAACTTGCCTTCTTTATAATCAAGCTGACCCGTTAGGTAGCCGGTTTGGTAAACATTCTGATACAAGTCACCCTCAGGCTCAAGTCCTTGCGGAGAAAAGAGTAGAACGTCTGTCCCATCTAATTCAAATAAATCAGGGCACTCCCACATATAACCGAACGATCCTACTTCTTGATGACCTGAGGCAGTTACATCCCCTTTTAGTTCCCAGTTCTTTAGATCACTCGATTCAAGAAGGACAACTCTACCTTCTTCAGCAAGATTCTGCGTTCCGATTACCATATACCATTTATCTAAATGCTGCCATACTTTCGGATCTCGAAAATGTGCCGTATATCCTTCAGGTAGATCAAGTATAACGCCTTTCTTGTCGAAATGAATGCCATCCGTTGACTCCGCAAGACACTGATACGTTTCACGATTGCCCGCCTCATCTTTCACATTACCTGTGTAGAAAAGGAGCATTTTATCTTCATGGCTAATCGCACTACCAGAATAACAGCCGTTCTTATCGTACCAATCTCCTGGAGTTAATGCGGTAGGAGCGAGCTCCCAATGAACTAAGTCAGTTGACGTATAGTGACCCCAGAATTTGGCGCCGTGTTCAGTACTGAATGGCATCCACTGGAAGAATACATGATAGACACCTTTCCACTGAATGAATCCATTTGGATCATTTAATAGACCTACAGGTGGCATAAGGTGATAACGAGAACGGTAATGATCACCCTCCACGGTCTCACGGTGTGCTTCCATTTCTTTTATCGCTAATTCTTTTAATTCCTCATTTCGCTCAAGCATCATTCTCACCCTTTTCCTCTCTATTTTGAAAAGGGGCCCGCTCGATGAGGCCCCCTTTGTTTATTTCTATTTATCAAGCATGCCGTCTTTGTAACCGAACGCCCATGTTAAACCAAACGCGATACCAATTGAGATGATATTTACGAGAAGGTACAAGAAAATCTGGCTATTTAAGAATAGAAGTGTTCCTGGTATAACCGTTACAGCAAGACCCGTTGCTTTCAATTTGAATAAAGAGGCAAGGAATCCACCAACCGCGCCACCGATAAGTCCCATAACAAATGGCTTCATGTAGCGAAGGTTAACACCAAAGATCGCTGGCTCTGTAATTCCAAGGAATGCAGAAAGTGATGACGGAAGCGCAAGTGCCTTTAGCTTTTTCGACTTCGTTTTGAGACCTACAGCAAGTGCAGCTCCACCCTGTGCAGCGATTGCAGCAGAGATGATCGGGTTAAACGGGTTGAAACCTAGGTTTTCAAATAACTGAATCTCAAGGAAATTGAAGATATGGTGTACACCAGTAATAACGATAATCTGGTGGAAGAATCCGATAATCAATCCACTTAAGCCGAATGGAAGATCAAGAATGTAGATTGTTCCTGCCATAATATACTCTTCAACCGTATGGAAAATTGGTCCGATTGCAAATAGAGACAGTGTAATCATAATAAGCAGTACTAGAAATGGAGTAAGAATCAGATCGAGCGACTCTGGAACCATTTTACGAATCCGCTTCTCAAGCTTGGCACCTAAGAAACCTGCGACGAAGGCTGGAATAACGGAGCCCTGATACCCAACAACCGGTATAAATCCTAGAAATTTAAGCGGCTCTGCATTTCCTGCAGCTACTTCCCATGCGTTTGGAAGTGCTGGGGTAACAAGCATTAAACCGAGCACTAACCCTATGGTTGGATTTCCTCCGAATACTCGGAATGTTGACCACGCTACAAGTGCTGGTAGAAAGATAAACGCTGTATCTGTTAATACTTGTGTAAACAGAATGAAGTTATCTGAGATATCTCCTGGTGTTAGTCCGAAGAACGCTAGGATCTGCTCTTGAAGAACAAGACCACGTAGCCCCATAAATAGTCCAGTTGCAACTAAGGCCGGTATAATTGGAACAAATACGTCACCAAACGAACGGACCGCACGTTGGAAGGCATTGCCTTGTTTAGCGGACTCTTCTTTTTGATCTGCTTTCGTTGAACCTGTTGCACCTAGTGCTGTTACCTCATCATAAATGCGGTTAACCGTCCCTGTTCCAAAGATCACTTGATACTGACCAGAGTTATAGAAAGCACCTTTTACTTTCTCAACTCCTTCTACTCTTTCTTGATCGATCTTCTCTTTATCATGAACCATAATGCGAAGCCTTGTTGCACAGTGTGCAACTGATTGAATATTCTCTTGTCCACCAATTGCTTCAATGACTTCTTGTGCAATTTCACGATTTGTCGCCATTTTGATTTCTCCCTCCGATATGTTTCTTCGTGTGGTATCGATTCCACATTACTTAAAAGAATGAATGCGAGCGTTTACATTTCCTGAAATCTATTCCCTGTTTTGACGATTAAAACGTTTACTATTTTGTGTGAACGATTCCACATCGTGTAAAAAAGAAGTGATATCGCTTTCAGAAGCTACTATACACTATCTCTTTTTATAAGTCTATAGTTAAGTTTGATTTTTTCTTTTTCTATTATTTTTCCTGTTAACTGTTCCAAAATAAGTTGAGCTGTTTTTTGGCCTGCATCTTCATTGAAATAGTCAACGGTGGATAGCGGTGGTGTTACATGCTTTGACAAATCAGATGCTCCTATACCAAACAAGGCTACCTCACTAGGAACGTTAATTTGGTTTTCTTTTAGATAACCTAATGCACCAATAGCCATTCGATCAGTTACAGCAAAAACAGCTGTCGGCTTGACCTGTGCTTGTTCCATTAACTGCTTCGCTGCTTGATACCCTGATTCAAAACTGAAATTCCCATCCTGAATCCACTCTTCTTTAACAGGAAGATTGTGCTTTGCCATTGCATCTAGATATCCTTGCTTACGAAGGAATCCAACGGCATGATCGGTTTCAGGTACCCCGATAAACCCTATCTGTTGATGTCCCTCCGAAATGAAAGACTCCGTTACGTCAAACGCTGAATGATAATCATCATAAACAACAGATGTGACACCCGTAAGTTCTTGGCCAAGTGCTACAAAAGGGATTGATAGATCAGCAATTGTTTCAAGCAAATCCTGGTTTCGATTTGTAGCAAGTAAAATAATGCCGTCTACCTGACGACTTTTCAATAGTTTAATATTTTGAATTTCCTTCTCAGGTTTCAATTGAGTATTTGTTAGAAGAATTTGATAGCCGTTAGCTGCCAATTCCTCTTCAATTCCATTTACAACTCTACTAGCTGTTTCAGTGCTAATTCTTGGTAGAATAACACCGATAACGCCCGATCGCTTCGTTCGCATCGTTTTGGCATGAGCACTAGGAATATACCCCATCTCTTTAACCGCTTCGACGACACGCGTTCTCGCCTCATGACTAACATAACCGTTGTCATTAAGTACTCGTGATACTGTTGTTCGTGAAACGCCTGCGCGCTTCGCAACATCTTTAATAGTTGGCATAGCCGTTCCTCCACTTAAGCAGTTTCTCCCACCTCATCATAATCGAAAAGCACACGGTTGTCTATAACTGGAAATAAGAGGCATCCTTTCAAAGCAACTTATTTTACATTACTTTTGTTAGCCTCTATGATAAATAGGTCTATGCATTATTTCGTGTTACTAAATAAAGAGACGCTAGAGAAAAATAACCTCTTCCGCCTTTATACAGGCGGCAGTATAAATTGAAAGAAGGGTAACAATGACTCCACCAAATAAACATGAACACGCAACATTAGACGCGTCTGACAAAAAGAGGCTTATTATCCTTGTTTGTACAATTCTAGCCTTCGCAGTTATGAATGGGACAATGTTTAATGTAGCTATTCCCGATATCGCAGCCTCGTTTAACCTAAGTCCTTCAGAAGTAAGCTGGGTGTTAACTTCATATATCTTAGTCTTTGCCATCGGCTCGTTAATGTACGGAAAGCTTGCTGATATCTATCCGATTAAGACGCTATTCACTATTGGAATTAGTATTTTCTCGCTTGGTGCTTTTATTGGGTTCCTATCACCCAACTATCCAACGCTGCTAGCAGCCCGCATTCTCCAAGCAGTTGGAGGAGCTACCATTCCAGCACTTGCTTTCATCGTCCCAATTCGTTTCCTTCCTAAAGAAAAAGGCCGGGTTTTTGGATTGATTTCTTCAACCGTTGCCTTTGCATCTGGTGTAGGGCCAATTATTGGTGGCGTAGTCGGCGGAACATTGAACTGGCGCTTCCTCTTTCTATTCTCAGTAGCAACAGCGCTCGCGATTCCACTGTTCCGAAAATGGCTTCCAGATGAAGAAAAACGTGAAGGTTCTATCGATTTACCCGGAGCGGCTCTCATGGCCATTTCCGTTGCCTCACTGCTGTTTTATATTACACTGTTGAGTTGGTATTTACTTGTAAGCTTTATCGTCTTCTTTATTCTCTTCCTATGGAGAACATTTACCATTAAGCAGCCGTTTATTGATCCAGTTATCCTAAAGAACACCAAATACACAATTACCGTTCTGACTAGTTTTCTCGGAACATCCGCATTGTTTGGACTAATCTTTGTTATCCCAATTATGCTTCGAGATCTGAATGAATTATCTACATTAAACATTGGACTTGTGCTCTTCCCCGGAGCAATGGCAGCTGGCTTAATTGGTCAGTTTGGCGGGAAGATTATCGAGCAAAAAGGTGCTACTGTTGTCGTTAAACTCGCTCTTATTCTTATTGCGAGTGGAACATTCTTTATTTCAACTTTCTCAGGCTACAACGCATGGGTCATCGCACCCTGTCTATTAATAGCTTATCTCGGCTTCCCACTTATCCAAAGTTCAACGGCAGACTTGCTTTCAACGATCCTGCCAGATAATCAGAACGGAGTTGGAATGGGGATTTTTAACTTACTGAACTTCATGGCAGGCGCATTTAGCTCAGCTATTTTTGGACGTCTTCTTGATATGAAAAACGTTTCCTTTGTTATGAACCCTTTGTCGAGAACAAACGATAATCTTATATATAGTAACCTCTATCTCGGATTATCTCTCATAGCGATTATTGCGTTGGTCATTTTCACACTAAAGTTTCTTTCCAAAAGGGAAAAGTCATTATCTGAGTCCCCTGTTTCATAAGGGTTTCAAACGAAAGATCGGCCATGAGCCGATCTTTTTTTCATATGCTCTTTTCTAAAGACTCTTTTCTAAAAGATTGTTGCTGTTGATACAGATGTTGAAAAAACCACACTTATTGATTGGAGCGGAAGGGTGCTCGACTCCTGCGGGATTAGCGGGACAGGTGAGACCCCGCAGGTACGCCCAAGCGTGCCGAGGAGGCTCACCGCCCGCCCCGCGGAAAGCGAGCATCCTGGAGCGGAAATTCACCCACTCAACTAGCAACAATGTATACGAAAAGAGTCTTTTCATATGCTCTCTCCCACGTATAGCCCGCTCGCAGCAGCTTGAGATAACGAATGAGTTTCTCCAGAACAATCCCCAATTAAATATAATCCTGGCACTTCCGTTTCGAATTGCTCACTCGTTTTGATTTTAGGTTCGTAGAATTTCCCATCCATTCCATATACTAACGTATCGTCATCGATCGACTCCCCCAGCACATTTTGAAGCGCATCTAGAAATTCAAGAAGAGCTTTCACAAATTTCTCAGGTACTTCATCTACTAAATTCCCGCCTTCAGCTTCTAAAGAGGATTGGATTGGATTTTCGGCAATGCTGGAATCGTTCGTGTGTCTTCCATTTCTTAAGTCCTGAAGGCGCTGAACTACGATCCGTCCCCTTTGCTGATTAATGTCACCAATCACTTTCTCAGCAAATTGATCGGCTTCTTTCTTCGTAGCAAAGAACGAAGGAACAAATAATGTGAAATTCAAATTACTCCCTGGTGAGTCTTCTTCACGTTTATTCTGGCCATCCGCCATAACTAAACCACGCTGATACTTTCGAATAATCCTTCCATTTGGATTCATGCAGTAGGTCGTTCCTTCATAACCTTCCCCTTCGATATGGAGCTTTGTCTCAAATGCTTCTTGCAGAATCTGATCAAGCTGATTTCCACGCATTTCAACTCGTAAACCCAAATCAACGCGCGAAGGACCTGGTTTGAGTCCTAATTGATTACACTGACTATGCAACCATTCGCCGCCGCTATTACCAGTAGAAATCACAACTTTTTTCGTTTTAACCGTTCCGTGGTTTGTATCGAGAATAAAGGATTCGTTCTTACTAATAGAGGAAACATCCGTTTCAAACCACATTTCAATTCGGTTTAAAAGATAGTCATATACGTTCTGTAAAACGGTTGTAGCGAGTGCTGTCCCAAGATGTCTTACAGAAGTTGATAAGACATCTAATCCGTGCCCTTTTGTTCGTTGTTGTAAGATCGGGCTATGAGTATGGTAAAGCTCTGCAGTACTACCCCCAAACGAGCAAATCACATCATCCACCTGAGACATGAGGTTCTCAGCTTTCTGATTGCCTATCTTCCTTCCAAGACTTCCACCAAAATCATTCGTGTAATTAAATTTACCTTCCGATTTACCAAGTCCGCCAAAGCCTATGTATTGATCACAAACCTCACACGTGCAGCTACTTTTGGACTCAGCTCCACACGTTCTTTCCGAAAGCTTTTTTCCTTTATCTATCATAATAATTTTGTATTCCGGATGCTGAAGCGTTAGTTTGTAAGCGAGGAAAATCCCACTTACTCCAGCGCCAATAATGGCTATATCATACATATAGAAGCCTCCATGAGTGTTATTGAATTGGTTATTGTAATGAACAATATGAGCTAACAAAGTCTTTGAATAAAGCTGTTCATAGACATTTTTGCTATATCGAGTTTATTTCCGCTCAAAAAACAACAATCTTTTAGAAAGGCTCTTTTACATTGTTGCTNCTATAAGCGTGGGTTAATTTCCGCTGCAGGATGCTCGCTTTCCGCGGGGCGGGCGGTGAGCCTCCTCGGCTTCGCCTGTGGGGTCTCACCTGTCCCGCTAGTCCCGCAGGAGTCGAGCATCCTTCCGCTCCAATTAGCGTAGTCAGGTTCTTTTACGAAAATACTTTCAAAAACAACAATCTTTTAGAAAAAAGCCTTGAATTAAGAATATCATAGTAACATGGTGCGTTAGTGCAAATAGAAATGACTTTCGCAAAAACAAAAAGCTCCCGAACTGGGAGCTTTACTCATCTTTCGTTTTGCCATTTTTATCACCATTACGTTGTTTCTCTAACTTTTCTCGAATTCGATTAAACTCTTTACTTGGTGGCATGAGACTAACGATTACATCTCCTGCTTCAGCTCTTGTTTGGGAATCATGCGCAAAGAATTCAAGACTTCCAGAAGGCTTCTTAAGAAAGAGCATAATTATTTCTTCGTCACTTTCATCAAGGTATTTATCAAACGTATATTGCTGTGTGATATTCGTCTTGCGGAAAACATACCCGCTCTCAACTTTACGATTAAGACTTTCCCATGTCGCTCCTTCTTTAAAGGCAACACGACCGCCGATTGTATGCACAAGCTCTTCTAAATCGTCTCCGCGATCGTTCCTGAGACTTAACTGAAACAGGTTATTACGACCTATTTCAGGAACAAATGTCGTACATACCAGAGCATTATAAGAATCTAGCTCCGTTGCTGCAAGCATGTATTCGTAAGGTGTTAAATCCAAGTGGTATTCCGTTTGTTCTGAAAGAATTTCACCTCTATAGAAAGGAACACCTGCTTTTCGGGTTGTTATTAACCTTTGCCATGATGAGTCGGTTACGAGAACTGGGATTTTCAGCTCTGTCAGTGTTTTAGATAGCGCTGTTGAGAAAGTGCTACCTCCTACAATAACAACCCCAGGTTGCCCTTCACTTGCAAGCCCAAGCTTTTCAGCAGTCCAGCGAATGGAGAACCCGTGAACAACTACCGTTGCGAATACGAGTGCAAAAGTTAGCGACATTAGAATCTTTGCATCTTCAAACCCTGCATCAAGTAATACGCTCGCAAAATAACTTGCTACAGTTAACGCAACAATTCCGCGAGGAGCAATCCACCCTACAAGCGTCTTCTCTTGCCAAGAAAGATCCGTTCCGATCGTAGAGAGCCAAATCGATAGTGGTCTAACTACAAATAGCATAAGGAGAACAAAGGCAAGAATTTGCCAATGGAATATTTCAAGCAACGTATCAACAGAAAGTGATGCTGTTAACATAATAAAGATCGTTGATATGAGCAGAACCGAAATGTTTTCTTTAAAGTGTCTCATGTCGTCAATAGATGAAATGTGCATATTCGCAAGAGTAATACCCATGGCAGTAACGGCTAATAGCCCTGTTTCATGAGTGATTTCATCTGCTACTGTGAAACACATAATGACGACAGCAAAAACAACTGGAGACTTTAGAAATTCTGGTACATAGCCCTTCTCGAACATCCAACCAATTCCTCGTCCACATAGGAAGCCAAAAAGTGTAGCAAAGAGTGAACCAAGGAAGAAGATGAGTAGTGCAGTTGAAGTTGCTTCCTCTACTTTTAAGAATTTGATAATTTCAAAAGCGAATACGGCAAGAAGCGCGCCTAAAGGATCAACTATAATCCCTTCCCACTTCAAAATTTTTGCTGGCCTTGGCTTTAGCTTAGCCTGTCTTAACAGTGGGAGAATAACCGTTGGCCCAGTTACGATAAATAGTCCGCCTATAACAAACGCTACGCCCCAGGAAAGACCTGCTACATAATGAGCTGATAGCGAACCAAGAAGCCATGCTAGAAAAGCTCCTATTGTTACAATTCTTCCGACGGGTCGTCCAAGTCCTTTAATCTCACGAAAATCAAGATTTAAACTTCCTTCAAAAAGAATAATAGCTACAGCGATTGATACAAATGGATCAAATAATCCTCCAAACACCTCTTCAGGGTGTATCAACCCAAAGACCGGACCGACCAAAAGCCCAATTATGGACATAACAACAATGGCGGGCAAATGGAAACGCCAGGCAATCCACTGCGAAAAGATGCCAAGAGCACCAACAAGCATAATATTGAATAAGATTGAATCGACCATGGACAGCCTCCTTTTTGAAACGAATCCTCGTTTCTTAAGTTTCTTCATATTTTTAGTTTAAGTATTACTTTACTATAATTGAAACAAACGGAAATGTTTGAAAATATGCTCAATACTACTAATATTAGTAAAATATGCTCCTATGACAATGACGCACAACCTGCTTAATTTTACATGGTTAGATACCCAAACGGCAACTTTAGACTCTCTTTATGCATTTTATTGAACAATTGGTATATTAGGATTTGTATGTATGAAGGGAGCAGGTTTCCCTGCTCCCTGTTACTTGTCCTGATCGAGTTTTAATTTAGCCAGAGCATCAGCTAGTGCAGTATTAACTGGTTCATCATTTCCCTGTTTTTTCATATAGCTTGATACGTCTCTTTTCGATGCTTTGTTATTCTTTTCCTTTTTTCGTCGCTCGTTAAACGATGAAAGCTTTTCTTTATGGCCACATTTGCAGACAAATGTTTGAGCGTCACCCTGACCATGAAGCTCAAGTTTCTTTTTACATTTCGGACAACGAGCATTTGTTACTTTGCTTTTCCCTTTGCGATAACCACACTCACGATCCTGACAGACAAGCATTTTGCCTTTTTTGTTTTTTACTTCTAACATTAAATTACCACAATCGGGACATTTCGTTCCTGTTAGGTTATCATGCTTATATTTCTTCGTACTCGATTTGATTTTCTTCACTGTTTCATCCGCATATGCTTTCATTTCTTCAATGAACGCCTGCTTCGTTAGACTACCTTTGCCTATTGCTTCAAGCTTTTGCTCCCACTCGGCTGTAAGGGCAGGTGATTGAAGTTCATCAGGAACAAGATCTAGCAACTGCTTGCCTTTAGATGTAATAGACAAATCCTTACCATTTTTTTCAATTAGAAAGCTGTTGAAAAGCTTTTCGATAATATCAGCACGAGTTGCGACGGTTCCGAGACCACCTGTTTCCCCTAACGTTTTGGCAAGCTTTCTATCCTCGTTACTAAGGAATTGAGCCGGCTTTTCCATGGCCGTTAAGAGCGTTCCTTCATTGAATCGTGCAGGTGGGTTCGTTGTACCTTCTGTTCTCGTTAATGATAAAACGCGAAGCTCCTGCCCCTCCGTAAGTTCAGGAAGTATCTCATCTGCTTCATCCGTTTGGTAAACCTCTTTCCATCCTGAAGACAAAACCCGCTTGCCTTTTGCGTCAAACCGCTCATCACCAATTGTTGCCGTAACCGTTACCTGCTCGTATTCAAACGGAGGATAAAGAGCTGCTACAAAACGCTTTACAATCAATTCATACACTTTGCGATCCTTATCACTTAACTCGCGAATAACCGGCGTTTGTTCCGTTGGAATGATGGCATGGTGATCTGATACTTTCGCATCATCGATTAAATGCTTACCAGTTTGTAGTGGCTTGCCAAGAACTTTTCTTGCCATTTTTTCATAAGGAGCGATTGCTTCGAGTCGTTCTTTCAACGTATCTTTCATATCAGAAGAAAGGAAACGAGAATCTGTTCTTGGGTAAGTCACTAGCTTATGCTGCTCGTAAAGTCGTTGCGTTGCAGAAAGCGTATCTTTAGCAGAAAAACCGAACCGCTTATGTGCATCCCTCTGAAGCTCGGTTAGATCATATAACCCCGGGGCGAACGTTTTCTTATTCGTTTTTTTCACTTCATCAATTCGCGCAGACTTCTCGGATAGGCTTTTCAAATAAGAATCTATTTTATCTTTATTAAAGACTCGTGATTCATTTGTTTTAGCATCTCGCCATGTTAGTTTAAAACCATCAACAACTGCCGCTAAACCATAATAATGCTCAGGCTTAAACGATTTAATCTCTTCTTCTCTCTTTGCAATCATCGCAAGAGTTGGTGTTTGAACCCTTCCACTCGAAAGCTGCGCATTGTATTTCGTCGTCAACGCTCGAGTAGCATTAAGCCCAACATACCAATCTGCTTCCGAACGTGCTGCTGCAGCATAGTATAAATTCTTGTATTGTGAAGCATCTTTTAATTGCTTAAATCCTTCCCGTATCGCTTTATCTGTCACGGAAGAAATCCAAAGACGCTTTAATGGTTTATTCGCTCGAGCCTTTTCAATAATCCAACGAGCTACAAGTTCCCCTTCTCGACCAGCATCCGTTGCAATGATAATTTCGCTCACGTCCTGGCGATTCATTTGCGTTTTGACAACACTGAATTGCTTTCCACTCCTCTTAATCACAACGAGCTTTAGCGGTGAGGGGAGCATCGGCAGTGCTTCTAGATCCCATGTTTTATATGCCGTATCATAAACCTCCGGATCAGCAAGCGTAACAAGATGTCCAAGCGCCCATGTTACGATGTACCGATCTCCTTCAAGAAATCCATTTCCACCTTTTGTACAATTTAAGACCCTCGCAATATCCCGTCCTACTGAAGGTTTTTCCGCAAGAATTAACTGTTTACCCACGTTACCAATCTCCTCATTTTCGTTACATTAGTTTGTTCAATCATACCAGTTTCCTTGTTGCACGTGAAACAATGCAAACAAAAAAGAAGATGTAGTCCATCTTCCTTGATTTGTTCCTTATTCAAGTACCCCGTCTTCTAATAAAACCTGCTCCAGGGCATGAACAACTTCTGGTTCATACAAAACGCCTGATAGTCGCTTTAACTCATCCATAGCATATTCAGGCGTATACGCTTTCCGATAAGAGCGGTCATCTGTCATTGCATCATAAGAATCACTTACACCGATAATCTTAGCACCGATCGTGATTTGATCACCTTTTAGTCCATTAGGATAACCAGAACCGTTAACACGCTCATGATGCTGATGAATGATTGTACTTATATCAGCGTAATATGTATCTTTCACCATCTCTGCCCCATCAGCAGGATGTTTTTTCATTAAGTCATATTCTTCATCTGAGAGACTCCCAGGTTTGTTTAAGATTTCCTCAGGAACATTTATTTTCCCTACATCGTGAAGGATGGAGGCAACAATGAGATTATCTAATTCTTCAACAGATAAGTTAAGTTCTTTCCCAATTTTAATACTCATTCTTTGAACCCGTTCACTATGTTCTTTCGTATAACGGTCTTTCTCACCAACACTTTTTACCTTGCCAATAAGTTTATTTACTTTTTCACTTATAAATCTAAATGTCGGTTCATTCGTTACCCATAATAGCTGAACTTCGGTTTCAGCTTGAAAAAACAAAAGATCTGAGATATCTTTTATAGAAAAATAATCTCCCTCACTAAGAGTTATATCATGATCATCGCACTTTATTACACCTTCAAATATGTGAAAAAATTCAAACGTACTAGAATTTGTGCTTGGGTAGATATAAAAAGCAGTACCCTTATGAATTGTGTGCTTCATTATCTCTATTCCGGAGCCTTTTGCAAGTAAACTCAATGAAGCAGATTCCTGATCAACGTTTTCAAGATAATCATTTTTTCTGCCTACTTTAAAGCCATGCATCTCCTAACCCCCCTTTACAAGAACAAAGATATATCTTATATATATTTTATTATATAGCACGCACAAAACGAAAAAAAGATACATCTATAAAATAGATGTATCTTTTTCAAGTCATGGTCCAATAATTTGAATCGGGTCAACCCAAACCCAACGATCTGCTATTTGAACATATACCCATGAGCATTCTGCTTTAATACCAGATTTAGCGGCTTCTTCAATCATGTCGGCCGTCATTTTGTTTGTTTTTTCAATAAGGTCACCAATTAATTTATCAAGCTCTTCATTGTATTTAGAAGTAAGCTCGACTTTCTTCGTTTTCACTTCTTTTTCAAGCTCTGCAAGTTCTGCATCTGATTTTCCATCTTGACGAGCTACTTCTAGCATTGCATCAAGCTTTGCAGTTTCAAGAGAAAGCTTAGCAAGAAGTTCATCACCTTTTTCTTGAGCAGATTGAATCTCTTCTTCAATTTTAACATTCGTTTCTTCAATTTTATGTAAAACCTCATCGTTAGTGCTTTCTGCTGCGAACGCTCCAGTACCCATGAACATGAATAGAGCCATTACAGAGAATAATGCTACGATTAACTTTTTCATCTTATATCCTCCTACCATTCTAGTATGTAGTGAGTAAATGTAATCAGGTCATTTCTCCCACCAATCAACACTATACGGTAAATTTTTCAAAAAATCTATTCTTTTTCCATTGTTTTCTACAATATTTGTATATTCTTTAGCCTTATTCTTTTAAGTGTGAAAGAAGCAGCCGGCATTCCGGCTGCTTCTTACTATGCGCGATTAAGTCGATAAACTCTCGCTTCATATGGTTTTAAAACAATTGATTCATTTGATACGTGATTCACTTCATAATTGTTTAATAGAAGCTGATCTTCGTCGATAATGAACTCTGATTTAAATACAGCAGGCTCCGTTGATAGGTTGGTTACAACTAGCACCCTGTCATCTTTGGTTGTTCTTGTGTAAGCGTAAATTTGCTTATCCTCTTCAAGAAGTAAATCATAGCTTCCGTAAGTAAACACTAAGTTATTCTTCTTCAGATCAATCATTTTTTTATAGAATGATAGAATGGATTCCTCATCCTGTTCCTGCTTCTTTACATTAATGTCAACGTAGTTCGGGTTCACCTTCATCCACGGGTTTCCAGTAGTAAATCCTGCATTGGAATCATTATTCCACTGCATTGGCGTTCTGCTGTTATCACGTGATGATGCCCAAATGACTTTCATAATTTGATCATGAGGAACGCCTGCGGCGCGCTGAATACGATAGCGATTCTTATCCGCAACATCGTCGTAATCCTCAATAGAAGGAAACTGAACATTCGTCATTCCAATTTCTTGACCTTGATAAATAAAAGGTGTTCCCTGCATTAGGAAATACATCGCTCCCATTGAAGTAGCGCTTTCTCTCCAATACTCTTTATCATTCCCCCATGTAGAAACAACTCGTGGCTTATCGTGGTTTTCAACGAAAAGTGCATTCCAGCCCTTGTTTTCGAGTCCTTTTTGCCAGCGTGTTAAGACTTTCTTCAATGAAACGATATCAAGATCTGGATTTTCTTCTGCATCCCACAAACCAAGATGTTCAAATTGGAAAATCATATCCATCTTACCGTCTTTTTCATCTACCCACTGATCCGCTTCATCGATGCTAACTCCATTGGCTTCTCCAACTGTCATCACATCGTATTTAGCATATGTTTCATCTTTAAACTCTTGTAAGAATTCTTGAATGCCATTTTGATTCATATGCATATCAAAGGAAGAAACATAATCCTTTTTATACGGATTAGGCATATCCGGAAGACCAGGACGTTTCTTAATATGGCTAATGGCATCAATACGGAAACCATCAATGCCCTTATCAAGCCACCAGTTAACCGTGTCATACAACGCAACTCGAACATCAGGATTTTCCCAGTTCACATCCGGTTGTTTCGTTGAAAAGACGTGAAGATAGTATTGATCTGTTTTCTTATCATATTCCCATGCTGATCCGCCAAAAATACTTTCCCAGTTATTTGGCTCACGACCATCTTTGCCGTCGCGCCAAATGTACCAGTCGCGCTTAGGATCTTCTTTAGACGAACGAGATTCAATAAACCATTCATGCTCATCACTTGTATGATTTAGAACTAGATCAATGATTAACTTCATATCACGTTTATGAACTTCCTTAAGAAGTGCATCAAAGTCCTTCATCGTCCCAAAGTCTTCCATAATGTCTTGATAATCTGAGATATCGTATCCATTATCATCGTTTGGAGATTTGTACATCGGACAAATCCAAATGACATCTACCCCTAGGTCCTTGATATAATCAAGTCTTTGAATGATTCCTTGAAGATCACCAACGCCATCTCCATTGGAATCTTGAAAGCTACGAGGATAGATTTGATAACCTACAGCTTCTTTCCACCAAATTTTTTTCATTTCACTACACCCTTATCTATTAGTTAAGTAAACTATCAAAGTGCAAACGTTTGCTCAATCGCTGATAAAAAAAGCGCTTTCTTTTTACTATTAAATTACTCCTACTTGTAGTTTACTTGTAAATAACTTTTTTATCAATATCCTTCTTCAAGTATTTTTGGAACCCTATACGTCGATGCTATTGACGTATAGGAAAGATCACTATAAAATACGCTAAAAACATACCAGGTTTCGTATATCTTTGGAGATATGGTCCAAAAGTTTCTACCAAACTACCACAAATGGTTTGACTACGATGACAATTCTGGAAATATTAAATGATTATGTCATCCTCTGTCAGGCGTTATCGTCTTTAAGGAGAGGAGAAGAGAATGGATAAATTAGTTACTAGAATTCAAACGGCAGCAGGTGCACGCCTTGCTGATACCGTTATCAAAAACGGATATGTACTAGATAGCTATAACCTTGAACTAGTTAAAGCAGACGTGGCAATCGTGAACGGTGTTATTGCTGGAATTGGAACGTTTGAAGGAGTTGAAATCATCGACGCAGAGGGAAAATACGTTGTCCCCTCTCTTATTGACGCGCACGTTCATATTGAATCTGCCATGGTCACACCAACCGAGTTTGCGAAAGCAGTTCTTCCCCATGGTGTAACAACAGTTATAACCGATCCTCATGAGATTGCAAATGTTTGTGGTACAGAAGGCCTCTCTTTTATGCTAGAAGACTCTGAGACTGTCCCAATGGATATCTTTTTTATGCTTCCTTCATGCGTCCCCTCTACTTCGTTCGAGAACTCTGGAGCTATATTAACTGCTAAAGATCTTAAACCTTTCTATAAACACAACCGTGTACTTGGCCTTGCAGAAGTGATGGATTATCCTTCTGTTGCCGAAACATCAGATTCCATGATGCAAAAACTCAATGATGCTCACCTGCACAATAAAAAGATTGATGGCCATGCTGCAGGTCTAGACTCACGCGCTATAAACATCTACAAAGCTGCAGGAATTGATACAGATCATGAATGTATCACAGCTGATGAAGCATTAGAGAGAATTCAAAGAGGGATGTACGTCTTGATTCGTGAAGGATCTGTTGCGAAGAATCTTAAACAACTTCTTCCAGCGATAACAGAGCGAAATGCCAGGCGGTTTATGTTCTGTACGGACGATAAACACATGAATGATCTTCTTAACGAAGGTAGCGTTGATCATAATATTAGACTTTCAATTGAGCACGGTTTGAATCCACTTCTCGCGATACAAATGGCTACACTCAATGCAGCAGAATGTTATGGACTGAAAACAAAAGGGGCTCTTGTACCAGGTAATGATGCCGACTTCCTACTACTGGACGACCTAGAATCTTTCTCAATCGCTCACGTGTACCGAGGTGGAAAACTTGTCGCTGAAAATGGGTCAACAGAAGGGAAGAAACGGCCAGCTGACGCCGTAATGAATTCCGTTCATATTCCTGAACTGACGGAAGATCATCTCAGACTATCTGTAGGTGAAGGGAAAGCTAATGTTATTGAAATTATTCCAAACCAACTTGTAACGAATAAACTTAACATTGAAGTAGATCGAGACCCTAATCATGCGTTTATGCCATCCGCGAAAAATGATTTAATGAAGCTCGCTGTCATTGAGCGCCATCACCATACTGGAAATATTGGACTCGGTATCGTAAAAGGACTTCAATTTAAGCAAGGTGCTATTGCTTCCACTGTCGGTCACGATTCACATAACCTCATTATTGCAGGTACAAATGACCTCGATATGATTAAAGCAGCTGAGATGATTGAAGACATGCAAGGCGGATTGGTTGTCATTAAAGACCAGAAAGTAATTGGAAAGCTCCCGCTCCCCATCGCAGGTCTATTATCCGATAAAGACTATCGCACTGTAGAGAAAGAGTTAGAAAATCTTGATCAAGCACTCGAGTTAATTGAAGCGCCAACTCATTTCAATCCGTTTTTAACGTTATCCTTTTTAAGTCTCCCGGTTATTCCAGATCTTAAATTAACAGATCTTGGACTGTTCGATGTAAAGGCATTTCGACATATCTCCATAACGGAATAGCACATATAAATAAGCAGCATGGCAAATTCGCCATGCTGCTTATTTATTATAGAGATCGTTTCAGAATATCTTTTACACTCTCTCGATCTAGCTCTTTATATGTGCCAACACCAGGTTTAATAAACGTTTTATCAATCATAGCCTCAAACTCAGAATCATCGATGTCGTAATCAGCGAGGCGAGACGGTGCTCCAAGCGAATTCCAGAACTGGCGAAGAGCTTCAGCTCCTTCTAAAGCAATGTCATAATCGCTTTTCCCTTCAGCAGAAACACCTAACACATTAACAGCAAGCTGTTTCACACGTGAAGGATCTTCCTCCAACACATGCAGAAGCCAATTAGGGAATAGAATCGCTAATCCACCACCATGGGGAATGTCATAGACAGCTGATACAGCATGTTCAATGCGGTGTGTTGCCCAGTCGCCCCCATCCGTTCCATTACTTAACGTTCCGTTGAATGCTGTCGTACTAATATACATCATCGTTTCGCGATGTTCATAAGATTCAAGGTTAGCTAGTAACTTAGGTCCAGTTTGAATAGCTGTACGCAGTAAGGACTCCATAAATCCGTCGATCATTGGTGTATTTGGTGTACGGTGAAAATAGTGTTCAAGTGCATGAGACATGCTGTCTACAATGCCATATACAGTCTGATCTTCAGGTACAGAGAATGTATACGTTGGATCTAATACAGAAAACACTGGGAACACATGTGGGGATCCCCAGCCGAGCTTTTCTTTCGTTTCCCAATTTGTAATAACAGATACCGAATTCATCTCTGAACCGGTAGCAGCAAGTGTAAGAACGGTTCCAAAAGGAAGGGCAGATTCAATTGGTTCTTTTTGTGTAATCAAGTCCCATGCTGATCCTTCATAATGTGCCCCAGCTGCAATAGCTTTCGTACAGTCAATAACGCTTCCTCCACCAACAGCTAATAGAAAATCAATGCCTTCTTTCTTACAAAGCGCCGACCCCTTTTCTACTGTCGTAAGACGCGGGTTCGGTTCTACACCAGAAAGTTCAAATACATCAGCATTCACTTTCTCAAGTTCCGCTATCACGGCATCATAAACGCCGTTTCGTTTAATGCTTCCTCCACCATATACAACAAGAACTTTTGCTTCTTGTTTAATTTCTTGAGTTAGTTGAGATACTTGGTCTTTCCCGAAATAAAGACGAGTTGGGTTATATTGTAAGAACGTATTCATAAGACACCTCATTATCATTAGTCGAAGTTAGTGTAACACAATCCCCTCACCGACATGTAGAATAGCTTATCGACCGCCGATTTCCACTTCACGTTTTTGTTCTTCAGCTTTGTAAGCCGCTTCCATAAGAACAGTTAATTCGAGCGCAAGTGCATTGTTTTCATCTGTACCTTGATCTTTTTGAATATGTTCAACCCATTGTGAGAATGGTGAAGGACGATCCGAAGGAATAGCCACCTCTTCCCACTCACTACCAATTTTTTTGAGAAGGGTTTTATCTGGAGTTCCGTATAAAGCTGTACCCTTTGTTCCGTGTACCTCGATCGTAAAAGGAGAATGCGCTGTTACAAACCCTGTTTCTGCAATACCATAAGAACCGTTGTCATAACCAAATGTAACTACAGCTTGATCTTCAACGGCTTTTCTGGTTACGTAACCAAATTGTGCTGTAACTCGATTTGGCATGCCTTGAAACAATCGTGTTAAATAGACTGGGTGACATCCAAGATCAATAAGGGCTCCACCCTGACACTCCTCTTTATTATAGAAATGCTGTGGTAGCCAATCTGCAGTAGCCCCATTATGAGCAAGACGGACCCTCGTTTGAGTAATATCCCCAAGCTCACCTGAATGAATCAGGTCCTGAATGGCTTCAGTGTAACCATCATATACACGAGGTAGCGAAACAAATAATTTAACACCCGCTTCTTTAACAGCATCTAGAATTTCTAGTGCTTCCTTTTCTGTTGCGGCAAGCACCTTTTCAGTGAAAATATGTTTCCCCGCTCTTGCTGCTTTCAAGATAACGTCTTTATGGGTGTTTGTAGGGGAATCGACAACGACCGCATCGATTTCTTCCATGCCTAGAAGCTGATCAAGCTCACTTATGTATTCTACCTGACGAACCTTCGCCTCTTCCCTTCCTCGATTCTCATCTTCATCCCAAATCGCTTTAATCGACGTATCACGATGCAACTCCGCTTCCTTCGCATAATCTTTTGCGTGAACATGCCAGAAACTAATCATACCAAGATTCATTTTGTAACCGCCTCCATTACTGTTATCAAGACCCTTATCCTTTTATTGTAATAGAGGTTAGATCAATCAATCAAACATATGAACCGATTGAAAAAAAGTTTAATTCGTACAAATTAAAGGTTTATGTTATAATAGGAGATGTGCTATAATTTATAAATTTGGGGGTGGGCGCTTGTTTGAAGTAGGCGATAAAATATTTTATCCCATGTACGGTGCAGGTATAGTCGAAGCAATCGAGGAAAAAGAAATACTGGGCGAAACACAGCTCTATTATATTCTTAATATGCCTTTTCGAGATATTCAAGTGATGATTCCAAAAGGTAAGACGGAAAACTTGAAGATTCGTGAGGTATCGGATGCAAGCACGATGGACCAAGTTCTGACTTCTTTTAATGAAGAAGTTGAAGTTGAAGAGCCAAGTGCAAACAGAAACCAGCGTTATCGGGATAATATGAACAAGCTTAAAACCGGAGACATTCACAATCATGTGGAAGTAATCCGTGAGCTCGTTGCCCTAAACAAGAAACGACCTCTAGGTACAGACGATAAAAAACTACTGGAGAATGCCCAGCAGTTTCTCATAAGTGAGATTGTTCTAACGAAAGATGTTGAGTTAGATCAAGCTACGGTTATTTTGAAAGAAGCGATTAAACATTAATGAATGCATAACAAAGACAGCCCAACGCGGACTGTCTTTTTTGTTTTTATTTAAGCACAGAAAAGGAATATGAGTAAAAAATGTAAAAACATTCCGGAAACAACGAAACGTATGACGTGACTTTTTAATTACTAAGATTTAGAATCACCCTTATAGGCAAAAATAATCAGTATTCGAAAGGAGCTATAAATCATGACTTTTCAAACTAAAACATTAAACAACAATATTGAAATGCCGGAACTGGGTTACGGGGTATTTAGAGTAGATGAAGGCCCTGAATTGGTCGGAGCAGTAAAAACGGCGATTAAAAAAGGCTATCGTAGCATTGATACAGCAGCAATCTACGGGAACGAGGAAAGCGTTGGACAAGGTGTTAAGGAAGCGATTGAGGAAGGTCTCGTAACAAGAGATGAGCTCTTTATTACTTCAAAAGTGTGGAACGCTGGACTATCTTACGATGAAACGATTCAAGCTTATGAAACGAGCCTATCTAAGCTAGGTCTTGAATATCTAGATCTTTACCTTATTCACTGGCCGGGAGATAATAAATATCAGGAACCATGGAAAGCACTTGAAACACTATACAAAGAAAAGCGTGTACGCTCCATTGGTGTAAGTAACTTCCATGTGAAGCATCTTGAAGATCTTCGTAACAACTTCGAAGTTACGCCTGTCATTAACCAAATCGAGTTCCACCCGCGTCTTACACAAGAAGAAGTAAGAACGTATTGTGAGCAGCACAACATTCAAGTGGAAGCTTGGTCTCCACTAATGGCTGGTGAATTGTTAGATAATGAAACAATTTCAAGCATTGCTGAAAAGCACAACAAGTCAGTGGCACAGGTTATTCTTCGCTGGGACTTGCAACATAACGTTATTACCATTCCAAAATCAATGAACGAAAAACGCATTGAAGCGAATATCGATCTCTTTGACTTCGAACTCACTTCAGAAGAAATGAAGCAGCTCGATGCCTTGAATGACAACGCTCGTAGCGGCCCAAACCCTGATGAATTTGATTTCAAAATGTAATTATTCTGCATCAACAATAACCGCATCTCAATCGAGATGCGGTTTTTTGTTTCTTTTAGAAGGCGCCAGTGCTTGTCTGGTAGCTCCCTTTTTTTGTTTGGCTAATATAATTTGGTTTTGGCTAATATATTCTAAATTTGGCTAATAAAACTCAATTTTAGCTAATATACTTGAATTTCGGACAATAAATCCGCTTTTGAAAGCCTCCAGTGCCTGCCGGGTTTAAACGGGGCGCTTTCGCTTTACTTTGTTCCAGCTACTGCGCCCCAAACCCTCGGTCACTTCACCTTTCAATCTGAACACATAAACCGTGTTCATTTTGAAAGCCTCCAGTGCCTGCCGGGTTTAAACGGGGCGCTTTCGCTTTACTTTCTCCTCTGGAATTTTGCTATTTCTGTGTATTCTTCGGTTAGTTTTCTAGATATTCTGATGTAGATTGGTAGTAGTTCTGAGTAGATTTGGACGTTTTCTTTGTTTGGTTGGTGGCTGTGTGTGTCTCCTACTAGGTCAGATACGACGTTTAGGGAGTCGATTTCGCCGAGTGCTTCCATGCCGAGGACGATTGCGCCTAAGCATGAGCTTTCATAGCTTTCTGGAACGGTTACTTCTTGATTGAAGATATCCGCCATCATTTGACGCCAAAGAGCTGATCGTGCAAAGCCACCTGTTGCTTTAATTTGCTTTGGAACACCAATTAGTTCTTCAAGAGCTAAGAGAACGCTATATAGGTTGTAAATAACACCTTCTAGAACGGAACGGATCATATGCTCTTTTTTGTGGTGCATGGCGAGCCCAAAGAAGCTTCCGCGTGCATCTGCGTTCCAAATTGGTGCACGTTCTCCAGCAAGGTACGGATGGAAAATAAGACCTTCAGATCCTGGTTTTACTTGCTCAGCGATTCTTGTCAGAATTTCGTATGTATCGATGCCAAGTCGTTTAGCTGTTTCTGTTTCGGAAGCTGCAAATTGATCACGAACCCAGCGGAACGTAATTCCACCGTTATTTACAGGTCCACCAATTACCCACTTGTCTTCAGTTAGGGCATAGCAGAAGATCCGTCCTTTTGGATCAGTAACTGGTCGATCGGTAACGGCTCTAATCGCGCCACTTGTTCCAATCGTGACAGCTACCACACCAGGTTCAATAGCATTTACACCAAGATTAGAAAGAACTCCATCACTTGCTCCAAGGATAAATTTTGTTGATTCATTTAGACCCATTTCTTCACAATAAGGTTCTTTTAAACCTTCTACACTATGAGTTGTCGATACCGGCTTTGATAGATGATCTGCTGTTACACCTGCTATTTCAAGGGCTTTACCATCCCAATCAAGCTGTTCGAGATTAAATAAGCCAGTTGCTGAAGCGATTGAATAGTCAACAACATACTCTCCAAAGAAGCGGTAGAAAACGTACTCCTTAATGGAGATGAACTTTGACGATGCTTGGAATAGATCGATTTCTTCATTTTTCAGCCAAACGAGCTTAGAAAGTGGCGACATTGGATGGATCGGTGTTCCTGTTCGAAGGTAGATCTCATGTCCATCCATCTCATCTTTAATCTTTTCTGCCCATTTTGCACTTCGATTGTCTGCCCACGTTATACATTTTGTTAATGGTTTACCTGCTTTATCGACAGCAATTAAACTATGCATCGCTGAGCTAAAGGAGACGAATTTCACCTGATTCGCTTTTATCTGATTATCAAGCAACACCGTTCGAATAGACTCGACAACTGCTAATAGAATTTCTTCAGGATCTTGCTCAGCTGTGGCTGGTGTTGGAGTATATAATGGATACTCAACATTATGTTTTGATACTGGCTTACCATTTTCTTTATATAGAACAGCTTTCGTACTCGTTGTACCGATATCTACACCAATCATAAAGAGCTCGTTGGTCATCATAAGGCACTCCTCCATTATTTCATTATCATGAGCAAAAGAAGCGAACATCATGATGATGTTCGCACTTTCTTTTTAGCTTAGCTGATAAAAAAGCTTAATACAAAGACGACTAAGAATCCGACAACACCGATTAACGTCTCCATTACTGTCCACGATTTCAAGGTGTCTTTTTCACTTAACCCTAAGAATCTGTTAACAAGCCAGAAACCAGAGTCGTTTACGTGTGAAAGGACCGTTGCACCTGCAGCGATTGCAATAACCATTAAACCAAGTACTGGTCCTTCCATGCTCATGCTCGTAATGAGAGGAGACATTAGACCTGCAGCTGTTACCATTGAAACCGTTGCTGACCCCTGAGCTACGCGAACGGCAGCTGCAATCAAGAAAGCGAGAAGAATTGGTGGAAGCGCTGATGATGCCATTTTATCACCAAGAACTTCCCCAACACCTGAATCAATTAGGACTTGTTTAAATACACCACCAGCACCAGTTACTAGAATAATAATACCAGCTGGTTCAAGTGCTTTATTCGCAATACCCTGTACATCTTCCTTCGTATACCCTCGCAACGTACCAAGTAGAATGAATGCGAGAAGTGTTGCGATTGTTAAAGCGACGAATGGGTGCCCCATAAAGGATAAGAACGCGCGCAACGGATTACCCTCAGGCAACATTACATCTGAAAGGGTGTTAAAAAGAATAAGAACAAGTGGAATAAGTATTAAACTTGTAACTAGTCCGAAACTAGGAAGCTCTTTGTCATACTCTTTCTCTTCAAGGTCCATGTAATCAGGAACCGTTACATGAATTTTTTTACCTATGTAGCGACCGAACAATGGTCCAGCAATAATCATTGCTGGAATACCTGCTAAAGAACCAAACAAAATAACCCAACCAAGATCTGCACCAATTAAATCAGCAACCGCGATTGGTCCGGGAGTTGGTGGTATAAAACTATGCGTAACAGCAAGACCCGCTAGTAATGGGATTGCATAGTGTAAGAGAGACTTTCCTGTCTTTTTTGCAAGACTGTAAACAAGCGGTACGAGAATAATGAAACCAACATCGAAGAAAACGGGAACGGCGACGATGAAACCCGTTAAACCAAGTGCCCACTGTGCTTTATCTTCACCGAATTTCTTAATCAATGTTTGAGCAAGACGTTCAGCCCCGCCTGATACTTCAAGCATTTGACCAAACATAGCACCTAGACCAACAACAACTGCAACGAAACCAAGTGTTCCGCCCATTCCGGCTGTGATCGATTCTATTACGCCTTCAAGTGGCATACCAGCAGCAATACCAACTAGTAAACTAACAAGTAATAATGCAACGAACGCGTGCAGTTTTGTACGAATAACGAGAAATAAAAGAGCAAAAATCGCAAGCACCGCGATTAAAATCAACATATTTCCTGACATATAATCTCCTCCTTAATTAGCTTTTTCTGTCGCGTGGCCGCCAAATTCATTGCGGAGTGCTGCGACAACTTTTCCTGTGAATGTATCATCCTCAAGTGAGCGATATCTCATCATAAGAGCTAGTGCAATTACCGGTGTAGCCGTTTGTAAATCTAGCGCTGTTTCTACGGTCCATTTTCCTTCCCCAGAAGAATTCATCACACCACGAATCTCATCAAGGTTGGCATCTTTCGAAAAAGCCTGCTCTGTTAATTCCATTAACCACGAACGAATGACTGATCCATTGTTCCAAACCCGTGCTACCTTCTCATAATCAAAGTCATATTCACTCTTACTAAGTAGATCAAATCCTTCTGCAATGGACTGCATCATCCCGTATTCAACACCATTGTGAACCATTTTAAGAAAGTGACCACTTCCAGAAGGCCCAGCATAAAGGTAACCGTTTTCAATGCAAATATCTTTAAAGAGCGGTTCGATCGTTTCAAATGTGTTAGCGTTTCCACCAATCATTGTACAAGCTCCGTTCCGTGCTCCAGACTTACCACCACTTGTACCAACGTCAAAAAAAGATATGCTCCGTTCAGAAAACTTAGTTGCTCTTCTCTTCGAATCGTTATAATGGGAGTTACCACCATCAATTACGATGTCACCGCTTTCAAGAAGTTCAGAAAGTTCATTTGTTACTCCTTCAGTTACCTCTCCAGCTGGAACCATCATCCAAAGAATTCTTGGTGTTTCAAGAGCATCAACAACCTCTTTAAGTGAAGATTTCCCACTAAAACCTTCGTCCTTCATTTTCTGAAGCTGTTCGTCATTTGCATCATGGACAACAACGTTGTGGTTATGATCACGTAAATTTAAAGCGAGATTATAACCCATCTTTCCAAGACCAATTAAACCAACATTCATAGTAAAACTCCTCATCCAGAAGAAATATTTTTTCTCATATGGAAATTATACAATAAATATTTTTTATTACAAGCGCTTTCACGAAATCTATTTTCATCTTGTTTGTAATCGGTTACACTATTACAATCAGAGTAAATAGAGAGGAGAATATCATGTCCGACAACGAAACACGTCACTGCCTTCCTAGAATTCGCTCAGCATACTCACAGTTTAGTGAGAAGGAGCGTCAGGTTGCGGATTATATCCTAGAACATTCTAATAAAATCATCCATAGCACGATTAACCAAGTAGCAGATGATCTGAACGTCGCTGATGCTACCGTCTTTCGTTTCTGTAAACGTATAGGGTTTAAAGGCTTCCAGGCAATGAAAATTGCTCTAGCCGCTGAGATTGTTAATCCCATCCAAGATATTCATGAGACCATTTCTGAGTCTGATTCTTCCAAAGAAATTGCAGAGAAAGTCCTTCGTTCAAATATTCGAACCCTTGAGGATACGTACCATATTCTTAATAACCAAACGATTGAGCAGGCCGTTCTAGCATTATTAGACGCTGAGCGTATTGAATTCTATGGAAACGGTGGATCTGGCATTATCGCAATGGACGCGCAGCATAAGTTCATTCGAACTGGCTTACGAACAACAGCCTACAGTGATGCACACTTGCAGATCATGTCAGCTTCCCAGTTATCAAGCGCTGATGTAGCCGTTCTCATCTCACATTCAGGAACAAATAAGGATATGTTACGCGTTGCGGATATTGCGAGGCAAACCGGCGCAACCACAATTGGCATTACAAATCTTGCAACATCGCCATTAAGCAAGAAGGTTGACATCCCTCTCTATACTGTTTCACAAGAAACAGAATTTCGCTCGGAGGCGCTTGCTTCAAGAATTGCTCAATTAAGTCTTGTTGATGCACTTTATGTGAACATTATGATTGCTAGAAAAGACAAATCAAAGCAATCACTACAGCGCATGCGTGAAGCCATTTCATCAAAACGTATTTAGCAATACACACCAAAAAATCCGCCAGCGCGGATTTTTTAAATGGCTCTTTTCTAAAAGATTGTTGATTTTAAAACAATTATTGAATAAAATCCACCTTTTATTAGAGCAGAATTTAACCCCTCCTATAGAAACATTGTCTACGAAGAGAGCCTTTCTAAAAGACTTTTGGTTTTGAACTAGTTTTTGTATAAAAACCAAACTTCGCTAATTGGAGCGGAAGGAGGCTCCTGCGGGANGCGGGACTAGCGGGACAGGTGAGACCCCACAGGAGCGTTAGCGACGAGGAGGCTCAAGTGTCCCGCCCCGCGGAAAGCGAGCATCCTGGAGCGGAAATTAACTTGCTATTGCAACAATGTCTTTTTCAAAAAGAGCCTTCTAAAGTGAGCTATAACCTCTCTTCTTACCATTAAGAACTACACAGGCATTTTAAAAGACATGAAAAGTCCTGCCATGCTAAACTGTAAGAGTTGAAATTACAGTACGTTTACTAAAGGAGGATAACAATGTCTACTAATTTTAAAATGCTACAGCCTTTTACTCTGCCCTCTGGTGTTGCACTCAAAAACAGAATTATGCTTGCACCTATGACAAATTTCTTATCACATGATGATGGAACAGTATCGGATAAGGAGATATCTTATTACAAAGAGCGCTCTGGTGGTGTTGGTACCGTGATAACAGCGTGTGCAAACGTTCTTGCACATGGTAAAGGATTTGCTGGTGAAATCGGAGTTGACCGCGACGAACAGATTCCAGGCCTTAAGAAACTAGCTGATACAATTCATGCTGAAGGCGCAAAAGCGATTCTACAAATCTTCCACGGTGGCAGAATGTGTCCTCCAGAGCTTGTGCCAAATGAGGAAATTCTTAGTGCAAGTGCCGTTCCAGCTGAACGAGAAGGATCTAAGACACCACGTGCTATGACGGATCAAGAAATCCAAGATACCATTCATGCATTTGGAGAAGCTACTAGACGTGCCATTGAAGCTGGATTCGACGGTGTAGAGCTTCACGGAGCAAACACGTACCTGCTTCAACAATTCTTCTCGCCACATTCTAACCGCAGAGAAGACGGTTGGGGTGGAAGTCTTGAGAACCGTATGAAATTTCCACTCGCCGTTATTGAATCTACACAAGCTGCAGTGAAGAAACATGCCAGCGAACCATTTATCGTAGGGTACCGCGTTTCTCCTGAAGAACGTGAAAATCCTGGTATTACGATGGATGACACACTTCAACTTGTTGATGAGCTTGCGAAGCGTAACCTCGATTATGTTCACGTATCGCTTTCTGATTTCTATCAGGGCTCTATGCGTGATGAAGAGCCAACGCCTCGTATGGAAATGATTAAAGAGCGAATTGGCCACCTCGTCCCTGTTATTGGTGTTGGCTCACTTCATACACCTGATGAAGTTGAGAAAGCACTCGAAACTGGCGTACCACTAATCGCACTTGGACGTGAAATGATTATGGAGCCTCGTTGGGTCGAGAAAGTCCAAAATGGGGATACTGCAAGCATTCGTACAACCTTGAAAAAAGGAACGCAAGATGAACTTGTTGTTCCAGAACCACTTTGGAGCACTATTTTCAACGTACCTGGTTGGTTCCCTATTGAAGATTAATCAGAACAGCCTCCGCAAGCGGAGGCTGTTTCTATTTCAACACTGGTCTCAAGTCTTCTATTTTCTCAAAAAGGTGCCAGACAAAATCATCAACACCCAGTTCGCGATGAGGATGTAGGTCTTCAAGTTCTGGATCATTCACATACTGATAGATACCTTTTTTTGATTGCCACTCGACAAGCATCATTACCTGTCTTGGTGCGATATCTCCTTCAGGGTAGGAATCGAGCTTACCCATAGCAATAACCTTGCCCCCGTATTTACGAACAGGCTCTTCCGCCCTTCTTGCATACTCCGCATATTCTTCTCCATCTTTAACGTTAAACAAATTCAGAGCGTACATTGTCACGTTCGTTCCTCCCTTGTGTTACGTTTCTCACTGCAATTGGGATACCGTTTAGCACAGCCGTTCCTGACACAGCATCTAACCTTTTTTCATAACTTAAAAGATTTGTATTTACACCGGCGTTTTGTTCTGCCACTTCCATTTTCGTTCCTTTCAATCCGTGTCCGTATCCATGTGGAATGCTTGCTACTCCCGGCATAATTTCATCCGTTATCTCGACGACTACATGAAGTCGCCCTGCTTCAGACGCTACCTCTGCCGTACCACCATCCTCCAATTTAAATCTGTTAGCATCAGTAGGATGAAGCAGCATCGTACAGCGGTTCTTTCCTTTCATCAAGACCGGAAGATTGTGTAACCATGAGTTATTAGATCGTAAATGTCGTCTGCCTATTAACATCATATCCGGCTGGTTCGCCATCTCATCCTTCAGTCTCTGCACATCATTTACAATTAGTTCAGGTGCTAGCTCAATTTTGCCTGTATGTGTTAAAAGGATTTCAGGAATTCTTGACTGTAGTGGACCAAGATCTAATCCGTGTGGGTTCTGTTCTAGTTTAGAAAGGCTTAACCCTTCTCCATTAGTAAATTGGTCACCGTAAGGACCTGTTCGTAGCATATAATCAAGCATTCGTTCAGGTCCTTTTCGATCTTGAAGAGCTGACATGATCTCTTCAGACTTTCGTCCATAAACCGATGACTGATCGTTCTTCACATCTTTAGCGATGAGAAACTGGATTGTAGCATCGTCCAATTGAGTTACTGCATCTTCATTAGGTTCCTCATCTCCAATTAAGGAAGCAAGCTTCAACAGAATCTCCCACTCGTCAAGCTCGTCTTTCTTCTCAAATACCGGGCTTGAATAGTGAGAAATATTTCTCACCGAAAGCTGATAGAATGAGAGGTCATAGTGAGATCGCTCAAGTGGTGAAGGGGCTGGAAGTATGACATTCGCATGACGCGTCGTTTCATTTAAATAGCAGTCTACACTTACCATGAAATCAAGATTACTCACAGCATCTTCTAATCGATTACTATTCCGAGTAGATACCATCGGATTGCCAGCCACGGTTACAAAAGCACGCACTTGCCCATCTCCAGGCGTCTCCATCTCTTCAGCTAGACATGCTACGGGAAGCTCACCAAGAACCTCTGGCATTTCGCTCACCCTGCTTTTAAACCGCCCAAATCGATAGCCTTTCTTTTTGGTCCTTTTCCCTCCAGCTGCTGGTGTTGTGAACATTACGCCCCCTTCACGATCGAGGTTGCCCGTAACATAATTGATAACGTCGATGAGCCAGCTGTTCATTGTGCCGAATGATTGTGTGCAAGTCCCCATACGTCCGTAAACTGCTGCACAAGAGGCAGATGAAATATCTCGTGCGATCATTCGAATTGCTTCAGAATCAATGCCGCATACACTCGCCATGCTCTCAGGTGAGAATGCCTTTGCTAGCTCCTTCACTTCTTCCAAACCATTAACATGATCGGCAAGATAGTCCTCTTTCGTTAATTTCTCCTCGAACAACGTGTGAAGTATACTAAACAGAAAATAAGCATCCGTGCCGGGCTTAATGAAATGATGGTCATCTGCCAATTTTGCAGTCGCTGTTCGTACCGGATCAACAACAACAAGACGACCACCGCGTTTCTTCAAGTCTTGAAGTCTCCCTCTCATATTCGGTCCAGTCATTAAGCTACCGTTCGAAACAACTGGATTTGCTCCAATACAGAGAAAATACTTCGTACGATCGATATCAGGAATAGGAATACTAAAGTCACCACCATACATCAACTCAGCGGCTAATTGTTTAGGAATCTGATCTACTGTACTTGCTGAATATTGATTTCGACTGCCAAGTGCTCTTAGAAAAATTGGCAGGTAAAGCATGCCAGATAAGTTATGAACGTTCGGATTACCAAGATAAACGGCTACCGCATCTTTCCCATACGCTTCAATTACTCCTCTTAGACCTTTCCGAACTTCTTTAAAAGCTTCTTCATAACTAACAGTAAACCACTCTTCCCCTTTTCGGATCATCGGTTCTCGAATGCGGTCAGGATCGTGGTGAAGTTCTTTTAGGCTAAACCCTTTTGGGCATAAATAACCCTTACTAAATGGATCTTTCTTGTCCCCTTCAATGTGCGTAACTTTGCCATTAACCGTATGAATTTCAAGCCCACATGTCGCTTCACATAGCGGACATGTTCGGTAGTGAACGCTTTCCGCTTCACTGTTCTTCACATTATCCCTCCTTCTTTTCGCATAATACCAACCAGTCAGTATTTTAAGTTTACTGAAAATTTAGTTTTTACACAAGGGCTTTTAAATCCTGCCCTCATTACAAAGGATTAATGAATCCACCTCTCTCTTAATGCGTTCGCAACTGCCTCAGCGCGATTATTTGCATTTAACTTCCGAATCGCTGAAGTAATGTAATCTCTTGCTGTAAAATCACTAATTTGCAATCGTTGAGCAATTTCTTTCGTGCTGTAGCCGTCTGCAGCATGCTGAAGAACTTCTGTTTCTCGTGGACTTAACGGATTTGGGGACTTTGAGGTTATTGGTAGCATAAAGCCGAGAGCTTGCCTGAAATACACCATCACATCATCAATTAATCCTTGGTGGATTGTACTTCCTTCCTCTTTCTCATCTATAAGAACACAGCCAATCGCAATACGCTCAATGCATAACGGAATAATGAGAACGGATGTTAAATTGTAAGCTTGAATATATTCTTCGGGGAAAAGCTGATGATGTTGATCCATCATCAACAGAGCAGGTTTATTAGTTAATAAGGCGCGTTGAATTGGCGGAATACGCCGTATATCCTCTCGTATTTCATTCATGGAAAATACGCCGCTACGGTCTACACGGAGAACACCTTCTCCGATGCCCGTAAAATAAGAAAAAGTAAAGATACTTGCACGTCTGAATGGGAAGTGAGAAAGAAACTTTTGAAGGATTACTTCACAACGGTGGATAGGTTCTTTCACTTCTAGCAACTGATGAAAAGATCGCATCCACGTTTCTTCATGCATCGACATGATTCACCCCTATCTTTTCAGGAATCGAATGTTCAGACATAAATCGTTACACTAAATATGTAAGCGCTTTTTATGATAGCCCTTTTATTATAGAAGCTGACAGATTAATTCGCAAGCAATGAAAGGTGGTCTTATATGCGGAGGGAAATGAAAACGACAAGTGAACGAGGTCTACAAGAGGATTTACTTCCATTTCGACTTTATCAAAAAGCGAAGAAATTTGGAGGGTGGGATCCAAAAGAGATTGATTTCACACAGGATGTGAAAGACTGGCAGTTTCTTTCAGGAGCTCAGCAGGAGGAGATTCTTAGGCTTGTTTCGCAATTTCAAGCTGGTGAAGAAGCCGTAACACTAGATCTCTTACCACTCATCATGGTGATTGCAAAAGAAGGCAGAATTGAAGAAGAAATGTATCTAACGACTTTTCTCTTTGAAGAAGCGAAACATACCGAGTTTTTTAGACTTTTTCTTAACGAAATTGGTCAAAAAGACAATCTCTCACGTTATCACTCTGACACCTATCAGAAAATCTTCTATCATATTTTGCCCGAAGCAATGGGCAAGCTTCAGCACGATCATTCAAGGGAAGCACTTGCTGAAGCATCGACAGTCTACAACATGTTTGTTGAAGGTGTACTTGCTGAAACAGGCTACTTTTCTTTCTATGAATCACTAGAAAAAGCTCAAATAATGCCTGGATTAATGAAAGGTGTAGGTCTGCTTAAAAGAGATGAATCACGTCATATTGGCTATGGCACGTTTTTGCTACAGCGTTTGATTGCAGAGAAACCATCTCTATTTGAACTTGTACAGAACAAAATGGATGAACTTGCACCACTTGCCCAACAGCTAACTCACGAAGGAATGGGTGGAAAAGCTCAAAATGCGTTTGGAAACACATTGGATGCAACGATGGCCTTTTCTATGAAACAGCTATCCGTGCGCATGGAAATCCTTGCACGTGCAAAAGGCAAAAGCGTTAAAGATATTCAAGAAACGCTTGAAGCTGATGTCGGCGTCATTTAAAGCAAAAGGAGGATAAAAAATGTCAGTTAACATAGATATCAAGTCGTATCCGCTATTCATTAATGGTAAATGGATCGCCTCAGAAGCGAATCGTACATTCGATGTCGTCAATCCAGCAAACGGGGAACTTGTTGCAAAGGTAGCAAGTGGAACAAAGAAAGATGTCGATCGTGCTGTGGAAGCCGCAACCGCTGCATTTGAACAAGATGAATGGCGCGAAATGGCACCTAAAGAGCGTTCGAAAATTCTTTATGCGATCGCACAAAAGATTATGGAAAATGCTGAAGAGCTCGTCGGATTAGAAGCGATCTCATCAGGCGGAACAGTTCGAAGGCTTGGTTCAAATGACGTGCTTCAGATGGTAGATTTATTCCAAACGCTCGGGAAATTTGTACTCGACTACACGTATTCTGAAACACTCCCTTCCCCACCGTTCCCTGGACCTGCTCACAATTTCATTTGGCGTGAACCAATCGGAGTGTGTGCAGCGATTACGCCTTGGAACATGCCTATGTTGATTGCATCTTGGAAGATTGCCCCTGCCCTCGCCATGGGTAATACGATCGTTATAAAACCAGCAAGCTACACACCTCTCACAACGCTAAGGCTCGCTGAAATAATATCTGAAGTCGTACCGCCTGGTGTCATAAACGTCGTTACCGGAAGCGGTAAAGAAGTGGGTGAAGCGCTCGCCACTCATCCGAAAGTCGAGAAAATCGCCTTCACAGGTTCAACCGAGGTAGGTCGCCACATTATGAGTCTTGCTTCTAATACAATCAAAAACACGACACTTGAACTAGGAGGCAAATCACCTTCTATTCTACTAGAAGATGCGGATCTTTCTCTGGCTCTTCCAGGAAGCCTATTCGGCGTCTTCCTCCACTCTGGACAGCTTTGTGAATCTGGCACAAGATTGTTTGTCCCAGATAAAATCTATGATCAGGTTATTGATGGATTAAAAGAGCTTTCAGAGAAGCTAGTTCTAGGTAATCCGCTTGATCTCGCTACAGATATGGGACCTGTCATTTCAGAAACTCAAAAAGAATCGATTTTATCTTATATCGAGAAAGGAAAACAAGAAGGTGCTCGCCTCGTGTGCGGTGGACAAGAAGTGAAGGTTGAAGGATGTGAGAATGGACATTTCATCGCTCCTACGATTTTTGCAGATGTGACAAACGATATGACAATCGCAAGAGAAGAGATCTTTGGACCTGTTCTTTCCGTTATCCGCTATAGCGAAGTTGAAGATGCGGTACGTATGGCAAACGACACGATTTATGGACTTGCTGCAGGTGTATGGACGGCAGATGTGAATAAAGCATATAAAGTCGTTAGAAAGCTTCGTGCTGGCGTTGTGTGGATCAATGACTGGCATATGCTTCGGAATGATGCTCCTTTCGGTGGCTACAAACAAAGTGGCATCGGCAGAGAGATGGGCAGGCATTCACTTGATGCCTATACGCAGGTTAAGCACGTCCACACATCAATGGTTCCAGAAGCAGAACGTAGAACATGGTACAGTCTTCTCTTTTCAAACCAATCTTAAAGATGGAGGTGAGCAGTATGTCATTAACTTATTCTCAATACATGCTTCGAACTGCAATTCATAGTGGTGCAGGAACTCGCGCGCTCGTCCCTGATTTATTTAGAGGACTCCAAGCTAAGCGAATCGTCCTTTTCAGTGATCGTGGTCTTGAGCAGGCCGGAATTGTCGAGAAGATTAAAGAAATCTTTGCCTTAACACCGCATGGTACAGGACCAGAGCTTGCAGGAGTGTTCCTTGATATTAAGCAAGATGCAGGCAGTAAAGACGTGAATGCAGCGCTACGATACGCACGAGAAATAAGTGCTGACGGTCTACTTGCAGTTGGTGGTGGGAGCGTTATGGACACAGTAAAAGGAGTTAAATACTGTCTTCATCACGGCTTAACAGATATTAAAGAAGCCATCCCTGGAGGCCTGCTTTATTTATCTTGGCCTGAAGCAAACTATATGCCAATCCCCCATATTTCTATTCCAACGACAGCCGGAACGGGATCAGAAGTTTCTCCTATTGCTGTTATTTATAACGAAGACATCAAAATGAAAACGAACATTATCCACCCGTTCATTAATGCGGATATGGCCATTCTTGATCCTGAATTAACAACTGGCCTTCCTGCTTCTATCACGGCGTTTACTGGGTTTGATGCCCTCACTCACGCTATTGAAGCTCTCGCGTCACCAACCGCAACAGCTTTGACCGATGCCTATGCACTGCAGTCTATTCGATTAATCGAAACTCATCTTCCAACCGCAGTGAAACACGGAGACAATCTAACCGCAAGAATGGAAATGCTGCAAGCAAGCATGATGGGGATTACCGCTTTTAGCTTTGCACTCAATGCCATTCCTGTACACAATTTTGCCCATGCATATGGAGCGCTTTTCCGCATTCCACATGGTCTTGCAAATGCTGTCTTCCTTCCTATTGTTATGGAAATGATTCCTACTCTGTATTTGCCAAAAATACAACAGCTTGCTCAAGCATTGAATCTAGATACGAAAGGAAAAGATAAAGAAACGTTGTTGCAGGACGTTATCGAGAAGATCAAAAACATGCAGCAGGACGTCGGTCTTCCTGCAGACTTTAAGGACTACGATATAAAAAGTGAAGCACTAGAGGCAACCATAACGGCCGTCAAAATGGACCCTGCAGCACTTAACTTCCCGCTATCACCTGAACTTATTACCGCTGTAGGTAACCGAGTGATTCATTCTCAGAAAGTATCTATTTAACTCTATATAAAGAACCGTGAAGCGATTGCTTCACGGTTCTTTTCAATTAGCGAGCCCGATGGAGTGACGAATATAAAGATGGTCAGAAGCTGTTTTCAGAATAAAATCCGCTACGTCTTCTCTTGAAATTCGCCGCCCTCCTTTTGGAACGCCACTCGTGGTCTTTCGATAATCACTTGTTCTCTCATCATTCGTTAATCCCATTGGTCGGACAACTGTCCACTCCATTTCACTTGCTGCTAGCAGGTCGACTGCTCTTCGGTGATCTGCAAGAACGTTTTGCAGCAGTTTGCCAGCAACAAAACCTGTAACGCCAGGTATTTCTTTGTTAATGCCTGCAGAAGCCATATAAATAATGCGCTTCACATCATGGAGACTCATTGCATCCAGAATGTTCGTCGTCATTGTAGAAAGGTCAGTCGTTTTACCAAGACCATTCGCACCGAGGCATGATATTACCGCATCAAATTCAGAACTCATTGCTTGTTTGACATCAGCTGCTTGCATCGCATCCCCTAGCTCAACGGATAAGTTTTTGTGAGAAGTCTCAAGCTTAGAAGGGGTTCGAACAAAAGCTGTTACGTGATGACCTGCTGCAATTGCTTGTCTTACGAATGCATTTCCAGTTCCACCTGAAGCCCCAAATACAATTATATTCATACTAACAACCTCTCCCCCTTATCCAGATTCATATCGTTCCGCTAGCAATCACTTTATTTTTTTAATGAAGACTACTTTTAGGTAGTTACCTTCACGGAATTCTTTAATCGTTCTAAAATCCTCCGGTAGTGTAAACTCTTCAAGCAACTCATACTTTCCGTTCGTCTCTTTAAATGCCTGGTCAATAAATCCTTTAAATTTCTTCATGTCATAACCACTATAATTGGTTGAGGCAACAATAATCCCATCATCTTCTGTAATTGAAATAGCATCTTTAATAAGGTCCTTATAATCTTTTGCTGCGCTAAACGTATGTTTCTTAGAGCGAGCAAAGCTTGGTGGATCGAGAATCACCATATCGAAGGAAAGATTCTTTTTCACAGCATACTTAAAGTATTTAAATACATCCATCACAAGAATGGTTTGTTCTTCATAATCAATTTCGTTCACGCTAAATTGCTCAATTGTTTTGTTCAGACTTCGATTCGCAAGGTCAACACTCGTCGTTTTGCTTGCTCCTCCCTTAACCGCAAAGACGGAAAAAGCTCCAGTGTAGGAAAAAGTATTCAAAACTGTTTTCCCACTAGCGTATTGATCACGAATTAGCTTACGAACGGGACGCTGATCAAGAAACACGCCAACCATTGCACCTTCATTTAAGTAAACAGCAAAGTCCACACCATTCTCTTTAACGATTAAAGGAAATTCACCGCGTTCGCCTGTTACAAAGTCATCATCTTCAACATACTGACCTTTTGCATCAAAACGCTTTTTCTCGTAAATACCTTTGAAGTCCACAAGGCGCTTTAACGCTTCGACGACAAAGTTTTTAAAAGAATAAACGCCTTCACTGTACCAATTAATCAAATAATATCCGTCGAAATAATCAATGGTTAACCCACCAAGTCCGTCTCCTTCGCCATTTACAACTCGAAAGGCCGTCGTACTCGCATCTTCAAAGAAGGAATTACGGTAGTGAAGCGCTGTTTGAATCTTTCTTACAAAAAACTCCTGATTAATCGATTCGTTCTCTTGTTGAGTCAGCACCCAGCCATATCCCTTATTCTGTCTGCCATAATATCCTTTGCCGATAAAACGACCCTGCTCATCTTCAAGGTTAAGAATGGTTCCTTCTTCTGTTAGACGCTCGCTGTTTACGATCGCTTCTTTGAAAATAAGGGGATATCCATTCTCAAATTTCTTTTTGTGCTTAGCATAAATCTGCACGCTTATTTCGTTTGTCATCATGTCATCCTATCTGTTCATGTTTTTATTATGGTTGCATTATATCATGTTCAACAGCGACTACATAAAGGCATAAATCGGTGTGTCCTGCAAAAACTAATGAGTAAAAGGTGGTGAGATCGCTTGAAAACAAAATCAGGTACAGATATTGAAGAAGTGAGGCGCCGAAATGCCAACTCTGGCTTAACTTACAACCAGGCTAAAGAGCAACTGGCTCGTCAAATGCAAAAGAACTCAGAAAGAACGTGAGATGAGACAGATGAAGCCCGTATCGTTTACAATAACCTGGTGCTTCATGATTCAAAAGTAGCATCAGGAGGTTTGTGATGAGCGACAAACAAACATCAAGCTATTTCCGTACCATTCTTATTCTTAGCGTAGCGGTGTGGCTTGTTGTCATGAATACAACAATGTTTAACGTAGCACTTCCAAACGTGCTAACCGAATTTAACCTTAGTCCAGCAGAAGGCGCATGGATTGTGTCAGGCTATTCGATTATCCTTGCAATCTTTACAATTACGTATACCCGTCTGTCTGACTATCTTCCAATAAAAAGTCTGCTTATAACTGGCATCACGATCTTCGGGCTTGGTTCAGTGCTCGGGTTCTTTGCAGTAAGTTTTCCCTTACTACTTGCCGCAAGACTTCTACAAGCAACCGGAGCAGCCGCTATTCCAGGCTTATCGATGGTATTTGCAGGTCGCTTTATACCCCTTGAAAGACGGGGCAGAGCCATGGCGATGATTGCCTCTGCTTCCTCATTGGGCTTTGGACTTGGTCCAGTTGTCGGTGGGGTTGTTACAGAATACCTCGACTGGAATTATCTTTTCACTGTGACTCTCTTTGTTGTCCTGTTAATCCCAATCCTGTTTCGCCGTCTCCCAGATGAGAGTGTTCGAAAAGGAAGCTTAGATTTTCTAGGGGCTCTTTTAACAGGAGCTACTGTAACAAGTTTCCTAATCTATATCTCAACATTTAATTGGCTGTATTTAGCGCTTGGAATCATTGTAGGTGCTCTTCTCTGGCTAAGAATTACTAGAACTAACGCCCCTTTTATTCAGCCTAGCCTATTTAAAAACAAAGAATATCGACTGTTGCTATATATGAGTTACCTTGGCTTCACAACTCATTTCGCTATCTTGTTGCTGATGCCGCTTATGCTTCAAAATGTCTACGAAAAGGGTCCTTCTGTCGTTGGGTACATTATCTTCCCTGGTGCCATGCTTTCAGCCGTTGCCGCGATCTATGTAGGAAGACTTCTTGATCGGTATGGCAATATGAAGGTCATTTACCTTGCACATGGGCTACTTCTCTTTTCAACGGTGGTCTTTTATTTCTTATCACCACTAAATGAGTACATGATTATGATCGGGTACATGTTCACAAGCTTTGGCTTCTCAAGTCTTTCTTCTAGTACGACAAATGAAGTATCGCGAATCCTTCCTTCTGAACAAATCGGAACAGGAATTGGTATGAAACAGCTCATCCAATTCGTTGGAAGTGCTTCTGGATCAGTAGCTGGAGGTATTCTACTTGAACTGAACGGATTAACCTATAGTACGGAATCTTTTCAAGTTACCTACTTGTTCTTATTCATCCTGATGGGGCTCTCTTTAGCCATCATGTTCCTCTATGCTAAGGTTAGTAAAAAAGAATAGCAAACATACCAAAACCTCCCGGCTCATCGAGCCGGGAGGTTTGCTATGACACCATTCGACATAAAGCGGGTGGTGCCTGTCACTCGCTAATTTCCAATAAACCCCTTGCCTTATCAGTTTTTGCATAACCTTTTGAGAGTTTCTTTAACAATTCATCTTTCTCAAGCTGTTTAATTACTTTAACCACATGCTTTTCTTCCCAATCTTCAAGCATCCCAAAAGCATTGTTCTCATGTAAACCTTGTGCTCTTATTGCATTTGTAGCCTGTCCGGTCAACACTTTTGTTACCACATGAAGTGGATCATTTTCATTCGAAGCGACGAATGAGATTAAAGACTTCACTTGACCATAATTCACGGGCTTCTGCTTAATTTCTACATATACGTCCTCATCAGCATAATCATTCTGTTGCAAAGTTCTTAATGTCTCAAGGTAACGTCTAACGTGCGTGATTTCGGCTTCATTAAGCTCCGGTAACCTTTTCCGAGGCTTAAATGGCTCGATTGTATCTGTAGATACATTTGATAACCAGATTAAGGGTGATTCTACTCTTTTTTCAGGTAACACGACATGCCGAATTTGGTTATAGGTCGTTACAAGCTGTGGCTGTTCAATTGAATCAAGTTCTGCGTCAGTTAAATACCCTTCAAGTTTGAGTGCTTCTCCAAATAGTGAGTCATAAGGTTCTAATTGATGAATTAAGCTAGCTAAATCTTCAATCTTCTCGATTAAACGAGGCGTCTTCTCTATCATTTCATTAAATTGGCGCTCGATCGTAACAATTCTTTTGCGCGCTCGATCCATATTCACTTCTTCGTTAAGATAGACCTTCTTTTCATCTACTTGATAATAAATCGAATATGCACACTCTTCACAATGATACTCGATCTGACTTTCTGAAGAATGAAAGATCATTTCCTTTTCATGATGACACGCAAAGTTACCCCAAAGCCACTCGGATGGAATGTCACGATAGGATCTCAACACAACTCCCACTCGATGACGCCAGTAGGAAAGGTCTTCTGGTGTATTTAAGAGAGAAATAAGTGGAGATCGATTCATTCTCTCTACCGCTTCAATTACCTCTCTCTTTTTCCTAGCTAATTGAATAAAAGGATGACGTTGAAACGCCTCAATGATCTCACTTTCCCATTCATCACGGGATTTTTGTGCAAGTTCTGCACAGAATAAGTAATCCTGAATCACCTGATCAAGATGGTGATCTAACTTCTCGCTAGAAAGTTGTAGATAATGCTCCGGATAAATAAGTGTCTGGTGAATCGGTAAACCGTGCATGGATGAAAAGGAATTCCATAGTAGTAGTTCAGGCTTAATCAATTGTGGATATAATTCATCTTCCCGATCCAAAGGAATTGGTAGAACCGCTTCGCTATCTTGATCTAAGAACGTCTGCAACTTAGTTATGTTCTCTGAAGACAGAGCAGCCACTTTCCGCTTTATTTGCTCATGAACGCGGTGAATGATTCCTTTCTGCACTTTTTGTCCTAAAGTTCTTATTCGTTTATTTTTCTTACCCATTGGTACAAATGCCAACAAAGGGTATGCTTCAAAATGATAAACATGATGTTCTACGCTCATAATGCAAAACCCGCTTTCTGAATTCCGATTCGTTACCATTCAGTATAAAGCGACCCTCTGAAGTGGAACAACTGATATACTCTCTATAAAGCACATTGAGATATGGTCTAGATGAATGCTCGCAAGGGTATAGAAAAGAAAATAGAATTAGAGGAGCGCACAACATGAAAAAGAGGCAATGGTTTAAGAAGAAGCGTTGGATTGTACTAAGTGTCTTACTTATTATTTATGTAGGGGTGATGACCTATCATCGATTTAAACCGTTGCCAGAAGGTGTATCTTATGCAGGAGATGTACATAATCTGAACAATAATGACATTGAATTTCTTTATGACTTAACATACGACAAGGATGGAAAAGAAGTCTATGATCATAGTATTTTCGATGAGATCAATCAAACAATCAAGGATGCAGATGATTTCTTAATTCTAGATCTTTTTTTATTTAACGGCTACACAGATGATAAACGGGATTATCCTAAAATTAGTGAGAACTTATCCAAAACAGTTGTAAATAAGATGAAGGATAACCCAGACCTTGAAGTCGTCCTAATTACTGATGAGGTAAATACAACGTATGGATCCCATCAAGCGAAACAAATTCAGCAAATTAAAGAAATGGGAGCAGAAGTCATTTTCACAGATTTAAACCGGCTCCGTGATCCGAATTTGTTCTATTCAGGACTGTGGCGTATGACACTTTCATGGTTTGGTCAAGACGGATTTGGTTGGCTTCCTAACCCTATGGCTCCTTCCGCACCGAAAGTTACGATGAGGTCGTATTTAGAACTTCTAAATGTGAAAGCTAACCATCGAAAAACGGTTGTAACGGAAGATGCAGGTATTATTATGTCAGCCAACCCACACGACGCAAGTGGATTTCACTCGAACATTGCTTTTAAGGTAAAAGGAACAATCCTAAATGATCTCATTCGATCCGAAAAAGCAGTTGCATCTTATTCTGGTGGTGATTTATCTCATTTTCCAGACAAAACCATTACTGAAAAAGAATCAGATAAGAACCCCACCATACAGGCCCAAATCGTAACGGAAAGTAAAATTCAAGATAGCGTTGTAACAGCAATTGATGATGCTCAAAAAGGACAACTGGTCTATATTGGCATGTTCTACCTTGCCGATCGAGACATTGTTGATGCCCTGGTCGATGCAGCTGAACGAGAGGTCGACGTGCGTCTAGTTCTGGATCCGAACCAAAATGCATTTGGACAGCAAAAGATCGGCTTACCGAACCTACCCGTTACAGCGGAGCTCCATAAACAAGACAAAGAAAACCTTTCCATTCGCTGGTACGACACGAATAAAGAGCAATTCCACACGAAGCTCCTCTATATTAAAGGAGAGAATAATAGCACTATTATCGGTGGGTCAGGCAACTATACCTCAAGAAACATGGATGATTACAACATGGAAACGAATATTCATTTGAAAGCACCGAATGAAAGTGAAGTTGTTCAAAATGTTGATGACTACTTTGAGCGGGTTTGGACTAATGAGGATGGAGTATATACAGTAAGCTATGAAGAGTATCAGGATACGCTCCCCGCCTTTAAGTACGTTATGTATATTCTACAAAAAATCTTTCAGGTTACAACATACTAGCAACAAGGAAATCCCCGAGAATGTCTCGGGGATTTATTCTGCATTATCTTGTTTTTTGTTTATTTCGCAATTTCTTCACTATCGGATAGATGATCGGACCATATTTAATAGCACGTTTAATTAATTTTTTCATAAAAGGATAACCTCCTCCTGATAGTAAGGGTATTCCCGATATTCCACATAATAAACGAATAGAAAACAGGAAATGTATGATTCTGGAGAGAAGTACAAGTTAATCTACTTTTTAGGAGGTTCTTCTCTTACATGATTAATAGAGTGAGTCAGATTGGCATTCCAGTTCAAAAAATGGAACGTGCTGTTCAGTTTTACAAAGAATTTCTAGAGCTCCAACTTCTATTTGAAACAAACACAATGGCCTTTTTCAACTGTGATGGCCTACGGCTTCTCCTTTCAGTTTCAGAGAACGAGACGTTTGCCAACAAAAGCTCCATCGTTTACTTTGAGGTAGATGAAATCAAAACCACTTACACTAGACTACAAAAGAATGGGGTGCAATTTTTAAGTAAGCCCCATGTCGTCGCAAAAATGGATGATACGGAAACGTGGATGGCCTTTTTTCAAGATAGTGAGCAGAATACTCACGCGATCATAAGTGAAGTTGCATTTAAATAAGGCTCTTTTCGTAAACATTGTTGCTATAGGAGTGGGTTAATTCCCGCTTCAATCACTAAGTGTGATTTTTCAATATTTGTATCAAAAGCAACAATCTTTTAGAAAAGAGCCTTAAATAAAGAAAGGATGCCAGTCATCTCAGGCATCCTTTCTTACTGTGCAATGAGAACCTTAATCCTCGTCCTTCACATCAGGATCTTCAGGTAGAGGCTCATTTGCTTCTTCTTCCATTCTCTTCTTCATCTTTTCAAGCTGTTCAAAATGCGTATTGAACTGCTCTTTATAAAGTAAATACTGCTCGCCATCGAATAGCGTACGAACTCGCTTTTCGCGTATTAACGTTTCGATATAGGATTCTGGTAGAGAAAGGTACTCCGCCGTCTCTTTAACCGTGAGGTACATAGGTATGCCTCCAATTGGGTTGATTACGTCTTAAGTCTTATAGTGAATTACTACTCAAGCTAATGTTATCATTCATTTTTTTCGTATAAGATTACTATAGCATAAAGGATGACACTGAATAAGTGGAGGGATACAAGATGAAAAGTGGTTTTTATGTAATCGTTTCAATACTTGCAGTTGGTGCTGTTCTATTAATTTTGTACGAGAATACATCACTATTCGCAGGTGGAAGCGCGGAAAACAGCATTCCAACATCAGAACGGATCGATCAAATCAGCATCATTACTCACAGTAGTCATATGACAATTATTCCAGAAAGTCGCAATGACGTTAAAGCCACGTTAAATGGAAAAGGGGAGCTAGCTGTGAGGAAAAAAGGCGATACGATCGAAGTGGAAGTTAAACGCAAATGGTATGAATTCTTTAATTTTCAAGAAGAATCAGATGTTAGCGTCTATTTTCCTAAAGATTTTAATAAGGACCTCAAGCTTGAGGTTGGTTCTGGAAAGGTTGAATTAATGGATGACTCTTCACCTCTCGTACTAAACGAAGTAGATCTTGATATGAGCTCGGGTAAAGTCGAACTCTCTAACGTCAAAACAAAACGCTTCAAGCATGATGGCTCTTCAGGAAAGCTTATAGTCGATCATCTCACAACGGAGGAAGGCGAATTTGATATTAGTTCAGGTGATGTTATTCTAACCGGGTATATCGGTCCTATCATCGGAGAAATGTCTTCAGGTGAAATGAATGTCCAAATGGATAAGCTGATCGGCGATGTATCATTCGACCTAAGTTCAGGTACCGTTGCTTTAGACCTTCCAGATGAAGCTGATTTCACGCTGCAAACAGAAGCTAGTAGCGGAGATATTTCAACCGACTTCACCCTTAAGAATCAAACCGTTAGCAACAATGGCATCACAGGCGTTCACGGCTCTGGTAAATACAGCGTAACTATTTCGCTCTCTAGTGGTGACGCAAGAATCTATTAATAGGTTTGCAACGATTTAGTTTCATTACTAACCGAACAAATTATTCCCGGGGTAATAACACCTTTTCATAAAGGAAAAAAGCTCTCCTAACTATCAAGGGGAGCTTTCACATTTAACTAATGGTTTCTAATAATGGAATACGCTCTTTATAGCGCTGAATGAGTGCCTGATTTGATTCATCAGACCCATCTACATTTCCACTTTTAAAAATTGGTGGTTCAATTCCTCGATGAATTAACTTATTAATCGCTTCAACAACAATAGCATTCATCATCGTTAAACCAAGAATACTTGAGATGGAGCCGAAAGAGATATTATTCGCTTCATCATGCATTACTGCATCCCCTTGTTTAACATGATTATCAAGAACAAGATCGACCACCTCATACAAATAGGAGCCCCGTTCATGACGAGATGGCTGTCCTACTGATGCCTGCCTCGACGTTAAACCGATTACAAAAGCTCCCGTTTCCTTACTGATACGAGCTACATCAATCGGCACTGGATTACGACCTGAAGTCGAGATTACAATAACGATATCGCCTTTTCTTATATCTTGTTCAGTCATGAAAGATTCAGCGTATCCATTCTTCCGTTCATATAAAGTAGACCGTGTTCCACCTTTATGAAGCATTAAATCTTCAACGAGAATGGGATGGATCGGTACAAGTCCACCTGCTCGATAAAAGACTTCTTCAGACATCATGTGCGAATGACCACATCCAAAGACATGGATAATGCTCCCTTTTTCTATACTGTCGGCGATCTCTTCCGCTGCGTGGTTTATAGCGTTCTCTTCTGCTTTTTCTATGACTTCAAGAGCATCCGTTACGTTCGATAAGTATTCATTAATCAAATACCCACCTCCAAATTATCGCTTAAGCGTAATCGTAAATTTATAGCGGTCGCCCCGATAAGAAGATTTAACGATTTCGAGTGAGGTTCCATCCGTAAGTGTTGTATTTCGTTGGATAAGCAGAATTGGAGCACCTTTTTGTATGTTTAGATATTCTGCTTCCTGCTGCGTTGCAACAGACGACTCTAGCACCTGTGTAGCTTCATCTATCTTAATCGATAGCTGGTTTTCAATGTGGTGATACAAGGAGCTTTGCACGATTTCTTCAGTCAAACCCTTCACAAGATTAGCCGAGATGTACGTTTTCTCTAACGCCATCGGAATTCCATCAGCCAGTCGGATTCGTTTAATTTCATAGACAGGAGCATGCTCCTGAATAGTCAATTGTTCAGAAATATATGTAGGTGCAGGAACAATTTCAAAGCCCACTAACTTGCTACTTGGCTCCATTCCACGCGCTTTCATATCTTCTGTAAAACTCGTTAAGCCCATTAACTGCTGCTCAATTTTCTTCTCTGCGACGAATGTACCTACGCCTTTCTGTCGATACAAGTAGCCTGAATTAACGAGCTCTGTTATGGCCTGACGAACCGTCATACGACTAATGCTAAACCGTTCAGCATACTCTCGTTCAGATGGAAGTGAATCACCTGGTTGTAGTACTCCTTGTTCAATTAAACCTTTAATCCATTCGACCAGTTGATAATAGATCGGTAATGGGGATGTCTTATCGATCATCTTAGACATACTCCTTTCAGCTTGCTCATACCTTATAATGCTTTTTGATCAGCAATAATTGTAACATTCGGATGGCGGTTTAACACCGATGCTGGAAACGATTCTCGCACATACCCATTTAGCAGTTCCTTTAAGGCATTTCTCTTCGTTTCACCTGATACTAGTAATAGAATTTCTTTACTTCTCATAATTGTAGCAATTCCCATCGTAATGGCTTCTCGAGGCACATCCTCAATATCTGTGAAAAATCGTGCGTTTGCTTCTCTTGTGGACTGAGTAAGCTCAACAAGGTGAGTATTCGCTTCGAAAGATGTGCCCGGTTCATTAAATCCAATGTGCCCGTTGCTTCCCATTCCAAGAAGTTGGATATCAATTCCTCCATTTTCTTCAATTCGCTCTTCGTAAGCCTTGCATTCTTCCACAAGATCGATAGCGACACCATTTGGGAGGTGAACATTGTTTTCTTGGATATCCAATTCACTAAATAAATTCTTATACATAAACGCATGGTAGCTATTTGGATTATCAGGTGAAAATCCTACATACTCATCTAAATTATACGTTGTGATATCTTTATACGATGTTCCATTCATGCGGTGATCTTCAATTAGTCGTTTATACGTTCCTTCTGGTGTACCACCTGTAGCAAGCCCCAGAATTAACTCTGGATTAGTGGATATTTTTTCAATTAAATACCTTGCTGCAAGTGAACTCATATGTTCATAATCAATTGCTTCAATGATTCTCAACCTAATCACTTCCTATCTAGAATAAGCTAAAGTGCCTTTACAAAATGTCATAACTACATCTCCATCTTCGTTTAGAAGAATGAAATCTGCATCTTTTCCAACTGCAATACTGCCTTTCCGGTCAAACACACCTAGCTGCTTTGCGGGATTCTCTGCAGCCATCTTAACTGCACTCTCGAGTGTACACCCAGTATAAGCTTGAATATTACGAAGCGCATCATTCATGCTTAGTACACTCCCTGCAAGAGTCCCATTCTCTAATAATGCTTTCCCGTCCTTTACATATACATCCTGTCCGCCTAAATCATAACGCCCATTCTTCAGACACTTAGCGCGCATAGCATCCGTAATAAGGATCATTCCTTCATCTCGTTTTTGTTTATAAGCAAGCTTAATCATTTCAGGTCTTACATGATGTCCATCTGCGATGATTTCAGCCTTTAAATGGTCGCTTAATAATACAGCACCTACAACACCAGGTTCTCGATGATGGAGCCCCCTCATTCCATTAAACAGATGTGTAGCATGGGTTGCGCCATTTTCGACTGCCTCTATTACTTCTTCAAATGTTGCATCAGAATGGCCAATTGAAGCTACAATACCCTGCTCAGATAAATAGCGAACGAGGTCTCTTCCCCCTTCTTTCTCAGGTGCTAACGTAACAAGCTTAATCGTTCCTTGTGCAAATTCATTCCATTCCTTAAAAAGGTTTATATTAGGATCTAGAATAGCATGTGGAGGCTGAGCACCTGCACGTTTAGCGTTAAGGAAAGGTCCTTCTAAATGGATTCCTAGAACCTCTGCTTGGCGAGGATGAGCGTTCGATCGTATATAGTCTCCAGCATTCTTAATCGCTTTCTCTAAAAGGTGTGAATCTTGAGTGATGGTTGTCGCCAAAAAGCTTGTAGTCCCTTCTTTTGGAAGTGCTTCAGCCATCACAGTAAGCGCTTCTGGCGTTGCATCCATAGTGTCAGCTCCGTTGGCGCCATGAATATGAACATCAATCATACCAGGTAACAATGTCAGATTGTCCGGTGTTGGGTAAACAGCTTCATGATCTTGTGCTACTCCATGATTCGCTTGGCCAAAGGATTGTATTTTTCCATGTTCTACTTTTATATAACCATTTAGAATGGTTTCTCGTTCAGCATATATCGTTATATTTTCAATAATGAAGGCTTTCTCATTCATTATGTTAACCCCCTTTATGTGAGTGATTGTGTTTTAATAGTATCACCATAAAGTACAGTTGTCTATACCAGAAAAAGATCAAAAAGCTTGATGACTTCCCACATTGGTATAGACAACTATATTTAAGGTTGTTATGATAAACGTGATAAAAGACGTTTTCAAATTTTGAAAGGGGTTGAACGTATATGATAGGAGCTTTACAACGGATTGGTAAGTCATTGATGCTTCCAATTGCTGTACTTCCCGCTGCCGCTTTACTGCTTAGGTTAGGACAAGAGGACTTTCTAGACATACCCTTCGTAGCAGCTGCTGGCGGAGCGATTTTTGATAACTTAGCACTCATATTTGCCATTGGAGTAGCAATAGGCTTCTCAAAGGATGGTAACGGTGCAGCTGGCCTTGCAGGGGCAATTGGTTACCTCGTTCTTACCCAGGGAACAATGGCAATCAATGAGAATATTAATATGGCTATTTTGGGAGGAATTCTATCTGGTATTGTTGCGGGACTTCTATACAATCGCTTTCATGATATAAAATTACCTACCTGGCTCGGATTTTTTGGTGGTCGACGCTTTGTCCCGATCGTCACTGCAACCGTCATGATCGTATTAGCAGGTATTTTCGGGTTCGTATGGCCTCCCATTCAAGAGGGTATTAATGCACTAGGAGAATGGATTATTGGGGCAGGAGCTCTCGGGGTAGGCGTATTCGGATTCTTAAACAGACTACTTATTCCATTCGGCCTACACCATGTATTAAATAGTTTAGTCTGGTTTGTGTTCGGAGAATACGAGGGTGCAACAGGAGATTTGAATCGATTCTTCGCTGAGGATCCATCTGCAGGTATCTTTATGACTGGGTTCTTCCCAATAATGATGTTCGGACTTCCCGCAGCATGCTTTGCAATGATAGCCGCTGCAAAGAAAGATAGAAGAGCAGAAGTAGGCGGAATGTTAATCGGAATTGCATTTGCCTCGTTTCTGACAGGAATTACTGAGCCAATTGAGTTTGCTTTCATGTTCCTTTCACCACTTTTATACGGTATTCATGCACTCTTAACAGCAAGCTCTATGGTTTTATCTTATGTACTTGATATACATCATGGATTCGGTTTTTCAGCTGGCGCAATTGACTTTTTCCTTAATTATGGACTTGCCCAAAAACCAGCCCTCCTTCTAGGCATCGGATTGTTATACGGCATCCTCTATTTCGTTATTTTCTATTTCTTAATTAAGAAACTGAATTTGAAAACGCCTGGTAGAGAAGATGAAGATATGATCGTCCAGACTAACAAAATAGAAGGTGATAAGTACGACATTATGGCTGGACACTTTATAAGAAGTATTGGTGGAATTGATAACATTTCATCTATCGACAACTGCACAACTCGCCTTCGTTTGCAGATGAATGATATGTCAAAAGTCGATGAAGCAGAGTTGAAACGGCACGGTGCTCGCGGGGTCGTTAAAGTGAATAACCGCAACTTACAGATTATTGTTGGAACAGATGTTGAATTCGTTGCAGATGCGATGCGTGGAACAAATTCAAATCCTGCGACTAATCACAACGGCGGCACAACTGCACAAACTGCACTTGGCGAGCAAGACTTCGTAATGCCGGTGCAAGGTAAGATCATCCCCCTTACTGAAGTACCAGACGAAGTGTTCTCTTCAGGTATGATGGGTGAAGGGTTTGCGATCATGCCTGAGAATGGAAACTTCTCTTCACCGGTTGACGGCGAAGTCGTCAGCGTATTCCCTACTAAACATGCAATTGGAATTCGATCAACGCAAGGACTAGAAATATTAATTCATGTAGGTATAGATACTGTTAACCTTAAAGGTGAAGGGTTTACAACCTTAGTAAAAGAGGGTGACACAGTTAAAAAAGGACAAAAACTGATGGAAGTGGACCTAAACTCCATTAGCCGTTCTATTCCTTCACTTGCTACTCCCATCATTTTCACAAACCTAAAAACATTGAAAATAAAGAAATCAGGTAATGTAAAGCAGGGTGAGTCAGGCATACTCTCAATAGAGTAATACCAAATCAAAAAGGCAGCAGGAATGATTCCTGCTGCCTTTTCTTATTATTTATTCATCCGATCTAGAAAGCCGCCAAGTAGATCATCTGCACCCTCTTCTTCCTCTTCTACCGCTGAACTTTGCTCCTGCTTTGCCTGATTCCAATCGAAATTCATTAGATCGTCATCAGAAGCCGCTAGCGGAGCTTCAATAGTATCTGACGCTTCTCTTTGCACAGCCGAGTTTGAGACTTGTTCTTGCAAATAGAGCGCCTGATCGATATCAATCGAATTGCTAGTAAACGATGCAAGGAGTGATGCAGCGCGCAGTGGATCTGATAAAATTTGATATACGATGTTTCCAAGAAGCGCCTCTGAATGCTCATGCTTAAGCCAATCCCTTTGCGCCTTGCTCAACCCTTTTGGTAAAGGAACGGTGATGGCATCGTTGTCGCGTCTTATCGTTTGAGTAACACCATCTAACACATACTCTGCAATGCGGCTTGAGAAGTTACGCTTTTCTTCTTCTTTAAGCTTTTGCAGTTGCTTAAGAATATGATCAGGTGTGTCAGAAGGGAGGCGAAACGTGATTGCCTGTCCCCTCTGAATCCCATTCATCCCCGCCTTTTTCATCAAATCACCCTACTAGTTTTTGACCTTGTGCTTTTCTTCTCTTTTATCTTGAGGCTTATCCTTTGCATTCTTTCTGTTGAAATCAGAAATTAGCTTATAATAAGCGTTTGACATCATCCAGATGCTCTCTTTCTCATCTTCAAAGAAGTCAATGTTATAGCCATCAAGGCTGTTATTTAGTGTTTTAAGATAATCTTTCAAAACAATAGAACCGCCACCGACAAAATAGCAAATCTCAGATTGAGAGTTCTTCTGCCAAACATTACGAAGATGACGATACTGCTTCTTAGCAAGTTCAAATAAAATACGATCTGTAATATCGTGAACGCTCGTACGGCTACCGCGTACCATGATATGGTTACGATCATTCTTCTTCGTAATGATATCCACTACGTCACGACGGCTATCGAGTTCCACACCATGCTTTGAACGAATCTCTTCACGAATGGCTTCAAGCGACTCAGCTACCCCGATATTAAAGCCCTGCGCTTTGTCATCATCAACGTTTCTATTCTTAATTACAGCGATATCTGTTGAAAGTCCGCCTATATCTTGAATGAGAATACGTTTATCAATCAAGTCCTTATTAATGATATTAAGATCATTATCCATCACAAGATTAATGTAAGCAGCAAATCCTTCAGGATATACTTTTACTTCATCAAATTTAATATTTACTTTCTTCCCTTGATACTTAGGTGTCACAAGAAACTCTACCTGATGCACTGATCCTAGTAGTCTTGAGCGATAACCAACGTCCTTACCTTCTTTAACCTCGCGTAATGGAAGACCCGTTCCAAGTGTGTAATTTGCATCAACAACACCGTTCTGGTTCTTGAAGTTAGCGGAGTTCTTCTCATTAACTGCATCTAAAGCAAGGGATGCAAAAAGCATAACGAGGGTTTGATCCTCTTCAGACTTTGCACTTCCTGGATCTAATTCCATTGGGTTGTCACTTTTCGTAGCTAGATTACCAACACGATAAATCGCATTGTTATCTTTTAATGCCGGTGAATGAACACGAATGTGAATTCCGTCTAGCGGATCCTTAGTATCAAGATCCTCAATTCCAATCACTGGACGATCTTCTATATCTCTTGCGATAACGTTTGGTATGTATAGGTCAGATTCAATTTTGCCATAAATTCCTTTTAACGAGTCATTACCTACATCTACAGCCGCAATTCTTGAATTACTCATTTAACGCTCCACCCTTTCATATTTAATAGTCTAGTATTTCTACTATTAACTTCAAAGTTATAGAAATATGTGCCAATCGTCAATAAGTCAATTTATCTAGTTTACAAGTTCGTTTACATGTATACAATCCCGTTTACACGTAAACATATATTGTATACATGTAAACAATATTGTAAACACCTTATGCATCAATGTGTTTACGTTTTTGTATACTTGTAAACAACTAATGTACACAATGTATACAATTTCGTTTACAAGTATACATAAGTTGTAAACTTTTTTTAATTGAGTATTCCGTCCTCCCTAAAACTGTCGCCTCCCCCCCTCTTCTAACAGAAATATTCTCTAATCCTAGAATTCCGCAACCATAAAAAAATACGGTAGAGAGATCTACCGCATTCATCAGTTATTCGATTTTAAGGACTCTACGAAGAGATTATTAACTATGAACCGCTTCTTTTTCATATAGTCCAAGCGTTTGTGCTGTTGAGGAATGAATTTCATCAAAGAGCTCAGGATGATTACCTATTGAGACACCATAGGAAGGAATCATTTCCTTGATTTTAGCTTCCCAATCAGATAGTTGTTGTGGGAAACACTTCTCTAATACTTCTAACATAACGTGAACAGCAGTAGAAGCTCCTGGAGAAGCCCCTAGCAAAGCAGCAACAGAGCCATCTGAAGAGCTAACTACTTCCGTTCCGAATTGAAGTGTTCCTTTGCCAGTCTCCGTGTCTTTAATAATTTGTACACGCTGGCCCGCTACCACAGTATCCCAATCTTCAAGTTTAGCTGTTGGAATGAACTCGCGAACTTCTTCCATGCGTTTTTCATCCGATAGCATAACTTGCTGAATTAAGTATTTCGTGAGTCCCATTTCTTTTAAGCCTGCCGCCATCATCGTTAGTACATTATTCGGTTTCACTGTATTAAGTAGATCCATATTTGAACCTGTTTTTAAAAACTTAGGCGAGAAGCCAGCAAAAGGTCCAAAGAGTAAGGTTTTTTCATTATTAATATACCTTGTATCGAGATGTGGAACTGACATTGGAGGAGCACCAACTTTGGCTTTGCCGTATACTTTTCCATGGTGCTGTTCAATGACTTCAGGGTTTTTACAAACCATAAAGAGTCCACTTACAGGGAATCCACCGATCTGCTTGGCCTCTGGTATACCGGTCTTTTGTAGTAACGGCAGACTGCCTCCACCACCTCCGATAAAGACAAAATCAGCAGTATGATACTCTAGTTTATCGTTAGAGTGGTCATGGACTTTCACTTCCCACACACCGTCTTTACGCTTAATATCCTCTACACTATGCTTATAGTTAATCTGAACGTTATCACTCTTCAAGTGATCAAACATGAGGCGAGTCAGCGCTCCAAAATTAACATCCGTACCAGAATCGATCTTTGTAGCTGCTATCGGTTCATCAGATGTTCGTCCCTCCATAATAAGGGGGAGCCACTCCCTTAGTTTCTCGGGATCCTCAGAGAATTCCATACCCCTAAATAACGGACTCTCTGACAACGCTTCCAATCGCTTTTTCAAAAAAGCTACATTGCTCTCACCATGTACAAGACTCATATGGGGGAGAGGCATGATAAAATCTTGCGGGTTTGTAATCAAACCGTTCTTCACTAAATATGACCAAAACTGTCTTGATAGCTGAAATTGTTCATTAACCTTTACAGCTTTGCTTATATCAATTGATCCATCAGTTTTCTCGGACGTATAGTTCAGCTCGCATAAAGCAGCATGGCCTGTCCCAGCATTATTCCATTCATTCGAGCTTTCTTCTCCTGCAGAGCCTAGTTTCTCAAACACTTTAATTTCCCAATCAGGTGCTAACTCTCTAAGTAATGACCCCAAGGTTGCACTCATAACTCCAGCACCAATTAAAATAATGTCTTTTTTTTGATTGTTACCCATGATACCATTCCTTATCTCATTTATTTGTAAAAAAGAGTAGGCGCTCATGCTAAACTATCGCAAAAAGCTGGCCTCACTTAGGAACATACCTTTTTCTATCTCCATTATAACCTTATCATAGTTCGTTATCATGTTTGAAAATGAAATTTCTGCAATTATTAGATAAGTGTTGATTTTTATAAGAATTTTATAAGCAAAGACCTATTAGAAAATAGCCTTTCTTAAGGACTATTGCTATAAGAGTGGATTAATTTCCGCTCCAGTATGCTAAATGTAGTGTTATACAAATTTGTTTCAAAGACAACCATTTTTTAGAGAAGAGCCATACTAAAAAGGCAAGGAATATGTCCAATGACTTATTCCTTGCCTTTTTACTACTTTTTTAATCTATTTATGATACGGTTCCCCTCTGTTAATCTTAAAAGCCCTATAGATCTGTTCCACAAGAATTAGCCTCATTAACTGGTGAGGGAAAGTCATTTTTGAAAAAGAGAGTGTATCATTTGCTCTCTTAAGCACATTTTCACTTAGTCCAAGAGAGCCTCCAATAACAAATGCCACTTTACTCTTTCCATAGGTAGCAAGCTGATCCAAGTCGTGAGCAAGCTGTTCGGATGTTTTCATCTTTCCATCAATGGCAAGTGCAATCACATGAGCATCTGGAGAGATTTTACCTAAGATTCTGTCTCCCTCTGCTTTTTTTACTTGAATCATTTCAGTTTCACTTAAATTCTCAGGAGCCTTTTCGTCGGATACTTCAATAACCTCTACCTTTGCAAAAGGACCTAAACGCTTTGTGTATTCAGCAATGCCCTGTTTTAAGTATTTCTCTTTCAATTTTCCAACCGTCACGATACTTATGTTCATTTAGTTATCCCCACTTGTTCGCTATTTATTAAATCCACAAAAAGTGAACAGGTTATCCACAGATTTTATCCACATATACACAATTTTTATCCACATATCGTGACCGAATATTAGTTCGACACAATATATGTTGCAGTATTCTTACAGTATTCACAGGTTGTGGACAAACTGTTCTCATCTTTTTGAACCTTTTCTAACACTGGAAAATGACCCGTTTCATCAACTGCTACGTCGAGTGCTAGCTCAACATGATCTTCACAACAAAGTAATTTCATAGTACCCCTCCTTGTTCACTAGTTATCCACTGTGTATATTTTTTCAAAAGGAAACAGGAGAGTTTCCTCTCCTGTTCTTATTAAGATCTTTGCTGTTGCGCTAATTTCAGGTCCACTTCTTCTTTCGTTCCTTCTCGATAAATGGTCAGTTTCACACTATCCCCAATTTTTTTCTTTGTATATAGAAACTTACGTAGTTCTATCGAGTTTTTAATTTCGTTACCATCCATTGCGGTAATCACATCCAGTTCTTTTAAACCGGCTTGATCTGCAGATGAAGTTGGAAAAACACTCATCACAACAACGCCATAATCTATGTCCTTTGGAAGCTTTAGCGATTCACTCCAATGATAAGTTGGAATCTCAGATAGTGATTTCGTTCCAATTCCAATCTCTGGCCTTCTTACTTCGCCATAGGACTCTAGATCACTAATGATTGGCGCAGCAATATTAATTGGAATTGAGAAACCAATACCTTCTACACTCGATTGAGCAATTTTCATGGAGTTAATACCAACTAACTGTCCGGAAATGTTAATCAGTGCGCCACCGCTATTTCCTGGATTAATGGATGCATCTGTCTGAATTACGTCTGCATTCCAATCAATCGTTCCATTTTGATCGGTATCAACGGGGAAAGAACGCTCAGGATTACTGATGATTCCCTGTGTAACAGTCCCTTCAAGGAAACCAAGAGGATTTCCAATTGCGATTGCAGGTTCACCAGGCTTCAGCGTATCTGAATCACCAAACTCTGCAACTGTTGTAACCGATTCAGAAGGGATTTTAAGAACGGCAAGATCCATTAAGGGGTCAGTGCCTACAAGCTCGGCAGGAACGCGTGTCTCGGCGTTTAAACTAATCTCAATCTGTCCTGCACCTTCGACAACGTGATTATTTGTAACAACGAATGCCTGCTTTCCTTCTTTTTTATAAATAACACCCGATCCAGCACCAGCTTCACCATAGTCTTCAGCCCAGAAATCTGTCTTTTGCAAATTAATAACACCAACTACAGCTTTCCCTGCGTTCTCAACTGCAGACGTAATATCATTCGTCACATCGATACTTATGTCTTTCGTCACTACACCCTGGTTGCCCACTCCGCTCTCTTCCTCAGGCTCAGGAGCAACCTCAGGAACGACTCCAAAGTCAGATAGAGCTGGAACCGTGAAAAGAATTAACAATGCGCCTAGAACAGCCCCCAGAAGGCCAGCTATAAAGGCACCTCCACGATTACCTTTCTGCTTCTTTGGTTGATTGTAATCGTCGCCATCATAATAGCCCAATTTCTTCACCTTTCCTTTCGAATAAAAAGGAGACCTGTGCGACCGCTGAAAAGTTGCTTTTAGACAAAAGATACAAAGAGCCTAATGATAGTAGCTATAACCTTGTTACGAGCGTTGGATTCATAGGATCAGTATCGTATAAATCGATTTTATCTCCTATCGAAAAGCCATTTTGTTCAAGCGTCTGCTGGACAGAAAGTCTTGCCAGGTCTTTCATGTTATTATCTTTACTTAAATGGGCTAAATAAATACGCTTTGTTTGATCACCAATAACATCTGCTAGCGCAGCCCCAGCATCTTCGTTTGAGACATGACCCATATCCCCAAGTATTCTTCGTTTCACATTCCATGGATAACGCCCCATCATGAGCATATTAATATCGTGATTAGACTCGAAAATCATCATATCAGAGTCTCGAATGGTCCCTTTTATACGATCACTTACATAGCCTAAATCAGTTGCAATACTTAGCTTCTTTCCTTCGTGATGAAACACATAGAACATAGGCTCGGCAGCATCGTGGGATACACCAAAAGACTCAACATCAAGATCATCAAAAGTTTTAACGGTTTCCATATCGAAATGAAACTTCTGATCAACAGGAACTTCTCCAATGAGTCCACTCATCGCATCCCACGTCTTTGCATTTGCATAGATCGGGAGCTTATAACGCCTTGCAAATATTCCGAGACCTTTAATGTGATCACTATGTTCGTGAGTCACAAGCAACCCATCTAGATCCTTAGGATCAAGATGGGCTTTTGCGAACAATTCTTCTAATTTCTTGCCACTTAAACCAGCATCAACAAGAAGCTTATGCTTCTCTGTACCAACATAAATGGCATTACCTGTGCTTCCGCTTGCAAGCACGCTAAATTCAAGAGACATACTACATTCCTCTCCTACTAACTACTAATCGCCTGTGGATGATTGAGGTGTTGAAGAATCCGGATCTACGGTTTTGTCGTTACTTTCTTCTTCCTCTTCTGTATCATTGTCAGCATTTTCTTCCGTGTCGCTAAAAACCGTTTTTTCGATTGCATTAACGTAATAATACCGCAATCCAGGAAGATCATCCTTCTTATTCTCCACCACAACTCGCCATGTTGGGACAAATACAAACGTATCCCGCTCATCTTCACTTGTCACTGTATAGTAGCCAATTGATACATCTTCGACTTTATCGTAAGCTCGAATATCTTGTTGACTAACTAATAAACCAATCGTTTCAGAAATTGGATCAATCTTACGTTCTTTAACAATTTTCTCCAGATTTAAATACGTCTGAGTGTAAGAAACGACTTTATCATCTTCTAACGTCACGATTACCATTCCAGAATCTTGACTGAAAAGTGGTTTATCCTCATGTGTTTCAGCAAAGTAAACAATATTAGGATCATTTGAATCTTTCCTATAGTACTGATACTTTCCACCTTCGTATACATACGTTTCTAAGAAAATAGAATAGGCTGAAGGTGCATCTGGATCACTAATCGGAAATGGTTTTTTAAGTGTTGAGATAAGTTTCCGACCATTAAGCGTAATATCCTGACTCGTGTTCTCTTCAAGTGTCTTCTCTTCTTTATCTGTAAAGTAATGAACTTTCCCACTAATGAAAGCCATTTTCTTAGACTGAAGAGACGGATCATTATCATACGTTACATGTAAGTCTTTTAGCTGTTCATCAAGCGTAACTTGATTCTGCATCTCAAGACCACTTATATCTGTCTGCTTTTTATATAAGTCACTTGCAAGAAAGATATTAAACACAAGGAAGGTTAGAATTAGTATTGTTTTCGTTCTATTCCAGTCCAAATGCTACCCCTCCTTGTTCATTGCTGAGTGATTGAATAGGGGTCCACGTTTCGTTTAACTTAATGTACCACTGTGGAACGAGAGTGAATTCTTGGGATTGGTTAAGAGAACGATCAATCGTGAAACCGATTGTGATATTTGTTATTTCGCTTTGCTTAAAGCTCCCCTCATTCAAGAGAGATAGCACCTCATCGTAACCTGGCAACGCACGCTCATCTATTGGATGAGCGTATTGAATGTTCTTTAGCATTCGCGTATACGTACTCACTTCGTTGTTCTTAACAATCACATTAATTTCATCAAGGTCTTCAGAAGAAGAACTGAAAACAGGGTACCCTTCTGTATTTAAGCGAAATGTTATTTGATCTGTTTCATTCTTAGAGGAAGAAGCCCATTCACTAAGTAAATAATCCTCTTCGCTAAAATCATTGATGCGAAAACCGAAGTGCTTATTAATAAATCCATAAGCATTTAAAATCGGCGCTTCATTATCGACATTTGTCGTAGACGGTGGATTTTCGAACGTCATGAACTTGTTTTCTAAAAATGTTAATGTACGACTTCCATCTGTATGAACGGTTTTAATATTAAACGAGCTTTTCTCAACACGATCTTGCTCTGGAAAGAGAGCTTCTTTAAAGTTCTGTTCATTCGCTAGTTCGTCTGTGCTTACCTCATAGGTCTGTATCACTGGTTTCTGAATAGGGATGTAGAAAACAGGCAAATCTTCTTTGACTTGAAATGACTTTGCTCTTACAACTTGCTCTTCAGTTGACGCATTCTTTATATCAGAAAAAGCAAAGTTTTCTTCATACCACTTCTTCATTCCACTAGATACTTCAACTGCTGCACGCATCCCTTGCTCGCTTGACGTATTCAAGAATATAATCTCATTATTCTCCCCTGTTGCGACTGAAGGGATAATAATCCGATCAAACTTTTCAAGTGGAATATCGTTTTTTGGAACACTAATTAGCTTCTTTAAAACATTATTTGATAGTAGAGTTGGAAAAATAAGCTCAACACTATTATCGAAATCACTTACAATCTCAAGATTGTTTTCCATCGTTAAGGATTTGATTTTCGTTCCAGAGATGAAAGTTGTGTAGAAAGGGTTAATCGTTTCCGAATTGAAAGAAGTAAAATGTTGATTGTTCTTATGATAAACGATTTGGTTCGGCTTAACGACTTGATTAATGTCAACGTCTTCCACACCTACTGGACTTGCCTCTTTTGGATCGGTTTCTTTCTGATAGTCTGGTTCAAAGGTCCAAATCTGCCACGTTAGGAACAAACTCGTAAACACCAGAATATTTAACAAGATTGCTTTAAAATTCTCTATACGCTTCTTTGTAATTCTCATTTGTCCCCGACCTCCCTTATGCGTTTATAAGGGAGCGTAAAGTAGATCGTTGTACCTTGTCCCCATTTACTCTCTGCCCATATATCACCGTGGTGAGCATGAATCATCTCTTTAGCAATGGCTAGGCCCAGCCCAGTTCCCCCAAGCTCTCTTGAACGGGCTTTGTCCACGCGATAAAATCGATCAAATATTTTTGAGAGGTTGTTTTTAGGAATTCCAACACCTTGATCACTAATGCTAATCCTAATCTTCTTCCCGATCGTCCAACATCGGGCCGTGATTGTACCTCCTTCTGGAGAATACTTAATTGCATTCGAAATAATGTTATCCAGCACTTGTGTCATTTTGTCTTGATCTACTTTTGTATAGATCGCAACACGAGGGAGCTGTCTAACAATCTCAATATTTTCACGTTTAGACATTTCAAAACGATCAAGGACGTGATCAAACATCTCTACAAAATCTACCTCAGTAAACTGTAATTGATATTCTTTTTTGTCCATTTTAGATAGCTGAAGCAAGTCATTTACTAAGCGAATCATTCGCTCGGTCTCGTTCTGAGCAACACCAAGGAAACGAGGAGCAATCTCTGGGTCTTGAAGCGCTCCCTCTTGAAGAGCCTCAAGATAGCTTCTCATCGTCGTAAGAGGTGTACGCAGCTCATGTGATACATTCACAACGAATTCACGACGCTCTTGTTCAAGCTGCTCCTGCTCAGTAATATCATGCAGCACAGCTATTAAACCATTAATAGGTCCGTCCTCTTTATGGATGATTGAAAAGTTAACACGCATGATAAATGTTTGATGATCATCGCTTAAATCTAGAATCATAGAATCAGGTCCATTATAAACATCATCCCACGTCTTATCTTCAGAAAACTGTAGGATTTGATTTAAAGAAGTACCGAGAACCGTTTCACGTGAAACGCTCATCATTTCTTCAGCACGATCGTTCATTAGAATAATCATTCCTTCTCGATCCGTTGCTATAACACCATCTGTCATATAAGCAAGTACAGAAGTTAACTTGCGCCGCTCACCTTCTGTAATTGAATTTGCTTCCTGTAGCCTTCTTGTTAAATCATTAAAAGCGAGGGCGAGCTGACCTATTTCATCTTCACCATATACCTTTACTTTACGTGTGAAGTCTCCACGGGCCATAACAAGAGCTTGTTTTCTCATGTCTGATATTGGACGTGTAATCGTACGTGAAATGATTATACCCAGCAAACCAGTGAGTACTAGTGCAATAAGTGCAGATTGCGCTAGAAGATTGTTCACTTGATCAGCCTGTTCGAATACCTGCTTCATGTCAGCTTGAATGTAAACTGCACCAACTATAGAATTTGTTTCCCCTTTAATTGGGAGACTATAAGCAAAAAAACGATCTCCATCTTTATCGATAAAAATATTATTCTCTGATACTCCGTTAAGAGCACTATTAACAAACGTATTTGTAGAGCGAGACCCCTCAACGCTTTCATCATTAAGGGTTCCTACAATTTGTCCTAACGAATTTACAACGTGAATTTGACGAATTTCATCTTGCCTAAAATTCTCAATCAAATCATTGATTGTATTTTCTTCTTCATCACTTTTACTATTCACTTGACCGGAGGCACTATCAGCAAGTAGCTCAGCTCGATCCATAACGGATGAGATGTAATTGGTCTGAAACTGTTCTTCTAGCTTCTCATTAAAGTAAACAGAGATGAACTGAATAGCAATAAGGATGAGCAATACGTAAATGATGGCAAACTTAAAATGAATGGACTTAAAAAAACCAACCTTTCCCATTTACGCTTTATTGCTCCTGTTCCGGTTCACGCATGTAATACCCTACACCACGTCTTGTAATAATCCACGTCGGATGGCTTGCATTGTCTTCAACCTTCTCGCGCAGTCTACGCACCGTCACATCTACCGTTCTTACATCACCAAAGTAATCATAGCCCCAAACGGTTTGAAGGAGGTGTTCCCGAGTCATAACTTGACCGATATGTTTCGATAGATAATGCAGCAGTTCAAACTCTCTATGTGTAAGCTCAATCGATTCCTCTCGCTTCGTTACGAGATAAGCATCCGGATGAATCGTTAATGCTCCTACTTTAATTAACGAATTTGTAGAAGATTCCTTCTCAGGCTCCTGCTGACGTCTTCTCAAATTGGCTTTCACACGTGCAATAAGCTCACGAGTGCTAAACGGTTTCGTTACATAGTCATCTGCCCCAAGCTCAAGCCCAAGTACTTTGTCGATCTCAGAATCCTTTGCGGTTAGCATAATAATCGGCATCTCATATTTCTTGCGGACTTCTCTACAAACTTCCATGCCATCACGCTGAGGTAGCATAATATCGAGAAGAATCATATCAGGATTCTCCTCTTCTACCTTTGCAATCGCTTCGTCACCATCGTAAGCACAAACAACGGTAAAGCCTTCTTTTTCAAGATTAAATTGCAGAATATCTGCAATTGGTTTTTCATCATCAACAACAAGAATTTTCTTGTCCATATAAAACGCTCCTTCTTTGATATGACAATATCAGTTAAACGTTGAAATTAATCATGCATCTTTTGTCTATTTTATCATATTATGTAGGTTTTATTTACGATCTTCCCTACAGTCGTTCCCTTAACTTATAAAGCAAAAACTTTTTGGGTTGAGATTATTACCAAAAGTGCAGTGGGTGAATTTCCGCTCCAGGTTGCTCGCTTTCCGCGGGGCGGGCGGTGAGCCTCCTCGTCGCTAACGCTCCTGTGGGGTCTCACCTGTCCCGCTAGTCCCGCAGGAGTCGAGCATCCTTCCGCTACAATTAGCGAAGTTTGTCTTTATCCAATACCTCTTTCAAAACCAAAAACCTTTTAGAAAAAGCCTAAAAAATATGTAACTACATTCTCACAAAAAAATAAAAGAAGAGGCCAAAACTAAANATTGAATGTTAAGAGTAAGACCTTAGCGTAGCCAACATACGTAGACTCCTGCGGGAACAGCACGAGTCCGAAGACCCCGCAAGAAAGCGTTTTTTGCTTTCTGAGGAGACTGAGGCCGTGCCCGCGGAAAGCGAAGTATGTTGGCGAAGCGGTTGTTTATCTGTAAATTACGAAAGACCCGATCTGATTCAAATGAATTGTTCGGGTCTTTCTCATGGCTATTTACTTATGTCCCAGCCTCTACGGCTATAGGTATTTCATTGGATTTTGTAGTTTACCGTTTTTATAAACTTCGAAGTGAAGGTGAATACCAGTGGAATTACCCGTTGTACCCATTACTCCGATTTTATCTCCCTTTTGGACAGTGTCTCCAGTCGATACAGACATGGATGCAAGGTGCGAATACGTTGTTGTGAGACCGTTGTTATGGCTGATCGTAATTTGATTACCATAACCGCTTCTCGTACCTGCAGCTGTAACCGTCCCATTGTCCACTGTGCGGATTGTTTTGTTAGACACGCCAGCTATATCAATTCCTTTATGAAAAGACCCCCAGCGTTCCCCCTGCTTGCTTGTAATGGTTCCGCCTACGGCTGGCCACCCAAAAGATCCTGACCCTTTAGACGAAACTTCCTTCGTTCCAACCAATACGACTTCTGTTATAGGCTCGTTTGTTACTTCTTCCTTAATGAGTTCCTTATTAACAACTTTGCCATTTTCACGGTTAATTTGATACGTAACAGACTTCGTTCCAACTTTTCCTTGCTGTTCTACTTTTTTCGTTCCTTCTTCAAGAGAATTGCTTTTCTTGGTTTTCGTTTCATAAGTAAGCTCTTCATCTTCAACTAATTCGATCGTTTCTGCTATCGTTACGAAGCTTTGCTCTTTCAACAAGTGAAGCTTGTCACCGTGTGTAATGTCTTCTTCGTTCGAAAGATCATTACTATCCAAAATATCTTCCTTCTCAATATCGTAGGTAGTAGCGATCTCTTACAAAGAATCTCCAAGTTCTACTTCATGCTCGATTTCTTCTTCGAAGCCATTAACCAGGCGAGATACACCAGTATCCTCAGAAATGACTTCAGAAGGTTCTGTTTCAACCTTCGTAATACTTAAATTTTCTTCGTACTCTAGTGAATCCGCAGGGTGACGCACTTCACCTGTAGCCATAATGTTGTTAGTCGTTCTTTCTATTTCTTTAACTTGTTCTTTAGATAGAAATGGTTTTGCATAACTCCATAAAGCTTCTTTTGCTTGTTGCTCACTTGCAAAGACGCCCACTTTCTTATCGTCAAATGATAGCTCATAACCTTCAGCAACGAACGATAACTCTTCTTCCAAACGATTAAGAGCTTCTTCATGATCATAGGATGATCGAAATTGGGTCGTTGCTACGACTTCTACGTCATTTTCAACAGAGAGTGCGATCCCATTAACATTCTGTTCTTTTTTTAATTTATCTATGTTTTCATTTAGCGTTTCTTCCTGATCAACAATACCAATATCTTCACCATCTATATAAACGTGATAAACTGGCTTCATTAAATTGTGAACTGATGCAGAAGCCGGTTCTATCCATAGAAGCGTGCTAATGCTCGTTACAATTATTGATAGCTGAAAGAAACGACGGACTTTACTTCGCATAGTGCTTCCTCCTGAAATACCTAAAACTAACTTTTTATAAGTCACTTTTCGCACTTTATCACATAAAGGAAGCCGCATGGGTACAAATACTCAACATGTAATCTAAATGTAGTCTTTTTGTCACGATCATGGCAGACCATGGTAAGAAATTGGAATGTTCTTCATTCTGTGGTATTCTGATACAACAAAAAAAGCATATTTCCCGAAGGAAATATGCTTTATCGTAAGTGGCTCCGGACGGAATCGAACCGCCGACACGTGGATTTTCAGTCCACTGCTCTACCGACTGAGCTACAGAGCCAATATGGCGGTCTCGACGGGAATCGAACCCGCGATCTCCTGCGTGACAGGCAGGCATGTTAACCGCTACACCACGAGACCAGTATGTAAGTGTATTTCACTCATTAATGTTAGATAGGAATGATATCTAGCTGTGAGTTTAGGTTGCCCCTAAAGGGACCCCGATTAAAATTTAACGAAGAAGATTATTAGACGTTGTTAAATTTTTTAAATTGGTTGCGGGGGCAGGATTTGAACCTGCGACCTTTGGGTTATGAGCCCAACGAGCTACCGAACTGCTCCACCCCGCGACGGTATGAATAAATTAATGCTGCGCCTGCTTCATTATGCAGTGCACTGTTTCCTCCTACATGAGAAAGAAAATGGTGAGCCATGAAGGACTCGAACCTTCGACCCTCTGATTAAAAGTCAGATGCTCTACCAACTGAGCTAATGGCTCGTCTTAAATGTCTTGTAACGACGACAAGATTTATCTTATCACTGCTTTTCAGAAAAAGCAAGACTTCTTGAAAATAAAATAAAAAAACAGGTGAGAGATAAACGAAGCTGATGTTATTTTACCCCTCTGCCTGTTTTTTTAGCCGTTCTTTCATCATTTCTCGAATTTCTTGCTTGCGTCGATGGCGTTTTATTGCAAAGCGATTCACTTCTTGAAAAATAAGGGAAGATTCTTTATCGGTTTTGAGATAAAATTTCACACCAAAAAAGTGGCTTGCTCTAGTATTAGGATCGTTGGGATCGTTTGGTTTCCCCCAAACCACTTCACCTTTAATATGAAAAGGCTCATCGTTTAGTTTTATCGCAAATTCCATATCTGTATGTATCGGAACTTCCAGGTCAACAGAAAAACCAAGGCCTTCTAGTCCAATATCATGAATATAAATTTTGTGATGGAATTCCAACTCAGCTGATGACGATTTTTCTACGACTCTCATCCTTGCAGCAAGCGGCACATCAAGTTGTTGACGAAAGACCTGTCTTTTATTCCGACTCATACAAACACCTCATCAAAGCATTACAATTCTGATAGTCCAAGTTTACCACAATCTATGCTTTTCTGCAGAATTTTCCAACATCAATTCAATAAAAAAAGCCGGCAGTAATAGCCTGCCGGCATGTATTAGGCAAAAACGCCACGAATCATATTTGTTTGGTTGCGGTCTGGTCCAACCGAGAAGATCGACAATGGAATTCCAGACAGTTGTGATACACGCTCAATGTAATGACGAGCATTCGGAGGAAGATCTCCTAGATTCTTAACGCCAGTAATATCTTCTTCCCAACCTGGCATTTCTTCGTAAACAGGCTCACATTCTGCAAGGACTTTCAGACTTGCTGGAAACTCCTCAATGATTTCACCTTTGTATTTGTAAGCAGTACAAATCTTAAGTGTTTTAATTCCAGTTAGAACATCAACTGAATTAAGAGAAAGGTCAGTAATACCACTCACTCTGCGAGCATGACGGACAACAACACTGTCAAACCAGCCTACACGACGTGGACGTCCGGTGGTTGTACCATATTCATTACCAACTTCACGAATTTTGTCTCCAACTTCATCGTGAAGCTCTGTAGGAAATGGACCATCACCAACACGTGTTGTATATGCCTTAGAAACGCCTACTACGTGATTGATTTTACTTGGACCAACTCCAGATCCAATTGTAACGCCACCTGCGATTGGATTCGACGAAGTAACATATGGATAGGTTCCTTGATCGATATCAAGCATAACACCTTGTGCGCCTTCAAAAAGAACACGGCGTCCTTCATCAATAGCGTCATTTAGGACTACTGAAGTATCTACAACATACTTCGCGATCTGTTGGCCGTACTCGAAGTACTCCTCAAGGATATCTTCTTTCTTAAAACCTTCTACTTCGTACATTTTCTCTAGAAGACGGTTTTTATCAGCAAGGTTACGCTCAAGTTTTTCTTCAAATACTTCACGATCAAGTAAATCACAAATGCGAATACCGACTCTAGCTGCTTTATCCATATAAGCAGGGCCGATTCCTTTTTTCGTTGTACCGATTTTGTTATCGCCTTTGTATTCTTCTTCCACAATGTCTTGTTTTAAGTGATATGGAAGGATAACGTGAGCACGATTGCTAATTCTTAAATTATCTGTGCTGACATTCCGTTCATGTAAATAAGCCAATTCTTCAAGAACTGCTTTTGGATCAACGACCATGCCGTTTCCAATTACACAAATTTTATCATCATAGAAAATTCCAGATGGAATTAAGTGAAGTTTGTATTTAGTGTCATTAAAGACAATTGTATGTCCAGCATTATTCCCACCCTGATAACGAGCAACAACTTCTGCATTTTCAGAAAGGTAATCTGTAATCTTACCTTTACCTTCATCGCCCCACTGTGTACCTACGACAACTACTGATGGCATTTGAGCACCTCCAGATGCTTCCTTCGAATTCATTCGGCGAAGCATGCTTGTTTTTTTAAAAAACCCAGAGTAAGTGTACCAATTCGATCTCCTTAAGTCAACAAACCCGAACAATAATATAGCTAATTATAATTACGTTCGTTATTTTGGGGGTCGTTTTATTAAAATAGTACATGAATAACTTTTAAAAGGCTCTTTTTCATAGACATTGTTTCTATAGCTGGTAATTTCCGCTCTTATAACAACAGTGTCTACGAAAAAGAGATTTCTTAAAAGATTGTCGTTTTTGAAACGATTTCTGGATAAAAGACCACACTTAGCAGAGCGGAAGGANCTCCTGCGGGACTAGCGGGACAGGTGAGACCCCACAGGAGCGTTAGCGACGAGGAGGCTCACCGCCCGCCCCGCGGAAAGCGAGCATCCTGGAGCGGAAATCATTCTCTCTACAGTAAAAGCAACAATGTCTACGAAAAGAGCCTTAAAATGGGCTCTTCTCTCAGTATAGCCAACAAAAAAAGCCTCAAACTGAGGCTTTTTAAGCACCTGGTGGCATATCACTTTCGTCATGACGCCTTTCCAGATTAACAAACTTATTATATTCCTTAACAAAGGCAAGCTCCACTGTTCCTACTGGACCATTTCGCTGCTTCGCAATGATAATTTCAATGATGTTTTTATTCTCAGACTCTTTATCATAATAATCATCTCGGTATAAGAATGCTACGATATCAGCATCCTGCTCGATACTCCCAGACTCACGTATGTCGGACATCATTGGTCGTTTATCCTGTCTTGACTCAACGCCACGTGAGAGCTGTGAAAGAGAAATTAGAGGTACTTCAAGCTCACGTGCTATCCCTTTTAAAGATCTCGATATTTCGGAAACTTCCTGCTGTCTGTTCTCGCCAGATCCATTTCCTCGTATAAGCTGCATATAGTCAATCAAGATCATGCCAAGACCTTTTTCCTGCTTCAACCGCCTACATTTAGCGCGTATGTCGCCCACTCGAATACCTGGGGTATCATCAATATAAATACCCGCATTCGAGAGACTTCCCATAGCCATCGTAAGCTTCTGCCAGTCATCTCCTGTCAATCCACCTGTACGTAGGCGCTGAGCATCAATATTTCCTTCGGCACAAAGCATACGCATGACAAGCTGTTCAGCACCCATCTCAAGGCTAAAAATTGCAACATTTTCATCCGTCTTCGTAGCGACGTTTTGAGCAATGTTAAGAGCAAATGCCGTCTTACCTACAGATGGTCGTGCCGCAACGATGATCAAGTCGTTGCGCTGAAAGCCTGCTGTCATACGATCAAGTTCAGAGAATCCTGTAGGGATGCCTGTAATATCTTCCGTACTGTTCTGAAGCAATTCAATATTATCATAAGCCGTTACAAGAACATCTTTAATGGAGATAAATGCTCCTGTGTTCTTACGCTGAGAGACCTCCATAATGGATTTCTCGGCTTCTGAAAGAAGATTCTCTATCTCATTTTCTTTTGCATATCCGTCAGAAGCAATATCAGTTGCTGCACGTATCAAACGTCTTAATATTGATTTCTCTTCAACAATTTTTGAATAATACTCAACATTGGCAGCTGTTGGTACTGAATTAGCTAAATCACTTAGATAAGACACACCGCCAATTTCCTCAAGAAGTTTGCGATCCTGAAGCTCTGAAGTCACAGTGACCAGATCAACAGGCTCGCCTTTCTCAGAGAGTTCAATCATCACTGAGAAGATCTTCTGATGGGCCGCTCGGTAAAAGTCTTCTGGCTGAAGAACTTCAGTTGCTGTCGTAAGGGCGTCTATTTCTAAGAAAACCGCACCAATTACTGCCTGTTCAGCTTCAATATTCTGAGGTGGCGTGCGGTCAGCAAATAAATCACTCATGTTGTTTTCCCCCTGAGCATATCGCTATTTTCCACCCGTGATTACCTACTATTGCTCAACCACATGTACTTTAACTGTTGCTGTTACATCATGGTGCAATTTAATCGGTACATCTGTGTAACCAAGGGAACGGATTGGTTCATCAAGTTCAATTTTACGCTTATCCACTTTGATGTCCTGCTTCTTTAGCTCTTCTGCAATGTTCTTGCTTGTAATAGAGCCAAAAAGACGACCACCTTCACCAGACTTCGTTTGAAGTTCAACTTCAAGACTTTCAATTGTTTCTTTAAGCGCCTTTGCTTCATCGAGCTCTTGTTGAGCTTTTTTGTCATCGCTCTTCTGCTTCGCTTGCAAGGTCTTCATATTTGCATTATTTGCTTCAACAGCAAGATTATTCTTTAGTAGGTGATTTCGTGCATAGCCATCCGCTACATTCTTCACTTCACCTTTTTTACCTTTACCTTTAACGTCTTCTAAGAAAATTACTTTCATGATTCTTCTTCTCCCCCTTCTAAATAATCATCAATCGTTTCTTTAAGTAAACTCTCAGCTTCTTCAATGGAACCTGAATCAATTTGAGTTGCAGCATTTGTTAAATGCCCACCACCATCAAGTCCTTCCATGATGATCTGAACGTTTACTTCACCAAGCGATCTTGCACTAATGCTTATTTTACCATCAGTTCGCTTAGAAATAACAAATGATGCAATAACGCCGCTCATTGATAACAATGTGTCTGCAGCTTGTGCAATTAAAACCTGATCGTAGGTTTGGTCTTTTTCCCCTAGCGCAATTGCAATTCCGTTGCGATAGATGTGGGCTTTTTCAATTATTCTTGCTCGACGTATATACTGATCAATGTCCTCACGTAAGAATTCCTGTACAAGAACGGTATCCGCTCCATGTGCCCTTAAATAAGAAGCAGCGTCAAACGTCCTCGAGCCTGTCCTAAGCGTGAAGCTTTTCGTATCAACAATAATACCAGCCAGTAGAGCTGTCGCTTCCATAATGTCCATCTTAAGGCGTTTTGGTTGATATTCAAACAGTTCCGTAACAAGTTCTGCCGTAGAAGATGCATAAGGTTCCATATATACAAGAACTGGATCCTTAATGAATTCTTCTCCTCGTCGATGGTGATCAATAACGACAACATGATCGAGCTTTTGTAAAAGTCGCTCCTCCATAACAAGTGAAGGCTTATGCGTATCAACAACCACGAGAAGAGTATTAGGTGTACAACTTTCAATTGCATCCTCTGGATCGATAAAGCGAGCCCATAGCTGCTCGTTCCCTTCAATCTCCTCCATTAATCGTGATACACCACTGGTTTTTTGATTCTGATCGTAAACAATCGAACCTTCCTTACCATTTGCCTGCGCAACTTTTAAGATACCAATTGAAGCACCAATAGAATCCATATCCGGGTTCTTGTGTCCCATAATAATAACCTGGTCACTATCAAGGACAAGCTCCCTTAACGCATGGGAAATCACTCGTGCTCTAACTCTAGTACGCTTCTCAATCGGATTCGTTTTCCCACCATAGAACTTTACCTTACCGGTTGTTGGCTTGATTGCAACTTGGTCGCCACCACGTCCAAGCGCTAAATCTAGACTAGACTGAGCAAGCTGTCCAAGTTCAGTAAGCGTACTATGACCACTACCAATTCCTATACTGAGGGTAATTGAGATGTTTTCTTTAGAAGTAGCCTCACGGACTTCATCAAGAATTGAGAATTTATTTTTCTCTAGCTCGTGAAGAATTTTTTGATTCAGAACAGCGAAGAACTTCTCTGAAGAACTACGTTTCAGGAAAACCCCCTGCTCATCAGCCCAATTATTTAAGATAGACGTTACTGAGCTGTTAAGATTACTTCGCACTTGGTCGCCAAGTCCTTGAGTCACCTCTTCATAATTATCAAGGTAAATAATACCAACAACGGTTTTTTCCTCATTGTAAAGACGTTGAATCTCTACTTTTTCACTAACATCAAAGAAATATAGAAGTCGCTCTTCCTGTTTAAAATACGTTTTGTACTTACGATCGTTAATCGTTAGTATTTCTTCTTTTGCTTCGGATTTAACAAACGGGATAATTTTCTCAGAAATATCATTCAAAGAATGCCCAATTAACTGCTCTTTCTCAATCATGGTTGGTAAAAAGGGGTTAGTCCATTCAATGTGATATTCCTCATCGTACAGCAAGATTCCAATCGGCATTTCCATAAGAGCTTCGTCCCCTACTTTTTTAACACGATGGGAAAGGGTGGAGACGTAATCTCGAAGGGCATCCTGAAAGGTAGACTCAGCGCGAACGGCTGTATAAACAAGAAGCGTCATGACTAGTACGCTCCCGATACCAAGTATCCAATTGTAATAGGTGATGATGCCGATAAACAGGATGGAAATGACGAACAAGGCTACCACATGATAACCATGCCACCGTTTCGTTAAAAACTTTGGCATATTTTCAGCTCCTACCTATGATTTCATTCTTCTACGCAATTCAAAACCGAGATCAATAATCCCAATGATAACAACAAATGTTGTTAATGCGAAACCAAGAAGAGTTAATAGAATTGGCACAACAATTGGCCAACCTTTTTGATGACTAAAAAAGTAAATGACAGCAAGGCCCTGAACGAAAATCAGAGCATTTAAAACAGAATAAACATTAATGGCTGCTACAAAAGCAGTAGATCCTTCTTCTAATCCAACCATCATTAAAATGGTAACAACTAAATAATACCATAAAAAACTCTTCGGAAATGCCCATTCTCGGATTGGTTTAAATACCGGTGGCTTGAAGCCCCCTACCCTTTTCAATACCGGAACAGAAATGAGTTGAGAAATAAGGGCGATTACAACGCCAAGCATAAAAAGAGCGGTGGGAATAAGATAGCGAATCATTTCAACCTGCTGCATTAATTGGTCAAACTGGTCACTATCTTGACCAAGTATATTAGAAAAAGTTTCAGCCTGACGAATTGATTGATTAAACATTTCTATAGCAAGGTCAGCAGGATTCTGTCCAATCAGTAAAATACTTGAGATGAAAACAAGAACAAGACTAATCACATAAGCTACGCTACTACCAATCAAAACAGCTAGTGCTGATTTATGACGATAATAAAGATACCCCGCTGTTAAACCTCCAATTCCAAACATAAGGGAAGCAATAAGAGAGGGAATACCTGCAATCAAAAACCCAAGAACAATCGTAACGCCCCACATCACAAACGAACTACTAGGACCGTTCCTTACCATCATCAAAATAAACGGCACAGGCAACGTCCACAAAGTCAGTGAACCAAGTAGCGGAACATAAGTCGTAATAAGAAATAAAACACCAAACACAGCTGCAAGCGCTGCACCTTCAACTAACTGCCTAACAGTATGATTCTTCAATAGTCTACTCCTTTTCGTAAAGCGGAGCGGGCCCGCCTAAATCCGCAGGATGTTGGAGCCCATGAGAGTGAGACGCTCTTTGTCTCATTCGATTGGGCGAAACAGCCTGCGGATTTGGCCCGCGCAGCTGGATCATGTAAAGCGGAAGTGGCCGGTTAGGCTCGACAAGCACTGGAACCATTACCATTGAACACGCTTTTTGTGTTCAATGGTAATGGTGAAGTGATCGAGAGCCTGGCCACTGCAGCTGGATCTAATGTAAAGCGGAGCGGGCCCGCCTAAATCCGCAGGATGTTGGAGCCCATGAGAGTGAGACGCTCTTTGTCTCATTCGATTGGGCGAAACAGCCGGAGGATTTGGCCCGCGCAGCTGGATCTAATGTAAAGCGGAAGTGGCCGGTTAGACCCGTCAGGCACTGGAGCCTTACAACTTGAACACGTTCTTTGTGTTCGAGTTGTAAGGTGAAGTGACAGAGGGGCTGGCCACTGCAGCTGGATCTAATGTAAAGCGGGAGCGGGCCCGCCTAAATCCGCAGGATGTTGGAGCCCATGAGAGTGAGACGCTTTTTGTCTCATTCGATTGGGCGAAACAGCCGGAGGATTTGGCCCGCGCAGCTGGATCATGTAAAGCGGAAGTGGCCGCTTAGACCCGTCAGGCACTGGAGCCATTCAACTTGAACACGTTCTGTGTGTTCAAATTGAATGGTGAAGTGACAGAGGGTCTGGCCACTGCAGCTGGATCATGTAAAGCGGGAGCGGGCCCGCCTAAATCCGCAGGATGTTGGAGCCCATGAGAGTGGGACGCTTTTTGTCTCATTCGATTGGGCGAAACAGCCTGCGGATTTGGCCCGCGCAGCTGGATCTAATGTAAAGCGGAAGTGGCCGTCTAGGTCCGACAAGCGATGGAGCATTTCATTTGAACACGCTTTTTGTGTTCATTGGTAATGGTGAAGTGATCGAGAGCCTGGCCACTGTAGCTAGATCTCGTAAAGCGGAAGCAGCCGCCTACTCCCACCAAGCAATGGAACCATTATCTATAAATCCTCCATTGATCATCAATAAATTCCCTACTTAATAGATCAATATTTTATGAAATTAAAAACGGGTCGAAATCCCCTTACTACATTGTAAGAATTTCTGCCCGTTTCAGCAAATTTTTCATTTATTTGAATAGTGTGCATTAAAAATAGGCTGCTTAGGAAACAGCCTTATACTTTCTACATTAAAGATAAAGTTGTTTCAGAAACGCTATCCATTTCTTTATTAAGCCAATCCACTAAATGCGTAGATGCCTTATCCGCGTCCTCACCATCTGTAATCATAAGAATCGAATCATTTTCTTTAACTGAAAGATTAAATGTAATAACGCTAGTTAAGTTCTTACCATTGATACTATGACCGTTTCGGTAGAGGGCTACGTTACTCTTGAATGACTTAGCTTCTTTCACAAAAGAAATGAGAGAATTCATATTAAGCTTAGCTGTTAGCTTAATTGAATTGGTTTCAATATTGTTCATTATCCTAGCATCCTCCTTACAGATTCTCTGTAAGGATACATATACCCGACCTACAAGAGGTCGTAAACCACATATTCTGAAGTTACTAGGAACATGAGTCAATAGGTCAAACAAGTATACAAAAAAGCAGCAGGACAAATCCCGCTGCTTTTTAAAGCTTACTCACCAAGTACGTATGGTAATAAAGCCATTTGACGAGCACGTTTAACCGCACGAGTCAATTGACGTTGATATTTAGCGCTAGTACCTGTTACACGACGTGGAAGAATTTTTCCACGCTCAGATACGAAACGCTTAAGAAGATCTGTATCTTTATAGTCGATGTAAGTGATTTTGTTTACTGTGAAGAAACAAACCTTTTTACGACGACCTCTGCGTCCACCTGGTCTTGCCATGGGTAGTTACCTCCTTTGCATTTAAAATTCGTTCTCTGTTTTCACCGCTCGAAACAGAGAGTATTAGAACGGCAAGTCATCATCTGAAATATCGATCGGCTTGCCATCGCTCGCAAACGGGTCATCTCCAAAATTGGAGTGATCACGGTTGTTATCACGATTTTGGTTCTGATTCCCGTAACCGCCGGTTTCTCTGTTTTGGTTGCCGCCACCGTAGTTGCTACTGTTGCTGCTTCCGCCACCGCCTTGGTTTGCACCTTTAGGCTCGAGAAATTGGACGCTTTCAGCCATCACTTCTGTCACAAACACACGCTGTCCCTGGCTATTATCATAAGAGCGAGTCTGAACTCGTCCATCTACACCAGCAAGGCTGCCTTTTTTCAAGAAATTGGCTGCATTTTCTGCCTGTCTGCGCCATACAACAATGTTGATAAAATCAGCTTCGCGGTCTCCCTGCTGATTCGTAAACGGGCGATTCACAGCAAGTGTGAAGTTCGCAACCGCTACGCCACTAGGGGTATAACGCAATTCAGGGTCTTTTGTTAAACGTCCAACTAATACGACGCGATTCAGCATCAGAACCCCTCCTATTTATAGAACAATTACTTTTTAGCTTCTTCTAGGTTGATCGTCATGAAACGAAGAACATCGTCGTTGATTTTCATCAAACGGCTGAATTCATCAATCGCTTCAGTATTACTGTTAATGTTAAGAAGCATGTAGATCCCGCTGTTGAAATTCTCGATTTCATAAGCAAGACGCTTCTTACCCATTTCTTTAGTTTCATTAATTTCCGCACCATTGTCAGTAAGGATTCCGTTGAAACGCTCGACAAGAGCCTTCTGTGCATCCTCTTCAATGTTTGGACGGATAATGTACATAATTTCGTAGTTACGCATTCCGTTCACCTCCTTTTGGTCTAACGGCTCTTAATGGTAATTAAGAGCAAGGAGTAAGTATACAAAGATAATTACTCACAGCTTTAGATTATACCAAATCAATTCTTTATTAGCAAGTCCACGTTTCATTTGGAATTTTTTCTTAGAAAACAATACTGTAGGCTGATTTCCGCTCCAGGATGCTCGCTTTCCGCGGGGCGGGCGCTGAGCCTCCTCGGCGCAAAAGAACATTGCGCCTGTGGGGTCTCACCTGTCCCGCTAGTCCCGCAGGAGTCGAGCATCCTTCCGCTCCAATCAGCTAAATGTGGGCTTTTTTAAGAAAATTAGTTCAAAAACAAAAATCTATTACAAAAAAATCTATCTTATACGTTAAAACGGAAATGGATAACGTCTCCGTCTTTTACGATGTACTCTTTTCCTTCAAGTCGAACTTTTCCTTTTTCCTTCGCGATAGCCATTGTTCCAGCTTCAACTAGGTCATCATAAGCTACGATTTCTGCACGGATAAATCCGCGCTCAAAGTCAGTGTGGATGATTCCAGCAGCTTGAGGTGCTTTCATACCAAGACGGAAAGTCCATGCGCGAACTTCTTGCTCACCAGCAGTGAAATAAGTAGCTAGACCTAGAAGATCGTAAGAAGCGCGAATTAATTTGTTTAATCCAGGTTCAGAAATGCCGATATCTTCAAGAAATGCATCTTTCTCTTCGCCATCAAGCTCTGCAAGTTCAGACTCAATCTTTGCACAAACAACAATAACTTCTGCGCCTTCTTTCGCAGCATACTCACGAACTTTAGCAACATATTCATTGTCAGTCGGATCAAGAAGATCGTCTTCATCAACGTTTGCAACATAAAGAACAGGCTTTTTCGTTAACAAATGAAAGCCGTAAACAATTTTCTCTTCTTCTTCAGTTAGTTCCACACTTCTAGCTGGCTGTTCTTCTTCGAACGCTTCCTTAAGCTTAGTAAGTACGTTGAACTCAGCAAGCGCTTCTTTATCTTTCTGCTTCGCCATTTTTTGAACGCGAGCAATACGCTTCTCTACTGATTCAAGATCTGCAAGAACAAGCTCAAGATTAATCGTTTCAATATCAGAAATTGGATCTACTTTACCAGAAACGTGTGTAATATTCTCATCGTCAAAACAGCGAACAACTTGAGAAATCGCGTCTACTTGACGAATATGAGAAAGGAATTTGTTACCAAGTCCCTCGCCTTTACTAGCTCCTTTTACGATTCCAGCAATATCAGTAAATTCAAATGCAGTTGGAATAGTTTTCTTTGGCTTTACAAGCTCAGTTAATTTCTGAAGACGCTCATCTGGAACTTCAACAATTCCTACGTTTGGGTCAATCGTACAGAATGGATAGTTAGCTGATTCAGCTCCAGCTTGTGTAATTGCGTTAAATAAAGTTGACTTCCCAACATTAGGAAGTCCTACAATACCGGTGGTTAATGCCATCTCGGTCACTCCTTCAATGTATCTGCCTCAAAAGGCGTTATTTTTATAAAAGATGGCTTAAATGAGCCATTTATAGACTGTTTAATTTATCATGTTCAACAAAGGACATACCTTTTCCAATTATAGAGATGCAAGCGTAAAAAAACAAGCGTCTACCTTTTGTTCCCAATGAAAAAGACCGCCCCTTAGTGGACGGTCACGATTCAGCGTGTTCAAGAACCTTCTTCAGTTTCCGAGAAAATTCTTTACGAGGAAGCATGACACTATGTTCACACCCCAGGCACTTAATACGAATATCTGCACCCATTCGAATGACTTTCCAACGATTCTCTCCACACGGATGAGCCTTTTTCATTTCCACCACGTCTTTTAAACCAAATTCTTTATCAGACATAAGGATCCCCCCTTTATGCTTTTTCTTTCACTTCACCCTGCTCGTCACGCTGGTACATGACAACACGCGGGAATGGAATTTCAATACCACTTTCATCAAGTCGTTGTTTCACTGCTTTACGAATTTCTCGTCCAATTACCCAATGCTCCATTGGTTGTACTTCAGAAATGATACGAAGAACGACTTCTGATGCGCCAAGATCCTGTACACCTAGATACTCTGGCTTCACAATCATCGCATCGAACTTCTCATACAACTCGTCCATTAAATCAATAATCACTGCTTCAGCTTCGTGAATTTGCTCTTCATAGGCAATACTTACATCTACAACAGCAATACTATTATGGATCGAGTAGTTCGTCACTTGATTTATATTACCATTCGGCAGAATATGCAGTTCTCCTGTCCAACTCTTAATCTTCGTCACACGTAATCCGATCTCTTCTACGAAGCCTTCAACACCTGAAATACGAACATAATCGCCTACAGAGAATTGTTTTTCAAAAATGATAAAGAACCCTGTAATGATATCCCGAACAAGGTTCTGTGCCCCGAAACCAACAGCTAGACCAACGACACCAGCTCCGGCGATCAAAGTCGTAACATCGACTTCAAACTCACTTAAAATCATGACTAGGGAAATGAAGTAAACAACGTATGTTAGGATATTTTCGATTAATCGAATGAGTGTGGCTTCTCTTCGTTCCGATAAGCGAAGCGGGCTCCTTAAACGAATAGCGAAGACTTTACCCAGTGTAGATTTTGCAATTCGAAGAAAAAGCCACGTCCCGACTAGAATTGCAATAATCTTAATTGTTCTGAGCAACAAATCTGCCCATAGTTCTCGATTGGATAAATAGTCGTATATAGGTTCAAACCAATCCACCCATTATCCCTCCCAGTTTCTAGTGCTATGATAACAAATCATACCTTTTTAGAACTGGGAAAATCAAGATCGATGCTAAAATATAAAGGTTAAGTACACCATACAGAGGGTATAAAAAACCAACTAACGCAGAGAAGCCGAATGTCGTAAAAGGAAGCATGATCGTTACTATTATGACGGCCACCATCCATAAAGGAAGACCGAGCAGATCACGAAAGCGAGAAGTAAGACCAAATACGCCACTTACAGCAGTTGTATAGATCGCTGACCATAATAGCACTGACATAATTAGAATCATGTAATAAGGATAGTTTTTTAAGATTGCAAACAGTGGAATTTCATAAACAAGTAAATCATGTGCAACTTGAATTAATGATTGATTATAGAGAAACGAAACTCCCCCCAATATCAAACCACTACCGAGACTTGCAATCCATATCTCACCTTTTCGCTTAATTTGATGACCTACTGCTGAAAGCACTGCTACGAGAGGCAGAATATTAAGAGCTGTAAAGGTAAAAGCGGATGGCCAGTTAGACTGCTTTGTCCATTCGAATAGCAAAGCTGTTGGACTGGAAAGAATAAATAGAGAAAGCACTGCAAGTAACAGTAGAATAAGAAGAGGAAGAATAATCACATTCATAGATAACATCCCATTTATATCCCAGAAGAAAAGGATAACAACAAGGATAGCGAGAATTCCAATACCCAACCAGTATGGCAGATGAACCACTTCCATTGTTGCCCCGCCGCCTGCAAACATCACAATTGTTGTTGTAAATAAATAGAGAATAATAAGTAAATCATAGATACCTGTCAGCTTTTTTCCTACTAATCGTTCAAGTATTGGAAGGTAATGTGTGGATTTTGTTTCATAACTTATTTTCATAATGACATAGCAACAGATGCTAAACATGACGGTAAATAGCATGATAGCAAGTACGCTTTCGTGACCAAAAAATTGCCAGAGTTCCCTTCCAGAAGCATATCCAGCACCGATCATTGTTCCCAATATGAGAAACAGCCATTTCAATCCACCGCTCCACATGGCATTCCCTCCTTCACCAACTCATTTATACGTTTGAAGTGAAATTACAAATTGTAAAATATCCAGCTTTATGTATAGATCACATCAGAATTCCGTATACTGTTACTACTATTACAAAGGAGAGAATCCTATGAATCTTCGAGACAAGTTTTTTCAAAAAAAGCCTGCTGCGTATCGAATCCATCATGAGGATACTCTTGCTATGCAAACACTTAGTGAGAGGCTTTCAGTTCTTTTACCAGCGCGAAGAATGGATTCAATTGTGATTGTTTGTATTGGGACCGATCGATCAACAGGAGATGCACTTGGACCGCTAGTTGGCACGAAACTGCAACAGTTGAAACCAAAAGCAACAGTATATGGTACGCTCGAATCACCTGTTCATGCCGTAAATTTAAATGATGTTATGACTTCGATTCACCAACAACATACAAAACCATTTATTATTGGAATTGATGCTTGTCTTGGAAGACTGCATTCCGTTGGCATTATTACTGCTGGCGAAGGACCAGTTAAACCAGGTGCAGGTGTAAAAAAGGAACTTCCTGAAGTAGGAGACATTCACTTAACTGGCATTGTTAATGTAAGTGGCTTTATGGAATATTTCGTATTACAGAACACAAGATTAAATCTAGTCATGAAAATGGCTGATGTAATGGCAAATGGCCTCTTCCACTCCATTGAATCACTTTTAGAAACACCAACCGAAAAGAACAGAGTAAGCAACTGGGGGGACGATCTCCTTCAACTCCCATAAAGAATGCCCCTTCCTCAAATGAGAAAGGGGCATTCTTTATATCAGAGCTCTTACCAATTTATGAAAGGCTCTTTTCGTATACATCGTTGCTATAAGCGTGGGTTAATTTCCGCTTCAGGATGCTCGCTTTCCGCGGGGCGGGCGGTGAGCCTCCTCGTCGCTTACGCTCCTGTGGGGTCTCACCTGTCCCGCTAGTCCCGCAGGAGTCGAGCATCCTTCCGCTCCAATTAGCGAAGTGTGGCTTTTTCTATACGAAAATCTTTCAAAAGCAACAATTATTGAAAAAATCACACTTAGCTGATTGGAGCGGAAATTAACCCGCTATAGTAACAATTTCTACGAAAAGAGCCTTATAAAAAGTTAGTTTGTACGAGATAAACACACGTAACAAGAAACGCTGCAATTAAGAGGGCCGGCAGAAAATTGGCTACTCTAATCTTAATAATCCCTAACAGGTTGAGCCCAATAGCAAGAATCATAATGCCACCTGCTGAAGTTACTTCCGCAATAAAAGCATCAAGAAGGCTTTGTGGGACGAACTGATTAATCTGTGATGCAAACAAAGCAATAATCCCTTGATAAATCATCACAGGGATAGCTGAGAACAATACACCATATCCAAGTGTTGCTGTAAACATAATTGCTGTAAATCCATCAATGAGGGATTTAGTAAAAAGAATAGAATGATCATTACGTAGCCCACTATCAAGCGCACCTAGTATCGCCATCGCACCTACAACATAGACGAGAGTAGCGGTTACGAAGCCTTGTGCAACGCTCCCCTCAGATGCAGCGCCTGTTTTCATTTCAATCCATTTACCCAATTGATTAAGCTTACCTTCAAGATTCCAGTACTCACCAAGCATGCCGCCAAGTACTAGACTACCTATAACGATAAGGAACTGCTCACTTTTCATTGCCATCTGTAGTCCGATAACGGCCACAACAAGCGCTAATCCCTGCATAATTGTTGTTTTCATACGCTCTGGAATTCTACTACTCACTGTTCCAACTAATGTGCCTACTACGATTGCAGCTCCATTTACGATTGTCCCTAACAAAACCATCCTACATCTCCTTACCCAAAGTACCCATCCACAATTTCCTCAATCGCTTTGATTACCTTGCGAATCTCTTCTTCAGTATTATAAGGTCCGACGCTCACCCTTACAGTACCCTGACTACTTGTCCCGATTGTTTCATGTCCTAGCGGAGTACAATGAAGACCTGCTCGGACCGCTATTTTATAATGTTGATCAAGAATAATGGCGATTTCATGGCTATCAATTCCTTCTATCGAGAAAGGAACAACGCCTAACCTATCCGTTATTGGTCCATAAGTAGTTACAAATTGAATATTCTCTAAACCGCGAATTAAAAGTTCTGTTAACCTTTTTTCATGTGCTCTTATAGAATCGATCCCCATTGCTTTTACAACTGTTAAACCAGCTAACAATCCAGCAATGCCTGGCGTATTTAATGTCCCACTTTCAAGACGCTCAGGAAGAGAGTCTGGCTGATCGATTAGCTCAGAGCTACTTCCAGTACCTCCATGATGAATTGGCGTTAAGTCAATACCCTTCCCTACAACTAGTACGCCCGTTCCCTGCGGACCAAGTAACCCTTTATGGCCAGGGAATGCAAGAAGATCAATGTTCATATTCGTCATGTGAATAGGAAGAATACCAGCTGTTTGAGCTGCGTCTACTAGAAAAGGAATATCTTGTTCTCGTGCCAATTCACCAATTAATTCAATAGGCATAATTTTTCCAGTTAAATTCGACCCATGCGAAACAACGATCAGCTTTGTGTGAGGTGTAATCTTTTTCGCGAAAGCTTCTAGGTCAAAGACTTCCGTTTCACCTGTATTTACGTAATCGACATGTATTCCTTTTGTTTTCTTAAGATATTCAAGCGGACGTCGGACCGAGTTATGTTCATAAGAAGTTGTTAATACATGATCATCCTTTTCAAATGGGAGACCTTTAATTGCCTGATTTAAGGCAGCAGTTGCATTCGATGTGAAACAAACACGATCTGGATGATCAAAACCAAAGAAAGTTGCCATTGCTTGTCTTGTACGATCAATGATGCTACCTGCTCGCATAGACAACGCATGGCCACCTCGACCTGGATTTGCAGCATATTCTGTCATAACTTCAGTCATAGCATGAATCACTTCAACTGGCTTCGGAAAAGATGATGCAGCTTGATCAAGATAAATCACATTAACACCCCAATTTAGTTGTTTCAATTTACTCTTTCTAAACTTATAAAAAAGCATAAACTGAGTTCAGTTTATGCTTTTGTTAGTTATCTTCTTTTTCTAACACTTCAAGAATACGATTTAAATCTTCTTCTGAAAAGAATTCAATCTCGATCTTGCCTTTTTTCTTCGATTTCTTAATTGAAACGGAGGTACCAAACCGTTCGCGAAGGCTGTTTTCTTTCGCTTTCAAAAATGGATCTGGTTTATCCCCTCTTTTTGTTTCACGTGAAACACTTTGATTAAGTTGGGTAATTAATTGTTCCAACTGTCTAACGTTCATCTTCTCATTCAAAACTCGATCTGCTAGAGCTTTTCTAGCTTCTTTCTTCTTTAAACCAAGGATGGCACGACCATGACCCATTGTCAGCTTACCTTCTGATATGTACTCTTGTACCTCATTTGGAAGCTGTAGCAGACGAAGAAAGTTCGCAAGATGTGAGCGGCTTTTACCAAGACGGCTGGATAGTTCTTCTTGGGTAACATCTGTTTCCTTCATGAGTTTCTGATAGGCAATTGCCTCTTCAATCGGATTTAGATTCTCACGCTGAAGATTTTCAATAAGCGCAATCTCCATCATCTTTCTATCGGTTAATTCTTTTACAACAGCTGGAACTGTTTTTAATCCAGCTTCTAAAGAAGCTCTATAGCGTCGTTCACCTACAACAATTTCAAACCCTTTAATACTTTGTCGTACAATTAAAGGTTGAAGCACACCGAATGTTTTAATTGAAGCACTTAATTCTTCTATCGCATCTGCGTTAAAAACCTTTCGTGGCTGATAGGGGTTTGGACGCAATTCTTTTATCGGGATTTCTTTGACTCTCTCGTCCTCTTTCTGAGAAGGGAAAAATGCATTAATCCCTTTCCCTAATCCACGATTAGCCATTGCCTAACACTTCCTTTGCAAGATCTAAATATACTTCGGCTCCTCGAGATTTTGGATCATATACGATAATTGGCTTTCCATGGCTTGGCGCCTCGCCTAATCGCACATTTCGTGGAATGATCGCACGATATACTTTCTCCTGAAAATACTTCTTCACTTCCTCAATTACCTGAATGCCGAGGTTTGTTCTAGCATCCAGCATTGTAAGAAGTACCCCTTCAATTTCCAAGTCAACATTCAAATGCTTTTGAACTAGACGAACCGTATTTAGCAACTGACTCAATCCTTCAAGAGCATAGTACTCACACTGAACAGGTATAAGTACTGCATTAGCAGCAGTGAGGGAATTGATTGTTAACAATCCTAGGGAAGGCGGACAATCGATAATGATATAATCATAGTTTTTATCAACTTTCATAAGAGCCCTTTTTAACCTAACTTCCCGGGAAATGGTTGGAACGAGTTCAATCTCTGCTCCAGCAAGTTGGATCGTAGACGGTATCACATGAAGATTCTCTACAATTGTCTCTTGTATAATCTCTTCTGCATCTCGATCATCGACTAGAATATTATAGACACAATGTTCAATGTCCCCTTTTTCAATACCTACACCGCTCGTGGCATTTCCCTGTGGATCAATATCAACGAGTAATACTTTTTTTCCAAGATATGCGAGACATGCGCTAACATTTACAGACGTTGTTGTCTTCCCAACGCCGCCTTTTTGATTCGCTATAGCAATGATATTCGCCAAGATGTCACCTACTCTCTTAAACAGCCATTCTTTCTCTCATTTTATCATGTTTAAAAATAATTAGATGTTCTTTTATTATTTTTTCCATATTCTGTATCACTCTATTTCAAGCTATTTCTCAAGAAATAAATCATAAAAAAACTCACCCAGTTTGGATGAGTTCATTTCTTTTTAGGAATGCGAATAGTAAATTGATAATATTCGTCGTGATCTTCTTCATTTGTATCAATTAACAATCCCGTTTCAGTTACCATATCAAGAGACTGTCGTATTGTATTCACCGCTAGACGCATATCCTTACTAACTGATTTCTTTCTAGGCTTCGGTTTTGACGCAGTGCCTTCAAGCATACGAACAACACGTTCTTCAGTCTGCTTAACATTCCATTGTCTTTCAAGCACTTCTGCAAGTAATTTCACTTGATTCTCAGGGTTTTTGAGCGGTATTAAGGCTCTAGCATGCCGCTCAGTAATTTGCTTCTGAAGAAGAGCTTGTTGTACAGGTTCCGGAAGCTTCAACAGTCTGAGCTTATTTGCAATTGTAGATTGCCCCTTACCAAGACGTTGTGCAAGGCTTTCTTGGGTTAAATCGTGAAGTTCAATAAGCTGTGCATATGCCATAGCTTCCTCGACTGCAGTTAGTTCTTCCCTCTGAAGGTTTTCTATAAGGGCTATGGATGCAGTTTGCGAATCGTTAAATTCCTTAACAATTGCAGGGATTCTTTCCCATCCAAGCTTCTTTACAGCTCTCCAGCGTCTTTCCCCGGCAATAATTTCGTACTTACCATCGCGCTCTCTCACCACAATGGGCTGTATTATACCGTGAGTTTTAATCGTTTGAGATAGTTCAGCAATTCTCTCATCTATAAAAACTGTTCGAGGCTGGAAACGGTTCGGAGTAATTTCCTCAACAAGAAGTTGTTTCACTTCTTCTTGTTCTGCTTCCATCGTCTCGTTCTTCTCATCGTTCAAACCGAAAAGACGTGAAAACGTATGCTTCATCGCCTAACACCACCTTTAATCGATTCCTTAACTGATTCGCTGCTCTAAAACAAAATCCTTCTGTCATAGCGAGCGTTCCATGTGAAACAATTATCCGTTCAAATGCAGTCCATTTCTATTATAAAGGATTTTTATTTGGTGTGCCTGGCTTTCTTGGATATTTCTTTGGAGTTGTTTTGATTTTTTGAATCGTTACTATGTTTCGCTCACTCTTTTCACCTGGCAGAGTGAGGGTGTCAAGTTTCTCTACTTCTCCCCCAAGCATCTTGATTGCCTGCTTGCCTGTATCGAGTTCTTCTTCGACGTTAGGGCCTTTTAGAGCAACAAAATAACCATTCTGTTTAACTAAAGGTAGACATAACTCACCAAGAACTGACATGCGTGCTACCGCTCTCGCAGTGACAACATCATACGTTTCACGATGAGATTTGTTTTTACCAAATAATTCAGCACGATCGTGATAAAAGAACACATTTTCTAGTTTAAGTTCTGAAGAAAGATGTTCCAAAAAGCCTATTCGCTTGTTAAGTGAATCGACAATGGTGATCTTCAAGTGTGGAAAGCAAATTTTGATTGGGAGACTTGGAAAGCCGGCTCCAGCTCCTACATCGCAAATATGATAATTAGAAGAGAAATCAAAAGAGAACGCCGCCATAATGGAATCGAAGAAATGCTTTTCATACACTTCTTCTTTTTCAGTAATAGCCGTCAGATTCATTTTCTCGTTCCATTCAACTAACACTTCGTAGTATGTTTGAAATTGTTGAAGCTGCTCGGGAGAAAGAGTAATCCCTTTCTCCATCAGCAACTCCTGAAACTGTTGTTCGTTCATAGCCCCTCCGCTTTAAACATTATTTTGCAATTTTTGCGATCTTACCTTGTTCAATATAGACAAGTAGAATTGAAACGTCTGCAGGGTTTACACCTGAGACGCGAGATGCCTGACCGATCGAAAGTGGACGAACTTCATCCAGCTTCTGCTTCGCTTCAGTTGCAAGTCCACCAATCGCAAAGTAATCAATGCCATCAGGAATTCTCTTCTCATCCATTCTCTTCATACGCTCTACTTGTTGAAGACTCTTGTTAATATAGCCACTGTATTTAATTTGAATTTCAACTTGTTCTGCAACATCTTCAGGAATTTCATAATCAGCTGGTGCTAGTTGATGAATTTCCTGATACGTGACTTCTGGTCTCTTTAAGAGATTAGCCGCGTGCATCGCTTCTTTCAATTCAGTACTATTTTCTGGAAGAACAGCATTAACCTGTTCGCTCGGTTTAATGACAATTTTCTCAAGACGCTTCATTTCTTGCTCAATCATTTCTTTCTTAGCAAGGAAACGATCATAGCGTTCTTTCGGAATCATGCCGATTTCATAGCCTAGCTCAGTTAATCGTAAGTCTGCATTATCATGACGAAGGAGCAAACGATACTCTGCACGAGACGTTAACAGACGGTACGGCTCATTCGTCCCTTTCGTTACAAGGTCATCAATCATAACACCAATGTATCCTTGAGAGCGATCGAGAATGACCGCTTCACGCTCCTGTGCATTCCTTGCAGCGTTAATTCCAGACATAATTCCCTGACCTGCAGCTTCTTCATATCCTGATGTTCCGTTTAACTGGCCTGCAGTAAAGAGGTTTTTAACTGTTTTGGTTTCAAGAGACGGCCACAATTGAGTAGGCACTACAACGTCATATTCAATTGCATAGCCTGCACGCATCATTTCAACATTCTCAAGACCAGGTACTGTTTTTAGAATTTTTTGCTGCAAATCTTCAGGAAGACTTGTTGAAAGCCCCTGCACATAGACTTCCTTCGTATTACGGCCTTCTGGTTCAAGGAAGATTTGATGACGCGGCTTGTCATTAAATCGAACAATTTTATCTTCAATAGAAGGACAGTAACGTGGGCCAGTTCCTTCAATCATCCCTGAATACATTGGAGATCGATGAAGGTTATCATTTATGAGCTTATGCGTTTCTTCACCCGTATACGTTAACCAGCAAGGAAGCTGATCTGTAATGAATTCTGTTGTTTCATATGAGAAGGCACGAGGCTTTTCATCACCTGGCTGAATTTCAGTTTTGCTATAATCAATCGATTTATTATTTACTCGCGGAGGTGTACCAGTCTTAAAACGAACCATTTCAAAGCCTAGCTCCTCCAAGTGATGAGACAGATTAACAGAAGGCTGCATGTTATTCGGCCCACTTTCATACGAAAGGTCCCCAAGAATAACGCGTCCGCGCATAAACGTTCCTGTTGTTAGAACAACTGATTTCGCTTCGAACTCTGCACCAGTTTTCGTAACAACCCCTTTGCAGACACCATCTTCCACAATCAGTTTCTCAACCATTCCCTGCAGTAGCGTAAGGTTGTCTTGCTCTTCGATGGTTCTTTTCATTTCACTTTGATACTGCACTTTATCAGCCTGTGCACGCAGTGCGCGTACAGCAGGTCCTTTACCTGTATTCAACATACGCATTTGAATATGCGTTTTGTCTATATTTCTTCCCATTTCTCCACCAAGTGCATCAATTTCCCGCACCACAATTCCTTTTGCAGGTCCTCCTACACTTGGATTACACGGCATAAATGCGACAGAGTCCAGGTTCAGTGTAAGCATGAGTGTTTTAGCACCCATTCTCGCTGAAGCGAGCCCCGCTTCTACACCTGCATGACCTGCTCCGACAACAATAACATCATAAGAATCGGCTTTGTAACCCATTGCCGTATTCCTCCTTTAATCTACTTATTTCCCAAGACAGAACTGCGAGAATAACTGGTCAATTAAGCTATCTGAAACAGTATCTCCAATGATTTCGCCTAGAAGCTCCCACGTGCGCGTTATATCGATTTGCACCATATCAACTGGCATGCCCGCTTCTACAGCGACTAATGCATCTTCTAGTGTCTTCCTTGACTGTTCAAGCAATGCAATATGTCTAGAATTCGATACATACGTTAAATCCTGTGATTCCACTGAACCAGCAAAGAAAAGTTCAGAAATAGACTTTTCAAGCTCATCTACTCCTTCTTCATTCTTTAAAGAAGTCGTAATCATTGGGTGTTCTTCTGCTAACTCTTTCACTTTTGATAAATCTAGTTTCTCATCAAGATCCGTTTTATTAACAATGACAATAACATCCATACCTGCAACAGCTTCGAATAGCTTTTTATCTTCATCGGTTAATTCATCGTTATAATTAAGAACAAGTAAGATAAGATCCGCTTGTTTTAGGCGTTCACGCGAGCGCTCAACCCCAATTCGTTCAACAAGATCCTCTGTTTCACGAATACCTGCTGTGTCAACGAGTCTGAGCGGCACGCCCCTTACATTAACATATTCCTCGATAACATCGCGTGTCGTGCCAGGTACATCTGTCACAATCGCTTTATTTTCGTGAACAAGACTATTCAGTAGAGAAGACTTCCCTACGTTTGGTCTTCCTACAATAACAGTCGAAAGTCCTTCACGAAGAATCTTACCCTGCCTTGCTGTAATAAGGATACTCCTTATTTCTTCTTCTACTTCTTTTAGTTGACTTGTTAATAAATTCTGTGTCATTTCTTCTGCATCATATTCAGGGTAATCAATATTAACCTCTACATGCGCTACCGTCTCTAGCAACTGTTGTCTGAGTTTCGCAATAAGCGTCGAAAGTCTACCTTCCATTTGATTCAATGCGACATTCATTGCTCGATCCGTTTTAGCGCGAATAAGATCAATCACTGCCTCAGCCTGTGATAAATCAATTCTTCCGTTTAGAAATGCTCTTTTTGTAAACTCACCCGGCTCAGCTAGGCGAGCTCCACTCCTAAGAACAAGCTCCAGAACCCTATTAACTGATACAAGTCCACCGTGACAGTTAATTTCCACAATGTCTTCTCTTGTAAATGTTCGTGGTCCTCTCATGAGAGAAACCATGACCTCTTCTGCTACCTCATCTGTATCCGGATCAATAAGATGCCCATAATGAATGGTGTGAGAATCCACTGAGTTCAGTGCTTGCTTTCCTTTATACAATCGATCGGCAATCTCCACCGCTTCTGAACCGCTAAGACGGACAATCGCAATCGCACCTTCTCCCATTGGAGTCGATATCGCGGCAATTGTTTCATATTCCACTTGTATTCACCTCTCTTATTTAAAAAATAGTGTGCTATCTATTAACAACTTTCTTATATAATAAAGAGTGCTAGTATTAGTTTAACCAATTATCCACAGTGGATAACTCTAATCATTAACATGACAGACTAATCCACAATACCTTTTAGTGTAACCCATTTTCATCAAAAAAGAAATAAGTATGCCCAGCGGGGAATGAACCTTTTCCGACTAAAAAACGAAACTCTTTTCGTAGACATTGTTGCTATAAGAGTGAGTTAATTTCCGCTCCAGAATGCTCGCTTTCCGCGGGGCGGGCGGTGAGCCTCCTCGTCGCTTACGCTCCTGCGAGGTCTCACCTGTCCCGCTAGTCCCGCAGGAGTCGACCATCCTTCCGCTCCAATTTGCGAAGTGTCGTTTTATATTGAATAATTGTTTCAAAAGACACAACCTTTTAGAAAAGAATCTTTTATAAAAGAGCCTAAAATAAGTAGAATCCATCTTCTTTTTCCTCAAAAAAACCTCCGGGCACATGCCCGAAGGTTTAACATTATTTATTACGTGGAACGATTACCACACGGCGATGTGGATCATTTCCATCAGAGTGAGTTGAAATCCCCTTTTTGTCTTTCAGATAAAGATGGATAACTTTTCGTTCAAGCGACGGCATCGGTTCTAGCTGTATGTCCCTTTTCGTAACCATCGCTTTGTCCGCAAGACGATCAGCGAGTTTCTTCAACGTCTCTTCTCGTCTTTCACGATAATTCTCTGCATCGAGAACGACACGAACAAATCGGTCAGAAAATCGATTTGCGGCAAGATTCGTTAAATATTGCAGTGAATTAAGAGTTTGGCCACGTTTCCCTATTAAAATGGCTATTTTTTCACCAGAAAGAGTAAAGTAAAGGTCTCGATCTTCTCTTCTACCCTCTATACTGGCTTCAACTCCCATGTTGCTAATGACTTCTTGTAAAAAAGTACTCGTTTGCTCCATGATGTCTAGTTTCTTAGTCACTTTGATGCGGGCTGGCTTTCCTCCAAAACCTAAAAATCCTTTTTTAGGTTGCTCTAGCACTTCAATATCAACATTCTCTTGCACAGTTCCGATTTGATTCAGCGCATCTTTCATTGCTTCCTCAATCGTTTTCCCCGTTACCGTAACGCTTCTCACTTTTTCGCTCCCCCCGTATCCGTTTCAGCGGTTTTTGTGGCAGGTTTCGTAATAAAGTAAGTTTGTATAATCATAAAGATGTTACCGACTACCCAGTAAAGCGCAAGTGCTGCAGGGAAGTTGATAGCAAAAACAATAATCATAATCGGCATAACGTATAGAAGCATCTTCATTTGTGGCTGAACAGCTCCACCGCTACCCATCATAATTTTTTGTTGAATAAACGTTGTTATACCTGCAGTCAATGCCAGAATAATATCTGGAGATCCAAGGCTAAACCAGAGGAAATTATGTGTTTCAATTGCTTGAGTACGCATAATAGCATGATAAAATCCTAATAGAATCGGCATTTGAACCAGAATTGGTAAACAACCTGCAAGTGGATTAACTCCATTTTGTTGAAAGAGCTGCATCGTTTCTTGCTGAAGTTGCTGCTGCGTCTTCTGGTCTTTACTGCTGTATTTTTCTTTAAGTTTCTGCATTTGTGGCTGCAGTTCTTGCATTGCTTTCGAACTTTTCGTCTGTTTAATCATTAATGGAAGTAATAGAAGTCGAATTAAGATTGTAACAATCATAATAGACAGACCGTAATTCCCATCACCAGTTAAATCCGCGAAATATGTTAAAGTCGCGGAAAGTGGATATACAATATACACACTCCAGAATCCAGTGCTTTCTGCATCAATTGGTTCGTTAACATTACAGCCTGAAAGCACTGCAATGAGACCAATTAATAGAAATGCGAGGGTTACTTTTTTCCTCACGCTTCATCCTCCTTGCAATCATATCTCAACAACTATATATGTAGGTAAAGCAATGCCACTATTTCTTACGATCTGGCACAGGATCAAATCCCCCAGGATGAAATGGATGGCATTTTGAAATTCTTCTAACCGTCAACCATGAGCCTTTCAAAAACCCATGTTTTTGATATGATTCGAAGCTGTAATGAGAGCAAGATGGGTAAAAACGACACGATGGAGGGGTTAAAGGAGAAATGAATTTCTGGTAGACGCGAATTAGCATCATAGACAGCTTCTTCATTTAACATCCCTTCCTTTTCCAACGTGTTTACTACCCCTTAAGACACGAGCCCGATTGAGCACATGTATTAAACTGCCTTTTACCTCTTCAAAACTCATATCAGATGTAGGCTTTCGAGCAATAACGACAAAATCATAAGGAAACTTGATTTGATCAGATAGCTGATGAAATGATTCGCGTACAAGTCGCTTTACACGATTTCTCGTTACAGCATTTCCAATTCGCTTACTTACTGAAAGACCAAGTCTGAACTGAGGTTGATCATTTCGCTTTAAAACATACACAACAAATTGTCTGTTTGCAGTTGAGCTTCCGTTTTTAAATACGTTTTGAAACTCAGAATTCTTTTTAATCCGGTAGTTGCTATTCAATCCGCACACTCCCAGTGTTACTTGGATAAGCATATTATAAACCTTATCTTAAAAAAAGACCACTGATGATCAGTGGTCTATGCAGACAATACTTTTCTACCTTTACGGCGACGACGAGCTAGAACTTTACGTCCGTTAGCTGAGCTCATACGTGCACGAAAACCGTGAACTTTTTTACGTTTACGCGTGTTTGGTTGAAACGTTCTTTTCATTCTATTACACCTCCCTGAGGATAAACTGTATAAAGACAGTCCAAGTCATTGTAATAAAAAAGGGTACTAATTGTCAAGTTTCTTCTTGAATTTCTCTACTAACTCTAACAGGCGTAGTTTCTCTCCCCGATCTATCAACTTGGCTAGAATCTGAACAACCATTGAATAACCACAGTTCCAAAAATTGAGTGTGGATAACTTTTTTCGACATTTTTCAGTTATGCACATCAGTTATCGACAGGTTCTACACAAAATCTAGTACTGTGGACAGTTTAAATCCACAAGATATGTGCTCTGTGGATAACTTCCCCGAAATCATTGCAATAACGCGATTCATTTGTTATGATATTTGTGTTTTAACTCGTGAATAAGATTAGTCATGTTATTAAAAGTCCACAGACTGTGGATAAACATGTGGACAGTTATTCAGGGGTGTTTATGCCTAAGTCCACAACCCTGTGAACTCAGTCGATAATTCGACTTTCTTCTATATTATATGATTCACTTCGATTCTGTGGATAGTATAATTATTAATGAATATTCAAACGGCTATACAAAGGTTGTACGTTGGCGTATTAGGCGAATATCGTCAGCGGTTACAGCCTGTTTTTATTTTGGGAACAAAAGGAGGGACTTCGTTGGATAACATCACGGATCTCTGGCAGCAAGCCTTATCAGAAATCGAAAAAAAACTAAGTAAACCCAGTTTTGAAACGTGGTTGAAATCAACTTCAGCAAACAGAATGGAAGGCGACACCATTATCATTACTGCACCCAACGAGTTCGCGCGGGACTGGCTCGAGTCCAGATATTCAAGTTTAATCACTGAAACACTCCTGGAGCTTACAGGTAGTGAATTAAGAGCAAAGTTTATTATTCCCCAGAATCAGTCGGATACTGACCTTGATATCGAACAGTCTATGAAGAAGAAGCCTAAGGCTAACCCAGCCCAGGAAGAACACCCGCAAAGTGTTCTTAACTCTAAATATACGTTTGACACGTTCGTTATCGGATCTGGAAATCGCTTTGCGCATGCCGCTTCTCTTGCAGTAGCCGAAGCGCCTGCCAAGGCCTATAATCCACTCTTTATTTATGGGGGAGTAGGACTTGGAAAAACTCACTTAATGCATGCTATTGGCCACTATGTAATTGAGCATAATCCAAATGCAAAAGTAGTTTATTTATCATCTGAAAAATTCACGAATGAGTTCATTAACTCGATTCGCGACAATAAAACCGTTAATTTCCGCAACAAATATCGGAATGTAGACGTGCTATTGATCGATGATATTCAATTTCTAGCCGGAAAAGAACAAACACAAGAGGAATTCTTCCATACATTTAATGCCCTGCATGAAGAAAGCAAACAGATTGTAATCTCCAGTGATCGACCACCTAAAGAAATTCCAACGTTGGAAGATCGTTTGCGCTCACGTTTTGAGTGGGGATTAATTACGGATATTACACCTCCTGATCTTGAGACAAGAATCGCAATTCTTCGAAAGAAGGCAAAAGCAGAGGGATTAGATATTCCAAATGAAGTTATGCTGTACATTGCTAATCAGATTGATACAAATATAAGAGAGCTTGAAGGTGCACTTATAAGAGTTGTTGCCTATTCTTCCTTAATCAATCAAGATATGAACGCAGATCTTGCAGCAGAAGCATTGAAGAACATTATTCCTTCTTCCAAACCGAGAGTTATTACGATTCATGATATTCAAACCGTTATCGGAGATCATTATTCTGTAAAGCTTGAGGATTTTGCGGCAAAGAAAAGAACGAAATCTGTTGCTTTTCCTCGTCAGATTGCGATGTACCTCTCAAGAGAGCTTACAGATTTCTCACTTCCTAAGATTGGGGAGGAGTTTGGCGGACGAGATCATACAACTGTAATTCATGCTCACGAGAAAATCTCAAGATTAGTTGATTCTGATACTGAACTTCAGAAAAAAGTACACGATATTGTGGAACAACTAAAAAATGGTTAATCTTCTTTTTGTGGATATTAGTTAATAGAGTGTGTACAATTATCACTAGTTACTAACATAGTATCCACAGGTAGATAGCAACAGTGCCATGGGTTTGTGAACACTTATCCACACATTCACAGCCCCTACTAGTAAGACTACGACTTTTTTTAAGTAATAAATACATTATTAGGGTCATTTATTTAGGAGGTTAATTATGCGTTTCACGATTGAAAGAGACCATCTTGTTTCAAACGTATCGGATGTAATGAAAGCTGTATCTTCAAGAACAACAATTCCTATTCTAACGGGGATTAAAATTGTTGCGAGTGATGAAGGGGTGACTCTTACAGGCAGTGATTCTGACATTTCAATCGAATGTTTCATTCCCTCAGAGGAAAATGATAAACAAATCGTTGAAATTTCTAAGATGGGAAGTATCGTTCTTCAAGCACGTTTCTTTTCAGATATTGTAAAAAAACTACCTGGTGATCAGGTTGAAGTAGAAGTATTTGATAGTTTAACAACTAGAATTCGTTCTGGTTCTTCAGAGTTCAACCTAAACGGATTAGATCCTGAAGAATATCCACGTCTACCAGAAGTAGAAGCACAAGAAGGTTTCCAAATTCAAGCAGACCTTCTCAAAAACATTATTAGACAAACCGTTTTCGCTGTTTCTACTTCAGAAACTCGACCGGTGTTAACAGGTGTAAACTGGAAGTTAGAAGATGGTGAGTTGAACTGTACTGCAACAGATAGTCACAGACTTGCACTTCGAACTGTGAAGGTTGAACCAAATAGCAACGAGCTTTCATTCTCGAATGTTGTGATTCCTGGTAAAAGCTTGAGTGAACTATCTAAGATCATTGACGACAATGAAGAACTTGTGGATATTACGGTGACGGAGAACCAAATTCTATTTAAATCCAATCACATCTTATTCTTTTCAAGACTTCTTGATGGAAACTATCCTGATACCAGCCGTCTGATTCCAAATGATAATAAAACAAACGTTACAGTTTCGGCTAAAGAGCTTTTACAAGCGATTGATCGTGCATCAGTTCTTGCTCGTGAAGGTAGAAACAACGTCGTGAAACTCGCAAGCATTGAAGATTCTACTTTGGAGATTTCTTCAAACTCGCCTGAGATCGGAAAAGTTATTGAACAAGTTCAATCCCATTCATTTGATGGTGAAGAACTCAAAATCTCTTTCAGTGCGAAGTACATGATGGACGCATTAAGATCAATGGATTCAAACGAAGTGACGATCAGTTTCACAGGAGCTATGCGCCCGTTCTTAATTAAGCCGATCGAGGGTGCGGCTATTATGCAGTTGATTTTACCGGTCCGCACTTATTAATATTTGCTAGCATGAAAATCAAATAAAATTAAGCTGCTGAGGAGTATACTTCCAGCGGCTTTCTCTTTTTCGTAAAGCTTTTGAAACTTTTCGTGCCAATACTCATGCGTTTTACGAAAAAAAGAGGTATAATAAACTATTGTCATCCTTCAGATTCGATTAAGAAAAGTTGATAGAAGGAGAATGAGGTGAACGAGTATGAATGAAATTAAATTAATAAAAGAATACATTACTCTTGGGCAGCTTCTTCAAGAAGCGGGAGTAATCAATACAGGCGGTATGGCAAAGTGGTTTCTGTCAGAGTATGAGGTCTATGTAAACGGAGAATTGGAAGACCGACGTGGCAGAAAGTTATTTGATCAGGATGAAATTATGATTCCTGGAGTCGGGGAGTTTGTTGTATCTAGCTGAATGGGGGTTTCCCGTTGCATCTAAACACATTAAAAGTTACCAACTATCGAAATTACGGTAAGCAGGAACTTCAGTTTGAAAATAACGTTAACGTTTTTCTTGGGGAGAATGCCCAAGGCAAAACAAACATCATGGAAGCCATCTATGTACTGGCTATGGCCAGATCGCATCGTACACCAAGAGATAAAGAATTAATCAATTGGGACGAGGAATATGCTAAAATAGAAGGTAGAATAGAAAAGCGAAACGGTCCCCTTTCCCTCCAACTGGTTATTTCCCATAAAGGTAAAAAAGCCAAGTTAAATCAATTGGAACAGCAGAAGCTCAGTAATTACATCGGTGCACTGAATGTTGTCATGTTCGCACCTGAAGATCTCAACCTTGTTAAAGGTAATCCAGGTGTGCGTCGTCGGTTTATTGATATTGAAATTGGCCAGGTTCAACCAGTATACCTGTATTATCTTGGTCGATATTTGAAGCTTCTACAGCAAAGAAACAGTTTGTTGAAAACTCTTCGTTATCAAAAAAAACCAGATTATGTGATGTTAGACATTTTGACCGAACAATTGATTGAAGCAGCAGCGAATATCTATATACGTAGAGTTCGATTCGTTCAACTCCTTCAAAAATGGGCTGAACCGATTCATTATGGAATCAGTAGAGGTCTCGAAAAACTTGAGATCCATTATAATCCTACGGTTGAGGTATCAGAACCAACAGATTTGTCGAAAATAGTAGATGGATATAAGCAAAAGTTTGATAAAATTAAAGAGAGAGAAGTTGAGCGTGGCGTGACGCTTGCGGGTCCTCATCGCGATGATTTGTCGTTTTTTGTAAACGGCAAGGATGTTCAAACGTATGGATCGCAAGGACAACAGCGTACAACTGCTTTATCGCTTAAGCTAGCTGAGATTGAATTGATTCATAGTGAAGTAGGCGAATACCCATTGCTTCTACTCGATGACGTACTGTCAGAATTAGATGACTTCAGACAGTCGCATCTTTTAAATACAATTCAAGGGAAAGTCCAAACCTTCGTTACTACGACAAGCGTTGAAGGGATTAATCATGAAACACTTGAGAAAGCAACGACTTTTCAAGTGCAGGCTGGTCTAATCGAAAAGGTGAAATGAGGTGAAGTGGTGTTTATACACTTAGGAGAGGACGTTGTCGTTCAATCGAGAGATGTCGTCGGCATTTTTGATTGGCAGGTTATGGAGGAAGCAGAAATTACTAGTGAATTTTTGTATCGCCACCAGAAAGACAAGCTGGTTGAAGACATCGGCGGTGATTTAACTAAATCGATCGTTATAACTACTGACACGGTTTATTTGTCTCCTTTATCTTCACTTACGCTGAAAAGACGAGCTTATACAGTTTCAGAAAGTGTTGAAACAACAATAAATGGAGAATCATCTTAAAAACCAGGATGGCTGATATTCAGCAAACTGGATTGAGTCTATCTTTGATAGAGAAATGTAGGTGAACATTATGACATTAGAACAACAGTCTAATAAAGAAAGAGAAAGCTATGATGAAAGTCAGATTCAGGTCCTTGAAGGTCTGGAGGCTGTTCGGAAGCGTCCGGGAATGTACATCGGTTCTACGAGTAGCCGTGGACTGCATCATCTAGTCTGGGAAATAGTCGATAACAGTATTGATGAAGCATTAGCAGGTTACTGTTCGGAAATTACCGTAAGTATTGAGAAGGACAACAGCATTACCGTTGAAGATAACGGACGTGGGATCCCAGTAGGTATTCAAGAGAAAATGGGTCGTCCTGCAGTAGAAGTTATTATGACCGTACTGCACGCAGGCGGGAAGTTCGGCGGAGGCGGTTATAAAGTATCCGGTGGTCTGCACGGCGTTGGGGCCTCTGTTGTTAACGCCCTTTCTTCTAAGTTAGAAATTACAGTTGAACGTGAAGGGAACGTTTATTACCAGAGCTATACACGTGGTGTACCTGATGAAGACCTTAAAGTTGTTGGAGAAAGTGATATTACTGGAACAACAATACACTTCATTCCTGATACTGAGATCTTCACAGAGACCATTGAATATGAATTCGATATCCTTGCACACCGTTTAAGAGAACTTGCTTTCTTAAACAGAGGCATCAAGATTGTTGCACAGGATAAGCGTCCAGAAGAGAAGAAGCGTAATGAATACCATTATGAAGGTGGTATTAAATCATACGTTGAGCACCTAAATAGAACTCGTGAAGCGCTACATGAAGAACCGATTTTTGTAGAAGGCGAACGAGAAGGTATTTCTGTGGAAATTGCCGTTCAGTACAACGATGGATTCGCTAGTAATATCTATTCATTTGCGAATAACATTAATACCCATGAGGGCGGAAGTCATGAATATGGTTTCAAAACAGCTCTTACACGCGTTATAAACGATTATGCTAGAAAGAATAGTCTTTTCCGTGAAAGTGACCCTAACTTGACCGGTGATGATGTCCGAGAAGGGCTAACGGCTATCATTTCAATTAAGCATCCAGATCCACAGTTTGAGGGTCAGACAAAGACAAAGCTTGGAAATGCAGAGGCACGTACAATCACAGAATCAATCTTTGGTGAAAAGTTCTCTATGTTCCTTTTCGAGAATCCACTTGTTGCTAAACAAATTGTCGAAAAAGGTCTTATGGCTTCTCGAGCTAGAGCTGCTGCAAAGAAAGCAAGAGAACTGACGAGAAGAAAAGGTGCTCTTGAAGTAAGTGCCCTTCCTGGTAAGTTAGCAGACTGCTCATCTAAAGATGCATCGATTTCAGAACTTTATATCGTTGAGGGTGACTCAGCCGGTGGTTCTGCAAAACAAGGACGAGATCGTCATTTCCAGGCCATTCTGCCATTGAAAGGTAAAATCCTGAATGTCGAAAAAGCTCGCCTTGATAAAATTCTTTCAAACAATGAAATTCGCGCGATTATCACTGCTTTAGGAACAGGAATCGGTGAAGATTTTGATTTATCAAAAGCGCGTTACCATAAGCTAATTATTATGACTGATGCCGACGTTGATGGTGCACACATTAGAACGTTACTTCTAACATTCTTCTATCGTTATATGCGCCCATTGATTGAGAATGGCTACGTTTATATTGCACAGCCACCACTTTATAAGATCTCACAAGGTAAAAAAGTGACGAATGCTTATAATGATCGTGAGCTTGATATTATACTTGAAGATATTCCCAAAAGCCCTAAACCAGGTATTCAGCGATACAAAGGTCTAGGTGAGATGAATCCGACTCAGCTTTGGGAAACCACAATGGATCCTGAGTCTCGTACAGTGCTGCAGGTCGAACTGCAAGACGCCATTGAAGCAGACGAAGTTTTTGATATGTTAATGGGAGACCGAGTAGAGCCAAGACGGAACTTTATTCAGGATAATGCCCACTACGTAAAGAACCTGGACGTTTAAGAATAAGAGATAAGGGGGGCAATCCCCCTTTTCTGCTGTTAATGGATGAAAAGTCAGTGGTAGTAGATTAAATGTTCCCTTTAAAATCTGGCCATTCATACCCCCCTACGATTTATTGTTAGTAGATGAACAAGAGTATAATTGGAGGTTTTCCGTATGTCTGATATGGAAAGATCGAGAGTTAAAGAAATAAATATTAGTCAGGAAATGCGCACCTCCTTCATGGACTATGCGATGAGCGTTATTGTGAGTCGTGCCCTTCCTGATGTACGAGATGGACTTAAACCTGTTCATCGTCGTATTTTGTATGCCATGAACGACCTAGGAATGACTTCTGATAAAGCTTACAAGAAGTCTGCACGTATTGTCGGCGAAGTTATCGGTAAGTATCACCCGCACGGTGACTCTGCAGTGTACGACACAATGGTGCGCATGGCTCAGGACTTCAGCTATCGTAATATGTTGATAGATGGACACGGTAACTTTGGTTCGATTGATGGTGACTCAGCAGCTGCCATGCGTTACACAGAAGCAAGAATGTCAAAGATCGCAATGGAAATGGTGCGAGACATTAATAAAGACACCATTGATTATCAAGATAACTATGATGGTTCTGAAAGAGAACCAATCGTACTTCCGGCAAGGTTCCCGAACCTTCTCGTAAATGGTGCATCAGGAATTGCGGTAGGGATGGCAACTAATATTCCTCCTCACAATCTAGGAGAAGTTATTGAAGGTCTTCTTGAATTAAGTGTGAATCCTGAAATTACGATTCCAGAATTGATGGAGTTCATACCAGGTCCTGATTTCCCAACTGCAGCTGAAATCCTAGGTCGTGAAGGAATTCGTAAAGCGTATACCACTGGACGAGGATCGATCATCCAACGTGCTAAGGCGGATATTGAAGAATACAGCAACGGTAAGAAAACAATTATTGTATCTGAGCTTCCTTATCAAGTTAACAAAGCACGTCTCGTCGAAAAAATCGCAGAGCTTGTTCGTGATAAAAAGATTGAAGGAATCACTGATCTTCGCGATGAATCTGACCGTAATGGTATGCGTGTCGTCATCGAAGTTCGTAGAGATGCAAATGCTAATGTACTATTAAATAACTTATATAAGCAGACTGCTCTTCAAACGAGCTTTGGAATTAACACTCTTGCTCTAGTTGATGGACAACCAAAAGTACTAACGCTTAAAGAGTGTCTTGAACATTATCTTGAGCATCAGAAAGTCGTTATTAGAAGAAGGACGCAATTTGAGCTTAATAAAGCAGAAGCAAGAGCACATATATTAGAAGGTTTACGAATTGCACTTGATCATTTAGATGAAGTAATTAAATTAATTAGAGCTTCTGAAACAACAGATATTGCTAGAGAAGGACTCATGAGTAAGTTCTCTCTTAGCTACGATCAGTCTCAGGCCATTCTTGATATGCGTCTTCAGCGTCTTACAGGACTTGAGCGAGATAAGATCGAATCCGAGTACCAGGAATTAATGAAGCGAATTGCTGAATTAAAAGCTATTCTTGCAGATGATGAGAAAGTTCTTGAAATCATTCGCGAAGAGTTGACTGAAGTGAAAGAAAGATTCGCTGATAAGCGTCGTACTGAAATTACTGTCGGATTCGACATGATTGAAGATGAAGATCTTATTCCAAAACAGAACATTGTCATTACGCTAACCCACAAAGGTTATATTAAGCGTCTTCCTATTGATACGTATAGGAGTCAGAAACGCGGTGGTCGTGGTATACAAGGAATGGGAACCAATGATGGTGATTTTGTGGAGCATTTATTTACCACACTCACTCATAATACGATTCTCTTCTTTACGAATAAGGGTAAAGTATACAGACTTAAAGGTTATGAAGTTCCGGAGTTGAGCCGTACCGCAAAAGGAATTCCAATTATTAACCTTCTTCAGATTGAGAAAGACGAATACATTACTGCTATTATTCCTATAGAAGAATTTGTTGATGACTGGTTCGTTTTCTTTGCAACGAAGCAAGGTGTTGTTAAACGATCACCACTATCTGCATTTGCAAACATTCGTAAAGGCGGCTTAATTGCAATCAACTTCAAAGAAGATGATGAGTTAATGGGCGTTCGTCTTACTAATGGATCAAAAGAACTTATTATGGGAACAAAACAGGGGATGGCTATTCGATTCCATGAAGAAGATGTTCGCTCAATGGGACGGACAGCTACTGGCGTTAAGGGTATCTCTCTTCAAGAGAACGATCAGGTTGTAGGGATTGGTATTCTAGACGAAGATCAGGATGTCCTGATTGTCACGGATAAAGGATTCGGTAAACGCACACCTATTGAAGAGTACCGCGTTCAAACTAGAGGCGGTAAAGGAATTAAGACGTGTAACCTTACAGACCGTACAGGCATACTAACCGCGCTTAAGACGGTTACTCTTGAAGAAGAGTGTATGATTATCACTGAAAGCGGAGTGATTATCCGTATCGATGTACAGGATATTTCACAAACCGGACGGAACACGCAAGGTGTACGATTAATTCGTATAGGTGAAGGTGACTCCGTTGCCACTGTAGCGAAAGTAGAAATTAATGAAGAGGGTATTGAAGGCGAAGACAGTGATGAGGATGCAGTTACTGAAGAAGTTGGTGCAGAAGAGATCATCGATGTTGAAGCTCAAGAAGTCCCTGATGAAGATAATACTAGCGATTCAAATGACGAAGAATAAGACTGTTTAAAAAAGAAGAGGAGAAATCCTCTTCTTTTTTTTGTTTTACTATTGCAAGCCGATAATCATAATGGTAAGATGGAATTCCGTCGCTTTGACGGTGTCTCCAAAACCTTCTAAAACTGGTTTTAAAAAACTTATTAAAAAGTGTTGACGAGGCAAATTGAAACATGATATATTATTTAAGTCGCCGTTACGAACTGGTCGACACGCAAAAAAAGAATTTAAAAAGTTGTTGACGCCAACTGAGTTAATATGGTATATTAATAA
>NZ_LELK01000008.1 GCF_001039475.1 Guptibacillus hwajinpoensis | reverse complement strand
CCTGTTGAATACAGGAATCATCTCCTTAGGTCAGCCTAACCCTTTTTTAAAGTGTCCTTTACAAAGGGTACAGTTTAGAGGTCCTATCGCTTTTTTTTATTGCTCTACCTTATCTGATTCTTGCGCTTCTTCAAGCAATCGTTTCGCTTCAGCTTGCAACCTTTTACGATATCCATATCGAGACACAATGATACTGAATTCATAAAGAAGTAAAAGCGGCACAGTTACCATAAGATGCGAGATGATTTCAGGTGGTGTAATCATACCTGCAATCACTAAAAGCACAAAGTAAGCATACTTCCTTATTTGCACCAACATAGCTGGATTCAGCATACCGAGCCTCGTAAAGAACAGCACGATAACTGGCAACTGAAAGACAAAGCCAAACGGCAATGTTAATTGAAACAAGAAGCTGAAATACTGATTGGCCCCATACATCTCCTGAATATTAAGACTCTCCGCAAGGTTCCCAACAAAATCGATTACGAACGGGAAAAGAACAAAATAGGAAAAAGATATGCCACCAAGAAACAGGATGAAAACGGATGGAATGTACGACAAAGTTACTTTCCGTTCATTTTCAAAAAGTCCTGGTGAAACAAAAGCCCATAGTTGATAAAGCGCGAGCGGAGACGTCATGATAAATGCAATGAGAAAAGCAAAGCTGAAATAAACTTTCAACGGGTCAGTGAGATGAAAAGCGTTCATCGGAATACCCTGTGCTTCAGGAGCATGTTGCAAGAACACAATGACTGGCTTTGCCAGAAACAGTCCTGCAATAAAGGAAAGAATTAAGAAAACGACAGTTATAATGATTCGTTTCCTTAATTCTTCTAAATGATCATAGATGGATTGCGTCTGATCCTCCATTCACTATCCGTCCTAACCGATTACTTGTCGTTATTTTTCTTATCATTTGGTTCATCGTCATCATCTGCAAGACCTTTTGTAGCGTTTTTAAACTCACGAAGAGTGTTACCTGCTGCTTTACCAAGCTCAGGTAATTTCTTTGGTCCGAAGATAATTAAAGCAACAACTGCAACTAAAGCGATACTTGCTCCACCCATTCCCATGCGTGTCACCTCCTTACGATTTATACTGGATAATGCTTCATGAAATAGACTAGCGCCTGCAGTTCAACAGCGAGATCAATGTGATGGACACGAATATGATCTGGAACCGTTAGCCGAGCTGGGGTAAAGTTCAAAATACCTCTAATCCCCGTATCGTTCATCTGATCTGCAATCGACTGGGCAACGTGAACTGGTACAGTTAGAATGACGACTGATATATCTTTTTCTTTAATCTGTTTTGTAAATTCATCTATATGATAGACCGGAACGCCACCAATTTCCTGATTGACTTTCTCTTCATCTGCATCAAAAGCCAATTCAATTTTAGTATTGTTATTTTTGATAAAATTGTAGTGGAGAAAGGCTGTCCCAAGATTACCAACGCCAATTAGAGCTACTTTTGTTGTTTCGTCTTGATCTAGTGTCTTACTAAAAAAAGATAACAAATAATGAACATTATACCCATAGCCCTTTTTACCTAGGGCCCCAAAGTAACTAAAATCTCTTCGAATTGTTGCTGAATCTACCTTAATAGCTTCGCTTAATTCTGCTGAAGAAACTCGCTGTTTACCTGATGCACTTAAATTCTTTAAATATCGATAATATAGCGGCAGCCGCTTCGCTGTCGCCTGCGGAATTTTCGTCTGATCAATATCCATACATTACCTCCATATTGATCTCCGCGCTCCATCACCAGGTTATTCGCGCGTGTAATCCCCGCTTTTTCCTCCTGTTTTAGTAAGAAGATACGTTTCCCCGATAACGATGCCTTTATCCAACGCTTTGCACATATCGTATACAGTTAATGCAGCCGCTGATGCTGCCGTCAGCGCTTCCATTTCAACGCCAGTACTCCCGCTTGTCTTCACGTTAGACTTGATAATGAGCTTATAAGATGAAGACGTCTCCTGCCAGTCAAAATGTAGGTCAACGCCAGAAAGCGCTATCGGATGACACATAGGGATGAGATCAGATGTTTTTTTTGCTGCCATAATTCCGGCAATTTGAGCGACTTGAAGTACATCGCCTTTCTTCATCGTACCGGATTTGATACCGGAATAAATTTCTTCACTCACCAGCACGCTCGTTAGCGCAGTTGCCGTTCGAACAGTGGGAGTCTTATCAGAAATGTCGACCATTTTGGCACGGCCTTCTTCATTAAAGTGAGTAAACGAACTCATATCTGCCCCTTTCTTCATCCATAGATGATAGAAGGTTAATGCTACTACTTGTGACTATACACCATTTCTTGCTGTCTTGCTGTTTTTTTGGTGACATTTTTTTGCTAAATCATGAACACTGCTTTAGTTGCTCAGCCTATCCCGTCTGCGGTAAACTTAAAGGAAACTAGGTAGATTGCCAAACCCTCGGAATGAAACGATATTGGAGTTGAATTTTTGCTTTGCTCCTTTACAACTTGGACAACCCAACTACCGTATAAGGAAAGAAGTAGAGGTGAACGAACATGATCGTACTACAAGTAAATGGACTCACCAAATCTTTTGGTGCTGATACCATTTTATCGAATATTAAATTAGAAGTACAATCCCGAGACCGCGTAGCACTTGTTGGACGGAACGGTGCAGGAAAATCCACTCTTCTTAAAATGATTACAGGGCAGCTTTCATACGACTCTGGCGATATTATTAAGCCCAAAGATGTTTCAATTGGCTACATGGCTCAGGATACTGGGCTAGAATCGGACCTTTCAATCTGGGAAGAAATGCTAGGCGTTTTTGATCGGTTGCGTAAGATGGAAGACGAGCTTCGTCGTTACGAAAAGAAAATGGGTAATCCTGAGATTTATGAAAATGAAACAGAATATCAACGGATTTTAAAAGAATATGATGAACTTCAAGTTGCCTTTAAAGACCAGGGTGGCTATAAGTACGAAGCAGATATTCGCACTGTACTACACGGTCTCAACTTTAAAGATTTTGATACTAACACGAAAATTTCTACACTAAGTGGTGGGCAAAAGACACGTCTCGCCCTTGGGAAACTACTATTAACGAAACCGGAACTACTAATTCTCGATGAGCCTACTAACCACCTTGATATCGAAACACTTACGTGGCTTGAAGGCTATCTCCAAAATTATTCAGGGGCATTACTCATCGTATCTCACGATAGGTATTTCCTAGATAAGATTGTCACAAAAGTCTATGAAGTTTCTAGACATCGTGCAGAACGTTTTGAAGGAAACTATAGCTACTATCTGGACGAAAAAGATCAGCGTTTCGAACAACAAATGAGAGAATTCGATAAACAACAAAAGGAAATCGCTAAGCTTGAAGAGTTTGTTCAGAAGAATATCGTACGTGCTTCTACAACAAAGCGAGCACAAAGTCGAAGAAAACAGCTCGAGCGAATGGACCGAATAGATAAACCTAAGGGCGACGAGAAATCAGCCAACATTTCTTTCTCTATTGATAAACAAACAGGAAATGATGTTCTCACCCTGAGAGAACTTGCAATAGGATATCCTAATAACATCATTAACCAGGGTTTAACATTTGATCTTAAACGACAGGAAAGCGTCGCACTTGTTGGTCCAAATGGAATTGGTAAGTCAACGCTTCTGAAGGCGATCGTTTCTGGTCAAACCTTGCTCGACGGTGATATTCATTATGGTAGCAATGTAAAAATTGGCTTCTATGATCAAGAGCAAACCAATTTAACATCGAATAAAACCGTGTTAAAAGAACTATGGGATGACTTCCCTCTAACAGACGAGAAAGATGTACGCGCTGTTCTAGGTCGTTTTCTTTTCACTGGTGATGACGTACTAAAAAACGTCTCAGATCTAAGTGGTGGGGAGAAGGGACGACTTGCCCTTTCGAAATTGATGATGCAAAAATCCAATCTTCTTATACTGGATGAGCCAACAAACCACCTGGACCTTGATAGCAAAGAGATTCTTGAAGAAGCTCTTATTCAATTCCCAGGTACCATTCTTTTCGTTTCCCACGACCGCTATTTTATTAATCGTATTGCGACTAGAGTATTAGAGCTATCAACAGATGGCGTAACCGCTTATCTCGGTGACTATGATTACTATGTTGAGAAGAAACAAGAACTCGCTGAGCTTGCTGCACTTGAACAGCAAACAAGTCAACCTGAACAGCAAACTTCAGGTAAAACAAGCTTTCAGCAAGATAAGGAAACAAAACGACAAGAACGTCAAATGCTTCGACGATTAGAAGAAATAGAAAAAGAAGTCGATAACGCAGAAAACCGTATGGCAGCACTCGAAGAAGAGCTTTGCCTTCCGGAAGTTTTCGAGGACCACGAGAAAGTAATGAAGTTAAATGAAGAAATGGATCAACTTCGTCAAAAAGCAGAAATGTTAATGGAAGAATGGGAACAATTACAGGAAGCTTAGAAAAACAGTCCACAGTGGACTGTTTTTTCTTTAGATAGAAAATTTTCCGACATATTCACACTATCCACATACTTATCAACAGAAAGAAGCTCGTTACTACCTGTCCCTCAAATTTTATCCACATTATCCACAGAAAGATACACACTTACACACAATAAGAGACGTATTGATAAAATCGAGTTTTGATGCAGATTCGTATAATTTATCCACATTGCACACAAGGTGTTAATAACTGTTCGTTTTAACATTCTGCCTTAAAAATAAGGCTATGTTAATGAACAGTGTTGATTTTTGGCTCGTTCGAGTGAAAAATCGAGAATAAAACCATCCTGAAGCGGAAATCAACCCACTCTTATCACAGCTATATCTACGTAAAGAGCCAAATAAAAAAACCGGGATTAGATTCCCAGTTCTAATCCCGGATTCGCGTTCAGTTGCAAAGAAGAACGTTTGCCTTTTCGGTAAGCAATTGTTCCCGCCGCTGCAATCATCGCAGCATTATCCGTACAATAATGAAGAGGCGGAATGACAAGCTCAGCACCTGTTCCGTCAAACGCTTCCTTCAAAGCATTTCTTAAACCACTATTAGCTGCCACACCTCCAGCAAGAAGCACCTGATTTACACCATACTCTTCCGCTGCTCGAAGTGTCTTCGTTACGAGAACCTCTACCACTGATGCTTGAAAGCTTGCTGCAAGATCTTCTGGCTTCAATTCCACATTCCGCTGTTTCGCGTTATGAACAGTATTAATGACAGCAGATTTTAAACCACTAAAGCTAAAATCATATGACCCTTTCTCTAGCCACGCACGTGGAAGATCAATTGATTCCTCTCCCTCCTGTGCAAGACGATCAATATGGGGTCCACCTGGGTAAGGAAGCTGCAATGTTCGAGCTACCTTATCATAAGCTTCACCAGCTGCATCATCACGCGTTTCTCCAATTACCTTGAACTCACCTTCAGCTTCCATATAAACTAGTTCTGTATGGCCTCCTGAGACAACAAGGGCAAGTAATGGATACGTTAGGTCTGTCATAAGCTGATTCGCATAGATATGCCCCGCAATATGATGTGTACCTATGAGTGGCTTCTGATGTGCAAAAGCCAGTGCTTTGGCTGTATTTACACCAATTAGCAAAGCTCCTACTAAACCAGGTCCCTCCGTCACTGCTATTCCATCAATGTCGTCCATAGAGAGTTTAGCCTCGTCAAGAGCCTCTTTTAGAATAAGGGTCATCTGTTCTACATGATGCCTGGACGCGATTTCAGGTACAACTCCCCCGAACCGCTTGTGGCTCTCAATTTGAGAAGCTACCACGTTAGCAATGACTTCTTTCCCGCCCTTAACAATGGCAACCGCCGTTTCGTCACAGCTCGTTTCAATTCCAAGTATTATTTCTTGATTAGTTTCCATCTAATTTCACCCACATCACTAGCGCATCTTCTTGATTATCCGTATAATAATTCTTTCTAATGCTACCTTCTTCAAAACCATATTTCCGATACAGATTCTGCGCAATTGTATTTGATACTCTTACTTCAAGTGTCATCTTAAGCGCACCGCGTGATTTCGCAAAGTCAATCGCTCTTTTTAAAAGCGCTTCTCCAAGCTTCATCCCTCTATAATCAGGGTGTAGAGCTATATTTGTAATGTGCGCTTCATCGATAATCACCCAAACACCACAATATCCCGCTATCTCTTCTCCTACTTCTAGAAGAAGATATGTAGCGAAATGATTAATGACTACTTCATTATAAAAGGCTGTTCTGCTCCAGGGAGTTGGAAATGTTGCTTTCTCAATGCGCATGACAGCTTCTATATCTTCCACGGTCATCGACCGAAAGGATACCGTTTTGTTCATTTCTAATCCCCTACTTTTTTTGTGAAGCTAGCCATTTTGCTTCAGCCTCAGCCAGTCTCACGTAGTTCGGTGTGAAATGATGGACATCTTCCACAGGTTCTTTACTAGATCCAATTCTTGCAAGTTCTGATGGACGAGCATTTGTACTACTAACTGGCGCAAAAAGCGCTTTGTTTCCAAGGATTGATTCAATTGTCTCTTTATGAATAGCTAAATCGTTACTAATAAATAAGAAGCTTTCATATTTATCCTTGTTTTCATTCAGCCAGTCTTCAAGCAATACAATTTGGTCTTCTGTTCGTCTTTGGACGAACGTTCCCTCTGACTTAAAAAGGCTTGTGTAAACCTGTCCTCGTCTCGCATCAAAAAAAGGAACGATAACCCCTGTATAGTATCGACCACTCTGCGCAAGCACTTCAAGGCTAGAAACACCTACAAGTGGTATTCCTAAGGTCCACGCTAGCGTTTTGGCAATGCTAACCCCAATCCTTAATCCAGTATAAGACCCCGGACCTTCAGCCACTACGATCCGCTCAAGTTCATTAGGTTTTAATCCGACTTCTTCAAGCAATTGGTCAATAGCAGGCATTAACCGAACAGAGTGATTTTTCTTCAGATTTGTAATAATCTCACCGATAATCGTATCTCCATCCATAATCGCTACGCCCATACAATAGTTCGAAGAATCAATCGCTAGTACTTTCATGCTGCAACTCCTTACACACCGACTCATAGAAAGTTCCAAATGGCCTTAAAATAAGTCTACGTTCTGATTCTCTTTGATGATAGATTTCTACCCTTAGAAGCTCCTTTGGGAGCATATCATGTATGAATTTCGCCCACTCCACTACAGTCACGCCTTCGCCTTCGAAGTATTCTCCAAAACCGAGATCCTCATCACTCTCCTCCAGACGATAGGCATCCATATGATAAAGGGGGATGTTTCCTTCATATTCTTTAATGATTGTAAAAGTTGGACTGTTTACGATTTTCGTAACACCAAGACCTTTTCCAATCCCTTTTGTAAACGTCGTCTTGCCAGCACCCAGATCTCCTTCAAGCGTTAAAACACAGCCTGGCTTAAGCTTCTCTGCAAGCTTCTCCCCAAACTCCATCGTTTCTTCTGGAGATTTCATGATGAAAGCATATCCACTCATGTCCATCACCTATTCCTTAGACGAGAAGTGATTATAGCCCTTCTTGTCCAGTTTAAATTTTTGATCTTTGTAACTCATCCATACACCCGGCTTTTTATCTTCAACATAGCCAATTCTATAAATTGATTCCTTTTGTTTAAGAAAAAGATTCTCAACATTTTTCCAATCCGCCTCAGCTACGGTTCCAATTAATTCGTAATCTTCTCCACCGTTTAACATCCATTCTAACCGTTGAAAAGAAGAATAAGCGTCAAACCCTTCAGGAGCAGGAATTAAATCTTGCTCGAGTACAATAGAAACGCCACTTGCTTCAGAAATCTCATGTGATTCACTAGCTATTCCATCACTCACATCATTTAATGAAATGCGGCAATCACTTTTAGCTAGAATGCGCCCTTGCTTAACACGAGGGTTAGGCTCTTGATGATAGGAAATATAAGAATTCGTATCACCACTTAATAAAGACGAAAGACCAGCAGCAGAACCTCCGACCGGTCCAGTTAGAAAGACAACATCTCCAGGCCTTGCGTTACTTCTAAGAAGTCTGCGCCCTTTCTCGATCTTCCCGATAACCGTAACCGAAATATGAAGATCACTTCTAGTGGAAACCGTATCCCCTCCTATCATGTCCATTTGAAATTCATCACCAAGTGCTTTTAGCCCTCTATAAATTTCTTTAAGCTGCCTCGTAGACCACCCTGAATTAGGAACTGATAGGGAAACAAGATAAAATAACGGAATACCACCCATAGCAGCTACATCACTAACGTTTACAGCTAGAGCTTTCCTACCTATTTGAAAAGGAGTCATTGTATCCTTCTTAAAATGAATACCCTCCACCATCGTATCTGTACAAGCAATCTCATCACATTCTGCACCGATACGATAAAGAGCAGCATCATCTCCAATGCCATTAATTAGTTCATCACGAAATGAATAAGCTGGCGTGATGGATTGTATAAATGCAAACTCATCTTTCAATCCAACTCATCTCTCTTTCCATTTTATAAAAAAACCTTAGGAATTTCATCCTAAGGTGCTTTTTCTATCTATTAGTTTATCTTACTTAAGAGTAAATTCACATGATTCTTTAGAAAAACTTGTTCTTTTCAATCACTCATTTAGTACACATAGCACTTACCTATCTGAGTGTATAAAAAAAAAGCGAACAATTCGCTTAAAAAAATGGCGGTCTCGACGGGAATCGAACCCGCGATCTCCTGCGTGACAGGCAGGCATGTTAACCGCTACACCACGAGACCAGTATGTAATGTTTGAAAACTGTACACTTACGATTGTGAGTAATAATACCAAGTTATGAGTTTAGGTTGCCCCTAATGGACTCCGAATTAAATTTTAACGTAGAAGCATACTCGGCGTAGTGAAAATTTGGTTATTGGTTGCGGGGGCAGGATTTGAACCTGCGACCTTTGGGTTATGAGCCCAACGAGCTACCGAACTGCTCCACCCCGCGACGATATAATATAAATGATGATTTGCTTGCTTCATTTTGAAAAGCAATTAGTGTCTTACTTGGACACAAATAATACTATACCAGATAAATCTAATGAATGCAAGCATTAGTAAAAAAAAGAAAAAATCCCTACTAGAGGGATTTTTCAACAGCTTGTTTAAATGCTGCAACAATATCATTTTCATTCTCGATTCCAACAGATATACGAACAAGTTGTTTTGTTATACCTAGTTTTTGTCTCGTACTTTCAGGGATCGTTCGGTGTGATGTGCCGATTGGATAAGATACAGTGGTATCTAACCCTGCAAGTGTTGGGATGATCTTAACCCAATCAAGTGATTTAAAAAATGTTTTTACATCAGTACCTTCATCTAACTCAATAGAAACCATAGCTCCATTTCCTCTTTCAGAAACGTACTCGGGATAATAAACATTCTTTATTCCTTCTACACCTTTTAACTCACTTGCAAGAAAAGCAGCGTTTCTCACATGTCGTTCCATTCTCACACTCATCGTTTTTAACCCTCTACAACCTAACCAAGCTTCAAACGGGCTTAGATTAGCACCAAGGTTTATTACTTTGGCTTTCGCCTTTGCAAGAAGATCTTCTCTTCCTACTATAACACCTGCAGTCACATCACTATGTCCGCCAATGTACTTAGTTGCGCTATGCACAACTAAATCAATTCCTATGCGATAAGGTTGAAGAAGATAAGGAGTAGCAAATGTATTATCAACCATCGTAACTAAGTTGTGTTTTTCACCGATCTCACTTAGCATTTGTAAGTCTTCTACACGAAGAAGAGGGTTCGTAACAGACTCTGTGTACAACAACTTTGTGTTAGGACGGATTGCATTTTCTACTTCGTCCTTTTTTGTAAAATCAACAAACGATACTTCAATTCCGAAGTCAGGAAGCTCTCCAGCAAAAAGGGAATAGGTTCCCCCATATAAGTCTTCACATGCTACTATATGATCTCCAGCTTTAACTACAGAGAGAACACCAGCCAGAATAGCAGAAAGTCCAGAGGAGGTTGCAACGCCCTTAGGTGCTCCTTCAAGATCTGCTACTCCCATTCCAAGATCATCTGTATTGGGATTGCTTACACGCGTATATAAATAATCCTTTTTTCCCTCGTAAAAAGATTCAAGGTCATCCAGGTCTTCAAATACAAATGCCGACGTTTGATAAATTGGTTTTACTTTACTAACGGTATCTCCTTTTGTTTTTCTTGGAAAGTTTACCGCTTTTGTGTCAAAATGAAAATCCATTTATTTTCCCCTTCCGCTATGTAAAATTCTTTTTCATTAACTGTACGTCTTCTAATGGTGTTTATCAAGAGATTCGGTTCGAAATTTTCAATTTATTGATTTGTGGATAGCTGTTTTGACTAAAATACCAGAGATTTATTGTCTGCTTTTCGCTATACGGTGCTTTTGGGAGGGTTTATCCGCGATATTTTCGATATATCCGCGAAAATCGAATTATATCCGCGATTCCCACCATTTTATCCGCGAATTTGAGATTATATCCGCGATTCCATTTGAAAGCAGTGTTTGCTAGCTTAAACCACACAAAAAAAGCCAAAGATCATTTGATCTCTGACTTTTCATCATTGCCCAGCGACGTCCTACTCTTGCAGGGGGAGATCCCCCAACTACCATCGGCGCGAGAGCTTAACTTCCGTGTTCTCACACGGGGCGCGATAAGCGGCGAACTTCTTCGTCAGCTGCGCGATGCCAGATCCTCATGGATCTC
>NZ_LELK01000014.1 GCF_001039475.1 Guptibacillus hwajinpoensis | reverse complement strand
TTTTAGGTTAAGCCCTCGATCGATTAGTATTCGTCAGCTGCACGTGTTGCCACGCTTCCACCCCGAACCTATCTACCTCATCATCTCTAAGGGATCTTACCAGCTTAATGCTGTGGGAAATCTCATCTCGAGGGGGGCTTCATGCTTAGATGCTTTCAGCACTTATCCCTTCCACACGTAGCTACCCAGCTATGCTCCTGGCGGAACAACTGGTACACCAGCGGTGTGTCCATCCCGGTCCTCTCGTACTAAGGACAGCTCCTCTCAAATTTCCTGCGCCCGCGACGGATAGGGACCGAACTGTCTCACGACGTTCTGAACCCAGCTCGCGTACCGCTTTAATGGGCGAACAGCCCAACCCTTGGGACCTACTTCAGCCCCAGGATGCGATGAGCCGACATCGAGGTGCCAAACCTCCCCGTCGATGTGGACTCTTGGGGGAGATAAGCCTGTTATCCCCAGGGTAGCTTTTATCCGTTGAGCGATGGCCCTTCCATGCGGAACCACCGGATCACTAAGCCCGACTTTCGTCCCTGCTCGACTTGTAGGTCTCGCAGTCAAGCTCCCTTGTGCCTTTACACTCTGCGAATGATTTCCAACCATTCTGAGGGAACCTTTGGGCGCCTCCGTTACACTTTAGGAGGCGACCGCCCCAGTCAAACTGCCCACCTGACACTGTCTCCGCACCGGATCACGGTGCTGGGTTAGAATGTCAGTACAGCCAGGGTAGTATCCCACCGACGCCTCCATCGAACCTGGCGGTCCGACTTCTATGGCTCCTACCTATCCTGTACAAGCTGTACCAAAATCCAATATCAGGCTACAGTAAAGCTCCATGGGGTCTTTCCGTCCTGTCGCGGGTAACCTGCATCTTCACAGGTACTATAATTTCACCGGGTCTCTCGTTGAGACAGTATCCAAGTCGTTGCACCTTTCGTGCGGGTCGGAACTTACCCGACAAGGAATTTCGCTACCTTAGGACCGTTATAGTTACGGCCGCCGTTTACTGGGGCTTCGATTCAGAGCTTCTCCCGTAAGGGATAACCCCTCCTCTTAACCTTCCAGCACCGGGCAGGTGTCAGCCCCTATACTTCGCCTTACGGCTTTGCAGAGACCTGTGTTTTTGCTAAACAGTCGCTTGGATCTTTTCACTGCGGCTCCCCTGGGCTATTCACCCGAGGAAGCACCCCTTCTCCCGAAGTTACGGGGTCATTTTGCCGAGTTCCTTAACGAGAGTTCTCCCGATCGTCTTAGGATTCTCTCCTCGCCTACCTGTGTCGGTTTGCGGTACGGGCACCTCTTTCCTCACTAGAGGCTTTTCTTGGCAGCGTAGAATCAAGGACTTCGGTACTAAATTTCCCTCGCCATCACGACTCAGCCTTC
>NZ_LELK01000010.1 GCF_001039475.1 Guptibacillus hwajinpoensis | reverse complement strand
TAAACTGTACCCTATAGATTAGACACTTTGAAAAAAGGTCTCTCTATAGGGTGCTTTTTTGTATACTGGAAGAAACAAAACAATTGGGGACTGGTTCACGATGGGGAAAAAGTTATTTTCTAAACAAGAAGTGAAACAATTATCTACTAATAAGTATGTGAAAGCCGTAAGTAAGAACGGGATAACCTATACAGACGAATTTAAACGCCTCTTTATAACCGAGGATGAGAACGGAAAATTCCCAAGACAAATCTTCGAAGAGTGTGGTTTTGATAGTGAGGTATTAGGTGCCAGACGGATGAAATCCTCTGCGGATAGATGGCGAGCTGCTTACAAGGAAAATGGGCTTGATGGTCTTCGAGATAACCGTAAAGTGAATTCAGGAAGGTCAATGAATCGTGAACTTACATTAGAAGAGAAATATAAACGTTTGGAGGCTCAGAATAACCTATTAAAAGCAGAAAATGAGTTACTAAAAAAGCTCGAGATGATGGAGAGGGGGAAAAAGGACGAGGACTAACTGCGCAACAGAAATATCTTCTTATTAAATCTGTGATAAAAAAATTCAAGCTAAAGAACATGGTGAGTTATTTGTGTACTTTGTGTGGGATTTCTCGATCCGGTTATTATCATTACTTCTCCGAGAAAGCTCAGGTGCGAAGAGAACAACGTGATAAACAAGACGAAGTTGTCAGAGATTTAATTTTAAAAGCGTATCAATTTAAAAGACGGAAGAAAGGCGCTCGCCAGATTAAAATGACACTAAAGGGTCAATTTCAAACTGTATACAATCTAAAACGCATACGAAGGATCATGAAGAAGTATGACATTATATGCCCACTCAGAAGAGCAAATCCCTATAGAAGAATGGCTAAAGCAACAAGTGAGCACGCTGTTTCACCCAACTTATTAAACAGACAATTCAAACAGAATATACCTGGAAAAGTGTTACTTACTGATATCACTTATTTGTTTTATGGCAAAGGTAAAAAAGCGTATCTCTCTACCATAAAAGATGGATCAACAAACGAAATCCTTGCCTACAATGTATCGGATCAAATTACATTAGATCTCGCCACAGATACGCTACTCAAACTAAAAAACAACAGAAAAGTTAAGTTAGCTAAGGATGCGTTTATTCACTCAGATCAGGGCTTCCATTATACGAGCCCAATCTTTCAAAGGCTAGTGAAGAAATATAGGTTAAGTCAATCAATGTCAAGACGAGGAAACTGTTGGGACAATGCGCCTCAAGAGTCTTTCTTTGGTCACTTTAAAGGCGAAACCTCTATTAAACATTGTGTATCTCTTGAAGAATTAAAACGAGAAGTTAAAAGCTACATGACTTACTATAATTACTACCGTTATCAATGGAACCTAAAGAAGATGACCCCTGTTGAATACAGGAATCATCTCCTTAGGTCAGCCTAACCCTTTTTTAAAGTGTCCTTTACAAAGGGTACAGTTTA
>NZ_LELK01000007.1 GCF_001039475.1 Guptibacillus hwajinpoensis | reverse complement strand
GTCTAATGAATCTAAGGTTAAGCTACTAAGGGCGCACGGTGGATGCCTTGGCACTAGAAGCCTAAGAAGGACGGGACGAACACCGATATGCTTCGGGGAGCTGTAAGTACGCTTTGATCCGGAGATTTCCGAATGGGGGAACCCACCATCTTTAATAGGATGGTATCCATTTCTGAATACATAGGGAATGGAAGGCAGACCCGGGGAACTGAAACATCTCATTACCCGGAGGAAGAGAAAGCAAACGCGATTTCCTGAGTAGCGGCGAGCGAAACGGAATCAGCCCAAACCAGAGGGCTTGCCCTCTGGGGTTGTAGGACGTCTCTTTGGAGTTACAAAGGCACGGATAGACGAAGCGACCTGGAAAGGTCCATCAGAGAAGGTAACAATCCTGTAGTCAAAATCCGCTGCCCTCCGAGACGGATCCTGAGTACGGCGGGACACGTGAAACCCCGTCGGAATCTGGGAGGACCATCTCCCAAGGCTAAATACTCTCTAGTGACCGATAGTGAACCAGTACCGTGAGGGAAAGGTGAAAAGCACCCCGGAAGGGGAGTGAAAGAGAACCTGAAACCGTGTGCCTACAACTAGTTGGAGCCCGTTAATGGGTGACAGCGTGCCTTTTGTAGAATGAACCGGCGAGTTACGATCCCGTGCAAGGTTAAGCTGATAAGGCGGAGCCGCAGCGAAAGCGAGTCTGAATAGGGCGAAATAGTACGTGGTCGTAGACCCGAAACCAGGTGATCTACCCATGTCCAGGGTGAAGTTCAGGTAACACTGAATGGAGGCCCGAACCCACGCATGTTGAAAAATGCGGGGATGAGGTGTGGGTAGCGGTGAAATGCCAATCGAACCTGGAGATAGCTGGTTCTCTCCGAAATAGCTTTAGGGCTAGCCTCGCGGCAAGAATCTTGGAGGTAGAGCACTGATTGGACTAGGGGTCCTTACCGGATTACCGAATCCAGTCAAACTCCGAATGCCAACGATTTATCCGCGGGAGTCAGACTGCGAGTGATAAGATCCGTAGTCGAGAGGGAAACAGCCCAGACCACCAGCTAAGGTCCCAAAGTATACGTTAAGTGGAAAAGGATGTGGCGTTGCTTAGACAACCAGGATGTTGGCTTAGAAGCAGCCATCATTTAAAGAGTGCGTAATAGCTCACTGGTCGAGTGACGCTGCGCCGAAAATGTACCGGGGCTAAACGTATCACCGAAGCTGTGGATTGTCTTACGACAATGGTAGGAGAGCGTTCTAAGGGCTGTGAAGTCAGACCGAAAGGACTGGTGGAGCGCTTAGAAGTGAGAATGCCGGTATGAGTAGCGAAAGACAAGTGAGAATCTTGTCCGTCGAAAGCCCAAGGTTTCCTGAGGAAGGCTCGTCCGCTCAGGGTTAGTCGGGACCTAAGCCGAGGCCGAAAGGCGTAGGCGATGGATAACAGGTTGATATTCCTGTACCACCTCCTTTCCGTTTGAACGACGGGGGGACGCAGAAAGATAGGGTGAGCGCGCTGCTGGAAATGCGCGTCCAAGCGATTAGGCTGGTGAATAGGTAAATCCGTTCACCG
>NZ_LELK01000013.1 GCF_001039475.1 Guptibacillus hwajinpoensis | reverse complement strand
GTTTCTTCCAGTATACAAAAAAGCACCCTATAGAGAGACCTTTTTTCAAAGTGTCTAATCTATAGGGTACAGTTTACTCGTCCTATCGCTTTTTGTTTTCTTCATTTTTCTTCATTTGATTAATTTTCTTTGTTAATAAAAAGAAACGGATCGCATAAACGAAATCGACCGTGGCGAGAACCATGAGCAAGATCGTCCAGAAACTCCACATCTCCCCATCCGTACCAGCGCTTTGAATGGCAAGGTATGTGAAGATGGAACCTAGACCTGCATAGAAAAACCCCATTAAAGTTGGTGAAAACTTCATGTGAAAAATCCTCCAATAAACGATTGCATTTGTTCGAGCTGCTTCTCCATCTCCATTATATCATCAGCAAAATAGACGTTTATTACTACAACAATCGTGTTCATCGTCATATGAGCAATGATCGGTACGATAAGTCGCTTTGTTTTAACGTATAAGAATGAGAACGTAAGTCCCATCGCCGTATAAATAAGAAGATGTGAAAAGTCAAAATGAATGGCAGCGAAGATTACTGAGCTTAGAATGCCTGCTATCCAGAAATTAAATCGAGTGTATAATGCTCCGAATATAACTTTTCGGAAAACAATCTCTTCTAAGATCGGGCCAATAACAGATGTTACAATGATGAAGAGAGGTGCTGCTTTTGCTACTTCAATTAACATCTCTGTGTTCTCGGAGCCCGGTTCGATTCCAAAAACATTCATCTCAATCATTGCAGCGATAATTTGAGAGGCATATGCCATAAACACGCCAAGAATACTCCATCCAACTGCTTGCCCTTTGGATACACGAGCAGAGCGTTCAAAAGGAACATCAGGTGTTGAACGTAGAAGAATTAGCATAATAATGAGCGCTGTCAAAAAACTGAAAACTGACCAGGTGACAACTGGATTAGAAACATTTAACGACTCGAGTAAACTTACTCCTACAAGTCCTGACAGTTGCATAACGATATAGGTTATCAATATAGTCCAATAATGTTTGGCCAAGAAGCATAACTCCTTTTAGTGGTTTGCATACCTATATTAAGGTATTTCGCATACTCGTATTAGTTTAACACATTTGGTAATGGGAATGCCGGATATAAGACCTCTGAAGGAAAGGACAAATGTGTCAGAAAAAAGCACGAGGCTAATTCTAGTTCAGAAGTCTTATTTTTTGAGTGCGAATGCTTGTAAATGAAGGTATGCAAATTTTCTGTAAAAAAATTCATCCTTACTACTTGCAAAAGAATAGTGAATTATTTTATTATATACTTGTGTTAGCACTCGACGATGGTGAGTGCTAATGAGACGAATCAAACCATTATATCCATCTGAGGAGGGTGTTTGAGTTGTTAAAGCCTTTAGGTGATCGAGTAGTTATCGAACCAATTCAATTAGAAGAAAAGACGTCCAGTGGGATCGTGCTTCCGGATTCTGCAAAAGAAAAGCCACAAGAAGGTCGCGTCGTATCTGTAGGTAGCGGTGCACTAACTGACGGTGGAGAGCGCGTAGCTCTTGAAGTATCAGAAGGCGATGCTGTTATTTACAGCAAGTACGCTGGTACTGAAGTAAAGTATGACGGTAAAGAGTATCTAATCCTTCGCGAGAATGACATTCTTGCTGTCGTAGGAAAGTAATAACAAAAATAAAAGAATTACATACATTTAGGAGGGTAACAAATGGCTAAAGATATTAAGTTCAGTGAAGAAGCCCGTCGCGCAATGCTTCGCGGTGTTGATTCTCTTGCGAATGCAGTTAAAGTTACACTCGGCCCAAAAGGACGTAACGTTGTCCTCGAGAAGAAATTCGGATCTCCACTTATCACAAATGATGGTGTAACGATCGCGAAAGAAATCGAGCTTGAAGATGCATTCGAAAACATGGGTGCAAAGCTTGTAGCTGAAGTAGCTAGCAAAACGAACGATGTTGCCGGTGACGGTACAACAACTGCAACAGTTCTTGCGCAAGCTATGGTACGCGAAGGTCTTAAAAACGTAGCTTCTGGTGCTAACCCAATGGTTATCCGTAAAGGAATTGAGAAAGCAACTAGAGCTGCTGTTGAAGAGCTTAAAAACATTTCAAAACCAATCGAAGGCAAAGAGTCGATCGCACAAGTTGCATCAATCTCTGCAGCTGACGAAGAAGTTGGCCAATTGATCGCTGAAGCAATGGAGCGCGTTGGTAACGACGGCGTTATCACTGTTGAAGAATCAAAAGGATTTGCTACTGAGCTTGAAGTAGTGGAAGGTATGCAATTCGATCGCGGATATGCATCTCCATACATGGTCACAGACTCCGACAAAATGGAAGCTGTTCTAGAAGATCCTTATATCCTTATTACGGATAAGAAGATCGCTAGCATTCAAGATGTACTACCAGTTCTTGAACAAGTTGTTCAACAAGGTAAACCACTTCTTATGATTGCTGAAGACGTTGAAGGTGAAGCTCTTGCAACACTAGTTGTGAATAAGCTTCGCGGAACGTTCAATGCAGTAGCTGTTAAAGCTCCTGGTTTCGGTGACCGTCGTAAAGCGATGCTTGAAGACATCGGTACACTAACTGGCGCTGAAGTAATCACGGAAGATCTTGGTCTTGATCTTAAACAAGCAAACATTACTCAGCTTGGTCGTGCTTCTAAAGTTGTTGTAACGAAAGAAAATACAACAATCGTTGAAGGTTCTGGCGAAACTGACAAAATTGCTGGTCGCGTAAACCAAATCAAAGCTCAGCTTGAAGAAACAACATCTGAGTTCGATAAAGAGAAGCTTCAGGAACGTCTTGCTAAGCTTGCTGGCGGCGTAGCTGTCATCAAAGTTGGTGCGGCAACTGAAACTGAATTGAAAGAGCGTAAACTTCGCATTGAAGATGCTCTTAACTCAACTCGCGCAGCGGTTGAAGAAGGTATTGTATCCGGTGGTGGTACAGCACTAGTGAACGTCGTTAAGGCTGTTCAAGCTGTTGAAGCTGCTGGAGACGAAGCTACTGGCGTTAAGATTGTTCTTCGTGCTCTTGAAGAGCCAATCCGCCAAATCTCTCACAACGCTGGTCTAGAAGGATCTGTTGTGGTTGAGCGCCTTAAAGGCGAAAAAATCGGTGTTGGTTTCAACGCTCTTACTGGTGAGTGGGTAAACATGGTTGACGCTGGTATTGTTGACCCTACTAAAGTTACTCGTTCTGCACTACAAAATGCAGCATCTGTATCAGCTATGATTCTTACAACTGAAGCCGTTATCGCTGACAAGCCTGAAGAAAATGCAGGCGGCGGCATGCCTGATATGGGCGGCATGGGCGGTATGGGTGGAATGGGCGGCATGATGTAATAATATAACTTAGTGAATTTAGTATGGGAAGTAACAATGACCCTAACATTTAATTCACTTGGCTATATTTCATCACCTCCCTTTTCACAAACTTAAAGAGATGACGAACATTTCCGTTCGTCATCTCTTTTTTTATTTCTTCAATTCTTCCCCCAACGTTTGCAAGTTAACGCTCACCCGTTCTATCGCTTCCTCATCCAACACAAAAGTATCCCCCTCGCCACGCTGGACATGCTGATCGATCACATAAGCACCGCTAAGAAGAGTTGTTGCTCCAAGGGAGGACAAAACAGGCTTAAGTGCGTAATCGATCGCAAGTAAGTGTCCAAACGAACCACCGATCATTAACGGCAGAACCGCTTTACCCTTCAAAGCTTTTTGAGGGAGAAGATCAAGGTAAGTTTTCAATATCCCTGTATATGATGCCTTATAAACAGGAGTCAAAATGATTACAGCATTCGCTTTCTCCACTTTTTCATTGGCTTCTATAATGGCAGAACTACTAAAGTTAGCGGTGATTAAATCTGTTGCGGGAAGGTCAATCACATTGATTGATTCATAGGAGATCGAGCGCTCATCTAAATAACGTTCTGCGTAATCTTTGATCCCTTTCAGTCTCGATTGTAGAGAATTACCTCCATAAATTAGTACAACATCGCTCATCGTTATTCATCCTCCTACAAGATTTTGTTCCTATACTTAGTATTCATTTATACATATAAAGTCAATTAGTCTTTGAACACACTGTCTGCAAGACTATAAACAATCGCATCATCAGTCGGCGGGTTATGAAGCCCTGCTCGGACGTTTCGAAAGTGTCGTTGTAAGGGATTGCTGGCTGAGAGACTTCTTGCACCAACCACGCGCATCGCTAAATCGACGACCCGATTCGCGCTATTTGTAACGATGTGCTTAACTGCTGCTAAATCAGCCCCCATTTGCTGGCGTTCATCAGGGTTTTCACTCCAACGCTGTGCGACAGAATAAAGAACTTCTCGCGCGTTGAACAGCTCTAACTGCATTTCACCTATTTTCCTACGTACTTCCGAGACGTCTTTAATAGGACCTGGAAGTGTTGAAGGGGAGAAGGTAGAGGCAAATTCGACCGTGTAGTCCATGGCTGACGTTGCGATGCCGAGGTACACAGCGGGGATTTGCAAATACCATCCTTTCGGTAATGACGTTTGCTTTTCCTCTATGACTAACAAGTCTTCAGGTTTAACAAGAACGTCATTCAATACGAGGTCATCACTCTTTGTGCCTTTCATAGAGATGCTATCCCATGTTTCCTCCACTTGAACACCTTCAAGCTTATGATCGATCAGCACAAACCCTTTCTTTCCAGTTTGATCAACATCGGCAGTGACGATGGAGTAATTAAGCGCAACGGCCATCGACGTAAATGATTTCCGCCCATTGATCACCCATCCATGGGGTGTTTTAGTGGCGGTCGTGAGAGGGGTTCCTCCGCGGGAAGGACTTCCGGTCGCTTTTTCAGTTTGCGCGAGGTTTAAGAGGGCTTTTTCGTTTACGATAAGTGCGCACACTTTTGAGAAGACATCTTCATCCCATGCTCTTGATTCAGCGATTTCTAATATGACACCAAGCTGCCAACCGAGGGAGAGGGCGGTAGCTCCATCTCCAGAGGCAAGCTGCTCTTGAACTTTCAAGAACTCGAACAGGTTAAGTCCGTAGCCTCCATATTCTTTTGGCACTGTGAGTGATAGAAAGTTCTTCTCCTTTAAGTCTTCGAAATTCTCATAAGGAAACCTTTCTTCTTCATCGTATTTGGCGGCTCTTGTTTTAAACCGTTCTACTAGCTCTGCGAGGTCTTCTTCTAAGTTAGGCTGTTTTTCGATTGCGAATGGCATCGTTATCCTCCTTTTTCTCTATACAAAAGCTCTTTTCGTAAACATTGTTGCTATAGTGAGTTAATTTCCGCTCCAGGATGCTCGCTTTCCGCGGAGCGGGACACTTGAGCCTCCTCGTCGCTAACGCTCCTGTGGGGTCTCGCCTGTCCCGCTAGTCCCGCAGGAGTCGAGCATCCTTCCGCTCCAATCACTAAGATTAGTTTTATAAAACTATTTCAAAAGCAACAATCTTTTAGAAAAGAGCCATACAAAAAAGTCTACTCTCGGGCTGAAAGTAGACTTAGGCTCTTCTTGATTCGAACCATACAAGCTTCATCTTTCAGACAAAAAGTCTGCTGGAATGAGCACCTTGCTTGTGACAAGCGGTTGCTGCAGGATCATTGGACCAGATTCCTCCCCTGACTCTAGATAAATGTATTAGCGCGTTAAAGAATAGAATAAAGACAAATTAATCCAATGTCAACAAAGAATTAGAAAAGAAATAATATTTTGATTTCTTGTTGACAGGTCATGAAGCGGTGCTGTATATTCATCGTTAAATTCAATAAAATAAACTTTCTTATCAAGAGAGGTGGAGGGACTGGCCCTTTGAAGCCTCGGCAACAGACTCGCATGAGTACTGTGCCAATTCCAGCAAGCAATGCTTGAAGGATAAGAAAAGACAGTTGCTTTTTCACGGCCTCTTCTTTTCTTATGAAGAGGCCTTTTTGCGTCCTAAAAAAGAGTGGAGGTATGGAGAAATGAGTAAACAAATGATCTTGAATGCGTTTGAAATGAACAGTTCTATGCACAATTCACATGGGTTATGGAAACACCCAGAAAGCAAGCGACACGTGGGATACAAAGAATTGGATTATTGGTTGAGCCTTGCTAAAACATTGGAGAAAGGGAAGTTCGATGCGGTGTTCTTCGCTGATGTTCTCGGTGTATATGATGTTTATCAAAAGAGTAAAGAACCTTCAATACGTGACGGGTTGCAAGTTCCGATCAATGATCCCGCACTTCTCGTCCCTGCGATGGCGAGTGTTACTGAACACCTCTCATTCGCTGTAACGGTGAGTACGACATATGAAGCACCGTTCGGCAATGCGCGCAGGTTTTCGACTCTTGATCACCTAACAAAAGGGCGAGTTGCCTGGAATGTTGTGACGTCCTATTTACCGAATGCTGCTCGTAACTTTGGGCTCGATAAGATGATTCGTCATGATGAACGGTATGATATCGCTCATGAATATATGGACGTTTCCTACAAACTGTGGGAGAGCAGTTGGGAAGATGGAGCGGTTGTTGAGGATCATCAAACAGATACTCTTGTTGATCCAAACAAAGTTCACGAAATCAATCACGAAGGACATTATTTCAGTGTCGAAGGTCCTCACCTTAGTGAACCTTCTCCACAACGAACTCCAGTTATCTATCAGGCTGGAACTTCAGAAAAAGGGCGTGAATTCGCCTCGAAACATGCGGAGTGCATTTTTGTTGGAGGTCCCACTCCTGAGCGAATTCGTTACTATGCGGATGATATTAGAGAACGAGCCGTTAAGCATGGAAGAAATCCTGAACACATCAAAATATTCTCTTTCCTAAGCGTCATCGTTGGTCATACAACAGAGGAAGCCGAGCAAAAGTTTGAAGAATACAACAAACTATGGAGTTCAGATGCTGCGAAAGCACAATACGGAGCTAGCGGATATGATGTGGAAGAATTTGAAGGAATGGATTTAGACGCGCCGTTTGAATATAAAAAGCCGACCGAAGGCGGGCAATATAAAGCGGCTATGCTGACAAAAGATGCGCCGAAGAAACTAACAGTTAGAGAAGTGTTAAATCGTTTTGAAGCAATCGATCGGAATAGCGTCATAGTAGGTAATCCTCAGGATGTAGCGGATGCAATCGAGTTTCAATTCGAAGCTTCTGGTGTGGATGGATTTAATTTGAACCACCTTGTAACACCAGGTGATTTAGAAGCATTTGTTGAGTTAGTCGTCCCTGAATTACAGCAGCGAGGGGTATATAAGAAAGAGTATGCAGATGGAACACTCCGAGAGAAATTGTTTTCTCACGGACAAGCTACCTTACCTGCTGACCATCCAGGAAAAGCCTATACTTTCAAACAGGAACAAGTCCAATGATTGAATTGAGAGAGATTACGAAAGAGTATTGGAGTAAAAAAGAAAAGAATATAGCTGTAGACAACGTTTCGCTCACTGTGAACGAGGGGGAGGTTTTTGGAATCGTTGGGTATAGTGGAGCGGGTAAAAGTACACTTCTCAGATTTATTAATTTGTTAGAGAGGCCAACAACAGGTTCTGTTAGAGTAGATGGCATTGATTTACTAACACTATCAAACAAAGAACTTCGTAAGACAAGGCAATCAATCGGGATGATTTTCCAAGGTTTTTATTTAGTTGCTTCTAAGACGGTGTTTGAAAATGTGGCATTTGCACTTCTTGCTGCTGGAGTACAGAAAAAGCACATTAGGGATAAAGTTGTTCAATTATTAGAAGTAGTCGGATTGAGTGATCAGTTGGCGAAATATCCATCTCAACTAAGCGGTGGACAAAAGCAAAGAGTCAGTATTGCAAGGTCTTTAGCAAATGACCCCAAAATACTGCTTTGTGATGAAGCAACATCCGCTTTAGATCCAAATACAACAGAGTCGATCCTTTCTTTATTGAAAGAGATTAATCAGAAGTTAGGAATCACAATCGTTGTCATTACGCATGAAATGGAAGTTGTTAAAGAAATCTGTCATCGTTGTGCAGTGATGCGTGAAGGTAAAGTAGTAGAGTTAGGCACCACTTTTGACATTTTTTCTGCACCAAAAGATCCATTAACGAAAAAGTTTATTCAAAACGTTCTGGAATTTGAAATTCCGGAACTCATGATGAATCGTGTAAAAGGCAAGCTAGTAAAACTAATCTTTCTAAGAGATCTTGCAACCGATGCTGTCGTTTCTGATATGATCCAAGCTTTTGAAGTCAGAGCAAATATTCTTCATGGGAAAGTAGAGTACATCCATGAAACACCTCTAGGGGTTTTTATTATGGACATTAGTGGAGAAGAGGATCAAGTCAATCAAGCTATTGATTACTTGCATAAACGAGTACATAAAGTGGAGGTGATAGAGGATGGACCGACTTATCGAGCTCTTGCCTGAATTGAATCTCGCATTTGTTGAAACGCTAGTCATGGTTGGAATTGCTTTGTCTTTTGCTTTCCTTATAGGACTGCCATTAGGAATTCTTTTGTTTGTCACCGATCAAGGACTTATTCTAGAGAATAAATGGGTGAAACAGGCAGTGGGTATCGTTATCAACTTGATTCGATCTGTTCCGTTCATTATTCTGCTCGTTTTTCTCTTGCCACTAACTAGCTTCTTGCTTGGAACGACTATTGGGCCATTAGCAGCCTCTGTGTCGTTGTCAGTAGCAGCGATCCCTTTTTATGCAAGAATAGTAGAATCTTCAGCTCGTGAAATTAATAAAGGAGTAATTGAAGCAGCTGTAGCGACGGGCGCTTCTCCTTGGATGATCATCCGTCATATTTTATTGCCAGAAACGAAACCAGGATTAATAACAGGTATTACTATAACAGCAATCAGTTTAATTGGATACTCAGCAATGGCGGGTACAATTGGTGGCGGTGGTATTGGGGACTTAGCCATCCGTTATGGCTATTACCGTTACGATGATACTGTTATGTTCACTACTGTTATCCTTCTAGTCGTTCTAGTTCAGTTTGTTCAATACATGGGTGATTTTGTATCCAAAGCAGTAGATAAAAAATGAGTAAGGAGTGATGACCATGAAAAATAACCAGGCATTAATAATTTTCCTTCTAATAGTTGTTGGTTTATTATCAGGCTGCGCGTCAGATGGAAGTAAGGCAAGTAGCGAAGATAAAAAAGAGTTGGTCCTTGGCGGAACGATTCCATATAGTGATATGTTGGAACAAGGTGTCAAACCATATCTTGAAAAGCAAGGATACTCAGTCACAATCAAGGAGTTCAATGACTATGTTCAACCCAATATGGCTCTAAAAAATGGATCGATAGATGCAAATTTGTATCAGCATGAAGTGTATATGAGTGCTTTTGCAAAGGAAAATGATATGGAGTTAAGTGGCGTTATAAAAGTCCCTACTGCTCCAATTGGTATTTATTCTAAGAAGTATCAATCATTAAAAGAGATAGAAAAGGGAAGTACGGTAGCCATTGCTAATGATCCTACTAATCTGGCACGAGGTCTTACTGTACTTAAAGATAATGGAGTAATCGATTTTGATGAAGATGTTGATCCTCTTCGTGCCTCGGTGAAAGATATTACAGATAATCCGAAAGAGCTAGTCTTTAAACCAGTAGAAGCAGCTCAATTACCAAGAACCTTAGACTCAGTAGACCTTGCAGCTGTGAATGGGAATTTTGCAATTGCTTCTGGCATGGATTTGACGAAGGCATTAGTGAGAGATGACATGCCTGATAACATTATTAATCAAGTAGTCGTAAATACAAAAGACATCGATTCTCCTTACGTTCAGGACATTAAGAAGGCGGTACAATCAGAAGAGTTTAGAAAAGTCATTGAAGAAAATTTCCAGGGTTTTTATGAACCCAAATGGTTTAAAGAACAATAAGTCATTCAGTGTAATAGTTTATTTTCAGTCTTAAGACTTAGATTAATTCAATCTAAGGGTTATCGCTGGATCACGCTTTTTTCTCTAGACTTAGAGTATCAAAACAGTAGAGGTGTGATGGCGATGACAGGTAAAAATGTGGCTGTAAAAGAAGAGTTAGAAGGGTTAACTGAACAGGTGCCGTCGATCTTCAAAAATCGGAATTTCCTTTTCCTCTGGGCTGCGGCGCTCCTTTCCAGTTTTGGCATTTCGTTTTTCTTGTTTTCAGAGAGCTGGTACATTGTAAACGTTCTGAATCTAGAAGCATCACTTGGCTTTATCTATATTGCTTCTAGTGTACCAAGGATCATTTTTATGGTTATTAGTGGAACGGTTGCAGATAGATTGAGTAAGACAAAAATTATGTTTATGTCGGATTTCTCAAGGAGTATTCTTTTGGGTGGTCTTGTTCTATGGTTTGTTTTCGGAGATATCACGCTATGGACATTTGTTGGAGTTGCTTTTGTATTCGGTATTCTCGACGCCTTTTTTTGGGCTGCGGAAAGTGCTGTTATTCCTTCGATTATTCATAAAGACAATTTAACCCGAGGAAACTCTATCATCCAAATGACAAATCAAGCATCATTTATTTTAGCTCCGATGCTCGCAGGTCTTATTATTGCGTTTGGTAATTATGAAATTGTGTTTGCGACCACAGCAGTTATGCTACTCGTTGCAAGTGTTCTCATTTACTTGATCCGCGTACCGCTTTCATCTTCATCAGATTCCCTTACTGAGAAATCATTTTGGAGCTCATTTAAAGAGGGCGTTCAGTATGTCAGAAATTCAAGACCGCTCATGTTGATTGTCTTAACAACTATTTTTCTGAACTTATTTCTAGTAGGCCCTATGACGATGGGACTACCACTCTTTGTTAAATCAGTTTTGGAAGGAAATGCTGTTTATTTCAGTCTATTAGAAGCGGCACTTGCAGGAGGAATGCTAATTGGAGCAATTGTCATTGGTGTGTTAAATGTATCGAGGAATAGAGGACATATAGCATTAGTAGCATTACTTATAGCTGGGTTAGCTTTTATGGGATTCAGTTTTGCCGAAACACTATGGTTGAGTATGGTAATGCTTGGGGTTTTTGGTGCTTGTCTTTCTTGTTGTAACATTCCCTTTATTTCAGCGGTTCAGAGTATGATTGAGGAAAGTATGTTGGGGCGTGTGATGGGGTTAATCTCTCTTGCTTCGATGGGGCTTATCCCGGTCAGCTATGTAATAACCTCTCTAGTTCTTTCAATGGGTATTTCGATTAACACGATTATGTCAGCCGGAGCGATCCTACTTGTTCTTTATTCAACATTTGTATATGCGAAGTTCACTGAGTTAAGAGAAATAACGTAGTGAAAGATTAATTTATAAGTAGTTGAACAGGTAGCGGCAATGAATCCACATACCAAATAGAGCGGATCCTGACATTCAGGATTCGCTCTATTTCTATCTGTTCAACATACCGTGCGGGTTGATGATAAACTTCTTCGATGTACCACTCTCTAGAGTATGATCATAGAAGAAAAACCAGCTCGCACTAACTTGTCCATTCTAATTTTTGTTACAATAAGGTTATGAGTATTCAGACACTTGTTTTAGAACCAAGCATTGTATTGCTATAGGAAAAGTTACCTATTTTCAAAATATATGACGTAGATCATTAATTATTGGGGGAGACAGATATGAGTTCATCGTACCAATTTGATGCGTACCAACCAGCTGTAAAGCGAGTTATTGAGAATATAGAAAAAGTTATTGTAGGGAAACGTGATGTTGCTGAATTAAGTCTTGTTGCACTACTTGCGGGAAGTCATGTTCTGCTTGAAGATGTTCCAGGGGTTGGTAAAACAATGATGGTACGTGCACTTGCCAAATCAGTGGGCGCGCGATTTAACAGGATTCAGTTTACACCAGATCTGCTTCCTTCTGATTTAACTGGGGTATCCATTTTCAATCAGAGAGAAATGAAATTCGAATTCCGAAAAGGGCCATTACTTGGAAATATCGTTTTAGCGGATGAGATCAATCGAACGTCCCCTAAAACACAATCAGCTCTTCTTGAAGGCATGGAGGAGGGGAGCGTTACTGTTGATGGTGATACGCATATTCTCCCGCAGCCCTTCTTTGTAATGGCAACACAAAACCCGATTGAATATGAAGGAACTTATCCACTTCCAGAAGCGCAGCTTGATCGCTTCTTATTGAAATTGCGTATGGGTTATCCATCTCCAGAAGAGGAGCTTGAAGTGTTAAATCGGACTGAGCATGCTCATCCTATCGACTCTATAGGCGCAGCTCTTGAACTAGATGAGTTATTGGATATGCAGAAAAAGGTTAAGGCTGTGTTTGTAGAGGGCTCCGTTAAACAATACATCATTGATATTGTGAGTAGAACGAGGAATAATACGTCGATTTATCTTGGTGCAAGCCCTCGTGGCTCTCTTTCTTTGATGAAAGCGTGCCAGGCTTATGCGTTTATGAGAAATAGAGACTATGTTCTGCCAGATGATGTGAAGTTCCTTGCACCTTACGTCTTGTCCCATCGTATCATCCTGAAATCTGAGGCGGCTTTCGAAGGACAGAAACCAGAAGAAATTATTAAAGAGATTATTCACCGAGTCAGGGTGCCTCTTCGGAGGGAAGAGAAAGTAAAATGAGGGACAAGCTTGCCAACAATCGAGTGCTGAAATTTCTATTTCTAGCACTTATTTTTCTCGCTACCTTCTCATATGCGATGTTTCAAGGAGGATTTGTTAGTTGGTTCCTCTTCTATAGCTTTTTGCCATTCGCACTTTACTCCCTTCTTCTTCTATTTTATCCGTTGAATGATGTGCGGTTAACGCGTACGATTAGCCACTCTGAGTTAACAGATGGTCAGGAGCTAACTGTGACAATTCAGGTGGATCGAAAAAGTCATTTTCCCCTATTTTATCTTGTGGTGGAGGATGTCCTTCCAGAACAGCTTGTTCCGTATGCGCATGAGACGTCATCTCGGTATCAAAAGCGTTCGCTTGCATTACTTCTACCTATGTTTAGGAAGAAGCTATCTTTCAGTTATTCCATTACTCCAATTCCAAGAGGGGAGTATGACTTGAAAGAGTTGAAGTGTAAAGTAGGGGACATGTTTGGCTTCGTCCGTCATGAGAAAACGTTTAAGCATGTCGAATCGATCTATGTCCTTCCTACATATCAGGACATTTACTGGTCCCCGTACAATCAACAGCTCTCGGGAACACGACCATCGCCTAAAAAAGCGGATATGGATTATACGACTGCAGTAAGCGTTCGTGACTATGTACCTGGTGATAAACTCTCGTGGATTGATTGGAAAGCAACGGCTAAGGGATCAAAGCTTCTAACCAAGCAATTTGAACAACAAATCAGTCAGGACTTTATGGTGTTTCTTGATCGAGAGAAGCATCATTACGGCCGAGAAGAGTCCCCTTTATTTGAGAAAGCGGTAAAGCTTGCCGCTTCCGTGACAAATGCAGCATTAAAGCAGAATGCGATGATTGGACTTGTATCATCTGGTAAGGATCATTCCGTGCTAAGCATTAACGGAGGTAAAGCGCAGCGTAGGAGAGTCTTTCACCATCTTGCGCGAGTACAAGCAAACGGGAACACTTCTTTCGATACGGTTGTTAAAAAGGAAGCGCATCATTTTCCTGCAGGTACAGGAGTGTTAATCATAAGCCCTTCTCTTGATGGAGCTTTTACGTCTACGTTAAAACAGCTCGTTGCCAAAAAGGTTCAAGTTGAATTTTTCTATGTTACTGAACACTTAACATTAGAAGATCAGGCGGAACTCAATGATCTTTCTCAATATGGGATTAAAACACATGCAATTGCTGGTGAATCATTTAATGAAGAAATAAGAGGGGGTAGGAAGCGTGCAACAAGGTAATGAAAAAACAGACTGGCTCTATTCGCTTCTTCTCTACGCACTTGGCTTTCTCTTATTCTGGGAATGGTTAAGACCACTTTCGATTATTTCTGATACAGGACAAACGGAAATTTTCATTTTGTTTACCGCTTTTCTTTTTCTACTATCGTATTTTCAATTGCCGTTCTGGTTATCGTTCCCGATTAAAGTCGTATCGCTCGTCTATGCGCTTCATGCTATGTTCTTTCCTGGTTCGTTTTTTGATTTTCTTTGGTTTGAATATTTTCTCTCTGACGTTTCACAAAATATAGGCTTACTATTTGATGGGAGCTTTGATGCATTATCGAATGTGTTTCGAACCTTTTTGTTTTTCATCTTGCTGTGGCTCATTAGCTATTTAATGCAATACTGGCTTATTCAAACGAGAAGAATCTTCTTGTTCTTACTTGTAACGGTTGTCTACATTACCGTTATTGATACATTTACAGTTTACAATGCCGATAATGCGATTATCCGGATTGTTGTAATTGGGTTTATTCTTCTTGGCCTACTGCAAATCCTTCGTATTCAAGAACAGGAGGGTGTTACGTTTTCAAAAGGACGTTTTCCTGTGTACTGGCTCATGCCGCTTATTGTCATCATTGCCTTTTCTTCTTTATTTGGCTATATTGCACCGAAAGCGGAACCGCAATGGGCTGATCCGGTACCGTTTCTGAAGAAAACCACAGGAACTGGTGATGGAGATGGCGAAGGTGGAAATGGGATAAGTAAGATTGGATATGGTGAGGATGATTCTCGTCTTGGTGGACCTTTCGTTATGGATGATACACCTGTTTTCACTGCCGAAATTAAAGATCGAGGATACTGGAGAGTTGAAACGAAGGACGTCTATACCGGAAAAGGTTGGGAAGCATCGCGATCTGATCGCGTGCCATTTGGGGGTAGTACAGAAACCCTTTATGAAGAGAGTGTTGAGGTAGAGTCATCTGATACTACCCTGAATATGAGCGGAAATGAAGATTTCAGCTTTATCATTCATCCGGGTCAAGTAAACGATATTGAGTCTGAAGCCGAAGTTCAATATGTTGAAAACCCTCTTACAGGTAAGGTTTTTACTGAGAATCAAGGTGAACCTCTCGTATTAGACCAGTATAGTCTTGACTATGAATCTCCTACTTTCTCAGAAGAACTATTACGGGATGCACCAGCTAATTACCCTACAGAAGTAGAAGAACTATATCTTCAATTGCCTGACACACTTCCTGATCGAGTAGGGGCTCTTGCACAAGAGATTACAGCAGATGATACGAACCCCTATGATCAAGCAAGAGCTATTGAAAGCTACTTTGTTGGGAATGGGTTTGTTTATGAAACAAATGACGTTGCTGTACCTGGTGAAAACGAAGACTACGTAGATCAATTTCTATTTGAGACGAAGTTTGGGTACTGCGACAACTTTTCAAGCTCAATGACTGTTCTTTTAAGAAGCCTTGGAATTCCAGCGCGCTGGGTCAAAGGATTTACAGAAGGACAGTATGTTTCTACATCAGGAGATTACCGAGAATATGAAGTTACGAATAACAATGCTCATTCATGGGTGGAAGCTTATTTTCCTGGAATCGGTTGGGTGCCGTTTGAACCAACACGAGGGTTTTCTAACCAAGCAGAATTTGTAAATGACTATGTTGATGATGAAACAGCAAATGCTGAAACTCCTGATCCAATTCAAGAAGAAGAAAATCAGGCTCAGCAACAAGACCAGGCTACTGAAAACCAAGCAACTTCCAACACATCTTCTTTTTCACTCGAGTGGACAAAATGGCATTCAATTGGACTGATTGTTATTCTACTAGTCCTAGCTTATATTGCGTACAAGAATTATCGCAAATGGTTGAGGCGCATTGTTCTATCAAGATATAAAAGAAGAGACGACGGGAAGGCGCTCTCTGAAGCTTATTTCCGACTCCTATGGCTGTTAGATCTACATGGAATCAAGCGGGGAACTAACCAGACGTTACGCGAATACGCTGTTCAGGTTGATCAAAAACTGGGTTCACAGGACATGAAAGAGCTAACGCGTCGATATGAAGAGAATTACTATCGTGGTAAAACGAACGATGCGTCGTGGGTAGAAATGAAGGAATTATGGGAAAATTTAATTAAAAAGATGAAATCTTGACCGCTGTATAGCCGGTTGATAGAATGAATCCATAGTTTGAACAGAAAGATGTAACCTTCGTATATCCCTGGGAATAAGGCCCAGAAGTCTCTACCGGATCACCGTAAATGATCTGACTATGAAGGCAGACACTCCTAGTAAAAGCCAGGATTCTGCCTTTGTACCATGGCAGAGTTCTGGCTTTTTTTATAGTTTCTTTGGGTAATTGACTGGTGATAACCAGTAAACCAGATTTTTGTACCGAATGAAGGCAATGCTAGTAGAGACTAAATAGAAGTGAGGGAATTAGATGTTAGAAGAGCAGGAATCCATTATTGTCCTCGACTTTGGCGGACAATACAATCAGCTTATTGCTAGACGTATTCGTGACCTTGGTGTGTTCAGTGAGTTGCACCCAAACACCATTACAGCAGAAGAAGTTAGAAAGATTAACCCTAAAGGAATTATATTCTCTGGTGGACCGAACAGTGTATATGGCGAAGGTGCGCCACGCTGCGACGAAGAAATTTTTGAGCTTGGTATTCCGGTTCTTGGCATCTGCTACGGTATGCAGCTTATGACACACCACTTTGGCGGAAGTGTAGAAGCTGCGAAGCACCGCGAATATGGAAAAGCGATGTTGAAAGTAACGCATCAATCACCACTGTATGATGGTCTTCCTGAAGAGCAGTCTGTATGGATGAGTCATGGTGATCTCGTAAAAGCTCCACCCGAAGGTTTTGAAGTAGCTGCTACTAACCCATCATGTCCTGTAGCTGCAATGAGTGACTCTTCTCGTCACCTCTATGGCGTTCAATTCCATCCAGAAGTTCGTCACACTGAACACGGCAATGAACTATTGAAGAACTTTGTTTATAAAGTGTGTGGGTGTGAAGGTAACTGGTCTATGGAAAACTTCATCGATGAGCAAATTAAAGAAATTCGTGAATCTGTAGGCAATAAAAAAGTTCTATGCGCCCTTAGTGGTGGGGTTGATTCCTCAGTTGTTGCCGCACTCATTCATAGAGCTATTGGTGATCAGCTAACTTGTATGTTCGTCGATCACGGTCTTCTACGTAAAGATGAAGCGGATAGCGTGATGAAGACGTTTGGTGAAGGTTTTGAAATGAACCTAATCAAAATTGACGCAGCTGATCGATTCCTTACAAAGCTTAAAGGCGTAACGGATCCAGAGAAGAAACGTAAAATCATTGGTAATGAATTCATCTACGTGTTTGAAGAAGAATCTGAGAAGCTTGAAGATATGTCTTTCCTTGCTCAAGGAACGCTATACACAGACATCGTCGAAAGTGGAACGGCGACTGCCCAAACGATTAAATCCCATCATAATGTTGGCGGACTTCCTGAAGACATGAAGCTAGATCTAATCGAACCTTTGAACATGCTTTTCAAAGATGAAGTTCGTATCGTTGGTACAGAGCTTGGTCTTCCTGATGAAATTGTTTGGAGACAACCGTTTCCTGGACCAGGTCTTGGTATCCGAGTTATCGGAGAAGTAACAGAAGAAAAGTTAAAAGTTGTACGTGATTCAGATGCTATTCTTCGAGAAGAAATTAAGAAAGCTGGTCTTGATCGTGACATCTGGCAATACTTCACTGCGCTTCCTGATTTCCGAAGCGTAGGTGTTATGGGTGACGCAAGAACGTACGATTATACAATCGGCGTCCGTGCTGTAACTTCTATTGATGGCATGACATCAGACTGGGCACGTATTCCATTTGAAATTCTCGAGGTCATTTCAACACGGATCGTAAATGAAGTGGATCACGTTAACCGCGTGGTGTACGACATTACTTCCAAGCCACCTGCAACAATTGAGTGGGAATAAATCCGAACAAAACAACATTAATAACAAATAATGTTCGTGTTTGGTATTGACGCACTCTTGATGAGTTGATACACTACAGTAGTAAATAGAAGAACGACCATCCATCGTATAACATCGGGAATAAGGCCCGAAAGTCTCTACCAGGTTACCGTAAATAACCTGACTACGAAGGAATCAGAGATAGAAGTAGACCGTTTAGCTCGTGAAGCTTTGTGGTTTCTGTTCATCTCTTTTCCTATTAGTCCGCTCCGGGTAGAGAACCCGGAGCTTTTTTTATGTCTATACATGGATAGGTCATAGAGAAGATGGATGAGAGGAATAAGGGGGGAATAAAAATGGATCGTTTTTTTCGTTTTCAAGAGCACAATACAACATACAAGAGAGAGTCGATAGCAGGATTGACCACATTCCTATCGATGGCTTACATCTTATTCGTTAACCCAGCTATTCTATCTGATGCTGGAATGGATCAAGGGGCAGTCTTTACTGCAACAGCTCTTGCGGCTGCGCTTGGTACGTTAATCATGGGTGTGCTTGCTGGATATCCAATTGCACTTGCACCAGGCATGGGATTAAACGCCTTCTTCACGTACTCAGTCGTTACTGTTATGGGAGTACCTTGGGAAACGGCACTTGCTGGGGTAATGGTATCAGGAATTATCTTTATTATTATTACGATATTCAAAATTAGAGAAAAGATTATTAACGCTATTCCAATGGAATTAAAATATGCTGCAGCAAGCGGAATTGGCCTTTTCATTGCATTCATTGGGCTGAAGAGTGCGGGTATTGTTCAAAACAACGATTCAACACTCGTTCAATTAGGTGATCTTCTGGCAGGGCCAACGCTACTTGCTGTTTTTGGTCTAATCGTAACAGTCATTTTAATGGTTCGTAATGTAACGGGTGGAATTTTCTATGGAATGATTATTACAGCAATTGTAGGTATGGTGTTTAATCAAGTTCCTCTTCCAAATGGAATTGTTGGAAGCGTACCGAGCCTTGAACCAACATTCGGAGTTGCTTTTGGTCACCTTGGTGATTTAGTTTCAATTGATATGCTAGTCATTGTACTTACCTTCCTGTTCGTGGATTTCTTCGATACAGCAGGTACATTAATTGCAGTTGCTACACAAGCGGGTATCATGAAAGATAATAAGTTGCCTAGAGCGGGGAAAGCATTATTCGCTGACTCATCTGCAACAGTTCTTGGAGCGATCCTAGGAACATCAACAACGACAGCATATATCGAATCTTCATCAGGAGTGGCAGCAGGTGGACGAACTGGATTCACTTCAGTTGTTACAGCAGGACTTTTCTTATTAGCATTATTCTTCTCACCATTATTATCTGTTGTAACCCCAGCTGTTACGGCACCAGTGTTAATTATTGTAGGTGTACTGATGGTAGGTGTACTTGGTAAAATAGAATGGAATCGATTTGAAATTGCGGTACCTGCTTTCTTGACCATAATTGCCATGCCACTTACGTACAGTATCGCAACTGGTATTGCGCTCGGTTTTGTCATGTACCCGATCACAATGGTAGTAAAAGGGGAAGGGAAGAAGATCCATCCAATCATGTATGCACTGTTCTTTGTGTTCATTGCCTACTTCGCTTTCCTTGCATAAGATATTCAAAAAGGCAGCCATCAAAGGCTGTCTTTTTTAGGTTCTTTTCTAAACGCTATTTGCAAATAGATTGTTGCGTTTGAAAAACCGAACCACACGTAGCTAATTGAAGCGGAAAGCGAACATTCAAGAGCGGAAGTCAATCAGCTATAGCAACAATGCCAACAAAAGGAGAATTTTTAATAGCTAAAAACTTCGCTTAATGAAACCTATTAAATAAACGTTTGTTTAAGTGGAGGGAAACAGCATTTGATTAACTGAAATTCTGCAGATGGAGGGCGAGTGTAGTTGATTCATTACTATAGAGATGGTTTCGGTAGAGTATAGGTAGTTTATATTTAAACGAATTGATTAAATGTGTTGACCTCAGTTAAAGTTACTGATATAGTAGAGAACGTTGTTAAGAAAACAACATTCATCGCATGAAAAAAGTGATTGACTTCATTTAATTATTCATGTATTATGAATAACGTTGCCGCTTCACGAAGTGGCTAACGCAAAAATAATGTTTCAAATTAGTTGTTGACTTCAATAGACAAAACATGTTATATTAGTTGAGTCGCTGAAAACGACAAACGAAAGAAACGAATCGATCTTTGAAAACTGAACGAAACGCCATGTAAGTAGTTGTTTCTACGGAAACAAAACATTGTTTTAAAAGCTA
>NZ_LELK01000011.1 GCF_001039475.1 Guptibacillus hwajinpoensis | reverse complement strand
GTCCTGAGCCAGGATCAAACTCTCCGATAGAAAGCTTAATCTAGCTTTTAAAACAATGTTTTGTTTCCGTAGAAACATCTACTTACATGGCGTTTCGTTCAGTTTTCAAAGATCGATTTGTTTCAATCAATGTCATTTTCAGCGACTTTATTAATATACCATATTAACTCAGTTAGCGTCAACAACTTTTTTAATTCTTTTTTGTGTGTCATCCGTTTCGTATCGGCGACCTATATAAATATACAGGTTGTTTCTGTATTTAGCAAGTGGTTTTTGAAATTAATTTGTACCTTTTTTTAAAATACGCATATACTTTAACACTTCAGCTTTTGTGGCAGTTCTTTTGTAGATTCCGAGTAGGATCTCATACCGCTCCTCCATAGCTCGTTTAATAAGCCCATCAATACGACTATTATCCAAATCCAACAGAAGTTCTTCCATCTCCCGCTTCAGCAAATACTCGATTTCTTTCATTTCCTTATTGTTTACTAGAAGCCCTATCACGTGATCTCCTCCTTCCTCAATCCAGTATCACCAAACCTATCCGTAAATATGTGCGTCGGAAACACTTTACATAGTTATGAAACTGTTCGCATATGAATGGGACAAAGGGGGTGCATGATGAATTTTTTCTGGATTTGGAATGGAAAGCGATTAAAACAGGGACTTGTTATTGTAGTTGCTGCTTTTTTCACAGCCATTATATTATTTGTAGAAGGTGGGGAACTAGCTGTCTTCACTTCGAATGACGTACCGCTAGCCATTGATCAAGTAAAGAGCAAAGATAAACGAATCGCACTTACGTTTGATATTAGCTGGGGAGAGGTAAAAGCTATCCCTATTCTTGAGCAACTAAAAAAGAACAAAGTAAAGGCCTCTTTTTTCATTTCAGGAGCATGGGCTGAACGACACCCAGAAATCGTTGAACAGATTGTAAAAGATGGACATGAAATCGGAAACTTGGGATATAAGTACGAGAACTATACAACAATGGAAAACGAAGAAATACGAAAAGACATTATACGCTCCCATGAAGCGATTAAAAAAGTAGCAGGTACACAACCAGAACTGCTTAGACCACCGAATGGCAATTTCGATAAAAGGGTTCTCACTCTTTCAGATAAAATGAACTACACGGTTATCCATTGGAGTCTCGATTCAGAAGATTGGCGAAACCCCGGCATGGAAACGATTGTAGAGAATGTGGCAAACGATGCGGACCCTGGTGATATTATTCTCCTTCATGCTTCTGATTCTGCTAAGCAAACCGCGGATGCGATTCCGAACATCATCTCAACTTTAAAGAAGAAAGGGTATAATTTCTATACAGTAAGCGAACTTGTTTCAAATGCAGATATCAAAAGCAAAGAAATTAAATAAGCAGCCTGCGATTGTGCAGAGCTGCTTTTGTTTATGCTTTTTTTCCTATCAGACGATGAAGTGTTAGCAATTGCCATACATTACTGACGAGAAGTGGTATTAAAATAAGCCATAGCCATTTTGGATCATTGCTTTGTAAGCCTGGAATCCATTCAAGCGTTGTTACAACGACAATAAAGAAAAGCGCCGGTATAAAGGCCTGCTTGTTCGTTTCTTTTTGTTTAATATAAGCTACGATCACACCTACTATAAGAAGAAATAAAGCAATAAGGATATAGCTTACGACACTTTCTCCCACTTCCGCAAAAACGGCATAGCGGAAGTACACTAAGTCGAACAACGTCACTGCGATAAGAACGGCTTGTATAGTATTCCATAATCTAACCGACTTAAAAATACCAAGTCCAAACCGATGAATGGTTAAATATGCGAAAAATCCCATCTGACTAATCAAACTGAAGATGCTGGACACTCCTAGTAACCAGAGCATAACAATCAGGAATGAAATAAATTCTCCATTTTTTAGATCAGCCCAATATTCTGACCAGTCTAAAACAATACCTGTAATCATTCCCGCCGTTGATCCAATCAGAAGGGTTGAAAAGAATAAGTAAACAAGATTTCTTGTTTTCACAATCAAACCCCCGTGAATGTTAATGATGCTTCTCTGTTGAATTGTACCAATGCCACTTTTAAAATGCCACCCTTCCTTTATTCTCCGGGTATAAATTCACCGTTTCGCCTAATATTAAGGATAAGAATATGAGAAAGGAGCATGAGCATATGAGTCAACGATTCAAACTGCTTGCTCTTGGATTAGCTTTTCTTCTCATTGCCGGTTGCGCCACAGGTTCCGCTGAAGGCTCTCAGGCTAATTATGAAGAAACGAAGAAAATGCTTGTCGATCTGCTTAAAACAGATGAAGGCAAGAAAGCCATTCAGGAAATCATGTCAGATGAAGAATTAAAACAACAGCTTGTGATGGAAGAACCTTTTGTGAAAGAAACCATACAGAAAGTCCTTACAACTGAAGAAGGCAAAAAGTACTGGCAAGAAATGTTGAAAGATCCCGCTTTCGTTGAGAACTTCGCGAAAAACATTCAAGGTGAAAACGAAAAACTGTTTAAAGCACTTATGGACGATCCAGAATATCAGGAAAAAATGATGGACCTCATGCAAGACCCTGAAATGGAGAAGCAATACTTGCAGCTATTGGAAAGCAAGCAATCGAGAAAACAAATCAAAGACTTGATCTCTGAAACATTTGAAAGCCCATTATTCCAAGCTAAAATTCAAGAGATGTTAACCAAAATCACCTCAGAACAATTGAAAGCATCTGAAGGCAATGGAGAACAGAAATCTGGAGAGAAGTCTGGTGAAGAGCAGGGCGGTGGCTCTGGCGGCCAAGAGTGATTAGATCAAGAAAGGACGCTCCAAGTAGAGCGTCCTTTTTTGTTATTCTGTTTTTGCAATAACTTCTCTCGCTATTTCTAAATATTGTTTACCAATCGGATGATCAGCCTGATAAACGGAAGGAGCGAATTCCTCGTCATTGAAATCAGGTTGTCCAAGTGGTAACCTCCCTAGAATGTTTGTAGAAAGTTCAGATGCAAGCTTCTCGCCGCCGCCCTGACCGAAGACATATTCCTTTTCACCTGTTACTTTACTTTCAAAATAGGCCATGTTCTCTACAACCCCAAGAACTTCATGCTTGGTTTTCAACGCCATAGCGCCTGCACGTGCTGCTACGAAGGCAGCAGTAGCATGTGGAGTGGTGACAATAATCTCCTTAGAAGCCGGGAGCATTGTATGAACATCAAGTGCTACGTCACCAGTTCCTGGTGGAAGATCAAGTAGCAAGTAATCTAACTCACCCCAATCAACCTCACTGAAGAAGTTGTTAAGCATCTTGCCAAGCATTGGCCCACGCCAGATTACCGGAGCATTATCCTCTACGAAAAATGCCATTGACATCACTTTCACATCAAAACGTTCAACCGGATAGATTTTACCATCTACCACTTTAGGTCTAGTTTCAATTCCCATCATATCCGGAACACTAAATCCGTAAATATCAGCATCGATAATACCTACTTTTTTACCCAATCGAGCAAGCGAAGTTGCCAGGTTGACTGTTACAGTAGATTTCCCTACTCCACCTTTTCCGCTCGCAACCGCAATAAACTGTGTTTTGCTCTCTGGTGATAACAATGGCGGTAAATTCGGATTCGCTGACGTACCTTGAGGAAGTTCTTCATCAGCAAGCTGTTCAAACCGTAGCCCTACTGATTCAGCTCCAGCCTCTTTCAAGATGTTTACTATTTCCTGTTGCACTTTCATCTGCTCAGCAGACTCCGTTTGAGCGAGAGCGGCTTTTACACTAACATAGCCTTCCTTCGTCTTCACATCACGGATGGTGATACTTTTATGTATAATAGGATCTTGCACCTTTTGTAATAATTCAACGACCTGATCTTTCGTTAACATGGAGGCACCACCTTCTCTGAATTCGATTACATTGCTAGTATAACATATCATTCAGAGAACTTTGACTCTTCTGTTTTGATGAAGTTATTGCTCGATCACTAGCCCTTTTGCAAAGGCCTTTTCTAAAACATTGTTGCTTTTAAAACAAAAAAACCACAATTAGCAGATTGGACCGGAAGGATGCTCGCTTTCCGCGGGGTGGGCGGTGAGAGGAAATTAACGCACTCATGTAGCAATACTGTCTACGAATAGAGCCTTTACAAAAAACATACAAAACCAGTGCCTATTCTTCAGGCACTGGCTCGTTAGTGGAATATCGAATAATCCCCTGGTATATGGAAGCTGCAACTTTGTTTTGGTATGCCTCCGTATTCAAGAGCTCCCGCTCCGTAGGATTTGAAAGAAACCCAACTTCTACAAGAGCACCAGGAATTTCAGCTTGCTTGAGTAAATAAACACTATCCAAATTCTTCGCTAACCGATTTGTATTCTCAAGGTTTCGTTTAATCTCTGATTGTATAAATCGCGATAGCGCTTGACTCTGTTCATTTGTCGGATTATAAAACGTTTGGGCACCGCTCCACTTTGATGAAGGAATAGCATTTAAATGAATGCTTATAAACAAATCGTTACTTGAATCATTAATAAGTTTAACGCGTTCTCGTAGATCTTCTGATTTACGGTTGCTAAGCCCCTTTGTATTCTCTGATGCTAAGTCCGTATCGGTCTCCCGAGTCATGATTACAAGTGCCCCAGCTTCTTGAAGATAATCACGCAACTTAAGAGATACCTTTAGAGCGATATCTTTTTCTACTACATTGTTACCTACCGCGCCTCCATCTGGACCACCATGGCCCGGATCAAGTACGATAATTTGTCCTGATAAAGGAAGATGCCAGGCATCCCAGGAAGAATCAATCGCAAATTTGTAATTAATAATAAACAATAATACAAGTACACCAGCTGCTACGCCTAACCGCTTTGACCACTTCTTCATAGCAACACCGCCCTCTATTCTGTCCTATAGTATTTATATGGGACAAGTGAGGGAAATAGTCTTGGAACCTTATCATTTATTGAAGACGAAGACGTCGTCTCATAATCCCTTTTTCACATCCAGCCTTCCACCAGCTTGAAACAAACACATCACAGGTGAGATGAAGGGAATCCTCGAGACCATCAGTAGTCTTCCAGAAAAGCCAATAATCGAACAAAGCATCAATAAGAGCTTTTTCAAGCTTAAAACAGCGCTTGTGCACCACTTCCATTGATTCGCCACGGCACGAGAATTTACTATACTCCGCTCCTAACAAATAGGCTTCAATAGCAATGTCCATACACACATTTTCAACATCACCTTTGTAAAGGATTGCATCAGAGAAAAAAGGAGAGAACATTTCTGTAATGTTATCTGTTAACTCTTTAAGTGATATCTCAATCAGTATTCTCCGCTCGAATTCAAGGCGCTTATGACGCTGGCGTTCTTTAAAAACGGTAATAACGTTGTCCATGTCACCCATCCTCTCGACTTATTATGCTTTAGTCTCTTTCGAGCGTCAGAGAGTATGCGGCAATTGAACTGGTAATTCATTCAGTTCAAACCATGAATAGACAACAAAAAAACCCCCGGCTTTGAAAGCCAGAGGTTTCTGAAAAATAATATTAACGCTTCGAGAACTGAGGTGCACGACGTGCTGCTTTAAGACCGTATTTCTTACGTTCTTTCATACGAGCATCACGAGTTAGGAAGCCAGCGCTCTTAAGAGTAGCGCGTGATTCCGGATCAGCTTGAAGTAGTGCACGAGCGATACCGTGACGGATTGCGCCCGCTTGTCCAGTGAATCCACCACCGTTAACATTTACGAAGATGTCGTAAGTGCCTTCAGTACCAGTTTCAACTAGTGGTTGCTTAGAGATAAGCTTTAGTGTTTCAAGATCGAAATAGTCATCGATTTCACGGTTGTTAATAACCATACGTCCGTTACCAGGAAGTAAACGTACGCGTGCTACAGAGTTTTTACGTCGGCCAGTGCCGTTGTATTGTACTTGTGCCAAGTTGATTCCCTCCTTTTAATTAACCTCTTAGTTCGTATTTTTCAGGCTGTTGAGCCTGGTGATTGTGCTCGCTACCAGCGAATACATGAAGCTTCTTAATCATTTGGCGACCAAGGCTGTTCTTTGGAAGCATACCTTTGATTGCAAGTTCAAGCATTTGCTCAGAACGGTTAGTACGCATTTCTAGAGCATTTCTTGATTTCAAACCACCTGGGTGTCCACTATGACGGTAGTACATCTTGTCATTAAGTTTGTTACCAGTTAGTTCAATTTTCTCAGCGTTAAGGATGATCACATGATCACCAGTGTCCACGTGAGGTGTGAAAGTTACTTTATTTTTACCGCGTAGGATCGCTGCTACTTCACTTGCAAGACGGCCAAGTGTTTGACCTTCAGCGTCAACGATATACCATTTACGTTCTACTTCGTGGCCTTTAGCCATAAATGTTGTACGCATGAGTTTCCCTCCTAAAATCAATCCAATTTATTTTAAAACTAGCACAGAATATTCATTGTCAGTTGTCAGTCAGATTTCTAAATCCGGGGCAAGTGGATGTAGAAATACCAAAGAATATCTTATAATACGTGAGCGGAAATGTCAAGTGTTTGATAACTTTCTATTCCTTCTTAAGAATAAGAGACTTCCCATAAATAGAGTCCGTGGGGAGGCGCAGTCTTACCAGCCTTACTACGATCTTGAGCCTCTAGGATAGAAGGTAATTCATCCGCTTGACGATCTCCTCTACCAACCTCTAGGAACGTCCCCATCAAAATGCGAACCATATTATATAGAAATCCGCTACCTTCAAATGTAAAGATGAGTTCATCATTTTCTTTTTCAATATCAATCCGGTAGATTGTGCGAACTTTATCTTTCACATCTGTTTTGGCAGAACAAAATGATGTGAAATCATGCTCTCCAATAAGATGTGCAGCAGCCATTCTCATATCGTCTATATCCAATTCACGAGCTTCATGCACAGCATAATTTCTACGAAAGACGTCAGAGGCGGCACGATTATTCACACGATAATGATACGTTTTTCGAACAACGTGATACCTAGCATGAAAATCTTCTGGTACTCTCTCGGCTCGAAGCACACGTACATCCGCTGGTAGCTGCGTATTTAACGCTCTAGTCCAATTATCTAAAGGGATAGAAAGCGGCGTGTCAAAATGAATGACCTGTCCTGCAGCGTGCACACGGGCATCTGTTCTGCCTGATCCAGTAACGTGAATCAATTGCCCTTTGTGCATCTGTTTTAAAGCTCGCTGCACCTCTTCTTGGACTGTACGGCCATTGGGCTGTATTTGGTAACCATTAAATGCAGTACCATCATACGATATCGTCATTTTAATCCTTTGCATGATATCCCCCCTTAACTTCTCAACAGAAGTAAACCAATACTTAGTATCAGAAGAATAATAAATAGCGTTGTATCCTTTCCAGACCATTTCAGTAACCGAATGCTCGTTCTACCTTCTCCACCACGGTATCCTCTAGCTTCCATTGCCATCGCAAGATCTTCTGCACGTTTAAACGCACTAACAAAGAGTGGAACCAGGAGAGGAACAATGCTTTTCAAGCGTTCTTTAATTGGTCCTGTGGAGAACTGCGCTCCCCGTGCAGACTGTGCTTTCATGATTTTCTCAGTTTCCTCTAAAAGCGTAGGAATGAACCTAAGTGCAATTGACATCATCAATGCAAATTCATGAACGGGAAGGCCGATTTTCTTCATCGGTCCAAGTAAGGTTTCGATTCCAACCGTAATATCAATTGGTGTTGTCGTTAGAGTTAAGAGAGAAGTAATCATGATTAAGAATAGTAGGCGCAATGAGATAAATACCCCTTGCTTCACTCCGCCTTCATATACTTCAAGGAATCCCAAATTAAACAGTAACGGACCTTCTTTCGTTAAGAATACATGCAGTAGGAATGTGAGTATAATAACGAGAAGAATAGGTTTTAAGCCGTTGTAAATGTATCGTAACGGTAGTCTGGATACAAACACAGCAATTAAAGTAAACGCTCCAAGTAATGCATACGTTAACCAATTGTTAGCTAGAAATACAATAATAACGAATAGAAAGGCAGTTAAAAGCTTTGCTCTTGGGTCAAGCTTATGAATAAAGGACTGCCCGGGAACGTATTGCCCAATAATAATGTTTTGCATCAGGACCTCTCCTCCTTTTGCAAAATGGTTAACGCTGCGTCTACAGCTGCATCCAATGTAAACACACTTTGAGGTAGTGTTCGATTGAAACGCTCTTCGAGACGATGGATAAATTGCACTGTTTCAGGTACGTCCAAGCTTAATGCCTTTAAAGCATCTGAATCTGCAAAAATATGTTCTGCATTTCCCTGCAGAGCAATTCCCCCCTTTTCCATAATCACGATATTATCAGAATAACGCGCTGCATCCTCCATACTGTGCGTGACCAATATTGTAGTCAGCCCCTCTTCTTGATGCAGGCGATGAAATAGCCCCATAATCTCTCGCCTTCCACGTGGATCAAGTCCAGCGGTCGGTTCATCGAGAATCAGGATGGATGGCTTCATAGCAAGTACACCTGCAATAGCCACACGCCTCATCTGACCTCCACTTAAATCAAAAGGCGATCGTTCAAGATAGGACTCATCCAATCCTACCTGCTTTATGAGCTTTGCTGCGCGCTGTTTCGCTTCATCAATAGGAACGCCGAAGTTTAGGGGGCCAAATATGATATCCTTCTCAATCGTTTCCTCAAACAATTGATGTTCAGGATATTGAAACACGATGCCTACGTGCTTTCTTAAAGCCTTTAATCGCTTTTCCTTCTCACCCGCTCGAATAAGAAAATCACCAATCTGAATACTTCCCGCAGTTGGTTTGAGCAAGCCATTCAAGTGTTGAATTAATGTAGACTTTCCAGAACCAGTATGGCCTATTATGCTTTGAAACGTTCCAGATGGTATGGAAAGATTAATGTCCTTAAGTGCATTTCGTTCGAATGGTGTTCCTCGATTATAGGAATGCTCTAACTCTTTAACTGAAATGTCCATAGCTCGTTCACCAGCTCCTCCTGCGATAAAGTAAGCTTTTCAAAATCATACCCTTTTTCACGAAGAGCTCGTTGCACCTGCAATGGAAAAGGCAGGTCTAGGCCAATCTTTTCAAGCATGTCACCTTTTTTAAAAACATCTACAGGAAGACCTTCATCAATGACTTCACCAGCGTTCATAACAATGATACGATCAGCACGAGCCGCCTCCTCAAGATCATGAGTAATCGAGATGACTGTCATACCTTCTTCTTTCTTTAGCTCACGCATCGTTTGTAACACTTCTTTACGCCCTGCAGGGTCAAGCATAGAAGTAGCTTCGTCAAGGATGACGATGGATGGTCTTAACGCAATAATACCTGCTATTGCAACACGCTGCTTCTGTCCACCAGATAAGCGATGTGGTTCTTGATCAAGAAAGTCTTCCATTCTTACTTTTTTAACACTTTCAGAGATACGCTCAAGCATTTTCTCGCGTGGCATGCCACTATTCTCAAGACCGAAGGCTACATCATCCTGAACAGATGTACCAACAAATTGGTTATCAGGATTCTGAAAGACAATCCCTACTCTTCTCCTGATTTCCCAAATACTTTCCTCATCTCTGCTATTAAATCCCTCAACAAGAACATCACCCTTCTCAGGTAGAAGCAGCCCATTAAGAAGTCTCGCAAGCGTTGACTTCCCAGAACCATTATGACCTACAATCGCAAGCCACTCACCTTTTTGAACAGATAGACCAACATCTTTTAAGACGTAAGGATGCTCCTCCTGATAACGAAATGATACATTTTGAACGGAGATCAGTTCTTCCATTCTCTTTCCTCCTGCCTCTGCTAGTTTCATGCTTCTGTCTCTTCAGTACTAGTATGCTGGTGCGAAAAAATGGCGGGGCAATAAGTACAAGCCGCCACTTTTTCCTATCAGCATACGCCTATCGCTACTGTATAGCCGCCTCTTACTTTAATTCGCAAAAAAAGCCTGGCATCTGCCAGGCTTTCAGTAATGGCAAGCAGCATGCGATCACTTGGAACATGCGCTTTAATTTACATAAAATCGCACGAAAAAAGGGCATAGAATCAGTATCCAATATCGAGATCCTGTCCCGCCCTTTTAATCAAGTGCGTCTTATACTAGCTCGATGATAACCATTTCAGCACCGTCACCGCGGCGAGGTCCAAGTTTACGGATACGAGAGTAACCGCCTTGACGCTCAGCATAACGAGGAGCGATGTCGCTGAATAGCTTTTGAACTGCATCTTGACCGCTTTCTGCATCCGCTACTTCGTTACGGATGAAAGAAGCTGCTTGACGACGTGCGTGAAGATCTCCGCGTTTACCAAGCGTAATCATTTTATCGATGAAAGAACGAAGCTCTTTCGCCTTTGATTCTGTCGTTTCAATACGTTCATTGATGATCAAATCTGTAACAAGGTCACGGAATAGCGCTTTACGCGTATCGCTTGTACGACCTAACTTTTGGTATGCCATGAAGTATTCCCTCCTTTGTTGTTTATAAAATCAACAACTACTATATCTATTCTTCGTTACGAAGCCCAAGTCCAAGCTCTTCAAGCTTCTCTTGTACTTCTTCAAGTGACTTACGTCCAAGATTACGAACTTTCATCATGTCTTCCTCAGACTTGTGAGTCAGCTCTTGAACTGTATTAATTCCAGCACGTTTCAGGCAATTATATGAACGAACTGAGAGATCGAGCTCTTCGATTGTCATCTCAAGCACTTTCTCTTTTTGGTCCTCTTCTTTTTCGACCATGATTTCAGCATTTTGAGCCTGATCTGTTAAGCCAACAAAAATGTTTAAATGTTCATTTAAAATCTTTGCACCTAACGATACCGCTTCTTCAGGTCGAATGCTGCCATCTGTCCAAACGTCAAGGGTTAGTTTATCATAGTTTGTTACCTGGCCAACACGTGTGTTTTCAACTTGGTAGTTAACACGGGAAACAGGAGTAAAGATTGAGTCAACCGGAATAACACCGATTGGCTGTTCATCATTCTTGTTTCCTTCCGCTTGTACATAACCTCTTCCACGAATTGCAGTAACTCGCATTTGGAATCGTGCACTTGCAGATAGGGTAGCAATATGAAGGTCAGGGTTTAAGATCTCCACGTCGCTGTCATGAGTAATATCACCAGCTGTTACTGTTCCAGGTCCCTGAACATCTACTACTAGTGTCTTCTCTTCCTCAGAGTAAACTTTCATAGCTAACTTCTTAAGATTGAGAATAATAGTCGTTACATCCTCGTGTACACCTTCAACTGTAGAGAACTCATGGAGAACTCCTTCAATTTGTACAGATGTAACAGCAGCACCAGGTAGTGAAGATAAGAGTATACGACGTAGGGAGTTACCCAAAGTAGTTCCATAACCACGCTCTAGTGGTTCGACAACAAACTTTCCGTATTTAGCATCCTCGTTGATAGCTACCGCTTCAATTTTTGGCTTTTCGATTTCGATCATCCAACAAACCCTCCTTCAAAACGTCGAACTTCGGTTAGACAAGAAGTCTAACCGAATAATCCCTTTAGGTGGTCTAAATACCAACAACCTAATTATGATTCGTCAACCGTCAACAATTTATACATTATCATTATTGACATGTTCATCAATTGTATACCGATAGATTGAATCTTTCCATAAGAGATTGTTCAAAACCAGGCATTCACCCGAAGGGAACATCTACGTTTTTGAACTCTCTACTAAATTAGACTCTACGACGTTTTGGCGGACGGCAGCCGTTATGAGGTACTGGAGTTACGTCACGGATCGCAGTAACCTCTAGACCTACAGCTTGAAGTGCACGAATAGCAGCTTCACGACCAGCTCCAGGGCCTTTAACAGAAACTTCTACAGTTTTCATGCCATGCTCCTGTGCAGTTTTACCTGCAGTTTCGGCAGCCATTTGAGCAGCGAATGGAGTCGACTTACGAGAACCTTTAAAGCCCATGTTTCCGGAAGTTGCCCAAGAAATCGCATTTCCGTGAGTATCAGTAATCGTAATGATTGTATTGTTAAAAGTGGAACGGATGTGAGCTACTCCACTCTCAACATTCTTTTTCACGCGCTTTTTGCGCGTATTTGCTTTACGTTGCTTAGCCATTTGTTAATTACCTCCCTTACTTCTTCTTGTTAGCTACTGTACGGCGAGGGCCTTTACGAGTACGAGAGTTGTTCTTCGTATGTTGACCTCGGACAGGAAGACCACGACGGTGGCGGATACCACGATAAGAACCGATTTCGATTAGACGCTTAATGTTAAGTGAGATTTCACGACGAAGATCACCCTCAACTTTAATTTTGTCTACTACTTCACGGATTTTTCCGAGCTCTTCTTCAGTTAAGTCGCGCACGCGAGTGTCTTCAGAAACACCAGCGTCAACTAGAACTTGTTTCGCAGTTGTTTTACCGATTCCATAAACGTAAGTTAACGCGATTACGATGCGCTTTTCGCGTGGAACATCAATACCAGCAATACGTGCCATTACGTTGCACCTCCTTATATATTAGCCTTGTTTTTGCTTATGCTTTGGATTTTCACAGATAACCATGACTTTACCTTTACGGCGGATAACTTTACATTTTTCACACATTGGTTTTACTGATGGTCTTACTTTCATTGTTTTAACCCTCCTTGTATACGGAGATTAACTGCTTATTTATATCGATACGTGATTCGACCACGTGATAAGTCATATGGAGAAAGCTCAACGGTTACTTTGTCACCTGGTAGAATACGAATGTAATGCATGCGTATCTTTCCGGATACGTGAGCAAGAATCTTATGACCGTTTTCGAGTTCTACTCGAAACATTGCATTCGGCAGAGGTTCGATAACCTTGCCTTCCATTTCAATCACTTCTTCTTTAGCCATCTACTTGCTCTCCCTCCTTTAAATCAATGACATATTCATTCATATATTTTGAGATCGCGAAACGCAGCTTGCCATTTGTGACACGGCCGGTTTCCTCAAGACTTCGCTTTACCTCAGGGGATACATAATCTATCAGCTCAAGGTGCGCGAGGTTCTTCCGCTTTGGTCGATCAAACTTACGCTTGTCACCATCTGCTAAGAAAACATAACGTTTATCAACGATTCCTACAATCACGCTATATTGTTCAGCGTCTCTTCCCCGTCTATTCCGAACGATCTGACCGATCTCGGGAACGGTATCCGACTCTTTCACGAACCATCACCTTCACTTAGGCCTTTGTTAGAATTTCATATCCTTCTTCCGTAACAGCAAAAGTGTGCTCAAAGTGAGCGCAGTTTTTGCCGTCAGTTGTTACTACAGTCCAATTATCCGAAAGTGTTCGAACATAGCGAGAGCCCAGATTCACCATCGGCTCTACTGCAAGGACCATCCCCTGCTTTAGCCTCGGCCCTTTTCCTGGAGGACCATAATGGGGAATTTGAGGATCTTCATGAAGGTCTTGACCTACACCATGACCAACATATTCTCGTACAATCGAAAAACCTTCAGCTTCGGCATATGCTTGAATTGCATGAGAGATATCTGAAAGCCTCTTACCAGCTTTCGCTTCATTCAATCCTTTATATAACGATTCCTCGGTAACTTTTAACAACCGTTCGTCTTCTTCTGAGATAGTGCCAACAGGATAGGTCCAGGCAGAATCGCCATGATAACCTTTATACTTAGCACCAATATCGATGCTAATTATATCTCCCTCCGCCAACACGCGATCCCCTGGAATACCATGTACTAGCTCTTCATTAACTGAAGCGCATATACTTCCAGTAAATCCATTGTAACCCTTAAAGGAAGGAATTGCACCAAGCTGACGAATAAACCGATCGGCAATCGAATCCAGCTCTTTTGTCGTAATTCCAGGCTTGATGTGCTTCTGTAGCTCTTGATGAGTTAATGCGACAATTTTGCCTGCCTCTCGCATAATATCAAGTTCGCGAGGTGTCTTGCAAATAATCATTACGACAACCCTTTGAGGAGTTGATCTACATCTTCAAACACCTCATTGATGTCTTTATTGCCATCAATTGTTTTAAGATAGCCTTTGCCTTCATAAAAGGTCAACAATGGTTGCTGTTGTTGCTTGTTGACTTCGAGGCGAGTGCGTACAGTTTCTTCTTTATCATCATCTCGTTGATAAAGCTCTCCACCGCACTTATCACAAACTCCTTCTTCCTTAGGAGGATTGAAGATTGCATGATAGGTTGCTCCACAGTTACGGCAAACACGGCGTCCAGTCAAACGCTGCATGAGTTGATCTTCCTCAACTGCAATGTTAATTACATAGTCGAGTTTTTTCTCCAAGTCGGATAAGATCTCTTCTAGCGCGTCAGCTTGTGCGACGGTTCTTGGGAAACCATCTAAGAGAAAACCTTTTTCGCAATCATCTTTTCCTAAACGCTCTCGTACTATACCGATTGTTACTTCGTCAGGTACGAGATTTCCGGAATCCATGAACTCTTTTGCTTTAAGACCAAGAGGCGTTCCTTCTTTAATCGCTGCTCGGAACATATCTCCAGTAGAGATATGAGGGATGCCATACTTTTCGACAATCTTTTCTGCCTGGGTTCCTTTTCCGACACCCGGAAGCCCCATTAATACTAGATTCATCTAATCCCTCCGCACGTCACCCAATCGAGGATGAAGGAAGGGAAGAAAGTTCTTCCCGATTTATCCTCAAGATTTAATAAAGCCTTTATAATGACGTTTAATTAATTGACTTTCAATTTGCTTCATCGTATCAAGCGCTACCCCAACAACGATCAGCAAGCTTGTTCCGCCGATTTGCAGCGTTTGCGGCAGTCCTGCTACGGTTGTGAAAAATACCGGAATAATCGATATAACAGCAAGGAAAAGTGCTCCTACAAATGTTAAGCGGTAGAGAATGCGAGTAATGTACGTTTCCGTTGCATTACCCGGACGAATACCAGGAATGTATCCACCCTGCTTTTTAAGATTCTCAGCCATCTTCTCCGGATTAACCTGGACAAACGTATAGAAATACGTAAATCCAATGATGAGTAACGCATACACGACCATACCAATAGGTTGTGTATAATCAAATACCCTTACGATCCACTCCGTTACCGTATTATCTCCGAACAACCTGGCGATTGTTGGTGGAGTAATAATCAGTGATATTGCAAAGATAACTGGAATAACACCTGCTGCATTGACCTTAATTGGTAAGTGTGTGGATTGTCCACCAACTTGTCTGCGGTTTACAGTACGCTTGGCATATTGAATTGGGATTTTTCTAAGACCTTGTTGAACAAAGATAACAGCTACAACAATTGCGAGTGCTGCAAGTGCAAGAATCACAAGTGTAACAATGTTAAGGAACAACTCATCTTGAGAACCCTCAAACATCTGTGCATAGAGCTGATTAAGCCCTGGTGGAATTGCAGCAACAATACCAGCAAAGATGATGATTGAAATTCCATTTCCTACGCCTTTTGCTGTGATCTGTTCGCCTAACCACATCAAAAAAGCCGTTCCGGCTGTTAAAACAAGAGAAATATTAAGATACGTTAGTACGCCTGGATTACTAATCAACTGTCCACCAACAATATTGTTGAACCCGATTGAAAGACCAATACCTTGAATAAGTCCAAGTCCGATCGTTCCATAACGAGTAACCTGCGTTAGCTTCTTGCGTCCGGCTTCCCCTTGTTTAGACCATTCGGTAAACTTAGGAACAACGTCCATTTGCAATAGCTGTACAATAATAGAAGCAGTGATGTAAGGCATAATTCCCATGGCAAAGATGGAGAAGTTTTGCAACGCTCCACCGCCAAAGGTGTTGAGTACTCCGAAGAGACTCATTTGATCTTGAAATTGTAGTACGTCTCTGTTCACACCTGGAACTGGTATGAATGTTCCGATTCGGAACACGACAAGCATGAGTAGGGTGAATATTACTTTATTTCTAATATCACCTACGCGCATAATGTTGGAGATTGCCTGGAACATTAGATCACCTCAGTGTTTCCGCCTGCCGCTTCAATAGCCTCTTTTGCAGAAGCAGAGAACTTGTGGGCTTTGACGGTAAGCTTTTTCTCAAGCTTACCACTACCTAGAATCTTAATTCCAGCTTTTTCTTTGCTTACTACGCCAGTTTCCAAAAGAAGCTCTGGAGAAACTTCAGTTCCATCTTCGAAACGGTTAAGCGAATCAAGATTAACAATCGCGAACTCTTTACGGTTCATGTTTGTAAATCCACGCTTAGGTAGACGTTTGAAGATTGGAAGTTGTCCTCCTTCGAAACCGACGCGTACTCCGCCGCCAGAACGAGCTTTTTGACCTTTTTGACCGCGACCAGATGTCTTACCGTTACCAGTAGCAATACCGCGACCAAGTCTGTTGCGTTCTTTACGAGAACCTTCAGATGGTTTTAGTTCGTGTAGTTTCATTGTGGGCACCTCCTCAATGTATAGATTTTTTACGCATCAATTTCGTTAACAGTTACAAGGTGAGATACCTTGTTGATCATACCGCGAATCGCAGGATTGTCGTTATGAACAACCGTGTGATGCATCTTGTTTAGTCCAAGTGTTTTTACCGTCACGCGTTGGTCTTGAGGGCGACCAATCACACTACGTGTGAGGGTGATTTCTAATTGCTTAGCCATCTATTTTCCCTCCCTTAACCTAGTAGCTCTTCTACAGATTTTCCACGAAGCTTTGCAACGTCTTCCGCACGCTTAAGGTTCTCAAGGCCATTAAGAGTTGCACGCACCATGTTAATCGGATTGTTAGATCCAAGAGACTTAGAAAGAATGTCACCTACACCAGCTAGTTCTAGTACCGCACGAACAGGTCCACCAGCAATAACTCCTGTACCTTCAGAAGCAGGCTTCAATAGTACGTTACCAGCTCCGAAATGACCTGTAATTTGGTGAGGGATTGTTGTTCCTACAACAGGAACAGTAATTAAGTTCTTCTTCGCATCTTCGATAGCTTTACGAATTGCTTCAGGAACTTCCTGCGCTTTACCAGTTCCGAATCCAACGTGACCGTTTTTGTCTCCGACAACTACGATTGCTGCAAAGCGGAAACGACGTCCACCTTTAACAACTTTCGCTACGCGGTTAACGGTAACAACGCGTTCTTCAAGTTCTAGTTTGTTAGCATCAATGCTACGCATGGGTCAACCTCCTTTTTATTAAAATTTCAGTCCTGCTTCACGCGCTGCGTCTGCAAGAGCTTTAATACGTCCGTGATAAAGGTATCCTCCGCGGTCGAAAACCACTGCAGAATATCCAGCTTCAACTGCACGCTTTGCGATTGTTTCTCCGACTTTCACAGCAGCTTCTTTGTTACTTCCGTGCTCAACGTCAATTCCTTGTTCCATGCTTGAAGCTGATACGATTGTAACACCTTTAGTGTCATCGATAAGCTGAGCATAGATGTTCTTGTTAGAACGGAATACGTTTAGACGCGGACGTTCAGTAGTGCCGGTAACTGTGCGGCGAACGCGAGCGTGTCTTTTTTGACGCGCTTTGTTTTTATCGGCTTTAGTGATCATTAAACGTCACTCCTTTCCGCTAGGTTTTTACCTATTTGCCTGTTTTACCTTCTTTACGACGTACATATTCGCCTTCGTAGCGAATTCCTTTACCTTTGTAAGGTTCTGGGGTACGGACAGCGCGGATGTTTGCTGCAACAGCTCCAACGCGTTCTTTGTCAATTCCTTTTACAACCACTTTTGTGTTTGAAGGAACTTCAATATCAATACCTTGTTCAGGGACCATCTCAACTGGGTGAGAGTACCCTACGTTAAGGATAAGTTTTTCACCAGATTTACTTGCACGATAACCAACCCCGATGATTTCAAGACCTTTTTCATAGCCTTTAGTCACACCTTCAACCATGTTAGCGATCAGGCTGCGAGTCGTTCCGTGTAGTGCACGGTGCTCTTTGTGATCTGAAGGACGAGCTACTGTTAGCACGTTCTCTTCAATGTTTACTTTGATATCAGAGCTGAATGTACGAGAAAGTTCCCCTTTAGGTCCTTTAACCGTTACAACGTCTCCTTTGATATCGATTGTTACACCACTTGGGATTTCAACCGGTTTAAGTCCGACACGTGACATAATTACACCTCCATTCTGCTTTAAGAATTACCAAACGTACGCTAGAACTTCTCCGCCTACTTGCTGTTGACGAGCTTCTTTGTCCGTCATAATTCCTTTAGAAGTAGAAACAAGAGCGATTCCTAGACCGCCAAGTACACGTGGTACTTCGTCTGCTTTAGCGTATACGCGAAGACCAGGTTTACTGATTCGCTTTAATCCAGTGATAACGCGTTCGTTATTTGAACCGTACTTTAAGAAGATACGGATGATTCCTTGTTTGCTGTCTTCGATCATTTCAACATCACGTACAAAACCTTCACGTTTGAGGATTTCAGCGATGCTTCTTTTCGAATTAGATGCAGGAAACTCAAGTTTTTCGTGACGAACAGTGTTCGCATTACGAATTCTTGTAAGCATATCTGCGATTGGATCAGTCATGACCATTAGTAATTACCTCCTTCCCTATTTCGGGTTTACCAGCTAGCCTTTTTAACGCCTGGGATTTGACCTTTGTGTGCAAGCTCCCGGAAACAAATACGGCAAAGTTTAAATTTGCGAATAACTGAGTGTGGACGTCCGCAACGCTCACAACGAGTGTACTCTTGTACTTTAAACTTAGCTTGACGCTTTTGTTTCGCGATCATAGATTTTTTCGCCACAATTTTCCCTCCTTACTTACTTTTGAAATGGCATACCTAGGTTAGTCAACATTTCACGGCTCTCTTCGTCCGTATTAGCTGTCGTTACGATAACGATGTCCATTCCGCGTACTTTGTTAACTTTATCGTAATCAATTTCAGGGAAAATCAACTGTTCTTTAACACCAAGTGTATAGTTACCACGGCCATCGAAAGATTTCTTAGAAATACCTCTGAAGTCACGTACACGTGGTAGTGATACAGAAATAAGTTTGTCTAAGAATTCGAACATGCGAGTTCCGCGCAATGTAACTTTTGCACCGATTGGCATATCTTCACGAAGCTTAAAGCCAGCGATTGACTTTTTCGCACGTGTGATTATTGGTTTTTGACCTGAGATTAACTGAAGCTCCTCAACTGCTGTATCTAGAGCTTTAGGGTTCTGAACAGCGTCACCAACACCCATGTTGATTACAATCTTTTCAAGTTTTGGAACTTCCATAACAGAGGAATAATTAAATTTCTCCATTAGTGCAGGTTTAGTTTCATTTTGATACTTTTCTTGGAAACGATTCATCGGATTGACCTCCTTTCGCTACGAACTACTTATCGAGTACTTCACCGGATTTTTTTGAGATACGAACTTTCTTACCGTTGTCTACTTTGTATCCAACGCGAGTAGGTTCACCAGACTTCGGATCTAGCGCCATAACGTTAGAAACGTGGATCGCTGCTTCCTGCTCGATAATTCCACCTTGAGGATTAGCCTGTGATGGTTTCGAGTGTTTCTTAACAAGGTTGACACCTTCAACGATAACTCTATCTTTTTTCGGGTAAGCTTCAAGGATCACACCTTGTTTACCTTTGTCCTTACCAGAAATAACTTTTACTTTATCTCCCTTTTTTACGTGCATAAGGTCGCGCACCTCCTTACAAGGCATCTATTTTCAAATGATTAAAGAACTTCTGGAGCAAGAGAAACGATTTTCATGAATTGGCTGTCGCGTAGTTCACGAGCAACTGGTCCGAAAATACGTGTTCCGCGCGGTCCTTTGTCATCACGGATAACAACCGCTGCGTTTTCGTCAAATTTGATGTATGAACCATCTTGACGACGAACGCCACTTTTACTGCGTACAATAACAGCTCTAACGACTTCACCTTTCTTAACAACGCCGCCAGGTGTTGCTTGTTTCACAGAACAAACAATTACATCACCGATATTAGCAGTTTTACGACCCGAGCCGCCAAGTACTTTGATACAAAGTAATTCACGTGCACCAGAGTTGTCTGCTGTTTTCAAACGAGATTCCTGTTGAATCATCTAGAAAGACCTCCCTTCGGACATTAGTAAATGATCCGAGTTCATTTAGATAATAACTGCTTCTACAACTACTTCTACAAGACGGAAACGTTTGTCTTTAGATACAGGACGAGTTTCCATGATTGTTACAACGTCGTTGATTTTTGCAGTGTTGTTTTCATCATGCGCTTTGAACTTCTTAGAGTACTTAACGCGTTTACCGTATAACGGGTGCATCTTATAAGTCTCAACCATAACAGTAATTGTCTTATCCATTTTGTCAGAGACTACACGCCCAGTGTATTCTTTGCGATTATTGCGTTCGCTCATTTTCGCAAACCTCCCCTCATATTAACCGTTTGTGATTCCTAACTCTCTTTCACGCAAAACAGTGTTTGCGCGAGCGATTGATTTACGGACTTCACGAATGCGGGCTGGGTTTTCCAGTTGACCTGTAGCAAGTTGAAAGCGAAGATTGAAAAGTTCTTCTTTAAAAGATTTCGCTTTCTGCTCGATTTCGGCAGTGGTCAAGTTACGAATTTCCTCAGCTTTCATTTGTGTCACCACCCACTTCTTCGCGTTTTACGAACTTAGTTTTGATAGGTAATTTGTGAGAAGCAAGGCGAAGAGCTTCGCGCGCGACTTCCTCAGAAACACCTGCAATTTCGAAACAGATTTTCCCTGGCTTTACTACAGCTACCCAACCTTCAGGAGCACCTTTACCGGAACCCATTCGTACTTCAAGTGGTTTAGCAGTGTAAGGCTTTGATGGGAAAATTTTAATCCAGACTTTACCGCCACGTTTCATGTAACGAGTCATAGCAATACGAGCTGCCTCGATTTGACGGTTTGTGATCCAACTAGCTTCAAGAGCTTGTAGACCGTATTCACCGAATGCTACTTCAGTGCCACCTTTAGCACGTCCGCGCATTTTTCCGCGATGTTCTCTACGGTATTTAACACGTTTAGGTAACAACATGATTTATTTTCCCCCTTCCTCTTTTTGCGTTCCTTTCGTTGGAAGGACTTCACCACGATAGATCCAAATCTTCACACCAAGCTTACCGTAAGTAGTATCTGCTTCTGCAGTACCATAATCGATGTCAGCACGAAGTGTATGAAGAGGTACAGTACCTTCACTGTATGATTCAGAACGAGCAATATCAGCACCGTTTAGACGGCCAGATACTTGCGTTTTAATTCCTTTTGCGCCTGATCTCATCGCACGTTGAATAGTTTGCTTCATAGCGCGACGGAAAGAAACGCGGTTTTCAAGTTGACGAGCGATGTTGTCTGCAACAAGTGTTGCGTCAACGTCAGCTTGCTTGATTTCAAAGATGTTAACATGAACTTTCTTGCCTGTTAGTTCCGCGAGAGACTTACGAAGAGACTCAACTTCAGAACCACCTTTACCGATCACCATACCAGGCTTAGCAGTTTTCACTGTTACATTCACTCGGTTTGCTGCACGTTCGATTTCAACAGCTGAAACAGATGCATCTTTCAAACGTTTTTCAATATATTCACGAATTTTAATATCTTCGTGTAAAAGGTTAGCGTAATCTTTGTCTGCGTACCATTTAGACTCCCAATCACGAATGACACCAATTCGAAGTCCTACCGGATTAATTTTCTGACCCACTCGTTATCCCTCCTTCTTTTCTGATACCACGACTGTGATGTGGCTAGTGCGCTTGTTGATGCGGCTAGCTCTACCCATAGCACGTGGGCGGAAACGTTTCATTGTTACTCCTTCGTCCACAAACACTTGAGAAACCGTAAGATTGTTCGGTTCTAACTCAAGATTGTGCTCTGCATTAGCGATCGCAGAGTTAAGCACTTTCTCAACTACTGGAGAAGCAGCTTTGTTTGTGTTGCGCAAAATCGCAATAGCTTCACCGACTTGCTTTCCTCGAATGAGATCTACGACTAAGCGTGCTTTACGAGGAGCAATACGCACGTGTTTTGCAACAGCTTTAGCTTGCATTCGTTGTACCTCCCCTCAAATTAACGTCTAGTTTTTTTGTCATCTGCAGCATGCCCGCGATATGTGCGAGTTGGAGCAAATTCGCCAAGCTTGTGTCCGACCATGTCTTCTGTAACATAAACCGGTACGTGCTTGCGTCCATCATATACTGCAAAAGTGTGTCCAATAAACTCTGGGAATACTGTTGAACGACGAGACCAAGTTTTGATAACTTTTTTGTCGCTCTTTTCATTTAAGTCTTCGACCTTTTTCATTAAATGATCGTCGACAAAAGGTCCTTTTTTCAAACTACGACCCATTTGTGAACCTCCCTTTTGTGATTAAGCTACGGTCCCTTGGAACCGTAGGTTAATCCCATTATTTTTTGCGACGACGTACGATGTACTTGTCGGAGTCTTTATTCTTCTTACGAGTCTTAAATCCAAGGGTTGGTTTGCCCCAAGGTGACATTGGTGATTTACGTCCGATCGGCGCACGACCTTCACCACCACCGTGTGGGTGATCGACAGGGTTCATTACTGAACCACGAACTGTAGGGCGGATACCCAACCAACGAGAACGTCCAGCTTTACCAATATTGATAAGCTCGTGCTCAAGGTTACCAACCTGACCAACTGTTGCGCGGCAAGTAGAAAGAATCATACGAGTTTCTCCAGAACGAAGACGTACTAGTACGTATCTACCTTCTTTACCTAGAAGCTGAGCTTCTGCACCAGCAGAACGAACTAATTGTCCGCCGCGGCCTGGCTTAAGTTCAATGTTGTGAATTGTTGTACCAACTGGAATGTTGATCAAAGGAAGAGTGTTTCCTACTTTAATGTCAGCGTCAACGCCAGACATAATTTCAGTTCCTACTTTAAGTCCTTTTGGAGCAAGAATGTAACGCTTCTCTCCATCAGCATAGTTGATAAGAGCGATGTTTGCAGAGCGGTTTGGATCGTATTCGATCGTAGCAACGCGTCCTGGTATTCCATCTTTGTCTCGTTTAAAGTCAATAATACGATATTTACGCTTGTGACCGCCACCTTGGTGACGAACAGTTAAGCGACCTTGGTTGTTACGTCCACCTTTTCTATGAATAGGTGCAAGCAACGACTTTTCCGGCTGGTCTGTAGTGATTTCAGCAAAGTCAGATACTGACATACCACGACGACCGTTTGTGGTCGGTTTATACTTTTTAATCGCCATTCTAATTTCCCTCCTTATCTATTATTTTTTAGACGCCTTCAAAGAAATCTAGATCTTTGCTTTCTGGTGTAAGCGTCACGATAGCTTTTTTACGACGTGGTGTATATCCGCTATGACGGCCAACACGTTTCTTTTTACCCATATAGTTTTGAGTGTTTACTCCAGCAACTTTAACTCCGAAGATTTCTTCTAGAGCACTCTTGATTTGAGTTTTGTTAGCACGAGTATCAACTTCGAACGTATACTTTTTGTCTGCCATTACGTCAGTAGTAGCTTCAGTAATAACGGGGCGCTTGATAATATCACGAGCGTTCATTACGCTAGCACCTCCTCTACTTTTTCCACAGCGTCTTTTGTCATAACCAATTTATCAGCTTTAAGGACATCAAGAATATTAAGTCCAGCTGAAGTTACAACAGTAACACCAGGAATATTGCGTGCAGATAATGCAACAGCTTCGTTATAGTCGCCTGTAACGATAAGCGCCTTGCTTTCTGCGGAAAGGCTTGATAGTACTGATTTCATTTCCTTTGTTTTTGGTGCATCAAAAGAAATGCTGTCGACGATGACCATATCTTCTGTTTGTACTTTAGAAGACAAAGCAGATCTGATAGCCAAACGGCGAACTTTTTTAGGTAGCTTGTAAGAATAGCTTCTTGGTGTCGGACCAAATACTACTCCACCGCCAACCCATTGTGGTGAACGGATTGAGCCCTGACGAGCACGACCTGTTCCTTTTTGGCGCCATGGTTTAGCTCCACCACCGCGTACTTCTGAACGATTTTTCACGTCATGGTTACCTTGACGTAAAGATGCTTGCTGCATGATAACCGCATCATACATAACACTTTCGTTTGGTTCGATCCCGAAGATTGCTTCAGCGAGTTCGATGTCGCCAACTTGTGCTCCGGTTTGGTTGAACATTGTTACTTTAGGCACTTGGATATCCTCCCTTCTTACTTAGCTTCTTTTGCTTTAACCGCGCTTTGTATAGTTACGTAGCTTTTCTTAGCTCCAGGTACGTTACCTTTTACTAGAAGAACATTACGTTCTACATCAACTTTAACGATTTCTAGGTTTTGTACAGTTGTACGTTCGCCACCCATGCGACCAGGTAGAAGTTTACCTTTCATTACGCGCATTGGATCGATAGGTCCCATTGAACCTGGACGACGGTGGTAACGAGAACCGTGAGTCATTGGTCCGCGAGATTGGTTATGGCGCTTTATTGCACCTTGGAAACCTTTCCCTTTAGACGTACCAGTTACATCAACTACGTCACCTTCGTTAAAGATATCAACCTTGACTTCCTGACCAATTTCGTAACTACCTTCTGCGTTACGAATTTCTTTCACGAAGCGCTTAGGTGTTGTGCTCGCTTTTGTAGCATGGCCTTCTTCAGGCTTGTTGAAACGAGATTTCTTCTTGTCAGCAAATCCAACTTGAATTGCTTCGTATCCATCTGTATCAACAACTTTCTTTTGAAGGACAACGTTAGGTTCTGCTTCAATAACAGTTACCGGGATAATATCTCCGTTGTCAGCAAAGACTTGTGTCATGCCTACTTTTCTTCCTAAGATTCCTTTGGTCATTCGTCACACCTCCTAATTGTTTTTAAAATAATTTATTTAGCGTTCTATTAAAGTTTAATTTCAATGTCAACGCCAGACGGTAGGTCTAAACGCATTAACGAGTCAACCGTTTGTGGTGTAGGCTCGATGATGTCAATTAGACGCTTATGCGTACGCATTTCAAACTGCTCACGAGCATCTTTGTACTTGTGTACCGCACGTAGAATTGTGTAAACAGATTTTTCCGTCGGCAACGGGATTGGTCCGGATACTTGCGCACCTGAACGTTTTGCTGTTTCTACAATTTTCTCAGCAGACTGATCTAGAATACGGTGATCATATGCTTTTAAACGAATACGAATCTTTTGCTTTGCCATTATTTCCCCTCCTTTATCGCCCATATTGTTATAGACAGTTCTCCGTGAAAATAAACCCAACACACTCGCCATGGCAAAGGGGCCGGGTGTGTCAGCAACCTTCCACATCATCGCTGTTTATGACCAACATTCTTATTATACTAAACCCAGAGCCTAAATGCAACATCTGGTCCGAGTAAAAAGTATGTCGATCGCACACTTTTAATAGTATAACGGCCTGAGCCATAAAATGCAAGGCCTAAAAGCAATTTCAGACTATTCACTAATCCGTTGGTGGTTACGATCGAACTGATTCGAACTCATTTACCCAATGTAACATAAATTCCAAATAAAAAACACCCGGAAAAATCCGGGTGTTTTGGATAATCATAGAGATTACTCAGTGATTGTTGCTACAACGCCTGCGCCTACAGTACGTCCACCTTCACGGATAGAGAACTTCGTTCCATCTTCGATAGCGATTGGAGCGATTAGTTCAACTGTCATTTCGATGTTGTCTCCAGGCATAACCATTTCAACGCCTTCTGGAAGTGCAATTGTACCAGTTACGTCAGTTGTACGGAAGTAGAACTGAGGACGGTAGTTAGCGAAGAATGGAGTGTGACGTCCACCCTCTTCTTTAGAAAGAACGTAAACTTCAGCTTGGAATTTAGTGTGAGCTTTTACAGTTCCTGGCTTAACAAGAACTTGTCCACGCTGAATGTCGTCGCGGGAAACACCGCGAAGAAGTGCACCAATGTTGTCGCCAGCTTCAGCATAGTCAAGAAGCTTACGGAACATTTCAACACCAGTAACAGTTGTTTTCTTGTTCTCTTCAGCAAGACCAAGGATTTCAACTTCGTCACCGACTTTGATTTGTCCACGCTCAACACGACCAGTTGCTACTGTACCACGACCAGTGATTGAGAATACGTCCTCAACTGGCATCATGAATGGCTTGTCTGTGTCACGTGTTGGAGTTGGGATGAACTCATCAACAGCGTCCATAAGTTCAAAGATTTTAGCTTCGTACTCTTCGTCGCCTTCAAGAGCTTTAAGAGCAGAACCTTTAATTACAGGAACATCGTCGCCATCGAAGTCGTATTCAGAAAGAAGATCACGAACTTCCATTTCAACTAGTTCAAGTAGTTCTTCGTCGTCAACCATGTCACACTTGTTCAAGAATACAACAAGAGTAGGTACACCAACTTGACGAGAAAGAAGGATGTGCTCACGAGTTTGTGGCATTGGACCGTCAGCAGCAGAAACTACTAGGATTCCTCCGTCCATTTGTGCAGCACCAGTGATCATGTTTTTAACATAGTCAGCGTGACCTGGGCAGTCAACGTGTGCATAGTGACGGTTTTCAGTTTCGTACTCAACGTGTGCAGTTGAGATTGTGATTCCACGTTCGCGCTCTTCAGGAGCACCATCGATTTGGTCGTAAGCCATAGCAGTACCGCTACCTGAACGCTTGTGAAGCACTGAAGTGATCGCAGCTGTTAGTGTAGTTTTACCATGGTCAACGTGTCCAACTGTACCAATGTTAACGTGGGGCTTGGAGCGGTCGAATTTTTCTTTAGACATTAGTGTTTCCTCCTTTAATTACGTTGAAATTATCTATGCCAAGATAGGCGTATGAATTTATCAATCTCGCCTATCTTAGATTACAACAAATGTTTCTACGCTACAATTATTCGCCTGTAGCTTTTTTAATGATTTCTTCAGAGATTGATTTAGGAACTTGCTCGTAGTGATCAAATGTCATGGTATAAGTACCACGACCTTGAGTACGTGAGCGAAGTGTAGTCGCATAACCAAACATTTCTGAAAGTGGAACGAATGCATTAACAACTTGAGCGTTACCGCGAGCTGTCATACCTTCAACGCGTCCACGACGACTCGTTACATCACCCATGATGTCGCCCATGTATTCTTCTGGCACTACAACTTCAACTTTCATCATAGGCTCAAGAAGAGCAGGGTCACAAACTGTCTTAGCTTTTTTCAAAGCCATAGATGCAGCGATCTTAAATGCCATTTCGTTTGAGTCAACGTCATGGTAAGATCCATCAACAAGGCGAGCTTTTACGTCGATTAGTGGATAGCCTGCAAGCAGACCATTAGCCATTGAATCGCGTAGTCCAGCTTCAACTGCAGGGATGTATTCACGTGGAACTACACCACCAACAATTTTGTTTTCAAATTCGAATCCAGCGCCTTCTTCGTTCGGCTCGAATTCAACCCATACGTGTCCGAATTGTCCACGACCACCAGACTGACGTACGAATTTACCTTCAACCTTACCAGCTTTACGGATAGATTCACGGTATGCAACCTGAGGTGCACCAACAGTTGCTTCAACTTTAAACTCACGACGCAGGCGGTCTACGATGATATCAAGGTGAAGTTCACCCATTCCTGAGATAATCGTTTGACCAGTCTCTTCGTTTGTTTCAGTTTTGAATGTTGGATCCTCTTCAGCAAGCTTAGCTAGAGCTACAGACATCTTGTCCTGGTCACTCTTAGTTTTAGGCTCGATTGCTACTGAGATAACCGGATCTGGGAAGTCCATAGACTCAAGGATAACAGTATCCTTTTCATCACATAGAGTGTCACCAGTCGATGTATCTTTCAAACCAACTGCCGCTGCGATATCCCCTGCATATACAGTAGAGATTTCTTCACGAGAGTTAGCGTGCATCTGAAGGATACGTCCTACACGTTCACGCTTATCTTTCGTTGAGTTCTTAACATAAGAACCAGCAGAAAGCGTTCCTGAGTAAACACGGAAGAATGTAAGCTTACCAACGTAAGGGTCTGTCATTACTTTAAATGCAAGTGCAGAGAAAGGACCATTATCGTCAGCAGTACGAATTACTTCTTCTTCAGAATCTTTAAGATGACCTTTGATTGCAGGTACATCTAGTGGAGAAGGTAGGTAGTCTAGTACAGCATCAAGAACTAGCTGAACGCCTTTGTTCTTAAATGCAGAACCACATAATACAGGATAGAATTCAACGTTACAAGTACCTTTACGGATTGCAGCTTTGATTTCATCTTCTGTAAGTTCTTCACCTTCAAGGTATTTCATCATAAGATCTTCTTCAAGCTCTGCTACTGCTTCAACTAACTTAGTACGGTACTCTTCAGCTTGTTCCTTGTATTCAGCAGGAATTTCGCGTGATTCAGTACGAGAACCAAGATCATCAAGGTAATAGAAAGCTTCCATTGTGATTAGATCAATGATTCCTTCAAAGTCATCTTCAGCACCGATTGGAAGCTGAATAGGGTGCGCATTAGCTTGTAAACGATCAGTTAGTGTACCTGTGGAGTAAATGAAGTCTGCTCCGAGCTTATCCATTTTGTTAATGAATACGATACGAGGCACTCCGTAGTTTGTAGCCTGACGCCAAACAGTTTCTGTTTGCGGCTCAACACCAGATTGTGCATCAAGTACCGCAACTGCTCCATCCAATACACGCAATGAACGTTCAACTTCTACTGTGAAGTCTACGTGACCAGGCGTGTCAATGATGTTAACACGGTGGTCTTTCCACTGGGCTGTGGTAGCAGCAGAAGTAATCGTGATTCCACGCTCCTGCTCCTGCTCCATCCAGTCCATCTGTGAACCACCTTCGTGAGTTTCACCGATCTTGTGGATACGCCCTGAATAGAAAAGAATACGCTCAGTAGTTGTTGTTTTACCAGCATCGATGTGAGCCATGATACCGATATTACGTGTATCTCTTAAGGAGAATTCTCTTGCCATTAGTATTTCTCCTTCCTTTTATAAAGGGATTTGGGTTGTTTGTTGATTACCAGCGATAGTGAGCAAATGCTTTGTTTGCTTCAGCCATTTTGTGCTGTTCTTCACGCTTCTTAACAGAAGCACCTGTGTTGTTAGCTGCATCCATAATTTCGTTAGCAAGTCTTTCTACCATAGTCTTTTCACCGCGAAGACGGGAATAGTTTACAAGGTAGCGAAGACCTAGAGTTGTACGACGTTCTGGACGAACTTCAACCGGCACCTGGTAGTTAGCACCACCAACACGACGAGCGCGTACTTCAAGTACTGGCATAACGTTCTTCAACGCTTGGTCAAATACTTCCATAGCCTCTGTGTTTGTGCGTTCTTGTACAAGATCAAATGCTTTGTATAGCACTTGTTGAGCTTTACCTTTCTGACCATCTACCATAAGGCGGTTGATCAGGCGAGTAACTAGCTTGGATTTGTAAATTGGATCTGGTAATACGTCACGACGTTCTACTGGACCTTTACGTGGCATGGGTTAACCCCCTTTCATTTTTTAGTTAAATTGTAAGCTATTATTTCTTAGCTTCTTTCGGTCTCTTAGTACCGTATTTAGAGCGGCCTTGTCTGCGGTCGTTAACACCTGCAGTATCAAGCGCACCACGAACGATGTGGTAGCGTACACCTGGTAAATCCTTAACACGTCCTCCACGGATAAGAACAACACTGTGCTCTTGAAGGTTGTGCCCGATACCAGGAATATAAGCAGTTACTTCAATTCCGTTAGTAAGACGAACACGTGCGTATTTACGCAATGCGGAGTTCGGCTTCTTAGGAGTCATCGTACCTACACGAGTACACACACCACGTTTTTGTGGAGATGAAAGGTCTGTATGAGACTTTTTGAAGCTATTATATCCTTTGTTCAATGCTGGAGAATCGGATTTCTTTGTTTTAGAAACACGTCCCTTGCGAACAAGTTGGTTAATAGTTGGCATTTTGTTTTCCTCCCCTCTTTCGTTAATAAGCAAGCCCACACATCCAGGTGGTTCATGTATAGATAAAAGGAAAGTTTTTGCCTGGCAGGGCATGCCTCGCCCGGCAAAAACGGTTATGCTTTTATCGTAACTGTTGCTGCGCCTACTTCGATGCCGCAAGCCTTACCCAGTTTCTTCATAGAATCAACTCGGTGTACAGGAATGCTTTTTTCTTCGGCGAGTGCAACAACTTTAGAAGTTACCCTGCGATCAGCATCGTCAGCGATGAAAACTTCCTTCGCTTCCCCAATCTGGAGGGCCTTTAGAGTTTGTTTCGTCCCGATAATTAATTCTTCTGCCTGTGATACTTTTTCATAAGACAAGAACATATCCTCCAAAGTAACAGGATTATCGGGAGCACCTTGGATATAATATCACCCTGCACTCCCGATGTCAACACTTCCCTGTTTATTCTTGACTAACCAAAGCACTTTCTTCTTCTTCTAAAAGCTGTTCTGCCTCTTGTGCTTCACCTGCTACATTGATCCTGCGGTAACGCTGCATACCAGTACCTGCCGGAACAAGTTTACCAATAATTACGTTTTCCTTAAGACCAAGTAGTTCATCACGCTTACCTTTAATTGCTGCATCAGTTAGGACACGAGTTGTTTCCTGGAAGGATGCTGCAGAAAGGAAGGATTCAGTTTCAAGAGATGCTTTTGTAATACCAAGAAGTACTGGACGTCCTGTAGCAGGAAGACCGCCCTGTCTAAGAACTTTACGGTTAACTCCTTTAAACTGATGAATGTCGATAAGGGATCCTGGCAACACTTCTGTATCGCCCGCATCAATAACGCGGATTTTACGCATCATTTGACGAACCATAACTTCAACGTGCTTATCACCAATTTCAACACCCTGCATCCGGTATACTTTTTGTACTTCAGCTAGGAGATACTCTTGTACACCGTCAATGCCACTAATTGTGAGCAGTTGTTTAGGGTCGATCGAACCTTCTGTAAGGGCTTGACCAGCCTTAACTTCTTCACCCACAACAATTTTAAGACGAGCGCCGTAAGGGACAGGATAATTCCTTGTTTCGGTTTCACCCTGAACAACGATCTCTTTCTTTTCTTTCACTTCAGCTAAATCGATCACTTTACCGTCAAGTTCAGAAATAACAGCCTGACCTTTAGGGTTACGTGCTTCAAATAGCTCCTGGATACGAGGAAGACCTTGAGTAATATCATCTCCGGCAACCCCACCAGTGTGGAATGTACGCATTGTTAACTGAGTACCCGGTTCACCGATTGATTGAGCAGCGATGATTCCAACTGCTTCACCAACTTCTACGCGAGTACCTGTAGCCAGGTTACGTCCGTAACATTTCTTACATACACCGTGACTCGTGCTACATGTAAATGCAGAACGGATATAAACATCCTCAATACCAGCTTCTACAATATCAGTAGCGATGTCTTCAGTGATTAGGTTGTTTTTATCAACGAGTACTTCGTTTGTTTCAGGGTGTCTAACCTTCTTGAATGCGACACGGCCTACAAGACGGTCATACAATCCTTCAATTAACTCATTACCGTTTTTAATTGCACTAACTTCAAGGCCTCTATCTGTTCCACAATCGTCTTCACGAACGATGACATCTTGTGCCACGTCAACAAGACGACGAGTAAGATAACCTGAGTCAGCTGTTTTAAGTGCCGTATCAGCAAGACCTTTACGAGCACCGTGAGTAGAAATAAAGTACTCAAGAACCGTTAGACCTTCACGGAAGCTGGACTTGATCGGAAGTTCGATAATCTGTCCAGATGGGTTAGCCATCAATCCACGCATACCAGCAAGTTGAGTAAAGTTAGATGCGTTACCTCGAGCACCTGAATCACTCATCATAAAGATTGGGTTATCTTTTTCTAGACGAGTCATTAGTTTTTCTTGGATGCGATCTTTTGCACTACTCCAAATTGCGATAACACGGTCGTAACGTTCGTCATCCGTAATGAGACCACGACGGAATTGTTTAAGAACTTTTTCAACTTTTTCTTCAGCTTCTTGTACAATCTCTTGTTTCTCAGCAAGTACCACAACGTCAGCAACACCAACAGTAATACCAGCTTTAGTAGAGTACTTAAAGCCTAGATCCTTCATGCGGTCAAGCATTCTGGATGTTTCTGTAACTTTGAAACGTTTGAACACCTCTGCGATGATCTTACCAAGAATACCCTTCTTAAATGGTGAGATTAATTCGCGCTGAGCAATTTCCTCTTTCACATTCACGCCGTGAGGAAGGAAATAATTCTCTGGTGTCGCAATTTCAAGGTTCGTAGTTGTCGGTTCATTGATATAAGGGAACGACTCCGGAAGGATTTCGTTGAAAATCAACTTACCAACAGTTGTTACAAGCAATTGCTTGTTCTGCTCTTCAGTGAAAGCAGATTTATTTAATGAAGCTGCAGGAATCGCTACACGAGAATGTAAATGTGCATATCCATTCTGATACGCGATTAATGCTTCGTTAGTATCTTTAAATACAGAACCCTCACCGATTGCTCCTTCACGTTCCATAGTTAGGTAGTAGTTACCTAAAACCATATCCTGTGATGGTGTAACAACTGGCTTACCATCTTTCGGGTTAAGGATGTTCTGTGCTGCAAGCATTAAGATACGTGCTTCTGCTTGTGCTTCTGCAGAAAGCGGTACGTGAACGGCCATTTGGTCACCATCAAAGTCAGCGTTATATGCTGTACATACGAGTGGGTGAAGACGAATTGCGCGTCCTTCAACTAGAATCGGTTCAAATGCCTGAATACCAAGTCTGTGAAGTGTTGGTGCACGGTTTAATAGAACTGGATGTTCTTTAATCACGTTTTCCAATACGTCCCAAACTTCAGGATGAACTTTTTCTACTTTACGTTTTGCACTCTTAATGTTGTGTGCAAGACCTTTTGATACAAGCTCTTTCATAACAAAAGGTTTGAACAATTCAAGCGCCATTTCTTTCGGCAGTCCACACTGATACATCTTCAAGTGAGGTCCAACGACGATAACGGAACGACCTGAATAGTCAACACGCTTACCTAGTAGGTTCTGGCGGAAACGTCCTTGCTTACCTTTCAACATATGAGAAAGGGACTTCAATGGACGGTTACCCGGACCTGTTACAGGACGACCACGACGACCATTATCAATAAGGGCATCGACAGCTTCCTGAAGCATGCGTTTTTCGTTTTGTACGATAATGCTTGGTGCACCAAGGTCTAAAAGACGCTTCAGACGATTGTTACGGTTGATTACACGGCGATACAGATCGTTTAAATCTGATGTCGCAAATCGACCACCATCAAGCTGTACCATTGGACGAAGCTCTGGAGGAATAACAGGAAGAACATCAAGAATCATCCATGACGGATTATTGCCTGACCCACGGAATGCCTCTAGTACTTCAAGTCGCTTAATCGCACGAGTTCTTCGTTGACCTTGTGCTGTTTTAAGCTCTTCCTTCAGGATATCAACTTCTTTATCAAGGTCGATATCAAACAATAGTTTGCGGATTGCTTCCGCGCCCATTTCTGCTGAGAAAGTTTTGCCATACTTTTCACGGTACGCGCGGTACTCTTTCTCAGAAAGAAGTTGTTTCTTCTCAAGCGGTGTATCACCAGCTTCAGTTACAACGTAAGAAGCAAAATAAATCACTTCTTCAAGTGCACGTGGAGACATGTCAAGAACAAGTCCCATACGGCTTGGAATGCCTTTAAAGTACCAGATGTGAGAGACAGGAGCAGCAAGCTCTATGTGCCCCATTCTCTCACGACGTACTTTCGCACGCGTTACTTCAACTCCGCAGCGATCACAAACGACACCTTTATAACGGATACGTTTGTATTTCCCACAATGACATTCCCAGTCTTTTGTAGGTCCGAAGATACGCTCACAGAAAAGACCATCTTTCTCTGGCTTTAAGGTACGGTAGTTAATGGTTTCTGGCTTTTTAACTTCTCCTCTTGACCAAGAGCGGATTTTATCCGGTGACGCCAGACCGATTTTCATATACTCAAATTTATTGACATCTATCAAGGGGCCTACCTCCCTTTAGAATTCAGCTTTAACCCTTACTCACTCGCCTGATTTGACCCAACATTCAAGTTCAATTTCTCACTGGATTGTTCTTCTTCATCGTCTAACTCTTTCATTTCAATCTCTTGCTCATCACTTGCTAGCATTTTCACGTCCATACCAAGTGATTGCAACTCTTTGATTAGAACTTTAAACGATTCTGGAATACCAGGCTCAGGTACATTTTCACCTTTTACGATTGCTTCGTAAGTCTTAACACGTCCAACAACATCATCCGACTTAACAGTCAGAATCTCTTGAAGGGTGTATGCTGCACCATATGCTTCAAGTGCCCAAACTTCCATCTCACCGAAACGCTGTCCACCGAATTGTGCTTTACCACCAAGCGGTTGCTGGGTAACAAGTGAATATGGCCCAGTAGAACGCGCGTGAAGTTTGTCATCAACCATGTGAGCAAGTTTAATCATATACATAACACCGACAGAAATACGGTTGTCGAATGGTTCACCCGAACGACCATCGTATAGAACAGTTTTACCATCACGTGGCATACCTGCTTCTTCAAGTGTTTCCCACACATCTTCTTCACGTGCTCCATCAAATACTGGTGTTGCTACGTGAATACCAAGTGCGCGTGCAGCCATACCGATATGCAGCTCTAGTACCTGTCCAATGTTCATACGAGAAGGAACACCTAGTGGGTTCAACATGATATCGATTGGCGTACCATCAGGTAAATATGGCATATCTTCTTCAGGAAGAATCCTTGAGATAACACCTTTGTTACCGTGACGACCTGCCATCTTATCTCCTTCATGTATCTTACGCTTCTGTACAATGTAAACACGTACAAGTTGATTTACTCCCGGAGGAAGCTCATCGCCGTCTTCACGGTTGAAGATCTTCACATCTAGTACAATTCCATCGCCGCCGTGAGGTACACGGAGAGATGTATCGCGAACTTCACGAGCTTTTTCTCCAAAGATTGCATGAAGTAGACGTTCTTCAGCCGTTAGTTCTGTTACACCCTTAGGAGTAACTTTACCAACAAGAATATCTCCATCTTTTACTTCAGCACCCATGCGAATGATTCCGCGTTCATCGAGATTACGCAGTGCGTCTTCCCCAACGTTTGGAATATCACGCGTGATCTCTTCAGGTCCAAGCTTAGTGTCGCGTGCTTCTGATTCGTACTCTTCAATATGAATTGAGGTATAAACGTCATCTTTTACGAGACGTTCGCTCATAATAATAGCATCCTCGTAGTTGTAACCTTCCCATGTCATAAATCCGACAAGAACGTTACGACCGAGTGCCATTTCACCTTTTTCCATTGATGGACCGTCTCCAAGGATCTCTCCTTTTACAACGCGGTCACCTTCAGAAACAATAGGCTTTTGGTTATAACACGTTCCTTGGTTGGAACGAATAAATTTAAGCAGTTTGTAGCGGTCAAGGTCGCCTTTAACTTCCTCACCATCTATGACAGATACACGGCGCACACGGATTTCTGCAGCAGATGCAAATTCAACAATTCCTTCGTGCTTACAAATAACAGCAGCTCCGGAATCTTTTCCGTTAACGTGTTCCATACCAGTACCGACAATTGGTGCTTCAGGAACCATCAAAGGTACAGCTTGACGCTGCATGTTCGCTCCCATTAGCGCACGGTTGGAGTCATCATTCTCAAGGAACGGGATACAAGCCGTTGCAGCAGAAACAACCTGTTTCGGGGATACGTCCATGTAATCAATCTTTTCACGAGCAATGATAATGTTCTCATCACGGAAACGAGCAACAATATCTTCGTCCTGGAATGAACCATCGTCATTTAGCTTCGCGTTTGCCTGTGCCACAACATAGTTGTCCTGTTCATCGGCAGTTAGGTAGTCAATAAACTCCGTCACTTTACCTGTTTCAGGGTCTACTCTGCGGTAAGGTGTTTCAATAAAGCCAAAGATATTAACCCGTGCATAAGAAGAAAGCGAGTTAATTAGCCCAATGTTCGGACCCTCTGGTGTTTCGATCGGGCACATTCTTCCATAGTGGGAGTAATGTACGTCACGAACTTCAAATCCAGCACGTTCACGTGTTAAACCACCAGGTCCTAGTGCAGATAGACGACGCTTATGCGTTAATTCAGCAAGCGGGTTCGTCTGATCCATGAACTGAGACAATTGAGAGCTACCGAAGAACTCTTTGATGGATGCAATAACAGGACGGATGTTAATTAGCGCCTGTGGCGTAATTACGTTCGTATCCTGAATAGACATACGTTCACGAACCACACGTTCCATACGGGAAAGACCAATACGGAATTGATTCTGAAGTAGCTCACCAACCGAACGAAGTCGACGGTTACCAAGGTGATCAATATCATCTGTGTTACCAACCTGATGTAGTAAGTTAAAGAAGTAGTTAATAGAAGAAATAATGTCGCCAGGTGTGATGTTCTTCACTCCTGTTTCAACTCCACCATTTCCAATCACATTAATAACTCTTTCTCCTTCTGGATCATCAGGAGCGTAAACTTTAATTGATTGCAAGCCTATTGATTCATCTTCAATCACTCCACCGTGAGGTTCAACGTCTTTAAAACCAACGTTTGTCTCAAGTGCAGGAAGAATACGATCAAGTAGACGGCGGTCAAGAATCGCGCCCTCTTCTGCAATCACTTCGCCTGTTTCAGGATCAACGAGCGTTTCAGCAAGACGTTGATTGAATAGACGGTTTTTAATATGAAGCTTCTTGTTAATCTTGTAACGACCCACGTTAGCAAGATCATAGCGCTTCGGATCAAAAAAGCGGGAATCAAGTAAGCTTTTAGCGTTGTCGACAGTCGGAGGCTCGCCAGGACGTAAGCGTTCATAGATTTCTAGAAGCGCTTTTTCTGTGCCGTCCGTGTTGTCTTTTTCCAGGGTATTGCGAAGATATTCATCTTCACCTAGGAGATCTATGATTTCTTGATCAGACCCAAACCCTAACGCTCTGAGCAGCACCGTAATTGGTAGCTTTCTAGTACGATCAATTCGTACGTAGACAATATCTTTGGCATCAGTTTCAAATTCCAGCCATGCTCCTCGGTTTGGAATGACAGTAGCTGTATATCCCTTTTTGCCGTTCTTGTCGATCTTTTTACTATAATAGACACTCGGAGAACGCACGAGCTGAGATACGATGACACGTTCTGCCCCATTAATAATAAAAGTACCTGTTTCAGTCATCAATGGGAAGTCACCCATGAACACTTCTTGTTCCTTTACTTCACCTGTCTCTTTGTTGATCAGGCGTACTTTCACACGTAAAGGTGCAGAATATGTTACATCTCGCTCTTTGGTCTCTTCAACGGGATACTTAGGTTCACCAAGGCTGTAATCAATAAATTCCAGCACAAGATTACCTGTGAAATCTTCGATTGGAGAAATATCCTGGAACATTTCTCGTAAACCCTCATCAAGAAACCATTGATAAGAAGCCGTTTGAATCTCAATTAGATTTGGCAAATCCAACACTTCTTTGATTCGCGCGTAGCTTCTTCTTTGGCGGTGGCGTCCATACTGAACTAGTTGGCCTGTCAAATGATTCACCCCTCAAATCCAGCGTATTTATTTTCTTTATCCAAACAGTTCTGGTATACAGAATCTATCGTTGGACAAAAAAAGAAAAAGGGCATAAATAAAAATTTCCCCTTAACTATAAGCGATTATATTAGTTTTTCCAGACGACGGTATTTTATACCTCTCTCCATAATAATAGGAAAAAGGCCTGGAAAATCCATCATTGGCATTATATTATATTAGCATAGCCCGTCTATGAAGTCAAAGGATAATTTAATAAATTACTTGACTGCTTTTAGAATATAGTATCCTTTCTTTTTCACGACGGTTTCAACATGCTGAAACATTTCTTCTAGCTTATTGATAGCGGATGGCGCTCCCTGTTTCTTTTGAATTACAACCCAGAGTGTACCACCTTTTTCTAGAACGTGGTGGGCTTCTTCTAGAATCCCATGAACAACTTGCTTACCCGCGCGTATAGGAGGATTTGTAACGACTGAAGCAAAGGTTTTGTCCTTCACTGCACTCAATTGATCACTCGCCATAACACTAAGATTGTTTACACCATTCTTAATCGCGTTGTTCATGGCAAGCTCAGTCGCACGCTCATTAACATCCAGCAAATAAAAACGACGATTTGAAAATTCAGAAGCAAGCGATATGCCGATTGGGCCATAGCCACATCCAACATCTACAATATCCCCTTCAATCTCAGGCTCTTCAAATGTTTCGATAAGGAGCTTACTCCCAAAATCGACTTCTTTCTTTGAAAAAACACCAGAATCAGTCGTGAATTGAAAACGGCTGCCGCGCAACTCTTCAGCGATACGATTCCGATCACTTTTCACACTTGGATTCTTCGTATAATAATGTTCTCCCATTGCTTTCCCTCTTTTCATCGCCATTTCTAAAAGCCTATCCATTCCTACTATTTTATCATAACCAAAAATAGTAGCGCCCAATAACAAAAAGCTCGCTTTTAAAAGCGAGCTTTTGTTTCAGACAATCAATTACTTAACTTCTACTACTGCGCCAACTTCTTCAAGCTTGCCTTTAAGCTCTTCAGCTTCTTCTTTAGCAATACCTTCTTTGATAGAGCTTGGAGCGCCGTCAACTAGTTCTTTAGCTTCTTTCAAGCCAAGACCAGTGATTTCGCGAACTACTTTGATAACCTTGATCTTGCTGCTTCCAGCACTTTCAAGAACTACATCAAATTCAGTCTGCTCTTCAGCAGCACCTTCTGCTGCGCCACCTGCTGCTGCTACTGGAGCTGCTGCAGTTACACCAAATTCTTCTTCGATTGCTTTAACTAGGTCGTTAAGCTCAAGAACTGTCATTTCTTTGATTGCTTCAATGATTTGCTCGTTACCCATGAGTAAATCCTCCTTAATTTTTGTTTTATTTATACCAATTGATAGACGGTAATGTTACGCGCCTTGTTCTTCCTTTTGATCAGCCACAGCTTTTGTAGCAAGTGCCATATTGCGCATCGGTGCTTGTAGCACAGATAGCAACATAGAAAGTAGTCCTTCGCGGTTTGGTAGATCCGCAAGTTCTTTGATCTTTTCTACTGATACAACGCCGCCTTCAATTACACCAGTCTTGATTTCAAGAGCTTCGTGATTTTTAGCGAAGTTGTTCAAGATTTTAGCAGGAGCAACAACATCTTCATTGCTGAACGCGATTGCCGTAGGTCCGACAAGGTGTTCATTCAAATCAGTAAGTTCAAGCTCTTCTGCTGCGCGGCGAGTCATTGTGTTCTTGTAAACACGGAACTCAACGTTTGCATCACGCAATTGCTTACGAAGCTCAGTTACTTCAGAAACATCAAGTCCACGGTAATCAACAAAGATTGTTGATTGGCTATCACGTAGTTTGTCTGCGATTTCTGTAACTAGTTGCTTCTTCTGTTCAACTATACTGCTCATAGTTCCACCTCCTAAAGAAATGTATCTATACCGCCCTGGAATATGAGGTCATATAAAAAGCCTTCACATCCGAAGACATGAAGGCTTAACGATTACATACGTATCGAATCACTTCACACCTCGGCAGGATATTAAGTGCAAGAGCACTCCTGCTGTCTACGGTACAGAAAGTATTAATTTATCAAACAACATTCACAAGTATATTCAATAGCTACGCAAATGTCAACAGCTAATTTAATTAGCGGTAAGTTGATGCGTTAACTTTAACACCAGGTCCCATTGTAGATGTAACCGAGATGTTTTTAAGGTACGTGCCTTTTGCGGCTGCAGGCTTAACTTTCACAAGTGTCTCCACAAGTGTGTTCAAGTTTTCTACAAGCTTGTCAGCTTCGAAAGATACCTTACCGATCGGTGCGTGGACGTTACCAGCACGATCAACACGGTACTCTACTTTACCAGCTTTGATTTCGTTAACAGCTTTTTCAACATCGAAAGTAACTGTTCCAGTTTTCGGGTTTGGCATTAAGCCTTTTGGTCCTAGTACACGACCAAGCTTACCAACTTCACCCATCATATCTGGAGTTGCAACGATTACGTCAAAGTCAAACCAACCTTCGTTGATTTTAGCGATGTAATCAGCTTCTCCAACATAGTCAGCGCCTGCTGCTTCAGCTTCTTTCGCTTTTTCGCCTTTTGCGAAAACAAGAACGCGTTGAGTTTTACCAGTTCCGTTTGGAAGTACAACCGCGCCACGAACTTGCTGGTCGTTTTTCTTAGGGTCTACTCCAAGACGAATTGCTGCTTCAACTGTTCCATCAAAGTTTCCTACAGAAGTCTTTTTCACAAGTTCAACTGCTTCTTGAGGCTCATAGAAAGTTGTACGTTCAACTAACTTGGCAGCCTCCTGGTATCTTTTACCTCTTTTTGCCATTTTGTGTTCCTCCTTGAATGTGGTTTAGCGGATTAACCTCCCACTATTTATGACGCCAAATGATCGACATCATAATAAAAGTTGCGAACCTGTAAACAACAGGCAGGAATCCCTTTTAATCGCAACGGCTTGTGTAACATTAGTCTTCGATCGTAATTCCCATGCTACGTGCAGTACCTTCAACCATACGCATTGCAGAATCTACATTCGCTGCGTTAAGGTCTGGCATTTTTGTTTCAGCGATTTCACGCACTTTATCACGCTTCACAGTCGCAACTTTGTTGCGGTTTGGTTCACCAGAACCTGACTCGATACCTGCTGCTTTCTTAAGAAGAACTGCAGCTGGTGGAGTTTTAGTGATAAATGTAAATGAACGGTCTTCAAAAACCGTAATTTCTACTGGGATGATCATACCAGCTTGGTCAGAAGTACGAGCATTAAACTCTTTACAGAATCCCATAATGTTAACTCCAGCTTGACCTAGTGCAGGTCCTACTGGTGGTGCAGGATTTGCCTTCCCAGCCGGGATTTGCAATTTAACAACCTTGATTACCTTTTTAGCCACGCGACACACCTCCTTAAGTCCGTGATGTGGTATTTGGGTGTTTACACCCTCCCACCTTCTATATCAATTGAATGTCTCGATTAGTATGAGACTCATGAAACATTAAAATTCTATCATTAATCGAAAAGTTAAGCAAGGACTTTTCTATTAGAACTTCTCAACCTGCCCGAAATTAAGCTCAACAGGCGTCTCTCTGCCGAACATATTAACGTGCACTTTCACTTTACCTTTGTCAGTATCAATACCTTCAACAGAACCTACAAAGTCTGCAAATGGTCCTTCTTTAACTTTAACTTTCTCTTTCAGTTCGAAGTCCACGTCTGCTTTTGGTTGCTCCATTCCCATTTGCTTAAGAAGTGATTCTACTTCTTCAGGAAGCAAAGCAGTAGGTTTAGATCCAGCACCACTAGATCCTACGAATCCAGTTACGCCAGGCGTGTTGCGCACAACATACCAAGAATCGTCCGTCATGACCATCTCGGTAATAACATAGCCAGGAAAGACTTTCTTCATAACTGTCTTTTTCTTACCATTCTTGATTTCTGTTTCTTCTTCTACCGGGACGAGTACACGAAAGATCTTGTCTGTCATGCCCATTGTTTCAACCCTTTTTTCAAGGTTGGTTTTTACTTTGTTTTCATACCCCGAGTACGTATGAACAACATACCATCTTTTTTCCATATATGCAGGACTGTTGTCCTTCCCTCCCCAGCTCATTTACTCTCTCATTCTAACCTTGAGAATGATTTTTTATAACGAATTATCCTAAAATGAGGCGGATTAACGAGGAAATACCCTGGTCAATTAGCGCAAAGAACACCGCTATTAAAATAACTGTCGTAACAGTTACGATCGTATAGCGAGTTAATTCTTTACGTGTAGGCCAGCTCACCCGCTTCATTTCACTTGCGACATTACGAAAGAACTTACCAGAACGTTGAACAATACTTGCCATTACTTGCTACCCCCAATTAATCTGGCGGAAAACTCCCCCGAGAATCTATTTTGATGCTGTTTGCCCCGCGGCAAACGAACCCTTTGAGGCATTACTTTGTTTCGCGATGCGTCGTATGGGCATCGCAGTATTTGCAATACTTTTTAACTTCGATGCGGGCCGGGCTTGTCTGTGAGTTTTTCATAGTTGTATAGTTTCGGCTGTTGCATTGAACACATGCTAGTACTGCTTTTTTACGCATAATGACACCTTCCTAAGCCGCGCAGTTGTGAAGTTTGTATTTAAAGCTCTTCTAAACTAAAAAAGACCAAAATAAAAAAACGCTCAGCGACACTGTGACGTTCCTACAAACCTGACAAAAAGTTTGACATTCTTACTTTTATCACTTTATCACAGCGTGTTTCAGCGTGTCAATAAAGCCTCCAAAGGCACCACAAAGAAAAAACAGGGGAGATCCCCTGCCTTTTTTAAAAACCTATTATAAGCTTGTCCCTATCAAAGGCTGACTTCTCGTAGCTCAAGATATCTCTCAAGCTTTCGTTTCACACGCTGTAAAGCATTGTCAATCGACTTTACGTGACGATTTAAATCAACCGAAATTTCCTGATAAGAACGTCCATCAAGATAAAGCATAAGAACTTTTCTTTCTAAATCGCTTAAAATTTCAGACATTTTAAGTTCGATATCATCAAATTCTTCCTGATTAATGATTAATTCCTCAGGATCAGTAACTTTTGTGCCGCAAATGACGTCTAGTAATGTCCGGTCAGATTCTTCATCGTAAATAGGCTTATCAAGCGATACGTAAGAATTGAGCGGGATATGCTTTTGTCTCGTAGCGGTTTTAATAGCTGTAATCATCTGCCGGGTGATACACAGTTCGGCAAACGCTTTAAAAGATGAGAACTTGTCTCCTCTAAAATCACGTATAGCTTTGTAGAGACCAATCATCCCTTCTTGAATGATGTCTTCTCGGTCTGCTCCAATAAGAAAATACGACCTAGCCTTAGCGCGCACGAAATTTTTATACTTCGTAATTAAATGTTCCAACGCTCTGCTGTGACCTTCATGTACCATGATGACGAGCAATTCATCATCAAGTTGATCAAATGCTACGTGTTCCAGGTGTCTTTGGTCTACTGTCAGTTGTTCTTGATCTACCGTGGTTTCTTTGAGGTCTACTGTGCTCAATATGCGTTCCCCCCGACCAGTACGCTATATAGAAATATTATACAGTACGTGTCGAAAAATCGTCAACCTACTATTTTCCACCTCTTCGCCATTTTTCAAATATTTCGCTAACTTCCTCTGATAAATACAGGCCTGATGAGCGATTCTTACGATTCTCGGTATCTACTCTTTTTTCGATTCCCTTTTCAATCCGCTGCATTTCATTATACAGCTCCCGTGCAGATTTCCTTAACGCTCCCTGTCCAAAGATCGCCCATTGCTCAGTATAATCAGAAGTAGCAACGTGAATTTGAGTCCGAATCCCTTTAAGCTCTCGAGCCATTTTTTCAATTCGTTCATCCGCTGTTTCGTTTTCCCTTGTGTAAATAACTTCCACTCGGTACTGGCTATGACGCTTCTCTATCCCATGTGAGAGGTGAGCGTCAAAAACGACGATCACCTGATAACCTGTATATGCCTGGTATTCAGCCATCTTCTCAATAAGGAGTTCTCGGGCTTTACTGAAATCTTTCTCTTTTAGTGACCTTAACTCAGTCCAGGCCCCTATGATGTTATACCCATCAACTAACAGCACGTCCATAATTTACTCCCCCAGAGGATGACGTTGACGATAAACCTCATACATCATTAACCCGGCAGCTACAGATGCATTCAGTGATGTAACCTTACCTGCCATTGGAAGACTAACAAGAAAGTCGCATTTGTCTTTAATAAGTCGACCCATTCCTTTTCCCTCGCTACCAATAACAAGTCCTATTCCCATATCATAATCAGCTTCTCTATAATCCTGACCGCCTTGTGCATCCGTACCTACAAACCAGATTCCTCGCTCTTTCAGTTCATCCATTGTTCGTGCAAGATTTGTTACACGCGCAACAGGAATGTATTCAATTGCACCTGTAGAGGATTTTGCTACAGTAGATGTTAATCCTACCGCTCTTCGCTTTGGAATAATAACACCGTGTGCACCAGCTGAGTCGGCCGTTCTTAGAATAGACCCTAAATTATGTGGATCTTCGATTTCATCAAGAATGAGAAATAAAGGAGGTTGTCCCGAGTCTTCTGCCTTTTTAAACAGATCCTCTAGATCGGCATATTCATAGGCAGCGATAGACGCAACGACTCCCTGGTGGTTACTTTCACCTGACAATTGTTCAAGTTTACGTTTTGGAACGAATTGTACAAGAACATTTTGTTCTTTTGCTTTTTGAATAAGGTTTTGCAGTGGTCCTTTCTGTGAACCTTCGTTAATCCAAATTTTATTAATTTCATGACCTGAGCGTAAGGCTTCAAGTACAGCATTACGCCCAACAATAAATTCTTTATCCATCAGACTTCACTTCTTTCTTTGGTTCTTCTACGAATTTGTATAGGTCTTCTAATAATTCATCTACTCTCTCTTCATTTCCCTGTAAGTAGTGATAGCCAAACAAGGCTTCAAGAGCCGTTGAGTATTTATACGTACTAACACTTGTATTCTTCGGCACTGTACCTGATTTGGCGTTACGCCCTCTCCGTACTACACCCGCTTCTTCTTCAGAAAGTACTCCTTGGTTAAGGACCTGGTGTAGAAACGCTGCCTGAGCTTTTGCAGAAACGTACTTCGTTGCTGTGCGATGTAGCTGGTTCGGTCGAATATGGCCCAGCAAAAGAAGTCGTTTCCTAACATTGATTTCAATTACTGAATCCCCCATATACGCAAGCGCCAGAGAATTTAGTTGTTTCACATCCAATTCCTTCATCGCTTACATCCTCTTCCAGCGAACGCCCTGAGGTGTATCCTCAAGAAGAATGCCCTGGTCTTTTAATTCATCACGAATTTCATCTGCTCTAGCAAAATTACGCTCTTTTCTTGCGTTATTCCGCTCTTCAATCAATTGGTCAATATCTTCATCTAGAAGGGCCTTTTCTGCTCTGAAAGAAACGCCAAGTACTGAACCAAAATCATTAAATCGCTCAATTAACAGTTCAAGCACTTCTTTTGAAGAATTAGAACCTTGAAGATAGAGATTCGCTTCTTTTGATAATTCAAACAGTATAGATATAGCATTAGCGGTATTAAAATCATCATCCATCTCTTCTACAAACCGTTGGCGAAACTCTTCGATCTTTTCTTTCCAAGCCGCCACATCTTCAGCAAGGTCTGCGCTATTTTCTAACCGATGTTCAAGATTTTCTACAGTGTCTTTAATCCGATCCAACCCTGTTTTTGCACTTTGAAGCAACTCATGATTAAAGTTAATCGGGTTACGGTAGTGAACGGACAGCATAAAGAAGCGAATGGCTTCTGGATCATGCTGTTTAATTAAGTCATGCACTAGAACGAAGTTACCTAGTGATTTTGACATTTTCTCATTGTTAATGTTGATATACCCGTTATGAAGCCAGTAATTCGCAAAAGTGTGCCCAGTTAACGCTTCCGTTTGAGCAACCTCGTTCTCATGGTGTGGAAATGCAAGGTCTTTTCCTCCCGCATGAATATCAATTGTATCTCCAAGATACTTCTGAGCCATCGCGGAGCATTCGATATGCCAGCCAGGTCGCCCTTCTCCCCATGCACTTGACCAGGAGATCTCACCTTCTTTAGCTGCCTTCCACAGTGTGAAATCAAGAGGGTCTTCCTTCTTCTCACCCACACCAATACGTGAACCGAGCTTCAGTTCATCGATTGATTGATGAGAAAGTTTACCATATCCTTCGAATTGTTTTGTTCTGAAATACACATCACCTTCAGATTCATACGCAAAATCCTTCTCGATAAGTGCTTCGATAAATGCAATGATTTCATCCATATTCTCTGTTACTCTTGGATGTTCATTAGCTCGTTTAACGCCAAGTGCACCTGTATCTTCATGATAAGCCTCAATAAAGCGCTCAGCGACATCCGGAACCTCTTCACCAAGCTCATTAGCAGCTCGAATTAATTTATCATCCACATCAGTAAAGTTAGATATATATCGCACATCGTATCCACGATACTCAAGATAACGACGAACAACATCAAAAACGATGGCTGGACGAGCATTTCCAATGTGAATGTAATTGTAAACGGTTGGCCCACATACATACATCTTCACTTTTCCCTCTTCAATCGGTTGAAAAGACTCCTTCTTCTGCGTCAAAGTATTGTATAACTTAATCGCCATAACTTTCACTCCTCTTTCTTAGGCTTTGGACTTCCTCTTTTAGTGCGAGCATTTCTTGCTCCATTAATTTAAATTTATCTGCAACCGGATCCGGCATTTTATGATGATCAAGATTATGAGGCACTTTAACACCGTTTTGAATAACGACACGTCCTGGTATACCTACGACAGTAGAATCCTCTGGCACATCTTGCAGAACAACTGACCCTGCCCCTACTTTTGAATTCTGTCCTATTGTAATGGAGCCAAGCACTTTAGCACCTGTGGCTACGAGTGTATTGTCTTCAAGTGTAGGGTGTCGCTTTCCTTTTTCTTTACCTGTTCCACCAAGGGTTACACCTTGAAAGAGTGTAACGTTATTACCGATCTCACAAGTTTCACCTATGACAACACCCATCCCGTGGTCAATGAAACAGCGTTCTCCAATTGTTGCTCCAGGGTGTATTTCGATCCCTGTAAAGAAACGACTAAGTTGGGAAACCGCTCTTGCAAGAAAAAAGAATTTTTTCTTCCAGAACCAATGAGCAACTCGATGTGACCAAATGGCATGAAGACCTGCATAGGTCAAAATCACTTCAAAGTAACTTCTTGCAGCAGGGTCCTGATCAAAGACAACATCAATATCTTGTTTCAACGTCTTCCACAAATCCTCCACTCCTCTCTTCTCATGACTCCACGAGATACGCTTGACATGAATACCTAATAAAAAAAGCGCCTCTGTGTGATCATTCCATCACACAGAGACGCCTATTGCGTGGTTCCACTCTGCTTCGAATTCTCTTATAGAAAGAAAATTCCTTTCACCGATAACGGCGGCGCCGCTCCTGCATAATGGCCACTATGGCTTTCTGTAGGAGACTCAGAGGTGCATTTCAATGTGTGAATTCTTAAGTCACTTTCAGCCAGGGGTGACTCTCTCTACAAAGAATTCAACTCATTTACTTCTCCTCATCAACGATTGTATTTCTATAGTATAGCTTTATTTACTCATTGATATAACTTGATTTAAGCGAGCATTAACAGCCTCTCTACCAAGGAGAGAAATAGCCTGCGGAAGCTCAGGTCCATGTGTTTCACCAGTAGTTGCAACACGGATTGGCATAAATAATTTCTTACCTTTGTGACCTGTTGCCTTCTGTGTTGCTTTAATAGCAGACTTGATTGCAGCAGGCTCAAACTCCTCTACACTTTCAAGCTGATCAATAAATCCTTGCATTACTTCTGGTACCTGTTCTTCATTTAAAACGGTCATTGCTTCTTCATTATACTGAATTTCTTGTTTAAAGAACAACTCAGTAAGCTCGACAATTTCCCGTCCATAGTGAAGTTGCTCCTGATAAAGCGAAATAAGCTCTTTTGCCCATTCCATTTGTTCAGGCGTCATCTCAAGCGGGAACCTACCAGCCTCAACTAAATGTGGAAGAGCAAGCTCAACTACGCGCTCGATACTCGCTTCTTTAATATATTGGTTATTCATCCAGTATAACTTTTGTGAATCAAATACAGCTGGAGATGTCGATAAACGCTCTGGATCAAAGATCTCAATAAGTTGATCTTTAGTGAATAGTTCTTCTTCCCCTTTAGGTGACCATCCAAGTAGCGTCACAAAGTTAAACAACGCTTCAGGAAGAAAACCTAAATCATGGTATTGCTCAATATATTGAACGATCGATTTATCACGCTTACTAAGCTTCTTCTTCTGATCATTAACAATAAGAGTCATGTGACCAAACTTAGGCGGCTCAAAACCAAATGCTTCATAGATCATAAGCTGCTTTGGTGTATTTGAAATGTGATCATCTCCACGTAGAACGTGAGAAATCTTCATATGATGATCGTCTAGCGCAACAGCATAGTTGTAAGTTGGAATTCCGTTTTTCTTCACAATAACAAAGTCGCCGATTCCATTAGATTCAAAGGATACACGGTCTTTTACAACATCATCAAAAGCATATTCCTTGTCACGTGGAACAGCGAAGCGAATACTTGGCTCTCTTCCTTCACTTTCCATTTTCTCACGCTGATCCTCTGTAAGGTGACGACACTTTCCAGAATAACGCGGCATCTCGCCACGCGCGCGCTGAGCTTCGCGTTCTGCTTCCAGCTCGTCCTCTGTACAATAACACTTATAAGCTAACTCTTTTTCTAGAAGCTCTTTTGTATGTTCTGTGTAAATGTCGAGACGTTCCATCTGACTATAAGGGCCATACTCTCCCTCTTTATCAACACTTTCGTCCCAATCCATTCCAAGCCATTTTAAGTAATCAAGCTGATTCTCTACTCCGCCTTCAACATTACGCGACTGATCTGTATCTTCAATACGAATGATGAACTTGCCATTCTGACTTCTCGCAAATAAATAATTAAATAAAGCTGTTCGTGCATTCCCAATATGTAAATATCCTGTTGGACTTGGGGCATAGCGCACCCTTACTTCGTTTCCCATTCTATCCACCACCATTAATTTTTATCTTTAACTGTCTTATTATTTTACCATTAGAGTCAAATTATCGGTCAAGTCTTTTGAAGCAGGACTACAACCTCAGCAGCAATTCCTTCGCCCCTACCAGTAAACCCTAGCTTTTCAGAAGTCGTTGCTTTCACATTCACTTGACTAAGGTCAGCTTCTAGAAGGCTTGCGATCACTTCACGCATTGCCGTTATATGAGGAGCCATTTTGGGAAGCTGAGCGATAATTGTGCAGTCTATATTCCCAAGAATGTATCCTTTTTCCTTCACAATTTGGAAGACGTGGCGAAGAAGTTCCTTCGAATCTGCATCTTTAAAAGCTTCATCTGTGTCGGGAAAATGTTTTCCAATGTCCCCTTCACCGACAGCCCCAAGACATGCATCCGCAACAGAGTGAAGTAGCACATCCGCATCCGAATGGCCTAAAAGTCCTTTTTCGAACGGAATCGTTACTCCTCCAATAATACACGGGCGGTTCCCTACTAACTTGTGTACATCAAATCCATGACCAACTCGCATTACATTCCACTCTCCTTCTTCTCTCGCAAAATCGCTCTAGCAAAGATTAAATCCTCAGGGGTTGTTAATTTAACATTCCAATAGTCTCCAAGGATCACATGTACCGAACGACCGTTCATTTCTACAAGACTAGCATCATCTGTACCGACAATTTGATGCTCTTCAGCCCAGCGATGAATTTCTTTAATAACAGACAGACGAAAAGCCTGCGGAGTCTGCACTGCCCACAAGCTTGATCGATCAATGGTTTGCTTGACCTCCAGTTCGTCCACCTGTTTAATAGTATCTTTAACTGGCACAGCTACTATTGCACCATCATAATATTCTGCTGCTTTAGCGGCTTCCCTTACAACTTCATGCGTAAAAAATGGACGGGCACCATCGTGTATTAAAACGATTTTATCTCCATCAAGTGCTTTAAGTCCTTCGTATACACTTTGCTGTCTTTCCTTACCGCCTGTTACAATTTGCGTTACTTTAGTTAGTTCATGAGTCTGTATAAGAGAACGAAATTCGTCATGTTCCCGCTCATTTACAGCAAGCACAATCTCTTCACAATACTCATCACTTTGAAAAACCGATATCGTGTGAACGATAATCGGTTTTTCTTCTAGCATAATAAATTGCTTGTTTCTCCCTGCGTTCATCCGTTTTCCCTGACCAGCCGCAGGAATAACCACTGAATACTTCAAACCTAGAACCCCCGTCGCCTATCGCCTAAAGTGCTTTTTCAAGAAGTTTGGGCTTCGCAAAAATCATCCGCCCAGCTGATGTTTGCAACACACTCGTCACAAGCACATCAATTGTTTTACCTATATAGTTTCTTCCTTCTTCTACTACAATCATTGTACCATCATCTAAATAAGCAACGCCCTGGTTATATTCTTTCCCATCCTTAATGACCTGAACGTTAAGCTCTTCGCCTGGAAGAACAACCGGCTTCACAGCATTTGCTAAGTCATTAATGTTCAATACTTGAACTTTTTGTAGTTCACAGACTTTGTTCAAATTAAAATCATTTGTAACAACCATACCATTAACAAGTTTCGCGAGTTTAACAAGCTTGCTGTCTACTTCTTGTATTTCTTCAAAGTCACCTTCATATATTTCAACGTTCACTTCAAGTTCTTTCTGGATCTTGTTCAAAATATCAAGTCCACGTCGACCACGATTACGCTTTAAAACATCAGACGAATCAGCTATATGCTGTAATTCTTCAAGAACAAACTGAGGAATAACAAGCGTTCCTTCTAGAAAACCAGTTTGGCAAATATCTGCGATTCTACCATCGATGATGACACTTGTATCAAGAATTTTAAGCTTAGAAGAACCAGCATCGATCTCGTCTTCATCAGCATCTTTCTTTTTATCCTTGCCTTTGTTATTAATGAACAGATTAATCAGTTCATCACGTTTCTTAAAGCCTACCTGGAAGCCAAAGTAACCACAAAGGACAGATATAAAGATTGGCAGAACATTACTAACAACCGGGAGATTAATTTCAGCCAGAGATACGTTTATTAAAAATGCAACTATAAGTCCAATAATCAGTCCAATTGACCCAAATAGTACGTCTCCAACCGGTGCTTTCACAACCTTTTCTTCAATAAGTCTTATAAAGTCTACAATATAATCTGTCACCCAAAAAGTTGCTAGAAAGAAGAGCACAGCTCCTATTACAGCTCCTGCATAAGAGTTGCTAAATACCGAAGGAAGATCCCCTATATTGAGTAATTGTATTAAATCTGGTAAATATACTAAGCCCAGCGCTCCGCCTAAAATGATAAAAAACAACTGCACGATCCACTTTATCATTGACGTTTTCACCTCCTTTTAACATTATAAACAAATTATCAAAATTGAAACGTATATCCTTGAATTATGCAAAATTTATAGTATGATTATATGTTAACTTTCATTACTCTAAATTAATTATAGATTAGCACAGCCCCAATTGAATGTCTATTTGATCGCACTAGATATGGCGATCTACAAACAATTGTTCTTGAATTCGCTTTAAACCCTCTTTAATCTTCTTTGCGCGTATAGCGCCAATTCCATCTACTTGATCTAGTTCCTCTATGGACGCTTTGGATATTGCATTCAGGGTATCGAAACGTTCCACTAGATTCTCAATGATATTTGAAGGCAAGCGCGGAATCTTATGTAGAATACGATAGCCCCTTGGCGTTACATTCACATTCTGGTCAGCATAGCCTAGAATTCGCATAATCGAATTTTCCTCAAGAAGATCGTCGCTGGTCAGTTTCTTCAGTCTCTTCATAACGTCTGCTGGCGTCTCGTCTACTTCTTTCACATAATCGCCAATTAACCACTTGGCTTCATCTTCAAGATTGGAAACAAGTTCCTCCATTTGCATGCTAATAAGTCGACCTTCTGTTCCTAGTTCGTTAATATAATTTAAAATCTCTTTTTTAATTCGAAGAACCATCTCAATACGATGAATCACTTGAGCTACCTCTTGGAGAGTAACAAGCTCCTCAAATTCTAGAGCTCCTAGATCTGTTATTCCCTGATCTAGTACCGACTTATATTTCTCAAGTGTCTGCATAGCTTGATTTGCTTTCGTAAGAATTACGCCAATCTCTTTAAGAGAATATCGGATACTTCCTTGATAGAGAGTAATAACGTTGCGCCGTTGAGAAATAGATATCACTAGATTACCTGTTTGCTTGGCAACTCGTTCTGCTGTTCGATGCCGGATTCCGGTTTCCGTTGAAGAAATTGAGGTTTCTGGGATGAGCTGAGTATTCGCATATAAAATCCTAGATGCTTCTTTATTTAAGATAATAGCCCCATCCATCTTAGCAAGTTCATATAAGTATGCTGGTGTGAACCGACATTCAATTGAAAAACCACCGTCGACAAGATCTTGAACTTTTCCATCATACCCAACAACAATTAATCCTCCAGTCTTAGCTCGGAGAATATTATCAATGCCGTGTCTCAACTGAGTTCCTGGCGCTACTATTTTTAGGATTTCATTTATAACTTCTTGCTGCTTATCTATCTCCATTTACTGCCCTCCTAACGCCTCATTTAATGCTTCGTCTACAGTTTGGACACCAATTACTTGAATCCCTTCTGGGAAAGTCCAACCACCTATATTTTTCTTAGGAATGATTGCGCGTTCAAATCCAAGCTTAGCTGCTTCAATCACACGCTGTTCAATACGTGAAACACGTCTAATCTCACCAGTAAGACCAATTTCTCCAACGACAATATCTGATGGTCTTGTTGGCTTATCCCTAAAGCTTGATGCAATTGATACAGCAATAGCAAGATCGATAGCCGGTTCATCAAGCCTGACGCCACCTGCAACATTTAGATAGGCATCCTGGTTCTGAAGTAGAAGACCAACTCGTTTCTCTAGGACTGCCATTAGTAGTGATACACGATTATGATCTATTCCTGTAGCGGTCCTACGCGGGTTACCAAAGCTAGTCGGTGAAATAAGTGCCTGAATCTCTACGAGAACTGTTCGAGTTCCTTCCATCGAAGCGACAACAGTTGAGCCAGCTGCACCCGAAGATCGTTCTTCTAGAAAGATTTCTGAAGGGTTAAGCACTTCTTCAAGTCCCTCTTCTTTCATTTCAAACACACCTATTTCATTTGTTGAACCGAAACGATTCTTAACCCCACGGAGAATCCTAAACGTGTGATGTCGTTCACCTTCAAAATACAGAACAGCATCAACCATATGTTCAAGAAGTCGCGGTCCTGCTATCGACCCTTCTTTCGTAACGTGACCAACAATGAAAATAGCAATGCCTCTTGTCTTAGCAATTCTCATAAGCTGTGATGTACACTCTCTTACTTGTGAAACGCTCCCCGGAGCTGAAGTGACTTCTGACCTGAATATCGTCTGAATTGAGTCAATAATGACAAGTTGGGGGTTTATTTCTTCAATCGCTTTACTAATATACTCAAGATCTGTCTCCGCTAATACAAATAATTTTTCTGCATCGACTCCTAAACGATCTGCACGTATCTTCGTTTGCTTAACAGACTCCTCACCTGATATATACAAAACGGGATGATCTTGATCAGCAAGTTTTGATGATGTTTGCAGTAAAAGCGTTGATTTACCAATACCCGGGTCTCCTCCAACAAGTACGAGTGAACCTGGAACAACTCCTCCTCCTAATACACGATCAAGCTCCGTAATTTGCGTAAAAATTCTCGGCTCCATTTCTTTTTGTATACTTCGAATTGACGTTGCTTTACTCATCGTCCCTTCATCAGAAGTTACAAATCTTCTACGATCATTATCTGAAGGTAGAAATTCTTCAACCATCGTATTCCACTGGTGACAGCCCGGACACTTCCCCATCCATTTTGGAGATTCATACCCACAATCCTGACACATGAATTTCGTTTTTTTCTTTGCCATCCTTCTTCCTCACTTTCGATAGTACAGCACATGTTGTTTAGACTAAGCTTATCATAAATTACAAGTTCATATGACCTTGTACAATTCTCATTATTGTAGTACTTTTATACCCATTCCCTTAAATAGAGACAACCACTCTAAAAAAATTAGAAAACCGGAAGACAATTGCCTTCCGGTTGGTTCTTCTAGGATGATGTAGCTTCAGAAAGTGTTTCTACTGAGAAGTTTTCATTTTGATAATCGATTTTTACTCTTTGACCTTTTTCAATGTTGCCTTTTAATAACTCTTCAGAAAGACGATCTTCAATATGACGCTGTAGTGATCTTCGAAGTGGTCGAGCTCCGTAGTCTGGATCGTAACCTTCTTCAGAGATTTTATCTAAAGCAGAGTCAGTTAGTTCAAAATCAATACCATGGTCTGATAAACGTGCTTTAAGACTATTGACCATTAAGACAATGATTTCTTTAAGGTGTTTCTTCTCAAGAGAGTGGAAGACAATGGTTTCGTCAATACGGTTCAAGAATTCTGGACGGAAGGTTTTCTTTAAATCGTCCATTACTTTACCCTTCATATCACTGTATTCCTGACCTTCAGAGCCCGTTGTAAAGCCAACGTATTTATTGCGCTTCAGCGTGCTTGCCCCTACGTTTGAGGTCATGATAACGACGGTGTTACGGAAATCAACAACTCGACCTTTGGAATCTGTTAAACGGCCATCTTCCAGAACTTGGAGCAAGATGTTAAACACATCTGGATGTGCTTTTTCAATTTCATCTAGAAGGATAACTGAATAAGGTTTGCGGCGTACTTTTTCAGTTAATTGTCCGCCTTCTTCATAGCCAACATATCCTGGAGGTGAACCTACTAGTCGTGATGTTGAGTGTTTCTCCATATACTCAGACATATCAATTCGGATAACTGAATCTTCTTCACCGAATAACGTTTCTGCAACGGCGCGAGCTAGTTCAGTTTTACCAACACCAGTTGGTCCTAAGAAGATAAACGAGCCAATTGGACGTTTCGGATCTTTTAGTCCAGCACGTGCTCGACGTACCGCTTTCGAGATCGACTTAACTGCTTCTTCCTGACCAATTAAGCGATTATGAAGGATTTCCTCCATTCTTAGAAGACGCTCTGTTTCCTGTTCTTCTAATTTAGAAACCGGGATACCGGTCCAGTTTGCAACGACGATCGCAATATCTTCAGGAGAAACTTCTTGGTTCTCTTTCCCTTGTTTTTCTTTCCATTCCTTCTTCGTTTGTTCAAGCTGTTCGCGTAAACGTTGCTCTGAATCACGTAGGGAAGCTGCTTTCTCAAACTCCTGACTTTGAACAGAAGCATCTTTTTCTTTACGCACTTCTTCTAACTTTTTATCAAGCTCTTTCAAATTTGGTGGTGCTGTATATGAACGTAGACGAACTTTCGAAGCTGCTTCGTCTATTAAATCAATAGCTTTATCTGGCAAGAAGCGATCTGAAATATATCGGTCTGACAGCTTAACTGCTGCTTCAATTGCCTCATCAGTAATAGTTACACGGTGATGGGCTTCATAACGATCGCGAAGACCTTTTAGAATTAATGCTGATTCATCACTTGTAGGTTCATTAACCTGAATCGGCTGGAAACGACGCTCAAGAGCGGCGTCTTTCTCAATATACTTACGGTACTCATCAAGGGTAGTTGCTCCGATACATTGTAGCTCACCACGTGCTAGAGCAGGTTTAAGAATATTCGATGCATCAATCGCACCTTCCGCGCCACCAGCACCAATTAGCGTGTGAAGTTCATCAATGAATAGAATGATGTTACCTGCTTGACGAATTTCGTCCATCACTTTCTTCAAGCGATCTTCGAATTCCCCGCGATATTTCGTTCCTGCTACAACGGTTCCCATATCCAGAGTCATAACGCGCTTATCACGAAGCGTTTCTGGTACTTCGTTATTAATAATTTGCTGAGCTAAACCTTCAGCAATGGCTGTCTTACCGACACCTGGTTCACCAATTAGAACTGGGTTGTTTTTGGTACGGCGACTAAGCACCTCGATAACACGTTCAATCTCTTTGCTTCGGCCAATTACAGGATCAAGGCCATTGTCACGTGCAATAACTGTTAGATCTCTAGCTAAACTATCTAGTGTTGGTGTATTTGCACTGGCACCTCCAGCTTGATGGCTAGATGAAGAACTTTCATTGCTTCCTAACAGTTGCAATACTTGTTGACGCGCTTTGTTTAAGCTTACTCCAAGATTGTTAAGCACTCTTGCAGCTACGCCTTCACCTTCACGGATAAGCCCTAGTAGGATATGCTCAGTACCAACGTATGAATGACTTAATTTACGAGCTTCATCCATTGATAATTCAATTACCTTCTTAGCCCTTGGAGTATAGTGGATTGACTGGACAGAATCCTGTCCACGGCCAATTAACTTCTCAACTTCTTTTTGAATCTTTTCTGAACCAAGTCCTAGCGCCGTCAGCGCTTTTGCAGCAATTCCTTCACCTTCGCGAATTAAGCCTAGAAGAATATGTTCTGTTCCTACATTGTTATGACCAAGTCGAATCGCTTCTTCCTGTGCTAAAGCAAGTACTTTCTGGGCACGTTCTGTAAATCGTCCAAACATCATTGTTCATCACCCTCCGATTTCTTCGATAGTTGATATTCTAGTTCAAGTCGTTCTCTTATTAAAGTAGCTCGTTTGATATCCCGTTCTGTCGGGGTTAAGCTTGCGCCAGCAAATTGCTGTAGAAAGCCTGGCTGAGTTAAGATGAGCAACTCAGTCAGAATCGATTTGGATAGGCCTTTTACAAGTCCTAAATCAATTCCTAATCGAACGTCTGAAAGACATTTAGCTGCTTCTTTTGATTGAATAATTCTGCTATTCTCAAGGATACCAAGTGATCGATAAACACGATCCTCAAGCTCAATTCTAGAATTATCAAGTAACGCGCGTCTCGCAGCTCTTTCCTTCTCAATGACCTGCATAACAACACCCTGGAGATCTTCGATAATATCAGTCTCTGTTTTACCAAGTGTAATTTGATTTGAGATTTGAAAGATATTACCCAGCGCTTCACTTCCTTCTCCATAGCTTCCTCTTACAACGAGGCCAAGTTGGTTTATAGCAGGAATAATGTGATTTAACTGTTGCGTTAGAACTAATGCAGGAAGGTGCAACATTACTGAAGCCCTCATACCAGTTCCAACATTAGTAGGGCAACTTGTTAAGTATCCTCTTCTTTCATCAAAAGCGTAATCAACCTTACTCTCTATCCAGTCATCAAGAGAATTAGCTAAATTAAATGCCTTTTTAAGTTCAAAACCAGCTACTAGACATTGAATACGAAAATGGTCTTCCTCATTGACCATAATGCTAACTGTTTCATTTTCACTGAGAAGAACAGCACCATTTTTGGATTGCTCTATTAGATTACGACTAATAAGGTGCTTCTCAACAAGTACTCTTTTTTCAATGGGTTTGAGATCTTCCATCTCAAGTAGTTCAAGTTCCCCAATATGGTCATCAGGCACATCATTAAATTCACTTCGGACCTCTTTGATAACCTCTAAATTCTGTTCACGATCGGAAAGAATCGGGAAGACATAATTTTTTAAGTTTCGAGCGAATCTAACTCTACTACTCATGACAATGTCTGAATCCGGACCTTCATCTTTCATCCAAGGGCTTACAGCTTCACTGATAAATCGCTGAAGTGACATTATTCTCCTCCTTCCCAAGAAGTTCGTTGTTCTAGGGAACGAATGATATCTCTTGTTTCAGCAGCTTTTTCGAATTCTTCAAGTTCGATGTATTCTTTCATCTTACTTCGAAGGTTCTGTACTTTACGCTCAATTTGTATGGCAGCACCTGCTCGTGTAGGCACTTTACCAGTATGAGCAGTATTGCCACCATGTACTTTCTTAAGTATCGGATCAAGTTTGTCTGCGAACGTTTTGTAACACACTGAGCAACCAAAACGACCAATTTTCGTGAATTGCTGATAAGATATACCGCATTTCGGGCAATTAGTCTGCTGCTGTTTGTAAAAAGATTGTGCGGGACTATCCCCAATAGGTGTTTCGAAATTAAGTAATCCCGATAATAAGTTATGGATAGAAAAATGGTTAGTGCCTGGCTCAGCCTCACCTTTTTCTTTAGCGCATTTTTCACAAATATGAATTTCTGTTTTTTCACCGTTTATTATTTTGGTGAAATGAAGCGTAGCTGGGCGCTCACCACATTCTTGGCATGTCATCCGGCAACCCTCCCCTTTTATCCTTAAAGGTAGTTATTATTTATATTTTAATGCTATAAGCATTGCACGCAACATATTTGCTCGCAAATGATCTCGTAACGGTAGTTCTATTGTAATCACAGTACGATCAAGTACGCTTAACATTAACTTCGCTTCTCGTTCCGAAATTACCTCTTCTTCTAGCAAACGAAGGATAATATTTTCAGAAACTACCTGTGGAACTTGATTTTTAACAAGGTGTAACATCTCATCAATTAAATCAGCGTGGGTTTCGGGTTTGACCTTAACAATTCTTATATAGCCCCCTCCACCTCTCTTACTTTCCACAATGTACCCTTTTTCAATCGTAAAGCGAGTATTAATAACATAATTAATTTGAGAGGGAACACATTGAAATTTATCCGCAATTTCACTTCGCTTAATTTCAACGGCATCCTTGCCATCCACCATTAGTATTTTCTTTAAGTAAGCTTCGATAATATCGGAAACATTCCTCACTTATTTCCCTCCTCTCCGTCTCCATACTGACTTTGACTATATTTGACGTTGAGTATATTATAACGCGTTTATGTAGGATTGCAAAGAGACAGGCTTCTGCGTCTGTCCTATTCAAGCATTACCATTTTAGATAGAATAAAAACACTTAAACCGTCTCTTTTTTTCTTGGTTTTTCAAGAGGTGTTTTATACGTCTCAATTAATCAGAGGAGAAGATAATATATATATTGTTGTTTTTTCTTAGTGATCTAACCTAGTCTATTACCACTCTATCTTTTAACAATACCCTTTTGATATAGTTGACTAACTTCTATTTTATTCTTGACTCTGCATGAACCACTTAAGTACTGTCCAATTAATAGGAATGATAGAGGGGTATAGAGAGCTAATAGGAATGACATATATTCTAAAGATTATTAAACATAAAAAAAGTCAGAGATCAAATGATCTCTGACTTCTCATCGTTGCCCAGCGACGTCCTACTCTTGCAGGGGGAGATCCCCCAACTACCATCGGCGCGAGAGCTTAACTTCCATGTTCTCACACGGGGCGCGATAAGCGGCGAACTTCTTCGTCAGCTGCGCGATGCCAGATCCTCATGGATCTCCCGAA